>CAWALD010000003.1:0-1170000 GCA_963782875.1 uncultured Alphaproteobacteria bacterium | reverse complement strand
TCGGATTGGATGCGCAGTGAGCAGGTTCCAGGAAATAGCTCCACCATTATTGACCGTACCCGAAACCGACACAGGTGGACTGGTAGAGCATACCAAGGCGCTTGAGAGAACTATGCTGAAGGAACTCGGCAAATTGCACGCGTAACTTCGGGATAAGCGTGACCCATTGGCGGGCAACCGTTGGTGGGTGGCACATAAGAGGGGGTGGCGACTGTTTACTAAAAACACAGGGCTCTGCGAAGTCGAAAGACGACGTATAGGGTCTGACGCCTGCCCGGTGCCGGAAGGTTAAAAGGAGAGGTGCAAGCCTTGAATTGAAGCCCCGGTAAACGGCGGCCGTAACTATAACGGTCCTAAGGTAGCGAAATTCCTTGTCGGGTAAGTTCCGACCTGCACGAATGGCGTAACGACTTCCCCACTGTCTCCAGCATAGACTCAGCGAAATTGAATTCCCCGTGAAGATGCGGGGTTCCTGCGGTCAGACGGAAAGACCCCGTGCACCTTTACTATAGCTTTGCGCTGGCATTCGTGTCGGCATGTGCAGGATAGGTGGTAGGCTTTGAAGCAGTGACGCCAGTCATTGTGGAGCCGCAAGATGAGATACCACCCTTATCGTCATGGATGTCTAACCGCGGTGTAACAGCACCCGGGACAGCGCATGGTGGGTAGTTTGACTGGGGCGGTCGCCTCCCAAAGAGTAACGGAGGCGCGCGATGGTGGGCTCAGACCGGTCGGAAATCGGTCGTTGAGTGCAATGGCATAAGCCCGCCTGACTGCGAGACTGACAAGTCGAGCAGAGACGAAAGTCGGTCATAGTGATCCGGTGGTCCCGTGTGGAAGGGCCATCGCTCAACGGATAAAAGGTACGCCGGGGATAACAGGCTGATGATGCCCAAGAGTCCATATCGACGGCATCGTTTGGCACCTCGATGTCGGCTCATCACATCCTGGGGCTGGAGCAGGTCCCAAGGGTACGGCTGTTCGCCGTTTAAAGTGGTACGTGAGCTGGGTTTAGAACGTCGTGAGACAGTTCGGTCCCTATCTGCCGTGGGTGTTGGAATATTGAGAGGAGCTGTCCCTAGTACGAGAGGACCGGGATGGACGCACCTCTGGTGGACCTGTTGTGGCGCCAGCCGCATTGCAGGGTAGCTATGTGCGGACGGGATAAGCGCTGAAAGCATCTAAGCGCGAAGCCTCCCTCAAAACGAGTATTCCCTTGAGAGCCGTGGGAGACCACCACGTTGATAGGCCAGGTGTGGAAGCGCAGCAATGTGTGAAGCTTACTGGTACTAATAGCTCGATTGACTTGATCGTTCTCATTATTCAATGCCCGTAGAAATACGGCCTGAATGAACGGTCAGACACCGAAGACGCCGCGTCCTGCACGGGAACGCGGCGCTCATCAACCAAACATAACCAGAATTCACCCAATTGTTCTTCGCCGACCTGGTGGCTATTGCGAAGCGCCCAGAACCCGATCCCATTCCGAACTCGACCGTTAAACGCTTCAGCGCCGATGGTACTTTGTCTTAAGGCACGGGAGAGTAGGTCGCTGCCAGGTCTGCCAAGAACAATTCGGTCTCTTTAGATGTCGAAACTGATTTCAAAACGCCGCTTCCTTCGGGAGGCGGCGTTTTTTGCGTTCCAGGCCGAAGAATTCTATCCCCGGCCCGCAGCCGACACCTAAACTTGTCGGTCATACACATCCGCCCTCGGTTGTCAGATCTGTCCGTAGAGGTAGCCGAGCTTGTGGTGACCGATATGGCGATAGCGGGAGCACCCTTGCCGCTGGTGACGCCGGGCTTTATCTGGAGGGCTTCGGAATTGATCAGGAGCCAAGTCGTTGCCGCAGTTTCATTCCTATTCGCCGGCCGATGGGCACGGTCTTCCGCATGACCCCTTCAAGGCTATCGTCGCGCCGCGCCCGATCGGCTGGATCTCCTCGAAGTCGAAAGACGGGGTTCTGAACCTTGCGCCCTACAGTTTCTTCAACGCGCTGTGCGAAAAGCCGCCGATCCTCGGGTTTTCGTCAAACAGCTGGAAGGACAGTACGCAAAACATCTCGGAAACCGGCGAATTTGTCTTCAACCTTGCCACGCGGCGCCTGGCTGAGCCGATGAACCAGAGCAGTGGCACCTATGACGCGGGGATTTCCGAATTCGAAAAAGCGGGGCTGACGCCTGCCCGATCGGATCTGGTCGAGGTGCCGCGGGTGGCGGAAGCGGCGGCGGCCATGGAGTGCAAGCTCATCGAGATCAAGCGCCTCACGACAGCCGCGGGGGCCGACACCAACAACTATCTGGTGCTGGGCGAAGTGGTGCGGGTTCATATCGATCAGGAGTTCCTAAGGGATGGGCTATTCGACATTGCTGCTGCCGGCAGCATCGCGCGGTGTGGCTATCGCGACTATGCCGAGGTCACCGAAGTCTTCGCGATGACGCGGCCAGAGGTGTGAGCGCGCTGCCGCAAACGCCTGAAGATATCGCGCCGGCGGTCGCTGATTGCTGGAACGGGCGCGATGCGGAAGGATTTGCGGCGCTCTTCGCCGAGGATGCCGATTTCGTCAATGTGGTGGGGCTGTGGTGGCGTAAGCGCCGTGATATCGCGCGGGCCCACGCCTATGGGTTCGAGCGCATCTTTCGGCACGCCGAGATGGAAATTCTAGAGCAAAGGGTCCGTCCACTGGGAGAGGGGCATTGCGTGCTGCACCTGAGGTGGCGGCTCAGCGGTCAGACGACGCTAGAGGGGGAGCAGGCCGGCGTCCGGCAGGGCGTCTTCATTCTCGTCGCTGAACAAACGGACCGGGGCTGGCAGATCGTTGCCGCGCAGAACACCGATATCATTGCCGGTGCGGAGACTTATATCTCGGCGGAGAGCGGCACCCGGCCGCTCTCCTATCGATGATCAGGTTCAGGGAGCAACGCCCGCGATCTTGAGCGCATCCTGTGTCAGATAGGGCTTGAGGTCTTCCCAGGAGATGATTGCCTCGGGCATGCCGGCTGCATAGGGGACCACCTCGTAAAGCTCGAATTGCACGTGCAGCCCATCCTTCTGGAACGTCCAGCGGGACGGATCGGCAAGGTATTGAGTCAAGTCGCTCACATCCCAGTCGAAGCCCTGGCCCTCCTCAAGGACATTCTGCTTCACATAAGCGAGCGCGAGATCGCTCAGCTTTTGCTGCCAACCATCGCCCTGGAAAATATCGGAGGCGTCGAGCGGACGCTCGTCATTGCGCAGAAGGTGCGCATAGGTCGTGCCGTAAAGCCCGTGTGCGGCGCCCAGGCTGTAGGAATAAAAATCGTCCTTGAGCGTCAGCAGCGTCGGGGTGGAGGCATCGAGAGAAACGGTGGTCTCGTAGGCGCTTGCGGTGTCGCCTTCTTGATCACTGGCCTGAGCATCGCTTCCTTCACCGCTTGGTATTTCCGCCATGGCCAGCTTGTTGAATGCGCTTGCCAATTTCGTGTCGCCATCCATCTGAATTACCGATTGTACACCGGTCATGACGCGGGGATCGGTGTATTCGCTTGTCCCCAGCACCACGTTATAGCTGTCCGAGGTATAATAGCGCTGGCCGTCGACCGTGCGGTTGCGTCCAAGCGTTTCGATGCGGTCGTCGAAAAGATCGGAAAGGCAGGACCGCTGGTCCTCGTCATAGGAGGCGATGGGCTTGGCCTCGGGCGTGCAGGCCCGCTGCGCGAAATCGAGCCACTCCCGCTGCCCGCCCAACACTTCCTTGCGCGCCCGTTCCGACAGTCCTTCCCTGGCAGCTGCATAAGCCTTGGCCAGATCCTCGTCCTTTTGCGAAAGAGCGTCGTCGGCGCAGATCGCCTTTTCAAAGCCGTTGCCAGCCTTCGAGCAATCGAAGCTCGCGGCTTGCGCTCCATTCGGGAGACAGCCCACGGCAAGTGCGGCTGCGGTTATGAGCAGTCTATTCATGCGGGGATCTCCTAGACGCACGCAATTCAACATGCCGACGACCGGCCGGTCCATTTCACTCGCCGGGAGGCAAAAGGCAATGGCAATCCAAATGATTGCGCGCCGCGTAGTGTGCCTAAGTGCAACCGTCGGAGCCGCGAACAATGAGCTATGTCGCCAGCTATCTCATCACCGCCGTGATTTTTTTGGGGCTGGACTTCGTCTGGCTATCCGTCGTTGCCAAAGGCTTTTACTTTGACCGGCTGCAGGGGCACTTGCTCGAACGGCCCAATCTCGCAGCAGCAGCCGGGTTCTATGCCGTCTATGTCATTGGCGTGATCATCTTTGCCGTTGCGCCGGCGATGCGGGAGCACTCTATCGGGACGGCGCTGCTCTATGGGGCGCTGTTCGGATTCTTTGCCTATGCCACCTATGACATGACCAATTACGCAACGCTCAAGGACTGGCCCGTCAGCATCGTCATCATCGACATTGCTTGGGGCACGGTTCTGAGTTCGGTTGCCGCAGGGCTCGGCTACTGGCTGAGCCGGATCATGCTGCCGGGCTAGGGCGCCAAGCCTGCAGGCACGGGCGGCTTGCGCTTTATCAGCAGGATCGACACGCGCTGGTTCGTGGCCAGGTAAGGATCATTGGGAAAATAGGGGTCGGCATCGCCGCGGCCAGCGACCGAGAAGATACGGTCGGATGGCACGCCGAATTCCTGCAGGATGGCGCGCACGACATTGGCGCGGTCGGCTGACAGCTCCCATTTTCCATAGCGTGGATTGGGAAACTTGATGCCGGCAGAGGTGTGGCCGGTAATGCGGATCTGATTGGGCATCTTGGACAGCAGGGGGGCCATGGCCGCCAGGGCCTTGCGGGTTGCCTCATAGGGGTATTTCGAGGCCTCCGGGAACATCGGATGCCCCTCCTGATCGGCGATGACGATATTGACCCCTTCCTCGGTGTCCTGGACAATCAGATTGTCGGAGACATGGGTGATGTCGGGCAGGTCCTTCCAGGCCTGCTTGAGGCTGGCGGCGGCGAGGTTGAACGCGTCGGGCTGGGGAATGTCGGTTTTTTCGTGGCTGTATGTGTTCGCCTCGATCCCCTGCTTCTGGTTCTGATCGTGGTTGATGTTGGAATAGTCGGTGCTCGGCGGCTCAGTCTCGTTGCTGATCTGCTTGACGAAGGGGCGCTTCGGATTTCCCTGGCGTTCGATCACTCCTGCCTTTTGCTGAACCTTGACGATGCCGAAGGCCTCCCGCATCGATCCAGCGACCACCTGCAGCTTTTTCTCGTCCTGAATGGAAAAGGAAATGATCAGCACGAAAAAGCAGACCAGAATGGACATGAGGTCGGCGAAGGTGACCAGCCATTCGGGGATATCTGATCCGGTCTGTGCTTTCTTGAGTGCCATAATGGTGAAGGCCCGGGCAGCGCTCAGGCGGCCTTGGCCGTCTCCTCTGTGCGCTGGTGTTCAGGCAAATAGGCAACCAGCATCTCGCGGATGAGATTGGGGCTCTTGCCCTCGCGCACGGACATGATGCCGTCGATGATCAGGGTCTGGTTGATCTCCTCGAAGCCGAGCTTGGCCACCAGCTTGTCCGAAATGGGCAGGCAGATGAGGTTGGCGACCACCGCGCCGTAGAGCGTGGTCAAAAGGGCAACGGCCATGGCCGGGCCGATGGCACTCGGATCGTCCATATTGCCGAGCATTTGCACCAGCCCGACAAGCGTTCCGATCATGCCGAAGGCCGGCGCCGCATCACCCAGCGATTTGAACACGCGCTGCCCTTCCATCAGACGGGTCAGATACTGGTCGCGGGCAAGCTCCATGGACTCGCGAATAAAGGCGCCGTCATAGCCGTCCGCAATCATCTGCGAGCCCTTCTTCAGATTGGGCTCCGAGACGTCGATCGATTCCAGTCCCAGCGGGCCGGTGCGGCGGACGATGTCACCCATCTCCGCGATCTTGTCGATCAGTTCGCGCGGCTCGACCTTGTTGTGAGTGAAGGCGACCTTGCCTCCCGTCTGGAAGGCGTTGAGCACTCCTGCGAGAGGAAAGCGGATGAGCGTGGCGGCCATGCCGCCGCCAATGACGATGAGAACAGAGGGCACGTCGATGAATTGGGTCACCGAACCGCCAAGCACGATCGCCATCGCAATCACGCCCGCTCCCGCGACCATTCCGAGGATCGTAGCGAGATCCATTCCAACCCACCTCTTCACCGTTCCACATTCGCCAGGACTATCGGTGCTGGGGCTGAAATTGCAGTTAAGTCCGACAGTTAAGAGAAAATGACCTCGCCCGGTGCCAGTCGCCGATTTCAAGGTTTCTTAACCATAAACGGCGCAGGATGGGCCGGTGCGGCCGATGACGGTCGGACCGCCCGAATCACCGCATCGGCGCAAAGGATCGGCGAAGGGCGTTGATCGGGGGCCGCCCCTCGTGACGAGGCCGGCAATGGCTTGGAATTTGAGGAGTAGGGCGTGAACCGCCGCAATCCCACGACAGCCATTCTGCTTTGCAGCCTGTTACTCGTTGGCGGGAGCACTTTCCGCCCGGCGCTGGCTGGCGACGGGTCGGGCACCAGCAATCCCGCCCTGCTGCGCGGGACTTTTGCCGGAGGTTACCCAGAACCCTGCAGTAATCCTGCCGGATGCCTTAGGAAGCAGCAGCGCGCGGCGCCGGTGGCTTCCCCGGTTTCACGACAAATCCAGCCGAGACAAATCCAACAAAGGCAAAATCAGCCGAGCAGCCAGGTTCCGCCTCTCCCCTTGCCCGAGCCCGTTCCGCTGCCTGCTGCAGTGCCATCGTCCGCTCCCGTAGCGCTTCGGCCAGCTCGTGAAGCGGTGTCCCCCGGCAATTGCCAAGTGTTACGTGCGGCCAACATCTATTCGGCCGAATGCGTAGGGGCGACTGCTTCCCAGGAAGAGCGCTTACTGCAGACTGCGCCGCTGCGCGCACCACAACGAGCCGGCGCGGCACCATCAAATACGGCCACGCCGCTGCCGCCGTTGAAGCGGCAATCGATTTCCAACATCTCGGCGTTGACGCCGATCGACCTGGAAATGCCTCAGGCACATGCGCCGGCCGCGCCAACCAATGCCGTGTCGCCCTTGGTCACCGGTTCGATCCCTCAATACACGCCCGACGCAGCCGCGTCCGCGCCTGCAGTGCGTCAGCAGGCGCCGCGGCGCATCTCCTATGGCTATCCGCCTGCAAGCGACGCGCCCAATGTGAATTGGAGCCTGACGCTTCGCGGTGCATATGTCGAGGATGCGGAAGGCGGTCACTATGAGGCTGGCCTCGTGCCGGACGTCTCGATTAAAATGCCGACCGGGCGCGGAGAACTGACGCTCAACGGGTCGAGCGATTTGACGAAAGAGCTGGACGGGCAGTTCCGCGTCAATAGCGGCAAGGTCTCCCTGCAGGCCACTCACGCCCTTGATGCGCAAACGGATCTCTCCGGTGCGCTTCGGTTGGGCCTGTCGCAAGATCGCCCCACGATCGCCAGCGATGGCAGCGGGGTGGTGCAGCCGCCTCAATACATCACAGGTTCCGCCGAGGGCGAGGTCAAACGGCGCTTCGGAAGGTTCGGCCTGGGGCTTTCCGCTTCAGCTTTGCGAGAAGTCGTTGGCAAGACGGTGGCGGCCGACGGAACAGAGACCGACAATACCTATCGGAACCGCACCGGCTATGGTTTCGGGGCGAGGCTGGAGTACGAGCTCACGCCAATCCTTTCCGTCTTCGAGCAGCTGCGCGCGGATCGCGAGAATTTCGATGCGCCTTCCGCCTCCCTGGGTGCGATTTCCGACAACTGGACCTATTCGGCACGTACCGGCGTGGCTGCCAAATGGCAGGCAGGATTATCCGGCGAGGCGTCAGTCGGATACGCCTTCCGCAATTTCGATGACAGCCGGCTGCAGGATCAGGACAGCCTGGTCTATGGCGCGACAGTCACCTATTCGCCTTCGGGACGGCTGACGCTTGCTGCTGAATTCAATTCAGACATCAGCGACACCGGCGATGTGACCGGCGCCACGGCCCGGTTCGGCAATGATCTGACGCTGAGGGTCAACTACCTGCTCTCCGAGTGGCTGCAGGCGCGCGCGACGGCGAGCAGGAACTGGGCGAGCTATGCGGGTTCGCCGACGACAGAAAATGGATATTCCTACGGGCTTGGCGCCGACTGGTATGTGAACAGCCATCTTGCCTTGTCTGCCGACTACTCGACAGGAGAATCGCGTTCCAGCACGGGCACGACCGAGCGTACGCAGCGCATCATGGCGGGTGTTACCGTCTCCAACTAGGCTGGCAGCCAGAATCAGGCTCAGCTGCGTGTGGCGGTTGCAGCGAGCTGGCGAACTTCCTTCATGAAGGCCTCGGCAATGTCGGGCCGGTCGAGCGCATAGGCGACATTGGCGGTCAGAAAGCCGATCTTGGAGCCGCAGTCGAAAGTCTGGCCTTCGAATTTGACGCCGGTGAATTTCTGCATGTCCATCAGGCGCAGCATGGCATCGGTCAGCTGGATTTCGCCGCCGGCGCCCTTGGTCTGCTTGGCGAGCAAGCTCGAAAATCTCGGGCTGCAGGATATAGCGGCCGGAAATGATGAGGTTGGAGGGCGCATCCTCGGGCTTGGGCTTTTCGACCATGCCGGTGATCTCGAAGCCGGTCGTCGGGACCGTCCCCGCGCGCCAGGATGCCATAGGAGGAAACGTCGTTGGGATCGACCTCCTCGATGGCGATGATGTTGCCGCCGGTGTGCTCGTAGGCTTCCATCATCTGCGGAGAGCGCTCCGGGCTCGGCCTTCATCAGCATGTCGGGGAGCAGCAGGGCGAAGGGATTGTTGCCGACCAGCTCGCGGGCGCACCACACGGCGTGGCCCAGCCCAAGCGGCTCCTGCTGGCGGGTGAAGCTGGAACGGCCCGGCTGCGGCAGATCCTTGCGCAATTCGGCGAGCGCTTCGGTCTTGCCGCGCTCCTGAAGTGTGACCTCGAGTTCGAACTGACGGTCGAAATGGTCCTCGATGACGCCCTTGTTGCGGCCGGTGACGAAGACGAAATGCTCGATGCCGGCTTCGCGGGCCTCGTCCACGGCATACTGGATCAGCGGCCGGTCGACGACCGGCAGCATTTCCTTGGGCATGGCCTTGGTGGCCGGCAGGAAGCGCGTCCCCAAGCCCGCGACCGGGAAAACTGCGGTGCGTACGCGCTCAACCATTTGCTACTCCTCGCCTGTGCGCGCTAAAGCTTTACGCGCGTTGGAATTGATATTGCCCATGCCGGCATGACAGCAAGGCGCAAAATCACTTGCTGGCAAGAGGCTCCTACGGCCTAACGAGTGGGTACCATAGGTTGTTTCGGCGGCAAACCGACTAAGCAACAAACACGAGCGAATTCGAAGGGTGGACGACGATGGCTGTTCTGGTGACCGGAGGCGCGGGCTATATCGGCAGCCATATGGTCTGGCGCTTGCCGATGCCGGCGAGGAGGTCGTCGTGCTCGACAATCTCGTCACCGGCTTCGACTGGGCCGTCGATCGCGCGTGCGACACTGGTGGAGGGCGATGCCGGAGACACTCGCCTTGGTCGAGCGACTGGTGCGAGAGCATGGCGTGGATTCCATCCTGCATTTCGCCGGATCCATCGTGGTGCCGGAATTGGTCGTCGATCCGCTCAAATATTATCGCAACAACACCGCAACCTCGCGCAATCTGCTGGAGGCGGCGGTCCGGTCGCGGCGTCAAGCATTTCATCTTCTCCTCGACGGCGGCGGTCTACGGCATGACCGGGCTGGAGCCGGTGGTCGAGGAAACGCCGCTTGCCCCGATGTCGCCCTATGGGCGCTCCAAACTGATGACGGAGATGATGCTGGCCGATGTCGCCGCCGCGCATCCCATCACCTATGGCGTGCTGCGCTATTTCAATGTGGCCGGCGCCGATCCAAAAGGGCGGTCGGGGCAGTCGACGCCGATGGCGACGCATCTGATCAAGGTGGCGGCGCAGACCGCGCTCGGGCAGCGCGAGAAGATGGACATTTTCGGCACCGACTATGAAACGCCGGACGGCACCTGCGTGCGCGACTACATCCACGTCACCGACCTCATTGCCGCGCACGCCCTGCTGCTCGATTATCTGCGAGCCGGTGGGCGCAGCACCACGCTCAACTGCGCCTATGGGCAAGGCTATTCGGTGCGGGAGGTGGTCGATACGGTAAAGTCGGTCTCCGGGGCCGACTTCCGGGTCGAGGAGGGGCCGCGCCGGGCAGGCGATCCGGCCTCGATCACCGCAACCGGCGAGAGAGTGCGCGAAGTGCTTGGCTGGCAGCCCCGGCATGACGATCTGAACGAAATCGTCAGTCATGCGCTTGATTGGGAGCAGCATCTGATGCTGCGCAATCGACGGGACTGAAAGAGGAGGACGCGGGATGATGCGGTTCCTGCGGACATTGGGGATATTGGCAGTGCTCATCACTGCCGGAACGGCAGCCCATGCTCAACCCGTGCAGTCTTTCGATGCGTTCATCGCCGATTTCGAGAGCCAGGCGGTCGCCGCTGGGATCGATCGGGGGCTTTATCGCTCCATCATGGCGGGGATGACCCCCGATCCGCGCACGCCCGATCTGATCGCCGGGCAGCCGGAGTTCACGACGCCGATATGGGAGTATCTCGACCAGCGGGTGAGCGCAGCGCGCGTTGCCCAGGGGCGCGAGGCCTTTGCGCGCAACCGTCGCGTGTTCGAGGCCGTCGGCAAGCGGTTCGGCGTCGACCCATATCTTTTGGCCGCGATCTGGGGCATAGAGACCAATTACGGCACGATCCTTTCCAATGACCGCTATATCCGCCCGATCGTGCGCTCGCTGGCAACGGTGGTGCATCAGCGGCGCGCGCGCCTCGCACAGGACGAGCAGGAACTCATCGCCGCGCTCAAGCTCATCCAGAATCATGGCTGGACCAATGACAGTCTGGTCGGATCCTGGGCCGGAGCCATTGGGCACACGCAGGTCATTGCGTCGGGCCTATTGAAATACGGCACCGACGGCGACGGCGATGGAGGGATCAATCCGCACACCTCGCTCGCCGACGCGCTGGCGACGACGGCCAATTACTTCCGTGCGCTTGGCTATCAGCCCGGCCATGACTGGGGCTATGAAGTGAACCTGCCGGAGGGGTTCGATTACATGCTTGCCAGCCGTGAAGATTTCCACCCGGTCTCGTTTTTTGCGAAGCGCGGTGTGACCCGTGTGGCCGGTCGGGAGTTCTCCGCAGCCGACGAACAGGTCTTCCTATATGTGCCCGCCGGGCAGAACGGCCCGAAATTCCTGATGACGGCGAATTATCTCGCGATAAAGGGCTATAATTTCTCGGACAGCTACGCCCTGGCGGTGGCGCATCTGACGGACCGGCTGAAGGGGGCGGGGCCCTTCGAGCAGTCCTGGCCGCGTAATGCCCGGTTCCCGAATCTCAAGGAGCGGATCGCCATTCAGAAGCGCTTGAAACAGCTCGGTTATTACAGTGGCGCCGTCGACGGCCGGATCGGACCAGTCAGCCAGCGTGCCTACCAATCGTTCCAGAAGGCGAAGGGGCTGCCGGCGGATGGCTTCATCACGCGCGACGCTTATGAGCGCCTCGAGAAGGCAAATTAATCTCCAGTGCAGCTGGACGTGGGACAGGTGCGCGTCATCTGATAAGATGGCGGCGGAGAAGAGAGCAAAATGATCCGGCTTTTGATTGCCCTTTGCGTGGCCGTCCTTTTGGCGCCGCTGATTGATGCGCAGCCGGCGACGGCCGATGACACGATGCTGGTCGCCCAGCAGCAAAAGCCACGGACGCTGTTCGACCTGCTATTTGGACCTAAAGACAATCAGCCGGCACAGCAGGCGCAGCCGCAGCGCCGGTCCAATGGCGGGGGACGCAAAGCCGCAGCCCAAGCAGGAGCCGCAGCACCTCGCGCCCGGCGCGGCAGCAAGCGACCCTGCCGCCCGCAAAGCCCGATGTCGAAAAGGCGGATAATGCCACGCGCGTCGCCGTCTTCGGAGATTCCCTCGCCATCGATCTGGCAAAGGCGCTCGAACGCTCCTATGCGGACGATCCCAACCTCGTCATCCTGTCGCAGGGCGTGGGGTCCTCAGGCTTCGTGCGTGACGATTTCTTCGACTGGAACAAGGCCATCCGCGATGCGATAGCGGCAGACAGTTTCGACATCGCGGTGGTCATTGTCGGCATCAACGACCGCCAGCCCATCCGCGAGAATGGCCATAGTTATCAGCCGCTGACGGAAGAGTGGAAGACCGCCTATTCGGCGCGCATTGCCGAATTCCTCGGTCAGCTTCAGGCCGCGGGCAAGCCCGTGATCTGGGTGGGCCTGCCGCCCATGCAGGCGAGCAGCTACTCGGCCGCCATCTCGCAGATCGCCTCGGTGCAAAAGCTCGCGGCTTTTTCAGGCGGGGCCGAATATGTCGACATCTATGAGCGCTTCATCGACGAAGCCGGCAACTTTTCCGCCTACGGACCGGACCTTAACGGCGAGAAGGTTCTGATGCGCAAGCCTGACGGCATCCATTTTTCCAATGCCGGATCGGACAAGCTGGCGTTTTACGTCAATCAGTCTTTGAAAAATTTCTATCGGGGCGGCGCGATGACGGTAGAAGTCGCGGACGTCCTCGCTGGAACAGATGCGGCCGCCATGCAGCGTCCGCCCTTCCAGGGGTTGGGGCAGATCAGGCTTTTGCAGGTGGCAAGCCCGGTGGTCTCGCTCAACGATACGGCGCCAAAAGCGCTGGATCTCGTGTTGGCCATGCCCCAAATGGCTGCCGGAACCGATACGGGTTTCGACTTCGCCCAGATGGTCGAGGCGCCGGCCGGACGGGCCGACGCCTTTGGCGTTGGGATTACGGGGGGCACGCAGCCCAATCCGAGCGGCCGCTGATCCGCTCGAGTTGAGGGTTAGCGGGGCAAATCCGTTGCGCCCATCAGATCGAAATCGATAGACCGCGCCGCCTGCCGTCCTTCTCGGATAGCCCAGACGACAAGCGATTGGCCGCGGCGCATGTCGCCGGCCGCATAGACCTTGTCGACGGTGGTCTTGTAGCTGAACGTGTCGGCAAACAGATTGCCGCGCGCATCGAGCTTGCCGCCAAGCTCCTCCAGCATGCCTTCATGCACCGGATGGGCAAAGCCGATGGCCATCAGCACCAGATCGGCCTTGATCTTGAATTCCGTGCCGGGGATCGGCTTGCGCTGCCGGTCGACCTTGGCGCAGTTCACATGGGTGACATGGCCATTGGCGTTGCCGATGATCTCCATGGTGCCGGCGGAGAATTGGCGGATGGCGCCCTCTGCCTGAGAGGAGGATGTCCGCATCTTCACCGCCCAGTTCGGCCAGGTGGTCAGCTTGTCTTCCTTCTCAGGCGGCTGGGGACGGATGTCCATCTGGGTCACTGCGATGGCGCCTTGGCGGAAGGCGGTGCCGATGCAGTCGGAGGCGGTGTCGCCGCCCCCGATCACCACCACATGCTTGCCAGTCGCGACAATGGGCTGGTCGCCATTGATGGCTTCGCCGCCAACGCGCCGGTTCTGCTGCACCAGATAGGGCATGGCGTAATGGACGCCGAAGAGGTCGGTCCCTTCGCAGCCCGGATGGCGCGGGAATTCCGAGCCGCCACACAGCAGTACCGCGTCGTGATTGGCCTGCAGATCCGAAAGCGGGCGGGAAACGCCGATATTTTCGTTGTAGTGGAAGATAACGCCCTCGGCTTCCATCTGCTCGACGCGGAAGTCGATATGGTGCTTTTCCATCTTGAAGTCGGGAATGCCGTAGCGCATCAGCCCGCCGGCCTTGGGCTCGCGCTCATAAAGATGCACCTCGTGGCCGACGCGGGCGAGCTGCTGGGCGGCGGCCATGCCGGCGGGACCGGAGCCGACCACGGCCACCTTCTTGCCGGTCTTTTTCTCGGGCACCTGCGGCTTGATCCAGCCGGCGCCGATTGAGCGATCGGCAATGGCCTGCTCCACCGTCTTGATGGCGACCGGCACGTCCTCGAGGTTGAGGGTGCAGGCCTCCTCGCAAGGGGCGGGGCAGATGCGTCCGGTGAATTCGGGGAAGTTGTTGGTGGAATGCAGATTGCGCGCCGCCTCTTCCCAATCGTCGTGATAGACGAGGTCGTTCCAGTCCGGGATCTGGTTGTGCACCGGGCAGCCGGTATCGCCGTGGCAATAGGGGATGCCGCAATCCATGCAGCGCGCGGCCTGATCCACCACGCGCCCTTCGCTCAGGGGAATCGAGAATTCCCCATAATGGCGCACGCGGTCGGAGGCCGGCTCGTAGCGCGGTTCCTCGCGGTCGATCTCGAGAAAGCCTGTTACCTTACCCATTGATCTTTCCCTATTCCGCCGCCGCAGCCGAGCCCATGGTGCTCTGGCCGCGCTTCTTTTCCATCTCGCGGATCGCGCGGGCATATTCGACCGGCATGATCTTGACGAATTTCGGCCGGTAGTCCGCCCAGTTGTCGAGAATGGTCCGGGCCCGGGTCGAGCCGGTATAGTGCAAATGGTTGGAGATGAGCTGGTGAAGCCGCTCGTCGTCATGCCGGCTCATATCGCCGGAGACGTCGACGCGACCATGCCATTCGAGATCGCCGCCGTGATGGTGAAGCTTGCGCATGAGCTGCTCTTCCTCGACCACCGGTTCGAGATCGACCATTGCGAGGTTGCAGCGCGAGCGGAAAGAGCCGTCCTCATCGAGCACATAGGCGACACCGCCCGACATGCCGGCAGCAAAATTGCGCCCGGTTTGCCCGATGACGACGACTACGCCGCCGGTCATGTATTCGCAGCCATGATCGCCCGTGCCTTCGACAACCGCGAGGGCACCGGAATTGCGCACCGCGAAGCGTTCGCCGGCAACGCCGCGGAAATAGCACTCGCCGGAAATCGCGCCATAGAGGACGGTGTTGCCGATGATGATCGAGCTTTCGGGCACGATCTTTGTGTCTTCCGGCGGGCGCACGACCAACCTTCCGCCGCTCAGCCCCTTGCCGACATAGTCATTGGCTTCGCCGACGAGATCGAAGGTGATGCCGTGGGCCAGGAATGCGCCAAAGCTCTGTCCGGCGGTGCCGCTGAGCTTCACCGAAATGGTGTCCTCGGGCAGGCCTTCATGGCCATAGCGCTTGGCGACTTCGCCAGACAGCATGGCGCCGGCGGTGCGGTCGCGGTTCTTGATGTCGACCGCAATCTTGACGGGCTCGCGGTTCTCGAGCGCCGGCATGGCCTTTTCGATCAGCCGGCGGTCGAGCACATCCTCGATCTCGTGATGCTGGAGCTCGGAATGGTGGATGGTGTCGCCGCCGATTGGCTCGGGCTTGAAGAAAAGCTTGGAGAAATCCAGACCGCGCGCCTTCCAGTGGTCAAGCAGGCGATGCTGATGCAACAGGTCCGAACGGCCGATGACTTCGTCGAGCGTCCTTGCGCCCATACCAGCGAGCAGGGTGCGCAATTCCTCGGCGACGAAGAAGAAATAGTTGATGACGTGCTCGGGCGTGCCCTTGAAGCGCTTGCGCAGCACCGGGTCCTGGGTGGCGATGCCGACCGGGCAGGTGTTGAGATGGCATTTGCGCATCATGATGCAGCCGGCAGCGATCAGCGGGGCGGTGGAGAAGCCGAACTCGTCCGCGCCCAGCAGCGCACCGATGAGCACGTCGCGACCCGTCCGCAGGCCGCCATCGACCTGCAGGGCGACGCGCGAGCGCAACCGGTTCAGAACCAGGGTCTGATGCGTCTCCGCAAGGCCGATCTCCCAGGGGCTGCCGGCGTGCTTGAGCGAGGTCAGAGGCGAGGCGCCCGTGCCGCCGTCATAGCCGGAAATGGTGATGTGATCGGCGCGCGCCTTGGCGACACCGGCCGCAACCGTGCCCACACCGACCTCGGAGACGAGCTTGACCGAGATGTCGGCCTCGGGATTGACGTTCTTGAGGTCGTAGATGAGCTGGGCCAGATCCTCGATCGAATAGATGTCGTGGTGCGGCGGGGGTGAAATCAGCCCGACGCCCGGGGTGGAGTGCCGGGTCTTGGCGATCACCCAGTCGACCTTATGGCCCGGCAGCTGCCCGCCTTCGCCGGGCTTGGCGCCCTGCGCCACCTTGATCTGGATCATGTCGGCGTTGACCAGATATTCGGTGGTCACGCCGAAGCGGCCCGAGGCCACCTGCTTGATGGCCGAGCGCATGGGATTGCGGGAGCCATCGTCCAGCGGCTTGTAGCGCTCGGGTTCCTCGCCGCCTTCGCCTGTGTTGGACTTGCCGCCAATAGTGTTCATGGCGATGGCCAGCGTCGAATGCGCCTCGCGGGAGATGGAGCCAAAGCTCATCGCGCCGGTCGAGAAGCGGCGGACGATGCGATTCAGCGGATTCCACCTCCGCGATATCGATCGGGTCGCCCAACGGCTGCAGATCGAAGAGCGAGCGGATGGCCCTGGCCTTTGCGGTCTGGTCGTTCACTTCGGCGGCAAAGGCGTCATAACGCATTTGCGCGGCATCCGGGCTCGCATCGTGGGTGCGCACGGCGTGCTGGAGATTGGCCACCACGTCCGGCGTCCAGGCATGCGCCTCGCCGCGCATGCGGTAGGCATATTCGCCGCCGACATCGAGGGTCTTTCGCAGCACCAGATCATTGCCGAAGGCCAGATGATGACGGCGCACCGTCTCCTCGGCAATCTCGGCGAGTCCGACGCCTTCAATGGTCGTGGCGGTGCCGAAGAAGAAGCGGTTGACCATTTCGGTCGACAGGCCGACGGCATCGAAGATCTGCGCGCCGCAATAGGACTGATAGGTCGAAATGCCCATCTTGGACATGATCTTCAACAGGCCCTTGCCCACCGACTTGATGTAGCGGTGGATGACCTCGTGCTGGTCGACCTCGGGCGGATACTCGCCTTCCGCATGGAGCGCGGCGAGGGTCTCGAAGGCCAGATAGGGATTGATGGCTTCGGCGCCATAGCCGGCGAGCACGGCGAAGTGATGCACTTCGCGCGCCTCTCCCGTCTCCACCACCAGGCCCGAGGAGGTGCGCAGTCCCTTGCGGATAAGGTGATGATGGACGGCAGCCGTCGCCAGCAGCGCCGGGATGGCGATGCGGTCCGCCCGGACCAGACGGTCGGACAAGATGATGATGTTGAAGCCTTCGCGGACCGCCTTCTCGGCCTTGCCGCACAGGGTCTCCAGTGCATCGTCCATGCCCTCGGCGCCTTTTTCGGCGCTGTAGGTGATGTCGAGCGTTTTTGTATTGAACTGGTTGTCGGCGATATCGCCGATGGTGCGGATCTTTTCGAGATCCTCATTGGTCAGGATGGGCTGTCGCACTTCCAGCCGCTTGACCGAAGACGTTCCCTGCAAGTCGAGAATGTTCGGACGCGGGCCGATGAAGGAGACCAGGCTCATCACCGATTCCTCGCGGATCGGATCGATGGGCGGGTTGGTCACCTGCGCGAAGTTCTGCTTGAAATAGGTGTAAAGGAGCTTGGACTTGTCCGAGAGCACCGAGATCGGCGTGTCGGTGCCCATGGAGCCCACACCCTCCTGGCCGGTGGTCGCCATGGGCGCCATCAGCAGGCGGATGTCTTCAATCGTGTAGCCGAAGGCCTGCTGGCGATCGAGCAGGCTCTCCCAGGTCTTGGGGCTTTCCGCCTCGACCTCTGGCAAGTCCTCGAGCACGATCTGGGTCCGGGCAAGCCATTGCGCGTAAGGATGCAGGGCCGCCATCGACGCCTTGATCTCGGCATCCGAGATGATGCGGCCTTCCTCCATGTCGATGACCAGCATCTTGCCCGGCTGCAGGCGCCACTTCTCGACGATATCCTCTTCGGGGATATCGAGCGTGCCGGCTTCCGAGGCGAGCACGACATGGCCCTTCTGGGTGACGAGATAGCGCGCGGGCCGCAGACCGTTGCGGTCCAGCGTCGCCACCACATAACGCCCGTCGGTCATGGACATCGAGGCCGGACCGTCCCACGGCTCCATCAGGGCGGCGTGGTACTCGTAAAAGGCGCGCCGGGCGGGGTCCATAAGATCATTGCCGGCCCAGGCTTCCGGCACCAGCATCATGGCCGCATGCGGCAGCGAATAGCCGCCACGCACGAGGAATTCGAGTGCGTTGTCGAAGCAGGCGGTGTCGGACTGGCCCTCATAGGAGATCGGCCAGAGCTTGGAGAGGTCCTCGCCATAGAGCTTGGAGGCGACCGATGCCTGGCGGGCCGCCATCCAGTTGACGTTGCCGCGAATGGTGTTGATCTCGCCATTGTGGGCGGTCATCCGATAGGGATGCGCCAGCTTCCAGGACGGGAAGGTGTTGGTCGAGAAGCGCTGGTGGCAGAGCGCCAGGGCGGATTCGTAATCCTCATCGCTGAGATCGGGATAGAAGGCGCCCAACTGGTAAGCCAGGAACATGCCCTTGTAGACAATGGTCCGCGCCGACATGGAGACGACATAAAGCCCGTTGTCGGACTGCGCCTCCGGAATTTCCGTATAGACGACGTTGGAGATCACCTTGCGGGCGATCAGCAGGCGGCGCTCATATTCCTCGTCATCGAGCCCATCCGGCCGGCCGAGGAAGATCTGCTCGATAATCGGCTGGGTGGCGATTACCCCTTCGGAGAGCGATGAATTGTCGAAGGGGACGGCCCGCGTGCCGAGCAGGGTCAGGCCTTCGTTTTGCAGGCACTGATGAATAATGCCCTCGCAACGCTCCTTGAGGGCGACGTCATTGGGATAAAAGATCATGCCGATGGCGTACTGCCCCTTTTCGGGCAGGTCGAAATCGGTGACCTTCTGAAAGAATTTGTGCGGGATCTGGGTCAGAAGCCCTGCGCCGTCGCCCATGAGCGGGTCGGCGCCCACAGCGCCTCGATGGGTGAGGTTGACCAGCATTTCGAGGCCTTTTTCGACCACTTCATGGCTGGGCACGTTCTTGACATTGGCGATGAAGCCGACGCCGCAGGCGTCATGCTCGTTGGCCGGGTTATAAAGACCCTGCGCAGCCGGGCGGCCGGCAGCGGCGGTTTTGGCGCGTGTTGCCAAAGGGGTCGCATCCGATCCGTTCAACAGCTCAGCCATATCGTCGTCCTCGTCCTCGCGCGGGCGAAACCCGCAGATGCCAGACACGCCGCCAGTTCGGGTCGTACTCTGTACGGCTCGACGCGAGCGGCGCCACACATTTTTTGAGAGCGGCTCTGCATCCAAATGGCCGCTCGTTCGGGCCCTTCCGGCCCTGCCATGTCCGCGGCGCCCCACGCCTTACGTCACGGCTGCGACGAGTCACCGGGAGACGGTGGCCGTCACTCCAACCCTGAAGAAACTAGCAGATTACTACCCGCTGGTCTCCCCCTGCATCGGAAATGGACAACATTACTGTCCTATCCGTGTCGACATTGCCAGATTTTGTAAGGCTGGGCAAGCGAAACCGCCAGCCCTTTTTGGTTCACGGGAGCGCGCGACATGCAAAAAGGCGCGGTCCGCATGGGATCGCGCCTTTTCGCCGCTCAAGCCGCGATGCCTGCAACAGGGAGGTGGGCATGCCGCGAGCGTATGGGAAAGGGGAGGGCGCCCTAGAATGGGCGCCCGATGACCGTCGAGGTCTCTTAGTTGACCGACTTGTCCTCGATCGACGCATCGACCGTCTTGGACTCGCCATTGATGGCGATCTGCCGGGGCTTCTTGCTCTCGGGAAGCTCGAGCTTGAGGTCGATGTTGAGCAGGCCGTTCTCCATGCTGGCACCGGTCACCTCGACATGCTCGCCGAGCTGGAAGCGCAGATCGAAGCTGCGTTCGGCGATGCCGCGATGGAGGAACTGACGCTTGTTTTCGTCGGCGCCCTGAGCCTTGGCACCCTTGATCGTCAGGGTGTTCTCCTTGGTCTCGATGGCGATGTCGTCTGCGGCAAAGCCTGCCACGGCAACCGCGACGCGCCATTCGGCCTCACCAAGGCGCTCGATATTGTAGGGCGGGTAGGACTTGGCCTCCTGGCCCACCATCTCGTCAAGACGGTTGAACAGGCGGTCAAAGCCGACGGTGGAACGGTAGAAGGGCGAAAAATCGAAGGTTTGCATAGCACATACTCCGTTTGGACTTATGCGGTTGATGCAGCACCTCAAGCTCCCGGTTTCGGCAAGCTTTCACGGGCCGCGTGTCCCCGGCCAATCCGGCGGACAGCGTAGATGTAGGTGGGGGTAAGGAGGTTTCAAGAGGGGCAAAAGCCCCTCCGTTCAGTACTTGAAACGCATGCCGACGGTGACGGCATTGGAGCCGTCGAGATAGGCCAAGGTGCCCCAGGCGCCGGACCGGTGCTGGGCGCGAATGAAATATTCACGATCGGGGGCCTGAAGATCCGTCAGGCTGAGCTCCGGCCCGAGATAGAACAGCAGAGTGCCTTCGGCATTATTGCGGCTGGCCCGTTCGGCCTCCGCACCGATGAGGCCGGTGGCCGCACTCAGCCCAGCCGTGAGGGCGGGGGCGATTTCGAACCGATCGGCAATGCGCAAACCGGGCATCCGGCCGACGACGCCTCCCCACACTTCGGCGGAAGCAGATTCTCCGATCCTCAGACCAACGCCCAGTTCATAGCCAAGCCGAAAGCCCCAGTCGCCCGTCTCGACGAAGCGCTGATAGCCGGCACCGAGGAAATAATTGTCCTCGTAATTGGCGGTAACGGGGTTGAAGCTGGCGCCGAAATAGCCGGACTGGAACCGGCCCACGCTGAAAAAGACGTCCTCGTCCCAGCTATCGGCGGTAATGGGGTGCGCCATTCGCTTCTGGAGCGTGGACTCCGCGGCCTGAGCACTGAAGGTAAAAAGAGCCAAGGCCAGGCCGGCGCACAGTATTTTACTGAACATTCGCTTTTTCTCTTGATGGCCTAGCTTAATGGCCAGCCGGCGCCAGTCGTTCCCACCCTCCTCCAGATTTCCCCCATTATGATGAATAGGGGCTGAACGTTCGCCTCGGATCGCATTCAGGCGGCCTTTGCTAACACTTTCATCGTGCAAAGCGATGCGGGGCCACAAGCCTCCACGAACCGCACATGTTGCCAGCTGCCGTCACCCGCCCCCCGCACGGCGGCAGGCACAGCGGGGGGCCAGCGTCTCCAGACGGAGCGCTGGCCTTCCATTTTTCCGACATTGGTTTAATGCTCGCCCCGTGGAGTCATTGGTTGACGCGGTCCAGTGGCTGCGGCAGGGGAGCGATCACATGAGCGAAACAGCCGAGCAATCCGTCGAGCCGGTGCTCGGTGAAATCCCCGCCAATCGTCAGCCGGAGGGCACTCGCGCAGGGTTCTTTTTCACCAGCGACATGGTGCGCTTGCGTTACGGGCTGTGGCCGAGGACGAATGGCCCCTCAAAGGGCACGATCTGCCTGGTGCAGGGACGCACCGAACAGATCGAGAAATATTACGAGACGATCGGCGATTTTCAGCGGCGCGGGTTCGCGGTGGCCAGCTTCGACTGGCGCGGCCAGGGCGGCTCACAGCGGCTGATTCGCAATCCCCGGCTCGGCTATGTGGACAAGTTCGCCGATTACGTCACCGATCTGCGCTCCTTCCACTCCCAGATCCTTTTGCCGGACAGTCCGCCGCCTTATTACCTTGTCGGTCATTCGATGGGCGGGCTGGTTTGCCTGCTGGCTGCTGCGGAGGACCGGCTGATGTTCGATCGCATCTTCCTGTCCGCGCCGATGCTGGCGCTGGATGGATTTCCGCTGTCGATGCGCGGAATGGCGCGGGTGGTCGAGGGCATCTGCTTTGCGGGCCTCGGCGCGCTGCCCTTGTCGAGGCGACAGGACCGGCCGGCGAGCGAGGACGATTTCGCCGGCAACCCGCTGACCTCCGATTTCCGCCGCTATGTGCGCAATCTCGATATCCTCAAGGCGCGGCCGGACCTGATGCTCGGGGCGCCAACCGTGCGCTGGCTCGCGTCCGCCTTCGAGGCCATGGCGATGGCCGCCGAAGGCGAGTTTGCCGGTGAGGTAAAGATACCGGTCTTCATGCTGGCCGGTGCGCGCGATCAGGTCGTCTCCACGCCGGCGACCGAACATCTGGGCCTCCGGATGCGGTCGGGGCGGCATGCCGTTATCGCCGGCGCGCGGCACGAGCTTTTCATGGAGAACGACGACATCAGGGCCCAGGTCTTCGCGGCCTTCGACGCCTTCATCAGCGAGCAATCGCCTGACTGAGCCTAATCGGTCTGCGCCCCGGCGATGATCCTCAGCGCCTCGTCGAGCAGTTCGGGCGTTGCCGCTGCGACGACATCGCCCCCGGCATCGGCCGGGCGGCCGTCCCAGGTGGCCAGCACGCCGCCGGCCTGCTCGATGATGGGGATAAGGGCGGCGATGTCATAGATGTTGAGCTTTGGTTCAACCACGAGATCGACATGGCCGGCGGCCAGGAGGCAATAGGCATAGCAATCGCAGCCATAGCGGGTCATCAACGCTGCGTCGGTGAGGGCGGACCAGGCGGCCTGGCGTTCCGTTGTATCGAAAAGCTCGGGGGTGGTGGTGAACATCCTTGCTGCGCCAAGAGCCGTGCAGCCGCTGGTCGCAAGACGGATTTGATCGTCGGCGCGGCGGTAGAAACTGCCTCCCGGGCCGCCTGTATAAGTCTCTCCGATAAAGGGCTGGCTCATAATGCCGGCGAGAACCCGGCCGCGATGGGCAAATCCGATCAACGTGCCCCAAAGGGGAACGCCGGAGATGAAGGCGCGGGTGCCGTCGATGGGATCGATGATCCAGGAAAAATCACTGCCTTCATTAATCGCCTCGTGCTCCTCGCCGATGATCGCGTGCTCGGGAAAATCATTGGCGATGATGGTGCGGATGGCCGATTCCGCCCCGCGATCGGCTTCGGTTACCGGATCGAAGGCGGCGGCCAGCTTGTTTTCCACAGCCATTTCACTGCGAAAATGCTTCAGCGTTTGGGGTTCGGCGCTGGCCGCAGCGGCGTGCAGGGTCGCGCTGACAGCCGACCAGCTGAGGCCGGTTTCGGTCTCGAATTGCTGTTTGTTATCAATCATGAGGAGATGGTCACACGAAATGGGTCCGGACGAAAGTGCCGGCCTTGTGGGGACGCCGGTTGGCGTGATCTCGAAGTTCGAAGCAAGGAAAGCTGCAATTGTGGCATTGGCGCACTATCGCGCAGGCCTCAGCGGCGGTTCAATCGGACTTGCATGATGCCAGACGGAACCCGCCTTGGGCGATGTCGTGGTTACCTCCCTGGACCTGAGGCCGCTGAAAAGCGGCCTCTTCTTTTTTGGCTATTCTGCTGCCATCGGCTGGGTGGCTATGCCGATCGTTTCGAGTGCAATGAGGGCAGCGATTAGACGCTCGACCACGGCCTTGACGGCGTTGAAGCCTTCATGGCGATCCAGTGTCACCTCGTTCATGTAGAGGTTGCGGCTGATCTCGATCTGCAAGGCGTGGATGCCATAATGCGGGCCGGCCATAGGTGCGGGTGATGTGCCCGCCGGCATAGGGCCGATTGCGGGCAACGCTGCAGCCCGGACGCCGGCGAACACGGTTTCCGCCAGATCCATCAGCACCGGCGCGCAGGTGGTGCCGTAGCGGTCGCCAAGCACGATGTCGGGCGGCGTGCGGTCGCCGGAGCGCGAAAGGCGCGGCATGGAATGGCAGTCGATGAGGACGGCGACGCCGAACTGGGTGGCGGTATCGGTCAGAAGCTTCTGCAAGGTGGCGTGGTAGGGCTTGTAGATGCCCTCGATGCGCATGCGCGCATCAGCGAGGCAGAGGCGCTCGCGATAGATGGGCTTGTTCTCCGCGACCACGCGCGCCAGCGTGCCGAGGCCCGCGGCCACGCGCTGGGCGAGCCGGTGTTGAACCGTTCCGACAAGGGTTCGGTGAACATCGCGGGATCGAGTTCATAGGGCTCGCGATTGACGTCGAGATAGGCGCGGGGGAAATGAGCTCGCAGCAACGGGGCGCCCATATGTGGTGCGCGGGCGAACAGCTCGTCGACAAAGGCATCTTCGGACTGGCGGATCGACAGATGGTCGAGGCGGGTCATCTCGAGGAAGCGCCTGGGATAGTCGCGTCCGGAATGGGCGGAGTTGAACACCACCGGCGCAAGTGCCCGCCGCGGCTTTATCGTTTCGAAGGCCGGCCGATCGGCATAGTCGGACTGCACTTTGTCTCCCTTTGCGTCCTGGCGCCTCCCATAACGCAGCTAATGTGCATTGAGTGCCACTGATTGTCCATAAGGGGGAAAATAACACCCAATTTGCATATAGACCGTTTGTGTCGTGGCAATTCTGGGATTAAAGATCGCAGCTGCAGGGTAGCTGTCTCGGGGCGGGCAGCGGTGCTGATTTGACGAGTGCAGATTGCCGAGGGCGAGGTTGGTGATGAATCGTATTCTGCTTGCCGAAGACGATGACGGATATGCGTCAGTTTCTGACGCGGGCCCTGAAGAATGCCGGCTATGACGTAGTGGCGTTCGACAATGGCAAGTCCGCCTATGAGCGCCTGCGGGAGGAGCCGTTTTCCCTATTATTGTCCGATATCGTGATGCCGGAGATGGATGGGATCGAACTGGCCCGCCGGGCCACCGAACTCGATCCCGATCTGAAGGTGATGTTCATCACCGGCTTTGCGGCGGTGGCGCTCAATCCCGACAGCGAAGCCCCCAAGGATGCCTCGGTGCTTCAGCAAGCCCTTCCATCTCAAGGATCTGGTCAACGAGGTGGAGCGGCTGCTCGCCGCCTGAGGCGCGCGCCGCGTTTTTTGACGGCGCACGTCCCCAGACGGTCTTGACCGGCAGATGTTTTCTATGATCTATCGCGCGCGGACCGGGCGTTTGCGCCCGAACCAAAACGAAGATGGGCGTGTAGCTCAGCGGGAGAGCACTACGTTGACATCGTAGGGGTCACTGGTTCAATCCCAGTTACGCCCACCATCTTCGTCAAGGACTTCAGTTCCATCGAACCGAAGCCCTTGTTAGCGGCAGCGTCGTGGAGCCAAAAGCACGGTCTCCACTCTTCCCGACGACGCTCAAGGCCGGGTGTGTAGCTCAGCGGGAGAGCACTGCCTTCACACGGCAGGGGTCACAGGTTCAATCCCTGTCACACCCACCATTCCTCCGGGCTTTTTTGAGCCGCGTGGCGAGGGTCGCGCAGAAGCGTCATCAGGCGGCCCGTTCTTTCTCGTCCGATCGCCGTGTGCGGTATCGCTCCAGAACCCATTCGAGCGCGTCCTGCCGGTCAACGGCCTCGCGGTGACTGGATGTCGTAGGCGATGCGGAATCCGACATTGCTCGCGGCGCTGTCGGGGGTCAGCGCCATTCGCGCGGCAATCCGGTAGCGATAGCAATAGCTGACATGGCACAGAAAGGAGCCGCCCTTGAGCAGTTTTTCTTGCTGGTCCTGTGCCAACTGATTGCGGGCTTTGGCCTGACGCGAGAGCGAGCGGATGCGGTAAGCGTCGCGCGTCCACTCCCACACATTGCCGCTCAGATTGTAAAAGCCGGCGGCGTTCGGCTCGAAGCTGATCGCCGGTGCGGTGCCGACATAGCCATCCTTGGCCGTGTTGTGGTCGGGAAACCGCCCCTGCCAAATGTTGCAGAAAACCGTTTCGTCGTCCGGCTCCTGATTCCCCCAGGGGAATTTGCGTTGCTTGTCGCCGCCATGCGCCGCCCGCTCCCATTCCGCCTCATCCGGCAGCCGCCCCCCGACCCATTGCGCAAATGCCATGGCGTCGGCCCAGGATACCTGGGTCACGGGATGATCGCCACGATCCGCCACGTTGCTGTTTGGTCCTTCCGGATGAGACCAGTCGGCGCCTTCGACACGCGCCCACCATGGGGTCGATGACAGGGGGTTGACCGCTGCCGTCCCTGCGGGAAGCAAGCCAGCAAAAACCGCAGACCAGCCGAACTTTTCGGCCTCCGTTACATAGCCGGTCTGGGCGACGAACTCTGCGAAGCGAGAGACGGTGACGGTCTGCGCCTCCAGCTCGAACGGGCGCAGCGTCACCATGCGCTGCGGACCCTCGCCATCCTGCGGAATGGCCGGTTGGGATGTGCCCAAGGGACTACGGCCTCCCGGCACAAAAACCGCATTGAGCTTCTGGCCGCCCCTTCCCGACTGCTGGGCGGCAGGTTGGAGCGGACGTCCGGAGTTCCGGGAAGTTGCGCAGCAATTGTCAGTCATGAGCGTCGGGCGGCGGGTTTCGGTTTGCAAAGCATATCAGGTTAGCGTGCGTTTGGTGCGCGGCTTATTGCCTGCTGCTCTGTTCTTGGGCGCATAGTAAAGTGCCGGTATGACATGGCGCACGCCGATTCCCGCCGCGTCAAGCACCTCGGGCGCGCTCGCGAGTGTTTTCGCCACTGCGGTTCAGGCCCGTCATGTCGATGCGGACCTTGTCGAGTTCCTCGGCATATCGCCTGAGCAGATAGCTTTCGCTCAACATACCGATGACGCGTTTCGACGTCTGGTCGGCAACCACCGCCATAACGTCGCTCGCCTCTGTTTCGAACATCCTTGCCGCTGCCTTGGCATTCATCTCGGGAGTAAGGGCGCTGCCGGCCAGACGTAGAAACTCGCCGATGGGCTGATCGAACTTGTCGTCATCGAGACCGAAGATGTCGGAGACGACAGCCATCCCGATATATTGTTCCGCCATGTCGACCACCACCACCTGTTTGACCGATCCAAGCGGAAAATTACGGCGGAACTCCTTGACCGGCATCCTGTCGCTGACAGTGCGCACATCGCGCCGCATCATGCGCCCTACCGTCAGTGACCGAATGATCCCGATGTCATGCGCGCCGCGGATCGACTCCCCGCGCAGATGAAACCGCCAAGTGGTGAACGAGTAACCGAAGGTCTGCCGGATCAGGAGCGAGGAGACAACCGCAGCGGCCAGAACAGTGATCGTCAGGGGCAGGCTTCCCGACATCTCCAGAGCCAAGAATGCCATCGTCAGAGGCCCGCCGACCACGGCTGCCGCCAACCCGGCCATGCCGACGAAAGAGGCGACCTGGGCACCGGGGAGAACATCTGGCAGCCAGCCCGCCATCGCCAGAAAATAGGCCTGGCCGATCAGGGCGCCTACCAGAAGGGACGCAAAGAAGAGCCCACCGCGAAAGCCCGACCCCAGTGATATTGCGGAGGCGAGCACCTTGGCGCCAATCATGAATGCAAGCAGTTTCAAATCGAGCGGCGGAGATTGCAGGACCTGATTGAGGGCGCCATGACCCGAAGAAAGCGCGAAGGGTGTGAACAGCACTGCCAGGGCCAGCAAGATACCGCCTGCCAGCGGCCGATGCAGGTCGGGCACCTTGAGCATGCGGAAGAGCCTCTCCGTGCTGCTGACCAGAACCATGATGCCGATGCCTGAGACGGCGGTCAGGACCGCAAGCCCCATCAGGGCGACAAAGGCGCTTCCGCCGATGAAGCCAACCTGCTCGAGATGATAAATGGGATGTCCATGTCCCAGCGTGTCGGCAACAAAAATGGCGGCTATGCATGAGGCCATCACCGGCCCGAGGGCCACGATGGTATAGGTGCCGATGATGAGCTCGAAGGCATAAAATGCCCCGGCCAGGGGCGCCCCGAAAGCAGCCGCGATCGCCGCTCCGGCGCCGCAGCCAACCAGCAGTCGCACGTCGGAGCGACGGGCATGAAGGATCATGCCGAATTTCGATCCGAAGGCGCCACCCAGTTGGGTGTAGGCCGCCTCAAGCCCCACCGACGCTCCAAAACCATTCGAGGCCACCGTCTGCAGCACGATTACCAGACTGTCCCACAGCGACATCTGCCCGCCGTGTAAAGCATTGGCCTCGACCGGATCGATCATACGACGTCCAGTCTTCCTGATCGCCAGCGCAATGAGCACGAGAACGACGGCGCCGGCCAAAGGCCAGCAAAACGCAAAGGGATGGAGGAGGGCGCTGGCGGTCGCGCTCAGGCGCTCCTGGGGCCAAAGACCGAACAGCAGGACCTGGATGCCGTGCGCGGCGTCGGAAATGGCGACCTGAACGACGCCGGCAATGCCACCGATGATGGTGGCCATGAGCACCAGCCACACCTCGCTCTGGCGCACAAGCAGACGCATGCGCGTCAGCGGCGCGGCCAGATGCAGGACCGTGGCGGTTGTTCTTTGAACGGGAAGTGTGGAGTCGAGCAGGAATGGCACTATGGGGACTCGCAGTGCGGCGCGCTATTGTGCGCTCAAAAGGAAGTGCACCCGCCGGAGGTCCATGCGGGTTTCGTCGATTAATGTCGGGCCAGTGTGGGGCTTGAAGCCGAAGCGGAAGGTTGCGCGGCGTCAGCGCCGATGTGGCGGGCGGAATGGCTATAGCACCGGCCCCCACTGTACGAAAATTCCAATTGTGGTAGATGTATTCCTCTTAGGAATGTCAAAATGTACAATGAATTACGTCATTTCGTGGTGCTCGTGGATCAGGGGAGCATCACTAGAGCGGCTCGGGCCCTGGGTCTGACACAATCGGCGCTGACCAAGAGCCTTAGACGCCTCGAAGACTATATTGGGGCCGAATTGCTTGAGCGGTTGCCGCGCGGCGTTCGTCCGACAGGGGCCGGCGAACGGATCTATCGAAGAGCCAAGGCCGTCGAAACGGAGATGCGCTATGTCGAGCTCGAGGCGTCCGGCCTCAAGGAGCAGGCCAGCAAATCGCTGCATATCGGCACCATTCCCTTCTGGAATGTCACTGTGCTGCCAAATATTGTCTCCCAATTCCAGGAGTTGTACCCCGAAGTCCGGCTCGTCATTAATGCCGATGCGCCACGCCGGTTGATCGGTCTGCTCAGCGCCGGGGAGTTGGACTTCGCCCTTTGCGGCACCGACCTGGGCATAACCGACCCCGGGCTCGCGTCGGAAGCCATCGGGCGGGTCGACCTTGTGGCGGGCTGCGCTCGGGACCACCCGCTCGCGCTGTCCTGGGACGGGGATGTCGCGAGGTTGCTTGAGCAGAAATGGCTCGATTACCGCTCGGCGCCGGGCCATTTTTCGGACGCGGAGGAAGATTCGTTGCTCTATCGGCTCCGAAGAGACGCGATCCTGATCACCGATTCCTGGCTCGGCGGTCTGTTGCTCGCTGCCCGGAGCGGATACCTCATGGCATTACCGCGACAGCTCGAGGGATTCTTCTCGCATTTCGGTCTGGTTCTTTTGGCGGACTCGCCGATCCTGCTCAGTTCTCCTTCCGGCCTTTGGTACCGAAAGTCGGCGGCCGAGACCAAGGCGGGACGGGCCTTTGCGCGCTTGGCCCGCCAAGAAATGCGGCAGTTTGGCTAATCGGTCTCGGCGGTCTCTCATTTCGAAGTGCCGGTTCCCACCAAAAAAGACATCCGCAACCTGGCTGTGCGTCTGCCTGAATGTGAAAGTGTCTAGGGCCGGGCGACCTTCACGTCACGCCTCGTGTGCTCGGTGCGGCTGGTCGAGGCGCGTTCGATCAACTGCGTCGACAAAATGATGTTCTGAAGCGCCGAATCATCGCCGCCCATCCGCTTTTCCAAGCGTTCCCACACACAACGCGCGACCTCGTCGACCGGTTGGGACAGAGTAGTCACGGGCACCCGGCGCGCGGTCATCCAAGGGGAGTCATGGAAGCCCATCAGAAGGATGTCCGTAGGCGCTTCGAGCTGTTGCTCGGCCAGCGCGGACAGCGCCGCCAGGGTCATCATGTTGGTCAGACCCACGATGGCGTCCGGAGGGCCATTGGTACGCAGCCAAGCGCTGAGACGTTGCGCGCCGCTGATCGGATCCGAGCCGATTTCGAGCACATGGATGTCCGTTGAGGCATCGACGCCCAGCTCTTCCCGGGCGCCGCGCACGCGCTCGCTGATGGTGTAGAGCCCCAGGGTCGCGGTTACGAAAAGGATGCTTTTCACGCCTTTTGCAAGCAGGAAGCGGGCAATCATTCGTCCGGCGCCGAAATTGTCGACGGTGACCGTGTCGAATGGTGCCGAACCGGGTTCGACGCGGTCGGCGCAGATGATGGGCGTGCGGGTCCGTTCCTCGACGAGTTCCGCCGGTACGCTGTCGCCGCACGGCACGACGATGAGGCCGGCCGGGCGCCAGGCCAGCAGGGCCTTCAGGCGGGAATGCTCTGTCCTGGGATCGTCGTGTGACGAGGCGACGATGACCTCATAGCCAGCGCCCCCGGCATAGGCCTCAAGGCAGGCCACGAAGCGGTTGAGGAACAGATCTTCGAGATCGGGGACCATGATCGCGACGATCTGCGTGCGACCCGTGCGCATCTGGGAGGCGACACGGTCCACCACATAGCCCAGCTCTTCGGCCGCCCGCCGGACCTTTTGGGCGACCTCGTCATTTACGCGCTTCTTTCCCGAAAAGACGTGAGAGACCGTAGCGGTCGAGACGCCAGCGCGCTGGGCCACGTCCTTCATCGAGGTCTTCCGGCTTTCTGTTTCCATGATCTCCGCGTCCGAGTGGCTCCGTGGAAAAACGTTTAACCTAATGTGCAGGTTTTTCGGATGAGTTGCAATCGGTTCCTATCATAATGCCATTCTTGCCCAATCGGAACGCCTGGACCCGAAAACCTCACAAACGTGCATAAAATAGACAATTTTAGCACTCGCCAAGGCCGTCTGACGTGCCCCTCCACTCCCGATTTCGGGGGGTGCCTTGACAGTTAAACGATTTACTACTAGGCCTTGGCTACATACCAGTTCCAAGGATTGCCATGAGGGCTTTCTTGCCATCGCGAACCGTCATGCTGGGGTTGGCTGCTGCCGTCGGCTGGATCGCCTTGTGGTACGTCCTGACGCGCGACAGTGCTTCCAGCCTGTTTTTTCCCTCGCCGGAATCCGTGGTGTCGCGGTTCATCAGGATGTGGAACCGCCCCTATATCGGCAGCACTCTGCCTGGCCACATCTATGCATCCCTGTCCGTGGTGCTGGCCGGGTGGATCACCGCCGGTCTTGTTGGTGTGCCTCTCGGCATCGGCATGGCGTGGTGGCGAAAGCTCAGATGGATCGTCTTTCCCATTTTCCAGCTCATTCGCCCGGTGCCGCCGCTGGCGTGGATTCCACTGACGCTGTTGTGGATCGGGATCGGCGAGCCGGCCCGCATCTCGGTTGTCTTCATCGCGGCATTGGTGCCGTGGGTGATGAACTCCATGTATGCGGTCTATTCGGTTGACCGGCTGCTGATCGATGCCGGCCGCACCTTGGGTGCGAACAACCGGCAGATTCTCGTTCGCATCGTGTGCCGGACCGCCCTGCCCACGCTGATGGCGGGGGCAGCGATTGCGCTGGGAAATGCCTGGACGACACTCGTTGCTGCTGAACTGCTCGCCGCAACTGCCGGGCTCGGCTATGTGGCGCTCAATGCCTCACGCATGCTCGATACCGACATTCTCGTTGTAGCGATGCTGATGATCGGGGTGCTGGGCGTCCTGCTGTCCTTTCTCATGCAGGCGGCGAGCCGGGTCCTCGCGCCGTGGTCGCAGCCACTCCGGCAGGGACTTTGATCGATGACCACCCTGTCTTTCCGCCGTGTGCCCCTATCCGCGCTTTATGCCGGCTGTTCATTGATCGGGCTGCTGGTGGTCTGGATTCTCGCCACCAGCGTGCTCGGGCTCATTCCATCGCGGGTTCTGCCATCGCCGTTTGAGGTCGTCGCACGCATCGCCAATCTGCTGGTCGACCCCTTTGCGGGAGCCACCCTCTTCGGTCACGCGCTCGCCTCCCTGACGCGATGGCTGCTCGGGGTCGCGAGCGCTGTGGTCCTGGGCGTTGCCATTGGCGTCCTTTTCGGCTGGGTGCCGGTCTTCCGGATTTTGGTCAATCCCGTGTTCGAGGTGCTGCGCTACATTCCCCCATTCGCCTGGGTGCCGATCGCGATCCTGTGGTTCGGTGCATCGACCACCACGCAGGCGCTCGTCGTTTTCATCGCGGCGTTCCCGGCCGTCGTCATCAATGCCCAGCTCGGCGTGCAGCAGGTCGACCCGATCTTTGTCAGCGCCGCCCGTGTTTTCGGTGCGCGGTCGCCGGCCATCCTGCGGCGCGTGGTCATTCCGGTCGCCGCGCCCGCCATCTTCACCGGCATCCGCATCGCTATCTCCAATGGCTGGATGGCGCTGGTGGGAGCCGAGCTGATCGTCGGCAAGACCGGGCTCGGATTTCTGATCGCACAGGGCCAGCAGAACGACTCTGTCTCCACGATCTTCGTGGGGATCATCGCCATCGGCCTTCTAGGGGTGCTGTTCGATACACTGGTGCAGTTCGCGATTACCCGTGCCTTGCCCTGGCGCGGACGATTGGCCGGCGGAGACGCGTGAAATGACCGCCAAGCTCGAACTCAACTCGATAAGCAAGTGGTTCGGTCCGGAAGGCACAGGAGTCCAGGCCGTCGATGACTGCACGATCGCCGTGCAAAAGGGCGAGTTCATCTGCGTTGTCGGTCCCTCCGGCTGCGGCAAGTCGACCCTGATGACGATCGCGGCCGGACTCGAACAGCCGACGCGTGGCGCGGTCCTGGTCGATGGCAAGCCGGCGGGAGCGCCGGGTCCGCGGCGCAGCGTGGTGTTCCAGAAGTTCGCCCTGTTCCCCTCGGAAACGGTTGCCCAGAACATCAAATTCGGCCTGCAGATGTCGCGCGTGCGCAAGGACGAACAGGAGCGCCGACTTGCCGAGCAGCTTCGCATCATGGGGCTGGAGCAGTTTCGCGATGCCTATCCGAGCCAGCTCTCGGGCGGCATGCAGCAGCGCGTCGCCATCGCTCGCGCGCTGGTGATGCAGCCAGAGATCCTGCTGATGGACGAACCGTTCGGCGCCCTCGATGCGCAGACACGCACGATCCTGCAGGAGGAGGTCCAGCGCCTGCATCGCGAGCAGCACTACACGGTGCTGTTCATCACCCATTCGGTGGAGGAGGCGGTCTATCTCGGCGACCGCGTCATCGTGATGACCCGGAGGCCCGGCCGCATCAAGCGCGAGATCAATCTGCCGCGCGATGCCGTCTGGAAGAAGGGCGATATCGAAGCGGCCGCCGAACACCCGGACTTCATGGCCGCGCGCAAGGAAATCTGGGCGCTGGTCCGTGAGGAAATCACGGCGGGATAGCCCGCGACTGATAACAAGGAGGACGAAGCATGAAACTGTTCAAACGTTTGACATTGGCGGCGGCGATTGCCGCGGCCAGCCTGGGAGGTGCCGGCGCGTTTGCCGACGACATGACCCAGATCACGCTCAACAGCCAGCCCAACGAGGCGGGTTTCCCGCTGTGGCTGGCCGATCATCTGGGCTACTTCAAGGACAACGGCCTCGAGGTCAAGATCACCTATTTCCCCAATGGCGGCGCGGCGCTCGCTTCGGGCGTATCCGGCGACTGGCAGGCCGGCTGGACGGGTGGTCCCCCGGCGATCTCGGGCTGGGACAAGTTCAAGCTGATCAGCGTCGGCACGATGCAGAAGGAAGACCGCAACCTCAAGCTCATCGTGCGGAAGGACGCAATGGACGGCAAGTCGGTCGCCGATGCCCTCAAGTCCGCACGCGTCGGCACGGTCCCGAACTCGACCTGGAGCCAGGTTCTGGCGGCCTGCGCCAATCATTTCGGCGTCGATCCCGCAACCCTCAATGTCGTTCCGCTTGATCCGCCGGTGACCCGCCAGTCGCTGATGAACGGACAGATCGGTGCCGGCACCACGGCGGCTTCGGCCGACTACGACATCGTCAACAACAAGGACGAGTTCGAGGTCGTATGCGACGGCGCCATGGCCGGCACCTCGATCGTCGATCCGTTCATCGTCACCAGCAAGTTCTGGAACGACAATCCCGAGGCGGCGGCCGGATTCGTCGAAGCCGCCTACCGGGCCGATGAATACATGCGCGCGCATCCCGACGAGACCGTCAAGCTGGCGCTTCAATACTACAAGGATGCCGGCATCGAGGGTGACGAGACCATGGCCGCCTATTCGTTCAGCCTGCGCGACTTCCAGACGCTGGACGAGGCGATTGCCGACATGAAGTCGGGTGCCACGATCGAGTCCCTCACCAATGTCGCCAAGCTGCTGGTTGCAGCGGGCGCCTATGACAGCGTGCCTGATCTGAGCGGCATGCAGCCGATTGCGCTCGAGGTCCTGCAGGCCGCCAAGGCCATGCGGAAATAGCGCGAGACGAGACGGTAAGGAAAGAGATCAGAGCAATGACGCGTGAGAGTGGCAAAGAAGCGTTCAAGGGTCACGTAGGACGGACCTGGCAGGAGTCGACCCCCTGGTGGCCCGATCCGAAAGGAGCCGGCAAGGACGCGCCGAATGTCCTCGTCATCCTGCTCGATGACATGGGGTTCTCGAGCCTGGGCTGCTATGGCAGCGAGATCGAGACCCCCAACATCGATGCCCTGGCGTCCAGGGGGCTGGTCTACAATAATTTCCATACCACCGCGTTGTGCTCTCCCACGCGTGCCTCGTTGCTGACGGGGCGCGACCACCACGCCGTCGGCATGTCGATCATCGCCAATGCCGACAGCGGCTTTCCCTCAAAGCGCGGCGTCGTCCGGCCCGATGCCGGCACAATTGCCGAAATGCTGCGCGGCGAGGGCTACAGCACCTATGCCGTGGGAAAATGGCATCTTGCGCCCGCCGACCAGATGTCGGCCGTCGGGCCCTTCGATCAATGGCCCCTGGGGCGGGGTTTCGACAAATATTACGGGTTTCTGGAGGCGCTGACCGATCAGTTCCAGCCGAGCCTGGTGCGCGACAACACCCATGTGGAGGCGCCCAGATCACCGGCGGAGGGCTATACGCTCAACGAGGATCTGGTCGACAACGCGATGCAGTATTTGACCGATCACGCGTCGCTTGCACCCGAAAAGCCATTCTTTATGTATTTCGCGACCGGGGCCATGCACTCGCCGCATCAGGCGCCGGATGAATGGCTCGAGAAATATCGCGGCCGCTATGACATCGGCTGGGACGAAATCCGCAAGCAGCGGCTCGCGCGTCAACTGGAAACGGGCGTTGTGCCGGCGGGGACCGAACTGACACCGCGCAATGCCGGGGTCGAGCCCTGGGACAGCCTCAGCGAGGATCAGAAGCGGCTCTATGCCCGGTTCGAGGAGGCATATGCGGCCTTCCTCGACCACACGGATCATCACCTCGGGCGCCTGTTCTCCCATCTTCAAAAGCTGGGCAAGTTGGACAACACCATCATCTTCCTGTTGTCCGACAACGGCGCTTCGCAGGAAGGGCAGATCCACGGGTCGACCAGCACCACCTTCTACGAAAACATGGAGGCCGAACCGTTCGAATATAATCTGGAGCGGATCGACGACATCGGCACCATCCGCGCCAAGAACAACTATCCGATCGGCTGGGCACAGGTCGAGAACACGCCGCTCAAGCGTTACAAACAGAACACCCATGCCGGCGGCGTTCAGGATCCGCTGATCGTGTCCTGGCCAGCGCGGCTCAAATCGCCGGGCGTCCGGCCGCAATTCCACCATGTCATGGATATTGTCCCCACCATCCTCGAGGCACTGAACTCTCAGGCGCCGGCCGAAATCCGGGGGGTGCCGCAAATGGATATCCACGGCACCTCGATGCTCTATTCGTTTGGCAACGCGAAGGCGCCGACCCGGAAACGGTCGCAAATCTTCGAGATGTTCGGGCATCGGGCCATCTGGCAGGACGGCTGGAAGGCGGTCTGCTTCCACACCCGCTATGGCGATTACGACGACGATCATTGGGAGCTTTACCACGTCGACGAGGATTTCGCCGAGAACCGCAATCTGGCCGATGCGGAGCCGGAACGGCTGGGCAAGATGATCGAGAACTGGTGGGCCGAAGCGGGGCGCTACGACGTGCTGCCGCTCGACGACCGGGGTTTTGCCGAACGCCGGGCCGCGGCGCGGCCACGCAAGGATTCTCCGCGCATACAGACCGAGCACGTCTTTTTCCCCGGCACGACCTATATTCCTGGCGGTGCCGCGCCCTTCGTGGTCGACCGGTCACACGAGATCGATGCGAGGGTCGAGCTGTCCGCCGATACGGAGGGCGTCATCATTGCCTGTGGCGGCATATGTGGAGGCTATGCGCTCTACATAAAGGACGGACGGCTGGTCTACGACTACAATTTCTACCAGGACATCATCAGCCTGTCGGCCGATTTGCCCGCCTCCGATGGCTGGCACGATGTCTGCTTCAGCTTCGAACGCACCGGACCCTGCAGGGGAACGGGTCGGCTGTTCATTGACAGAAAAAAGGTCGACACGCGCGAATTCGAGCGGACCTACCGCTATTTCATGGACTGGGAAGGCATGGATGTGGGGCGCAACAGTCTCGGCCATGCGTCGCCCAAATACGGCACGAATAGCGATTTTGCCTTTACGGGTGCGATCGACAGGGTGCGTCTGCGCATAGCCGACGACGCGGGCGGCCCCGGCGACTACGAGCCGCAGGACTGATGGCTCGAAGAAGGGGAAGCGAGTAGCACATGCCCTACAGGTTCAAGGTCCGCCAGTTGCGCGCCTACCACGCGTTGATGGAAACCGGCAGCGTGACCCGTGCGGCCGAAGTGCTCAACCTCTCGCAGCCGACCGTAAGCCGGCAGATTTCGCTGCTGGAGGATGCGGTGGGATTCGAGCTCTTCCGCCGCATCGGGGGCAACAAGATCGTGCCCACCGAACTTGGCGAGCGGTTCTATCAGGACGCCGGCATGACGCTTCGGGGGCTCGAGGATTTGCCGAACATCGCCTACGGCATTCAGTCGAACCGGAAGACACGGTTCAAGATCTTCGCTACCCATCCCATCCTGAGTGCGGATTTCTTCATTTCGGCCCTGGACAAGTTCTGCAGGGAGAACCCTGAAGTGCAATTGCGGGTCGAAGCCTGCACGCGCGCGACCATCGAATCCGCGATTGTGGCACGGCATGCCGATATTGGGCTCGCCGCGCTGCCGACCGAGCACCCGCTGCTCACGGTTGAAGAACTCGTCAGGACAGAAGCGATGCTGGCCGTTCCGGCCGGGCACAGGCTGGCGGTCCGGAACGAAGCACGTCTTGAAGACATCGCAAACGAAGTCCTGCTGCTCGATCGAGGCGCTCCCAATCTGCCGCATTTCGCCAAGTTCGGCCGCCAATGGGCGGTGAGGAAAGCGGTTCAGCTCGACATCCAGCTTCCGGCGACGGCCTTGCGGCTGGTCGAGATCGGTCATGGAGTGGCCCTGGTCGATCCACTGGCCTTCGACTATTTTTCGAGCCGCGACATAAGGATGCTGGCCTGGCGTCCCTCCATCGAATTGTCATACGGACTGTTTTTCCAGCCGGACATGCAGCGATCCGGCGAATTCACCCGTCTCGTCCGCCATCTTCGACGGGAGGCAGCGTTCTGGAATGGCCACATATCGAGAAAGGAACCCGCCTTCGATGAACCGGTGGCGGAGCCAGCCGAGTAGTATGCAGAAAGCAAATAGCGGCGCTCAGAAATGTAACTTTATCAAGGATTCGAGAAGGCTAGGATAACCGGAGGTGAAAGACCGGGAGGAGAAAAAATGAAATTAGTCACACTGTTGAAATTTCTGGTCGCGGCCATGATCGTTGCCCTGGGCGCGGCAAACGTGGCTCAGGCACAGGACAACTATCCCAGCAAACCGATAACCGTGGTGGTCCCGTTTCCGGCCGGCGGCAATCTCGATGTGTTCACGCGCATCCAGGCCGACCTGCTCAAAAAGGAACTGGGCGTGCCGGTCAATGTCGTCAACATCCCGGGCGGCGGGACGATCCCTGCCGTGATGAAGGTGCTGGGCGACCCGGCCGACGGCTACACCATGCTGCGCTGGGCGGCGCCGACCTTCGTGACCAATCCGCTGCTGCGCGACGTGCCCTTCGATCCGCTCAAGGATTTCATCCCGCTCATCCAGGACTCGACCAATTCCAACGTCATCTATGTGGGCAAGGATTCGCCCTACAAGAGCCTGGAAGACCTGGTCAACGCGGCCAAGGACAAGGAACTGATCGTTGCGGTCAACACCATCGGTGCGCCGACCCATCTTTCCGTCATGCAGTTCGCTTCCCTGTTCGGCATCAAGCTCAAGGTCCTGACCGTCGGGACCAATCCCAAGGCCGTGACGGCGGCTATCGGCGGCCAGGCCGATTTCGGCATCGCCCAGCTTGGTGAAATGTCCCAGTTCGCTGATCAGGCACGGGCACTCGCCATCCTGGACAAGCGGCAGGACCATTTCGAAAAATTCCTGCCCGGCGTACCCACGGTCGCCGAGGTTTACCCCGGCAAAAACGCAGGCAGCTGGATCAATGCCGGCTATGCCGTGAAGACGGGCACGCCGCAGGCCATCGTCGACAAGCTGGAGACCGCGCTCGAAAACGCCCTGCACAACCAGGCTGCCGAAGATGCGATCGCCAAGTTCACCGTCCCGCAATGGGTCGGCGGAGTTGACCAGACACGCGCCGTGATCAAAGAAGGTCTCGACCTTTACGGTCCCGTCGTGGACGAGCTGGGCCTCAAGGAATAGACAGGCGACATTTCTGCCCCGCGACGCTCGCCGCCGCGGGGAGACCAGGGAGGGACAGGTGAGACAACAGGCCGCCAACCGACTTTTTGCCGGTGCCCTCATCCTTGCAGCCATCGTACTAATCTGGATCGCGACCGGGTTCAGGAGTGCGGCGAGCCTCGGATCGTCGATGCTCGATTCCAGTTTCGTTCCGATCACGGTGCTGGTGTGCATCATCATCTGCAGCGCGGCGCTCGTCGCCCGTGGCTTTCTTCTTCCCTCAGAAGCTGATGCCGACGCGCCTGTGTTCGACAACGGCATGAACCTGGTCCGCGCAGTGGCGACGTTCCTTGTCGTGCTGGTTGCCTATTTTGCCTGGGAGCATTTCGGGTTCACCGTCACATCGGTTGCCATGGCGATTGCGATCGCGGCGATCATGGCGACGCGCTCCATCCCGATCTATGTCTTTCTGTTGCTCTTCGGGCCGCTCGTCGCCTACGTCTTCTCCCATATGCTCGCCGTTCAGATCTGACCCGGACCTTATTGTGACGCGATGAGCGAAAACCTCCATTCCCTGATCATTGCTCTGGGCCAGCTTTTCGAACCCTGGAGCCTGTTCCTTCTTGTCGTTGGCACCTCGCTCGGCCTGGTCATCGGCATCCTCCCGGGTCTCGGCCCCCCGATCGCCATCGCGATCGCCTTGCCATTCACTTTCTACATGGACCCGGTGCCCTCCCTGATCCTGTTGCTGGCGATCTACTCGGCCGCCACCTATGGAGGTTCCATCACCGCGATCGCGCTGGGCATTCCGGGAACCGGAGCGGCGATTGCGACCGTTGCCGACGGCCATCGCATGTTCAAGTCCGGACGGGGCGGCGAAGCGCTTGGCTATTCGCTGACGGGATCGGTCATCGGGGGCATTTTCAGCACAATCGTCCTGACCATCGGTGCGCCGCTTCTGGCCGATATCGCCCTCAAATTCGGGCCGCGCGAATATCTGGCGATCAGCGTGTTTGGCCTGATCGTCGTCGTGCGGGTGGCGGGCGCCGATATTTTCAAGGGGCTGCTGATGGGAGCTGTCGGCATCTTCCTGACCACCTGGGGCATCGACCCGGTGAACGGGACAACGCGCTATCTTTTCGGCAGCTACGATCTTTACGAGGGCATCCCCTTCGTGCCGTTCCTGGTCGGCGTCTTTGCGATCTCCGAGATGCTGCTGCTGGCCGAGAAAAAGGTCACGAAGGTCCAGTTCGATAAGGGCAGCCTTGTTGCCAAACTGCCGTCACTGGGGGTGTTGTCCAGGCTGAAGGCTCTGATCCTGCGCTCGGCCGTATTGGGCACGCTGATCGGGCTGATCCCGGGGGAGGGGGCCGCCGTGGGCGCCTTCTTCGCCTACAGCGAAGCGCGGCGCAATTCCCCCACGCCGGAGAAATTCGGCACGGGCATTCCAGAGGGAGTGCTCGCCCCCGAAACCGCCAACAACGCAACCATCGGTGGCGCGCTGGTGCCCACCCTGACGCTCGGCGTTCCCGGAAGCCCCGCGGCTGCGGTGCTGCTCGGCGCCTTCCTGATCCAGGGCCTGGTTCCCGGACCAAGCCTGTTCTCGCAGCGGCCGGACCTGATGTATGCGATCTTTGCCGGGCTGTTCGTGATCAACATAATGATGCTGTTTCTGGGGCTGCTGGCGATCAAGTTCGCGGCGCGCATCGTTGCCATCCCGGCCAATGTGATCGTGCCGAGTGTGCTCATTCTTTGCCTGGTCGGGGCCTACAGCACGGCCAACAACATGTTCGGGGTCTGGGTGACGATCTGGGCAGGCCTTTTCGGCTACATCATCCGCAAGCTGGGGTTCCCGCTGGCGCCGCTGTCCATCGGCTTCGTGCTGGGGCCGATGATCGAACTGTCCCTGCGCCAGTCCATCCTGATCAGCGATGGCAGTATCGTCACCTTCTTTGCGAGCCCGATCGCCGGGGTGATCTATCTGGTGCTGATCGTCAATCTCTGCTGGGGGCCATTGCGCAGACGGATCAGCGCCCGCATTGCGCGGGGTGACGCCTGAATTCGATCAGGGCTCGATGAAGTCGAGCATCGGGTCGTCGACCCGTTGCTGCCATTTGACCAGCTCTGCGGACAGGGATGCCCGCACTTCCTGCAGGTCCGGCACGTTGATCAGGTTCACGAGTTCACCGGGATCGCTCTCAAGGTCGAACAATTGCTCGGCCGAGGAGCCGGGGGTGGGGAGGCCCTCCTGCAATTGGTCTACAGGGGGGAAGTTCTTGCGCTCGAAATAGCGGATCAGCTTGTAGCGCTTGTCGCGGATCATGCGCTGGCTCATCCGATAGGCGCAGGCAAAGGTTTGCCGATCGAACGTGCTCTCGCCCCGCATCGCGGGCAACAGGCTCTGCCCCTCAGACCCCGCCTCGGCGGGAAGGTCCGCCAGATCGAGCACCGTGGCGCGCGTGTCGGCATGCCAGACCAGATCGGTGCGGCGGCTTCCAGCCGGCACCCCCGGGCCATTGAAGATCAGCGGGATGCGCGTCGAGTGTTCATACATGTTCTGCTTGCCGAGCAGTCCGTGCTGGCCAAGGGCAAGACCGTGATCGGCCGTATAGACGACGACAGTATTCTCCAGCACGCCCGCGCGTTCGGCCGCGGCGAGGATGTCACCAATGGCCGCATCCATATGGGCGATCATGCCGTAATAGTCGGCGATGTGCCTGCGGACCGCCTCGGCCGCCCGGGGGAAGCTTTCCAGCATCTCGTCGCGTACCAGGGCGTCGCCATTGTCGAAGGGATGGACGGGCAGGAAATTGTCCGGCAGCGGAATGGTATCCGGGTCGACCGCATATTCGGGGAGGGGGGTGCGCGGATCGTGCGGAGCCGTGAAGGCGACATAAAGACAGAAGGGCGTCTCGGACCGGCTTTTTTCCAGGAAATTGCACGCAGCCTCGGCGAATAGATCAGTCGAAAACCCGGGGTCGATGCGCGAGGCCTCGTTGGGATACTGGCCGCTCGGATCGAAATCGTGCACCGGCACCGCCTCGTGCGCGCTCATGCCGCCGAACAGGACACGTTCCGCTGACGAGAAAGAGCGCGCGAAGGCCTTGCGGTCGCTATGCCATTTGCCGATGGCATGGGTCCGGTAACCTGCCTCGCGCAAGCGCTGCGGAAATGTCGGCAGATGCTCCGGAATGGGCAGGTCATCGCCGTGATAGGGCGGCGTAACCGCGTCGAATGCCGCAGGCTTGGTGCAGGAGGCAAAGATGTTGCGCCCGGTCATCAAGGTCGCGCGGCTGGGTACGCACACGGCGGGATGCATGCTGCCCTGACAATGGGCGTTCTCGAAGACCGTGCCGGTCTGAGAGAGATGATCGAGATGAGGGGTGCTGATTGCATCGCACCCGTTCGCGCCGATGGACTCGTAGCGGTGATCGTCGGCGATCAGGAAAATGAAATTGGGGCGATCGGCCATCTCTTCGCGCTCCTCAAAATCTCTTGGCGAACGTCGAGGTATGCCAGCCAAGGCATTCAGATGCCACTGCATTTCATCTATGGCGCTATTCCGATCGTGAAATCTTCGCTCTCCTGATGAGGGTGTGGATGGACCTCCCCAAGGCGCGCCGAAGCCGCTAGCGATTTGATCTGCCACCGCCAATCGTTCCCGATTTTACAATTTCAGCGCCGATAGCCCGATTGACCGGTCTCCCGGTGCATCTAATATCGATCTAAATCTCGGTGAGAATATCAAATAATAAATCTCATTGTATCAAAATAATACTGGGAGGAGGAGTCAGGTTGTCGAGTTTAGATGCATCGCGCCCGAACGTTTTGTTCATCGTTAGCGATGATCAGGGCGCATGGGCACTTGGGTGTGCGGGCAATTCGGAAATAAAAACGCCAGTTCTGGACAAGCTCGCCAGCGAGGGCGTGCGGTTCGACAATTTCTTTTGTGTGTCGCCGGTCTGCTCGCCTGCGCGCGCGTCCATGCTGACCGGAGACATCCCGTCCCGCCATGGCGTGCATGACTGGATCCGATCCGGGAGCATGGGCGACAATCGCATCGATTATCTTGCCGGGCAGACCCTGATCACCGATGTCGCCGCCGATGCGGGCTATCGCTGCGCGCTGGTCGGCAAGTGGCACCTGGGCGCCAGCGATGTGCCGCGCGAAAACTTCGTGAAATGGTATGCGCACCAGTCGGGCATGGGGCCGTATTACGGTGCGCCCATGGTCGACGAAGACCGCCCGATCGAGGTCGAGCGCTACATCAGCGACGACCTGGCGGACACGGCCTGTCAGTTCATCCGGGACGAGCGCGAACAAGACGCTCCGTTCTGGCTCAATCTCACCTTTACGGCGCCCCATTATCCCTGGATCGACTCGCATCCCAAGGAATTCACCGACCTCTATGAGGATTGCCCCTTCACCTCCTGTCCCGATGAGCCGCCGCACCCCGACTTCGCGGGCGGCACGCCAGCCACGGACAAGGGCCGCACAGACCGGCGCGGCAGCCTGATCGGCTATTTCGCGGCCGTCTCGGCCATGGATGCGGCGATTGGACGAGTTCTGGACGAGCTCGACCGGCAGGGTCTTCGCGAAAGCACCATGGTCGTCTTCGTCAGCGACAACGGTATGAATTGCGGCCATCACGGCATCTGGGGGAAGGGCAACGGCACGCGCCCGCAGAACATGTACGACACCTCCGTCAAGGTGCCCTGCATCATTTCGCAGCCCGGCCGCATTCGAGAAGGCGTGGTCGATGATCATCTTCTGAGCGGTTATGATTTCTTTCCCACCTTCGTCGAGCATCTGAGCTTGCCGCTGCCCCGGTCCGGCCATGAAAAACCCGGATCGAGTTTTGCCGCGCTGCTGGCGGGCAAGCAGTCCTCCGGCGACGACGAGGTAGTGGTCTACGACGAATACGGACCCGTGCGCATGGTCCGCACTCGGGACTGGAAATATGTCCATCGCTTCCCGGATGGACCGCACGAACTCTTCGACCTCAAAGCCGATCCCGGCGAGCGCGACAACCGAATCGACGATCCGGCTGCGCAGGACGTGCGCATGGCGCTCTTGGGCCGGCTGGCCGACTGGTTCAAGACTTATGTCGATCCCATACGCGACGGCTCGGACAAGGGCGTCACCGGATGCGGGCAACTGGGGCGGGTCGAGGAGTTCGACAAAGAGCCATCCTCAATTCGCCGACCAGCATCTCAACGGTGCCGATTGGGATCTGTGGATCGATCCGGAGCGCAAATAGCACCTCGCCGGGGGGGCTATCCGGCGCAGCCGCAAGCCCCCCGGCGGCAAGCAAGCAGCGGGCAATGAGAGGATAAAGATGTCGGCCAACCAGACGCCCGGGACTCCGAACATCCTGTTCATCCAGGTCGACCAGTTGGCGGCGCGGTATCTCTCATTTTATGGGCACCGCTCGGTCAAGACGCCCAATCTCGACCGGTTGGCTGCGCGCGGCATGGTGTTCGAGAATGCCTATTGCAACTATCCGCTGTGCTCGCCTTCGCGCGCGTCGATGATGACGGGGCGGCTGCCCTTCGCCATCGACCAATGGGACAATGGCGCCGAGTTTCACGCTGAGCTGCCGACCTTCGCGCACTATCTGAATGCTGCCGGCTACAGCACGACCCTGTGCGGCAAGATGCATTTCGTCGGTCCCGATCAGTTGCACGGATTTCAGGAGCGCCTTCTCACCGACATCTACCCCTCCGACTTCGCCTGGACGACGGATTGGGAACACGTGTTCAGGCCGGGCGGTGGCATAAGGGTGCGCAATGCCGTGGAGGCGGGTACGTGCATCCGCTCCTTGCAGATGGATTATGACGAGGAAGTCGAGCACCAGGCGCGCCAGAAGCTCTTCGACATCGTGCGGACACCTGATCGGCGCCCCTTTCTGCTAACGGTCTCCTTCAGCCATCCCCATCCGCCCTATGTCGCGCCCGAGGATTTCTGGGACCTTTATGCGGATGACGACATCGATCCTCCCGATATCGGAGCGATACCGCCCGAATACCTCGATCCCTTCAACCGGCTGCGCTGGGAGATGATGGGTCACCAGTTCTACGACATATCGGACGAAAATGTGCGGAATGCCCGCCGCGCCTATTTCGCCATGATCTCCTATGTGGACGAGCGGATCGGCCGGGTGCTCGAAGCGCTCGACGCAACCGGGATGACCGATGAGACGATCATCGTTTTCACCAGCGATCATGGCGAGATGCTGGGCGAGCGCGGCATGTGGCTCAAGGACAATTTCCTCGAGGATTCCGTGCGCGTGCCGCTAGTGTTTGCGGGGCCGGGCATCGATGCCGGACGCAACCCAGATATCGTCTCGCTCGTCGACCTGCTGCCGACCTTCCTCGATTTCGCCGGTGGCATCATCGAGCCCGTCGAACCCGTCGACGGACGCAGCCTCAAGCCAGCCTGTGCCGGTGCCCAGACGAACCCTGACGGCCAGGCCATCATCGACTTCGCCGGCGGCGGGCACGACAAGGTCGCCCGGGCCATCCGCTTCGGCAGCTACAAATATGTTGCCGCCCACGAACTGCCCCCACAGCTTTTCGACCTTGCGGCGGACCCTCAAGAGCGCCGGGACTTGATCTGCGATCCTGCACATGCCGAAGCAGCGGCCGAGGGCGCGAGGCGGATCGCGGCCAGCTGGGATCCGGATGACCTGACATACCGCGTTCGACTCAGCCAAAAGCGCCGGCTGTTCATCCAGGCTCAGGCCGACGCCTCGGACTCCGCGCCGAACTGGTCGGCCGAGATCCGTCGCGGAGACGCCGAGCGCTTCGTGCGCGGTCGCGCCAGTGCCTTTTTCGCCAAGGCACGGTTCCGCTTTCCGCCCGTCGCAGGCGTCGAACCCAATCGCGACGGGACCATCGACTAATCAACCCACCCAATGAATAAAAGGAGGAGACTATGAAATTCATCAACAAGGCCGTCGCCGCTGTGGCGTTGGCCGCAACCGCGGCACTCTCGGGCGGCGCCATGGCGCAGTCAGATTGGCCCACGCAGCCCATCCACTGGATCGTGCCCTTCCCGGCCGGCGGTCAGGCCGAGATCGCCTCTCGCATCATCGCCGAAGCCATTTCCACCGATCTCGGCCAACCGGTTCTGGTCGAGGCCAAGCCGGGGGCCAATGGCAATGTTGGCGCCGAATACGTCGTCCAGTCGAAGCCGGACGGATATACCTGGCTCGGCAGCGGCGTGCCTCTCAGCACGGCGCCAGCCATGTACGCAAAGACGATGACGTTCGATCCTCTGGAGGCGCTCAAGCCGGTCACAAGAATCGGAGACACGACCTTCGTAATGGTCGTCCCGAAGGATGTGCCGGTCTCAAGTCTTGACGAGTTCATCAAATACGCCAAGGACCAGGACGGCCAGCTTTCCTATGCGGCGTCCGGTATCGGTTCGCTGGTGCATCTGGGAAGCGAATTGTTTAAACTGAAGGCCGGCATCAAGATGCAGGCCATCCCCTACAACGGCCAGCCGCCCGCCGTCACCGATGTTATCGCCAACCGCGTTCAGTTCATGATCATGGGCTTGGCGCTCGCCAAGCCGCTGATCGATTCCGGTGACATCAAGGCTCTCGCCGTGCTCAATTCCGAGCGCAGCCCTTCGCTTCCCGACGTGCCGTCCGTTGTCGAACTCGGATATCCTGATCTGGTGATGAGCGGCTGGGCGGGTATCCAGGTTCCGGCGGCGACGCCAGATGCGGTCGTCGACCGCATCAGTGAAGCGGTCAACAAGGCCTTGAAGTCGCCGGAGGTCCAGGACCAGATGGAAAAGGCTGGATGGACGATCGCCAAGCCGAATACACCGGCCGAATTTGCCGACTTCTTCCGAAAGGAAGTCGAAACCTGGCAGCAAACGGTAAAGGACGCCGGGGTCAAGACCCAGGGCTGATCGAGACAAGCACTCGGCGTGAAGTTGAAGAGGCGGCCTTCGGGGCGCCTCTTTTCTTTTGCCTTCATGCCCTTGGTCGCCGCGCTCCCTCCGATCCGCGCAGTCGAACCCGTACGACAGCATGAAGATCAAGACCTGGCTCCCCAGCGACATTCGTGCGCGGCCTATTGCGGTTTGGCTATCACGCGTTGCCGGCGGTTCGGAGGCGTCTTGAGACAGGATCCGGCGCAAGAACGCACACGGCTCCCGCGGAGGGCTCTCTTCACGGCCAGCAGCATGGCTTGGCCGCAGCCATTTGCTGCGCTCCCCGGGAGCCCTTTGCAGACCGCAATCCTTTTGAGGTCAGGCAGCATTCTCTTTGGGCAAGGCGCTACGGTTGCGCCACATGCCGATCATGCCCCAGCCCAGGATGGCCGCGGTAATCGCCATCACGACACCGCTGATCGGACTGGTAAAGAACACGGTTGCGTCTCCGCGGGAGAACATCAGGGCCCGACGGAAGTGCTCCTCCATCATCGGGCCGAGCACGAATCCCAGCAAGAGGGGGGCAGGTGGGAGATCGACAGCACGCATCAGGATTCCGAGCGCACCCATGGCAACAACCATCCACACATCGAAGGCTGAGTTGGAGACACTGTAAACGCCAATGCACACGAACAGAACGATGGCGGGATAGAGCCAGTGGAAGGGGACTGTGAGCAGGCGAACCCACAGGCCGATCAGCGGTATGTTCAAGATCAGCAGCATGAGGTTTCCGATCCAGAAGCTCATGATAAGGCCCCAGAACAGGGATGGCTGCTCGACCATGAATTTGGGTCCGGGAGAAACGCCTTGGATCATCAGTGCGCCAATCATGATCGCCATGGCAGGACTGCCGGGAATACCGAGCATCAGCGTGGGGATGAAGGCTGTCTGATCGGCCGCGTTGTTGGCAGATTCGGGTGCGGCGATCCCCTCGATGGCGCCATTGCCGAAACGTGATGGATCGCGGGCGACCTTCTTTTCGGCGGCATAGGCAACGAAGGAGGCGATGGCCGGCCCCGTTCCGGGGAGTGTGCCGAAGAAGGATCCCAGCCCGCTCCCACGCAAAATGGGGGCCCATGAGCGACGCCAGTCGTCTCGCGTCGGCAGCATCGAGCGGAAGGTAATGCTCTTGGGATCCAGCATCTTGCCCGTTACCCGGCCGATGCTGGATACCACCTCGGTAATGCCGAACAATCCCATGGCCAGGGCGACCAGGCTGATGCCGTCGGCAAGGGGCAGCATGCCGAAGGTCATGCGCCTGACCCCTGTCGCCAGGTCCGTACCGACGGTGCCTAGCAGTATTCCAAGCACGACCATCGCCAGACCTTTGACTATCGGGCCGTTCGACATGCTCGAGGCTGCGACCAGGCCGAGCACCATCAGCGAGAAATACTCGGTCGATCCGAAGGAGATCGCATAACGCGCGATGATGGGCGCGAACAGCATCATCAAAACGATGCCAATGCTGCCGCCGACGAAGGAGGCGACGGTGGTCATCAGCAAGGCGATACCCGAGCGTCCCTGCTGCGACATGGGATAGCCGTCAAGGCTGGTCACCGCCGAGGAGGGCGTGCCGGGCACATTCAGGAGGATCGCGGCAGTCGACCCGCCATAGGCCGTGCCGTACCAGATGCCGGCCAGCATGATGAGCGCGCCCGTGGGGTCGAGGTGAAAGCTGAGCGGGAACAGCATCGACAGCGCCGCCATTGCGCCGATGCCCGGCAGAACTCCCACGAGCATGCCGACGAAGACGCCCAGGAAGCAGTAGAACAGATTGTTGAGCGTGGCAGCGGTAGCCAGTCCCAGGGATAGGTTGTTGGCGAATTCGGAAAGCAGCTGCATCAGAAGGGCCACGCAAAAGCAGGAACGGGAATGTCGAGGGCGAAAATGAATATCAGCCAGCCCAGCAGGCTCAGGCCGGCCGCAAGCATCAGCGTTCCGATTATGCCAAGTCTTCTGTCCGCGAGGACCGTAATGGCGGTCAGCAGAATGGTCGCTGGAACGAGGCCAAAATCGGAGATTGTCAGGGCGAACCCGGCAACGCCGGCAATGATGGCCAGCGCCGGGCGCAGATTGATCGAGGGAAGGGGCGCCGCCCGCGTGAAGGCCGGTACAGTGATCAATATGCCGAAAAAAGCCAGGACTGCAGCGGACCCGGTCGGGAACATCCCTGGCCCCATATAGTTGAGGGTGCCGAGATCGTAATGCGTGGCGCAATAGATTGCCGCGGCCAAACCCAGCGCGAACAGCGTCAGGCCAGCCGCGATGTCGCCAATGTCTTTTGAATGCATATGTCCTCCCTGAAGCTACCTTGCGCGCCGATCTCAGGGCGCGGGAGGCATCTTTTCAGCGAGAGCCTGCGGCAATTGCGCGATCAGGGCCTCCCGCAATGTGTGCAAGATTTCGGGTTTACTGGCCGAGAGGTCGTTGACTTCCTCCGGGTCGACCGCCGGTTCGACCAGCTTCCAGCGCGACGGGTCGGCGCCTGCGAAATCGCCGCGTTCGGTCATCTGGCGGGTGTCCTGCTTGGAATAGCCTGCCACGAGCTTGTAGCGCCCGTCATAGGCGACCCGCCAGCTGCTGAGGCCCGAAAAGACGATATCCCGGAGGCGATAACCGGGATCAGAAAGCACGGGCAGCAGAGAACGGCTGTCCACATCCGGGAGCGGCTCGGCGCCCGAAAGCGCAATGCAGGTCGCATGAAGATCTAGGATGGTCGCGGGTTGATCGGTCGTGGCGCCCTTCGCAACGCCTGGTCCGGCGATGATCAGCGGCACGCCGATCGAGGGCTGATACGGCACCGATTTCTCCCATAGCCCCGCGTCACCCAGCATTTCTCCATGATCGCTGGTGAAGATGATCACCGTGTTGTCGAGCTGTCCCGTCTTCTCCAGAAAGTCGACGTAAAGTCCCAGGACCCGATCCAGATTTTCGACCATGGCCGTATAATTGCGCCGGATTGCCAGATGCTTTTCGTCGCTGAGCTCGCCCTTGTCGTTGGGCAGGGGCACTATTCTGTCCCTGGTCCTGTCGGCCATCGAATTCGTGATGTCCACCGGCTCGTGCGGACCGACGAAATTCACCTGCAGGAACCAGGGCGCATCTTCGTCCTTTGCCTGGTCGAGAAGGTCCAAGCCACACTGTCCGATCCAGTTGTCCTGGTAAGCCTCGTCTGGCAAACCGTTGGGTTCGGTGTGTACGTAATTCGCCCCCGCCCCCGGAAAGGGCGCAGGATTGGCGCCAAGTGCATCGGACCGGCGTTTGGCCATATCCGATACATGGGTTTCCTCCAGCCGCCGCTGGCGCAGGAATGACAGGAATGGTTCGTCCTTTTGGGCGTTGTAGGCCATCAAGGTTGCGTGCTTGCCGGCACTATCCAGCCCACCGGTAAAACCGAGTTGTTTGAGCCGCGACTGGCCGTCCTGCATGTGCTGCCCGTCCGCTCCCCAATCGAGTTCGCCCTTGAGCAGATCGATCTTGCCGCAGGTCAGAACCTGATAGCCGGCGTGGGCCATCTGCCGATAGAAATTGGGTGCCGATTCCGCCATGCTGAAACGGTTCGTGGGCACCGGATTGCGGTCATATTCGAGCCCCGTCGCCAGGCTTGCGCGCGATGGGCCACACAAAGGTGACGGGCACACCGCATTCGAAAAGTTCACACCGCGCGCCGCGAGTGCGTCGACATTGGGCGTGATCGCGCCAACACGGTTGCGAGGCCCGACCCAGTCAGGACGCATCTGATCCGGCATGAAGACGAGGATGTTCGGTCTATCTGATTTCTGCATGGTGGTTCTCGACGGACAATGGCGCAGTTCACAGCCCTTGCGGACCGGCGATCTGCGCCAAAAACCGGGCAACTCCTCCTTTTTGTATTTTTGGGTCCAAATCTACCCGGTGGGGTCAGGGGGTCAATTTGGCCGGCCCGGCAACTTTGTAAAACTGCCAACACTTGTCCGCGCGGCGGACCAAAGGCTCAGAAATAGGGATAGCTGGTGGCGCCCGAGATCGCGCCCAGACCGGCCTTGTCGATGATTTCGATGGTGCCGTAGTGCATGCCGATGAGCCCGGCCCTTTCGAGCTTCTTGAGCTGCTGATTGATGGTGGGGCGGGAACATCCGAGCATTTTGCGCAGGGTCTCCTGGGTCACAGCGATCGCCGACCCGCCAAGGTGCGGTGCGCCACCCTGACCGGAGGGCATTCCCATCATGCTCAAGAGCAGACGCGCCGCCCGCACCTCCAAGGGCTGCAGGGCGCGGTCTTCCAACACCACGCTGGCCATGCGCAGGCGCTGGCAGAGGATACCGATCACCCATTTGCTGAAATCGGGACGATCGTCCATCATTTGCTGGACAACACTGCGTCCAACACACAACAGGGTCGTGTCGCCGTAAGCATAGACGTCGTTGGAGTTGAGGCATCCATCAATGGTCGAGACGATGCCCCAGACGTCGTCCTTTCCCATGATCGAAAAGACATATTCGCGCCCGTCCGGCATCACCGTGGTCGATCTGAGACCGCCCTCGACGATGACGGCGATGCCCTTGGCGCGGTCGTGACGCGAAATCCAGCGTTCGCCGTCGCCAAGCCGCCTGACCACGGCGTGGCCGGCCAGAGCATCGAGCGTTTCTGCGGAAACGCTCCGGGCCAGCCCGGTCGGGCCAAGAAGATCCGTGATGTTTGACATCGCGATTGCGGTATCCTGATTTGCAGATGCCGGGTAACGATGCACGATCTCCCCGCAGAGTGGAATGCTTCAAGCACGCGCATCGCCACACGCGGAACAGTTTGATCTCATTTGGCGGATGGTTCAAATTCTTCGCTGGCCGGCATGTCCCGGTCGCACCGTTCCGGCATTAGAGCTGACAAGCCAGGGTTCCGACCATCAAACCGCTTCGCAAGGCAACGCTGGGAGACCTGTCGCGCCGCTCGGGTCATTCGCCGTCCACAATCAGCGCGGTCCTCAATGGCAGCTGGGCGAAGCGGCGGATAAGCGAGGAAACGGCGAATACGATCCTCGAGGTCGCCGCCGCAATGAACTACACTCCCAACCGCCAGGCGCGGGGGTTGCGCACGTCACGATCCGGCCTTGTGGCCCTGTTGCTGCCGCTCTACGACAATCGTTTCTTTTCCCATGTCGCGCAAAGCTTTGAAGCGCATGTGCGCGAGGCCGGCATGACCCCGATTGTCTCAAGCACCGGCCGCGATCCTGCCCAGGAACTGGCGACGGCCGAACAATTGCTGTCCTATGCGCCTGACGCTCTAGTCATATGCGGGGCGACCGATCCCGATGCTATCAGCGATCTGTGTCACAGGATCGGACAGGCGCACGTCACCATCGATCTGGCCGGCACGAAAAGCCATTCCGTCGTTTCCGACAACCGTAATGGTGCACGGCTGCTTGCCGAGGCCGTGATCGGGGAATGCGAAAGCCGTTCCCCGGAGCTGCGCGCCGAGGAGTTCTGTTTCTTCGGTGGCCGCCAGGATACCAACACGCACGAACGGCTCGGAGGTTTCCTTGCGGCCCGCAAGGCGCTGCTTGGCGACATCGGCGCGGCCGGCTGCTACGTCTCCGGCTATTCGCCACTTGCGACACAGCGCGATCTCGAAAAGGTCATCGAAGGCACGGGCAAGTTGCCCAGAGCCATCTTCTTCAATTCAACGCTCAATCTCGAAGGGCTGCTCGGAGTTCTTGCGCGGCACCCCGAATTCTCGCCCGCCGATCTCGTGGTCGGTTGCGTCGACTATGATCCGTTTGCGTCGTTCCTGCCGTTTCCGGTCTTCATGCTCGAGCAGGATGTCGAGGTGATGTTGGCCAAGGCATTCGATTTGCTCAAGAGATGGCACGAGCCGCCTGAAATGCATTGCATCGCAGCCAAACTGATTGCGCCGCGCAGCGCAGTCCCGGGTCCGATCTTCCGGCTCAGGGACGTCGACTAACCGGACCGCCGGCGGCCGTCATCTGACCATTGACAAGGGCAAATGGCTTGGCCAAAGTGCTTTGCACAATCGATTGTGCAAGGGGTGTGGCTGGTATGGGACGCTGCAACCGGCTTGGCGGAAAGCATGAGGGAGAACGCCTTTGGCTCAAGACATAAAGGGTAAATCGGCGGCAATAACCGGCGCGGCCTCGGGTATTGGCTTTGCCTGCGCCCGGCAGCTGGCGTCGCTCGGTGTCAGCGTGGTGCTGGTCGACCGCGATGCCGAGGCGCTCGACCGTCGGGTTGCCGAATTGCGCGGTGAAGGGGCGGATGCCCATGGCGTGAGCGTCGATCTGCTCGATCCTCAAAGCGTCAAGACCATGCTGCCGGCCATTCTCGAAAAGGTGCCAGCGCTCGACATCTTTCATGCCAATGCCGGCGCCTATGTCGGGGGAGCGGTGGCCGAAGGCGATCCCGACGCCTGGGACCGCGTCCTCAACCTCAACGTCAATGCGGCGTTCCGCTCGGTGCACGCCGTGCTCGGCCATATGATCCAGCGCGGGTCCGGGGACATCGTCTTCACAAGTTCGGTTGCCGGTGTCGTTCCCGTGGTCTGGGAACCGGTCTACACGGCTTCCAAGCATGCCATTCAGGCCTTCGTCGCCACGCTGCGCCGTCAGGTCATCGAACATGGCATCCGTGTCGGAGCAGTGCTTCCCGGCCCCGTTCGCACTCCGCTGCTCGACGATTGGCCGAAGGCCAAGATCGACGAGGCGCTGGCCAATGGCAGCATCATGGAGGCCCAGGAAGTGGCGGAGGCGATCGGTTTCATGCTGACGCGCAATCCCTCGGTGACGATCAGGGACCTCGTGATCCTGCCACGTAGCGTCGACCTGTGAGCGCCATGTCTGCCGACCGTTTCATCGGTGTCGACGTCGGCACCGGCAGTGTGCGGGCAGGCGTCTTCGATGCGACGGGCAAGCTGCTGGGCACGGGGCGGCACGATATCCGCATCTGGAGGGATACGGACCATCGCGTCGAACAATCGAGTGACGATATTTGGGCAGCGGTGACAACCTCTGTCCGAGGCGCCGTTCAGGCTGCAGGCGTCGCGGCTGAGGAGATTGCCGGGATTGGCTTCGATGCGACCTGTTCGCTTGTCCTAATAGGAGAGGGTGGTCAACCCGTGGCCGCCGGGCCGCATGGCGATCCATCCCGCAACATCATCGTGTGGATGGACCATCGCGCCCGCGAGCAGGCAGCACGCATCAATGCGATGGGCCATGAAGTCCTCGACTATGTAGGCGGGCACATTTCGCCCGAAATGGAGACGCCGAAGCTGCTGTGGCTGGCGGAAAACCTGCCTGAAAGCTTCGCCGATACGCGGCACTTCCTCGATCTGACGGACTATCTGACTTTCAGGGCTTCCGGATCGCTGGCCCGGTCAGTCTGCACCCTGGCCTGCAAATGGACCTATCTCGGTCATGCCGATGGCTGGCAAGCGGACTATTTCAAAAAGATCGGTCTTTCGGTTCTCGCCGAAGACGGTTTTGCGCGCCTTGGCGCGGAAGTCGTGCCGCCCGGCGCGACGCTGGGCAACGGCCTGACAGAAAGGGCAGCCTCCGAGCTCGGCCTCAAACCCGGGACATTCGTCGCCTCGGGGCTGATCGACGCGCATGCCGGCGCGCTGGGATCGATCGGGGCGCCGGGGCCGGGCGCGCTTGGCACGCGTCTCGCCTATGTGTTCGGCACCTCCGCATGCACGCTGAACGTGACCTCCGATCCGGTATTCGTCTCCGGCGTATGGGGCCCCTACCATTCGGCGCTGCTGCCCGGCATGTGGCTCAACGAGGGCGGTCAGTCCGCCGCCGGGGCCGCGATGGATGCCCTTCTTGCGATGCATCCATTTGCCCGAGAGCTGGGCGAAAAAGGGCAGTCACTGGCCTTTGCAGCCGAAGCGGCGGCCACTGAACTGGGTGGGCTCGACAATTTCGCGGCCCTGACCAAGGGCCTGCATATCGTGCCGGAATTTCTGGGCAACCGCGCCCCGTTCGCTGATCCCGACGCCCGCGCAGTGATCTCTGGGCTTGGCATGGACGCTGATCGGGAAAGCTTTGCCGGCCTTTATCTCGCTGGCCTTGCCTCGATCGCCTACGGGCTTGGCCAGATCATCGATGCTCTGGGCGAGAAAGGCATCACCTGCGAACTGATCGTCATCAGCGGTGGCGCCGGTACCTCGGCGCTCGTTCGCCAGATACTCGCCGACGCCACTGGGTGCGCAGTCGGCAAGCCGGCAACTCAAGAACCGGTGCTGCTGGGGGCCGCCATGCTGGCTGCCGTGGCCGCCGGCAAGGAGCCTGACCTGCCGACGGCCGCTGGTCGGATGACACGCTTTGCGAGCATTACCGAGCCCGACCCGGCAAGGCGCGAACTGCATGAACGGCGCAAGGTTATTTTCAGGGAGCTGCAGGAAGTGCAGCGCCGCTCGCGGGACGTTTGACAAGGAGTTTAAGCCAGTTCGATGCGGTGTCGCGAGCTCTGCGGATCGACGCCCCGTGCGCTTGAAAGTTTGGGCATCGGGATGCGGAAACGCCCCTGACGTTTACATGGATCCGTCCGATGAGGACGACAACTGTCTGAGACAAGTGTCGATTTTCACTGGGCGATATCTTGAGCCCAGTCCGCGACCTTGCGGGCAAGCGTTTCCAGATGATCTGCGGTTGAAAATCCGGACACCGCTTTGCGCGGCTTGAGGTCGTGATCTCCGTCCTCGAGCCAGAGGACCTCGATCGCATCGGAAAGCCCATAATCGCCCACTTCATAGCGATTACCCATCTCGTCGCGCGTGCCCTGGCAGATAAGCGTCGGTGTCTTCAATGCCATGAGGTGGGCAGTGCGCAATTGCTCAGGACGCCCGAGAGGATGGAAGGGATAGCCGATGCACAAGAGACCGGCTATGCGGTCGGCCTCGAAAAGGACATCCGCAACCATGCTGGCTACCCGCCCGCCCATGGACTTGCCGCCGATGATCAGCGGTCCATTGGTGGGACCGAGATCGTCGACCGCAGCCATATATTCCGGCATCACGGTCTCCGCCCTTGGTGGCGGTTTCTTGCCCGAAGGCGTGCGGCGGCTGGCCATATAGGCGAATTCGAAACGGGCGACCCGAAAGCCCTTGGCTACCAGCGCCTTGGTCGTGGCATTCATCGATGCCGAATCCATTGGGGCACCGGCGCCATGCGCGAGTAGTATCGTGATCCGCGCATCCGGCGGGCCATCCAAGAGGAAGCTCGTGGTCAACCGGCCCGACTCCGGCTTTGGGCGATGAGTGCGATACCGGCGCGCGCACGGCGGGCCCAATCGGATGTCGCATCAAGCTCGAGATAGCGGCGCCAGCCCGCGGCTGCTTCGGCCAGCCTGCCCGCGTCGTAATCGAGCGCCGCCAGATTGTAGACGGCATCAGCAAAGGCGGGATCGATGTCGATCGCCCGCTGCAGGTGCGTCCGCGCCGCTTCGTTCCGGCCAAGATCACGCAGAACCCCGGCGCAATTGAACCAGGATTCAACCAGGGTCGGGTCGCGCTTTATGGATGCGGCGTAAGCAAGCAGAGCGCCATTGAGATCGCCCGATTGCCGACGACAATTGCCTTCATTGAAGGGGGCGGTGGCATCGCTTGGGTCGATGGCTGCGCAATGAGCATAAAGGGTGGCGGCCTCGGCAAAAAGGCCGGCCAGCTCGGCTGCCTCCGCATGGCCAAAATAGTCTTCGGCCTGGTCGGCTTGTTCTGGCAAAGGCAGAAGCCTTTGACCGTCCAATTCGGCCAGGGAATGCGCGTCGAGCGCGAGAATCTTTTCGCCTTTGGCTTCGAGAGTGAGTGCGGTGAGCGATCCCACCGGCCCGACCGCATGCACGGATCTGGCGATGTCGTACCAGTTCGCGCCCGAGGCGACGAGGCCGGCATATTTCCTTGCCAGGATCAGATCCCGAAATGAAAACGGCTCTTCGTCGTGCTCGAAAGCATCGAAAAGCGCAAGCAGATCAAACTCCGGCTCTCGAAGCCCGGACTGTGAAAGCAGGGATTGGCGGGACAACGTGCCGGGGGCATTACGATCGATCAGCCCCATAAGGCGCATCAGAGCGTTCTCGCTGCGCGCTATACCCGCTACGCGCTGAGCCGCAGAAAGACGTTCGCTTATCTGTTGCGGTTCAACGCGGTCGAGGAGGCTGCGGCAAAATACGACCATGGTCGTGCCTCGCGGGTAGCCGCGGTGCACGCGGCCTCCGAGTTCGGCAATTCGGCGAGCGGCAGCGCGGAGTGGAAAGGCCCTGAGCGCCCCGACGACGCCAATGCTCGTCCCGCGGAAGTCCATGCCGACTTATGCCTTTTTTCGCGGTGCCGCCTTCGGCTTTGTTGCCTTGCTGGCGTCGAGCGCGGCTTTGAGCGAGGCCTTCGCCGGCGATTCCGGGGGCTCGGTGGTGCGTTTGGCGGAACCGGAGGCCTTGGATTTGCTGCGCGCAGCCGGTTTGGCCTCGCCAAGGCTCGCCTTCAGCGCGTCCATGAGGTTTATGACATTGCCGCGTTCCGGTGCCGTCGCGACGATGGGTTTGTGGCCCTTGAGCTTTTCCTTGATCATCGCCATCAGCGCAATTTCGTAGCGATCCTCGTAGTCCTTGGGATCGAAGTGCGTCACCTTCTGCTCGATCAACTTTTCTGCCAGATCGAGCATTTCCTGGTCAGGATTGCCCACCGGAATGTTGCCGAAGTATTCGGCTGTGCCACGCACCTCATTGGGATTGCGCAGCGTGGTGATGAACATGCCGTTCTCGCGCGCGCCGATCGTGACCACACGTTCGCGGCTGGATAAGACCAGCCGGGCGATGGCGACCTTGCCGCTGCGCCGCATTGCCTCGCGCAGAACGATGAAGGTTTCTTCAGCCATGGCGCCGTCTGGCGCAAGATAGTAGGGCGCATCCTGATAGAGCACGTCAATCTCGTCCTCATCGACAAAGGCTTCGATGTTGAGCGTATGATTGGATTCGATCCGCACCGCCTCGAGATCTGTATCCTCGATGATGACGTATTGCTTGGGCTCGTACTCATAGCCCTTGACCAGGTCGCTGCGCTCCACCAGCCCGAGTTCCGGGTCCACCGGCTTCATGTTGATCCGGTTATGGGTATCCTTGTGCAGCTGATTGAAGCTGATGCGCTCCGATGCGCTTGTCGCCGGATACATCTTCACAGCACATGACACCAGGCTCAACCGCAGGTGCCCTTTCCAACTCGCCCGTGGAGCCATGCTCGTCTCCTACTCAAGATACTTCATGTCACTGTGCGTAATCATGCCGGCAAGTCCCTGGAAGACTCGTTAAGGTGAGCCCAGGGGTCGCCAGACATGGTCAATAAAGCTGGAAGACTAGAATAATTGAGGTCCAGCGGAGAGTCGATAGATTCCAGATCGTCCCATTCTATTGGCGTGGAGGCGGGAAGGTGCGCCCGCGCCCGCAGCGAGTAAGCGGCCACGGCCGTGGCGCTGCGCGCATTGCGATGGTAGTCGATGAATATGCGGCGCTTGCGATTTTCCGCGCCCATGATCGTCACGAACGTGTCCGGACCAGTCGCCGCCAGCTCAGCGGCAATGCGGGCCGTGGACGCGTGGACCTGCTTCCATCCGAGCTTGTTTGTTATCGGAACGACGATATGCACGCCCTTGCCACCAGATGTCTTGACGAAGGGCACCAGACCCATCGCCGCCAGTTCGCCACGCAAATGCACAGCAGCGTTGACGACATCGCGCCAAGCGATGCCCTCGCCGGGGTCGAGGTCGAAGATGATGCGATCGGGTTTGTCGAGATGATCGACATGGGTTCCCCAGCTATGGAACTCGACCGCGCCGAACTGGGCCAACGCCAGATAGGATGCGGTATCGGTGACGGCGATGAAGGTTTGTTTTTCGCCCTCTGAATTGGTCGTTTCGACGCTTTTCAGCCCAGCGGGCATGCCGGTGAAGGGGTGACGCTGGAAGAAGCAGTCGGCCGACTTTCCCGTCGGGCAACGGAATAGCGACACCGGGCGTCCGAGCAGGTGCGGCAACATGAAGTCGCCGACGCTGGCATAATAGACGGCGATGTCGAGCTTGGTCGGGCCGTTGCGGCCGAACAAGCGGCGCGTCGGATTGGTGACCCAGATGCCGGCGAGGTCGGCGTCGGTCACGAACCTCTTGCGTGGCGCAGATGGCGCGCCTGAAAGACTGGCCTCTCGCATGCCCTTGAACACGGCATGACGCAACATGCCGTCCGAGGTCATCGTGCCGTACTGGATGCGGGCGGAAAGAACCGGCTTGACCGCCACCACGTCCCTGGGCGCACCGTCGAGACTGCCTTCGATCGTCAGGGCCTGCAAACGCTCAAGCAGGTCCGCCATCTGCCCGGCATCGAAACCGGTGCCGACCTTGCCGCGATAGACGAGCTCATCCCCCGCCCATTCGGCCACCGCAATGGCTCCCAGGCCCCCAGCGGCAACCGACGGCACATAGCCAGCTATGACGAAGTCGCCAATCCGCGGCGCCTTGATCTTGAGCCAGGTGCCTGAGCGGGTACCGCTATAGGCGCTGTCCGCGCGCTTCGACACAACGCCTTCCAGACCCAGTTCGGAAGCCTTGTCGAACAGCGCCGAGCCGTCTCCTGCGACATGGTCGCTATATTGCAGGGCGGCGTTCGCGCCTTGGAGCAATCCAGCGAGCATGGTCTTTCGGTCGTTCAGGGCCACGCCGCGCAGGTCGAAGCCATCGAGGTACAACAGGTCGAAGGCGTAAAAGACAAGGGTTCGGGGATGCCCCTCGGCGAGCGCCGCCTGCAGCAAGCCGAAGCGGCTGATCCCCTTGGCATCCAGAACGACGATCTCGCCATCGATCACAGCGTTGCGGCACGCCAGAGACGCGAATGCCTCCGGCAGATCGCCATAGCGTCGTGTCCAGTCGAGGCCGCCACGGGTCACCAGACGCGCGGTTTTGTCCTCCAGATATGCAAGCGTGCGGTACCCGTCGAACTTGATCTCGTGCAGCCACTTTGCCGTCTGCGTTTCCTGCGGTGGTGCGTCGGCCGCTTTTGCAAGCTGTAATGCAAGCTCGCCGGGCATTGGAGCTTCGCTGGCGCCTTTGAGCTTGCCTGGCTTGAGGGCGCGCCCGCGGCGTTGCTTGGGCGCGGGCGCGGGTTGCAAAAGCTCCTCGATCCTCCGTCCCGTCTTCACGCTTTCCGGCCGCGTGGTCAGTATATCGGTTTCGGTGTCCATCGCCTGGTCGTGCTCCTTGAAGAGCAGCCAGTTGACCTTCTCCTTGTCACCCGCGCGTCCCTTGAGCCGCGTCAGCATCCAGCCGCCGCGAAGCTTTTCACCCGACAGGCGGAACTTGAAGGCGCCTTTGGCGATGTCCGCCTCTGGCTCACCCATCGGCGCCCAGGTGCCAGTATCCCATACGATCATCGGCCCGCCGCCATATTCGCCGGCCGGGATCACGCCTTCAAAGTCGATATAGTCGATCGGATGATCCTCGGTCTCGACGGCAAGCCGCTTGTCCGCTGGATTGAGAGACGGGCCTTTGGGCACGGCCCAGCTTTTGAGCACGCCTTGAAGCTCGAGCCGCAAATCGTAGTGGTCGGCAGTGGCGTGATGCTTATGGACGACGAAACGGAAGTCGCCCCCTCCCTTCGCGCCGAACGGCTCGGAGGTGCGAGCGAAATCGCGCTTTTGCCGGTAGGTGTCGAGCCGATCCTTGGTCATGCGGACACTATAGGCGCAGAAAGTTGCCACGTGTGCCAGTGCCGCGGCGCGCGAGGGGCTAATCGAGCGCGGGGGGCGGTTACAGGGCTCAGGCGAATGCTATGCCGGCGGTCTTGCCGATAGCGAAGATCCGATCGCGCGCTATGGCATATTCGGCCGCCTCCAGATGCTCGAGCATAAGCGGAACGTCCTGTGGCAGGTCCTGAATGCACCTTAGGAAGGTCGGGTAGTCGAGCTTGCCGTCCCCGATCATGACCTCGTCCAGATGCAGCGCTGCCTGGTGGTGGAGCAGGATGTCCTTGGCGTGGCAACTGACGATATGCGGACCGAGCCGCTCGAAAACTTCACGCAGGAACGCGGCGTTCTCGAAATAACGGCGCGGGGTCATGATGAGATTGACCGGATCGACATGGGCGGCGAATTGCGGCCGGTCGATCGCCGCGATCAGGTCGAGGTAGCTGTCGATGCTGTCGGGCAGGGCGTATTGCATCATCTCCAGCGCAAACTTCGCGCGCTTCGGTTTCACCGCATCGATGATGTGACGCACCGTTCCCACCGTCGCTTCGAAGGCCTTCTTGCCCATGTTGTCGGGATGCGGTGCGTAGTCGGTATCAGGCGCGAAGGAGCCGATATAGCTGACCGCGCATTTGGCTCCGACCGCGTCGGCAATGGCAAGGCAATCGATAGCGTGTTGGATGTTGGCCTTGCGGCGGTTCTCCTCGATGGCGATCAGGTTCCGCCAGATGCCGATTTCGGCGATCATTACATCGGCGTCGGCGAAGGCTTTCTCGATCGCCGCGAGCCGCTCCGTGTCGCCGAGTTGGACGGGTGGGCAATAGGCTGCGGCATAGCCGAAATCGCGATGGGCCCGAGCGAAAGCAAACGGATCCTCGGAGCCCGTTGGCAAGCCATGTCCGCCCAATCTGATCATGTCCTACCTCTTTGACATCAATCCTGCGGTTCGACCTTGAGCAGCGCGCCTTCCGCGCCGACGACTTTCACCCGCGTGCCCTCTGGAAGATCCGGGCCGCTGACGCGCCACAGGCTGTCTCCGACTTCGGCGCGGCCAAAACCGCCGGCGATGGCATCCTTGAGCACAAGCTGCTTTCCGATCAGGCTTTCGGCGCGACGGTTGAGCCACGGGCGGTCACTTTCCGGCTCGGCGCGGCGGCGGGTGAAGTTGAGCCAGGCGACGATCGCGGCAATCGACAAAATCCCGAACAGCGCCCATTGGAAAGCCATGCCGATGGGCTGGAAGAGGGCGATGACACCGGTCAGGATCGCCGCCGCACCAAGCCAGACGAAGATACCGCCCGGCGCGACGAGCTCGACGCCGAGCAGCACGATGCCACCGACAACCCAGGCCCAGGCGCCGAATTCGGCGATATAGCCGAGCAAGTCCATTCTGCCGCTCCCTAACCGGCCGTCGGCGGACGGCTGGCGCGACGTGGCGCCGGCGGCGTCGCCCCATTGCCGCTTCCAAACGTTTCCTTGGCAATCTCGGCGATGCCGCCGAGCGCGCCGATGACGTTGGCCGCTTCGACCGGCAGCATCAGCACCTTCTGGTTGGGCGATTTGGCGAGGCCTTCGAGCGCCTTGATGTAGTTGTTGGCGACGAAATAGTTGATCGCCTGCACATCGCCCTTGGCGATGGCTTCCGACACCACCTGGGTGGCCTTGGCCTCGGCTTCCGCCGACGCGCTCGCGGGCCTCGGCATCCCGGAAAGCGGCTTCGCGCCGGCCCTCGGCTTCGAGCACCTGCGCCTGCTTTTCGCCTTCGGCCTTGAGGATCGAACTCTGGCGGCGGCCTTCAGCTTCGAGAATGAGCGGCGCGCTTCTCGCGTTCGGCCATCATCTGGCGGGCCATGGATTCGACCAGGTTGGCCGGCGGATCGATATCCTTGATCTCGATGCGGGTGATCTTGACGCCCCAGGGCGAGACGGCGGCATCCACGACCTTCAACAGGCGGTGGTTGATCTCGTCGCGGTTGGACAGCAATTCGTCGAGGTCCATCGAGCCCATGACCGAGCGGATATTGGTCATGGTCAGGTTGAGGATGGCGTGCTCGAGCTGCGCCACTTCATAGGCGGCGGCCGCGGCGTCCAGAATCTGGTAAAAGGTCACGCCATTGGCGGTCACGGTTGCGTTGTCGCGGGTGATGACCTCCTGATGGGGCACGTCGAGCACCTGCTCCATCATGTTGAGCTTGCGCCCGACGCCGTCGATGAACGGGACGATGAGGCTAAGCCCCGGCTTGAGAGTGCGCGTATAACGCCCGAAGCGTTCGACGGTGTAGTTGTAGCCCTGCGGCACGACCTTGGCGCCGGCGAACAGGACGAGCACCAGCAAGATACCTGCACCGATCAGCGTAATTGAAAAGCCATCCATTGATGATCTCCATCCCCCAATGCGTCCTAATGTAGGAATTCGCACGGTCCCGCACAATCGCGCGTGTAGCCGTGTGCACCGTCGGAACCTGCGAGCCAGCCTGCCCGTTTGACGCAGAGACTGCTCAACAGTTCAGAGTATCCGGAGGTCTTGCCATGCCGTCTGCCCGTCCCGTCTGGAAAGGGCAATTGCGCCTGTCCTTGGTGTCCATCCCCGTGGAGCTTTATTCGGCGACCAAATCGGGTGCCCGTATCAGTTTTCGCCAAATTCACGAGCCGAGCGGCAAGCCGGTGCATTACCAGAAGGTCGTAGAGGGGATCGGGCCGGTCGATCCGGACGAGATCCTCAAGGGCTTCGAATACGAGAAGGGCAATTATGTCCTGCTCGATGAAGACGAGATCGATGCGGTCAAGCTGGAGACGCGCAAGACGCTGGAGCTGACCCAGTTCGTGGGCGCCTGCGAAATCGATCCGGTCTTTTACAACAAGGCCTACATCGTGGTGCCGGCGGACGAATTGGCGGAGGACGCGTTCCGGGTGGTGCGGGACGCGCTCAAGAAGACCGAGAAGGTCGGCATCGGCCAACTGGCGATGCGTGGGCAGGAATATCTGGCGGCAATCAAGCCCACAGGCACCGGCATGATGCTGGAGACGCTGCATTATGAAGACGAAATCCGCAAATGGGACCCGTTCTTTTCCGAGATTTCCGGCAAGAGCAGCGATGACGATTTACTGGGAGTCGCAACCGAATTGATCAAGCGCAAGACCGCGCCCTTTGAGGTCGAGCATTACAAGGATCACTACAGGGCGGCGCTGCGCGAGGTGATCGAGACCAAGCTCAAGAGCAAGGGCAAGAAGACGGTGGAGCCGCAGGAAGAGCCGGCAGCCAAGGGCGGCGACAATGTCATCGACCTGATGGCCGCGCTCAAGCAGAGCCTTGAGAGTTCGGAAGGTCAGGCTTCGTCCAAATCAGCCGCAAAATCCTCTTCACGCAAAACTTCCTCGCGTGGTGCCAGCAAGTCGTCGTCCTCGAGCAAGTCCTCTTCCTCGGGCAAATCGTCGTCTTCCGGCAGTTCTTCGTCGAAGAAGACGACGGCGCGCAAGAAAGCGAGCTGACCCATGGCCGGGGCTAAGGAACTCCTCAGGACCTATCGGGAAAAGCGGGATTTCGCCAAGACGCAGGAGCCCGCGGGCGGGAGCACGCAGAAGCAGGTAAAAGACAACGCCCTCAGCTTTGTGGTGCAAAAGCACGACGCGACGCGGCTGCATTACGATTTCCGCATTGAATTGGATGGCGTGCTGAAAAGCTGGGCGGTGACAAAGGGACCCTCCAACAATCCCGCCGACAAGCGGCTCGCGGTGCATGTCGAAGATCACCCGCTCGAATATGGCGGGTTCGAAGGGACCATCCCCGAGGGGGAATATGGCGGCGGCACCGTCATGCTCTGGGATGAGGGCACCTGGGAGCCGATCGGCGATCCGCATGAAGGCCTTGAGAAGGGCGACCTTAAAATGCGCATTCATGGGCAGCGCATGAAGGGCGAATGGGTGCTCGTGCACATGAAGGGGCGCGACAACAAGCTCAAGAACGGCACCGTCCGCGAGAACTGGCTGCTGATAAAGCACCGTGACGATTACGCCCGAGATGAGAACGATCTCACCGAACGCTTCACCAAATCCGTGTCCACGGGGCGGGATTTCGACGGTATCGCCAAAGGGCTGAAGCCGAAAAAGAAGACGGAAACCGCGACGAAGGCCGTTTGGCATTCCGACCGGTCGGTCGAAGAGAACACCAAAGCGGCCACGGCCAAGCCATCGGCAAGCAAAAAAACGCCGGCGCGATCATCCAAGGGCGGCAAGCTGCCCGATTACCAGCCGCCGCAACTGGCGACTTTGGTCGACCGTGTGCCATCTGGCGCAGGTTGGCAATTCGAGATGAAATATGACGGCTATCGCTGCCTGGCGGCCGTGTCGGGCGGCAAAGTCAAGCTCTACACGCGCAATGGCAAGGACTGGACGGAGCAGTTCGGAAAGCTGGTGCCGGCGTTTGAGGGGCTGACCGATGGCAGCGCACTGATCGACGGGGAAATCTGCGCCTTTGACGACAAGGGGCGCACCGATTTCTCCACGCTGAAGGATGCGTTGTCCAACAATGGGCCGCTGGTCTTTTTTGCCTTCGACCTGTTGGAACGCGATGGTCAGGACCTCAAGAAAAAGCCGCAGAATGAGCGACGGGCGGCGCTCGAAGAGCTTATTGGGAAAACTCCGCGAGATTCCCTCATCCAGCTGTCGACGGCCATCGACGGCAAGGGCGAGGAAGTGTTCAATGCGTTGTGCAAGGGCGGGTTCGAAGGCGTCATTGCCAAGAAAATGGATTCCCCCTATCGCGGCGACCGCACCAAATCCTGGCTCAAAATCAAATGCACGCATCGGCAGGAATTCGTCATTTGCGGCTGGTCGCCCTCGACCAAGAGCAATGCCTTTGCCTCCCTGGTGCTCGGCACCATGGAAGACGGCAAGCTCATCTATCGCGGGCGGGTCGGCACGGGGTTTTCCGAGGATGACCGGGACGCGATCTACGACAAGCTAAAGGCCAGGGAGCGCAAGACACCCCCCTTCGACGGCCCGATACCGCGCGACATCAAGCGGCGCGGGCATTGGGTTACGCCGGAGCTGGTGGCGGAGATCGCCTATACCGAGGTGACGCCGGATGGGGCGCTGCGGCACCCTTCGTTCCTGGGATTGCGCGAGGACAAGCCGTCGAAAGACGTGCACATGGACAAGCCTGCCGGGTTGCCGGCAGAAGCCAAGGCCGGCAGCAAGGCCAAGGGTAAAGCGCAAGACAAGGCAAAATCGTCTTCACGACAAGGCGGCGCCAAAATGGAGCGCATCGAACTGACGACGGAGATGGGTGAGGCGGCCGCCAAAAATGCCGGTGTGCGTCTGACCAGTCCGGACAAGGTGCTGTTTCCCGAGCAGGGGGTCACCAAGGGTGAGCTGATCGCCTATTACGATCAGGTTGCGGAGCGCATGCTCACCTATCTCGCCGACCGGCCGCTCAGTCTGGTCCGGTGTCCCGGCGGCCGAGAAAAGTCATGCTTTTTCCAAAAGCACGATTCCGGCGGCTTTCCGGAAGAATTCAAACGGCTGCCGATTACCGAGAAATCAGGCGAGAGCGCCGACTATTTCTACATTGACGACAAGAAGGGTCTGTTCGCAGGCGCCCAGATGAATGTGCTCGAGTTTCACATCTGGGGTGTGAAGCGCGACATGATCGAGAAACCGGAGCGCATCATCTTCGATATCGACCCGGACGAGGGGCTCGATTTCGGCGACGTCAAAAAGGCCGCCCATGACTTCCGGACGCGGCTAAAGGATCTGGGGCTGGAAAGCTTTCCCATGGTCACAGGCGGCAAGGGCGTGCATGTGATCGCGCCCTTGCAGCGGCGGGCGGAATGGCCGGAGGTGAAGACTTTCTGCAAGGGCTTTGCGCAGACACTGGCCGACGAAGAGCCGGAGCGGTTCGTGGCCGTGATGTCGAAAGCCCGCCGCAAAGGACGCATGTTCATCGACTATTTGCGCAATGAACGCGGGTCGACCGCGATCGCGCCCTTCTCCACCCGCTCACGGCAGGGCGCGCCCTGCGCCGTTCCGGTGTCATGGGAGGAGCTGGACGATCTCGATGCGGCCAACCAGTTCACGCTGGAAGCTGCGGCGTCCCGCGCGCAGGCTCCGGACCCGTGGAAGGGTTATTTCGACCTGAAACAGTCCATCACCAAGAAGATGATGGATGCGGTGGGGGCATAAGCGCCCCTTTGCCACTCACGAATTGTCTACGCCAGGTTATGCAGAACGCCGCGCCACCTGCTACTTGACTATATAGCTAAATAGCTATATTCCGCTTTGGTTATGAACCAAAGCGCCGACACTCTCACATTGACATTCGCTGCTCTCGCCGATCCCACAAGGCGCGCCATCCTGGCCCGGCTTGCCCAAGGAGAGGCCGATGTCGGCGAGCTCACCGAGCCCCTTGGGCTCAGCCAACCCGCGGTTTCCAAACACCTCAAGGTGCTGGAGCGTGCGGGGCTGGTGATCACGCGAAAAGACGCACAGCGGCGGCCGCGCGCGCTGGCGTCAACTCCCCTGCAAGAGATCGACAGGTGGATGGAAAGCTATCGACAGGTCTGGGAGGCGCGCTTCGTGCGGCTTGACGCGGTCCTCAAGGACCGCAGCTGACAATCTTATCCTCAAGGAGGAGGCGATCAGATGGACGGAATTTCAATGGCATCTCACATGAATTCCCGCGCCGGTGCTGCAAGCGAAACGGATATCGTCATCGAACGCATGTTCGATGCGCCGCGCGAGGCGGTGTTTCGCGCCTGGACCGAGCCGGAGCAGCTTGCCTTGTGGTGGGACCCCGTCCGGCGAACCGCTGGCGCGAGCCGATATCGATTTGCGGCAGGGCGGCAGCTTTTGTTTCGTGCACGCATCCGCCGAGGGGCAGGGGCATGCTTTCAGCGGGACGTACCGCGAAGTGGTGCCGCCCTCTAGGCTGGTCTTTGCAACGCCCGCGCCGGGAGGTGGGCAAACTTTGGGGGTTCTGGAATTTCAGGATCTCGGTCAGCGCACCAACCTCGTTCTGACCATGTCCAGCGCGACGCCGGAAGCGCGGGATCTGCTCTTGCGCCTCGGCATCGACAAAGGCACGGCGCGGAGCCTGGCCAACCTCGATGCCTATCTGAAGGCGCGCGCAGGTGACACCAATGAGTAGCCCGATGCTGGCCGCCCGTCCCGAGCAGAATTCGCCTACCCGCGTGCTGCTCATGGGCGGGGTAGCGGCGGCCCCTGTGTTTTGCGGAATGGTGCTTTTGCAGGCGGTATTGCAGCCGGGATTCAATCTGCTGACGCACCCTCTCAGCTTGCTGACGGTGGGGCCAGAGGGATGGGTGCAGAGAGGGGTCTTCATCCTGTCGGGCGGCTTGGTCCTTGCGGGCGTTGCCGGCTTGCGAAGTGCGACGACGCAGCAGAGTTTCGGTGCCTTGCTCGCCGTGCTGTTTTGCGCCTTTGGTGCAGGAACCTCGCTTGCCGGGGTCTTTGTGCCGGATGCCGCCATGGGATTTCCCCCAGGCACGCCGCAGGGCGTGCCTGCCACGATGAGCATGCACTCCGTGCTTCATGGGGTGTGCTTTGATATCGCGTTCCTGTCCCTCATCATCGCCATGTTCGTGGCTGGTCTAGACCGGCGGCGGCCAGCGACCTGGAGGCGGGTTAGTCTGTCGGCAGGAACGATCCTTCCGATCATCATCATCGCCGGCATGGCGACGCCGAGCCTGATGGGCGGCTTCTTCTTCGCGGCGGCGACGATAGCCTTCGGGTGGGTGAGCGCTACCTTCCTCGCCGGGTCGCGTCGAACACCGGCGCAGATGTGACACCGCCCTGCCGCCCCGGATGCAATGGTGATGGCTTCAGCTCGAGGGGTCCAAAGGTCGGATGCCGCTAGAGCCAGCCCATCAGCTCGTTGCGCGTCACCGCCTCGATCACATCGATACCGGGATCGGTATCGTTGAGGCAAGGCAGATAGGCGAACTTCTCGCCGCCCGCCTCGGTGAACTGTTCGTGGCCGGTGATCGCCAGCTCTTCCAGCGTCTCCAGGCAATCGACGGAAAAGGCCGGCGACATGATGGCGATATTCTTGATGCCCTTTTTGGGTAGCTCGCCGAGGGTCTCGTCGGTATAGGGCTGCAGCCATTCCTCGTTGCCGAAGCGCGACTGGAAGGTCACCATGAATTTCTCGCGTGGCCAGCCCAGCTTCTCAGCCAGCAGCCGCGTCGTCTTCTGACACTGGCAGTGATAGGGGTCGCCCTTCATCAAATAGGATTTGGGCATGCCGTGATAGGAGGTGAGAATGAGCTGGGGCTCGAAATCCAGCGCCGCCACACTCTGCTGAACCGAACTGGCCAGCGCCGAGACATAGGCGTCGGTATCGAAATAGGCCGGTGCCGTGCGCACCGCCGGTTGCCAGCGCATGGACTTGAGCACGTCGAACGCCTTGTCATTGGCGGTGGCGGTCGTCGGCGAGGAATATTGGGGGTATAGGGGCAAGAGCAGGATGCGGTCGCAGCCCTGCGCCTGCAGCGCCTTCAAGCGGCTTTCGGTCGTGGGGTTGCCATAGCGCATGGCGAAATCGACAATCACTTCGCTGCCGAGCCGCTCCTGCAGCTTTTGCGCCTGAGACCGGGAGATCACGCGCAGCGGACTGTCCTTGGCCTCCTGGTCCCAGATCTTGTCATAGGCTGCGCCGCTCTTCGAAGGGCGAACGGTGAGAATGATCAAATTGAGGACCGCCCACCAGACCGCGGGGTTTACCTCGATCACCCGCCTGTCAGACAGGAATTCCTTCAGATAACGCCGCATCGACCAGTAATCGGTCGCGTCGGGGGTTCCGAGATTAAGCAGCAGAACGCCGATCTTTGGCGCGTTGACGGGGGGGTGACCCTTGGGCAGATGTGCCGACATGGTGTCTCTTTAGAAAGGCTCCAGGAACTGGCGCTCACCATACCCATGCCGTTGTCCGGGGCAAGGTGCGTCTCGCCGCAGGGCCCTGACGTTTCCCGGCATTTGACCAAGAGATCAAAATTCGGTCTTTCCCGAGCGGCCAATCTGTCATCTAATCGCAGCATCCGCAGGCTTGACTGCCGTTTGGCGGCATCATGCTGCGGTATCGAAAGAAAAATGTATCCTGCTTGGGGCGGGTCGGTGCGAAAGCCGAAAATATCGGCATCAGCACCCGATGCCGTTTCTCGAAAGGCAGGGCAGGCAGGTCAATCACCCGCGTTCAGCGGTCTCGGGGTTCAAGGAGGATCCATGTCCAAATCGCTCAAGACTTTCGCAGCCGTCCTGATGGGCGCAACCGCGCTCGCCGCGGGGGCGGCTCAGGCCGAGACGGTCAAGCTGACCATTCTCGGGGTCGGCGACATCTACAATTTCGACGAGAGCGGCGGCCGGGGCGGCATGGCGCGGCTCAATGCGGTCGCCAAGGCGGAAAAGCAGGCGCACGAGAACTTCCTCTACGTCATGGATGGCGACATGCTCTCGCCCTCGCTGCTGTCGGGCTTCGACAAGGGTCAGAACATGATCGATCTGACCAATGTTGTGCCCTTCGACATCGCGGTGCCCGGCAATCATGAATTCGATTTCGGGCCGCAAAATTTCGAGGAAAAGGCGCAGGCTTCCAAATATCCGTGGGCCGCGGTCAACATCACCAATGCCGACGGTTCGGAGATCAAGGGCCTTTCCGGCACGAAGATGGTCGATATGGCCGGCCTGAAGATCGCGCTGGTGCCGGTCGCTCAGGACACCACACCGACGGTATCGAGTTCGGGCGATCTCAAATTCGCCGACAGCGTGAAGTCCGGCATCGATGCGGCCAAGAAGGCGCGGGACGATGGAGCGGATCTCGTCATCGGCGTTGTGCAGGCTCCGCACAATTACGATCGCGAGATGATGGCGAGCCACGCCTTCGACGTCATCATGTCGGGCGACGATCATGACTACATGACCGGTTATGACGGGGTCACCGCCTATGTCGAGACCTCCATCGACGCCCGGTTCCTCGCGCCGCTCGATCTGAGCGTCGATGTGAAAGAGGAGGACGGCAAGCGTTCCGTAAGCTGGACGCCGGCTTTCCGCTTCATCGACACGGCGACTGTCACGCCAGATCCTGAAACACAGGCCATGGTTGATCAGTTCAAGGATCAGCTCGACGCCAGCCTCAACAAGGAAATCGGGACCACCGAAACCGCTCTCGACTCGCGCCGTAACGTCGTCAGGTCGCAGGAATCGGCGATGGGCGATCTGATCGCCGACGCCATGCGGGCGCGCAATGGCGCCGATGTGGCGATCACCAATGGCGGCGGTATCCGGGCGGACCGCACCTATGATCCGGGCACGGTCCTGACCCGCCGCGAGATCCTGACCGAGCTCCCCTTCGGCAATGTCACTGTCGTGACCGAGGTGACTGGTCAGCAGATCCTCGATGGCCTTGAGAACGGGTTCAGCCAGGTGGAGAACGGGGCGGGCCGGTTCCCTCAGGTCTCGGGCATGAACGTCGTTTACGATCCCACCGCGCCGGCTGGCAGCCGTGTCGTGTCCGTCAAGATCGGCGGCGAGGATCTTGATCCGAACAAGACCTACAAGCTTGCCACCAATGACTACATGCTGGGTGGCGGTGACGGCTATACCGCCTTCGGTGGCGGCAAGGTGCTGATCAATGCGGGCAATGGTTCGCTGATGGCCAATGACGTGATGGATTACATCAGCCAGACGGGCAAGGTGAACAACACGCTCGAGGGCCGCATCAAGACCGTCGGCGAATAGTCCAACCATTCGCATCATGAGAAACGCCCCGGTTCGCCGGGGCGTTTCTGTTTTAAGTCAGCGGGAATTCAGTCAATCGGATGCGCGACGAACCAGCGCAGCAGGTGGTCGATCAACGCACGCACCTTGGCCGGCAGATGACGCCGGTGCGGATAGACTGCGCTCAGAAATGGGCCGTCGGGCAAATCATCGACCAGCACGGGCACCAGCCGACCCGCCGCGATGTCGGCATGGGCGAGAAAGGATGGCACCAGGGCAAATCCGAGCCCCGACAGTGCCGCCTGCATGCCCGCAACGGGGGAATTCACCCGCGCCGGGCCGCTTACATGCACGCTCATGGATTCGCCCTTGTGCACGAAACGCCAGTTGGACTGGCCCTGAAAATTGACGTCGATGATGCAAGGCAGCTGGCGTAGATCTTCCGGTTTTTTCGGCGTGCCAACCTTCTTCAGAAGAGCCGGTGCGGCGCAGATGGTCAGCCCGGTCTTGACGATCTTGCGGGCGATCAATCCGGAATCGGGCATTGCGGTGATCCTCAGGGCCAGATCGAAGCCTTCATCGACCAGGTCGACGAACCGGTCCTCGAGCCTCAAGTCGAGGGTGACATCGGGGTGGTCGGCGAGAAAGCTGAACAGCGCCGGCGCCAGGGTGGTCTCTCCGAAATTGCGCGGTGCGGCGACTCTGAGCAGCCCGCGAGGCTCGGTGGTCTGGTCCGAGATCGAGGCATCGAGGTCGTCGAGCTGCTGGAGGATCTGGGTGACCTCGCGGTAGTAGGTCTCGCCGGCTTCGGTGAGGTTAAGCTTGCGGGTCGTCCTGTTCATCAGGCGGACGCCGAGGGCGTCTTCCAGATCGGTGACATATTTGGACAAAAGGGCCTTTGAGCGCCCATACTGGCGGGCGGCGGCAGAGAAGCCGCCGGCGTCGAAGACTTGAACGAAGGCTCTGATGCGGGCGATGTCCTGGGTCACGAAACGATCCGTCTTTTCGGCTGGTCTGGTGTTCACCCTGCTGGTTTCAGCCGTTTTTCTGGCCAAGCCTCGCAGGAAGAACAACAGGCTCCGTTCCGAATATCTGACCGGCGCGCATCGAACAACTGTTGCCAATCGTCCCCGCACGATTAACGATAGGTTAAGATCACGTTCGACGGCCGCCATGCAACTCGACTACTTTGCCCCGCAAATGCCTAAACCCACAGCGAAAACCACGCTTTACCGGCTCATCGAGGCCGGTTATCTGGCGCGCCGGGCCCTGCTCGAGCCGCTGCTGGCGCTCGGCCTGCAGCCGGGCGACGACGCCTTGCTGCTGGGGCTGGTCGATCCCGAAGGCGAAACCGACGACAATCTCAGCGCCTTGACGGGGCTGCCGAAGCCAGCGCTGGATGACCGCCTGACGCGGCTCGAAGCGCAGGATTTTCTGCATCGGCAGGCGGTGGGGCCGGAGCTCCTGGCTGGCGCGCGGCTGACCGAGAAGGGGCAGGAGGTTGCGGAGGTAATCGGTCAGCACTGGGAACGGCTGGACGAGGCGCTGATTGGCGAACTCACCGACAAGGACCGCAAGAAACTGCGCAAGATCCTGAAGCGCTTCGCGCTTCTGCTCGAGATGGAGTAAGTCAGCGCACGATCTGGCTGGCGCGGCGGTCGATCAGCATGGTCAGGCTGGCAACGGCGAAGGCGAAGATCACCATCGACAGCGAAAGAATGTGGGCGTCTCCCCATTCGAGGCGTTCCACCGCGTCATAGATGGCGGTTGAAAGCACGCGGGTTTCGCCCGGAATATTGCCGCCGATCATCAAGACCACGCCGAACTCGCCGACAGTGTGCGCAAAGCTCAAAATCGCGCCTGCAATCAGCCCGTTGCGCGCGAGCGGGGCAGCAATGGTGAAAAAGCTCGTCACGGGCCCGGCGCCCAGGGTTGCGGCCGTTTCCAGAACTTCCCGCCCAATCCCCTCAAAGGACAGGCGCAGTGGCCCGACCATGAAGGGCAGCGAGTATATGACCGAGCCGATCACCAGACCTTCGAAGGAAAAGGCCAGGGTGCGGGCGCCCCAAAGGCTGGCGAGGACGCCGCCCGGCCCGTTGGGGCCCAGCGCGATCAGAAGGTAAAAGCCGATCACCGTTGGCGGCAGGATGAGGGGCAGAGAAACGAGCGCGGCGACAAGTTCCTTGCCCCGCGCCTCGGACCGCGCCAGCCACCAGGCGATGGGCGCGCCGATAACGATCAGCACGAGCGTTGTGACAAGCGCAAGGCGGGCGGTAAGCCAGATAGCTGGTGCGTAACTTGCCAGAACGCTCATCGGCAGGGGAGGCTCCTAGGGGCGCGCCGGAACGCCATAGCCGGCTTGTTCCATCAGGGCGCGCGCCTTCGGACCCTTAAGGAACTCGACGAAAGCCTTGGCGTCCGAATTCCTTGCAGCGCCGGTCAGGATGACGGCGTCCTGGGCTATGGCGACGTGGTCTTCTTCAGGTACGCGCCACACGGCGGTCGCCGGTTTTCCGATGACCTGCGACAGCGCAACGAAGCCGAGTTCGGCATTGCCGCTTTCGACGAATTGCAGTGTCTGGGTGACATTGGCACCCGTGACCTGCTTGCCTTCGACCGCATGCGACAGATCGAGCGTGTCCAGCGTCTGGATGGCGGCCGCGCCATAGGGCGCCTGGCCCGGGTCGGCTATGGCGATGTGAGAGAAATCTCCCGTCATCAATTTTTGCTTGGGATTTCCTTGCGGAGCATAGAGCGCCAATTGCCCGAGCGCATAGGTGAAGCGGCTGTCCTGCAACGCCAGTCCGTCCTTAATGGCGCGGGCGGGACGGGCCGCATCCGCGGACAGGAATATGTCGAACGGTGCGCCTTGGGAAATCTGGGCGAAGAGGGTACCGGATGAGCCGAAGCTGAACTGAATGTCGATGCCGGTTTCTTTTGTGAAGGCTGCACCGATGTCATTGGCGGTGCGGGTGAAATTGGCTGCGACAGCAATGTTGAGGGGCGCGGCCGCGGCCGGCAAAGCGGCTGCAAAGGCAAGGCACAAGGCCGACAGAAGCTTAAGGGGCATCAGGTGCCGCATGCCGCTCATCTTATTTGCCGAGCGCCGCCGCCTCGCGCGCCAGTTTTTCGATCCGCGCGAAATCACCGGCTTTGACCGCATCGCCCGGCACCGTCCAGGAACCACCGACACAGACGACATTGGGCAGGGCCAGATAGGATGCCGCATTACTCGCGTCCACGCCGCCGGTCGGACAGAATTTGAGGTCGGGAAGGGGCGAGGCAAAGCTCTTGAGCACGGGAACGCCACCCATAGCCTCGGCGGGGAAGAATTTGAGGAAGGAATAGCCGCGCGCGGCAGTCGCCATGGCCTCGGTCGGCGTTCCGATGCCGGGGAGGAGCGGAATGTCGAAATCCTCGGCGGCGTCCAGCAGGAATTCCGGGGCGCCCGGCGAGACCATGAACTGGCATCCGGCGTCGACGGACTGGCGCATATGCTCTTTCGAGCGCACGGTGCCAGAGCCGACAATGGCGCCCTCGACCTTGGCCATCTCCTCAATGCATTTGAGGGCGTTCGGCGTGCGAAGGGTTATTTCGAGGATGCGCAGGCCGCCTGCCACCAGCGCCTCGGCAATCGGCCGTGCGGTTGCGACATCATCGACGATCATCACTGGAATGACGGGCGCCGACTTCAGCGTTTGTTGCAGTTTTTCAGTATTTTGCGGCATGAAATCGCCCCTTGATGGCGGTTTGAGGCAAAAGCCTTCCAGTCAGGCCGCGGTTTAGCATGGGGTTCATTGAAATGACCACCCAAAATCCCTAAGTTCCGCCCGGCTGGCCAACAGGTTGGCAGATTGCATGCCGGACGCTCCGGGGTGCCTGGGTGCAGCGCCAAGCGCTGCGAAAAGATGCGTTTCATCGGCAAAAGGGGCTTCCGGTGGTTCAGCTTATCAATGCAATGACACCGCTTGAGGACGCTCGCGCGATCCTTGCGGAGACTTTCGATCTGAAGTTTTCGCCGGCGGTGAAGCGGTCGACGGCGAAGATTTTCGAGCGTGTGAAGGACCGCATTCCGGAGATCGAATGGCCCTTCTATGCGCCGCTGATCTTCCAGATCAACCGGCTGAAAAAGCAGAAGGATGCCATCATCCTCGCGCACAACTACCAGACGCCGCAGATCTATCACGGCGTCGCCGATATCGTCGGCGACAGTCTGCAGCTGGCCATCGAGGCGACGAAGGTCAAGCAGTCGGTGATAGTGCAGTGCGGCGTGCATTTCATGGCCGAGACGTCAAAACTGCTCAATCCGGACAAGACGGTGATTATTCCGGACAGCCGCGCCGGATGCTCGCTCGCCTCATCGATCACGGCGGAAGACGTGATGGCCATGCGTGCACAGTATCCGGGCGTTCCGGTCGTCACCTATGTGAACACGTCCGCCGCGGTGAAGGCGGTAACCGATGTGTGCTGCACCTCGTCCAATGCGCTACAGATCGTCGAGGCGGTCGAAGGCGATACCGTGATCATGATCCCCGACCAGTTCCTGGCGCAGAACACGGCCAAGAAGACCAAAAAGAAGATCATCACCTGGGCCGGCGCCTGCGAGGTGCATGAGACCTTCACGGCCGAGGATATCGCGGAGCTGCGCGCCGCCTATCCGAACGCCAAGATCATCGCGCATCCGGAATGCCCGCCCGAAGTCATCGACGCCGTCGATTTCTCCGGATCGACAGCCGGCATGATCGACTGGGTGAAGACGCAAAAGCCGCCCAAGGTGGTGATGGTCACCGAATGCTCGATGTCGGACAATGTCGCGGCGGAAACGGGGGCAGGCGTCGAATTCTTGCGCGGCTGCAACATCTGTCCGCACATGAAGCGCATAAACCTCGAAAACGTCTTGTGGTCGCTGCACACGATGCAGGAAGAGGTGACGGTGCCCGCAGACATCATCGCGCCGGCGCGGGCGTCGGTCGAACGCATGATCGCCATGAGCCGGAAGGGCGATCCCCTCTCGGCGTGAGCCGGCCGCTCTAGACGGCGCCGATGCGCCGGAAAAACTGCTGCCGGTGCCAGGACAATGCGTCGGTGCCGGGCCGGGCTGCGCGCGCTTTCGGCAGGCGCAGACGGCCATCGGCATTGACTGCTTCCATCAGTTCCGGATCGATCCGGCTCAAATCGGCGACGATCTGCATGTCCTCGCCGATCGTGATTTGGAAGCGGTTGAGCGCATTGCCCGCGCTTTCGACCAGGGCGATGCAATTGTCCGGCTGTTGCAGGCCGCCTGAAGCGGTCGGCTGGATCGGGAAGGCCAAGACCGGATGTTCGGGGGCATGTTCGAGCCCGGTCATGGCGCAGCGATTGCTATAGTCGCTGCGAACCGAGATCTGAAGAGCCACGAGATCGACCGCGTGGTCTGTGTCCTTCCCCTTCTTCTCCAATTCGAAATGCGTCTGAGCGGTTTCGTCAAATTGTGGGGAGAGAGCAGGTGCGGCCGCCGCCAGCAGGACCTCGTTGAAGACCGCCTCGTCCAGGCCGCGCCAGGTGTCGCGGATGATGCTGGTCTGCAATGGCAGTTCGACGGGATTGGCGAAGCGCTCGTTCATTTCGATTTCGGCGAAGTGAGATTTGCTGCCGACCGCACCGACACCCAAAGACAAGAGCCGCCCCTGGCCGAATGCCTCAGTGACTTGCGGGGTAGTGAGCTCTGTCAGCAGCACCGGCTCTCCCAGATGCGCAGCGAGTTCCGCAAGTTCCGCCGCATCGAGCGCCACGCGAAACTCCTGCCCATTTTCCATGGCGAATTGTTGCGAAGTCAGGAAGGCTAGCTTCATTCCGTTCGGTGCGTCCGTTATCGGACGAACACCGTACGGGAGACTGCTTATTTGGTGCAACGGGCCACACAAACAGGTGATCGCCCCACCGATCCAGCCAAGAGGGCCGGCATGCGCCGGCCCTATCTTCACTTCAGGCCTTCACGATGACCGCTTCCACATATTCGGACGGCACGTTCATGGTGCCGTCGGTGGCGCGGTTGAAGCCATCAATGAGGTCACGCAGATCGGTATCGAGCGCCTTTTGACCCTTCTCATCCAGCGCCAGGAAGGCCTTGTGGATCGGTCCGTAATAGGTGCGGAAGATATCCATGAAGTGGTCCGGCGAGCGGTAGCGGAAGTTGAATTTGCGCCTGACCGGCTCGATGGACAGGCCCCGGTCACCGAACAGCTCGTGCAGCCGGCCTTCGAGGCCCCAGAGCGCCGGTGATTGCAGCCCCGGTGCTGGCGGCACGTGCCGTCCCAAAGTCTTGAAGACCTGGCCGATAAACCCGTCCGGCGTCCAGTTGGCGAGGCCGATCCTTCCGCCAGGCCGACAGACGCGCATCATTTCGGAGGCAGACTTTTCCTGGTCGGGCGCGAACATGACCCCGAAGGTGGAGATGACGGCATCGAAACTGTCGTCGGTGAAGGGAAGCGCCTCCACATCCGCGGTCTGGAAATGCACGTGCAGGTTTTCCGCCCGGGCGCGCATTTCCGCCTTGGCGAGCAGGGCCGGTACATAGTCGGTCGAGGTGACGCGATGGAAACGCCGGGCAGCGGCAAGGGTCGCGTTGCCATTGCCGGCCGCCACATCGAGCACGCTTACGCCGGATGGCAGGTTCATGGCTTCGAGCAGCTGCTCGCCCACGATCTGCAGCGTGGTCCCGACGATGGCGTAATCGCCTGAGGCCCATGCCGCTTGCTGCTTGGCCTTGAGGGCGGTGAAGTCGGGTTTGATGTCTTGCCTGTTCAGCACGACGTTCATGATGGTAATCCTTTTCTCCGGGCAGGTCCGGGACAGCTTTGGCCGCCTGCGGGGCAGCACAGGGACGCGCGTGCCCTCAATCCGGCGGGATTGCATGTTTGGGTGGGGCCAAACTGACCGACGGATTGGTATGGCGTTTTGGGTTCCTGATGCTGGTTTGATAGGTGGGCTATGGATCGGATGCTTGCAGCGGTTCTGGAGAATTTCTGGAGAAATTCCGAACCGTTCCGGATGAGCTAGGTGATCTACGAATTCGCGGGCTTCGAACTCGATGTCGACGCGGCCGAGCTGCGGGCGGCCGGGGCGCTGGTTCCGGTCGAGCGTCAGGTTTTTGATGTCCTCAAACTTTTGATCGAGCAGCGCGACCGGCTGGTCAGCCGGGATGAACTGATCGAGAAGATCTGGTCCGGACGCTTCATCTCGGACGCCGCGGTTTCGAGCCGCATCAAATCGGTGCGCCGCGCGCTCGGCGATGACGGCCGCAGCCAGCGTTTCGTGCGCACGCTACACAAGCGCGGCTTCCGCTTCGTCGCCCCAGTGACCCTGCGCTCGCCTCACATCCTGCCTGTCCATGCAGCCATTGCCGAGGCGCCTGCCGAAGAGCGCCCGGACCCCGCCATCCTTGCTGGAAAGCCTTCCATCGCTGTTCTGCCCTTTCGCGTCCAATCCGGCGAAGCGGCGCAAACGGGTCTGGGCGATGCCATCCCGCAGGAGCTGATTTCGGCGCTCTCGCGGCTGCGCTGGTTGTTCGTCATTGCCCGCGCCTCGTCCTTCCATTTCCACGAAGCGGCGCCCGACATGCAGGAGATCGGCCGGGTTCTCGGCGTTCGCTATGGGCTGACCGGCGCCCTTGAGTTCGAGGCCGACAGTCTGACGGCCGATCTCGAACTGACCGATATGCGCGATGGCGGCGTGGTCTGGGCCGACCGGCTGACGGTTGGGCGCGATCTCGTTCATGAACTGCGCGAGGAGATCGTGCGGCGGGTCGTCGGGGCGCTCGAAATCTATATTCCGCTCAACGAGGTGCAGCATATCCAGCATTCGACATCGGAAAATCTCGATGCCTGGGCCTCCTACCATCTCGGCCTGCAGCACATGTACCGGTTCACCCGGAGCGACAACCAGAGTGCCGAGACCCATTTCCACCGCGCCGCCAAGCTGGACGCGAACTTTGCGCGCGCCCGGGCGGCACTGTCGTTCACGCATTTCCAGAACGCCTTCATGCGGTACACGCCCGACCCCAGCGCCGACATGCTGGCCGCCCGGAGCTTTGCGGAGCGCGGCATCGAACTCGATCCGCTTGATCCCTTCACCAATCTGTCGATGGGCCGATCGTTCTGGCTCGAAGGCCGCCACGGTGACAGCCTGCCCTGGCTCGAACGGGCTACCTCCATCAATCCAAATTATGCGCAGGGTCATTATTCGCGCGCTTTTGCAGCCGTTTTTTCGCCTGATGCCGGTGATGTGCATCAGGAGGCGGATGTCGCGGCCCGCCTCAGCCCGCTCGACCCGCTGCTTTATGGCATGCGCGGGGCCCACGCCCTGGCCTATATCGTTGCCGGCGATTACGAGAAGGCGGCCGCCTGGGCTGACGCTGCAGCGCGCTCGCCGGCCGCGCACGTCATCATCATGCTGATTGCGGTCGTAGCCCACGGCCTGAATGAAGACGATATTAGCGCCGGCCGCTGGGCGACGCGCATCCGCGAGATCCGCAGTGACGCCAATCAGGCTCTGTTCTTCGGCTCTATACCGATCGCAGATGCGGTGGCGCGCCAAAAAGCGGGCGCGGCCCTCGCCCGCTTCGGCTTCTGATTTCCTTGAAGTTTCGACACTTCCGCCGGTATTGCCGCGTTTGCTTTTGCCGCGATCCCCGATAAAACGCTGCCCAGCGGAGGGCTTGCATGACCATTTACGACAACACGCTGAACGCCGACGGCGCATTGATCGTCGGCGCGGGACTGGCTGGGCTGTTTTGCGCGCTGAAGCTGGCGCCGCGCCCGGTAACCGTTCTGTCGCCCATGCCGCTTGGGTTCGGTGCATCCTCGGCCTGGGCGCAGGGTGGAGTTGCGGCAGCAGTCGGCAAGGGCGACAGCCCGCACGCCCACGCGCACGATACCGAGATTGCCGGAGCCGGCATCGTCGATCACGGTGTGGCGGAATCCGTCACCTCTGAGGCAGCCGCGCGCATCGCCGATCTCGCCAAATGGGGCACGCCATTCGACCGCGACGCGAACGGTAATTACGTGCTCTCCAAGGAAGCGGCGCATTCGATGAACCGTGTGGTGCGCGTGTCGGGCGACCGTGCCGGGCACGAGATCATGAAGGCGATCATCGCAGAGGTCAGGAAGACGCCGTCGATCCGGATTGTCGAAGGCATCACGGCGGTCGACCTGGCGCGAGCGGACGGGCGTGTGGTCGGCGTCTTCTGCCGCAAGCTCGGCGACCGATATGTCGAGCCCGTCTTCATCCGCGCCCGCGCCACGGTGCTGGCGGCTGGTGGTCTGGGCGGACTTTATGCGGTCACGACCAATCCGCCGGGCGTGCGCGGGCACGCCATGGGCATGGCGGCCCGGGCAGGCGCCGTTATTGCAGATGCCGAGTTCGTGCAATTCCATCCCACCGCCATCGCTACCGGCGCCGACCCCGCACCACTTGCCACAGAGGCGCTGAGAGGCGAGGGGGCGATCCTGGTCAATGAGCTCGGCGAACGCTTCATGCTCGACGTTCATCCCGATGCGGAGCTGGCGCCGCGCGATATCGTCGCCCGCGCCAATTTCCGCCAGATCAAGGCGGGGCACAAAGTGTTTCTCGACACGCGGCAAGCGCTGGGCGAGCGCATCCTGACCGCCTATCCCACGGTTGCCGAATATTGCCGGGAGGCCGGCATCGACCCTGTGCACGACATGATCCCGGTAACGCCGGCGGCGCACTATCACATGGGCGGGGTGAAGGTGGACGACACCGGCCGTTCGTCCCTGCCGGGGCTCTGGGTGTGCGGCGAAGCTTCCTGCACCGGCCTGCATGGCGCCAACCGGCTGGCCTCGAATTCGCTGCTGGAAGCAGTCGTTTATGGCGCGCGCATCGCCGAGGACATTGGCGGGCTCGAGCCGGTCCGCACCAATATGGCGCCCTTTGCCGGTATCGAATGGGATCAGGAAAAAGGCGAGCAGGCCGAGATCGTGCTGCGCAATCTCAAGGCGGTGCAGGATCTGAGGCGGGTGATGACAGATCTTGTCGGCGTTGAACGCAACGAACAGGGATTGCGCGAGGCCCTACGCGAGATCGCCCGGCTGGAAGCGACGGCCGAGAAGGTGACCCGCGCCTATCTCAACATGACCACCTCAGCCACGCTGGTGGCGGCGGCGGCGCTGCGGCGCACCGAGAGCCGGGGTGGGCATTTCCGCACCGATTTCCCGCATGAAGATCCCAAATGGCTCAATCACACCACCATGACGCTAAGCGAGGCGCTGGCGATAAGGGCCCAGGCCTGAACTCTTAGCTCGCTCGGAGGTCCGACCAGTCGGGATGACGGCGGAACTGGGCAGCGACATAGGAGCAGAGCGGGATGACCTGAAGGCTCTTGGCGCGGATGTCCTCAATGCCGGCCAGAACAAGCTGTTCAGCGATACCCTGGCCCCGGAACTGCGGAGGTACCCCCGTATGATCGATGGCGATAACGCCGGGCCTGACCGCGCGATAGGTCATCTCGGCTTCGGAGCCGTCGTCGAGCCTAATGAAGTAGCGCCCTGCGCGGTCTTCTGTTTCATGTTCGACTTTCCAATTCGTCCTGGCGGTCATAAGGGCCTCAAATATGGGTGGGCGGTTCTGGCAACTCGGGAAACAGCCGGCGTTCGGACAGGAACGGATTGTATTTCAGAGCCTCGGTTACGCTCTGCAGGGCCTGCGCCTTGTCCCCGAGCTTTAGATAGATCAGGGCCCGGCCGGCGAGGGCGCCGAAGTGGCGCGGTTCGCGTTTCAGCGTCTCGTCGATGTCGGCCAGCGAACCCGGATAGTCGCCGAGCATATATCGGAGGGTCGCGCGCTGGTTCCAGCCCTCGGCATATTCAGGATAATCCTGGGTGATGGCGGTGAACTCGTCCAGGGCGGTACTCAAATTCATTGATCCCAGATCGGCGATGGCCTCGGCCATCCGCTGGGCGAGTTCGGGGTCTTTAGGCTGGGTCCATTTGCGCCAGATATTGTCGGTTATGTCGCGGGCCGCAGCTTCGCTCGGTGCGTCGTGCAGGCGGGCGAACAGTTGGTCGAGCGAAAGCGTCTGAAGATCGGATTGTGCGAAGGCGGGAGCGTTCGGGCCGGCAAGTGCAAAGAAGAGCACTGCTGCCGCGGCAGCGAGGAATTTGAGCATGATGCATCCTTTCTCCCCGATCCCAGAAGACCCTAGCCGGGTGCCGCCGTTCGCGCAAAGCCAATATGGCAAACCCACCTTCAGGCTTGCGTGATCGGTGGGCTGTTGACGCCGGTGCGGTGCCGACCGATGCTCACCTGAAGTTGTAACTTGTAGCAGGAGCGCCGCATGAGCATGCCCGTCCACCACATGGTCCAGAGCGGACCCAGGCCCGTGGCGCCCTTTTCTCATGCGGTGGAAGCCGATGGCTGGGTCTTTGTCACGGGCCAGATGCCGACCGACCCGGCCGCGCCCGATGCCCCGCTGCCCGAGGGCATTTCGGCTCAGACCAAACGCGTGATGGACAATCTGATCATCGTTCTCGGCGGGATCGGCCTCAAGCTTGAGAACGTGACGTTTGCCCGCGTGTACCTGACCGAATTCAAGCGCGACTACGAAGCGATGAATACGGCCTATCAGTCCTATTTCGAACGCGGCCGCCTGCCAGCGCGGACCTGTGTAGGGGTGACCGGGCTGGCGGTGGATGCGTTGGTCGAGATCGATCTCATCGCCCGCCGTCCAGACTAGCGATCGTCCGAGCTTCACCTGCTGTCTCGCGCGGCCCTCTCACCCCCAAGGACCAGACTTCTTGCCTTATTGCTGACCGAACGGTCGGTCAGTATAATGGTTGGGGATAGTGCGTATTGGAGAATGGTGTGAAACAGCGAAGGAGCAAACGCGACGACATTCTCGTGGCCGCGGCCGGGCTGCTGGGGCGTTCGGGAATCGATGGGTTCACGGCATCCGCCCTGGCGGAGGCCGCAGGCGTATCCAAGGCCAATCTTTTCCATCATTTCAAAAGTCTCGACGATGTGGTCATCGAGGCTTTCGAACGCTTCGCGCTCGACATGCAGATGCTGGCGCCGCCGGAGGACATGGGCTTTCGCGACTGGCTGAACGGCATCGGTGATGCATCGTTCGGCATTGGTGAAACCGGCCGGGACATGGCCCGGGCCTATTTCGTTTTCGTCGCCAAGGCACTGTTCGACGAGCGGTTGCGGCTCAAGGTGCTCGGGACGGCGAATGCTGCCAGCCAGGCCTTCCGCGATCTGGTGGCTCATCTTGCGCCGGAAGTGACTCGACGGTGCCGAGGTGCAGGCGCTGGGCGATCTCATCTTCATGACGGCCGACGGTTTTGCGATCCATGTGCAGGCTTTTCCCGAGCGCCAGGCAGAAATTCATGCCGCCTGGGCAGCCTTTGTCGACAGGATCGCCCCTGATCATCCCAAGGAGAAACGGACATGAAAGCCATTATTTCGGGCGCAGGCATTGCGGGGCTTGCCAGCGCGCTCTTTCTCAGCCGCAGGGGGTGGTCTGTCACGGTATTGGAAAAGGCACCGGTGCTTCGGACCGAAGGCTATATGATCGACTTCTTCGGGCCCGGATACGACGCTGCCGAAGCCTCCGGCGTGCTGCCAGCCCTTGTCGCACATCACCATGCCTTCGATGCGGTGGCCTATGTGAACGAGGCGGGTAAAACCCGCTCGATCATCGATTACAACCTCTTCCGGGCGTCGGTGAAGAACAGGCTGTTGGCGCTGTTACGCGGCGAAATCGAGCGCACGCTCTATGACGCCGTGCCCGAGAGTGTGTCCTTCCGTTTCGACACGAGCATCAAAAGCCTGGAGAATGGGCGGGACGGCGTTCAAGTCGCGCTGTCGGACGGGGCGCGATTGGAGGCAGACCTGCTGGTTGGAGCGGACGGCATCCATTCCGAGGTGCGGCGTCTGGTGTTCGGGGCGGAAGAGCAGTTCCTGCGCCGGCTCGGCTATCACACAGCGGCTTATATCTTTCCCGATGCCGAGCTTTCGCAGCGCATGAAGGGGCGGTTCGAGATCCTCAGCGTGCCAAACCGACAGGTCGGTCTGTACCCTATCGGTGGTGGTCGGTTGGCAACCTTCTTTGCGCATAAGAGCGATGCGGATCTGCCAACCAATGCGGCCGCGCGGCTGCGGGAGGTCTATGGCGATCTCGGCTGGCATGTCCCGCGCCTGCTGCAGGCGGCCGAAACGATGCCCGATATCTATTATGACCTGGTGGCGCAGATCGAAATGCCGCGCTGGCATGAGGGGCGGACGGTGCTGGTGGGCGATGCCTGCTATGCCGTTTCACTTCTGGCAGGGCAGGGGGCATCGCTGGCAGTTGGCGGGCCGCACCTTCTCGCACGTTATCTCGATGAGCATCAGGTCGACGAAGCGCTGGACAGCTTTGAACGCGAACTCAGGCCGCTGATCGCGGAAAAGCAGGCGGGCGGTCGGCGCACGGCGGACTGGTTCGTGCCGCCGACGCCCTTCCACAATTTCGTGCGGGACCAGTTTTTGAACCTCACGCGGATGCCTGGCCTGTCGCAGCTCTTACGCTGGTTCTTCGCGCCCAGCCTGAAGGGCATCGGCAACAAATAGGACGCCGATGCCCGCCGTTGGTCCTATTGCGCCGCGACGGTCTTCTGTTGCTGTTCGCCGAGCCCCTCGACGCCTAGACGCATGGTCTGGCCGGGCTTCAAGTAGACAGGCTCGGGCTTGATACCCATGCCCACGCCTGGAGGCGTGCCGGTGGTGATGATGTCGCCCGGCTGCAGGCTCATGAATTGCGACAGATAGTGCACCAGGTGCTTCACGCCGAAGATCATGGTTCCAGTGGTGCCGTCCTGGTAGCGATGACCGTCGACCTCCAGCCAGAGTTTGAGGTCCTGCGGGTCGGCGACCTCATCCCGCGTCACCATCCAGGGACCGATCGGCCCGAAGGTGTCGGCGGACTTGCCCTTGACCCATTGCCCGCCGCGTTCGGCCTGAAAATGGCGTTCCGAGACGTCGTTGACCACGCAATAGCCCGCGACATGATCCATCGCATCGGCTTCATCGATATAGACGCCGCCCTTGCCGATGATGACGCCGAGTTCGACCTCCCAATCGGTCTTCTTGGAATTGCGCGGGATGATGACGTCATCATTGGGGCCGCAGATGGCGCTGGTCGCCTTGGAAAACAGGATCGGCTCCTTGGGCGGCTCGGCGCCCGTCTCGGCGGCATGGTCGGCATAGTTGAGACCGATGCAGATGAATTTGCCGACCTTGCCGACGCAGGGGCCGATGCGCTGGGACTTGTCGAGCTCGGGCAGGCTCGAAAGGTCGGCCTTGCGGATGCGGTCGAGCCCTTGAGGTGTGAGCACGTCGCCGGCGATGTCGTCGACCACGCTGCTCAAATCGCGGATTGATCCGTCTTCGCTCAGAATGGCAGGTTTCTCGGCGCCCTTGGCGCCGACACGCATCAGTTTCATCTGTTTGATTTCCTTTAGTTCTTTGTTGAAGGCGTGTGAGATTTACAGTGTTTTTGCCGCCAGATTTTCGCTCTTCAAGTCAGTCTTCATAACGGCCTTGAAGGGCGCTGGAAAGGCTGTGTCGCGATCGGCGAAGAGGTGGGGCGACTGTTCGGCGAAGGCGAAAAGCTCGACCATCACCGCCTCGATATGGGCGCGCATGGCATCGGCGGCGGCGGGCGCGTCGGCACGCGCGACGGCCTCGAAGATCGCTTCGTGCTCGGCAATGGTGAGGGCGATACGGCGCGGCGTGACGATGAGGCGGCGGGCGCGATCGATATTGGCGCGGACCTGTTCCACGATCGCCCGCGTGCGGCCGAGATGCACTGCCCCGAACAGAAGTTCATGGAATTTCACGTCGAGTTCATGAAATTCCATCGAACCTTCATCCGCCGTCGCCGCTCTCTGCGCCGCCATGTTCTGTTTGAGCAGATCGAGGCTTTCCGCGCTGTGGCTTCCGACCAGAAGATGCAGCGCCTCGCATTCGAGCGCGGTGCGGATGAACATGAATTCGCGCACCTCCGCCATCCTGATCCGCGAGACGCGCGACCCGCGCTGGGGCAGAATCTCGACAAGACCTTCGGCGCTGAGGCGCGCGAGGGCTTCGGAGACGGGGAAACGCGAAATGCCGAGGCGGGCACAGATGGCGTTCTTGTCGATGATTTCGCCGGGGGCTAGCGCAAGCGTGACGATGGCGCGGCGCAGAAGATCGGTCACCTCACTGGTGACATTTCCGCGCGACATGGTTGCCGGCGGGGTCAGAAATTCGTAGGTGTGCGCCCCAGCAGTCATGCTAACATGTTAGTTGGTCATGACAGGTCAGAGCAAGCACAAGCGGCAGGTGTCGCGCAGCTTTCTGCTCCCAATATTCCCGGATTTTGAAAATGAACGAGATGTCGCCCCTCCCCAAGACCCTGGTCCTCAACCCTAAGGACAATGTCGCGGTTGCGCTCAGCGTGATCGAACAAGGACAGGAGACGGCGGAGGGCGTCACCGCGAGCCAGCGCGTCCCGAAGGGGCACAAGATGGCCATTCGGCCGATCGGCGAAGGTGCGCCGGTCTTCAAGTTCGGGCAGATCATCGGGTTCGCCAAAATGCCGATCAATCCGGGCGAATGGGTGCATGAGCACAATACCGGCATGGGCGAGCTGCATCACGATTACGCCTTCGCGCAGGGCGCGCATGACGAAGAGATCCTGCCGATCGATCAGCAGGCGACGTTCGAGGGGTACCGGCGCGCGAATGGCAAGGTGGGGACGCGCAACTATGTCGGCGTCCTCACATCGGTGAACTGCTCGACCACGGTTGCCGGCTTCATCGGGCAGGAGATCGAGCGCTCCGGCATTCTCGACGACTATCCCAATATCGACGGGGTGGTGGCGCTCAAGCAGGCCAATGGCTGCGTGATCGACTATCGCGGGGTGATCTTCGATCTCTCTGAAGCGCACCACCTGGGGCTATGCCACCAATCCGAACATGGGCGGGGTGATCATGGTGGGGCTCGGCTGCGAAGGCTTCCAGATCCCGAAATTCAAGGAAGCCTACCATGTGGAGGAAAGCGATACCTTCCGCACCATGACCATCCAGGAAACCGGCGGCACGCAAAAAGACGGTTGAAGCCGGCGTTGCCGCGATCAAGGATATGCTGCCAAAGGTCAATGAGGCGCACCGGCAAACGACACCGGCATCCGAACTGATGCTGGCGCTGCAATGCGGCGGCTCGGACGGTTATTCAGGCATTACCGCCAATCCCGCGCTCGGGGTGGCCGCCGACATTCTGGTCAGGCATGGCGGCACGGCGATCCTCTCAGAGACACCGGAGATCTATGGCGCCGAGCATCTTCTGACGCGCCGCGCCAAGACGCCGCGAGGTGGGGGAGAAGCTGGTCGACATCATCCATTGGTGGGAGGACTATTCCGCCCGCAACAATATGGAGATGAACAACAATCCATCGCCGGGCAACAAGCTCGGGGGGCTGACGACGATCCTCGAAAAATCGCTGGGCGCGGCGGCCAAGGGCGGCACGTCCAACCTCAATGCGGTCTATCACCTATGCCGAACCCGTCACCGAGAAGGGGTTCGTGTTCATGGACACGCCGGGCTACGATCCGGTCTCGGCGACCGGTCAGGTGGCGGGCGGCGCCAATGTGTTGTGCTTCACCACCGGGCGCGGCTCGGCCTATGGCAACAAGCCGACGCCCTCGATCAAGATCGCGACCAATTCCGACATCTATCACAAGATGGTCGACGACATGGACATCAATGGCGGCGACGTGCTGGACGGGGTGAGCCTGGAAAAGAAGGGCCAGGAAATCTTCGACAAGGTGCTGGCCGTGGCTTCGGGCGAGAAAACCAAATCCGAGCTCCTTGGTTATGGGGACAATGAGTTCGTGCCCTGGCAGATCGGGGCGACGATGTAGGATTTGAGCCGTCGGCGTCATCGCGAGGCGGCAAAGCCGCCGTGGCGATCCAGCAGACATATGCGGATTACTGGATTGCCGCGCTCGCTCTGCTCGCTCGCAATGACGATCAAGGATGTGCTGAAAGTTGAAGTCGCCTTACGGAGGCAAACCAGATGACCGACTACCGACCCATCAGTCTTCTCGGGAAATTCTGCCACATCCAGGAGCCCTGGCAGCCACGGGTGGTGGCTGAGATGAACGACTACCAGTTCAAGATCGCCCGTATCGAAGGCGATTTCATCTGGCACAGTCACCCGGAAACGGACGAAACTTTCATCGTTCTGGAGGGCACGATCCGCATCGATTTCCGCGATGGATCGGTGACGCTCAATCAGGGCGAGATGTTCGTCGTGCCCAATGGTGTTGAGCACAAGCCTTTTGCTGAAAAAGAGGCCAAGATCCTGATGATCGAACCGCGCGGCACGGCCAATACCGGCGATGCCGGCGGCGCCCGAACCGTAGCCAACGATCAGTGGGTGTGATGCCGGCAAAGCATGTCATCGTTTCAGGCCGGGTGCAGGGCGTCTATTTCCGCGCCTGGACCAAGGAGCAGGCAGACCGGCTCGGCCTTGATGGCTGGGTGCGCAACCGCGCCGACGGGCGGGTGGAGGCGGTGATTTCGGGCAGTGAGAGCCAGGTTCAGGAAATGCTGGCGCTGCTGGATCGGGGCTCTCCGCCCTCGAAGGTCGAACATGTGGCCGAAACCGCCTGGAACGATGAGGTGGCTCCGGGGTTCGAGATCAAGCCGACAGCATGAATTGAGAGGCGCCCGAATGAACCGGCCCGCGCCGACCTTCCTTCTTAGGAGAGGTGAGCGCGGCTTGGTCGCTTCTAGCTCCCCAGCGAAGACTGCTCCCGCGCAATGCGATCGATCAGCGCCTCATAGGGCTTGACCGGGATGGGGCCCTTCGCCGCCCGCGCCTTGAAATTGGCGACACTGTCGGCAACGACCTTGTCGAGATCGCTTTCGCACGCGAAGTCGCCGACCAGCGCCTTGATCTTTGAATTGTCGAACAGCGCCGACCAGGTCTTGTCACCCATCAAGGGGCCGGTCCATTCCGGCTCGTAGCGGATGAGGGTTTCGGTCGGCACATGCACGATGTGCGGCTCGACGCCGAGGCCGCGCCCGAGGGCGTGATAGATCTGATCCCAGGTGTAGGCACGGTCCTGGGTGATGTGGAAATCCTCGTGCAGGGCGCCTTGCTTGCCGAACAGGCGTACGAAGGGCACGGCGAAATCGACCGGACGGGTTAGGGTCCAGGGCGACGTGCCATCGCCGGATACCAGGATAGGCTTGCCTTCGAGGATGCGGCGGCCGAGATCGTCGGCCTCGCTGATCTGGGTCGGCAGGCCGACCCGCATGGTGTGGCTGGGGCGGACGATCGTCCAGGGAAAGCTTTTGTCTTTCTTGAGAACCGCCTCGCAGGCGATCTTGTCCTGCGAATATTTCCAGTACGGATTTACCGTCGGCGTCTTCTCGGTGATGACGTAGTGGCGCGCCGGCTTTTCGTAAACGGAAGCCGAGGAGATGAAAATGTATTGGCCGACGCGGCCGGAAAATGCGGCGATGTCGCGCTCCACCTGATCGGGCGTGAAGGCCTTGAACTGGCAGATGACATCGAAGGATATTCCCTCCAGCGCGCGGTAGGGATCTTCGTCGCCCATGTCTCCGATGACGGAGGTCACGCCGTCGGGCAGGGAAACGCTGGTTTCGCCACGATTGAGAACCGTGACGTCATGGCCTTCGGCCACAGCGCGGTCGACGCAGGGCAGCGAAATCTGGCCGGTGCCGCCGATGAAGAGAACGCTCGACATGGATTTTCCTATCTGGTCAGGGCCGCTGGGCGCCGTTCACGGCGGTGTGCAGGAGATGCACGCTGTCAGTCGCGCAAATGAACAGCCAATTCTTTTTCGGCCCGCCAAAGGTGACATTGGCAGCGGGCTTGGGCGTGTTGACCTTGCCGATCAAGTCGCCCTCGGGGGTATAGACCTGCACGCCATTGCCGGCAGAGGTCCAGATATTGCCCTCGGTATCACAGCGGAAGCCGTCGGGCAGGCCGGGGCTGACTTCGGCAAAGACCTCGCCGCCGCTCAGGCTGTTGTCCGCTCCGACCGCGAATTTGCGGATGTGGTGCGGGCGATCGGGCCCGTGCGAGAAGCCGCTGTCGGCTATATAGAGGATAGATTCGTCGGGAGAGAAGGCGAGGCCGTTTGGCCGGTCGAAATCGGCACAGACGATCTTTGTCTCGCCGGTTTGGGGATCGATGCGGAAGACGTGACAGACTTCCTGTTCCTGATCGCCCCTGTTGCCTTCGTAGTCGCTTTCGATGCCGTATGCGGGATCGGTGAACCAGATGGTGCCGTCGGATTTGACGACGACATCGTTGGGGGAATTCAGCCGCTTGCCGCCATGGGTCTCGGCGAGCACGGTGATCCTGCCGTCGTGCTCGGTGCGTTCGACGCGGCGGTTGCCATGCGAGCAGGAGACCAGGCGCCCCTCGCGGTCGCGGGTGTGGCCATTGGTGTTGCCGGCGGGGCGGCGGAATTCGGAGACGCCGACGCCGGGAATCCAGCGCATGATGCGGTCGTTGGGAATGTCGCTCCACAACAAATAGTTGCCGTCCCCGAACCAGACCGGTCCCTCCGCCCAGCGCAGTCCCGTACACAGCGTTTCCAGCTCGGCGCTGCCCTTGACCATGCGGGAGAACCGCTTGTCGATGATTTCGTAAAGAGTGCCGTTGTCTGACATGTCTTCCCCCATTGCCGCCGTTTATGACTTTACGTCCGTTCAGCTTTCAGGTTTATCCCTGCCTAACATGTTAGGCCAGCTTTGGCCGACGAAATTTCGTTGGGAGGACGGCAAGCACGATGGGCGGCATTCAATCGGCTCTGACGATCGACGATCTGATGCACATGGCGCGCCGGCGCGTGCCGAAGATGTTTTTCGAGTATGCGGATTCCGGGGCCCTGACAGAATCCACCTATCGGGCCAATGAAGCCGATTTCGCCAAGATCCTGCTGCGCCAGAAAGTGGCGCGCTCGCTTTCCAACCGTTCGCTGAAGACCACCATGGCAGGACAGGAAAGCGTGATGCCGGTTGCGATCGCGCCGACCGGCTTTGCCGGCATGCAATGGCCGGACGGAGAAATGCACGCGGTCAAGGCGGCGGAGGAATTCGGCATCCCCTATACGCTGTCCACCATGTCGATCTGTTCGATCGAGGATGTGGGGAGCGTTGCCACCAAGCCGTGGTGGTTCCAGCTTTACGTCATGCGGGACCACGGCTTTGCCAAATCGCTGATGGACCGGGCCAAGGCCAATGGCGTGACGACGCTGGTTCTGACCATGGATCTGCAGCTTCTGGCGCAACGGCACAAGGATTTGCGCAACGGGTTGTCGGCCCCGCCCAAATGGGTGCCCAAGCATGTCTGGCAGATCGCCACACGTCCGCAATGGGCCTTGGGCATGCTCGGCACCAAGCGGCATACGTTCGGCAATATCGTGGGGCACGCCAAGGGGGTGGACGATCTCGGCTCGCTCGGGGCCTGGACCAATTCGCAGTTCGACCCCGAACTGAGCTGGTCGGACGTGCAGTGGATCAAGGACTATTGGGGCCAAAAGCTCATCATCAAGGGCGTGATGGAGGTCGAGGACGCCAAGGCTGCGGCCGATACCGGCGCCGACGGGATCATCGTGTCCAATCACGGGGGCCGGCAGCTCGATGGCACCTGTTCGACGATCCGCGCCTTGCCATCGATCGTGGAGGCGGTCGGAGACCGGACGGAGGTCTATGTCGATGGCGGCATAAGGACGGGGGTCGATGTGGTGCGGGCGCTCTGCCTTGGCGCGAGGGGGACGTTCATCGGCCGGCCCTATCTTTACGGGCTTGGCGCCGGCGGGCGGCAGGGCGTGCTGAGGGCGCTGGAAATCCTCTACAAGGAGGCCGATTTCACCATGGCCCTTTGCGGCGAGCGCGAGGTCGGCAATCTCGGGCCGCACAACATCCTGTCGGTGGAATGGCCGGATTTTACGGCGCAGCCGGCGAAGGCCAAGCTCAGCCGCGGCGGTAAGTCTCGGGGCTAAAGGCTGCGAACACGGTTTGCGCCAAAGTCCTGATCTCGTCCTGGCCGAGGGGGCCGACAATGGTGCAGTCGATAGCGCCATTGGCCCAGTAGAAGGCGGCAAGCGGCCCCTTGGTGACAAGGCGCTGGGACAGGGGTTCTCCCGACTCGTGCGCGGTGATGAACAAGGTGACGCGACTACCCTCGGTATTCTGATACATGATCTGCGCGGCGGGAGCGGCACCCGAAGGCAGAAGCCTTCCGCCGACAAGCTTATAGCCGGCTGCGGACAGATCAGGCGTCACCAACCGCCGGTCGAGGCTGTTGGAGAGCCAGCTGGTCAGATGGTCGGACTGGTCGGCGGTCACCTCCACCGGGTGCGCCTTCTGGATGACGTAGAGGTCGTGGGCGTCGATGGCCTCGGTGATGTCGGCCAGCTGGGTGTCATGGGAGGGGGCGGCGACATCGCGGACGGTCCAGCCGGCAAGGCCGCCCAGGGTGAGCATCACCATTGCTGCCGCGGCGAGCTGCCACCCTGTGCGTGTGCGCTGGCTCTCGGTTGCGGCGATGCGGATCGGGGAGAGGCGCGGGGGCACCGGCTCGTCGGCTGCGGGGCCATAAAGGGCGACGATGGCCTCATCGTTCTTGGCATATTCGGCAAGAAGCGTCCGGAGGTCCGGGTCGGTAGCAAGATGGGCTTCAACAGCGGCGCGACGCGCCGGATCGTCGTCCAGTTCGCCGTCCATCCAGGCCATCAAATCGGCCTCGGTGATCGTGTTGTCCGGTGTTGCGGTCATTTTACCGCCCTCAATTTCGGTTCTCCGGGTTCCAGCGTTAAACGTTTGAGCGTGGCGCGGGCGCGGCTCAGCCGCGACATCAGCGTGCCGATGGGAATGCCGAGCGTCTGGGCCGCGTCGGCATAGCTCATCTCCTCCAGCGCAACCAGCAGCAAGGCTTCCCGTTGCTCGCCCGGAAGCTTGCCCATGGCGCGCGCCACCTCGCTCAGGGCCAGCCGGTCCGGTTGCGGGGCCGGCTGCGAGGGTTCGATGGTCAGGGCCTCGAGCCCGGCATGGTCGGTCCGCCGCCGGCGCTTGAGATCGTTGCGGAAAATGTTCAGCAGAATGGCGAAGAGCCAGGGTCTCACGGGCTGGCGCGGCCGGAACAGGGCCTTCTTGCGGATCGCCCGTTCGATGCAATCCTGGACGAGATCGTCGGCCCGATCGGCACTACCGGTCAGCGCCCTGGCGTAGCGCCTGAGGGCGGGGACCTGTTCTTCGATCTCGTCCAGGAAGTCCTTCATCGCTGAACGGATTTCGCCTTACTTGACCACGTGCCAGACGCCGCCGACACCGTCTCCGGTCATGTCGCCGGCCTTGAGATCGTCCTTCCAGTAGTAAAGCGGCTTGCCATCATAGGCCCATTGCTGACCACCGCCATCGCGCGCCACAAGGGTGTAATCGCCCTCGGCCTTGGCCCCCGCGTCGGCCATCAGCGGCGGCCAGTTCACGGCGCATTTGTCATAGCAGTTGGATTTGCCCGGCTCATCCTTGTCAAAGGTGTAAAGGGTCATGCCATTGGCGTCGACCAGAACACCGTTCTGCATCATGAGCCCGCCGGGATCGGCGAAGGCGGGACTGGCAAGTAGGGCGAGCGCCGCGGCACCCAAGAAGCTCTTGTAGATCTGCATGTGTCTTCTCCCAATTGGCCGGCGAACTGGTCCGGCTGAAGAGCATCTACAAGGCGTGTCAGTAATTTATTCCGTCGGGTCAGAAAAATCTCAACGATCAATCGACCGCAAACGCTTGACGCGAAGAGTATATATCCATATTTCATGAATTATGGATATGAAGCAATCCTTGGCGGCCTTTTCGGCCCTCAGCCAGCCACTGCGGCTCGAGACATTCCGGCTGCTGATCAAGGCGGGCGAAGAGGGCATGGCGGCCGGAGAGATCGGACGTCGGCTCGATGTGCGCCAGAACACGCTGTCAGCCAATCTGTCGGTGCTGCTGGCAGCCGGGTTGGTCCGCAACAAGCGCGAGGGGCGTTCGATCCGCTATTTCGCCGATCTCAAGGGAGTCAGGGGCCTGCTGGGGTTTCTGATGGAAGATTGCTGCGGCGGGCGCCCCGAAATCTGCGCGCCCCTGATCGATGAAATCGCCTGCGCCTGTTGAGGAGGGGCAAATGACGGACAAGGTCTATAATGTCCTTTTCCTCTGCACCGGGAATTCGGCCCGCTCGATTCTGGCCGAGGCGGCATTGAAGCGCGAAGGCAAGGGGCGCTTCCACGCGTTTTCGGCCGGATCGCATCCCAAGGGTCAAGTGCATCCAATGACGCTCGACCTTCTGAAAATGCTCAAATACGACACCAGTTTTGCCCGCTCGAAATCCTGGGACGAGTTCGCGGGACCCGCTGCACCGCAAATGGATTTCGTCTTCACGGTCTGCGACGATGCGGCAGGAGAAGTGTGCCCTATCTGGCCAGGCCATCCGATGACGGCGCATTGGGGCGTGCCCGACCCGGCGGCGGCAACTGGAACCGAGGCGGAGAGACGGCTCGCCTTCGCCGAAGCCTATCGCATGCTCAATCAGCGGATTTCCACTTTCGTCAGCCTCCCCATCGCCTCGCTCGACCGGCTGGCGCTGAAAAAGCGGCTGGACAGCATCGGTGAGCAGGCGCGATGAGAGCGACCCTGCCGCGCCGGCTGATTGCGGAAACACTGGGCACGGCCATGCTGCTTGCTACTGTCGTTGGGTCCGGGATCATGGCTCAACGGCTTGCAGACGGGAACCGCGCCATTGCCTTGCTTGGCAATACCATACCCACCGGCGCCATCCTGTTCGTGCTGATCGTGATGTTCGCGCCAATTTCCGGCGCCCATTTCAATCCCGCGGTTACTCTGGCCATGATCGCGCGCAAAAGACTCGGTGGCCATGATGCGGCTCTCTACCTCGCCGCACAGATAGCTGGCGGCATCTGCGGCGTTCTCGTCGCGCACATGATGTTCGCCGAGGCCGTGTTCCAGTTCGGCGCCACGACCCGCACCGGAGCAGGGCAATGGCTTGCCGAAGCGATCGCAACCTTCGGGCTGGTGCTGGTGGTTTTTCTGGCCGAGCGGCACAGGCTGCAAACGGTCGCCGCCGCCGTAGGGCTCTACATTACGGCCGCTTACTGGTTCACGGCTTCGACCAGCTTTGCCAATCCCGCAGTTACCATTGCGCGGGGATTGAGCGACAGCTTCGCCGGAATCAGGCCGCAGGACGTAGCGCCCTTCATCATCGCACAGTTCTTCGGCGCGGGACTGGCGACGGCACTGGCAAGCTGGTTGGGCGGCGAAAAGACCGATATCGCTCAGGCGTCCTGACCGATCAGTCCGCTTTCGATGGCGTAGCGGGTGAGGCCGGCCGTTGTGGCGATGCCGAGCTTTTTCTTGATGTTCTTGCGATGGGTTTCGACCGTGCGCGTGGAGATGTCGAGACGCTGGGCGACGTCCTTGGAGCTCATGCCATCGGCAACCAGAAGCAGGACTGCCTGTTCGCGCGTGGTGAGCGGGCCGGCCGGCGACTTCTCCGCGCCATCGACGCGCATCAGAACGTCCGAGACGCCAGAGGAGAAATAGGTGCCGCCCGCGGCGACGGCTTCAATGGCTGCGACGATCTCGCCGGTCGACACATCCTTGAGCACATAGCCGGAGGCCCCATACATGACGGAGGTGGAAATGTATTCGCGGCTGTCATGCATGGAGAGCATCAGCAGGCGCGCCTTGGGGTGCTGCTCCTTGAACAGTTCGATGGCGTCCATGCCGTTGAGTTCGGGCATGTTGATGTCCATCAGCACCACGTCGGGGGCCGCTCTGCCGGCTGCGGCGAGAGCTTCCTGAGCACTTGGGGCGGCCGCCACCACCTCGATATGATTATAGGTCTCGATGACCGATCTTATGCCCTCCAGGACAAGCGGATGGTCGTCGACGATGAGGACCTTGATGGTGCGGCGTGAACTCATAAACGTTCCAGTTCCTTGTGCTGGCTGAGATAGATGGATTTGGGCAGGCGGGCAATGAGCATGGTGCCGCGGGCCGACGAGGTCACGTGCAGTTGTCCTCCGAAATGGGACATGCGCTCTTCCATGTTCCTGAGCCCGAGGCCCGCCTTGCCCTTTTTCGGCCTTGGGTCGAAGCCGATCCCGTCGTCGCGGATGATCATCTGCAGACCGGCGCGATTGGACGAGATCAAAATTTCGACGTGCTTGGCATCTGCATGCCGCTCGATATTGGTCAGGGCTTCCTGGGCAACCCGGTAGAGTGCCGTCTTGGCGTCGGCAGGCAGAACATTCTTGAAGGCGACCGATCTGAGCACGACCGGGACCCCGGTGCGTTCGGTGAAATTGTGCGTCAGTGCTTCCAGCGCCGCGGTGAGGCCGAGATCGTCCAGGAGGCGGGGGCGCAAATCATGGGAAATGCGGCGTACTTCCTTGATGGCCGTATTGAGACCATCGGCACCGCGCTCGATGGCCTGCAAAGCGTCGGGTGTGCCCTGCTGAACCTTGCGCTGGGCCAGGTCGAGCACGTAGCGCACGCCGACCATGTTCTGCGAAATGCCGTCATGCAGCTCGCGGGCGATGCGGGCGCGCTCTTCTTCCTGGGTATCGATAACGCGCTGGGCCAGCTCATTGAGCTTGCTGTCGGCCAGGCGCCGCTCGCGGAAGGTGAGAAAGATGCCGGTGAGGAACACCGCGATGACGGCGGGAACGGTGATCATCGCGACCAGCTTGAAGGTGTGGTTGACGCTGGATTTGAGGTCGGCATTGGCGAGCGCGGTCTGGGCCGAGATGTCGTCGACGTAAACGCCCGTGCCAAGCATCCAGCGCCATTTGTCGAGACCGAGCGCATAGGAGAGCTTGTCGGCAACTTCACCGCTTGATGGCTTTTCCCATTTGTAGGTGGTGAAGCCACCCCCCTTCTTGGCCTGCTCGATGAGATCGCCAATGACCTTGTTGCCATCGGGGTCGGTCAGCCCGATCCAGTTTTTCCCCACGCGCCAGGGCTGGCGGGGGTGGACGATGTTGTTGCCGTCATAGTCATAAACAAAGAAATAGCCGTCCGGGCCCCAATCGAGACCGCTGAGGATGGCCTTGACCTTCTCCTGCGCTGCCAGATCGTCGGGGGCGGCATTGTCGTAAATGTCGGCTATGGCCGAACGGGCGAGGCCGACATAGTTGAGCAGCTCCTGCTGCTTGGCGCGCACCATGTTGTCGGAAAAGGTGTCGATGGCGGCCTGGGCCAAGTCACGGGACTGCGAGGTGACGAGCGCTGTGATCGCCAGAATCGACAGGACGAGCGGCACCGTCGCGAGCGCCAAAATCTTCTGGCGCAGGCTGAGCCGTGCAAAACTTCGCGTTCGTCTCGGCCAGTAGAGCATCAGCCGAGGGTCCTCCTCCGTAGCATTGGGTAGAAGATACCTACAAACATGGTCCTTGCGCTAGATGGGACTAGACTCGGCCCATCCACATTGGTTGTGGACGCGTGTGCCGGTGCGCAAGTGCCGCTTTGACGCCGTTGGTTCGGCATGCAAGCTTTTGCGAGAGGCGGCGACAAAAGCCGCAAGCGGAGCTGGCCCGCCTGGAGGAGGTCGCCCATGAGTGGCTTATTGGCCCTGTCGCGCGCCATCGACAGGATCACCGAATTCGTCGGCAAATCCGTTGCCTGGCTAATTCTGGTGGCCGTGCTGGTCAGCGCCGGCAATGCCATCGTCCGCAAGGCGTTCGACATGAGTTCGAATGCCTGGCTGGAACTGCAATGGTATCTTTATGGCGCGGCATTCCTTCTAGCCGCCGCCTACACGCTGCAGCGCAACGAGCATGTGCGTATCGACTTCGTCGCCAACATGATGTCCAAGCGGACCCGCGACTGGATCGACCTGTTCGGTCACATCTTCTTTCTCATCCCTTTTACCGGCCTCATCGTCTATCTGGCGGTGCCCTGGCTGATGCGGTCCTATTCGAGCGGCGAGCTTTCGGCCAATGCCGGCGGGCTGATCCTGTGGCCTGCCAAGGCCATGGTGCTGGCCGGCTTCGTTCTGCTGCTGGTGCAGGCCTTCTCGGAGATCATCAAGCGGATTGCCGTGATCCGCGGCGAGATCGACGAACCTTATCCGGGCGACGAGATGCCGCCGGCGGTGACGGAAGCGGGCAGCGGACGACCCGGCCGGCAAGAGGGCACGAGATGATCGAGCTCATTGCCCACAATCTGGCCCCGATCATGTTCGTGTCGGTCATGGCCATGCTGCTGCTCGGCTATCCGGTGGCGTTTTCGCTGGCGGCCGGCGGGCTTGCCTTCTTCTGGATCGGGGTGGAACTCAGCCAGCACGTGCCGGGCAGCGACATCCATTTGTTCTGGACGCTGCTCAAGGCGCATCCGGACCGCATCTATGGCAGCGTGATGAGCAACGAGACGCTGCTGGCGATCCCGTTCTTCACCTTCATGGGCATCATTCTCGAACGGTCCGGGATGGCGGAGGATCTGCTCGATACGATCGGGCAGCTGTTCGGGCCGATCCGGGGCGGTCTTGCCTATGCGGTGATCATTGTCGGTGCGCTACTGGCGGCGACGACGGGCGTGGTGGCGGCGTCGGTGATGGCGATGGGCCTGATCTCGCTGCCGATCATGATGCGTTATGGCTATCAGCGGCCGCTGGCGACGGGAACGATCGCGGCGGCGGGCTCGCTGGCGCAGATCGTGCCGCCCTCGCTGGTGCTGATCGTGATGGCCGACCAGCTTGGTGTCTCGGTGGGCGACATGTATGTGGGGGCGCTTTACCCGGCGGCCCTGATGATCGGGCTCTATTGCCTTTACATCTTCGTGCTTTCGCTCGTCCGCCCGAAATCGGTGCCGGCCCTGCCGCATGAAGCGCGCACGCTGGGCGACGGGGTGACGTCGCTGATCGTGGTGCTCGCAGCTGCCGTGGCCGCGCATTTCTTGAGCTATTACACGATTTTTTCCGGCTTCACTTACGAGGTTCGGTTCGTGTGGTCGGCAACGACGGCGACGGCGCTAGCCCTTGCGATCACGCTGATCAACCGGCAGTTCAAACTCGGGCTGTTGTCGCGGCTGGCGGAGCAGGTGGTCATCGTCCTGATCCCGCCGCTGGCGCTGATCTTTCTGGTGCTCGGCACGATCTTTCTCGGCATTGCGACGCCGACCGAAGGCGGCGCTATGGGCGCGGCCGGTGCTTTGGTGCTGGCGGCTGTGAAGGGGCGCCTGAATTTCTCCACGCTCAATGACGCGCTGCTGTCGACGACCAAGCTCAGTGCGTTCGTGATGTTCATCCTGATCGGTGCGCGGGTGTTCGGCCTGACCTTTTACGGGGTGAATGGCGACAAGTGGATCGAGGATTTGCTCTTGTCGCTGCCGGGCGAGGAATACGGCTTTCTGATCGTGGTCACGATCATTGTCTTCATCCTCGGCTGCTTTCTCGACTTCTTCGAGATCGCCTTCATCATGGTGCCGCTGCTGGCGCCGGTCGCCGCCAAGCTCGGCATCGACCTCGTGTGGTTCGGCATCATCCTCGGCATCAATCTACAGGCCTCGTTCCTCACCCCGCCCTTCGGGTTCGCGCTGTTCTATCTGCGCTCTGTGGCGCCAAAAGTGCCCTGGCTCGATGCGGTGACCGGCAAGACCATGCCAGAAGTGAAGACGCTGGAGATCTATCGCGGGGCGGTGCCGTTCATCATCATCCAGGTGGCTGTGATCCTGGCGGTGATCGGATTTCCCTGGCTGGTGACGCACTACAGGGACAGCCTGTCCAAGATCAATCCCAACGACGTGGTGATCAACCTGCCGGCAACAGGCGGGTTGGAACTGCCGAGCCTTGGGGGCGGCGGTGGGTCGGACAATGGATTGCCGGGCCTGACGCTGCCGCCGATCGGCGGACCCGATTCAAGCTCTGGAGGGAAGAGCGGCTCGCCTGCTCCGAGCTTCGGGCTGCCCCCGCTCGGCAATGACGCATTTGGCGGCGCGCCTGCCGACGGCAGCGCCGAGGATGGTGGCGCCACGCCGGCATCGCGCAAGGGCAATACGGCCAAGCCAAAGAGCCCGGCTCCGGGGATGGATCTCAGCCAACCGCCGAGCTTCAACTAGGCCGGATCAACCCGGCTCAGTCCTTTGCGGCTCCGGCAGGTGCGTCGGTCGATTGCAGGTCGGCGCACTTCACCCACCATTTCTGGGGGATTGCGGCATCCTTGAGCTGCTGCAGGAAATTGTCGTCGCCGCCGGAGAAATCGATGACGCAGAGCGGGCCGTTGTCACTACGCACCACCGAAATGGTCAGCTGGCGACACTTGTCGGGCATATAGCTGCCATCCGAATTGAGGATCTGCTGCAGGTCCTGCTCGGTTTCGCAGGCGGACATTGCAGCCTGGGCCTGAGCCGGCAGCGGCGCCAGAAGCGGTGCCGCCAGGAGCGGGGCGGCGGCGAGGGCGGCAAGGATGTGGGGTCTGGGCATGGGGACCTCGTGCTGGTTCTACACCAGCATGGGCAACCGCCCGGCAGCCGGATGGTTCCGCGGAGGAAGCGCGCGAATAGAATCGGAAAAGCCCCGGACCGAAATCCGGGGCTCTGTACGTCGTTGATCGAAGGAAAGAACGGCTAGCTTAAAGCTTGCCGGCGCGCTGCTGCAGCATCATGAAGGTGTCGAAGGTGTATTCCGACAGTTGCAGCCAGAGATACTCTTCCTTGGCGAAGGCGAGCTGGGACTCGTAGATGTTCTTGAAGGCCTCGTTCTGGGCCGAATACTCGGCATAGACTTCCTGGGAGGCGTCGTAGCAGGCCGACAAAACCTCCTGGTTGAACGGGCGCAGCTGGGCGCCATTGGCCACCAGTTCCTTCACCGCCTTGGGGTTCTTTGCGTCGTAGTTTGCGAGCGTATCGGTGTGCGCATAGGCGCAGGCGTCCGCAAGGATCGTCTGATAGTGCTCGGGCAGGGCGTTGAACTTGTCGAGGTTGATGAAGGTGTGCAGGTTGGCGCCGCCTTCCCACCAGCCGGGATAGTAGTAATACTGGGCGACCTTGTTGAAGCCGAGCTTCTGATCGTCATAGGGGCCGACCCATTCGGCCGCATCGATGGTGCCCTTTTCCAGCGCCGGGTAGATGTCGCCGCCAGCCAGAACCTGCGGCGAGACGCCGAGCTTGGCCAGGATGGTGCCGGCAAAGCCGCCAACGCGGAATTTGAGGCCGTTCAGATCTTCGACAGTATTGATTTCCTTGCGGAACCAGCCGCCCATCTGAGCCCCGGTGTTGCCGGTGAAGAAACCCTTGACGCCCTGCTTGGCGTAGAAATCGTCGAGCAGCTCACGGCCGCCGCCATAGGCGTACCAGGCGTTCTGCATGCGCGAGTTCAAGGTGAACGGGGTCGCCGTGCCGAGCTGGAAGGCGGCGTCCTTGCCCCAGAAATAATACGAACAGGTGTGGCAAAGTTCGACCGTGTCATCGACGACGGCGTCGAGGGCCTGCAGGCCGGGAACGATCTCGCCGGCGGCATAGACCTCGATCTTGAACTTGCCGTCTGTGGCGTCAGAGACGCGCTTTGCCATGGTCTCGGCGGCACCGTAAATGGTGTCGAGCGCCTGCGGAAACGACGAGGTGCAGCGCCAGTTGAGCGTCGGCGATTCCTGGGCGATGGCAGGCGCCGCCAGAGTTGCGGTTCCGGCAACGCCGGCGCCGGCTGCGCCAGCCTTTTTGAAAAATGAACGACGGTCCATGAAGTATCCTCCCTTAAGACATTGAAATGCACACCGGACCGCGGCCCAGCGTACAATTGGCGCCGAGACTACACACCGAAGTGATCGTGTCCAGTCGAGCGCGCCGGACATACCGACAACAACGGATATCGTTGCATGCGGAGGCGCGGTTGGCGGCATGAGCGGAATGCGCTAGAGCAGGTCGCGCCGAGATGGATCGGGCAACCTGCTCCAGGTGTTTGGTTTATAGCGTTTTCGAATCGGAAAAAGTGGCATCCACTTTTCCTGAAAACCACTCTGGAGCACGCGGCGTCCCGGCTGTCCGGGGCGGGACAGGTACAGCAAGGGGCGTTGAATGTTCGTGGTGGGGGGCGAAAGCCTTATCGATCTGGTGCCGGAGCCGCGCGCGGCGGGCGAACCGATCCGCATGCAGGCGCATGCTGGAGGTTCTCCCTACAATTGCGCCATGGCGCTGGCGCGACTGGGCAACGCCACCGGTTTTCTGTGCCCGATCTCGAAGGACGGTTTCGGCGACTATCTGCTCGAGCCGCTCGAGGCGGCCGGGGTGCGGCCGTTGCTGAAGGAGCGTGTATCGGCGCCGACCACATTGGCCGTGGTCACCCTCAATGAGCGCGGGCAGGCGCAGTATGCGTTTCATCGCGGGGCGGATCGGGCCTTCACGCGAGAGGGGCTCATTGCGGCCCTGCCCGAAGATATCCAGTTGTTTCAGATCGGGGGATTTTGCTCCGTCCTGGCCGAGGATGCCGCGGTCTGGCACGAAGTGGCCGAACAGGCCGCGGCCAGAGGCGCAGTCCTGAGCATGGACCCCAATGTGCGGCCTTCGCTCGTCGCGGACTTTACCGCCTACAAGGCGCGGCTCGAGGACTTCTTCGATATCGTCAATCTGATCAAGCTTTCGGATGAGGATCTCAGGGCGCTCGATGCGGACAAGAGCGTCGAGGCGCATGCGCAAGACCTGCTGGCTCGGCCCAATTGCGAGTTGGTGGTGGTCACGCTTGGAGAGGGGGGATCACGCGCCTTCACGGCAGCGGGAGAAGGCCGGTCGCCGATCTTCGCGCCACCGGTCTTCGGCGACACGGTGGGGGCCGGGGACAGCCTGATGGCCGGCATCCTCACCTTCCTGACCGAGCGCGGTGAGCTGAAACCGGAGCGGCTCGGGGCGCTGGGCGAAGCAGCCCTGACGGAAATGCTGAGGTTTGGTGCTGTGGTCGCAGGCCTTAATTGCGCGCATAAGGGGTGTCATCCTCCCAGCCGGGCCGAGACCGAAGATGCGCTGAGGCTTTTTGCGTCATGACCGACAAGACAGAGGCGGCTGCCGGAATCGATGCAATCATTGCAAGTAGCGGCGACTGGCGAGGCGATATTCTGGCGCGGATGCGGGCCCTGATCCTGCAAGCAGATGCAGAAATAGTTGAAGCCATCAAATGGATCAAACCGTCGAATCCCCTCGGCGTCGCGACCTGGGAGCATGGCGGCATCATCTGCACGGGCGAGATCTACAAGTCCCACGTCAAGTTCACCTTTGCGCAGGGTGCGGCGGTCGAGGATCCGTCCGGGCTCTTCAACGCAGGCTTTGGCGGAGGGACGCGGCGGGCGATCGATCTGCATGAAGGCGAGACAGTGGATGCGGACGCCTTCAAGGCACTGGTTCTGGCGGCGGTGCAGGTCAATGCCGCCAAACGCGATGCGCGCAGCTAAGGGCGGACATCGGTTCCGTTCACAATTGTGCCAACGGATTGCACCCTCAATGTAATCGCATCTAGCGTTGCCATCGTTGGCGGAGGGCTGGATGCGCACAAGATGGATCGTGTTGGGTGGCGTTGTGTTGGTGGCGGTTGCGGCCGCCATCTTCTTTTTAAGACCCGTTCAGGGGCCGTCGCGCGATCTGACGCTAACGGCGGATGCCGAACACGGCGCCTATATGATCCGGCTCGGCGGGTGCGTGTCGTGCCATACGGATGTGAAAGGCGGGAAAGCGCCGCTCTCTGGCGGGGCAGCGCTTAAAACGCCGTTCGGCAGTTTTTATCCTCCCAACATCACGCCCGATCCAGAGGACGGTATCGGCAAATGGACATTAGCCGACTTCTCGAAAGCGATGAGCAATGGACACGGGCCGGCGACGCTCGAACATCTTTACCCCGCCTTTCCCTATGACAGCTACACCCTGATGAGCGACCAGGATCTGGTCGATCTCTTCGCGGGCCTTCGGGATATCGAGCCGGTTCAGGGCAAGATGCCGCCGCACGAACTGGGCTTCCCCTTCAACATCCGGTTTGCGCTGCAGTTCTGGAAGGCACTTTTCTTTCACCCGCATCGCTATCAGCCCGATCCGGCCCAATCCGACGCCTGGAACCGGGGTAAATATCTGGCTTATGGCCCCGCCCATTGCGTTGCCTGCCACACGCCGCGCAATGCGTTCGGAGCGCGGGAAGATGGCCGAGCGTTGCAGGGCAGCAGTGGCACGCCGGGCGGGAAAGTTCCGTCGATCACCAAGGCGCGGCTGGAGGAGGATGGCTATGACGAAGCCGCCCTCATCGATACCCTGAAGAGCGGGTTCACCCCCGGCTTCGACATGCTGGGCGGGCCGATGGGAGAGGTGGTCGCCGATTCCACGTCGCATTGGAGCGACGAAGATCTGACGGCGATTGCCACCTATCTTTTGAGCGATGCGCATTAGGCCGCCGATCTCTGTGGGTTCCCCTCTGGCATTGACCTGTCCAGGACCTGCGGCCTAAGCTAAAGGCCCACTCCGACAAAAACATCCCCATTACCGCATGCGATCGCCGCGCCAGGGAGGGCATTGGCCATGGACTATACACGCTTGGGCAAAACGGGCCTGGAGGTCAGCCGCATCTGTTTCGGCACCATGTCGTTCGGCAAGAAGACCGATGAGCGGCCCTGGGTGCTCGGCATCGAGGATGCGCGGCCAATGTTCCGCGCCGCCTGGGAGGGCGGCATCAATTTCTACGACACTGCCAATGTCTATGCCGCGGGCACTTCGGAGGAGATCACCGGCGCCTTGATCAAGGAACTCGCGCCGCGCGAGGAGATCATCCTGGCGACAAAGGTCTTCAACGCCATGCGACCAGGCAAGCCGAACGGCATGGGACTGTCGCGCCAGGCGATCATGCACGAGATCGATATGAGCCTGAAGCGGCTTGGCACGGACTATGTGGACCTCTACCAGATCCACCGTTTCGACGCGAACACGCCTTATGAGGAGACGATGGAGGCCCTCCACGATGTGGTGAAGGCCGGCAAGGCCCGCTATATCGGCGCCTCATCCATGTATGCCTACCAGTTCCTGAAATACCAGCAGGCAGCCGAACGTAATGGCTGGACCAAGTTCGTCTCCATGCAAAACCAGGTGAGCCTGGTCTATCGCGAGGAAGAGCGTGAAATGCTGCCTCTGTGCCGGGAAGACGGCATCGGCGTCATCCCCTGGTCGCCTCTGGGCGGCGGCAAGCTCACCCGGCCCTGGGGCACCAAGACCGATCGCTCGACCACCGACCGCTACAACAAGTCGATGTACGACGATCCCGAGGGCAATGACGAAGCCATTGTGGGCGCCGTCGAAAAGGTCGCCAAGGATCGCGGCGTGCCGATGGCGCAGGTGGCGATGGCCTGGCTGCTCGCCAAGCCGGGCATCACCGCGCCCATCGTTGGCGTTTCCAAGCTTGGCCATGTCGAGGATGCGCTCAAATCGCTGGAGCTGAAACTGACCGATGACGAGATCGCCGCGCTGGAAGCGCCCTATCGCGATCGCTCCATTGTGGGGCACCGCTAGAGCCATCGCTCCGGGCAGGAATCGGGTACATTCTCGCCCATGGAGCATCTTCGTCACGCAGGGAAATCGGAGGCCGAGCAGCGGCGGGCGCTGGAGGAAATCATCCTCCGCGAACCTCTGCTGATGGAAGTGCTGGATGGCCTCAGGGCGTTTGAGCTGCCGGACAGCTGGCTGGTGTCCGGGGCGATCTATAACGTTGTGTGGAACCGCCTGTCGGGCCAGCCGGCGTTCAATGGCATCAAAGACATCGACCTCATCTACCACGATGCGCGCGATCTCAGCTATGAGGCGGAGGACCGCGAGATCAAACGTGCCGCCGCTGCTTTCGCGCATCTGCCGGTGCCGGTGGAATTGCGCAATCAGGCGCGGGTGCATTTGTGGTTTCCGCAAAAGTTCGGCGTGGAGGTCGCGCCGCTCGCATCTTCCGAGGAGTCGCTGTTGCGCTATGCCTCGAAGACGCATGCGGTGGCGGCGCGGCTAGATGAGCGGGGCGCGCTGCAGATTGCCGCACCTTTCGGTTTGGATGATCTGTTTTCCTTCCGGATCGTTCCCAATCCGGTCATCGACAACAAGGTGGCCCACACCGCCAAGGCGGAGCGCGCCAAGCGGCACTGGCCGCAGCTGACGATCGTGCCCTGGCCGGAGTGATCTTTTCCGAACCGCGGGATTTTCATGCAGCGCTCACCGCTTGGCTGGCTCGACTTCATTTTGCCCAAGGATGGCGACAGCCACCAAATCGCCAAGGATATTGCCTTCGGCTCCGATCCCCGACACCGGCTCGATCTTTATGCGCCGCGGAAGGTGAACCGCGATCTGCCGGTAATGCTGTTCATCTATGGTGGCGGGTGGGACAGCGGCGACAAATCCGACTACAGCTTTGCCGGGCGCGCCTATGCAGCGCTTGGGTTTCTGACGGCGGTCGCCGACTACCGGCTGGTGCCCGAGGCGCATTATCCTGAGTTCCTCGAGGATTGCGTGGCGGCGGCCAAATGGCTTACCGGGCAAGCAGCAGAATTCGGCGGCAACGCACGAGACCTGTTCCTGGCTGGGCATTCGGCCGGTGCCTACAATGCAGTGATGCTGGGCCTGTCGGCGGAGCAGCTCGGCGCGCCAGAGCTTTCAGGGCGCATCAGGGGCGTGGTCGGCATTGCCGGGCCGTATGATTTCTATCCCTTCGACGTACCGGCCAGCATTGCGGCCTTTTCACGGGCGGAGGAGCCGGAACTGACACAACCGGTCAATCTGGTGACGCCCACGGCACCGCCGATGTTCTTGGGTCACGGCACGTCCGACAAGCTGGTTTATCCGCGCAACACAATCGCGCTGGCGCGGCAGTTGCGCGGGGCGGGCGTGCCGGTGACCGAGAAATTATATGAAGGGCTGGGGCACGCCGACACCCTGCTGGTTCAGATGCGCCCCTTGCGCTGGCGGTCAGACCTTTTCGATGATGTGGCCGAGTTTCTGGATGAGCTGACCCGCTAGGGGCTATTCCCGATGCTCTTCGACCGGTTCATGGTGGTGAAGCCGGGCGACAAGATTGCGGGCCACCGAAAAGAATTCGCGGTGAATGAGCACCACGAGAATTGCGAGCGTGGCGGCGATCGAGGCCCATGGACTGGCGAACCAGGCGAGCATGGCAATGGAGAAGTAATAGGCGCGGATGCCGTGATTGAAATTGCGCGCGCCGAGTGTGTTCAGAGCCGCGATGACGCCGATCTCGGTGGGGTCCTTGGTGGTAGAATGATCGGCGGCGCCCAGCATGATGCAAAAATGGTTGAACTGCCTGAGCGACAGGGTGAAAGCGAGAAAGGCCAGCATGAACATGACCAGCACAACCGAGATATGCCACTCCACCTCGGTCGTGCTGGGCGGCGGCCCCAGGCTCAATCCCTGCAGGGCGGCAACCAGATAGTCCAGCTGTCCATAAACCGCGAAAAGAGCCAGCACCAGCAATACGGTGGTGGACGCGAAGAACGAAATCGAGCTCATCAGATTGCCGGCGAGAATGGCGTCGAGAGGTGTGTCGCGGGCAACCGCATTGATGACCCAGCGGCGGCGTTGCGCCGACATGATGGCGGAGAGAGAAGGGCGCCTTTGCTCGAACCGCCCCACCAGAGCGGCATAGCCCAGCCAGCAGATCAATGGAAAGAGCGAGCCGAGCAGCGCCATAATTGTCCCCAAGGCTGGCAAATCGCAGCCGGCGCCAGAGCCTAGCGTCGGCAGCAGGGCTGGCAAGGGCCGTGTTGGTGGCCCGAGCGATCAGTAGGGCCGCGGATAGCGGTGGTAGATGTCCTCGATGCCCGCCAAGACCTCGTCAGACAGCGTTACGTCGGCCGCACCGATGTCGGTCCTGAGCTGGTCCATTGTGGTGGCGCCGATGATGACCGAGGTCATGAAGGGCCGGGAGAGACAGAAGGCGAGCGCCATCTGACACGCATCAAGCCCGTGCTTTTTCGCCAGAGCGAGATATTCACGGGTCGCTTCCATGGTCGCGTCCGAATGGCGCTGGGTCTTGCCGGTCAGCGTCTGCCGGGAGCCCTCGGGCATGGCGCCATCGAGATATTTGCCGCTCAGTATGCCGGCGGCGAGAGACGAGTAGGCAAGCAGGCTGACGTCTTCATTCAGGCTGACCTCGGCGAGTTCGAGCTCGAACAGGCGGCGTACGAGGCTATATTCGTTCTGGATCGAGGCGAGCCGCGGCAGGTCTTCGGCCACGGCGGTCTTGAGATATTGCATGACGCCCCAGCTCGATTCGTTGGAGACGCCGAAATGGCGGACCTTGCCGGCCTTTTGCACATCGTCGAAGCCGCGGAGCAGTTCGCCGATGAAATCGCGCACTTCTTGTGCGTCATTTCTGGAATAGTCATAGGTCCAGCCATTGCCGAAATGGTAGTGCGAGCGCCAGGGCCAATGGATCTGGTAGAGATCGATATGATCGGTCTGCAGCCGGGCCAGTGAGTTGTCGACCGCCTCGGTGACCGTCTGACGGCTCGGTGGTTTCCCGTCGCGCAGGAAGCTGCGATGGCTGCCGCCGCCGGCGATCTTGGTGGCGAGGACGAAATCATCGCGGCGAGAGGTGTTCTGGGCCATCCAGGTGCCGATGATCTTTTCGGTCCCGCCATAGCGCTCTTCAGTGGGCGGGATGGGGTACATTTCGGCGCAATCGATGAAATTGACGCCCTGATCGAGGGCATAGTCGATCTGGGCATGCCCCTCCGCCTCGGTATTCTGGCGTCCCCATGTCATGGTACCGAGACAGATTTCGCTGACATCGAGGCCGGTCCGCCCGAGCGGTTTGTATTTCATCTTCTGATCTGCCCTTTATGCGTTTCCCTGTGCAGGGCAGACTAGCAGGACCTTGCGGCCGCACTCAACAAGAAGCCGCCCAAAACGGATTTTTTGGCAAGGCTTTACGTCGGAGCGTTGGCTGCGCGAGGGCTGGCCACCCGCTGGATGGAGGGTGGCCGACATGGCGAATTCGGGCCGCGTCAAAAAACTGTCACGGGAATGCCGGTTTGCCCTTCACAAGCCGGAGCGTTCCCCCTATATAGGCCCCGCACGTGACGGCCCGGCCGTTGTGTTTGACGCGGGGTGGAGCAGCCCGGTAGCTCGTCAGGCTCATAACCTGAAGGTCGCAGGTTCAAATCCTGCCCCCGCAACCAATTTTCCCGACATCACATAAATTGGCCTATCAGTCCGGGTCGAAGAACCGCCGGTAGATTGGCAGTAGGGCAGCGCCTTTCGCCGGCGCCATGCGGCCTGCGCGGCCAATGTGGATGTCCACTGGACCGGAAGTCAGCAGGGGCAGCTTGCTGCTGTGGAAATTTACGCGATCCACCAGCCGCTGGAGAATGGCTTCGGGCACGACTTCGTCGATGATCGCCAGACCCAGTTCGATCACCGCGGTGGTATTGGCAATGGCGAGCGCGAGGGCCCAACCCGCCTCGTTGAGCCAGTCGCTCAAATGCGGCTCGAATGTCTCCCAGTCCCAGAAATAGGGATCGCCGTTCGGGAGCTCGATGCCGTTTCCGCGAAGACGTTCCCGAAACGCAAAGATGGACGCCAGCGTGTGAACGAATGCTTGGCGTCCCCTGGTGTCGGTGACCAGCATGGCGCCCAGATTTGCTGAATTGCCCGTGGGGCCCTCCCAGAGCCTGCCTTCTGCAATAATGCCGGCCCCGACAAAGGTGCCGACATGGAGATAGGCAAAGTTGTTTGGCCGCGGCGGCTCGATCGCCGCGAGTTCAGCCCAGCAGGCCGCGTTTCCATCATTGAAAACGAAAACCTCGAGGCCTGTACTCTCCGAGAGGCTTTGTCTGGCGTCCAGATCGCGCCAGGCATTTGCATCTTCAATCGAACCACCCACGATATCGATGTTGCGCGCGATGCCGCCTGGCATCGCAACGCCCACGCCGATGATGCGGGCGCGGCGCTCCTCCGGCACGAGCCCTGTCATCCGGCGCGTCCACGCCCCGATCTCGTCAAAGAGAATGCGGGCGTCGGGATGGCCATAGTCGCGTCGATGATGGCCGAGCACCTCGCCGCCGATATTGCGCAAGATGATTTCGACATGGCGCCAGCCGATCTCGCATCCAAAGCTGTAGGCGCCATCGGTGCAAGTGTGAACGGGATGGCCGGTTGTCCTCTGCCGGCCCCTCTTAGCTTGTCCGCGAACGGACAAGCCCGCCATTTTCCAGTTCGCAAATCAGACGTGAGACCGTTTGAGGGCCGAGCCCGCTCAGGCGCGCGATCTCTGCCGCAGATGTGCCGGGTTTGGACGCAACTGCGGTCAGCACGACCCGGGTGTTGTGCTGCTTGATGTCATCGGCCCCCATTCGCCTCGTCTGGAGCCTGAAGGTTTCTTCAGCCGGAATTATCTTGCGTGTCCCTGGGGCTGCGCGGAGGGGAAAAAGATCCGCCGCAAAATTATCCTTCCGGGCCCTCAGCCCGCTCATTCCGGGCTATCGGGAGCTTGCCGGCCATTGCTTTTTCATGAAGACGCGGCGCGCCCCCAATCGTTCCACCTCGCCCGGCAGATATTCGGGGTTTTACGTAAGGGTTCTTTAAGTTCCGCTATGGCATTTAAATGATGCTGCCTTGGCTCGACCGCCGCAGCGGTGCCGGTGGGCTCGGATGTGTAGCCGCCCCAGTCTGACGGGCGTGTTTCCGAACAAGTAGTGACGCGCGTTTTTCCATCTTCAAATCGAAACGGCTCCAGAAGGAGCCGATTAAGAGGTCCGATATCATGACGTCCAGTCAACGCGGCAGTTCGATGCCAGGCGTGTCGTTTTTCTCCAATCTCAAGGTCGGCAAGAAGGTCGGAATTGGCCTGGGGACGGTACTTGCGTTTCTGGCGGCGATTGCCGTCGTTTCCTATTTCGGCCTCTCGACCGCCAAATCGAATTTTTCCGAGTATCAACTGTTCGCGCGCCAGACGAATGCCATCAGCCTGGCAGAAGCGAACATGATCTATGCGCAGATGGCTGCGAAAGACTTCATGGTCAAGGATGACGCGAATGCCGCCGATGAAGTGCGCAAACGCGAGACGCAGACCCAATCGGCGCTCGATGAGGCGATCGGCCTTTTCGCGCGGCAAGACGCCATTGCCACGATGACCGATGCCAAGGATGCGGTGGACGCTTACAAGAAGGGGTTCGAAAATCTGCTCGAACTCGGAAATCGCCGGGATGCGCTACGCGGAGAACTGGCAGCACTGGGTGCAAGAGCAGAGCAGGGATTGACCACGATCATGAAGACGTCGCAGCAGGACAGCGATCCGGCGGCGGCCTTTGCGGCCGGCAATGCGCTGCGCAGCCTGCTGCTCGCCCAGATCGGCGCGGCCGGGTTTTTCGACAACCCCTCGGCCGAAAACGCGCAGAAGGCCAATGCCGAGATGAACACGTTCGACCAGTTGTCGGCAGCCATGGTGCGGGAGTTGCGTGATCCGCGCCTGCGTCAGTCTGCTCAATCGGTTCTTGATGACGCCGGCACATATAAGTCGAAATTCGCCGAAGCCGTGCAGGCCGTCCAGGCCGCGCAGCAGATCGTCGACGACACGCTTTACGTGGTGGGTCCCAAGGTTGCCAGCGACATCGAAAGCATCAAGCTCGAGAACAAGTCGCTGCAGGACGATTTGGGTTCACGGGCAGAAGCCGAGATCGCGACCTCTGTACTGATCGCGCTCGCGGCATCTGCCGCAGCTCTGGTCATAGGCGTGGGACTTGCCCTGGTCATCAGCCGGGCAATCGCCAGGCCGGTCGTTCAGATGACGTCTGCCATGGGTGAACTGGCCGAAGGCAATCTGGAGGTCGAAATCCCCGCGCTCGGGCGCAAGGACGAGATCGGCGACATGGCCGAGGCCGTTCAGGTGTTCAAGGACAATGCGATCAAGGTCGCGGCCATGAATGCTGAGGAAGAAGTGCGTGCGGGGCAGACAAGGGAACGTACGGCTGCAATGAACGCCCTGATTGCGTCGCTTCGGGAGGTCGTGGGGGCTGCCGCCCGCGGCGATTTCTCGGAGCGCATGGACGGCAACCAGAAGGATGCCGACCTGCAGGAGGTCTCCGAAAGCGTCAACAATCTGGTGCAGACGGTGGAAGGCGGCATCAATGCCACCGGAAGGGTGCTCTCGGCCCTCGCACAGACCGATCTGACCCTTCGCGTGGAGGGTGACTTCCAGGGCGCCTTTCTCAAGCTCAAGGACGACACCAATGCGGTGGCCGAAAGGCTGACCGAGATCGTCGGCCAGTTGCGGGGCACTTCGAGGGCGCTAAAGACGGCGACAAGCGAAATCCTCAGCGGCGCCAATGATCTTTCCGAACGCACGACCAAGCAAGCGGCGACGATCGAGGAGACGAGCGCTGCGATGGAGCAACTGGCCACAACGGTGGTCGAGAACGCCAAGCGCGCCGAGGAAGCCTCGGACAAGTCGCGGGCGATGTCGCAGACGGCCGAACAGGGTGGCCAGGTGATGCAGCAAGCCAATGGTGCGATGGAACGGATCACGTCTTCGTCGGCCAAGATCTCCAACATTATCGGCATGATCGACGACATCGCCTTCCAGACGAACCTGCTTGCCTTGAATGCCTCGGTGGAAGCGGCGCGGGCCGGCGAGGCCGGCAAGGGCTTTGCCGTGGTCGCGGTGGAAGTCAGGCGCCTGGCCCAGTCGGCAGCGGAAGCCTCGTCCGAGGTCAAGGCCCTGATCGAGCAGAGCGCGACGGAGGTCGATGGCGGCTCCAAGCTGGTGGCGGAAGCCGCGCACAAGCTCGAAGCGATGCTCGAAGCGGTCAAGGAAAATGCCAGCCTGATGGAAGGCATTTCCCGCGAAAGCCGGGAACAGGCTTCCTCCATCGAAGAGGTCAATACAGCCGTCCGGCAGATGGACGAAATGACCCAGCACAATGCCGCTCTCGTCGAGGAGACCAATGCTGCCATCGAGCAGACCGAAAGCCAGGCGAGCGAGCTCGACCGCATCGTCGAGATCTTCAAGATCGATGCTTCGGGACGCGCCTCCCAACCTCAGGCCGAAAAGACCGGCGTCAAGGGGCTGCAGCAGAAGGTCGTCAAGGCCGCCAAGACCTACCTCAGCCGCGGTAATGCGGCGGTCGACAGCGATGCCGAGTGGAGCGAGTTCTGAGTTGCCGAACGCCCCCCTGCGTCGCGGTTCGATCGTTGCCTTGTCTCCGGCTTAGGACATCCATCAAGAAACATCATGAAAGGGCGCCTTCGGGTGCCCTTTTCCTATATTGCCGGGCGGATGACCCCGGGCGCTCGACGCGCTGGGTCATGACAAGCTCGGGATCGCGACAGAAAGGGCGCGGTAGCCCCGCTTTTCCGGCGAGGCCCACAACGAGCTCCAGCCCGATCAGGTCAATGTCAAGCTATAGGAATAAATTCCGCAAAGCTTAGAACCATTCTATCTCATTGTAATTTCACTTGATTTCTTGTTTCTCCTGCCGCTAGGAGGGGTTGCCATTTTGATGGCAGGACCTTGAACCCTGCTGATCGAAGGGAAGTGGACGTCATGAATGCGTCGCTGCGCGTGGGGGCAATTCCGCGGCGGTTTTCCTTTCCGACAGCGGACCCCAACTCCGGGCCTTGAACCCGAAGGAGAGGAAGCAATGACGTTTTTCACCCGCGGCGCCCTGCCGCTTGCCCTGTTTGCCACGGCGCTCACGGCGGCGCCTGTCTTTGCAGAGGATGTCAGCAAGACGGACGTGCTGAAGACCTATGCCGACATCGCGCTGGCCGGCTATCAGGATTCCCTTGAGACAGCCCAAAAGCTCGACGATGCCGTCGATGCGCTTCTGGCCGATCCGACAGATGCCACTCTTCAGGCTGCGCGTGAGGCCTGGCTGGCGGCCCGCGTGCCCTATCAGCAAACCGAAGCCTTCCGCTTCGGCAACCCCATCGTCGACGAGTGGGAAGGCCGGGTTAACGCCTGGCCGCTCGACGAGGGGCTGATCGATTATGTTGATGCCTCCTATGGCACCGAGAGCGACAATAACGGGCTCTACACCGCCAATGTGATCGCCAACCCGAAGCTCATGATCAATGGCGCGGAGGTCGATATCCCCGAGATCACGCCGGCGGTCATCTCGGACACCCTGCAGGAAGCAGGCGGGGTAGAGGCCAATGTCGCCTCGGGCTATCACGCCATTGAATTCCTGCTGTGGGGGCAGGATCTGCACGGCACCGACGCGGGCAAGGGCGAGCGCCCGGCCAGCGACTACGCCAAGGGGGATGCCTGCACAAACGGGCATTGCGACCGGCGCGGACAATATCTCGCCGCAGCGACCGATCTTTTGGTCTCGGACCTTCAGGAGATGGTCGGCAATTGGCAAGAGGACGGCGCCGCGCGCCGGAACCTCATCGACAATCCCGATGCCGGGATCGCGGCCATCCTGACCGGGATGGGCTCGCTCTCCTATGGCGAAGTTGCCGGGCAGCGGATGAAGCTCGGGCTGCTCCTGCACGATCCGGAGGAAGAGCATGACTGCTTTTCGGACAACACCTACAATTCGCACTTCTACGACGCCAAGGGCGTGCAGAATGTCTATCTCGGCCGCTACGAGCGGATCGACGGCAGCACCGTCGAGGGACCGAGCGTTTCCGATCTGGTCGCCGCCGAGGACCCGGCGCTGGACGAAGAGCTCAGGGGCAAGCTCGACGCCACCATGGACAAGGCCGGTGCCATCAAGGCGAAGGCCGAGGCCGGCGAGGCTTATGACCAGATGATCGGCGAGGGTAATGAAGAGGGCAATGCGCTGGTGCAGGCCGCAATCGATGCCCTTGTCGACCAGACCCGCTCCATCGAACGCGCCGTGGCGACGCTGAACCTCGAAGGCGTCACCATTCAGGGCGACGACACGCTCGACAGCCCCAACGCCGTCTTCCAGTAACATTTCGCGGGGGCTGGCGATCTCGCGGCCCCCGCCCGGATATCTCATAAGTCATGCGCATTAATCTGACTGCAGTGTTCACCGGACTGGTTCTCGTCTCGGCCGTGGCGGTATTTGCCGCCGAGGGCGTGCGTACGGATGTGTCGGCGAAGGATCTGGCACGGGTGCGGTCGGTGACCGCGCCCACCAAAGATTTCTCCAAGGCCGAACCCTTCGAGGCGATGAGCGGTGGGGCAGCCACCTCGACCAAGCTGATCAACCGCGACGCCTTTTCGCATTTTTCGGCCAATCTCAGCTTTGCCGAGCAGGACAAGTTCAATCTCGGCGACGGGTTCTTCAAAAAGCTCTGGGTGGCGGCGCCGAGTTCGACCCTGGCGTCCGACGGGCTGGGTCCGCTGTTCAACGCGCGCGCCTGCCAGTCCTGCCATCTGAAGGACGGGCGCGGACACCCGCCGGCCAACAATGACGTCGATGGCATTTCCATGTTCCTGCGCCTGTCGGTGCCACCCGGCGACGAACGCGAGCGAAATCTTCTGGCGACGCGGGAACTGTCGGTGCTGCCCGAACCCCATTATGGGAGCCAGTTGCAGGATTTCGCCAATCCCGGGATTCCGGCCGAAGGCAAGATGCATATCGACTATGAGGAGGTGCCGGTCACCCTTGGCGACGGCACGGTCGTCAATCTGAGGAAGCCGCGTTATTCGGTGACCGATCTCGGCTATGGACCGTTGGACGAAAACGTCATGCTGTCGCCGCGCGTCGCGCCGCAGATGATCGGCATGGGGCTTCTGGAAGCGATCCCGGCCGAAGATATCGAGGCGCTGGCCGATCCGGACGACAAGAATGGCGACGGCATTTCAGGCAAGCCAAGCTGGGTCATGGACGAGGGCCAGCTGGTGCTCGGGCGGTTCGGCTGGAAGGCGGCGGTGCCCAGCGTGCGCGACCAGAGCGCACTGGCTTTCGCCGGAGATATCGGCATCTCCACGCCCGACGTCATGCTGCCCTATGGCGACTGCATGGAAAGCCAGACGGCTTGCCGCGCAGCGCCGAACGGCATCCAGTCCTCGCAAGGGGACAGCGAGGCGCCTGATCCGGTGCTCGACCTCGTGGCGTTCTATGCGCGCAATCTGGCGGTGCCGGCGCGGCGCAATGTCGATGACAGTCAGGTGCTCGACGGCAAGAAGCTCTTTTACGAGACCGGCTGCACCTCGTGCCACACTCCCAAATTCGTCACGAGCCGGGATGCGATCGGGGACGCACAGAAGTTCCAGCTGATCTGGCCCTATACCGACATGCTGTTGCACGACATGGGGGAGGGGCTGGCCGATCACCGCCCGGAAGGTGACGCGAACGGATATGAATGGCGGACGGCGCCCCTGTGGGGGATCGGGCTGACAAGGGATGTCAGCGGGCATACCCTTTATCTGCACGATGGGCGGGCGCGTAATCTGCTTGAAGCAATCCTGTGGCATGGCGGGGAAGCTCAGGCGCAACGCGATGCGGTTGTGCAGATGAGGGCCGAAGAGCGGCAGGCGCTGCTCGCATTTCTGGAGTCGTTGTAATGAACAAAGCCGTCCTGCTCGCTTTCGTCACCCTGGCTTTCGCGGCGCCGGCACGCGCCGAGGAATTCGCCGTCGCCGATCAGGCGATTTCGGGCTTCATCGTGCCTGGCTATGAGCGGCTGGCGCAGGCGGCGGAGCTCGAGGCCCAGCGCATTGGCGATCTTTGCGAAAGTCCCTCCGATGCGGCGCTGGAGCAGGCGCGTCAGCAGTTCGAAGGGCTGGTGCAGGCGTGGTCGCGCATCGAGATCGTCCGCTTCGGGCCGGTGCTGGAGAACAACCGGCTGGAGCGCATTCTGTTCTGGCCGGACAGGCGCGGTATCGGGCTGAAGCAGGTGCAGGGGCTGCTGGCGGACAAGGACGACGCGGCGACATCGCTGGAGGGGCTGAGGCAGAAGAGCGTTGCCGTGCAGGGGCTGGGGGCGCTGGAATTCGTGCTCCATGGCACCGATGCGGAGACGCTGGCGACAAACGAGGGCAGCTATCGCTGCCAGTATGGCCGGACGATCGCCACCGCCATTCAGGCGACGGCGGAAGAACTGGTCGATGCCTGGACGGCGTCTGACGGCATTGCCGCGCATATGCGAGACCCAAAGCCGGAAAATCCGGACTACCGGGACCGCACTGAAGTGTTGCGCGAGTTGCTCGGCGTGTGGGTGCACGGCGCGGAAATGCTGCGCGACACGCGGCTCGGTCCGGTCCTTGGCGTGGGTGAGGGCCCTCAGGGCGCCAACCCCAAACAGGGCTTGTTCTGGCGCTCCAATCTCACCGTGTCTTCGGCCCGCTGGAACGTCGCGGGCATGCGCGACCTCTTCATCATTTCGGGGCTCGGCGATCTGATCGAGGAAAAGGACCGCTGGGCGGCCGGGGCCTATGTGTTCGAACTCGACAATTTCGAGAAGACCGCCAAGGGCGCCGACAAGCCGCTCGCCGAGATGCTGGCCGACAAGGACGGATGGGACCGGGTGCGCTATTTGTGGATCCTGACCCGTTCACTGCAGAACATCGCCGTGCAGCAACTCGCCACCCCCTTGGGCGTGGGCGTCGGCTTTTCGGCGCTGGACGGCGACTGAGGCGAGGTTAAAATATGTGGGAGCGGCGGCAATTTCTGAAGGCAGCCGGGGCAGGGTTTGCGGCTGCCTTGTTGCCTCGACAAGCGGCGGCGCTGTCCAATGCCGAACTGGTCCTGGCCTCGGCCTGCCAGATGCCGGACGGCAGTTATGGTGCGCTGCTGGTTTCCGAACGCGGCGACATCATCTCCCGCGCCGCCCTGCCTGACCGCGGGCACGGGGTCACCGCTTCAGAGGCGAGCGGGCAGTTCGTGGTGTTCGCGAGAAGGCCCGGCACCTTCGCCGCTGTGTTCGACCGCGATGGAGCACCTGCTGCGACGGTTACCTCACCCTCGGGACGGCATTTTTACGGGCACGGCGTGTTCTCGCCCGATGGCAGGCTGCTTTACGCCACGGAGAACGATTTCGATGCCGGGCAGGGTGTGATCGGCATCTATGACGCGACCGACGGGTTCGCCCGGCTGGGCGAGTTCACCTCGGGCGGCGTTGGGCCGCACGACATGATGATGAGTTTAGGCGGGCGCTACCTTGTCATTGCCAATGGCGGCATGGACACGCATCCCGACTATGGACGTACGCCGTTGAACCTGCCGACAATGAAGCCGAACATCGCCTTCATCGACCGCGACAATGGCACGGTTACAGGCGTGCAGGAACTGCCTGCCGATCTGCACAAACTGTCGCTGCGGCATCTGGCGCCGGGGCCGGACGACACGGTCTGGATCGGCGCGCAATATATGGGATCGGGCAGCATGGAAGTGCCGCTGCTCGCCCGGGCCGGCATCGGGGAAAGTCTCAGCTTCGCGAAGCTTGACCCCGATGTGCTGCACCGGCTCAACAACTATGTCGGAGCGCTGGCGAGTTCGCCGGATGGGCGGCGTGTGGTGGCGACATCGCCGGTCGGCAGTTCGGCGGTTATTTTCGACAGCGAAACGGGCCGTGCGGAACTTGTCGATCAGGCCAATGTCTGCGGCGTCGCCTGGGGCAGCGACCGGCCGATCCTCAGCTCGGGCAGCGGCCAGTGGCGGGATGAACAAGGTGTGGTGCGTGACGAATCGCCGCTGCTGTTCGATAACCATTTGGCGATTGCGTGGCGCGGCCAGGGGGCGCGGCCATGAATGGGACGTCGGTCCACCTAGCTTCGTCTCGACATCTTGCCGAGCGTCGCCAAAATGCCATGCACGGCGGTTAGTTGTTCGCCCAACATTGGCTCATAAAGGAGAGAGTCATGCAGGAGCGTTTCGCCGTTTATTTCGCACCCGATGCGGATAGCGAGGCCTGGCGCCTCGCCGCGTCCTGGCTCGGGGCGGATGCCCTTTCGGGGGCGCCGGTGCGTCAACCGGACATTGAAGGTATTGCAGCTGAAGAGTTTGCGGCTGCAACGGCATCTGCCCGGCGGTACGGTTTCCATGCAACCCTCAAGCCGCCCATGGTGCTCGCCGAGGGCTATGATGTGGAGCGGCTGCTGGCTGCGGCCGAACGTTTTGCGGCCTTTCAGAAGCCCATACCTCCCGTGCGCATGCGGCTCGATTGGCTGTCGGGTTTCCTCGCGATCGTGCCTGCGGCCAAGGACGCTGCACTTACGCAGTTCGCGGCCAATTGTGTCGCTCATTTCGAGCCGTTCCGCCGTCCCATGACTGAAGACGAGCGGCAGAAGAGACTGGCTGCCGGACTGACGCACCGGCAGAGCGAATTGCTGGACCAGTACGGCTATCCATATGTAATGGACGAATTCCGCATGCATTTCACCCTCACGGACCGCATCGCTTTTGAACGGCAGGAGGCGATTATGCAGGCCGCCGAGGCGCATTTTTCGGCCGTGCTTGCAGAAGCCTGGCCGATCGAGTCGATCTCGATCTACAGGGAGGCGGCGCCGGGGGAGAATTTCGTGCGTCTGGCCGATTTCAGGCTCGGCGAGAGGGTGCGCAGCGCAGCCCAATGACCTTGCCGGAATTTTCTATAACAAATGCGCGGCTGGTTCTTGCCGACAGTGTGTGTGACGGGTCGCTGTCGGTGAAGGACGGGCAGATTGCGGACCTTGGTAGCGGCGCTCTTTCAAACTCGGCAGCAGAGGATTTCGAGGGCGATTACCTGCTGCCGGGCCTGGTCGAACTTCATACCGATCATCTTGAGAGCCACTACCACCCGCGCCCGAAGGTGTTCTGGAATGCGCTGGCGGCGCTGCAAGCGCATGATGCGCAGGTGGCGACCTCCGGCATCACCACGGTCTTCGATGCGGTGCGATTGGGGACGGACGCGGATTCGAACTATTCGCTCTCCGAACATGTCGAGGTGCTGCTCGAAGCCATCATGCGCGGCCGCCAGGAGAACCGGCTGAGGGCGGAGCATTTCGTGCACCTCAGATGCGAATTGGCGTCCTCCGATGCGCTCGAGCATTTCGAGGCCTATCACGATTACCAGCCGGTGCGGTTGGCCTCTTTGATGGATCACACGCCGGGCCAGCGGCAGTTCGTCACCATGGACCTCTACTATGCCTATTATCAGGGCAAGACCGGCCGGACCGACGCCGAGATGGAGCGCTTCATCGCCGCCCGCATCGACGATCAGAAGCGGTTTTCGAAATCCAATCGCGAGGGCATCGTGGCTTTGAGCCGCGATGCCGGCATCGCGCTGGCGAGCCATGACGATGCGACTGTGGCGCATGTCGAAGAGGCGCGGCAGGCAGGGGTGAAGATTTCTGAATTCCCGACCACGCGTGCGGCGGCGGAAGCCGCGCGAGAGGCGGGACTGGCGATCCTGATGGGGGCGCCCAATCTGGTGCGCGGAAAGTCGCATTCGGGCAATATTTCTGCCGCCGCATTAGCTGCGGACGGGCTGCTGGACATTCTGAGTTCGGACTATGTGCCCTTTGCGCTGATGCAGGCGGTGTTCGCGATGCCGCAAGCGGTCGAGGGCATCACGCTGCCCGAGGCGGTCGCAACCGTGACGCGCAACCCGGCCACGGCTGCAGGGCTCGACGACAGAGGCGAGATCGCCATCGGCAAGCGCGCCGATTTCGTCCGAGTGGCGATGATCGGCGACATGCCTGTGGTGCGGGGCGTCTGGCGGCAGGGCCGGCGGGTCGCCTGATGGCAAAGGCAGGCATGCTGGTGCTCGTTGTGGGGCCATCCGGCGCCGGCAAAGACACTTTGATGCGCGCGGCGCAGCGGGAGTTGGCAGGAGATCACCTCTTCGTCTTTCCGCGCAGGCAGGTGACGCGCGAACGCGTGGCGGCGCTCGAGGATCATGACAGCATCAGCCGCGAGACGTTCGATGCCTTGCGTCAAACGGGCGAGTATACTCTGGCTTGGGAGGCGCATGGGCTCGGCTATGCGCTGCCGCTCTCCGTTTCCGAAGACGTGGCGGCGGGGCGGATTGCCGTTTGCAATGTATCGCGGCGAGTGATCGAGGAGGCCGTGACGCGTTTTGCCGGAACGCGGGTGATCCTCATCAACGCCGCCCGCGAAATCCGTGCGGAACGGCTCGCTGCGCGAGGGCGTGAGAGCGCCGCGGAGGTTGCTGCGCGGCTTGAACGTGAGGCGCCACCGGTTCCAGACGGCATCACCAGGGTCGAGATCGACAATTCGGGTGCGCTGGAAGATGGCATCGCCGCCTTTGTCGCGGTGCTGCGCCACCTCGCGGGAACGGGGCCGGTCTAGTTTTCCCAGGCGCGCTTGCTGGCCGAATAGAGGAAGGTTGCGGACCAGGTGAGGATCATGAAACCGCCCAGCGATTGCAACATGCTGATCAGCCTAATGGGGCCCGAAGCCTCGATCTGGGTATAGCCTAGCGTGACGAAGTTGATGCCGGAATAGTAGACAAAATCCTGCCAGCCCGGCGTGAAGTCCTTGCCAAAATGGCCCATGCCGGGAATTGGCAGCAACGCGGCATAAACGCCGGCGAACAGCAGTATCTCGGCGACGTGCAGCACCAGCACGGCAATGAAGATGATGATGGGGTCCAGGGATGTCGTCGTCTTCGGCTTGCCGGCGAGTCGCCTGATACTCGACAATGCGAAGTGATGCAGCGCGCCCAGCGCCGCGATCAAAACCATCCCCAAAAGCAAGGCCATGTTGCCCCCTTGCGGTCCCAATGTGTTGATTTGCGATATTTATGGATTGGACAAAGGGAGGCCCTTTATCCTGCACATCCCTAACGCAAACAGCCGGGAAATGTTCTAGCGCGGGAGTTTCGAGCTGCCGCTGCCCGGTTAAGGGGCGGGCTTGGCCATGCGTTCTTTGGCCAGCTTCTTGATTTCCTGCAATTCGGCAATGGTCGTTTCGAGATCGGCCATTTGCTGGTTCAGCAATTCCAGCCTTGTGTCGACCATCTCGTTGAGCTTTTTGACCTGGGCGGTCTGGGTACGGTCGACATCGTAGAGCGAGAGATATTCCGAGATGTCGCGCAGGCTGAAAGCCCAGCCGCTTGCCGCGCAGGATGAGGATGAGGCGCGCCCGGTCGCGGCGGCGGAAGACGCGGGTGCCGCCGACCCGCTCGGGCGAGAGCAGGCCCTTGCTTTCGTAAAACCGGATGGCGCGCGTGGAAATGCCGAACTCCTTGGCGAGATCGGCGATGGCGAAGAGATCCCGCTGTTCGGGGTCAGGCCTGTTCATGCGAACGTTCCTTTCCCTTCAGCTGGGCATATTCCTCGCGCAGTTCCTTCTTGGAGAGCTTGCCGACCAGCGTCTTGGGCAGTTCGCTCTTGAAGATGATCTCCCTGGGCATCTCGATCTTGGAGAGGTGCTCCTTGAGGAAGCCCTTCAATTGCTCGGCAGTCAGCGACCTGGCCGTCATAGAGCTTGACGAAAGCGACGGGCGCCTCGCCGCGATAATCGTCCGGCACGCCGATGACGTTGCTTTCCTCGACAGTCGGGATGCCTGTAGATGGCCTCCTCGATGGTGCGCGGATAGACGTTGAAGCCCGAGCAGATGATGAGATCCTTGATGCGGTCGACGAGGAACATGTAGCCCTCGTCGTCCATGTAGCCGACGTCGCCGGTGCGCAGCCAGCCATCGACGAAGGCGTCGCTTATTGGCTTCGTCATTGCGCCAATAGCCGAGCATGACCTGCGGGCCCTTGACCTGCAGTTCGCCGCGTTCTCCCGGCGCCACCTCGCGAGCGGTTCCTCGATATCGACGAAGCGGATGTCGGTGCCGGGGAAGGGCTGGCCGATCGACATGCGGTTTGGCCGGCGCGCGAAGGGCGGCGCAGCACACGACGGGGGAGCACTCGGTCAGGCCGTAGCCTTCGAGGACGCGGCCCCCGGTCGTCTGTTCGAATTCCTTGCGCACTTCGTCGGGCAGGGCGGCGCCGCCGGACACGCAGACCTCCAGACAGCTCAGATCGTATTTTTTCGACAGTTCAGACGAGCAGAGCGCGTGGGTGCAGGGTCGGCACTGCCTGCAGAATTTCGGGCCGTTTGCGGGCGATCAGCTCCAGCAGCATCTTGAGCTCGAAACGCGGCAGCATGACCATTTCCATGCCGTTGCCCAGCGAGCACATTGAGACAGACCGTCATGGAGAAGATGTGGAAGAAGGGCAGGACGGCAATGAGCTTCTTGTCGGGCGAATAGACCGAGCCACCCCAATAGGCGATCTGAGCTCATGTTGGCCGCGATATTGGCGTGGCTGAGCATCGCCCCCTTGGGCATGCCGGTGGTGCCGCCGGTATATTGCTGCACGGCAGACGTCCTTTTCAGGGTCGATCGGCACAGGAGAAAACTTGCGCTCGGTTTTCAGCAAGCGCTCGTAGGGTACGATCTTGTCCGCTACCGCCGAGGATTTGACGCTGGCGATGTCACCGCGCTTGGCAATCGAGAACAACAGGTTCTTGAGCGGGGGCAGGGCCTTGGGAAAGGGGCAGACGATAATGCGCTGCAGCCCGGTCAGCGCGCCGAGCTTTTCGGCCTTGTCGAAAACCTGCTTGAGATCGAGCGTGACCAGGATCTCCGCTTCCGAATCATTGACGATGTGGGCAAGCTCGGGGACGGTGTAGAGCGGGTTGCAGTTGACGACGATGCCGCCGGCCCGAAGTACGGCATAGTAGAAATAGACATAGTAGGGGGTGTTGGGCAGCAGCATGGCGACCCGCGTGCCCTTTTTGACCCCGAGTTCGGCCTGCAGGGCAACGCTCAGTTGCTTGATCTTGCGCTCAAGTTCGGCATAGCGTGTGGAGGCGCCGAGGAAATCGAAGGCAATGTTTTGCGGATAACGCTGGCAGGCGGCGAGTACCCGATCTGTAACCGGGGTGAGATCGATGGGAGCGTCCCAGGAAATTCCCGGCGGATAATGGCCCAACCAGGGGCGATGGGGCGCAACGCTGAGCTCGTTGGTGGTCATGGCGTCCTCCCTGGTGCCTTCGTCCAGCATCTTGGCCGAATTATTCCATTGCCTGACCTTAACGTCAATTGGTTTACCGTGCGTTCGCGTTGGGACCTGCTGTCGTTCTTCCGGCAGACCTTTCGGTGGCATGCGTTCCCCTATTGGTAAGGCAGTTGACGTATACGTTCACTTCGCTATCTTTAGGTCTGCGCTGCGATGTTCTAAGTTAAGTCTTGCTGATGCGGATTTCACGTGCTGGCGGCGCGGCGCTCGCCCGGCACGATGAAAAAGGAGGCCGTTACGTGACCTTGCTCGTGCTTGTTCTGCTTCTGGTGGTTTTGGGCGTTCTGGCCTATCAACGTGCGCTGCTGTGGACCTTTGCCCTGACCTTCGCAGTATTCGGCCTGTTCGGCATGTTTGTGCTGAACCCGGCTTGGGTCCTTGCGCTTGCAGTCGGCGTGGTTCTGGCGGCGCTGTGCATCGAACCGGTTCGCATGGCCACCGTCACGGGGCCGGCATACTCCATGGTCCGCAAGATTTTGCCGCGCGTCAGCCGCACCGAGCAGGAAGCGCTCGACGCCGGCACGGTCGGCTGGGATGCCGAACTGTTCTCCGGGCGCCCGCGCTGGGAGAAGCTGCTGGATATCGCGCAAGCCGACGCTGAGCCCGGAAGAGCAGGCCTTCATCGATGGACCGGCGGAAGAGTTGTGCGCCATGCTCGACGACTGGCAGGTGCGTCACGAGCTCAACGACATGCCCGAGGACGTCTGGCAATTCATCAAGGACGAGAGCTTCCTCGGCATGCTGATCTCCAAGGAGCATGGCGGCCTGGGCTTTTCCGCGCAGGCGCAAAGCCAGATCATCTCCAAGATCGCCAGCCGGTCGGTCGCTGCCGGCATTACGGTCATGGTGCCGAATTCGCTCGGACCGGGCGAGCTTTTGGAAAAATACGGGACTGACGCGCAAAAGGCGCAATATCTGGAGCGCCTCGCCAAGGGGCAGGAAGTGCCCTGCTTTGCGCTGACCGGCAGCCATGCCGGTTCGGACGCCGCGGGCATGCGCGATGTCGGCATCGTCACCTATGGAGACTACAAGGGCAAGAAGGTGCTCGGCGTGAAGCTCACCTGGGACAAGCGCTACATCACGCTGGCGCCGGTCGCGACGCTGCTGGGACTGGCGTTCAACCTCCACGACCCCGACAATCATCTCGGCAAGGGCGAGGATGTGGGAATCACGCTGGCGCTGGTGCCGGCCGATTATCCCGGCGTCGAGATCGGCAGACGCCATTTCCCGGCTCGCGCGGCCTTCATGAACGGGCCGACACGCGGCACGGATGTGTTCGTGCCGATGGAGTTTCCTGATCGGCGGACCCGACTATGCCGGCCAGGGCTGGCGGATGCTGATGGAGTGCCTTTCGACCGGGCGCGCGATCTCGCTGCCCGCCATCGGCACGATTTCGATCAAGCAGTCGCTGCGGGTGACCTCGGCCTATGCCCGCATCCGGCGTCAGTTCGGCATTCCCGTCGGCATCATGGAAGGCGTGGGCGAGTCCGCTGGCGCGGCTGGTCAAGGCCTCGTACATGTACGAGGCCGGGCGCGCGCGTCACCGCCACGATGGTCGACGAGGGCCAGAAGCCGGCGGTCATCTCGGCGCTGCTGAAGTACCGCACAACCGAGGCGATGCGCGATTGCATCAATGACGCGATGGATATTCATGGCGGGCGCGCCGTCCAGGATGGACCGTCCAACTATCTGTTCAGCGGCTATATGACGACGCCGGTCGCCATCACGGTGGAAGGCGCGAACATTCTTACCCGCTCGCTGATCACCTTCGCGCAGGGCGTGCTGCGCGCGCATCCCTATCTCTACAAGGAGATCGAAGCGGTGCAGAATCCCGACCGAAAGGCGGGGCTCAAGGCGTTCGACAAGGCTTTCCGCGGGCATGTGGGCTTCATGTGCGCCAACATAGACGGGCAGCCTTTTCCATGCGCTGACTTTCAGTGCCTTTGCGCCGGCACCCACCAATGTCGCGCCCGAGATGACGCATTGGTACCAAAAGCTGCACCGCTACACCCAGAGCTTTGCGCTGGTTGCCGACTGGACGGTGGCGTTCCTCGGCGGGCAGCTCAAGGCGCGCCAGGAATTGTCGGGCCGCATGGCCGATATCCTTTCCGATCTCTATTATCTCTCCGCGACGCTGAAGCGCTTCGAGGATGACGGGCGGATTGCCGAGGATGCGCCGCTGGTCGACGCGATTGCGCGTGACCGGATCCATGCCATCGAGCAGAGCTTCATGGCAGTCTTCGACAATTTCCCGAACCCCTTGCTTGCGGGTGTCATGCGGCTGCTGGTGCTGCCTTTCGGGGCAAATGCCACTCCGGCGCCCGACCGGGCCAATTTCAAGCTGGCGGGGGATATCCTGAAGCCCAGCGCCTGGCGCGACCGGCTGACGCGTGGCGTTTACATCAGCTTCGATCCGAATGATCGCACAGGCGTGCTCGAGGATGCGCTGATCAAGGTGACGGAAGCCGAGGAGATCGAGCAGAAATTCTTCCGGGCGATCAAGAAGGGCGAGATTCATCGCCGCCTAGACCGCGACGCCGTCGATGACGCCGTGGAGGCGGGTATTCTCAACGGCAACGAGGCCGGCATTCTGCGCGCAGCAGATCAGGCTACCGATCAGGCGATCAAGGTGGACGAATTCGATCCTGAGGCGTTGACGGGGCAACCATCGAGCGGCACACCTCGCGCGGCCAAGCCTGCGGCGCCCAAGCGGGCTGCGTCGAAGTCGGCGACGGCCGCCAAGACGGCCAAGCCGAAGGCGGCGGCACGGCGCAAGCCGGCGGCCAAGTCCGGCGCGTCGAAGACGCAAAAGTCGTCTTCGACGGTTGCCGAGTGATCGATCTGAACAAGGGAGCGCGTTGAGAATATGGCCGACGCCGAAGACAAGAACGCAGCCGACCCGTCCGCAGAGGGTGGCGAGAAAGTAGAAACCCAGCCGCAAGCCGAGGCGGAGAAGGGGCCGGAGGCGACTTCGAAACCTGCCGAAAAACCTGTGGCCGCAGCAAAGCCGAAGGCGGCAACGCAAAATCCAAGACGGCTGCAAAGCCGAAGGCGGCCGCGAAAACCAAATCGGCGGCTGCATCAAAGACCACCTCTGGTGCCAAGCCAGCGGCCAAAGCGAAGGCTGCGCCGAAGGCGGCAACCGCAAAATCCAAGAGCAAGAGTGCCGCGTCCGCGTCCAGTTCTGCAGTGAAATCTGCGCCGAAGTCTGCCACCAAGACGGCTCAGCGTTCATCGGCGCAGGAGCCCAAATCGGCGCACCGCATGCCCAAAACCGATTGCTGGCGCTTCGAGATCGATTTTGAGGGCATTGGTTGGCTGACGCTCGATGTCCCCGACAGTTCGGTCAACACGCTGGGGCGGGCCTGCCTGAAAGAGCTTGAAGGGCTGATCGGTCGGTTCGAGGATCTGGCGGCGACCGACGAGCTCAAGGGCGTCGTCATTCAGTCCGGCAAATCGAGCGGCTTCATCGCCGGCGCTGACATTGCCGAATTTGACGACATGAGCGATCTGTCGGTTCTGCCGGGCGCGCTCAAGCAGACGCACGCCATGTTTGACCGGCTGGAAAAGCTGCCGGTGCCGGTGGTCGCGGCGATCGACGGCTTTTGCCTCGGCGGCGGGCTGGAGCTGGCGCTTGCCTGCCACTACCGGATCGCGGTCAACAACGATAAGACGCGCATCGGCTTCCCCGAGATCAAGCTCGGTATCTTCCCCGGCTTCGGCGGCACGGGCCGCTCCATCCGGCAGGCCGGGCCGGTCGATGCGATGGGGTTGATGCTGACGGGGCGCTATCTGCGTGCCGGCGCCGCGCAAGGGCATGAACCTCGTCGACAAGCTCGTCTCGCCATCGCGACCAGCTGAGATGGGAAGCGCGCAAGGCGGTGCTGCAAAAGCGCAAGTCGCAGCCGGCCGGTTTCGTGAAAACAGCGATGGCCAAGGGCCCGATGCGCGGGTTCACCGCAAACAAGATGCGAGAGGAGGCCAGGAAGAAGGCGCGACCGGAGCATTACCCCGCGCCTTACGCGCTGATCGACCTCTACGAGAAATATGGCGATGATCCGCGCAAGATGAGCGCTGCGGAAATCGACGCCTTCGTGCCGTTGATGGGCGGCGATACTGCGACCAATCTCAGGCGGGTATTCTTTTTGTCCGAGGGGCTCAAGAAGCAGGGCGTCAAGGGCAAGAAGCCCGATTTCCGGCGCGTGCATGTGATCGGGGCGTGGCGTGATGGGCGGCGATATCGCGGCCTGGTGTGCGCTGCGCGGCCTGTCCGTGACGCTGCAGGATCTCGATATGGAGCCGGATCGAGCCGGCGCTGAAGCGGGCAAAGAAGCTGTTCGAGCGGCGGCTTAAAAAGCCTGACCTCGTCAAGGCGGCGATAGGCGCGGCTGCAGGCCGATGTCGCCGGCAACGGCATTGCCCGCGCCGATGTGGTGATCGAGGCGGTGGTCGAAAAGCTCGACATCAAGCAGCAAGATCTTTGCCGACGCCGAAAAGCAGATCAAGCCGGGCGCGATCCTGGCCACCAACACTTCGTCGATCGAACTCGAGCGCATTGCCGAGGTGTTGAAGGACAAGTCGCGGCTGATCGGGCTGCACTTCTTCAATCCGGTGCCGCAATTGCCGCTGGTCGAGGTGATCCGCTCCAAGTTCAATTCCGACGATGCGGTGGCGCTGGGGGCAAGCTTCGCGCTCGCCATCGGCAAATCGCCGGTGGTGGTCAAGTCCGCGCCGGGCTTTTTGGTCAATCGTGTGCTCATGCCCTACATGCTCGGCGCCGTCGAGCGCGTGGAGGACGGGCGACAGCCCGGAGCTTCTCGACGCGGCGGCTGTTGCCTTCGGCATGCCCATGGGGCCGATCGAATTGATGGACACCGTCGGGCTCGACGTCGGCAAATCCGTTGCCACTGAACTGGGGCACAAGGTGCCGGATGAAATCCCGTTTCGCGATCGCTGCTGGCCGCCGGCAAGCTTGGCCGCAAGAGCGGCGAGGGATTCTACAAGTGGGAAGAAGGCAAGGTGAAGAAGGGCGAAGTGCCAAAGCATCCCGATCTGGCGGGGCTCGGCCGCGAACTGGTGCAGCCGCTGGTCGATGCAATGCGAGGTCTGCGTCAAGGACAAGATCGTCGCCAATGAAGATCTTGCCGATATCGGGGTGATCCTGGGGACAGGCTTTGCGCCCTTCCTCGGCGGCCCGCTCAAAGCCCGCCACGACGGCAAGGCCTAAGGAGAAGAACATGGCACAGCAAGTGCGCCGCGTGGCGATCGTCGGCGGCATCCGCATCCCCTTTTGCCGCGCCTATACCGGCTATGCGAAGGAAACCAACCTTTCCATGATGACGGCCGCCCTGTCGCGGGCTGGCCGATGCCTATGGGCTCAAGGGCGAGAAGATCGGCGAGGTCATGGGCGGGGCGGTGATCAACCATTCCAAGCGATTTCAACCTGGCGCGCGAGGCGCTGCTCGACGCAGGGTTCTCGCCGAACACGCCGGGCACGACGCTGCAGATCGCCTGCGGCACCTCGCTGCAGGCGGCGCTCGATCTCGGCGCCAAGATCGCGACCGGCGAAATCGACAGCGGTATTGCCGGCGGCGCGGACATCGATCTCGGACAGCCCGATCGTTTTCGGCAAGAAGTTCTCCGCACGGCTGGTCAACCTCAGCCGGGCCAAGTCGCTGGGCGACAAGCTCGGCGTCTTCAAGGGCATGAGCATGGCGAGCTCAAGCCCATCGCACCCAATGTCAACGAGCCGCGTACCGGGCTTTCCATGGGCCAGCATTGCGAATTGATGGCGCGCGAATGGGATATTTCGCGAGAGGAGCAGGACGCGTTTGCGCTCAAGAGCCACCACAACGCCGCCAAGGCCTATGAGGAGGGCTTCCACGACGATCTGGTGGTGCCGTTCGCCGGCGTCGATATGGACAACAATATCCGCGCCGACACCACGCTCGAAAAGCTCGGCGAACTGAAGCCGGCCTTCGACCGCTCTTCCGGACACGGAACGCTGACCGCCGGCAATTCGACACCGCTTACGGACGGTGCCGCTTCGGTGCTGCTGGCCAGCGAGGAATGGGCGAAGGCGCAGGGGCCTGCCGATCCTTGCCTATCTGACCGTCGGGCGCGTTTCGGCCAATGATTTTGCCGGAGGCGACGGGTTGCTGATGGCGCCGACCATCGCCGTCTCGGAGATGCTGGACCGGGTCAATCTCAGCTTCTCCGATATCGATCTGTTCGAGATCCATGAAGCCTTCGCGGCGCAGGTTCTCTGCACGCTCAAGGCCTGGAACGACCGCAAATACTGCAAGGAGGTCCTGGGGCGCGATAAGCCGATGGGCAAGATCGATAGCGCCAAGATCAACATCAAGGGCTCCAGCCTCGCCTATGGGCATCCCTTCGCGGCGACCGGCGCACGGATTCTCGGGGTGACGGCCAAGCTGCTGAACACCGAAAAGAAGGATCGCGCGCTGATTTCTGTCTGCACCGCGGGGGGGATGGGCGTCGCGGCGCTGGTGGAGCGGGCGAAGTGAGCGACAACGTCGTCAAGTTCCGCAAGATCAAGAAGAAGCCCGAGCCGAAGCCGCGCAAGCCCTTCAATGCGCAGCAGATTCCGAACTGGGTCTATTGGGCGCTGCTGGTCGGTGTGGCGCTGATCGTCTACTGGGCCCGGCGTTCCGGCTGGCTCTAGGGCCTCCCCGTCACCTCGCGGCTCGTGTGCCTCACGCGGACGCAAAGGGAAAGCCGCTTGCCAAAAGGTCAGACCGGTGTCTAGGTTTGGCCATCTTGACCGGATGGTCCAAAACGGACCGCCGGCATGGCACAAGGCGCACTCTCAAAGGCGCCGAAATAAGAAGAACCAGGAAACGTTCAATCCGAGGAGATGGACAACAGATGAAGTTCACACCCTTCCTGAAGGCAGCGGGACTTGCCGCTGCGTTTGCGCTTGCCATGGGCAGCGCGGCGCAGGCGGTCACGCTCAACCTGCACAATGGCGGCGACCCGCGCTCGCTCGATCCGCAGCGCGTATCCGGCAACTGGGAAGACCGCCCCGTCAGCGACTATATCGAAGGTCTGATGACCATCGACGCCAAGGGCAATGCGATCCTTGGCCAGGCCAAGTCCTATGACATTTCGGACGATGGCACGGTCTACACCTTCCACCTGCGCGACGATATCCAGTGGTCGGACGGTACGCCCGTCACCGCCAAGGATTTCGTGACCGGCTTCCAGCGTCTCGAGGATCCGGCCACCGCATCCGAATATGCCTATCTGCAGTACCCGATCAAAAACGCCGAAGAGATTAACAAGGGCGAAATCACCGATTTCGACCAGCTCGGCGTCAAGGCGGTGGACGACAAGACGGTCGAGTTCACGCTGACCGCCCCGACGCCGTATTTCCTGCAGGCGTTGACCCACTACACCGCCTATCCCAACCCGACCCATCTGGTCGAGAAGTACGGCAATGACTGGTCGACCATCGAGCATGTCGTGGCCAATGGCCCCTACAAGCCGGTCGAATGGGTGCCGGGCTCCTACATCAAGTCGGTCAAGAACGATAAGTATTATGACGCCGACAACGTCAAGATCGACGACGGTCGATGTACTACATCACCGACGATGATGCGGCTGCCCTGGCCCGCTATCGCGCCGGCGAATTCGACATCCTGTCGAGCTTCCCTGCCGATCAGTATGCGCTGCTGCAGGACCAGTATGCCGGTCAGGCGCATGTGGCCCCGTTCCTTGGCGTCTATTACTACGTCATGAACCAGACCAAGCCGCCGCTCGATGACGCGAAAATCCGCAAGGCGCTGTCGATCTCGGTCAACCGCAAGGTCATCGGCCCGGACATTCTGGGCACGGGCGAACTGCCGGCCTATGGCTGGGTTCCTCCCGGCACGGCGAACTATGAGGGCGACCAATACCATCCCGATTGGCAGGACATGTCCTATGACGATCGTGTCGCCGAGGCCAAGAAGCTCATGGAGGACGCCGGCTATTCCGACTCCAAGCCTCTGGAGCTGCAGCTGCGCTACAACACCAATGAGAACCACCAGCGTATCGCGGTGGCGATCGCGGCGATGTGGGAGCCGATCCACGTGAAGGTGGATCTGTTCAACTCCGACGTGAGCACCCATTACGATGCCCTGCAGTCGGGCGACTTCCAGGTGGGCCGCGCGGGCTGGATCATGGACTACAACGATCCGGTCAACATGCTCGACCTCTTGAAGGGTGGCACGGGCAACAATTACGGCCGCTACGAGAACCAGAAATATGATGATCTTCTGGCCCAGGCGTCGGACGAAAAAGATCTGACGGCGCGTGCCGGTCTGCTGCACCAGGCCGAGAAGATCGCCATGGACGACTTCGCGGTCATCCCGATCTACTATTACGTCTCGAAGTGGGTGATCTCACCGAAGGTTTCGGGTTTCGAAGACAACGCCGTCGACCGTCATCTGGTCCGGTACATGTCCAAGTCGGAAAACTGATCCCTGCAATCGTCCGGGCCGCTGCCTCGCAGCGGTCCGGAACTTTTTCGATTGGCAGCGCATTGCGCGCCATAGCGGCCTGAAGGCGCAAACCCATGCTCAATTATGCCCTGCGAAGGGTGCTTTCCGCCATTCCAGTGGCGCTGATTGCCGTTACAGGATGCTTCTTCATCCTCAGGCTCGCGCCTGGCGGGCCGTTCGACGGCGAACGCGCACTGCCGCCGGAAATCCTCAACAATCTGCGCGCATTCTACCACATGAACGATCCGCTGGTGATGCAGTATCTGCGTTACCTTTGGGGGCTGCTGCATTTCGACCTTGGCCCCTCCATGGTGATCAAGGGCTTTACCGTCAGCCAGCTGCTTGTCGATCGGTCTGCCCTTCACGCTGATGCTGGGCTTTTCCGCCTTCGTGGTGGCGACGGTCATCGGCGTGGTGACCGGCGCCATTGCGGCCGTGACGCAGAACAAATGGCCGGACTATGTGCTGGTCCTTGTGGTCATGCTCGGCGTGATCGTTCCGAACTTCCTGATGGGCGCCCTTTTGCAGCTCGGGTTCGGCGTCTATCTGCATTGGCTGCCCGCCGGCGGCTACCGACCGGGGCATATCGAGCATCTGGTGCTGCCGATAACGGTGCTCGCCTGGCCGCATGCGGCGCGGGTGTCGCGGCTGATGCGCGGCTCGATGATCGAGGTGCTGGGTACCAACTACGTCCGCACCGCACGCTCCAAGGGGCTGGGCAACCGCCTTGTTCTGGCTCGCCATGCGATCAAGCCGGCGCTGGTGCCGGTCGTCTCCTATCTCGGGCCGGGGCTGAGCTATCTTCTCACCGGCTCGCTTGTTGTCGAGCAGATCTTCGGCCTGCCGGGCATCGGCAAATATTTCATCTCCGCCGCGCTTAACCGTGACTATGGCCTCGTGCTCGGCACCACGGTTCTCTACATCGGCATCATCATTGCGCTGAACCTGCTGGTGGACATCGTCTACGCCTGGCTCGATCCGAAGGTGAGGTACCGCTGATGGCCGGGATCACGGGCAAGGACATGACCATGTCGGCCTATGCCGACAAGCTGGAAAAGCTCGACGCGCCCAAGGGCCGCTCGCTGACCCAGGATGCGCTGCGGCGGCTTTTCGCCAACAAGGCGGCGATGGTTTCCATCTTCGTCGTTCTGGCGATCATCCTGATCGCGTTTTTCGGCCCTTATTTCCTGCCCTGGAACTATGACAAGGTCGACTGGTCGGCGATCCGCAAGCCGCCCGATTTTGCCAAGGGCCATTTCATGGGCACCGACCAGAACGGGCGCGACGTGCTGGCGCGGCTGTTGCAGGGCACGCAGATGTCGCTGATCGTTGCCGGTGTCGCGACCTTCGTGTCGGTTGTGATCGGGGTCATCTACGGGGCGGTGTCCGGCTATCTCGGCGGACGGATCGACGCGGTGATGATGCGCTTCGTCGATGTGATGTATGCGCTGCCCTACATCCTGTTCGTCATCATTCTGGTGGTCATTTTCGGGCGTTCGCCGGTGCTGCTTTTCGTTGGCATCGGGGCGCTCGAATGGCTGACCATGGCGCGCATCGTGCGCGGGCAGACGCTGAGCCTCAAGGAACGCGAATTCATCGAGGCGGCGAGGGCTGGCGGCGCCAAGACCTGGACGCATCATCACCCGCCACATCATCCCCAACCTGACCGGGCCGGTGGTGATCTACGCGACGCTGACCGTCCCCGAGATCATCATCACGGAGAGCTTCCTGAGCTATCTGGGGCTCGGCGTGCAGGAGCCGCAGACCTCGCTCGGCACGCTGTTGTCGAATGGCACGCCGGTGGCCGAGGTCATGCCCTGGCTGCTGATCTTCCCCGCCATCGTGCTGGTCTCGATGCTCTTGTGCTTCACCTATATCGGCGACGGCCTGCGGGACGCGCTCGACCCCAAGGACCGCTAATGACCGACGTCCTCTCCGTCAGAAGATCTCAACGTCACCTTCTCGCTGCATGACGGCGAGGTGCATGCCGTGTCGCGATCTCAACTTCACCCTCAAGCGAAGGCGAGACGCTTGCCGTGGTGGGCGAGAGCGGCTCGGGCAAGAGCCAGGCCTTCATGGGGATCATGGGCCTGCTGGCCAAGAATGGCAGGGCCTCGGGCGAAGCGATGCTCGGCGACGTCAATCTGCTCGGGCTCAGCAAGGACCGGCTCGACCGGCATCGCGGGCGCGACATCGCCATGATCTTCCAGGATCCGATGACCTCGCTCAACCCGACCCTGAAGATCAAGACCCAGCTCGCCGAGGTGCTCGTGTCGTCATCGCGGCTATGCCAAGGACAAGGCGGTCAAGCGCGCCATCGAGATGCTGGAGCGCGTCGGCATTCCGGTGCCGGCCCGAGCGGGCCGAATGCCTATCCGCACGAACTGTCGGGCGGCATGCGCCAGCGCGTGATGATCGCCATGGCGCTGTTGTGCCGAGCCCAAGATCCTGATCGCCGACGAACCGACAACGGCGCTCGACGTGACCGTGCAGGCGCAGATGCTCGATCTGTTCAAGATCGCTGACCGACGATTTCGGCACGGCGCTGGTGCATGATCACGCACGATCTGGGCGTGGTCGCCGGGCTCGCGACCGACATGATGGTCATGTATGGCGGGCGCGTGCGTGGAGCGGGGCAAGGTGGACGACCTGTTCTACGATCCGCGCCATCCCTACACGCTCGGCCTGCTGCACTCGACGCCGCACGTTGGCAGCGCGCAGCAGCGGCTCGACCCGATCGAGGGCCTGCCGCCCAGTCTCGAGCACCTGCCGCGGGGCTGCGCCTTCCATCCGCGCTGCGCCTTCCGCTTCGACCGAGTGCCTGGACGAACGGCCGCCGCTGACGCCGATTGACGGCGGACGCGCAAAGGCGTGCTTTTACGAGGGCGTGCTGCAGCGACGAGGAGGTGGCGTCATGAACGCAGCAGGCCCACACCCTTCTGACCGTCGAGCGATCTGACCAAGACCTTCGCCATTTCGACGGGCCTGTTCTCGCGGCCGCTGACACTGACCGCGCTCGAGGACATCAACTTCTCCGTCCGGACCGGGCGAGACCCTCGGCATCGTGGGCGAAAGCGGGTGCGGCAAGTCCACCCTCGGGCGCTGCATCCTGCAGCTGCTGACGCCCGACGAAGGCCGGGTGCTGTGGCTGGGGCAGGATCTGACCGCAGCTGCCGGCCGAAGAGATGCGCAAGCACCGGCGCGATCTGCAGATCATCTTCCAGGACCCGCTGGCCTCGCTCAATCCGCGCATGACGGTGGGCGAGATCATCGCCGATCCCGCTGCGCACGCTGATGCCCGAGCTGTCGGCAAAGCAGCGCCGCGGCACGGGTGCGTCAAGATGATGGAGGCGGTGGGCCTGCTGCCCGAGATGATCAACCGCTATCCGCACGAGTTCTCGGGCGGGCAGGCGCAGCGCATCGGCATTGCCCGCGCGCTGATCACCGAGCCCAAGCTGATCGTGTGCGACGAGCCGGTTTCGGCGCTCGATGTGTCCATCCAGGCGCAAATCCTCAACCTGTTGAGCGATCTGAAGGATGAGTTCGGTCTGACGCTGGTCTTCATCAGCCACGATCTCAGTGTCGTCCGGCATGTCAGCGACCGCATCCTGGTGCTCTATCTCGGGCGGATCGTCGAGCTGGCGCCCGCGGCGACGCGCTCTATGACGATCCCAAGCACCCCTATACGCGAGCGCTGCTGACGGCGGTGCCCATTCCCGATCCCAAACTTGCGCGGGAACGCAGCATCGAAGGGCTGGAGGGCGAAATCCCGTCACCGATCAATCCGCCCTCGGGCTGTCCGTTCCGCACCCGCTGCCGGTTCGCCGAAGACATTTGTGCCGAGCTGACGCCGCCGGTGGAATCCGCGGGGGAGGGGCGGCTGGTGGCCTGCCATCGCTGGACGGAAATCGACCACGTACCGTCGCCGCACGATCTGGAGGCTCCCGGCTTGATGGCTGCCGACGAATTGGTGTCGCCGCCTGGGCCGCAGGAGCCGCCATCCCGGCCTGCGCCGACCGACGAGCCGTAGTCCTTTTCAGTCGAAGAGCTGGGCCGCGAGATCGGCGGCGCTCGGTTCGTTCTGGAGCGCGTCCTTGCGGCGCTCAATGCCTGCGAATTTGGAGTCGACACGCCGCCTGCGATCCGGGCCGAAATAACGGGCGGAGCGCACGAAATCGCGGGGGTTCTCGATGACTTCTGCCAGCCGCATGTAAAGGTCGCGGGCGCAGAGCGGCTTGGCGAGGAATTCGGTTACCCCAGCATCGCGCGCAGCCTCGACCCGCCATTTTTCTGCGTAAGCGGAGACCATTATGATTGGTACGAAGCGGTTGGGGCTGTCTTCGGCGCCGCGCACCAGTTCGGTCAATTCGACGCCGTTCAGGGTTTCGAGCGCATAGTCGGCGACCACCATGTCGATCAGGTGGTTGTTCAGCTTCTCGAGGGCGACGGCGCCGTCGGCTGCTTCGCGGATTTTTACGATGCCGAAACTGCGCAGCATGGTGCGCAATATCTTTAGCATGTAGGTGTTGGAGTCGACCACCAGGACATTGAGCGAGGACATGTCTATGACGCGCATGGCACCCCCTGCGATGTCATTGGTTTTTTGCGCAGTCTGATGCTTTGAGGTTAGGAAGCGGGTAAATGTCCGGCTGCGTAGAACCCCATAGACGGTGCCCGGGACACAAGCCGCCACACCGGTTTTCCGGCGTTGACAGGGCGGGGAAAGATTTCTATGTTCCGCGCCAATTCAAAGGGCGCGTGGCGCCTCTTTTTGTTTTTCGAGGTTCACCATGAAGATCCGCAATTCACTGAAGGCGCTGATGGGCCGCCACCGGGGCAACAAGCTGGTGCGCCGCCACGGCCGGACCTACATCATCAACAAGGTCAACAAACGCTTCAAGGCACGCCAGGGCTAAGCTTCTGGTTCTGCTTTGGTTTCAAGAAAAAGGCCCGCCATCTTGGCGGGCCTTTTCGCATTATGACGGCTCTCAGGTGGTCGCGTGTTCGAACCGGAAAACCGGTGACCACTTTTCCTTAAACGCTCCTATTCGGCGAAGGCGGCCAGGATCCGCACCCAGGAGCGAATGCCCTTGTGGAAGCTCTTGAGATTGTACTTCTCGTTGGGGCTGTGGATGGCGTCGTCGTTCTGGGCGAAGCCGATGAGCAGGCTGTGCATGCCGAGATGGCGGGAGAACTCCCCCACCACGGGGATGGAGCCGCCCGAACCCTGAATGACGGTTTCGGTTTCCCATTCATCCGCGAGGGCCTGGCGGGCCGCAGTCATGAACGGACCGGTGAGCGGCACGGAGATGGCGGCGTTGGCGCCGTGCTCCTTGAATTTCACCGAGCAATCTTCTGGAATACGTTCACGCACATGGGCGCGGAAGGCGTCGCGGATCTTGATCGGATCCTGATCCGCAACGAGGCGGAAGGAGATCTTGGCGCCGGCTTTCGAGGGGATGACGGTCTTGAAGCCGTCGCCGGCATAGCCGCCCCAGATGCCGTTAATCTCGCAGGTGGGGCGCGAGGTGATCTGCTCCATCACCGAGCGGTTCTGTTCGCCGGCCGGAATTTTCAGCCCGACTTCGCCCAGATATTTCTCGCCGGAGAAGTCGAGGTTCTGCCAAAGTTCACGAACTTCTGGGGCAAGTTCATGAACGTCGTCGTAGAATCCGTCGATCGCCACGCTGCCGTCGAGATTTCTGAGGCTGGCGATGATGTCGGCGAGCAGTTGGTTGGGGTTGCGCGCGGCGTTTCCGTACATTCCCGAATGCAGATCGCGATTGGCGCAGGTGATTTCGATCTCCTCGCCGACAATGCCGCGCAACATGGAGGTGATGGCGGGGGTGTCTGCGTCCCACATGTCGGTGTCGCAGACGAGTGCAATATCGGCGGTGAGCTCGTCACGGTTTTCCTGCATGAAGGGTGGCAGGTTCTCGCCGCCGGCCTCCTCCTCGCCCTCAATCATCACCGTGACGCCGACGGGTAACTCGCCATGCACGGTTTTCCAGGCGCGGCAGGCCTCGATGAAGGTCATGACCTGACCCTTGTCGTCGGAAGCGCCGCGGGCGCGGATGACCTTCTGCCCGTCCGGGCCTTCAACGATTTGCGGCGCGAAGGGATCGCTGTTCCAAAGCTCGACAGGATCGACCGGCTGCACGTCATAGTGCCCGTAAAAGAGGACGTTCGGCCCGCTCCCCTTACGCGCATGACCCAGGACAACGGGATGGCCCGGCGTGGGGCGGGCCGAGGCGTCGAAGCCGAGACCGGAGAGTTCCCCGACCAACCATTCAGCCGCGCGGGCACAATCGGCCTTGTAGGCGGCTTCGGTAGAAACCGAGGGGATAGAGAGCAGCGCAAAGAGCCGCTCGAGGCTTTCATCAAGCCCCGCGTCTACCGCGGCGAGCGCCTTGTCGCAGGCATCAGGGGGAAGGGACATCGAGATGCTCCTGAGCATTTAGGGCCGGGTGAGATCGGGCTCAGGACGAGCCGGAGCCATCCTGGGCGACGAAAGCGATACGCAGCATGTTGGTGGCGCCGGGAGTGCCGAGCGGGACGCCGGCGGTAATTGCGATGCGGTCGCCGGGCCGGGCATAGCCTTCGCGATAGGCGATGGCGCAGGCGATGATCGACCATGCCTTCGAGATTGTCCGATTCCTGGGTTTCAACGCAGTGCATGCCCCAGACCAGGCAGAGGCGGCGAGCGGTGCGCTGATTGGGCGAGAGGGCCAGGATGGGCTTTGACGGCCGTTCGCGGGCGGCGCGGATGCCGGTGCCGCCGGTGGAGGTGTAGGTCACGATGGCAGCTGAGGTCGAGCGTTTCGGCGACCTGCCGGGTGGCGGCGGAAATGGCGTCGGCGGCCGTCGCCTCGGGTTCGGTGGCCTGGGCGCGGATGATCGAGCGGTAGTTGACGTCGTTCTCCACCGCTATGGCGACTTTTTCCATCATGGTCACGGCTTCGATCGGATACTGCCCCGATGCGCTCTCGGCGGAAAGCATGACCGCGTCGGCCCCCTCGAACACGGCGATGGAAACGTCAGATACCTCGGCGCGTGTGGGGACGGGCGAGGTGATCATGGATTCCAGCATCTGCGTTGCCACGACCACCGGCTTGCCGAAGCGGCGGGCCATTCGGATCATGCGCTTTTGCAGCCCCGGCACCGTCTCAAGCGGCATTTCCACGCCAAGATCGCCGCGTGCGATCATGAACGCATCGGAGAGCTTGATGATCTCTTCGAGCTGTTCGATGGCCTGCGGCTTTTCGATCTTGGCCATGCACGCCGGCACGACCCTGTACGATCTTGCGGACCTCGATAATGTCCTCGGGCCGCTGCACGAAGCTGAGCGCGATCCAGTCGGCCTGGTTCTCAAGCGCCTTTTCCAGATCGGCCCTGTCCTTCTCCGTCAGCGCGCCCATAGGCAGCAAGGTGTCGGGAAAGCTGACACCCTTCTTGTTGGAGAGTTTGCCGCCATAGATGACGCTGGTTTCGATCCTGCCGCCGCCGACCTTTTCGGCCTTGAGCTGCAGCTTGCCATCGTCGAGCAGCAGGCGGTCGCCCGGCTTGACGGCCTCGATGATGTCGGGATGGGGCAGTTCCACCCGGTTGTGATCTCCAGGCGTATCATCGGAATCGAGTGTGAAGGATTTACCGGCTTCGAGCATGACGGCGCCGTCAGCGAAGCTGCCCACGCGCAGTTTGGGGCCCTGCAGGTCGACCAGAATGCCGATCGGCGCCGCCCTGTTCCTTCTCGATCTTGCGGATGCGGGCGACCGTCTGGGCCAAAAGCTCGTGGCTGGCATGGCTCATATTGATGCGGAAGACGTCCGCGCCGGCCTTTGACAGCGCCGCGATGGTCTTTTCGTCATGCGAGGCGGGGCCAAGCGTTGCGACGATCTTCACGCGTCTGGAGCGTTTCATGAGTTATCCCAAGTTGGATTGTTCGTTATCAATCGAGGGACGTACCCTCATCGGGCACGTCCTCGGTTGGTATGTCAGTTTGGGGCAGATTGTCCACGGGCAGGTCATCGAGGGCCGGCGCATCTTCGGGCGCACCCTGTTCGACCTGCTGATTGTCAGTCAGCTGCAAGGTCCAATCGGAGCGGTTCTGGGTGTCCACTTCGAAAAAGCCGGTGCGCTCATAGCCTCTGGCCAGGCAGTCCTCCACGCCGAAAATGGTGAAGACCTGATCGCGCGTACACATATAGACCGAGCCATCCCAGGCGCCGCCGCCAATGTCGTCGGCGGCGAACAGATAGTAGAAGCGCGAGTTCAGATCGCCCTGATAGACAATGGCGCAGTCCTTGGGACCGGCGACCCACCAGCCTTCCGACTGCCAACCGCGCTCGGCCCGATAACCGAGCGCGATGCTTACGGCATCGGAGGTCTGGTTGCAGACGCGCAGATCAGCGCGTGCCGGGGCGGCTGCAAATATGAGCGCGGGGGCGGCAAGGCCGGCCAGCGCGACGAGGATGCGGAGGAAATGCTGCAAATGTAAGGATCGCATGGGTTCTTGTTGTGCTCTGTTCATGCAAAAGCGCCGGGCCCAAGTCAATCGCCGACGGGTGATTGCCGCGACGGCGGCTCAAGGATGGAGGAGTGTGGTAGGCAGCGGGTTTGGCCAAATTGCGAAAAGCAAGTCCTTTCGAGCGGTGGATAGGCGGCAAAGGGTCTTGAACCCTCGGTTCGAGTGGGATTGATACGGGCCTTGGTTGAAAGATGTGCTCGCTCCTCGGGGGCGGGCTGTTTGAAAGAGGCGTTAAGGACAATGGCAGACCACGGTGTTGCACGCGATCAGCTCAGGGCGTTTATCGAACGGATCGAGCGGCTCGAGGAAGAAAAGAAAGCCATCTCCGACGATATCCGCGACGTCTACGCCGAGGCCAAGGGCAATGGCTTCGATACCAAGGTGCTGCGCCAGGTGGTGAAAATCCGCAAGCAGGACAAGAACGAGCGCGCCGAGCAGGAAGCGATCCTCGATCTTTACCTGCACGCGCTGGGCATGGCAGCCGCGCCAATGGCCGAAGAGGAAGAAGAGGCCTGAGGCTCGGCGCTCAGCTGCGCTTTTGTGCCACTCGACCGGACAAGAGAACTCTTCACATCCGCTAAATGACGTCCAGTAATCTTGGGCGCAACCCGGGGGGCGTGCGGCGTGCCTTGCCGCGCCGTCCGAATCCGGCAAGTCTTGCACCCCTTGCAGCTTGCTTCGAGCATCACGATGGCTCCGGTAATTTCCGTTGCGGATGTGCAGAAACACTTTCGCCAGCTGAACCGGCTGCCCGGTGTCAGTGGTGCGATCAAGAGCCTGTTCAGCCGCGACTACTCCCTTGTCAAAGCTGTCGATGGCATTTCCTTTGCCATCGGGCAGGGCGAGGCGGTCGGCTATCTCGGCCCCAACGGGGCCGGCAAATCGACCATGATCAAGATGATGACCGGCATTCTGGTGCCAACCAGCGGCCGGATCGAAGTCCTGGGGCGGGTGCCGCATCAGGAACGCACGCGCAATGCCCGCGAGATCGGCGTGGTATTCGGGCAGCGCAGCCAATTGTGGTGGGACCTGCCGGTGATCGATTCCTTCGATCTGCATAGGCGGATCTATGGCATCGCCGAGCGTCGCTATCGCGACAATCTTGCGGCCTTCAGCGCAATGCTGGAGCTTGATGCCTTTCTGGCACGGCCGGTGCGGCAGTTGAGTCTCGGGCAACGGATGCGCTGCGAGATCGTCATGGCGCTGTTGCACGAGCCAAGGGTTGTGTTCCTGGACGAGCCGACGATCGGGCTGGATGTCGTGGCGAAAGACGCGGTCCGGCGGTTCCTGGCAGAGGTCAACCGCGAGCGGGGCGTAACGCTCATCCTCACCACGCATGATCTGCAGGACATCGAGCAGATCTGTCCGCGGTTGATCATGGTCGATGAAGGCAAGCTGCTGTTCGACGGCGCCCTGGCAAATCTGCGGGCGTCGCTGGGGGCAAGCCGGCGCCTGCGGCTCGAGTTCGAACGCCCACCGCACGGACTGTCTTTGGACGAGGCGCGCCTGATCTCCGATGAAGGTCCGGTGCATCACTACGTCATCGAGCGGGAGGAGGTTTCCCTTGTGCAAATTCTGGCCCAGATTCCACAGGGTCTGGGCCTGCGCGACGTCAAGCTCGAGGAGCCCGGCATAGAGGAGGTGATCCGCACCTTTTACAAGCAAAAGCCGGCCGCGGCGGCCCGATGAAATACCTGGCGTTTACGCTCAGCGCGTTGCAGACGCGGTTCGCCTATCGCGCCCAGCTTTGGGCAGCGCTGCTGGGGGAATTGATCGGTGTGCTCGCCGCCATCGCGATCTGGCGGGCTGTCTATTCCGGCAGGGGCGAGGTGTCGGGCGCGAGCCTGTCCGACATGATCACCTATGCGGTGATCGCCGGCGTGGTCTTGAGGAGCTGGCGCTACACCGTCTTCGTGCGCAGGGTAGGCGATCAGGTCAAAAGCGGCGATGTTGCGGTCTTCCTGCTCAAGCCGATCAGCTATCCACTGATGCTGTTTGCCGAAGAGGCAGGGGACATGCTGTTCGGTCTGGTCACCGTCAGCCTGCCCGTGGTCCTCGTGATCGGGCTCATTTACGGCATTGAACTGCCGCCGGACCTTTTTCACGCGGTCATGTTCGTCGTGTTTTTCTGCCTTGCTTTCGTGCTGCTGTTCCTGCTTGCGGCACTGTTTGCGCTCACCGCGTTCTGGCTGATGACGGTGCATGCCGTCGAATGGTTCCTGACAGCCTGTCTGAGCATTCTGGCCGGCGCCATCGTACCGTTCTGGTTCTTCCCCGAGCCCTTCGGCACGTTGCTGCGCTACCAGCCCTTCGCCTTTCTGAACTTCCATCCTGCCGCGATCTATCTCGGTAAGACCGGGGTGGCTGAAACGCTCGCCCTGGCAGGTGCCGGGCTCGGCTGGAGCGCGGTGCTTGCGGCCGCGGTCGCGTGGCTGTGGACGCGATCCACTGCCCGCATCACGGTACAGGGTGGCTGAGATGGGGCAAACGCTCGCAATCCTGTTCCACCTCGTCCGGCTCGATGTGAAGACGCGGCTGGAATATCGGGCGGCGTTCTTCGTCGATATCCTTGCGATGTTCGTGACCTATGGGACGGTCTATATCGGCATCTGGGTGATCCTGAACAAGTTCGGCACGCTGGGCGGCTGGACCTGGAGCGAAATGGCACTGCTGCTGAGTTTCCAGCTCCTGGGCTATTCCATGGGCGCGTCGATGAGCTTTGTGCAGTTTCGCAATCTGGAGGAAATGGTCCGGCTCGGCCAGTTCGACGCGCTTCTGGTGAAGCCGTTCAGCCCGTGGGCCTATCTGACCTTTGGCGGCCTCAACATCGGGTATGCAGGGCATGTCGCGCTGGCCGTTGGACTAATGGTGTGGGCGCTGCTTCATAGCGAGGTGGGCTGGACGGTCCAAAGCGCCGTCTATTTTCCACTGGCGCTGATCAGCGGTTCGATGGTCGTTGCCTCGACCATGACCATGATCGGGGCCTCGGCCATGGTGCTGGTACAATCGCGCTATCTGTTCTGGGTCTTTTTCGGGTTCTGGGAACTGACGCGCTATCCCATGCACATCTACCCGGCCGCCCTGCAATGGCTGCTGATCACGGTGATCCCGCTCGCCTATATGAACTACGTGCCGGTGGCGGTTTTTCTGGGCAAGGAGGTCCCGATCCTCGGGCCGGCCGCGCCGGTTGTCTCGCTGCTGGCGGGGCCGGTCAGCATTCTGGTGGCCATGGGATTCTGGCGCTTCTGCATCCGCCGCTATCAGGGAGGCGGCGGGTAGGGCGGCTATTTGGCCGTATCCTGAGCGGCGCGCATCAGTTGCTCGGCCGCGTCAGGATCGAGCGCCTGCATGGCGGCAGCGGCGATGCCGGCGGCATCGAGACCTGCATCGGCGTACATGTCGGCCTGCGTCGCGTGTTCGTCGAAGCGGTCCGGGATCATCAGCGGGCGGAAGCGGATCTGCCCATCCAGAAGCCCGTTTTGCGCCAGCCAGGTGGCGACATGGCTGCCGAAGCCGCCCACGCCGCCTTCCTCGACGGTCAGCAGCAATTGATGGTTGCGCACCAGCCGGGTGAGCAGCTCGGTGTCGAGCGGCTTGAGGAAACGCGCATCGGCGACGGTGGTCGAGAGCCCGCGGCTGGCCAGCATTTCGGCGGCGGCCAGGCTTTCCCTGAGGTGGGCACCATAACTCAGAATGGCGATCTTGGTGCCCTCGCGCAGGATGCGGCCCTTGCCGATCTCCAGCGGCGAGCCGCGTTCGGGCATGTCGACGCCATTGCCCTCGCCGCGCGGATAACGGAAGGCGATGGGGCCCTCATCGAAGGCGGCGGCGGTTGCCACCATGTGGCGGAGTTCGGCTTCGTCGCCGGCGGCCATCAGGACCATGTTCGGGATGGCGCCGAGATAGGCGCTGTCATAATTGCCGGCATGGGTCGGGCCGTCGGCGCCGACGAAGCCGGCCCGGTCGATGGCGAAGCGCACCGGCAGTTTCTGGATGGCGACGTCGTGCACGACCTGGTCGTAGGCGCGCTGCAGGAAGGTCGAATAGATCGCGCAGAAGGGCTTGAGGCCTTCGGAGGCGAGGCCGGCGGAAAAGGTCACCGCGTGCTGTTCGGCAATGCCGACATCGAAAATGCGGGTGGGGAAGAGCTCGGCAAATTTGTCGAGCCCGGTGCCTGACGGCATGGCGGCGGTGACGGCGACGACGCGCTCATCGCGCTCGGCCTCCGAGATCAGTGAGGAGGCGAAGACGGAGGTGTAGGAGGGCGCGTTCGAAGGCGCCTTGGCCTGCGCACCGGTGATGACGTTGAACTTGGATACGCCGTGATATTTGTCCGAGGACGCTTCGGCAGGCGCGTAGCCCTTGCCCTTCTGGGTAATGGCGTGGATGAGCACGGGACCCGTTTCGGCGTCCCGGACGTTCTTCAGGACCGGCAGCAGATGGTCGAGATTGTGCCCATCGATGGGGCCGACATAGAAGAAGCCGAGTTCCTCGAACAGGGTGCCGCCCGTCCAGAAGCCGCGGGCATATTCCTCGGTCTTGCGGGCCTTGTCGGAGAAGAATTTCGGCAGGTGCTCGGCGATGTGCTTGGCCGTCTCGCGCAAGGAGCGGTAGGCGGGACCGGAGACCAGCCGCGCCAGATAGGCGCTCATGGCGCCCGGTCGGCGGGGCGATCGACATGTCGTTATCGTTGAGAATGACGATTAGGCGCGCATCCATGGCGCCGGCATTGTTCATCGCCTCGTAGGCCATGCCGGCGGACATGGCGCCATCGCCGATGACCGAGATGACGTTGCGCTTCTTGCCCTCGAGCGCGGAACCCACCGCCATGCCGAGCCCGGCGGAAATCGAAGTGGAGGAATGGCCGGCGCCGAAGGGATCGTATTCGCTCTCGGCGCGGCGGGTGAAGCCGGAAAGCCCCGATTTCTGGCGCAAGGTGCGGATGCGGTCGCGGCGGCCGGTCAGCACCTTGTGCGGATAGGCCTGGTGGCCGACATCCCAGATCAGCCGGTCGTGCGGCGTATCGAAGACGGCGTGCAGGGCAACGGTCAGTTCGACGACGCCAAGGCCGGCGCCGAGATGGCCGCCCGTGACGGAGACGGCGTCGATGACTTCCTGGCGCAGTTCGTCGGCAAGCTGGCGCAGCTGTTCGCGGTTGAGGGATTTGAGGTCGGATGGGCCGCTGATCGTGTCGAGCAAGGGTGTCAGCGTGGATTTCGTCACGGATAAAGCCTCAAGACCACCCCTGTAACGATCGGGCCCAGCGGACCCCAAATGGCAGGCGGTGTTTTCTCCCGGGTGATCGTCTTTGTGCGCGACGCCGGCCCGGACTTTCATCTAGGCCGCGCCCTCGTGCTTCGCAAGGTCCTGCAGTCCGGTACCGCAGGCGACAAGCACCGTTGCGTCCCGTCTTAGCAGAACCCGGCAGGGGTTGTAAGGGTTCCGCCCGTGCCGGGGCGAAACCGCACATTGGGCCGGCGCTGGCAGTGCGCTCAGCGCGCGGCCAGAAGCATTGAATGACCGGTGCGGAAGCGGCCGAGGCCGAGACCCTGCTCGGGGTGCTGGGAGAAGGCCATCTTGTAGGCGTGACGTCCGAGCTCGGTCTGCGGGCTGAAGTCGCCCTCGACCTCTTCCATGATCACCGCATAGCGCTTGGAGCTCATGGTGTTGGGGTCGATGAAGGTCTCGACGATGTGCTCGAAGTCCGGTGCCACGAAATCAGGCTCGCGGGCCACGGCGGCGGTAATGGTCGGTGCGACATTGAGCGGGCTGGAGGCCTGCTGCTGCATGAGCGCACCGAGGTGGTCTAGACCGGACGTGCCCGATGTGGTGGCAAGGCGCAGGCCGGAGAAGCCGCGATTGCCGCTCTCGGGCTGAACGGCTGGCTTTTTGGAGGTGCTTGCCGTTGCCACGGGATCTGTGCCGAGCCGGCGCTCGATCAGCATTTGCAGCGCGCGCTGGGCTTCCGGCACAGGCTGGGAGGCCGGAGCATAGGCCGACAGCATTGGATTCAGCTGACCTTCAGCCGGTACCTTCGAAGACCGTGCGGCCGGCAGATCGGCGGGCCGTGACTTCGGCCACCTGCATTGCGGCGTCAGCCGCGGTCGCCGTGCCGGCGAGCCAATCGGGACGGCCGGCGGGAACAGGCGCACCGCCAATTTCGGCGACCGCCAGCACTTGCCGGCGGGCATCGAGCGGAACGGGGGCGTCTTCGGCGTTTGCGGCCGGGGCGGCGGCATCGGCATAGAGCGCTGCCGGGCGGGCCATCGGGGCGGGCGCGACATCAGTTTCAGCGTCGGCGGTGTCGTTTGCGGCGACCTGCATGTCGGGCGCAGCGGCATCGTCGTCACCAGCGTCGCCCTCACCGTCGTTGCCGAACAGCCAGCCGACGAGTGTGCCGCCACTGCCGGCAGAGGTGCCGGTTTTGTTGTCGGCGACGCGAATGGTGGGGCCGAAGGTGCCATTGGAGCATGGCACGGTGTGGCACTTGGTCCATTCGGCCTTGGCGTATTGATAGCCCGACTGGGACAGCACCTTGCCATCGGATGGCACATGCAAAGTCTTGCCCTCCGGGAAGATCTTTTGCAGCTGCGCATGGGTCATGCGCGGCCAGGCCCGCACGCTGGCGGTATCGAGGTGGACGAACGGGCTGCCCGAAGTCGGATAAAAGCCCACGCCGCCAACCTGGCGGCGGAAGGCGGCCTCGCGCAGCTTGGTCAGCGGGATGCCGGGGATGAAGAAGTCCATGGCCTTGCCATGGGTGTGCTGGGAATTCTTGGCGACGCCGGACGTCGTCTTGCGCAGCATCTGGTTCGTCTCAGGCGCGCGGTAGGCGGACACGATATGGATCGGCTCGGTGGCGCCGACATCGTGATAGACCTCCCAGATCAGGTCGAACAGCTGGGGGTCCATGTGCGTGGGCTCGTTGCGGCGCCAGTCGCGCAGGAACCAGTTGAGCTTTTTCAGGCCTTCCTGGTCATATTTGCCATTATGCTTGAAGACGATCCGCGCCGTCTCCTTGGTATGGGTGTAATAAAGATAGAGTTCTCTATCGCCAGACGCCGACAAAGCAGGCGCCGCGCCGAGGGACATGCTGAGGAAAAGGCCGCAGAAAAACGCGCGCGCCAGAACCTGCATGTCGATGCCGAGTTTTGTTCTCACGCCCAACCGGTCCACTTTACTTGATACGCACTACTATGGGCAGGTTATGATAAACTCGTTCGGAGTTTGTTAACGCTGACAAACCGTCAACCCCGTCACGCCAATTTTTGGCGTTCCTGCCCTTGGATGGCGGTGTCGCGCGCCAGACCTTCGGACCCGCCTTTAGACTTCCAGCGTGCCGAAGCTGCCCCGATCGTCCGGTCCGGTTAAAGGTGAAACGCGGCTGAACAATGGCGCAACGGTCAACATGCATTAACGAAGTGGCTTGGAAAAGCAGAAATTTGTCAGCCTGAAGATGGGGTTAACGTTCGTGCTGCATCGGCAGTCAAAGCCCGGAGAAGGAGTGATCCTATGAAAACGGTGGTGATCGGCGCATCTTCGGGGGCTTCGATGGACAAGATCATGGAGGTCTATCCCCGGCACAAGGCGGTGGTCGACGCGTTCGTCGGCAGGGGCGAAGTCATCGGCATCGGTCCCTTTGCCGATCGAGGCAACATGGCGATCTTCAGGACGCGGGAGGCGGCGGAGGCCTTCACAAGGCAGGATCCGTTCATCCTGGAAGGGATCGTCAAGTCCTTCGAAATCAAGGACTGGAACGACGAAATGCTGAAGTAGCCGGCTTCGGCCAAGCCACCTATTGTCGTCCGATCGCGCCGCCGGCGCGGTCTCGGTCTTCAAGGCTGTCTATGTCGACAAGCGGGAGCTGAAATGCGCCTGCGTGGGCGGCAGCTCGAGTGTACCGTTGGGATTCATCTCGCTGACCGAGAACGTGATGATGGTCGTGATGGCCGTCTGGATGCTGGTCAAGGCATCAGGAGCCCTGGGGGCGGAGTTGGCCATGGGTGTGGCCTAGCCAAAGATCCGGCGGGAGGGGGGGCCTTCAACTTGAAGCCCGTCACTCCCCCAGCATGGCGATCAGGCGCTTGTTGATGCCGTAGACATCGCCATAGGAGCGGATGGTACCGTCCTGGTCCACACGAAGAGTGAAATAGGTGATGTGGACCGGAACGTGACGGGAAAGGCTGTTCCAGCGCTCGGCGCCGCCACGCTCGCTTTCCAGCTGGGCCAGCGTGATCTTCGGTTCTTCCTGCAGCAAGGCGGCAGCGAAATCCCAGGGGTTTTGCACGCGCATGCAGCCATGGCTGAAGGCGCGGTAGGAGCGGGAGAACAGATATTTCGACGGCGTGTCGTGCAGATAGACATCGAAATTGTTCGGGAAGAGGAATTTGATCGATCCCAGAGCATTGCCGGCGCCGGGACGCTGACGGATGCGGAATTCGTCTACGGACGTGACGGACCAATCGACCATGGTGGCATCCACGGCCTTGCCGCCATAGAGCAGTTCCATGTTGTTGTGGGCGATGTAGCCAGGGTTCTGCAGCAATTGCGGCGCGATTTCATTTTCGGCGATGGAACTGGGCACGTTCCAATAGGGGTTGACCACGATGTGCTCGATCTCGTCGGAAAAGATCGGCGTCATGTGGTCGGGCTTGCCGATGACGACGCGGGTTGAATAGACCGGCGCCTTGTTTTTCATGATGGCAAGCCGGAATTCAGGCAGATTGACCTGCACGTAGAACTTGCCGAGATCCTCGGGCATCCAGCGCCAGCGCTCCATATTGGCGATGATGTCTTCCTTGGACGTGGCGCTGCCGCCGTTGAGCGCCGCGACGGTGGCGGGTCCGACCACGCCGTCGACCGTCAAGTCGAGGGACGCCTGGAAATCGCGTACCGCGGCGACGGTCGCGTCGTCATAAGTGTCCCGAAAGCCGTCCGCGCCCTTGACGTTGAGGCGCTGACGCAGGTCGGGAACGCGCGCATCGCGCATGCCGGGACGGAGGATCTTGCCGTCTGCGATGATCACGGTGTCGGGTGCAGCGCCGTCATAAAATTCGGCAAGCGCCTTTTTCAGCGCCTGAAACTCACGATGCCTGGGCTCGAGGTTGAGAAGAAATTCGGCCGGCTTGTCGGAACTGGCGAGTTGCACAAGCGTCGTCGCATCATCGAGCCGCCTGGGTTTGATCGAGATGTCCGACGAAACAGTGCGCGGATCCACGCGGCCACCATAGGTATCCTGGGCGTAGCGCATGGCGGCAGCGGAGAATGCCGTCTCCAGGCGGGCCATGGCTTCCGGACCGGCGGTGGCGCGGCTGAGATCGATGTCGGGTGTAAGATAGTCTTCGGTGCGCAGGCCCTCATAGCGGGCGTTCTTGAAAACATCGATGATCTTTTCCGCAGTGTCCGAAAAGGACACCCACCCGGTGTTGTCCTGAGTGAGCCAGAGCGGCTCAAAGGCGCGGCTGCCGTAAAAATAATAGAGCTTTTGCGCATCCATATAGGCGCGGGTGCCGGGCTTCTCAGCCTCATAGGCTTGCCGCAGGCCCTGTTTAATACTGCGCGCGAGATCGGTCTGCGGGGGGGCGATAACGACCCGGGTCGCAGTCACCCCGTCCACCTGGACGGTTTCCTGGGCACTCACCACCACAGGTGCGGACATCAGGACGATGCCAGCCAGCACAACTCCTGCAAACTTCTTCATTCTCACGCTCCGCGTGCCGTTCCGAGCCCAACCGCACGCCATCTTATGCCTGCCCGATTACCAAATGTAGAATTGGCACCATGTACCTAACGTTCTTAGGCCGCACTTGGTAGCAGGGTCGCGCGTTTGTGAGGGAAAGGTTGCAGTTGCGCCACATTGCTTCGGTCAGGCCGCCATTTCTCCGTCTGCGTCAGCGAGCCCGTATTCCTTGAGCTTGCGGTAGAGGGTTGAGCGGCCAATGCCGAGGGATTTGGCCACCTTCGACATGTGCCCCTTGTGGTGGGCGATCGCGAAGAGGATCAGGTCCCGCTCCACATCCGCCAGTGCCTGCAGCGCGCCGGTTTCGTCGAGGAAGCGTTGCCGGCGTTCGCCGCTTGCGGGCGGTGGTGGTGGCGCCACAGGGATTTCGGCATCGTCTATATGTATGGGCGCGCCCGGCGTGGGCAGGGCGGCGCTTTGCTGACGCAGATCTTCAGGCCCGGACAGATGCGCCAGGATTTGCGGGAAATCGTGAGGCTGAAGCGTCGAGGTCTCGGTGAGCACGACGGCGCGATAGACCGCGTTCTCCAGCTGGCGGATGTTGCCCGGCCAGGAATAGGAGGTCAGCCGCTCCAAGGCTTCCGGCGCGATGGCGGTGACGTGGCGGCCGGCTTCGGCCCCGAAGCGGGCGATGAAATGATCGACGAGCGGCGCGATATCCTCGATGCGATCGCGCAGCGGCGGCACATAGATCGGGAAGACGTTGAGCCGGTAGTAAAGGTCCTCGCGGAAGGCACCCGCCTTGGCCATGTTGAGCAGGCGCCGGTTGGTGGCCGAGATCAGGCGGACATTGACCTTGACCGGTTTGGCCGCGCCGACCGGTTCGATCTCGCCTTCCTGAATGGCGCGCAAAAGCTTGACCTGGGCGTCCGGGGGCAGTTCGCCGACCTCGTCGAGGAAGAGCGTGCCGCCATGGGCTTCCTGGAATTTGCCGACCTGATCGGCAACTGGCGCCGGTGAAGGCGCCCTTGACGTGGCCGAACAGCGCAGATTCAACCAGATTGGCGGGCAGGGCACCGCAATTGACGGTGATGAAGGGCTTGCCGGCACGGTCGCGACGACCCCTGGATGGCGCGGGCGACCAGTCTCCTTGCCGACGCCGGTTTCGCCCTCGATGAGCACCGGGATGGTGCTGCGGGCCGCCTTGTGCGCAGAGGGTCAGCACCCGGTCCATGCTTGGCGATCGTGGTGATGATGTCGGCGAAGCCGAGCGTGCCGTCGCGCCGGGCGCGTTCGGTGCGGATGCAGGTCTGCAGCTGCGTCGAGCTTGAGCGCGTTGCGAAGCGAAATCATCAGGCGCTCGGGCGCCACGGGCTTGACGAAGAAGTCGACCGCGCCATGCCGCATGGCGGACACGACGGTCTCGAGCGAGGAGTTCGCGGTCTGCACGATGACCGGCACGGCGATGCTGGTCGCGCGCCATGGCTTCCATCACCGCCATGCCGTCGAGGTCGGGCATGACGAGATCGAGTACCATCGCGCCGATGGCGCTGTCGGATTGTCAGCAGGCTGAGGGCCTCATTGCCGCCGCCGGCCGTCAATACGTCGAAACCCACTTTTACGCGCGACCTCGGACGTCAGGCGGAGTTGGACGGGGTCGTCATCGACGATCAAGAACTTTCGTCATGCAACTGAAACGGGGCCAAGCCTTTATGATCGATGTGCGGCGAATCGCAATGTGCCGATCTGGGGCAGGCTAGGCGGGCAGCGCTTAACAGGCATTTAATGCATGACAGCTGGAAACGCTGTTTTGCGCGTACGATCTGTCTTGCCGCGCGCCGCGATTGACGCGGTTCGGGCAGGCGCTATGGTCGCGGCCCATCACAAGAAGTTCCGGAGAGTTCGCGATGACCCGTTTCCCGCATGCGACCGACGCCGCCCTCGGCAAGAGAACACAACATGTTCGGCACGCTGCCCGAATGGGATCTGAGCGATCTCTATCCCGGCCCGGAATCGCCCGAATTCAGGCTCGGCGCTCGAGCAGGCCAAGACGGATGCCGCGAAATTCGAGGCCGATTACAAGGGCAAGCTGGAGGCGCTGGCGCGCGAGGGCGGGCTGGTGAACGCGGTGAAGCGACTATGAAACGCTGGGCGACTTGATCGGGCCGGATCGGGTCGTTCGCCTATCTCAACTACGTCGCTCAATACGCAGGACCCGGAACGGGCGAAGTTTCTGGGCGACGTGCAGGAAGCGCTGACCAATCTCTCGACCAAGACGATCTTCTTCTCGCTGGAGCTCAACCGGATCGAGGACCAGGTGCTGGAGGACGCGTTCGAAAAGGATGCCGAGCTCGCGCGCTACAAGCCGTGGTTCGACGAATTGCGCAAGGCCAAGCCCTATCAGCTCGAGGACCGGGTCGAGGAACTGTTCCACGACAAGTCGGTCACCGGGCGCGGCGCCTGGAACCGGCTGTTCGACGAGACCATGGCCAGCCTCAAATTCGATGTCGACGGCGAGCTGCTGGGGCTCGAAGTCGACGCTGCACCCTGATGACGGACCGGGACGAGAGCAAGCGCGAGAGCGGCTTTCCACGCCCTGTCGAAGACGCTGACCGACAACAAGCGGCTGTTCACCCACATCACCAACGTGCTCGCCAAGGACAAGGAAATCTCCGACCGCTGGCGCGGCTTCAAGGACATCGCCGACAGCCGGCACCTCGCCAATTCGGTCGAGCGCGAGGTGGTCGATGCGCTGCGAAACGGCGGTGCAGCGAGGCCTATCCGCGCCTGTCCCACCGCTATTACGAGATGAAGGCGAAATGGTTCGGCAAGGACCAGCTCAATGCCTGGGACCGCAATGCGCCGCTGCCGACAAGCGACGACCGCGTGTTCGACTGGGAGCAGGCGCAAGATCGACCGTGCTGGAGGCCTATGGGCAGTTTTCGCCGAAGCTGGTGGAGATCGCCGAGCCGTTCTTCGACAGCGGCTGGATCGATGCGCCGGTCAAGGACGGCAAGGCGCCGGGCGCCTTCGCGCATCCGACGGTGCCGAGCGCGCACCCCTATCTGATGCTCAATTATCTCGGCAAGGCGCGGGACGTGATGACGCTGGCCCACGAACTCGGGCATGGCGTGCACCAGCGGCTTGCTGCGCCGCAGGGCGGCGCTGATGGCGCGCGACCCCGCTGACCCTGGCGGAAACGGCGAGCGTTTTCGGCGAGATGCTGACCTTCCGCTCGCTGCTGGCGCAGGCGACCGACCCGAAGACGCGCTTCGCCATGCTCAGCCAGAAGGTCGAGGACATGCTCAACACGGTGGTGCGGCAGATCTCGTTCTATACTTTCGAGCGCAAGGTCCATACGGCGCGCCGGCAGGGCGAGCTGCGCACCGAGGAGCTCAACGAGATCTGGCTCGAGGTGTCCGAGCGAAAGCCTCGGGCCGGCGATCAAGCTCAATGAGGGCTATGAAGTCTTCTGGGCCTATATCCCGCACTTCATCCATTCGCCCTTCTATGTCTACGCCTATGCCTTCGGCGACTGCCTTGTGAACTCGCTCTACGCGCAGTATGAGAAATCGAGCGACGGGTTTGCCGAGCGCTATTTCGAGCTGCTGAAGGCGGGCGGCTCCAAGCATCATTCCGAACTGCTCAAGCCGTTCGGGCTCGATGCGCGCGATCCCGACTTCTGGTCGCTCGGTCTTTCGCATGATCGAGGGGCTGATCGACGAACTGAAGCGAGCCAGACACAGCCGCCGGCTCGAGGACCTAATGGCCAGTACTGATGACTGATTGCCTGAACATCGTCCGCGAAGGATTGCCGCGAGCACTGAGCAGACCTACGGGCATTTCCTCACTGTGCGCAAAGTGGTCGAACCGCTTAGCCTCGTCGTGCTTATGCTCGGCTCTACGTCGTCATCGGGCCTTAGCTGTGCTGCGGCGTCACCCCAATCCGGCTGAGGCCGTGCTGCGCGCCAACAGTCATCGGGCAGGAGATTCGATGAAAATTGCCATCATGCGAGAGACGGCCGAGCGGCGAGACGCGCGTGGCGGCGACGCCCGAAACCGTGGGCAAGCTGATCGGCCTGGGCGCCGAGGTGCGCATCGAAAAAGGCGCCGGCGAAGGCTCGCGCATTCCCGATGCCGCCTATCGCGAGGCCGGGGCGACGATCGCCGCCAATGCGGCGGCGGCGGTCAAGGGTGCCGACGTCGTGCTGACGGTCCGGCGGCCACAGGCGCGGGCGCTGAGCGGCGTGGCCAAGGGCGCGCTGGTGATCGGCACGCTCGATCCTTATGGCAATGAAGCGTGATATCGCGGCGCTGGCCAAAGCGGGTGTGACGGCGGTCGCCATGGAGTTCATGCCGCGCATCACCCGCGCGCAGGTGATGGACGTCCTGTCGAGCCAGGCCAACCTTGCCGGCTATCAGGCGGTGATCGAGGCCGCGAGCGCTTTCGACCGGGCGATGCCGATGATGATGACGGCTGCCGGCACGGTGCGGCCGGCCAAGGTCTTTGTCATGGGGGCTGGCGTCGCCGGGCTGCAGGCGATTGCCACCGCACGGCGGCTGGGCGCCGTGGTTTCGGCGACCGACGTGCGCGCTGCTGCCGGCGAACAGGTGGAATCGCTCGGCGCCAAGTTCATCATGACCGAGGCGCTTAAGGATGCCTCGGGCGCTGGCGGCTATGCCCGCGAATTGACCAAGGACGAGCAGGCGGCGCAGGCCGAACTGGTCGCGGGCCACATCGCCAAGCAGGATATCGTCATCACCACCGCGCTCATTCCCGGGCGTCCGGCGCCCAAGCTGGTGACCAGGGCGATGGTCGAATCCATGGCGCCAGGGTCGGTGATCGTCGATCTCGCTGCCGAACGCGGCGGCAATTGCGAGCTGACGCAGCCGGGCAAGACGATCGTGCACAAGGACGTGACCATCATCGGCACGCTCAACCTCGCCGGCCGGATCGCTTCGACGGCCAGCCAGCTTTATGCGCGCAATCTCTATGCCTTTCTCGAAACGATCATCGACAAGCAGTCCAAGGCGCTGCAGATCGACTGGGACGACGAACTGGTCAAGGCGACGGTGCTGACCCGGGACGGCGCGGTGGTGCATCCCAACTTTGCGGGTGTCGCACCGGAGGCGAAGGCCGAGCAGGTGATCGAGGACGCCAAGGACAAGAAGGCGGCCGAGCAGGCGCAAAAGGCAAATGCCGCGGCAGCCAAGAAACCGACTGCGCGCAAGCCGGCGGCAAAAAAACCTGCCGCCAAGTCGGGCGCTGCAAAAACCTCGACCCGCAAACCGGCGGCATCCCGTTCGACGGGCGCCAGCAAAGGGGCGACTGCCAAGAAACCTGCTGCCAAGCGGGCTTCGGCGAAGCCGGCGGCGGGTGCCGGTTCCTCGCCCCAAAGCGAAGACAAGAAGACGGGGGATGCATAAATGGACAGCAGTGTGACGCCTGTGGCCGATGCCGCCGGTGCGGTGGCGCATCTGGCCACGGGAGGCTTGATCGATCCGTTCATGTTCCGGCTGTCGATCTTCGTTCTGGCGATTTTCGTTGGGTACTATGTTGTGTGGTCGGTTACGCCGGCTCTGCACACGCCGCTGATGAGCGTGACCAATGCCATCTCCTCGGTGATCGTGGTCGGGGCGCTGCTTGCAGTCGGCGTGCATCTGGCCGGCGGGGACAACTGGATCTCGAAACTCTTCGGCTTCTTCGCCCTCATCCTTGCCAGCGTGAACATCTTCGGCGGGTTCCTCGTCACCCAGCGCATGCTGGCCATGTACAAGAAGAAGGGGTGAGCCGATGATCTCCGCCAACTGGGCCGCCCTTCTTTACCTCGTCTCCGGCGTTCTGTTCATCCTTGCGCTGCGCGGGCTTTCCAGTCCGGCCTCGGCGCGGCAGGGCAACCGCTATGGCATGGTCGGCATGGCCATTGCCATGCTGACGACGCTGGCCGTCGCCGGGCCGCGCGATATCACGTCCTGGCTGTTGATTATCGCCGGCATCGCGATTGGCGGCGGGTTCGGCGCCGTCATGGCGCGGCGCATCGCCATGACGGCGATGCCGCAGCTGGTTGCGGCCTTCCATTCGCTGGTCGGCCTTGCGGCGGTGTTCGTGGCGGCGGCGGCGCTTTATGCGCCGGAGGCCTTCGGCATCGGCATTCCAGGCTCGATCCACACCCAGGCGCTTGATCGAGATGAGCATTGGCGTCGCCATCGGCGCCTTCACCTTCACCGGTTCGGTGATCGCCTTTTTGAAACTCAACGGCAACATGTCGGGCAAGCCGATCATCTTGCCATCGCGGCACATGATCCACCTGGCGCTCGGCGTCGTGCTGCTGATCCTGGTCATCTTCTTCGCGCTCAGTGCCAATCCGGTGCTGTTCTGGCTGGTGACCGCGCTGGCGCTTGTGCTCGGCGTGTTGATGATCATTCCGATTGGCGGCGCCGACATGCCGGTGGTCGTGTCCATGCTCAACTCCTATTCGGGCTGGGCTGCGGCCGGCATCGGCTTCACGCTCGGCAATACCGCGCTGATCATCACCGGCGCGCTGGTCGGCTCTTCGGGTGCGATCCTGTCCTACATCATGTGCCGGGCGATGAACCGGTCGTTCATCTCGGTCATTCTCGGCGGCTTCGGCGGTGACGAGGCGGCGGCCGGGTCGGGCGGCGAGGAGGAGCAGCGTCCGGTCAAGCAGGGCTCGGCGGACGATGCCGCCTATATGATGCAGAACGCCTCCAAGGTCATCATCGTGCCCGGCTATGGCATGGCGGTGGCGCAGGCGCAGCATGCCGTGCGGGAAATGGCCGACATGCTGAAAGCCCATGGCGTCGATGTGAAATATGCCATCCATCCGGTTGCCGGTCGCATGCCTGGGCACATGAACGTGCTGCTGGCCGAGGCCAATGTGCCTTATGACGAGGTGTTCGAGCTCGAAGACATCAATTCCGAATTCGCCCAGACCGACGTCGCCTTCGTAATCGGCGCGAACGACGTGACCAATCCGGCGGCCAAGACGGACAAGACCTCGCCGATATACGGCATGCCGGTGCTCAATGTGGAAGATGCGGGAACGGTGCTGTTCGTCAAGCGCGGCATGTCGGCGGGCTATGCGGGGGTGCAGAACGAGCTGTTTTTCCGCGACAACACCATGATGCTGTTCGGGGACGCCAAGAAGATGACCGAGGACATCGTCAAGGCGATGGGGCACTAGCCCAGCCCCTCATCGGGCAATGTTCAAAGGGCGGCCCGAGGGCCGCTCTTTTTCGTTGCGCAGTTCGCGCTCTTAATTTAACTATAATGTTAAATAAAGCTGGAGGAGCTCGATCATGACGTCCCGTCTCAACCCTTACATGCACTTCATCGACAACGCGCGCGCGGCAATGGAGTTCTACAAATCCGTCTTCGGCGGTGAGCTGACAGTGATGACCTTCGGGCAGGGCGGGATGTCCTCCGATCCGGCGGTGAAGGATATGGTCATGCACTCCCAACTCGAGACGAAGAACGGCTTCACGCTCATGGCGTCAGACACCCCGCCGCACATGATGGAGCATGCAAAGGTTGGCGGCAGTATTTCTATTTCGCTGAGCGGGGGCTCGAGCGACGAAGCCGAGCTGAAATCCTATTGGAGCAAGCTGATCGAAGGCGGCAGCGTGTTCGCACCTTTGGAAAAGGCGCCGTGGGGCGACCAGTTCGGCATGTGCACCGACAAGTTCGGCACCGAATGGATGGTCAACATCGCGGGAGCGCACGGCTAGATACGTCTCGGCACTCGCCACACCCCAGCGTTGATTTGTGATTTGCCTTGCAGGGGGCTCGGGTATTCAACTTTGCCGTTCAGCCTACTCTTCGGGGAGTAAAATATCATGTCCATGCTTCTCAATCCGTATCTGAGCTTCAAGGACAATGCCCGCGAGGCCATGAATTTCTACAAGGATGTGTTCGGCGGAGAGTTGACCGTCACCACTTATGGCGAAGGCAATATGGCCCAGTCCGATGGCGACAAAAACAAGGTCATGCACTCGATGCTTTCGACGTCCAACGGGTTCACCCTGATGGGATCGGATACGCCCAGCACTATGGACTATCATCCCGCCACAGCATCGATCTCCCTCAGCGGCGCCAATGGCGATGGGAAGGATCTCAAGACCTACTGGGACAAGCTCAGCAAGGGCGGCAAGGTGACCATGCCGCTGGCCAAGGCTCCGTGGGGCGACGAGTTCGGCATGTGTGCCGACAAGTACGGCACCAACTGGATGGTGAACATCGCAGGCGCCCATTAGGAAGATCGCCATCTTCGGTCGGAACCGGTAACCGCCGCTGCCGTTTCCTTGTCGACACCAGATAAGGAGATTTCGGATGCAGAAGAGGGCATCTTGGGCGGCGGCGGTTTATCCCGTGGTGGCATCAATGCTTTTCGGAACACAGGTCACGATCATGCTGGCCGTGCCGGCGTTGCAAGCGCAGGCAGTATCGCTGCTTACCGGCGCCGTGGCGCTGGGTGCTGCCGCGCCCATCGCATGGATGTTGGCGCCCCACGAGCGCGCGCCCCAAAGGCGAGTTGTACGCGTCACGGACGATTCCCGCGCCCGTCAGTAAAACGATGGCATGGAGCGGTCTGGTCGCGTAGCGTCCGCGCCCCCGACAGGCCTATTTGCGGCCCGGAGAGAATGTCTTATCTTTCCGGGCTCTTCCATTCTAACCTGCACCACCACCCCCGCAGCAATTGTGCAAGAAAGGGACACCAGCAATGTCCGATCCGATCCGCATCGATGTATTTTCCGATCCCGCCTGTCCCTGGTGCCTGATCGGGCTGCATCGCCTCGACGGCGCGGTTACGGATCTTGCCGAGGATGCGCAGGTCGAGATCGTCCACCACCCCTATCTGCTGGACCCTTCCGCCAAGCCCGAGGGCGAGGACATTGTCGAGGTGCTGACGCGCAAATATGGACGCGACCCGCATGAGGCCTGGAAGCGCATCGAGGCGGAGGCGGAAAAGGCGGGATTGAGCCTCGACATGACAAAGCAGAAGTGGCGTTACGCCACGCAGAGCGCCCAGGCGCTGATTGCAGCGGCGGGCGACAAGGGCACGCAGCATGGTCTGGCGCTGGCAATGAGCGACGCTTATTATCTCGACGCGCTCAACATCGCCGATCCGGAGGTACTCGCAGGTATCGGCGAAAAGTACGGATTTTCGCATGACGAAGCCCTGGCGATCGTGACGGACACCGAGTTTCAGGCGGAAATTACGGCCGCGGCGCAAGCGGCAGCCCAGCAGGGCATCCAGGGGGTGCCTTTCTTCGTCTTCTCGCAAAAATATGCGCTGTCCGGTGCGCAGCCGGCGGAGGTATTCGCCGAGGCACTGCAAACTGTGTTGCGAGAACAGGCGGCCTGATTGGCAAAAGGCGCGCTGCGATCACACAGCGCGCCTTTTTCTTTATCAGTTCCGTCTGGGTGCTACTGCGTTGCCGTGCGCAGCTGGAAGCCAGTGATGCCGAGGGCGACGTTGAGGCCTGTCTGGCCCTGGATGCTGACGGGCTGCAGCATGAAGCTGTCATCGGAGCCACCCACAAGCGCATTGGCGCCCGCGCCTACTCCAACCGTGGCCTCGGCGCTGAGGCCGACATATTGGCCTGCAAGGGCCCCGGGCCGATAGGCATCCGTGGTCGGCGCCAGAACGAGCCATTGAATGACCGATTGGTCGGTAATCCCGATATCGAGGCCAAACTTGTTGACCTTGCCATAATAGACCTCGACGGGTTCGGTGGCTTTGGAATCGTAGAAACTGCAGACGGCATCCTTTGACGAGCCAATGATCAGCCCGATCCCTCCTTCGACGGTGCATTCGAGCCGGCCGATCTCGACCTTGTCCTGTGCCTGGGCGCCCGTGACGAAAAAGGCAGTGGCCACCAAGGCCGCAGCGGCGGTGATTTTCATTGTCTGGTACTCCCGTTCATTGCGATGACAATGAGGGGAGGGAGAGGATTGTTCCGGATCGGGTCGCTCGGGCCCGGCCATGGTGCACCTTCAGCAAGCCGCTGGCGCACGCAAAAACGCCGCCCGAATCGGACGGCGTTTCAATGTCTGTGGAATGGCGTGAGCGCTTAGCGGCCGGGGGTCGCCAGAGCGCCTTCGCGCTGCGCTTTCTTGCGGGCCAGCTTGCGGGCGCGGCGCACGGCCTCGGCCTTCTGGCGTGCCTTCTTTTCGGAAGGCTTCTCGTAGAAATTGCGCAGCTTCATCTCGCGAAACACACCTTCGCGCTGCAGCTTCTTTTTCAGCGCGCGCAGCGCCTGATCGACATTGTTATCGCGAACGACTACTTGCAAAGGTCAACCGCCCTTTCAAAGCTCAAATTCTGTTTCAGGATTGTCGGCTAGCAGGCCACAAAAACCCGCGCCGAGCCGGCAAAGCCGGTCACGTGGGGCGGCTCAATAGCAGATGAGCTCGGCTTTGTCCACACCGTCACGCCCAATTCGGGGTCAGGAATCGTCCGAAACAAGGGTTATATGATTGACGTGGCCCATCTTGCGGCCGGGGCGCGCTTCCGCCTTGCCATAGATATGCGGGCGATCTCCGGGCTTGAGCGAATCGACGAAGCGATCGACCTCGTCTCCGAGAAGATTTTCCATAACGACGTCGGCGAAGCGCGATGGCGCGCCGAGCGGCCAGTTGAGAATCGCCCGGATGTGCTGCTCGAACTGGTCAGTGGCGCAGACGGCTTCGGTCCAGTGACCGGAATTATGCACACGCGGAGCAATTTCGTTGACGAGCAGATCGGATTTCCCGGCGATGGGCAGTGAGAAGAACTCCACGCCCATGACGCCAACATAGTCCAAGGCCCCGACAATCTGGCCGGCGATGCGGCTCGCCTTGAGGGCGGTGGCGCGATCGATGTCGGCAGGAACCGTGCTGGTCTTCAGAACATGATTGCGATGGACGTTTTCGGCCGGCTCATAGTCGCGCACCTGTCCGTTGGCATTGCGGGCAACCACGACCGAGATCTCGCGCTCGAAGCGAATGAAGCTCTCCAGCACCAGGGGCTGCCGGCCGAGCGCGGTTAAGGCCGGCATGACCTCTTCCGAGCGGCGGATCAGGCGCTGGCCCTTGCCGTCATAGCCGAGCCGTGCCGTCTTGAGCACTGACGGCATGCCAATCTCTTCTATCGCGGCCTTGAGGGTGTTGGCATCCTCGACTTCCATCCACGGCGCGACGGCGATGCCCGCCTTTTCCAAAAAGCGCTTTTCGGCAATGCGATCCTGGGCAATCGACAGCGCCTTGGAGCCGGGTGCGAGGCGGGTGATTTCGGCTACGATCCGGGCCGTCTCCACAGGTACGTTTTCGAATTCATAGGTGACCACGTCGCAGTGGGCGGCAAAGGCGCGCAGCGCGTCGGCATCGTCGTAGTCGGCGACCGTACGGCGCGGCGTCACTTCGAAAGCAGGGCTATGAGGGTCGGGGCAATAAATGTGGGTGCGCATGCCCAGACGCGCCGCGGCGAGCGCGAGCATGCGGCCGAGCTGTCCGCCGCCGAGAATGCCGATGGTGGAGCCGGGTGCGAGGGGGGCGGTTTCAGTCATCGTCCTTGGGGAATTGGGGTATGGCGTCGGTCTGCGCCGCGCGGAAGCGCTCCAGCGCCTCCTCGATTTCGGGATCGGAAAGGCTGAGCACCGAAGCGGCGAGCAAGGCGGCATTGATGGCGCCGGCACTGCCGATGGCCAGGGTGCCGACGGGAATGCCGCCGGGCATCTGCACGATGGAGTAAAGACTGTCGAGGCCGGAAAGGGCCCGGGACTCAACCGGCACGCCGAAGACGGGCAGGCTGGTGAGGGCAGCGATCATGCCGGGCAGATGAGCGGCGCCGCCGGCGCCGGCGATGATGATCTGGAAACCTTTTGCGCGGGCAGTCGTGGAAAACTCATAAAGCCGGTTGGGCGTGCGATGGGCGGAGACGATGCGCGCCTCATAGCCGATCTTGAGGGTATCGAGCGTTTCGGCAGCGCGCCGCATGGTGGGCCAGTCCGATTGCGATCCCATGACAATGGCAACGGGCGGGGAGGTCGACATGGCGTTTTCCAGAGCTTGACGGTTGGCACTCCCGGGCGGGCCGGGACGGCGATCAGGCGATGATGTCGGGCAGCAGTATCTGCTCGAGCTGGACGATTCGATCCTTGAGCGCGAGCTTACGCTTCTTGAGCCGCTGGATCAGCATGCGGTCGCTCGTCTTGGCGTTGGTCATGACAGCGATGGCAGCGTCGAGATCGGCGTGTTCCTGGCGCTTGGTTGCCAGTTCCAGGCCCAGTTTCGCCTCCAATTCGTCGGTGAGCTTATACATTGAAGTCCGCTCTTGCCTGCCGCGGATGGACGAGAGGTCGCTATGGCTGCTTAACCGATCTTTTCCGGGTTTGCACGGGTTTTCCAATGTTGCCTATTTGCACGTCGACAAGCCGTGAATTTTTTGTGACGATCCTTTCGTCCAGCAGCTGGAAAGGAGTCACCATGACTACAGAAGGCCACATTGCCGCGCTGGAGCGGCGGCATCGTGAACTCGAGCAGCAGATCGAGGAGGAAAGACAGCACTCTTCTTCGGACGACCTTGTGATCAGCGCCCTCAAGCGGCGCAAACTGGAAGTCAAGGATGAGTTGGCGCGCCTGCAGGATCCTCGTGCCGCTTAAGTAAAATCGAATGTCGTCGCAGGGAAAGGCCGCAGCAATCGCTGGGGCCTTTCGTTTGTTCTGAGGGTCCGTTATTCGGCGCGCCGCTCGGCTTGGGGCGGCTCCGCCGCTTCGGCGATCGGCGTCTCGACGCCAGGCGCTTCGCGAAGGCTGAGGGCTTCGTTTCCGTCGGCCTTGCCCATGATCTGCAGCCTGTCCGCGCGCATGACTTCATCAAGCATCTCGGTGGAGCGCCGCACATAACCGACATAGGCATCCGTGTCGCTCCGAAGGGCCCGCGTTTCTTCCAGCATCCGGTTGTCGTATTCCTCGAACGCCACGGCCAGGCGTTCGGCATGATCTTTTTCATAGCCAAGCGAGATCAACGTTTTGACGCCGAGTGCGAGTGCGCCCTTGAAGGTTTCGCGTTCCCAGACTTCGATGCCGGCATCCATCAGATCGTGGGCGTGGCTGCGGTCGATGGCGCGCGCGGCGACCTTCACATGCGGAAAATGCCGGCGGATCATATTGGCAATGTTCAAAATGCGCTCGCGGCCGGGCACCGCGATGATTATGAGTTCAGCCTGATCTGCGCCGGCGGCCTGCAGCATGGAAAGGCTGGAGCCGTCGCCATAAAAGACCTTCACACCAAAGCGTTTCATGAGATCGATCTGGACGGGGTCGTCGTCGATCAGGGTCATCTCGAAGCCTTGTGCGCGCAAAAGGCGCGTGACGATCTGACCGAAGCGTCCGTAGCCGAGCACGATGACCTTTTGGCGGGCGTCGATGGTGTCGGCCTTGAGTTCGGCGTCCGCCCGGTTCATGCGTGGCCCGATGAACCGGTCAAAGACATAGATCAACACCGGTGTGACGCTCATCGACAGGGCGACGATGACGGTCAGCGTGTCGAGGTTGTTGATGGTCAGGGCACCCGAACGCGCCGCAAACTGTAACAGCACGAAGGCGAATTCACCGGACTGGCTGAGCATGAAGGCCATCAGCAGCCGGTCGGCCAGGTGCATGTGGAAGCCCTTGGTGAGCAGGAACAGTATACCGGCCTTGAGCGTCACAAGCGCCAGGACCATGCCGCCGATCGTCAGGGGTTGATCCCATACGATCGAGAAGGTGATCGAGGTGCCGACCGAGATGAAGAACAGGCCCAGAAGCAAGCCCTTGAACGGTTCGAGTACGCTTTCGAGTTCGTGTCGGTATTCGCTGTCGGCCAGCAACACGCCGCCCATGAAAGCTCCGAGCGCCGGGGAAAAGCCAATCCATTCGCATGATGAGGGCCGCGCCGACCACCATGGCCAGCCCCAAAGCGGTAAAGGCCTCCCTGACCCCGGTCTTGGCCACGAAGCGCAGGATCGGGCGCACGAGGTAGCGGCCGGCGAAGATGGTGAAACCGAAGGCGACGATGATCTGCAGCGTTGCAAACCAATTGGCGTGGGCCACCAGTTCTTCGCCTGTCGGCGCTTTCTGGCGCGCCAGCAGCGGAATCAGGGCGAGGATGGGGATCACGGCCACGTCCTGCAAAAGCAGCACGGCGAGACTGCCGCGGCCGGTATCGGTCTGCATGATGCCGCGCGAGGTGATCGATTGCAGGGCAATCGCCGTCGAGGACATGGCCAGCGCCAGGCCCACGACAATGCTCGCCTGGCCAGACAATCCGACCAGATAGGCGAACACGCCGACGAGCGCGGCGGTGCCGATGAGCTGGGTCAGTCCCAGGCCCATGAGCTTGTTGCGCATGCGCCAAAGCTCGAGCGGCTGCACTTCCAGCCCGATCAGGAACAGCATCATGACGATGCCGAATTCGGACACGCTTTGAACGCTCGCGGTGTCGGAGATCAGCCGGATGCCGTAGGGGCCGATAAGCACGCCGGCAACGAGATAACCGAGAATGGTGCCGAAGCCCAGCGCCTTGGCCAGCGGCACCAGGGCGACGGTGGCGGCCAGAAGCACGAAGATGGCGAGCAGGACATTGTTTTCCATGAGGTCGGTTTGGCCCGTAATGAGGAGCAGCCTGTCCGATATTGGACCGAAGAGCATGGCCACACAACGGCGAGCGGAAATTTGCAGCCCATGCAAGAACCAGCAGGCGCGGACGGGCCATAAAAAAACGGCCGACATCTGGCGATGCCGGCCGTTCCGATAATTCAGGCCCGAAAGGTCTATTCGGCGTCTTCCTGTCCCTTGAGGGACTTGAGCTTGGAGAAGACCGAATTCGACGTCGTATTCCTCGTCGACCGGCGTGTGCTCGCGGTCTGCGGCCGCTTCGTCCAGTCCTTCGGTGGCCTCGGGTTGGCGGCTGCTGGCAAGAGCTTCTTCGGCGCTCAGCAGCATGGTGCCCTGTTCGGCTTCGTCCGGTGTGGTGCCGGCGCCGCGGGCCGCCTTCTTGACCTCCATGTCGAGATCGATCTGCGAGCAGAGGCCCAGCGTGACCGGATCCATCGCCGTCAGATTGGCGGTGTTCCAGTGCGTGCCTTCGCGCACCGCATCGATGGTGGTCTTGGTGGTGCCCACCAGTCGCATGATCTGGGCATCCTTGAGCTCGGGATGGTTGCGCACCAGCCATTTGATGGCGCCGGGGCGCTCATTGCGGCGGGAGATTGGCGTGTAACGCGGCCCCTTGCGCTTGGCCTGCGCCACCCGGACCTTGGGCTCGGACACTTTCATGCGATAATTGGGATCAGCTTCGGCCTTGGCAATCTCCTCGCGGGAGAGCTGGCCGTTGTTGATGGGATTGGCGCCCATGATGCCGCCAGCCACATCGCCATCGGCGATGCCCTGAACTTCCAGCGGGTGGAGCGAGCAGAAGGCGGCGATCTGATCGAAGGTGAGGGCGGTGTTGTCGACGAGCCAGACGGCTGTCGCCTTGGGCATCAACAGGGGTGTGGCCATGACATATGTCTCCTCGTGGTGCGGCCCGGGAGCTTCCGGTCCGCCCCGCCTCTTGGCAGTATTGCTGAGGGGGAATTCGCGCCTGATATAAGGCGAGAGGCCGCAATCCGCAACGTATTTGTCGGTAAATACCGGTAAAATCGTGCGTTCAGTCCGGCTGTTGGCCGAACTGGGTGACAAGCACGATCTTGCCCAGATGGTCGGGTCCATCGATGGCCGCGTGGGCAGCGGCCGCTTCTGTCAGATCGAAAATCCGCAAATCGGGCTTGTGCATTCGTCCGTCTTCGAGAGCGGGCCAGACCTGCTCGAAAAGGTGACGCGCGATGACAGCCTTCTCCGCCGCACTACGCGGCCTGAGGGTCGAACCGAACACGGTCAGATGCTTGCTTAACACCAGGCCGAGATTGACTTCGGCCTTCGCGCCCGCCAGCAGCGCCAACTGAATGAGCGTGCCGCCCCGGGCCAGCGCCTGGAGGTTGCGGTTGAGGTAGGCGCCGCCGACAATATCGAGAATGACGTTTGCCCCCTGGCCGTTGGTCAGGTCCTGGAGGCGGGCGACGAAATCCTCCTTGTTGTAGTCGATGGTAGCACTGGCGCCCATCTTTTTGGCATAGGCGGCCTTTTCAGGCGAAGACACGGTGGCGAAGGCCTTGGCGCCGGCAAGCACTGCCAGCTGGATGGCCGCGCCGCCGATGCCGCCCGATCCGCCATGGATAAGCACAGTCTGCCCCGTGCCGAGCGCTGCCTTGTCCATCATGGTCTGCTGAACCGTGAAGAGGGTTTCAGGCAAGGCCGCACCCTCGGCGAAGCTGTAGCCCTTCGGCAGCGGCAGCACCTGCCCCTCGGGCACGGCCACGAATTCGGCATAGCCGCCGCCATTGGTCAGGGCCACGACCTTGTCGCCCTTGGAGAACCGCAACCCTACCGGCGTCTCGATGACCCCTGCGACCTCGAGGCCCGGCAGCGGGGAGGCCCCCGGCGGCACCGGATAGTTTCCCTGACGCTGCAGCACATCCGGCCGGTTGACGCCGGCTGCGGCCACGCGGATCAGAACTTCCCCGGCTTGCGGCTGGGGAATGGAGGCTTTGGCGGGCTTGAGGACCTCCGGACCACCGGGCTTGGAGATTTCCACCGCCATCATGGATCGAGGTAGCGTCATGAAATCAATAGACCATTGCCGCTCGCGCCGCGCAAGCAGCCTCTGGCGAGCGAAAGGGGTTCGGCGCTAAGATTGTTCCCGATGCACCGGGGTGCCGGAAGATGAGGAGCGCCGTGTTGGCGGGAGACGAAAGTGCCGAAGGCACGAGCTCACACGGCCATGAGCTGTCGGCGAAGGCAACAGAGTTCATCAAGACGCATCTGCGGCTCGAAGCAGTGCCGGGGTTATCGGATATCGTGCTTTACGCAGCGCATTCGGGAAGCGGGCTCGGAAACCACCTCGGCGGGCGGCAGGCTCCCTATTGGGCATATCCCTGGGCAGGCGGGCTGGCGCTGGCGCGCCATATAGCCAGGCTCCCACAAGTCGTGGCTGGCAAGACCGTTGTCGATATCGGATCAGGCTCCGGGCTTGTGGCGATTGCGGCCGCGCGCGCCGGGGCGGCGAGCGTGCTCGCGATCGAGGACGACATCTACGGCGCGGCCGCCACAGGCCTCAACGCTGCAGCCAATGGCGCAGCGGTCGAGGTTATCCAAGCAGACGCCACGGCAATGGAGCTTTCGTCGGCTGATATCGTTTTGGCCGGGGATGTGTTCTACAGCAGAGAAGTGGCGGAGGTGATGGCGCCTTTGCTTGCCCGGCTCGCGGGACGGGGGATGGAGGTTCTGGTCGGCGATCCGGGGCGGCGCTATCTGCCTTTGGAGTTGATGACCCGCATGGCCGAGTACGAGGTGCGGGATATGGGTGGCGGCTCGTGGATGAGCCGCGTTTATGCTTTCAGCGACCGGCCCGTACACCGAGGCTGAAACAATCAGAGGGGCGAACGATGATGGATGACGAGGACAGGCCAAAGAAGATGTTGGCGCACGAAATCGGCATGGCGCTCGACAGCATGTCGATTGAAGAACTGACCGCACGCATCGAGATTTTGAAGACCGAGATCGATCGACTCGAAGCAGCGATCGGCGAAAAGACAGCCAGCCGTAGCGCCGCAGAAAGCTTTTTCAAGCAGTAAACTGCTGCTGTCTTTGAGAAAACTCAAGGCTTGGAAGGGTTTATCAAGGCTGAACGGGCAGGGTTAAGAAATCGACTCTCATTAACTTCTAATTAAGAGGTCTGGGGTAAGCTTCTTTTCATCCAGTTGATCTGGATTTTTCAGAGCGGTTTCCTCCCTCTGTTTGACGCCTCCCTGTTAACTTTCGAGAGCCGTTTCGACGGCTCTTTTTTCTTTTTGGCCTGCGCCAGGGTTAAGGCTAAATCCATCTTGCCGCGACTGTCTGGATGACGCAGGAGTGCGAAAGCGATAGACTGGGCTTTCGGCAAAACAGACGATTTGGCGGAATGAACGAGAAGAACCAGGATTCACAGGCGGTACTGATCGGGCCGCGCCTGATTGCAGCGGGCGGGTTCACCAGCCTTTATCGCGAGGGCATGGCGCTGATCGAAGAGGTTGCTGCCTATCTCGACGGGCAGGGGCGCAGCGAAAGCCGCAATCTGCCGCGCGAGACCTCCTTCATATACGCAACCGAATCCATGCGGCTGACTACCCGGCTGATGCAGCTTGCGTCCTGGCTGTTGCTGCAGCGCGCGGTCAGCGAAGGCGAAATCACGCCGGAAAGTGCGCGCGCGGAGAAGGAAAAGGTGAAGTTTTCCGCCGCACCCTCTGTGAGGGGCGGCCCGGGTTGGGACGATCTGCCCGAAAAGCTTGTGCAGTATATCACCGAGGGCGACAGGCTTTTCGCTCGCGTGCAGCAGTTCGAAAAACTCGACCAGGGCACGCTGGAGGACGTCGAAGTGGCGGATGCGGCCGGAGGTGTTGCCGACCAGCTTTCACGTCTCAAGGCCGCCTTCTCGCGGTCCGGCAGTTAGCCGACAGCCAGCCTTTCGGAATCAAAAAGCCCGGCACTTGGCCGGGCTTTTCGCGTTTTCAGGGTCTCACCTCGATCAGAGGATGCCCTTGAATTTTTCCTTGAAGCGCGAAACGCGGCCGCCACGGTCGACGAGCTGGCCAGAGCCGCCGGTCCAGGCCGGGTGCGTCTTGGGGTCGATGTCGAGCTGCAGCGTGTCGCCTTCCTTGCCGTAGGTCGAACGGGTCTCGTATTCGGTGCCGTCGGTCATCACGACCTTGATGGTGTGATAATCGGGGTGGATATCTTTTTTCATGGCTTCGCCCTCAAATCAAACGGGCGCCGCGGGCGCCCGGGGAGCCTCAAGGCTCTTTGTTTGGCGGGCTTCATACATCAAAGGCGGCCCGGCCTGCAAGTGCGCATTCGTCGCGGTGCCGGATAGGCGGCAAACATTGCTCCGCCTGCCCGCAGCGCCTATGTAGGGGCACGTTCAAAGGCGGCAGTTCAATGACCGACAGCACAGCCCAAAATGCGGCAGAAGAGCACCAGGAAGAAGAAGAGGTACGGCGCGTGACCTCCAGTGCCCTGACCGCGGATTCGGCGGAAGACATCAAGCCACTGAGGCGGCTGGTTCCGTTTCTGCTGCGCTATCCGCGCCGGCTTTTTCTGACCCTGTTTTTCCTGATCGTTGCCACTGTCGCACAGTTGGCCATTCCGGCGGCGGTGGGCGGCACGATCGACGAGGGATTCGTTCGCCAGAACCTCGACAATGTCACCCAATACGGGCTGATCATTATCGCCATTGCCGGCATCATGGGGGTGGCCAGCGGGGCGCGGTTCTATTTCATTTCGGTGATCGGCGAGCGCATGCTGACCGATCTCAGGCAGGCTGTGTTCGAGCACATGATGACGCTCGACGCGGTCTTTTTCGATTCGCATCGGGTCGGCGAGCTCACCTCGCGGCTGAATGGCGACGTGGCGACCATCCGCGGAGCGATCGGCTCGTCGATGACGCTGGCGGTGCGCTCGCTGCTGACCATTATCGGTGCGGTCGCGATGATGTTTTTGACCAGCCCCGTGCTCGCGCTGGCGGTGGTGGTTCTGGCGCCGGCGATCGTCTTTCCCGTCCTGTGGTTCGTGCGCCGTCTGCGCGGCATGTCGCGGCGCACCCAGGACCGGCTGGCAGATATATCCGCCATGGCCACCGAGACGCTGAGCGCCACGCGCACCATCAAGGCGTTCGTGCAGGAAGACAGCCAGATCGCGGCCTTCGAGCGGCATTCGGAGGCGAGCTATCAGGCAGAAGTGACGCGGCTCCTGGCGCGTTCATTCCTTGTGGCCATGGTCATCTTTTTGGGCACGGCGGCGCTGGTGGTGCTCATCTGGTGGGGCGCCAAGGCGGTGTTCGACGGCTCGGTGACGGTCGGACAACTGACCCAGTTCCTGATCTATGCGCTTCTGGCTTCCGGGGCGCTGACCAATCTGTCCGAGGTGTGGGGGTCTTTGCAGGGCGTTGCCGGCGCGACGGAGCGGCTGTTCGAGATCCTCGACACGAAGTCGCGCCTGCCGGTGCCCGAGCATCCGGTCAAGCTCCCCGAACCGCCGCTTGCGACCGTCGGCTTCGAACATGTGCGTTTCCATTACGAAACGCGCGGCAACGATGCGGTGATCGACGATGTCAGCTTCTCGGTTTCGCCGGGCGAGACGGTGGCGCTGGTCGGGCCTTCTGGCTCAGGCAAGTCGACGATCTTCGCGCTGTTGCAAAGGTTCTATGATGTGAAGGATGGGCGCATCCTCGTCGACGGCATCGACTTGCGTGACCTTGCCCTTTCCGATCTTCGGCACCGGTTCGCCTATGTTGAACAGGAACTCTGTGATGTTTGCCGGCACGGTGGCAGACAATATCCGTTTCGGAAAACCGGATGCGACCTTTGAAGAGGTCAAAGCGGCCGCCAAGGCGGCGCTGGTCGACGACTTCGTCCAGCAATTGCCGGATGGCTACGACACGACTGTCGGCGAGCGCGGCGTCATGCTGTCGGGCGGCCAGAAGCAGCGCGTGGCAATCGCCCGAGCCCTGCTCAAGAATGCACCCATCCTGTTGCTCGACGAGGCAACAAGCGCGCTCGACGCGCAGTCGGAACATCTGGTGCAGATCGCGCTCGAGCATTTGATGGAAGGGCGCACGACCCTCGTCATCGCGCACCGGCTGGCAACGATCCGGCACGCCAACCGCATCCTGGTGCTGGACGCCGGCAAGGTGATCGACGAGGGCACGCATGAGGAGCTGGTCGCCAAGGGCGGGCGCTATGCCGAGCTGGCGCGGCTGCAGTTCCGGGCCGACGAGGCCGTATAGCGGACACGACGCATCCGGCGTCAACTGCTAAAAGCCGATTGCTGGCCGCGCTCCTAACCTTCGGTCAGCTTGAACTCGATACGGCGGTTGCGCCGATAGGCCTCTTCGGTGTCGCCGGTGTCGATGGGCGAGTATTCGCCGAAACCGGCGGCAACGAGACGCTGCGGCGAGACGCCCTCGGCCACGAGATCCTTGGCCACAGCGATGGCGCGGGCTGCCGACAACTCCCAGTTGGAGGGGAATTGCGGCGTTGAAATCGGCCGGCGTCGGTGTGGCCGTCGATGCGCAGCACCCAGTTGATCTCGGGCGGAATTTCCTTTTCCAGCTGCAGGAGGGCCTGCGCCGAGCTTGTCGATCTCTCCCTTGCCGGCATCCGAGATTTGGGCCTCGCCGGGGGCAAACAGCACTTCGGACTGGAAGACGAAGCGGTCGCCGACGATCGCGGACATCGGAGCGGCCTTCCAGAATCTGCCGCAAGCGCCCGAAGAAATCGGAGCGGTAGCGGGAAAGGTCCTGCACGCGCTGGGCAAGCGCGAGGTTCAGCCGCCGCCCGAGATCGGCGATCTTGGTGCGGGATTCGGTGTCGCGGGATTCGGAGGCTTCGAGCGCCTGTTCGAGCGCAGACGATCTGCGTCCGCAGGGCCGACAAGTTGCTGGTTGAGCAGGGCGACCTGAGCGCTCGCCTCGTCGGATATCTGCTTCTGGTTGTCGAGTTCGTCGCTGAGGCTTGGCGATCTTGGCGTCCTTGTCGCCGAGACCGGTGCCGATGCCGGCGAGCTTGGCCTCGAGGTTCGTGCTTGGCGGCGTTCGCGTCCGCCAGCGTGGCTGTGAGGCTGGCGATGGTGGCTTCGAGATCGGAGGAATTGGCCTTTTCCAGCTGCAGCAGATCGGTCAGTTCGGCGATCTGGGTATTGAGGCGCGAGAGGGCGGTGTCCTTGCCGAGGATCTCCTGACCGAGGAAGAACTGGGCCAGAACGAAGACCGACAAGCAGGAACATGATGACGAGCAGAAGGCTCGACAGGGCATCGACGAAACCGGGCCAATAATTGGGGCGGTAGGTGTTCGCGCGGTAGGCCATCAGACGGGGTGTCCCTTACAGCAAAACTTGCGGCCAGCGGTCATTGTCGAAAACGCGCGCTAATGCTGCTGGTTCTGGTCGGCGCTGTCTTCGCGCAGCAGCGCCTCGATCAGATCGCGCAGCTTCTTGTTGGTCTCGCCCTGCTCCTCGATATGTTTGCGCAAATCCTCCTGTTCGGCCCTGATGTGCTTGACGAGGCCGTCGATGCCGCGCGCCAGTTCGGCCATAGCGCGAATGGCGTTCTGGGAGGAGTTGGAGTTCTGCATGGACGAGCCGAGCCGTTCGAGCGCCGCCTGCATTTCCTGGCTGGAGACACCAAGCCCTGTCGCCTGCATGTTGGTCATCGGATGATCGAGCTCGGTCATCGAGGCCATCCAGTCCTCGAGATCGGTGTAAAAGGCGTTCTGCGCCTGGCCGGTCTGCAGATCGAGAAACCCCAGGATCAAGGAGCCCGACAGACCGAAGAGCGAAGACGAGAAGGCCGTGCCCATGCCGCCCAATGGCGCCTGCAGGCCCTGTTGCAAACTGCCGAACAGATCGCCGGTCGTGCCAGCAGTCACGTCCAGGCCCTGGATGACCGAGGAGACCGAACTCACGGTCTGCAGCAGACCAAAGAAGGTGCCGAGCAGGCCGAGGAACACCAGCAGGCCGGTCAGATAGCGCGAGGTCTCCTTGGCCTCCTCGAGGCGGTAGCCGACCGAATCGAGAATGGTGCGCATGCTGGCCGGGGTGATCACCGTCTCGCCCAGCCGATCGCGCAGGATGCCGGCGACCGGCGCCAGCAATACCGGCTGCCGGCGCGGCCGGTCCTGCATGCCGTCCTGCAGCGAATTGACCCAGCGCACCTCGGGAAAGAGCCGCACGACCTGGCGGAAACTGAGCAGGATGCCGATGCCGAGCACGAGCAGAATCAGCCCGTTGATAAAGGGATTGGACCAGAACGCCGCCAGAAGCTGCTGGTTGAGAATGATGCCCAGCAGCAAGACCAAAATCAGGAATATGACGATCTTGACGAGATAAACCGTGGGGCTGGCGAGATGATAGGGATCGTAGCGGTCGCTCATTGCTGCGGAGGCGTCCTGAATATGAGTGGCGCGGATCACACTAGTCAGACCAGTATGGCGTGACAATGGCCCGTTCCCGGTCTATCCCGGGGTTTTCAGTCGATGCCGCAAGTCGTTTGGAGGCGGGGACGGTCTATTTGACGCCCTGCAGGGTTTTGAGCAGGGCTGCCTGAACGGTCTCGTTGCCGGCCACGACCTCGCCCTTTGCGACGCTCTCATTGCGCCCGGCATAGTCGGTGACGAAGCCGCCGGCCTCCTTGACCAGGAGCAGGCCCGGAGCCACGTCCCAAGCGCCGAGACGGGCTTCCCAATAGCCGTCGAGCCGTCCGGCGGCGACCCAGGCAAGGTCGGTCGAGGCCGAGCCGGTGCGCCTTATGCCGGCGCAGGCCGGCGAAATCGTCGCAAGCTGGCGCAACGTGCGCGGCATCGTCATCCGTGCCAGTGACCTTGATGCCGGTCGCGAGCACGCAGTCCGCCAGATGGCGACGCCCTGCCACACGCAGGCGCCGATTGTTGAGATAGGCGCCACCGCCCTTTTCGGCGGTGAAGAGCTCGTCCATCACCGGATTGTAGATCACGGAGGCGACGATCTCGCCATTGCGCTCCAGCGCGATGGCGCAGGCGAACAGCGGGATGCCATGGAGAAAATTGGTGGTGCCGTCGAGCGGATCGACCAGCCAGCGGTGCTGGCCGTCGGTTCCCTTGATTTCACCCTCTTCCTCCATGAGGAAGGAATAGGTCGGACGCGCCTTCATCAATTCATCGCGCACGATCCTTTCGGCGCGATGATCGGCCTGGGAGACGAAATCGGCCGGCCCCTTGCGGGAGACCTGCAAGTTCTCGACCTCGCCGAAATCGCTTGGTCAGCGAGCGCGACGCCTTGGTGGCCGCCTGGACCATGATGTTGAGCAAGGCGGAGCGGGCCATGCGCTTGTCCCTTCAGATGCAAAAAGGCGTCGAGCTAGTCGGCGCGGCGCAGATAGGTGACTTCCTCGGTGTCGACAACGATCCTCTCCCCTTCCGATACGAAGGGTGGAACCATGACCTTGACGCCGTTTTCCAGCAGAGCCGGCTTGAAAGAGTTGGCCGCAGTCTGTCCCTTGACGACGGGTTCGGTTTCCCTGATCTCGAGCGTCACCTGCTTGGGCAATTGAACGCCGAGGGGGGTATCCTCATACATTTCCACCGTGACGGTCATGCCGTCCTGCAAGAATGCCGCGCGCTCGCCGACGAAATCCTTGGCAAGGTGGATCTGCTCGTAGCTTTCGAGATCCATGAAAACCAGTTCATCGCCCTGCTCGTAAAGGAACTGGAAGTCCTTTTGTTCGAGCTGAACGCGCTCGACCGTTTCGGCTGCGCGGAAACGCTCGTTGAGCTTGGTGCCCCCGATAATGGCCTTCAACTCGACCTGGGCATAAGCGCCACCCTTGCCGGGTTTGACGTGATCGGTCTTCACCGCCACCCACAGGCGGTCCTGGTGCATGATGACGTTGCCAATGCGGATTTCATTGCCATTGATCTTGGGCATTTTTGAAAGCTCTTTGAGGACGGGCGAAGGCCATGGCGGCCGGTTGGCGCGCTTGTGCCCCAGAAACAGGGAATGTTCAAGTCCCGGGCGCGGCGGAGGTATCGGGCTGGCTCTGGTCGGCAGCATCGGAGCCGGGGGTGGACGTTTGCGCCGGCACGGCGGACAGGGGGCGGGCATCCGATGTGCCGCCGGGGTTTTTCGGCGGAACGCCGGGCCAATAGCGGGCCCGCTCCTCGCCCTTCGCCAGATCCTCTTTTGAAATCGCGACAAGCAAATCATCCAGTTCGGGATCGTTCAGTCCCTGGCGGCGGGCGAGGGCGCGCCACATGGCAGCCGATTGCAGGTCGCGATCCGTGCCTTCTCCGGATGCCAGAAGCTTTGCATAGCGGTTCTGGGCAACAGGATTGCCGCCATTGGCGGCGCGCTTGTACCAAGCGGCCGCATCCTTGACGTCGCGATCGACGCCGTCTCCCATGTAGCGCATGGTGGCGTATTCGATCTGGGCTTCGGTCAGTCCGGCTTCTGCGGCCATGCGGATCTGCTTTGCGCCTTCTGCCGGGTTGGGTGCGACGCCGGCACCTTCGGTGAGCATGATGCCATAATTGTAGCGGGCCTCGGCGATGCCGGATTCGGCGGCGCTCTTCATCAACTGGGCGGCCTTTTGCAGATTGGGCTCGGCAAAGGCGCCCTCAACATAGAGCAGGGCCATGTTGTATTGCGCTTCAGGATATCCGGCGTCGGCCGCCTTCTTGAACAGTTCGGCCGCTTTCGCGCGGTTCTTGGGCACGCCCTGGCCGTCCTGATAGAGCAGGCCGAGCGCGAAGGTGGCGGCGACGTCCCCATTCTTGTCGGCAAGCGCATACCAGCTGGCGGCCCGCTTCAAATCGACCGCAACACCCAGGCCATGCGCATAGATTTCCGCGATCAGGGTCTCGGCAGCCGCATCGTCCTTTTCCGCTCGCGGCAGCGCCAGAGCCAGAGCCGTGAGGTAATAGCCGCGCTGATAGGCGCCATAGGCCTCATCCACCGGAATGCGCGGGCCGAGTACTTCGCGGCTGACGGTCGCCGCATCGGGCATTTCGCTCGGCAGAGGCTGCACTTCCGGAGCGCCCTGCGTCTTGGGGGCGGCAGGCTGGGCCTGAACCGTTCCGGCAAGGGCGCCCAGAAGCAGCATGGACAAAAGAAGGATGCGGCGCATCAGACGCTCACTGCGGATTTGTCTGCCAAGGCGATGAGGGCCGCGGCCGGGCCTTCCGGCGCTGTCCAGATCGCAGGTCCGCCGAGACCTGCGAACTCACACTTGGCCATGGCCTCGTCCCAACCGCCGCCGGCGTATAGGGCGCAGGGCACCTCGAAGGTTTCGGCCCACCAAAGTGCTTCCTCGACGGCCGTCTCATCTGGCTGATCGGCCGCAATGTCCCCGAAGAACATGTAGTCGGCCCCGGCTTCGCCCCGGCTCATGGCATCGTGGCGGGTGCGCAGCTCGCCCGTTCCGACGATGAAATCCGGCTTCAGTGCCTTCAGAGCCGCCGCGAAACTGTTGCTGCTGCCTGTCATATGTACGCCATCGGCGCCCAGAGGGACGACGAGATCCGGCGCATTTTGCAAGAGGACGGCGGCGCCGGCCTTCTGGATCAGCGGGACCAGGGGGCGACACATTTCGGCATATACCTCGTCGTCGAGGTCGCCTCGTGGCAAGAGCACCGCGGCCACTTTTGTGGCGGCGAGTGCCTCCTGCAATTTGGCCGCCGTTTCGGCAGCGCCCAAATCATGCGGCGCTATGAGGAAGATGTCCTGATTCATGGTCCCGATCGATGCTGCCCGGCTTTCCCTTGGAGCGCAAAAATGACCAAAAAGGGACGCCGGGTCGCCTGATGTGCGCCGGGCAAATTCCTGCTGGCCGCGCCGATATGCGTGGTTAGTTCTGCATCAGGGCCTGAACGCCGGGAAGGGGCTTGCCTTCCATCCATTCCAGGAAGGCGCCACCCGCCGTCGAGACATAGGTCAACTTGTCCTTTACGTCCGCCTTGGCCAGAGCAGAGACGGTGTCGCCGCCACCGGCCACCGACACGAGCTTGCCGGCATGGGTGCGGTCTGCGACATATTTGGCGATCTCTGTTGTTGCGGCGCCGAAGGGATCAAGCTCAAAGGCGCCGAGGGGACCGTTCCAGACGAGCGTACGCGCGTCATCGATGGCGCCCTTGATGCGGTCGACCGAGCTGGGGCCGACATCAAGGATCATGCCGTCCGCGTCGATGGCATCGGCACCATAGGTGCGATGCGGTGCATTGGCTTCGAAATGCCAGGCCACGGTGGCGTCGATGGGCAGGATGATGGCGCAGCGAGTATCCTCGGCCTTGTCCATGATACGGCGCGCGGTATCGGCCAAATCCTTCTCGCAAAGAGATTTTCCGACGCCGAGCCCCATGGCGTAAAGGAAGGTGTTGGCCATGCCGCCGCCAATGACCAGCGCTTCCACCTTTTCGATGAGGTTTTCCAGAAGGTCGATCTTGGTGGAGACCTTGGCCCCGCCGACAATGGCGATGACGGGGCGCTGCGGCTTGCCCAGACCTTTTTCCAACGCGTCGAGCTCGGTCTGCATGGCAAGACCGGCGGCGGAGGGCAGCAGATGCGCCACACCTTCGGTCGAGGCATGGGCGCGGTGGGCGGCGGAGAAGGCGTCGTTGACGTAGAGGTCGCCGAGACTGGCCATGCGCTTTGCCAGTTCGGGATCGTTCTTTTCCTCGCCGGGATGAAAGCGGGTGTTCTCGAGCAGGATGACCGCCCCGGCGGCGGCATCCTCGATCTGTTTTTTGGCGGCCTGAGATATCGGTCCAGTCGGTGGCGGCGAACACGACATCATGACCAAAGGCCGCTTCAAGCGCGGGCAGGGCGACCTTGAGGGAAAAGTCGGGGTCCGGCTTGCCCTTGGGGCGTCCGAAGTGGGAGAGCAGTATGGCCTTGGCGCCGGTCTTGGTGATCTCGCGCAGGGTCGGGACGATGCGGTCGATACGCGTCGTGTCGGTGACCCGGCCATCAGAGACGGGGACATTGAGGTCGACGCGGACGAGGACCCTCTTGCCGCCGAGATCGCCCAGATCCGCAAGTTTCCTGACGCCGGCCATTGCACTGTCCCTCTCTTTTTTGGCGATTGGCGGGAACATACTCGCCTCAGGCCGGGGCGCAAGACGATTTGGGTGTGGTTGTCAGCCGGATACCTTGTCCGGCAGGCCGACAGGCTTGTCCGGTTGGGGCGCAGCCTCAGCTGGTTCGGGCCGCGGTGCTGCAGTTTGTTCGCGCCGGGTCCGGCGTACTTCGCGCCATCTCGTGCGCATCAGGGCCAGCAGGTCGCGCAGACGGTCGCCGAGCTCGCCGAGGCTAAGGAAGGCGGGAATGCGCGGGGAAGTCGCCTCCGGATCGACCGACAGACCGAGCGCCAGGACTTCGCCGTTTTCGTCAGCTTCGCGCACGATCAATTCGATGCCGGAAAGCGGGAGACGATCGGCATATTCGGCCGTGCCGCCGAGCCGCTGGCGCACCATTTCGGCAATGGTGAGCGCGGCTTCCGCTTCGCCCAGTTCGGCGTCATAGGCATCCCGCAAGTCGGTGACGGGGCGCGAAGGATCGATGGAAAAGGCGCCGAAGAAGTCGACATCATCGGGATCGACCTCGGCGGGGCTGGCGAAAAGACGATCGAGCAATTGGGGATAGCTCGAGGAGACGAAGATGTAGACGTGATCGCCTGCTCTCAGCCGCCCGGCATGCTGGTAGGTCATGGAGCGATTGTCACGCACGACCAGCGCGGGGCGCGCCCATCGCGGAATGCGGGTGCCGCGGGCGACCGGGCTTTCCTCGGCGATGCGGTAGGCAAGCAATTCATGGCTGGCGCTACCGGGCAGGTCCACCTCGTGCTTGGCAACCGGCCCGATCTGCGGCGGGATGACCAGTCCCAGCCGCCGGGCCAGCGGCAGGATGGTCCAGCCCTGGATGAGAAGGGACGCCATGACGATGATGAAGGCGACGTTGAACAGGAGCCGGCCGTCCTCGATTCTGCCGATCAGCGGGGTCAGTGCGAGCAGGATCGAGACCGCGCCGCGAAGGCCGACCCAGGAGACGAAAGCTGTCTCGGCGCGCGGGAAGCGGAAGGGGGCGAGGCAGATGGCGACCGCCAGCGGACGGGCGATCAGCATCAGGAACAGGGCCAGCAGCACGGCAGGGACCAGCAGCATCGGGAATTGGGAGGGCGTGGCGAAGAGGCCCAGCACCAGGAACATGACGATCTGGGCGAGCCAGGTCATGCCGTCGAGAAAGCGTTTGATCTGTGCGGGGGCGTGCAGGCGATTGCCCGCGATAATGCCGGCAAGGTAGACGGCCAGAAATCCCGACCCGCCAAGAGCCCCGGCAATGCCGAAAACCATGAAGGACAGGGCGATCACGAAGATCGGGACAAGGCCGCGGTCGAGCGAGAGACGCTGCACCAGACGTATTATGACCCAGCCGCCGCCCAAGCCGACGACAGCGCCAATGCCCATCTGCTTCAGAAAGCCAATGAAGATCTGGTTTGCGAGCACACCCGGCATCGCGGTCTCCGAGGCGGCGACTGCGCCGACCAGGGCGAGGGTCAAAAAGATTGCGATGGGATCGTTGGAGCCGGATTCAATCTCGAGCGTCGCGCGGACCCTGTCACGCAGGGTGACATTGCCGGTTCGCAGCAGGAAGAACACGGCGGCCGCGTCCGTCGAGCCGACTATGGCGCCGAGCAGGAAGGCTTCGAGCCAGTCCAGGCCCAGCAAAAGATGGGCGGCCGCGGCAAGCAGGCTGGCGGTGAGGACGACGCCGAGCGTGGAGAGCACGAGCGCTGGCGCCGCAGCCTGACGCAGGGCACGCAATTGCGTGCCGAAGCCGGAATCGAACAGCACGACCGTCAGCGCCATGGAGCCGACGAAATAGGCAACGGGAGCGTTGTCGAAATTAATCCCGAGCCCGTCGACCCCAGCCAGAAGGCCGATCAGGAGAAACACCAGCAGCAACGGCGCGCCGAAGCGAAAGGCGATCACGGAGGTGAAGGCCGCAGCCAGCACCAGCGCCGTCCCCACAAGGGTTATGATGTAGATGGTCTGATCCATGCCGCCGCCTCTTGACGCTCAAGAGTGCGGTGAAGTGGCATGAGGCGCAAGGCCGCCCACGGCATAAAAGAAAAGCGCCCGCTGCATGGCGGGCGCTTCCGTGTTCAGCCTGGAGCCGTCGTGGTCTCTAGCCGGCCTTGCTCATGGCGATGGCCGTATCGGCCATGCGGTTCGAGAAGCCCCATTCATTGTCGTACCAGCTGAGGACCGAAACCATGTTGCCTTCCATGACTTTGGTCTGGGGCAGGGCGACGGTCGAGGAATGCGGGTCGTGGTTGAAGTCGATGGAGACGTTCGGCGCGTTGGTGTAGCCCAGAATGTTCTTCAATTCGCCATCGGCCGCGGCGACCAGCGCATTGTTGATCTCTTCGACCGTCACATCCCTCTTGGCGATGAACTTGAAATCCACCAGCGACACGTTCGGCGTCGGCACGCGCACGGAAATGCCGTCCAGCTTGCCCTTGAGTTCGGGCATGACCAGGCCGATGGCCTTGGCGGCGCCGGTCGAGGTCGGGATCTGGCTCATGGCCGCCGCGCGGCCGCGATAGAGATCCTTGTGCAAGGTGTCGAGCGTCGGCTGATCGCCCGTATAGGAATGGATTGTCGTCATCATACCGTGCTGGATGCCGAACTGCTTGTTGAGCACATAGACCAGCGGCGCCAGGCAATTGGTGGTGCAGGAGGCGTTGGAAACGATCCTGTCCTCGGCGGTCAGCGTCTTGTCGTTGACGCCGAAAACAATGGTCTTTTCATTGGTGGTGGTGCCGGACAGCGGGCCGGATATCAGGACCTTCTTCGCACCGGCGTCAAGATGGGCCTTTGCCTTATCGGGCGCGGTGAAGATGCCGGTGCATTCCATCGCGATGTCGATGTTAAGTTCGCCCCAGGGCAATTTGCTCGGATCGCGCTCGGCATAGACCTTCATGGGGCCGCGGCCGACATCGATGGTGTCGCCATCAACCTTGACCTCGCCCGGAAAGCGCCCATGCACGCTGTCGAAGCGGATCAGATGGGCGTTGGTCTCGACCGGGCCGAGATCGTTGATCGCGACGATTTCGATGTCGGTGCGGCCGGATTCGATGATGGCACGCAGGACGTTGCGGCCGATGCGGCCAAATCCATTGATTGCGACGCGAACGGGCATGCGGTGCTCCTTGGTAGTGCGGCAAACAAAAGCTCTGCGGCTTCTTTGTGCGCGGGATGTGACAGCGGTTTTACAGTTGGGCCTTGGCGGCGTCCACCACGGCTTCGGCGGTGATGCCGAAATACTTGTAGAGCTCGTCGGCAGGAGCGGAGGCGCCCCAGGAGGTCATGCCGACGAAGCGGCCGGTGGGGCCGAGCAGCCGGTCCCACGACATCGAAATTCCAGCCTCCACCGCGACCTTGGCCTTTGCACGCCCCATGACCTCATTGCGATAGGCCTCGGATTGGCGGCGGAACAGCTCCATGCAGGGAACGGAGACGACGCGGGTCGAAATGCCGTCCTGCTCGAGGGCCTTGCGCGCTTCGAGCGCCAGCATCACCTCCGAACCGCTCGCCATCAGGACGACATCATCCTTTGCGCGACCAGCCAGGATATATGCGCCCTTGGCGGAGAGATTTTCTTCCGTGTACTCGGTGCGCAGGGCGGGCAGGTTCTGCCGGCTGAGGGCCATGAGGCTCGGCGCATTTTCACATTCGAGCGCGGTCTGCCAGCATTCAAGCGTTTCCATGGCGTCGGCGGGCCGCATGACCAGAAGGTTGGGGATGGCGCGCAGGGCGCTGAGGTGCTCGACCGGCTGATGGGTTGGGCCGTCCTCTCCCAGGCCGATGGAATCGTGGGTCATCACGTAAATGACCCGCTGATGCATCATGGCGGCGAGACGTATCGCCGGCCGGCAATAATCGGTGAAGGTGAGGAAGGTGCCGCCATAGGGGATCAGCCCCTTGTGCAGCGAAATGCCGCTCATGGCGGCGGCCATGCCGTGCTCACGAATGCCGTAATGCATGTAGCGGCCGGAGCGGTCCTCGGCGGTGAAGGGCTTGGTCTGGGACGTGTCGGTATTGTTCGAACCGGTCAGATCGGCCGATCCGCCCAGCGTTTCCGGCACCACGCCATTGATGACTTCCAGGGCTGCCTGAGACGACTTGCGGGTCGCCATTTTCGGCTGCTTTTCCGCCAGTTCCTTTTTCGCCTTGGAGATCACATCGGCGAAATTCAGGGGCAGGTTGCCGCGCATGCGGCGCTCGAATTCGGCCTTTATCTCGGGATCGGCCGCGTTGAGCCGCTCCTTCCATGCGAGCCGCACCTTGGTCGAGCGATTGCCGGCGAGGCGCCAGTCGTCGATGATTTCGTTGGGAACGACGAACGGCTCATAGTGCCAGCCGAGAAAATCGCGGGCAGCCTTGATCTCGTCCGCCCCGAGCGCGGAACCGTGCACCTTTGCGGTACCCGACTTGTTGGGCGCTCCATAACCGATGGTGGTCTTGGCAGCGATCATGGTCGGAAGATCGGAATCCTTGGCTTCCTGCAGCGCCTTTTCGATCTGCTCAGGATCGTGCCCGTCGATCTCGATGGTGTGCCAGCCGCTGGCGCGGAAGCGGGCGGGCTGATCGGTCGAGTCCGCCTGCGAAATCTTCCCGTCGATGGTGATGCCGTTATTGTCCCAGATCAGGGTCAGCTTGTTGAGCTTCAAATGCCCGGCAAGCGAAATGGCCTCCTGCGAAATTCCTTCCATCAGGCAGCCGTCGCCAGCCAGCACATAGGTGTGGTGGTCGACCAGATCCTCGCCGAACTCGGCCGCAAGCTTTGCTTCCGCGATGGCCATGCCGACTGAATTGCCTACGCCCTGGCCGAGCGGACCGGTTGTGGTCTCGATGCCGGAGGCAAAACCATATTCGGGGTGGCCGGGCGTCTTGGAATGAAGCTGGCGGAAATTCTCGATCTCGTGCAGCGTCATGTCCTCATAGCCGAGGAGATAGAGTAGAGAATAGAGCAGCATCGAGCCGTGACCGGCCGAAAGCACGAAGCGGTCGCGGTCGGGCCAGTGCGGGTCCTTGGGGTCGAATTTGAGGAATTTGGTGAAGAGCACGACCGCAATATCGGCACAGCCCATGGGCAGGCCCGGATGGCCGGAATTGGCTTTCTCCACGGCGTCCATGGAAAGGGCGCGAATGGCATTCGCCATTGCATCGTGTCTTGCTCGATCTGTCATTGAAACTCGCCTATCCTGGTATGGTGGTCTCGGCGGCCTTATCCTTGGCGCGATTACCAGCTCGAATGCGGCGTTGAGACATAGCACCTCCCAATGAGGTGTCAATTGCGGCGGCAATGCCGTTTAGGGTCGCCCAGTTGCGGCAGGTGTTGCATTTGTCCGCTGCCATGCGAAATAGTGCGCGGCAGGTGCTTGTTCGTGTAGTCGAACCAAATTTGTCCGTTTCAACCGAGGCTTGTGCCGATTGAGCGGTCAACTCGCCACAACGCGTTCGGGCGCGGAAAGGCGATCTGAAAGGGGCGGGATTTGAGCGAGGGTGAGCAGGGAAGCGCGGCTGAGGCGGCCATGGAGCGGCTCGACAAGGCGCTCGGGCGGCTGGAGTCCAGCATACGCAGCCTCAACGGGCGCATGCGCTCGCTAGACAAGCTTGAAGCCGAGAGCCAAAGACTTGCCAGCGACCGGGCGCGGCTAGCCAGCGAACTCGACCGGTCCATGGCGCGGGAAAAGCGGCTGGACGACAGCACGGCCGACGTTTCGCGTCGGCTGGTCGAGGCAATGGAAACCGTGAAGTCGGTGCTGACGAACGAGGATCGCGGATAGATGGCCGAGGTGAGCGTCGAGATCAATGGCCGCAAATACCGCATGGCCTGCGAGGACGGGCAGGAAGACCATGTGCGCGGGCTTGCGAGCCGCCTCAATGCCCAGGTTGAAGGCTTCAAAGGTTCTTTCGGCGAGATCGGGGACAATCGCCTGACCGTAATGGCCGGCATCGCCGTGGTGGACCTTCTCGTCGAGGCAGAGCAGAAGCTTGATGCCCTGCGCCAGGAGCTCGAAGAGTTGCGGCAGGCGGGCCAGGCGATGGCGGCGGAGGGCGATGAGATGGAAACCCGCTACGCTCAGAAGCTGGAGGAGACGGCGCGACGGATCGAGGTCGCCGCGTCAGCCATCGAATCCGCCGGAAGGGACGGCGCCGAGAGCCAGTAGGCGCGGAATGAGGCAAGGGCGTCCACAACACGTTCTGCAGCAACGCTGTGTTTGGTCTCTGCTATTACGTTGCGCAAAGCACGCGCCGCACTATATTGGCTGGGCTGCCCGGTGCGTGTTGGACACAGTATTCCCGGGGCCTTATCGATCCTTAAGGGAGCTGTCCCTGACCGAGCCCGTGGGCTCGGACATACGGCGCCCACCTACTTACGTAGGTTCCCGGGATCGACGTCCCACGGCCAGGGCGGCACCGAATTTTGATGTTCGAGTGGGCTCCGGCGGGAGACCTGCGTTGCAGGGCGGGGGACCTCAAGGTGGATACGGCGGACATCGACACTATTAAGGCCGAGTTGCGGGAACAGGCGCTCAGTCAACGTGCAGCCCTGCGCTCGGACGCGCGGGCGGAGCACGCCCAAGCCGCCGCCGAACATTTCTTCGACCGCGTCCAGCTCGCGCCTGACGAAATATCGGCGCCTATTGGCCGATCCGCGACGAGATCGACTCCCGGCCGGTCCTGATCCGGCTGATGGATTCCGGCCAGCCGGTCTGCCTGCCGGTGGTGGAGGGCGATCAGGTCCCCCTGATATTCCGGCAATGGGAGGAGGGCGCGCCGCTGTATCGAGGCCGGATTCGGCACGCTGGCTCCTGCCGACACGGCCCCTGTACTTGCGCCGGACGTGCTGGTCATCCCGCTGCTGGGCTTCGACAAATACGGCACGCGGCTCGGCTATGGCGGCGGCCATTACGACCGTACGATCGCCATGCTGGACAAGAAACCACTGGTGATCGGCTATGCTTTTGCCGCTCAGGAACTGGACGAAATCCCGCGGGCCGAGCATGACGTGCCGCTCGACATGCTGGTGACCGAGAGCGGCGTCAGGATGTTCCGGTCCTGATGCGGCTGCTGTTTCTCGGAGATGTGGTGGGGCGGGCCGGACGCGAGGCCGTGAGCAACCGGCTTGGCGAGTTGACGGAACGCTACGGTTTCGACTTCGTCGTGGTCAATGGCGAGAACGCCAGTCATGGGCGGGGGCTGACCGAAGGTCATTTCAGCGCGCTCAAGGATGCCGGTGCCGATGTGGTGACCCTGGGCGATCACGCCTGGGACCAGCGCGATACGCTGAGCTATATCGAGCGCGAGGACACCCTGGTCCGGCCCGTCAATTTCGCACCCGGCGCGCCGGGCCGCGGGGCGACGCTGGTCGAGGGCCGCAACGGCCATCGCGTGCTGGTGGTGCAGGCCCAGGGCCGCGTGTTCATGGACCCGATCGACGATCCGTTCCGGGCAGTGGAAGCGGCCATCGCCAGCTGCCCGCTGGGCGAACAGGCCGATGCCGTGGTGGTGGACTTCCACGCCGAGGCGACCTCGGAGATGCAGGCCATGGGATTCTTCCTCGATGGGCGCGCATCGCTGGTCGTGGGCACGCATACCCATATCCCCACCTCCGACCACCGCATCCTCAGAGGCGGCACCGCCCTGATGTCGGATGCCGGTATGTGCGGGGATTACGACAGCATCATCGGGGTCGAGGCCGACGAGCCGCTCAACCGCTTCCTGACCGGCATCCCCGGTGGGCGGTTCACCCCGGCCGAAGGCGAGGCGACGCTCTGCGGCGTCGCCATCGAGACCGACGCGAAGACGGGGCTCTGCACCTATGTCTCGCCGCTCAGAACCGGGGGCGTGTTGGAAGAGGTGTTGCCGGCGTTTCCGGATCAGTCGTAAGGCAGGTCGTCTGCCTGAACGTCGGTATAGTCCGGCTTCGGCGTGGTAGCGAACCGGACTGCTTCTATCGTGTCGCGGTTTTCCAGCACGGCCCTGACGACGCGGTGCATTCCGTCCATGACCCGGCCGTCTGCGCACAAGATGATGGGGTGTTGGAAGTCGGTTTGCTGGACAAGACGCATGTGCTCCAGCAGATCCAGGCAACTGGGATTGGCCTGCTGGCCGTCGAACCAATAGCTCTCATTCAGTTCGGCGATGTCTTTGGGATCAATCGAGACCACCGGCAGGTCTTTGGACAATTCGATCAGCCGGTGCACGTCCCAGGCGTAATAGCCGTTCGGGCTTGGCCGGAAATGGTATTGCTTGCGTAGCGTGAGCGCTGCGTCCGCCACCTCGCCGCTGCCCGAGGGGGAAAGCATCTCCTGCCATTTTGCGATCAGTGCAGCGTCGTCATCCTCCGGTTGCCGGTCGTAAGTCAGGGCGTTCTCCGGCAGGACAACCCATGGCTGCTTGCTTTTTGTCCAGATATGGCCAGCGGGGTGCAGCCATGACGTGTCGTCGAGGCTGCCGGCCTTGATGTTCAAGGTCTCGGCATATTTGCCGCGGGCATGAAACAGCCGCGTACCGCAATTCGGGCAGAACTCGCCGGTGAGCGGTCCGCTCGCCGAGGGACGCTCGAAGCTGGCCAAAGTCCCGGTCGCGGTCAGGTCTTCGCGTCGGACACGGAAGCTTTCGCCGAATGCCGACGACGACTGCTTCTGGCATTCCGTGCAATGGCAGATGTAAAAGACGATGGGCAGGCCGGCGACGCTATAGCGCACGGCGCCGCACTGGCAGCCGCCGGTCAGCGGCAGTCGTGGAGGCGTGAGGGCGGGCATTGCATGTCCTTTTGACGCGGCGTGGCGAAGTTTCTATAAGCATGCGCACTTTGCAGCCGGAAGTATGACTTTTAGAGGCGAGAAATGGCCGGGCATTCCCAATTCAAGAACATCATGCACCGCAAGGGCCGCCAGGACGCGGCGCGGTCGAAGCTTTTCTCCAAGCTTTCCAAGGAGATCACGGTCGCGGCCAAGATGGGCACGCCGGATCCGGACATGAATCCGCGCCTGAGGCTGGCGGTCAACAACGCCAAGGCGCAGTCCATGCCCAAGGACAACATCCAGCGCGCCATCAACAAGGCGAGCGATGCGGGCGGCGAGAATTATGAAGAAATCCGCTATGAGGGCTATGGCCCGGGCGGCGTGGCGGTGATCGTCGAGGCGCTCACCGACAACCGCAACCGCACGGCTGCCAATGTGCGGGCGATCTTTTCCAAGAATGGCGGGGCGTTGGGGGAAACCAATTCGGTTTCCTTCATGTTCGACCGGGTCGGAGAAATCTATTATCCGTCCTCGGCGGGGGACGCCGACAAGGTGATGGAAGCCGCGATCGAGGCGGGTGCCGACGATGTCGTCTCGGACGAGGACGGGCACACGATCTATTGCACCTTCGAAAATATCGGCGATGTGTCCAGCGCACTCGAAGCCAGCCTGGGCGAAGCGGAATCGGTGAAGCCGGTCTTCAAGCCGCAGACGAACACACCCGTCGATTCCGACAAGGGCGAAACGCTCATGAAGCTGATCGGCGCGCTCGACGATGATGACGACGTGCAGAACGTCTATGCCAATTTCGAGATGAGTGATGAGGACATGGCGCGGTTGGCGAGCTAGCTGGTTGCTTCAACCGATCCAAGAAATAAAAAGGGGCTTGCGCCCCTTTTTTTATGCTGCGTTGGCCTGGCGGCCCGGCAAGTGAACCGCGATCTCGGGGCGGCGAAGCATCGGCGCGGGATCCTCGAAGAGCGCGCGATTGCCCCCCTCGCGCTTGGCCAAAGCCACGCGTTGATGGGCCAGATTGTGCAGTTCAAGCGAACTCATGCCGCCGGGATTGGTGCTGCCGCCGATGGAAACGGTGACCGGACATGCAACGCCCGCGTGCAGCACGGTGGTACCTGCGATGTTGGTGCCGATCTGGCGGGCAATCTTTTCGGCGCGCTGCTGCCCCGCCTCTGTGAGGAAGACGGCAAAGGTGTCTCCGCCCAGGCGTCCAACATAGTCCCTGGCACCGATTGCGCGGGACAGGATGTCGGCGACCTGACGCAGGGCCGCATTTCCCATCTCATGGCCGAAATTGGCGTTGATCAGGCTGAAATCGTCGATATCCACGATCAGCAGGGCCCCCTTGTCGGCGCTCGCGATGGCCGGGGCCTCTGCCAGGCGGGCCTTGATCCGCATTGCGAAGGCATGAGGCGAGAGGGTGCAGGTCAGACTATCGGTGGCGACGAGCGTGTCGAGATTATCTGCCGCTGCATCGAAGCGGCGCTGCTGCAAGAGGAGGTAAAGTGCGGCCGGTCCCACCAATGCGACGGGCAGGATGACTGCCATGGCGTAAGCGATAGGATGTTCGGGAAGATAACCGGAAGCGGCGAGAATGCGCGCCGCCAGAACGGAGGCGGCGACGATGCCGGTCAGGGTGAGAAGGAACTGGGCTGCCACAGACCCGCCGGCGTCTTCTGGTGTATCTTGCAGCATATGCATGGCAATCCCCCGCAGCATTTCAAATCAGCCTTGGCTAAGCAGGCAGGATAAATTTACAAAATTAAAGGAATTCTTACCTTGTGCCCCGTTTCTGGACTTTCTTTCTGTGCAAATCAGAGGGGCCCCGCGTTCCATGAGGTTTGGCAACCTGTAGCGGCGGCAAAACTGCCCAAAAAAGCGGCATCGTTCCCGGCCGGTGCAAATGTTTCTGATTCGTTCAGTTTCGGCTTGGTAGGCTCGCGCTTCCACACTAGGTTCCAGCCATGCAATCCGCGACACGAATCATCGGTATCGACCCTGGCCTGAGGCGCTGCGGCTGGGGCATTGTCGAAGCCTCGGGCAACCGCCTCACCTTCATTGCCTGCGGTGTGCTGACGCCGCCTGTGAGCGGAGCGCTGGCCGAACGGCTCGCCTATCTGTTCCAGCATTTGTCGACCCTGATCGGCACCTATGCGCCGCATGAGGCGGCGGTGGAGGAGACTTTCGTCAATGCCGGGGCACGTTCAGCGCTGCAGTTGGGGCAGGCGCGCGGGGTGGCGCTGATGACGCCGGCCTCACATGGGCTGCCGGTCGGCGAATATGCGGCCAATCTGATCAAGAAATCGGTGGTCGGAACAGGGCATGCCGACAAGAGCCAAGTCCAGTTGATGGTGAAGACGCTGTTGCCGACAGCGGTATTTTCCAGCGCCGATGCGGCCGACGCGCTGGCGATCGCCATTTGCCATGCCCATCACCGCACCAGGCTCAAGGTGTCGGCATGATCGGCAAGCTGAAGGGCGTCGTCGACAGCTTCGGGGACGATTTCGTGCTGCTCGACGTGCAGGGCGTTTGCTACGAGGCGCACTGCTCGAGCCGGACATTGCAGAGCCTGCCCAAACCCGGCGAGGCGGCGGTCCTGCATATCGAGATGATCGTGCGCGAGGAGCTGATCCGGCTCTACGGTTTTGCCAATGACAACGAGAAGGCCTGGTTCCGCCTGCTGATGACCGTGCAGGGGGTGGGGGCGCGGGTAGCGCTCGCCATTCTGTCAACGCTGTCGCCCTCTGATCTCTCGAGCGCCATCGCTCTTCAGGACAAGGCGTCGGTCGGCCGTGCCCCCGGCGTGGGGCCGAAACTGGCGCAGCGTGTTGTTTCCGAACTCAAGGGCAAGGTGCCCGACATCGGCGCCGTGGATGCCGGAACATTGGGTCTGCAGACCGCGCTGGGCGAAGGCGTTGCAACAGGTTCGGTTGCTGATGCCGTGTCCGCGCTGACCAATCTGGGATATTCGAGCCAGCAGGCCTCGGGCGCGGTGGCGCGGGTGGTGGCACGCGAGGGCGGAGAGACGCCGACCGAAAAGCTCATCCGGCTGGGACTGAAGGAATTGAGTTCTTAGGCTTCCATTGGGCGGGGCGCTGACATGAACAAGAACCGGCTGGAAGCCTTTTCCGACGGCGTGATTGCCATTCTGATCACCATCATGGTGCTGGAACTGAAGGTTCCGGAAACGGCCGACCTGCATGCGCTGGTGGAGGTATGGCCGCACTTTTTGTCCTATGTGCTCAGCTTTGTTTATCTGGCGATCTACTGGAACAACCACCACCACATGTTGCACACTGCCGACAAGGTGGATGGCGGTATCCTGTGGGCGAACAATCATTTGCTGTTCTGGCTGTCGCTCATTCCCTTTTCCACCGCATGGTCTGGCGAAAGCGGTTTTGCGCAATGGCCGGTCATCATCTACGCGACCGTTCTGCTCTGCTGTGCGCTTGCCTATTTCGTGCTCGAGCGCACCATCATCCACTCGCAAGGCGCGCATTCACGTCTGGCAGCGGCAGTCGGCAAGGATTGGAAGGGCAAGCTGTCGCCTGTCCTTTATGTCATCGCCATCGTGAGCGGGTTTTTCAGTCCAGCGGTGTGCTTCTTCCTCCTGACCGTCGTCGCGCTGATCTGGATCGTTCCCGACCAGCGCATCGAAAGGCGCGAAGCGCACAAGCGGGACGCGCAGCAGTGAGAAAAGACGCGGCTTTGCCTCTGAGGGCTTTGGCTTTGTGCCCCGGCTTGCTAGTCAGGCGGAACCATGACTGATCTCACCAATGCCTCTGCCGAACGCGACGGCGATCTCGACGTTTCGCTGCGCCCCTCGGGCTTTTCCGAATTCGTCGGGCAGGCGGCGGCGCGGGCCAATCTCGAGGTGTTCATCGAGGCGGCGAAGCAGCGCAAGGCGGCGCTCGACCACGTGCTGTTCGTCGGCCCGCCGGGGCTGGGCAAGACGACGCTGGCGCAGATCGTCGCGCGCGAGCTCGGCGTCGGCTTTCGCGCCACCTCCGGCCCGGTGATCGCCAAGGCGGGCGATCTGGCGGCGCTGCTGACCAATCTCGAAGAGCGCGACGTGCTGTTCATCGACGAGATCCACCGGCTCAACCCGGCGGTCGAGGAAATCCTCTATCCGGCGATGGAGGATTTCCAGCTCGACCTGATCATCGGCGAAGGGCCGGCGGCGCGCTCGGTGCGGATCGATCTTGCCAAATTCACCCTGGTCGGGCGCGACGACCCGCGCCGGCCTGCTGACCACGCCGCTGCGCGACCGCTTCGGCATTCCGGTGCGGCTCAATTTCTATACGCCCGAAGAACTGGTGCAGATCGTCAGCCGCGGGGCGCGGCTGCTGGGCGTCGGCATGGCGCCGGATGGGGCGATGGAAATCGCCCGCCGCTCGCGCGGCACGCCGCGCATTGCCGGACGGCTGCTGCGCCGGGTCACCGATTTCGCGCTGGTCGAGGGCGCGAGCGAGATCACGCGGGAGGTCGCCGACAAGGCGCTGCTGCGGCTCGATGTCGATGCGCGCGGGCTCGACATGCTCGACCGGCGCTATCTCAATGTCATCGCCGAGCACTATGGCGGCGGGCCGGTGGGCATCGAAACCATCGCCGCGGCGCTTAGCGAGCCGCGCGACGCGCATCGAGGAAATCGTCGAGCCCTATCTGTTGCAGCAGGGCTTCATCCAGCGCACGCCGCGCGGCCGCATGCTGACCGGGCAGCGCCTTCCAGCATCTCGGGCTAAGCGTGCCGCAGGGCTTTGTCGGGCACCAGGCCAGCCTGTTCGAAGAGGGGAGCGAGGATGAGTGAAGCCGACCGCACCATGCTCAGCTTTCCGATGGGAGGCAGCCGGTTCAACTATCGTGTCGCCGGAATCGCGCTCAGGCAGGAGCATGTGCTTGTCTGCCGCGACAGGGATGACGACTATGTCATGCTGCCGGGCGGACGGGTGGAATTCGGCGAAACCAGTCTTGAGGCGCTGGAGCGCGAGATCGCCGAGGAGTTGCAATGCCCCGCCGACATCGGGCAACTGCAGTTCACGGCGGAAAATCTCTTCGAACGCGGCGGCGAGGAATTCCACGAGATTGCCGTTTATTATGGCGTTACGCTGCCTGCGGACTTCCCATTCGAGGGCGCGGGACAATGCCTTGTGACCCATCACGACGGGCAGAAGCTGACGTTCTACTGGGTGCCGGTCGAAGTGGCGCACCTGAAGGCGATGCGGCTTTATCCGGACTGGATACATGCCCATCTCGCCAGCCCGCCGCAAAGCCATCGTCATATGCTGGTCGACGAGCGCTGAGCACCGCAATGACCGAACCGCACCGTTTTTCCGTCCGCATCTATTACGAAGACACCGATTTTTCCGGGAACGTCTATCATGCGGCGTACCTGAAGTTCTTTGAGCGGGCGCGTACCGAGTGGCTGCGGGCGAAGGGTGTGCACCACTCCGAGCTTTTCCAGTCCGGGAGCGGGTTCGTCGTGCGGCACATGGACATCTTCTTTGACGCCCCGGCCAGGATCGATGATCTCTTGGAGGTCGAAACCGAAGTCGACAGCTTGAGCGGGGCGCGCGCTGTGCTGCGACAGGTGCTGTCGCGCAACGGGCAGGTGCTGACGCGCGCTTGGGTGACAGTGGTGATGGTCGGGCCGCGCGGGCGACCGGTGCGGCTGCCCCCGCAGTTGCGACAGTAATACGTCCAACAATAGGGGGCGCCCCGAAGGACGACCCCTAAGGCAAAGGCCGGTCGCTAGTTCGAGCTCTTGGTGTCCTTGCTGCCTTCGTCGACCATGACATTGTTGTCCTTGGTCTCGGTTGTCGTGCCGTCGGCGGGGACCACCTGGCCGCGAATTTCGCCCTTGGGATTCGCGTCGGTATGAATGTTGAAATACCACATTCCCTTTTGCAGGTTGTCCGCCTGGTCTGCCGTCAAATCCTTGCTGCCCTTGATCGGGCTGGCAAGATCACCCTCAACGGGCACGACTGGAGGGGCATTTTCTTCGGGGCTCGCCGGGCCGTGGAAATGCGCGGCGGTCGCGGGCCCAGTCAGACCCTCATAGGTCACCGTCCATTGGAGCGTCTTGGAGTCGGTGTCGTAGGTAATATCCGCCGTGCCGGTGCCAGCCGTATCGTTGGGGGGCACTTCCGATTTGCCGCTGAGATCGGCGGTGAAATGCTGCGTTTCCGCCAAGGCGGGTGCAGCAATGAGTGCTGCAGACATGGCAATGGCAGCGAAGGTCGGACGCGTTGAACTCCACATGATAATCTCCTCTGACGTGGCATTTGGCGCTGCGCGTCGGTTGCGCGCGCTCAATTCGGAAACGGGCGGCAACCACCGCCGTTCCCGCATTCGCCCCGCAAGCGCTGGGAGAATCGGTTTATTAACCCTTTGTTGACCATAGTGTGCGTGCATTGGGCCGAAGACCCTGGGCGCGGGCAAAAGCGCGCAATTTCTCTTAAATTTGCCAAATTTAGCCCGCATCCGGGCCGTTCGACTCGGGGCGGCATCACCGCAGCACGGGCGCGCCAAAAGGAACGGAATACATGGAAGTAGATGCGGTAAACGCAGCCAGCCAGGTCGATTTTTCGCTACTGGCCCTGTTTCTTCGCGCTGATTTCGTCGTCAAGATCGTCATGCTGGGCCTGCTCAGCGCATCGGTGTGGTGCTGGGCGATCATTATCGACAAGTCGATGCTCTATGGCCGCGTCAACCGGCAGATGAACCGGTTCGAGACCAATTTCTGGTCGGGTCAGTCGCTCGAGGAACTCTATCAGTCGCTGGCGAACGGGCCGGTCAGCGGACTGGCGGCCGTCTTCGTTGCCGCCATGAAGGAGTGGAGGCGCAGCCATGAGCAAAACGCGGCTTCGGCGATCGGCATGCAGGCGCGGCTCGACCGTGTGCTGGATGTTGCCATCGGCCGGGAAAGCGATGTGCTCGAAAAGCGCCTGGGCTTTCTGGCCACGGTCGCTTCGGCCTCGCCCTTTATTGGCCTTTTTGGCACGGTATGGGGCATCATGAATTCCTTCCAGTCGATCGCCGCGTCCAAGAGCACCAATCTCGCGGTCGTTGCGCCCGGCATTGCCGAGGCGCTGTTTGCCACGGCGCTGGGCCTTCTGGCGGCCATTCCGGCGACAATCGCCTACAACAAGCTGAGCGCAGATGCTGGCAAGCTGACCGGGCGGCTCGAGAGCTTTGCGGACGAATTTTCCACCATTCTGTCGCGGCAGCTCGAAGCGCGGGGCAAGCGCTGATGGCGATTGCGATCAACAAAGCCTCGCGTGGCGGCGGACGCGGCCGCCGGCGCGGACGCGCCAAGCCGATGAGCGACATCAATGTGACGCCGATGGTCGACGTCATGCTGGTGCTGTTGATCGTCTTCATGGTTGCGGCGCCGCTTCTGACCGTTGGCGTGCCGATCGATCTGCCGCAGACGCAGGCGAAGTCGATGAACACGGAATCCAAGCCGATCACCGTGTCGGTGACGCCGGACGGGCAGGTTTATATCGCCGAGGAGGCCGTGCCGCTGGAGCAATTGACCGACCGCATCGCCGCCATGGCAGAAAAGGGTACGGACGAGCGTATCTATGTACGCGGCGACGCCAGCGCCGATTACGGCACGGTCATGCGGGTGATGGGGCTGCTCTCCGGCGCCGGCTATTCAAAGATCGGGCTGATCACCCAGCAGGAACAGGGGCAGTGAGCCCATGCGAACGGGCCTGACGGCTTCGCTGGTGACGCATGCCGCTTTGATCACGCTCGGTCTGGTGGGGCTCAATCATGCCCAGCCGCTCGAGCCGCAGGCCGATCGAATCCATTTCGGTCGATCTGGTGCCGGTCGAGGAGATCGCCAACATCCGGGTTGGCACAGAACAGAGCCAGGTGATCGATACACCGGCTCCAGCGGTCGCCGACAGTCCCGATCCCGCCCAGATCGCCGAAAGGACGGGCACGACCGAGAAGGATCAACCCAATCCAGAGCGCACCACAAAGGTGACGCCGGCGCCGACGGTGCAGACGGCACCCGCGCCCGCCAGCCGGCCGGAGCCGACCCCCGAGCCGCAGCCTGCTCCCGAGCCGACCCCTCCGCCTGAGCCTCAGCCGGCGCCACAACCCGATCCGTCTCCCGCGCCGCAGCCCGAACCGACACCGGAACCGCAAAAGGAACCCGCTGCACCGGATCCGGTGCTGGCGACCGAGCCCACGCCGGAGGCGCCAGCCGATGTTGCGCCGCAGCCCGTGATCCGCACGGCGGAGCTCGAACAGGCGCGGGCCGACTACCGCAAGCGGCTGGAAGACGAAAAGAAGCGCAAGGAAGAAGCCAAGGCGAAAGCCGAGGCCGAAGCCCAGCAAAAAAAGAAGGCAGCGGCCGCCGCCGAGAACGCCAAGAAGGCGGACGAGGTCGCCAACATCATCAACACCGAGAAATCGCGCGGCGCCACCACAGGTGCGGGCGGCCAGGCCGCGGCCGGCAAGGCGACGGGGCAGGCGGCAAGGCTGACCCAGTCCGAACTCGGTGCGCTGATCGCGCAGATGCGCCGCTGCTGGAACCCCTCCCTGCAGGAGCGCAATGACGGGGTTGTCGTCCAGCTTCTGGTGGCGCTCAATCGCGATGGAACCGTGAGCGGGATGCCGCGCATTGTGTCCGATGCAAGTGGTATGCTGGGCATTTCCGCCCGCGCTGCGCAGCGCAAGGTGGCCCAGTGCGGACCCTTCAATCTGCCGGCCGACAAATATGAACACTGGCAAGAGATCGATGTGACGCTCGATGCGAGCCAGGCCAACTAGAAAGCGCGCACCCTTCAGGGCGCCGAGGAGACCTGACCCATGCCTTTATTGAACCGCCGCCACCTCTTGCAGATCGGGCTTGCCGGATCGGGTGCGATGCTCGCCGCAAGTCCGGCCTCCGCGCTGGTCAAAATCATCGTGACTGCCGGCGATTTCGTGCCGCTGCCGATCGCCATTCCCGATTTCGCCTCGTCCGATCCTGCCTTCGGCAAGGATGTGGCCGACGTCGTGCGCGCCAATCTGACGCGCTCCGGGCTCTTCCAGGTGATCGATCCGGCAAGCCTGCCGCAGCCAGGTCGGCGATGTCTCCGCCCAGCCCGATTTCGCCTCCTGGCGCGCCACCAGCGCCGACGCGCTGGTGATGGGGCAGGTCGAGCGGGGCGGACAAATCCAGTCCTCGGTGCGCGTCTGGGACACGCAGGCGGCGGATCAGGTGGTCGGCAAATCCTATTCGACCGACCCGAGCAACTGGCGCCGTATCGCCCATATCGTTTCGGACGCCATCTATCAGGCGCTGACGGGGGAAAGCGGCTATTTCGATACCCGCATCGCCTATGTCGCGGAGAGCGGCCCCAAGGCGAACCGGGTCAAGCGGCTGGCCATCATGGACCAGGACGGCGCCAATGTGACCTACATCACCAATGGCGCCTCGCTGGCCCTGACCCCGCGCTTCTCGCCGACCCGGCAGATGCTGACCTACATGAACTACGAGAGCGGCCAGCCGCAGGTCTATCTGCTCGACATGACTTCGGGCCGTCAGCAAGTGATCGGCAATTTCGGACAGATGTCGTTTGCCCCAAGGTTTTCGCCCGATGGACAGTCGGTGGTCTTTTCGGTCGAGCAGGGCGGGAGCGACCAATCTTTATCTGCTGCCGCTGGGCAGCAGCCAGCCGATGCAGCTGACCACCGGCTCGGCCATCGACACAGCAGCTTCGTTTTCGCCGGACGGCACCCGAATCACTTTCGAATCGGACCGGGGCGGCTCCCCGCAGATCTACGTTATGGGCGCGGGCGGCGGCGGTGCGCAGCGCATTTCATATGGCGATGGCAGCTATTCAACGCCGGTCTGGTCGCCCCGGGGCGATCTCATCGCCTTCACCAAGCAGGCGGGCGGCCAGTTCCATATCGGCACGATGAAGCCCGACGGCTCGGGCGAGCGCATCCTTGTATCGAGCTTTCACGCCGAGGGCCCGACCTGGGCGCCCAATGGTCTGGTTATGATGTATTTTTCCGATCCGGGCGGCAATGACGGCGCGCATCTTTATACGGTCGATATCTGGGGCCGGAACAACCAGCGGGTGACGACCGAGACCTATGCGTCCGATCCCTCCTGGTCTCCGCTGTTGAGTTAGCGGGGAAAGGCCCCGGACCGCCCCATTTCGGCCCGATTAGGCAGGAATTAACCCTGTTTGAAACACGCGGCCTTAAGCTAAAGCGCAGTAAATTCGTAAACCAATATTCTCATTCGATCGGAGCAGCTCCCGAATGCTTTCTCTCAAGCCCTTTCTCTCGGCCCTGCGCGCCTTTGCCCTGGTCGGTCTCGTTGTCGCCGTTGCCGCCTGTTCGCGCACGCCCGACACCGGCGTTGGCAATCTGGGTGCTGGCAGTGCCGCAACGCCCGGCAGCCAGCAGGAATTCCTGGTGACGGTCGGCGATCGTGTGTTCTTCGACACCGATTCCTCGGTCATCAGCCCTGAAGGGCAGGCGACGCTCGACAAGCAGGCCGTGTGGCTGAGCCGCTACCCGCAGTACCGCGTGCTGATCGAAGGCCATGCCGACGAGCGCGGCACCCGCGAATACAATATCGCTCTTGGCGCAAGGCGCGCCTCGGCCGTGGTGAACTATCTGGTCAGCCGGGGGGTGAACCAGGCTCGCATCACCTCGAAATCCTATGGCAAGGAACGGCCGGTCGCCGTGTGCAACGACATCTCCTGCTGGTCGCAGAACCGCCGCGCGGTCACCGTGCTGCAATAAGAGTTATGGAGCGCCTGACGGGCGCTCCATTCTTTCGGCTGCTCAGTACCAGCGGCCGGAATACTGGAGGCATGGGCGTCGGGTGCCAGCGTATCGGCCCCGGCGCTTTTTTTCACCAAAATTTGGCTTTATGGCTCTGCTCCGGACCCTATGCTGTTTTTTGCAGCCCTAACGGTTTGGGAGAGTGAACTTGCCGAAAGATTTGAATTTGTGGCGCAGGCCCCGGTACCTGCTCGTCGCCGTATCGCTTACGGCGGCATTTGCCGCGCCGGGCATGGTGGCTGCGGCCGGCAGCAATGAGACGGCCAATCACGTGCTGGCGCTCGAAACGCATGCACACGCGCTGACCGAACAGGTGGCGGGGCTGAGCGAGACGCTTGGCAAGCTCTTGCCGGGCGCGCAACCGGCGGCCGAAAGCACACCACCCGTACTCGTGGCACAGTCGGAGCGGGATCTGGCATCGCTCAATCTCAGGGTCAGCCAGCTCGAGGAGCAATTGCGCTCGCTGACCGGACAGATCGAGGGACTGCAGTTCCAGATGACGCAGTTCCAGACGCTGCTGGAGCGCATGCAGGAAGACAATGACGCCCGCTTTTCCGCCCTGGAGGGCGGAGCGGCGCCGGGAAAAACTAAGGCGGCTCCCCAAGCCGGCGGCGCGACGCCGTCCGGAGGCGAGCCGCAGACTCAGGATCTGGCTCCGCCCGCCGGCGGATCGGGTGACCTCTCGGTACCCGGCGATCCCGGCGCCCCTACCGATTTGACCGCCCCGGACCAGGATGCGCAGGCAGTCACGCTCGGTTCGCCTGAACAGCCGCTCGGCACATTGAGCCAGGGGGACCTGTCGACAGGGCTCGGCCAACCTCTCGACATGAGCCATGACGCGGGCGGGATCGTTACCGACGCGGATGCCAATGCCCAGTATCAGGCGGGTTACGAGGCGGCGGTGCGCGGCGACTATGCCTTTGCCGAAGACCAGTTCCGCCAGTTCATCGCCTTGTTCCCCGATCATCCGCAGGCGCCCGAGGCGACGAACTGGCTGGGTGAAGCGCTGATCCAGCAAGGCAATTTCGATGAGGCCGCCGATATTCTTTTGACCGGTTTCCAGTCCTACCCCAACTCGCCCCGGGCGCCGGACATGCTGCTCAAGCTTGGCGTCGCGCTCTCAGGGGCCGGCGAGCAGGAGACGGCGTGCCGTACGTTCGGCGAGGTGCAGAAGCGCTTCCCCAATCAGTCGCAGGGTTTCCAGACCCGATTGGCGAACGAAATGGCCAAGGCTGGATGCTAAGCCGTTCGCCCGATCCGGACGGTCTGCTCGCGCCGCTTTTGGAGCTGCAAGGGCCGTTCGGGCTCGCGGTATCGGGCGGTGCGGACAGCTTGGCGTTGCTTGTCCTTGCGGCAGAATGGGGCCAGCGCCACGGCAAGCGCCTCATCGTTTATACCCTCGATCACGGACTTCGACCCGAGGCTGGCTCGGAATGTGCGATGGTGGCACGTGAGGCCGAAAAACTTGGTCTAGCGGTCCGAATTCTGCACTGGAGCGAGGCCAAACCGGCGACGGGACTGCAGGCTGCGGCCCGCACGGCCCGTTACCGCCTGATCGGGGCGGCCATGCGGGCTGATGGCGCAAAGATACTGATGACCGCTCACCACGCCGACGATCAGGCTGAAACGGTGCTGATGCGGCTGGCGCATGGCAGTGGCGTGGGCGGGGTTGGGGGCATGACCCCGATGGCGAGCGTCGAGGGCGTGATGGTGTTCAGGCCGCTGCTCAAGATGTCGCGCGCCGATCTGGCCGCCATCGTCCATCAGGCGGGCCTTGCAGCCACTCAGGACCCTTCCAACGCGGACCGGCATTATGAGCGCGTCCGGTGGCGCGGCCTGCTGCCGTCACTGGCGGAGGAAGGGCTGACGGCAGAACGGCTGACACAGTTTGCCGGTCGGGCGCAGCGCGCTCACCGCGCGTTGGAGAACATCGCGGCGCGCGCCTTTTCGCAACATGTCACGATCGACAGCTTTGGCGTCGTGCGGATCGCGGCCGATTTCTTTGCGACAGCGGAGGAAGAGGTCGCGCTGCGCGTGCTGCGCCGTGCCCTCGCATGGGCAGGAGGAGACAGCCGGGCCGCCGGGTTGCGGCAGGTGGAGCAGCTCCATCGGCGGCTGTGCGAAAGCGGACCGATCAAGGAAACGCTCTCCGGGGCAGTGATCTACAACACGGGGCCTTCCGTAATGCTTTTCCGCGAGGCCAGGCGGATTCCCCAAATTGGTCTGACCTTGTCGCCCGGCGAGACCGCGATCTGGGACCGCCGCTTCGAAATTCGTGTGACGCCGAAGCGGGGGGACCTCGTGGTCTTGCCGGGAACCAGCCTGACTCGACGTCGTTTAAGCGAGGTGACGGGCCTGACAGTCAGCGCGCCTGTTGCCGCCCTGCACGGCTTACCGGTCGTCAGGGATGGCGAAGGCGCAATAAGGGCAGTCGGACCTCTGTTTCAATCCAGCGATGTTGAAGTGGCGCACCTGTTCGATCCTAAAGGTGAAGCTTGTTAACCCGCCGGGCCCATTTGGGTCGCGAACGGCCAAGATTGCGGGTACAAGCGGCCTTGTATCGCTGCATCCGGCCCCTTACATTCGCTGCAACATTCGGCGCGAGCGCGGCGCCGCCTTTCCCGGGACAGGTTAGATGAACGGCAACTTCCGCAACTTCGCCATCTGGCTCGTCATCCTCTTCATGCTGATGGGCCTGTTCCAGGTCTTCCAGTCTTCGACGCACAATATTTCGGTTTCCGACAAGAGCTACATCCGAGTTCATCTCGGACGTGGATGCCGGTCAGCGTTTCCACCGTGACGATCATCGACAACACTGTGAACGGGACGCTGCAGCGACGGCACGCGCTTCCAGACGATCATCCCCAGGGCGCCGACATCGTCAGCAGGCTGGAAAATCGCAATGTTCAGATCACGGCCAAGGATCCCGAAGGCAGCCCCTTCTGGTCCATTCTTCTGAGTTCGTGGCTGCCGTTCCTGGTCATCATCGGGGTGTGGTTCTTCTTTATCCGGCAGATGCAGGGCGGCGGGCGCGGCGGCGCAATGGGCTTCGGCAAATCGCGCGCCAAGCTTTTGACCGAGACGCATGGCAAGGTGACGTTCGAGGACGTCGCCGGCGTTGACGAGGCCAAGCAGGATCTCGAGGAGATCGTGGAATTCCTGCGCGATCCGGGCAAGTTCCAGCGCCTTGGCGGCACGCATTCCGCGCGGCGTGCTGCTCGTCGGCCCTCCGGGCACCGGCAAGACGCTGCTGGCGCGCTCGGTGGCGGGCGAGGCCAATGTGCCGTTCTTCACCATTTCCGGTTCCGACTTCGTTGAAATGTTCGTCGGCGTCGGCGCATCCCGCGTGCGCGACATGTTCGAGCAGGCCAAGAAGAATGCGCCCTGCATCATCTTCATCGACGAAATCGATGCCGTCGGCCGGCACCGCGGTGCGGGCCTTGGCGGCGGCAATGACGAGCGCGAGCAGACGCTCAACCAGTTGCTGGTCGAGATGGACGGTTTCGAGGCCAATGAAGGCATCATCCTGATCGCGGCCACCAACCGCCCCGACGTGCTCGATCCGGCGCTGCTGCGCCCGGGCCGTTTCGACCGGCAGGTCGTCGTGCCGAACCCGGACGTGATCGGCCGCGAGCGCATCCTCAAGGTGCATGTGCGCAAGGTGCCGCTGGCACCCGATGTCGACCTCAAGGTCCTGGCGCGCGGCACCCCCGGCTTTTCGGGCGCGGACCTGATGAACCTCGTCAACGAGGGGGCGCTGCTGGCGGCGCGGCGCAACAAGCGCTTCGTTACCATGGCCGAGTTCGAGGACGCCAAGGACAAGCTGATGATGGGCGCCGAGCGCCGCACGCTTGCCCTCAACGAAGAGGAAAAGAAGCTGACCGCCTATCACGAGGCCGGCCACGCGCTGCTCGCTATCAAGATGAAGGGGTCCGATCCCATCCACAAGGCGACCATCATTCCGCGCGGACGCGCGCTCGGCATGGTCATGCGGCTGCCCGAAAAGGACCAGGTTTCGCTTACCCGGCAGAAATGCTTCGCCGACCTCGCCGTGGCCATGGGCGGTCGCGTGGCGGAGGAAGAGATCTTCGGCTATGAGAAGGTGACGTCCGGCGCTTCTGCCGACATCAAGATGGCGACCGGGCTTGCCCGCGCCATGGCTACCGAGTTCGGCATGTCCGACAAGCTCGGGCCGCTGCTCTATGGCGACAATCAGGATGAATTGTTCCTTGGCCGGTCGATGATGCAGAAGAACACGCATCTGAGCGACGAGACCCAGCAGCTCGTCGACGCCGAGATCAAGCGCTTCGTCGAGGATGGCTACGATACCGCGCAGCGGGTGATCCGTGAAAATATCGACCAGCTGCATGCGGTTGCGCAGGCCCTGCTCGAATACGAAACGCTGAGCGGCGACGAAATCCGCGGCATCCTCGATGGACAGCCGCCGGTGCGGCCGACCGATGCGGACATCGATGCCCCCAAGAGCACCGGGGTGCCAAAGGCCGGCAAGGCGGGACGCAAGCGCCCCGGTTCGGGCGAAGCGCCCGAGGGTGGGCTGGAGCCACAGCCGGAAAGCTGAACCGTTCCCGTTTCCGACAAATTCGGAAAGGCCGCCTTCGGGCGGCCTTTTTGTTTATTCCGCTTGTCCTGCCGGGTTGCCGCGACGCCGGTCGAGGCGTTAGGCTTGTCTTCTCCCTCCCAATTGCGCTCCGTGCGCATTCGGTTCAATCGGCCAGCACCGTCCAGACCCATTTCAATCCTTGAAGCGAGGAGGCTTCTCATGGAGTATCGCAATCTCGGCAATTCCGGCGCCGTCGTATCTCATTTGTGCCTTGGCACGATGACCTTTGGTAGCGAGGCTAACGAAGAGACCTCGCACCAGATTATCGACACCTATCTGGCAGCCGGGGGTAATTTCCTTGATACGGCCGATGTCTATTCGACGGGCGTGTCGGAGGAGATCATCGGGCGCTGGCTGAAGGCGCATCCCAGCGAAGCCAAACAGGTTGTCCTGGCGACCAAGGGACGGTTTCCCATGGGGCAGGGGCCGAACGATCTCGGCCTGTCGCGCCGGCATCTCAATGATGCTCTGAACAATTCGTTGAAGCGGCTTGGGGTCGAGCAGATCGATCTTTATCAGATGCACGCCTTCGACGCGCTGACACCGATCGAGGAGACGCTGCGGTTCCTCGATGATGCCATTAGCGCCGGCAAGATCGCCTATTACGGGTTTTCGAATTTCCTCGGCTGGCAGATCGCCAAGGCCGTGCAGATCGCCAAGGCGCAGCATCGCGCGGTGCCAGTGACCTTGCAGCCGCAATATAATCTGCTCGTGCGGGATATAGAGCACGAGATCGTGCCGTCCTGCCAGGATGCCGGCATGGGGCTATTGCCCTGGTCGCCGCTGGCGGGCGGCTGGCTCGCGGGCAAATACAAGCGTGATGAGACGCCGACTGGTGCAACGCGGCTGGGCGAGAACCCCAATCGCGGCATGGAGGCCTATGACGCTCGCAACCGCGATGAGCGCACTTGGGCGGTGCTGGATGCCGTGTCGGATATCGCCAAAGCGCATGGCTGCACTCAGGCGCAAGTATCTTTGGCCTGGCTGGCTGCGCAGCCGGCCGTGACCTCGGTGATCCTGGGCGCACGTACCGTCGACCAGCTCAAGGACAATCTGGCGTCGGCCGATGTGAAGCTGACGGCGGAGGATCTGCAGAAACTCGGAGAGGTCAGCCGCCCGCAGATGGCCGAGTATCCTTACGGCCCGCAGGGCATCGCGCAGCGGCACCGCAAGATCGAAGGCGGCCGCTAGCCACAAACCTTCGGCGATTTCGAATTGGCCGGCAGCTCGCTCTGCCAGCCAATTCGACTGACCGTCAGTTCACGAATTGAACGGTCAAGCCCTTCTTGACGAGCTTTGCCAGCTCGGCGGCGTCCCAATTGGTCAGCCTCACACAGCCATGGCTGAAGGTCTTGTCGATCTTGGAGGGCTCCGGCGTGCCGTGGATGCCATAGGTCGGCTCGCTGAGGTCGATCCAGGTGGAGCCGACGGGATTGTTGGGGCCGGGGGGGATCTCCAGCGGCTTGTCATTGTCTCCCTGCTGAAAATTGACGTCCGGCCGATAATAATAGACCGGGTCCGGCGCCACGCCTTGCACGGTATGGGTTCCGCTCGGGGACTTGTTGTCCACGCTGCCGATGGTGGCTGGATAGAACAGGACTTCGTTTCCCTGCCCATCATAGGCGCGCAACGAGCCGCGCGAGCGGTCGACCTCGATGCGTGCCAGATCGGCCTTCTGCCGGTTCTCACCCGGGTCTGCGACCACAATCTGCGTGCCTTCCCTCGAGAAGTCGGCATTCGGGTTGAGCGCTGCCAGCAGGTCCTCGTCCATGTGGAAGTGCTCGGCGAACATCTCCTCGGGGCTGGTATAGCCGCTGGTCTGCATCTTGGCCCACTCACCGTAATCCTCGGGGATGCTGGCGACGAACGGTCCGGCCAAATCCTTTGCGGTTATGGTGTAGCGGGTGAGCACGGGATGGACCGGATCCGTATCCAATGCGGAGAAGACGTCGGCATCAAGCTTCCCATCCTCGGGCAAATTGTGCTCGCGTTCGAAGGCGGCGACGGCCTTGGAGACGTTCTCGCCGTTGAAGCCATCGATCACGCCAGGCGAAACCGAGGCACGGTCGAGCAGCACTTGCAATTTGACGATCAGTGGATCCGGTTTTGCCGGGGCGTCGGCTTTGGCCGTCTCTCGCCCGTTGTTTTCGGGATGGGGCGAGGGGGAAAAGGTCGCGGCATTGACCTCGTCAAGCGTGAAGGGCGGCCCTTCTCCTGTGCTCATCTGCTGGGCGTTGGCTGGTGCAACTGCGATAAGGGTTACGGCAAGGCAAGTGAAACACAAACGCATACTCAAGGGGATATCTCCTGTTCCCCCTGATAACCCCCAGCTGGCGGCTTTGTTCACTCGACAAGCCAGACCTAGCGCTGTCCTGACTCCAGATGCCGGCGCAGCAGGGCCATGTTGCGAATGTTAGACTTGAAGAACACGTCGAACACCGAGCCGAGCAGGGGAATGCTGCCGACCAGCGTGTCGAACAGAATGTTGAAGATCATGCGGGCCAGCAATCCGGCGGGTACGCCGAGGCTCAGGCTGCGGAAGACAATGTAGGCCGAGACAAGGCCGGTCGCGGCGTCACCGAGGCCCGGCACGAGGCCGACGACGGCGTCGAGGCCGAAGCGGATGCCGGTGAACGGGATCCGCCATTTCGTATCGAGCAGGCGCGCAATCGCATCAAGTTCGGCAAGCGTTGCCTGGTGGCTTGAGCTCTGGCGGCGGGGTGAAGCCGTTCTTAGTGCCGCGCTGGGCATGTCGTGTTCTCCCGTTTTCACGGGTCAACGCTTCAGCGCGGCAATAGTGCCGGACGTTGAGGCTAGGGGTTAGTGAGGGTCGGCGGCCATCGCCGCTTCGCTCGGCAGTTCGCCTTCCTCGATGCGATGATCGGACTGCGCGGCACCCTCATGGGCGGCGCGCGGCGCGGTCGCTATGCCGATGCCGAGCACTACGAGCGCGACGAGAACGAGGAAGATGCCGAAGGCGAGCGCCTGATGCATCACGACGAAGTAGAGCGCCGTCACCAGCAGCAGGACGTGGCCGATGAACCATTTCGCCAGATGCAGAAATCCGTAATAGGTTTCTTCGTGATGATAGAACTCAGTTTCCGATAGCTCTTGGCCATGGGACGGGGTCGACATGTGAGCGCTCTCCTAGTGCCTATTTGCGCGTTCCATCGAAGAGCGCATTTTGGGCCAAGGCGCAAGTGCGAAGACAAAAAAAGGGCGGCTTGAAGCCGCCCTTTGATTAGTCTCAGTGAATGTCACTGCGGTTGGGAGTGCCTTGATCGCCTTCAGCGCGCGACTTGACGTCGTCATAGGCGCCGCTGACAGCGGTCTTGGCTTCCTCGTAACGCTCGGCGACTTCTTCCTTGCCGTGAGCATAGACGTCGGCCGCAGCGTGTTCGGCCTGGCGGCGCACGTCATCGGACGCGTCGCCGAAAGCCTCGTCCTCCTGGCGCGTGTGCGGGAGCAACGCCCCAATAGCCGCGCCAGCGGCGAAGGCGAGAGCACCGGCAATGAGCGGCTGATCCTCGAACAGATTGACCGCTGTGTGTCGCAGCCTGTCGGCTTGTTCCTGAGCACCATCACGCAACTGACCTGCCTGGTCGCGAAGCTGGCCGGCTGAATCGCGGAGCTGGCCTGCGCCAGACTGTATCTGCTGCCCGAAACGCGCCGCATGGCGGCCCGCCTCGCTGCGGGCATGGGCAAGCGCATGACCGGCATCATGCCAGCCGCCCCTGATCTTGCGCCAATTGTGCGATGCCCAGCCGCGTGCCTCATCGAGCTGGTTGCCGGCCTCGTCAGTAAAGCGGGTAATGCGTTGACCGCTGGCATCGACAAAGCCGCGGAACTGCTTGCCGGTATCGTCGATGAAGTGACCCGCCCGGCGCCCTGATTCATCGGAAGCGGCCTTGAACTTGCGGCCCTTGTCATCGACGAATTCGGAAAACCATTGGCCCGTCTCATCGGCTGCGTGGCGCACGCGCTTCAGGCCGCTTTCACCAGCCGTCTGCAGCGGATGCTCCTCATCCTCATAGTCGAGGCTGGAATAGGCGACGACATCTTCCTCGTCGGCGAAAGGCTCATAAAGGTCGTGATAAGCCGCATATTCCGAATAGGTGTCATAGCGCCCCGCATAGCGATCGGCGTACCGATCCGCGAAGCCGTAGTTGCGATAGCTGCGTGGCTCGGGAGCCGACCGGCTGCCCGTCATCAACCAGGCGATGCTGACGCCAAGCAAGGCGACGGGCAGAGGATTGGCCTTTATGCGTTCGCCAAGATTGCCGACAAACTCCTGTCCGCCATTGTGGCGTGCATAGGACAGGGCTTCGTCAACGAGCTGACCCGGCGACAGGCGCTCCTGAAGTTCGTCCACCCGATCTTCGATACGGTGGCGCTGCTGTTCGATTTCTCGTTCCAGTTCCGCAGAACTCTTGTGGTCAGACATTAGAACCTCTCCTTGACAGCTTGTGCATCGCGCGACAGCGAGTGCGAAGTGCGATCGAGTTCCAGGCGGCTGGCCCTGAGGCCGGCAAGTCCGCGATTGGCCAGGATCAGGCCGATCGCGCCCACAACGATCGCGACGATAAAGGCTGCAACGGTGTGCGCGACGGGATCGCTCAGGCCGGCCGAAATCAGCATCCAGCCGACGACATCAACGAGACCTGCTAAGAAAACGCCTACGGCGCCCAGCAGCAGGATCGCGCCCACCAGCAGTACCTCGACGCGCGAGACGACTTTGCCGATGGTTTCGGACACCTCAGTCTTGGCAAGGTCGATTTCCTTGCGGAACAGACCTGAAATGTCGCTCAAAAGTTCGCTGACCAGTTCGGGCAGCGACCGGTTGTTATGTGCATCCATCAGTTAATCCCTCCGTTAGAAGGCGTCCGCGGCTGCGCGGGCGTCGCAGCGCCGGAATAGGCGCGCGGCGTCTGAGGAGAAACCGCGCGATCGGAGCGATAGCCGCCGGCGGAAGTCGCAGCCGTCGGCTGAACCTGACGACGCTTGGCAGAGGCCGATAGAAAACGGCTTGCTGCCAGCCCTGCCAATGCAGCAACGCCGATGAAGGCAGCCGGCTGGCGGCGCCCGAAATCTTCGGCCATGCCGACGATCTCTTCGACGGAACTGGTCTTGAGCGAGTCCGCAACCCGATGCAGCCCGTTCGCCGCATTGCGCAGCTGACCGGCAATCGCCTGCTGATCGCCGGACAATTGCCCAGCGACGCGATCGACGGCATCTGCGATGCCATTGACCTGGCCGGCTGCGAGATTTTTCTGTTCGCCGGCCATGCTGCGCGCCGATTCGATGGCGGAGTCCACTTGGCCCCGCGCTTCGTCGGCCAGATGGTGCGCCTGGGTTTCAGCCTCCCTGCGGGCTTCCTGAAGATCGCTTTTCAGGGTTTCGCCAGCAGCACCAGCATCGCGCCTGGCCTGGTCTTCGGCCGCTTTGGTGGTGTCGTTCTTCTTTTCGGGACTTTGGCCCCTTTTGTCATCAATGGTCATTTCATGTCCCTCTTGCCGTTTTGGGAAGACAACATTGCAACCCTTGGTGGTTTTCACCGCGTTTTAACTTTGCTTTGGCTCTTCAGCGCCGCTCGAACGGACGAAAAGCCGCTTCGGTTAGGCAAATGCGCTCAAAGTTTGTTTGTTCCTCGCGCCAGGCGCCGCCCGAATGCTGAGCGGCTGGACTGTTCAGCCAAACCCCGGCACAAGGTGACTTCGAGATTTCGGGAGGTGGTGCCGTGCTGAACGGTGGATGTCTTTGCGGTCTGGTGCGCTATCAAATCACCGGTGAACCCATATTCGCCGGACTTTGTCACTGCCGCGATTGCCAAAGGTCCAGCGGCTCGGCGTTCGCGCCCTACCTTGGTATCCGCGCAGCGGATTTTCGACTGAGCGGCGAGGTCAGGCGCTATGCCAAGCCGAATGAACTCGGGCGGACAGAGCCAAAGGCACTTCTGCCCCAATTGCGGCTCGACCGTTTTCGGCAGAGGGGATGGCTGGGTGACCGTCTATGCAGGCACGCTCGATGAGCCGGACAGGTTCATGCCGCGCGAACACATTTTCGTGCGGTCGCGCTGCAGCTGGGCGCACCTGTCGCCCGATAGCCTGCCGCAATACCAGACCTTGCCACCTCAGGCCGCCAGTTAGGATCCGGACTATGGCGAAATCCGTCGCGCATCGCCCGAAAGGCGCGCCTGTCGTGGTGTCGCGGGAAAAGGCGCGCCGAATCTGGCTGCGTGCTCAGCGTCTGGACGAAGAGAGTCCTTTTGGGTCGGGTTCCGAGGCGGTGGCGCGGGCGGTGGCGCATCTTGGCTATGTGCAGATCGACACCATCAACGTGATCGAGCGCTGCCACCACCACATTTTGTACAACCGTATCCCGACCTATCATCGCAACGATCTCGCCATCGCGCAGAGCGAGGAAAAGACCGTCTTCGAATACTGGACGCATGCGCTGAGCTATCTGCCTGTTACGGACCTGCGGTTCTTCACGGGTACAATGAAGGAGCACCGTACCAGTCCTGCCGGATGGGGCGGGGTGGTGAGCCCCTACCAGCTGCGCAAGACGCTTAATCGCGTCCGCGACGAAGGCGCCTTGACGATCGCCGACATCAAGGACGACAGGCTGGTCGAAAAGGCGCATCTCTGGGCGAGCCGCAAGCCCTCCAAGCGCGCGCTGCAGGCTGGCTTCTACAGCGGCCGCCTGATGATCTCGAAGCGTGAGGGCATGCTCAAGAGCTATGAGCTGACCGAACGCCATTTCGGCTGGGATCGGCTGCCAAAGCCCGCCACGCCCCTCCAGATCGTCCGCTATCACCTCGACCGAGTGCTCCGGACCCAGGGCATCATAAGCCTTGATTCCGTGCTGTTCGGCCCGACCCGGATCAAACCACCGGTCGAACGGGTGGCACTGGCCGAACTGATCGAGCGCGAGGTACGTGCGAAGCGGCTCGTGCCGGTGGCGCTGGAGGGGGCCGAGAGCGTGCCGCACTGGGCGCCGCCCCAGCTTCTGGAGGAAAACCATGACCGCCCCGTTCTCACCCATATCCTGTCGCCTTTCGATCCCCTGATCATCCAGCGCCGGCGCACCGCCCGTATCTTCGGCTATGATCACCTCTTCGAGGCCTATGTCCCCAAGGCGAAGCGCAAGCTGGGCTATTTTGCCCTGCCGGTGCTGGTGGGGGACAAGATCGTCGCGGCCATCGATCTGAAGACGGACAGGCAGGCGCGAACGGTGCTGATCCAGGCCTGGCACTGGGTGGGTGAGGGCAATGCCGCCGACCACAAGCAGGTGATCGAGGAGGCGCTCGAACGGTTCGAGCGCTTTCAGCTGGCGGACTAGGTGCGAACAAAAACGGCGCCCCGCGGGGCGCCGTCGTGTGAGCGGTACTGCCGCGTGGCGGGCAGTGGAAGTGTCAGAAGCGATAGCGGACGGTGCCGCGGACTTCGTGAATGAAGTTGTTGTTCACGTAATAGGGCGAGGCGGACTGATTGGTGATCTTGTTCATGTAGATCATCCGGTAGCCGAGGTCGGCAACGACCGAGCCCATGTCATAGGTCACACCGGCCATGAGAGCGCCAGCCGCTTCGACCGAATTGCCGGAGTCGCAGCCGCAACCCTCGGATTCGGAGTGATTATAGGCTGCGCCGATACCGGCACCGACATAGGCGCCGAAGCCACCAGCAGCACTGCCGCCGCCGCAGCAATTATCGCCGAAGCCGAAATCGTAATAGACGTTGGCCATGCCCAGGGTGGAGCGGAGCTTGAGCTTGTAGCCGTTGGAATCTGTCAGCCCGTCATGGCTGAGATAGTCGATGGTCGCATCGGCGCGGAACCCGGTACCGGTTTCGTAGCCGGCGCCGACGCCGAAGCTGTAGCCATAACCATTGGCGGTAATGTCAGCGACGCAGTTGCAGCCATAGCGCGCTTCCAGCGCGGTCGAGAAGCCGTAGGCGGCACTGCCGCGCAGGTAGAAGGAGCCGCCAAGGCCATAGTCGACCGGGGGCAGATCCGGAACCTGATAGACCGGATATTGGGGTTCGGGATATTGCGGGTAGTCGGCAGCCATGGCGGGCATCGCCGCAGCCAGAATGCCAAAGGCCATGATCAAGGCCGTGATCAAGTTACGCATCGTCGAAAATCCTTATTGCCACGCAAAGGGGTGATCGACGAAAGATTGCCACGACAAACTTAAAGGGGGATTAAGCTTAGCCAGGGCCTACAGAATACTGTCAAATTGGCCTTTTCTGTTAAGGTTCTATTTATCCTCTACATCAGGCCACGTCGCGGATGGCGTTGGCGATATCGCGCACCACAGCGGCGATCAGGCCTTCATCGTCACCCTCGCCCATGACGCGGACCACCGGCTCGGTGCCACTCTCGCGAATGACAAGGCGCCCATGGCTGCCAAGCCGCGTCTCGCCTTCGGCGATGACTTGCTTGACAAGCTTGTGGTCGAGCGGCTTGCCGGACTGGAAGCGCACATTGTGCATGAGCTGGGGGACTTTCTCGAAGCGCGAGGTTACCTCGGAGACGGGGCGGTCCTGCTGCTGGACGACGGCGAGCAATTGCAGCGCCGCGACCAGGCCATCGCCGGTAGTGGTGAAATCGGTGAGGATGATGTGGCCGGACTGTTCGCCGCCGACATTGAAGTTCTTGGCGCGCATCGCCTCGAGCACATAGCGGTCGCCGACCTGGGTGCGCTCCAGCGTCAGCCCGATGGACTGCAGATAGCGCTCCAGCCCGAGATTGGACATCACGGTTGCGACGATGCCGCCACCGGTGAGCATGTTGCGCTCCTGCCAGGACTGGGCGATGACGGCCATGACCTGATCGCCGTCGACGACTTCGCCCTTCTCGTTGACGATGATGACGCGGTCGGCATCGCCATCGAGCGCGATGCCGATATCGGCGCGCACTTCCTTGACCTTGGCGCAGACGGCGGCGGGGGCGGTGGAGCCCACCTTGTCGTTGATGTTGAAGCCATCGGGGTCGACGCCGATGGAAATGACTTCGGCGCCCAGCTCCCACAGGGCTTCGGGGGCGGTCTTGTAGGCCGCACCATTGGCGCAGTCGATGACCACGCGCAGGCCGTTGAAATCGAGGTCTCGGGGCAGGGTACCCTTGGCGTATTCGATGTAGCGGGTGAGGGCTTCCTCGATGCGCTTGGCGCGACCGATCTCGCGGCCCTGTGCAAGGCGCGGGGACTGAGGTCGGAATCGATCAGTTCCTCGATTTCGCGCTCGACGCTGTCATTGAGCTTGAAGCCGTCGGGACGGAAGAGCTTGATGCCGTTGTCCTCGAAGGGGTTATGCGAGGCAGAAATCATCACGCCGAGATCGGCGCGCAGCGACCGGGTGAGGCGGGCGACGGCGGGGGTGGGCATGGGGCCGAGCAGGAACACATCCATGCCGACGGCGGTGAACCCGGCCGTCAAGGCGTTCTCGATCATGTAGCCGGAGCGGCGGGTATCCTTGCCGATGACGACGCGGTGGCGGTGATTGCCATTGCGGAAGGCCAAACCGGTCGCCATGCCGACCTTGAGCGCCAGTTCGGGCGTGAGCTTGGACCCGTTGGCCAACCCGCGGATACCGTCGGTGCCGAAATATTTGCGCGCCATTTTGCGCCTCATCCTCTGTGCCGCCATTTATCTTGCATTTTAACCCCATTGCGGGGGCAGACGGTATGGCAATAGCGCAACAGACTTAAGATGAGTTAAGCGGGATTTTTGGCGGCATCCGAGGCGGCCTGGCGGCGGGCGAGGGCTTTTTCGGGCCAAAGGGTCTTCATGTCGTAAAAGACCTCGAAGGCCGGCACGTTGTCGGGCAGGCGGACCCAATCGAGCTTGGAGCGGGTGAAAATGTGCACATCCGGGGGTACCGCGGCCGGATCATCGAGCGTGCCGATGCGCACGAAGCGCAGATAGGGCCGGCCGCCATAATCGCTCCAAAGGGCGGTCTGGCAGTCGGGGCAGCGATAGATATCGTGCGGCCGCCCGCTTTCTGTTGGCATGCGGATGGGCACCGGCGCGCCGGACAGCATCTCGATGCGGTCGGTCTCGATCAGCCCGTTGACGACAAAGGCGCTGCCTGTCTGCCGCTGACAGTCCTTGCAATGGCAGCAATGGGTGAACATCGGCGCATCGGTGAGCCGATAACGCACATTGCCGCAAAAACACTGGCCCGTCAGCTCAGGCATGAGATTTCACCTGTCGTCATTCCTGACTGGAGCGACGATAGCCGAATTCCAAGTCGACGGGAATAATTTGGCTTTGCGGGGTCAAGGCAGGCGGTGGCGCTCCAGCCACAGCTCGCGCTCGGCACCAATGGCGATGCGGCAGAACTGCCAACTGGCCCAGAGCGCGGCCAGGCAGACAAGGGCCGCAGCCGTGTCGTCGATCGCGACGCCGAATTGCAGCACGCCCATCAGCGCCCAGACGAAGGCGGCGACGCAGAGCCAGATCTCGACCAGCACCAGGCCGATGCCGGTGAAGGCGGAGAGGAACAGGTTGAGCGATGAGGGGGAGGAAAGGGTGGGTCCGGCGGCGCCGCCGGGGGCATCAACGCCAAGGCGCTTCAGCATTTGTTTGGGTCACTCGACAAGAGCCAGCGCCACGGCGGCGCCACTCCCAGCCAGACGCCGAGATTGTGGTGGAATTGGGGAGGGGCAGGGCCTCTCCGAGCGCCCTGACGACCAGTTCATGATGGCTGCCCGCGACGCGGCCGGAACGCTGATCGGCTCCGGCCGCGCTTGCCACCGGCCTGCCCACGCGGCTCACCGGTGCCTCAGCATCATTTCGATCTGCCGGCTTTGGCTCTCGAAGGGCGAGAGTGGCGGCAGGCCGATGTCGTTGCGCAGATGCGCATCGAGATGGGAGACCGCCATGAGCGTCCGGCGGGCCCGGCGGTGCCGGCGCCAGGCGATGCGCGTGCGCAACATGGCATGCGCCAGCAGCTCGATCAGGCGGGGCCGGAACAGCTGCGGTTGGGCGGTGTAAAGGGTCAATTGCGACATTGAAGTTTCCTCCGTTTGCGCCGGCGAACCGTTCATCCGATCCGTCTGGCGTTGCTGCGTCCAGCGACGCGGGGAGGGGTTTAGGCTCAACTTGGTCCACCCGCCCCACCCGTGCGAATGGGGGCGGATTTTTGTGATTGGAGGGGGATGTTTTTTGTGTCTCATGGCGCGTAGCGCCCGACTTGTTTTGTCTCACGCCGCGTACCGCTTGTCTTTCTTGCCTCGCGCCGCGTACCGCTCCGGTCACGACGCTGGTCGCTGTGACCTCCACTGCGGCTGCGACGGCGCGGCGAAAACGTTCGCCGGGGTCCTCGGCTGCGCCGCGTCCATGCCAAATCTCCCTCCGGCATTTGCCGCAGGGTGAGGAGCGGGCATGGGGCGCGCATCACCTCGGTGCCGGTCTTATTTGTGGTCGCGCGTTCGAACCGGAAAACCGGAAACCCACTTTTCCTGAACGCGCTCCACCCGGCGAAAATGTTTGAGGCGCTGCGCGCCCCATGCTGATCCGGGATTTAGAACCGAATGCCAGGAACCGGGCGTGGACAAAGGCTTGCTGCGCCGCCTGTTACCGACGTCCGCAGAGTCACCCGACGCAGCCCGGCGAACAGGGGCCGGAACGTCTTTGTCACACCCGCGCGTCATGGCGGAGATTTTTGATCCGCATGACGGCCCGGTCTTCGGCCAGGTTTTGGGCGACCCCAAAGACCTCTCCGGTGGTTTTGCGTTGAGCTCGTCGACACAACCCGCAGTGCAAACCGATCAGCGAAGGATAGGGGAGTTTTTTGGGGCGGGGATTAGTTTTGAGGGGCCAGCCTGCTTCCCTCATTCCGCCGCAAATACGGCGTCAGGCTCTTGCCGAAGCGGCGGGCGTTCCGCCGCCTATAGGGGTTTTGGAACCATGGAATTCAGTCCCTGGCACATATTGATTGTTGCGCTGGCGATGGTCTTGCTGTTCGGGCGCGGCAAGGTGGCCGCGACCATGGGCGAATTCGGCGAGGGCCTGAAAATCTTCCGCCGCACAATGCGCGGCGAGTCCGAGGAACTCGCCGCCACCCAAGAGGATGAGACGCACACCGGTTGAGGCTTTGCGCAACATGATTTGCCGCGCTGTCGGAGGAGGGCTAACCTGCCTGCCTTCGGCTTGGGGGGCAGGTCATGGGCAGGATCGCGGCGCTGACATCCATCGCCATGCTGGCGTTTGCGGCCAATTCGGTGCTGGCGCGGCTGGCGCTGGGGGGCGGGGGCATGGACGCCTTCGCCTATACCGGCATCCGCCTCGGATCCGGCGCGCTGATGCTGGCGCTGCTGGTCGCCTTGCGCGGCCGGCCCCTGTCGTGGGCCGACGGCAAGTGGCGGAGCGCGGCGGCGCTTTTCGGCTATGCCCTTTGTTTCTCCATCGCCTATCTGATGCTGAGCGCGGGCACCGGCGCGCTGATCCTTTTCGCCAGCGTGCAATTGGGCATGCTGGGCTGGGCGATCAGCCGCGGCGATAGGCCCGGACCGCTCGAAGCGCTGGGCATGGTGCTGGCCTTTGGCGGGCTTTTGTACCTGCTGGCGCCGGGGCTGACGGCCCCGAACCCCTTTGGGGCCGCGCTGATGGTGGTCGTCGGGGCTCTGCTGGGCCGCCTATACGCTGCTCGGGCGCGGCTCGCGCAGCCCGCTGATCGACACGGCGGGCAATTTCCTGCTCTGCCTGCCGCTGGCCCTGCTGCTGGTTGCGGGCAGCGCCTTTGTCGCGCGGCCCTCACCGATGGGGATTTTTTATGCCGTGCTCTCGGGCGCGGTGGCCTCGGGGCTCGGCTATGCCATCTGGTATGCGGTGCTGCCGGCGCTGACCCGGGTGCGGGCGGCGATTATCCAGCTCAGCGTACCGGCCATTGCGGCGCTGGGGGGCACGCTTTTGATCGGTGAGGCGATTTCTTCGAGGCTGGCGCTGGCCGCCGCGGCCATTCTTTTTGGCGTGGCGATCGCCGTGCTGGCGGGGGAGAGGCGGAAGGCTGTGGGGTGAGGGAGTTCTTTTGTCTCACGCACTTCTTTGCCGCGCGGGGGCTCTTTTTGCCTCGGGCATGACGGCGCTAAGACCGCGCCTATGCCCTCCACTGCGGCTGCCGGCGGCGCGGGCGCAAAAGTGCGCCGGGGTCCTCACGCTTTCCGGGGCAGTATCACTTGGAGAGGCCGTGCATTCGCGCTCGTCAGCAAGTTTTGCGTTCTGGACTTGTCGAAATCGGGCTTGAAAGGCGCCATCATTTCGACACCGGGGATGCAATTTGCTGTGCCAGAGCCTCAGAAACTGCCTTCCTCAGGTCCGGCCCCTTCGCCAACTGATCGTCTGCGCCTAAATCGCTATAAAGTTTCCATACGCTGTCGGCGGCGGCCTCTACTTCTCCGTCATCAATGTCCTTTGCTCCGACCTTTGCTATGTCAGCAGCAGAGGGGACCGTCTTCTGGGTCATTTCGCCTGCTAGCCAGAGCAGGACATAAAATCTTAGATTTCGACCTGTCTCGCGCTGAGAGTTCCGATCGGCTTCTAAGAACACGATCGACTTTTCTAATCATCAATGCCGCATTCTGGTATAATCCTATGGGATGATCTTCGGAAAACACGTCCGAATACACAGAATTGTCCTTTATTAGAGATGAGGGGCGCGCTCTCGCGGTGTCTGGCCGAGCCAAAATCATTGACATGATTGACTGTGCCATCAACGGGATGCTGATGATTTTGTCTGCCGGCTTGCCTTCGTTCTTATAGAAGTTCTTCCTGCGATCATAGAAAAGTCCGATCGATTTTAGTGCCTGCTCGATGTCGCGCTGCACCTTGTCAGTCGCCCTCAAGGTTGCAGGCTGGACTGCATTTTGGCTGTTTGTGGCTTTGATTATTTTATCTCTTGTCTCTTCATCTTCAGAAGAAACAATCTTTACCATCACGCTGCGAGAGTTGTTCTCGTCATTATCATTAAAATGTCGTGCAATCTGAGTAGATGTCTGGAGGCCGTTTACGATCTGAGGGTTCTCTATCGTAACAATATCACCGTTGAGTGTTGCCCTGCTGGCCAGAATAGTAACGCCATTATTCATCCACCAGAAATCTACCACCTTTTCGTTTTCAAGGGTCCGCACGATCTCTGCATTTACCTCGGTCGTTCCTTGGAAATCTCGGACATTGGACTCAAAAAGTTCTGCCCTTATGCGTCCGTCAGAGCTTTTGAGGAACTTGACGTATTCGCTGAGCGGGCAAAGCACCACGTAGCCGTTCGCAGACGTAAGACTCTTGCTAATTTTTAGATCGTACGTCGTGCGAGGTCGCATCCTCGCGAGTTCGAGTAGATCTCTCGCCCCATAAAAATCGACCCTAACGTCTGCATCGGGAAACAAGGCATTTGCAGCTTCTGAGAGTTCATTAGCTTTAAGTCGGAGGTTTTTATGGACATGGTTGTCGGCCTTTTTTGAGGCATAGAAGTATCTAATGATGAGCGTTGGAAATCTGGCGGCGAGCTTTCGATAAACGCCTCTAAATACGTCAGCCTTCGATTTGACAGCATCGTTGTATTGAGGGAGATCGGCAAAATTTGCGTCTAGTTTGAGAAGGTGCTTGGTCACCGATATGAGCTTGTTGAGGGGAACCTCGCTAAATCCTCCAGACGTTTTAGACTGGATTATGTAGAGTTCCATTCTCACGTCCTTTTTGAAAGGAGACGTGTCAAAATCTTCATAGATGAGTTCGCCATTCACAAACGCGTATATCGAATCCACCCCTCCGTCGTGTTCTCCGTCCACAATACCTGATTGAATTTCTTCGTATGAAAGATTGTGGTCTTTAAGTATTTGCTCGGCACAAAATACTTCGAAATAATCTTGTTCTGAAAGGTGAGGCGCAAGCTCTTGCCGCTGCTGCGTAAGTACGTCGTTGAGTAGCTGTTGTGAATTGTCGGGCATATGGCTCCCCCAGCATTTGGCTTTAATCTTGATCTCACCTCATTTAGACCGCTTTGGTGCTCCTTCGCCAACCCCCTTGCAATTCCCCTTTCACAAGCGTATTGCCCGCAGCGGGCCACCCCTCCCCAACGAGGGGCGCCTATCTGAAAGGGTAGATGACATGACAGATACAATGACCGCGGCAGCCGCCGCGAAGCCGGATGTGCGTCCGGCAAATCCCAATTTTTCTTCCGGTCCCTGTGCCAAGCGTCCCGGCTGGACGCCCGAGGCCGCGCTTTCCGACGCCCTTGTGGGGCGCTCGCACCGCGCCAAGCCCGCCAAGGCGCGCATCCAGAAAGCCATCCAGCTTACCCGCGACCTGCTCGACCTCCCCGAGGAGTATCTGTGCGGCATCGTGCCGGCCTCCGATACCGGGGCGGTGGAGATGGCGCTGTGGTCGATGCTCGGCGCGCGCGGCGTCGACGTGCTGGCCTGGGAATCGTTCGGTTCGGGCTGGGTGACCGATGTGGTCAAGCAGCTCAAGCTCGACGATGTGCGCACGCTGAAGGCCGATTACGGCCAGCTGCCGGATCTTTCGAAAGTCGATTTTGCCCGCGACGTGGTGTTCACCTGGAACGGCACGACCTCCGGCGTGCGCGTGCCGGACGCGAACTGGATTCCCGATAACCGCGAGGGCCTGACCATCTGCGACGCCACCTCGGCGGTGTTCGCGCAGAAGATGGACTTTTCGAAACTCGATGTGGTGACCTTCTCCTGGCAGAAGGTTCTGGGCGGGGAAGCCCAGCACGGCATTCTGATCCTCTCGCCCCGCGCCGTGGAGCGGCTGGAAAGCTATACGCCCGCCTGGCCGATGCCGAAGATTTTCCGCATGACCAAGGGCGGCAAGCTGATGGCCGACATCTTTGAAGGCGCGACCATCAACACCGTCTCCATGCTCTGCGTGGAAGACGCGGTGGACGCCATGGAATGGGCGCAATCGATCGGCGGGCTCGAGGGCCTGCAGGACCGCGCCGACGCCAATGCCAAGGTGATCGCCGATTGGGTGGCAAAAGACCGACTGGGTGGATTTTCTGGCCGAGAAGCCGGAGACGCGCTCCAACACGTCGGTGTGCCTGAAGATCGTCGATCGACAAGGTGACTGCGCTCGACGACGACAAGCAGGCGGCGTTCGCCAAGGCGCTGGTCTCCCGGCTCGACAAGGAAGGCGTCGCCTATGACATCGGCGCCTATCGCGACGCGCCGTCCGGGCTTCGCATCTGGTGCGGCTCGACGGTGGAAGCGTCCGATCTCGCAGGCGCTGACGCCGTGGCTGGACTGGGCCTTCGCTCAGCGAAAAAGCTTCGCTTTAACGCCCGCGGCCCGGAGACGGGCTGCAAAGTCGCGGGCGGCTGCGCTGCCGGTGCTCATGAACCGATAAGTTCACTGCGCGCCGGGTCTCGCCTCCCACGATTTTCGCCACGTCTCCGACCCGCTCTTTTCTTCAGTTTTCGCGGCAAAGGCCGCAGCACTATTCAGGAGCATTGGACAAATGCCGAAGGTACTCGTTTCCGACAAGATCAGCCCCGCGGCGATCGATATTTTCAAGCGCGAAGGCGTCGAGGTGGATTATCTGCCCGATGTCGGCAAGGACAAGGACAAGCTCGCCGAAATCATCGGGCAGTATGACGGGCTGGCCATCCGCTCGGCCACCAAGGTGACCGAAAAGATCATCGAAAAGGCCGGCAATCTGAAGGTGATCGGGCGGGCCGGCATCGGTGTCGACAATGTCGATATTCCGGCGGCGACGGCCAAGGGCATCATCGTGATGAACACCCCCTTCGGCAATTCGATCACCACCGCCGAGCATGCGATTTCGCTGATGCTGGCGCTGGCGCGGCAGATCCCGGAGGCGGACGCCTCGACCAAGGCGAGCAAGTGGGAGAAATCCCGCTTCATGGGCGTCGAGGTCACCAACAAGATTCTGGGGCTGATCGGGGCGGGCAATATCGGCTCGATCGTTGCCGACCGCGCGCTGGGTCTGAAGATGAAGGTGATCGCCTTCGATCCGTTCCTCTCGCCGGAGCGGGCAATGGAGCTGGGCGTCGAGAAGGTCGAGCTGGACGATTTGCTGGCGCGTGCCGATTTCATCACCATCCACACGCCGCTGATCGATGCGACGCGGAATATTTTGTCCAAGGACGCGATTGCCAAGACGAAAAAGGGCGTGCGCATCATCAATTGCGCGCGCGGCGGGCTGCTCGACGAGAAGGCGCTCTATGACGGCGCTGAAGGATCGGCCATGTGGCGGGGGCGGCGCTCGACGTCTATGAGACCGAGCCGGCGGTCGACAATCCGCTGTTCGAACTGCCCAACGTCATCTGCACGCCGCATCTGGGGGCCTCGACGACGGAAGCGCAGGAGAATGTGGCGCTGCAGGTGGCCGAGCAGATTTCGGCGTATCTGATGACCGGCGAGATCACCAATGCCCTGAACTTCCCCTCGATCTCGGCGGAGGAAGCGCCGATCCTGACCCCTTATGTGAAGCTCGCCGAAGCGCTCGGTTCGTTCGCGGGGCAGCTGACGGAGACGGCGATCACCGGCATTCGCGTCGAATATGAGGGCGAGGTGTCCGAGCTCAACACACGGCCGATGACGGCGGCGGCGATCACGGGCGTTCTGAAGCCGCTCCTGGGCGACGTGAACATGGTCTCGGCGCCGGTCCTCGCCAAGGATCGCGGCATCGCCGTGGAGACGGTCAACCGCGAGCAGCAGGGCGCCTATGAGAGCTATATCCGCCTGACGGTGAAAACCCAGCGCCAGGAGCGCTCGGTGGCGGGGACGGTGTTTGCGGGCGGCAAGCCGCGCATCATCCAGGTCAAGGGCATCAATATGGAGGCCGAACTGACCCCGCACATGCTCTACATCACCAATGAGGACAAGCCGGGCTTCATCGGGCGGCTGGGCACGATGCTGGGCGATCTCGACACCAATATCGCCAATTTCAACCTCGGCCGGCTGGAGCAGGGCAAGGACGCCATCGCGCTGATCGCCATCGATAGCGCGCTCGACGAGGCGCAGGTCAGGAAGATCAGCAAGCTCGAAGGCGTGAAGCAGGCCAAGGGCCTCAGCTTCAACGTCTAGAGGCGAACGCCGGCACTGAAACTGGAAAAGCGCCCTGCGGGGCGCTTTTTTCTCGTTTAGGGGCCGGGGGTGAAGTGAGCGCCGAGGAAATAGGGCCAGACGATGATGCCGAGAAGGCCCATCCAGAAACCGAGCTTGAGATAGCCGATGGTGAAGAGCCATCCGGCGAACCAGAAGGCGCCAAGGGAAGAATGCTGGGTGATCCTGATGCGTTCGCTAGCCATGGTGTCTTGCCCCCAAATCCATTGCGGGCAGAAAATGGCCGGACCGGTGGCCCGACGCATTGAGCGATGTCAAATGAGGGGCGGCGCTGGGCCGGCTCCGATTATGCCAGGCCCGCGGTGACGCGTTCGAGACCGACGAGGACGCCGGGCCAGCCGTGACTCATCGCCTGGAAGCCTGCTTCGTCCTCTGGCCGGAAGCCGGCATGTTCCATGCGGATATGGGTGCCTGCGGGGATTGGCGTGAGCGTCCAGGTGACGGTGGATTTGAGGCCGGTCTCTGCCTGTTCGCCGGAGGCGCATTGGCGCCAGACGAGGCGGTGGGGCGGTTCGACGACCAGCACCTCGCAATCGGCCACCCCATTCCAGCCGGCCATGGGCTGGGCGCGGAAGTTGAACTTGTGCCCGACGACGGGCTGGAAATCGTTCTGCATCAGCCAATCGGCAATGAGTTCGCTGGTGGTCAGCGCCCGCCACACCTTTTCGGGCGGATGCGGTACGTCGCGCTCGACGACAATGGAGCGGGTTTCGGCGGCTAACATGTTCATTGGTCCATCCTTTTGAGCAGATCTTCGAGCCGAGTCGATGCGGCCTTCCCAGAAGGCCGTCATGTGCGCCGTCCAGTCGACCAGAGGGGCGAGGGCGCCCGGATCGGCGTGGTAGTGGGTCTGCCGGCCTTGCGGGTTTGCCTGCACAAGGCCCGCCCGCTTGAGCACGCCGAGGTGCTTGGAGACGACCGGCTGGGAGACGCCGGCCCTGGCGGTCAGCTCTCCAACCGTCTTGTCGCCCTCCTGGCACAGGCGTTCGAACAGGGCGCGGCGCGTGGGGTCGGAAAGCGCCCGGAACAGTGTGTCCTGCGAGACCGGCATTTCGATTCATATCCCGTTGGCTATGAGTTATCGTATAGCCAGCGAGCTATGGGTTGTCAACGCCCGGTTTTGGCCGGTTCTTCGAAAAGAGAATAGAAAGAGATCAGTTTCGCCCCACCCGACCCGGCTGCAGGCCGGGCCCCCCACTCGGGGGAGGGAGAAGCGAAGCAAAGGCGTTGCTCAAGATATGGCATCGGTCAGCTAAAGATCGGTGCCGAGAAATTCCCCGGACTGATGCGCCCAGAGCCGGGAATAGATGCCGCCGGACTTCAGCAGCTCGGCATGGGTGCCCTGTTCGGCGATGCGGCCCTGATCGAGAACCACAATGCGGTCCATGCGGGCGATGGTGGAAAGGCGGTGGGCGATGGCGATGACCGTCTTTTTCTCCATCAGGGCGTAGAGTTTTTCAAGGATGATCGCCTCGACCTCGGAATCCAGCGCCGAAGTGGCCTCGTCGAGGATGAGGATTGGAGCCTGCTTGAGGATGGCGCGGGCAAGGGCGATGCGCTGGCGTTGCCCGCCGGAGAGCTTGACCCCCCGTTCGCCGACATGGGCGTCATATCCGGTGCGGCCCTGATCGTCGCGGAGACCGAGAATGAAACCGTCCGCCTCGGCCTGGCGGGCGGCGGAGCGGATGGCGTCGAGCGGCAGATCTGTGCGGCCGTAGGCGATGTTGTCGCACACTGAGCGGTGCAGGAGGGCGGCGTCCTGGCCGACCATCGAGAACTGACGGCGAAGGCTTTGCTGGGTGACGGTGCGGATATCCTGGCCGTCAAGCTCGATCATGCCGTGTTCGGCTTCGTGAAAGCGCAGCAAAAGCTTGATCAGGGTGGACTTGCCGGCGCCGGAGCGGCCGACGAGCCCCACCTTTTCGCCAGCGGCGATGCCGAGCGAGACGTTTTCAAGGCCGCCGGTGCCGGTTCCATAGTGATGAGAGATGCAGCTGAGTTTTATAGCACCGCCCTTGAAGGCGAGGTCCGGCGCGCCGGGGGCATCGGCGATTTCGAGCGGTTGGGCGATTGTCTCGAGGGCATCGCGGCTGGCACCGACAAAGCCGAAAAGGTTCGAGACCGCATCCAGCATCCAGTCGGCGAGGCCGGATATCCGGAGGCTGAGAGCGAGGGCCGCCGCGATCAGCCCGAGCGGGGCGTCGCCGAGTTGCCAGAGCCAGACGCCATAGCCGACCAGCGCCACCATGAGCAGATTGGACAGCCAGATCATGGACGCGTTGATGATGACCTCGAAGCGCTGCACGCCGAGGAAGGTATTGCGGGCGGCCTCGAAACGCTGGCGGCTCTCGCGGTCCTCGGCGTCGGGGTCGGCAAAGAGCTTTATGGTGTCGATATTGGCGTAGGTATCGACCAGCGTGCCGGTGAGAGCGGAAAGGGCGTTCTGGAAACGCTCCGACATGTCGCGGAAGCGCGGCACGGCATAGACCATCAGTCCGAGATAAAGGGCGACCCACAGGGCCAGAGGCAGGACCAGGCGCAAATCGATGGACGCCATCAGCCAGAGCGAGCCGGCGAGGTAGAAGATCACATAGGAAAGCGTGTGGACGATCTGATAGGCGGCGCCGGTGGCTGAGCTGCCGAGCTCACGCACGCGGATGGCCGTGCTGCCGGCCTGCCGGTTCTGAAACCAGCCGACCGACTGGCCAAGCAAATGGCGATGGGCGCGCCAGCGCATGAGGCTGACGGCATTCGGGCGGAAAGCGAGGTCGTCGAGGCTTTCGCGAATGAAGGCGATGGCCGGCCGGACGACCAGCAAGAGCGCCGCGACAAGAAAAAGTTCGGTTCCGCGCTGTCGCCAGAGATTTTCGGGCGGAACGCTGGCGAGCAGGTCGATCAGACGGCCAGCATAATAGATAAGCCAGATTTCGATTGCCGCGCTGAGCGCGGTAAAAACGAGGCTGAGCGCGACGACATGGCGGAGGGGCCTGAGCGTGAGCGCCAGATAAGACACGATGGACGAAGGGGGCGTTTGAGGCGCATAGGCCTGAAACGGCGCGACGAGATTTTCGAAGTAGCGAAACACGGGGGATGCCCTTGTCGGATTTTGTTGCGTTCGAGGATGGGGCCGAAGGGCAGCCCAAAGCAGAAAGACGGGCCCGGCTTGCGGGACCGCGTGGTTCTGCTCACATCAGCACTGCCGCTCAGCAGGGTGTGGTGCCGGTTTTTCTCATTCGAACGCGAGCTCCTTATGGTTCGCTCTGAAACGATAGCCGATGTGCGGCCACCTGTCCTGCAGAAAGCGAAGCGTCAAGTCGCCGCTTTCGCGACATGACCGACAGGCAACACCAGGCCAAGGCGTTCAGTCGAAGTCCGGCTTGACCTTGCGCTGCTTCTTAATGGCGCCGCGCTTGGATTTGGCGTCCATGCGGCGGCGCTTGGCTGCGAGGGTTGGGCGGGTGGCGATGCGGCGCTTGGGCGGTGTGGCGGCGCGGTGTAACAGATCGAGCAGGCGGTTCACGGCGTCGTCACGGTTCTGCGCCTGCGTGCGGTAGGAGGAGGCGGTGAGCACGATCTCGCCCTCCGTCGTCAGCCGCGTGCCGGCGATTTTCGCGGCGCGGCGCTTGAGCCCCTCCGGCAGGGAGGGGGAGCCCATGAGGTCGAAGCGGAGCTGGGCGGCGGTCGCCACCTTGTTGACGTTCTGCCCGCCGGGGCCAGAGCTGCGGATGAAGGAGATCTGCAGCTCGCTCTCGGGCAGGTGAATGCCGGGGGTGATGCGCAAGGTTTCGGGCATGTCACGTCCTAGAGCAAGAAAGGGCTCGGACCATAGATCGAGTGGGCGCCGGGATCAAAAGAACGCCCGGCGCAAAAGGTTGAGCCCCATGACCAGGAACATCAGGAGCACGGCGGTGCGGAAGCGGTCGGCCTCGAGCAGTTTGCGCAACTGCTCGCCAAGGGCGAAGCCGAGCAGCGAGGGGATGACCATGAGGGCCGACAAGAGGCCGAGATGCGGGTCGAGCATGCCATTGGCGAAAAAGCCGAGGACCAGCGGGATGCCGCCGAGCAGGAGCAGGGTGCCGAGGGCGCGAACAAACTCGTCCTTTTCGGTGCGGCGGGCGAGCAGGTAAATGACCATCGGCGGCCCCCAAATGGCCGTGAGCCCGCCGATGATGCCGGCGGAGATGCCGCCGGCGATCTGGCCCGCACTGTCGAACCTGTCGGGCAATTCCGGCGGATGGCTGATGAGGCTGGAGACAGCAAAGATCACGACCACGAGCCCGAGCACCGTGACCAGGCCGGAGGTCGGGACGTAAGGCAAGGCGAAAGTGGTGGCGCCGAGGACGACGACCAGCGACACGGCAAAGACGCGGTACTTTTTGACGGTCTCGATGAAGCGGCCGGCCCGCAGGGCCTGCCAGAGATTGGTGGCGACCAGCGGGAAGACCACCAGCGCGATGGCCAGGCGCGGATTGGCGAATTGGGAGAGCATGCCGACAGCGGCGGTGGGCAGGCCGATGCCGACCGTGCCCTTGATGGTGCCGGCGATCAAGAAGACGGCGAAGGCCAAGGCGAGCGTCGAAAAATCCATTACGGCTTCAGCACTGCGCGCTCGGACAAGACGATGCCGATGACGACCAGAAGCGCGGCGAGCAGGTGATAGGGCTGCAGGCTCTCGCCGATGATGAGGACCGAGAGGATTGTGCCGAAGACGGGCAGCAGATTGATGAAGATGGAGGCGCGGTTGGGGCCGACAAGCTGGACGCCGCGGGCATAAAACATCTGCGCCAGGATCGAGGGGAAGATCATGGTGTAGATGACGCAGGTCCAGCCGAGCAGGGTGGCGTTGGGGATTTCGGTCGTCAGGCGATCAAAGCCGCCGCCAAGGACGAGCTGGAAGATGAGCGAGGTGACGAGCGCAGCGGCCGCCGTGATGAGCAGAAAGCTCAGCCAGTTGACGGCGGGGCGGTAGCGCAGCCCGAGCGAATAGAGCGCATAGAGCAGGCAGGCGAGCAGCACCATGCCGTCGCCGATGTTGACGCTGAGCGAGAGGATGCGGCCCGGATCGCCATGGCTTGCGACCCAGACAACGCCGAAGATGGTCAAGAGGAGCCCCAGGATCTGCATGGGGCGGGCGCGCACGCGGAAGATGAGGAAATTGCCCAAAAGCACGATGACGGGAATGGCGGCCTGCTCGATCGAGGCATTGACCGCGGCGGTGAAATGGGCGGCCTGGTACATCAGGATGTTAAAGGCGGCGTAGCCGAAGATGCCGTAGAGGATGAGCAGAGGCAGGTTCTTGCGCAGAACAGGCCAATCGCGCCTGGCGCTCGGCAGGGCGATCATGAGCAGCACCAGCGTTGCGCCGGTCCAGCGGCCGAGCAGCAGAAGGTAGGGATCGATCTGCCCCACGGCGAGCTTGCCGGCGACCACATTGCCGCCCCAGAACATGGGCGCCAGAACCAGAAGAAGATAGGGCCGGGACATGATGGCACTGCCCAGACCGGTCGTGTTCGCGGAGATGTTTTGCGTGTTTGTCATTCGCCGTCTTGTGCGCTAGACCAAGCCCCGCATCCTGATCCGATCCGGATGCGGTGGGGGCTAAGTTCATGAACGGGCACGTGTTCGGCCGGAAAGAGCCGGTGCGTTTCCTGAACACCTCCCGGTCGGGACTTATCAGCAATCGGGGTGAGCGCAAACCGCATTCGCGGATTTGCAGACCGATATCCATGCGCGCGGGAGCGGGTTTTTAAAAAATGGCAAATGTGGTGGTCGTCGGTTCGCAGTGGGGCGACGAGGGCAAGGGCAAGATCGTCGACTGGCTGAGCGAGCGGGCCGATGTGGTGGTGCGCTATCAGGGCGGGCACAATGCCGGCCATACGCTGGTCATCGACGGGGTCAGCTACAAACTCTCGCTGCTGCCCTCGGGCGTGGTGCGCGGCGGCAAGCTTTCCGTGATCGGCAATGGCGTGGTCGTCGACCCGCATCATTTCGTCGAGGAAGTGGCCAAGCTGAAGGGGCAGGGCGTGGAGGTGACGCCCGAAAACCTGCGGATGGCGGAGAACGCGCCGCTGATTCTCAGCCTGCACCGGGAGCTCGACGCCATCCGCGAGGGGGCGAATTCAGGCCTGAGGATCGGCACGACGAAACGCGGCATCGGTCCCGCCTATGAGGACAAGGTCGGGCGGAGGGCGATCCGGCTGATCGATCTGAGCGAGCCAGATACGCTGATGGCGAAGGTCGAACGGCTTTTGGCGCATCACAATGCGCTCCGGCGCGGCATGGGGCTCAAAGAGATATCCGCCCAGGCGATCCATGACGAGCTGATGGAGGTGGCCGAGGCGATCCTGCCGTTCATGGATCAGGTGTGGCGGCTGCTCGATGAAGAGCGGCGCAAGGGCTCGCGGATCCTGTTCGAGGGCGCGCAGGGCGCGCTGCTCGACAATGATCATGGCACCTATCCCTTTGTCACGAGCTCCAACACGGTCTCGGGACAGGCGGCGACGGGGTCCGGCATGGGGCCGGGTGCAATCGACTACGTGCTCGGCATTGCCAAGGCCTATACGACGCGCGTGGGCGAGGGACCCTTTCCGACCGAACAGGACAATGAGGTCGGCCAATTCCTCGGCGAGAAGGGAAACGAGTTCGGCACGGTGACGGGTCGCAAGCGCCGCTGCGGCTGGTTCGACGCCGTAATCGTGCGTCAGATGGTGAAAACCTCGGGGATCAACGGCATTGCATTGACAAAGCTCGATGTCCTTGATGGCATGAAAGAAATCAAAGTGTGTGTCGGCTATACGCTTGACGGCCACAAAATTGACTACTTGCCCGCATCAATGGGAGCTCAGTCGCGGGTGATTCCAGTGTATGAGACACTGGAGGGGTGGAGCGAGACGACGGCGGGTGCGCGCAGTTGGGCGGAATTGCCCGCACAGGCAGTCAAATATGTGCGGTATGTGGAGGAGCTGATCGGGGCGCCGGTTGCGATGCTGTCGACGAGTCCGGAACGGCTGGACACCATTCTGGTGCACGACCCGTTTCAGGACTGAGTCTGTTGGCGAAAATGTGAACCGGCAGGTCAAAGGACGCTTGAAGTAGATTTATGGCGGATTACCGGGATCTGTTGCGCAGGGCGGTTGAAGCTCTGCCGGAAAATAACGGCGCGGCGCGCCGGCAGGTCTATGAAAAAGCACGCGCGGCGCTGCTGGCGCAGTTGCGCGCGCTCGATCCGCCGCTGCCTTCCCGCGAGATCACACAGCACAGGCTGCAGCTCGAAGACTGCATCAGGCAGGTCGAACAGGAAGCGACCGAGCAATTGCTCGGCGGTCTGAAGCATCAGGAAACGACGCCCGCACCCGTTGCCGCGGCACCTGTTGCGCGTGCGGCCGCACCTGCGACGCAGGCTGTTGCGCCGGAACCGGTGCCGACTCCGGTTGCCACGCCCGAGCCGGAAGATGCTGAAGAGCCCGAGCGCGACCTCGCTGCGGCGGAAGCACCTCCCGTGGCCCCCGAGCCCGAGGCTGATGAGCCGGAAGAGGCTGCGGACCCCGACGACTCGACGGACGACGAAGCCGAGACGGTTGACGCCGCCGAGGCCGCGGAAGCCGATGACGAGGCGGAGAGAGAGGCCGAGGCCGACCCGGCACATGCCGAGCCGGCTGAGGTGAAGGCGGAGCAGACGGCCGAGCCGTTGGACGCGGAACCCGAGCCCGAAGCCCGAACCCGTTCGGCAGGCCGAGCCGCCAGCGGAAGCCCCAAAGCCGAGGCCTTTCTGGAATCGCACAGCGCCCGCGGCATATCCGGTGCAGAGCATCGAAGAGGCGCCGGAAGCCGATGAAGACCCGGCGACCGGTGCTGAAGAGGACGAGGCGGAGCAGTCGGACCGCATGGCCGAGCCGCCGGCGCATACGCCTATCCTGTCGATGGAAGAAGCCCCGGATGCTGGGGCGGACGCCGAGACCGAAGCGGATATGGCGGATGAGGAGCCGGTCTGTGCCAGAGGTGCGTGAGGAGCCGAAATCGGCTTCCATCACCCGTTTCCCCTGGCCGTCCCGCAACCGTGCGGCGGCGCCGGACGCTGCGCCCGACCCCGAGCCGCGAGACGCGCCCGGGGTTGTGCCGGAAGTTCGCGACTGGCCGCAGCCGCACTTGTCCGCAGACGAGGCTGGTGGAGCGGCGGCATCGGCAGGCGAGACGCCCTCCAAGCGACCGATCTTTGGCAGCATCGAAGACATCATCACCAAGGCGCAATCGGTCCGGCTGGGCTCGAAAGCCACAAGCGCCGACCCGGCGCCGGCGGCCAATGGCGCCGCCAAGGTCGATCATTCCTCGGTCGCCACCCTGGCGGCGGCTGCGCCCACGGTTGCGGGCGCCAAGCCGCACGAAAGCTGGCAGGCAGGCGCCGCGAACGGTTCGGCCGCGGCAGCGATGTCGCGGGTCGGGAAGTTGAGCTCGATCCGCAAAGCGATGCGCTCGACCCGCAAAAGGCCATAGACGCAGCGATTGCAGCGCTTGACCGCGAGGCGAGCGGGGAGTCTTCAGAAGCCGATGCCGAGGACAGCGCGGAGGCCGCTTACGGATCGGCAGCATCAGCCGAAGCGACCGGCGCGCAGGCCGATCTTGTCGACGACGAGCGTGAAGCGCGCGGCGGCAATGGCGCGCTTACCATTTTCCTGGTGGTGTTCGTGCTGCTGCTCGGCGGCGCCGCTGGGCGGCGGTTATTGGGCCTGGCGGGAAGGCTATATCGATCTGAACGCCTTGCTGGGACAGGAGCAGGTGGCGAGCCTGCCTGCCAATGACAGCGGCGCCGAAACGGCGTCCGCTCCGACGCTCGAGGGGCCCGGCAATACCACGGCGACACCTAATCCGCTTGCCACCAGCGATACGCCAATGTCGATGGAGCCGGGGGGAACAACCTCGAACACGGCGGCACCGGCGGCTGGCACGTCAACCGAGACGGCCCAGACGCCGCCACAGCCGGTCGAGACACCGAACACAGCGACATCTCCGTCCGCTGGCAGCGGCGATACGACGACATCGTCCGCCGCCGAGCCGGAACTGGACACGGCAAAATCGGAAGACCGCTTGACGGCGACCCAGCCGTCGGCAACGGCGCCTGCCACGCAGGAGCCGGGTGCGCAAACGCAGACCACGGACCAGGCAACGGCCGCACAGGCAGCCACCCAACCGGGCGCGCAATCGCTGTTGCTCGAAGCTTCGAGCGAGGGCACCACGGGCGCCGTACCTTATTCGGGCACAGTTGAGTGGTCGCGTGGCACAGACGAACTCGGGCAGCCGACGATTGTCGCCACAGCCAATATTCCCGCGCGCAATCTTGGCGTCAAACTGCTCATTCGCAAGAATGGCGATCCGAGCCTGCCGGCAAGCCATCTGATGGAGATCGATTTTTCGGTCACCGATTCCTTCATCGGCGGCAGTATCGCAGGGCTTCCCGGCGTTCTGATGAAGAACGAGGAATTGGTGCAGGGCATGCCGCTGGTCGGCGCGTCGGCGCGGGTTGTGGGCAATTCGTTCCTCTTCGCGCTCAGTTCGGCCGAGCAGGACGTCAATGCCAACAACGCGTTGCTCCGATCGCGAAAATGGATAGATCTTGCAATGGTCTATGCGACCGGAAAGCGCGCCATCATCACGCTGGAAAAAGACGAAGAGGCGCAGAAGATCTTCGACGACGTGATGGACACATGGGCCAAGGAGGGGGCGGCGCAATAGCGCCGCTATCCCTAGAGCCGTCCATGTTTGACGGGTCAAAACAGCTTCTCGATTTCGTTGAAGTGCTTCGACGCGCTCAGCCGGAAGCCGCTCCCACTTCACGCTTGCGCGGACCTTCGGTTCCTGGACGCGCTTTAGCAGGTCTGCCTCAGACCAGATGTACCGGCGTCAGCCGGTGATCCTCTAACAGATAGGTTTCTTCAGCGAGGGCAGCGATGTCCTGTTGGTCGTGACTGACCAGCAGGGTGTGCCAGCGGTTTTCGCGAGCGAGGCGACGGACAAGGTCGCGCATGGTGGTGGCCGTTTCGTCGTCGAGACCGGTGAAGGGTTCGTCGAGCAGCAGGATCGGCTTGTTGCGCAAAAGCGTGCGGGCCAAGGCCACGCGCTGTTTCTGGCCGCCCGAAAGATCAGCCGAGCGACTTTGGGCAAACGAGGCCAGCTCCACCTGCTCCAGCGCTTCGGCGACTTTGCGCTCCTTTTCAGAGCGCTGGAGATGTGGGACTGCCAGGCCGACATTGCCGGCAGCGGTGAGGTGATCGAAGAGATTGTCGGCCTGGAAGAGGATGGAGACCGGCCGCTTTTCTGGCGGCAGCACAAGCAGGTTCCGGCCATCGAGCGTCAGCGCACCGCTGGCGGGGCTTTGGAAGCCTGCAACGAGATCGAGCAGGGTCGACTTGCCTGAACCGCTGGCGCCGGACATGGCAATGATCTGGCCCGGCTGCACCTCGAAGGTGAAGCGATAGGGCGTTGGCTGGCCGGGCCAGGCAAAGGTCAGGTCTTCAGCTTTGAGCATATCTCATCAGTTTCTCGATGGCGGGCGGCAGGACGATGAAGGTGCCGATGCAGCCCACGAGCAATATGGCGCCGATGGCGGCGGCGTCATTGGTGCGATACGCGCCGAGTGCGCGCACCATCAGCCAGGGCAGGGTGGAAAAATCCTCGGTGCCGAAAAGAGCGATGACGCCGAGATCGCCGAGCGAAAAGCAAAACCCCATGGCGAGAACGAGCCCAATCTCGCGGCTCATCAGCGGCAGTTCGATTTTTTTGAGCCGGGTGAAGGAGCCGAGATCGAGCGCGCGGGCAAGCCGGCCGTATCGGGCCTGGACCATATCGAAGGAAGGGCCAAGCGTTGAAAGCGCGAAAGGCAGTGCCATGAGTGCGTTGGCAAGGACGAGCACGAAAGGGCCCGCGCCCTGCGGCGGCAGGCCGAGCCTGCGGGCGGCAAGGAAGAAGCCGAGCGACAGGGTGACGGCGGGCAGAGCGAGATAGAGATAGGCCGGCGCGGCCAGGAGGGCGCGCGGAAGTTTGTGGCGGGCGGCGCTGCGGGCCATGGCGATGAGCAGGGCAAGGCAGAGCGTAAGCAGTGCGCTGGCGGTGCCAATGCCGAGACTGGTGATGGCCGCGCGCCAGAATGCGCTCTGCTGCAAGAGGCCGCCAAGCGACAGACCATCCACAAGAACGGCGGCCAGCGGGGTGAGCAGCAGGAGCACGGCGAGCGCGACGACGATCATCTGGATTGCGGCCAGCCATGAGGGTTCGCGCCAGGCCCAGGCGCGGCTGATCCCGGCGCGGGCGGGCGCGGGAGACAGATAGGTGGCCGGGACAACAAGCACGGCGCAAAAGACCAGTTGTACCAGGGCCAGCCTGACGGCGGCGGCAAGGTCGAAATCGAGGCGGACGGCGGAATAGATGGCGACCTCGAAAGTCTGGTTGGCGGGACCGCCGCCGAGCAGCAGGATGACGGGGAAGCTGGTGAAAGCGAGCAAAAAGATGATGGCGGCAAGACCGGGCACGGTGCCGGCCATTGCGGGCCAGTCGAGCAGGCGAAAACGGGCCCAAGGGGGCAGATCAAGGCTCTGGGCCATTTTCAGCCGCGTAGCGGGCAGGTTGTCGAGCCTGTCGAGCAGGATGCGGGCGGCAAAGGTCGCATCGAGGATGACATGGGCATAAAGGATGCCGTGCAGGCCGAAGATGGAGCCGGTCTGAAGGCCCAAGGGTGCGAGCAGGTGATTGGCCCAGCCGGCCCGGCCCCAGACCGTGATCAGTCCTATGCCGACGGCGATGCCGGGGGTCACGAGGGCGGCCGAGAGCAGGCCGACGAGAAGCGCACGGCCGGGAAACTGGCGGCGGTTGAGCGCCCAGGCCAGCAAAAGGCCGATGGCGAGGGAGAGCAGGGTGCTGAGCCCAGCCTGAATGGCCGTCATGCGCAGCAGATGGCCGATATCGACGGGAATGGCCGGACGTGCATTGGCGGCGGCGGCGATGGAGAGCAGCACGCCGACGATGACGAGCGCGACCAGCGCCGCAAGCGCGGCGCCGGTCAGAAGGCGGGATGACCGAAGGTCAGTCAATCTGGTCGAGCGCCTCGGCGATCCATGCCCGCAGATTGGTGTCGACCTCGGCGCTATCGAGCAGGAGCACGGGCGCGGGGTCGATCAAGTTCTCGAAGCCCTGCGGCGTGCCGTCCGGCAGATCGGTGACCGGGTACATCCAGTTGGTGTGCGGGATGACCGCCTGCGCGTCCGGGGAAACCAGATATTGCAGAAACTGGTTCGCCAGGTCCTTGTGTTCGGAGGATTTGAGCATGCCGGCGATCTCGATCTGGGCGTAGTGGCCCTCCTCGAATTTGGCGGCGGCATAGCGGTCATCGTTTTCGGCGACGATGTGGTAGGCTGGCGAGGTGGTGTAGGAGAGCACCATGTCGGCTTCGCCCTTCAAGAAGAGGTCATAGGCTTCCGACCAGTCCTTGGTGACGGTGACGATATGAGGCGCGAGGCCCTTCCAGATTTCCGGCGCGTCATCGCCATAGGCGGCCTTGACCCAGAGCACCAGACCGACGCCCGGCGTGGCCGAGCGCGGGTCCTCGATGACGATCTTTAGGTTTTTATCGGCAGCGGCCAGTTGCTTGAAGGAGTGCGGCGGGTTGGCGAGCTTTTCCTTGTTATAGACGAAGGCGAAATAGCCATAGTCGAAGGGCACGAAGGTTTTGGAGGTCCAATCGACAGGCAGGTCGAGCGCACCGAGATCGGCATCGACCGAAGCAAAGAGGCCTGTTTTTCGGCTTCGCCCATGGTGGCTGTATCGAGGCCGAGCACGATGTCGGCCTTGGTGGTGTCGCCTTCGAGCTGCACGCGGCGCAGGGCGCCGATGGAGCTGTCGGCAGCGACGAAATCGAGCGTGCAGCCGCAGGTCTTCTCGAAGCCTTTCTTGAGCTCGGGGCCCGGGCCCCAATCGGCGGCGAAGGCATCATAGGTGTAAACGGTGAGGGTGGGCTTGTCCTGCGCGAGCGCGGGCAGGGCCAGAGACACGAAAAGTGCCGCAAGCGCCAAGCGGATGGGTGACGACATCAGGTCGTTTTCCTTCTTGCTTGGGCATGTGATGAAGGGGAACAGGTGGCGCGATACGCCTTGAGCCGGCGCCGCTTGCCATCTCGAACTTCCTCCGCCAGCATGACCTGGTTCAGGTTCAATGGGTAATTCTCAGTTCCGTTTTGCGGAACACCCCAGCGAGACGGGCTCAACCTAGGGGGAGTGCAGGCGGAGTGCAAGAGGCGAAAATGGGGGATGCGCCAACGCTTCCGCTGCAGTTCGAGCGTCCGCTCGTCATCGTCGGCGGGGGGCGGGTCGATCCAGAATTGCTGGCGGCGCTGGTAGCGAATGGCGCGGGCGTTGTGGCAGCGGATGGCGGCGCCGATCTGTGCGCAAAGGCGGGCGTTACGCCCGAGGCGATCATCGGAGACATGGATTCCATCGTCGCCGAGACCGGTTTGGGGCCGGATGTGCCCGTGTTCGAGATCGCAGAGCAGGATACGACGGATTTCGAGAAGTGCCTTTATTCGACCAAGGCGCCGGTGACGCTGGCGCTGGGGATGACCGGCAGACGGTTCGACCATACGCTGGCCGCGCTTACGGCGATGGCGCGGCATGGGCGGGAGCGGGCGATCCTGCTGGTCGACGAGGAGGATGTGGTGCTGGCGGTGAGCGGAGCCTTCAGCTTCGACGTTGCGGCTGGAGAGCGGGTGTCGGTGCATCCGCTCGAAAGGGTGACATTCGCGCGCTCGGAGGGGCTTGTTTATCCCCTCGACGGGCTGACGCTCGATCCGGTCACAAAAACGGGAACGTCGAACGAAGCAAATACGGGCGCGTTCTCCATTGCGCCGGCAAAGGGCGAGAATGGTGTGTGGCTGCTCGTCGTCGCCCGGTCTTATTTGTCGGCGCTTACTGCCGAGTTGATGGAAAAAACTGACGGCCACGCAGGAGATTAAGAAGATTTAAGGTGTGGTGGCGCGCGGCTCAGCTATAGTTGGCTGATTGCGCCTTTCCTGTGCTGCCGGAATTGCCCGGCACCCGGAACGCCTCGTTTTTTACCGGCGCTCAAGCCGATTTGGTGCGGACCTTCTAATGGCGCTTTGGAAACAGCTTCTCCTATCGTTGATCGTCATCGGGCTGGCCGGATTTGCCTGGTACAGCTTTTTTCCCGGCTCGAAGGATGTTCTCGCCCGGTTCGGGGTGAATGTGCAGGCGGCGCAGAACGAAAGCGCGAACGGGCAAAGTGCGCAAAGAGGGGCGGGCGGCGGACGCCGCGGCGGGTTCGGTGGCGGCGGATTCGGTGGACGGGCCACCACGGTCGTCGTGCAGCCGGCGGGCCGCGACACGATTAATGACACGCTGAGTGCTTTGGGCACTGGTGTGGCGCTGCATTCGGTTACGGTCACGCCGAACAGCGCGGGCACGCTTGCGGATGTGCTGGTTCAATCTGGTGCCCGGGTCAAGGCGGGCGACGTAATCGCCAAGCTCGATTCGAACGCCCAGCAGATCGCCGCCGACAAGGCGCGGCTGGTGCTCCAGGATGCACAGGCGACGCTTGACCGCTATCAACAGCTCAGCGGCTCCAGCGCGGTGACGGCGGCGCAGGTGCAGGCCCAGAAACTGGCAGTCGACACGGCGCAACTCAACCTCAAGAGTGCGGAGTTCGACTTGGCCAACCGCACGATCACAGCCCCCATCGACGGCACGATCGGCATCGTGCAGGTCGATGTCGGAAATGCGGTGACCACGCAGACCGAGATCGCCACGATAGAGGATCGTTCGTCCCTGCTGGTGAGTTTTTGGGTGCCGGAGCGTCTGGTGGGGCAGGTGAAGGTTGGGGATGCGCTGACGGCCGTGCCCATTGCGCGGCCGCAAGAGGAAGTGACCGGCGCAATTGCCGCCGTCGACAACAAGATCGATACCGCCAGCGGCACCTTCGAGGTGCAGGCGAAGGTGCCCAACCCGAAAGACGACCTAAGGGCCGGCATGGGCTTCACGGTCAAGATGAAGTTTCCTGGCGAGGAATTCGTCACGGTCGATCCGCTGGCGATCCAATGGGGTTCGGATGGCGCCTATGTCTGGAGGGTCAAGGACAGCAAGGCGGAACGGGCCGATATACGCATCGTGCAGCGCAATACCGAGGACGTGCTGGTGGCCGGCGACGTGACCGAGGGCGACCAGATCGTGACCGAAGGGCTGGATGGGCTGCGGGCGGGCGCGGATGTGCAGATTTATGGCCAACCGGCGAACCAAGGACGGCGCTGGCGGTGCGCAAGGCGCCTCTCAGTCGGGTGGTCAGCGGCGCCAAGGGCAGGGCGGTGGTTCGGCCCGGCCGGCCGCCAATGGCTAGGAGCGGGCGCCATGTCGATTGAAGCCAAAAATCGTCAGGGCGGAGCGCTGGCCTCGCTGTTCGTGCGCCGGCCGGTCATGGCCTTCGTGGTCAATGCCATCATCGTGGTCGCGGGGCTCGCGGCGCTGTTCGGGGTGCAGGTGCGCGAGCTGCCCAATGTCAGCCGGCCGGTCATCACGGTCAGCACCTCCTATGACGGGGCGTCGGCGGAAACGGTGGACAATGCGGTGACCTCGGTGATCGAGGGCGCCGTGGCGCGCGTCTCGGGCGTGACCGATATTTCCTCCAGCTCGCGGTTCGGCAGCAGCCGGACCACGATCGAGTTCGATTCCAGCACCGATCTCAACGTCGCGGCCTCGGATGTGCGCGATGCGGTTTCGCGCGCGGCGCGGCAACTGCCGGACGATGCGGGCGATCCGACAGTGGTCAAGGCGGACGCGAATTCGCAGGCGATCATCCGGCTGTCGGTCACCTCCGACACGATGGGGATCGGGGAGCTGACCGATCTGGTGAACTCCACCATCGTCGACCGGCTGGCGGCGGTGCCGGGCGTTGCCGACGTGCAGCTTTACGGCGATGAAAGCCAGATCTTCAATGTCGATATCAATCAGGCAAAGCTGGCGGCGCGCGGACTGACGCTGGCGGACGTGACCAGCGCCATGTCGACGATTTCGCTCGATACCCCCGCCGGCACGCTCAACGCGACCAACCAGAACATCATCGTGCGGGCCACTGCCAATGTGACGACGCCGGAGCAGTTCGAGGCCATCGAGCTCAAGCCGGGTGTGCATCTGGGCGATGTGGCGACGGTTTACCTGGAGCCCAATCCGGGCGGCACGACGATGCGCTCAGGCGGCAAATCGGGCATCGGGCTCGGGATTGTGGGACAGGCGCAATCGAACACGGTGGCCATCTCCTCGGGCGTGACCCAGGCGGTGGCCGATCTCAAGCAGAGCCTGCCGCAGGGCGTGAACATCGCCGTCAGCAGCGACGATGCGATCTTTATTCGCGGCGCGATCGAGGAGGTGGTCAGATCGCTGGTCATCTCCGTGATCGTGGTGACGGCGATCATCTTCGTGTTCCTTCGCGATGTCCGCGCCACGCTCATTCCCGCCGTCTCCATTCCCGTGGCGCTGGCGGGGGCACTGGCCGGCATCTATCTGGCCGGTTTTTCGGTCAACATCCTGACGCTTCTGGCGCTGGTTCTGGCGACGGGGCTGGTGGTGGACGATGCCATCGTGGTCCTGGAAAACATCGTGCGCCAACGCAGCCTGGGGCTGGGGCAGCGCGCCGCCGCCGTGATGGGGACGCAGGAAGTGTTCTTCGCCGTGGTGGCGACCACGGTGACCCTGGCGGCGGTCTTCATCCCGATTTCCTTCCTGCCGGGGCAGGCGGGCGGATTGTTCCGCGAATTCGGCTTCACCCTCGCCATTGCCGTGCTCATCTCGTCCATCGTGGCGTTGTCGCTGGCACCGATGATGGGCTCGCGGTTTCTCAAGGCCGCTTCCGGTCAACCGCGCAAGCCCGGGCCGGTCGCCCGCTTCGGGAACGGGCTCAGCGCTTTCTATGTGCGCACGCTGCATGGCGCGCTCAATGCGCCGATGGTGGTGCTGGTCGCGGCGGCGCTCGCCGCGGGGATTGCCTATTTCGGTTTCGTCAGCCTGCATCAGGAACTGACGCCGACCGAGGACCGCTCGCAGATCGCGGTGATCGTGCGCGCGCCGCAAAATGTCAGCCTCGATTACACCAATGCCAAGATGAGCCAGATCGAGGCGCTGATCGAACCGCTCAAGCAGACCGGGGAGGTGGAGAACGTGTTCTCGATCTCCGGGTTCGGCGGCAATACCAATACGGGTTTCATCAATGTGACCCTGGCGCCGTGGGACCAGCGCACGCGCAGCCAGCAGGACATTGCCAACGACATCAACCGCTATGTGCAGGAGGTGCCAGGGGTCAGGGCCTTTGCGGTGTCGCCCAACAGTCTCGGCATTCGCGGCGGCGGCAACGGGCTGCAGTTCGCCATTGTCGGCAACAGCTACGACACGCTCGCCAAGGCAGCGGACACGGCGGTGGCGGCGCTGAGCGCCGATCCGCGTTTCGGCAATGTGCGCTCCTCCTACGATACCACGCAGGCGCAGCTTCACGTGCAAGTGGACCGCCAGCGGGCCGCAGCAGCTCGGGATCAACATTTCGGGGCTGGGCACGACGCTGCAGGCCATGCTCGACGGCAAGCAGGTGGGCTCGATCTTCATCAACGACACCAGCACGCCGGTCTATCTGAAGTCGACCAGCCAGCCGGTCAACGATCCCACCGATCTGGAGAACATTTTCGTCAAGTCCTCCGACGGGCGCTATGTGCCGATGTCCTCGATCATTTCGATTTCCGAGCAACCGGCCGCACCCTCGCTCAGCCGCGAATCCCAACGCCGGGCGATCGACATTACCGCCGGCCTGACCGACGGCTTCTCCATCGGCGATGCCTATGCGACGGCACGCTCCCTGCTGTTGCCGCAGTTTCCGCCCGGCGTTTCGATCCTGCCGCTGGCGGAAGCGGCGACCATCGGGGAGAACGCCAACGGGCTGCTGACCACTTTCGGGTTCGCGGTGATCGTCATCCTTCTGGTGCTGGCGGCGCAGTTCGAAAGCTTCATTTCCGCGCTCATCATCATGGTGACGGTCCCGTTCGGGCTGGCGTGCGCTGTCTTTGCGCTGATGCTGACGGGCGGCTCGCTCAATGTTTATTCGGAAATCGGGCTGGTGCTGCTGGTCGGCATCATGGCCAAGAACGGCATTCTTGTGGTGGAGTTCGCCAACCAGCTGCGCGACCGCGGCATGGAGGTGCGGCAGGCGATCGAGGAAGCCTCGCGCATCCGCTTGCGGCCGATCATGATGACAAAACTCGCAACGATCTTGGGCGCCACGCCGCTCATCATGGCGCATGGCGCGGGGGCGGAAGCCCGGTCGGCGCTGGGTTGGGTGATCGTCGGCGCGCTGGGTTTCGCTGCGATCTCGACGCTCTATCTGACGCCGGCGACTTATCTGGTGCTGGCCCGGTTCTCCAAGCCGCGCTCGCATGAAGAGGAGCGGCTGGCGCGGGAACTCGAGGAAGTGGACGAAGTGCCGGACGAGGCCGAGGAATTGGCCGCGGCGGCGGAGTAGCACCCGCCGCAGCCATTGGGCGCACGCGTTCAGGACGCGGCCGGGAGGGGCTGTCCGGTTTCCAGAAGCGTCTTGAGGCTGGAGAGGATGGTCGGCCAGCCGCCGCCGGTGTTGCGGTAGGTCTGGTTCTCGCCGGGGAAGCCGTCATGCACCAGGGTCAGCTTGCATAACGGACCCATCTGCTCGATGTCGAAGGTGACCGTGGTCTCGGGCTCGCGGGTGCCGTCCTCGAGCTTGTCGCCGGCGAATGTATAGACCAGCTTGTGGGGCGGTGTGGCCTCGACGATCTTTCCGGTGATCCATGCTTCTCCGTCGGCATTCTTGTAGGTGAGGTCGTCCCCTGCCTTCAGGTTTTGGGAGATTCTCAGCCCGAAGAAGTATTTCTGGGTGATTTCAGGCTTCGTCAGCGCCTCCCACAATGCCTCGGGCGTGGTGTGGATGATGGTGACCATCATATGCTTGGCTGCGGCCATGGCGTTCCTCGCTTCAAGATCGGTTTTCAGGGCGATCATTCCGCGGGTCCAGGGCGCGGCGAAGCGCGAGACGAAATGATCGGCGATTTGCTGGAAGGGAACGGGGTTCAAATAGTGATGCTTGAACCGACCGGCCTTCCGCGTGGAAATCAGGTTCGCTTCCTCGAGCACCTTGAGATGCTTCATGACCCCGAACCGCGACATGTGCGGCAACAGGGCCTCGATCTCTCCCAGCGTCAGCCCGTCCCTATGCCTCAGCGTTTCGACCACTTTCAGCCGGGAGGGGTCGCTCAATGCGGCAAACAGCTTTTCCACCTGCTCTTGATATGTTACCAAATGGTCACGTGTCAATGGAGTTCAGGAGTGCGCGCATGACGTTGACGGTCACGAACCGCATCTCGATAAAAAGGCCGATTTCCGAGGTGGCAGACTATGCGATGGCGCCCGACCATGCGCCCGAATGGTACGAGAACATCAAATCGGTCGAATGGAAGACGCCGAAGCCACTTGGACTTGGCAGCCGCGTTGCCTTCGTGGCCCAGTTTCTGGGACGACGGCTGGCCTACACCTATGAAATCGTGGCGCTGGAACCTGAGGCGCTGTTGGTGATGCGAACGGCGGAAGGCCCGTTTCCCATGGAGACGACCTATCGCTTCAGATCATTGGGGGCAGGCGAGACCGAAATGGAGCTGACCAATCGCGGTGCCCCTTCGGGGTTTTCAGCCCTGGTTGCACCAATGATGCGTCTCGCCATGGACCGGGCGAACAGGAAGGATCTCAAGGCGATCAGGAGGATATTGGAAAAGGCCACATAAAAAGGGCCGGCAGTGCCGGCCCTTCTTGATGCTATCCGCTGTTTGTCACGCGTCTTCGGGTTCGCGCTCGGCCTGCTTTTGAGCGGCTTCCTTGACCGCGTCCTGCACCTTTTCGAAGGCGCGGACCTCGATCTGACGGATGCGCTCGCGCGAGACGTTGTATTCCTGCGCGAGCTCTTCGAGCGTCGACGGATTGTCCTGCAGACGCCGGGCCTGGAAGATGGCCTTCTCGCGGTCGTTGAGCACGTCCATGGCATTGGTCAGAAGACCCATGCGCTCGTCATATTCCTCGGACTCGCCAAGGGTTGTTTCCTGATCCGGGGCCTCGTCGACCAGCCAGTCCTGCCACTGGCTCGTGCCCTCGTCGGCGCGCATGGGGGCGTTGAGCGAGGCGTCGCCGGTGAGGCGGGCGTTCATCGACACCACCTCGTCCTCGGAAACGTCGAGTGTCGTGGCGATCTGCTTGATCTGGTCGGGATGCAGCGAACCCTCGTCGAGCGCGGCGAGCTGGCCCTTGATCTTGCGAAGGTTGAAGAACAGGCGCTTTTGTGCCGCGGTTGTGCCGATCTTGACCAGCGACCAGGACCGCAACACATATTCCTGTATGGACGCACGGATCCACCACATCGCATAGGTGGCGAGGCGGAAACCCTTGTCCGGGTCGAAGCGCTTGACGGCGTGCATGAGCCCGACATTGCCTTCCGAGATGACCTCGGAAACGGGCAGGCCATAGCCGCGATAGCCCATGGCGATCTTGGCCACGAGCCTGAGATGCGACGTGATCAGCTTTTGCGCCGCGTCAGGGTCTTCGTGCTCCTGATAGCGCTTGGCCAGCATGAATTCTTCATCCGGTTCGAGCATCGGAAACTTGCGGATTTCCTGCAGGTAGCGGGAAAGCCCGCCTTCGCTGCTCAGAACCGGCAGATTGGATTGTGCCATATGAGTGGTCCCCCGTGGTTCTGCTTCCTCGCGTGAATTGGGGTTTCAAGCGCTGATGCGCGGTGTCCCCGGCAAGCAAAGCAACCGCTGGTGCCCGCGAAACGGCGCACTAACGGATATGATCCATATATAGGACGGAATTCATCGATTTCATCCCTGCAATCCGGATCACATTTCGTTTTATCGGCAGATTACGATGAAATTATGCTGGTCAGGCTTTTCTACGTGTTAAAGCGGGATTTGGACCATCAGCGCCCTTGGGCGGAATTGTAGGCGGCGAGCCTATTTTCGAGCTCGGCGAGATCGGGTGGAAGGTCTGCCTCGAACAGCATTTCCTCGCCGGTTTCGGGATGGGCGAAACCCAACAGGCGGGCATGCAGGGCCTGCCGGCCGAGGGCGCGAACGGCATCGGCCACGGGTTCAGGCAGACGGTTGATCTTGGTGGCGTAGCCGGACGCATAGAGCGTGTCGCCCACCAGCGGGTGGCCGATATGGGCCATGTGCACGCGGATCTGATGGGTGCGGCCCGTCTCCAGCCGGCAATCGAGACGGGTGATGTCCCAATTCTCCTCGCGGTAGCGCGCCTCGACCTGGTAACGGGTGATGGCGTGGCGGCCATCCTGGCGCACGGCCTGCTTGAGGCGATTGTTGGCGTCGCGGCCGAGCGGTGCGTCGACCATGCCGCCCAGGGTTTCAATACGGCCCCAGGCGAAGGCGGTATAGGCGCGCTGCAGGGGACCGGTGCGGCCATGATCGGCGAACTGGGCCGCAAGGCGGTTGAGGGCGCGTTCGGTCTTGGCAGCGACCATGACGCCGGAGGTGTCCTTGTCGAGACGGTGCACGATGCCGGGGCGGCGCTCTCCGCCAATGCCCTGAAGGCTTTCGCCGCAATGATGGATGAGGGCGTTGACGAGCGTGCCGGCCTCGTTGCCGCGGGCCGGATGCACGACGAGCCCCGCGGGCTTGTTGATGACGATGAGCGCATCGTCCTCGAAAAGGATATCGAGCGGGATATCTTCCGGCTGCGGCGCGGGATCGGCCGGCGGGGGTGCCCTGAGCACGATTTCATCACCCACATGCACCTTGTGCCGGGGCTCTGCAACGGGGATACCATTAAGGCTGACGGTTCCCGCGAGGATGAAGTCCTTGAGGCGGGAGCGGCTGAAATCGGTGACCAGACGCGCCAAAACTGCGTCGAGGCGCTTGCCTTCGTCGGCATCTTCGGCGACAAGCCGCCAGATTTTTTCCTCGAGCGCGGGCGTGATCATGGCTTCTCCCAATGCCGGACAGGACGATCAGGCGGAGCTGACGCCGGAGGCGCGGCTCTATATCGGCAAGGCGCGGCGCTCCTTCGGGTTCTCCATCGGCATTTTAATGCTGGGCCTTATCGCCGTTGCGTTCGCGATTGTCTATCGGGTGACGCGCGATATCGGGCCCGAGGATACCTATGCGCTGGAAGCGATCGCCCTGCCGCAGGGAGCCGAAGTGGTCTCGGCGGTGCCTTCGGAGGGCATGGTGGCGGTGACCTATCGGAGCGGGGGAAAAACGCTGCTGCGGCTCGTGGATGGCAAGACCGGCGAGGTTCTGCGCGAAATTCCGGTGACCGCGGGCGAGTGAAGTTTTTCACGACATCTTGATGCGCGCGCCGGTGCCCCCCGGGAATAGCGAGGGGGCGCAACTGTAGATGACCGCGTTGGAGCCGAAAGCAGTTCCGGCTCCTCAACGCGGAGATTTCAAATGAACACATCAAGAGCAGTGGGGCTGGCGGCGATCCTGGCGGTGGCGCTCTCGGGCGGCAGTGCGCTCGCCTTCAGCGGCGGCGGCAACAGCAATGCCGGCGCGCAGACCCCGAGTTGCAGAAGCGGGTTCGTCTATGACGGCCAAAGCGGTCAGTGCGTACAGAACACCGCGCGGGTCGTGGACGACAAATCGCTTTACCAGACCGGACGCAATCTCGCACTGGCGGGCCGCTATCGCGAAGCTCTGACGACCCTTGGCGCGGTCAGGCACAAGGACGCCATGACCCTCACCATGATCGGCTATTCCCAGCGTGAGATGGGGCAGTACAAGCAGGCCATGGCCAGCTATTCCAAGGCGCTGGCGCTCGAGCCCAACAACCTCAACACGCATGAATATCTCGGCGAAGCCTATGTGAAACTCGGGCGGGCCGATCTCGCCAAGGCCGAATTGAACACGCTGAAGAAACTCTGCGGGACAGGCTGCGAACAGTATCGCGATCTCGCGGCGGCTGTCTCAAGCCATTAGGAGCCGATGCGATGAGCCTGATGGACGCCATGACGGCGCGCCTTTCCCTCCGTGCGCCAGCCCTTCTTGCCGGACGGGTGCTGATTGCGGCGGTTTTCGTTTACGACGCCGTGCTGATCGTACAATCGCCTGCGGAGGGGGCGTCCTATCTGGAGCAGTTCGGGGTGCCGGGCATTTTGCTCTACCCTGCGGCGGTTTTCGAATTCGTCGCGGGCCTGATGGTGGCCCTGGGGCTGGCGGCGCGCCCGGCGGCCTTGGCCCTCAGCGGGTTCTGCGTGATGACGGCGCTGATCTTTCACCGTGACCTCGGCAATCCGGCCGAGGCGCTCGAATTCGGCAAGGACATCGGTCTCGCGGGCGGATTTCTGTTTCTGGCCGCAGAGGGCGCGGGGAGGCTTTCCCTTCGGCGTTCCCCGCGCCAAACAATTGCGGAGAGCGCGACGACATCCCCAGCCGCGGATCAGCGGGCCTGAGCGTCGCGCAGTGCCTCCATGCGCGAGGCCAGGGCCCCTTGCGCCTTTTCGGTGGGACGCAGCGGCATTTCCTCGACATCGAGGCCATTGCTGGCGAAACGCTGCACGCGCTCGAAAAGGCTTTCCCCGGCGTCGGGCACGTCGTCATCACCGGCGAACACCAGGCGGGTAACGTCGGCTGCGATCTCGTTGAGACGTTCGCGGAGACCGGAGTTGTCCAGCGTGCCGTCTTCCCATTCCTTGACCGCGTCGTCTTCGATTTCGGCGATCTTCTTGCGCAGGCGTTCGAGCGCCTCATGGGCGGAAAGCTCGTGGGCAAGTGAGCGTTCGCTGCGTGCTTCGTCGCTTTGCAAGCGCGCCTGGGTTTCCTCCAGCAGGGCGTTGAGCCGGCTCTTGGCATTGTCGATGCGCGCTTCGGCATCATGGCGGGCCTTGCGCGCTTCTTCACTGCGATCCTCGTTCTGCTCCAGCGCACGGCGCATGGAGGCAAAGGCGGGAGCCGAGGCAATCTCCCTGCCGCCGGACTGTTCGATATGGGTCACGAGCGCATGGGCCTGCTGCTCGAGCAGCGCATTGCGCGTGCGTTCGGCGTTGAGCGCAGCGATCAGATCGGCGATCTCGCTGTTGTGCTCGGCATAGGAGGTTTCGACACCGTGCAGGGCGTCGAGCTCGCCACGTGCCTCGGCGATCTCCATATCGCGCTGACGCAGGCGCTGGGCCAGTTCGGCGCTCTGGCGCTCGAGGTCGAGGACGCGGCGATTGAGGTCGGCCTCATAGGCTTCCTTTTCGTCGATCACGTCCTGATGCCGGTCGCGCTCCGATTTGAGCGCGGCGATCTCGATCCGGGCGCGATCGCGCTCGGCAATCTCGTTGGCAAGCCGCGAGCGCAGGAGCTCGACATTTTTCTCGAGGCGGCGCGTGGTGAGGGCGAATTCGGCGCGCAGCTGATCCTTGTCGGCCCGGAACTCGGCCATGGTCATCGGGGTGGCCGCTTCGATACGCTTCTTGGTGAGGCGCACGGCCCGGTGCCACACCGAAGGCATGACCATCAGGGCGAAGAGGGCCGACGCCAGAAAACCGAGCGCGAAATACAAACCGTTTTCAATCAGCATGAGCGACCTTTTGCCCCCTTTGACTGGGCAAACTCACATATGGGGGCTTTTGTGCCGCGTAAAATGCCAGACCAGACAGGGGAGCACCATTTTCCTGCAAGGTTAACCTTACCCCGCCGGCGCTTCAACGGCACCGCGCCCCGCCGCTGCCTTTTGCGCGACTCGTGTGCCTTTATAGAGACGAGGATGTAAAGGAAGTGCTGGCGGAAACGTGGTTTTTTGTCCCCTCCGGCGCGGTCATCCTCCCCCGCCACATGACAAAAGACGGCCATTGTCGTAAAGGGGGGGCGCAATCTTGCCGGGGGCCGATGATGACAAGATCGAATCGCAGGGGTCTTCGTTCGACCTGCAGACTGTCCACTGCCCTGGCGTTCGCCGCCGTACCCTCTGCCCGCAACAAGCTCTAGGAGACGCTGCAGGTGCGCGGGTCGGCTTTCACCACCACCGCTTATGTGAGCGGTTTTTTCTGCCTCAACATTGCAATTGCCATGCTGGTGCCGATGGTGGTCGACCTGATCGACGGCAATCCGGACTGGCAGGCGTTCCTCGCGTCCGCAACGATCATCGGGGTGCTGTCGCTGATGCTGATCCTGGCGACGCGCCAGAGCATCGGGGCGTTCTCGCTGCGTCTGGGGTTCCTGCTGGTCAATGCGCTCTGGGTGTCGACCTCGATCAGCGCCGCGGTGCCTTACGTGATGACGGGTCAGTTCAACATCACCGATGCCGTGTTCGAATCCGTTTCGGGCCTGACGACGACAGGGTCGACGATCATCGCCAATGTCGATGCGCTGCCGCGCGGACTGTTGCTGTGGCGGTCGCTGACCCAGTGGCTCGGGGGCATCGGCATTCTGGCCATGGGCCTGTTGCTGCTGCCCTTCCTGCAGATCGGCGGCATGCAGATCTATCAGCTCGAAAGCTCCACGCAGGGCGACAACCCCTATCCGCGCTTCGCCGCCTTCGCGCTTGCCATGATCGAACTCTACGCGCTTTTGAGCCTTGGCTGCGTCCTCGGCTACATGGCGGTGGGCATGCCGATCTTCGAGGCGATCAACCATGCCATGACCACGGTCTCGACGGGCGGGTTTTCCACCCACAGCGCGTCCCTCGCCTATTACGGGCAGCCGGTGCTGCTGGTGGCGACGGTCTTCATGATCGGGGGCGCCATGCCGTTCGCGGCCATGCTGCGGGCGGTGGCGACACGGCGGTTTTATGGCGCTTATGACCCGCAGATCCCGGGGCTCCTGATCATCATCTTCGTCCTCGCGATCGGCCTTCTGCCGGGCGCCATCGATGCGGAAGGGCAGGGTTTCTGGCATGCCTTCGTGCAATCGCTGTTCTCGGTGACCTCGATCATAACCACGACCGGTTTCGCCTCGGACGACTATACATCCTGGGGGGCGCTGGCGATCGGCATCATCTTCCTGGCGACCTTTCTGGGCGGGGCGGCCGGATCGACGGCAGGCGGCTTCAAGACCTACCGGCTCTTGATCCTTTATCAGACGGTGAAGGTGTCGCTGAGCGAACTGATCTATCCGCACGGGGTGTTCGTGGTGCGCTATATGGGGCGGCAGGTGCCGGCGCGGACGATGCGCTCGGTGACGATCTTTTTTGCCGCGTTCATGGCGGTGCTGATGGCGGCGACTTTGGGGCTGACGGCGTGTGGGCTGGATTTGATCACGGCCTTTACCGGCGCCCTGACAGCGCTCTGCAATGTGGGGCCCGGCCTCGGGCCCACAATCGGACCGACGGGGACGTTCGCGCCTTTACCGGCGGCGGCGAAATGGATTTTGACCTTCACCATGCTGGCCGGGCGGCTGGAAATCATGACCATGCTGGTGCTGGTCAGCCCGGGGTTCTGGCGGGGGTAGAAAGGCTTCCGCCTTCCAAGAACGAAGGCCCCTCGCCCGGAGGACGTTGCCCTCCGACCCCTCCCCGAAGGGGCGAGGTGAAGGCGACTGGCTTAAAACGGGTTCCAGGTCGCCTGCTGGGTGAACTTCAGATAGCCCACATTGACCCCGAGCCGGGCGCCGACGCCGGAGCGGATGGGGACGATGACGATGTTCTGGTACTTCATTGCCGTCATGCCGAAGCCGCCGATCAAGTAGGCCGAGCCGTTAATGCCCGGATAGCGGCCATAAATGGAATCGATGGTGGGCAGATTGTAGACCAGCATCATCACGCGGCTGCCATCGCCGCCAAAATCGAAGCCGATGGACGGGCCCTGCCAGAAGACGGTGCGATTGCCGGCATTGCGGGTGTACAAATTGCCCTGGCCATAACGGGCGCCAGCGAAGATGGCACCGGACCCTTCCTCGCCGAGGATGTAGCCATTGGGCAGGCCATATTGGGAGACGGCGCGCTCGACCACGGAGGCCAGCCCCTGCGCCACCGCGCCGAAGAACTGGCTGCCGGCGTCGACAAGTTCTTCGCTCGAATAGGTGTCGGAGACGGCGCCAGGCTGCTGCGCACGGCCAATGCCTGGCAGGGCGAAGATGGAAGCGATAAGGACGAGGACGAGTCCCAGTCTTCTGAACATTTGTACTCTTGGCTCCCGGACTCTTGTCTGCTGTCACAGGCCGCGGGGCGGCGTTTACAAACACCTCACCTCTTGGCGCTAGATTAAGCGTCAACCGCCCCAACCAACCGGCCGACGCCGCAATCATGCGCTGCAATGGGTAAACAAAAGTTAACCATGAGGGTTATCGCAGGCTTTTTCATGGCCGTGCTCGGGCTGTTGCCGGCGGTTTTGGCGCGTGCGGACGAACTGACCATCGTCAACGCCTATGTCACCGACCCGTTGAGCGGGGTAGCGCTGGGCGGGTTCGACCCGGTCTCCTATTTTACCGAGGAGGCGCCCAAGCCCGGCGTTGCGACCTTTGCCTATGAGTGGGCGGGGGTGCCCTGGTATTTTGTCAATGCCGCCAATCGCGACGTGTTCGAGCGCGCTCCGGAAATCTATGCGCCGCTCTTTGGCGGCTATGGCGTGATGGGCTTGTCGCGCGGCTATCTGACCGAGGGGAACCCGCACATTTATCGGGTGGAGGCGGGGCGGCTGATGCTGTTCCATTCGACGGGGAACCGCGAAGCCTTCGGGCTGTCGCCGCGCCAGACCTATGAGAAGGCGGCGGCCAACTGGCCGGAGCTGTCCAAGGATCTGACGTTCGCAAAGTCGCCGGATGCGGCCGCTACCGATGCTGCGAGCGGGGAGGGCGCCACAGCCGATCCTATGGCAATTCCAGGTGCAGGGACCCCGGAAGGAGCACCCGTGCCAAGCCTTCCTGCCGAAGGTGTCGAAGGTCTTCCGGCTCCGGCCGACGCGGCGGCCCAGCCGAACGCAACTCAGACGCCCGCGGCGCCGGCTGCCGAGACGCCCTCGACCCCGGCTGCTGAAGCACCGGCGGCTCCGGCGCACGCACCCAAACCGAGCGGCGGGCACTAGAGCGGTTCTTGAGGGGAGGAAATTTCCTGCCGCTTTATTGCCCTCACCCCGTGCATTGGTAATCATGCGCAAGTGATTCTGAGAGTTGCTTGCGCTGCTGGGCGCGGCGCGGCTCATTCGAAGCACGATCCGCCCGTGCGCCGGGTTTTTAGTTCTTCGCGATCGTGCTTTTGCGGCCGCATGTCCTGGGGAGACAATCAATGGCAGAACCCATCGAGCTGCAAGCGAACGATCTTGCGGCAATGTTGTGCTCGAAGGTTTGTCACGATCTGATCAATCCCGTCGGTGCGATCAATAACGGGCTGCAGTCCCTGGACGATCCGGCGCAGGCCGAGATGGCCGACTTCGCCAGGCAAATGGTGGCCAATGCCGCCAAGCAGGCGCAGGCACGGCTGGAATTCGCCCGGCTCGCCTATGGCGCCTCCTCGATGGCGGGGACGGAATTCGACACGCGCGAATGCGAGCGCGTTGCGCAGGTCCTGTTCGAAATCGAAAAGGCCGATCTGGAATGGACCATCGCGCCGATGTTCCTGCCCAAGAACAAGGCCAAGCTGTTCATGAACATGCTCCTGATCGCCTCCGCTGCGGTGCCGCGGGGCGGCAAGGTTGTGGCAAAGATCGAGGGCGAACCTGGCGCCGAAACGCTGACGGTGACGGCCACCTCCGATCCCGAGCAGAAGCAGCGCACCTTCATGCCCATGGGCGTCGAGGACATGGTCGCCGGGACACCGGAAGAGGGTGTCGACGCGCGCAATATCCAGCCGTTTTATACCGGCCTGCTGGCCCGTATGAGCGGCATGAAACTGACACTGGGCGTCGAGGGAACGACCTTCAGTTTTGTCGCCGCGCCGGCGCAGTAAACGCCTCTGTCTGCAGCGGTTTTTGTATCGGTGCTAGTACCTAGGTACGAACCCGGGAGGCGGTTCAGGGCAAGTTTTCCTTAACCGCGTTTGCCTCACCCTCCGCCCAGTTTGAAGACGGGTTTGGACGGGCAATGGACGATCTGCTGACGGAGTTTCTGACCGAAACGAGCGAAAGCCTCGATGTCATCGACAACGAGCTGGTGCGGTTCGAGCGCGAGCCGAACAACGCGCAGATTCTCGATAACGTGTTCCGCCTGGTTCATACCATCAAGGGCACCTGCGGCTTTCTGGGGCTGCCGCGGTTGGAAACGCTGGCGCACGCCGCCGAAACGCTGATGGGCCGCTATCGCGACGGTGCGGCGGTGACCAAGGACGGCGTGTCGACGATCCTGAAATCCATCGACCGCATCAAGCTGATCCTGGCGGAACTCGAGGCGAGCCAGACGGAGCCGGATGGCGACGACGAGGATCTCATCCACACGCTGCTCGTGCTCGCGGGCGTGGTGGAAGGTGAGGCGGGTGCAGAGGCGGCAGAAGAGGTTGTGGCCGTAGAGGTGGAGACGGCAGTTGAAGCCGAAGCCGAGGAATTGCCGTCAGAAGTCGCCACGGAAAAGGCAGCCGAGTCTGCAGAGAGTGAAGGTACACTTGGGCGGCCGCTGAAGCCGGGAGAAGTCTCGCTGGCCGAGCTCGAAGCCGCGTTCCAGGCTGCCGAGGGTCCTGATCTTTCTCCGGCTCCGGTCCCTCCCGCCAGGGCGGAAGCGGCGAGCGAGGAGGGCGGCGCCGACAAGGGCAAGGCGGAGCCGTCGCTCGCCAACCAGTCGATCCGCGTCAATGTGCAGACCATCGAAGATTTGATGACCATGGTCTCGGAGCTGGTTCTGACGCGCAACCAGCTCTTGGAAATATCGCGCCGGCATGAGGAGAGCGAATTCAACGCACCGCTGCAGCGGCTCTCCAATGTCACGGCTGAACTGCAGGACGGGGTGATGAAGACCCGCATGCAGCCTATCGGCAACGCCTGGGGCAAGCTGCCGCGCATCATTCGCGATCTCTCCAACGAACTGGGCAAGCCGATCGACCTCGAAATGGTGGGCGCCGAGACCGAACTCGACCGCCAGGTGCTCGACCTGATCCGCGATCCGCTGACGCACATGGTGCGCAATTCGGCCGATCACGGGATCGAGGCGCCGGAGGTTCGGCGGGCGGCGGGCAAGCCGGAGACGGGCAAGATCAAGGTTTCGGCTCATCACGAGGGCGGGCACATCATCATTGCCATTGCCGATGACGGCAAGGGGCTCAACACCGAGCGGCTGAAGCAAAAGGCCTTGTCGCAGGGGCTGGCGACCGAGAGCGAAATCGCGGGTATGAGCGATGCCCAAATCCACAAGTTCATCTTCCATCCGGGCTTCTCGACGGCGGAAAAGATCACCTCTGTTTCCGGCCGCGGCGTCGGCATGGACGTGGTCAGGACCAATATCGAGCTGATCGGCGGGTCGATCGATCTCAAAAGCGCCGAGGGCAAGGGCACCACGGTCACGATCAAGATCCCGCTGACGCTGGCGATCATCGCGGCGTTGATCATCGAGGCCGGCGGCGAACGGTTTGCGATCCCGCAACTGGCGGTGACCGAACTGGTCAGGGCGCATCCGAGCGGGCACAACCGCATCGAAAAGCTCAAGGGCGCCGAGGTTCTGCGCCTGCGGAACACGCTGTTGCCAGTGGTTCGTCTTGCCGATCTGTTGGGCATGCCGCCCAATGCCGAGCGGAAATCCGACAGCACCTTCGTGGTTGTGGCGCAGATCGGGCCGCAGAGCTTCGGAGTGGTCGTCGACGAGGTGTTCCACACCGAGGAAATCGTGGTCAAGCCGATGTCGGGCATGCTCAAGGACGTGTCGATGTTCTCGGGCAACACGATCATGGGCGATGGCTCGGTGATCATGATCCTCGATCCCAACGGTCTGGCGGGCGCGATCGGCCAGCAGTCCAACGAGAGTGCGGCGGTGGAAAGCGTGACCGCCGAAGCCGGCCGGCCTGATACGAGCACGCTGTCATTGCTGCTGTTCGAGGCGGGATCGGGCGACCCGAAGGCCGTGCCGCTGTCTCTGGTCACGCGGCTGGAGGAGTTCGAGGTCAAGGATGTCGAGCATGCCGGCGACCGGGACATGGTGCAGTATCGGGGCAAGCTGATGCCGCTGGTCTATGTCAATCCGGCCAGCCGGATGAAGACGGAAGGCGCGCTGCCCATGCTGGTGTTTGCCGAAGGCCAGCGGGTCATGGGTCTGGTGGTCGACCGGATCATCGACATCGTCGAGGACAGGCTTGTGGTGGAAGTGGAATCGGACAGCCCCGGTTTCGTCGGCAGCGCCATCGTCAACGGCCATGCGACCGAAATCCTCGATGTGGGATACTTCCTGCCGCTCGCCTATTCGGACTGGTTCGCGCGCAAGGAACAGGTGCGCCAGGCCCAGCGGCGGCTGCTTTATGCCGAGGACAGCGCGTTCTTTCGCAACATGGTGGTGCCGGTGCTGATCAGCGCGGGCTATGAGGTGACGGCGGTAGAGGACGGGATCGAGGCCTATGAGCTGATCCAGCAGGGCAGCAAGTTCGATGTCATCGTGACCGATATCGAGATGCCGAACATGGACGGCTTCACCCTGGCGCGGTGCCTGAAGGACAATCCGGAAACGGCGCATATTCCGATCCTGGCGGTGAGCGCTTTTACCGGTTCGGCCTCGGAGGCGCGCGCGCAGGAAGTCGGGATTGTCGACTTCGTACCCAAGTTCAATCGTGAGCTGCTCCTGGGTGCGCTGAAGCGCTGCGAGCAGGCGCACAATCTGGAGGTGGCGGCATGAGCAGCCCGCAAGTCAGTGTTTCCCGCCCGGGCCGCGGCCAGCAATATGTGACGATCAGGCTGAACGGGCAATTGTTCGGCTTGCCGATCGACCGGGTGCAGGACGTTTTCATGCCGGACAATTTCTCCTTCGTGCCGCTGGCGCGTCCGGAGATTGCCGGGGTGCTCAATCTGCGCGGACGCATCCTGACGGCCATCGATCTCAGCGTACTTCTGGGCGTGAAGGCGGTGAACGAGAACAATGCCGAAAGGCCGGCCGTCAGCGTCGTCCACGCTAACGAATCCTACGGACTTTTGACCGATATTATCGGTGAGGTCATCACGCTCGCCGAAGGCGAATTGCAGGCCAATCCGGTCAATCTCGATCCCCAATGGGCGCGTGTGAGCATCGGCACCTGCAGGCTGGAAAGCGAGCTGATGGTCGTTCTCGACGTCGACGCCCTGATCGAGGGGCTGTTGGGCAAGGATGCAGCCTGAGGGCGAGGGGTAAAGGAGAAGGCCGATGAGGTCGTGTCTGGTAGTGGATGATTCCAGCGTGGTGCGCAAAGTGGCGCGGCGGATTCTGGAGGACATGGACTATATCATCGACGAGGCCGAGGACGGGCAGGAAGCCTTCGAAAAGTGCCGCGCGGAAATGCCCGACGCCATTCTGCTCGACTGGAACATGCCGGTGAAATCGGGCCTGGAATTCCTCAAGGAGCTGCGCGCCTATGTGGGCGGGGAAAAGCCCAAGGTCGTGTTCTGCACGACCGAGAACGACATCGGCCATATCGCGCTGGCGCTCAAATCGGGCGCCAACGAGTACATCATGAAGCCATTCGACCGGGAGATTCTGGAATCGAAGTTCCAGTCGCTGTGGCCAACGAACTAGCCACGTAAGGTAGGCGGCAGACAAGAACGAGCCGCGGCTGCGGACGAGTAGCAGGACGCCGGGTTTCTCCAGGCGCTACAGCTCGATCGCTCATTTGAAAATCGGAGGTGCGTCATGGGCGCTTTGGGCGCGCCGGCTCAGACCGGTGCGACGCGGGTTATGCTTGTCGAGGATTCCGCCGTCGTGCGTGGCATGGTGCGGAAATGGCTCGAGGACGTGCCCGGGATCGAGGTGGTGGATTCGGCCGCCAACGGCCAAGCCGCCATCGATATGGTGGGGGCGCTCAAGCCCGACATCATCATCCTCGATATCGAGATGCCGATCATGGATGGGCTGACGGCGCTGCCGTCGCTGCTGCGCAGGGCGCCGGGGGCAAAGGTGATCCTTGCCTCCACGCTCAGCCACCGTAATGCCGAAGTCACGCTCAAAGCCATGGCGCTGGGAGCCACGGATTACATCGCCAAACCGAGTTTCGCCCGCGATGGCAATGATGCGCGGAAGCATTTTCAGGACGAACTGGTTCGCAAGGTAACGGGGCTGGCGCCAGCCAATCAGCGGCCGCAGGCTGCTGCCGCGGCGAAGTCCGCAGTGGCACAGGACAGCTGGGCGCCGATGCCGACCGCAGGCACGGTCTTCCGGTTCCGGCCGGTCTCCAAGGTGGCGCCGCGCATCCTTGCCATCGGGTCCTCGACCGGCGGGCCGCAGGCACTGACCCAGGTGATCGGCGACGCCAAGGCGGCACTCGGCAAGGTGCCGGTAGTGGTGGTGCAGCACATGCCGCCCACCTTCACCGCGCTCCTGGGTGAAAAGCTGGCGCGGGTCGGCGGCCTGACGGGGGGAGAGGCCAGGGATGGCGATCCCCTCCTGCCCGGGCATCTCTATGTGGCGCCGGGCGGCAAGCACATGCGCATCGAAATGCGGCGCGGCACGCCGGTGGTCGTCATCTATGACGGGCCGGCGATCAATCACTGCAAACCGGCGGTCGATCCGATGTTCGAAAGCGTGGCGGAGATCTTCGGGAGCGCGGCGCTGGCGGCGGTTCTGACCGGCATGGGCTCGGACGGCGCCAAGGGTGCAGTCAAGCTCGCGGACAAGGGCGGCACCGTTTTTGCGCAGGACGAGAAGAGTTCGGTGGTTTGGGGCATGCCGGGGGCGACGGCCGCAATGGGGGCCGCGTCGGGGCTGGTGCCTCTCAATGAAATGGGCGGCCGGTTGAGCCGGATTCTAGCGAGTGGAGCAAGGTCATGAACGCGGCGGACTATGCGAGCATTTGTGCCTTCGTGCAGAAGCATTCCGGCATCGTTTTGGGCGAGAACAAGGAATATCTGGTGGATTCGCGGCTCGAGCCGGTGGTGCAGAAATTCGAGCTCGGCACCGTTTCCAACCTTGCGCGCCAGCTTGTGCTCGCCTCGCCGCAACTCCGGCAGGCCGTGGTCGATGCCATGACCACAAACGAGAGCTTTTTTTTCCGTGACACCACGCCTTTTACCGCGTTCGAGCAGACCATTTTGCCGGCGCTGAGCAAGGCGCGCCGCAGCACGGGGCGGATCCGCATCTGGTGTGCGGCAGCGTCCACGGGGCAGGAGCCCTATTCGCTGGCCATGATCCTGAGCCAGAAGAAGCATTTGTGGGCCGGGCTGCAGGTTGAAATCGTCGCTACCGACCTGTCGACGCATGCCCTGGAGCGGGCCGGGCAGGGCCGCTACACCCAGTTCGAAGTGCAGCGCGGCCTGCCGGCGCAATTGCTCGTGCAGTTTTTCCGGCAGGAGGGCAGCGCCTGGATCATTTCCGACGAGATCAAGCGCATGGTGCGCTTCTCCCAGCAGAACCTGCTTGAGCCGTTGGCGGGCCTGGGCAGCATGGATGTGGTGTTCTGCCGGAACGTGCTGATCTATTTCGACGTGGCCACCAAGGCCAAGGTGCTCGGCGCTATCCGCTCCATCATGCGGCCGGACGGGTATCTGGTGCTGGGGGCGGCGGAAACGCTGATGGGGATCACCGAGAGCTTCGGCAAGGTCGAGGCGGCAAGAGGGGTCTATCAGCCGGTGGAAGCGGGGCGGATGACGGCCTAGAGCCGCTCAGCTTTTCCTGGAAGCGCACCGGGCCTCCAGTTGGCAGAAATACAAAAGCCCCGCAGAGCGGGGCTTTTTGCGAGGCCGGAGCGTTGCCGGCTATCAGCGATCGCCGAAGGCGGTCTTGAAAGCGTAGCTGGAGAGTTCGACGCGCGACAGGCCGCGCTGGTTCAACTCGGAATCGCTGAGACGAGCCAGTCCGTCATAGATGGAAGCCGCCTTGCGGGCCCGGCTGACGTCGCCCAGAAAGCCGCTGACGCTGGAAAGGAAATTGTGGTGTGCCATTTCAGTCTACCGTGATGTCGTTCGTAAATTACTGTGTTGCAGCATAGATGCTCTCTCGCGCATGCATCAGCAAGGTGCCCTGGCGCATGGGGCGCATGCGCTGAAGGAATAGGGCATTAACAAGCACTTAACGACTCAGATGGCTTCGGATATCGGGATCAGTCGGGCTTTTGCGGGATCATGGCCATGAGCGTTTCGAGCCGGTCTGCCTCATAGGGCGGCTTGTCCTGGCGCAGCCGCGAAATGCGCGGGAAGCGCATGGCGACCCCGGATTTGTGGCGGGTGGATGGGTTTATGCCATCGAAGGCGACTTCGAGCACGAACCCCTTGTCGCGGGTGGCGCGCACCGAGCGCACCGGGCCGAAGCGTTCGACAGTGTTGTTGCGGACATATTTGTCGAGGATCTCCAGTTCGGCATCGGTGAAGCCGAAATAGGCCTTGCCGACCGGCACCAGTTCCTCGGCGCCATCGGGGCCAGTCCACACGCCGAAGGTGAAATCGGAATAATATGACGAACGCTTGCCGTGGCCGCGCTGGGCATACATGAGCACCGCGTCGATATTGTAGGGGTCGCGTTTCCACTTGAACCACGGCCCCTTGGCGCGGCCTGCCATGTAGGGACTGTCGAGGCGCTTGAGCATGATGCCTTCGATGACCGGGTCCGGCGGGTCGCGGCGGAGGGCTTCGAGCTGATCCCAGTTGTCGAAAGCGACGTTTTGGGAGAAATCGAAGCGGTCGTGCGGGGCCTTGTCCACGATTTCCGCCAGCCGTTCACGGCGCTGAAGATAGGTTCTTGCGCGCACATCCTCCTCGCCGTCGAACAGGAGGTCATAGGCGCGCACAAAGGCGGGATATTCCTCGACGAGCTTTGTGTTCACCGTCTTGCGGTTGAGGCGCTGCTGCAAATCCGAAAAGGTGCGGGTGGGAGCATTGGTGCGGGCGGTGCCGCCGACCAGCAATTCGCCATCGAGCACGCCTTCGAACTCCATGGCCTCGATGATGTCGGGGAAGGTGTGGGAGATGTCGTCGCCGGAGCGGGAATAAAGCCGTCTTGTGTTGCCAGAGCGCGAAAGCTGGACGCGGATGCCATCCCATTTCCATTCGGCGGCATAGTCGCCTGGGTCAAGCTTATCGAGATCGCCATCCTGCACAGGGTTCGAGAGCATGACGGCGTGAAAGATGGCCGGTGTGGCAAGGAGTGGGCGGTCGGCGCTGCCCTCCAGCCAGGCGAAAAGGTTCTCATAGGGCGGATGCAGCCCGTGCCAGAGCGTTTCGATCTCGGTGACGTCGACAGAGCCGAACTGGGCCAAGGCCTGTTTGGCGAGGCGCGCAGATACGCCGATGCGCAGACCACCGGTGATGAGTTTGAGAAAGGCGAAGCGGGACGAGGTGTCGAGCTGATCGAGCAGGTCGCGGACGTAAGAGCGTACCTCGGTGCGCCCGAGCGCATTCATCTGGGTGACGACTTCGCCGAGAGATGGGTCGGCGGAGGCGTTTTCCTGTGCGGCCGGACCGGAGGTATCCCAGACAAGCGAGATGGTTTCGGCCAGATCGCCGACATAGTCGTAGGAATAGCCGAAGAGCACCGGATCCATGCGCTCGAGCACCAATTCGCGCAGCATGGCGGGTTTGACGGAGCGGATGTCGAGGCTGCCGGCGAGGGCGGCGAGGCCGTAACCGCGGTCCGGATCGGGTGTGTCGCGAAAATAGTCATACAATAGTTTTAATTTGCCGTTGCGCGAGGGCGTGAGCACCAATCGGTCGAGAAGGGCGGCAAACGGCTTCATGATTTTGAGTCCGTTTTTGGAAAAATCACGGGCTCGGACTTGATGAACCATGCGTTTTTGGCTTCGGGCTCAAACTGGCGCGTGCTCATTCGGCTTCGTCCTCATAGCCGACCAGATGCAGCGGGCGGGCCTTGATGCCCTGCAGCTCGCACCAGCGGACGAGAGCTTCCTCTCGGCCATGGGTGACCCAGACCTCGGATGGCGCGATCTCGGTGATGGTCTGGCAGAGCTCGGGCCAATCGCAATGATCGGAGATGACCAGCGGCAGTTCGACGCCGCGCTGCTTGGCGCGCTGGCGCACCATCATCCAGCCCGAGGCAAAGGCGGGCAAGGGATCGGAAAAGCGGCGGGCCCAGCGATCCTGAAAGGCGGAAGGGGGGCCGAGGATGATGGCGCCGCGAAATTTCTCGATTTCCTGCCGGTCGGTGGTCGCGGGTTCGAGCGGGCCGAGGTCGATGCCCTGGGATTGATAATAGGCGCAGAGCTTTTCGAGGGCGCCGTGGATGTAGATGGGAGCGTTATAGCCGTTGGCGCGCAGAAGCGAGATGACGCGCTGCGCCTTGCCGAGCGGATAGGCACCAACGAGGTGGCTGCGATCGGGGAATTGCTTCAGTGATGTCAGTAGTTTGGCGATTTCGGTGTCGGGAGATGGATGGTGGAAGACCGGCAGGGCGAAGGTCGCCTCGGTGATGAAGATATCGCAGGGGACCGGCTCGAAGGGGGCGCAGGTTCTGTCGCCGCCGCCGCGCTTGTAGTCGCCGGAGACGACGATGCGCAGCCCATCCTTTTCGAGCGCGATCTGGGCCGAACCGAGCACGTGACCGGCGGGGTGGAAGGTGAGGGTGACGCCTTTGATTTCGACTGTTTCGCCGAAGGCGATGGGCTGGCGGGTGCCGCAGAAATCTTCGCCATAGCGGATCGCCATGATGTCGAGGGTCTGTTGGGTTGCCAGCACATGGTCGTGGCCGGCGCGGGCATGGTCGGAATGCCCATGGGTGATCAGCGCCCGGCCGACGGGGCGAACCGGATCGACGTAGAAATCGCCAATGCTCGAATAAAGGCCCTTTGGACCGGGGCAGAGCAGGTCTTCTGGTTTCATGATACCCGTTACATAATGCTAGCTGAAATGGCGTGCCAGCGCTTGAGGTTCCCGCGCGATCGGTGAGGGTTCAGCTGGTTGTCAGCTTCGGCAGGCTCTATGGAGCGACAGAAAAGGACGTGCATGCGCGTATTGCTGGTGGAGGACGATCGTGTGCTGGGGGACGCCATATGCGCGCATGTGGCGGCGTCGGGGCATGGGGTGGATTGGGTAAAACGCCTGGATGAGGCGCGCGCGGCGCTCGATACCGTCCCTTACGAGCTGGTACTGCTCGACCTCAACCTGCCGGATGGACGGGGATTGGACCTGCTCAAGGAGCTGCGGGCCAAGGACAATGCGGTGCCGCTGATCATCTTGACCGCGCAGGATCAGGTGGCGGTCCGTATCGAGGGGCTGAACAGCGGCGCGGATGATTACCTGGTCAAACCCTTCGATTTGAGCGAATTGTCTGCCCGGCTCGCGGCGGTGGTGAGACGCTATGACGGCAGGCCCGTGCCCATGGTGCGGCTCGGCGACATCGAAGTGGATATCGGACGCCGCATGGTGCTGAAGGCGGGCAAGCCGGTCGACCTCACGGCGCGGGAATGGGCGGTGTTCGAGCGGCTGGTGCGGCACCCGAATGTGACGATCGGCAAGGACCAGATCGAGGATTCCCTTTATGCCTTCGGGGCCGAAATCGAGAGCAATGCGGTTGAGGTCTATGTAAGCCGATTGCGCAAGAAGCTCGGGGCTGACGCCATCGCGACCGTGCGCGGGCTCGGCTACAGGGTTGCGTCGTAGTCATGCGCCGATGGTCCATGACACGTCGGCTGATCGCGCTTCTGACGCTGGGCACCACCGTGTTATGGTGCATTGCGGCGGCAATCTCGGCGGTTGTTGTCTATGACGAACTCAACGAGGCGTTCGACACCGTGCTGCAGGAGACGGCGCAGGGCCTGCTGCCGCTCGCCGTCGACGATTCCGGCGAGGTCGAGGAAGAGGCGCGGGCGCTTCGCCAACTGTCCGAGGCCGAGCGCGCCTATGTCGCCTACCAGATCTTGAACACAGGGGGCCGGGTGATATTGCGGTCCCACAATGCACCGGTGATCCCCTTCACCGACGGTCGTGGTGCGGGATTTTCGAATGTGGGCAGTCTGCGCCTGTTCGTGGTGCGGGCGCCCGAGCAGGGATTAAGCGTCGCCGTCGCCGAGAACACCGCGCACCGGCGGGAGGCGCTTCTGCAGAGCCTCATCCCACTGTTCCTGCCATTGGCGCTGCTGGTGCCGCTCGGTGCCCTGGCCATCTGGTTTGCGGTGCGGGACGGGCTCAAGCCGCTGATCATATTGCGCGACGAGATTTCCGAGCGCGGAGGGAGCAATCTGGCGCCGATCGAGACGGCTGGCTTGCCAGCCGAACTCGAACCCATCGCCGGGGAGGTGGATCTGCTGATGGAGCGGCTCAGGGCCGCCCTCGACGCCGAGCGGGCTTTTGCCGCCAACAGCGCGCATGAATTGCGCACGCCCATCGCCGGCGCATTGGCGCAGGTGCAATTGCTGCTCGGGACGCTGAAATCGGCGCAGAGCATCGAACGCGCCCGCGAAGTGGAAGCCACGCTCAAACGACTGGGCGCGCTGGCCGAAAAACTGCTGCAGCTTTCGCGGATCGATGCGGGGCTGGCCATGCGGGCGGAGGCGACCGATTTGCTGCCGGTGCTGGGGCTGGTCGTCAGTGATTACCGGCAATGGGCGGGGCTGGCGGAGCGGATCGACTACCTGCCGCCAGAAGAGGGACAGCTGGTGGCGCCGATGGATCCGGACGCGTTCTACATGGTGGCGCGGAACCTTATCGACAATGCGCTGGCCCATGGGGAACCGGGCGGCCGGGTGACGGTGCGTGTGACACCGGACCGCGCGGTGCAAGTGATAAATGGCGGCCCGAGCGTGCCGCCGGCGGAGCTCGACGCGCTCAAGACACGCTTCAAGCGCGGCGCCGACAGCCACAATGGTGCGGGGCTGGGCCTGGCGATCGTCGATACGATCATGACCAAGACGGGTGGTGCGCTTGAACTCTATTCGCCTGCGCGCGGTCAATCCGACGGTTTCGAGGCGGTCGCCCGTCTTGGCTGTCCTGACAAGAAAGCCCCGCACATAGGCGGGGCTTGATAGGGACGGGACTCGTGGAGCGCACGACCTGGTCCGGGGCCTTGAACACGCTCTAGAGCGGCGGCCCGGTAAAGCGAAGGGAAAAGCGTCCGGCGCTTTCCACGACCGGCCCCATATCCTCGGGGATACGGAACTGACCTGCCGCCATTTCCTGAAAAAAGCCCTCGAAACCGCCGGGGGTGAGGATGGTGATCATGCGGGCGGTCGTATCGCTCACGACGCGGAAAGTGTGTTCGCGGCCGCGTGGCACGAAGACGGTCTCGCCTGAACTGCGCAGGAAGCGCTCCCCCTCGAGCCAGAATTCCACGGCGCCGGACAGCACGTAGAAGCTTTCGTCGGCGTCGTCATGGATATGACGGGGCGGCCCGGAATTGGGTTCACACAGACTGTCGACGATGGAAATGCCGCCGCCGGTTTCGCGGGCGCCGAGCACAATCCTGTATTGTGTCCCGAGCCAGGTGATGGCGCCGGGACCTAGGTCCAAACTGGTCATGATTTCAGGTCCTTGGATGAATTCTGGTTCGCCGTGAACCAGTACGCAGACCCTAACTGCCTGTGCTACAAACGAGAAACTGATCGTTTGTATGGGGGCTATTCACATGGTGAATATGGCCAGTTTCGATCTCAATCTCCTGCGGGTGCTCGACGCCCTTTTGCGGGAAGGCTCCACGGTCAGGGCAGGGGCGCGGATCGGATTATCCCAGCCGGCGGTGTCCTCGGCGCTGGGAAGGCTGCGCTACGCGCTGGGGGACGAGTTGTTCGTGCGGCGCGGATCAGGACTGGAGCCAACGGATTTTGCGCGTTCGCTGGCGATACCGTTGCGCGAGACGCTGGATCGCCTCGAAGGCCTGCTCGAGGGGCCGGGGACCTTCGATCCCCAAGGTTCGGATGCCGCCTTCAAATTGGCCGGTGCCGATTTTTTTGCAGAAATGCTCATGCCGGCATTGGCGGAGCGGGTGTCGCGGCTGGCGCCCAGCATGCGTGTGCAGCTCGTCGACCTGGTGCGCGAGAACTATGTCGGCACGCTGGAGCGCTATGAGGTCGACCTGGCCCTGATCCCGCGGATCGAGTTTCCGGACTGGGTCGATCATCAGCCGGTGTTCTGGTCCGATTTTGCGGTGATCGCCCGGGCCGGGCATGGGGAGCTGGCGGAGGCCGGCGTACAGGCTGGCGAGGCTATCCCGGTCGACCTGTTCTGCAAATTGGGCCATGTGCTTTTTTCGCCCGAGGGCAATCTCAGGGCGATGGGCGACGCCGCCCTGGCGCGGATCGGGAGAGAGCGGCGGGTGGTGATGACTGTGCCGGTTTTCTCAGGCGTGTACCGGGCGGTGAGCGGGTCGGATCTGATCGGCCTCATGCCGGAGCAGCTCGCCCGACACGTCGCCGGAAAAGTCGGGCTGGAGGTCTATCGGCCGCCCATGCAGATCGATCCGGCCCTCATGTGCATGATCTGGCACAAGCGATCGACGGCAACCCCGGCACATCGCTGGCTGCGCGAGCAGATCGCCGAAATCCTGCTGCCGCTGAATGAAGGCTATCCGGCGCTCGGCGGCGATCTTTAGCGGCAGTGATGAGAATCAAAAAACCCCCCGCCGCTGGCGAGGGGTTTTGGCTAGGCCATAACAAAACTGAAATCAGGCGCTTTCCGAGAGTTCGGCGTCGTCGGGCTCGCGCAGCACATAGCCGCGGCCCCAGACGGTTTCGATGTAGTTCTTGCCGCCGGTTGCAACGGAAAGCTTCTTGCGCAACTTGCAGATGAACACGTCGATGATCTTGAGTTCGGGCTCGTCCATGCCGCCATAGAGATGATTGAGGAACATCTCCTTGGTGAGGGTCGTGCCCTTGCGGAGCGAGAGGAGCTCCAGCATCTGGTATTCCTTGCCGGTCAGATGCACGCGCTGGCCGCCGACTTCGACGGTCTTGGTGTCGAGATTGACCGTAAGATCGCCGGTGTTGATGACCGACTGGGCATGCCCCTTGGAGCGGCGGACGATGGCGTGGATGCGGGCGACCAGCTCGTCCTTGTGGAAGGGCTTGGTCATGTAGTCGTCGGCGCCGAAGCCGAGACCGCGCACCTTGTCCTCGATGCCGGCAAGGCCGGACAGGATGAGGATCGGCGTTTGAACCTTGGCGACGCGAAGCGTACGCAGCACCTCGTAACCGCTCATGTCGGGCAGATTCAGGTCGAGAAGGATGATGTCGTAATCGTACAGCTTGCCGAGATCGACGCCTTCTTCGCCGAGATCGGTCGTATAGACGTTGAAGCTCTCGGATTTCAGCATCAGCTCGATGCTCTGCGCCGTTGCGCCGTCGTCCTCGATCAAGAGTACCCGCATGTCTTTCCCCTTATTGGTGTTCCGTGCTGGAACGTGAGCGAGTTCCATGCGCGATCACCGCCCAATCCAACCCTACTGGATATGATTGAGCCTAGAGTCAATTAGTTAACAAAGTTTAATTCGCAGATGCAATACGCAAAAGCCCCTTGTAACCGGAAGTTGTAAGCTGTTGAAAAATAAACATAAACTGGCCGAAATTTTCTTAAGATTTTAGTTTAAGAAAGCGTTTCAACCAACTCTTGCGACTCAGTGAAAACGGGCTCGCGGTGAGGGAGGGTCGCAGAAGCGGCGCAGGGCAAAAAATCCGCGCACTCGACACCCATAGTTAGCGCAATCCTCTTAACGATGGGTTACCGTTAGAGATGAGCTGATTCGTCATACCGAACGGACGTTGTCCCATGAAGGCGCTGGCGGCCGACATCGAGGCGATCGAGGAGATCGAGGTCTTCGGCCGCGTTAAGGCGGTTCAGGGGCTGCTGATCGAAGTCGTCGGGCCGGTGCGCGAATTGCGTGTGGGCGGCCGCGTTCGCATCGAGACGCAGGCGGGTGCATCGCTCGCATGCGAGATCATCGGGTTCAAGGACGGCCATGCGCTTTGCCTGCCGTTCGGGCCGATCGAGGGCGTGCGGCTGGGCTGCAAGGCGGTGTTCGCCAGCCATGACGGCGCGGTCTATCCCTCGAAGCGCTGGCTCGGCCGGGTGATCAACGCCAACGGGCGAGCCGATCGACGGCAAGGGACCGCTGCGCACGCGGCCCGCACGGATATGCGTTGCGCGCGTCGCCGCTGCCCGCGCATGACCGCGCGCGTGGTCGGCGACCCACTCGATGTCGGGGTGCGGGCGCTCAATACCTTCACCACCGTTTGCGAAGGCCAGCGCATGGGCATCTTTGCCGGCTCGGGCGTCGGCAAGTCGGTGCTGATGTGCATGCTGGCGCGCAATACCGATGTCGACGTACGCCGTGATCGGGCTGATCGGCGAACGCGGCCGCGAGGTGCAGGAGTTCATTTCCGAGTATCTGGGCGAAGATGGCATTCAGCGGGCCATCGTCGTGGTTGCCACCTCGGACGAGAGCGCGCTGATGCGGCGCCAGGCCGCCTAATGACGCTGACGCTGGCCGAATATCTGCGCGATCAGGGCAGCAAGGTGCTGTGCATGATGGACAGCCTGACCCGCTTTGCCATGGCGCAGCGCGAGATCGGACTTAGCATCGGGCGAGCCGCCGACGGCCAAGGGATATCCGCCTACCGTTTTCGCCGAATTGCCGCGCCTTCTGGAGCGGGCGGGGCCGGGGCTCAACAATTCCGGCTCCGTTACCGGCTTATTTACCGTTTTGGTGGAAGGTGACGATCACAATGAGCCCATTGCCGATGCCGTTCGCGGCATTCTTGATGGGCACATTGTGATGGAGCGTTCCATTGCCGAGCGGGGTCGTTATCCCGCCGTTAATGTGCTCCGGTCCATATCGCGTACGATGCCCGGATGCGTGCCAGAAGATTTCAGGCCGGTTCTGCAAAGGGCGCGCGAACTGTTGTCGGTTTTCGCCGACATGGAGGAGCTGATCCGGCTGGGGGCCTACCGGAAGGGATCAGACCCGGATGTGGACCGCGCGATCGCCATCAACCCGGAGCTGGAGGCGTTTTTGAGCCAGCAAAGGGAAGAGCGGACGTCGATTGGTGAAGGCTATGATCGCCTTCGCGCAATTGTCGAACAGGCGGACGCGGCAGAAGATTGAGTTGGAAGGCCGGGATGCGCGTATGGCAGCCGGCCGGCCGCCAGGCTTGGTGGGTAAGGAGTACAAGTCATGAAGTCGCGCAGCGATAGCCTGATCCGGCTTGAAGAAGTTCCAGGTGGACGAAAAACGGCGGGTCGTCACGCAGATCGAGATGATGGTCGCCGATTTTGAGCGCATGGCGAGCGAACTCGACCAGCAGATCGAACTCGAACACCAGAAAACCGGCATTTCGGACGTGGCGCATTTCGCCTATTCGACCTTTGCCAAGGCGGCGCTGACGCGCCGGGACAACCTGCTGGCGTCGGCCAACGACATGCGCGGAAAGCTCGAAGCCGCGCAGGACGAGCTGACCGAAGCGGTGGAGGATCTCAAAAAGGTGGAACTGCTCGACCAGCGCGAACATCAGCGCGAGCAGGCTGCCGAACTCAAGGCCGAGCAGGCCGAATTCGACGAGATCGCCCGCATCCGCCACATGCGGTAAGCCCAGCTTTTCGACAAGTTCCCGGCGGGGGCACAAAAAAATGGCCCGCCGGAGCGGGCCATTCTGAGTAATCCGACGAAAATTACTGGTTCATCGGCTGCGAAACCAGACGCTGCTGGTCGCGGTTCTGTTCGTAGGTGTTCTTGTCGTATTGCGGCTGGTTCTTCAGCTGGTCTTCGGTGAAGTTCACGTTGACCGAGAGCTTGCCGTTCTGGTCCTTCATGAATTTCAGGTTATCCAGGGCAATCGCAACCGGCTTTTCGCCGAGGCCAAGGAAACCGCCGACATCGACGATGATCGCGTCAACCTTGCCGTCTGCAGTCAGAATCACGTCGCCGACTTCACCCACGTCGTCATTGTTGGGGCCGATAACGCGGGTGCCAATGAGGTCCTGAGCGCTCATCGAGCTGACATCGACCGCGGTCATGTTGGCATTCGTGGAATTGTCGGCGCTCATATTGGCGTTGGCATTCGCGTTGTTCGCGTTTGCATTGTTCGGCGTTCGCATTGGCGTTTGCGTCGGCCTTCGCATTCGCGTCTGCGTTCGCATTGTTCGCGTTTGCGTCGGCATTCATATTTGCGTTCGCATTGGCGTTGTCAGCGTTTGCGTTGGCATTGGCCGCCATGTTGTTGTCGGCAGCCGGCGTGCTCGCCGCCTGGCCGGCCATGTTGTTGCTGGCGGCATCGTCCCACTTGAACTCGGGCGCGGCATTAAGCGCGTCCTTGGTGGTGTTGACCACGAGACGCCATTCGGTCGGGGCAGCGGCATTGGCCATGGTGTCGTTGGCCGGGGCCGTTGTGGCATTCGCATTCGCATCAGCCGCGTTGGCGTTCGCCGCCGGGGCATTTGCATTGGCGTTGGCATTCGCATCAGCGGCAGGTGCGGGCGCAGCGGCAGCATTGGTGTTGACCGCGACCCACTGGATCTGGTCGTAACCAAGAGCAACCTGCTTTTCGCCGATGCCGAGGAAGCCGCCCACGCCGATCACGGCAGCCGTAATATGGCCCTGGCCGTCCACGACGAGGTCATTGATGTCGCCAATCTGATCGGCGTCGGGCTGCGCGCTGGAATAAACGGGCATGCCGATGATCTTGCTGGCAAGGTGATCGTTGGCGTTCTGCATATAGCCGGACTCAAGGGTCACCGGCGACATGGTGGTCGTCGCAGCGGCGTTGGCGTTGGCATTGGTCGCGGCGTTGGAATTGCTGTTGTCCTGGGCAAAAGCACCAACCGTCAACAGGCCGGTCAGAGCCGTAGTAGCCAAAAGCGTGCGTATCATTATACTCTCCAAGGGTTCGTCTTCGATGAACGAGGGCTGCGGCACGCTGGTCTGCCAACTTGCAGTGCCGTAGCCCGACTTGCTTGAGAACGCCGCTGGCCGGTAGTCGTTCCCCCGCTCGGGAGCTTTCGCTGGCTACGCTGTAGAAACCATGCTGATCCCTCCGAGCTGCTTAGGCCCTTTCCAAACCCCCGGCAGCCGGGGGTTTTTCGTTTTTCGGCAGGCGAGAAGCATCGCACCAATGCCCGGCGCGGCGGGGTGGTGCCGCCGCGCATGATGAACTGCTTCCTAGTAAATGTGGCCCGAAAGCCACATGAGGGTCAGCCTAGCTGTACCAATCGTGCAGCCGTACCTCGACCGAATCATTGGCCTTCTTGACGAGGTCGGCGAACTTCTGCGTGTCGCTGCCCCGGTAGTGATAGGGATAGACCACTTTGGGGGCGAACTCGGCCACGGCGTCTGCGGCCTGTTCCTCGGTCATGGTGTAGGGCAGGTTCATCGGCACAAAGGCGACGTCGATGTTCTTCAGCGCCCGCATTTCGGGGATATCCTCGGTGTCCCCCGCGATATAGACGCGGGTTGTGCCGTCATCGAGCACATAGCCATTGTCGCGTCCCTCAGGGTGATACTGCTTGCGGTCCTCGGTGGTGTTGTAGGCGGGGATGGCCGAGAGGTTGAAGCCGGCGATATCGAGCGTGTCGCCATTGGACATGGACTTGGCCTGGCTCTTGAGGTCGTCGGGCAGCTTGTCGAAAACCGACTGGCTGGTGACGAGGGTGGTGTCGCGCGTGATAATCCCAGACAGGGTCGCCGGATCGAAATGATCGGGGTGCTCGTGGGTCACCAGGATCAGGTCAGGCGCCCCGGCCGCGGCAAAAGCGTCCGCACCGCCTACGGGATCGACGACGATCGTCTTGCCGTCCCAGTCCATGTAGAGGCTGGCGTGCTGAACCGGATAGACGGTGAGATCGCCATTGGCGAACTTGTCCTGAGCAAAAGCACTGGTCCGGAAAAGTGCGAGCGTGGTCGCGCCTGCCGCGACAGTTCCCAGCGCGGCACGGCGGGTGATGTCATGTGTCATGCGATTTCTCCCTAAGCCTGAAAATGCTCAAGGTAACGCAGGCGAGGGCGGTTTGGACCGTGTCAGGCGCCCACAATGTCGTGAGCGGCGGGTTTGGCCTCTCTAGACGTGCCCGACCGTTTTCAAACGCGCGCGGGGATGAACCTCGTTCTGGCTCATGACCACGGTCTGCGGACGGAAGCGCTCGATGATGGCGCGCACATGCGGGCGGATATGGGGTGAGGTGATCAGGACCGGGATTTCGCCCATTTGCGCGGCGCTTTCGAAGGCAGCCTGAACGCCGGTGATGAATTGCTGCAGGCGGGAAGGCGCCATGGCGAGGTGGCGGTCGTCGCCATCGCCGATCATGGCTTCGGCGAAGTCGCGCTCCCATTGCGGGCTCAGCGTCAGGAGCGGCAGCGTGCCGTCGGGTCCCAGATTTTGGGCGCAAAGCTGGCGGGAGAGGCGCGAGCGCACATGCTCGGCGATGGCCTGGGCCGAGCGGCCGCCTGCGACTTCGGCGATGCCTTCGAGGATGGTGGGCAGGTCGCGGATGGAGATGCGTTCCGACAGAAGGGTCTGCAGCACGCGCTGAATGCCGGAGACGGTGATCTGACCGGGCACGATGTCCTCGACCAGCTTTTGCTGCTCCGAGCTCAGGCCCTTGAGCAGGGACTGGACGTTGGCATAGCTGAGGAGGTCGGCGACGTTGGCCTTGAGCACTTCGGTCAGATGGGTCGAGATCGACCGTCGAGGGGTCGATGATCGAATAGCCGTTGACCTCGGCCTCGTCGCGCATGGCCGGGTCGATCCAGGTCGCGGGCAGGCCGAAGGTCGGCTCGGTGGTGTGCTCGCCGGGCAGAGTAATCGGGTTGCCCATGGGGTCCATGACCATGAGCAGATCGGCGAAGACCCGGCCGTCGCCGGCCTCCACCTCCTTGATCTTGATCTTGTAGAGGTTCGGCTCGAGCTGCATGTTGTCGAGAATGCGCACCGGCGGCATGACGAAGCCGAGATCGAGGGCCAGCTGGCGCCGCAGCGCCTTGATCTGTTCGGTCAGCCGGTCGGTCCCCGTTTCGTCTTCCTTGACCAGGCTGAGCAGGCCGTAGCCGAGTTCGAGCTTGAGGTCGTCGATCTTCAGACTGTCGGAGATCGGGGGATCCTCGGGCGGCGCGGCCGCTTCCTGTTCCCGGCATCAGTTCTTCGGCGACTTCCTGGTCCTTGGCGGCGCGTTTCATGCGGGCGGAACGGAAGGCCAGATAGCCGGCGCCGGCCGACATGGCGCCAGGAAGGGAATGATCGGCATGCCCGGCATGAAGGCCATCAGCGCCATGACGGCCGATGACATGCCCAGCGCCTTGGGGTAGCCGGTGAACTGCGCGGCGAGCGCGCTTGTCGGCGCTGCCGGAGACGCCGGCCTTGGACACCAGCAGGCCCGCGGCGGTGGAGACGATCAGCGCCGGGATCTGGCTGACCAGGCCGTCGCCGACGGTCAGCAGCGTATAGTTGTTGGCCGCGTCTGCAAAGCTCAGGCCCTGCTGGCCGACGCCGATGATCATGCCGCCGATGACGTTGATGAAGGTGATCAGCAGGCCGGCGATGGCGTCGCCGCGCACGAATTTGGAGGCACCGTCCATGGCGCCGAAGAAGGAGCTTTCGTCCTCGAGTTCCTTGCGGCGGGTCTTGGCGCGTCTGTCTCGTCGATCAGGCCGGCGGACGAGGTCGGCGTCGATTGCCATCTGCTTGCCCGGCATGGCGTCGAGGGTGAAGCGGGCGGCGACTTCGGCGATGCGGCCCGAACCCTTGGTGATGACGACGAAATTGACGATGATCAGGATGCCGAAAACGATGATGCCGATGACGAAATTGCCGCGCATCACGAAATTGCCGAAGGCCTGGATGACGTGGCCGGCGGCGTCGGTGCCGTATGCCCGTTGGCGAGGATCAGGCGCGTCGAGGCTAGGTTGAGCGCCAGCCGCATCATGGCCGCGATCAGCAGCACGGTCGGGAAGGCCGAGAATTCCAGCGGCGTCTGGATGAACAGCGCCGTCATCAGGACCAGCACCGAGAACACGATCGAAATCGCCAGCAGCTGTCCAGCAGAACGGCGGGCATCGGCAGGATGAGCACCACGAGGATGGCCATCACGCCGACGGCAAGCCCGATGTCCGCCTGGCGCAGGGCCTCGACGATCGAGCCGAAACTGGGCAGCTTCAGGCTGTTGCCGGTAGAGGCCTGCGGTGCGGCGTTGGTCGTGTCGGCCATAAAGTTCTGGTCCTGAGGGGCCGGGATCAGGCAGCAGAGCTGCGCTGTTCGCCCGGGCCGGGTATGAGCATGCCTTCGTCGGCATACTGGTTGAGCTTGTTGCGCAGCGTGCGGATCGAGATGCCGAGAATGTTGGCGGCGTGGGTGCGGTTGCCGAGGCAATGGTCGAGCGTGTCGAGGATCAGGTCGCGCTCGACGTCGGCGACGGTGCGGCCGACCAGCTGGCGCGACACGGCATCTCGGCGGTCTGGGCGGCCTGGGCGGCAAGCGAATGCTCGCGCACGGCCTCGCTGAGGCCGGTGCCGTCCGGCATGCGGATGGCCTCGGGCCCGATGATGTCGCCGCGCGAGAGCAGGACGGCGCGGTGCAGCGTGTTTTCCAGCTCGCGGACATTGCCCGGCCAGGGCGCGCGCGCAAGCTCCTCGCGCGCCGCCGGCGACAGGCGCGCGTTCGGGCAGTCCATTCGGCCTTGGCATATTTGGCGACGAAATGCTCGGAGAGCGCGGCGATATCGCCCGGCCGCTCGCGCAGCGGCGGGCATGCTTGAGATTGACGACGTTGAGCCGGAACAGCAGATCCTCGCGGAAGCTGCCTTCGCGCACCGCCTCGCCAAGATCGCGGTTGGAGGTGGCGAGGATGCGGATGTCGACAGGAACCGGCTTGTTGCCGCCGACGCGGTCGATCAAGCCGCTCCTGGATGGCGCGCAGGAGCTTGGCCTGCAGGCGGATGTCCATCTCGGAGATTTCGTCGAGCAGCAAGCGTGCCGCCGGAGGCCTCCTCGAACTTGCCGATGCGCCGGCCGACGGCGCCGGTGAAGGCGCCCTTCTCATGGCCGAACAATTCGCGATTCGAGCAGCTGCTCGGGAATGGCCGCGCAATTGATCGAGATGAAAGGCTTGGCCGGCGCGCTTGGAGCGGGCGTGCAGGTACTTGGCCATGACCTCCTTGCCGGTGCCGCTTTCGCCGGTGATGAGGACGCGAGGCTTCGGAGGCGGCGATCTGGTCGGCCATCTGCACGACGCGCGCCATGGCGGCGTCGCGGAAAAGCAGGTCGCGTGGTCTCGCGGGCGACCGCGGCGATGACGGCGGCGATCAGCTCGGCGTCGGGGGGCAGGGGGATGTATTCCTTGGCGCCGGCGCGGATGGCGTTGACGGCGGCCGCGGCATTGGTTTCGGTGCCGCAGGCGACCACCGGGCACGTGGATGCGTTCGGCCTCCAGCTGCCGCGATCAGGCCCGGGATGTCGGCCATGACGTCGACCAGCAGCAGATCGGCGCCCTTGCCGGCTTCTGCAGCGTCGCCAGCGCGATCTCGACGGAGGCGGCGTGGGCTACCTTGGCGCCGCCGTCCATGGCGAGCTTGGTGGCCTGGCTGAGCTGGCCCTCCAGGGCCCCGACGATCAGAAGTCGCATTTTCTTCCCCGCTGTTCGGCCGTTGCCCCGGCCGGTCGCTGCGCCTCGCTAGGAGGCCTTGATGATTTCGGTCATGGTGACGCCGAGCCGGTCCTCGACCAGCACGATTTCGCCGCGTGCGACCAGGCGGTCGTTGACATAGATGTCGATGGCCTCGCCGACCTGCCGGTCGAGTTCGACGACCGTGCCGATGTCCATCTTCAACAGGCTTGCAACCGGCATCTTGGTGCGTCCGAGCACGACCGAGATGCGCACGGGCACGTCGAAGACGGCCTCGAGATCGGCTGCGGTCTTTTCGCTCAACGGCTCGGGAGAATCGCGGTGCGCCAGCCTCCATTTCCTCAAGGCTCATGTCGCCGCCGGAGCCGGGTTCGTCTTCTTCACTCATTGGACGTTCTCCGCGGTTGTGTCGTCGGCCTGGGCAGCGACCCATGCCGAAATCAGATTTTCGATGTCGGCGTCGATGACCGCCTGTTCGCGCACCAGGCCGCCGTCCACCCATTCGAGCCGCCCGTCGCCCTCGGGGATTTCGGGGTCGCCCATCACGACCAGCCGGCCCGTGAAAACCGGAAGTGAGCATGCGCGCCTCGGTGACTTCCCTGACGGCGTCGGCGAGATCGGGATGACAGCGGATCACCAGATGCGGGGCCCGCTCGAGCGAGGCGAGACATTCGGCGATCAGCTTCTCGAGTTCGGCGACCGGATATCTTTGCGAGCAGATGCCGGGCGAGCTTGCGGCCGACGGTTGCGGCCAGTTCGCACGGCTTCGATGCGCGTCCGGCGGTTTTGCGCATCGGTTGCGCCCGCCAGCTGCGCCGCTTGGGTTGCCAGACGTTCGGCAGACGCGGCGAGCGCGGCCGAAGACCGGGCCACGGCGCCTGTCTCACCCGCGGCAAAGCCCTGGTCATAGCCCTCCTGCCGGGCGGCTCGCAGCTTTTCCTGCAGAGCGTGCTCGGTAAGAACCTGACTGCGTTCCTTGACGTGGCCGAGGTCGAGATCGAAGGTGAATTTGGCGGGCGCGGCGGCCATCACATGATCATCTCCTCATCGCCCTTGTTCTTGGTGATGATGATTTCGCCGCGGGCAGCGAGGTCCTTGGCAGTGGCGACCATCCTGCCCTGGGCCTCATCGACATCCTTGAGGCGCACCGGCCCCATGGTCTCCATGTCGTCCCTGAGCAGCTTGGCGGCGCGGGCGGACATGTTGGCGAAGAAGAACTCCTTGGCCTCGTCGTTGGCGCCCTTGAGGGCGAGGGCGAGATCGCTTCTTGTCCATCTTCTGCAGCAGCGTCTGGATGGCCGAGGAGCTCGAGCCGCGACAGATCCTCGAAGGTGAACATCAGCGCCTTGATGCGCTCGGCGGCGTCGCGGTTGCTCTCTTCGAGCGAGGTCATGAAGCGCGCCTCGGTCTGCCGGTCGAAGGAATTGAAGATTTCGGCCATCTGCTCGTGGCTGTCGCGGCGCTGGGTGTGGCTGAGCGTCGACATGAACTCGGTGCGCAGCGTCGCCTCGATCTTTTCGAGGATTTCCTTTTGCACCGGGTCGAGCCCCAGCATGCGCTGCACGACATCCATGCGCCAGTTCCTCGGGCAGCACCGCCAGCACCCGGCTGGCATGGTCGGTCGACGATCTTGGACAGCACCACGGCGATGGTCTGCGGGTATTCGTTCTTGAGATAGTTGGCGAGCACGTCCTCCTGCACGTTGGAGAGCTTCTCCCACATGTTGCGGCCGGCGGGACCGCGGATCTCCTCCATGATCGATTCGACGCGATCCTGCGGCAGGAAGGACAGCAGCAGCCGTTCGGTGGTGTCGGAGTTGCCCGAAATCGAGCCGTTGGACGACATTGTCGTCACGAACTCGGCCATCAGCTCGTCGAGCATGTCCTGGGTGATCGGGCCGAGCTTGACCATGGCGCGCGAGAGCTGGCGGATTTCCAGCTCGTCGAGTTCTTCCAAGATGGGCTTGCCATAGTCGGGGCCAAGCGCGAGCAGCAGGACGGCCGCCTTTTCGTCCGGCGACAGATAGCGACGCTCGGTCTGCTCGTCGAAGACGAGCCCCTTCTGCATCGATGTCGCGAGGTCGTTGGTTGACTTCGTCCATGGGTATCAGGCAGCTTGGCTGAGCCAGTCACGTACGATGGCGGCGGCCTGCTTGGGGTTCTCTTCGATCATGGTGCCGACGGATTTGACCGTCTGCATCTGCGCCTCGCCGAGGTGCTTGGCCTTGTCCACCCAACCCGGCGGCTGCGGCGGCGGGAAGGTTGGGACCTTCCGTCCTCGATGTTCGTGCGGGATCTCCGAGGACTGCGGGCAGCGCCAGAGGTTCGGCTTCCGGCTCCAGCACGCGGCGGAGCAGCGGGCGCAGCACGAAGAACATGAGGGCCAGCGCGATGAGCAGGGTCACGCCCATATTCGCGCCAGTTCATGATGTCGTCGCGGGTGAAGTCGAACATGCCCGGCGCCGCCGGTGCCGGCGATCTGGGTGCCGGGCGGTTCGGCGAATTGCATATTGACGACTTGCACCGTGTCGCCGCGCTTTTCGTCATAGCCCGACGGCGGATTTGACCAGGGTCGTCAGCTGCGTCGAGCTCATCGGCCTGAACGGGGAGCATAGATCGGGTTGCCATTGGCGTCCTGGCTGTAAACGCCATCGACGACCACGGCGATAGACAGGCGCTTGATCCCGCCGGCCTGATCGACCTGCGGTCTCGGTGGTCTTGGAGATCTCGTAATTGATGGTCTCCTCGGTGGTCTTTGCCTGCTCGCCGCTGGGCGTGCTGTTGCCGTTGCCGCCGCCACCGGGCAGTTGTCCGGAAACGCTGACGCCCTGCTGGTCGCCGGTAGTGTTGCTGATATTGGCGGTGTCGCGCGTCTGGGTGGAGCGGACGACCTGGCCGTTGGGGTCGAAGGTTTCCGAGGTGCGCGTCGAGCTGGCTGATGTCGAGCTCGGCGGCAACCTGCACGCGCGCGCGGCCGGCACCCACAACATTGGCCAGCATGTCCTCGACACGGCCGCGCAGGCGCTGCTCGACACCCAAGGTGCGTTCCTCGATCTGGCCCGACGAGCATCGCCTGTTCGTCGTCGCCGGCGCCCGAGGCGAGCAGACGCCCCTTGTCGTCGACGATGGAGACGCGGTTGGGTGTTGAGGTCTTCGATGGCGGAGGCGACCAGCTGCTGGATGGCGCGGATCTCGCCGCTCGAAAGTTCGCCGCGCGTGCTCACCATGATGGCGGCGGAGGGCTGCTGGCGTGTCGCGGCGGAACAGTTCGCGCTCGGGCAGGACGAGATGCACGCGCGCCGACTTGATGCGGGCCAGCGCGGTGATGGTGCGGGCGAGCTCGCCCTCGAGCGCCCGGATCTGGTTGATGTTCTGGACGAAGCTCGTGGCGCCGAGCGTGTTCTGCTTGTCAAAGATTTCGTAGCCGACCTGGCCGCGATGTGGGCAGGCCGTTCTGGGCCAGCGTCATGCGCAGGGTGGTGATCTGGTCGCGCGGCACCAGGATGGCCTCGCCTTCGCCGCGAATTTCGAAGGGCACGCCCGAGGATCGCAATTCGTCGACGATGGCGGCGCTGTCGTCGATGTTGAGGCCGGTATAAAGGGGCGCCATTTGCGGGGTGGTGAACCGCAGGGTGATAAAGGCGAAAAAGCCGAGCACCAGCAGGGCTGTTACGCCCATGGCGGCGACGCGCGCCAAGCCTAGCCGGTTCAATAGCCCTAGCAGATTTTCCACACCCAAACCCGTCTTGGTTTATGCATTACGAGGCTGTTGTTCGCCCCGATCCCTGGTGGGAAAAAATTACCTAGTGGATGGTAAATAAGTAATTAAGAGCCTCTCGCTCAATGCGAATTCCGGCAGAAATTGCCCAGCGCGGTTGAGCGAATGCCAACGCAGTCGCGACAATTTCAGGCAACAGGGGATGTGGGTGAGCGGGAGGCATGCCCGGCTTGAGATTGCGTGGACTCACGACAAACAGCTCAAGCGGCAGCAAGAATGCCGCCGCAAGACCATGCCCCGGGCTGTGCCGGTGATGGAAGGCCGTTTCAGGCTTCGCGGTAGTGCTGGATCCAGGTGGTCCGCAAACCGGCAAGTCCGTGCTTGTCGATTGCCGCCTGCCAGTTGAGAAACTCGTCGACGCTCAGCGTGTAGCGTTCGCAAGCTTCCTCCAGGCTGAGCAGACCACCGCGCACGGCAGCGACTACTTCAGCCTTGCGCCGGATGACCCATCGTTTGGTCGTCTTCGGCGGCAGATCGGCGATGGTGAGCGGACTTCCGTCCGGCCCTATGACATACTTTACGCGTGGGCGTATCTGTACGGTCATTCTACTCTCTTACAAAACCTGACCATATGGGGTCTTACGGTAACCGCCCCGGCTTAAAATTTGCCTAAGGGGCCGGTTACGTCCGGTTAATGTTCGGAGAGCGTTTTATTAAAGGTTTCGGGACCTTGGCGGCGGCCTGATCAGGCCTTGACGGTCTTGACGCTGGACAGGCTGATATGGGCGCCGCCAATCATGAGGAAGGGTTCGCTGCCGGTGAAATCGACACTGTCCACCTTGCCAGACATTTCAGTGGTGACCGGCACGTAATTGCCGTCGGTATCGCGCCCGTCGACGGAGATCTGGTAGGAGCCCGACGGATAGCTCTTGCCATTGCTGCCGACGCCGTCCCAGGTGAAGGTGTTCTCGCCTGCGGTGAGGGCGCCCTTGGTCCGATAGACTTCGGCCCCACTTGCATCCTTGATGACGATGGAGGAGTTGCCCGCGTCCTTGTCGACGTTCAGACTCCAGCTGGCCGAGCCGTTCGCCAATTCGCTCACGGTCGTCGAGGCGGTGACGGTCTTACCGATGAAGGAGGTGGCCTGGGTCGCGGTGGAGGCCTGGCTGTTGAGGATCAGGCTTTGCAGGAAGTCATTGGTCTTGAGCTGCTGCTCGACGCCGGAGAACTGCACCAATTGCTGGGTGAACTGATTGGTGTCGAGCGGATCGAGCGGGTTCTGGTTCTTCAGCTGCGTGGTGAGGATGTTGAGGAAGGTGTCGAAATTGTCCGCGATGCCGGCGCGCGAACTTGCCGACGAACTCGCGCCCGCATTGGTCCCTGTTACCGATCCGATCGTCATGGGTCGTTTCCTTCCTGAAGGTCCGGGCCGCTCAGGCCAGCATGTTCAATCCGCCCGGAGAGGCGGTGCCGCGATAAAAGCGCGCTGCGCTAATGGCGGGAATTTCAGAGGCTTCGGCGGCCGAGCCGTCATTGTCGGCGAGGGCCGGGGCGAAAGGGGTTCGTGGTTGACCGCCCGGATGCTGATCCTGGCGGGCGAACGGGTTCTGTTTCAAAGAAAATTCGAGGTTGGTGCGCGAGTGGTCGACGCCAGCCTGCTGCAGGGCGCGTTCCAGACCGCGTGAATCGCGCTGCAGGAGGTCGAGCGTGTCCGCGCGCTCGACGGTCAGCTTGGCATGCAGATTGCCGGTGTGGTCGATGTCCATCTTGACGTCGATCCTGCCCATCTCGGGCGGGTCGAGGCGAATCTGGAAGTGGGAATTGCCAGCCTTGATCTGACTGGCCATCTCGAAGGCGAGCTGGGGCAGATTGATCTGCGGGGAGGGCTGCTGATAGGGCGCGGTGGCCGGTTTGAGCGCTGCTGCGAAATCGGTCTTCTGGACCGCCCCCTGGGCCGATTGGGCCATGAGCAGCGGATCGGTTTTCGTATCGGATGGAGCGTCGGGTGTGTCCGCGACAGGGCTTGCCGCGCTGGCAGCTGCAAGCGTCAACTCGGGCTTCCTGTCGCCATTCTGCGGGCCGGACTTTTGCTGATCGGCAAGCAGCTGGGCGGGGGGCACAGTGGCAGAGGACGATGTCTGCGCCGCATTCTGGCCAGCTGCGGCCGATGATATCTTGATGCCGTCCTTGTTTGCCGCCGGCTTGTCGGTGGCTCCGCGCTGACCGGCCGGGCGGTCGCCATAAAGCATGGAGACCATGTTTGCGATCTCGGCATCGCCGCCGGCTGCCGGTTTGACATTGGTGGGATCTGCCGGCGTCTGCTGTTTTTGCGCCAGGTGATCGATCTTTTGGGCCAGATCGCCGAGCTGGTCGCCGAGCTTTTGCAACGCCGCCAGCGCATCGCCGGCAAGCGGCGCGGCTTTTGCAGGGGGGTGCGGCTGGTCTGGCGATACTTTCGCCGGTGGAGCAGCGTCCGCGCTCGCGGCAGGAGGTGCCGAGAGCTTATCAGCCAGTTGCTGAAGCTTGTCGGCAAGAGCCGACAATTGATCGGCCGGCGGGGCGCTGCCCGCCGCCTGCAGTTTGTCGAGCAGGTCGGCCACGGATTTGGCCAGATCGCCAAGCTGGGCAAGCTGTGCAGGAACAGGTACGGGCTGGCCGCTCGTGGGGTCGGCGGCTTGCTTGAGCTTTTCCAGAAGATCTTTGAGTGCTTTGTCGAGCTCTTCGGGTGTCTCAGCCCCTTGTGCATTTGTGCCGGCAGCACCCAAGAGGGCGGCCAGATCGAAAAGCGGCGAGGCTCCGTTGCCGGCCTGTGCCGTGGCGCCGGGGGCTCCATCTGCGTCGCCAGATGCCGCTGCGCCGCCGGTGAGGCCGAGCAGAACCGCGAACAGATTGCCGGTATCGGCCTGCTGGGCCTTGCCGGCGCCAGCGGAAGCCGCAGCCGGGACCGGCTGGCTGGCATTTGCTACGATGTTGACCGGCGTCGTCACTTGGTTCTTTGCACCCGACAAGGTTATCCGGTTCCTGCGTTGCAAACCGCGTGCCAGAGCGCGGAGTCGTAACGTGTACAAGCAAAATCAAACGTTTAGCGTTTCCGCTGCGCCGGATCACGGTAGGCTCAGCGCTGCAATTGCGGCAAAAGCTGCGGGGCTCGCGGCAGGATTTGCCGGGATGCCGGGCCCTGTTGCAGGCCCAATGCAAAGGGCGTAAAAGACGCCGATCCGCTGGCCCTTGACCCCAACCGGACGCAAGAAAAGATGCTGAATTCTCTCGATTTTCCCAAATCGCCTGCGGAGACGCGGGTCGTCGTCGCCATGTCCGGCGGCGTCGACAGTTCCGTGGTGGCCGGGTTGTTGGCCGAGGACGGCTATGACGTCGTCGGCGTAACCTTGCAGCTTTACGACCATGGCGAGGCGACGCACCGCAAGGGCGCCTGCTGCGCCGGCCAGGACATCCACGATGCGCGCCGGGTCGCGGACGCGCTCGGCATTCCGCATTATGTGCTCGACTATGAAGAGCGCTTCAAGGCCGCGGTGATCGACCCCTTCGCCAAATCCTATGCCAATGGCGAAACGCCGGTTCCGTGCATTGCCTGCAACCAGACGGTCAAGTTCGAGGACCTGATGCAGGTGGCGCGCGACCTCGGCGCCGACTGCCTGGCGACCGGCCATTATATCCAGTCCCGGCTGGAGGATGGACGACGCGTGTTGCGGCGTCCGGTCGATGCGGCGCGCGACCAGAGCTATTTCCTTTTTGCGACGACGCCCGAACAGCTTGATTTCCTGCGTTTTCCCCTGGGCGGAATGAGCAAGGCCGATGTGCGCGACAAGGCCCGCGAGATGGGCCTGGAGGTCGCCGACAAGCACGACAGCCAGGACATCTGCTTTGTGCCGCAGGGCAAATATGCCGACGTCATTCGCCGCATGCACCCCGAGGCCGTCACTGCCGGCGAAATCGTGCATATGGATGGGCGGGTGCTGGGGCGCCATGAAGGGATCGTCAATTACACCATCGGCCAGCGGCGGGGGCTCGGTATTGCTGCGGGCGAGCCGCTTTATGTGGTGCGGCTGGACCGAGACACGCCGGCGGGTCATCGTTGGCCCCTACGAGGCGCTGAAAACGCACACGGTGCGGCTGCGCGACGTGAATTGGCTGGGCAAGGACAGGCTCGAGGCGCTGGCGTCCGGCAATGGCTATGCGGTCGAGGCGAAGGTTCGTTCGACCCGCGCGCCGCAGCAGGCGGTTCTGCAGCAGCGCGAGGACGGCGTCTATGTGACCCTGATCGCGGGCGAACACGGTATTTCGCCAGGCCAGGCCTGCGTGTTCTATGCCGATGACAGCGCCGATACCGAGGTGCTGGGCGGCGGCTGGATCGCCGCATCGTTGCCTGTGGAGCAGGTCGCCTAAAGCTTTCCTTCTGCCCACAAGGCGCTGCTTGTCGCCGGAACCGGCAACAATGCTGTCCGTTATGTGCCCGCAGTCAAGCGTGGCGAGTTCAATGGGCACCAGGTTAAGACGTTCTCAAGAAGCTGATTTTTGCGTGAGGCGGCGCAAGACCGGCAAAGGCTACAGTTTCATCGACAGCGAGGGCGAGCCCATCCGGGATGCCGATGAGCGGCAGCGCCTGCTCGATCTCGCCATTCCGCCTGCCTGGACGGACGTGCAGATCTGCTGCCATGCCAATGGGCATGTGCAGGCGCGTGGACGCGACGGCGCGGGGCGGCTGCAATATATCTATCATCCGGATTGGGAAACGCGGCGCTCGGCGCACAAGCTGGAACGGCTGAAGGCGCTGGCCGGGCTGCTCGGGGATTTGCGCGCGGCGGTAACCGAGGATCTTTCGGCGCCCAAAGGCTCGAAGAAACTGGCGCTGGCGTTGGCGGTTGCGCTGATCGACGACACGGCAATGCGTATCGGGCGCGAGCGCTATTTGAACGAGAACGGCACGCGTGGCGCGGCGACCTTGCTGAAAAAGGACGTGCAGGTGCGCGGCGATACCATCCGGATCGCCTTTGTCGCCAAGGGCGGCAAGAAGGCGGCCTATTCGTTCAAGGACGAATTGCTGGCCCGCGCTCTGAAGCGCATTCTGGACGTGCCGGGCAGGCGGTTGCTGGTTTTTCGCAACGAGGAGGGCGACGTGCGCCCGATCCGCTCGGAGGCGATCAATGCCTATCTGCGCGACATTTGCGGCACCGAGGTCTCGGCCAAGGATATAAGACTGCTGCATGCCAGCGCGATCGCCGGGGAAACGCTGGCGCAAACGGAGCCGGCCAAATCGGAAAGCGGTCGCAACCGGCAGATCGCGCGGGCGGCCAAGCAGGTTTCCGAAATATTGCACAATACGCCCGCCATCAGCCGCAAGAGCTATATCGCTGCCCCGATCCTGACCAGTTTTGCCAAGGGGAAGCTGCATCGGCTTTGGCCGAAGCGCGGCACCTCGCGCAGTGGGCTGACGCGCGAAGAGCATCATCTGCGACGGTTTCTCGAAGAGATCGGGTAGGGTGATTGGCGGCAGTGGCGGCCGCCGGCGGCGGGGGTGCGGTTCGGCTTGACAGTGCAGAGCGGCGCCCATAAGAAGCACCGGCATTCGCGGCCGGGCGATCGGTCCAAAAACGCCGTGGTGCATGGTCGCCGCGACCTGTCGGGGCGGAGTAGCTCAGTTGGTTAGAGCAGCGGAATCATAATCCGCGTGTCGGGGGTTCAAGTCCCTCCTCCGCTACCAAATTCCCCCCTTCTAAAAACGCTCAAAACTGCTGTTGATCGAGTCGATCTGCCCAGAGGATGCGGGGTCTCATCCGGCCTTCGAACTGGACGTTTTGATGATGGCGGTCACGGGCGGTCGGGAGCGCACAGAACGGGAATACGCGCGCCTCCTGCGCGATACCCGCTGGCGTCATTCGAGAACGATACCGACCGGCGGGCCGAAAGCCGTCGTCGAGGCGGTTGCCGTTTGAGCGACTGGTTGGGAGGTGGCTGACCTCGGCGCTCCAAATGCCGGTGCGCAACCCGGCGGAGAAGCAAAGTGGCGCCTTTGCTGACCTTGCTCGGCAGCTCCTACAGGCGGCCAAGCAGACATGAGCTTCGCGCCGCTTCCAGATGGACTTACGCCCTTCTTTCACCGCGACTGTGATGAACCCGCCATCGGCCGTCGGGAGACCGGTGCGGGGTTGGACGATCTGCCAGCTCGAAAGACGAGTGGCAATGGCCCCGGCGCTTCGACGCCCGAAGGACACTTCGTCGCGCCTTTGCCCCATGCGGGCATTCCATCCGTGAGGCCTTGACAACCTGCCGCGGACATTCCTAACGTTCAGTAGCTGGTACACTTGTTCCATATGTGGAACGTGGCGGGCGAAAGCCCGCTGGGAGGCGCTGTACTTCGTCAACATCTGTGTCGGCCTGCTGTTGCTGGCTGCAGTTGTGCTCGACCGTTTGCGCGGTGGGGCGCCTTTGAATAGGTCCAAAGGGAAACGATAGGTGAAAATCTCCGACATCAAGATCAAGACCTTCAAGACCTATGCCGACCGCTGGGACACAGGCCATGCGCAGCCGATCCCGAAGGCCGACCTGCTGCAGACGGTCCTGACCATCGAAACGGACGAGGGGGTGACCGGGCACTATTTCGGCGGCGGCTCGCACGGCGACGCCGAAGGGCTGAACGTCGTCGATCAGCAGATGATCCTTGGCCGCATCAAGCCGCTGATCGCCGGACAGGATCCGATCGACCGCGAGATGATCTGGAAGTGGCTGTGGGTCGCCAATTTCCCGGAAAACGTCGCCGAGCGTCATCGACAATGCGCTCTGGGACCTTGCCGGCAATGCCGCCGGTCTGCCGGTCTACAAGCTGATGGGCGGCGCGCGCGACAAGGTGAAGGCCTATGCCTCGACCTATCCCAATATCGGGGTGCCGCGCGTCTATGCCGAGCATGCGCTCGCCTGCAAGAAGCGAGGGCTACCAGGCCTACAAGATCCACCCGCACTATTTCTGGAACCCCGAGACGCAGACCCCGACGCCGGGACGCCCCTCCAACATCAAGGCCGATATCGAGACCATACATCTGGTGCGCGAGGCGGTCGGCCCCGACTATGTGCTCATGTACGATCCCTGGGGGACCTACATGTCGCTGGAGGAGGCGATCCAGGTCGGGCGCGAACTCGAGAAGCTCAACTACTACTGGTACGAGCACCCGATGCCCGAATACAGGGTCGAAAGCTATGTGCGGCTGTGCCGGGAACTGACGATCCCCGTCCTTTCGCCGGAGATCGTGGCTGGTGGCGTCTTTTCGCGCGCCGAATGGATCCTGCGCGGGGCAGGGGATATGAGCCGCATTGACGTCATCCGCGGCGGCGTTACGGGCGCGCGCAAGACAGCCATCGTCGCCGAGGCCTATGGCCTCAGATGCGAAATGCACATGGCCGGGTGGGGCAATCTGCAGGTTTGCGGCGCCACGTCTGAGGATACGTCCGAATATTACGAGAAGGGCCTGCTGGCGCCGGGCGTCGATTACGATGCGGCCCATCCTTATTTGAAGAACAGCTGCGACAGGATCGATGCGGAGGGTTATGTGCACCTGCCGCAGGGGCCCGGCATGGGGTACGAGATCGCCTGGGACTACATCGACGACAACCTGATCGATCCCACGACCGCCTTCGAGAAGCATTGGTAGGGGCGGATGTCGAGCATCAACCGCGCCATCCAGGTTCTCGATCTGCTGGCCCGCAAAGGGCCCCTGGGCGTGCGCGCCGTCGCTCAACAATTGGACCTGCCGCTGGGTTCGGTCCACAGGATCCTGCTCGATCTCGAAGAGGAAAATGCCGTCGAGCGCACGGCTGAAGGCGGCTGGGAAATGGGGCACAGGCTGCTGGAAATCAGCGGCCTGCAACTGGATCGCGTCGAATTTCCGCGGCTTGCGCGCCCGTTTTGCGAACGGATTGCGCAGGCGACCCGGGAAACGGTCAATGTCAACGCCACCAATGGCTTGGGGACAGTCTGCGTGGACAAGGTGCGCGGAAACGAAGGCATGCAGCTCGACTGGCGGATCGGTTCGCGCGGACCTCTTTATTGCGGCGGGGCGGCCAAGGCCATTCTGGCTTTCATGAACCCGGCGGATCAGGAAACCGTGCTGGCTGAGGACATGCCAGCCTTCACGCCCACAACGATCACCACGGCAAAGGATTTGCGCGCAGAACTCGCACGCATTCGCCAGCGTGGCTATTCGATCGACAATCAGGAAATCGTCACGGGGGTGTTCTGTGTGGGGGTGCCAATCCTTGACCGGCACGCAAGTCCGGTCGGCGCCATCAGCGTGACCGGACCAAGCCCCAAGGCGCCGGGGCCCGATATCGAACCGATCGTGAACATGCTTACCGAGGCCTGCGGACATGTCAGCCGGCGGCTGGGCTATGTCGGCCCCTGGCCGCCACTCGAACACCAACATGGCGCCGGCAGGCGCGCCGCCGGTTAGGGAAGGGAGGCGCGAATGCGTCAGGCATGGGTCATGAAGATCAAGCCCGGCTGCGAAGCCGAATACAAGAAGCAAGCACGACGAGATCTGGCCGGAAATGGTCGAGATGATGCGCCGTGACGGCATCCGCAACTACTCCATCTACCGCCACGGACTCCTGCTCTTCGCCTATCTGGAGCGCGACACGCCTGCTGCCGGCGGCAAGCCCGCGCCGGACTCCATCATCTGGAAGTGGTGGGCGATGATGGCGCCCCTGATGGAGACCAACGCCGACACTTCGCCGGTCGTCGAGCCGGTCGAAGAAATGTTCTTTTTTCCAGGGTGAGCGTGATGACCGGAAAGACGCTTCAGGGAGTGATCCCCATTCTGGTTACTCCGTTCGATGAAAAGGGACGGATCGACACGGATAGTCTGCAAAGCCTGATCGACTACAACATCGACGCAGGCGTGCATGGCGTCGGCGTGGCGCTGGGGTCCGAAATCTTCAAGCTGAGCGAGGCCGAGCGCGATCAAGTCACCAAAGCTGTCGTCGAGCACGCCAATGGACGCGTGCCGGTGGTCATCAACACTGGTGCATCGGGAACCGACCTGGCCCTGCAATACAGCCGGTCTGCAGAAGCGATCGGCGCGGACGCGCTCATGGTCATTCCGCCGCACTTCATGCCCGCAAGCGCTGCCGAGATAGCCGATTACTATCGCACGATCGATGCCGGCGTGAATGTGCCCATCATCTTGCAGGACATTCCGCAGGCGCCGGTGCCACCGGGGCTTGCCCTTCGCCTCGCCAATGACTGCCGGAATGTCACGTATATCAAGGTCGAGACTCTTCCGATCACCACCAAGGTTGCTGAGATGGCCACCGCTGCCGGTGAGGTGTTGACCATTTTCGGCGGGGCAGGGGGGAGTTATTTCATCGAGGAAATGCGGCGGGGCTCGAAAGGGACGATGCCCTTTTGCAGCCAACCGGCGGCCTTCGTTGAAACCTGGAACCGCTTTCAGCGTGGAGATGAACACGGTGCCCGACGTGTGTTCGACGCCAACATCATGGCAATCAACCGGTTGGGCGCACAGGGGGGCGATCTTTACTATCACCTGCACAAGCAATTGCTGGTCAGGCTCGGCGTGATCCGCACCGCATTTGTGCGCAGCCCCACGATTGAAGTCGATGCTGTCAGCCAGAGCGAGATCGATGGATTGCTCGATCAGATCGTGCCAGCGATCAAGGTGGCATGATGGACCCCTTTGCCCGCCAGCGCCTTGGACGTACCGATGTTATGCTGCCGCGACTGGGCTTCGGAGGTGCCGGACTCGGCAATCTGTTCGACGCGATATCGGAAGACGAGGCGGCGGCGACGCTGAACGCCGCCTGGGACGCCGGCATCCGCTACTACGACACATCTCCGTGGTACGGGCGCGGGCTCAGCGAGCACCGCATCGGCCGCGAACTTCGCTGGAAAAACCGCGAGGAGGTGATCCTCACCACCAAGGTGGGCCGCTTGTTCACCGCGCCAGCCAATCCGGCCGCATTCGCCGCCAGCGAGCGGATGTGGGAGGAGGGGCTGAAGTTCCAGCACCATTACGACTACAGTTATGACGGCGTGATGCGCTCCTACGAGGACAGCCTGCAGCGGCTCGGCATGACGCGCATCGACATGCTCATCATCCACGATCTCGACCGCGCCTATTTCAGAAGCGACGCACTTGTGCAGGCTCATCTCAATCAGCTCGCGACGGGCGGCATGCGGGCGCTGGAGACGCTGAAGGCGCAAGGGCTCATTCGGGCCATCGGGGCGGGCGTGAATGGGCTCGGCACAATCCCGCAATTTCTCGACATGCTCGACCTCGATTTCTTCCTTGTCGCGCTTCCCTACACGCTGGCCGAGCAGCCGGTCCTCGACGGAGAATTCCAGCTTTGCCAGGAGAGAGGCGTGGGGATCATCATCGGCGCCCCGCTTGCGTCGGGCATCCTCGCCACTGGGCCAGTGCCGGGCGCGAAGCTCAATTATCGCGATCCCGAGCCCCAGGAGGCCGAGCGCATCGCCCGCATGCAAGCCGTCTGCCAGAAGTTCGGCGTGCCGCTGGCCGCCGCCGCGCTGCAGTTCCCGTTGCATCACCCGCTTGTCGCCTCGGTTATTCCAGGGGCGATCGCTGCGAGCCATCCGGCCCGCAATCTCGAAACAATGCGTATCGATATCCCGGATGCGCTTTGGGCGGCGCTCAAGGATGAAGGCCTTCTGCGCGCCGATGCGCCGACCCCGCAAGGAGCGAACTGATGGGCGAGCCAATGCAGATCGTCGATCCGCATATCCATCTGTGGGATCTGTCGACAGGACTTTACCCGCATTTCGAGAAGCCCTCGAAAGGGCCCGAACGGCTCGAACGCTGCGATCTGCCGGACATATGGGCTCGAGGAATATCTAGGCGAGGGGGAAGACGAATTCGAAATCGCCGGCGCCGTGCATATCGAAGCGTTTCCGACCGACCCCATCGGCGAGGCCGAACTCGTGCAAGGGATCGCCGATCAGAGTTCGATCCCTATCATTTTCGTCGGAAATGGCGATCTGACCGCTCCCGACTTTCCTGCGCTGCTCGATCGCTTCGGGGATTTCGTATCTTTTCGCGGCATAAGGCAGGTGCTGAACCGGCATTCGAATCCCGCTCTCAACTATGTCGCGCGCGATTTCATGGACGAACCGGCCTTCCTCGAGGGGCTTAAAGAGCTTGGCCGGCGGGGCCTTTCCTTCGACCTGCAGCTCTATCCTCACCAGATGAGCCGGGCAGCCGACCTGGCAGCCAAGGCCCCGGAGACCGTGATCGTTCTCAATCACGCCGGCATGTGGGCGGATCGCTCGCTTGCCGGATGGCGGGAATACAGGGCCGGTCTGCACGCCCTCGCCGGTCAGCCGAACGTCGTGGCCAAGATCAGCGGTATCGGCATGCTCGACCGCAATTGGACGACGGAAAGCATGCGCCCGATCGTGCTGGAGGTGCTCGACGCGTTCGGCGTGGAGCGCGCTATGTTCGCCTCCAACTTCCCGGTCGACAAGCTCTATTCGGAGTTCGTGGCCGTCTGGCGCGCCTTTGCGGCGATCGCCGCCGATTTTTCCGACACCGAGAAAGCAGGGCTGTTTCGGGAGACGGCGCGCCGCATCTACCGCTTCCCGCAAGGCAAATAAGAGGACCAGGGACAATGAAGATCAAGAACATAAAGGCCTTCAAGATCGGCAACCCGATTTCGGGCGGGACTTACGGGGAGCGGCGCAATGCCGGCACGGAGCGGCGTCCGCCCTGGACCAAGGACGCCGAAGTGGCCAACCCCATGTCGCGCTATCCCCGCTACAAACGGCTGCGGGCCAGCTGGACCGGCAATTTCTCGTCCGTGGGCGTGCTGGTGACGGCCGATGACGGTTCCTGGGGGTTCGGCACCACTGGCTATGGCGAGATGAGCATCCATCTCATCAACGACCATATCGGGCCGCTGCTCGAAGGCGAGAACGCCATGGCGACCGAAAAGCTCTACGACATGATGACCCGCATCGTGTCCCCTTATTCGCCGTCCGGCCTGGCCTCCTACGCCATCAGCGCAGTCGATCTGGCGCTGTGGGACCTCAAGGGCAATGTGCTCAAGGCGCCGGTCTATGAAATCGCCGGCGGCCCGGCGCGCGACAAGCAGTTTTGCTATGCGACGGGCAATGACACCGATTGGCATATGGAACTTGGCTTCAAGGCCACCAAGCTTGCCTGCCCCTATGGCACGGCCGATGGTCTTGCCGCCCTCGATGGCGACGAGGAACTGGTGGCGCGTACGCGCGAACTCATCGGCGACAAGGTCGAGCTGATGCTCGATTGCTGGATGGCGTTCGACGTCGAGTTCGCGGTGCGGCTGGCCGAGCGGCTCAAGCCCTACAAGCTCAAATGGATGGAGGATTGCCTCATCCCGGAGGATCATTCCTCGCACAAGGCGCTAAGGGAGCGTTTGCCCTGGCAGACGCTGACGACCGGGGAGCACTGGTACACGCCCTATACCTTCTTCGAGGCGGCCAGGGACCGGGTGGTCGATATCTTCCAGCCCGACATCCACTGGGTCGGCGGCTTCACCGCCTGCCAGCGCATCGCCGCCATTGCCGATGCGGCAGGGCTGGAAATCATCTGCCATGCCGGCATGAACACGCCCTATGGACAGCACTTCACCTATGCGACCCCGGCGAGCCGCTGGGGCGAGTACTTCGTTGGCGGCGGGCCGGGCACGCCGCTCGAACAGACCCACAATTTTCCCGGAATGGCCGTCCCCAAGGACGGCTGGTGCGTCCCCTCGGATGCACCCGGTTTCGGCCACGGCCACACATTGGACAGCATCGAGAAGATGACCCAGGCCTGACGCCGAAACCATTTCAAGGCTATGAGAGGGAGGAGCTCTATTATGCCAAAAACCAACCGTTTGCGGTCGATCCGCAGCATTGCCGTTGCCGCGGTGGCAACGACTTTTCTCACCACACTGGCGATGGCGCAGGACGTCGCCGACGTGCCGCGCAACGAGACGCTGGTCCTGACCCCATGGGGCGACCAGCCAGCCCAGTTGGCCAACGTCGACAACTGGAATCCGTACCTGACGCCGTCGGTCACCCATCAGCGCGACGCCATGGAATTCACCATCAACGAGGAGTTGTTCTATACCAACCTCAACACCGGTGAGCTGATCCCATGGCAGGCCGAGAGCTACGAACTCAGCCCCGACTTCATGACGGCTACCATCCATTTGCGCGATGGCGTCGAATGGGCCGACGGCGAGCCGTTCACCGCCGATGACGTGAAGTTCACGCTCGAAGCCCTGCGCGATGCGCCATCGGAAATCCCCGCCTCGGCGATCTACAGCGAATGGGTGGACAGTGTTGATGCACCCGACGCCAAGACCGCGGTCATTCACTTCAAAAAGGCGGCGCCGCGCTGGGTGCGCGACTATCTCGCCCTCGGCCACGAGAACCACTACCCGATCCTTCCCAAGCACATCTGGGAGGGCCAGGACATCGCCAAGTTCACCAATTACGATCCGGAGAAGGGTCTGCCGATGGGCACCGGCCCCTATAAGCTCGTCAGTTCGACGGCGCAGCAGGAGGTCTTCGACCGCCGGGACGACTGGTGGGGCGCCAAGACGGGCTTTGCCGAAATGCCGGCGCCCAAGCGCATCGTCGTGGTGCCGGTCGCCAGTGACGATGCGATGGGACAGCTGCACATCGCCAACCAGGTGGATGGTGGCCGCCAGTTGCTCATCGGCACATTCGAGGCGGCGAAGGCCCAGAACCCGAAACTTGCTTCATGGAATGACGAGGGGCCGAATTGGGGTGCGCCCGACGGGTGCGACTATTCTCTGGTCTTCAACAACCAGAAAGAGCCCTGGAAAGACGTCAATCTGCACCATGCGGTGAATGCCGCCATCGATCGCGAACAGCTGTCCGAGATCGGCTACGAAGGCTCGAACCACCCGGTCTATTTCGCCTTCTCCGGCTACATGGCGGGGACCTATCTGCAGCCCGATGGCCTGTTGCAGTCCGTTATCGACAAGTCAGGGGTTGAGGAGCATTCCCAGGACCTGGTCGACAAGTACATGAAGCAGGCCGGTTTTGAGAAGGACAATAACGGCTTTTGGGCGAAGGATGGCAAGGAACTGGAGTTCCGCGTGCGGGTCCCGGCCTTCATCCAGCCGATTCAGGCGCCATTGACCCAGCAACTCAAGAATGCCGGTTTCAATGCCATCCAGGCTCCGGTGGACGACACCTGGCTGCCCGACATCACCAATGGCACCTTCGATACCATGGTGTTCGTGCACTGCGGCAGTCTTTCCGAGCCGCTGGAGACGCTCAAGCACTATCATTCGAAGTGGTCGCGTCCGCTGGGCCAGCCGGTACCGCTCACGGTTGCGGGGTCGCGTTACGAGAATCCGGAATACGACGCCATCATCGACAAGATGGAAGCGATGGTCGCCGACCCCAATCCGGATTCCGAGTACATGAAGCTCGCGAGCCAGGCGCTCGAGATCGCGATGCGTGATCTTCCACAGGTCGACCTGCTGGAGGAGTTCCATGTCGTGACCTTCAACAACACCTACTGGACGGGATGGCCTTCGGCCGCCGACCCCTACGTCGCGCCCTACACGCCGTGGGAAGCCTTCAATGTGGTGGTTCACCACCTGAAGCCCGCCGGACAGTAACCGGCATGGGGCAGGCGACTTCGCGTCGCCTGCCCAACACTCCCGCAAACGGTCAGGACCGATGTCGAAAGAACTCGCCTCCTATCTGATTACCCGCGTCGCGCAATTGCTGCTGATCATCTTCATTGCGGTGACGATCAATTTCATCATTCCGCGTCTTCTTCCCGGCGACCCCGTTCAAACGGCGCTTGCCCGGCTTCAGGCAGGCGGCGGCGCGCAGGACGTCGATATCCAGGCGATCGCGGCGACCTATCGCGCAAAATACGGGCTCGATCAGCCCTGGTTCGTCCAATACGTCAACTATTGGTGGGACCTGCTGCATTTCGATCTCGGCGTGTCCTTCACCAACTTTCCCGAAGCGGTCACGACCAAGATCGGCAATGCCTTGCCCTGGTCGGTCGGATTGCTGGCGACCGCGACGCTGATCTCCTTTGTCATCGGTTCCCTGCTTGGCGGAAGACTGGCCTGGCCTGGCAGCGGGCGGGTTATCAAGACGGCGGTGCCGGTGATGATGATGCTGACGTCGATCCCGTTCTATCTGCTCGCCATCATCCTCGTATATCTCTTCGCGGTACAGTTCCGCCTGTTCCCCCCAGCGGGCGGCGTCGACACTACCCGTATCTGGCGCCTGGACCTGGCGACGGCGCTCGACGTGCTGCGCCATGCTTTCCTTCCAGGTCTTGCCATTGCGCTGGGCAGCATCGGTTTCTGGGCCCTCGGCATGCGCAGTCAAATGGTTCAGGTTTTGGGCGAGGACTACATCACCTTCGCCGAGGCCAAGGGCCTTTCACCATCCCGCATCTTCTTTCGCTACGGGATGCGCAACGCGATGCTCGCCCAGTTCACCGCGCTGGCGATCCAACTCGGCGCTGTGGTGTCCGGTGCGGTGCTGGTCGAGGTCATCTTCAACTATCCCGGCCTTGGCTCGCTGCTCTACGTCGCCATTCGCGGCCAGGACTACTTCGTCATCCAGGGCGTCGTGCTGATGCTCATCGTCACGCTGGCCGGGCTGCTCTTTGCCGTCGACCTGCTCTATCCACTGCTCGACCCGAGGATCCGCCGATGAACCGGTTCTTTACCGCCATCCGCGCCAACTATGCCCAGGGCCGCATCAGCGGCACGCTGATCCTGGGGTTGTCGCTCCTGCTCGCGATCATTCTCTTCAGTGTTATCGGCCCGCTCTTCGTGGACCCGCACAATGCGCAGGTGGGAGCCGTGATGCCGCGGCGGCCGCCTTCGCCCGAATATTTTCTGGGCACTGATTCCCAGGGGCGGGACATGTGGACGATGCTCATCTATGGCACCCCCAATACGCTGAAGATGGGCCTGGTTGCCGGCGTCATCGGCGTTGGCGTCGGGCTTACGCTCGGGCTGATCGCGGGTACCTTCGGTGGCCTCGTCGATGGCTTCATCCGCGTCATCTCCGATGCGCTCATGACGGTGCCGGCGATCGCCATTCTGGTGATCATCGCCGGCAATATCGACCGCATGAGCACCTGGGTGATGGGGCTCGTCGTCGCCTCGCTCGCCTGGATGTTCACCACCCGCACCGTGCGGGCCCAGGTGCTCTCGATCAAGGAGCGGTCCTATGTCGAGGTGGCGCGGGTCAACGGGCAGGGGCGCTGGGCCATCCTGTTCACCGAGATCATGCCCAACCTGATGCCCTATCTGGTCGCAAGCTTCGTCGGTACCGTCAGTTCGGCCATCCTCGCCTGTATTGGTCTCGAGGCGCTCGGCCTCGGCGCGCTGGACGAGGTGACGCTGGGCAACACCATCTATTGGTCGCAGCAATCGGCCGCGGTGTTGCGTGGCTATTGGTGGTGGTGGGGGCCACCCATCGTCGTCATCGCGATGATCTTTCTGGGGCTTTTCCTGACTTCGCTCGGCTTCGACCGATTCGCTAACCCGCGAATGGCCAGGCAATGATGAACATGCACTCAAATGCCGCCAACGCCCGTCGCACCGTCGATGATCCTGTACTGGTCGTCGAGGATCTGCAGGTCTTCTACGACACGCCGGCCGGCCCGGCGAAAGCGGTCGACGGCGTCTCCTTCTCGCTTGCGCCCGGTGAACGCCTGGGCCTGATCGGCGAGTCCGGTTCCGGCAAGACCACCATGGCGACGGCTCTTATGCGTTTGACGCGCCCCCCGGGGCGCATCGCGGGCGGGCGCGTGCTGTTGGCAGGCACCGACATCCTTCAGATGAGCGACCGCGATCTGAGGGCGGCCCGGCTTCGGGATATCGCGCTCATGCCACAGGGCGCCATGAGCTCTCTCAACCCGGTGATGCGGCTCGAGGCGCAGATGTTCGATGCGATCCTTGCGCACGAGCCGCGAACGTCGCGGGCGGCGCTCAGCGCCCGCGCGGACGAACTTCTGCGCAGCGTCGGCCTTGATCCATCGGTGCGCCGCAAATATCCGCATCAACTGAGTGGCGGCATGAAGCAGCGGGCTGTCATGGCCATCGCCACCTCGCTCAAGCCCAAGGTGATCGTGGCCGACGAGCCGACCAGCGCGCTCGACGTGGTTGTGCAGCGACAAGTCATGCAAACGCTGGGACGTCTGCAGGACGGCCTTGGAGCGGCGGTTGTGTTGATCGGCCACGACATGGGGCTGATCGCACAATTCGCCGACATCATCGGCGTCATGTATGCCGGCAAGCTGGTCGAGATCGGGCCGGTAGACCAAATGATCGAGGCGCCGCGGCATCCCTACACGCGATTGCTGATCGACAGCCTGCCCGGCATAGAGGGCAAGAGGGCGCTGACCGGGATTCCCGGCCTGCCGCCGCCTCTGGTCAATCTGCCGGAAGGCTGTCCTTTCAACCCCCGCTGCCCGCTTGCGTTCGACCGCTGCCGCCATGAAACGCCGCTGGCGCAGAAGGTGGCGCCAGGGCAGATCGCAGCCTGCCATCTCTACCCCAGGCATGAGGCCCTGCCACCGCTCCAACCGCCACCAGCATCCGCGGAGGTCCTAGAATGAGCGCCCTGATCGAACTGCGCGGTGTCACCAAGACCTATGGCGCCTTTACCGCGCTGAACGACGCAACGTTCTCATTGCCGGCGGAGGCCGCCTCAATGACGGCGATCGCCGGCGAGAGCGGCAGCGGCAAGACCACGCTGGCCCGCATGATGCTCGGGTTCATCCCACCTTCCCGGGGGCAGGTGTTCTACCAGGGCAAGGATCTCGCCCGGCTGTCGGAGAAGGAGCGCCAGGCGTTTCGGCGCGAAGTGCAGCCGATCTTCCAGGACCCGTTCGACGTCTTCAATCCCTTCTATCGCATCGACCATGTGCTGACGGTGCCGGTGAAACGGTTTCGGCTTGCCAACTCGGCGGAAGAGGGCCGGCGGCTCATCGAAGACGCGCTGCGGCGCGTGGGGCTGAGACCGCAGGACACGCTGGGCCGGTTCCCGCATGAACTCAGCGGCGGTCAGCGTCAACGGATCATGGTCGCCCGAGCAGTGCTGCTTCGGCCCAAGCTGATCATAGCGGACGAGCCGGTTTCCATGGTCGACGCGTCCCTTCGCGCCACCATCCTCGATGAGCTGCAGACGCTCAACCGGGATCTCGGTATCTCGATCGTCTACATCACGCACGACCTGACGACCGCCTACCAGATCTGCGACAACATCGTCGTGCTCTACCAGGGCAATGTCACGGAATCCGGCTCGGTCGATCGCGTGATCGGGAATCCCAAGCACCCCTATACTCAGCTTCTCGTATCGTCGATCCCGCTGGCTGACCGCAGCCGTAGCTGGGGCGGGGATGAGCTCGAGGTGCCAGAGGGTACGCAGACCCGCACGACCCATGGGTGCCGCTTCGCGCCGCGCTGCCCCCATGCGATGGAGGTGTGTTGGAGCGAGCCGCCGCCGAAATATCTCCTCGACGCAGACCGGCTGGCGACCTGTTTCCTTTATCGCGACCGCCCGCCATCGACCGACCCCGACGTTTCTTCGGTTTTCCGCGCGTCCGGGGCGGCGCCTGTGCTAGCGATGGCCGACCCCAGTCCAACCTAGTTATCTCTCGGAGAGTTTACATGAACACGATCGATCTCAACGGCCAGATGGCGGTGGTCACCGGCGGTGCGCAAGGCATCGGCTTGGCTATCGCCCGGCGCCTCGTCGCCTCTGGCGCAAAAGTCAGTCTCTGGGACACAAATGCCGAACTGCTGAAACAGGCGACCAGCGATCTGGGGGACGCGTCCTCGGCGGTCACCGTGGACATTACCGACTATCCGGCCGTGGAGCAGGCGGTGAGGGATACCGAGAAGACGCTCGGCCGCATCGACATACTGGTCAATTCCGCAGGTATCGCCGGCAACAACGCACCGCTGGACGAATATGAGCTCGAAGAATGGCGCCGCGTCATCGACATCGATCTCAACGGCTGCTTTCACGTCAATCGTGCAATCCTGCCGGGCATGAAAGCCCGCAACTACGGGCGCATCGTCAACATCGCGTCGATCGCCGGCAAGGAGGGCAATCCCAATGCCGCCGCTTATGCCGCCGCCAAGGCCGGGGTGATCGGCATGACAAAGGCGGTGGGCAAGGAATGCGCCAAGCATGATATCGCCATCAACGCCATCACGCCGGCGACGGCCAAGACGCGCATTCTTGACGAGCTCAAGCCGGAGTTCATCGACTACATGCTCAGCCGCATTCCGCGCGGGCGCTTCCTGGAGGTGGATGAGGCGGCCAGCATGGTGGCCTGGCTCGTCTCGAAGGAAAACAGCTTCACGACCGGATCGGTGTTCGACCTGTCGGGAGGGCGGGCGACATATTGAACGGTCACGGGGGATACTGATGCCGCAATTGCTGCAAGACCGCCGCCAGGTCGGCGCCACGACGCTCTCTCTGCCGCCGCTTGGATATGGCGCTGCCCATCTGGGCGGCATGTATGCCCGGGTGAGCGAGGAGGATGCGCAAGCAACGCTGCGAGCAGCCTGGGACGGGGGGATACGGTATTTCGATACGGCGCCCTTTTACGGACGCGGGTTGAGCGAACATCGGGTCGGCAGCTTCCTGCTCAACCGGCCGCGCCAGGATTTCATCCTCACCACCAAGGTCGGCCGCTATTTCAAACGGCCGGCCGACCCGGCCAGTTTCGACCGCACGCCCTGGGGCGGCGGGCTCAACATGGAGATTGTCTGGGACTATTCCTACGATGGCGTGATGCGCTCTTACGAGCAGAGCCTGTTGCGCCTCGGGCTCGACACCGTCGACGCCTTGCTCATTCACGACCCCGAAGCCTCGCTGCTGCCCGATGGCAATGGCCCGCGCATGCAAGACATGGCCGAGAGCGGCATCAGGGCGCTGGAGGAGCTCAAGGGTTCAGGCCAGATCAAGGCCATCGGCATGGGTCTCAACGCCGCCGACTCGCTTCTCTCCTTCGCGCCCCAAGTGCCGCTCGATTTCTGCATCGTGGCCATGGCTTACACGCTTTTGGACCAGTCGGCCCTAGCGACCGGGCTGCAGCGATGTGTCGATCAGAACATCTCCGTCGTCATCGGCGCCCCGTTCGCCTCGGGGATCCTGGCGACCGGACCCGGGCCGAATGCGCATTATCGCTACCAGCCCGCCACCGGCGAGATCCAGGACAAGGTGCGGCGAATCGAGGAGATTTGTCGTGCGCATGGCGTGGCGCTGCCGGCCGCGGCATTGCAGTTCCCGCTCGCGCACCCGGCCGTGGTCTCGGTCATCCCCGGCGGGGTGAGTGCAGGGGAGGTGCAGAGCAATATCGCGCATATCGGGGCGTCGATCCCGCCGGCCCTGTGGGCGGACCTCAGGACCGAGGGCCTCATCGATGCCGATGCGCCGACGCCCGCCCAGGCGGATTGATCCGAAGCTGCGTGGCATTGGCGAAACGCCGGCTCCCGCGGGCAATTTGCCTGAGGCGTTTTGGCAGATGCGTGCGAACGGAGAGGGCTAGTGCGTTCACGATCAGTTCGCTGATGTCCGGCGAAAGACGCGATAGCCGTGAAATCGCATAATAAGAGATTTTTGACCAAAATCCTTGACGTTGGCGGGCCGCCGCCGTACTCCCTTCGCAAGATCGAACATGAGGGGAGGGGGCATTGGGCGAGGTGCAGAAGATGTCTATGGCGGGAAGCGACAAGGCCCTGGTGGCAGAGCAGATCGCCACCGCCACGCGCTTGCTGGTGATGGAGGATATCCTCGATTACAGCGGGCATATCAGTGCCCGGCTCGATGAGAACCGCGTGCTGATCCAGAATGCCTCGGACTCCCGCGCCGAACTGGATCCCGGCCGGCTGCTCATCGTCGACATGGACGGCAATGTGATCGAAGGAGACGCCAAGCCGCCCTATGAGGTCGTCCTTCACACCGAAATCCTGAAGGCGAGGCCGGACGTCAACGCCGTCCTGCATTGTCACATGGAAATGGCGGTTGCCTTCACTCTGATGAAGGGGGTCGAGCTCAAACCGATGCGTTCGCGGGCCTCCCGCTGGGCGAGCGGCATCCCGACCCATCCCGACCCCAGCCTCATCCGGTCGCCGGAGCAGGGCAAGGCGCTGGCCAAGACGCTCGGACCTCATCACGCAGCCCTGATCCGCTCGCACGGCATGATCCTGACGGCGGAATCGGTGCCGGCCATGTTCATAGACGCCATCCATTTCAAGGAGAATGCGGCGGCGCTCATGACGGTGCTTCAGGCCGGTCAGGAGCCGGTTCCGATGACGCCGGAAGAGATCGCCTCAATCACGGGGTCGCGCGAATTTCACATCGCGAAATTGTGGAACTACTTCGTCAGCCTGGGGCGCAAGCGCGACGTGCTACCCCGCGACTGGGACGTAACGCTCTAGGCTGACCCAGCCCCTGCCCACTCGATAACCGGAACCAAGATCACATGCAGTATATCGACGCGTTCAACCACTTCTTTCCCAAGCCGCTTTGGGACCGCATCCAGACCTTTGAGGGCGCCGGCAGAAATATCGGCAAGCGCATGCAGGGCATTCCCTGCATCTACGATCTCGATGCGCGCTTCGAGGTGATGGACCGGTTCGAAAACTACCGGCAGGTGATTTCGCTCGGCATGCCGCCGATCGAGGCGATGGGCGATACGGAGACGACGCCGGAACTGGCGCGGCTCGGCAATGAAGGATTTGCCGAGCTCGTCGCCAGATATCCCGAGCGCTTCCCCGGCTATCTTGCGGCGCTGCCGATGAACAATCCCGATGCGGCGGTCAAGGAACTCGAGCGGGTGTTTTCGGCCAAAGACGGCGCGGTGGGCGTGCAGATCCATTCGAATGTCAACGGCGCGCCTCTGGATGAAGAACGCTTCTTTCCGATTTTCGAGACGGCGCAGAAGTTCGACCGCCCGGTGTTCCTGCATCCCTCGCGGGGCGAGGAGATGCCGGACTACGCGACCGAGGACAAGTCACGCTACGAAATCTGGTGGACGTTTGGGTGGCCGTACGAGACCAGCGCCGCAATGGCGCGGATCGTGTTGTCGGGCATGATGGACAAGTTGCCAAACTTGAAAATCCTGGCGCACCATCTGGGGGCGATGGTGCCCTATTTCGAGGGACGGGTGGGGCCTGGGCAGGACCAGCTCGGCAAGCGTACCTCCACCGAGGATCTCAGCCATGTGCTGCGCGATCTGAAGCGGCGCCCATTCGACTATTTCAAGGATTTCTATGCCGATACGGCGGTGTTCGGTTCACGGCCGGCCACGGTTTGCGGGCTCGAATTCTATGGCGCGGACAAGGTGCTGTTCGCCTCGGACAGCCCATTCGATCCTGAGCGCGGGCCGGGCTATATCCGCGATACCATTGCGGTATTGAACTCGCTGGACCTGCCGCAGGAGCAAATGGAGAAAATCTGCTTTAAGAACGCACAGAAGCTCTTCCGCATCGAGTAGCGACGCCTCCGGCTATGCAGCCAACCCGCCTTCTTGCGGCAACTCCGCATGAGGGCGGAGATTGCGCCGTCCTCAGGCAGCGTGGATGCGCGCCATGTGATCGATGCCGCGTCCGGTCACCAGATCCACCAGATCGTCCGCCGTCTCGGGCAGCTCATTGCCGCGCCAGGCGATATGAAGGTCGGGGCGCACCAGGAAGTAGCCGCGCGCGTAGAGTGCGCGCAGGCGGGGATCGGCAAAGTCCTTGACCTCGAAAGGCACGCCACGCGCCTTAAAGGCCGCGGCAAGGCCATCCGCGTCACCATGCGATGCGCCGCCGAAACGGATCAGCGTATAGCAGCGCCCAAGGGTGTCGTTGATCGACACACCGTCTTGCAGCCAAACATGGGGCAGCCGCACGCCGGTCCACGCCGTCGGATCGTAGGTCCTGAATGCCTGCTCGGGGCCGCCCGGTTCATCCCAGACCAGGGGGCTGTCGACATAGCGATAGCCGAGTTCGGCGCCGATCATCTCGTTGGTCTTGCGCTGCTCGACATCCGCAACCGCCGCGAGAGTGCGGCGCAGCGCTTCGCCCTGGGGTGAGTTCTCGTCGAGGCCGGGTTTCCACTGGCCGCGCCATTTGCGCCGGCCCATGGAGGCATATCGGGATGCGCCGATATTGCGGTCCCCCACCTGACGGCGTTCGATTTCATAAGAGGCGAGCATCTTGGGGCCGCCCCAGCCCTTGAGAACGGCGGCGAGCTTCCAGGAAAGGTCGATGGCGTCACCGACGCCGGTATTCATGCCAAGACCGCCGGTGGGAATGACCAGATGCGCCGCGTCGCCGGCAAGGAATACCCGGCCCTCACCATAACGGTCGGCCAGAAGCAGGTTCTGCTTCCACTGGCCGACATAGAGCATCTCGTAGTCGACGGGCACGCCGACCACCTTTTCGAACTGCCGGGCCATGTCGGCGTCGCTGTCAACCACCGCATGCAGTGTCCAGTGGCGCGTGGAGTCTTGCATGATCAGGAAGGACGAGCGGTTGTCAGCGACGTGGTAGTGGCGCCCGTGCCCCGGACCGTTGCCTAGCGGGATGCGGTCGTAAAGGTCGTCGCAGCGGTAGAGCGCCTGGCGGAGCTGGAGCAAATTTCCTTCGCCGCGCAGGGAGATGTCGAGTTGCTTGCGCACCATGGATGCGCCGCCGTCACACCCGGCCAGATATGCCGATCGGATCGTCAGGTCGGTGCCATTCCCACGCCTCAGGGTGGTTGATACGCCTGCCTCGTCCTGGTCGAAGGCAACAAACTCGGTGTCGTAGAGCAACGTCACGGAAGGCAGGCTTTCCGCGACCTGCTTGAGCAATGGCTCCAGCGTGTACTGGGAAATGAGTTGATAGGGCTCGGCCGGTTCGGATGTGTCCTCAGTCGCTGCGATCTTGGCGCGCGCCTTGTTCACGGAATCATATTCGAGATGCAGCAAAGGCTTCTCGGTCATCCTGGTGATGACGAACACATCCATCGGCACGTCGGCATCGAGCCCGGCGGCGCGGATATCTGGCGCAATCCCGAGCCGGCGATAGATTTCCATGGTGCGCGCGTTGCAGCGCTCCATCTTGGGCAGGAATTCCGGAGCTTTCTTCTTTTCGACCAAAACGCAGCGAATACCTTGCTGGCCGAGGTCTATTGCGAGGGTCAGTCCAACCGGCCCCGCCCCGATGATCAGTACCTGGGTTTCCATCCCTGCCTCGTTTTGCCTGCGATCGGCCGCAAACTAATGCGGCCCCGGTTAACGCGTCAACACTTGCCATTAAAAATCTCATTTTATGCGACAACACGCGCGGCCCAAGGGGCTGCCGGACATTGCGGCCAGATGGGAGGCGAACTATAAATTGAGAGCGAAATGCGGGATTTAGGTCTGTTCCGGTGACAGACGCCGTAGCTGCGGGGGCGCTTTGCTTAGTCACGAAAGAATGCTGAGCGTTCTGGATCTCTTCGATGTGGAGAATCCGGAATGGAGTTTCGAGGCGATGCACGCCCGGCTCGGCTACAGCCGCTCCACGATCTATCGCTATCTCAAGACGCTGACCGATGCCGGCTTTCTGACCAGCTTTCCCGGCCGAGGCTTCACGCTGGGTCCGCGCGTCATCGAACTGAACTACCAGCTCACGGTGACCGACCCGTTGGTGCGGGTGGCCCGGCCTGTGATGGCCGAACTAGTCGGCGGCTTTTCCTGTATCAGCCTGCTCTGCCGGCGATACAGGAACAAGGTGTTGTGCGTGCATCAGGAAACCAGCACGTCGCAGTTCCGAAGCACATATGAGCGGGGCAAGGCGCGTCCACTGCTTCTGGGCGCGGCCTCGCTGATCATTCTGGCCTATTTTTCGAACTATCAGCTGACCAAGCTCTATGAAGAGCAAAGCAACGCCTTTGCCGATGCGGGGCTGGGCGATACCCTTGCCGCCGTGCGCGACAGTCTCAAGCGGTTCCGGCAGAACGGCTGGATCATGACCGAAGGGCAGGTGACGCCAGGCGTGACCGGAATCGCGGCGCCGATCTTCGATACCAAGAAGGACATCGTCGGCAGTTTGAGCCTGACCCTGCCGGAAACGGGCATGCAGGAGGAGCGGGTCAAATCCATCGGCGAACGCGTCTCTTTTTGCGCAGGCATAATCTCGAAGTCGCTCGAATGAAAACGTCGCGTGCGCGGAAAAATCGCATAATATAGGATATTCATCCCCAAGACTTGACTTCGATGCCGTCTCTGCGCGATGGCTGTGCTCCAACATCAGAGTGCCCGGCCGCGCGCGCGGAGTAGGGTCATTGGTTCAAAGGGAGGGGAGTACATGTCCGCAATCGAGGATCTTTTGGAGGATATCGTCGCGGCCAACCGCATCCTCGCCGCGGAAGGCGTTTGCGACGCATTCGGTCATGTCAGCGTGCGCAACCCGGAAAATCCGCAGCGCTATTTTCTCTCGCGGGCGCGCGCGCCGGAGCTGATCGTGCGCGACGACATCATGGAGTTCGAACTCGACGGCACGCCGGTGGGCGGGGACACGCGCAAGCCCTATCTGGAGCGCTTCATTCACGGCAGCCTTTACGACTCCCGTCCGGACGTGAATTCGGTCATCCACTCTCACTCGCGCAGCGTCATCCCCTTCACCGTTACCCGGCAGAAACTTCGCCCCATCGTGCATAGCTGCGCGACGATCGGCCATGACGTGCCCGTCTGGGACGCCCAGACCACGTTTGGCGATACGAATCTTCTGATCTCAAGCGTCGACATGGGGCGCGATTTCGCCGGTGTGCTGGGGAAGGGGCGCAGCGCGCTGATGCGGGGACACGGCTCGACCGTGGTCGGCAAGTCGATCCGCGAGGCCGTATATACCGCCGTCTATCTGGAGGTGAATGCGCGCCTTCAACTTTCGGCTCATGCGCTCGGCCAGATCACTTTCCTGACCGATGGCGAAATCGACAAGATCCAGTCGCGCCTGGCCGATGCCAAGCCCGGCGAAGGGTATGACCGCGCCTGGGAAAGCTGGTGCCGGCATGCCGGCGTCGAACCGCGTCCGGCGGCCTAGACCTGCGTCGGGCGTTTTTGCGCCCCATGCGAAGCTAAGCCCTCAACTGCGCAATATGGCAGGACCTCCGCTCAGTCCCGGATGTCCTGCAGGAACCATTCTGTCGGAATTTCCCGCGCCCCGCCTTCGGCCCTGGCTTTTTCATAAACGATCTGACCGAGCGCCGAAAACTGCAGGCCCTGATTGCCGACATTGCGATAAAACGTGATCTGGGAATCGCTGGTGCGGCCTTCGGTCTCGCCCGCCGCCAGTGCCGCGAAATCGGGTTTCGATCCGCCCTGGCCACGATCGGTGAACTCAGGATCATCACCGCCAAATCCGGGTTGCGGGTTACGGACAGGGATGCGCTGCATCTCTTCATCGGTGCCCCCGATGAAGGCGGCCGGGGAGTGTCCGCGCTCGGCCTGGAAGCGTTTGGATTGCTTCATCTGCAGGCCCGCCGTGCCCTGGCGGATGACGATATCGAATTTCTGCATCGCCGCCTCGGGCATTTCGCGCCGCCCCAGATTGGTGACATGCATGCCCGGCTCCAGCCAGTCCGCTTCGTAGACCGGCGTCATGCTGTCGGTGCAGGTGCTCAGGATATCGCAGCCTTTGACCGCCTCGCGCGCCGTGTCGACGGGAACGACCTCGATCCCGAGCTTTTCGGCCATTTCGGCGGCATAGGCTTCGCGATTGGCTCTGGTCGGCGAATAGACCTTGCAGGAGGCGATGTCGCGCACCGAGCAGAACCCCTCGAGAAAGGTGCGGGCCATGGCGCCGGAGCCGATCATGCCGACCGTGCGGGCGTTCTTCCGGGCGAGGTATTTGGCGCCGAGCGCCGCGCCGCCGCCCACCCGCATGTGCTGCAATGCCCCGTCATTGATGAAGGCGAGGGGCTCGCCGGTTTCGGTCGACAAGAGCATGATGAGGCCGCAATAGGTGCCGGGCTCGATGCAATATTTCTCTTCCGTCCAGCCGCCCTTTTCGTCACGCGGCCAATGCACGATGTCGGACTTCATGCGAATGGCGAAATAGCCGTTATTGGCACCTTCCATGGTGCCCCAGCGGTAGTAGCCGTCATCGCGCTGGCTGGGTACATACATGTCGATGCGAGGGCGATGGATCGAGCGGCCGCTCGACAATCCAATGAAGGCGCGCTCCTGGGCCGCGATGCACTCGGACATGTCGATCAGGCGCGAAACCATGTCGTTGTTGATGATGAGCATGCGCTTGCCTCCCTTGCATCCTTTTCCTCCTGAATAACCGAGATGCGGGAGTGCTGCGGAATGACAGCCCGCATGCCGGAACAGAACCCCGCAGGACGCGCCTAAAGGGCGCTCTCAAGATGTCCGGGCGCGCCAGCCCTGCAATCACTTGCACGCAGCCCGATGCAAACTGACGGGCAGCGGCCCTTGTACCGCCAGAGTTGCAGAGCAATAATCTCATTATGAAGGATTATTTCGCCTGCCTGCTCGGGAGGAGCAATACGAGGCGGAGAATGAACGCTTGCGAGAACCCAATCAATAACTGGAGGAGACTATCGTGAAACATCTATCCAAGGGCGCGGCAATCGCGCTGGCTGTGACACTTGCGGCCGGCGGCGCGTACGCCGACGACGTCTCGGATTTTTATTCGGGCAAGACGGTGACCGTGCTGTCCCCGTCCGGCACTGGCGGATCGATCTATCAATACGCGCTCCTGGTCTCCCGGCATCTGGGCGATCACATTCCGGGCAACCCGACCGTGGTGGTCGAGGACCGCGGCGGTGGGGGCGGCGTCAAGGCCGCCAGCTATATGGCCAATGCGGCGCCCAAGGACGGGCTGGCGGTCGCCGAACTGCATCCCTCGTCATTGCTGGTGCCGCTGACGCAGGATGTCGGCTTCGACTTCTCGAAGGTGCAATGGCTCGGATCCGTGGCGGTCCGCCCCTATGTGGGGGTGGTCTGGCATGATGTTCAGGCCGATACGCTCGAGAAGATGAAGGACACCCCGGTGGTGTTCGGCGCGTCAGGTGTCGCCAGCTCGTCGTACCAGATCCCGACCTTCATGGCCCATCTGTCCGGCGCCCAGCTGAGCGTCATTCCGGGCTACAAGAGCGGCGGCGACACCAACCTTGCCATGGAGCGCGGCGAGGTACAGGGACGCGGCAATTACTATGAGGGCTTCCTCGCGACCAATCCGGACTGGATCAAGGACAAGAAAGTCAAATTCGTCTTCCAGATCGGCGGGGGCGACATTCCGGAGCTGAAGGATGTGCCGAAGGCCAAGGACTATGCCAAGTCCGACGAAGACAAGAAGATGTATGGTCTGATCGCCGCGCCGCTCGATGTCGGACAGGCGTTCTACGTTTCGGCGGATGTGCCGAAGGACCGCGCCGATGCCCTGCGGACGGCCTTCCAGGAGATGCTCAAGGACCAGGCTTTCCTCGACGAGGCCGACAAGCTCGGACTGGTGGTGCGGCCGCTGACCGGTGACGAAGTGGCCCAGACGGTCAACGAGGTCTACAAGACGCCGAAAGAAACCGCCGACAAGCTCGGCAAGATCCTGGCGCGCTAAGACGTCAGGGGCATTCGCCGCTAGGCGGATGCCCCACGGCCGGCAGAAGATTTCCGCCGGCATGAAACTTGAAGGCTGCCCCGTTAGGGCAGCTTTTTTTATTGGCTATCGCCGCTATACGACGACACGTGAGCGTTCCCCCGGGCCCCGGCGGTCTGGCACAAGCCCAGGCACCTCAGTCCAGAGACGGCTTTCTTAGAACAAATAGAGCGGCCGGTAGCTGCGCATCGCAGGGAAGAGATCGCCGATCAGCGCGTTGGGCCAGGGCACCATCAGGATCAAGTGGAAGAGGACATAACAGAACACCGTCGTCCCGATGGCGATGGCGGCGGCCAGCCAGGTCTTTTCCCCGCCGGCGAAGCGCATGTAGCAGAACAGGAAGGCCGCCATTGCGGGCAGCATGCCGATGACTGCCGACATGCCGAGATAAAACAGCGCCCAGGCGAAAAAGGCGATCGAGCGCTTCCAGAGATCGGCGCGTGCCAGATCGGTCAGTTCATCCCTTAGATCGGCGGCGGTGCCTGTATGGGCCGGAGCATTCTCCTGCTGTGGGCGCCGCAGGACCATGCCGAGCAAGGCCCAGAAACAGGCGATCACACCGATGACCGTGATGATCTGCGGGAAGAGGCGCGAGCTGAAGGGCCAGGCTATGGAGCTGGCAAAGGCGGCGACAAAAACCACCAGGATCACTGCCGAAAAGGCGAAATCCCAATTGCTGCGCGGGCGGCTCCAGGTCATGCCGAGCGCAGTGGTGCCGGCGGTGCGGCTGCGATAGGCAGCCCAGCCGCGGCGCAGGCTCGGAGCCAGCAGGCCGTAAAGCGCCATGGCCAGAATAATGGCGACGAGGGGATGCAGCAGCCAGCTTGCCCCGTATCGCAGGACGGAGATGGCCATATATCGCTCGACCAGCGCGCCCAGCACGAAACCCAGAATGACAGGGGGGCGCGGCCAGCCGAGACGCTTCATGACAAAGCCGAGCAGGCCGGTTGCCAGCAACAGGATAAGGTCGCCCCAATCCTTCTGGCCCTGAAAGGCGCCGACGAAGGCGACGGCGAGCACAATCGGCACAAGAATGCTCGCGCGCAAAAGCGCAAGCTTGCCGAGCTGGTTGGCAAAGGCGAAGCAGACGCCAGCGGCGATCACATTGGCGATGGCCACGCTCCACACAAGTGCATAGGTGACGTCGAGATGGGTCGAGAGCATGCGCGGGCCGGGGACGATGCCGTGCACCGTGAAGGCGCCGAGGATCAACGCCATCGAGGCGGAACCCGGCACGCCGAAGGCGATGGTTGGAACCAGAGCGCCACCTTCCTTGGCGTTGTTGGAACTCTCGGAGGCAATGACGCCGCGGACGTCGCCCTTGCCGAATGTCTCGCTGGCGCCTTTGACCGTGCGGGCGGCATGCGCATAGGCGATCCAGTCGATAACGGCGGCGCCGATGCCGGGGACGGAGCCGAGCAGGGAGCCGATGCTGGCGCAGCGCAGAACGAGGAACTTGTTCCTCAAGACGTCACGCACGCCCATCATCTGGGTGGATTTGACGCCCTTGTAGCGTTCGGCGACGATGGTTGTGCGCCTGATCGCGAGATCGGCCAATTCGGGAATGGCGAAGAGCCCGAGCGCAATGGGGACGATCGGCATGCCGTCCCACAGATAGATTGAGCCGAAGGTCCAGCGCATTTCACCGGCCTGGGAATCCTGGCCGACCATGGCCAGAAGCAGGCCGATGCAGGCGGCCGCCAGCCCCTTGAAAGCATTGGAGCCGGAAAGCACGGCGACCAGCGACAGGCCGAACAGGCAGAAGGCCAGCAGTTCCGGCGTGCCGATCATCAGCATGAGCGGGCGCAGGACGGGTACGCTCAGCCCCAACAGCAAGGCACCGAACAAACCACCGAACATGGATGCGGCGAAAGCCGCCCCGAAGGCGCGATTGGCTTCGCCCTTCTTGGCCATGGGATGGCCGTCGAGCGTGGTAGCCGCCGAGCCGACCGTGCCGGGTACGCCGAACAGCACGGCCGGGATCGTGTCCGAGGTGGTGGTCACCGAACCGAGGCCGATCAACATGGCGAGGCCGGCAAGTGGGTCCATATTATAGGTGAAGGGCAGGAGCAGGGAGAGCCCGATCAGCCCGCCCAGGCCGGGGATCACACCGAGGGCGAGACCGATAAGCACCCCGATGCACAGGAAAACCAGACGGGCGGGATCGGCGATGGCCATTGCCGCCTGTCCGGCCATGTCGAGGATGGAGACATCCACGGCGTCACTCCGATTTTGCGAGGGAACGTTCAGCCATGGACTCGGTCAATTGCCGTCCGTGCCTTGGGTCGATATGCACGTCGATCAGGAATGGCCGGCCGGATTTGACCGTCGCCACACCCTCGGCGATGGCCGCCTGCAGGCTATCGCGATCCTTGACCGGGCCGATGGCGCTCACACCAAGCCCTTCGGCCAGCTTGGCGATATCGGGTGCCGGGTTGTCGATGCTCTGCCCGATCCAGCGGTTTGCAGGATCGCGGTCGCGATTGCGCGCCACGCCTTCCTGGTGCAGTTCGTCATTGTAATAGGAGCGGTTGTTGCCGACGATGATGAGGATGGGGATGTCGTAGCGCGCCGCCGTCCAGAGGGCGTTGATGCTCATCATGGTGTCGCCATCGCCGAGGATGGCTGCGGTCAAACGGCCGCTGTCCTTGAGCGCCAGAGCGGCGCCGATGGCCAGGCCCGGGCCTGATCCGACCCCGCCCCCGCCGTCCTTGCCCAGATAATCGAGCGGCCCGCGGAATGGCCACAGGCGGGTCGGCCAGCCCCGGCACAATGCGGCAAAGCTGACGGGGGTGTCGCCGACAGCCCGCGAAAGCGTGGTTGCCACATCCTCGAGATTGAGGGGCCCGTCCTGTTCGCTGCCCGGTTCGGGGCGCCTGTCCGGCAGCTCCGCCTTTTGCGCCGGGCGATCCGGCAGGGCGCGCAGAATTGCCGCCAGCGCCAGATCGGGATCGGCAGCCATCAGCACATCCACAGGGGATAGCTGGAAGCTTTCATTGCCCCAGCCATTGTGCAGGTGCATATCGAGCCCGGCGTGAATGATGCCCGCCTCGATGCGGCGGGCACCGAAGGCCTGACGCAGCACGCCGCCCAAGTCGATCCAGCCGAAGCTGACGATGAGGTCGGCCTGCCTCAGGGCGGCCTTGCCCTCTTCGGTGAGCTTGTTGAATGGCTCGCCGGCATGGGCCGGATGGTCGGTTGGGACCATGGCATGTGTCTTGAGATCGGTGAGCATTGCGCCATTGCAGCGTTCGACGATTTCGACCCGGCGATGCCATTCGGCCTCGCCCAGGCTGCCCCGGCCGAAGAGAAAAACCGGCTTGCTGGCGCTGGCGAGGCGTTGCGCTGCATCCTCGACCAGGTCAGGAGCCGGAGCCGGCGGTTTGGGGGGTGCGTAGCGGGACGGGTCGGGGAAGGCGAAGTCCGGAGAAGCGGCGGCTTCCTGCAACGCGGCGTCAAGGCAGACATAGGTCGGTCCGCAAGGTGCGGTCGCGGTCTGCTGCCAGGCGCGCAGCATCGATTCCGGCATAGCCTCGATGGAGCCGGGCTGGTCGTCCCACTTGATGAAATTGCGAATGAGGGCGCCCTGATCCTTGGAGGTGTGCAGCCAGTCGATCCAGGGGCGGCGAAGAGCCGCATCGACCGGGCCGGTGGCGCCCATGATCAGCATTGGCTGGCGGTCGCACCAGGCATTGAAGATGGCCATGGAGCCGTGCATCAGCCCCACATTGGAATGCAGCGCCACGGCCATGGGCCTGCCCGTCGCCTTGGCATAGCCCTGGGCGATGGCCACCGCATGCTCTTCGTGCAGGCACATCAGCATTTCGGGCTGGCGGTTGCCCAGATGGTTCACAAGGCTGTCGTGTAGTCCCCGGTAGCTGGCTCCCGGATTGAGGGCGATGTAGGGGATGTCCAGCCGCCGCAACATTTGCGCGGCGACGTCACTGCCCCAGCCGATGCGCTCGTCGACGTTTTGCGGTTCGTCCAGCCGCGCATTGCTCAGATGGCTCGTGGTCACCGATCCCTCCCGATATGTAGTCGTCCCTCGTCAAGGGCGCCGGATCGAACCGGAGAGCCCACGTCCTCGATCCGAACTTGGGAGCAAACGGCAGGCGGGGCAAGACCATGTTCCCTATACGGGTACAAAAGATCGCATATTATGAGAAATTCTGTAGCATGGCGTTTGCGCCGTCCACTGGGAGCAGCGCTCAGAGCATCGTGAAAGCTGTAGAGAATCCGAGAAATTCGGCCCAATTTCGCTTGGCGCAGGCTTACAAGGGCGAATTTGTAACTAATGTCATTTTGTGAGACAAACCGGCGTCCGTGCGTCATTTCTTTCCCGCGGGCCACCTATCGAGCTCCCTTACGGGCGGATTTAACATAAATGAGGGGGGGGGAGCCGATCCGCATAGCGGAACAATGTGCCGTTGACAGAAACAAAAAGCCGGCATTACGGTTCGCCGGAAGAGCGAGGAGAGGGACGCGCGATGAGCGAAGTGATCACGGGACGCATGCTGGTGGGCGGCAAATTGGTCGAAGCCAAGGGCGGCGGCTGGCTCGAGAGCATCAATCCTGTCGATGAACAGGTGATCGGCCGGGTGCCCAATGGCGGCGTGGAGGATGTGGAGGCAGCCGTCGCGGCGGCCGAAGTCGCGCAGGCGGAGTGGGCGGATACCGACATCAAGGACCGGGCCCGGCTCATCCATAAGCTGGCCGACGCCATCGCTGCGCGTGCCGACGAGATTGCCGAGCTGGAAACACGCGACACCGGTAACACCATCGGCCCCATGCGGCGTGATGTCGACGTCGCGGTCGAGCGTATGCGGCTCGCCGCCGGCCTTGGGTATGAGCTCAAGGGCGACACGATCCCGGCGACGGCCAAGGGGCTGCACATGACGCTGCGCGTGCCCTATGGCGTGGTCGGCCGCATCATTCCCTTCAACCATCCCATCGGCTTTGCCGCCTCGCGACTGGCGCCGGCGCTGATGGCCGGCAACGCCATCGTCATCAAGCCGTCCGACCAGAGCCCGCTTTCAGCCTGCCTGCTGGCCGAGCTCTGCGCCGAAATCCTTCCGGCGGGGCTCGTCAACATCATCACCGGGGACGGCAAGGCGGGCGAGGCAATCGTGCGCCACCCGAAGATCAAGCGCATCGCCTTTATCGGATCGGTCGCGACCGGCATGGCGATCCAGCGGGCGGCAGCCGAGGTCGCCGTCAAGCATGTGACGCTCGAACTCGGCGGCAAGAACCCGATGATCGTGTGCTCCGACGCAGATCTGGATGCGGCCGCGGCTGCAGCGGTCCGGGGGATGAATTTCGGCTGGCAGGGCCAGTCCTGCGGCTCGACCAGCCGGTTGATGCTGCATGACGATGTTTATGACGAAGTGCTGGAAAAGGTGCTCGCCGAGATCGACAAGCTGACGATCGGCGATCCGCTGGACAAGTCCTGCCGCATGGGGCCGATGAACTCGCGCATGCAGTATGAAAAGACGCTGGGCTATATCGAGGCGGGCAAATCGGAAGGCGCCAAGCTGGTGCGCGGCGGCGGCCGGCCCGAGGGCGCAGGGTTCGAGAAGGGCTACTGGATCAAGCCGACGGTCTTTACCGAAGTCGACATGTCCATGCGCATCGCCAAGGAGGAGATATTCGGTCCGGTCCTGTCGGTCCTGCGGTGGTCGGACGAAGCCGAGGCCCTGAAGATGGCCAATGCCGTCGACTATGGTCTGACGGCGTCGATCTGGACGAAAGACCTGGCGCGCGCCATGCGTTTGAGCCGCAAGGTGGAGGCCGGCTATGTCTGGGTCAACGGCACCGGCACGCATTTCCGCAATGTGCCTTATGGCGGCGTCAAGAATTCCGGCGTCAGCCGCGAAGAGGGGCTGGACGAACTGCTCAGCTATACGGAGGTCAAGGCGCTCAACTTCCTCGGGTGAGGCAGGGCGCTGACAGGGAGGCAGAGCGGATGACTGCAAGACTGGAGGGCCGGGTTGCCGTGGTCACGGGCGCGGGGCACGGGATCGGCAAGGTGATCGCGCGAAGGCTGGCGCAGGAAGGCGCCCGCGTCGTGATCGCCGAACTCGATGGCGCGGCGGGACAAGCGGCCGCTGCCGCACTGGCCAAGGAGGATCTCGAGGCGATGGCGGTCGCGGTCGATGTTACCCGCGCCGACAGCCTGCGGGAGATGAGCACGCAGGTCGTCGACCGCTATGGGCGCCTCGACATCCTGGTCAACAACGCCGCCATTTTCTCGACAATCCCGATGTCGCGCGCCGGCTTCGACGGCATTTCGGAGGCCGAATGGGATGCAATGATGGCGGTGAACGTCAAGGGCACGTGGCTCGCCTGCATGGCGGTCGTGCCGCAGATGCGGGCCCAGAACTACGGCAAGATCATCAACATAAGCTCGGGCACCGCGCTCAAGGGCGCGCCATCGCGCATCCACTACGTCACGTCCAAGGCCGGTATTCTGGGCTTCACCAAATCGCTGGCGCAGGAGGTCGGCGGCGACAATATCTGCGTCAATTGCGTAGCGCCCGGTAACACGCTGTCGGAAGAAAATCCCGACGACGAGACGGTCAAATTCCGTGCTGCCGCCGCTGGAAAGAGGGCTCTCAAGCGGGTGCAGAAACCGGAAGATCTGACCGGCGCCATCGTCTTCTTCGCCTCGGCGGATAGCGATTTCATCACAGGGCAAACTCTGGTCGTCGATGGCGGCGGCCATATGCATTGACCCACAACTTCATGGAATCCCAGTAATGCTCGGTCCACTTTTTGCGCTGCTGTCGGCGGCGTCCTTCGGCCTCAATGCAGCCGCCATCCGTCGGGGGGTGCTCAAGGGCGATGCCCTGCAGGCCATGGCCATCACGGTTCCGGCCGGGGTGCCGCTGTTCCTGATCTTCTGCTTGTTCGGCGGCGGGTTTGCGGCGCTGGCGCATTACCAATTGCCCGGTTATTTGTGGATGGCGGCGGCCGGCATCATTCATTTCGTCATCGGGCGCTACGGGAACTACCAGGCGACGAAATATCTCGGCGCGGCGTTGTCGGCGCCCATCCAGCAATTAAGCATTCTGGTGTCGCTTGTCCTGGCGCTGGTCTTTGCAGGCGAGGTGCTGACGCCGCTCAGAGGGCTGGGCATCGCGCTGGTGATGGGTGGTCCGCTGCTCATGGTCCGGCGCGGCAAGAAGCCCCTGACCACAAAATCGGGGTTCGAACCGGATCTGCCGCGCGGCACATTCTGGGGCGCGGTGTGTGCGCTGGGATACGGGACCAGTCCGCTTTTCATCGATCTTGGCCTTGGAGGGGCCAGGGATGCGGGAGCCAGCCTTGCCGGCGGGCTGATTTCCTATACCGCCGCAGCCATTGTCGTTCTGGCACTCGGTATTCTCTATGGGCGGCGGTGGCCTATTTCAACCGCATAGACCGCGGCGCGATCAGATGGTTCTGGCTGTCCGCGGTTTTCGTGTTCCTGTCGCAGATGTTCCGCTATCTGGCGCTGGCCATCGCGCCGATCGGGGTCGTGGTGCCGATCCAGCGCCTGTCGGTGGCGTTCCGTCTGTTGTTCGGCTGGTCGCTGAACAAGGATCACGAGGTTCTGACGCCCGCCGTGTTCGTGGGGATCGGACTATCGATCGTCGGCGCGTTCTGTTTGACGCTCAGCATTAACGGGCTGGCCGAGGCGATGCATCTGAACGGGTTCTGGGCAGATGTCCTCAATGCCCAATGGTCGCCCTGGGGATAGGGGGCGCGCGTCAGCGCACTCGACCACTAGTGCGACATGAATACCGGTATCTTTGCCGAGCGCAGGACGTCGTTGGTGACGCCGCCGATGAAATCCTCGGAGAATTTGGAGTGCTCGTAGGCGCCCATGACCAAGAGGTCGACGCCGGCCTTGTCGCAGTGGTCGAGTAGCGTTTTGGCGATGCTGCCCTGACGCTTGAGCCGGATTTCTTCGGACGGTATGCCGTGGCGGTCGAGGTGTATTGTGATCGAGGCCGAGGGCGTGGTGCAGGCCGGAACATCGCCAACACTTAAGACCTGCACCGAGGCCTTGGTTTCCAGGATTTGCATGGCATCGCTCATGGCGCGCGAACAGGCCCGTTTGCCATCCCAGGCCAGTGCCGCCCTGTCGCCGAGCGCCGCCGTCTCATAGCCGCGTGGAACGATCAGCACGGGCTTGCCGCTCATAAGGGCGATCACGTCGGGGTGAAGATCTGAGTGGCGTTTTTCCGCGTCCGCTGCCAATTGCCCCAACACCGTCACGTCGAAACATCGGGCGATCTCGATGATGGAACTGTCGCCGCTTCCATAGACTTCGAGCCAGTGCAGATTGTCCGCGTCGAGGCTGCCGACGATCTCGCGGAAGCGGTTGGCGACGGTTTCGCGCGCCTGCTTTTGGGCGTTCAGCGAGATTTCGCGGAACTGGTTGGCCAATCCCTGGGTGAGGTAGGGCGCGGCGCTTTCGAAGGCTTCCGGTACTCCTTGGGCGAAAACCCCTGTCAGATGCGCGCTGTATTTTTTCGCCATCAGCAGGCCGAGCTTCAAGGCGCTGTCTGCGGCAGGGGTGCCGTTATAGGCGACGAGAATGTTTTTGATGGCCATATTTGTCTCCTCAGGCAGGGCGCGAACGGCTTTACATCAAAAGAGGCGAAGACCGAGAAGGCCCGGAAAAAGAGGGAGCCCGAGCAGGCGGTCGAAGACGCCGTAGAGAATGGCAAAGGTGCCGATGGCGCCGAAAAGCCCATAGATCAGCTTTTCCTTGCGGCCCAGCGATATGAACCCGAAGACCAGAACAGGGGCAGCGTAAACAAAGCCGAAGGCGAGGATTCCTGCCAGAAACGCGAAGATCCACAGGAACATGACCATTTCAGCCCTGATGCGCTCCCGCCGGTCAGGGCCCGCGGCGGCAATTGCCTCGGCCGCGCTCGGTTGGGCGAAAACCTCGCTCGCCAGTTGCACACAACACAGGATGGTGCCCGGTATTCCCACCAGCAGCGGCATCAGCGCCGCCTCGCCCGGATAGGTCAGGGCGATCGCGGTCATGGTGGAAAAGATCGCAAGCATGACCAGGGTGAGAATGGATTGCGGCCTAAGTGTCAAAGTGCACCTCCATGGCGCCCTCGGCGCCGGTGCGGGTGCGGCGCCGCCAGAAATAAAAGAAGATGGAGCCGATGATGAGGGCGATGAAGACCATCGACATCGGCCGCATGAAGAAGGTCGGTCCCCAGATGTCGAGCGCCTTGTGCAGGCTGTCTTCGGCAATCGAGCCGAGCACCAGTCCGATGACGAAGGGCGGGCGTGGCCAGCGGTACTTCTTCAGGAAATAACCAAGCACGCCAAGCACGGTCAGCAGCACCATGTTCTCCCAGGCGCCGTGGCTGAGATAGGCTCCCAGAAAGGCGAGGGTGATGACGAAGGGGATGAGCAGGGCGCCGCGCACATAGGTCAGCTTGGAGAAGAGCGGCGCGCAGAGCAGGAACATGCCGACTGCGAGGATGTTCGCGACGCTCAGCGTCCAGATCAGCGACCAGACGAGGTCCATGCCGGTCAGCGCAAGCTGGGGACCGGGCACGATGCCGAGCATGACAAAGGCGCCAAGCAGGATGGCCATGCCCGGATGAGCCGGGGACGCCGAAGAAGAGGGTGGGGAGCAATGCTCCGCCTTCCTTGGCGTTGTTGGCCGTCTCCGGCGCGATCACACCTTCCACCGCTCCGTGGCCGAAGCGTTCGGGCGTTTTGGACGACTGGACGGCATGGCCGTAGCAAATCCAGCTTGCGGCATCGCCCCCCAGCCCTGGGATGACCCCGACGATGGCGCCGATGATCGAGGTGCGCACGGTCAGGCCGAAATGGCGGAAGACATCGACGATGCCGTCCACGACCTCGCCGATATTATATTTCGAAGCCTCGGGCTGTTCGCCGGCGATCGAGCCGCCCTTTACGCCCGAGCGCGATCATTTCGGGAATTGCGAACAGGGCGAGCACTGCCGCGATGACGTCGACGCCATCCCACAGGAAAAGCTGGTTGAAGGTGTAGCGCTGAATGCCCGTGTGCGGGTCGAGCGCCACGAAGGACAGCATCAGACCGAACATGCCTACCAGCAGGCCCTTGATCAGGCTGTTGCCGGACAGGACGGCGATGAAGGTGATGCCGAAGATCGCCAGAAGGAAGAATTCCGAGGGCGAAAACGAGAGGACGAGCGGCCGCAGAAACGGCAGCAGCAGCGCGAGGAACAGCGCGCCGATCACCCCGCCGACACCCGAAGCGCCAAGGCTGGCGCCAAGGGCGCGCCCGGCCTGCCCCTTCTTGGTCATCGGAAAACCATCGACAATGGTCGCCGCATCGGGGCCGGTGCCAGGCACGCCGAACAGGATGGAGGGTATGGAGCCGCCGGTATGGACGACGGAGTGCATGGCGAGCAGGAAGACTGCCCCGGACAGCTTGTCCATGCCGAACACGAATGGAATGACCAAGACGATACCGAGCTTGCCGCCCAGCCCGGGTACGGCGCCGAAGAACATGCCGACCGGAACCGCGATCAGGATCAGCAGCATCAGGTGCGGCGTTGTCACGAGCGAAATTAGGGAATCCGCTATCGCAGTCATTGGGTCAGGCCCTGCCGGTCACGCTTGGTCGATGACGAGGGGAGCGCATTTCGCGCTCCCCCCAATGCCTATTTCGAAGCGCAATCGAGCGAAGTCGGCTCGTTTCCGTCGGCTTCCGGATTGTATTCGATCTTGCACTGCATACCGGCCACCAGCTCCTTGCGGTTGGCATCGGACCCGTCGATCTTGACGGCCGTGCGTGAACCCGAAACCTTGGATTCAACCACCGCATCGCCGGAATTGAAGCTGATCTGCTTGCCACCGTCGTCGACGGTCAGCAGCTTGCTCGTGACGGTGATCGTCGGCACTTCGACCTCGGTCGCAGCGGCAATGATTTCCACCGATTTGGGGCTCTGGTTAAGCGCGTCGCCAATCATCTTGGCAACCTGCTCACCGCCGGCCGGATCGATCGGAATCCCGAGCTTGTCGGCTTCCTTTTGCAGGTCCGGATCGTTGAGCGCCTTCATGTAGGCATCCCGCAAATCGGCCACGCGATCGGGGTCGGTATTGGGCGGTGCCGCGGTAAGACGTCCGAGAACGGAAGTGGCGGCAACCAGGGACATCAGAGCCTTGCCGTCTTCCGTCTTTGCCAGCGACAGGCCGTCCGGAATGCCACTGTCGGGCGCCGCGCCGAGCGCCATGATGACCTTGCCGCCATTGTTCTTGACGTAAGGTTCGAGCGAACTCAGCGAACCCATCTGCCCGGCGACTTCGCCGCGCATCATGGCCATTTCGCCTTCATTGCCGTTAAAGCCAGTCACAATGTCGAGCGGCAGATCGAGTGCGGTCGCGACCATCTTGGTGTCGACATAGGAGGATGAGCCGATGCCGGCGCCGGCGAACACGATGCGGTCGGCCTTGCGCATATCGTCGACGGTCTGGAAGCCGGACTGTTCGCTCACCACCATTGCGCGCGGGTCGGAGGCTGCCTTGCCGATCCATTCGAACTTGCGCAGATCGAACTGTACGCCTTCAAAGCCAAGCAGCTGCGCATAGATCAGTCCGGTGTTGAACGTGCCGATGGTCAGCCCGTCCGGAGGCGAGCTGTAGAGGGTGTTCGCCCCGACGATGTGGCCGGCGCCGGGCACGTTGCGCACAAGGACGCGATCCGCGCCGAGATATTTCTGCATATATTTGGCGATCAGACGGCCATAGGTGTCGTAACCGCCACCCGGATCGGTCGCCACGATATAGGTGACGGTCTTTCCCTTATAGTAGTCGGAAGCGAGGGCTGCGCCCTGCAGGGCGAGCGCGGCAAGCGATCCGGCCACCAGGGCCTTGATTAATCTTTTCATTGGAGTTCCTCCCGTTCTTCGGCCGAAAGCGCCCTTCTCCCCAAAAGGGCGCCCTGTTGCTCTGGTCACTCGGCCGGTGGCGTCCAGAGATCTTCGAAGCCTTTTGCCGGTTCAAGCTGATCGAACCAGTCGAAGCCGATCGCCCGCATGATGCGGCTGTTCATGACCACCACGCGCGCTTCGCTGTCCGAAGTATTGAACCGCTTGTGAGCGCAATAGGGCGGGATGTAGATGAAATCGCCGGGCTTCCAGTCATAGCGCTTCGGCGTTGTGTCCCATTCCCATTCGAACTTGTCGGCGCAGTGGAACTTGACGTCGTAGTGCAGGTCGTAGCCGGTGCCCTCGATGACGAAAGCGACCTCTTCGGTCAGATGCCTGCTCGTGCCAGTGGCGCCGTCAACAGGAAGAAACTGCATATAAATATCAAGGCAGTATTCCTTGGTGTTCATCTTCTCGTTGATGATGTGCTTGATGAGGCCATCGGCCGAGCGCTCCATGGGCATCTGGTCCCATTTCACGACATTCATCTTGTTCGGATAGTCGTCACGGAACTGCCGCGAGGCCTCGAGCGCTTCGTTGTAAAAATTGACATAAGGTCCGTCGACCTTGGCGCGGGAGCGTTCGATGTCGCTGACGAAGCCGGGATTGTTGCTGGTCATTGTTCGAAATCCTTTCGTGGCCGGGACGGCTTAAAGCGCTGCGGGCGGCGTATAGTCTTCCTGGCCCGGCGCTGGCGTCTTCGGGGGGTATTCCACCACTTCCTGGAAGATCATGTGCATGAACAGGAAAAGCGGTTTCGCCTTCATGATGAGGCAGATGGTTTCGTCTTCCGTGTCGTCGGAGAGGTGCTGGTGCACGCACCCGTTCTCCACGATGAGCGCATCACCGGCCTCCCAGTCGATGCGGCGGCCGTCATGGATGTCGTGGCCCTTGCCCTTGAGCACGAAGAACACGGCGCTGTTCATGTGGCCATGCTTCTGGCCGTAGCCGCCGGGCGCGAAGGCGTCGATGTGAGTCTCGATCGACTGGGCGACCTTGGCCGCCTGCGGATTGATGACCTTCTTGCCGAAATTCTGCGGGCCGCCCTTCCACTTGAGGTCGCCGGTCGGGTAGATGCGGGGCTGCGAATAGAGCTCGGCCATGAGTTCCCCATAGGTGCCCTCCAATGCCCGGACGAAGGTGCGCTTCTTGGTCCAGCGCTCCCAAACCACCTCGTCTTTCTTCTCGGTGCTGGGTTGATCGTTCATCGTGCTTTCCTTTTTTCCTTTGCCGGGCGTTGCGGCTGATGCGCTCCGGCCCCGCCGGGGCCGGCCGCGGCGTCAGACCACGAATGCCTCGAACGTCTCGGGGGCGAAGATGTCACAGGCCGTCAATTGCCGCTTGGACAGGCCCTGCTCGAAGGAATAGCGCAGGAAGGTGTCCACCGTCCGCCTATTGTCCTCCAGCCCGTAGGGCCAGTAATCGGGGCCCAGTTCCTCAACGGCAGCTTCGTAATGGGCCATGGCCCAGGGCAGCATGGATTTCAGCGCGGCCGTTTCCTGCAAGCCCTGCATTGCGGTGTCCTTGGCCTCGGAAAAGGCCTTGTAGAGCGATTGAGCGATCCAGCGCTCCTTCTCGTAAATGTCACGCCGGATGACCACGGTGTGCATGATCGGGAAGATGCCGGTGCGCCGGAAATAGTCTTTCTCGACGTCAATATAGTCTTCGAACAATCGCCTGACCTTGCCGCCCGGACCGGTGTAGGTGCTGGGTTTGCGCGCGGTGAACAAGGCGTCGATTTCGCCGTCGGCGAGCATTTGCGACAAGGTCTTGCCCGGCCCGATGGGGGTGACCGAAATAGTGTCGGGCAGGTCGATCTTGAGCTTTTCCTCGCGGTTGGGGGATTCTTCCCCGCCGGTGAAATGCTGCATGCTTTCGACCGCCACACCGTATTCGTCGGAAAGAATGCCGCGGATCCAGACCGGGGCCGTCATCTGGTATTCCGGGCAGCCCACCTTCTTGCCGATCAGATCCTCAGGCTTTTCGATGCCGCTGTCGGCATTCACATAGATCGAGGAGTGGCGAAAGAAACGCGACGGGAACACCGGAATGGCGATGAAAGGGCTTTCGGGCTTGAACAGGGACAGCACATAGGACGACAGCGACATCTCCGAGGCATCGAATTCGCGGTAGCGCAGCATGCGGAAGAAGGTTTCCTCGACCGTCATGTTGAGGAAATTCAGATCGATGCCTTCCGGACGTACCCGCCCGTCGATGAGCGGAACCATGCGGTCATAGTCCCAGCACGCGAAGCTAACCCGTCTACTCATGCCCTGCTTCCAACACTCCCTTGCCGGCGGCGGCTCATCCGCGTCGCCTTGTCGTTTCCCTTAACTGTGGAGCGCCTGCCGCAATCCGGTCCAATTCAAAACTTGCATCCCTGACCCAAAATAATGTTAGTTCACATCCAAAGCGGAACGCGGTTCCTTTATGCGGTTCACTTTGCGCTTCGGGAGGAGGCGGCCATCAACCTCAGGCAGCTCTATTATTTTACCAAGATCGTCGAACTCGGGAACATGACCCGAGCGGCCGAGCACCTGCACGTTGCGCAGACTGCGCTCGGCATCCAGATCAAGAATCTGGAGGAAGAACTCGGCGTCGATCTGCTGGAACGCCATTCGCGGGGCATCAGGCAGACCGAGGCCGGCGGGGCGCTGTTCGAGCGGGCGATCGAGATCCTCAAGATGGTGGACGCGGCGGCCAATGAGGTCCGACAGATCGGCGGGGCGGAGCGGGCGCCAATCTATTTCGGCATCACGCCGTCGATCATGCAGCTGATCGGACCGGACTTTTTGAGGCTGGCCGGGGCGGAGGTGCCGGATGCGCCGCTGCGGCTGGTGGAGGAACTCTCATTCATCCTGATGGCGGCGCTGAGCCGCAAGGAGCTCGATTACGCACTGGCCTTCAACATCCCCAATCAGCCGGCGATCAAGCGCACGCCACTGCTGGAGGAGCGCCTGTTCTTCATAATGCCGCCGGGCGATCCCAATGATGGCGTTCCAATACGTTTCGAGGAGGCACTGAAGACCGATCTCGCGCTTCTGAGCCGGCGGGACATCGTGTGGGGTCTCACCCATGAAGCGGCCGAGGCGCTGTCGGTGCCGGTCAAGATCGCCTTCGAGGTGCAATCGGTGAGCGCCATCAAGACGCTCGTGGAGCGTGGCGCGGCCACCAGCATCGTGCCGCTCGGCATCATCGCCGAGGAATGGCGCCAAAAAACCCTGTCGGCGCGCCCTATCGACAATGGCCGGCTGGTGCGCACGCTCTATCTGGCCCAGCCGGACAAGGCGATCAGGGATGGACCGCAAGCCGAAATAGAGCGGCTGGTCGACAAGGTCGTCGCCCTCTATCTCGAGAGGCTGGGCGAATACGCCACGCCCATCCAGTCCGTCGGCGGCGACGCGGCAAACTGACGATCAAACAAGAATAAGGTCCCTCTCATGGACAAAGTTACGCTTCCCCAATTGCAGCAGCGCAAACGCGATGGCGAGAAAATCGTCGGCGTGGTGGCCTGGGACTACCAGATGGCGCAGATCGTCGACCGGGCCGGGGTGGACCTCGTCTCGGTCGGCGACACCGTCGGCATCAATCTGTGGGGGCAGCCCAATCCGCTGGAGATCACCATGGAGGAGATGCTGGTGGTGACCAAGGCCGTCCGGCGCGGCGTGAAACGGGCTCTTGTCAGCGTGGATTTTCCCTTCGGGCCTGTGCAGCAGGGGGTGGACGAGGCGGTCAGCGCCGCGATCCGTTTCGTCAAGGAGGCGGGGGTCGACCTGATCAAGGTGGACGGCGCGGCAGACTTTCCGGAGGCCGTTTCGGCGATCGTCAAGGCTGGCATCCCGGTTTTCGCGCAATTCGGCCTGACCCCCCAGACCGCGCTCAAATACGGTATTGCCTATGCCAACCAGAATAGCGGCAAGGCGCAATTGCCCCCAGAGCTTACCCAGCATCTGGTGGAGGAAGCGCGCATGCTGGAGGCGGCGGGAGCCTCCCTGCTCGATTTCACCAATTCCGGACCCGTTATCGGGCCCGAAGTCGTGAAGGCGGTGAAGATCCCCGTGCTCGGCGGGTTCGGCGGCGGTCCGTGGCTCGACGGCCGGGTGCGCATGGTCAACGCCGCCATCGGCTATGGCGCAAGCGCTCTCGACGCGGACCCCGATGCAGACAATTACGCCAACGTCGCGCGCATCGCGCTTGATGCCATTTCGGCGTTTGCAGCGGATGTGCGTGCCGGAAAACAGATCAAGGGGACGCCGAAAGGCTGAAGGGGAAATTCATGGCATTTGTGGATGTTGACGGGATCCGCACCCGCTACGAGGTGATCGGGGAGGGCGAGCCCTTGCTGATGTACTCGCCCGGCGGGTTCGATGCGCGTATCGAGAAATGGTCCGATCTGGGGGTCTATGCCCGCATAAAACTGCTCGATCATCTGCCCGAAAAGTACAAATGCATCGTCTTCGACCGGCGCGAAACCGGCCAGTCCGGGGGGCGACTCGAGCGGCTGACATGGGACGGGTTCGTCGCGCAGGGCGAGGGACTGCTGCGCCATCTCGGCATAGAGCGGGCGCATATGATGGGCGGCTGCATGGGGTGCTGTCCGGTCACCACCTTTGCGGTCACCAAGCCCGAGCGCGTGCGCTCCATGGTGCTCTACTGGCCGGTTGGCGGCGCGCAATACCGGCTCAACGCGCATATGCGGTTTGCGCGCCATTTGGCCTTTGTCGAGGAGAACGGGCTGCAGGCGGTCGTCGACCTGGTCCAATCGCACGACAAGAGCTTTGGGCAGGATCCGCGAGGCGGCCCCTGGACGTCGGTCATCCGCACCTATCCCGATTTTGCCGAGCGTTTCGCTGCACAGGACGCCGATCACTACAAGCTGATGCTGGGGGGCACGAGCCGGGTGATGTTCGACCGGGATACGGCACCGGGAGCGGAGCCGGAGGACATGATGCGGCTTGCGGTACCGACGCTCATCATCCCCGGCGCTGACGGATCGCATGCGACATCTGCCGCGCGCTATCTGCACGAATGCCTCAAGGGCTCCGACTATTGGGATATTCCGGTGGACCAACAGGCCGAGGACAACGCCCCGGCCCGGATCATGGATTTTCTGGCGGCGGCGTAAACTCTTGCCTATGCCACCAGATCGCGGGTCTCCTCCGCGAAGAGCGAAGGCACGTCGACGCGTCTGGTGATGATCTTCTGGCGCATGGCGTGCTCGACCAGCATGTCGAGCACGTGCCGGTTCGGTGCGATGCCATAGGGCAGGGGATCGTCGATCAGGTCCATGACGCGCATATGCATGCGATCGACCTTGGTGGGCTCGGCGATGTTGCCGGCCTTGAGATCAGCCACATAGAGCTTTTTCGACGCCGCGAAGGTTTCGAAGATGTCGCGTGCCAGGCCCGGGCGTTCGGCTAGAAGCTCGTCGCGGACCACGACAAGGTGATTGATGGGATAAAGGCCGCGCTCACGCAGGGCGTTCAGCCCGGCTTCCAAAGGGTCCTCGTAGAGCGGCGTCACATCGGGATGATCGATGCCGAGGCCGACTGCAGCGGGCACCTCACCGGAAATCACCATCTGTTCGAGGTCATTGCCTTCGCCGACCGGCACCACATTGGGAGGTGGCGTATAATCGGCCACGTGCTCGTCGCCCGACAGAACCCAGGTGACCTTGTCGAGGTCGACGCCTTGCTCGTCCTGCAGAATGGAGCGCGCCCATACGCCCGTGGTGACCGTGTAGCCGCGATTGACGCCGGCCTTTTTGCCCTCGATGTCCTTGCCGGTCCTCATGCCCGCGCGGCGATTGATCTGGATGGCGCCATGATGGAAATCGCGCACGAGAAAGATTGGCAGGGCGGTGAACTTCACGCCATGCTCGCGCGCGCAGATATAGGTCGTCAGCGCCATCTCGCAGATGTCAAATTCGAGGCCGCGGACCATGCGGCGGAAGCCCTTGACCAGCGGCTGAACCTCCTCGAAATCGAATTCGAAGGTCATCGGCTTGATGACGCCTTCCTTGAGCGCGCGGTTGTTGCCCTGGGTGCGGGTTACGGTCTTGAGCTTGGGCAGGTCCATCTTTCTTCCTTGGGTTTCTTCGCTTGAAGGGTCAGCAGCAATCTTCATTGCCGAAATCGGTCAGGGTAGGCTTGAGCCAGGCGACGGGAAGATCAGCCTCGACAACCTCGCCGAGCGGCTTGAAGATCTTGAAGCCATAGCGCGTTCCGTTCTCATCCCAGAACAGCACCACCGTTTCCAGAGGCGGACAGCCCGGGGCGCCGCAGACGATTTCGCTGACCATGAGCGGGGTCTGCGGGGAGAGATCGAAGCGCTGCCGGGTCCATTCGGAAATGGCCCCAATCGCCATCGCGTCCTTGCTTCGATCCCGAGATCCTGCCAGCAATGTGCGAGCCATCGGCACCTTCTCCCTGCTCCACTCTTTAGGCCGTCTCGGTCGGTTGAGGGGGCGCTTGTTCCGTCATATAGAACATCGTTCTTGTATAGTTGATGGCCGGCTGTTACCCCACGCTCCTCATTCGGAGTTGGAGGACATCCCTTGGCATCTACTGTCGCCGCCGCCGTGCGCACTGGCCCTTCCCAAACCGAAATCCGTGAATTCCCCATGCCCGATGTGCCCGAGGAGGGCGCACTGCTCCGCATGGAAGTCGCCGGCATTTGCGGCACCGACGTCAAGCTCTATGCCAAGCCGCCCACCGCCGCGCCCGTCATCATGGGACACGAGAATATCGGCTATATCGAGAAGGCCGGCAGCCAGTTTCTCAAGCGCAAGGGTGTGAAGGAAGGCGATCTGGTTTTCGTCGAGCACTATGTGCCGTGTTTCAATTGTGAGTGGTGCCACAAGGGCGAATACAGGCTCTGCACAGCTACCGACTGGCGCAATGACCCCGAAGCCATCCGCTATGGCTATACCTCCGCCGAGCGGGCGCCGCATCTTTGGGGCGGGTTTGCGCAATATATGTATCTGCCGTGGAACGCGGTTGTGCACAAAGTCCCTGATGGCGTGACCCCCGAGCTTGCCGGCGTGGTGACGCCCATGGCCAACGGCATCCAGTGGGCGCTACTCGATTGCGAGGTCGGCTATAATTCGCGCGTGCTCATCCAGGGGCCGGGCCAGCAAGGGCTATCGCAGGCGATCGCCTGCAAACAGGCCGGCGCGTCGCTGATCATCATCACGGGCACCTCCAAGGACAAGGCGCGCCTTGCTGCCGCGCTGAAGCTCGGGGCGGACTATGCCATCAATGTCGAGGAGGAAGACCCGCTCGCCCGGATCATGGAGATCACCGGCGGAGAGGGTGTCGACGTCTCGCTCGATTGTACGGCGGGTGCAGGGACCATTCCGACCCTGCTCGGGCTCAATGCGCTCAAGCGCAAGGGCGGCACCATGCTCATTCAGGGCGAAATGTCTGACTTCCCGAATTTTCCGCTCGGCAAGGTCGCGACCAAATACGTGACCATCAAGAGTGCCCGCGGCCACAATTACGAATCCTGCGAACTGGCGCTGCAGCAGCTGGCGTCGAAGCGCTTCCCGCTCGATCTGATCACCACGCACCGCTACGGGCTGAAAGATGTCGACCTCGCCATCAGGTCGGTCGGCGGCAAGGGCGATGAGGGCGTCATCCACGCCTCTCTGTTTCCCTGGAAATAGGAGGCAATGTCTCCAGAGCCAAAAACGCCTGAGGCCGGAGCGATCCCGGTCACCGTGCTGACCGGTTTCCTTGGCTCCGGAAAGACAACCCTGCTCAACCGCGTTCTGGGTGCAGCCGACGGGCGCAAATACGCCGTCATCGTCAATGAGTTCGGGGAAATCGGCATTGACGCCGACCTGCTCGTCGAGGCCGATGAAGAATTCATCGAGATGAACAATGGCTGCGTGTGCTGCACCGTGCGCGGGGACCTTGTCAGGACGCTGCATCAGCTGCTGGTCTCCGGCAAGCATTTCGACGCCATTATCATCGAGACCACAGGCCTCGCCGATCCCGGACCGGTGGCGCAGACCTTCTTCATGGACCGCTCGCTCGACGGGCGCGTCAGGCTGGACAGCGTCGTCGCCCTTGCGGATGCCCATCACATAGGCGCGCAACTCGATGCTTACGAAGAGGCGGCTGAACAGATCGCGTTTGCCGACCTGATTATCCTCAACAAGATCGACACCGTCGACGAAAATGAGCTTGAGCGGACGCTAGCGCGGCTGCGCACGCTCAACCCGCATGCGCCCGTTCAGCGCAGTGAGCGGGGGAGGGTGCCGCTATCGGAGATTTTCGATCGGCATGGCTTCGATCTCGACCGCATTCTTGCCGACGATCCGGGCTTTCTCGCGTCAGAGGAAGACCACGAAGCGTCCGATCATCACGGCCACCACCACACGCCAATAGACAGTGTGTCGTTCAACTTCAGCACGCCCTTCGATCTCGACAAGGTCGATAACTGGCTTCAAACGCTATTGGCAGAAAAGGGGCAGGACATCCTGCGCGCCAAGGGCATCCTGCACATTGCGGGGGAGAAGCGGCGGTTGGTGTTTCACGCCGTGCACATGATGCTCGAAGCCGATTATTCGGGAAGCTGGGCGGCCGACGCCAAGCCGGTTTCAAAGCTGGTTTTCATCGGCCGCAACCTTGACAAAAATGCACTGGCCCATGGATTGAACCAATGCACCATGGCCGACGCCTAGGGAGGAATTACAATGCCGGTCGTCATTCGCAATATCGAACGCGTGCCCCTCGACCTCGTGGACCGGTTTGCCGATCTCGGCGTCGCCACGGTTCATGAAGCGCAGGGCCGCAAAGGACTGCTGGCACCGAATATGCGCCCCATCTACTCCGGCGCCCGTATTGCCGGGACGGCGGTCACGGTCAGCGTGCCGCCCGGTGACAACTGGATGATCCATGTGGCGGTCGAGCAGTGCCGGAAGGGCGACATCCTGGTCGTGGCACCGACTTCCTATTGCGACATGGGCTATTTCGGAGACCTCCTGGCCACGTCGCTCATGTCGCGCGGCGTGCGCGGCCTGGTCATCGACGCAGGCTGCCGTGACGTGGCCGATCTGCAAAAGATGGGCTTTCCCGTCTGGTCCAAGGCCATTTCGGCCCAGGGTACGGTCAAGGAGACGTTGGGCGATGTGAATGTGCCCATCGTTTGCGCCGGCCAGGCCGTCGCGCCGGGCGATCTGGTGCTTGCCGATGATGACGGTGTGGTGGTCGTGCGGCGGGAGGAGGCGGGCGGCGTGCTCGAAAAGGCGCAGGCGCGGGAAGACAAGGAAGCCAAATCGCGCGAACGCTATAAGGCCGGCGAGTTGGGGCTCGACGTCAACAACATGCGGCCGGCGCTCGAGGCAAAAGGCCTCAAATACATCGACTAGCCGAAGCGCGAAAAACGTACGCTCTCAATAAGCAGGTTCAGATCATGATCATCGATTGCCACGGCCATTACACGACCGCTCCGGCGCAGCTCAAGGCTTTCCGCGAGGCGCAGATCGCCCATTACGAAGACGGGTCAAAGCCGAAGCCGAGCCTGGCCGATATCAGCGATGACGAGATCCGCGAAAGCCTTGAAAACAATCAGCTGCGGGCCCTGCGCGAACGCGGCATCGACATGACGATCTTCTCGCCTCAGGCCTCGGCCATGGCGCATCATATCGGCGATGAGGCGGTGTCGAAGGAATGGACGCGGCTTTGCAACGACACAATTCATCGCGTCACCCGGCTCTATCCGGAGAAATTCGCCGGCGTTTGCCAGTTGCCGCAATCGGTCGGCGTGCCCATCGAGAATTCGATCGAGGAACTCGAGCGCTGCGTCAATGAGCTTGGCTTTGTCGGCTGCAACCTCAACCCCGATCCGTCAGGCGGCATGTGGAGCGGTCGTCCGCTGACCGACAAGGCATGGTACCCCTTCTTCGAGAAGCTCGTGGAGCTGCAGGTGCCGGCCATGATCCATGTGTCGGGCTCGTGCAATCCCAATTTCCATGCCACGGGCGCCCACTACATCAATGCCGATACCACGGCCTTCATGCAGTTTATCCAGGGCGATTTGTTTGCCGATTTCCCAGACCTGAAGCTCATCATTCCACATGGCGGCGGTGCCGTGCCCTATCACTGGGGGCGCTATCGGGGACTGGCCGACATGCTCAAGAAACCGCGTCTCACAGATCATGTGATGAAAAACGTCTTCTTCGACACCTGCGTCTATCACCAGCCGGGGATCGATCTGCTGTTCGAGGTCATCGACGTCGACAATATCCTGTTCGCCTCCGAGATGTTCGGGGCGGTCAAGGGTGTTGACCCTGAGACGGGCCACAATTTCGATGACACGAAGCGCTATATCGATGCGCTCGACATCCCCGACGCCGACAAGCACAAGGTGTTCGAGGCCAATGCCCGCCGGGTCTATCCGCGGCTGGACAAGCGGCTGAAAGAAATGGGGAAGTAGGCCCTCGACGGCGCTACGGCGCTCAGAGCGCCGCCGTCACGGATATCTTGACCTTGTGATCGGCGTCGGTCGGGCGGCCCTCGATGGTCGAGCGGGCCGGTGCGCAGCCATCGGGCACCCATTCCTCCCAGACCACGTTCATTTCCTCCGCGGTGCGAATGTCGGCGAGCCAGATGGTTGCCGTCAGCAGCCGCGTCTTGTCCGTTCCCGCTTCCTTTAACAGCCGTTCGATCATGTTGAGGATGTCGGTCGTCTGTTCGCCCACCGTACCGTTGCGTGCGGTCAGGGCCAGGATGCCGGCGAGATAGGCTATGCCATTGTGCTTGACGACGCGGCTGATGCGTTTGCCGGAGTGGATGCGCTCGATATCCATCAAAGTCCTCTCTTTCGAAATTTCACTAGAGCATGCGTTGTGTTTGGATCAGAACGCATCCTCTACCTATTTGTGGCCGCATCGTTTTTTGCGAAAAACCGGTGTCCACTTTTTCGCACGATGCTCAGAGCGATCCAAGGACCGCGCCATAGCTGGGCAGGGCGACGACGGTGGATACGGCGATCCCGATCAGCCCCGCGATGATTGGCGTGAGCATGGAGGATAGCACTCTCATGCGCAGGAAGCGCCAGCCCAGAAGCGGAATCTCGTAGATGAACATGCGATGGGCAGCGAAAACGCTCCACGAGGTGATGAAAGCGATCAGGGCCGGAACCGAAGCATCGGCGCGGGCAAAAACGGCGGCGATGGAAAAGGCGACGGATGGGCCTGCCGGCACCAGAAGGCCGGCGCCGGTGGCAATCAGGATCGCCTTGATGCCCGAGCCTTCTCCCAGATATTCGGCGATGAAGGTCGCGGGAATGAGCTTGGCGATGAAACCAGCTGCAATCAGCGCCACGATCATGCGCGGCACGAGGACGAAGAACTGTTCGACCCAACGCCGGATGCCGGCCCTCAAGGTTTGCTGGCCACGGCTGGCCGTATAGGCGAAAAGGCCGAGAAACAGCACCCACAACAAGATGATCGCGAAATTCATTCGGTGCTGCCCGCGTCTTCCGCCGGCTCGCTGAGCCGAAGCGAAAACGGAATCTTCGACGCGATGTAGCCGGCAATAATCGGTAGCGGCAGGCTGATCAGAAATCGGGTCAGGGAAAAATCGGCGCCCATCAGGGGCACGTCCCACATCAGGATGCGCTGCACGCCCAGCATGGACCAGCCGGTGAAGTAGGCAATCAGAGGCCCGCGATGGGCGCCCCCTGCCGCCAACAGCGCCAGCAGGGGATAGGCTGACGAGGGGCCGCCCGGCGTAATGATGCCCGCCCCGGCGGCGATGAAGAGGCCCCTGATGCCGCTTCCCTCGCCAATCAGTGACGCCAGTTTTTCGCGCGGCAGCAGCACATAGACCATGCCCGCGATGCCAACAGCGGCCACCACGCGCGGGACGGTGTCGGCCAGCATGGAAAGGTCGTGATACCAGCCCTCGAAGAAGGCGTCGTGGCCGCGCAGGTAATAGCAGGCGGCGGCGGCGATGGCGGCAACGGCAACAAAGCTCCAGAAACTCCTGCCGAAACTGGCCGCCATCAGTTCGCCGAACCGGGCGCGCCAATCGAGCGAAACGCTGTCGCCTTCTGAGCGGCTCTCAGTGCTCATGGGAGTGGTGATGATGGTGGTGCTGGTGGCCGTCGCCGTGGTGATGGTGGTGGTGATCGGTTTGGGCGGCAATGCGCCGCTCCAGTTCGCCATGCCCGTCCTGGAAGGCTTCCATGCAGCTGCGATACATGTCCGCCGACGGCGGCAATTGACCCGCCAGCATCCCGGCCAACCGCGCGAATACGACGGCCTGTGCGGCCATGGCGTCGGCGCGCATGCCGCTTTCGGTGGCTGCGGTGTCGCTGGCGGCGCGAAGCAGGGCATCGTGGAAAAGCGACTGCATATAGGCGGAGCGTTGCGGGCCGGTCCCTATGGCAAGGCTTGCTTCCTCGATGTCCGCCGAAGGACGGGCCGAATAAAGCGAGGCGAGCTTGATGAACTGGTCGAAAATGCTGTCGTCGAGTTGGCTGTCGCCATCGAGATCACCGCACATGATCATATCCCTTTCCGGCCCGAACGAGCCCTACGCGCCGCTAAACCTCGAATTTGGCGCGGTAGTAATTCCAGCATTTGGCGAAGAGGTTCGGCTTGTAAAGATTGGCCTCTGCCGCGGCGATCTCATCCGCGCTGAACACATAAGGCTGCCCCAGGGCGCTAGCCTTGATCTGGCGGGCACAGTTCTGCTCCAGATAGACGGCGAGGACGTAGGCTTCCGAAAGACTTCTGCCCACGACGATGCTGCCATGGGCACGCAAGAGAATGCCGCGCGCGTCGCCCAATTCCTCGGCCACCCTCTCACCATTGGGCTTGGTGTTGATCAATTCCGGGGTGGAGTGCACAGGCAGACCGTTCATCAGACAGCCTTGGGCAAACACCGGCAGGACAGGCGTCCCCGACGACGTCAACAGGGTCGAGGCTTCTGGATGTCCGTGCAGGATCGCATGAACATCGGGCCGGCGCCGGTAGATCTCGGTGTGTATGTGCAATTCCATGGGCGGCTTTTGCTCGCCATCGAGCAGCATACCGTCGGAATCGATCGCCACGATGTCGTCGGGCGTCAGCGCCGAGCGGGTCGAGGCGCCGGAATTGATGAGGATGGCACCGCCAGGCAGGCGGACACTGCCATGCCCGTTGAAATCGATCAGCCCCATCCGCTCCGACAGGGTGAGGGCGGTGACGAGTTCAGTCACCGCATCCTGGTTGTCGCTGAGAATTTGCGATCCTGAGCCCAATTCAGGCCCTCAGGGCGCTGAGCATTTCGGTGACGTAGTCATCACCGGACGCGACCACCAGCATGCGCATATAGGGCCTGAGGGCGTTGACGGTGAACTCGGTATCGTCGCTGTTCGGGTCGTCGGTGAGCACGAGGCCGGTGGTCATGATGCCGCGCACCATGCAGCTGTTGCCAACCGCATTTGCCGCACCACCGTTCTGGCCGCCCTTGACCACGACCACCACTGTGTCCGCCCCCTCGAGCTCGTCGCTAAGCTTGGTCTGGCGGCCATTCAGATCGATGAGTTCGGCATCCACAGGCAGATCTTCGAAGTCCGCGCTGACGGCAGAGTTGCCGACATGGCGGAGAAAATGTGCCCCATGCCACGGCAGATGCGCGACTTCCCCAAGCTTGTCCGCGGTTTCCGGATCGAGTGCAATCACGCGCGTCGCACGATCCCTCGAATTGGGATATTGCACCCTAAACCGCGCTTCTTCGGCGGAGGCGGCGCGGGCGCAGTCACTGAATATCGCCATGGTCAGGCTCCTTGACAGGGTGAGCCGACGGAAGGTGTCTTCCGTCGGGCAGTGCTTGTCCCCCGGGGTTCGCTAGACCGAGGACTGCTTGACCCCCTCGCGCACGGTCAGATCGTCCTTGCATGCGGTCTTGAACGCCTCGTCGGGCGGCAGGACCACGGCTGCGGAACGCACGCGCTGATGGGCAATGTCGATACCCGGAGGTGTCTCCTGCTTGTCCCTGAGGGCCTGCACCGCCTTTTTCAGCCGATGGCGGGCCATGATGATCCCGTTATCGGTGGAAACGAGGTTTTCCTTGGAGCGGTCAACAATGGGGCCCATGCTTTCCTGCAGGGATGCATCCTGCATCGAAATGCCCTTGACGCCGGAATAGGTCTCGCCGCGCTTCTGGGCCTCGCGGTCCATCAGATAGTCATTGTCCTTGTTGGCCTTCGGCCTGAAGGTGCCGGGGACGTATTCGACATGCACGCCGAAGCCGTCCTCCATCGCCTTGCGTTCCTTGTCGGTGAGGGCGCGGGTGGGATGGTAGTCGAAGCTCCAGGCCCAGCAGTTCTCGTCGTCGATCGGAATCCAGAAATGGCCATGTAGAGGATGGTCGCCGCGCGGGGGCACCATGGTGAAGCTCGGCATGACCCAGGGCGTGATGCGCCAGTAATAATGCCCGTCCTCGGCATTGCGGCGCGCGCCGATGAAGAGGCCGCCATCCGATTGCACGACTTCGAACACGGGCCGTTTATCGGCCAGATTGTACTTGTTGCCCTTGGCGCCCTGGAACAGAGGATCGGAGCTCAGATCGCCTGAATGCAGCCAGGACACGTGGCTGGAATCGATGCCGCCTTCCATCGCTTGCAGCCAGTTGCACTCCTGCAGGCGCTTGGAGGTAAAGGTCTGCTCGGCAGGAACCCGGGCAAACTCCCATTCGGGTTCGGGCGGCATGTTGTCCTTGTCACCCATATAGGTCCACAAGACGTCGCCGACCTTGATGAGCGGGTAGCCGGTCAGCTTGATCTTTTGGCAGAAGCCACTCTCCACCGGTTCGGAGGGCACCTCGATGCACTGGCCGGTGTGGTCGTATTTCCAGCCATGATAGGGGCAACGAAGACCGCCTTTTTCGTTGCGGCCGAACCACAGCGAGACGCCGCGATGGGCGCAGAATTCGTCGATCAGCCCGTAGCGGCCTTCCGAATCGCGGAAGGCGAGCAGCCTTTCGCCGAGCAGCTTCACCCGCACCGGCGGGCAGTCGTTTTCCGGAAGTTCCTTGGCCAGAAGGGCCGGGATCCAGTATTGGCGGAAAAACGCGCCGGTCGGCGTGCCAGCGTCTGTGCGGGTCAGATCGTCATTGGTGATTCTGTCGGGAGCCGGCATCGTCTTCACCTCCTCTTTAGTGAAACGCCTTAGCGGTGGCGCAGCGCCACCCAATATTGCACGCACCCTATCGATATGCGAGCCGTCTGTACGGAATTTGTTCTTGCATGCGGAACATCGTTCCAATAAGTAGGGCGTCGAAAATGCCAGCCTAAGACAGGAGTGCGGGATGAGCGAGGGACAGGCCAAGGTCGATGTTTGTTCGGTTGACGACGTAATGCCCGGAGAAGTCATCAAGGTCGAAACCGAGGGGCTCGAACTGGCTGTCTACAACGTGGAGGGCGTCTATTTCGTCACCGACGACCAGTGCACCCACGGTCCGGGGTCGCTGTCCGAAGGCTATCTCGATGGTCACGTGATCGAATGCGACTTCCACAATGGCGCTTTCGATATCCGGACCGGCGAGGTCGCGGCACCACCCTGCATGATCCCCTTGCGCACCTACAAGGTCAGCGTCGAAGGGGACCGCGTGTTCATCGAGACCTGAAGCCGGGCGTCGACGGCAAAAGCGAAAAAACGCCGGTTTTGCCGGCGTTTTTTTTGAGGTTATGGGAGGCTTCACGCGTCCTGCTTGGGCGGCAGATCCGGCAATTCGGCCTCGTAGACCGGCTCCATGCGCGATTCGAGCCCCTGCTTGGACAATTCGTCCGCGAACATAGTGCGAATGAGCGGACGCTCGTCGGCGTAGTCGATCTGGTCGCCACCGACGCGGCTCGAGATCCAGGCCTTGGGCACGCCCTGGGCGTTCCGGATCGAAACCACCTCATGCTTGAAGGCCAGATAGCGGGCCGGGGTCTTGCCGGTGTTGAAGTGCTGGTGGAACCACATATTGGGCGGTACGATCATGGTGCCGACCTCCCAATCGTAGCGGCGCGGTTCCTCGCCTTCCGGCCACATCAGCGAATAGCCCTCGCCCGAGAGGATGATGACATGGGCGCCGGGCCCGTGGCGGTGGCACTTCTTGTAGGTTCCGACCGGGAACTGCGAGATGTGGCTGTTCATCGACCCCTTGGCCATGGCGAAGCGGATATGCCCGCCGCCGGCGCCGCGCTCCCGGGCCTCGATCAGCGGCAGATTGACCGCATCGGCCACGAAATTGGTTTCCAGCAGCAGACCCTTCTGCTCGCCCTTGTTGGCGAAATAGTCGGGATCACCGTTGAAGCGGCCGAGGAAGTCGTGATGGGTGTTGAAGATGAAATCGGGATCTTCGTAGAGGTTGATCGCCGGGGGGCCATTGGTGACGGCCACGTAGCGGACGGCCTCGGTGCCCGAACTGTTGAAGTGCTGGTGGATGGTGTTGAGCGGAATGGCGAACATCGAGCCCGGACCCCATTCGAAGCTGACCTTCGCGCCCTGGTCGTTTTCGACCGTCGTCGAGCCGTGTCCACTCAGAACGAGCAGCATTTCCTCGAACAGCTGGCGCTGTGGCTCCAACTTGCCGCCGGGCGCGATCTCCATCACATAGCAATCATTGGAGGTGCGGGAGGCGTCGTGATTGATGAAGACGGCCTTGCCTCCCCGTCGTGCCCAGGGCTTGAGTTCCACCGTGTTCAGATTGGGCACATAGTGAGCCGAGATGATATCGAGGCCTTCGCTACGCACCCAGCGGGTGTAGGCGGAATCCTTTTCCGTCTCGAACTTCTTGGCCAGCTTTTCAGAGACCAGCGCATCCTTGGCCATCGGGGTCCTCCGTTCTTTTCGAATTATGGCGACGGGAGCGCCGCCGATGTTGCGGCCCAAGAGCTATCAAACTATCATCCGTAGTGCGGGACAGCATCCCATATAGCGGAACAACGAAAGAGGTTTGGCGTGAACCAGGACAAGAAGAAGCCGGAAGGCGGGGCCCACAGCCTGGCAGACCACCTCTATGGCGATCTGGCTCCGCATGAACACGGACCCGATGCCGATCACGATCACGATGACTTCCTGCTGGACGGCCCGATCGAGGATAACCCGATCTGGATCCAGGATCATGTGCGGCTGACCAGCGTCGGGATCGACATTGGGTCATCGGGCACGCAGGTGGTGTTCTCCGACATCCATTTGCGCCGCTATGGCGAAGATCTGACCTCGCGCTACGTCGTGACCGAACGCAACACGCTCTATTTGTCGCCGGTCCGGCTGACGCCTTATTCCGACGAAACCCACATCGACGATCGTGCGCTTGGGGAGATCATCGACGAGGCCTATGAAGGCGCCCGCATCCATCCCGACGACATCGACACCGGTGTGGTCATCCTGACCGGCGAGGCGCTGCGTCGGGAAAATGCCGAACGCATTGCAGAGCTTCTGGCCGAACGCGGTGGAGAATTCGTCTGTGCCACTGCGGGCCATCACATGGAATCCATGCTCGCGGCCTATGGCTCCGGCGCGGCCAAACGCAGCCATGAAGAAAAGCAACGGCTGCTCAATGTCGACATCGGCGGCGGCACCACCAAGCTGGCGCTGGTCGAAAACGGCAAGGTGGTGCAGACGGCTGCGCTGCATATCGGCGGGCGGCTCATGGTGGCGGAAGACGGCGTACTCGTCCGGCTCGATCCGGCCGGCAAGCATCACGCGGCACGCGCGGGTTTTGACTGGGAGGTGGGCAGCAAGGTCAGCGAGCAGGACCTGCGCAAGGTGGCCGACGGCATGGTGGACATGCTGGTTGAAGCCCTGCGCGGCGCCCCGCTTCCCGACTATGTGCGCTCGCTTTATCTCACCGATCCGATGGAAGACTTTACAGGTGTTTCAGGCCTGGTGTTTTCAGGCGGCGTCGCCGAGTTTGTCTATGGCCGCGAGACCGGAGATTACGGCGATCTCGGGCGCCACCTGGGGAATGCCATATCGAAACGCGCTGAGGCGTTCGGGGCGCCGGTGCTGGAGGCGGGCGAATGCATTCGCGCCACCGCGCTCGGTGCGTCCGAATACAGCGTGCAGCTCTCCGGCAATACGGGCACCATCACCTCGCCGGGCAAGTTGCTGCCCCGCCGGAATGTGCAGGTCATAAAGCCTGATATAGCTCTTGAGGGCGAGATCGCTGCGGATGCCATTGCGGAGGCCATAAGGCGGCACCTGACGATTTTCGATGTCGCGGACGGTCGCGACGATCTGGCCGTTGCGATCGAGTGGCAGGGGGCTCCGGAATATGGCCGGCTGCGGGCGCTGGCGGACGGCATTGCTGCCGGCTTGTCCGACCGTATAGAGGCGGGGCTGCCGCTCTATCTGATGTTTGACGGGGACGTCGCCCAATCGATCGGCCGTCTGCTCAAGAAGGAGATCGGGGTGGAGGCGGAAGTGCTGGCGATCGACGGTATCGTACTGCGCGATTTCGATTATATCGACATCGGCCGCGTGCGGCTGCCCTCCTATACGGTACCGGTGACCATCAAATCGCTGGTCTTCAGCGAAGACCCGCGCGGCGGACGCAAATATGAGCGGCTGCACCACGACGCAGGTGCGCATGCGCACGGACATCATCATCACCATCATGGTCACAGCCATTCGCACGACCACGAGCATGAACACGGCCATTCACATGCTCACCACCACCCCCACGATCATGACCACGATCATAGCCATGATGATGGTCACGACCATTCGCACAAGCACGACAAGTGAGGTGGAGGGTCAGTTCCCGGGTTTGCGACCGGTGAAATCGACTAGGGCGGACATGCCGGAATGGCGGTTGCCCTCGGACAGCTCGGCTTCATAGGCCGAAATGCGGATATCCTCGAAGTCGCCAAAAGCTTCGCGCAGAATGTCCTCGGTGTAGAGGTTCTCAAGCGCCTTGGGGCCGCCGGTGCCAAAATCCAGCTGCTTGGGCCCATAGCCTTCGACCACCAATAGCCCGCCCGGCTTCAGCGCTCGGGCAAGCCGGGCGAAGAGATCGCTGCGACCCTTTGGGCCCACGAACTGGAAGAAAATGCCGACGACGAGGTCATAGGCGTTTTCCGGCCAATCCCATTCAAAGAGGTCGGTGACAGCGCTGTTGACGGCGACGCCGCGCTTTTGCGCCAGCTTGCGAGCCTTTTCGACGGCGGCCGCAGAAAAATCGATGCTGTCGACCTCAAAGCCCTGTTCGGCGAGCCAGACGCCATTGCGCCCCTCACCATCGGCTATGGCCAGGGCGCGTTGGCCCTTGCCGTTCACGCCGCTCAGAGAGCGCTCAAGAAAGGCATTGGGCGCTTCGCCGAACAAATAGCCCGGCTCGGCCGTGTAGCGCTGATCCCAACCGTCCCGCTCAGTGCGCTGCTGGTAGGGGTTTCTTCTTTGCTCTGTCATCGAAGAACTGCCGTATGAGGGGGAGGGCAAGTGTGAACAGGATCGCCACAATGAGAATAACCGATACGGGACGGCCCATCATGAAGCCCAGAATATTGTTGTCCGATATCAGCTGCATCTGGTGATAGGAGCGCTCGGCCGTATCGCCCAGCACCAGCGCGATGACCAGGGTCAGGCGCGGATAGTCGAACCGGATCATGAGATAGCCGACAATGCCCATGATCAGACAGACGATCACGTCAGACGGACTCGAATTGAGCACATAGACGCCAGTCAGCGACACGGCGATGACGATGGGCACCAGCAGTTGCACATTGATGAAGGTGATGTTGATCAGCCAGCGCGACAGCAACAGCCCGATGATCGAGGCGCCGACCGCCGAGGCGGTGAGGGCAATGATCAGCCCGTAGATTTCCTGGTCGTGGTAGAGCAGGATCGAGGGTCCGGGGTCGATGCCCTGCAGCACCAGAATGGCCAAGAAGATCGCGGATTCGGCGCTGCCCGGAATGCCGAAGGCAACGGTTGGAATGAGGGCGCCGCCATCCTTGGCATTGTTGGCTGATTCCGGCGCGATCACGCCCTTGATATTGCCCTTGCCGAAGGTCTCGGAATCGCGCGCGGTTTGTGCGGTCGAGGTGTAGGCGATGAAAGATGCGACTGTGCCGCCCAGGCCCGGAATGGCGCCGATCACGGTGCCGATGATGGAGCCGCGCAGCAGCACCGGCCAGTGCTTGAAGACCGCCATCATGCCGGCAAAAACGCCCTTGATCTGCTGACTGGCGCTGCCCGTGTTGGAGATCGAGCCGCCCTTGAGCGCCAGATCGATCATCTGGCTGATGGCGAACATGCCCGTCAGAACCGGCACCAGGGGGACGCCGTCCCACAAATAGCGGATACCGAAGGTGAAGCGTTCGTCGCCGGAAATCGGGTCGATGCCGACAAAGGCGATGAGCAGTCCGACGAAGCCCGCGATCAGCCCGCGCAGCAGCTTGCCACGCACCGCAAGGGCGATGGCGGTGAGGCCGAGCAGGGTCAGCAGGAAGAATTCCGCCGGGCCGAACATCAAGACGATCTGCTTGGCAACGGGGATGAAAAGCAACAGGGTGAACAGCCCGATGAGGCCGCCGAGCGAGGAGGCCATGGCCGAGGCGCCGATCGCCTGACCAGCCTTGCCCTGCTGGGCCATGGGAAAGCCGTCAAAGGTGGTCGCCGCATTCGGCGCCGTGCCCGGTGTGTTGAGCAGGATTGCGGTTATCGAACCGCCAAACGCCGTCGCGCCCATCACACCGCCGGCCAGGTACATCGCGTTGAGCGAGCCCATGGAATAGGTAACGGGGATGAGGAGGGCCAGGGCCGTAGTGCCGCCAAGTCCGGGGATGACGCCGAAGCACAGCCCCATGAAGATGCCGAGCAGAATGTAGATTGCGCTGCCGCTGGTGAACACGTGCGCGGCGGCGTTGAAGAGTAGTTCGAAGCCCATGCTTGCCCTGTCCGCAAAAAGGGAAGCGGGCGGCGGGTTCAGAACCCGCCGTCCGCCTTTGACTTATTTCTCGTTCAGAATGTCTTTGTACTGCGTATAGAAGTCGCCAAGATCCTTCATGGTCGCGGCGGTTTCATCGGAGCCGGTGGGATCAAGCTCGACGCCCGAGCTCTCCGCCCATTTCTGGATCTGGTCGGACTTGGCCGCATTGACGAAAGCCTCCGACAGCTTGTTGCGGATGTCGTCGGGCAGGCCGCCGGGAGCGGCGATCACGCGGCGTACGTCAAGCCGGGCGAAGTCTGGATGGCCGATGTCGTTGGCGTCCTGGACCCCGTCCATCACGGGCTTCTTGGTGTAGGTAAAGATCAGCTTCAGATCGCCGGAATCGACATATTTCTTCAACGAGGAGATCGGCTTTAGCGTGGCATCGACCTCACCGCGCATGACGCCGATCATGGTGTCGTTGGAGCCGGCATAGCCGAGCACGTTGACGATCGGGCAATCCATGATGTTGAACGAAATGCGGGCTGCAATCGAGGATGTGGACTGCAAGCCTGTGTCCGACAGTTTTACCGGCCGGCCAAGATTGCACAGGTCGTCGAGCGAGTTGATTTCGGAATCCGCCTTCACGGCGATGCCATAGCTTTCGGTCGCCAGATTGGCGATCCAGGTCACGTCCGCCAGCTTGAACCCGATATCGGTGCCGGTCACCTCGGAGATCGTGTAGCCGGGAATGTTGTAAATGCCGATGGTGTAGCCATCCGGCTCGGCGCGCGCGACGGTTGCCGCGCCCTTGGTGCCGCCGGCGCCAGGTACGTTGGTCGGCACGACAGTGGCTCCCAGCTCCTTTTCCACGACCGGCGCAAAGGCGCGGGCAATGGTGTCGAACCCGCCGCCGGGGCTATAGGGAATGACAAAGGTGATGGGCTGATCGTTGGGCCAATCAGCCATGGCTGCGCCCGCGGATACCGCCAATGCGGCGGCCGCGAGACCTGCGGTCACGAGTTTTTTCATGAATTTCCTCCTTGGTATTGTTCTTGGCGCTTAGGTTGGCGCGAGCGGGCAGGCGAATTCAAGCTCCAGACCGAAACTGAATTTGCTCACCAGCTCGCAGATTTATTTGGGTCTGGGTCGCCGGCCTACCAGCTCGCGATGCCGCCCTTGGTAAAGAGGGCGCCCCGATAAAGGTGGTAGTGCAGCAGCACCTCAAACAGCACATAAACGCAGACAAAAAAGCCTGCCGTCACCAGAACGCTTTCAAGCAGCGGGCGCTTTCCCTGGATCATCAGATAGGCAAAGCAAAATATTGGAATCGTTGGAAGAATTCCGATGAACAGCATGCCCAGAGCGCATGCGACCGCCCAGCCGATTACGACGAGTTCCCGGGTCAATCCGGGGGCGAACTTCATTTCCAGATTGGTAAAGTCGGCGCCCCAGAATTTGACGAAGAAGCTCTTGAACGGCATGCGCGTGCGTGTGCCCAGATCAAAGAGGCCCAGAACGACGAGCACCGCGGCGGTCAGAATGGGAACCTCACGGGCGGTAGCGGTCAGGTTCCAGCACATGTAAATGGCGCCGAGCCCGATGAAGATGACGAGCAGGGCGGGGTAGGGCGAGCCAACAGCGCGTGATGCACCTGATTTACGTGACGTTTCCAAAAGTTCCTCCCACCGGCTCATTGGCCGGGAAAACGAGTGACTTGACCACGACCGGGACGGCGCCCGTCGCCTTCAGCACTTCTCCGATGTCGATGAAATCGAACGCCTGCAGTTCGATCCCGTCAATCGAAATTACGGCATTGCGCCGCGTCAGATTCTCGCGGCAGTGGATGCCAAACAAGCCGCCGACGTCGCCATCCATCACTACAGTCAGCGGGTGCCCGTGATCAAGAACCGGCGCCAATCCATTATCAAGACCCCGCGCCAGCGCGTCGAGACGCGCGAAAGACGCGCTGCCTTCCCATTGCAGGGCGATGGCCACCGGTTTGTCACCGGATGCGAGTTCGAAACGTTCGAGCTCGCCAGCGATGGCGCTTGCAACTGCGGCTGAGTCGATCGCCTCTTCGGACAGCGCGAGCGCGGGCTTGATGACCTGCATGTTCCTGATCGGCAACACATCGTCCGGGTCGAGAAAGATCGTGCTGCCGCTGACTTGCATGGTGTATTGGGAGGCCCCCACGACCGTCGCCCGTATGCCTTGCGGGGCTGCCACTATGGGGATGTCTTCAGCTTGAAGACGCGCCCGCAGCGCCTGCGCCAGATCCGGACCGAGGTCGGAAAATCCGCGGTCTTCGCGCTCGTAGACATATTCCGCGACTCCGCCGGAAAAGCAGGCGCGCTCCAAAGGCAGGGGTGGATCGATCGGCGCAAGGCGTAACCATTGCGTCGTCTGGGCTCCCTTGGCCGCGTCAAGGATGGCGTTTGCCATCAGTTCGGCGACTCGCGTCCGGTCAGGTCGATCGATGCGTGCCCCGACCTGCGCAGGCAGGCCAAGCGCCTCCAGATAGGCCTTGCCGAAAGGCTCGAGCCGGCTGATGCGCCCTTCCGTGTCGAAGGCAACCAGACGTGCTCCGGCTTCAACCACCGTCGTCGCCACGATCTTGCCGCGCCGGCAAATGGCGATTTTTGTCGTGCCGCCGCCGATGTCGATATTGGTCAATGTGCCGGCGATGTCTTCGGATAGCGCGAGCGCCCCCGAGCCATGCGCACTCATCACCGTCTCGAGAGCATCCCCGGCGCTAACGGCGACGAATTTTCCTGCCTCGGCGGCAAACACGTCCCCTATGGCGCGGGCATTGCGCCGGCGCACGGCGACCCCGGTCAGGATCAGGGCGCCGGTGTCGACGGTCGACCGATCGATACCCGACGCCTCATATTGTTCGGCAATGAACGCCGATAGCTGATCCGCGTCTATTTCCTCTCCCTCGGCATAGGGGGTGAGCATGATGTCGGATTCGAACAGGATCTTGCGTTCGGCGACGATGTAGCGGGTATCGAGCCGCTCCAGCACGATGCGCGAGATGAGCATGTGCGATGTCGACGAGCCGATATCGACGCCGACGCTGGTGAGCTCGATCTCGTCTTCCTCGACCAGGCTGCGGCTGGCGTTGGAGAAGAAGATGCGCCCGCCAGCCTCGCTTTCGTCCGGCATGGAAGCGTCTGACATCAAATATTGTCCGGCTTCTCGTACCGATGCGGCTCCATGCGGTTCTTGCCGCCATTCTTGGTGATCTCTGCCTCGAATTCCTCGCGCAGGAACGGATCTTCCATCCAATAGGGGATGGCGGTGCCGCCTTCGTGCAAATCCATCGCAGTGTAATCGGTCTGCTTGGCCCCAGGCGGCAGGCCGGTCACGAGGCTCGGGTGATTGGGGCCGAACCATGCGATCAGCCGGAAGGGCTCGTTGGAGGTGTTGAAATGCTGGTGATACCAGCGCGCGCCTCCGGGGGCGGCGCTGACCATGCCGAACTGCTCATAGTCGACCCGCTTGACCTTGTCGGCGTGCCCGTCTTTCCACGGCGTGGGACCCAGCTCCTCCGGCCAGGAATAAGTATAGCCCTTGCCGCTCGCGCAGATCAGCACCGCTGCCGAGGTGTGGGCATGCGCCTTTGAATAGCGTCCCGTCTCATGCTGGCCGATCCAGAAGTAGAATTTGTTACCCGTCATGAACGGCTCGACGCGCCGATAGCCGGGGGAGCGTCGGTTATCCAGCGGCAGCTCGCAATTGACCACGTCGGGGACGAGGTTGGTACGCCTTTGCGCCAGGCCGCGAATGGGATCGGTGGTGATGTCTTCATTGGGCTTATAGAAGTCATCGGCGTCCGAGTAGCGGTCCGCAAACCGGTATGGCGTATTGAAAATGAAATCGGTGTTGCCGATCAGGTTCATCAGATTGGGCGCGGTGGTGCCGGCCAGCAGCAGGGCGGGCTTGTTGGTGGCGTTGACGATGCGGTGATGGGCGTTGACCGGAATGGAAAATAGCGAGCCGCGTTGCCATTCAAAGACGTGTTTTTTGGCCCCGTCCTCCGACCAGACCTCGGTCGAACCCCGCCCTTCCACGACCAGATAGATCTCTTCATAAATGTGGCGTTCGGGATTGAGCGCGCCGCCAGCGGGTACCTCGACGACATAGCAGCCCCATTTGCCTTCGGTGCCGTGCAGCTGAATGAAGGCACCGCGCCCCCCCAGTCGCTTCCAGGGGGCAAGTTCGAGGTCGGTGACACAATGCAGACCGATCCCGCGGAAGACCGGCAAGCCTTCGTCCTCCATGAACTGGTCATAGTCGGATAGCGGCTGCCCGAAGCGGCCGAAACCGGCCCGCTCTTCTTTTTTGGGTTCGTGCCAGTGGCCGGCGTCGTTGGGATCGAGGTGCATTACCCGGTCCTTTCTGAATGAGGGATTCTGTCGTGGCGAAACGTAAAGCCGAACAGGCGTTACTGTCAATGAGACGGCGTTCCGTTATGCGGCACGAACGCGTTCAACTGAGGGCGACGAGGATGACGCCGGCCATGGCCAGCCCGGCGCTGACGAGGGTAGCGGAATCGGGGCGGGTCTCGGTCTTGAAAATGCCGACTGCCAGAAAGGCGGAGAGGAAGATTTCAAGAGCCGAGATCGTCACCACGACCGACACGCGCTCGTAAAAGAGTGCCGCGAACATGAGAATCTGGCCCGCCGAGATCGCTATGGCCGCTCCGAGCGTCCAGCGGTTGAGGGCGCTGAACATGGTGAGCAGACCCCGCCGGTAGCGTTGGAAAAAGACTGCCAATATGGCGAATCCCACGAGCCCGGTGGCGGCGCTGATGAAGGTGCCGAAGGCCGGAGCGGCGATGGCATCCAGGCCGAGTTTGCGGCAGAGATAGGCTAGAGCGTAGAAGGCGGCAGCCGCCACGCCCCAAATATAGGAGCTGACAGGCAGGCCTCCGCCGTCGGCGGAGCCGGGGCGCCAGATGGCCCGAACGATCATCAGGCCGAAGCCGGCGGCAAGCAGGCCCATCCCAACAAGCCCAAGCGGTTTGACGACTTCGTGCAGGAACACGAAGGCCAGAATGACTGAAAAGAAGGGGTTCAGCCGCTTGAGTGCCGACGCCCGGATTACGCCGGCCACCTGGATAGACTTGAAGACAAGGGAGCGGCCGAGAATCATCGCAGCTGCGCCGGCCCCGGCGAAGAGCGCCAGCCCGTTCAACAATCCCTTGGACGAGGCGACGGGGACGGCGGCATTTTCGGCCACGATCCAGGCAGCGAGCGACATGATCATGGTCACCAGAACCGACAGGCTAACGCCGCGGTCGCCTCCGGCATCTGCTGCGCGGGCGATAAAGATGTTACCGAAGGCGAAGCTGGTGGCCGAAAGCAGCGCCAGGATTTGGCCAAGTGTATGGGGGGACATTCAGAGCCCTTTATGCGTAACTGGGCTCCGGTCAGCCTGATTGACATCTAGCCGCTGCGCTTTCTAATATCCAGAACGCTATTTTCCATAGCGGAACGATTTGAGTGACTGTCGCGGCGCGCTTGACCTTTTCGAAGGCCCGGCCGGGACCGCAAGGCTTTGTGTTTCCTGGGCGCGCGCTTGGAAAAACCGAGGCCCTGTCCTATGGAGTTTTCTGAGTCAGGCAGCGCAGGCGGTGAACAATGGTTGAGACGGTCAAATCGAAGCGTGCGGCGGCACGACAGCTGGACGCAGGCGATCAGAGGCCGCGTCTGTCGTCGGTCACAACGGCAATCCGGGTTCTCAAGGCTTTCACTGAATCCGAGGGCGAGCTGGGCATCAGCGTGCTGTCCAAGCGGCTTGGGGTTTCGAAAAGCACTGTGCACAGGATCGCGACAACGCTCCTGGCTGAAGGCCTGCTGGAGCAAAATCCGGAGACTGACCGCTACCGCCTGGGGATTGGCCTTTTCACCCTTGGTACGCTGGTGCGCCAGCGCATGAGCGTTTCGGCGGAAGCCAAGCCGTTCGTTACCCAATTGCGCAACACGGTGAACGAAAACGTGCGCCTTGCAGTGCTGCAGGGGACGAATGTCGTTTACATCTACGATCTCGAAAGCACGCAATCGGTGCGGCTGCGCCCGCATCTGGGCCAGACCAAGCCTGCATTCTGTTCGGCCGAGGGACGCGCCATCCTGGCGTTCACGCCGCCGGATGTGGTCGACGAGATCCTTGCGCAGCCGCTAAAATTCCGCACCAATCGCACGGTGATCGAACCGGCGCGCATCTATGAAGGCCTGCGCAAGGCGCGCAGCGAAGGCTATGCGACCGAATTCGAGGAAAGTGAGATCGGCATGCATTGCGTCGCCGCGCCGATCTTCGACGCCGAGGGCAGGGCGGTCGCCGCTGTCGGTATCGCGGGGCCACGCCAGCGTTTCAGCCAGCGCACCGTGACCAATCTCGTGCCGACCCTCAAACAGACGGCCGAACTGATTTCGGGCCGGCTGGGCTATCAATCTCACATACCGAATTACGGATAACAGCATGCCCACAGCCACCGAGCGTGATAACCGCTGGACAATCACCATCCAGGGTACGGAGCAGCAGTTTGCTTGCGAACCGGACGAGGCGGTGCTGCGGGCTGCGCTGCGGGCGGGGCTGGGGTTTCCCTATGAGTGCAATGTCGGCTCGTGCGGGAATTGCCGGTTCGAGCTGATCGAAGGGGAGGTCGAGCATGCCTGGGCCGATGCGCCGGCCTTTACCGAGCGCGACCTCAAGCGCAACCGCCGGCTGGGGTGCCAGTCGCATCCGCGCTCGGATTGCACGATCAAGGTCCGTCTCGATCCCAAGTATGTCGCAGCCAACAAGCCCGTACGCACGTCGGCGCGGATCGCCGGGGTTACCCCCATCACCCACGACATCAGCGAATTCGCCCTGGATCTCGAGACGCCCAGCAGCTTCCTGCCGGGTCAGTATGCCCTATTGGGCGTCGACGAGGTGGAAGGGGCGCGCGCTTATTCCATGTGCAATCTGGGGCATGAGGAGAAAACCTCCCGCTGGTGCTTCCAGATCAAGCGCGTGCCCGGCGGCAAGTTGAGCGCGCTGCTGTTCGATCATTTGAAGTCGGGCGATCCGCTCGTGGTCGAAGGGCCGTTCGGCATGGCCTATCTGCGCGAGGATGCGCCGCGCGACATCGTGCTGATCGCGGGCGGATCGGGCCTTTCGCCCATGGTTTCGATCGCGCGCGCCGCCGCACAAAGCAATTCGCTGCAAGGGCGGCAAATCCACTTCTTTTATGGAGGGCGCGCGCCACGCGATGTGACCGGCCAACAGTTTCTTGAAGAACTGACCGGCTGGGGCGAGCGCATCCATTATCATGCGGCCGTTTCCGAAGAAGGCCATAGCGATTGGGCGGGGCCCGTGGGCTTCGTCAACGATCTGGTGCGAGAAACGCTTGGAGAGCGTCTGAAGGAGCACGAGGTTTATTTCGCCGGCCCGCCAGCGATGGCGCAGGCGGTGCAAAAAACACTGTTCGAGGCTGAGGTGCCCGGGGAACAGGTACATTTCGACGAGTTTTTCTAGCTCGCTTGGCGGAGTGGCCGTGATGAGCGCAGCAACAGCCCTGGGTGCGTTTGCCCTCTAGAGCGGCAAAAGCAGGTGATTCAAGTCAGGCCTTGGCGTTGAGCAGCTTGAGGCCTTCCTGAGCGATGTCGCTACGCTTGATCCCGAGCGCGTCGAGCTCGGCATCGCTCTTTTCGCTCAGCACGCGAACACGCTCGGCTGCAAGCACTGCGCCGCGGGTCAGCTGCACCCATTCCGAAATGCTGGCGCGCAAGCCCTTCCAGCCGTGGTGGGGGCGCGGGAGAAAATCAGCAGTTGTATAAGCCATGACAACGTTCCTTCTCTGTGTTGCCATGGATATGTAGAACGACGACTCTTTTCGCAACGCGTGTGGGCGCATGGCTGGATTGTCACGCATGCAGAGCTGTATTAACCTATTGTTCCAGCGGGGAAAAGATGAGCGCTGGGTCGCGCTTGAACAGGGTTGCGAATTGAGGAACCGCGTTCCGTATAGCGGGAAATAGGCCTTTAAGTGCGGAGATATGCTGTTACCTTGGTTTTCTTTCACGGGCCCGGGTGCCAGATCAGGAAACGAGTGCGGGCTGTGCCGGACGAACAGGCGGGCCTCCTCGAAAACAACGGAGATGACAGAATGCGCAAATCTTTAGGACTTCTTCCGGTGGCACTTGTAGGCATGACCATGCCGGCTATGGCGCATCCGGGCAGCCATATCGTGAACTCATTCGCAGCGGGATTCTTTCATCCCCTGACCGGGCTCGACCACATGCTGGCCCTGCTGGCTGTTGGTGTCCTTGCCGCGCAGGGCAAGGGCCTGTCGCGCCTTGCATTGCCCGGAGCCTTTCTCGCCGCCATGCTGGCTGGCGGTGTTCTTGGCGCCAATGGCGTCGTCATTCCGGCAGTGGAGCCGGGCATTTTGGCCTCGGTCTTCGTGCTGGGCCTGCTGGTCGCGTTTTCGGTACAGCTTCCGCTTCTCGCCGGTGGTGCGCTGACGGCCGCCTTCGCTTTCCTGCACGGTCAGGCCCATGGTGCGGAACTGGCCGGCGCTGCGGCACTGCCTTTCGTCTCGGGCTTCATCGCGGCGTCGATCGTGGCCCTGTCCGTGGGTGTCGCTGGTGGTGAAGTCGCCCGCCGCTTCGGGCCGCGCTCTGCTGCCCTCATGCGCGCTGGAGGCGCCGTAATTGCCGCTCTGGGCGTCGGCATGGCATTTGCCGGCTAAGATCTACCCAGATTGCGGATGATTTTCTGGCCGTGCCCCCCGGGGCGCGGCCTTTTTTGTTGCCGGCTTCGCCAGGCCCCAGGGGCCTTGCACAGCAGAACCCTTCCTCACCCGGTGCCATCCCAAAGGATTGCTGAGCTCCGCGCCCTCAAAAAAACCGCGCGCTCGCAGCTTAATATTGTTCCGATAGATGGACTGCTGTCCCATTGACCAAAACAAGACCTTGTTCCTAATCTTCCGGGTACTGCAGCGGATGTCATGGCGGGGAGGCGTTCACTGCTGCTGACGGGGGGCGACAGAGGTCGCCAGGCCCGGACGGCGGGAAACGGGGACGACATCCCCGAACGAGCGGGTCGTACGCGTTTGCGGCTCCACAATAACCACACTCGGGAGGAGAGATGATGAGACGAAACTTTCTCAAGGGAATGGTGGCTGCATGTGCGCTGGCCGCCGCGGTGACCACGGCCGGCGTGGCCTATGCCGAGGACGCTGCTGCGTTCTACAAGGGCAAGGTCATCCATTGGATCGTGCCGTACAATCCGGGCGGCGGCTATGATGAATACAGCCGCGCCATTGCCCCTTACATGGAAAAATATACCGGTGCGCGTGTCGACATCGTCAACATGCCAGGCGCCGGCGGCATGAAAGGCGCCAACGAAATCTTCAATTCACCGGCGGACGGTCTGACGGTCGGCATCATCAACGGCTCGGCCATGGTGACCAACCAGCTCTCCAAGATCGAGGGCGCCAACTACAAGGTCGGCGAATTCAACTATCTCGGACGCATCGTGGCCGATTTGCGCGTTCTGGTCGTGGGCACCAATTCGGATTACTCGTCCTTTGAAGACCTGATGAACTCCAAATCGCCAGTAGTGGTCGGAGCGACGGGTCTCGGCGGCAGCACCTATGTCGACGCGGTCGTCACCGGCCCGGCCTTCGGCATCGATCAGAAGGTCGTGCACGGTTTCAACAACTCGTCCGATGTCCGCCAGGCCATTCTGCGCGGCGACGTGCAGGCCATGTGGGGGTCGCTCGGCAGCGCCCTGCAGGGCGTGCAGGATGGGGATCTCAAGATCGTGGTGCAGAGCGATCAGGAGCGTTCTTCGGATCTGCCGGACGTGCCCAGCATCTTTGAATTCGTCAAGGACCAGCCCAACCCGGATCAGATCAAGCCGATTCTGGAAGCCTGGGATGGCCTGAACGCGGTGGGCCGGCCGGTTGCCGCCCCTCCGGGAGTGCCGGAGGATCGTCTGGCGTTCCTGCGCAAGGCGTTCAATTCCGCCATGCACGATGAGGAATTCGTCAAGAAGATGAAGGATTCCGATCGCGAGTTGTCCTACCTCAGCGGCGAGAAGATGGCCACGGTCGCCAAGTCCGCGACCGAAATGTCTCCCGAGGTGGAGAAGGTCATGGTCGACGCCATCAAGGGCGACATCTAGCCAAGGATTCAGAGCCGGCGGTGCACAAGTATGTGCTGCCGGCCTTTTTGCATCCGGAAGCCGTTCATTCGAGGCCGCAAATTGACACTCAAAAATTCCGTATCCGGCATTGAGCCGGCTCTTGCCGGTTGCAGGGAGTACCGGTCATGACCATCATCGACGGTCTTTCGAGCGGCTTTCTGCAAGCGATCAGCCTCGGCGTCCTGCCCTATCTGTTGATCGGCGCCTTGTTTGGCCTTGTCATTGGGATCATTCCCGGACTGAGCGGGCATTTCGCCATGGCGATGGCGGTCACCTTTCTTTATTCGATGTCGCCGGCAGCCGGCATCGCCTTCCTTTTGGGCGCGCACTCGACAGTCGCCCAGGGCGGCGGCCTGACGGCGATCCTGTTTTCGACGCCTGGTACGGGACAGAACGCGGCGACACTGCTCGACGGGCCGCCCATGCGCGACAAGGGCCAGGCCGGGATAGCGGTCGGCGCGGCTATGGCCTCATGTTTCATGGGGGCGACCTTTGGGGCAGTCGTTCTCGCCCTGCTGGTTCCCGTGCTGCGGCACGTCGTTCTCTTTTTCGGACCGCCCGAAATTTTCGTTTTGGCCTTTCTGGCCCTGACCTTCGTTGCCGTTCTGGGCAAGGAAGATCTCATGCGCAGCCTCATCGCGGCGCTGGCTGGCATGCTGCTGGCGATGATCGGGCTGGACAACGTCACCAATACGGCCCGTTTCACCATGGGCATCCTCGAACTCCAGGATGGGCTCGCCCTGGTGCCGGTGATCCTCGGCCTGTTCGCGGTGGCCGAAATGATCGACCTCTGGGCGCGCGGCGGAGCGCTTGCCCGACGGCAGGGTGATGCGCTGTCGGCCAAGGATACGCAAAAGCAGATATTTCAGGGCATCGGCATCGCATTGTCGAAATGGTGGCTGGTGCTGCGCTGCAGCGCCATCGGCACCACCATGGGGCTCATTCCCGGCCTCGGCAGCGCCCCGGCGGCCTTCGTTGCCTATGGGCACGCCAAACAGACCTCGAAGGACAAGGAAAGCTTCGGCAAGGGCAATGTGGAAGGGGTTATCGGCCCCGAATCGGCGAACGACGCGGTGGAGGGCGGTGCGCTCGCCTCAACGCTCGCCTTCGGCATACCGGGCAGTTCGTCAATGGCGATCCTGCTCAGCGGACTGTTCATCCTTGGCATGCCCACCGGTCCGCGCATGCTCAACCAAAATCTCGATGTGGTCTTCCTGATGATCTTCACGATCATCATCGGCAATCTGATCGGCACCATTGTCGGCATGTTCCTGGTCAACCCGCTGTCGCGCGCCACATCGATCCGCGCCCAGTTCATGGTGCCGGTTCTCATGGCAATCATCCTGACCGGCGCCTACGCCTCCGACCGCTCGCTTCTGGATATCGGCATCGCCATCCTGTTCGGCCTGATCGGGTATGTGATGAAGGTCCTCAACTATTCACGGGCCGCATTACTGATCGGCTTCGTGCTCGGCTTTGCCGTCGAGAAGAACCTTTATCTCGCGCTGCTGCTGGATGGACCGTTCTTCTTCATGCAGCCAGTTGCGCTGGGGCTGGTCGTCATCACCATCCTGTTTCTGGGCTACAACATCTACACAATCTATCGCGACCGCCGGAGGATCTGATGGAGGCGTCTTTCAAACCCGAAGCGGAACCGGCGCCCGAACCGGCCTCTCCACAGCAGACCGAGGGGCATTTCGCGCTGGAAATCTGCTTCCTGACCTTTGTCGGGCTGGTCGTTCTGGCGGCCTTCATCAAGGCCTTCTCGTACCAGATCGTCTCCTCGCGGACGCCGTTCGTCATCATGACGCCGCTGCTGATCCTCATCGCAGCTCATGGCTACAGGCTCTATCGGGAGAGGGCGGGAAAGCACACGCGTCGCTGGCTGGTGGAGTCTTTCACCGGCCGCCAGCCTCTCGTGCGCAAGATTGCCATCGTCAATGCATGGTTCGTGGGCTTTCTGGCGCTTGTTGTCCTTATCGGCCACTATCTGGCGGCAGCCGTGTTCATGTTCGTGCTGATCGGGGTCTTGGCCAAGGAGCGCCTGGTCCTGGCGCTTGCCGTTTCCGTCATCACCACGGCCGTCCTTTATGCGCTGTTCGAATACGGGTTTGGCATCCACCTTTATCCGGGGCTCATCTACCGCACGCTTGCAGGCTATCGGGGCATCTGAGGTCTGAACAGGCCACCGTGCATGGTGTGGGTCGCTCCAGAATTGGAACGCTATCCCATATAAAGGAACAAAAACTTTATTTGTCCGCATTTCTATGCGTGAGTGCACTCGTCGATGCGCTTTCCGTTGGCACGGACTGTCATCCAATCACAAGCACGCAGGGAGGCACGCCGTGACCCGATCGGACCCCGCCGAAAAGCCCGAAACCGAAGAGGCCGAACAGCCTGCCGGCTATTATCACAGCCAGAAGGACCGCGTTTTCGTGCGCGGCGTTCAGGGCGAATACAATCTGACCAAGGAACTCGAACGGCTGCGCGCCATGCCGCGGGTGCGCAAGGCGAAGGAACTCAAATTCGTCGACGGCCCGCAAGCCTATAGTCGGCATTATGTCGAGCCCAAGGACGGCATCAGCCAGCTTTTCCATATTCATCTCGAGGAATACGGGCCGGGCGGCAAGTCGCAAAAGCATGGTCATGTCAACGAAGCCGCCTTCTATATCCTCGATGGCGAGGGCTACGAGGTGCATGACGGGGTGCGCTACGACTGGAAAGCGGGCGACGTTGCCATCGTGCACAACAATTGCGTCCACCAGCATTTCAACGCGTCCGAAACCAAACCGGCCCGCGCCCTGGTGCTCAAGACCAAGCCGATGTTCGTGTTCATGAACATGCTGTTCCAGAAGACCGTCATTCCGCGCCAGACCGAGCCCGCCCCGGGTGGCGAGGGCTTCGAGGCCCGCGAGGAAGAAGACGATTTCAACCACCCCGAAGGAGGATATTGATCATGGCCTGGGGTGAAGCACAGAGCTGGATCGCGGGCGACACCAACAACGATCTCTACCGGCAGCTGCTGGAAGATGCGGAAACGGCGCCCGAACGCAACTCGCGGCGCAAGAAAATCGTGCATCCCGATGAGATGCCTTGGGAAATGTCGCGCCAAGGGTTGCTGAAACATCTCATCAACGAGGGCATGAACACCCGCATGGAAACGGTCGATGCCTATATGCAGATCGTGCCGCCGGGGTCGCGCTCCGGAAAGCATCGGCATCTGGCCGAGGAATGCCTCTATGTACTGGAGGGGCGGGGCTACGACATGCATCAGGATTGCGATGTCGAGATCACCGACACCTATCACTGGAAGCCGCAGGACAAGGTCCAGCGCTTCGACTACGAGGCAGGCGATGTCATCTATGTGCCGCCCAACACCATCCACCAGCACTTCAACGCCGACCCCGACCGGCCGCTTCGGCTTATTTCCTGCATCAACCGCATCTTCAAGCAGTGCGGGCTCAATGACCTCGAACAGATCGAGGATGCGCCCGAATACAAGCCGGGGGAAATGTTGAGCGCGGAAAAGATCAGGGCTTACCTGAAGGGTTGATGCCTTTCGCATCGTTCTCCGGTCCAATCTCTTGACCGGAGAACTCCAGGGGCGCGGGCTAAGAGAGCAGTCGGGACAGCAACCGGTCGGAGAGGGTGGCGAGATCGTCTTCGCCCGGCTCTTCGGCAAGCGCGCCAATTTCCTCCTGCCAACCAACGGATGCGAAACTCATGCGCCCATCAAGACCCAGATTTTCCACGGTCTTGGTCACCTCGCGCATTTCGGCAGCACGGCGCGTTCCGTGCTCCATCATGCGGCCGAGCGCATAGGCGCCGCGTTTGCGCCACTCGATGTCGGGATCGGAAGCCTCGAGCGAGGCAATGACCTCCTCATCGACACCGGCGCGGCGCGCGGACAGGAAACATTCGGCAACCAGGGCTTCCATGCCCTTGATCATGACCGAGCGCAGCATCTTGATAGAGGAGGCGCGCCCGACATCCGCTCCGGCAACGCGGGGCTTCATGCCCAACGCCTGAAGGACGGCTAGCCCGTCCCCGGCATGTGGTCCGGAGACAAGCAGTGGCACATGGTGCTTTTTGGGATGAACCGGCGCCATGACGGCGACATCGACATAGCGTCCGCCGGCGTCTTCTATCGCCAGGGCTGCCTGCCTCTTGGCGTCGGGCGCGCAGGAATTACAATCGAACCAATAGGCGCCTGCGAGAGGCGTTCCGGCGGCCGCCTGGGCAGCGGCGACGGCCTGGTCTGCCGTCACCAAAGAGAAGACAGCTTCGGCCCCGCCCAGGGCCGCGGCAAGCTCGGCGTGGCCGGAGACGCAGTGGGCGACATAGCGCTCCTCCAACACTTTTCTCTGGTCAGGCTGGCTAGTCTTGATGTCGAAAACGGAGATCACTGCCGGCCGCTGCGCCGCCCAGCCAGAGACGAACGCAGTTGCGGCCTCGCCGAATCCGACGAATGCGACATGCTGCGGCAGGGTCATGTGCGTCCTCGTTCCCTGAGTGTCACTTCCTGCCATGGCCGCAAGGCTTGTGCCGTCTGCTGCCATAGCTAAACTTATGAGCTCACATGCAGAACTAAATTGCCATGGCGATCTGCGATGTGAAACTTGCAAGCTAAATGACGATAAGGCGAGGCCACCGTGGCCGCAAGAAAATGCGCTTCATTGTTATTCGCTCATTCGCCCACGGAGGACCATCGAGGTGAGCCAGCCGACCAATCCCAGCTTCGACATCGCGCATCTCGGCCACGTCGAAGTTCTCACCGACAAATTCGAAGAAAGCCTGGATTTCTTCACCCGTGTCTATGGTCTCAAGCTCTCCGGCCGGGACGAGAAATCGGCCTATCTGCGCGCCTGGGACGATTATGAATTCCATACGCTGAAGCTCACCCGCGCCGAAACGACGGGTGTCGGGCATATCGGCTATCGGGCCAGCTCGCCGGAGGCGTTGGAGCGGCGCGTGAAGGTGATCGAGAAGGGCGGCTATGAAGTGATCGGCTGGGTGGAAGGCGACATGGGCCATGGCCACGCCTTCCGCTTCAAGGATCCGTTCGGGCATGTCTTCGAGATCTACTATGAGACGGCCTGGTACCAGCCACAGGACGAGGCCGAGCGCGCCGCGCTGAAGAACACCGCCTCGGCCTTTACCGGCGCAGCGCCGCGCCGGCTCGATCATCTCAACCTGCTGGCCGAGGACGTGACGGAGTTCCGCCGGTTCATGGAAACCTGCCTGGGCAGCCGGGTGACCGAATACATCCAGCTCGACAATGGAAGGCTGGGCGGGTGCTGGTTCACCGTCAACAACAAGACCTACGACCTCGCCTGCACCGAGGAACATGGCGGCGGCCAGGGTCGGTTCCATCACATCACCTATGCGACCGACCAGCGCGAAGATATCCTGCGCGCCGCCGACATCTTCCTGCAGAACGGCGTGCATATCGAGACGGGACCTCACAAGCACGCCATCCAGGGCACGTTCTTTCTCTATGTCTGGGAACCGGCGGGCAATCGCGTCGAACTGGCCAATGCCGGGGCCCGGTTGATCCTGGCGCCGGACTGGAAACCCATTTGCTGGACGGAGAGTGACCGCAAGAAGGGTCAGGCCTGGGGGCTGAAGACTATCGAAAGTTTCCATACGCATGGCACCCCGCCAGTCGACAAGACGGGAGGCGCGCGTGAGTGATCCTGCCTTGGACGGCATCCGTTGCCTTTGGATGCGCGGGGGCACTTCCAAGGGCGCTTATTTTCTCAAACGAGACCTCCCCGAGGATGATACGGCACGTGACGATCTGCTGCTCAGGATAATGGGATCTCCGGACAAGACCCAGATCGACGGGATCGGCGGCGCCGATCCGCTGACCTCGAAGGTTGCCGTCCTGTCGAAGTCGACGCGGCAGGATGCCGATGTGGATTATTTGTTCCTGCAGGTTTTCGTCGACCAGGCGCTGGTCAGCGATGCGCAGGGGTGCGGCAATATCCTTGCGGGCGTTGGCCCTGCCGCTATCGAGCGGGGGCTGGTGGAGGTCGCGGGCGCGGAAACGCCGGTGCGCATCCATATGGTCAACACCGGAGAAGTGGCCATCGCGCGCATTTCGACGCCAAATGGCCGCGTGAACTATGCGGGTAATGCCCGGATCGATGGCGTCCCCGGTACCCACGCCGCCGTATCGCTGATGTTTCAGAACCTCGCCGGTTCCATGTCCGGCTCGCTTCTGCCCAGCGGCAATGTGGTCGACGAGATCGAGGGCGTTCACTGTACGCTCATCGATAACGGCATGCCCTGCGTGATCATGCGGGCCTTGGATTTTGGACTGACCGGCACGGAGACGCGGGAAGCGCTGGACGAGAATTCCGCGCTCAAGGCGAGGCTCGAAGCCATCCGCTTGAAAGCGGGGCCGATGTTGAATCTTGGGGACGTTGCCGAGAAGAGCGTGCCCAAGATGACGCTGGTTTCGCCACCGGCTGCCGGGGGTGTCATCTCGACCCGGTCATTCATTCCGCATCGTTGCCACGCCACCATTGGCGTCTTTGCCGCCGTCAGTGTCGCGACGGCATGCACGTTGAAAGGCTCGCCTGCTGGCGAACTGGCGCAACTGCCTGATGGTGGCGCTTTCCTCATAGAGCATCCGACGGGAGCCGCCGAGGTGCTGATCGAGCGGGATGAAGAAGGACGCGTCGTGGGTGCCGGGACGCTGCGCACAGCGAGAAAACTGTTCGACGGACGGGTCTTCCCCCGGCCTTGAAATTCAGCCACTTCAGGCAACATCCCCTTACGGCCGCGAACCAGCGTTTATTTGCCTTTTTGTTTTCCTGCCGTGATTGCGGAATTCCAGCGGCGTCATGCCGGATGCCCGGCGAAAAGCGCGACTGAAATAGGCCGGATCGGCATAGCCCAACGATAAGGCGATGCTCTTCACGCTGAGCGTTGAAAACGTCAGATAACGCCGCGCCTCGAAGACGATACGTCGTTCGATTACCGCCCGGGCCGACATCTGCAGAACCGTGCGGCAGAGCCGGTTGAGATGGGTCGGCGTGATGCCGAGCGCGCTGGCGAAGTGCTTGAGCGGCAGGTGGTCGCGATAGTCTTTCTCAACCAAATGCTGGAAAGCGCGGACCTGCTGCTCGGCACGGCGGGAGGGGGTTCGGAGGTCAGCGGCGCCGACTTGCGCACGCGCCAGGGCCACGAGTGTGTCGGTAATGCGCGCCGGCAAGGCGATGGCGCGGCCCAGGGCCGGTGCGTCGGCTTCGGCCAGCATTGCGGCAATCGCCGCATTCAGGAATTCGAGTGCTGCCGGAGAGGTAATAATCAGCGGCGATCGCAGAAGCGCGTCCAGTTCAGGGGCGCCAGACACCGCGTTGCGCACATCGCGTTCGAACAGCGTGATGACCGCGCCGTCCACATCTGAGGAAAAGGCGTAACCATGCACGGCGATAGCGGGAATTGCGATGATAGCCGGCGACCGCACGTGCTCGATATGGCCATCCAGCGATAAATCCGCCTGCCCATGATCGAGCTTGAGGATCTGGAAGAAGTGCTCGTGCCGGTGCGGCAGAATGTGGAAATCGTGCAAGCTTGCGCGATGGGCAATGGTCTCCCAATGCAGCCAATCCTGCGCCGGATCCTCGGTCTTCTCGCCATAAAGAGCGTAAACGGGAACGTTTGTCACGGAACCTCCAATGTTCCGATTGTCCTGTTCTTTGCCGTCTTTGTCCATTGGCCGGAACGGCGCTGATCGCCACAATCGGTAAAAATCGTCCGAATGAGCGGATTTGGGAGGGTAAGCGGGCGTGCGCACGCAAGTCGCCATTATCGGGGCGGGTCCAGCCGGACTGACGCTTGGCCGGCTGCTGGAGCAGGCCGGCATCGACAATGTCATCCTGGAGCGGCGCAGCGCCGACTATGTCCTGTCGCGCATCCGGGCTGGGGTTCTGGAGCAGGATAGCGTCGAGCTGATGCGCCGGCTTGGCATCGGTGCCCGGATGGATGCCGAAGGCTTGGTGCATGACGGTGTGGAGTTGAGCTTTGACGGCGATGTCACCCGCATCGATTTCAAGGCGCTGGTCGATCGTTATGTCGTGGTCTATGGCCAGACAGAGGTGACTCACGATCTGATGAATGCGCGGGCCAAATCCGGTTCCACCACCATCTACGAGGCCGAGGACGTCACGCTCGATGGATTTGACGGGTCGCGGCCCCGTGTCACCTACGTCAAGGGCGGTGTGACGCACGAGCTCGATTGCGATTTCATCGCGGGTTGCGACGGCTATCATGGCGTGTGCCGGGCGAGCGTGCCTGAAGGGGCGGTCCAGAGCTTTGAACGCGTCTACCCGTTCGGCTGGCTCGGCGTGCTGGTGGACCAGCCGCCTGTGTCTCCGGAACTGATCTACGCCCACCATGAGCGGGGATTTGCGCTTTGCTCCATGCGGTCACCGGTTCGTAGCCGCTATTATGTGCAGGTGCCCCTTAACGACAAGGTCGAGGCGTGGTCTGACGACAGGTTCTGGGACGAATTGCGCAGGCGGCTCAATCCCGAAACAGCCGAGGCGCTGAAGACAGGACCCTCTATCGAGAAATCGATTGCACCCTTGCGCAGCTTTGTCGCCGAACCCGTTCGCTTCGGCCGTCTGCTGCTGGCGGGAGACGCCGCCCATATCGTGCCGCCTACGGGCGCGAAGGGGCTGAATCTGGCCCTGCGGGATGTCAAGATTTTGGCCGATGCCTTGATCGAAAGTCTTGGATCGGGCTTGGAAGTTGCCCTCGATGATTATTCGCGCTGCGTGCTGGCCCATGTCTGGAAGGTCGAACGCTTCTCGTGGTGGATGACGTCGCTTCTGCACACTTTCGAGGAGGGCGGAACGTTCGGCCGCCGAATACAGCGGGCTGATTTCGACTATCTTTCAAGTTCTCGCGCGGCGCAGAAAAGCCTTGCCGAGAACTATACCGGCCTTGCCTCAGACTGATGGCGTGCCGGCACCTGTCCGGGGAGGGGAACAGCAGCTTGCAGTTCGTACCCAATGACGCTATCGCCTTGCCTCATCAGGGCAATGACGCGCCGCGGCGTCCACCTGGCTGCAGGCCCTTGGGCTTTCGTCCGGCTATTTGTGAATGACATTCGGGAGGCATCGGCGATGGAGGACAAACCAGGCGCTGCGCGCTATTCGAAAGGCATGCAGACGCGTCGGGCCGTGCTGGGCGATGCCCATGTGGACAGGGCAGAGGCCAACAAGACGGAATTCGATGCCCCCTTCCAGGAGATGATCACAGAGACCGCCTGGGGCAATCTCTGGTCGCGCCCCGACTTCACGCCACGGGAGCGCTCGATCGTCACCATCGCGCTGCTGGCGGGGCTGGGCCATCATGAGGAACTGGCGATGCATGTGCGGGCCACTCTCAACACCGGAGCCAGCCGCGAGGATATTCGCGAGGCGTTGATGCATGTAGCGATCTATGCCGGTGTCCCGGCGGCCAACAGCGCATTCAAGATCGTCAAGGACGAGTTCAAGAAGATGGACGCCTCAAAGGCCTAAGAGGAAACGATGGACAACAAGAGACCGGAAACCGGCGCGTTTTTCCAGCGCGACATGACCTGGCATCCGCCGGCCTACACCCCGATCTACAAGACCAGCGTCTTGCGCTCGCCGCGCTATGCCAAACTCTCTCTCAACAACACCCTGAGCGAGATCAACGGACCGGTATTCGGTCATGACATGATCGGCGAACTCGACAACGATCTGATCCACAATTTCGCCAAGCCCGGCGAAAGCGCGATCGGGCCGCGGATCATCGTGCACGGACGGGTGCTGGACGAACGCGGGGTGGGGCAGGGCGGCGTGCTGCTCGAATACTGGCAGGCCAATGCCGGCGGCCGCTACAGGCACAAGAAAGAGGGCTATCTGGCGCCGCTCGATCCCAATTTCGGCGGGTGCGGGCGCTCGATCACCGACGATGAGGGCTATTATGCCTTCCGCACGGTGCAGCCCGGACCGTATCCCTGGCCGAACAATCCCAATGACTGGCGTCCGGCGCACATCCATTTTTCGGTGTTCGGGCATGGGTTTGCGCAGCGTCTGATCACCCAGATGTATTTCGAGGGCGATCCGATGATCCGGCAGTGCCCGATCGTGAACACGCTGCCAGATATGAGCGCAGTGGACGGTCTGACCGCAAAGCTCGACTGGGGTGCGACGATCCCGATGGATGCGCGAGCCTATCGCTTCGATATCGTTCTGCGCGGCCGCAGGTCGACGCTGTTCGAAAACCGCATGGAGGGCAATTGATGCCGGTTCAATATCTGAAGGAAACGGCCTCCCAGACCGCGGGGCCTTACGTACACATCGGATTGACGCCGAACTTTTGCGATATTCCGGGGGTTTATCCGGAAGATCTCGGGCGCCGCATGATCAATGAGAAGACCAGAGGCGACCGCGTCACTGTTTCCGGGCGCGTGATCGATGGTTCCGGCACGCCGCTCAAGGACGCTGTGATCGAGGTCTGGCAGGCGGATGCGGACGGGTTATACAACTCGCCGTCCGAGATGCGGGGTTCTGCCGATCCCAACTTTTCCGGCTGGGGCCGGCTTCCAGTCGATGGCGACACCGGTGATTATATGCTGGAAACCATCAAGCCGGGTCTGGTGCCGTTTATCGACGGACGGCCGATGGCGCCGCACATCACCTTCTGGATCGTGGCCCGCGGGATCAATATGGGGCTGCACACACGGATGTATTTCGAGGACGATGCGGAGGCCATCAAGGTCGATCCCATCCTGTCGCGCATCGAGCATCAGGTGCGTGTGCCCACTCTGATCGCCAAGAAAACGGGGGCGGGGAAATACCACTTCGACATTCACCTGCAGGGCGAGAAAGAAACGATCTTTTTCGACATTTAGAAACTCGGGATGGCGGGGATCGCGACGGCGCTTGAACGTTTATAGGTTTGCTTCATGAGCATTTCGCCCTTTGACCACCCGGTGCTATCGGGCCTGTTCGGCGCCAGTGACATGGCGACGCAATTCTCCTGGGAAGAAGACCATGAGGTCATGGTCTTCTTCGAGGAGGCGCTCGCCAAGGCCCTCGCGGCCGAGGGTGCTATTCCCGGCGAAGCCGCAGAGGCCATCAGCGCTGCCTGCGGCGGGTTTTCTGCCGACACGGGGGCCTTACGGGACGCCATTGGCCGGGACGGCGTGGTCGTTCCGGAGTTCGTGCGGCAGTTGCGCAGCGCGGTGCGTGAACCGCACGGCCAGCACGTCCATTTCGGTGCAACCAGCCAGGATGTCATCGACACCTCGCTCGTGCTGCGGTTGCGTAACGGCATGTCCATACTTGAAGATGGCCTGACCCGAGTGATCGGTGCGCTCTTTCGTCTCGAGGAAAAATTCGGTGAGCGGCAACTGGTCGGCGTCACGCGGATGCAGAATGCGCTTCCGATAACCGTTGGGGACCGTCTTCGAAGCTGGCGGGCGCCGCTCGTACGCCATGCGGAGCGACTTGAGGAGATATTGCCTCGGCTTCTGGTGCTGCAATTCGGCGGGGCCGTCGGCACGCTCGACAAGCTCGGCGACAAGGGGCCGGCGGTGGCGCAGAGACTGGCCGATGCTCTCGGGCTGAGTCTGCCCGATCATAGCTGGCACAACCAGCGTGACGGGTTTGCGGAGTTGGCGGGCTGGCTGTCGCTTTTGACCGGAAGCCTTGGAAAGATCGGGCAGGACATCGCCCTGATGGCGCAGAACGATGTTGGAGCGATCGAGCTCTCCGGGGGCGGTGGGTCATCCGCAATGCCGCACAAGCACAATCCGGTGGGCGCGGAAGTGCTGGTCGCGCTGGCGCGCTTCAATGCGGTGCAGCTTGGCGGAATGCATCAGGCGCTGGTTCACGAGAACGAGCGGTCCGGCGCTGCATGGACACTGGAATGGATGATCCTGCCGCAAATGGTCATGGCCACCGCTGCCGCACTGGAGCGGGCGGAAACGCTGCTGGGGCAGGTGACCTCGATCGGGGGTTCTGACTACAAGTGAAGGCGGAGACGCTTGTCGGCCAGCGGTTGGTTTTGACGCCACATTAGGTCCTGTGCGCGATACGAACTCAGTGGTGGGCGCCAACTGATCGATGATTTTCAGCGCTGCTATCGAACCCTGACCAGCCGCCCATCGGGCCGTTCCGCCAGATGGCTTTGGGCGGCATGGGCCAGCATTTCATCCGAGGCAGCGATCAAATCCTGTGCCGGTTCAAGCTTTCCCGCGCCGGCATCCTCCGCCGACAGCACCGAGGCCTTGAGCAGGCGGGAATAGGCGTGTTCGGGCGCATCGAGCACAGGCGCGGGCAGGGCCCATCTCGACCACGCGACCCTTCTGCATGATGATCAGGCGGTCGGAGATGTAATAGGCGGTGGCCAGGTCGTGGGTGATGTAGATCACCGACACCCCGAAATCGTCGCGCAGCGATTTGAGCAGGTTGACGATCGCCATGCGCAAGCGAAGCGTCGACCATCGAGACCGGCTCGTCGGCGATCAGCAGCTGCGGGATTGCAGACCAGCGCCCGGGCGATGGCGGCGCGCTGCAACTGTCCGCCGGACAGCTCGTGCGGATAGCGCCCCTTCACTTCGGCGAGGCTAAGCCCGACCTTGACCAGGGCCTCGTCCATGGCCGCCGTCGATCTCGTCGCGCTGTCGCAGATTGCGGAAACGCCGGGCCGTGGCTTCGAGATAGCGGTCGACGCGCTTGAGCGGGTTGAAGGCCTCGAACGGGTTCTGAAAGACCGGCTGCACCTTCGCCATGAAGGCGATGCCGCTCGTCTCCGCGCGCATGTGGTGGGGCACGGGCTTGCCCTCGAAAACGGATATCGCCCTCGCGTCGGCTGTTCGAGCCCGAGGATCATCCGCGCGAGCGTGGTCTTGCCCGATCCGGATTCGCCGATGATGGTGAAGATCTCGGGCCGTCGCCTTGTCCAGCGTGAAATTGGCGTCGACGACCGCATCGATGAAGCGGCGCGACAGCACGCCGCCCATGGGGAAGCGCTTGGAGACGTGCTTGACCTCGAGCAGCGCGCTCATGCGGTCACCTCCGCTCTCGGCTGTGCCGCCGAGTTCACCAAGGGTTCGACGTCATCGCCAGCGCCAGCAGGCGGTGCGGTGGTCGGGCGCCACCGTCTCGAGCGGCGGCGATTCCTTCTTGCACTTGTCGATGGCCAGCGGGCAGCGCGGATGAAAACGGCATCCCTGCGGCGGGTCGGCCAGATTGGGCGGCCGCCCTTCGAGCGCGGGGCGCGGGCGCGTGTCGCCGATGCGCGGCAGGCTGGCCACCAGATGCGCCGTATAGGGATGCTTGGGCGACGGTGAACATCTGCCGCGTCGGACCTTCCTCCACCAGACGGCCGGCATAGATGATGCCGATGCGGTCGGTCATGTTGGCGTGCACCGACATGTCGTGGGTGACGAAGACCACCGAGGATCTCATCTCCTGCTGCACGTCGCGCAAGCAGCGACAGCACGTCCTTTTGCACCACCACGTCGAGCGCCGTGGTCGGCTCGTCCGCGATGATGAATTCCGGGCGGCAGACCGTGGCCAGTCCGATGGTGACGCGCTGGCGCATGCCGCCCGACAGTTCGTGCGGATAGGCGCGCAGCACGGCAGGCGGGAGCTTGAGATGATCGAGATGTTCTTCGACGCGCTCGCGGAAGGCGCGGCCAGATAGTCCGAGCGGCTCCTGGGCGAAATCGGCGAAGGTCCGTTCGATCCGGCGCACCGGGTTCAGCACGCTCATCGAGCCCTGCATGATGTAGCTCAGATGCTTCCAGCGGATATGCTTCGAGCTCGGCCTCGCTCGGCTCTGGTCGGGTCGATATCGCCGTCGTCGAAATGTAGGTCACCGACCCGTCCACCACCGCGCAGCGGCGGGCGGATGGCGGCCGCCAGCACCTTGATGAAGGACGTCTTGCCGCTCGAGCTTTCGCCGGCGATGCCGTAGATCTCGTTGCGGCGGACGTTCATGGTGATGTCGTCGACGGCGCGCACCTCGCGCGAGATGCCGTAATAGTTCATCAGATAGTAGGCCTTGAGGCCCTCGACCGTCAGGATGTCGCTGGTCTTCGCGTTTCTGGTCATGCTCACGCCCCCATGCGGCGCAGGCGGCTGCGCGGGTCGATATATTCGTTCAGGAGACCGCCAGCAGGAACAGGCCGAGGAACAGCATGACCACGATGACCACCGGGATCAAGATCCACCACCACACGCCCACCACCAGCGCGGAGTGGTTGTTGGCCCAGTAGAGCGTGGTGCCGACGGTGGGGATGTTGATGTTGGTGAAGCCCAGCACGGCCAGCGTCACCTCAAGCCCGATCGACCAGATCATGTTGGCCATCGCCGTCGAAAAGATGATCGGCATCACATAGGGCAGGTGTTCCTCGAACATGATCTTGGCAGGCGACATGCCGGCGAACACCGCCTGGCGGGTGAATTCGCGATGCTGAGGCCCGAGCGCCACCGAGCGGATCAGCCGCGCGTCATAGGGCCAGCCGAAACAGGCCATGATCAGCGCCAGCGTGCAGGTGTTCGAGGTTGGTGCGCAGCACGAAATAGAACAGGATCAGGATCGGAAAGATCGGGATCGCGACGAAGATGTCGTTGATGAACATCAGCACCCGGTCGACCCAGCCGCCGAGATAGCCGGCCGTCAGGCCGACGGTGATCGAGATGATGCGGCTCAGGACGGCGACGGTCAGGCCGAAGCTCAGCGTGTTGCGGAAGGCGAAGGTAAGTTGCCAGAACATGTCCTGGCCGCGCGAATTGGTGCCGAACAGATATTGCGGGCTCGGCGGCTGGTCCGGGATGGCCGTGATAGACCAACGTCGGATCGACCGGCGAGAAGAAGCTCAGCAGGGCGAAGATGGCGATGCCGCCAACAAGGATCGCGCCGATGGTGAACTCGATATTGTATCGAACGAGATCGCGTAGAACGCTGAAACATTGCCTACTCCGCCCTCACGCGCGGATCGAGCAGCGGATGCAGCAGATCGATGATGAAGATGGCGCTGGCGACCGCGATGATCGCGATGCAGGACACGGCCAGCACGAGTCGCGGTGTCGCCGCCATTGACCGCTCGCACCAGCAGCGAGCCGAGGCCGGGGTAGGAGAAGACCTGCTCGGTGATGATGGTGCCCGAGAAGATGCCGCCCAGCGTCATTGCGAGGGCAGTAAGCTGCGGCACGAGCGCGTTGCGGATGACGTAGGAGAAGACGATCCGCGCGCTGGCTGACGCCGGCAAGTTCGGCATAGGTCACATAGTCTTCGGTGACGATGTTGGAGACCAGCGCCCGCATGCCCAGAAACCAGGTGCCCAATGCCGACCAGCACGAGCGAAAGCACCGGCAGGAAGCGTAATGCATGTACCGAGAATATGAATTGCGGCGTGAAGGCGGGGCGTGACGTCCATGGCGAAACCGCCGCTGATCGGCAGGACCGGCCAAAGAAAGCCGAAGATGATGACCATCAGGAAGGCGACGATGTAGTAGGGGATCGGCTGAATGCCGATGGCGACGATGCCGAAGGCCTTGAGAGCCGTGAATTCTGGAAATAGCCGGCAAGTCCGCCGGCGATATTGCCGATTACCCAGGTGATGGTGATCGAGACCGTCAGCAGGCCGACGGTCCAGGGCAGGGCCAGCATGACCAGCTCGATCGCGGGGCGCGGAAAGGCGATCAGCGAGGGGCCGAAATCGCCGACGACCAGGCGCTTGAGAAAATTGAGGTATTGAATGTGCAAGGGCACGTTGAGACCGAAGAGCTCGGTCAGTGTCTGCGCGCAGCGACTGGATGGCCTCGGGGCTATAGGCGGACTGCCCCGCCACCCGGCCGATGATCTGCTCCACCGGACTGATCGGGCGAGAGCGTGCGAGATGAAAAACGCTGCCGTGCACCCAACAAAGATGACTGCGACGAGCTGGATCAGCCTCTTGATGGCGAAGAACAGATATTGCTTCATGACGGTCCGCTGGCCAGAAGGAACGGGGCGCCCGGCCGTTGGTCGGGCGCCTCTTGCTTGGTCAGATCAGTTGTTGCCGCCGTTCTCGTTCGCCGGCTTCAACTGGGTCACGATGTACTTCGAGTTCGACCAGTTGGGGACGATGTTGGCGTATGGATTGATCTTCCGCGGTCGGCAAGCCTGTCCAGTAACGCGTGTCGTAGGCGGAGAACACGTTGAAGGACATGATCGGGATGACCGGCATCTCCTCGACCATGAGCTTGATGAACTCGTCGCCGAGCTCGACATTGGCTTCATGATCATTGAACTGGTGGTGCGCATCGTCTCGATGATCTCGTCGAGCTCCGGGTTGCTCCAGCGCTGCCAGTTGCGCTGGCGTCTGACGGTCGCCGGGCTTGGCGACATAGTCGGAATGCCAGCTGTCGAGGAAGAAGCTGAGATCGGGATTGCCGCCCCAGGTCTCGATCGACCAGGCCGTGGCGGCGTCGAAGTCGCCCAGCGGCAAGCTCGTTGCCGAAGATGTTCGGATCGGTTTCCGCGGTCACGTCCACGCCTGCCTGCTTCCACTGCTGGGCCATGTCGGTGCCGAGGCGATTGATCACGCCTTCGGGGAAGGTCTTCAGAGTGAACTTGAACGGCTTGCCGTCCGGCATCATCCACTGATCGCCCTGCTTGGTGAAGCCGGCCGACTGTCAGCAGTTGGCCTGCGGCCTCCAGATCCTTCTTCCACCAGCCGTAGCCGAAGGCCTTGTGGATGGCATCCTCGTCGGTCGGCACGGCGTCGCCGAACTGCGGGCTGCACCATGTTGGCGATCTGGTCGCCGACGGTCGGATCATAGGGCTTGATCGTCTTGCCATCGCCGGTGTCGAGCTCGTAGTTCTTCAGCCAGTCCTGCATCGGGGCGAAGTAGTCGTCCGGATGTGTGCCGGTCGGCGGCATGGCGATCGCCGAAAGCGTCGCCGCACCGCGATAGGACGCCATCGACATTTCGACCGGATCGAGCATCAGGGCCAGTGCCCAGCGGACGCGCTTGTCCTGGAACATCTCGTTCTGGTTGTTGAAGATGACCATCGGCAGGGTGGGATCGGGATGGGCGTAGGGGAAGCCCGGGAACCAGCCGCGGCAGGTGTCGCACTGCTTGGCCAGCGTGAACATGCCTTCCGGCGTCAGGTCGTGGATCATGTCGAGATCGCCATTGACCATTTCGATCAGGCGCTTGTCGGTCGAGGGGATCGACTCGGTAGATCACGTATTTCGGAGCCGGCTTGCCCCACTGGGCCATGGCGGTCTTGTCCCAGTCGTCGCGGCGCTTCCCAGATGTACCAGGCGCCGTTGGGATCGAACGAATTCAGCGTATAGGGTCCAAGGCTGACGGGCGGGTTGAAGTCGTAGGACTTCGGGTCCTCCACGCTTCTCGAAGACATGCTTGGGCATGATCCAGGCCGCATTCCAGCGCACCATGAACAGCGAGTGGAAGCGCGCGTTCGGCTTTTTCAGCTTGAAGTGAACCGTGTACTTGTCCGGCGTGTCGACGCTCTCGACCTGCGTCGGCGAACGGGGCGCTCCAGACTGTAGCCCGGATTGTCCATCTGCGTTTCGACGGTGTACTTCACGTCGTCCGAGGTGAACTCGACGCCGTCGCTCCACTTGATCCCTCGCGCAGATGCACAGTCATCTCGGTGAAGTCGTCATTGTATTCCCAGGGCTCGGATGCGAGCTCGTTGTAGAGCGAGCCGTCCAGACCGGCATTCGGGATCGAGGAACCACAGCGTGTCCATGGACGAGCTGCTGAAGCCCGTTGGAGACGTTACCGCCGCTGCCGGCCACCCAGATATTGAACATGCCCGGGTTGGCGGCCGGATTCTCGGGGTTGTTGATGATCAGCGTTTCGTTACGCGGGAATTTGCCGCTTGGGGAAGCGGTGTCCTGGGCAACCGCGGGCAAGCTTAAGCCCAAGGCCGCCACGGCTGCCGCCGCAAGCGCTATCCATTTTCTCATAATGTCCTCCCTTGAGGGATGCTTCCTCTGCATCCCCTCGTGCAGATCAAAGCTAGCTCACTCGCGTCTTTTGTCAACGCATTTTATGATATGAATCAGATATGTGGATATAAAAGAAAAGGGCGCCCGAAGAGGCGCCCCGAAGTCTGGGAGGAGACGGTAGAGATCAGGCCTTCAGCCGGATCATCTGGTAGGAATAGGGCGGCAGCTTCATGCTCAGCCTTGTCGCCATTTATGCTGATATCGGAGCCGTCCACCGGCACGACCTCATCTGGATGTTCCGCCGTATTGGTCGCCTCCAGATTATCGTGCCGGATCATTTTGTGCTCGATGATGTCAGTCTTGCCGAACCCGGCCAGCGACACGTCGACATCGATGGTTTCGCTGGCGTGGCGATTGACGGCGAAGAAGGTCACCGTGCCTGCGTCCGCGTCATGCACACCCGAAATGTCGACATAGGGGACGTTGTCGGCGTGCTCGGACTCGTAGCCGGGGCACTCGACTGCAAGATCGAGCGCCGTGCCGCGGCCGAAGCGCGAGGCGAAGTAATAAGGGTAGTAGATCGTCTGCCGCCACGCCGCGCCGCCGGGCTCGGTCATGATCGGCGCGATCACGTTCACCAGCTGGGCGATGCAGGCGATCTTCACCACGTCGGAGCGGCGGATGAAGGTGTTGAGGATGCAGCCGACCTGCAGCACGTCCTCGAAATTGTAGATGTCCTCGAGCAGGGCAGGGGCGTGCGGCCAGCCGTCCTTGCCATCGAGAATTTTCCGATCCTGCTGGTTCGAATGGTACCAGACGTTCCACTCGTCGAAGGAGATATAGACGTCCTTCTTGGAGCGCTTCTTGGCCTTGACGTAGTCGATGACGCCCGCGACGGTGGCGATATAGTTGTCGAGCTTCTGGTTCAGCGCCAGGAAATTCGCCGTATTCTTTTCCGGATTGCGGAAATACATGTGCAGCGAGATGTGGTCGACGTTCTCGTAGGTCTGCTCGAGAACCGTCGCTTCCCAATCGGGATAGGTCGGCATGTCCGAATGCGACGAGCCGCAGACGATCAGCTCGAGGATCCTTGTCGAAAGCGCGCAGCGCCTTGGCCGTTTCATTGGCCAGATGGCCGTATTCCTCGGCGGACTTGTGCCCGACCTGCCAGGGGCCGTCCATCTCGTTGCCCAGGCACCACAGCTTGACGTTCCATGGCTCGGCGCGGCCGTTCTTCTTGCGCAGGTCGCTCCAGTAGCTGCCGCCCGGATGGTTGACGTATTCGACGAAGTTGCGCGCCGCATCGAGCCCGCGCGAGCCGAGATTGACCGCCAGCATCATCTCGGTGCCCACGCTCTCGCACCAGTCGGCGAATTCGTGGATGCCGACCTCGTTGGATTCGGAAGTGTGCCAGGCAAGGTCGAGCCGGGTGGGGCGCTCCTCCTTCGGGCCGATGCCGTCTTCCCAGTTGTAGGCAGAAACGAAATTGCCGCCCGGATAGCGGACCATCGGAATGTCGAGGTCCTTGACCAGGTCGATGACGTCGCCGCGCATGCCGTTGCGCGTCGGCGGTCGGATGGTCCGGCTCGTAGATGCCGGTGTAGATCGGCGCGCCCAAGATGCTCGAGAAATGCGCCATAGACTCGATCGTCGATCTTGGAGATCGTATAGTCCTTGTGCGCCGTGACCTTGGCCTTCATCCACCCCTCCCATATGCTTCTGCTTATCGGATATATATCGTAAGCTTGGGTTCATATGAGCCCAGTGGCAATTGTCCGTCAAGCGGGTTTCGACGGTATCTTCTGTCGATACGGCAGTGCGGGCGTGAGCCGGGCTAGTGCCCGGCATGCAGGCGCATCACGATGTCCTGGTCGTAATTGCCGAAACCGCGGCCGAAGATGTTGATGCCGCCGGGATGCTTGGCCTCGTTGCGCACGCCGATCCGCAGACGGATCGAGTGGTGGGCGGCGAGTTCGAGGTCCGAAATGCGAGATGTCGGAAATCTTCATGCCGTCGACATAGGTGCCGTTCTGCCCGATGCGCCAGTTCTTGAGCTTGCCGTATTGGGAGCCCTTGAGCTTCCACCAGTCCGGCGTATAGACGCCGCGCTTGTCGCCGAAATCGCCCGGCGAGGTCCATGTGCCGACGTCGTGCCCATTGACCGAGAGGGTGATGTCGGAGGGCCAGTCGGCGCTGGTGCCGGGCACTTCGGAACTCAGCTCCATGGCGAATTCGATCGAGTCCAGCTCGGTGTTGGTCAGCTTGGCATTGTTGGGAAACTGGTATTCGACGAAGCCGCGGGTGAACCAGATCAGCCCCGCCTTCATCCGGTCCGGGTCGAGAAAGGTGTCGGGCACGTCCAGCAGCCCGATGATCCCCTCGGGCGAGCACAGCCCGCATGGCGCCGTCACCTCGCAGCTCGTGTAGAGCCCGATCGGCATGGAGACCTCGATGGTGTTCGAGCGTACCGGCTTCAGATCGTCCTTGAACACCACCAGCACCTCGTCGAAGGTCGAGTGGCAGATCTTCTGGTTGCCCTTGCGCGCCTTCTGCGTCTCGGTGCGGATGAGGCCGGCATCCTCCAGAATCTGCATGTTGGACGAAACGGTCGACTGCGGCAGGCGACAGCTTGTCAGCGATGTCGTTGACGTTCATGGCGCCCGCAATATGCAGCAGCTTCAGAATGCGTACCCGCATCGGAGAGGCGAGGCCCTTGAGGACGTCTGCGCCCTCTTCGGGATCGACCACCAGAAAATTACGCGCCATGAAGAATCCGATACAGCTCAGGCAGGACTTCGCTCCTGTGTATCAGAAAAGCTGATATTATCAAGAGTGGGGAAGCGGCGGCCCCAATCACGTAAAAAGTGAGTGACTTGCGTGGCGCGGGCAGGGCCTTTGCGCAGGCCGCTTTGGGCGCGTCCAGCAGGGGCGATCCTGCCACACGGTAGGCCTTGTCGGCCCCCGACAATCCGCAGCGAGGCAGATGGCGTCGCTGCTTTTTGTTCTTGCGCTCGAAAAAGCGCTGTGCCAATTTCGGATTAGGAAAAGCTTTTCCTAATTCTTCAACTTCGCAGTGATCGTGCCGGGAGGGACCGGGTTGCCAAGTCGAGGAGTGCTTCGGAAAAGCTTTTCCGGATTGCATTGGGCGCGGGCACCGCGTCATGCTCCAAGGGAGGAACTTATGACACATCGCTTTCGCCTGGCCGCCGCCAGGTCGGTTCTGGCTGCCTCGGCGGTGGCCCTTATGTCGAGTGCCGCTTTCGCGGACAATCTGAGCATGTGGGTGCGGGCATCGGGCGCCGACGCCGCGCAGCACATGGTCGATTTGTGGAATTCGTCGCATGACGACCAGATCGAGATCACCGTCATCCCCGACAATCAGATGGTCACCAAGCTGGCGACGGGCAGCCAGGCCGGCGACGTGCCGGACATCTTGTCGTTCGACCTCATCTACATGCCCGATTTCATGAATGCCGGCTTTCTCAAGGACATCACCGCGAGATGCAGGCAGACCCCAACTATGCAGGGCATCGCGCAGGCCTATAAGGACCTCGGCACCTGGGAAGGCAAGATCTACGGCGCCGGCTTCACCCCGGATGTCTCGGTGCTGTTGTGGAACAAGGATCTGTTCAGCAAGGCCGGGCTCGATCCCGACAAGGCGCCGACGACGCTGGCGGAAATTCACGAGGACGCCAAGAAGATCAGCGCGCTCGGTGACGACATCTACGGCTATTATTTCTCCGGTGCCTGCCCGGGCTGCAACATTTTCGTCACCTCGCCGATGATGGTGGCGGCCGGCTCGCAGATCCTGCCGGCCAAGCCCGGCGACAAGGCGCTGACCGGTGATGGCGTCAAGGACGTGCTCACCGAGATGCATGCGATGTGGCAGGAAGGCCTCATTCCCGAGAGCGCACAGGCCGACACGGGTTCCAATTTCTTCTCGACCTTCGAGACCGGCAAGATCGGCATCCAGGGCACGGGCGGCTTCGCCATCTCGGCGCTCAAGCACGACAAGCCGGATATGGATTTCGGCATCGGGCTTCCTGCCGGGCACCAAGGATGGGCAGGTCAGCGCCTTCGTCGGCGGCGATGTGATTGCCATTCCGGCGGCGTCCCAGCACCCCGACAAGGCTCTGGAGTTCATCAAGTGGGAGCTGACCGACGAGGCGCAGCTCGAGGGGCTGGCCAAGAACAACATCATTCCCTCACGCCCCGATCTCGCGGACAACAAGTATTTTACCGATCCGCGCGTGGTGACCACGGCCATGGCCGTCGGGCGTGGGCTATGTGCCGAGGCGCTGCACTTCAACGACATGGTAAACTCCGATTCCAGCCCGTGGATTCAGATGATCCAGTCCGCGATCTTCGACGGCAACATCGACGGCGCCATCCAGTCGGCGCGTGACGCCATGGAGCAGATCTCCAACCAGTAGTCCGTTTTCGGGGCCGGCAGCGCCTGTTGCTGCCGGCTCCAACACACCGGGCGGACTGCCTCCGCCCTTTGCGAAGCCATGACGTGGAAGCCCACAATGCAATCGCGCACCAAAGCTCTGGTGGGACTGGGCTATATAGCCCCGGCGCTGCTCTTCGTCGCCGTCTTTGTCCTCTATCCTTTCGGCCAGCTGATCTACACCTCTTTGACCAGTGCCTCCTTGCTCGGCGGCAGCCGATTTGTCGGCCTGACCAATTACAGCCAGGCGCTGTCGGATGCCAGTTTCTGGAAGGCGCTGGGCTTCACCGTAAAATATACCGTGATCATCACGCCCATCCTGATGATCCTCGGCTATCTGCTGGCGCTGCTGACGGCGCCGAACCGGCCCGTGCTGCAATTTGCCCGTGGCGTCATCTTCATGCCGGTCGTCATCGGCCTCGGCACTTCTAGCCTGCTCTGGTACTGGCTTTTCGACCAGCAGGTCGGGTTGTTCGACAAGGCGCTTGTCGATCTGCACATCGCCAATTCCATGATCGTGTGGTTCACAAATGCCGATTGGGCGCTGTGGGCCGTGATCATCTCGGTGACCTGGAAGGTCGTCGGGTTCGGCATGATCCTTTTCGTCGCTGCGATCCAGTCGATCAGCAAGGAGGTGGTCGAGGCCTCCATGATCGATGGCACCAGCTATTGGCAGCGGGTGCGGCTCATTTATTTCCCGCTGACCCTGCGCACCATACTTTTGGTCACTCTGATCAGCGCCATCGGTTCGATGCTGGCGTTCGAGCAGCTCTACATCATGACCGGTGGTGGTCCGCGCGGACAAACCTTCACCTCGGTCTACTGGGTGTACCAGAACTCCTTCATCTACTTCAAACTCGGCTATGGGTCGGCCCTCTCGGTCATCCTGACCGCCATCATCATGTTCGGCGCCGCCATCCAGATCACCCTTACCGCAAGGAGCGCCCCGCAATGACCCAGGCCGTCATTACTTCGGCACGCACGCGTGCCGCCAGCCGCAGCGGGGTCGTGGGCGGCAGTACGGGCATCGGCTATCTGATCGCGGCGGCGGCCATCTTCATTTCGGCGCTGATGCTCTCACCCATCGTCTTGAGCTTTCTTGCCTCGATCAAGACCTCGGCAGAGGCGCGCGCCGCGCCGCCGAGCTATCTGCCGCATTCGCTCAGCCTTGAGAACTACGCCAAGATCTTCAACTACCAGGCCGGCTTGTGGACTTATGCGGGCAATTCCCTGATCGTTGCGGCCCTCGCCATCGCCTTCGTGCTCGTCCTGTCCGTGCCGGCGGGGTATGGGCTGGCGAGGTTCAAGATTCCCGGCAAGGAATTGCTGTTCCTGTTGCTGCTGGCGCCCTTGATGATCCCCTATCAGGCGCTGCTGACCCCGCTCTATCTGATGTTCGCCAAGATAGGACTGGCCAATAACCAGGTCGGTCTCGCAATCATCCATACCATGCTGCAGATCCCCTTTTCGGTCTATCTGATGCGCAACAGCTTCGAAGCCGTGCCGCGCGAACTCGAAGAGGCCGCCGTGATCGACGGGGCGTCCTCGATCGCCTGTTTGTGGCGGGTGTTCCTGCCGCTGGTCATGCCCGGCATCATTACGGTGGCGCTGTTTGCTTTCATCATGAGCTGGAACGAATTCCTCGCGGCCCTCATCGTGATGAACAAGGAGACCTCCTTCACCATGCCGGTGATGCTGGTGTCGGTGCGCACGGGCCGGCAGGGCGCGATCGATTGGGGCGCGCTGCAGGCCGGTATCATCATCGCCATCGTGCCTTGCATTGCCATTTATGTGTTCTTGCAGCGCTACTATGTTTCGGGCCTTTTGAGCGGCGCAGTGAAATAGCAGGACCCGCTCATGGACACCCCAGCCAACCCGCCCGGCGACAGCAGAACCCGCGCCGACCGCCAGTCGCGCAGCGGCCCGACCATCCGGGACGTTGCGCAGGCCGCCGGCGTGTCCATCGGCACCGTCTCCAAGGCGCTGAACAATTCGGGCACGCTGAAGAAGGAGACGCGAGAGCGCATCGTCACGCTCGCCGCCGAGCTTGGCTTTCGGCCAAACGATCTGGCGCAGGCCCTGCATCGCGGTCAGAGCTTTACCGTCGGGCTCATCTCCAATGACAGTTTCGGCCGCTTCACCATGCCGATCATGGAGGGGCTGGAGAATGTCCTCTCCGCCGAACGGATCGCCGTTTTCATGTGCAATGCCACCGATGATCCGGAACGCGAGCGCCAACATCTCGACCAATTGATGGGCAAGCGCGTGGACGGGCTGGTGTTCACCGCCCGCCGCGCCGATCGGCGGCCGAGCGTGAGCGTCAATCTGGGCGGATTGCCAACCGTTTTCGTCTTCTCGCAATCCAGCGACCCGAACTCCTTCTGCTTGCTGCCCGATGATGCCGGGGGCGCCAGGCTTGCGACCGAACACCTGATTGCCAGTGGCTATCGGCGTATCGCCCATGTGAGCGGGCCCGAGCGGTTCGAGGCCGTGCGCTTGCGCCACCAGGGTTACAGCGAAGCGTTGTCTGCGGCGGGCCTTGAGGCGGAGCCCCGGTATTTTCTTAGCGGCGATTGGTCGGAGCAGTGGGGGCGCACTGCTGTTGAGCAGCTCTTTGCCGGTCAAAATCCGGCGCCCGACGCGATTTTTGCGGGCAATGACCAGATCGCCCGCGGCCTGCTCGATGGCCTGCGCGACCGCGGTATCGGCGTTCCCGATGAAGTCGGCGTCGTCGGGTTCGACAATTGGGACGTGATGGCCATGGCGGCGCGGCCGCCGCTATCGAGCATCGATATGAATCTCTATGCCCTCGGTCAGGAGGCAGGCCGCCGCATCATCAAGATGGTGGCCGGCGAGCGCTTCAAGGGCGTCCTTCGCCTCCCCTGCACACTCGTTACCCGGCAAAGCAGCGTGCGTTCGCCGGGTGGCACCCCTTTATAAGACCATCAATCGCCAGGAGTATTCCATGCGCAAATTCGCGCCCGTCGATTTCACCAATGTTTCGCTTACCGGCCCCTTCTGGCGGGAGAGGCTCGAGACTGTGCTCACGCGAACGATTCCAAGCCAGTACGCCCAGATGGTCAAGCACAACATGATCGACGAGCTGGAGATCAGGCGGCCGGCGCCGCCATTGACCATTCCGCGCAACAAGGGCGGATTCACCACCCAGATCTTCTGGGATTCGGACATCGGCAAATGGATCGAAGCCGCGAGCTATGCATTGGCGCACCGGCGCGACGACAAGATCGAGGCGGAGATCGACGATATCGCCGACAAGCTCGAAAAGGCCCAGCTCGCCGATGGCTATCTCAACATCTGGTACATCACCCGCGAACTCGACAAGCGCTGGACCAACCTCAGGGACAATCACGAACTCTATAATGCCGGGCATATGCTCGAAGGGGCTATCGCCTATTTCCAGATCACCGGGCGGCGCAAACTCCTCGACGTCATGGAGCGCTATCTCGACCACATCCGCAAGACCTTCGGGACGGGCGAGGGGCAGAAGCGCGGCTATCCGGGCCATCAGGAAATTGAGATCGCCCTTGTCAAGCTCTACCACCTCACCGGCGAGAAAAAGCAGCTCGATCTCGCCGCCTATTTCATCAACGAGCGCGGCCGCGCAGCCGCATTATTTCGATGAGGAGGCCGTGGCGCGCGGGGACGACCCGAAGGCCTATGGCCAGAAGACCTATGAATATTCGCAAGCCCACAAGCCGGTGCGCGAGCAGGACAAGGTCGTGGGCCATGCGGTGCGCGCCATGTACATGTATGCCGCGATGGCCGATCTTGCCGCGGATCTTGACGACGCTGACCTCAAAAAGGCCTGCGAGGTGCTCTGGGACGACGTCACCTCCACGCGCATGTATGTGACCGGCGGGTTCGGCCCATCGGCCTCCAATGAGGGCTTTACCAGCGATTACGATCTGCCCAATGACACCGCCTATGCGGAGACCTGCGCGTCGGTCGCCATGATCTTCTGGGCGCAGCGCATGCTCAACCTCGATCTCGACGGGCGTTATGCCGACATGATGGAACTGGCGCTCTACAATGGCGCGCTTTCGGGGCTCTCGCGCGATGGCGAGAACTATTTTTACGAGAACAAGCTCGAAAGCGATGGCAGCCACCGCCGCTGGGAATGGCATCCCTGCCCCTGCTGCACCATGAACGCGTCTCGCCTCATTGCCTCGGTCGGGGGCTATTTCTACTCGACCGCCAAGGGCGAGATCGCCGTGCATCTCTACGGCGGCAACACCGCGAACCTGACAGTGGACGGCCAGAAGGTGACGATCGAGGAGACCTCCAACTATCCCTGGTCGGGAGAGATCAGCGTCAGGGTCAAGCCGGAAAGTGCGGCGCGTTTCGCTCTCAAGCTGCGCGTGCCGGGCTGGACGGAGGGCGCTACCGCCTCCGTCAATGGCCAAGCCGTCGATGTCGCCGCCAAGTCCGAAAATGGCTATCTGGCCATCGAGCGTGACTGGCAGGCCGGCGACACGGTCAATCTCGACCTGCCGATGGCGCCGCACCGCATCTACGCCAATCCCAAGGTCAAGATGGATCTGGGGCGCGTGACCTTGAAGCGTGGACCGCTGGTCTACTGTCTGGAGCAGGTGGACAATCCCGCGGCGCCGGTCAGCCAGCTCAGCCTGCCGCGCGATGCGGAGATCGTGGCGAAGGAAAAGCCGCTTTTCGACGGCATCACCGTGCTGGAAGCATCGGGCCATGCCATCGGCACGAAGGACTGGCAGCGCGACCTTTATCGGGCCACGCCGCCCAATACCGCCCCAGCGCAACTGACTGCGTTGCCTTATTATTTGTGGGCCAATCGGGAGCCGGGGCCGATGACAGTCTGGATCCGTGAGGATTAAGCAGTCAATCAGACGCAGGTGCGGCCGAAGCCGCACCGGCACGGACCCAGATACAAAACCTTTGGTCTTACTTTTTCAGGTTCAGCGCCTGGCGCAGTTCGGCAAGCCAGGCCGCCGCATTTCCATCGCTGGGCGCCCGCCAGTCGCCGCGCGGTGACAAGGAGCCACCCGAGCCGACCTTGGGGCCATTGGGCATGGCGGAACGCTTGAACTGGCTGGTGGCGAAGAAGCGGGTCAGAAAGACTTCCATCCAGTGCCCGATGGCGTCCAGATCGTAACCCAGCCTTTCGGCGTCCGGCACGCCTTCTGGCCAGATTCCTTTCGCTGCATCGGCCCAGGCATGGTGGGCGAGATAGGCGACGCGGCTGGGCCGATAGCCGAAGCGGCTGATATAATAGAGGGTGAAATCCTGAAGCGGGTAGGGGCCGACCACGTCCTCGGAGCGCTGGATATCCTCTTCGGTTTCGACCGGCACCAGTTCGGGCGAAATTTCGGTGGCGAGGATCTTGAGCAGCACGTCGTTCACGGGCTTGTCGAACTGGTCGCTGGCGACGACCCAGCGGATCAGGTGCCGGATGAGCGTCTTGGGCACCGAGGAATTGACCTGGTAGTGCGCCATCTGGTCGCCGACGCCATAGGTCGAAAAGCCGAGCGCGACCTCCGACAGATCGCCGGTGCCGATGACGAGACCGGAATGCATGTTGGCGAGGCGGAAGAGATGCGAGGTGCGTTCGCCGGCCTGCACGTTCTCGAAGGTGACATCATAGACAAGTTCGCCCTTGGCGAAGGGGTGGCCGAGGTCGGCGAGCATCTGCCGGCAGGAGGGTTTGATATCGATCTCCTCGGCACTCACGCCCAGGGACCGCATCAGCTCCCATGCGTTCCCGCGCGTTTTTTCTCCCGTTGCAAAGCCGGGCATGGTGTAGGCGAGAATGTCGGAACGGGGCCAGCCCAGACGGTCGAAGCATTTGGCGATCACGATCAGCGCCTGGGTGGAATCGAGCCCACCCGAAACCCCGATCACGGCCTTTTTGATGCCGGTGGCGGCGAGCCGCTGGGCGAGGCCCGACACCTGTATGGAATAGACTTCGGCGCAGCGCTCGTCCTTTTTTGCCGTGTCGGCCGGCACATAGGGGAAACGCGGAATATTGCGCTCCAACGCCACTTCGTCTTTGGGTGCCTCGAGGCCGAGGTCGAGGCGCCGGAAGCTTTCAAGCCGCTCCCGCCAGAGGGTCGCGCAATCACCAAAGCTGGTCGTGCGCCGGCGATCCTGAGCCAGCCGCTCGAGATCGATATCTGCGGTGATCATTTCGGCCTCGGCCGGAAAGCGGGTGGATTCGGCTAGCACATCGCCGTTTTCCAGGATCATCGCATGGCCGTCCCAGGCAAGGTCGGTCGTCGATTCACCGGCTCCGGCGCCGCTATAGACGTAAGCGGCGATGCTGCGGCCGGACTGGGATTCGCACAAAAGCCGGCGGAAATCGGCCTTGCCGACAGTGATGTTGCTCGCCGACAGATTGGCAAGCACAGTCGCGCCGGCCATGGCCCCGAAGGTGCTGGGCGGCAGAGGCGCCCAGAAATCCTCGCAGATTTCGACATGCAGCGAAAAGCCGGGGAGGGCGGGCGCCTCGAACAGAAGATCGGTGCCGAAGGGCACCTCTTCGCCGAGCAGGCGCATGATCTGGCCTTCGGTCCCGGCTCCCGACGCAAAATGGCGCTTTTCGTAGAATTCCCGGTAGTTCGGCAGGAACGTCTTGGGCACGACGCCGACAATGCGTCCGCGGCAGATGACAACAGCGCAATTGTAGAGTGCGCCCGCATGGCGCAAAGGCGCGCCGACCAGAAGAACCGGCAGAAGATCCCTGCTGGCCGTTTTCAGCCGGGCCAGCGCCGCCTCGACGCCGTCGAGCAAAGCGTCCTGGAACAAGAGGTCGTCCGCCGTATAGGCGGCAAGGCCCAGTTCGGGAAAAACGCCCAGAACGGCTCCGCGCTCCGATGCTCGTTTCGCCAGTTCCAGCGTGCGCTCTGCATTGGCCGCCGGATCGGCAATCGCCGTCACCGGGGTGCAGGCTGCCACCCGGGCGAAACCTTGTGCATAGATTGACCGGAAGCTCTGCGGCAGGCTGTGTTGCGTGGGCATCGTAGGATCCGGAGGCTTCTCTTTACAAATTGGCAGGGCCAGGCGGCGCCATTGATGGACCGGAGCGGCGTCTCAGATCAAGTCAAAGCCCCAAAACCTCATTAGCAAATCATGTTTAGAGCCGGGATTGAAGAGCCAGCTTCATCTCCTGGCTATTGCGGTTCGGGCGCCCGAACCGGTATCATCATGGCGCGCGCCGGGAGGATATCGACGGTGCGTTTCATTGTGGGGGAGGCTGCATGGCGTCGGTAGAACTGCGTTCGGTGGAAAAGAACTATGGATCGGTCAAGGTGATCAAGGGGATCGACCTTGCCGTGGAGGAGGGCGAATTCGTTGCGCTGGTCGGCCCTTCGGGATGCGGCAAGTCCACCTTGTTGCGGATGATCGCGGGCCTTGAAGAGATCACCAAGGGCGATATTTCCATCGGCGAAAAGGTGGTCAATGACCTCACTCCGCGCGAGCGCAACATCGCAATGGTGTTCCAGTCCTATGCGCTTTACCCGCACATGACGGTCGCCAAGAACATGAGCTTCAATCTGGAATTGTCGCGGGTGCCGAAAGACGAGATCAAGCGCCGCGTGGACGAAGCCGCGCGCATGCTGGAACTTGAATCCATGCTCGACCGGCAGCCGTCGCAGCTTTCCGGCGGACAGCGCCAGCGCGTGGCAATGGGCAGGGCGATCGTGCGCGACCCGTCCGTGTTCCTGTTCGACGAGCCGTTGTCCAATCTCGATGCAAAGCTGCGCGTGCAGATGCGCGGCGAGATCAAGACCTTGCACAAGAAGGTCGGCACGACCTCGATCTATGTGACGCACGATCAGGTGGAGGCGATGACGTTGGCCGACCGGGTTGTGGTGTTGGAAAGTGGCGTCATCCAGCAGGTGGGCACGCCGATGGAACTCTATCAGCGCCCGGTCAATCTGTTCGTCGCCGGTTTCATCGGGTCGCCGGCGATGAACACGATCAAGGGTGAGCTTGTCAGTGGCGCAGACGGGCTGAAAGCGCGGCTGGAGGACGGGATCGAACTTTCCTTCGTCCCCGGTCCCGGGGCCAAGGCGGGCATGCCGGTCATGGTTGGCATGCGGCCCGAACATCTCACCCTCGAAGGCGAGGTTAATGCGCTCACCGGTTCGATCGACTATGTCGAGCCTACGGGCGGGCAAACCTATTTCAATGTCAGTCTCGGCAAGAACCACATCATGATCGGGATCAGCGGCGTGACCGATCTGCGTGATGAGGGTGAGATGACGGTGCACATCGCCCCCGAACTGGTGCATGTGTTCGACGAGCGCAGCGGAGAGCGCATCAGCGCCTGACCGTGATCGGACCGGAGATAAAGAAAAGCGGGGCCAGCCCCGCTTTTTTATGCGCCGACAGCCTCGCCTAGGATTTGATCGCTCCGGCGGTAAGGCCAGCGATGATATGGCGCTGGGCGGCGAAGAAGACGATGATGGTTGGCAAGATGGTTAGCGTGATGAAGGCGAGGACGAGCTGCCAGTCGGTTGCGTACTCGCCCTGATAGACCATCATGCCCAGCGGCCAGGGATACATCTCCTCGGAATTGATCAGGATCAGCGGCAGGATGTAGCTGTTCCAGCTCATCACGAAGGAGATGATGCCCACCGTCGCCAGGATCGGCCGGGACAGCGGCAGGGTAATGCGCCAAAAGAAGCGGATATAGCCGCAGCCATCGACAAAGGCGGCGTCGAACAGCTCGCGCGGCATGGCGCGGAAATAATTGCGCAGCAGGAGGATCGACACGCCGAGTCCGAAAGCGACCTGCGGCAGGACAACGCCCCAATAGGTGTCGATCAGCCCCAGATTCCTGATGCGGATGAAAAGCGGCAGGATGGCGGTCGCAGCCGGAAACATCAGGCCGAGCAGGAAATAGTTCAAAATATACTTGGAGCCGAAGAACTGCACATGGGCGAAGAGGAAGGCGGCCATGGAAGCGGTTGCCAGGGTAAGGAATACCGTCAAGGCAGCGATGACCAGCGAGTTCCACATCTGCAGCCAATACCGGTGGCTCAGCAGAATATCGACATAGTTTGACCAGTGCCATTCCTGTGGCAGGCCAAAGGCGTTCGTGCGCAATTCGCCCACCGTCTTGAGACCGCCGAGAGCCGTCAGCAGGAGCGGAATGACGACGACGCCCGCCACGACGATGAGCATGGTGTAGATGTAGGCTTGGCGGCCCAGGCTTGGCCGAACCCCGCCGGCCTTGTGTGCTGCGACGTCAGTCATGGCGCATGAAGATCCGTCTGTAGGAGAAGGCCAGGGTGACGCAGAGGATGAAGAGCACGACACCGACGGCGCTGCCGAAGCCGATCTGCAGGCGCACCACGCCGAACTGGTAGAGATAGGTCACCATTGTGTGGGTCGAATTGCCCGGACTGCCGCCGGTCAGCGGCATGATGATGTCGAACAGCTGCAAAGACCCGACGATGGAGAAGAAGACGGATAGCCTTACCGTCGAGGCCAGAAGCGGCAGGGTGATCCGGAAGAATTTCTGCCAGCCGGTTGCGCCATCGACTTCGGCGGCTTCCATCACCTCCTTGTCGATTGCCTGCATGCCGGCAATGAACAGCATCATGTGGAAGCCGAAATATTTCCACACGATCACTGCCAGCACGGCCCAGATGGCGGTGCTGCGCTCGGCGAGCAGATAGGTCGGCTCACCCCCGAACAGCTGGATGATGGCCGAGATGATGCCGTAGTCGCCATCATAGACGAAGCGGAAGATGAGGCCGGCGGCGACGTCCGCGAGCACGTAGGGCAGAAAGAAGATCAGCCGGAAGACCAGCGCGCCGCGGATGCGGCTTGCCAGAAGATTGGCAAGCCAGAGCGCCAGCGGGATCTGCAGGCCCAAGGATACCACGATGATCAGGAAGTTGTTGCGCAGCGCGGTGAGGAACACCTTGTTGCGGAACACGAATTCGAAATTGCGCAGGCCGACCCATTGCTCGGGGGGGCCATAGCCGTTCCAGTTGTAGAAAGAATACCATCCAGCTTCGCCCATGGGCAGGATGACGAAGAGGGTGAACACGATCAGCGCGGGCGGGAGGAACAGCACAATGACGGGCAGGGTGCTCTTGAGCTTGGAAATCTGGCGCCGGGAGAGCCCGAAAGCCCCGCCGTGAACCTGCGCACCAGCCGTTTCTGCACTTGTCGCCATGCCGCCAGATTTCCCCAGTGGCCCCGGTCAGGGGTATTTGGATGCGGTCCGGACTTTCCGGATGGGCAGGCCGGACCTCACAAAATACAAATGCGATGCCGCCGCGCCGGGCGCGGCGGCATGCGCAAACGCCTACATGTTTTCCATGTCGGCGGTGTCTTGCAGCGTCTGAGCCGCATCCTCGGGGCTGATGTCGCCCGCCCAGAGCTCGACGCTCACGTCATTGACCGTGCGCCCGAGATTTGGCCCCAGGTCCTGATCGAGGTAGTTCTGGTGGTAGGGTGAATTGGCCAGCTGGGCCGCGGTTTCAGCAGCAAGAGACAGGGCGATGGCGTCCTCGGTGCCCTTGGTTGCCGGAATGATGCCAGTCTCCTTGGCCAACCGGCGGCTGTTCTCCTTGTTGGAGAAGAACTTGAGGAAGTCGATCGCTTCCGGGGGTGCGTTCTTGGACACTGCCCACCCATTCAGCGCGCCGAAAGTGGCGTTGGGCTGGCCCTTGCCGCCTTCGACCATGGGGAAGATGAAGCGGCCGATATTGTCGTCGGAAAGCCCTTTGCCATCGGTCGCCTGGGCGGTCTGACGGCGCTGCGTGTCCTCGAAGCCGAGGATCATGGCGACGCGGCCATCAGCGAATTCGCCGACTTCGGAGGGCCAATGGCTGCCCTGCCAGCCGGCCTGGCATGGATCCATGGAACCAAGCTGAGCCAATTGCTCGCCCGCCTTGATGAAAGCCGGGCTTTTGAACGCGTCGGGCTCACCCGCCTTTACGGCGGCCAGGGCATCGGATCCGCCATTGCGCATGATCAGATAGGAATAATAGAAGTGCAGCGGCCATTTGTCGGCGCCGTCGCAGCCGAGCGGGGTGATACCGGCATCCTTGATCTTCTGGACGGCATCGAGGAAGTCAGACCAAGACTTGATGGCGCTTGCATCGACGCCTGCCTTGGCGAAAAGGTCCTTGTTGTAGAAGAAGGCGACCGTGCCGACCTTGAACGGGACGGCCCAGATATCGCCATCGAAGGTAAGCCCCTCGATCGCCGATTCCGCGAACGTGTTCTTCCAGGCGCCATTGTCGGCATTCATCGCCTCGGTCAGCGGCTGCAGGAAGCCGCTCTTGCGCTGGATATCCAGCACGCCGCCGCCCCAGGAGTAGAAGATGTCCGGAGCATCGTCCGACTGCAGGAGCGCCGGGAGCTTGGCCTTGTAGGCTTCGTTCTCGAGGAACTGCATGTCGATCTTCACGCCGGGATGGTTGGCCTCGTACTCATCAGCGATCGAGCGCCAGACGTCGAGATTGCCTTGGTTGTTCTCGACATACATCCAGGTGACGGTGGTGTCGGCCGAAGCGGCTGTGACGCCCGCCCCGAGTCCGGTGATGGCGGCGGCCGCGAATAGGGCCGACCTCAGGAATTGCTTCGAGATCATGGTCTCCTCCCATTGTTTCTCTCCCATGTGCATTAGGCGGGACCCCAAAATGGGAGTCAAGCGGTGTAGGAAAAAAATGATGATCGTACCTCACGCCGATGTTCGGTGTGACCGAAGGTGCTCAAGATAGCACGCGAAGCGTCAGGCGGCCGTGTCCCGATCCGGCTTGGGTGAAGGAGAACCGCGGCTCTTGCCGACCTGGTGCGTCGTCACCTGACGGAGAAGTATCAGGCTGGCCTGTGCTCAACTATCCCAAAGACTGTTGTTGCGGCCGAGGGCGGTCAGGGCTCCGAGGAGGAGGCCGTAGAGCGCGGTCTGGGGCAGGACCCCCACCACGGCATTTGTGAAGCCGAGAGTGAGGAAGGCGCCGGAAAGCCCGATCGCGCCGAGAAGTACGGCGCGTCGCGTATCCCGGTCATAGATGCCGCGCAGGGCCATGAAAGGGGCCAGCAGCAGCATCAGATAGGCGAGGACGCCGAGAGTTCCGGCAACGACTGCAAAGTCCCCGACGTCGAAGTGCAGGTGGGCGCCGAGCAGACCCTGGTACCGTTCCGGGAAAAAGGCTTCCGGGGCCGTGATCAACTGCGTTGCTCCATGCCCATAGATTGGAGACTGCATGAACGCTGCCCATCCGCTGCGGATGAAGGCGAGGCGCTGGTTGGTGGAATCGTCGACGCCCGGCGGCAGCGTGTTTGGATCGCTGTTTTCGTAAAGCGCCACAACGGCATGGGTGCTGGCGGTGACGGCATTGATGGCCCGGGTGCCGATGCTGGGGTCGGCCCAGAAGATGATGGCGGCGGCAATCGCAGCCAGAACGACCGGCGCAACCCAAACGATCCAGAAGCGGCGGAACCACACTATGAGCAAAGGCAGCTGCAGGACGAGCAGTACCATGGCCGACAAGGTCGGCCCCCGCGAACCGGACAGTAGGGCTGCGACCAGTCCCATCACGGGGCCGGCCAGAAACAGAATCCGCCAAGGGCTGCGGCTGCCGCAAACGCCAATGAGCGATACGCCTCCAAGCGTGACGGCGAGGCCAGCGAAATGGATGGGATTGTTGCCGGCGCCGGCGCGCTCGATCCCGAGCAGGAACACGTCGTTGAGCGCCGCGATCACCGCCGCAATCGTGCCGATCAGGCAGAAGCCACCAATGATGGTTGGGGTTACGAGGCGCGGCTCTTTTTCCGCAAGGGCGACGAAGGCTGCGCCGAGCGGGATCGGCAGCAACACGACCAGGACCAGCAAATCGGCGGGTTCATGCCAGACGAAGGGCAGGGTGATGGCGAGGAGCAGGAAAGCGAGGCCGAGTGCAATATAGGGGCCGGTACGCAGCGTCCCGGCCGTTTGCGGCCAGCACAGGATGGCTCCAAGAATGAGGGCGCCCATCGTGGGATACACCGCAGTGTAGGAGGCGATGGCGGGAAACACCATGCCGGAGACCAGTGCCAGACAGAGCAAAATGAGGTGTATGGGCTGCGGCATGAGGGCTATCTGACGGAAGCGGTGTCCACCCATAGCCTATGGGGCAGGCGATTGACACCTTTGCCGGCATACAAGCATTGGCTGTTCAACGGTTTTCTGGAAGCGCGTGTCCGGATTCAGCGGGCCAGGAAGGTACGGATCAGGGCAATCTGCTCTGGTGAGGCCAGGGTGGGGGCGTGACCACAGCCGCTGATGGTTTCGAGCCGCGGGCGCGGTCCACGTTCTAGCATCTGGTCGGCGACTGCCTGAGGCAGAACATCCGACTTCTCGCCGCGCAGCAGCAAAGTTGGCGCGGTTACGGCGTCATAGGCGTCCCAGACATCGAGATCGGCGCTGTTCTCGCCCATCAGTGCGACGATGTCGGGATCGTAGTGTACGGTTATGCGGCCATTGCCGGTACGGCGCAGCGAAGTCTCCGTCATCCGCCGCCAGAAGGCATCGGTGTTGTCACCAAAGGCCGCGTAGACCGTTTTCAGCCACGCTTGGTATTCTGTCACCGTATCGAAGGTCGGTGGATTGCCGACATAGTCGGCGATCCGCTTTGCGCCATCGACCGGGATATCGGGACCGACATCATTGATGACTAGGTGGGAAATGCGTTGCTTGAGCGGGCCTGCGGCGAGCGTGATCCCCAGCAAGCCGCCCATGGAGGTGCCGACCCAGCGCAAAGTTTCGATGCCGTAATGCTCAAGCATGGCGAGCGTCATCTGGCCATAGACATCGAAAGTGTAGCCGCTGGCGCCCTGGCGCGACCAAGCGGAGAGACCGCGTCCGAGCGTATCGGGGCAAAGGACGAAATAGTCGTCGGAGATGGCACTTGCGGCTTCGTCGAAATCGCGTCCGGTGCGGGCGAGGCCGTGCCACATGACAAGCGCGGGCTTTGCTGACGCGCCCCATTCGGTCACGTGCATCTCATAGCCGGCGGCGTCGATATAGGTCGACCGGTGCGCGCTCATCGATCGCCCCTTCCATGGTCGCCGCGTCCCATCAGCGTGCCGGCGATACCGGCGGGGAAGAAATAGACGAGCAGGATGAACAAGAGGCCGAGCCATAACAGCCAGCGGTCGGGATTGAGCAGGTCGGGCAGCAGCGGCACGCCGGAAGTGGCGTCCGCGCCCAGCGCCATGATGTCCTTGAGATAGTATTGAGCGAGCGTCATCAGCACGACGCCGATGACGGCGCCGTACATCGTCCCCATGCCTCCGATCACCACCATCAGCAGGATGTCGATCATGATGTCGAAGCTGAGCGCCACGTCGGGGCCGATATAGCGCAGCCACACCGCCCGCAGGATGCCGGCCAGCGCCGCAATGACCGCCGCGATGCAGAAGATGGCGGTGCGGTAGGCCACGACACGATAGCCGATGGCTTCGGCGCGCATCTCGTTTTCGCGAATGGCCTTGAGTACAGAGCCGAGGGGCGAGGCGGTGATCCTCAGCATCAGCGCAAAGAGCAGCGCCGAGACGAGGAAGACGGAATAGTAGAGCGCGACCTTGCCGTTCATGGAGATGCCGAAGAGGTGCAAGACCTTGCCGTCAGCGTCGCTCAGCAGCTTGTTGGCCGGCGAGAACAGGCGCGGGATGGAATAGGTCAGGCCATCTTCGCCACCGGTGAAATCGGAGAGCTGGCTTGCGAGCACCATCATCACCGAGGCGGCGGCGAGCGTCACCATTGCGAAGAAGATCGCCTTAACCCGCAGCGACAGCAGGCCGATCAGGACTGCCAGCACCAGCGCTGCGATGACACCGAGACCCCCGCCGATAAGGATAGAGCTGAAGCTCGCGCCCCAGGCCTTCAGCGCCATTGCCGTGCCATAGGCGCCAAGGCCGAAGAACATGGTGTGGGCAAAGGACACGATGCCGGTATAGCCGATCAGGAGGTCATAACTCGCCACCAGCACGATGAAGACGCAGATGCGCGAGGCCACTTCCTGCGAGCGGATATCGGGGAAGAGAAATGGCGCGAACAGGAGCGCCAGCCAGATCAGGGTGGAAAGCGCATAGACGATCAGCCGGCCCGCCGGGATGGAGCGGGCGCTGGAGCGTAAGGTCAGGGGGGCAGCTTTGCTCATGGCCATGACGTCACCGTTTGACCGCCGGAAGCAGACCGTAGGGCCGCCAGAGCAGGATGACCATCATCAGGATCATGTTGGAAGCAAGAGAGAGCTTGGGCGCGAGGAAGGCGACGTAATTGGTCAGGAGCCCGACCAGTATGGCGCCGAGCAGCGATCCGCTGATCGAGCCCAGGCCGCCGATGATGACGACGATGAACACCGTCACCAGCATTTGTGAGCCGAGCGATGCTGTGATCAGTCCCTGGTAGCCGGCCCACATGGCTCCACCCATGGCGGCCAATGCCGAACCGGCCATGAACACGGCGACGAACAAGCGTTCAACGCGGAAGCCCAGCGCCTCGACCATTTCGCGGTTCTCGACGCCGGCCCGGATGAGGAGGCCGATGCGAGTCTTCTCCAGCACGTAATAGAGCGCGATGTAGACCAGCAGCCCCAAGGCGAAGGCGAAGAGGCGATATATCTCGATGGAGACATCGCCCATGACGATCGAACCCGTCAGCACGGCCGGGCGCGGCACCGGAATCGGCGCGCCGCCCCAGATGAGCATGACCAGTTCTTCGGCGACGATCAGCGCGCCGACGGTGACGAGGATCTGACGCAGATGGTCGCGATAGACCGGCTTGACGATGACCCGTTCGAAGAACCAACCGGCGAGCGCGCCGAAGAGCGCTGCCGCGCCGATGGCGAGCAGCAGGGCGAGGATGTTCAGCGCGGGGTCGGCCGCACCGGCCCATGCCGCAAGACCCGCCATGACCGAGGCCGCAACGAACGCACCGGCAGTCACGAAGGCCGAGTGGCCAAAATTCAAAACGTCCATCAGCCCAAAAACCAGCGACAGACCGGACGCCATCAAAAAGATCATCATGCCCATGGCGAGACCCGCCACCGTCAGCGTCACCCAGGTCGAGGGATTGCCGATCAACAAAAGCGCGATGGCGGCAAGCGCCACGGGTAACAGCATGACGCCGCCAAACCGTTCGATGGTGGCCGAGAGCGAGGGCTGCACTTTGGGGAGACCTGCGACCGCCATCATGCCGTCTCCATGGACAAGCCGAGGAAGCGGTTCTGCAGCGCCGGGTCGGCGATCAACGCCGCCATGTCGCCGCGATGCACGATGCGGCCGTCATCGATGACGGCGACGGTTGTGCCGAGCGCCTGCGCGAAACGGAAATTCTGCTCCACCAGCAGGATGGTCGTCTCGCTGGCGATGGTTCTGAAGGCCTCGATCATGCCACGTATGATGGAGGGGGCCAGGCCCTTGGTCGGCTCGTCGATGAGGATGAGGTCGCGCTTTTCGATGATGGCGCGCGCGACCGCCAGCATCTGCTTTTGGCCGCCTGAAAGAGCAAAAGCCTGCTTGTTCCAGAAGGTCTTTATCGGCGGGAACAGCTCCTCGATCCACTCGAGCCGGGTGCTGTCGAAGCGTCCGGTGGTCGTTGCCAGCCGCATGTTTTCCTCGACCGTCAGGCCGCCGAAAATACCCATGTTCTCGGGCACGAAGGCAATGCCGGCGCGGGCAATGTCGGAGACATGCATGGCGGTGATGTCCTGCCCGCGAAACACGATCCTGCCCTCGCGCGCCGGCCACAGGCCCATGATGGTGCGCAAAGTGGTGGTCTTGCCGGCGCCATTGCGTCCCAGGATCACATGCACGCCGCCCTCGGGCACCTCGAAAGAGACGCCATGGAGGATGTGGTACTGGCCGATGTCGGTGTGGACGTTGTCGAGGCTGAGGATTTCGGCCATCACGCCACCTCCTCGGCGCCAACGCCGAGATAGATGTCGCGCACCAGATCCATGGCCATGACTTCTGCCGGATCCCCATCGGCGACGAGTTCGCCATTGTGCAGAACGATGATGCGGTCGGCGAGGGCGCGCACGACGTCCATCTTGTGCTCGACGAGCAGGATGGTGCGCGAGGGGTCGCGCTTGATCTCCGCGATGAGATCGAGAATGGCGGGGGCCTCGTTCATCGCCATGCCGGCGGTCGGCTCGTCGAACATGAAGATTTGCGGCTCCATCGCGAGCAGCAGGGCGACCTCGAGCTTGCGCTGGTCGCCATGGGGTAGGGCGGCGGCGGGCTGAGCGGCGACGGCATCGAGCTTTGCCGCGCGCAGATACGTCATGGCTTCATCGCTGAGATGGCTCAATTGGCGGACGCTGGTGAAAAAGCGCGGCCCTTCGCCGGTGCGCGCTTGCACGGCGAGGCGGACATTCTCAAGGACGGAGAGTCCGGGAAACAGATTGGTGAGCTGGAAGGCGCGGCCGATGCCGGCCTTGGCGCGGGCGGAAGGCGAGAGGCCCGTGATGTCGCGGTCACCCAGGAAGATCCTACCTTCGGTTGGTGTCAGCTGGCCGGAGACCAGGTTGAACCAGGTGGTTTTGCCGGCGCCGTTCGGGCCGACGACGACTGTCGTCTCGCCGGGTGCGAAGGCGGCAGTGACGGCGTTGACGGCGGTGTGGCCGCCGAAACGGATCGTAAGATCTTCGGTGCGAAGGGCGGGAGCGTTCGTCACGGTCGGGATCCTTGCCGGTTCGGACCGGTGGGTCCGGCACACGCGGCGCCGGACCCTTGTCTCCAAGAACTTACTGCTGATTGTTGCGGCCGACGGGGATGTCCATCTGGTCCGGGGTGATTTCCTCGACCAGTTCGGGCACGGCCCAGTCGACACCATCCTTCACCTTGATCTTGAAGTGGTACATGGACTGCAGAGCCTGGTGGTCTTCAGGCCTGAAGGTCATCTTGCCCTTGGGGGTCTCAAAGCTCATGCCTTCCATGGTCTTGATCAGGTTTTCCGTCGACCAGTCATCGGTCGCCTTGAGGGCGGTCGCCACGGCCATGCCCGCCGCCATGCCGCCGGCCGTGAAGAAGTCGGGCGGGGTGCCGTAACGGTCCATATGCTCTTTGACCAGCCAGTCGTTGACCGCGTTTTTGGGCGCTTCGTAATAGTAGTAGATTGCGCCTTCCATGCCCGGCACCTGCTTATAGGCGGCGAGCGCGGGCAGGATGTTGCCGCCGGTCGACAGTTCGATGCCGTAGCGGGACGGATCGGCGGAGGCGAGCGGGGTCAGCGCATCGATGCCGGCGACATAGATCATGATGACCTTGCGGCCGTCCTTGTCCTTGAGTGCGTTGAACAGGCGTTCGATGGTGGCGGTGAAGTCGGTCGTGTCCTGCGGCACATATTCTTCATCGACGACATGGGCGCCCGTTCCGTCCAGGGCCTTCTTGAAGGCAGCGACGCCGTCACGGCCGAAAGCGTAGTCCTGGGCCAGCGTTGCGACATAAAGATTGTCGTCCGGGTTCAGCGCCAGCGCCTGCGCCTGCATGTCCATCGAAGAATTGCGCGAGGTCTTGAAGACGTAGCGATTGGAATCCGGACCGGTCAGCGTATCGGCAACAGCCGGCTCGACCAGCAGGATATGCTCGTACTCCTCGGCGATGGGCAGCATGGACAAGGTGACGCCGGAAGAGGTGCCGCCGACCGCGATCAGGGCGCCATCGTCGCCATAGGCCTCCGCCAGCATGGCGCGGGCCACGTCGGGTTTGAACTGGGTGTCCTTCTCGATGATGTTGATCTTGTGCCCGTTGATCTCATTGGTCCCATCGGTGGCATACTCGATGCCCATCTTGAAGCCGGTCTGGCTCTGCTCCGAATAGGTGGCGAGGGGCGAGCCGCTCAGCCCCTGCACAAGCGCGATGGTAACCGGATCGGCCGCCTGGGCGCCGAAGGTAAGGGACAGGGCACTGGCCGCAGCGAGGGCTGCAATCAGCTTTTTCATTGGTTTTCCTCCCATTGGACGATGCTGTTTGCGCCGGCGGTGGGCCTGCGCAAGACATCGGCGAACTCTGATGAAGGCGGATTGAGCCAATGCTGCCGGGGCAGCGAGATGGACCTGTTCCTCCTCCAAAACCGCAGCTACGCCGGTCTGCTTCGGTCTGACCGGCTGTCGCGCGATTTGGCGCAGATTATCCGTGCTTGTTGCGAAATCGCGCAATACGGTAGAAATACACCACATGAATGGGGTCTCAGACATCTCCGATCTGGCCGGACTGGCCTTCGCGCATGCCCCCATCGGTCTGGTGGTGACGGAGAGCCGTGTGATCCGCGAATGCAATCCGGCCTTCGCGCAGATGTTCGGCTATATGCGCAGCGACCTCGTCGATCAGTCCTTCGCCATTCTTTACCCGTCCTTCGAGGAGTTCGAGCGTATTCGCGATGTCGGGGTCGAGCCCTTGCGGCGCGACAACCGCTATTCAGACGAGCGGATCATGGCGCGAAAGGATGGAAGCCTATTCTGGTGCAGGGTGCGCGGGCATTCGCTGACACGCGACGGCGATCCGCTGAAGCGCGCCGTGTGGAGCTTCGCGGATCTGTCGGAATCGCGGCAGGTGATCGCGCTGTCGGCGCGCGAGCGCCAGATCGTCATGCATCTGGGGGAAGGGCGGACCTCCAAGGAGATTGCGCGCATTCTGACCGTTTCACCGCGCACGATCGAGAATTACCGCGCGCGGCTCCTGAAGAAATGCAATGCCAACAACGTTGCCGAGTTGTTGTCCCGGCTTAGCTCCATGCCAGCTTGAGGATTCGTAGCAGGCTATTTTGCGGCCTTCTTCCACTCCGGCATAAAGCCCGCGCCGATGTCGACGGCGATCTTGGCCTCGCTTCCCTTGCAGAGAACGTGTCCATAGCCGGAGTCGCTTTTGCCGCTCGGGTCGAGGTCATAGATGATCCCGTCATTGTTGTCCGGGGTCACGCCCTTGGGCACGGCATCGAGTCCGAGTTTTTCCCGGATGCGCCAGGCTATGTTGTGGTCGGCGCAGGAGCTGTCGCCGCTGGCGCCGAGCCCGCCAACTAGGCCGCCATCATTGTAGAGCGGCAGACCGCCGGCGAAGACGACCACTCCGCCGAGCACCTTGCCGACCATGGGATCGTTCTCGCTGCCGTAATTGGCGGGATCGCCGGCATAGAGCACACCGGGCACCACAGGATTGGTCGTCGGCAGTCCATAGAGAAAGCCGCCTGACTGGGCGCCGGCGAACAGATTGGCGGTGGAGAGGGCAAAACCGTCAAGGCTGAGCGCGTTTACAGTGTTGGCCTTTTCGGCAGCGATGCCGCGGCTGCCGAGCCATTGGTCGGTCGGCGCGTCACCCGAAAAGGTTACGGCGCAGACGACGCCATTGCGGTTGACGACCGCAGCCCATTCATTGTTGTCGAGGCCGCCATTCGTCGGGCCGCCGCTTGGCTTGACGCTGGCCTTGAGCGCATCGGTCAACTGCTGGTGGGTGACCGGACAGTCCTGAGCCGATGCAGTGGCGCTTCCGACGAAAAGGGCTATGGCGGCGAGCGCCATGCCAGCTAACAGCTGCGATGATGGCGTGCGGAACATGTTTCCTCCTGACGATGCTGAATGGGTCATCTGCGCGGGCATCCGCCCTGCTCAGCGGCCACAGAGAGTCTTTTGGCCAAAGTCAGGCTGTGACCGGAGGTTCCCGAAGATGCCGTCCTGCCGCCGAACTGTCTGCCATCGGTCAAAAGAAGATGGAATCCGTGCCTGGTGGAACAAGAGGCACCGACAGCGCCTTCCTCGCCAATGGGCGAAGTCGCTTTGGGTAATGATCGGGGAACGATGACGGTCGGCGATTTGAACAGGGCGTGCGGACGCCGGGCGCGAAATATGCTCGGGATAGTCGTTGGCTTTCTGGCCCTTGCTCTCGCTCTTCCGGCCCTTGCTGCGGGGACGGGCTATGTCTTCGTCAGTCATGAGAAATCGGACACGGTCGTGGTGCTCGATCCTGCGCAGGATCACAAGATCATAAAAGAGATCCAGACCTCGCAGCGCCCGCGCGACATGCATTTCAATGCTGATCACACAAGGCTCTATGTCGCCTGCGGTGATGATGACGTCATTGATGTCATCGACGTCGGAAAACTCGAGGTGGTCGATCACATTCCGAGCGGCGGCAGCCCTGAAATCTTCAATATCTCGCACGACGGCAAGTCGCTCTATGTGTCGGAAGAGGAAAGCGCCATCGTGCGCCAGATCGACATCGCGACGAAAAAGACCATCGCGCAAATTCCCACCGGCCCCGAGCCGGAGGGCGTTCTCGTCACACGCGACGGCAAGACGCTGTATTTCACTTCAGAGGTCGCCGATCTGGTGCATGTGGTCGACGCCAACCAAGGCAAAGTCGTCAAGAACATCATGGTGGGCAGCCGCCCCCGGCGCTTCGCAACCAATGCGGACGGGTCGGAGCTTTGGGTCACCGACGAATTATCCGCCGATGTCACCATCATCGACACCAAAACCAATGAGGTGAAGACGAGCCTGAAGCTGCTGCCGCCAGGTGCTCGAACCGAGGACGTCACCCCGGTCGGGATCGCGTTGTCGCCGGATGGCCAGACGATGTTCGTTGCGCTCGGGCGCGTCAATCACGTGGCCTTCGTCGATCCCGATACCAAACAGGTCAAAGCCTATATTCTCGTCGGCAGCAGGGCATGGGGGGTTGCACCGAGCCCGGATGGAAAGCTGCTCTATGTGGCCAACGGGCTGAGCGATGACATCACCATCGTCGACGTCGGCGCCCAGAAGGCGATCCGCTCGATCGCTACCGGACGCACGCCCCACACAGTGGTTGTAGACGACTGAAACCACCGGACGGGCATGGCATCCATTACCGGTTCGGTATCTCAGTTACATTGGTGAAACCATCATCTGGTGGCAGCGTTCCAAGACATGCACGAACATCGAAACGGGGGGAAGCCGTGGCGGAACGCGCAGTGTCATACGGCCGGCATCACAGAAATGTGTTGAAGGCCGCCGTCGGTTTCAGTCGCGCTGCGTGCGTTCTGCTCGGCCTTGCATTCCTTGTTTCGTTAGCCCAGCCGACATTCGCGCAGGACAATAATAAGTCCGGCAAGGATCTCGCCAGTCTCACCCAGGACGATACGCAGTGGGTGATGCCAGCCAAGAATTACGCCAGCACACGCTATTCGGGCCTCGACCAGATCAACTCGGATAATGTCTCTGGCCTGCAGTTGGCCTGGTCCTTCTCCAACGGTGTCAATCGCGGCCAGGAAGCCGCGCCTCTGGTCGTAGACGGCACACTTTACGTGGTCGGACCCTTTCCCAACAATCTCTTCGCTCTGGATGCGACGACGGGCGAACTCAAGTGGACCTATTCGCCTCCCACCAATGTGTCGGCGCAGGGCGTTGCCTGTTGCGACGTGGTCAACCGCGGCGCGGCCTATGACAATGGCATGATTTTCTACAATACGCTGGACGATCACACGGTCGCGGTCGACGCCAAGACCGGCAAGGAGGTCTGGCACAAACAGCTCGGCGACATCTCCAAGGGCGAGACCATGACCATGGCCCCGCTGGTGGTGAAGGGGAAAGTGCTGGTCGGCAATTCAGGCGGCGAAATGGGCGTGCGCGGCTGGCTCACGGCGCTTGACGAAAAGACCGGAGACATCGTCTGGCGCGCCTATTCCACCGGCCCCGACAAGGACGTGCTGATCGGCGACGACTTCCAGGCGCCCTATGACTGGATGAAGGGCAAGGACCTCGGCGTCAAAACCTGGCCGGCGGATAAATGGAAGCAGGGCGGCGGGTCGGTTTGGGGCTGGATTTCGTACGATCCCGAGCTCAACCTCGTCTATTACGGAACATCCAATCCGGGCCCGTGGAATTCCAATCAGCGCCCCGGCGACAATTTGTGGACCGCCACCATCTTTGCGCGCGATCCGGACACCGGCATGGCCAAATGGGCCTACCAGACCTCTCCGCACGATCTTTGGGACCATGACAGCATCAACGAGGTGCTGCTGCTCGACCTCAAGATCGATGGCGAGATGCGCCATGTGCTCGTGCGCCCCGGCCGCACCGGCTACATGTATGTGATCGACCGCACGAACGGCAAAGTCCTGTCGGCGGACGAATTCGATACCGTCACCGCCTATCTCGGCGTCGATCTCAAGACCGGCCGTATCCAGCCCAATCACGATCTCGATCCGACGGTCGGGCGCGTGGTGGAGAATATCTGTCCGGCATCGCCCGGCGCCAAGGACTGGCAGCCAACGGCATTCTCGCCGAAGACCAAGCTGATCTACGTGCCGCACCAGCATCTGTGCCAGAACATGGTCACCTCACAGGTGGGGTACATTGCAGGCACGCCCTATCTCGGCGCGGCAGCCGACATGTATGCCGGCCCCGGTGACGGCTATCGCGGCGAGTTCATGGCCTGGGATCCGGTCAAGCGGGAGAAGGTCTGGGCGATCCATGAGAAATTCCCGGTGTGGAGCGGCACCGTAGTCACGGCCGGAAACGTCGCCTTCTACGGCACCATGGACCGGTGGTTCAAAGCCGTGGATGCGACGAGCGGCAAGGTGCTCTGGCAGTTTCGCGCACCCTCGGGCTTCATCGGGCAGCCGATAACCTACCAGGGCTCCGATGGACGCCAATATGTCGCCATCCTCTCCGGGGTCGGCGGCTGGCCAGGGGCGGTTGCCAATGCCGAACTCGATCCGCGAGTCCGCAACGGGGCGCTGGGCTTTGTCGGGGCGACGCAGGATCTTCCCGCCTATACGCTTGGCGGCAGCGCCCTTCTGGTCTTTGCACTACCGAAGAATTCGGGTGCTCCCGCCCAGACCGCGAGCCAGCCGGCGGCGGGCGATGGGGCAACATCCTCAAGCGATGCGCAGCCGGCTGCCAATACCGAGAAGGTCGTGGTGCTGGAGCCAAGCGCCAACGACAACGGCGTCAGCAACGCTCCGGCGCCGGATCAGCAGCCGGCCAATTCAGGTTCGACGGAACCGGCAACGCAGCCGCCGGAGAACGGCCAATGAGGCAGGGGCTCCACGGCATAGGCGGCCTGTCCGCCCTGGCTGGCGGATTTGTCCTCGGGGTTTTGCTGCTCGCCGGAGACGCGGCGGGCGCCACCAAGGTCTACAACCCACCTTTAAGGGTCTGCGCCGATCCCAACAACATGCCGTATTCGGACAAGGCGGGTGAGGGTTTCGAGAACAAGCTGGCAGAAATGGTCGCCAAGGACATGGACACGAGCGTGTCCTATGTCTGGCATGCGCAGCGCCGCGGTTTTCTGCGCGAGACCCTCAATGCCTATGAGTGCGATGTGGTCATGGGCGTGCCGCAACTGGGCGAACTGGCCACGACCAGGAGCTATTACCGCTCGTCTTATGTCTTCTTGAGCCGGGCCGACCGCAATCTCACCTTCAGCTCCATGAATGCGCCCGAGCTCAAGACGCTCAGGATCGGGGTGCATCTGGTCGGCGATGATGGCGCCAACACGCCGCCTGCCGACGCGCTGGGGCGCCAGGGCATTTTCAAGAACGTCATAGGCTACACGGTTTATGGCGATTATCGCGACGATGCGCCACCATCTGCCCTGGTCAAGGCCGTGGCGGATGGCGATGTCGATCTTGCCGCGCTCTGGGGGCCGATCGCGGGCTATTTCGCGCAGAAATCGAATGTGAAGATGCGGATCGTGCCGATCACCGACACGGCACAATACCTGCCGTCGGTATTTCAGTTCCCCATTTCGATGGGTGTGCGCTCGAGCGACAAGGAACTGCGGGACCGGCTCGATGCGTTCATCAATGATCATCAGGACGAGATCGACGCTCTGCTGAAACGCTACGGAGTGCCGCTTGTCTAGCGGGGTACAGAGCCATGCAAGAGGAGACCGATCCATGATGTATGGTCGGCAAACCAGTTCGAAAGCAGGGGCGCGGGCGGCCCGGTTCGCCGAGCGCCGGCCGTTGATGATGCTGCTGGGCGGCGGATCGCTGATTGCGCTGGCGCTGATCGGCTTTTCCGATAGCGCCCGGGGGCAGGATCAAACGAAAGATCAGGGCAACAGCGATGCGCCGGTTGCTCACGTCGTTCAAAAGGGCTCGCAGACGCCGGGTGCCAATGGTGCGGCGGATGCGGCAAATGCGGATCAACTCGCAACCCAGGGCTCCGATCTTTACACCAACGAGGGGTGCGTCAGCTGTCACGGCCAGGACGGCAAGGGCCGTACCGGTGTGGCGCCGGCACTTGCCGGCAGCAAGGCGCTGTCCGATGCCCAGCATGTGATCAGCCAGATCCTCATCGGGCGAGGCTCCATGCCGACCTTTGCCCACAAGCTCAATGACCAGCAGATCGCTGCACTTTCGACCTATATCCGGACGTCCTGGGGCAATGGCTTCGGCAAGGTGACGACCTCTCAGGTGCATGACATCAGGCAATCCGCAGAGGTGCAGAACGCCTTGGGCCAGATGAGCGCCCGTGCCAGCACCGGCCAAACGAATCCCGGCAAGACCGGCGCTGCTCCCGGCGAGCAACCGGCCAAGGCGCCGTCCTCCGCTGACACGGTACAGACATCGGAGGTGAAACCGCCGCCACCCCCGGGCGCGGTGGACGTCGACATATTTGCCTCCAAGGCGATGGCCGGCGCTCTGGTGCATGTGCCGGTGACCAATGTGTTTCCGGGCGACATTCCGGTAAAACCAAAAGTGACCGATCCGGTGGCCAACGATCCGGAAGCCGCCTATCGGGGCATGACCTATTTCAATCAGTTCAATTGTGTCGGGTGCCATGCGGCCAACGGTGCCGGCGGCATGGGTCCCTCTCTGAGCAATTCCAAGTTTGTCTACGGAAGCGAGCCCGAGCAGATCTACCTGACCATCTTGCAGGGCCGGCCGGCGGGCATGCCTGCCTGGGGCGGAATGCTGCCAGATCAGGTGATCTGGGATCTCGTGGCCTATATCCGCTCGATTTCGAAAGAGCCGTCCGGGGAGTGGGGCAAGACAACCTCGCTTGACACGATGGGTCCCGAGCAGGTCCCGTATGAGTATCAGAAGACGGTCAACCCGTGGAACTACACGGAGCCCTTCAGTTACGGCCAGGCGCCGTTCAAGAAGGTCGAGAAGCCTTCGAAATAGCGTGGCGACGGGGCGATGAGGCAAAACGGAGGGTGTGCCGAGGTGGCGGGAGCAACCGGAGCAAGTGCGAGAATGACCAGGAGCGCCTTTGGAGGCGCGGCGGCGCTGCTCTTTGGGGCGGTTCCGGCCATGGCGCAAACGCCCATGAGCATGCTGGAGAGTTTCGGGCAGCGGGCAAACGACGTGCTGCCGCTGACCTGGGGATTGATCTGGTTGGCTGCTGGCGTGGTGGTGATCATCTCGCTGCTGGTTATCTTCGGCATCATTCTGCGCCCGAAGTTCGAGCATATGGACCTCGACGGCCATTTGCCGGTCACGCGCGCCGGCGGACCGGCCGGTATCAGATGGATGTATATCGGGCTCGCCCTGACGACTGTTACGCTTGCCATCTACGTCACCTGGACGCTGGTCACCATGGCGGCGATCGATGAGCCGGCCTCCTCGGCCGATTTCGAGATCGAAGTGACGGGCCATCAATGGTGGTGGGAGGTGCGCTATCTCGACCCCTCCAATCCTTCGCAGGAATTCGTCACCGCCAATGAAATCCACATTCCCGTCGGTACGCCGGTAAAGTTTCGCCTTGCTTCTGCCGATGTGATCCATTCGTTCTGGGTGCCTGCGCTCGGCGGCAAGACCGACCTCATCCCCGGGCAGGTCAACCGCACCTGGCTCGAGGCCGATCGCGCCGGCGTCTATCGCGGGCAATGTGCGGAATATTGCGGCAAGCAGCATGCGCATATGGTCTTGAGGGTTTTCGCGGACGAGCCTGACGCTTTCGCGCGCTGGCGGGACAATCAGTTGGCGGCTGCGAAAACGCCCGAGGTCGCCTGGGCGCAGCAGGGGCAGCGGCAGTTCATTTTGCGCTGCGGCGCCTGCCACGCCGTCCGGGGCACGGATGCGGGCGGCCAGGTCGGCCCCGATCTCAGCCATCTGATGACACGCACGACGCTGGCCGCCGGCATGATTCCCAACAACATGGCCTATCTCTCCGCCTGGATTTCCAATCCCGACCACATCAAGCCCGGCACCAAGATGCCGAATCCGGAGCTCTCGGGGTCTGAACTGGATGCGATCCGGACGTATCTGGCGACACTAGATTGAGGACGAGGAAGTGAGCGACGTCACACCATATCGCCGTACGCCCGAGGTTGGGTCGGTCACCGAAGAGCTGCGGGAGAAGCTTGAAAAGATCTGGGAGACCAAGCCGGGGATATTCGGATTTCTCGGCACGGTCGACCACAAGGAAATCGGCATCCGCTACCTCGTCACCGCCTTCATCTTTCTGGTGCTGGGGGGCCTCGAGGCTCTGGTCATGCGTATCCAGCTTGCCGGGCCGGATCAATCGGTGTTGACGCCGGAGCAGTATAACGAGCTGTTCTCCATGCACGGCATCACCATGATCTTTCTTTATGCGCTGCCGGTGCTGTCGGGCTTTTCCAACTACATTTTCCCGCTGCTGTTGGGCGCGCGCGACATGGCCTTTCCGCGGCTCAACGCCTTTTCCTACTGGGTCTATCTGGCGTCGGGGCTCTTTCTTTATGCGAGCTTTTTGGTGGGGGCGGTGCCCAATGACGGCTGGTTCAACTACGCGCCCTATTCGCTCAAGCCGTTCAATCCCGGCCTCAACATGGATTTTTATGCCCTCGGCATGATTTTTCTGGGCATTTCCACCACGGTTGGCTCGGCCAATTTCGTGGTGACCGTGTTCAAGACCCGGGCGCCGGGCATGTCGATCAACCGGCTGCCGATCATGATCTGGGGCACGACGACCGTCTCGATCGGCAATCTGCTGGCCGTGCCGGCGGTCAGCCTTGCCTTCTTCCTTTTGTGGATGGACCGCCAGTTCGGCACGCATTTCTATGAGGTCGCCGGAGGCGGCAAGCCCTTGTTGTGGCAGCATCTGTTCTGGATATTCGCCCATCCTTGGGTCTATGTGATCGTGCTTCCGGCCATGGGCATCGTCTCCGATGCGCTGCCCGTCTTCTGCAGGCGGCCGCTGGTCGGTTACACGCTTGTCGTTCTGGGTACCATCACCACGATGATCCTGGGGTTCGGGGTGTGGGTGCACCACATGTTCGCGACCGGCATTCCGTTCATGTCGCTCAGTTTCTTTTCGGGTGCGTCCTTCATCATCACCATACCGAGCGCGGTGGCGACATTCGCCTGGATCGCGACCATATGGTTCGGTCGCCCCTATATCACCACGGCCTTCCTCTTTTTCGCGTCCTTCATCGTCATGTTCGTGATCGGCGGGGTATCGGGAGTAATGACCGCTTCAGTACCGGCCGACTTCCAGTTGCACGATACCTATTTCGTCGTCGCGCACATCCACTACGTGCTGATCGGCATCAATCTGTTCGGCGTGCTGGGCGGGCTTTATTTCTGGTTCCCCAAATTCACCGGTCGCATGATGAACGAGACCTGGGGCCGTCTCAATTTCTGGACCACCTTCATCGGCTTCAACCTGGCCTTCCTGCCCATGCACTGGACGGGGCTGCTCGGCATGCCGCGGCGCATCTATACCTATCCAGACGGGGTCGGCTGGTCGACGGTCAACCTCATCACGACGGTGGGTTCGTTTGTCCTTGCCGTCGGCATCCTGCTGCTCTTCGTCAACATCTTCATCAGCCTCAGGAATGGCAAGAAAGCCGGACCCAACCCCTGGGATGCGCCGACACTGGAATGGGCCACACCGTCTCCGGCGCCCCCTTATAATTTCGCGGTCATTCCCATTGTGGCCAGCCGCCATCCCTTGTGGGAGAGCCGGCTGGACGAGGGCACCGGAAACTCATCGATCGAGCGCGGCTTGGTGCTCGACCATGGCAAGGAGATGATCACCACCACGGCCATGGACGCCGAGCCGGACCTGATCGTGAAGATGCCGGACGACACCTTGTGGCCGTTCCTGACGACCATCGCCATGACCTTCTTTTTTGCCGGGCTGCTGCTGCATGGCTGGTGGTGGGCTGCCGCCGGTGGCCTCGGCATCCTCATCTGCGTGATCGGCTGGCTCTGGCCACGCCGCCAACTCGAAGAGACCGCGAGGCCTGCCCATGGTTGACACGACCGCCAACGATCAGACGACCAATGGAGAAGAACTCGAGATTGTCGCCCTGGACGTCGGCACCATCAACAGGCGCAGTTTGGGATGGTGGGGCATGTGGACCCTCATCATCACCGAGGCATTCCTGTTCGCCTATCTGTTGTTCTCCTACTATTACATGGCGTCGCAGAACGGTCAGGGATTCATTCCGCGCGAATTGCCGTCCTTCAGGCTCTCCGGGCCGAACACCATCATATTGATCGTCAGCAGCGTGTGCGTCTGGTTCGGTGAGGAGGGGGTGAAGAAAGAGAAGCTGTTGCAGGGGCTGGCGGGTATCGGCGTCGCCATTGTTCTTGGCGCCATTTTCGTTGGCATCCAGCTCAAGGAATGGGCGGACAAGCCGTTCACCCTTTCGTCGCATCCCTACGGCTCGCTTTTTTTCACCGTGACAGGCTTTCACATGGCCCACGTCGTGGCGGGGCTGATCGTTCTGGGCACGCTGTTCGTGTGGACGGCGCTTCGATATTTTAATGCGGAACGCCATGCGCCTGTCAGCATCGGGGCGATGTACTGGCACTTCGTCGATGTGGTGTGGCTGACGGTCTTCTTCACCTTTTACATCACTCCTTATCTGATGACCTGAGCACAGCCATGGCCCAAGAACATGTCCGCTTCAACATCGGCCACCCCGCTCCAGGCCGCGGCCTGGTCGGTCCCTGGCGACTGGCGTTCCCCTTGCTGGGCGGTCCGCTGGCGTGGAGCCTGGAGCTGTCCATCGGTTCGGGACTTGCCGGCATCTTTTGCACGGCCGGCGGACCCGTCCGGTCCCAGACGCCGGCACTGACGTGGAGCGAGCCGGCTGCCATCGCGGTCAATCTCCTCGCCCTGGTCGTCGCGGCCGTGGCGCTCTGGGTCGCTTATTCGAACCTGCAGCGCACTGGCCGCGAGCAGGAGGCCCGTTCTGGCGGGGTGATGGACGCGGGCGAGGGCCGCACGCGCTTTTTGTCCGTCTGGGGCGTCTGGATCAGCGTGCTCTTCTTCATCGCCACCTGCTTCAACACGATTTTCCTGTTCTGGGGGGGACTATGCGCGTCCTGATCTTCGCCCTGCTCATCCTCGCCACGCTCAACGTCGCGGCCAGCTTTGCGCAGTCCAAGCCCGAACCCGACGCGAAGCCGCTACTGTCCGACCAGTCCTATGGCGATGCGGAAAAGGGTGCCGAACTGATCCGCGAAAATGGCTGCGGGGGCTGCCATGCGATCCCTGGCATCAAGGATGCGAATTCGCTGGTCGGGCCACCGCTCGATCACATGAGCAAGCGTATCTTCATCGCCGGCATGCTCCGGAACACCGAAGAAAACATGACGCTGTGGCTGCTCAATCCGCAGGCGATCGTACCGGGCAATGCAATGCCGGATGTGGGGCTGACCGAAAAGCAGGCGCGAGACATCACCGCCTATCTTTATACCCTCGAATGAGCCTGCAGGCCGCTCGCAAGGCGGACCCACCGCCGCTGTTTGCTCTCGGTGAACCCCATGTCACGTTGCGCAGTCTGTGGCCGCTGCTGCTCGGCGTCGCGCTCCTTTTGGGGCTCTGGCTCGGCCCTTTGCCGAAGATGGCGATGACGGCATTCTCGCCGCACATGATCCTGCATCTGGGCCTTGTCATCGGCGTGGGGCCGCTCTTTGCCATCGGTCTTCAAAGGATCGGCGTGCGGTTTACGGGTGGCCGCAGCCTATTGGGCTGGACCATCGCGATTTCGCTTCTGGATCTTGTCGTGGTCTGGGGCTGGCACGCGCCGCCGGCGCATGAGGCGGCGATCCTGCGGCCGGAGATGTTCGTCCTGCAGCAGCTCAGCTTCTTGTTCGTGGGCGTCGCGGTCTGGTTCATCGGCTTTGGCGGCACCTCGCGGGCATCGGTTGGGGCAGGGCTCCTGGCCATGCTGATGAGCTTCATGCACATGACCATGCTGGGCATCCTGCTCGCGGTCGCTCCACGCCTGTTTTATGACCCTCAATTCTGCCTCGGCGCCTTCGGCTTCGATCCGCTCGCCGACCAGCGGTTTGGCGGCGCCCTGATGGCCGTTTTCGGGGGGCTTCCCTATTTCGTCGGCGCAGCCTTCCTGGGGAGCCGGCTGTTACGCGATTAGCCCTGGCGCGGCTTTTTGCCGCTCTTACCGATTCCACTGGCCAGTCGTGCGACGGTAGCCCAAAGTCGCGCAGCATCTTGAACCTAACTCATTGATTGCGAAAAACTTGTCGCTCTTCGACAGCACGCCATTGCGGCGCTCGCCGCAAGTGTTTGCTTTGGGACCGAAGCCCTCCCGTCCCTCGACTCCGGGTGAAGCAGGGGGGTAAATAAACGTGAGCTACGTTAATTATAGCCGGTTCGGTGCGGGAGGACTTCCACCGTCGGGCGGGTAGCAGGAGGATCGTTCTTGGCAAATTCCTCGGCCGTTCATGACGCAATCAATTTAACGGATGCCGCACTGGCGGGATCGTCCACCGAAAGGCGGGCTCCTGCCGCCCGCATCGACCGTGTTGCGCTGACGCCAGGCGATATCCTTTTGCAGTCGGGTCAGCCGATCGAGCACATTTATATCGTCGAACGGGGGCTGGTCGCCTTGAGAGCCGGAGATAACGCTGGCAGACCGTTCGAAATCGCGGTGGTCGGTCCGGGCGGTATTGTGGGTATCGACGCGATTCTGGCGGTGGGACGCGCAGGACATCAGGCTGTGGTGGAAATCGCCGGTACGGCCTGCCGCATGGCCCCGGCTGATTTCATCAGCACGATGCGGCGGAATGCCAGCCTGATGGATAGGGCCAAGGCCAGTATCGGGGATGCGCTCGACCAATTCGCGGAGGCTGCGATCGCCAACGCTTCCGGTACCATCCGACAGCGTCTGGCGCGCTGGCTGCTGATGCGGTGCGACCAGTTGAAAACCTCGGAGCTGGAGTTCACCCATGAGCATGCGGCGGACGCGCTTGGGGTTCGGCGGCCGGGCGTGACGGTCGCCCTGCACGAAATGGAGGGCGAGCACTGCCTCAAATCGAGCCGCGGACATTGCGTCATTCGCGATCGGGCGGCGCTTGTGGCGGCGGCCGCCCCCTTCTATGGCACATCGGCGCCAGCGCGCGGTGCCGCTTCCGCCATGCCGGAGGCACCGGCTGCGGCACATCCCGCGATCTGAAGGACCCGCTACCTTCCCGCGCAGGATCGGCGAATTGACCCGCGTCAATGAAGGCCGCCCCCGCTCGTAAAACACTGTGCTGCAGATTGTGCATCTCGAAAGGAGAGAGCCATGCAGGACGCTGTTTTGCGGCAGAATATCCTTGACGAACTGGAATTCGAACCCAGCATCGACGCAGCCGATATCGGGGTGGCCGTCGAGGATGGGATTGTGACCCTTACCGGGCACGTGCCGACCTATGCCCAAAAGGTCACGGCGGAGAATGTGGTGCGCCAGGTACGCGGCGTGCGCGGTATCGCCGAGGAGATCGAGGTGCGCCCGGCGGGCTCGAACATGACCGCCGATGACGAAGTGGCCAAGCGCGCCGCCAACATGATCGGCTGGAACACCGCGATCCCAGCCGATGCCGTGCAGGTGAGCGTGCACAAGGGTTGGGTCACGCTGACAGGCGAAGTCGAATGGCAGTACCAGAAGGAAGCCGCGGCCAAGACGGTGCGGGGGCTGGCCGGGGTCACCGGCATTCATAACAAGATCGCTCTGACGCCGCGTGTTTCGGTGCCCGACGTGAAAAACCGCATCGAAGCGGCCTTCGAGCGTGACGCAAAGCTTGAGGCGCACGGCATCCAGATCCAGGTGAATGACGGCAAGGTGACGCTTCAGGGTCATGTAAAGGCCTGGCACGAGCGGGCCGCGGCCGAGCGCGCGGCCTGGTCGGTTCCGGGCGTCAAATCCGTCGAAGACAGACTGTCCTTGAGCTGAGCCCTCCGGCGCGCCGCCTTCATTGGCGCGCCGTCCGAACCCTCTTGCTTACGTGACGCTGCTGGAGCCGAAGGTGCGATGAGCATCCGCAATCTCATGGGATTTCTCGCACCGCGCTCTGTCGCGGTGATCGGCGCCTCGACCCGGCAAGGCGCCGTTGGGCGCGTGGTCATCGACAATATCATGGCTGGCGCCTTCGCCGGGGCGGTCTATCCGGTCAATCCCAAATATCAGGACGTTGCGGGATTGCGGTGCTATGCCCGCGTCGGCGACCTGCCGGATGTGCCCGACCTTGCGGTCATCGCCACGCCGGCAGCGACGGTGCCGGGGCTGATCGCCGAGCTTGGACAGAAAGGCAGCCGGGCGGTGGTGGTGCTCAGCGCCGGGCTGACGACTGCCAACGGCTTACGCCAACAGATGCTGGATGCGGCGCGTGCGCATTTGGTGCGCATTATCGGCCCGAACACGATCGGCATTGCGCTCACCCGGCAGGGGCTCAATGCCAGCTTTTCCCATATGGCGCCGCCGCCGGGCAATCTGGCACTTCTGTCGCAATCGGGCGCCATCACCACCTCGCTTCTGGATTGGGCGGCGGATCAGGATATCGGCTTTTCCCATGTCTTCTCGCTGGGCGACATGGCCGATGTCGACAGTGCCGACCTGATCGATATCCTCGCCACCGACCCCGAGACCAGCGCCATCCTGCTCTATCTGGAATCTGGTCCCGCTGCCGCGCAAGTTTCTGCGCCGCTGCGCGGGCTGCCTCCCGGCTGAAGCCGATCATTGCGGTAAAATCCGGTCGGCATGAGCAGGCCGCCAAGGCCGCCGCCACGCATACCGGCGCGCTGGCGGGTGCAGATAATGTCATGGAGGCGGCCCTGCGGCGGGCAGGGGTTCTGCGCGTGCTCGATCTCGACGAGCTCTTCATCGCCGCCGAGACACTTTCCCAGCTCAAGCCCATGCGCACCGCACGTGTGGGTATCGTCACCAATGGTGGAGGCGCTGGCGTATTGGCCGTCGACCGGCTGGCGGATGAAGGCGCCGTTTTGGCCGAACTCGACGGGCGAACGATCTCGGCCCTCAGCGATGTCCTGCCGGCGAACTGGTCGCAGGCCAATCCCGTGGATATCATCGGGGACGCCCCGCCTCAGCGCTATGGCGCAGCGGTCGAGGTTGTTGCCGCCGATGCAGATGTCGACGCCCTTCTGGTCATGAACTGCCCCACCGCGCTTGGCTCCTCGCGCGACGCCGCGGTCGAAGTGGCGCGACTTGTGAAGGCGGACGCGCTGAGCGGCAAGCCGGTGCTGGCCTGCTGGTTAGGAGAAAAGACCGCCCGTGCCGGGCGCGAAGTCCTGCAACAGGCCGGCATACCTAGCTTTCAGACGCCGGCGGAGGCCGGCCGAGCCATCGGGTTTCTGACGCGCTGGACAAAGGTGCGCGATGCGCTCGACCGCGTGCCGGCCGCAGACGGCAGCATCATTGCCGGTGACAGGGACAAGGTGAAGGCGGTTCTTGCCGACGTTGCGGAAGAGAACCGGCGCATGCTGACCGAAGCCGAGGCGAAGGCAGTCATCAGCCGCTATGGCATCGCCGTGCCCGAACTCGAGATCGCGCCCGATCCGCAAGCGGTGCAGGCGGTCGCGGCGCGGCAGCTCCAGAAAGCTAACGCTGTCGTGGTCAAGCTGGTCTCCCGAGACGTGTCGCACAAATCCGATGTGGGCGGGGTAGCGCTTGGGCTCGGGACGGCCGAGGCGGCTGGGGAGGCGGCCGGCAAGATGGGGGAGCGCGTGCGCAAGCTCTTGCCGAACGCGCGGGTCGAGGGTTTTGCAGTTCAGCCCATGATCGACCGGCCGGCGGCGCATGAAGTTCTGTTGGGCATGCACCGCGATCCGATATTCGGGCCGGTGCTGATGTTCGGCGCGGGCGGCACTGCGGTCGAGGTGATCCGCGACAGCGCGATCGCGCTGCCGCCGCTCGATGATCTGCTGGCGCGCGAGGTGATCGAGCGCACCCGGATCAGCCGGCTGCTGAAGGGCTATCGCGACAGTCCGGCCGCGGACGAGGCGGCGCTGTTTCGGGCGTTGATCGGGTTGTCGCAGCTTATCGTTGATTTCCCCGCCATTTCGGGTGTGGACATCAATCCGCTTCTGGTCGACGAGACCGGCGCCATTGCGCTTGATGCGCGTATAGAGATCGATCCGGAGCGGGTAGGGGAGACTGGACCCAATGCCGAACTCGCCATTCGGCCTTATCCGTCGGCCTGGGCACATGAGGTCACGCTGAAGGACGGCGCGCGCGTGCTGTTGCGGCCCATCCGTCCCACCGATTTCAAGGCCATGAGCGCGTTCGCTGCGCAGATCGCGCCTGAAGATTTGCGCACCCGTTTCTTCGCCGCCCGCCGGCACTTCTCGACCGAAGCGCTGCGGCGGCTGGTGCAGATCGACTATGACCGCGAAATGGCCTTCGTTGCCCTTTCCACGCCGGAAGAGGATCTGCTGGGCGTCGCCCATCTGGCGACGGATGCGGACCATGAGGAGGCTGAGTTCGATGTGCTGGTTCGCAGCGATCTGCATGGGCGCGGGCTGGGTTGGGCGCTGATGAGTGCGCTGTTGGCCTACGCACGCGCGGAAGGGATCGAACGGTTGAACGGTACCATGTTGTCCACCAACAGCGTCATGATTCAGATGTGCCGGGAACTGGGCTTTGCGCTCCAGCCAGCGCCTGACGATGCCGGGCGGATCGTCGCGGTTTTGTCGCTGGCAGAGACCGCAGGCGCGCGGCCTCGGGCGCGAGTTTGACCGGGGTCAATCAACCAGTTCCGGTGAGTGGCTAAGTTCGGCTCCAGATATCCGAAACCGGTTCTGGAGCGCGCCATGCCTGAAATCACACCAATTGCCTGGTTCGAGGATTTGCGTCGAGCCGATGTCGGCCGCGTGGGCGGCAAGAATTCGTCCCTTGGCGAGATGGTGCAGACCCTGCAAACGCAGGGTATTCGCATTCCGCCCGGTTTTGCCACAACAGCAGACGCCTATTGGCAATTCATCGACGCCAACGATCTGCGCGCTCGTATCGGGCAGCACATTGCGGACTGGCAGGGGGGCAAGGTATCGCTGCCGGAGACGGGCAGGGCCATCCGTGATCTCTTTCTGCATGGCGAGTTTCCGAAGGATACGGCCGAGGCGATCCGCAAGGCCTATGATGTCTTGTCCGAGCGCAGTGGCAAGATCGATACCGAGGTGGCGGTGCGATCAAGTGCGACGGCGGAGGATTTGCCCGACGCCAGCTTTGCCGGCCAGCAGGAAACGTTTCTGAATGTGCGCGGCGCCGGAGCACTGCTCGATGCGTGCCGGCGCTGCTTTGCCTCACTCTTTACCGACAGGGCGATCAGCTACCGCCAGACCAAGGGTTTCGACCACATGAAGGTGGCGCTCTCCATCGGCGTGCAGCAAATGGTCAGGTCCGATATCGGCGGCTCGGGCGTCATGTTCTCCATCGATACCGAAACCGGTTTCAACAAGGTCGTGTTGATCAACGCCGCCTGGGGCCTGGGCGAGAATGTGGTGCAGGGCGCGGTCGATCCGGACGAATACGAGGTCTTCAAGCCCCTCCTGGAGGATGCCAAACTCACGCCGATCATCGAGAAGCGGCGCGGTGCCAAAGCCATCAAGATGATCTATTCCACCGGTGATAAACCGACCCGCAATGTGCCGACCTCCAAGGCCGAGCGCGCGGCATTCGTACTCAATGACGAGGAAATTCTGACGCTGGCGCGCTGGGCGGTGACCATCGAGCGCCATTATGGCTGTCCGATGGACATGGAATGGGCCAAGGATGGCGACACCGGCGAGATGTTCATCGTCCAGGCGCGGCCGGAAACAGTGCAGGCGCGCCGGGAGGCCGGACAGCTCAAATCATACAGCATCAAGGACAAGGGCAAGGTGCTGACCAAGGGGTTGTCGATCGGCGATGCAGTGGTCGCCGGTCAGGTGTGCCTGATCGAGGACGTCAAGGACATCGGCAAGTTCGTCGACGGGTCCGTGCTGGTGACTTCGATCACGGACCCCGACTGGGTGCCGATCATGAAGAGGGCGGCCGCAATCGTTACAGATCATGGCGGGCGCACCTCTCACGCGGCAATCGTCAGCCGCGAACTCGGCTTGCCTGCCGTGGTGGGCACGGGCAACGCAACCGAGGTGCTGCACTCCGAACAGGAGGTGACCGTGTCCTGCGCCGAGGGCGATGAGGGCATGATCTATGAGGGTCATGCCGATTTCTCTGTGCAGGAAATCGATGTCGGCCATCTGCCCGAGACCCACACCCAGATCATGCTCAACATGGCCAATCCCGGCGCCTCCTTCCGCTGGTGGCGGCTGCCGGCCGAGGGGATCGGGCTGGCGCGCATGGAATTCGTCGTCTCCAACGCTATCCGGGTGCACCCCATGGCGCTGGTGCATTTCGACAAGGTGCGCGACGAGAAGGCGCGGACCGAGATCGAGGCGCTGACCGCGGGCTACGACGACAAGCCGGACTATTTCGTCGACCAGCTGTCGCGCGGTCTCGCGCGGCTGGCGGCAGCGGTCTATCCCAAGCCCGTCATCGTCAGGATGAGCGATTTCAAGACCAACGAATATGCCGGCCTGGTGGGGGGCGCCCAATTCGAGCCCAAGGAAGAAAACCCGATGATCGGCTTTCGTGGCGCGTCGCGCTATTATTCGCCGCACTATCGGGAAGGCTTTGCGCTCGAATGCCGCGCGATCGAGCGGCTGCGCGGTGAGATGGGGTTCGACAATGTCGTCGTCATGATCCCCTTCTGCCGCTCGCTTGAAGAGGCAGACCGGGTGCTCGAGGTGATGGCGGACAATGGGCTAAAGCGTGGTGAGAACGGGCTGCAGGTCTATGTGATGTGCGAGATTCCGTCCAACGTCATTCTCGCCAAGGAATTTGCCAAGCGGTTCGACGGTTTCTCCATCGGCTCCAATGATCTCACTCAGCTCACGCTCGGCGTCGACCGGGATTCTGGCGAGCTGGCGGGTTTGTTCGACGAGCAGGATCCGGCGGTCAAATGGATGATCAGCCGGGTGATCGAGGAAGCGCGGGCGGCGAAGGCCAAGATCGGCTTGTGCGGGCAGGGGCCGAGCGACCATCCGCAATTCGCCAAATTCCTGGTCGAGTGCGGCATCAACACGATCTCGGTCAGCCCGGACAGCTTCATCGCCGTCAAACAGGCGGTGGCGGAAGCGGAACGCGCAGCCGAGGGGATGCGGGCGGCCGGGGAATAATACCTGGACCGGACCATCGTCGAACTGGGATTGGCCGATAATATGGTCCAGGGTTTTGAGTGGTCGCGTGTCCGCGCCGGGAAACCGGGTCCACTATTCGCTGGCGCGGACCTTAGGTTCCTGGATACGCTCTACTCCCGGCCGAAAGCCGGGGGCGAGGCGGCGACGGTCATGTGATCGTCGAGGCCGCCCACGCCCCCGATCCCCTCGATGATGACGCGCACAGCCTGACGGTCTGCTTCCGAGGGCAGGCTGCCCCACAAATGCACGATTCCGTCTTTCACCGTGATGGTGGGCTGAAGCGGCAGGACGGCATGCTGGCGCAGCCTCGCGCCTACCGCACGTTTCAGGGCTTCATCGCCGGCGGCCACGTGTTCGTTGTGGTCCTCGCCGAGGCATTTGAGCAGGTCGGCCCGGCTGACCAGGCCGACCAGTTTCCCATCGCGCAGGACCGGCACGCGCTTGATGCCCTTTTCGAGAAAGAGCTGGGCGATCTCGCTGAGCGGGGTCTTTTCCGTCACGGCGATCACGGGGGCAGACATGACATCGCCCACCTTCCAGCTATGGGTGTGCACGAAGGCGCTCGGGTCACCATGTTCCCAGCCCTGACGCGCGGCCTCGATGAAGCAGGCGCCGAGTTCCGCCCGCCGCAACAGATCGCCCTCGCTCAGCATGCCGACAACTGCTCCTTCGTCGTCGACCACCGGCATGCCGCTGACGGACTGCCGCAGCATGAGTTCGGCGGCATGGCGCACGCTACTACTCGGGTTCAGCGTCAGCACATTGGCTGTCATGATGTCGGCAACTCTCATTGGTCCTCTCCTTCTTCACGCGCTCAGACGGGCTCGCCGACTGCATGGGTTTGATTGAACAGATGCTCGGTCTGCCGGCGGTCACAAAGCCGGCTGGCCGGTGTCGTCACGGCCGACGCGGCGGCGGCTACGCCCATCCGGCAGGCCTCCTCGAGCGGTCGCCCCCGCGAGAGCGTCAGGGCAAGGGCGGCAACGAAGCTGTCGCCGGCGCCGACGGCGCTCAGCACTTCGACGTGCGGCGCCATGAGGTGATGATTGACATCCTTGGATGCGATGACCGCCCCGCGATCCCCGAGCGTGATGATAACCACCTCGGCTGCGCCCTGGTCAACGAGGCGGCGCGCCAGGACGCGGGAGGAGACCTCGTCCAGCGTGCTCATCCCGGCCAGTTCAAGCGCTTCGAGGTGGTCCAGCTTGATCAGATAGGGCTTGCCGGCCAGCCCCTTGGCCAGCGCCGGCCCGGAGGCGTCGAGAATGAAGGCGGCGCCGTTGCTGCGCACCAGTTCCGCGATCCGGGCATAAAAATCTTCGGGCAGGCCGGGGGCGAGCGTTCCGCTGGCGACAACGAAACCAAAGTTGGACTTCAGACAGCGGTCCAGCGCCTCCAGAAGCCGCTCCGCGTCTCCCGCATTCTGCTGCGGGCCGGGCAGCACGAAGCGGTAGTGAAGGTGCGAGCCCGTCTCCATCACGGTCAAAGAGAAGCGCGTCTCTCCAGCCATGGCGAAGGTTTCATAGTCGATACCCGAGGCATCGAGCAGGGAGCGGTAGTGCGTGCCGGTAGGGCCGCCGAGTGCGACGAAGGCGTGACTTTGACCGCCAAGCTCCCTGATAGCGCGCGACACGTTCACCCCGCCGCCGCCCGCGTCATATTCGGGTGCGGTGCACCGCATCTTGCGCTGGGGCGCCAGAAAGGGCGTCGACGTGGTGATGTCGAGGGCAGGATTGAGCGTGACTGTGAGGATACCGGATCGCATCTTGGCGTCCAACGCCTAGTTGGCGGGATGTTCGGTGTGGATATCGACGACGGTCTTGAGCAATTCGAGCGCTTCATGCCAGGGACGCTGAAAGCTGTTGCGGCCGATGATGGAGCCATGGCCGCCGCCGGCGCGGATGGCCCTTATCTCCTCGTAAATCTCTTCGTCCTTCTTGGCGGCGCCGCCTGAAAATACGACCAGGCGCCGGCCCGCGAAGGCGGATTGCACGATATGGGTGACGCGATTGCGCAAGAGCGAGAAATCGGTTCCAGATGCTTCATAGACCGCGCGTGCTTCCGGCATATGCACATGCGCACTCGGTAGTTTGCACTTGATGATATGGGCGCCGAGCTGGGCGGCGATCTGGGCGCCATAGGCAATCACATCGAGGGCGGTCTCATCCTGCTTGGTCAACGCGCCTCCGCGCGGATAAGCCCAGATGATCACGGCAACCCCGTGCGCGCGGGCTTCGGCGGCGCCGGCGCGGACTTCCTCGAACATCTCGTATTGCCGGTCCGCGCCCGGATAGATGGTATAGCCGATGGCCGAGCACCCGAGTTCAAGCGCATCGCGCACCGTGCCGGTTATGGCCTGGTCCTTTTCGGGGTTGAGATTGTCGGCGTCGTTTGCCTTGAGGATGAGCGGCACCTGACCGGCAAAGTGATCCGCGCCGGCCGACAGCAGCCCGTAAGGAGCGGCGAGGGCGCTCAGTCCCGCGTCGATCGCCAGCTGGAACACATAATGCGGATCATAAGCCGGCGGATTGCCCGCAAAGCTGCGGCCGGGGCCATGCTCGAAACCCTGGTCGACGGGCAGGATCACAAGCTTGCCCGAACCGGCCGGCCGGCCGTGCATCATCAGGCGGGCGAGATTGGCTTTCACGCCGGGGCGCTCGCCGTCATAGTGGCGCAGCACGCGCTTCACCTGCTCGGTTATTGCGGGAGGCTGCAACAGCTGATGCACGCTCATCGTTTCAGGCCGCCAGCGCCCGTGACATGGCAAGCGCCGCGCCGCGCAATCCGGAATCGGCGGCCTTGATCACGACAACGGGGATATCCGCCATATAGCCGGACAAGCGGCCCTTGTCCTCGAAGGCCGACCGGAAGGCGCCCGTAGTCAGCGCATCAAGGAGCTTCGGAGCGATGCCGCCGCCGACATAGACGCCGCCATGAGCCCCATAGATCAGGCCGAGATCACCAGCGAACCGTCCGAGCCACACCACGAATTGCTCAACCGCTTCGCGCGCGACGGGCTCATGCTCGACCAGGGCCCGATGCACCAGATCGGGGACACTGGCGATGCCGGGATCCTGCTTCTTGCGTTCCGCCAGCGCCCGGTAGAGGGCGAGCAGACCGGGCCCTGAAATCAGCCTTTCACAGGAGAGGTGGCCGTCTTCCAGGCCCATCTGCCTTAGCAGCTTGATCTCGGCCGCGCCCTGCGGGGCAAAGGACATGTGACCGCCTTCACCGGGGATGGTGACCCACTCCCCGTTGGCGCGGATCAGCCCGGCCACGCCCAGGCCAGTGCCAGCGCCGACCACGACCTTGGGGGCGACGGGATCCACCGTGGCGCCGCCGATCTGATGCAGATCGAACTGGGTGAGATGCGGCAGCGCGAGAGCCTCCGCTTCGAAATCATTGATCAGACAGACATCCTTGGCACCCGTTGCCTCGCGGATATCCGCCTCGGAAAACTCCCAAGGCAGGTTGGTCATGCTCACCCGGCCATTGATGACCGGGCCGGCGACCGAGAGCGACACAAGGCTGGGGCAGCGCGGGATGGTCTTGAGGTAACCTGTGATCGCATCTATCGGACTCGCGAACATGTCGGCACGCAAGAAGGCCAGATTATCGCTTGTCAGCTCATCGATGTCCGCAATGGCGAGCCTGACATTGGTTGCCCCGATGTCGCCAACCAGAGCCTGACGGGAGTTCTCGATCATCACATGGCCTTTGTTGTTCGCGCCTCGCGCCCGCGGTGCCGGGCGTGAGGTCAATCTTGCAGCCAGGGATAAGGAGTTCTTGATCTGCATCATGCGGCATACCGGCCGGCATGTTCTGCTCGCGGGCATCCCATGTGACCAGGGGTTAAACCATGAGCGATTTGGACCGAAGAGAACTGGCCCAGCTTGGCCTCAAACATATCGAGGATGCGGTCGTCGATCTTCTGACACGCCATCCCGAGGGCATGGCGGAGGGGCGCATTGCCGACGCGCTCGGCCTCAGGGACGATCTCGATGCCGCCCATCGGGACATGATCGCGGCCGGCATTCTGGAACTGCTCGTGCACACTGGCCGCGTGACCTGGGATGCGAATGCCGGGATCTATCGGGACAACCCCGGGAAATACTGACCGAACGCCAAATATCCGGCCGGTCCGCCAGCGGAAGGCGCTGAGGCATCATGTATTTTTTGGCGCTTGCTGCCGATTTCGACGGAACCCTTGCCAAGGAAGGTGTGGTCGCGAACGAGACCATTGCGGCGCTGCAGCGGCTGAAGGACAGCGGGCGAACGCTGATCATGGTGACGGGCCGTGAGATCGATGACCTGCGCAAAATCTTCTCGTGGTTCGATCTCTTCGAGCTCATCGTCGCGGAAAATGGCGCGGTCATCTACGCGCCGAAGAAGGACCGTCTGCGTCGGCTTGCCCAGCCGCCCTCGAAAGCGTTCATAGCGCGACTGAAGGCGCGCGGAGTGACGAATATTTCAGTCGGCCAGGCGATTGTCGCGGCGTGGGAACCAGATCAGGCCGTCATTGTCGATGTCATCCGCGAGCTCGGGCTGGAGTTGCATGTCATCTTCAACAAGGGGGCGCTGATGGTGCTGCCGACCGGCATCAACAAGGCCACCGGCCTTCAGGCGGCCCTGGCTCAGCTCGACATTTCAGAGCATGCGGTTGTCGGGGTAGGCGATGCCGAAAACGACCATTCCTTCCTGAGCGTTTGCGGCTGTTCGGCTGCCGTCTCCAATGCCTTGCCAGGGCTTCGCAGCGAAGTCGACATCAGGCTCGAAAAGGATCATGGCTCTGGCGTGGTCGAACTGATCGATGACTTGCTGGCGCGCGATCAGGCCATTCTGCCCAAAAGCCGTGACGGGCTCATGCTGGGTGCGGATCGGCGGGGGGAGCCGGTATTCGTTGAGCCAACAGGGGGCAATGTGCTGATTACCGGCCCGTCGCGCAGTGGCAAGTCCACTTTCGCCACAGCGTTGACCGAGCGCATGGTCGAGCGCGGCTTCGAGTTCTGCGTGCTCGATCCGGAGGGGGATTATTCCGAACTGAGGGATGCGACGGTCCTCGGATCGGCCGATAATCCGCCCAGCCGCGCCGGCATTCTGCAGCTTTTGCGGCGGGCTGCCATCAATGTCGTCATCGATCTGCACCCGGTGCCTTTCCACAAGCGGGCGGACCTTGTCCGCTCGCTTTGGGCGCCGATCGCGGATTTGCGCATGAAGACGGGGCGTCCGAACTGGCTGGTTGTGGATGAATCGCATGAAGCCTTTCCGGCCGGCGCCAATCATCGCCTCCCGGAGGGGCTGCCGCCGCTGATTTTTCTGACGATCGAACCTGTTCTTCTGCCTGAAAGGATACTTTCAAGCATAAGCACGGTATGTGCTTTTGGTCCCGAGCCGCCAGAGGCAATTGCTGCGTTCTGCCGGGCCGCGGGATGCGCGCTTCCTTCCCGGGTGCCGCCGCTTCAACAGGATGAGGCGCTGGTCTGGCGGCTGCAGGATGGGCCGCCTTTGCCGCTTCGTCCGATAACGGCAGAACAACCGCATCAACGTCACGCCGGCAAGTATGCGCAGGGCGACGTGGGGAGCTGGCGCAGCTTTTATTTCAGGGGGCCAAGGGGGCGGGTCAATCTGCCGGCGTGCAATCTGTTCGAATTCATCCGCATCGCCCGTGAAGTGGATGACGAGGTGTGGGAATACCATTTCCGGGCCGCGGACTATTCACGCTGGTTCCGCTATGTCATCCGCGATCCGGGTTTGGCCCGTGATGTGGCGGCGCTGGAACGCGACCCGAGCCTTACGCCCGACCAGTCGCGCGAGGCGGTGTTCGCGGAAATCACCGAACGCTATTTGCCGGCCTGATCTCCCGGACCGCATCGATCACCGAGCGGAAAATCGGCGGCGGCGCCCGAAAGGGGTGCTTGGCATCGAGCGCCAAATAGGCGCTTGCCCGGCCCGGCCAGATCGCAGGCGTCATTGGAACGGGGTCGAGAAGATGGGCCAGGCAGATCCGGGCCCTCAGCACTTTGCGGAACTCCGAATAGAACGCCATGAGTTGCTCCGAGGGACGAGCGCAGAGGGCGCGTTCCAATTCGTCGAGCAGCAGGGACCGCGCCCAGCGCAGACCGAGCAAATTGCATTCGAGCCCCAGATAATTGACCTCGTCATAAGGGTCGAGGATGCGCATCGACCGGTCGAATTCGAGACAATCGATGATGAGCGGCGGATCGGTGAGGCAGACGTGTTCGGGCCTCAAATCGCCATGCCCCTCGACAATGCGGCCGGCGGTGATGCGCGCCTCGATCTCCGGACGCACAAGGGCGAAGGCGGCATCGAGTGCGTCGAGGTGCTGATTGATGTTGGGGAGTTGCACATCGAGCCTTTGGCCAAGCAGCAGACTGCGGTTGTTCGCCATTTCCGTCTCGATGTGCGCGAGATAGAGGCGCCCATCCTCGATGATGGCCTCTGCGTTCTGGTAGAAGTTGGCAAGGCGCTTTGCCACCGCCTCGAGATCGCGGCGATGGGTGAACCCGTCCCGGATCTGTGCATCGAGCATCAGCGCGACCGGCAGCCGGCGCATTTCGAGGACGAACTCCACGGTCTCGCCTTCGCCCTCGAAGTCCAACTGGCCGTTGCGGCGTTCTGTCAGCGGAATGACACGAATATAGGTGTCTCCAGCCAGCCTCCTGTTGAGGCGGAGTTCTTCTCGGCAGTGGTGCTTCCGGTCTTTTAGACTGGTCAGATCCAGAAAATCGAGACGCACCGGTTTTTTGAACTTGTAGACCCTGTCGCCTGCCAGAAAGACCCAGGCCATATGGGTCTCGATCGTCATCACCCGCGCCGGTTGGTGCGGGTAGTTCGAGGCGGTGCTGAGAAAGCGGACCTTGTCGGCCAGCGCGGCCATGACGATCTCCATGACATGTCACGTGCTTGACCACGCCCTGCCAATCTGGCCGCGCCGCAGCCCCTCCGGTTGATACGTATCAACCGGAGGGGGCCGCAGGTGCGATTAGCATGCGGCGAACAAGGAGTACTCCGATGGCGATAGAAAAAAAGCACCAGATCAATTTTTCCTATCTGCTGTTGGCATTCGGGCTGATGTTCGCCTTCCAGTTCTGGCTCAGCTATCGCGACGTCGCCCAGATTTCCTATTCCGAGCTGCAGGATTATCTCGCCAAGGGTCAGATCGCCTCGGTGACGATTTCGAATAATTACATCGAGGGCGATTTCAAACAGCCCCAGGATGGGCGGACGCATTTCATGACGACCCGGGTCGATCCGGCTCTCGCCAAGACTTTTGAGGACAAAGGCGTGACCGTGAACGGGGCCACCGGCGAGAACTGGCTGACAACCTTGTTGTCATGGGTGGTGCCGGTGCTGCTTTTCGGAGCGCTATGGTATTTCGTCATTCGCGGCGTAGCCGGCCGCAGCGGTCTTGGCGGGCTGACCGCGATCGGCAAGTCCAAGGCCAAGGTCTATGTCGAGACCGAGACGGGTGTCAGTTTCGACGATGTTGCCGGGGTCGAGGAGGCCAAGTCGGAGCTGCAGGAGATCGTGTCCTTCCTGAAGGACCGCGACAAATATGGGCGGCTCGGCGCGCGCATCCCCAAGGGTATCCTGCTGGTCGGGCCGCCGGGCACCGGAAAGACGTTGATGGCGCGGGCCATTGCGGGGGAGGCAGGGGTGCCCTTCTTCTCAATTTCGGGCTCCGAGTTCGTGGAGATGTTCGTTGGCGTGGGTGCAGCGCGGGTGCGCGACCTCTTCGAGCAGGCGCGCAAGGCCGCCCCTTGCATCATTTTCATCGATGAGCTCGATGCGCTGGGGCGGGCGCGGTCGGCCTTCGGTAATCTTGGGGGCAATGACGAGAAGGAGCAGACGCTCAATCAGCTCCTGTCCGAGCTCGACGGTTTCGACCCGCGCGTCGGCATCGTGTTGCTGGCCGCAACGAACAGGCCGGAGGTGCTGGACCCGGCTCTGCTCAGGGCTGGCCGCTTCGATCGGCAGGTCGTCATGGACCGGCCGGACAAGAGCGGTCGTGAGGCCATTCTTAAAGCTCATGTGAAAAAGGTGACCCTCGCCAAGGATGTCGACATCGGCCAGGTGGCCGCCATCACGCCGGGCTTTACCGGCGCCGATCTTGCCAATCTGGTCAACGAGGCGGCAATCCAGGCGACGCGGCGCGGCGGCGAGGACATCCGGATGGAGGATTTCACCGCCGCCGTCGAGCGCCTCGTGGCAGGCTTCGAACGCCACAGCCGCGTGTTGCAGCCCGAGGAGAGGCGGCGTGTCGCCTATCACGAAATGGGGCACGCGCTCGCGGCCGCGACGCTGCCCGGCGCCGATCCGGTGCATAAGGTCTCCATCATCCCGCGCTCGATCGGCGCGCTCGGATACACCATGCAGCGGCCGACCGAAGATCGTTTCCTCATCACCGCATCGGAGCTCAAGGATCGCATGTGCGTGCTGTTGGCGGGGCGCGCCGCGGAACAGCTCATTTTCGGAGAAGTCTCGACCGGGGCGTCGGACGATCTCGCCAAGGCGACCGATATCGCGCGGCAGATCGCCATGCGCTTCGGCATGAGCGAAAAGCTGGGCCAGGCCGTGCTCGAAGAGGACCGGCAGGCGTTTCTCGGAGATGCGATGATGAACACGCGGCAAGCGCGACTATTCCGAACAGACGGCGCGCGAGGTGGATCTTGCAGTGCGCGATTACCTTGCGGAGAGCCTTGAGCGCGCGCTCGCCATCTTGCGCGAGCGGCGTCAGGACCTCGACGCGGGTGCAAAAATGTTGCTGGAGAAAGAGACGATCACGCCGGAGGATTTTCCGCAATTGCTGCGCGAGCAGCCGGCGCAGGCAGCTCAATAGCCCTCAGCGCTGCCCGGGCACCAGCACAGCCGCGCCCTGGAAGCGGCCGTGGCGAAGATCATCGAGCGCCTCATTGGCCTGTTCGAGCGGATAGGTCGTCGTTGAGATTTCGAGAGGGATCTCGGCGGCGCGGCGCATGAACTCGCGGCCGTCTTGCCGTGTGAGATTGGCGATGGACAGAATTTCACGTTCTTCCCATAAAATTTCATAGGGGAAGGACGGAATGTCACTCATATGAATGCCGGCGCACACCACGCGTCCGCCCTTTTTCACGGCCTGCAGCGCAGCGGGCACCAGCGCTCCGACCGGCGCAAAAATGATCGCGGCATCAAGCGGTTCGGGTGGCACCTCGTCCGACCCTCCCGCCCAGACAGCACCGAGTTCGCGGGCGAAGTCCTGGCTTTCTTCGTCACCGCGCCGCGTCATCGCCAGCACGCGTTTCCCGTCCGCGATGGCCAGTTGCGCAATGATGTGCGCAGCCGCCCCGAACCCGTAAAGCCCGAGGGTTTCAGCATTTTGCGCCGCTTTGTAGGAGCGATAGCCGATGAGACCGGCGCAGAGCAGAGGTGCGGCATGCACGGCATCATAGGTGTCGGGCAGGGGCAGGCAATAATCGGCAAAAGCCCTGGTGTATTCGGCATAGCCGCCATCGAGATGACGGCCCGTGAATTGCGGGGCATCGCACAGGTTCTCGCGCTCCGACAGGCAGTACGGGCAATATCCGCAGGTGTGGCCGAGCCAGGGAATGCCGACACGCTGGCCCGTTGCGAAGCCTTCGACATCTTGGCCGAGCTTATGAATGCGACCAACGATCTCGTGGCCCGGCACGATCGGCAGATGCGCCGGCGCCAAATCCCCATCGACAATATGAAGGTCGGTGCGGCAAACGCCGCAAGCCTCGACCTTGATCACCAGTTCGCCGGCGCCGGGGAGCGGTACGTCCCGCTCGATCAGCCGCAGCGGCTGGCCCGGCGTGTCGAGCACCATCGCTTTCACTTGCGCCTCCCTTGCGGGCTGGAACGCTCGTCGATGGTCAGCTTGCCATGTCGCGCAGGGCCTGCATATCGAGGATTTCGACCTCGCGGATATTGCTCAGACGGATGATCTTCTGGTCCTTGAGCTTGCCGAACAGACGCGACACGGTCTCGAAGGTGAGGCCGAGGTAGTCGGCGATGTCGTTGCGCAGCATGGGCAGCAGCACGCGGCTGTCGCTGTCCTGGCGGTCCGCCATGTCGACGAGGAAGGCGGAGAGCCGCTCGATGGCGCATTGACGGCCCAGTACCAGCAAATGCTCCTGCGCGCAGGTCAGGCTTTGAAGGGCCAGAGAGAAAATCTCCTGCCGATTTTCGGCGCTTGAGATGGAACCAAGGGTCTGAATACCGGTGTCGGTTGTTGCTTCGGCGTAGAAGTGGTGCTCGCCCATGGCATCGAAGCCGAAGACCTCGCCGGGCAGAACGAAGGCGCTGATCTGGCGGCGTCCATCCATGGTCAGGCGACACAGGCGCACCGCGCCGAATTCGACACGGTAGAGTGGCCCCACCTCGTCCCCTTGCGCGTAGATCATGGACTGGGTGCGATAATGGGTGATGGGCTGCGGCCTTGCACCCGGCATGTGGGGATGGAAGGGCGCGGCGTTTGCGTTCTTGTGCAGGCTGGTCTGGACGTACATTTGATGTCCCCCGGGATCGATTTCGAGGGGCAGTTGAGCAAAATCCGGCACTCTCGAAAATTCCGGTCGGTCGCCTAGGGACTCTACTAGGTGGTTATGCGACGTCGACCAATGCGATGTTGATCGCAGTCAGCAACTCATTGCCGCGCAAGGGTTTTTGAACGTAATGCACCGGCTTGGTCCGGCGAGGCTTTTGCGGGTCGTCGCCGAGCACGATGACGCGGTCAGCACAGGCGAGAAAGGCTTCGGTCGTCGGCTGGTCCACGCGCAGCGTCTGATGGTCCAGGATCGCCAAGTCGCAGCTCGCCGGATCCAGGCCCGCCAGCGTTGCCGACGAAGTTACTGCAAACCCTTCAGCTGCCAGCGAGAACTCCAGAGAGGCAAGCAGGCCCGGGTCTTGAGCGACGACGATCAGCCGCTTGGGATGCATTGGACGTTTACCGACACCATGAATGTTCACATGATCTTTTATGTCGGCTGGAGAATGGCAATTTGCGCTCGATCAAGCGGTCATGGCCAAGCGATAAAAGCCTATAGATCTAAGTCGATGGTCATCCGAACCAGATCTGGCAATGTCCTGGCCTGCATCTTGGACATGAGGCTGGCGCGATAGACCTCGACGGTGCGCGGGCTCAGCCCGAGATCGAGGGCGATCGTTTTGTTGGGATGTCCGGCGACGACGCCGGCAAGAACCTGCTGTTCGCGTTCGCTGAGCGAATCCACGCGGGCCAACACTTCCTCGCGTTGACGCTCTGCCGCCCTCTGGTTCTGTCGGCTTTCGACGGCCCTTTCTATGGCGGTCAGCAGGGTTTCTTCGCTATACGGCTTCTCGATGAAATCAAGCGCTCCATTTTTCATGGCCTCGACCGCCATATGGATGTCGCCGTGCCCGGTGAGCACGATGGCGGGCATCATTGCATCGGCCTGTTTGAGCCGCTGCAAAAGTTCGATGCCGGACATGTCCGGCATGCGCAAATCGGTCAGCAGGCAGCCATTGATGATCTTTGGCGCAACTTCCAAAAAGGCCGATGCCGATTCATGCGTTCGGGCAGCAAAACCGGAGGTGCTGAGAAGAAAGGCCAGCGAGTTGCGGACGGCTTCCTCATCATCAACGATGTGGATCACGCAGTTGGAAGTCATGTCTCCGCGTCCGTTTCAATCAAGGGAAGCGTAAAGGCAAAAGTCGTACCGACATCGGCATTAGCACTAGCGGAAATCGTACCGCCATGCGACTCGATGATGCGCTTGGAAATCGACAGGCCGATGCCCATTCCAGAGGATTTCGAACTGACGAAGGGCTGAAACAGTCTCTCGCCAACTTCCGGTGCAATGCCGTGCCCCTTGTCGATGACGCGTACCTCCGCCATTTCGCCGGGGATTTTGGCCAGTTTTACCGTCAGCATGCGGCTTTCGGAATCGCTCATGGCTTCGATCGCATTGCGCATCAGGTTTATCAGCACCTGCTGGATCTGCACATTGTCGGCCAGAACGATGAGCTCTTCCTCGCCGAAATCGTAGTTGACGGTGACGCCCTTCTCCTTGGCCCCCACCAGGGCTAGAGCCGCAGCATCCTCGATCAATTGACGGACCGATTGAGGCTGCTTTTCCGTCTGTCCGCGGGTCACGAACTCCCGCAAGCGGCGGATGATGTCGCCGGCGCGCAACGCCTGGTCGGCCGTCTCGGCCAGCGCGGCGGTGATCTGTGGCGTCTTCGGCGAGGTTCCCTTCTCGAGCAATCTTTTTATGCCCTGAACATAATTCGAGATCGCCGAAAGCGGCTGATTAAGTTCGTGTGCGAGGGTCGAGGCCATCTCGCCGAGTTCGTTGAGCCGCGCCAGTCTTGCCAGCTCAGCCTGTGCCTCGCCCAGGCGTGCGGCGCTTTCCTGACGTTCGGTGAGGTCGCGAATGAAGCCGGTGAAATAGCGCTCGCCCTCTGATGACATTTCGCCCACTGAAAGATTGATGGGAAAGGTCGAGCCATCCTTTCGTGCCGCGACCACGACGCGGTCATGGCCGATGATGCGCTTCTCGCCGGTACGCAGATAACGCTCGATATAGCCATCATGCTGGTGCTTGTAGGGCTCCGGCATCAGCAGATTGACATTCTTGCCCACGATCTCTTCTGCCTTGTAGCCGAACTGGCGCTCGGCAGCGGCATTGAAGGTGACGATCAATCCGTGCAGGTCGATGACAATGGCGGAATCCGGGGCCGTGGCCAGCACGGATTGCAAATGGGCCTCGCGGCGCGCCAGTTCGTGAACGGCATGTCGTGCTTCGGCCCGAGCCAGATGGAAAGAGGCTCCGAGCCAGACGATCATGAGGCTGACGATCAGAAAGACCACGAGATCGACGGCGAGGGATTCGCTGTCGCTCTCCGGGTAGATCAAGGCAAAGTAGATCGGCGTCGAAACCCCCGCCGACGTTAGACCTGCGCCCAGGCCACGGGTAATCGCGCCGACCAGAATGGCAGGCGTGAACAGCATGCCGGTGATCCCCGGCGACACCATGGATTCAAAGGAGAGCTTGACGGCCACGGCCGCAAGGATCCCAAGGATGCCAATGGCGTAGGGGAGGTATTTCTGTAGCTGCATCAACAAGGTCCGGCCCGTTGCCGCATCGGCGAACGCATGCGAACCATTGTATGGGGCCAGCATCCAGCCTTCAACCTGTTGAAACGGAAGCAGCGGGCGCCTACTCGGCCGGTGCATCTGCCTCCTCATGGCGCGTTACCGCCTTGAGCTTGTCGAGCCCAAGCAGTTTCAGACCAATTCCCTCATAAAAGGGCTCGGTATTGCCTGAGCGGATCTTGTGAAGGAAATACTTCTCGAAGGCTACTTTGGCGCCATGTACCCAGGGACCCGAGGAGGACCAGTTGACATTGCGCGGCGGGATTTGTGGCTGTGCAATGAAGGCAACACCGCTGTCGCCAAAGTCGGCGAGGCAGAAGGCATTCCATGTGGCCTCTGCGTCAGGTTTCTTTCCTTCGAGCAAGAGCGAGATGTTGCGCGCGGTCGCTGTGACCATGGATTCGATCATGAAGCCGGTCTTGGGCACACCCACCGGGACGGGCGTCTTGCCGATCGGTGGTATGGCAACGCAGACACCGACAGCGAAAACTTGGGGGAATTTGGGGTTGCGCTGGTAATTGTCGATGAGAATGAAGCCACGCGGATTTGTCAGCCCTTCAATGCCGCGGACTGCCGCCACGCCACGGAACGCGGGGAGCATCATGGTGAAGCGCTGAGGCACCTCGGCGGTGCGCGCAACAGTTCCGTCTTCCGCGATTTCGGAGACATGGACCGCCTCCGCCGTCACCCTGTCGACGCGGGCATTGGTAATCCATTTGATGTGGTGATCGCGCAGTTCGCTCTCGAGCAGGCCTTTGGTGTCGCCAACGCCATCGAGGCCGAGATGGCCGATATAGGGTTCGGAGGTGACGAAGGTCATCGGTACCCTGTCGCGCACCCTGGCGTCGCGCAGCGCCTTGTCGAGAATGAAGGCGAATTCATAGGCCGGTCCAAAGCAGGACGCGCCCTGTACCGCGCCAATCACGACGGGACCCGGATTGGCGATGAGCGCATCGACAGCCTTCCTGGCATCGAGTGCATGGTCGATCACGCAGACGGATTGCGTGTGCCCGTTCGGACCAAGCCCCTCGATCTCATCGAAAGCCAATTCGGCACCTGTGGCGATGACCAGATAATCATAGTCGATGGTGCCGCCGCCAATGAGCGCGATCTGCTTTTTGTCCGGGTGCAGGCGCTCGGCGCCTTTCGGCTCCAACCGGATATTGCGATGGGCGAGGGCAGGCTTAAGGTCCACTTCCACCGCAGAGCGGTCTCGCCATCCCACGGCGACCCAGGGGTTGGAGGGAATGAAGGAAAAACGGTCGCCCTTGGTGACGACGGTAATCTCGTGGCCGGCGCCCAGTTCTTCACGCAGCGCATAGGCCATAACGGTGCCGCCAAGGCCGGCGCCCAAAACAACGACATGCGACATTTTCCGCTCCTCGCCCCCAAAAGGGCGCCAACTATCCTTGGTGGATAGTCTCGCAGAGCAGGGCATCGACCTCTTGATGCCGATCAAAGGAGCGGTTGCGGGCGCATTGCCTGTCAGTGTGCGGGCGGCAGAACGCCTGATCACCCGTCCCTATGGGCGTCAGGACGTCTTTGCATTGCTTGGAGGCGGTTGAGTTCAGGGGAGGTCGGTCCAGTCGAGGACGATCTTGCCAGCACCACCGTTGGCGGCGATTTTAAAGGCCTCTTCGTATTCAGCCGCTTTCATCCGGTGGGTGATGACCTTGCGCACGTCGAGCCCGGATTCCAGCATGGCCAGCATCTTGTGCCAGGTCTCGAACATCTCGCGGCCATAGATGCCCTTGAGGTTGACCATGCGGAAGACGATCTTGGAAAGGTCGAACACGAAGGGCCGTGCCGGCACGCCGAGCAGGGCGATGCGGCCGCCCATCACCAGGTGATCGATCATCTGGTCGAGTGCCGCCGGCGCGCCGCTCATCTCGAGCCCGACATCGAACCCTTCCTTCATGTGCAGTTCGGCCATGACGTCGCCAAGGTCTTCTTTTGAAACATCGACCGGGCGCACATCGGCGATTTCGGCGGCCAGCTTCAGCCGGTCGGGGTTCATGTCGGTGATGACGACGTGGCGTGCGCCCGCCTGCCGCGCCACGGCTGCGCCCATGATGCCGATCGGCCCGGCGCCGGTGATCAGCACGTCCTCGCCGACCAGATCGAAGGCGAGCGCGGTGTGCACGGCATTGCCGAGCGGATCGAGAATGGCGCCGATCTCGTCGTCGATCTCGTCGGGTAGGGGGACGATGTTGAAAGCCGGGATCTTGACGTATTCTGCGAAAGCGCCGGGCAAATTGACGCCGATGCCCTTGGTGTTGGGATCGAGGTGATATTTTCCGGCGCGGCTGGCGCGGCTGTTCATGCCGACCACATGGCCTTCGCCCGAGACGCGCTGGCCGACTTTCAGATTGGTGACTTCCGCGCCCACCGCTGCGATCTCGCCGGCATATTCATGACCGGTGATCATCGGCACGGGCACTGTCTTTTGAGCCCAGTCGTCCCATTTGTAGATATGCACGTCGGTGCCGCAGATGCCGGTCTTTTTTACCTTGACCAGCACGTCCTCCGGGCCAAGCTCCGGCACGGGGGCGTTGATCATCCAGATGCCGGGCTCCGGCTTGAGCTTTGAAAGCGCCTTCACTTGGTTTCCTCTAGATAAGCCCGATGGATTTACCGGCATCGGCGAAAGCTGAGATGGCGAAATCGACGTCTTCGTTACTGAGGGCGGCCGACATTTGCGTGCGAATGCGCGCCTTGCCCTTGGGAACGACCGGATAAAAGAAGCCGGCGACATAGACGCCGCGCCTGTCGAGTTCGGCGGCGAGATGCTGGGCCAGCTTCGCCTCATGGGTCATAACTGGAATGATCGGTGTTTCGCCGGGAAGCAGATCGAACCCGGCCGTTTTCAGGCCGTCCCGGAAGCGTTTTGTGTGCTGCTTGAGCGTGTCGCGCAGATCATCAGCCTTTTCGGCGATTTCGATGGCCTTGAGCGATCCGGCGGCGACTGCGGGGGCAAGGCTGTTGGAAAACAGGTAGGGCCGGGCGCGCTGGCGCAAAAGATCGATGATTGGCTGCGCTGCCGCGATGAAGCCGCCCATGCCACCGCCAAGTGTCTTGCCGAAGGTGCCGGTGACAATGTCGACCTTGTCGCCGACGCCGGTGAGGGCAGGGGTGCCGCGGCCCTTTTCGCCGAGGTGCCCCGTGGCGTGACAGTCATCGACCAGCACCATGGCACCGTATTTATCTGCCAGGGCGCAGATGTCCGGCAGATTGGCGACATAGCCATCCATGGAAAAGACGCCGTCGGTGGCGATGAGCTTGAAGCGCGCACCATCCGCCTCGGCCTTTTTCAGCTCGTCCTCCAGCGCGTCCATGTCGGAGGTCGCAAAGCGATAGCGCTTTGCCTTGCTCAGCCGCACACCGTCGATGATGGAGGCATGGTTGAGCGCATCGGAGATGATGGCGTCCTCGGGTCCGAGCAGGGTTTCGAAGATGCCGCCATTGGCGTCGAAGCAGGCGGCGAACAGGATGGCGTCGTCCTTGCCGAGATAGCGCGCGGTCGATTGTTCAAGTTCGCGATGCAACGTCTGGGCGCCGCAGATGAAACGGACGGATGCCATGCCGAAGCCGTAGCGCTCCAGCCCCTCTTTGGCTGCCTGTTCTATCTCCGCGTTGTCGGCCAGCCCGAGATAGTTGTTGGCGCACAAATTGAGCATGTCGCGCGTCCGGTTGTCCTCGCGCACCTCGATATGGGCCGACTGGGGACTGTCGATCAGCCGTTCGCGCTTGAGCAGGCCTTCCGCTTCAATCTCGTCGAGCGTGCTCTTGAGGTGGTCGAGAAAGGCGGCATTCATGGTAGACTCCATTCAGACGAATATCCAGTATATTGGAATTATTGTTCGCCGCAATGGAATTGCCGGCCTTATGGAAACAGCAGCACCAACAGGCCGCGCGCCGTCCGTTTGCTGCGGTTGGCGATGGAGTGATCGACATCGGCGGCGTAGCGCGCCGTCTCACCGGATTTCACCGGCACACAGGACCCTCCGCTGACGATTTCGAAGCCGTCGGTCCAGGCGGTGAAATGCTCTGCGGCGCCTTCGGCATGCGGCGTGCTGTCGAGGCGCCCGCCCGGCGCCATCTCCAGCTCATACCATTCCGAATGCCCTGCCAGGCGGGGCGGGCTGAGGATCTTGAGGCGGCAAAGTCCGTCGGCGCTGCGGATTTCGGGTGTATGGGCCGCGCTGAGGATTTCGATGTGGTCCTGGGTCGAGGCGGTCGCGCCGCCTGAAATGAGATCCGAGAACTCTATGCCCAGCGACTGGGTGAGGCTCCAAAGGACCGCAAAAGTGGGATTGGCCTCTCCGCGTTCGATCTGGCTGAGCATCGACTTGGAGACGCCGGACATGGCGGCCAGCTGTTCCAGCGTCAGCCGCCGTGCTTTGCGTTCGCCTTGAATGACAGGACCGATGCGTGGGGTATCGGCGGGCATTGCGGTGTGTGCGACCTCTCGGACCAGTCGGGCAGCGAGACGATGGCCGATTTCAAATGCCAGCGTCAACATGGACTCGTAAGGGCAGCAAGTCAGAAAGTGGATAGCGATCGGGCCCCCACAAACCGGCTTTTCCATTGGCTCGACCGCAACTAGAATGATGCGAGGAGGGGGTAGCGCGCCGATGGTTCTTGCCATCGAGGCCTGGCGTTTTGCATGCAAGGCGATGTTTGACTGGCGAACCGCGAGGCGTAATTTCCGCGCGGCGTCCAACCTTGGTTTTGGCGTCAATCCTTGCCATCGTGCCCATCAGAGGCCCTTGACGGGCGGCCAACCGCGGCTTTGTCTCTAGCTTATTCGGTCTTCGTCGGGCAGCAGGAAAAAAACGCCGGATACGTCTGCGGCTGATTTGATAATCGGTTGACTTGCGGAAATCTTGCATACAAGATCGAGATATCGCTGTGGAGCGGAGGGATAGCCTGAGGCCGTGCCGGGGAGCGGTTGGCTGCCTGATCGACTGTATCGATAGCAAATCGCCATGGGCTTCCGCCTCGGAGGAGGTCCGGTCGCGAAATTCCTGCAAGGGAAAGGGAGGACTAAAGATGAAATTCAGCCAGTTCTTGAAAAGAACTGCCAGCCCGGCCGTGATCGCGGCTTCTCTGATCATGGCCGGCATGAGCGTTGCGCCGGTGGCGCAGGCTCAGGACAGCAATCTGCAACGGAGATATCGGTTCAGCTGGTGGGGCGGTCAGACTTCGCAACGAGAAGACCGATAAGATCCTGCAGCTTTTCGAGCAGGAAATCCCGGGCGTCCACGTGTCCGCGAGAATTCCGACTGGGCACCGCACTGGGAAAAGCTGACCATCCAGGCCGCCGGGCAACAACCAGCCCTGCACCATCCAGATGCAGACCCGCTGGCTCGCCACCTATGCCAAGCCCGACATCCTGCTTCCGCTCGACGATCTGGTGAAGTCGGCGAGCTCGATGTGACGCGGTATTCCCGAGCCGGTGATCGAATTCGAGCCGCGGCGCGGACGGCAATCTCTACATGATCCCTTCGGGCGTGTTCTACTTCGCCATGATGTATCAATCAGCAGCTGGCGCAGAAGGCGCAGGAAAACGGCGTCGAGCCGCTGAAATATCCATATTCGCTGGACCGATTTCGCGGATTATCTGCGAGCGCTTAAGCCCTATCTGCCAGAGGGGCACGTGCCACCCACAACATGGGCCGCGAGCAGGATGCCTTTGTGGTGTGGGTGCAGTCCCATGGCGAGAAGGTCTTTGACGGCAGCAAGATAGCGTTCTCAAAGGACATGGCCGACCCACTGGTTCAACTATTGGGAGAAGCTGCGCGAGGAAGGCGTGACAGAATCGCCGTGAAGCGATGGTCACCGAAATCAGCGCCCTGATCGAGGAATCCAATCTCGCCAACGGCCGCGAGCTATCGTGACCAACCGCTCCGCCTAACCAGCTGGGCTCGACGCAGAATGTCATCGACACGGTCGAACCCCGGTGCGACGATCGATATCATGCTCTATCCGACAGGCGATGACGGCACGACCGGCATGGATCTCGGTGCGAACGGCATCGCCATCGGCGCCAACTGCCCGGAAGAGAAACTGCCGATCGCCGAAGCCTGGATCAATTTCTTCACCCAGGATCCGCGCGCGGCCCAGATCTACCAGTCGGACAATGGCGTGGTCGCCATCGATAAGCTCGCCGAAGCACAGGCCAACAATCCCGACACGCAGCCGACCCAGGTGCGCATGATCAACATCTACCAGGAGGTGGCTCCGACGGCGAAGCCGGTGTTCTGGCCGGCTGGCGGCTATCAGGCGCTGACCGACACGCTTAACCGTGCCTATGATGCCGTCGCCTTCGGACAGATACGCCGGAGGAGGGCGCCGACCAGCTGATCGCCGATCTGCAGCAGCAGCTCGATAGCGCTGCGGCCCAGTAGCAACCATCCGAAACCAATAGGGCACAGGCCGACGGCCTGTACCCGATTGCGACGCCATGCCGGCGCATGCCGATCCTATCACGACGGCATGCGGGCGGACAGGCAAGTATGGAGTGCCCATGAGCTTATCCACGGATGACGCGCGGCCAGCCGCGCCCATGAGGGTCCCACGGGAAATCCCCAAGGACCGCAAGGGATCGACGCTCAAGCGCGCGGAAAACTCGCGCTGCCTACATGTTCCTGGCGCCCTGGCTGCTCGGCATCTTTGCCATCACGGCTCTGCCCATGCTGGCTTCGCTCTATCTCAGCTTTACCGACTACAGCATCCTCAGCGCGCCGAACTGGGTCGGCCTCGACAACTTCATGCGCCTGTTCACGATGGACCGGCGTTTCATCAAGTCGATCTGGGTGACCCTGACCTATGTGGGCTGGTCGGTGCCGCTGGTGCTGATCTTTTCGCTGACCATCGCCGTGGCGCTCAATCGCGGTCTGCGAGGGTCTCGCGATCTACCGCTCGCTCTTCTACATCCCCTCGCTCATCGGGGCGAGCGTCGGCATTGGCCTGTTATGGAAGCAGGTGTTCAGCGAGCGCGGCATCGTCAACGATATCGCTCGGCTGTTCGGCTATGCCGGGCGCGGCTGGATCAACAATCCCACCTTTGCCCTGCCCACCGTCATCACCCTGCATGTGTGGACGTTCGGTGCGTCCATGGTGATCTTCCTCGCCGCGCTGCGGCAAATTCCGGACAACCTCTATGAGGCGGCCTCGATCGACGGGGCCAATGCCTGGCAGCGCTTCCGCCGCATCACCCTGCCGCTGCTGACGCCGGTGATCTTCTTCAATGCGATCCTGCTGACTGATCCAGTCGTTCCAGTCGTTCACGCAGGCCTTCGTCGTGTCGAACGGGCGCGGCGGACCGGTCGATTCGACGCTGCTCTATTCGCTCTATCTGTACCAACAGGCCTTCCAGCAATTGCAGATGGGCTATGCCTCGGCCATGGCCTGGATCCTGCTGGTGGCCATCGCGCTGGCCACGGCCTTCCTGTTCTGGACTTCACGATTCTGGGTGTTCTATGGCGACCAGTGAGACCACAACTTTGGGCAGCTGCCCACACGCAGAGGCACTCGCCGCGCACCTATGACGCCGATGCGCTGAAGGCCCATCGGCAGAAGGCTGGCGAATTCGCGCCGGCTGAAGCATTTCGGGCTGCATGTCCTGCTCATCGCCCTGCTGGCCGTCATGCTCTATCCCGTCATCTGGATGGTGTTTCTCTTCGCTGAGGCCGGAAGCGGAGATCTTCGGCGGATCTCGGTTTCATCCCAAGCACTGGACGCTGGAGAACTATGTCAGCGGCTGGCACCTTGTTCGGCGACAAGACGTTCGGGAGTTCTACATCAACTCCTTCATCATCTGCGCTCTGGCGATCATGGGCAATCTGTCTCCTGCTCGATGGCGGCCTATGCCTTTGCGCGCCTCAATTTCCGCTTCAAGTGGATTCTGGTTCGCGCTGATGCTGGGCACGATCATGCTGCCGATCCATGTGCAGCTGATCCCGCAATACATCTTCTTTCTCAAGATCGGCTGGGTGAACACCATCCTGCCGCTCGTGGTGCCGAAATTCCTCGCCACGGACGCCTTCTTCGTCTTCCTGATGGTGCAGTTCATGCGGTCGCTGCCGCCCGAGCTGGAGCAGGCCGCGACGATCGATGGCGCCTCCTACTGGCAGCGCTACTGGCGGATCATCCTGCCATTGACCATGCCGGCGCTGGCGACGACGGCGGTCTTCACCTTCATCAACACCTATAACGATTTCTTTTCGCAGCTCATCTACCTCACCGACATCGACCGGATGACGGTGCCGGTGGCCCTCAGGCAGTTCCTCGATCCCAGCGGCGGCCAGTCGTCCTTCGGCGGGTTGTTCGCCATGGTGCTCGTCTCGATCGGGCCGGTGCTGGGCTTCTTCCTCGCGTCGCAGCGCCTGCTAACCAAGGGCATCGCGACTACGGGATTCAAGTAATGCAAACTATCAATGAAAACGTGCCGGAGAACCACATGGCGAGCGTAACGCTGGAAAATCTCACCAAGACCTATGCTGGCGGGTCGCTCAAGGCTGTAAACGGGGTAACGATCGATATTGAGGATGGCGAGTTCCTGGTGCTGGTCGGGCCTTCCGGCTGCGGCAAATCGACCGCGCTGCGCATGATCGCCGGGCTCGAGGAGATCACCGACGGGGCGGTGTGGATCGGGGACGAGTTCGTCAACGACGTTCATCCCAAGGATCGCGACATCGCGATGGTCTTCCAGTCCTATGCGCTCTATCCGCATATGACCGTTTACGACAACATCGCCTTCGCGCTGCAGATTGCCAAAATGCCGAAAGCCGAGATCGACAAGCGGGTGAAAGAGGCCGCCAAGATCCTCGAACTCGATCAATATCTCAAACGGCGGCCGGGGCAGCTCTCGGGCGGTCAGCGCCAACGTGTTGCCATGGGGCGCGCGATCGTGCGGCAACCGTCCGTCTTTCTTATGGACGAGCCGCTGTCCAATCTTGACGCCAAGCTGCGCGTGCAGATGCGGGCGGAAATTGCAGCGCTGCAGGACCGGCTCGGTGTCACGACCATCTATGTGACCCATGACCAGGTCGAGGCCATGACGATGGGTGACCGCGTGGCCTTGCTCAAGGACGGCATGCTGCAGCAGGTCGATACGCCGACCGAGATCTATAACAACCCGCGCAACATGTTCGTTGCTGCCTTCATCGGCTCTCCGACCATGAATCTTTATTGGGCGGACCTCAAGAACGCACAGAATGGCGGCATCGAAGCGCATTTCGGCTCCAACAGCGTCGTCGTGCCGCCCGAGCGGCTTGCCGAGCGGCCGGGCCTCAAGGCCCATGTCGGCAAGCGGGTCGTCATCGGTATAAGACCGGAAGACATCATGGAAGCAGAAGCCGCCAATGGCGCGGCCAGCGGCAGCCACATCAGCGCCAAGGTCGATCTTCTCGAAGCGCTCGGCTCCGACATTGTCGTGCATCTCGGGCTCGACGCGCAGCCGGCCGAGGTGATCAGCTCCGATAGTCTGCAGGAGATCAGCGCTGTGGAAAGCGGTGCCCGGTGCATCGCCCGTTTCAACGCCAAGAGCAATGTGAAGCTGGGGCAAACGGTGTCGGTGATGTTCGACACGCAGCGGCTGCACTTCTTCGACGGCGAAAGCGGTAACGCCATCAACGAATAGGGGCGGCCCGCCGCCCGCTGTCTTCCGCCGGCAGTCGTATCGCCGCCGGCTCAACCAAAGGGAAAAAGAATGTCGATAAGCCAAGATACCCTGACAATCCTGCGCAAGGTACGTACCTCAGACGTGACGGACGCGCTGGATTCGCTCGGTTACATGAACACCTATGAGATGGATCCGCGCCTGAGGCCGATGTGGCCGGGCATCTTCTTTGCCGGCATCGCCTCGACGGCGGAGTTCATCGAGATCAACAAGCCGACCCCCCGCATGTCCTATGAGGAGTTCGATCGGCGCCAGTATCAGCGCAATCCGGATGGTACCACGCATCCGGATGCCCTTTGGCCGGCCGGGCATTCCTTCGGCGCGCCCGACGAGGTGCATGTCGTCGACACGCGTCAATCGCGTTGCGGTCTGCTGGGATCCAACAATCTCCTCAATGCCCGCATGCAGGGTTCGGTCGGTTTCATCATCGACGGTGCCTGCCGTGACTCCGATGAATGCATCCTGCAGAAGGAGCCGGTGTTCTGCTCCTTGCGCTCCATGCGCCACATGGCCGGCCGGCTCGAGCTGAAATCGGTCAACAAGCCGATCAATTGCGGCGGCGTCGCCGTGCGCCCGGGCGACGGCATCATCGCCGACAGCGACGGGATCGTCGTCATTCCGCAGGCCGAGGCCGAAGAAGTGGCCAAGCGCGCCTGGCTGGTGCAGGACAAGGATCGCCGCATGCGCCGCGCCTTCTACGAGAAGATGGGCATGCCCTTCGACAAGACCGTCGAACTGGAAGAGCGCCCCTGGTAGGCGCTTCCGCACAAAAAGCCGGATCAGGAAGGAGCGCCGCGTCAGCGGCGCTTTTTTTAGGCAGGCAGTCCGGGGATCGGGATACCGAATGTCTGGGCCAGCAGCACCACGTTGAGACCAAGAACACCCGCGGCACAGGCGATTGCCAGCACGTCGATAAGGCGCGAATTGCGGTAGTCGCCCATGATGTCGGCACGGCGGGTGAAGATGACCAGCGCGATCATCGGCACGGGCAGGGCGAGGCTCAGCACGACCTGGCTCAAGACGAGGGCGCGCGTGGCGTCGATGCCCAGGGCTACCACGACGAAGGCCGGCAGCATGGTGATCAGGCGCCTGAGCCAGATCGGGATGCGGAAATGCACGAAGCCCTGCATGATCATCTGCCCCGCCATGGTGCCAACCACTGAACTCGCAATACCCGAAGAGATCAGGGAGACCAGGAAGGCAGTTGCTGCGAGACCGCCGAGCAGTGGCGTCAGCATATGATAGGCGGTCTCGATTTCGGCCACTTCGCTGTGGCCCTGATGGAAGGCGCTGGAAGCCATCATCACCATGGCAATGTTGACTAGACCTGCAACGGCGAGCGCCGCAACAACTTCAATGTTCGTGAACCTTAGCAGCCGTTGCCGTTCGCCTTCATTGCGCAGGGGTACGCGGCCCTGCGTGAGGCCTGAGTGCAGGAAGACGGCATGCGGCATGACCGTGGCCCCGATAATGCCGACGGCGATGGTCAGCGCCGCCGCATCGGGGATCATCGGTGTGACCAGCCCTGCGCCGGCCGCCTTCCAGGCGATAGGGGCAATGAAGACCTCGAGGATATAGCACAAACCGATCACCGCGATCATGGCGCCGATCACCAGTTCCATCGGCCTGAAGCCACGATTGCCGAGGAGCAGGATGGCGTAAGTCACTACGGCAGTCACGGCCATGCCGGCGATGAGTGGCATCTGGAACAGCAGCGCCAGCCCGATTGCGCCGCCGAGGAATTCAGCCAAATCGGTGGCCATGGCTGCGATTTCGCTGATGATCCACAGCACCCAAACGACAGGGCGGGGAAACTTTTCGCGGCACATTTCGGCAAGGTTGCGGCCGGTGACGATGCCGAGACGGGCCGAGAGCGCCTGGAAGAGCATGGCGATGAGGTTGGCCATCAGCACCACCCAAAGCAGCGAATAGCCATAGCCGGCGCCGGCCTGAATGTTGGTGGCGTAGTTTCCGGGATCGACATAGGCGATGGCCGCGATGACGGCCGGACCGACGAAAGCCAGAGTGGAGCGGAAGCCGCCGCGCCCCCCCGACAGCCTTTGCTGCATGCGCTGGCGCGCGCGCTCGGTCATTGAGTCGGAGTTGGAAGTGACGTCCATTTTCAACGGTCCAGGTGGCCCTTACGATATAGATGATGCCAAGGCTTCATTTTTGTCAACAGGCATCACTAGGTTGATCGGGCGTGATATAGATTGTAGGCAAAGGTTGCATTCTGTAGCCTTGGCTGCATGGTGTTCCGAGGCTTTTGCGGTAGGTGAACAATGGGCGGCAAGGCACAGGATCCGGAGTTGGAGGACGCAACTCCCGAGGGAACGGCGGCAGACGCCGACCGGTTCAATCAGACGCGCTCGGCGCGTTCGGTGGAGCTTTTGGAGGACTATACCGAGCTGATCGCCGAGCTGCTGGCGGAGCATGGCGAAGCGCGGATCGCAGATATCGCGCGCTGCATGGGCGTCACGCACCCGACCGCGACCAAGGCCATTGGACGCCTCAAGCGCGAAGGGCTGGCCATGTCACGGCCTTATCGCGGGGTTTTCCTTACCGATGCCGGCGCGGAGATGGCCGACCGGGTGCGGGCGCGCCACCGGCTGGTAGTCGCATTACTGCGCGCCGTGGGTGTTCCCGAAGAGGCAGCCGAGCGCGATGCCGAGGGCATGGAGCATTATGTGTCGGACGAAACGCTCGAAGCGTTCGAGCGCTTCGTCAAGGCGCGGGCAAGGGCCGGCTAGTTTTCGACCGCCTCGAGCATCAGTCCCCAATCCATCTTGTCGGGCCGATTTGGCAGTGTCAGCACCGAGCTGCGCGCCACCGTGATCTCGTCGCCCGGCTGCTGCCATTCGCCCGTGCGCGGATCGAACCAGGTGGGGCGGTAGCGGCCTGCGGGGATGGCGCCGCGGACGGTCGCCTCAAGCGGCGCATCCTTTTCAAAATAGAGCAGGAACAGCTTCTTGTCCGGCGTGCGGGCGCAATAGGCCCAGCCGAAATAGCTATAGCCGGGGCCGGTCTTGTTGGGCACGACCAGTTCGGCATTGGGCACGAGTTCGGCAAAACGGGTACCATGCACGAAAGCGAAGGTTTTCAAATGCGCGATCTGATCGGACGAGCGCCACTGGAAGGCGTCCCACATCTTGTAGAGCGCATCAGGCTCGACCTCGGCGTTCCAGATGCCTTCACAGCCATAGATGTAGCCTGCAAAGCCTCCGGAGAGGAAACTGCCGTAAAGTCCTGAACGGACGTAACATTCGTCGTCTTCGGAATTGGGGTCGACGCGCAGCGGATAGGGCGTGCCGAGCTGGTGCAGGCCGGCATAATAGGGCTCGCCATTAATGGCGGGCTTTTTCTCGGCCTCGAACATTTCGGTGAGATACCAATAGGTGTAGTGCTCGCGCACATTGCCCGATTGATGCAGGTCGACCCAGGAATTCTCGCCGAAATTGACCAGCGTCGAAGGGTTCGGATTCGCCGTCAGCAGAGTGCCGAAGGGTGGCGGGCCGTAGCGCTCGAGCATGAGCTCGATCGGCTCATTGTATTCTTCTGCCGTGATGGTCTGCTCGAAATAGTCGTAATGGATTGGCGAGAGCAGGGTGTTGTTCGCCTGATAGCGGCGGAAGACATATTGCACATAGCGGGCATAGCTTTCCGGCCAGTCGTAATATTTCTTCCAGGCCTGCCCGGTGTCGCGGCGCGCCACTTCGATGAAGGGCACGATGCCGAGACTGTTCAGGTAGTCGATCTTTTCGTCGAGCACCTTGAAGTAGTCGGGATTGATGCGATCCATGTCGGGAAAGACGTCCTCGAAGCCCGGCACCTTTCCGGGGAATTCGAAGGGCCGTCCGCCCTCGTTGTGCATGTCCTTGCCCGACTGCGTGCCTGGCTGACGCCAGGCGGCGCGGATCCAGGTGCTGTCCTCCATCTGGATGAGCGGCGGGTGGCCATCATTCGCCCAGGCCGGATGGCAGGCGATCAGGCCGACGCAGTTGAAGCCCTGATCGCGCCTATATCTGGCGTAATCGGTGAGCGTTGCGTCTTCGGTCCGAGCCCCTTGGGCGTGTCTCCGTCCTTATGCGGGAACCGGTAGCTCGGCAGCGACCACCAGGTGTCGCCGATGAGGAAATAGGGTGTGCCGTCGGCATATTCGAGCCGGCGCCCATCGGCGGCGGTGCGGATCATGCCGCGGCGGTTGGGATTTTCCGCCAGCTCTTGTTCCGACCAGACGGTGGCCTTGAAGGAACCTGTCTTGCCCGCAAACCCGGCATCGTCGGTCGAGCTTGCCGCTGTCCAGGTCCATGTGCCGGGCGCGGTGGCCGTGACACGAACCACGAACTCGTTGCCGCCATTCCAGAAGCCATAGACGCGTCTTGCAAAGCCCGGCCCCTTGAGGTCCACCCAGGCTTCGACATCGGTATAGGGGTTCGTGTAGGACCCCTCGGCGGTGAAGGTCAGGTCCAGCTTTTCCCAGACGTGGATCGTATCGGTCATTGAACAGTCCTTGTGGAAGCGGCCATGCGGGCCACCGTATCAAGCGCCATGCTGAGGCCTTCAGTGCGGGCCTTGCCGGTGCCGGCGATGTCGTAGGCGGTGCCATGGCCGGGCGTGGCGACGGGGACGGAAAGGCCGGCGAGAAGCGTGACGCCCTTGCCGAGCCCCACCATTTTGAGGGCGATCTGCCCCTGATCGTGGAACAGCGTGACGACGCCGTCATAGGTGCCGTTGACCGCACGCGGAAAGATGGTGTCGGAGGGGAAGGGGCCTTCGATGGCAATCCCCCGCGCCTTGGCCTCCGCGACAGCGGGAGCAAGGATGTCGATTTCCTCGGTGCCATAGGCGCCGCCTTCGCCAGCGTGCGGATTGAGTGCGGAGAGCACCAGGCGCGGCGATTTCCGGCCGGCTTTTTCGAGTGCGTCATGCAGCAGGTCAATGCCGAAACGCACAGTCGCAGGGGTGATGTGATTGCCGACCTCGCGCAAGGGAATGTGGGAGGTGCAGCGCGAAGTCCAGAGATCACCGAGAATGTTGATCTCACCGGCCGTTTTGCCGGACATGCGGGGCTTGAGATAATCGAGTTCATCACCGGCGGCATGTCCGGCGAGCCGCATGGCCTGCTTGTTGAGCGGCGAATAGACAATGCCGTCGATCTCGCCGGCCTCAGCCGCTTCGGCGGCGCGTGCCAGGCAGGCGAGCACCTCGCGGCCTGCGTCCTCCGACACCCGGCCCAGCGGCTCCAGTTCGGCCTCGAAGGGCATGTCGAGCAATGCCCAGCGCTTGCCGCCGAGTGGCGCGGAGATGTCGCCGATTTCCGGAATGTCGAGCGCTAGCGAAACGGACCCTGCGCCGCGCTCCAGCACGCGTTTGTCGCCGATGACGACAAGGTCGCAATCAGGCAGGGAGGCTTCATCGGCAAGCTGCCGGGCCATGATTTCAGGGCCGACGCCGTAGCGGTCGCCGAGGATGAGCGCCAGGCGCGGGCGTCCCTCACGCGCATTCAAAGAAGTCATTCGCCTTGCCACTCCGGCTTGGTCTTGTTGGTGAAGCTTTCGACGCCGCGTTTGAAATCGGCGCTGCCATAGCAGGTCGAAACCAGATCGTCGGCGGGATCGAGATCGGCTGCCCCGATCCGCCCCAGCGCCGCCTTGGAGACCTTAACGGTCAGGGGGGCAAGGGACAGGATGCGTTCGACCAGCTTTTCTGTCGTTTCCTCCAGCGCTTCGGGCGCCACAATGCGGCTCAGAAAGCCTGCGGCGAGCGCTTCTTCGGCGTCGATGAACTCGGCCAGAAGCAGCATGCGGCGCGTGCGGGAATCGCCAAACCCCTGCACCATGCGGTGATAGCTCTGCATGGAGAGGCAATTGCCGATGGTGCGAGCGATGGGCACGCCGAAGCGTGTGCCGGTGCTGGCGATGCGGATGTCGCAGCATGCGGCGATGTTCAGCCCGCCCCCCACGGCCCAGCCGCTGATGGCGGCGATGGTGGGGCAGGGGATGGCGAGCATGCGGGCGAAATAGCGGTCCATCTTGGCTTCATAGGCAATGCCGTCCTCGGCGCCCTTGAAGTCCGCGAACTGGGCGATATCGGAGCCGGCAACGAAGGCCTCGGCGTTGCCCCGAAAGACAGCGCATCGGAGCCCTTTGTCTGCGGCGAGTTCGTCGCAGATCTCGCCCAGCCGCTCATACATGGCCCAGGTCATGGCGTTGCGCGCCGCGGGCCGGTCGAAGGTGACGTAGGCTACGGTCCCCTTGCGTTCGAGCCGCACCTGTCCATCGGCGTTCATGCGTTGAAAGCCCCGCTCTCCTTGAGCTTTTCCGCCTCTTCGCCAAGGCCGATATCGTTGAGGATTTCCTGGCGATGCTGGCTGAGCAGAGGCGGCGGCAGCCTGACCGTGGCGGGCGTGCCGGACAGTTTTGCGGCGAAGCCAAGCGCCTTGAACTTGCCCTCGATCGGGTGCTCGATCTCGATCACCGCCTCGCGGGCACGGGCGTGCTCATTGTCGGTCGCCTCCGCATAGTCATTGATCGGAGCCGCGGGCACGCCGGCGGCAAGAAAGGCGTCGACCCAATGGGCCGCGGGCTTTTGGCCGAACTCCTCCTGCAAAAGGTCGGCGAGCTCGAACTTGTTGTTCACCCGGTCGATATTGTGGGCGAAGCGCGGGTCGTTTTTGAGCTCAGGCCGGCCGATGACGTCGCACAGGATCAGCCAGAGCTTCTGATTGGCCGCGCCGATGACGAAGCGTCCGTCCGAGCCCATGAAGGCCTGGTAGGGGGCGCTCATGCGGTTGGCCGTGCCCAGCGGTTCCGGCGACTTTCCCGTCGCCCAGAGTTCCGTCGTTTCCCATACCGAAAGCGCGAGCGCCGCGTCGAACAGGGAGGTGTCGATATGCTGGCCGCGCCCGGTCTTTTCCCGCCCGATAATGGCGCTCAGAATGCCATAGGCGGCGAACATGCCGGCGCCAAGATCGCCTACGGGGATGTCGGATTTCACCGGTTCGCCGCCGGCCACGCCGGTCGAACTGATAATCCCGCTCATGGCCTGCGCGATCAGATCGAAGCCGGGGCGCTGCGACCAGGGGCCGGTCTGCCCGAACCCGGAGATGCTGGCATAGACCAGCCGCGGATTGATCTTGGACAGCGTTTCGTAATCGGCGCCGAGCTTTTTGGAGACGCCCGGGCGGCTGTTCTCGACAAGAATGTCGGCGGTCTCGACCAGTTTGTGCAGTACCTTGCGGCCCGCCTCGGATTTGAGATTGAGCGCAATGGAGCGCTTGTTGCGGTTGAGCGCCAGAAAGCCCGGGCTGTCCTCGCCCTTCATGCGAAAGCCCATCGCCTTGCGGGTCTGATCGCCCACTTCGGGCGGCTCGACCTTGATCACGTCGGCGCCCATATCCCCCAACAGCATGCAGCAAAACGGTCCGGCCATGACCTGGCTCAGATCGAGGACCCGCAGACCGGCCAGCGGGAGCTGCGCGGACACATCTCCCCCCTTCGCATCATCCGCCTGATGCTCCTGGCTCCTCTCCGACATCACCTTCTCCTCGCCTTGAGTCACAGGCGAATTGGTTGTCCGCATGCACTCCATATATTTCAATCTTGCATACAAGACTGAGATTCAGCGAAAATCAAGCGCGGCTGGATGGAAAGTTGCATTTTTGTCGGGATTTGCTTAGCTGAAAGACCAATGGCAGGTTAAACGGACGTATGGACGCCGAGACGATTGCCCCGGCACTAGGCCGGAAAAAGGGACATTTGCATACCGAAGCGGCCCAGCGGCTGCGCGGCATGATCGTGTCCGGCGAGCTACCGCCGGGAAGCCGGCTCAGGGAAGTGCAGCTCTGCGAAATGCTGGAGGTCTCGCGTACGCCAATTCGTGAGGCATTCCGTACACTTGCGGCGGAGGGGCTTGTCGATCTTCTTCCCAACCGCAGCGTCGTCGTCTCCGAGCTCAAAGGCCCCGAAGTCGAGCATTTGTTCACCGTTTTTGCCACGCTCGAGGGCCTGGCGGCCGAGCAGGCCTGCAAGAATGTGACCGATGCCGAGATCGCGGAGATCAGCGAATTGCTCAGCGCGATGGTCGATCATCATGCGCGCGGCGAACGCAGCGCCTATCTGAAAGTGAACCAGCGGATCCATCAGCGCACCGTCGAAATCGCTGCCAATCCGGTGCTTTTGTCGGTCTGGCAATCCCTGGTCCCGCGGGTGGAGCGGGCGCGCGCCATGCCCAATCTCGATCCAAACCGCTGGACATCTGCGCTGCTTGAACATTCGAAAATGTTTGCAGCCCTTACCGCACGCAACGGCCCGCTCATGGGGCAGCTAACGCGCGAGCACTTCATGAATGCGCTGCCTTTCGTCTTCGGCCCGCCCGATTCCGCCAAGGCGGCCAAGCCTGCAAAGTCCTGAAGCCCAAAAACGCGACGTAATTGTCCGAATCTCGTTGAGAAAGCGTCGGCGCGCGCCGGTTTGGGCCATTGACTTCACCTAATCTTGCATACAAGAATGGCCCAAGCAGGCAGGTGCCAGTTCGCTCTGGACGCATGAACCTGCGCCAACTGGAGGAACTCCCTGATGCCGACCCAAGACTACAAGGACCGCGACGGCAACGCGGTTGACCCCTACCACATCCGCAAGCTCTACAAGCCCCTGCGCGTCGTCGACGTTTGCGATGCCATGGACGGCATCGGCTATTTCAACATCGGAAATGTCGATCAGAGCATAAGGCCGCTTTGGCTGGGCATGAAGTTCTGGGGCGTGGCCGTGACCCTGCGGGCAGTGCCCTCGAATGTGCCGATGTGGAAGCTCGATTCGACCGAAGATATCGTCAACGCCCACGGTGTCTGGTTCAACAAGATGGGCAATCCGGGACGGACGCTGAATGACCATGTGCAGGAAGGCAGCGTCGTCGTGATGGATTGTGGCGGTGCCGACAATGTGGGCTTCTGGGGCTCGGAAAACACACTCGGCGTGATGGAAAAAGGCGGTGTCGGCATTATCACCAATGGCCAGTGCCGCGACACCGGCGAGGTCACGCTGCAGAAGACCCCGGTTGCTTGCAAGAGCCGGGGCCGCACCATCATTCCCGGCCGCATCATGCCGGTCGAAGTTCAGTCTACCGTTGGTGTCGGCGGTGCGCAGGTGCGGCCCGGTGATATCGTTGGGCTCGACGATGACGGCATCGTCGTGGTGCCGATCGAGGTGGCGAAAGAAGTTGCCATGCACGCCAAGGAAGTGCTGCTGGCGGACATGCGGGCTCGCGGCCGACGCTATGAGAAGCTCGGCATGAAGCCTGACGCGACCGTTGATACTGCGGCGGTAGACAAATACTACGCCGAGCTCAACGCCTGATTTTCTTTCTCAAGGGCCGGATGTGTGCATCCGGCCCTTTGCTTTTTCAATGGGTGATGCGTGAAGATCATAGATGCCCACCAGCATTTCTGGGACATCGAAACCAATTACCTGCCCTGGCTCGCCGACGAACCCGTAGCGAACTTTCGCTATGGGAATTACGACAGGCTGAAGCAGAACTATTTGCCCGCCGACTACCGGAAGGACGCCGAAGGCTTCGAGATTGCCGGCACCGTCTTTGTCGAGACGGAATGGAATCCGCGCGATCCTTCGGGCGAAGTGGCCTGGGTGAAGGCTCTGCGTGAGCGCGAGGGCTTGCCCACGGTCATGGTGGCTCAGGCATGGCTCGACCGCGCCGATGCCGAAAGCGTGCTCGCGGCGCATGGCAAGACCTCCTTCGTCCGCGGCATCCGCCACAAGCCGAAATCGGTGGGCCGGCCTCAAGACGTAGAAAAAGGCGCGCCGGGCTCCATGGGCGATCCGAACTGGCGGCGGGGCTATGGACTGCTCAAGCCGAACGGGCTGAGCTTCGATCTGCAAACGCCCTGGTGGCATCTGGCCGAAGCGCTGGAGCTGGCGGAGGCTTTCCCGGATACGCAGATCATCTTGAACCACACCGGCCTTCCCTCCGATCGCAGCGATGAAGGTCTCGCTGGATGGCGCTCCGCAATGCGCGATTTTGCCAAGGCACCGAATGTCGCGGTCAAGATTTCGGGTCTCGGCCAGCCGGGGCGCGAATGGACTGCAGATGGCAATCGGCGGGTCGTGCTGGACACCATCGATGCCTTTGGCGTTGACCGCTGCATGTTCGCCAGCAATTTTCCGGTCGACAGCCTGGTCGCCTCGTTCAAAACCATTTTTTCCGGATTCGAGGCCATTACATCGGGCCTGGGCGCCGACGAGCGCGAAAAGCTGTTTTTCGGCAACGCCGTCAAATTCTACCGCATGGCGTCCGAGCTGGAGGGATAGTGCATGCCCAACACGACATATGACAAGAGCATGCGGCTGGGCCTGGTTGGTCTCGGCATCATGGGAGCCCCCATGGCGCAGCGCCTTGCCGAGCAGGGGTTTTCAGTCGTCGCCTGGAACCTCGAACCGGAGCGCTACGACCTCGTCAAGGGGGACGGCGTCCAATGGGTCGAGTTGGCCACCGAAGTCTTTGCCCAATCGGATGTCGCCATGGTTTGCGTGCTTGGCGATCCCGCACTCGAGAGCGTGGTGTTCGGTGAGAAGGGCTTCGCCAAAGCGGAGAAAGGCGCGGGTCTGATCATCGATTTTTCCACCAGCTCGCCCTCCGCCACGTTGGAGTTGGGGCCGCGGGCCAAAAAGGAACTGGGGGTCGACTGGATCGATGCCCCGATGTCAGGCGGGCCACAGGCCGCCCGAGAAGGCAATCTCACCCTGATGATCGGCGGCGATGAAGCCGTGTGCGACGCCGCCAAACCCATTCTCGAGGCGCTGGGGTCCAACATCACGCGCATGGGGCCGCTCGGTGCGGGCCAGAAAACGAAAATCCTCAATCAGGCCATCGTTGGCGTCAACTACGTGCTGATGGCCGAGTTGCTTGCGATCTGCAAGGCAGCCGACGTCGACCCGAAATTGCTGCCCGGCTGCCTCAAGGGCGGCATGGCCGACAGCACCATCCTGCAGCGCATCTTTTCGCAGATGGCCGCCGAGGACTTCGATCCGCCGCGCGCCTATGCGCGGCAATTGCACAAGGATCTCAAGGCGGTCGCCGGTTTCATTGAGGAGCTCAAGCTGGATCTGCCGGTGCTCGACAAAGGCATTCACCAATATGCCGACTTCACCGAAGCCGGGAACGAGATGGAGGACGCCGCCTCTGTGTCCCGTCTGTACGAAAAGAAATAGGGATAGGGTCTCACAGGGAGGGGCAGATGCTTTTCATCGTCAGCGGTCGCGACAAGCCGAACAACATGGCGGGACGGCTGCAATTCCGGCCCCAGCATCGCGCTCACTATGAAGGGTTGGGCGACGATTTGATCCTGTCCGGACCTTACCTCGACGCGCAAGGCGAACCGATCGGCTCGATGATCATCATGCGGGCCGAAAGCCAGGCGGCGGCCGACGCCTTTGTTGCGCGAGACCCTTACGTCACAGAGGGTGTGTTCGAGAATTGCACCGTCTGGCGCTGGGACTGGTTCATGAAACGCCCCGAAGGACTGACAAGCTGACGCCAGCGTTGCCGGCGCGCCGCTAGCGGATAAGGTCAAACAGGATACGCCGGGCTTCTTCCTCGTCATGGGCTTGAAGGGCGCATGACAGCTCGCCGAGCGCTTCGCTCACATCGGTCTTGGAAATGTCGTCACGGGCGGCGCGCATGATCTTGGAATGCCGCGTGCTGCCGGCGCTGGACTGATCGTAGAACAGTTCCTCGAACATCTTCTCGCCCGGGCGCTTGCCGATGGTGACGATTTCGATGTCGCCTTGCGGGCGGTCATTGTCGCGCAGAGTGAACCCGGCGAGCTTGATCATCGTCTCCGCCAGTTCGCGGATCAGAATGGGCTCGCCCATGTCGAGCAGGAAGACGTCCCCGCCCTTGGACAGAGCACCCGCCTGCACGATGAGCTCGGCTGCCTCGTGGATGGACATGAAATAGCGGGTCATGTCCGGATCGGTGATCGTCACAGGGCCGCCCTTGGCGATCTGTTCCTTGAAGAGAGGCACGACCGACCCGTTCGAGCCCAGCACGTTGCCGAAGCGGACGGAGCAGAATTTCTGTTTTGTCCCCTCCTGGCGGACGCGCTGCGCCGCCTGCCAGACGATGAGCTCCGCCCAGCGCTTCGTCGCGCCCATGACATTGGTGGGGCGCACTGCCTTGTCCGAGGAGATCAGAACGAAATTCTCGACGTTTTCCGTCCGCGCCACTTCCGTCAGCACCTTGGTGCCGAGCACATTGTTCTTGATGCCCTCGAGCGCGTTCGCCTCGACCAGGGGGACATGCTTGTAGGCGGCGGCATGGAAAACCACCTTGACGCCGAAGCGCCGGATGGTGTCGCGCACCAATACCTCGTCTCCGATCGACCCCAGAACCGGCACGATGGCGAGATCGCCCAGGGCCGAGAGTTCGCGCTCGATCTGGTAAAGCGCGAATTCGTTCATTTCGAGCAGCACCAGCCTTTGCGGCGCCCAGCTGACAATGAGGCGGCAAAGATCGGACCCGATGGAGCCGCCGGCGCCCGTGACCATGATCGAGCGCCCCTCGATCATGGATTTGAGAAGTTCGGGCATGGCCGGCACCGATGACCGTCCCAGCAATTCGTCGATCTCGATCTCGCGGACATGGCTGATCAGATATTTGCCGCTGACGATGTCGGAAATCTGCGGCAGCGTTCTGATCTTGACGTCATGGCGGGCGAGGTCCGACACCAGTTTCTGGCGTTCAGCCGTGCTGAGCGAGGGGATGGATATGATGACTTCGTTGACGCCATATTGTTCGATCAGCATCGGCAGAGCGGCGGGCGAGAAGACGCGCATCCCCGCCACGTCGCGGCCCTGCAAATTCCTGTCGTCATCGAGAAACCCGATCAGCGAGGTGCTCGATTGCTGCTGCAGGGCGGCGGCGAGCTGGGCGCCGGAGGTGCCGGCGCCATAGATCACCGTCGGGCGCGTCGCATGCGAGAACGGCCGCGCGCGCCAGAGAAGGCGCTTGGCGGCGAAGCGGCTGCCCACCACGCAGATCGACCCCAGTGCCCAATAGAGAATGGGCACCGAACGCGGCACAAAGCCTCGTCCGGTCAATTCGAGCAGGAAGGCCAGCGCCAGCCAGGACAGCGCTGCAAGGGTCATGGCATGCAGCATGGTCCAGACGGCGCGCTCGGGCAGGTAGCGGAGCACGGCGCGGTACAGCCCCATGCGCACGAAAATCGGCAAAGCGAGAAGCGGCGCGGTGAGAATGACCGCGACCTGATCGAAATTGCCGGGCGGCCGCCAGACGCCGTAGCGCAGCGAATAACTGGCCCAGAGCGCCGTCGACAGCGCCACGATGTCGAACGCTATCAGGATGGCGCGCTTCCAGAATCGGGGAAGGCCGCGCAGCGTTTGGAGGGGCGACGAAAAGGCGCCGGCAAGACCTGACATGCTCATTGCCTTCAATGGTTTGCGAGGTGTTGGCTTAAGCATGTCGTTGCGCTGAGATGGAAATCGGTGGACGGCAATCATGGCGCCGCCATGGGCCGCCAGAGGCTCTATGGCCTTGGGGGGAGGGGGTGTCAATCGCGCGCGGGGCGTAGCCCCCAGACAGCGCGGGGAAGAGGAAATCTTGCCACTTCCTCGTCCGTTGTGCATGCGCGCGAGGGGCAGTGCCCGTTATCAGCACCCTCTTTTTATCTGGCATTATGGTCCGTGTGCGCGACGCGGTCGGCAAGGGCCTTGGACGAAAACGTGCCGTAGAGGATTTGCAAATCGGTGCGAAGATTCTCTTTGCCGATATAGCTGGCATCGAGCGCGGCGAGCTTTTCGGGGTCGGACATATCCACCCCGGCAGTCTGAGCGATGCCGGTGATACCCGGCCTAAGCGCATAGACGCCGCGGCGGCGGCGGGCGGCTATCAGTTCGGTCTGGGAAGGCAGGCAGGGGCGGGGTCCGACAAGGCTCATTTCGCCCACCAGCACGTTCCAGAGCTGAGGAATTTCGTCGAGCTTGCTGCGGCGCAGCCAACCGCCCATGGGCGTGACATCCCCCGTGCTCGACTGGTGGGTCGGTGCTTCGCGCGTGCCGGTGCGCATGGTGCGCAGCTTGTAGCAGGTGAAGGGCTTTTCATTACGGCCGACGCGGATTTGCCGGAACAGGCCCGGGCCGGGCGAGTTGCGCCGGATCAGCAGGATAAGCACCAAGAGGGGCAGCGCGAAAACCACCAACGCGCCGGCACTGGCAACAATATCGAACAGACGTTTCAAATGCGCTCTTCCAGTCGCCGCATGTCGTGGGCCGAGACCCTAAAGCGCGCGGGGCGCACAGGCCAGAGCTTTCGGTCAGTTGTCCCGTTGATTGGCCAGTCTGGGTACCTGCCGGAAGAAACCTGCATAGCCCTCATCCCGGACGGAGGCCAGAATGCGTCCGAGGTCCTCCAGAGGTGCATCGGAGAGGTCGGCGCGGATGTCGATGGCGGGGTAGGGTTCGGTCGTATAGACTTTCAATGCCGCCGAGCGGATGCCGCGATTGTCACCGCCTTGCGCCTCCCCGGCCTTCATCGCCTCGAGCAGGCGATCCTCCAGGTTTTCGCCAGCGCTCGCGGTCAGGCTATCGAACATGGCGCCGATCACCTCAGGTCCCGCCAGCAAATTACCCGCAACGGCATAATCATCTGACAGTTTGTGCCCGCACCAGGAATTGACCTCGTCTCCGGTCCAACCGGCGGGTGGGCCCGATTTTCCAATGACTATGCATTGGCGGCGGGCGCGCCCGGCATCGGCGGCGGTCAAGGTGCCGAGCACGTCAGTTGGCGCCATGGTATTGGCCAAAAGTTCGAGCCCCTGAAACCCGTAAAGCGGATTGGTATAGGCCTGGGTGGCGATTGCGCCGACGCCGGCGCGGGCGTGCGGGACCAGCGAGCCAACGACGGGACCACCCGTGGCGGTGGCAACGCCGAAGGCGCCCGAGCGCGGATCGCGGGCAACGATTGAGAAGGTCATGGACCTGTTGTTTCCTCAATAGCGGCACTTGTCAATTTATGCGCATGAATTGGTTGCGCCCAGCATTTATGCTGATAAATTAACTTTCGATCGGTCGCCACAACCGGTCCATCTCTCCGGGGCGGCTGCTCGTTTCCGTGCCCCAAGGAGGATGTCATGAACGCTATAAAGAAGGGGATAGCAGCCCTGATGGCGGTGGCGGCATTGGCCGTCGCCGGTCCGGCTGCCGCCCAGACCCCACCCAATGTTCTGGTTGTCGGCCAGATTGCCGAGCCAAAATCGCTCGACCCGCAGGCTGTCACAGCAGCCAACGATTTCCGTATCATCAATAACGTGTTCGACGGTCTGGTGCGCTTCAAGCCGGGCACGCTCGAAATCGAGCCGGCGCTCGCGACGAGTTGGGACATTTCAGATGACGGGCTGGAATATACCTTTCATCTCAGGGACGGCGTCAAATTCCATGACGGCGCGCCGCTCAATGCGGATGCGGTGAAGTTCACCTTTGATCGCATGCTCGACGAGAACAACGAATATTACGATACCGGTCCTTTCCCGCTGGCCTTCTATTTCTCCTCGATCGACCATGTCGACGCGGTGGATGACATGACGGTCAAGTTCACGCTGAAGGAGCCTTATGCGCCTTTCCTGTCAAACATGGCTTCGGTTACGGGCGCCATCGTCTCGCCGGACGCAGTGAAGAAATACGGCAAGGATTTCGGCCGTCACCCGGTCGGGACCGGCCCCTTCGTCTTCCAGAGCTGGGAATCGAATTCCAAGGTCGTGGTGTCGCGCAATGACGACTATTGGGATGGTGCGCCGCCGCTGGAGGCGGTGGTCTTCCGGCCGATCACCGACGCCAATACGCGGGTTGCCGAGATGCTGTCAGGCGGCATCGACGTGCTGCTGGAGACCCCGCCGGACAACGTCAAGACGTTCGAGCAGGACTCCAATTTCAAGGTCGTCGAGGCGACGGGCCCGCATGTCTGGTTCCTGATCCTGAACGCCCAGGACGGCCCGTTTGCCGACAAGAAGGTCCGCCAGGCCGTCAACTATGCGGTCAACAAGGATGCGCTGGTCAATGACGTGCTGCAGGGCACCGCAGACGTTGCTGCCGGGCCGACGCCGCCGGCCTTCAATTGGGCCCATGACGACAGTCTCAAGCCCTACCCATATGATCCGGAAAAGGCCAAGCAGCTTCTCAAGGAAGCCGGAGCCGAGGGCGCGGACCTGACCTTCTACGTCACCCAGGGCGGTTCGGGCATGCTCGATCCGGTGGCCATGGGCACCGCCATTCAGGCCGATCTGGAAGCGGTGGGGCTGAACGTCAAGATCGAGACCTATGAGTGGAACACCTTCCTGGGCAAGGTGAATCCTGGCCTCGAAGGCAAGGCGGATATGGCGGAGATGGCGTGGATGACGACCGATCCCGACACGCTGCCTTTCCTGACGCTGCGCACCGCAGCCTTCCCCGACAAGGGCGGCTTCAATTCGGGTTATTATTCCAATCCCAAGGTCGACGACTTGCTGAACAAGGCCCGCACCTCGACCGATCAGGCCGAGCGCGCCAAGCTCTACAAGCAGATGCAGGAGATCGTTCATGACGATGCGCCCTGGCTGTTCGTGGCCAATTGGAAGCAGAGTGCGGTGACGACGTCGGCTGTGAGTGATTTCTCGCTGCAGCCGGACTTCCTGCTCGACCTGAGGAAGGTCAGCAAGAACTGATCCGCTAGAGATCTTGCCGGCGGCGCCACAAGGGCGCCGCCGGTTTCAACGCACTATCGGGAGGCGAGACGCCGATGGCCGGCTATGTGTTGAAAAGACTGCTTGCTGCCATCCCGGTAATTATAGGGCTGTCGATCATCGTATTCCTGATCATGGCTCTCATTCCGGGCGATCCTGCGCATGCCATTCTCGGCAATTTCGCAACGCCGGAAAACGTGGCGCGGATCAACCGCGATCTCGGCCTCGATAAACCGCTTCCCCAACAGTATTTCATCTGGATCACGAACGTGCTGCGTGGCGATTTCGGACGCTCCTATGCGCTCAACCGCCCGGTTCTGGACGAGGTTCTCGACCGCTTCAGCGCCACGCTGATCCTGGCCGGCACCTCGCTGGTCTTGTGCTCGATCATGGGCGTTCTGGCGGGCATCGTTTCTGCCGTCCGCCAATTCGGCTGGGCCGACCGGGTACTGACCTTCCTGGTTCTGATCGGCATTTCGGTGCCATCCTTCTTTCTCGGCCTCGTCTTCATTCTCGTCTTCGCCGTGCAGCTGAAATGGCTGCCGGCGTCGGGCATGTACGCCATTTATGGCGGCGGGGATTTCTGGGATCTTCTCAAGCATCTGGCGCTGCCGGCGATCACCTTGTCGATCGTTGCGACCGGCGTTCTGGCGCGTCTGACCCGCGCGGCCATGCTGGAAGTCCTGCGCCAGGATTATGTGCGTACGGCGCGCGCCAAGGGCGTTGACGAGCGAAACGTCATCTTCAAGCACGCCTTCAAGGCGGCGCTTGTCTCCATCGTGCCGGTGATCGGCATTCAGGCCGGCTTCGTGCTCGGCGGCGCCGTCTATATCGAAACCGTGTTCCAGTGGCCAGGCATCGGGGCGATGCTGGTCAATGCCATTTCCACCCGCGACATTCTTCTGGTGCAGGGCGGCGTGCTGGTGGTGGCCGCAACCTATGTGTTCATCAACCTTGCCGCCGACGTCATACAGGCGATGCTCGATCCGAGGCTGAAATCATGACCGCTGAAGCCACCGCCGCCCCCGCGCCGAAGGAGCGGACGCGCCGGCCCAACGCCTGGCAGCTTCTGATGAACAACACGCTGGCGGCGGCCGGGTTCTGGGTGCTGGCCGCCATCATCGTGATCGCGCTTTTGGCGCCGGTGCTGCCCCTGCAGGACCCGAACGCCATCGATCCGGCCAATCGCTTGCTGCCGCCATTTGCGGATGGACATTTGCTGGGCACGGACCACCTCGGCCGCGATACGCTTTCGCGCCTGATCTGGGGCAGCCAGGTCTCCTTGCTGGTGGGCATTTCCGCCTCGATGATCGCGGCCTTTTTCGGCTCGATCATCGGTCTGGTCGCCGGCTACTCGGGCGGGCGCACGGACAACATCATGATGCGCGGCATCGATATGCTGATGGCCTTCCCCTATATCCTTCTGGCGCTGGCAATCGTCGCGGTGCTGGGGCCGGGGCTGATGAACGCCCTCTACGCCATCTCGGTCGTCAACATTCCCTTCTTCGCCCGCAACATCCGCGGCATTACGGTTGGCCTCAGGCATCGCGAATTCGTCGATGCGGCGCGGCTTTCGGGCAAGGGGCATTTGTCGATCATCCTCAGCGAAATCCTGCCCAATGTGCTGCCGGTGATCGTCATCACCATGTCGACCACGGTCGGCTGGATGATCCTCGAGACCGCCGGCCTCAGCTTTCTCGGTCTTGGCGCACAGCCGCCGCGGGCCGATCTCGGCTCCATGCTGGGAGAGGGACGCTCGACCCTTTTCACCGCGCCCATGGTCTCCATCGTGCCGGGCCTGATGGTCTTCTTCATCGTCATGAGCATCAATCTGCTCGGGGACGGGGTGCGCGACGCGCTCGATCCGCGCCTGCGCGCCGGTTCGCTCAGCCGGCCCATGCCGGTGACCCGCATCAAGCGCAACACCGTGCCGAACGAGACAACCGAAAAGGTGGCTCTTGAGGTGAGCGGGCTCGAGACCGGGTTCGAAAGCAGCCGGGGCGTGGTGCCCGCAGTCAAGAACATCTCCTTCTCCCTCAAAAAAGGCGAGTGCCTGGGCCTGATCGGGGAAAGCGGCTCGGGCAAATCGGTGACGGCCCTGTCGCTTCTGGGGCTGGTACCCTCGCCGCCGGGGGTGATCACAGGCGGGGCTGTGCGGATCGAGGGCGAGGATGTGCTTTCGATGCCCGAAGCGCAGATCCAGTCCTATCGCGGCGGGCGGGTCGCCTATGTGTTTCAGGATCCGCTGACGACGTTGCATCCGCTCTTCACCATCGGCGATCAGGTGGCCGAAGCGGTGCGGGTGCACCAGCCGGTCAGCTGGTCGGACGCGCGCAAGAAGGCGCTGGAGCTGCTGGAGGCCGTGCGCATTCCGGATGCGAACGAACGCATGCGATGCCTATCCGCATGAGCTATCGGGCGGACAGCGCCAGCGTGTCGGTATCGCCATGGCGCTGGCCAACGATCCCGAGATCATCATTGCCGATGAGCCGACAACGGCGCTGGACGTGACCGTGCAGGCAGAAATCCTCAGGCTGCTGCAGGTGCTGCGGCAGGAGCGGGGGCTGGCGCTGTTGTTCATCACCCATGATTTCGGCGTGGTGGCGGAGATCTGCGACCGCGTGGCGGTAATGCGCTATGGCGAGATCGTGGAGGCCGGGGACACAAAAACCGTTCTGGCCAATCCCGCAGCATGCCTACACCAAGCGGCTGATCGCCTGTGTGCCCAAGCCGGGGCAGGGCAAGGCGTTTCTCGGCCGGCCTCAGAAAATTGCCCAAAGCGGTGATGGAGAGCGCCAATGGCTGAGCCGCATGCCATCGAGGTGAGGGCGCTGACCAAGACTTTCGGCGGCAACTGGACCCTGTTCGGCGGCAAGAGCCATGCCGTGCATGCGGTGCGCCAGGTCGATCTCATCCTGCATCACGGCGAGACGCTGGCGATTGTCGGCGAGAGCGGATCGGGCAAGTCGACGCTGGCGCGCATGGTGGTGGGACTGGAAACCCCGACCGAGGGCGAGATGCGTATTGCCGGGCAGGATGCGAGCGATCTGGCCAAGGAGGGGCCCGCGCGCCTTCGGGCAGAAAATCCAGTATGTGTTTCAGGACCCGGTTTCCTCGCTCAATCCACGCAAGACCATCAAATCGATCCTTGAGACGCCGCTCAAAATCCTGTGCGGTTATGACGGTCCGAAGCGGGCGGCGCGGATGCGCGAGCTGCTCGATGCCGTGCAGATGCCGGAGGACACGCTGGAGCGCTATCCGCACGAATTCTCCGGGGGGCAATCTCAGCGCATTGCCATAGCCCGGGCGCTGGCGGCGGAGCCGCGCATACTGGTGCTGGACGAGCCGGTGAGCGCGCTCGATGTTTCCGTGCAGGCGCAGGTCCTGCTGCTGCTGGAGGATTTGAAAAAAGAGTTCGATCTCAGCTATTTGTTCATCAGCCACGATCTGGCCGTGGTCGAGAGCATTTCGGATCGGGTGGCGGTGATGTATTACGGCGAGGTTGTGGAGGAGGGGACGGCGGAAGAGATCTTCGCCAACCCGCAGCAGGACTACACCAAGCGCCTGATCGCCAGCGCGCCGCGGCTCGACACGGGGGCGCCTGCCGCATGACTTCCAACGGCAGCCCGGTGCCTTCGCGAAAAAGCCAGAAGCGCACCGACGAGATCGCCGAGGCGATCAAGCGCACCATCACCACGCATGGGCTGGAGCCCGGCGATCGGCTGCCGCAGGAGCGGGACTTGATGGTGCAATACGCCGCCAGCAAGGGCACGGTGCGCGAGGCGCTGAAATCGCTGGAGGTGCAGGGGCTGGTGCGCGTGCGGACGGGGCCGGGGGGCGGGGCCTTCGTGGCGCGCATGTCGGAAGCCCGGGCGATGAGCCTTCTGAGCAATTACATCTTCGCCAAGCAGGTGAGTATCGCCGACATCTATCAGCTGAGCAAAGCGCTGGAGCCGCTGGTTGCCGCAGAGGCGATGAAGAACATCGACGACAAGGGGTTCGAGCGGCTGGAGGCGATTATCGCCGTCTACGATCACGAACCGAAGGACGCCGAGGAACGCTGGGCGCAACGCATGGCCGAGCTCGATTTCCATTCGGTCGTGGCCGAATATTGCGACAATGCGCTTCTGGCCTTCCAGTGCCGGTTCCTGCAGCGGCTTTTGAAGGATCTCGCCGTCTGCCGGGACATTTATGTCCAGCCCAAGCCGGTGCTGAGGCAGCGCGGCATCGAATATCAGCGGGCGCTGATGGCGGCCATGCGGGCGGGCGACCGCAAGGAAGTCATGGGCATCATGGCCGCGCACATGGCCCATGCCGAGCAGATGATGCTGGGGCTGGAAGCGGAGCTCGAAAACCGGTTTATCGAGGTCGGGTAGGCACGGCGCAGCCAACGCACTAAGCTTGCGCGATTGCTAATAGATGCACAGCGAGCGCCCGAAGTTTGACCGCCCCCTATCGTCCCAGCATGGCCCACGCCGCCCTCGGCCTCGAGTTCTACGATCCCGTGGAGCCGGCGGCATTCTCCAAGCACATTCTGCGATTTCGCAACCAGGTTTGGGCGAAACGGATCGGGCTCGGCGGGCTGACCGAGGATCAATGGATTTCTCATTTCGGGCGGTTCGAACCGCTTGAGGGTTCCTTCGAGCAACCGTTGGCGTTGCGCTATCACGGCCACCAGTTCCAGAGCTACAATCCCGATCTCGGCGACGGGCGCGGGTTTTTGTTCGCGCAAATGCACGATGAGGACGGGCGGCTGCTGGATCTCGGCACGAAGGGCTCGGGACAGACGCCCTGGTCGCGGGGCGGCGACGGACGGCTGACGCTGAAGGGCGGGGTGCGCGAGGTTTTGGCGACGGCGATGCTGGAAGCGCTGGGGGTCAACACCTCGAAGAGCTTTTCGCTGATCGAGACGGGCGAGGCACTTTACCGGGGCGACGAGCCCTCGCCGACGCGGTCCTCGGTGCTGGTCAGGCTTTCGCACTCGCATATCCGCATCGGCACCTTCCAGCGTTTCGCCTTCAGGCGGGATGCGGAGGGGCTTTCGAAACTGCTCGACCATTCCGTGACCCATTATCTGCCGGAGACGCGGCGGGAGACAGAGGCCGAGACGGCGGCGGCCTTTCTGCAGGAGGTCAGCCGGCGCGTGGCGGAAACTGGTGCGCGCTGGATCGCGGCGGGGTTCGTGCACGGGGTGCTGAATACCGACAACATCAACATCACCGGCGAGAGCTTCGATTACGGGCCCTGGCGATTCCTGCCAACATACGATCCGGACTTCACCGCGGCCTATTTCGACCAGACGGGGCTATATGCCTTCGGGCGGCAGCCGGACGCGTTGGCGTGGAACCTCACGCGGCTGGCCGAATGCCTGTTGCCGCTGGGCGACAAGGATGCGCTGGAGGCGGCGCTCAATATCTACTGGCCGACTTTCCAGACGGCGCTGCCGCTGGCCTATCTCGAGCGGCTGGGATTGAAGTCACGCGGCGATGCCGACGGCCCCTTGCTGGAAGCGCTGCTGAAATTCCTCGGCGGCACGCAGGCACCCTATGAGCAGGTGCTGTTCGACTGGCGTGGCGGAACCGAGAGCCTCGAACGGGTGCGCCAGAGCCCCATTGCCGACCTTTATGAGGGCGAGGCGTTCGACCCCGTGCTGGAGCTGATGAAGGATTTCGCGCCGCGCGATAACGTCAATCTCGGCCATGCCTATTTCAAGATGCCTAAACCGCGCACCATGCTCATCGAGGAGATGGAGGCGATCTGGGCACCGATTGCGGAGCGCGACGACTGGTCCGGTTTTGACGCGGCGCTGGCGGAAATCGCACTGATGGGAGAAGCCTATGGCTACGCCCCGTGAGGCGTGTTGTCAGGCCGCATCCTGCGGGCGTGGTCCCACGTAAAGTGATTGCGGGCGGATGAGGCGGCCGGTTTGCGCCTGCTCGCGGGCATGGGCGAGCCAGCCGACGACGCGCCCGGCAAAGAAAACACCGGTGAAGCTTTCGCGCGGAAAGCCCAGCGCCTCCAGCAGCACAGCCGTATAGAACTCCACATTGGTCTTGAGAGGCCGGTCGGGCTTTTTCTCGGCCAGCAGACGCAGGGCCGTTTTCTCGACCGCTTCGGCCAGCGCCAGCCTGCCGCTCTTGCCGGGCAGTTTTGCGATGGCGGATTTGAGTGCGTCGGCGCGCGGATCGCGGACGCGGTAGATGCGGTGACCAAACCCCATCAACCTTTCGCCGCGGTCGAGTGCGGCCCGCAACCAGGGCTCCGCGGTCTCCGGCGTGCCGATGGCGTCGAGCATGTCGAGCACCGGCCCCGGTGCGCCGCCATGCAGCGGACCCTTGAGCGCCGAGAGCCCGGCGAGCACCGACGAGGTCAGGCCCGCTCCAGTTGAGGCGACCACGCGGGCGGTGAAGGTGGAAGCGTTGAGACCGTGGTCCATGACCGCTATAAGATAGGTCTCGAGCGCCTTCGACTTATGTTGATTATTGCCGTCATTTGTCAACATATTGAGCATGTCGGCGGCGTGTGCAGCGGTCGGGTCGGGGGCGACAGGAGCCAGTCCTTCGGCCCGCCGCAGCAGCATTGGCAACAGCACGGCGGGCGCTGCAATTAGGTGCAGTGCGGTGTCGAGGCCGTCGCCATCCGGCAGCTGCGCTACGCAGGCGCGGAGTTCATCGACAGGATCGGTGCCTTCGGCGGCTGGAGCCCAGTTCACAAACTGGTTGAAGATGTCTCCGCGCGCCTTTCCGAGCAGCCTCCTGACGTCAAAACCTGAAGTATCGATTCCGGGAAAAAAGCCGCTCAGCATCAACTGCACGGTCTGCTCAAAGCTGTGGTTGGCGATCAATTCGTCCAGCGGAAATCCGCGCAGGATGAGCCGGCCGGCCTTGCCATCCACCTCGCTGATCACCGTCTCTGCGGCGATCACGTCGTCCAATCCATTGCTCATGATCTTCTCCTTTTCTCCAAGGCAGATCGCGTCTATGATGATTGATGTCAATCTTGATTGAATGGATCAATGTGATGGACTGGATGAGTGCGGAGCAGGCGCTGGCGGCGCTCAATAGCAAGCGGCAAACGCTTTACGCCAATGTGAGCCGGGGACGCATCCGGGCCAGGAAGGACCCGCGGGATCCGCGGCGGAGCCTTTATCATGGCGGGGACGTGCTGGCGCTGGCGGGCAAACGCCGTGGGCGCCGCTCGGCCGAGCGTGTGGCTCGGAGCACGATCGGCTGGGGCGAGCCGGTGCTGGAATCTGCGATCTCGACCGTGCGCGACGGGGAGTTGATCTACCGGGGGCACAGGGCCGTCGACCTCGCTGAAACGCAGACGCTGGAAGAGGTGGCAGGGCTGTTGTGGCAGGGGCGGCAGATGCCAGACTTCGCGCAAAGGGAGCCGCGTGCAGCCGACGACGTCACCAATCCCGTAGCGCGGGCGCTGGCCGCGCTTTCGCTCAGAACCGTGGCCGATCTGCCGGTTTCCGGGCGCAGCGGCGCTGCGCTTGCCACCGAGGCCGAAGACTTGCTGGCGGATCTGGCGCAGGCCATGCTCGGCGAGACGGATGAGAAACTCTTGCTGCATGCGCGGGTCGCCAAGGCCTGGGAGAGACCCGAGGCGGCCGATCCGATCCGCCGTGCCCTGGTGCTTCTGGCCGACCACGAGCTCAATGCCTCGAGTTTTGCCGCACGGGTGACCGCATCGACCGGCGCGCCGCTTTCAGCCTGCCTTCTCTCGGGGCTGGCGACGCTGACGGGGCCGTTGCATGGCGGTGCGGCGGGGCAGGTGGCGGCCCTCGTTACGGCGGCGGAAACACTGGGGGCAGAGGGGGCAGTGCGTGCGGTCCTGGCGGAGGGGCGGCAGGTGGCTGCCTTCGGGCACAAGCTCTACCCGGACGGGGATTGCCGGGCCATCGCGCTGATGCGCCGTTTCGCGCTGCCGCCGGTCTTTGCCGATTTGCAGCACGTGGGCGAAGAGATCACGGGTGAGGCGGTCAATGTCGATTTTGCCATGGCGGCACTGGCCGCAGCTTATGACCTGCCGGAGAACGCGCCCCTCGTTCTGTTCGCGCTGGCGCGGGCGGTGGGCTGGATCGCGCACGCCATGGAGCAGGCGGCAACAGGATCGCTGATCCGGCCGCGGGCACGCTACGTAGGGCCAGTGACCGTTGATGCGTCGGCGCCTTCATTACCCCGCGATAGGAACGGAGGTTACCCCCGCGAATATTAGCAAGTGGGAACATCCTCCGGCGGTTCGGCGTTGCAGACCCCGTGCAATCATGAGGCTATTCCGTGAAGGAACGCGATAACTGGCACCTGACAGATGCCGTGCCGCACGAACTGGGCGAGGGCGATCCTTTCGCGGCAGCGGTGCGCGGTACGCGCATGCCCATGGTGATCACCGATCCGGCGAGAGAGGACAACCCCATCATATTCGTGAACCAGGCCTTTCAGGACCTGACAGGCTATAGCCGCGAAGAGGTGGTGGGGCAGAATTGCCGTATGCTGCAAGGCCCGGAGACGGACCGCGATGCGGTGCGTGCCATTCACGAGGCGGTCGCCGAAGGGCACAACATCGCCATCGACATTCTCAATTACCGCAAGGACGGCTCCACCTTCTGGAATGCGCTCTATCTCAGTCCGGTCCGAGGACGGGACGGCAGCATCCAGTTCTTCTTCGCCTCGCAACTCGATGTCACCGACCGGGTGGAAGCCCAGCAGCAGCTGGAAGAGCAAAAGGGGGTGGTGGAAAACGAGGTGCGCCGCCGCACCGCCGAACTTGAAGCCGCCCTCGAGGCGAAGACGTTGCTGCTGCATGAAGTCGATCATCGGGTGAAGAACAACCTCACCATGATCGGCTCACTCATTCGTCTGCAGTCGCGGACCATCGACGATCCGGAAATCACCGAAAAGCTCGACTCCATGCTGCAAAGGGTCGATGCGCTGGCCGCTGTTCACCGCAGGCTCTATCAGTCCGAGGATGTGACCCTGTTCGACCTTGGCGCCTTCACCGAAAATCTGGCCCGCGATGTGGTGGGATCGAGCGGGCGGGATGATGTTACCGTCAAGATGGAAATTCAGCCGCTCGACATTCCCGCCAGTCTCGCCTCGCCGCTCGGGCTCATCATCAATGAACTTCTGACCAATGCGCTCAAGCACGCTTTCCGCAAAGGCCCGGGAACGCTAACCGTACGCGTGCATTCTTCGGGCGATCTGGCGGAGATCGAGATCGAGGACGACGGTCCGGGGATCGATGGAGAGGCGCCGGTGTCGGGTCTCGGCCGTAATCTGATCAACCGGCTGTCCCGGCAGGCGAGAACGCGCGTAAACTGGCACGATATGCAGCCAGGAACGCGCGTCGTCATCTCCATTGCGCCAAGCGAGTAAATTCATGAGCCGCAACCCGCCTTTCAAAATATTGATCGTCGAAGACGAGCAATTGCTGGTGTTCGACATCGAGATGCTGGTGGAAGATGGCGGAGACGTCGTGGTCGGAGATGCCGCCTCCTTCGATGAGGTGAAGGCTCTCAGGGTGGATGCCCCCGACCTTGCCTTCGTCGATATCGAACTGGCGAACGAGAGCAGCGGCCTCGACGTCTCGCAGTACATCCAGGGGCAGTGGCCCAATGCGCTGATCGTCTTCGTGACGGCCAATCCCAAAAAGCTGCCGGAGGATTTCGCAGGCGCACATGGGGTCATTGCCAAGCCGTTTACCCGTAACGGCTTCCTGTCGGCCCTTGCCTATCTCAAGGAAGGGCTGGTGGATCCTCCGCCGGTCTCGGCAAGACCGGGTTCCTTCGTCAGCTCACCTCGTCTCGAGGCGGTCTGGGCCTGATCGACAATTATTTGAGCACGTCTTGCCTCGGCTTTACGCCGTCCTTTTGCAGGCGTTCGCCCGCTGACCCTTGCCTTGCCTGCTGAACATGCTCTAGAGCACGCCCGCGCGCCAGCGATGGTGCGCTCCTTTTTTTCGCTGCCAAGGTTACCGCCCCCACATGATCCGTCTTGAAAATATCGGCAAGCAGAACGGCAAGCAGATGATCTTCGTCGAGGCTTCCGCGGCGCTGCAGAAGGGCGAGAAGATCGGCCTGGTTGGCCCAAATGGGGCGGGCAAGACCACGCTGTTCCGCATGATCATCGGCGAGGAACAGCCCGATGAGGGGCAGGTCAGCGTCGATCGCGGCACTTCCATCGGCTATTTTTCGCAGGACATCGGGGAGATGAAGGGCCGCAGCGTCGTCTCCGAGGTCATGGACGGGGCCGGGCCGGTCAGCGAACTGATGGCGGAGATGGCCGAGCTTGAAGCCGCCATGGCCGATCCCGAGCGGGCGGACGAACTCGAGGAGATCGTCGTGCGCTATGGAGAGGTGCAGGGGCGCTTCCAGGAGCTCGACGGCTATTCGCTCGACGGGCGCGCACGCGAGGTTCTCGCCGGCCTCGGCTTCACGAACGAGGTAATGGACGGCGATGTCGGCGCGTTGTCGGGCGGCTGGAAGATGCGTGTGGCGCTGGCGAAAATCCTGCTGATGCGGCCCGACGTGCTGCTCCTCGACGAGCCGTCGAACCATCTCGACCTCGAAAGCCTGATCTGGCTGGAGGCCTTTTTGAAGGGCTATGGCGGCGCGATCCTGATGACGTCGCATGATCGCGCGTTCCTCAACCGGATCGTCAACAAGATCATCGAGATCGATGCCGGTTCGCTCACATCCTATTCGGGCGATTATGAATTCTACCAGGCGCAGCGCGAGATCGCCGACCGCAACCAGCAGGCCCAGTTCGAGCGCCAGCAGGCCATGCTCGCCAAGGAGATCGCCTTTATCGAGCGTTTCAAGGCGCGCGCCAGCCATGCCGCACAGGTGCAGAGCCGGGTGAAAAAGCTCGACAAGATCGACAAGGTCGAGCCGCCCAAGCGCCGGCAGGTGGTCAATTTCGAATTCCGCCCCGCACCGCGTTCGGGCGAGGAGATCGTACTGCTCAAGGACGTGCAGAAATCCTATGGCAGCCGCACCATCTATGACGGGCTCAATTTCCAGGTGAGGCGGCGCGAGCGCTGGTGCATCATGGGCGTCAACGGGGCGGGCAAGTCGACGCTCTTGAAGCTGGTGGCCGGAACGGCCGAGCCCGATGACGGCACGATTTCGCGCGGGCCGAGCGTGAAGATGGGCTATTTCGCCCAGCACGCCATGGATGTGCTCGATGGCGAGCAGAGCGTCTTGCAGATGCTGGAGGAAACCTTTCCGCAGGCGGGGCAGGCCCCCTTGCGGGCGCTGGCGGGGTGTTTCGGGTTCTCGGGCGACGAGATCGAGAAGAAGTGCCGGGTGCTGTCGGGTGGGGAGAAGGCCCGGCTGGTGATGGCGATGATCCTGTTCGATCCGCCCAATTTCCTGGTGCTGGACGAGCCGACCAACCATCTCGACATCCAGACCAAGGAAATGCTGATCAACGCATTGTCCGAGTTCGAGGGCACCATGCTGTTCGTCAGCCATGACCGGCATTTCCTCGGCGCGCTGTCGAACAGGGTGCTGGAGTTGACGCCGGAGGGCATCCACACCTTTGGCGGCGGTTATGCCGAATATGTGCAGTCGACCGGGCAGGAGGCGCCGGGGCTGCGGAACTGAAGCCTGTCTCGCTGCCGGCTATTGCTGCAAGGGGACCACGTCCACCGCCTGCTTCGTCTTTTGGCCGCCCGAGGAGCGCAGCACGCCGATAATGGGGGCGACGTCGTCGTAATCGCCGCCATAGCCGATGACGATGTGATCGCGCCCGGCGGGAATGGCGTTGGTGGGGTCGAACTCTTGCCAGCCGGTTTCGGGGCCGCACCAGACGCGCACCCAGGCATGCATGGCGTCGGCCCCTTCCAGCCGTTTCCTGCCCGGAGGCGGTTCGGTGCGGATGAAGCCGGAAACGTAGCCGGCGGGAATGCCCATGCCGCGCAGGGCGGCGATCATGATATGGGCGAAGTCCTGGCAGACGCCTGTTCTTAGTTCGAAGGCATCGAGTGCCAGGGTGCCGACATCGGTGGCGCCGGGCACGTATTTGAAATCGCGGTGAATGGCGCGGCAGATGTTCCACGCGGTTTCGCCGACAGTTGGAGCATTTCCGGCCGCCTCGCGGCCATAGGCGGTCAAGGCCTCGGCGAGGGGGATGCGGCGGCTGGCGCCAAGAAAGTGATGTGGCGCGTCGGGCGCAATCGACCGCACATCGGCGATGGCGGCGCCAAGATCGCCCAGTGCCAGTCCGGGCTGCCAGAGGGGATCGCGCTCCACGCTGATCCGGGCTGTCATGGTGAGTTCGAGCTCGGTATGCGGGCCGCGATAGACCACCGTCGTTGTATGGTTGTGATAAAAATCGCTGCCGTCCCAACGCTCGGCGGGGCGCGGCGCGACATCGAGCGTGGCCGCGACGACGCGCTGAATCCGGTCAAGGCTGACCGGCATGACGCGCAGCAAATGACGCCCGCCGACCACAACGGTCTCGTATTCGTAATCGAGCCGAAGACGCACGTCATAAAGCGATGGGATAGCGCCAGCTTCAGCCATGATAGGTCATCGCCAGCAGCGTCGCGAGATTATTGAGGCTGGCGGCCAGGGCATTGAGGAATTTCGGCGTGACGTCGGCCGGATCGGCGAGGGCGAGTTCAGTCTGCAGGCGCACGGCTTCCTTGGTCGTCGGCGCCATCTGGCCGTTCAGCATGCCTTGGGGCAGTTCGGCAATCTGCTCTCGCATGTCGGTCAGCTGGAAATGCGCCGAGCGCGGATTGAGCGGGTCCAATACCAAAAGTTCGATAACGGTTCGGGCGGCGGATTCGATGTTGTAGCGGCGGCGATGGGTCATGACGCTGTCCGCTACTTCCAGCAGCATGTCGAGGGCTCCAAGCGGAGCGTCCGGCTTGATGAAATGCGCGCAGAGCCGGACCATCTGTGTGCTGCGCTCCATGCGGCGGCCGATTTCGAGGAAACGCCAGCCGGAAAAGCGGTACATATTTTCATGCACGAGGCCGGCGAACCCGGCGAGCTTGCGCAGCAGCACCGTCATGGCGCGCGCCGCGTCGTCGCCCGGCTGCACGCGCGTGCCGAAATCCTGCAGAGTCTTTTCGAGATCGGAGAGGGCCAGCCAGCCATCCGGTGAAAAACGGTCGCGGATGCGGCTGGCGCTGCCGACGGCGCCCTGCAGGGCGGAGACAAGTCCGTGCGGAATGGCCACTTGCGCGTCGACGTCCTGGGCGAGCAGATGGGCGCGCATTTCACGCAGCAGCGGCGCATCGAGATCACCGGCGTCGGCCAGACGCAGATGATAGGCGCGCAGAATGCGGGTGGTGAATTCGCAGCGCTCGATATAGCGGCCCATCCACATCAGATTATCGGCAGCGCGGCTGGGCAGGGCAAAGGAGGTGTTGCGCTGCGGGTTTCCGGCGTTGTGGGTAAGCAGGGTTTCCTGGGGGACGGGCTTGTTGGAGACCACCCAGACATCGGCGGCCTGGCCGCCCTGCTGCATGGAGAGGGCGGCGGTGTCGAGCGTATAACCGACGCGGGCAAACCCGCCGGGCATGACGGTCCACCCGTCTGGCGTGCGGGCGGCATAGACCCGGAGCACGACGGGGCGCGGTTCGAGATGGCCGCCAACAAAAACCGGCGTGGTGGAAAGGCTGACCGCTTCCTGCCCGACGATCCCGGCGCCATCCGTTTCGAGGCGCGCGATCATTGCGGCGCGCTCTTCGGGGTTCATCTGGGCCCCGGTGCTGGTTTCCCTTGCATCCTCGAACGGCAGCTTGGTCGACAGCGCCGGGCCGATCATCATCTCATCGAGATTGTCGCGCACATATTGGCGTTCCTTGTCCCCGCCGCACCACCAGGTGGCCAGCGAGGGCAATTCGAGATCGGAACCGGTCAGATGCTTGCAGATGCTGGGCAGGAAGGCGTTGAGGGCGCGGGTTTCGAGTACGCCAGATCCGAGCGCGTTGACCAGCGAAACCGTGCCGGCACGCAGCGCCTGCAACAGCCCAGGCGTGCCGATCTCGGAGGTCTGGTTGAGTTCGAGCGGGTCGGCGAAACTGGCGTCGAGCCGGCGCCAGAGCACCTTGACCGGCTTGAGGCCGGCGACGGTGCGCACCATGAGTTCACCGCCCTCGACCACCATGTCTTCGCCTTCGAGCAGCGAGATGCCCAGATAGCGGGCGATGTAGGCGTGCTCGAAATAGGTCTCGTTGAGCGGGCCGGGCGTCAGGATGGCGGCGCGCTCCTGGCTGGCGGTGATCTGCCCCATCAGTGCGTCGCGGAACTGGCCGAAGAAGCCGGCAAGCCGGTGCACATGCAATTGACCGTAGATTTCTGGCAGGGCGCGGGCGGTTGCGACGCGGTTCTCCAGCGCGAAACCGGCGCCGGAGGGGGCCTGGGTGCGGTCGCCAAGCACCCACCAGCGCCCGTCGGGTCCGCGTCCCAGCTCGAAGGCGCAGAAATGCAGATAGGACCCCGAAGCGGGGCGAACGCCGACCAGGGGGCGCAGGAATTCGGGATTGCCCGCGATCAGGCCGGGAGGCACGACGCCGGTGCGGATGAGATCGGCCGGACCGTAAAAATCCGCCATGAGCTTTTCGAGCAGGTCCGCTCGCTGCTTTATGCCATGCACCAGCAGCATCCATTCCGGCCTCGTCGATCAGAAGAGGCACATGGGCGAGCGGCCAGTCGCGTTCGCTGGCGATGGCGCCGTCATACATGCGATAATAAACACCGGCATCGCGCAGATATTGGTCGGCGCGGGCGAAACGGCCGGTCAGCCGCTCCTCGCCCAGACGCTCGAACTCCGCCATCAGGCGCGACCAGCCGGGCCGGATGTTTCCGGCCGCATCGATCATCTCGTCGGGGACGCCGGTAATGGGGCGATAGCGGGCAATCAGGCTGTGCAAGCCGTTGTGCGCGTTTCGATTCTGCTGTTGCCCCTGCGTATCCATGCCGGGATCAAGAGCCTGCCTTTTCGTCAAGGTCAAGCGCGTTCATGGTGCTGAGGGGGGCTTGCTCCGGCGGCGCGCACCCGGGTTTCTGGGCATGCGGGCGGTAATTTGCTTTGCTAATGGGTAGTGATCTGTTTTGCTCCAAATCAACGGCAAGCAATAGCCGGACGCGAATTTGAGGGAACGGCAACAACAGCGGAGGCCCATGTCGGCAATCCTTGACGTTGAGGATGTGCACAAGAGCTTTGGCGCGCTCGAAGTGCTCAAGGGCGTATCCTTTTCGGCCGAGCAGGGCATGGTCATCTCGATGATCGGCTCTTCGGGGTCTGGCAAATCGACGCTCTTGCGCTGCATCAATCTGCTGGAGGTGCCCGATCGCGGACGCATCTCTATAGACGGCGAAGAAATCCGCATGACCGGCGAGGGCGACAAACGCCATGCCGCCGATCCCGGGCAATTGCGCCGCATCCGGTCCGAGCTCGGCATGGTGTTCCAGTCGTTCAATCTCTGGGCGCATCTGAGTGTCCTGGAGAACGTGACGGAAGCACCCATCCACGTGCAAAAACGCGACCGGGACGAGGTGAGGGCGCAGGCGCTGGAGCTTTTGGACAAGGTCGGCATCGGCGACAAGGCGGATGCCTATCCCATGCAGCTTTCAGGCGGCCAGCAGCAGCGGGCCGCCATTGCCCGGGCGCTCTGCGTCAATCCCAAGGTCATGCTGTTCGACGAGCCGACTTCGGCGCTCGATCCCGAGCTCGAGGGCGAAGTGTTGAGGGTTATCAAGCTTCTGGCCGACGAAGGCCGGACCATGCTACTGGTCACCCACGACATGAAGTTTGCGCGGGAAGTCTCTGACAGGGTGATCTTTCTGCATCAGGGAATGATTGCAGAGCAGGGAAGCGTGGAAGAGGTTTTCGAAAATACGCAAACCGATCGTCTCAAACAGTTTTTGGCAGCGGCGGGCCATGGCTGACGGAAGAGGGGCAAAGGGTGCGGTTGCCCGCCGTGCCGATGGAATTACGGGCACATGAAGTCAGGTACAACAGGAGTAACAGTATGAAGAAACTGATCATCGCCGCTGTGGCGCTGGCCGGTCTTTCCGGCGCCGCCATGGCGCAGGAGACGGTGCGCATCGGCACCGAGGGCGCCTATGCGCCGTGGAACTACATGAACGAGGACGGCAAGGTCGACGGCTTCGAGATCGCACTCGGCAACGAGATCTGCAAGCGGGCCGAACTGAACTGCGAATGGGTCGTCAATGAATGGGACACCATCATTCCGAACCTGGTCGCGGGCAATTACGATGTGATCATGGCCGGCATGTCGATCACCGACGAACGCAAGCAGACCATCGACTTCTCCGACAACTACTATCCGCCCGATCCGTCGCGCTATGCGGTGCGGGCCGGCGAGAATGTCGATTTGGACAAGATGTCGGGCCTCAAGATCGGCGTGCAGGGCGCGACCATCCAGGCGGCCTATGCCGACGAGCATTTCTCGGGCGACAACACGATCCTGTCCTATGAGACGGCGGACCAGTCGATCGCCGATCTCTCGGCGGGCAATGTCGATGTCGTTCTGGCCGATGGCGGCTATCTCGAGCCGATCGTCGCCGCATCGGGCGGCGCGCTCGAAATCGCCGGACCGGAAGTCATGATCGGCGATGGCGTCGGCGCGGGTCTGCGCAAGGACGATACCGATCTGAAGGCCAAGTTCGACAAGGCCATCGGCGACATGAAGGCCGACGGCTCGCTCGACGCCATGATCACCGAGTGGTTCGAGAAGCCGAACACCTTCGAATGATATCGTGAAAGGGCGGGCGGGACATCTTCCGCCTGCCCGTACTTCGGGAGCGGAATGGCGCAGCGGGGGCTGAATGCTGGGTGACGATCTTGCCTTCTGGCTGGGCTATCTGACCAATGGCAAGCATCTCGCCTGGTATGCGAGTTTCCGCTTCACCATTCTCGCAGCCATTTTCGGGGCGCTGATCGCGCTTGGCTGCGGGCTCGGCGGCGCTGCGCTGCGGCGCTCGCGCTTCGCGCCGCTGCGCCTCATTGGCGCGATCTACGCCAACGTCGTGCGCGGCGTGCCGGACGTGCTGTTCTTCCTGTTCTTCCCGCTCGCCTTCGAGCAGGCAGTGGAATGGGTTATGGCGCAAAATGTCTGCACGCCCGACGCCGTGGCCGCAGGCGCCGCGCAATGGCCGCCCTGTCCGGCCGCCAACTGGTTCCTGTCCACCCCTGAATATCTGGCGCTGGCCTGCGTCTCGCTCGGCATCGTCTATGGCGCCTTCGCCGCCAACGTCATTCACGGCGCGATGAATGCGGTGCCGAACGGGCAGCTCGAGGCAGCACGCGCCTATGGCATGAGCCACAGCCAGGTGCTGTGGCGCGTGCATATCCGGCAGATGTGGATCTATGCGCTGCCGGGCCTCTCCAATGTGTGGATGCTGCTGATCAAGGCGACCTCGCTGTTGTCGCTGCTGCAGATCGCCGACATCGTGTTTGTGGGCGGACCGGCTGGGCGCGCCGAATTTCCTGCCGCGCGTTGGGCTGGTGCATCCGGACTGGCGCTGGCGCTATTATCTGGTGCTGTTCCTGTTCTACATCCTCGTCACCTATCTCTCCGAGCGGGTCTTTGCCTGGCTCAGGCGCAAGGCCGGCCACGGCCTGATCGCGCGGGAGGCCTGAGGAGATGGACTTCTTCGGCCCCATATTCGGCGATATCCGCACGCTCGCCTTTCCGGCGCTGTTCAACATCTATTTCGCCGCCGCCTCGATCCCGGCCGGCTTCGTGCTGGCCATCGGGCTGGCGCTGATGCGCAATTCGCGCAACCCGATCCTCTCGCGGTTCGCCGGCGGCTATATCTACGCCTTTCGCGGCTCGCCGCTCTTCATCCAGCTCTTCATGATCTATTCGTTCATGCTGTCGCTCAACCTGACGGTGTGGAAGCCGAGCGGGCTCGACTGGCTGGTCCTGCACCCGCTGTTTCTCGGGCCCATGGTGCTGGTCTTGAACACCACGGCCTATTCCGCCGAAATCTTCTATGGCGCGCTGCAGACCGTGCCGCGGGGCGAGGTGGAGGCGGCGCGCGCCTTCGGCATGAGCCCGGCACGCCAGTTCCGCTCGGTGATCTGGCCCAACATGATCCGCATTGCCTGGCCGGCCTATACCAATGAGGTGGTGTTCCTCTTCCACGCCACGGCGCTGGTCTATTTCACCCTGCCGGTGATCGACGAGCAGAAGGATCTGATGAACAAGGCGGGCGAATTGTTCGAGCGCGACTACAACGTGTTTCTGCACTTCTCGGTCGCCGGGCTCTACTACCTCGCCATTTCGCTGCTGATCTTTTTCAGCTTCGGGCTGATCTACAGGCGCATGATGCGGCACATGGTGCGCCAGCCGGCTTCCCGCATACGTTTCGCGCCACGCTATCTGCGCTAGCGCTTGCCGGGCTTGGCCGGGTTGTCGAAGGCCGGCCGCTCGGGATATGATTGCGTCATTCATGTGCCGGCGTCGCTCGATCCGATTGCCGGCTTCTTTTTGCGCCACGCGGAAAAAAGGCGGGCGCTTCTGCTATGCGAGGGGAGCGAGATGCGGGAAGCTATGATCGTTTGGGGCGGCTGGGAAGGCCATGACCCCGAGGAGTGCGCGACAATCTATCGCCGATGGCTGCATGAGGACGGGTTCTCCGTGCGCATGGAGACCGAGACTTCGGCGTTCGGCGATCCGGACATTCACAAGCTGGCGCTGATCGTGCCGGTTTTCACCATGTCGAAGATCGAGAAGGCGGATGCAGTCAATCTCGCCTCTGCCGTCGAGAGCGGGGTGGGTATGGCCGGCCATCACGGCGGCATGTGCGACGCCTTCCGCGAGAGCACCGAATACCAGTTCATCACGGGTGGGCAGTGGGTGGCGCACCCGGGCAACATCATCGACTACACGGTCAACATCACCAAGCCGGAAGATCCCATCATGCAGGGGATCAAGGATTTCGACTACACCTCAGAGCAGTATTACATGCATGTCGACCCGGCCAATGAAGTGCTGGCGACGACGACTTTCACCGGCGAGCATGCCTCATGGATCGATGGCGTGGTGATGCCGGTCGCCTGGAAGCGCCATCACGGCAAGGGCCGGGTGTTCTATTGCTCGCTGGGCCACCGGGCGAGTGAATTCGACGTACCGGAAATGGCAACGATGATGCGGCGCGGCCTCAACTGGGCAGCGCGGGCTGAAAACGAGTGACAAAATCGCGAGCAGGTTTGAAACGCCTGCTCGCGTCTTTTGCCGTATCTAGATGCTAGACTATTCCCGGCGGGAGGATTTGGCATGACGGCATCTGAGGACATGGAGACCGGGGCCAAGCGGCGCCCCGGCCTGATTTACCGGCAGAACATCTTTACCCGCATCACCCATTGGGTGTGGGTTTTCTGCCTGTTCTTCCTGCTGCTGTCGGGGCTGCAGATCTTCAATGCCCATCCGGCGCTCTATCTGGGCAAGGACGGGTATAACTACACCAACACGGTTCTGCAGATTGGCGCGGAGCGGCAGCCGGACGGGACGCCGCGCGGCTTCACGCAGGTGCTCGGCACCAAATTCGACACCACTGGCGTACTCGGGATGTCCGGCAGCGCGGCCAGCCCGCAGTTCATCGGCTTTCCCGGCTGGGCAACCATTCCCTCCTTTCGCGATCTCGCAACGGGGCGCGTGGTGCACTTCTTCTTTGCCTGGATTTTCGTCGGTACGATCCTCATCTGGCTGATTGCCAGCCTCATCAACCGGCATCTGGTGCGCGATGTAGTGCCGAAAGGCCGCGATTTGCGCCGTATCGGGCAGGACATCGTCGATCATCTCAAATTCCGCTTCAGCCATGGCGGCAGCTACAACGTGCTGCAAAAGATCAGTTACACCGTCGTGCTGCTCATCTTCTTTCCGCTCATGGTTTTGACCGGGCTCGCCATGTCGCCAGGCATGGATTCCGCCTGGCCGTTCCTGCTCGAACTTTTCGGCGGCCGGCAGACGGCGCGGCTCATCCATTTTTTCACCATGTCGGGGCTGGTGGCGTTTTTTGTCATCCACATCGTCATGGTGGTGCTGGCCGGGCCGATCAACGAGCTGAGGTCGATGATCACGGGCTGGTACAGGGTGAAAGGCGAGGAGAGGGCGGATGTCTGAGATGCCAATGAACCGCCGCCGATTCCTGACGCGTGCAAGCGGCATCGTCGCGGCCGCACCTCTCGCCGGCTGCAGCCAGTTCGATTTTCTCGGTGATCGCGACAATCAGGTGCGCGACGTGTTGGAGAAGGCAAACCTTCTGACCTATCGGGTGCAGCGCCTCCTGCTCGGTCAGCATGCGCTGGCGCCGGAATATTCGGAAACCGAGATCCACCAGCCGATGCGGGCAAATGGATCGAGTGATCCCCGCACGCAGGATTATCTGGCGCTCAAGGCCAATGATTTCCGCGATTACCGGCTCGAGGTCTCCGGCCTGGTGGAGAAGCCGGTTTCCTTCTCGCTCGATGAATTGCGCAACATGCCGGCGAAGAGCCAGGTCACCCGGCATGACTGCGTGGAGGGGTGGAGCTGTATCGCCAAATGGACGGGAACGCCGCTTTCCGGTGTGCTCGATCAGGCGGGCGTGAAGGCAGAGGCGAAGTTCGTGGTCTTCCACTGCTTCGACAATTTGGGCAGCAGCCTTTCGGGCGACAACCAGTATTACGAGAGCTGCGACCTGATTGATGCGCGGCACCCGCAGACGATCCTCGCCTACGGGCTCAACAACGAAACGCTGCCTGTCTCGAACGGGGCGCCGGTACGGGTGCGGATCGAGCGGGCTCTGGGATACAAACAGCCCAAATTCGTGCGCTCGATCGAACTGGTCGACAGCCTTTCATCCTTCGGCCGCGGCAAGGGGTCGTATTGGGCGGATCGCGGCTACGACTGGTACGCCGGGATCTAGTCCCGAAGATTTAATGTACGGAATCGGACTTTCTTGCTTCTGGTTTATGAAAGGTTAGAGGATGGCTGCGAATTCTTCCTGAGTTGACTAGTTCTGTCAGGAATACCTATGGGCCACTCTCTGTTTTCGCCTTCGGGCAATTCTGCGGTCGAAGACCGCAGTAAAGTTGCTGCCATCATGCGCAGCCAAGCGGTGATCGAGTTCGATCTCACCGGTAAAGTCCTCACTGCCAACGACGTTTTCTTGAGAACCGTCGGTTATGATCTCACCGAGATCGTCGGCAAGCATCATCGCTTATTCGTCGACCCGGCGGAGGCTTCGAGACCCAGACTATGCCGCCTTTTGGGCCTCCCTGGCGGAGGGAGCCTTCCATAGCGGCGAGTTTCGCAGGTTCGGCAAGGGCGGGCGGGAGATCTGGCTGCAGGCCACTTACAATCCCATTCTCGATAAGCGCGGCAGGCCGGTAAAGGTGATTAAGTTTGCCTCCGACATCACCGCGCAGAGGAATTTGGCTGCCGACCATGCCGGCAAGGTCGCGGCGATCGAGCGTGCGCAGGCGGTGATCGAGTTCGATCTCGACGGCAATGTGCTCACGGCCAACGAGAATTTTCTCGGCACCGTCGGCTATCGGCTGGACGAGATCGTCGGGCGGCACCACCGCATGTTCGTGGGGGCCGATTACGCGCAGTCGGAGGCCTACCGGAAGTTCTGGGAGCGCTTGAGGGCGGGCGAGTACTTCGCCGACGAGTTCCAGCGCTTTGGCAAGAACAACCGCGAGATCTGGATCGCGGCGACCTACAATCCGGTGTTTAACGCCTGCGGCAATGTGGTGAAGATCGTCAAGTTCGCGACCGACATCACCGAGCGCAAGCGCTCGGAAAAAGTCATGGATTTTCTGGTCGAAAGCCTGGCTCAAATGGCTGAAGGCCAATTGGATGTCGGCATCGAGCAGGAGTTCACCGGCCAGCACGAGGCGTTGCGGAAGGCCTTCAATTCCTGCCTGGGGAGCATGACCGGCATCATTCACAAGGTGCGGGAGGCTTCGCGGCTGCTCAAGAACTCGACGGGCGAGATTCTGTCGGGCGCCAACGATCTTTCCGAACGCACGACCAAGCAGGCAGCGACGATCGAGGAGACCAGTGCCGCCATGGAAGAGCTGGCGACGACCGTTGTGGACAATGCCAAGAAGGCTGAGGCGGCGACGGGTCAGGCCGAAACCGCCTCGCGAATCGCAGAGGAGGGCGGCGAAGTCATGGGGCGGGCGACCGGCGCCATGGAGGCGATCACCGCCTCCTCCGCCAAGATCTCCAACATCATCGGCATGATCGACGACATCGCCTTCCAGACCAATCTCTTGGCGCTGAACGCTTCGGTCGAGGCGGCACGTGCGGGGGAGGCCGGCAAGGGCTTTGCGGTTGTTGCCGTTGAAGTGCGGCGTCTTGCGCAAAGTGCTGCCGAAGCCTCATCCGAGGTCAAGGCGCTGATCGAGCAGAGTGCCGAAGAGGTGCAGGGCGGCTCCAGGCTGGTGGCGGAAGCGGCGCAGAAGCTTTCGGCCATGCTGGAGGCGATCAAGGGCAATTCCACGTTGATGCGCGAGATCGCCAGCGGCAGCCGCGAACAGGCCTCGGCGATCGAGGAGGTCAACAGGGCGGTGCGGCAGATGGACGAGATCACGCAGCACAATGCCGCCCTGGTGGAAGAGACCAACGCTGCCATCGAGCAGGCGGAGGCGCAGGCCTCCGAGCTCGATGAAGCTGTGGCCAAGTTCAAGGAAACAGCTGCCGGCAGGGGCGCGCCCAGCCCCGCGCGGCGTGCGGCATGAGAAGCTGACATAGGGGGGCGCCGTGCGCGGCGCTCCCTTGTTAGCCATGCGTGACGCACATGCCCCGCCATCCCCGGATTTCGCTTGCTATTTGGGGCGATAGCCTCCATATGCGGTGCGTCGTCGCCGGCAGCGTAGCGAATTCTTCGCATTCTGATGCCATAAGTCGACCGACGGCTTCTCTTCTTTCCGACCAATGCGGCGAGCGGCGAAGCGGCCCGGAACAGGTGTTCCGGCCGAGTGCACCACCCGTTTGGGTATTTCCCCGGTGGCGCGTGCTCGAGCATTGTTGATGAACCTCGTCCCACAGAAACGGGAGCGGGGCGGGCGCTGCTGCATGTTGGTTTGAGCGCGCCCTTCAACCGATCGCGCCAAGCGATTGGTTCGGATAAGGAATAACGAATACATGACAAAAGATAATTTCGCTGAACTCGGCCTGCCCGACTACCTGGTGCAGTCGCTGACGCGCGCCGGGTTCACTCAGCCCACGCCCATTCAGGCCAAGGCCATTCCCGCGCAATTGCAGGGTCGCGATATCCTCGGCATCGCCGAAACCGGTTCGGGCAAGACGGCCGCCTTCGGGCTGCCCATGCTGGCCGGCATTTTCGACCTGCAGGGCAAGCCGGAGCCGAAGACGACCCGCGCACTTGTTCTGGCGCCGACGCGCGAGCTCGCCGTGCAGATCGAGGAAGCGCTGCGCTCCTATTCGAAGGGCCGCCGCCTGTCGACGGCCCTGGTGCTCGGCGGCATGTCCCGGCACAAGCAGATTCAGCAATTGGCGCAGGGCGTCGATGTGATCATCGCCACGCCGGGCCGGCTGCAGGACCTCATCGAGGACCGCAAGCTCAGGCTCGACAAGACCAAATGGCTGGTGCTCGACGAGGCGGACCGCATGCTCGACATGGGCTTCATCAAGCCTGTCCAGCAGATCGCCCGCGCCATCGGCGCCGACCGGCAGACGGCTCTCTTCTCCGCCACCATGGCCCCCGAAGTGGCCAAGCTGGCCGCTGGCCTGCTCAACGATCCGGTGCGGGTCGAGGCGGCGCCGCAGGGGACGACCGTGGTCAAGATCGACCAGCAGGTCATCCTGTCGGCCGCCAGGCAGAAGCGCGACAAGCTCAATGAACTGTTGGGTGATGAAGCGCTGAGCAAGGTGATCGTGTTCTCGCGTACCAAGCATGGCGCCGACAAGGTTGCCAAGAACCTCGCCATTGATGGTCACGAGGTCGCGGCGATCCACGGCAACAAGACGCAAGGTGCCCGCCAGAACGCCCTCAAGGGCTTCAAATCCGGGCGGGTGCGCATTCTGGTGGCGACCGACATCGCGGCGCGCGGCATCGACGTGCCGGACATCAGCCATGTGATCAACTACGAGCTGCCCGACGATCCGGAGAACTATGTGCACCGCATCGGCCGCACGGGGCGCAACGGCGCTTCGGGCACCGCGATCACGCTGGTCGATGGCACCGAACGCGGCAAGCTCAGGGACATCGAGCGGCTGATCCGCAAGACGCTTCCTGTTTCGGGCGAACTGCCGGCTGGTGAACCGACGGAAGCGCCGAAGCGCCAGGGCAGGCCGCAGGGCCAGCGCCCGCAGGGCCGGGGACGTCCGCAAGGACAGCGCGGCCCGGGCCGCGGCCGGTCACAGGGATTTGGCGGCAAGAGCGCACCTGTTCGTGCCGAGAAGGGCTGGTGGTCCCAGCTCGACGCTGAGAGTGGCAGCGCAGAAAAAACTGCACCTTCCAGTGACAATGGAGCCAAATCCGCCCGGCCGAAAAAGCAGCGCTGGGACAAGAAGAAAAAAGATGCGGCGCGCGCGAACCGAGATAAGGCGCCGCGTTATGGCGCCAGTGCCGGCGTTGCTTAAAAGCGTCCACGATCTTCATACGCACAAAAAAGGAGCCGGAATTTTCCGGCTCCTTCTTTTTTGATGTGCAGCTGGTTTAGCCATTAGTGCCAGTGCGGACGTCGTATTGCTGCCCGGCGGGGGCCGTCTTGAACTGGTCCACATTGGTCTCCTGCATGTTGTCGACCTCGTCCTGGGTCAGCTGACGCAGCACCAACTGGTCGTTTCGCACGGTCATGGAGGAAAGCGGCAGGGCCACTTCCTTTTCACCAAGACCGAAGAAGCCGCCAGTGCCCACGATGATATAGGTCGTGTCGCCGCGGATCACGACGTCGTCGACGCCACCGATGTCGTCACCATTGGAGCCGACTACATCCATGTCCAGCAACTCCTGAGCGCTGAACTTCTGCAGGTCAGCAGCTGCATTCTCCGTGGTCGCCGGGGTCTGGCCGGTGTTGTCGTTGGCGTTGTTCATCGCAGTGTTGTCCATGCTGTTGTTCTTGTTGTCGTTCGCCATGGACTGATCGTTCGACTGGGTGTTCGTCGACTGATCGTTCTGGTTAGCCTGGGCGGCATTGGCGTCAGCAGGGGCGCCCATCTCGCCACGATTGTTGGGAATGGCTTCCTCATCGTTGCGGGCGCTGGACCCGTTGTCGTCGCTCAACTGGGTGTACTTGCCCTGGTCGCTCTGAGCGTTGGACTTGTCACCATTCTGCTGGGCGGCCGCGCGGGTCTCGTCCGCCGTCATCTGGCGGAAGGTCACATCGGCCTTGCCGGACTGGTTGAACTTTACCTGCGGATCGCCCGAACTGTCGATCTGCACGTCTGGCTGGGCTGCATTGTAGCGCACTTCCGGCTTGACGTTCTGGATCTGGATATTCGAGCGCATCGGCTGCTGCACCTGCACATTGGCCTTTTGCTGATCGATGTTGACATCGGCGTTTGCGCCCTGGCCGGTGGCATCGGCGTTCTGCTCCTTGTCGCCCATCTTGATCTTTACGTCGCCCTGCTCGACATCGACGCTCGGCTTGGGCTGCTTCACCGTCACGCGCGGCTGCGCCATGTTCACATCCACCGTTGGATCAGGCATCTCGACAGTGATCTGCGGCCGCGGCATATCGATGGTGATGGTCGGCGGCGTGGTCTTCACGTGCACGGTCGGGCGCGCCTGGTTCACCGTCACGACCGGACGTCCCGGATTGACGTTGACCTGAGGTTGCGGCTGCTTGACGTCGACCTGCGGAGCCGCCTGCTCGACATTGACGTCGGGGGGCGGCACGAGCACGCGCAACCGGGCGCTGGCGTCAACTTCCTTGTTCGTCTTGTTGGTGCCGTTCTGCGCCATGGACGCGTCGTTGCGCATCTGGTCGGCAGTGTCAGTGCAGTCCTGGGGATTGTCGCGATTGGCGATGAGCAGGGCCTGATCGCGGGTCATGTCACCGTTGGAGAAATCGTAATCGGTGATCAGGACGGCCAGATCCTTGCACTCCTGGCTCTGGGCCGTGGTCGAGGCCGAGTCCTGAGCATAAGCCGCCGGAACGAGAGCCGTTGTTGCGCATAAAGCAATAATAGCCATGTTTTTCATGTCTATGGTCCTCCTGCTATTCTTAATGGGAAGATACAGCTCAAGTAGATGAACTGTATTTTTAGCCGGCAATGGTATCTCGCCAGCCGTTTTATATTGCTATGGGCTAAGCGCAGGCTGCGCGGCTTTGTTCCGAAATTATCATTCGGGCTTTTGAGTGTGCGCTGGGGAACAGTTTATGCTGTCGGCGATGCTGGCGTTGATCGGGCGACCACGCAGCAAAAGCCACGGCAGGCGAGGGTTGTGGGAGAGAGGGCTGCGGCGCGCGGCTATGCCAGCGGAATGCCGGCCTTGCCCTTTTGCGCCTGATAGGCGGCGGAGAGGTCCTCATAGAGCGCCGTGACATCATCGAGCCGGGCCGTCAGATCCTCGCGTGCGCCAAGATCGAGGCTGGCGACGAGGCGAGGGATAGAATGACCGGTAAAGAAGGCGTTCGACTGGTTGTAGCCACCGGGGTCGAGGGTGAAGACCTCTTTGAGGATTTTCAGATCGTGCGGAATGGCGAAGCTGTCGCGCGAGTCCTCGTGGCTGAAGAGGTAGTAGAAATTGTCGTAGCCGCCCCAGGCGATGGCGGAAAGGCAGAGAGAGCAGGGCTCGTGCGTCGCGAGGAACAGGCAGTCCTTTGGGTCGGGGATCTCCTCCCGGCGACGCTCGTAGAGCTTTTTGATCGCATGCATTTCGCCGTGCCAGAGCGGATTTTCCGTCTCGTTATTGGTCTCGGCAATGACCAGCGACAGGTCCGACTTTCGGAGGATGGCTGCGCCGAAAATCTTGTTGCCCTGCCTGACGCCCTCGGCCGTCAGAGGCGCTATGTCGAACTCGATGACATCGAGAAGACGGGATATCAATGCCGCCCGATCCATCATTCCTCGACGGACCAGGGTTCGGGAAAGCGGAACTCTTCGAGGTTTTCACCGGCGCCCTCGCGGTCGATGATGATGAAATCCGTTTCTCCGTCGAGGGCGGTCAAAACGCCGTGCCAGGTGTTGACGAAATAATTGATGCCCTGGCCGGGACCGGCGAGGAAAGCCTTGGGAGACCCGGGGCGGCCATCTTCATCGGGTGCGACGACGACAAGAAAGCGGGTGGGCTTTACGGGAATAAAGGCTTGCGAACCGAAAGGATGGCGCTCCACCATTTCAAGGCTCAGGGGGAGCGTAAAGGGCGTGGCGCGCGCCATGGAAATGATGGGGCGCGCATCTTCGCCATTGGCGACCACGGTGCCGAGGTTGTGAAATCTTGTCGTGGTGCCGCTGTTTATCGGGTGGCTGTCGCCGTCGGGCCGGATTTCAATGACATCGCCAAAGGCAAGAAAGGCCTCTTTGGTCAGCGGCTCGATCTTTATGCTGGGCATTTGTCCCTTGGTGTCCTGCAGGCCCGACGGCTTTGTTCTTCTTTTGCGTCGGTCGCTTACGACTCGACCTGGCCGTTCGGGTCCTTTTCCACCAGATCGGCAACCTGACCGAAAATGGCGGCGTTCTCGTTCATCTGACCTTCGAGTTGCGGGTTCTCAGATCCCACGGCCTGAAAAAACGTTGCGGCGTCGCGCAACAGTTTAGCGGCCAGTTCGGCGTGAGAGGGCATGGCTCTTCCTTTCTTTTGAACGTTAGGTTCAACAGAACAGGTCAGGCCGCCTGTTTCAAGGGCGGCAGGCTGATTTGTTACACCCGCAGCCGGGGCAGCCTGTTCACATCCTTATAGAGCAAGTAGCGAAAAGGTTCCGAACCGCCCGCATAGCAGGCTTGGGGGCAGAAGGCGCGCAGCCACATGAAATCGCCCGGTTCGACCTCGACCCAATCGTCGTTGAGCTTGTAAACGCCCCGTCCCTGCAGAACGTAGAGCCCGTGTTCCATGACGTGGGTTTCCATGAAGGGAATGATAGCCCCCGGCTCGATGGTAACGATATTGACGTGCATGTCGTGGCGCAGGTCCGCGGGGTCGACGAAACGGGTGGTCGCCCATTTGCCGTCCGTTTCGGGCATGGCGTTGGGCGAGACCTCGCCGTCGCTGGTGACGACAGCCTCCGGAACCTCGATCCCCTCCACCTTTTCATAAAGCTTGCGGATGGAGTGGAAGGTGGCAGCCTCACTTCCCAGGTTGCGCAGCGTCCAGTCGGCGCCAGCCGGTATGTAGGCATAGCCGCCTCCGGCCAGCTTGTGCTGTGTGCCGTCAAGGCTCAGCGTCAGCTCCCCGCCGACAACGAAAAGCACGCACTCTGCCCCTGGATCGGTTTCGGGCCTGTCGCTGCCGCCGCCGGGCATAAGTTCGACGATCATCTGCGAGAAGGTCTCGGCGAAGCCCGAGAGCGGGCGCGCAATGACCCAGGCGCGGGCGCCGGACCAATGCGGCAGGGCCGAGGTGACGATGTCTGTCATCACGCCGTGCGGGATAAAAGCATAGGCGGTGGTGAAGATGGCCCGGCCGCTGAGCAGTTGAGACTGGGGCGGCAGGCCGCCGGGCGGGGTGGCGTAGGTCGGCTTGGACACTTTGGCTCCGAAATCTGATGCTTGTCGCTGATTAGCGCAGATTTTTTGACCGGCCAAACCGGAAAGTTTGCCCGTTTAGCGCTCAGGGCCTGTTTCGAGCCCGGTCTTGAGGCGGTCGAGCATGTGCACGGCGTATTTTGCGTAGTCGCCGATCCATCGGTCGTTGATGTGCTTGATGGGCAGGGGGTTGAGGTGGTTCCAGCGCTCCCGCCCCCGCTTTTCGGCGATGATGAGTTCGGCGTCCTCGAGCACCTTGATGTGCTGCATAACGGTGCAGCGGTCGAGTTCGGAAAAACTCGCGCAGAGTGCGCCGGTGGTCTTGGGGTCGTCGCGCAGCGCATCGAGCATGCGCCGCCGCACATTGTTGGCCAGAGCCTTGAAAATCTTATCCGAATCATCGTCCATTGACATGTTATATATTTATAACATAATTGCTTCGTTAACAAGCGGAGGCGGACGGGATGGAACTGAAATTCAAGGTGTCCGGCATCATCGCCAAGCCGGTCCATGAGGTGTTCGAAGCGGTCGCCGATCCTCAAAACCTGTCCGGCTATTTCACCACCGGCGGCGCCAAAGGGCGACTGGAGACGGGCACGACGGTCACCTGGGACTTTCACGATTTTCCGGGGGCCTTTCCGGTCAAGGTGACCGAAGTGGTGCCGGATAAAAGGATCGTCCTTAACTGGGCGGCCCATGAGGGCAGCGCGCTGCCGGGCTATGACACCAGGGTCACCATGAGCTTTGAGCCAGTGGAAGAGGCGCGCACGCTGGTGACGATTTCCGAAGAGGGCTGGCGCGAGAATGACGCCGCGCTGCAATCATCGTATGGCAATTGCATGGGCTGGAGCCAGATGATTGCTGCCATGAAGGTCTATCTCGAGCACGGCATCAATCTGCGTGAGGGCTTCTACAAATAGCTCTCGCTAAGCCTCTGCGCGGTGGTCGAGGACCAGCTCGCCATAGTCTTCGATCTCTGCATCGTGGGGCAGATCGCGGAAGGTTTCCGCAATGCCTTCTTGATACCATTGCTGCATGGCGGGCAGGTCGAGCAGCGTCCTGACATAAGTCATGCAAGCATCGTTCAATTGCAGATCATAGGTCTGCACGCGGAAGGCCACGGGGCAGAAAAAGGCGTCGACGGCGGAGAAATTCTTGCCCGCGAGGAACGGGCCGCCAAAGCGTGACAACCCCTCATTCCAAAGGGCTGCAAGACGCGCGAGATTGGGCAACAGGGCCTCAAGATGCTTGTCCGCGAGCTTCACCCGGACCCCGACATTCATGCCGCAAACGGTGCGCAGGGTAGAAAAACCGGAATGCATTTCGGCTGCGGCGGAGCGGGCATAGGCACGGGCCGCCTTGTCGGTTGGCCACACGCCCTCGTTGTTTTCGGCCAGATATTCGGCAATCGCCAGGCTGTCCCATATCTTCAGGTCACCATCGAGCAACATGGGCACAAGCTTGTTGGGTGCGCGCTTGCGATAATCGGCCCACGCATTCTCGTCGTGAAACGGAACAAGGTATTCCTCGAAGGGGATATCGAGCGTTTTGAGCAGCACCCAGGGCCGAAGCGACCAGGAGGAATAGTTCTTGTTGCCGATATAGAGCTCGTACATCTGGCCTTGTCTCACTCCGGAAGCAGGGATTGCAGGCGCAATTCGGCGATCCGCTCAACCTGGCGCGCTGATTCAGCTAACTCGGCCTCGTCACTGTTCTGCAAGCGGTTTTCGAAGGCTGTGAGAATTTTGGCCTTGGTGTTGTCCCGCACCGCGATGATGAAGGGGAAGCCGAATTTCTGCGTATAGGCTGTCATTCAGCTCGGTGAATTTCTGCCGCTCCTCGTCGGTCAGCGCGTCGAGCCCGGCGGAGGCCTGTTCCGCGGTCGATTCCTTGGTCAGCCGCTTGGCGGCGGCAAGCTTTCCGGCCAGATCGGGATGCGCCTTCAACACGCCCAGCCGCTCCTCGTCGCGATGGCGGCGCGGAACTGGGTGCGGAGCGCGAAATGCAGGCCGGTGGCGGTGTCGTTGGCCGGGCCGAGTTCGCCGTCATAGGCGCGCTCGGCGATCCAGGGCGAATGCTCGAAGATGCGAGCCGAAGGTCTGGACGAAGTCTTCGCGCTCCATTTTCGACGGGACGAGCGCCGGCGCCTCATAGGGATGCGCTTTCATCCAGTGCTCGGCGATGTCGATGCGGCGGGCGATCCAGACCTTTTTCTGGTCCTGGATGTAGTCGATGAAGCGGGCGAGCCCGGCGGCGCGGCCCGGACGTCCGACCAGCCGGCAGTGCAGGCCGATGGACATCATCTTCGGGCGCGCCGTTCTTGCCCTCTTCATAGAGGCAGTCGAAGGCGTCCTTGAGGATACTGGAAGAACTCCTCGCCATTGTCGAAGCCCGAGGCGGTGGCAAAGCGCATGTCGTTGGCGTCGAGCGTATAGGGGATGATGAGCTGGGGGCTGTCCTGATGCACGCGCCAATAGGGCAGGTCGTCGTCATAGGTGTCGGAGATATAGGCGAAGCCGCCTTCCTCGGAGACCAGATCGACGGTGTTGACCGAGCAGCGGCCGGTGTACCAGCCGCGCGGGCCGCTCGCCGGTTGCGAGCGTGTGCAGGCGGATCGCCTCCTTGATCTGCTCGCGCTCGGTTTCGGCGTCCATGTCCTTGTGCTCGACCCATTTATAGCCGTGGCTGGCGATCTCCCAGCCGGCCTCGCTGCATGGCCTTGAGCTGGGCGGGCGCGCGCATCAGCGCGGTGGCGACGCCATAGACGGTGACCGGCACGTCCTTTTCCGTGAGCAGCCGGTGCAGCCGCCAGAAGCCGGCGCGGGCGCCGTATTCGTACATGGATTCCATGTTCCAGTGCCGCTGGCCCGGCCAGGGCGCGGCGCCGATCACGTCGGCGAGGAAGGCTTCCGAGGCGGCATCGCCATGCAGGATGTTGTTCTCGCCGCCTTCCTCGTAATTGAGGACGAACTGCACGGCGATACGGGCCTTGCCCGGCCATTGCGGGTCGGGCGGATTCGGACCGTAACCGAGCATGTCGCGGGGATAACGCATCAGCCGAGAACTCCAGAAAGGGCCGCAATTGCATTCTTTTAGGTGGCGGAGGCGCGGAGCGGCAAGGGCATTTGCAAAAATTGGACCGAAAGGTCAAAAAATTCTGGCATGCAGGCGCGAACCGGTTGTAGCCTTTGCGCCGATTACGTTTTCAGGCACGGCAGGAGCCATATTGAGCGGACGACTGACAACACATGTGCTCGACACCACGCATGGCCGCCCGGCGGCAGGCCTCAGGATCGCGCTTCTCACCGTTCACGGCGACCACACGCATCTGATCAAGACGGTCACCACCAATGATGACGGCCGGTGCGATGCGCCGCTGCTCGACGGCGAAGCATTCCAGCAAGGCGTCTATGAACTGCAATTCGATGTCGGCGACTATTTCGCCTCCCATGGCGTGACAGGGGCGGGGCAATTCCTGACCCTGGTGCCGGTGCGCTTCACCATTGCAGACCGCCAAGCCCATTATCACGTGCCGCTGCTGGTTTCCCCCTTCGGCTATTCGACCTATCGGGGGAGCTGAGACTTGACCGAAATCCGCAATTCCCTCCGCTTTTTGCTCAATGACGAGACGGTCGAACTGACAAAGCTTCGGCCCGACACCACGCTGCTCGATTTCCTCCGGCTCGAGAAGCGGCTGCGCGGCTCCAAGGAAGGCTGCGCGGAAGGCGATTGCGGAGCCTGCACGGTGCTGGTCGGCCGGCTCATGGGCGAAGAGCTCGTCTATGAGACCGTGACCTCCTGCATCCGCATCGTCGGATCGCTCGACGGCTGCCATGTGGTCACCATCGAGCATCTGAAAGGCCGCGACGGATCGCTGCATCCGGTGCAGCAGGCGATGGTCGGAGCTGCACGGCTCGCAATGCGGCTTCTGCACGCCGGGCTTCGTGATGGCGATCTATGCGCATGTGGATGAGTCGCCCCGACCCCACGGTCGATGACATCGAGCGGGCGCTGCAGGGCAATCTGTGCCGCTGCACCGGCTATGCGCCGATCCTGCGCGCGGGTTTGTCGGGCGCCGACTACTGGGTGCCCGAGCAGGACAAGCTGATCGAGGAGCGCGACAGCATCATCGCCACGCTCAAGGCGATGGCCGATGGGGCGCGCGTCGAGGTTTGCGATGGCGACCAGCGGGTTATCGTGCCGGCCGGTGTCGATGATCTTGCCGACGTTCTGGTTTCAAACGAGAACGCGACCATCGTCGCCGGCTCGACCGATGTAGGGCTGTGGGTGACCAAGTTCATGCGCCACATCACCCCCGCCGTGTTTATCGGGCACATCGAGGAACTGCACCGGATTGAGGAGGGGCCGGACGGGCTGACCCTTGGCGCGGCAGCGACCTATACCGAAGCCTTGCCGGTCATCGAGAAGCGCTTCCCGCAAATGCGCGAGCTCTGGCATCGCCTTGGCGGCGACGCAGGTGCAGCAACATGGGCACGATCGGCGGCAACATCGCCAACGGCTCGCCGATCGGCGATACGCCGCCGCCGCTGATCGCGCTCGGCGCACGCATCGTTTTGCGCAAGGGGCAGGAGCGGCGCGACGCTGAAGCTCGAAGATTTCTTTCATCTCCTATGGCAAGCAGGACCGCGCGCCGGGCGAATTCGTCGAAAGCGTCTTCATCCCCGCTGCTGCCGGAGGGCGAGCAGTTCGCCGTCTACAAGATCTCCAAGCGCCGCGAGGAAGATATTTCGGCGCTCTGCGGCGCCTTCAGCATCACCGTCACCGATGGCGTGGTCGAGCGCGGCGCGCATCGCCTTTGGCGGCATGGCGGCGACGCCGAAGCGCGCCAAGGCGGTGGAGGCAGGCGCTGATCGGCCAGGCCTTGGAGCGATGAGACGATCGAAGCGGCGCTGCCCGCCTTCGCAGAGGATTATCAGCCGATCACCGACATGCGGGCGAGCCGAGTATCGCCTGCTGAGCGCGCAGAACCTGCTGCGGCGGTTCTTCTATGAAACGCAAGGCGGCCAGGACGTCCGGCTCGAGCGGGGCGTGGCATGAACAAGATGCAGGTCAAGGGCGGCATCCATCAAGCGCGGCCGCATGATTCCGGGCACAAGCACGTCACCGGGGAAGCCGAATATATCGACGACATCGCCGAGCCGGCGGGCACGCTGCATGCTTATCTGGGGCTCAGCAAGCGCCCGCATGCCGAAATTCTCTCCATGGATCTCGAATCGGTGCGTGAGGCCGGGGCGTCATCGCCGTGCTCACCGCCGAAGACATTCCGGGCGACAACGATATTTCCTCCCCGCACCTGCATGACGAGCCGGTCTTTGCCGAAAGAACTCGTCGAGTTCTGGGGCCAGCCGCTGTTTGCTGTCATTGCCGAAACGCGCGAGCAGGCGCGGCGGGCGGCGGTTCTGGCGATGATCGAGTATCGCGACCTGCCGCACGCCATCAGTATCGACGCGGCCGAGGCGGCGGGCGGCAAGTTCGTCACCGCGCCGCTAAAGCTGGAGCGCGGCGAGATCGCGGCCGGCGCTGGAGAAGGCGCCCCGGCGGCTCAAGGGCGCGATGATCATTGGCGGGCAGGAGCATTTCTATCTCGAAGGCCAGATTTCCATGGCCATTCCCGGCGAGGATGACGATGTCACCGTCATCTCCTCCACCCAGCATCCGAGCGAAGTGCAGCATATGGTGGCGCAGGTGCTGGCCGTCCCCTCCAATGCCGTCACCGTCAACGTGCGGCGCATGGGCGGCGGTTTCGGCGGCAAGGAAACGCAGGGCAATCTGTTCGCGGCGGTCGCGGCGCTGGCAGCCAAAAAGCTCAACCGGCCGATCAAGATCCGGCCGGACCGCGACGACGACATGACGATCACCGGCAAGCGCCACGATTTCATGGCGCGATTACGATGTCGGCTTTGATGATGACGGCACGATTCTCGGCGGTCGACGCTACGCTATGCAGCGCGGGGCGGCTTTTCGGCCGATCTGACCGGGCCGGTTACCGACCGGGCGCTGTTTCACGTCGACAACGCCTATTATTATCCCGGCTGTGCGGGTCGTGCTCGCGGCCGCTCTACACCAATACCGTGCTCCAACACCGCCTTTCGCGGTTTCGGCGGGCCGCAGGGGCTGGTCGGCGGCGAGCGGTCATCGAGGAAATCGCCTATGCGCTGGGCAAGGACCCGCTCGAGGTCCGCAAGGCCAATTTCTACGGCACCAAAGAGCGCAACATCACGCCCTATCACCAGACGGTGACCGACAACATCATCCACCGGATCGTGGATGAGCTGGAGGCAGAGCTCGGACTATCAGGCGCGCCGCCGCGAGCGATTCTGGCGTTCAACGAGCAGAGCCGCATCGTCAAGAAGGGCATCGCGCTGACGCCGGTCAAGTTCGGCATCTCGTTCACCGCCACCTGGTACAATCAGGCCGGCGCGCTGGTGCACATCTATCGCGACGGCTCGATCCATCTCAACCATGGCGGCACCGAGATGGGGCAGGGGCTCAACATCAAGGTGGCGCAGGTGGTGGCCGAGGAATTCGGCCTGCCGCTCGATCTGATCAAGATCACCGCCACCTCGACCGGCAAGGTGCCCAACACCTCGGCGACGGCGGCCTCCTCGGGCTCCGATCTCAACGGCATGGCGGCGCAGAACGCCTGCCGGCAGATCAAGGCGCGGCTGGCCGACATTCGCGGCGGAGAAGTACAAGGTCAACACGACTGAGGTCGAGTTCCAGGATTCGCACGTGCTGGTCGCGGGCAAGCAGTCGTGCCCTTCGACGAACTCGTCGACGCCGCCTATATGGCCGGGTGCAGCTCTCCGCGGCCGGCTTCTACAAGACGCCGGACATCCACTGGGACCGGGCGACGGGGCAGGGGCAGCCCTTCTTTTATTTCGCCTATGGCGCGGCGGTGAGCGAGGTCTCCATCGACACGCTGACCGGCGAATACCGGGTCGACCGCGTCGATATCCTGCATGACGTAGGCAAGTCGCTGAACCCGGCCATCGACCTCGGCCAGGTCGAAGGCGGGTTCATCCAGGGCATGGGCTGGCTGACGACCGAAGAACTGTGGTGGGACGACAAGGGCGAGCTCAGCACGCACGCGCCCTCGACCTACAAGATCCCGCTCGCCTCCGACGTGCCGCGCGATCTTCAACGTCAAGCTCTGCCGACTGGTCGGAGAACCGCAAGGAGACGGTGGGGCGCTCCAAGGCGGTGGGCGAGCCGCCCTTCATGCTGGCCGTCTCGGTGGTCGAAGCGCTGTCGATGGCGGTGGCCGCGTTCGCAGGACTACAAGATCTGTCCGCAGGCTCGACACGCCGGTCACGCCCAGAGCGGGTGCTGATGGCGATCGAGCGGCTGAAGACGCGAGGCGGCGGCGTGACATGAGCTTCGCGGCTCGCGCGAGATCGAGGACATTTCTTGCGCGCCACCCGCAGTGCCGTTCTGGTCGAGCTGGCGGCAGTGCGAGGGCTCGACGCCGCGCGAGGCCGGGGCCTTCATGCTGGTATCGGCCAACGAGATCTCATCGGCACCATCGGCGGCGGGGCAGCTCGAATTCCTGGTCATCGACCACGCGCGCAGAGCTGCGCGAAGGCCCAGGCGGAAACGCGCCTGGAAATCCCGCTCGGGCCCGGAGATCGGCCAGTGCTGCGGCGGGCAGGTGACGCCTCGATTTCACGAGTCGTCGACGCAGAGTGCGCGGCGCTGATCTGAAAGCTGAGGCAGAAGATGAGCGAAGCCGGCCTGACAGGGTCCATGTTTTCGGCGCCGGGCATGTGGGGCAGGCGCTGGCGCGAGCCCTGCGCCGCTGCCGTTCCGCGTGCAGGTCATCGACACGCGCGCCGACGATGCTCAAGGGTCTGCCGGACGGCGTGACGGGCACGGGCGCTGGCCATGCCGGAAGCGGTGGTGCGGGCGGCGCCGGCCGGGCAGTATCTTTGTCATCCTCACCCATGACCATGCGCTCGATTTCCTGATCGCCGGCGAAGCGCTGAAGCGCGGCGACGCGCCCTATGTCGGCATGGTCGGCTCAAAGACGAAGCGGGCGCAATTCCGTCGCTGGTTCCTGGGCGAGGGGGGCGACGCAGCGCATGCTGGACGCGCTCGTGCTGCCCGATCGGCGGCGATAGGAGTCGGGGATAAGCGGCCCGAGGTCATCGCGGCTCTGGCGGCGGCCGAAATTATGGTCCACATTGCGCGACAGGGGCAAACAGCGGTCCGGGCAAGGGCCGTACACGGCAGTGTTGAGGGGGTTAGGTCGATGGACGGCCAGTACGCCGCTCCGGCTGGAATTGAGCGGCATCACCAAGCGGTTCCCGGGCGTTCTGGCCAACGACCATGTCAGCTTTTCGGTCAAGCCCGGGCGAAATCCACGCCCTGCTGGGCGAAAACGGCGCCGGCAAATCCACCCTGGTCAAGATGATCTACGGCATCATGCAGCCCGATGCCGGCGAAATCCTCTGGAACGGCGAGCGCGTCGCACATCGCCAATCCCAAGGCGGCGCGCAGGCTCGGCATCGGCATGGTGTTCCAGCATTTCTCGCTGTTCGAGGCGATGACGGTGCTCGAGAACATCGCGCTCGGGCATGGATGCGAAGATCCCGGCGCGCGAGCTCGAGCGCAGATCGCGCGAGGTGATGGAGCCCTACGGGCTGAAGCTCGACCCGCACCGCACGGTGTCGACGCTGTCGGTGGGCGAGCGCCAGCGCATCGAGATCGTGCGGGCGCTGCTGCTCAACCCGAAGCTGCTGATCATGGACGAGCCGACCTCGGTGCTGACGCCGCAGGAGGTGGAGCAGCTGTTCGAGGTGCTGCGGCAAGCTTGCCGCGCGAAGGCTGCTCGATCCTCTACATTTCGCACAAGCTGCATGAGATCAAAGCGCTTGTGCGATACCGCGACGATCCTGCGGGGCGGCAAGCTGGTCGATACCTGCGACCCCAAGGCAGGAGACCTCGCGCTCCATGGCCGAGAAGATGATCGGCGCGGGCCTCAAGGACATCGACAAGCCGGCGGGCCGCGGCGTTCGGCGAGCGAAAAGCTGGTCGTCAGCACCTCGACGTGCCGGCCGACGGGCCATTTCGATGTGCCGCTCAAGGACATCAGCTTCACCGTGCATGCCGGCGAGATCTTCGGCATCGCCGGCGTGGCCGGCAACGGGCAGAACGCGCTGCTGCTGGCGCTCAGCGGCGAGGATGCCGCGGCCGACGACCGGCGCGATCACCCTCGACGGCGAGCCGATCGGCACGCTGCGACGCCAAGCCAGCGGCGCCTGCAAGGGCCTTGCGCGCGTGCCCGAGGAGCGCAACGGCCATGCGGCGGTGCCCGATTTCTCGCTCTCGGACAATTCGGTGCTGACGGCGCGCGACCGGCTCGGGCATGGTCGTTTGCGGGCTGATCAGATTCCAGGCGGCGCCAAGACCTATACCGGCAAGGTGATCGCCGCCTTCGCGGTCAAGGCGCAGGGGCCGGCGGCGACGGCGGGATCGCTGTCGGGCGGCAATCTGCAGAAATACATCATGGGCCGCGAAATCCTGCAGAAGCCCGAGGTGCTGGTGGTCAGCCAGCCGACCTGGGGCGTCGATGCGGGCGCGGCGGCGGCGATCCACCAGGCGCATCGTCGATCTGGCGGCGGCGGGCTCGGCCATCGTCGTCATCTGCCAGGATCTCGACGAACTGCTGGCGCTTTGCGACACGCTGGCGGTGATCAACGAGGGGCGGCTGTCGCAAGCCGATGAAGGTCGCCGAGGCCGATGTCGAGGAGATCGGCCTGCTGATGGGCGGCGTCCATGGCGACCCGCAGGCGACGGCGCAGGCGGAGGCGACGCATGCGTATCAAGCTTGAAAAGCGCCCCGAGCCCAGCCGAGCTGATGGCTGGTGCTGACGCCGGTCGGCGCCGTGCTGCTGACCATGTGCGTGGGCGCCATCATCTTCGATGCGCATCGGCTATCGACGGCCTCGCGGGCGGTGCAGCGAGATCTTCCTCACGCCGCTGCTCACCTCCTACAAATGGCAGGACGTGGCGGTCAAGGCCGCGCCGCTGATCATCATCGCGCGTCGGGCTGTCGGTCGGCAACCGCGCCAATGTCTGGAACATCGGCGCCGAGGGCCAGTACATCGTCGGCGCGCTGGCCGGCGGCCGGCGTGGCCATGGCGACCGGACGGCATGGCGGCCGGTGGATCCTGCCGCCGATGGTGCTGGCGGGCATCGTCGGCGGCGCGGCTCTGGGGCGCCATCCCGGCGCTGCTGCAGGACCCGCTTCAACGTCAACGAGATCCTGTCGAGCCTGATGCTGACCTATGTGGCGGTGCAGCTGATGAACTATCTGGTCGGCGGCCCGTGGAAGGACCCGAATGGGCGCAACTTCCCGCAGACGCGCGCTGCTGGCGCCCGACCAGACGCTGCCGATCATCGTTCCCGGGCACCATCGTGCATCTCGGCGTGCTCATCGCCCTGATCATGGCGCTGGTCTTCTGGGTCGATGATGTCGCGCTCGGTGTTCGGCTTCCAGATCCGCGTGGTCGGCAGCGGCGCCGCAATGCGGCGCGCCATGGCGGGTTTTCGGCACAAGCAAGACGATCTGGCTGGCGCTGCTGATCGGCGGCGGCATGGCCGGGCTCGCCGGCGTGCTGGAATTGACCGGGGCCGTTCAAGCAGCATGAAGCTCGGCTTTCCCGTCCAACTACGGCTTCACCGCGATCATCGTCGCGTTCCTCGGGCGGCTGCATCCGCTGGGCGTGCTCCTCGCCGGCATCGTGCTGGCCATCACCTATGTCGGCGGGGAGGTGGCGCAGACGACCGTGCACATTCCCAATGCGACGGCGGGCATCTTCCAGGCGATGATGCTGTTCTTCCTCCTCGCCAGCGACATTCTGGTGCGCTACCGGCGTGCGCTTCGTGACCGCCGCCAGCCGGGCCGAGACCGTGCCGCAACCGTGCAGCCGTGGGAGAAGCGACATGAGCGTCGAATTCATCGTCGCGGTCATCGTCACCGTTGTCGGCGCCTCGACGCCGATCCTGCTGGCCGGCCTGGGCGAACTGGTGGTCGAAAAGATCCGGCGTGCTCAATCTCGGCGTCGAGGGCATGATGCTGATCGGCGCCATCGCCGGCTTCGCCGTCACCGTCATGACCGGCAACCCCTGGCTCGGCGTCGTCGGCGGCGGCAGTTGCCGGGGCGGCCTCGGCGCTGATCTTCGGCTTTCTGGTGCTGACGCTCAATTCCAACCAGGTGGCGACGGGGCTGGCGCTGACGATCTTCGGCACCGGCCTTTCCTCGCTGGTCGGGCGCAGCTTCGTCGGGCGCGATCGTGCCGGTCGTTCGGCTCGCCGTTTCCCGGCCGAGCTGGCGCGCGACCCGGTCTGGCAGGTGCATCTTCGGCTATTCGCCGCTGGTCTATTTCGCCCTCATCATGGTGCCGGTGATCGCGTGGTTCCTAACCGCACGCGGCCGGGCCTGATCCTGCGGGCGGTCGGCGAGAACGATCTTTCGGCCCATTCGATCGGCTATTCGGTGATCGGGCGTGCGCTATGCGGCCGTGGCCTTCGGCGGCGCCATGGCCGGCATCGCGCGGCGCCTATTTCTCGCTGGTCCTCACCCCGCTGTGGGCCGAGCGGATGACGGCCGGGCGCGGCTGGATCGCGCTGGCGCTGGTGGTGTTCGCCGGCTGGCGCTCCGGGCGGCTGCTGGCGGGCGCCTATCTCTTCGGCCTCCTGATGACGCTGGAGCTTTACGCCAAGGCGGCGGGGTCTTCTCGCATCCTGCCGTCGCAGTTCTGGGCCGCCATGCCCTATCTCATGACCGTCGTCGTCCTCGCCTCATCTCGCTCGCGCGAGAGCGTGGGCAGCAACGCGCCGGCCTGCCTCGGCAAGCCGTTCCTGCCCTCAACACTAACAAATAAGCCGCAACAGGAGACGTTCATGGCTCATTCTCAACCGCCGCAATTTCATCAAGACCGCCGGCGCCGCCGCGGCCCTGCCGCTGCTCGGGCGGCCGGCCTTCGCGCAGGAGCCGCTCAAGGTCGGCTTCATCTTCCTCGGTCCCGATCGGCGACTATGGCTGGACCTGGGCGCACAATAAGGGCCGCGAGGCCATGGAAGCGAACTCGGCGACAAGGTGCGAGACCATCTATGTCGAGAACGTCAACGAGGACGCCAGCTGCGTGCCCGTGATGCGCGATCTCGCCCAGCAGGGCTGCAAGCTGATCTTCGCCACCTCCTACGGCTACATGGACTATGCCGTGCAGGTCGCCAGCGAGTTCCCGGACGTGAAGTTCGAGCACTGCACGGGCTTCAAGCGCGCCGACAACGTCGCGACCTACAACTCCAAGTTCCATGAAGGCCGCGCCGTGCTCGGCACCATCGCCGGCATGATGAGCAAGTCGGGCATGGTCGGCTATCTCGGCTCCTACCAGGTGCCGGAAGTGGTGCTCGGCGTGAACTCCTTCACCCTCGCTGCGCAGGCCAAGAACCCCGACTCCAGACCAAGCTGGTCATGATCGACAGCTGGTTCGATCCGGCCAAGGAAGCCGCGGCCACCGAGACGCTGATCAACCTCGGCTGCGACATCGTCACCACCCACACCGACAGCCCGGCCGCTCTGCAGATCTGGAGCAGAAGGGGCTTTACGGCTTCGGGCAGGGCGCCGACATGTCGCCAGTTCGCCCCGCATGCGCATCTGACCGCCATCGAGGACATCTGGGGCCCGTACTACACCGAGCGCGCCCAGGCCGTGCTCGACGGCACCTGGAAGTCGGACGGATACCTGGGACGGCTTCAAGGAAGGCACGGTGGTGATCGCGCCCTACAATCCGGAGATGCCCGCAGGACGTGCAGGCCGAAGCCGACAAGATCATCGCAGGGCTACAAGGACGGCACCTACAACATCTTCACCGGCCCGATCAAGGATCAGGACGGGCAATGTGAAGGCCGAGGACGGCAAGGTCATCCGCCGATGCCGATCTGGCCGTGATCGACTGGTACGTCGAAGGGCGTGCAGTCCGCCTCTTGATGCGGTCGCGTGTCCGAACCGGAAGACCGGTGCCCACTTGTCCTGGACACGCTCCAAGGGCATATGACGATCGGGAGGCGGGCCAGCGCCCGCCTCCTTGTTTGAGAGGATGTAGATGACCGACTTCGCGATCTTCTGGGAATGGGTGCAGTTCGCGGTGCGCTGGCTGCATGTGATCACCGCCATCGCCTGGATCGGCTCGTCGTTCTATTTCATCGCGCTCGACCTTGGCCTGCGCAAACGCCCGAGCCTGCCCGAGGGCGTCATCGGGCGAGGAATGGCAGGTGCATGGCGGCGGGTTCTACCACATCCAGCAAATATACTGGTGGCGCCCGCCATCCTGCCCGAGCACCTGACCTGGTTCAAATGGGAGAGCTATTCGACCTGGCTGTCCGGCTTCGCCATGCTGGCGGTGGTCTATTATGCCGGCGCCGACCTCTTCCTGGTCGACCGCAACGTGCTCGACGTGCCGGCCTGGGTCGGCGATCCTGATTTCCATCGGCTCGCTGTCGATCGGCTGGCTGATCTACGATTTCCTGTGCAAGTCGCCCATCGGCAAATCGCACGAACGGGCTGATGCTGCTGCTGTTCGTCATGCTGGTGGCGATGGCCTGGGGCTATACGCATCTGTTCACCGGGCGGGCGGCGCTGCTGCATCTGGGCGCCTTCACCGCGACCATCATGAGCGCCAACGTCTTCTTCATCATCATTCCCAACCAGAAGATCGTGGTGGCCGACCTCAAGGCCGGGCGCACGCCGGCGGCCTATCTGGGGCAGATGGCCAAGCAGCGCTCGCTGCACAACAATTACCTGACCCTGCCGGTCATCTTCCTGATGCTGTCGCAACCACTATCCGCTGGCCTTCGCCACCGAGTACAACTGGATGATCGCCTCGCTGGTGTTCCTGATGGGCGTGGTCATCCGGCACTATTTCAACACGCGCCACGCCCGCAAGGGCAACCCGCACTGGACCTGGGCGCGCGGCGGCGATCCTCTTCCTCTGCATCATGTGGCTGTCGACCGCGCCCAAGCTGCCGGGGCAGATCAGGGCGAACTCGCTGTCGCGTGCGGCCGAGCCGTTTTTGACATGCGCCGCATTTCGCGGCGGTCGCGCGACACGGTGCATGGGGCGCTGCTCGATGTGCCATGCGGCCGAGCCGATCTATGACGGCATCCACGAAGCGCCCAAGAACGTGCATCTCGACACCGACCAGGCCATCGCCACCCGCGCCCGCCAGATCGCGCATGCAGGCCGGCTTTTCGCATGCCATGCCGCCGGGCAATGTCACCTATATGGAGCCTGCAGGAGCGCGAGCTGATCGTCGACCTGGTACCGCGAGGGCGTCGCGGCATCGGGGAGGCTGATGTGACGCCAAAATCTTGCGCGGACGGGTGCTGAGTTTTTCCCGCGCGCCGCAAGGCCTCGACGACAGCGGTGCCTATCGTCTATCATCGAGGATGGCGGCATCGCCATCGGCGCGGACGGGCGCATCCTGGCCGTGGGCGAATTTTCCGAGGTTGCCGGTAGCGCATGCGGGCGCCGGTCATCGACCATCGCCCGCATCTGATCACGGCCGGGCTTCATCGATCCGCATATCCATTTCGTGCAGATGCAGGTGGTCGGCTCCTACGCCGGCCAATCTGCTCGAATGGCTCAACACCTACACCTTCGTCGAGGAGCAGCGTTTCGCCGATCCCGCGCATGCGCCGACGCATCGCGTCGGCCTTTTTCGACGAGCTGATCCGGCACGGCACGACCACGGCCGCTGCCTATTGTTCGGTGCATGCCGGCTCGGCCGAGGCCTTTTTTGCCGAGGCCGAAAAGCGCAACATGGCGATGGTCGGCGGCAAGGTCATGATGGACCGCAATTGCCCCGAAGCGCTGCGCGACACGCCGCAATCGGGCTATGACGACACCAAGGCGCTGATCGGCAAATGGCACGGGCAGGGGCAGGGCGCATTATGCCATCACGCCGCGCTTCGCCATCACCTCGAGCCCTGAACAGATGGAGATGGCGAAGGCGCTGGCGGCAGAATTTCCCGATCTGCATATCCAGACCCATCTCAGCGAAAACGACGCCGAAATCGCCTTCACCCGCGAGCTTTACCCCGATCACGAGAGACTATACCGCGATCTATGCCGATTACGGGCTGCTGCGGCCCAAGGCCCTGTTCGGCCACTGCATCCATCTCGACGACCGCGAAATGGGGCTGATGGCGGAGAGCGGCGCGGTGGCGGTCAGCTGCCCGACCTCGAACCTCTTCCTCGGCTCGGGCCTGTTCGATCTGGCGCGGCTGGAAGGGGCGGGCATCACGGCCGCGGTGGCGACCGATATCGGCGGCGGCACGTCCTATTCCATGCTCGCAACCATGGACGAATTCTACAAGGTGCAGCAGCTCAAGGGCGGGCGGCTCGATCCGTTCAAGAGCTTCTATCATGGTGACGCGCGGCAACGCCGAGGCGCTCGGGCTGGCGGACGAGATCGGCAGCGTCGCGCCGGGCCGGTTCGCCGATCTGGTCGTGCTCGACGCCCGCGCCACCCCGGCCATGGCGCTGCGCATGCAGACGGTCGAGACGCTGCGCCGAGGAACTGTTCGTGCTGCAGACCATGGGCGATGACCGCGCCATCGCCGAAACCTACGTCGCGGGCAAGGCGATGAAGTCGAGTCTCAGCTAGAACCTTCTCGCCGCGCCAGCCGGTTGTAGAGGTGCGTGAAGGTCGCCGCGCCCAGAACCGGCATGACGAGATTGAGGATCGGCACAGACATCGGTACCGCCAGCAGGCAACCGGCGAACCATATGCTGCCCGAATGGCGCTGGCGAAGCTGACGCGCACCTTCACGGCCGTGGCGGCGAAGGGCGGCGATCTGGAAATATTCGCGCCCCAGCAGATAGCCGTTGAGCAGATAGAAGATAATCGGCGCGGCGGGCGGGAAGGCAAGATAGAGCAGGAAGGCCAGGATATTGGCGCCGATCAGCCGCAGCAGGAAACCCGCCGCATCAAGCAGCCCCTCGCTGAAGGGCTGGTGCGGGGCAGGCGGCAGGTCGGGGTAATGGCGGCGCTCCACCGCCTCTGCGACGTCTTCCAGAAAAAGCGATGTGATCGCCGAGGCCACGGGCAGCATCAAAAAGATCGACAGCACGAATAGCCCGATCCCGGCGCCGCCTGAGAGCACGTCATCGATCCAGCCGATCTCGCCGATCCATGGCAAAGTAAAGCTGTCGGGCAAGAGCCGGTCGAGCAGCCAGAGCAAGCCGTAACTCAGTCCGAACAGCACCAGGATGGAGAAGCCGACGCCGCGCCACAAAATGCTGCGGAGCTGTTTGTCGTCGAGCAGCTGGGCGAGGGATTTGAGGAAGTCGGCGAGGATCATGGTTGGCGTGGATTACCAGATAAAAGGCACCAGCCGGTAGTTCACGCGGCTCATATAGACCTCATAGCCCTCCAGTTTGGTTTTCAGCGTCTGCTCCTCCCCAACGGCGCGGACGCCGACGATGACGAACAGCACAAGTGCCGGCAGCAGGCCCCAGAGCGAGCCCAGCATCAGTTCCATGCCGATGACCAAGGGGATGAGGAAGCCATACATGGGGTGGCGGACAAAGGCATAGGGTCCGGTCGAGACGACCTGCTGTTTGCGCTCGGACTGCACCCGAACCGCCGGGGAGAGAAAGGTGTTGGAGCGGAAGACCCAGAACATGCCGGCCCAGCCGATGAGGAAGAGGAGGCCGCCGCCAAGAACCTCAAGCCAGGCGGGCAGCGCCGTCACGCCGAGCCGTACGGTCTCGAGCGGCGGAATGGCGAGCAGAGCCAGGAACAGCATACCGGCGAAGACCAGCAACACCTTGTCCCATGCCTCCTGATCGGCGCGCCCGACGCCGGTCTGGCGTTCGGCCATCAGCGCCGGGTCGGTGCGGATCAGATAGAGGCTGAGCGCAATCGTCAGCCCGAAGAACAGGGCGAGAAACAGCCAACCCTGCACCCAGCCAAGCGTGCCCGCACACCCGAACAGGATGCCGGCGAAGACCAGGAACATGCCCGCGATCTGAACGATCAGGAAGGGCAGGTTCATGCCGCTCCTCCGCGCGTTCATTTGCCGGCATTCTCGGTTAGCGCCTTGGCCAGAAATGGCAGGCTCCTGTCCATGCGATAGTCGATGGAGGAATGTGTGTCGGGGAATTCCTCATAGGTGTGGCGCACCCCGGCAGCGTCGAGCTTTCTGTGCAGGCGGCGGGCGCCGTAGACGAGGTTGAACTGGTCGTTGTCGCCGCAATCGATCCAGAGGCCCTTGAGCGATTTGAGGTTCTCGATCACCTCCGGCTCATCTGCCATCAGCACCGGGTCCCATTTCAGCCAGTTGTGCCAGCGGTCCTCGATCAGTTCGCAGGTGTCCATGGTCACTGGCAGGCGGATGCCGCAGAAGCGGTTGGGGTCGGGATCGTAGGTGGCGGCCATGGCGAGGTCCATGAGCACATGGATGTCCTTGCCCTCCCATTTCGGCCCCTTCTCGAACTCGGTGACGAATTTCTCGATCGAGCCATCGGTCTTGGCGATGGCGCGAAGCAGGTTGGGCATGTCGCTCAGATAGGCGAGTTCGAAAGCCATGTCGCCGGAATGGCAGGCGGCGGCGGACCACACATCGGCATGGCGCATGGCATGAACGATCGAGCCGTAACCGCCTGAAGACTTGCCGAAGAGACCGCGTTGTCCCGTGCCGCCGCAGCCATATTCCTCCTCGATTGCGGGCAGCATCTCCTCGATGAGGAAAACCTCCCAAAGCCCCATGGCGGCTGAATTTATGTACTGGTTGCCGCCGAGCCGGGTGAAGCAGTCGGGAAAGGCCACCACGACCGGCGGCATCTGATCTTCCGCGATCAACCGGTCGAGGCGCTCGGGCACGTTCTCGCCGAAATTCTTCCAGTTCACATGCGCGGGCCCGCCCGCAGTGAAGCCGACCAGATCGATGAGCAGGGGAAGATCGTCGCCATCATGGCCATGCGGCACGTAAACAATGACCTCTCGCGCGGCCGGGTCCCCCAGCATGTTGGTTTCCAGCGCTTTCGACTGCACGGTCAGGCGGTGCAAATTGCCTTGAGGCGTGGCTCGATTGGTGCGCATCGCCGTGTCCTCCTCTATGCCGGCATCCGCAAGTCATAGCTTTTGGCCGGGGCGAGCGCAAAGGGCCCTTCTGCCGGATTTTGCGCAGATGGGCTGCACAAGGCCTTGGGTTTCGGGCGTTCTTCACTATAACGCTCTCGAGACCAACGGGAGTTAGGCGAGAGGATCGCGCAATGGCATATGTGAAGCGTGCCGGCCTGAACGTGGCCGAAGTGCTGGCGGAATTCATAGAGACCGAGGCACTGGCGGGGCTGCAGATCAGCGCTGACAAGTTCTGGAACGGGTTTGCCGATCTGCTGGCCAAGGCCATGCCGCGCAACGCAGAACTTCTCGCCGTCCGCGACACGCTGCAAAAAAAAATCGACCAATGGCACAGGGACAATGGTCCCGTGGCGACCGATCCGGAGGGGTATCAGCGTTTCCTGCGCGAGATCGGCTATCTGGAGCCGGAGCCGAAGGATTTCAGCATCGAGACAACCGGGCTCGACGAGGAAATCTCGACGATTTGCGGGCCGCAACTGGTGGTGCCGGTCTCCAACGCCCGCTACGCGCTCAACGCGGCGAACGCCCGCTGGGGCAGTCTCTACGACGCCCTTTACGGCACGGACGCCATCGACCGCGACGGGTCGGTTGCGCCAGGCAAGGAGTACAACCCGGAGCGCGGGCGCGAGGTCTTCATCAAGACTGCCGAAATCCTCGACCAGGCGTTCCCGCTCGGGCATGGCAGCCATGCCAATGTCACCGGTTACAAGGTCGATGACAGTTCCGGCGCGGCCGAGCTGGTCATCGAGACGCCGGACGGTCCGACCGCGCTGGCCGACCGATCGCAATTTGCCGGTTTCCGGAAGGATGGCGACCGGTCCGTCATCCTGCTGCGGCACAACAATCTGCACATGGAGCTCATCATCGATGCCAAGCATCCGATCGGCAAGACGCACAAGGCGGGGCTGGCGGATGTGATCGTCGAGAGCGCGCTCACTACCATCCAGGATTGCGAGGATTCGGTTGCCGCCGTCGATGCCGAGGACAAGGTCGGCGTCTACCGCAACTGGCTCGGTCTGATGAAGGGAACGCTTGTCGGAGACCTTCGAGAAGGACGGCAAAAAGATCGAGCGCAAGCTCAATCCCGACCGCGACTACACGAGCCCGGACGGCTCGACGTTCGTCGCTCAAGGGCCGCGCGCTGCTGCTGGTGCGCAATGTCGGGCATCTGATGAAGACCGATGCCGTTTCGACGCGAAGGCGAAAAAATCGGCGAAGGGCTGATGGATGCGGCGGTGACGACGCTTGTGCGCCCTGCACGACGCCAAGGCCGGTCTCAACAGCCGTACGGGCGCCATCTACATCGTCAAGCCGAAGATGCACGGGCCGGCCGAGGTCGCCTTCGCCTGCGAGGTCTTCGGCATGGTCGAGCAGATGCTCGGGCTCGAGCGCAACACGATCAAGATCGGCATCATGGACGAGGAGCGGCGGACCTCGGCCAATCTCAAAGCCTGCATCCAGGCGGCGCGGGAGCGCGTCTTCTTCATCAACACCGGCTTTCTCGACCGCACGGGCGACGAGATCCACACCTCGATGGAGGCCGGGCCGGTGCTGCGCAAGGACGACATCAAGAAGGAGCGCTGGATCGAGGCCTATGAGGACCGCAATGTCCTGATCGGGCTTGCCTGCGGTTTCTCCGGCAAGGCGCAGATCGGCAAGGGCATGTGGGCCATGCCCGACAAGATGGCGGCGATGCTCGAGGCCAAGATCGGCCATCCCAATGCCGGCGCCAATAGCGCCTGGGTGCCCTCGCCGACGGCAGCGACGCTGCACGCGCTGCACTACCACCAGGTCGATGTGTTCGAGGCGCAAAGGCGGCGGCACAATGAGCAGACGCCGGGGCTCGATGCGCTGTTCTCGATGCCGGTACTCAAGACCGACGCCCTTACGCCGGAGGAGATCGTGCGCGAGGTGGAAAACAACGCGCAGGGCATTCTGGGCTATGTGGTGCGCTGGGTCGACCAGGGCGTCGGCTGCTCCAAGGTGCCCGACATCGACGATGTGGGGCTGATGGAGGATCGCGCCACCTTGCGCATCTCGTCCCAGCACATCGCCAACTGGCTGACGCATGGGCTGGTCAACAAGGCCCAGGTGCGCGAGATTTTCGAGCGCATGGCGGAAGTCGTCGACGCTCAGAACGCGGGCGATCCGCAACTACATCAACATGGCCGGCAATTTCGAGCACGTCCATCGCCTTTCAGGCCGCTCTCGATCTGGTGCTTCAAGGGCACGACGCAGCCTTCCGGCTACACCGAACCCATCCTGCACGCCATGCGCGAGAAGGTGAAGCAAAGGGCCTAGCCGATCCTTCTGTCCGGGACACGCCGCGTTGTGCCGAATTCCGGCCATGGGTGTAACTACCTACCGGTCCGCCAATAATTGCGAATTGGCTCTCGGCCTAACTTGATGCCTTGTCCGGGCCGCCCGCAGGTGCGGCCCGATCCGTTCCGATTCAGGCGGTGGGGCTATGGGGTTCGGGTTCGATCAACTGGCGGCCTTCGTGTCCGTGGAATTTGCCGCCTTGTCGCCGGTGGTCTTGGCCTTGAGCGTTCTGCTCTTTCGATGCAGATCGACCAATCTGAGACTGCGCGAGACGCAGCGAGCGCTGGAGCAGTCCGAGCAGCGCTGGATAAAGGCCCTCGACGCATCGGGGCAGGGTGTCTGGGAACGGACGGTCGCTACGCGCGAGATCAGGCAATCGGCGATGTGGAAGCGCATGCGCGGCCTGCCGGAGGACGGGCAGGAACTGGCCGACCGGGATACCTGGCTGATGCGGGTGCATCCTGACGACCTTTCTTGGCTGCGCGCTACCATTGCGCGCCAGGATGCCGGCGAGATTCCCTTCGAAACGCTCGATTATCGCGAACGTCATGCGGCAGGGCACTATGTCTGGATCCGCAGGCGCGCAACCCCCGTCGCCTTCGATGAGCGTGGCAAGCCGGCGGTCATCCTCGGCATCGATCGGGACATCACGCAGAAAAAGGAGCTCGAGATGAAGGCGGCCGAGAGCCTTGGCCTGCTGAATACCATGCTCGATCACTTTCCAGGCGGCATCTGCATGTTCGACCGGAACCTGAAGCTCGTCGTGGCCAATAAAGGGTTCTACGAGCTCAATCAGGCTACGCCGGAGGAGCTGCCTTCAGGCTGCACTCTGGAAGACATCCTGCTCTTTCATGTCCGGCATGGCCGGCTTGGCCATGGCGATCCCGACGAGCTGGTGATGGATCGGCTTCAGGAGGCGCTCGACCAATCGGCTGCTACCTATCGCGAATACTATCCCCATACCGACAAGACCTATGAGTATGTCCGCGTGCCGCTTTCTGGCGGCGGGTATGTGGCGACGATGATGGACGTCACCCAGAGGATCGCCGACGAGCGGGCACGTGCCGATCTGGAACGGGAGCTGAGCCACAACCAGAAGATGGACTCCCTCGGCACGCTCGCAAGCGGGGTCGCGCATGAGATCAATACGCCCATACAGTATGTGGGCGACAATGTACGCTTCCTGCAGGAGGCCTTCGGCGATCTGTCCGATTTGCTCGCAGCCTACCGCGCCGCCAGCGAAGCTGCTCTGAGCGCGGCAGACAGTGCCGCCTTGAAAGAGAAAGAAGCAGCTTGCGACCTCGACTTTCTGCTCTCGGAAGTGCCGGGCTCGCTCGAGCAGTCGCTGGAGGGGCTGGGACAGGTTGCGCGCATCGTCAAGGCGATCAAGGAGTTCTCGCACCCCCAGCAGGATGAGATGTGCGCCATCGATCTCAATGCTGCAATTCGGACGACCATCGCGGTGTCGCGCAATCAGTGGAAATACGTCGCCGAAATCGAGACGAACCTCGATCCCGACCTGCCGCCGGTCCGCTGCTTTCAAGGCGATATCAATCAGGTCGTCCTCAACATGATCGTCAATGCGGCGCAGGCGATCGAAGAATGTGTTGAGGCGCAGCGGGGCGTCATCAGCATCTTGACGCGACGGGAGGGGGATTGGGCGGTCGTTGAAATCGCGGACAACGGTATCGGCATGCCTGAAGAGGTTCGGAAGCGGATTTTCGATCCCTTCTTTACGACCAAGGATATCGGCAAGGGAACAGGGCAGGGGCTGGCGATCTCGCATACGATCATCCATCAGAAGCATGGCGGGTCGATTGCCTGCGAAAGCGCGCCGGGAGAAGGCACGAGATTTATCATCCGCTTCCCGGTGGATGGGGCCGAAGCGTGTGCGGAGCGGGTAGCGTGACAAGGGCTCCCACCATCGTATTCGTCGATGACGAGCCCAATGTGCTCAGCGGTCTGCGGCGGGCGACTCACCGCAAACGCGGTGTGTGGGATCTGGTCTTTGTGCAAAGCGGCCAGGACGTGTTGGACATCCTGTCTCGGGGCAGGATGGACGTTCTGGTTGCGGACATGCGCATGCCGGGTATCGACGGAGCGACCCTTATCGATCGTGTCGCGGAGATCAGTCCCGCGACCATCCGCATCATCCTGTCGGGTGAATCCGATCCCGAGCTGACACGGCGAGCCGCCGCCAGATGCCACTGGTTCTTGGCCAAGCCACTGAACCCAGCGGCTTTGACGGAGGTCATCGAAAGCATGCTGGAGCAGCGCGAGCACGACCGATTGGGGATCGAAGCTGTCGGGGAGTTGACCGATGAATGATCTGCCCCGGGTCCTTTTCGTCGATGACGACGTCAATCTGCTGAGCGGCGTCAGTCGCGTGCTGCGCGGCCAGTGTGACCTGACGGTTGCAAAGAGCGGCGCCGAGGCGATCGAGATCATGTCGACGCGACCGCAATATGCGGTGCTCGTCTCCGATCACGGCATGCCGGAAATGCGGGGCGACGAACTGCTTGCCGAGGCAGCGCGGCGCTGGCCGCTGACCATGCGCGTCATGCTGACCGGAAATGCCGACCAGACCACGGCGGCAGCGGCGGTGAACGCGGGCGGGGTATTCAGGTTCGCCCGGAAGCCGTGCGAGACCGGGCAGCTCATTGAAATCATCAAATCCGCTCACGCTCAGCATCTGGCGCTCCTGTCAGAGAAAGCGCTGCTGGAGAACACCCTGGCGGGCAGCGTCAAGGTTCTGACCGACGTGCTTCTGGCCGTGCGGCCCAACATTTTCCAACGCTCGCAACAGGTGCGAAGCCATGCACGGGTGCTGGCGGAGCGGCTCGATCTGCCGCGCGTTTGGGAGATAGAGCTGGCGGCAATGCTCTATCCCCTCGGCCTGGTCTTCATCCCCAATGACGTCGCACTGCGCTACGGGCGCGGCGAGAAGATGACCCTTGGCGAGCAGCAGTTGATCGACATGAGCATCGACACGGCGGCAAAGCTGGTGCGCAACATTCCCCGGCTGGAGAACATCGCGCTGGGGCTCAGCATGTGCCGCATCGGCTATGACGGCAGCGGGGTGCGCAAGAATGGCGTGAGCGGTGACGATCTGCCGGTCATCTCGCGTGTCCTGCGTGTGCTGATCGACATTGTCGATGCGCTTGCTTCAAACGAAACGGATTTTGACGGGCTGGCCGCCTACATGGATGCCCAGGCCCATCTTTATGATCCGCAGATGCTGGTGGCCGCGCTCGCAATCGTGCAGGCTGCGATCCCGCCCGAGGTTGCCCATGGCCCAAAACCGGTTGGAGCCTTGAAGCCGGGCGATGTGCTTGCCGAGGATCTACTGGACCTCAAGGGTATGGTCGTCGTCGCAAGAGGAACCGAACTGACCGAGACGACCATACTCGGTCTCGTGCAGAAGCGTCGGGCCCAACGCATTCCCGAGGAGATCATGGTGGTGGAAGGCGCAAGCCCGCTAGACAGGGCGGGATAGTCAACGCGCGAGCCGGTCAGTCGCTCACGCCGTGCCTGTCAGCGCATCCGGCTCGGTTTCCTGCCAGGTAACCACCCGGTCGCGGCCCTCGTGCTTGGCCTTGTAAAGAGCCTCGTCGGCGCGGCTGATCAGCTTGACCGGGCTGCGTTGATCATCCTCAGGCTCGTAGCTGGCCGCGCCGATACTGACTGTTACGATCCCCTTGTCGCTCCCCTGATGGATCAGGCGCTCGGTCCTGAGCTTTTCGGCGATGGAATTGGCCACGAAGCGGGCACCCCCCGCATCGGTCTCGGGCAGGATGATGCCGAATTCCTCGCCGCCATAGCGTGCCGCCATGTCCGCCGGACGGCGCAGGGCCGCCTTCATGCATTGCGCGACCATCTTCAGGCATCGGTCGCCGGCCTGGTGCCCGTGCTGATCGTTATAGGCCTTGAAGTGGTCGACATCGATCATCAGCAGGCTGAAAGGACTGCGCGTGCGCCGGCTGCGCGCCAGTTCGCGCTTGAGGGTGTCGTTGAAGGCGCGACGGTTGGGCAACAGCGTCAGACCGTCGGTGGTGGCGAGCGCGGCGAGATGGGAGTTGGCGCGCTTGAGCACGAGTTCTGCGCGCTTGAGGTCGGTTATGTCGGTCAACACCGTTATTGCGCCGCCATTGCTGGTGGGGCGGTTGCGCAGGCGCAGGAACCGGCCGTCATTCAGTTCGACCTCATCCACGCAGTCGGTCTTCAGCGCCGCCGAGACCTCGTCAATCCAATTCAATTCCTGTCCCTCGGGCAGATCGGTCTGTTCGCCGGTCTCGACCACAGCCCTCAGAATCTTGCCGATATGAACGCCCGGCCGCCGCAGATGTGCGGTGCGTGGAAAGGCATTGCGGTATTGGTCGTTGCAGAAAATCAGGATGCCGTCCTCGTCGAACACGGCGATTCCGTCGGTCATCTCCTGCAAGGCGAGCGAGAGCAGGTTCCGGCTTTCCCGCAGCTGGCTTTCCAGCTCTTTTCGCGCCGTAATATCCACGGTGACACCGGTAAGGCCGACGACGGCGCCGTCGTGGTCATGGATCAGGGATTTTGACGTCAGATACCAGCTTCGCCCGCCATCTTCGATGACCTGCTCTTCGAGCGCGTCGACATTCCGGCCCGACAGGATCATGCGCTGTTCCTGCTCGAACATGCGCTTGGCATGGCTTGGCGGGGAGAGATCGAAATCGGTCTTGCCGATCAGCTGCGCGGGCGTTTCGAAGCCATGATGGGTTGCAACCATGCGGTTGGCGGCGATGAAGCGGCTCTTGGTATCCTTGACGTACTGAAAATCGGGCGCATGCTCGAGCGCGGTGCGCAGGATATGATTGATGCGGGCGCTGCGGCGCGTCTGCAAGAGTGTCAGGCCCATCAGCAGCGCCGCGACAAAGTTGAGCAAGGTCCCGGGGACGAGATAGTCGGCCATCGCCAGTGTTGCGACATTCGCGGGGAGTGCCATGATCGCCAGCGCGCCGGCGCCGGCTATGGCGGCGCCCAGCGCCGGGATCACAAGGGCATGCGGTTGCGTGCCGGCCAGGCGCCGCGCGATCAGCCCGATCGCCGCCGCGACCAAAAGCGCGGTGGCGCCGAGTGGCGCGCCCTCGCCGCCGACGACAAGGCGCTCTGCGATGCCGATGGCCGCACCGATGAGGGCTGCCGCCGGGCCGCCGAAAAAGGCGCCGACGGCCATGATGGCCGTTCTGAGGTCAAACATGATGCCGGGGCGCAATTCCACCGACAGGGCCAGCGTTGCCAGGATGCCAAGCCCGAGCCCGGCACCGACCACACAATGGCGAAAGAGCGGCCCTTTCGTCTCAAGCCATTCGAAGGATTGGGACCAGATCGAGGTCAGCAGTGCCGTGACGGCGAGGTTGGCGATCAGATCCTGCCAAACGGAGTCCATAGTCTCGGGCCTCGCTGAGCCATAGTGAGAATTACGCTCTATAGACAAAGTGCTAATGCCGGTTGAGCAGCGGACTGCGTATTTTCTGTACGCGCGGGAGCGACACCGATGAGCACTCAGCGATAACGAGTGCTGATTTTGCGCAAGTGCCTGTCTGTGCTGTCCTATTTGCGGGTCAACACAGGAGATTCGCTTATGGCAGACCAGGCCTTCTTGCAGCAGTTGGAAGGATACGGACTAACCACTGCGGAAATTCACTACCATTTGCCGGACACGCCCGCTTTGCTGCAGCTTTACGTCTGGCAGGACTACGATCTGGCGCCGCATTTCCCGACGCTCAAAAGCTTTCTCGATTTCTGGAACCGGGAACTGGACGGCGCGCTGCATTCGGTCTGCATCGCGCATAACCGGTTGATCCATCCCGCGGAAATCCGGGCGGTGGACGGCGTGATCACGCTGCACTGAGGCGGGTCGCCTCAGGCGTGCGGGAGCGCCAGCTCGGAGGTGACTTCGAGCGCCCTGTCCTGAGGCACGGGCACATCCTCTTGCGGACGGTGCGCCGCAAGCGTTTCGTCGCGGGTGCGGATGAGGCGGGCGATGTCGTCCTCATGGGCGGCGAACATCGCCGTCAGCCAGCGGTTGACCAGATAGGACGGACGCGGCATCTCGACGTTGAAGCGCTCGATCAAGGGGATCAGCGTCTCCGCCTCAAGCCAGTCATCCCCAACGACCCATTGATTGACCGTGAACAGGCGCAGCGGCTTGCCATAGGCATCGACGCCGATGGCGGCGAGGTGGTGGATCGGTCCATCCGGGCCTTCGGGGCGCACGAAACAATGGAAATGCCCGTGTTCGTCGGCGCCCTCCTCGGCGGGGTGGCAGTGATAGAACCACTGCGCGCCGGTTTGTGCATCGAACACGTCGCCCGCCGGATAGTGTTCCCAGGCCGTCACACCGCCCGCATCGCGAAACGTTTCGGTGAGGATGTTGAGCCCGCCCTTGGCGAGGATCGTCTCGCAATAGACGATCTCGGCCCTCGCACGGTCCGTGGCGTCTGAGCTCACTGATTCGCCTTTCCGGCATCCGGCATCGGCGCTGGCGGGGGAGGGGGCGGGACCTTCTTGACTTCGGGTTGCGCGGCGGGCGGCGGTGGCGGCGCAAGTTTGGCGGGCGCCGCTTCTGCCGATGCCGGTGCGGCAGGCGGCGGTGGAGGCGCGGCTTTTGTCACCGCGCCCGCCGAGCAAGGTGCAGCGGGGGCGGCCGCCGGTGCCGCCGCGCAAGGAGCAGCAGCAGGCGCGCCAGCCGAGCAGGGGGCAGCACCTGCGGAACAGGGGGCCGCTGCGTTCGCCGGCGCTGCCTGCGCGACAGCGGCGGCAGGCGGCATGGGATTGGCGATATAGTCGACGGCGACTGCCGCTGTGGTTGCAGCAAGCGCTGCGCCAAACAAAAGCGTATTACGGGCTGTCGTCATTTCGAAAAGCGCAATCCATCGAGACCGAAGAGCGGGCGCAGATAAACGCCCAGGATCGAACCGGCAAAGGCGGCGGCAAACCACAGCCAGCCATGCAGGCTTCCCGAGGCGATGCCGGAGAAGAGGGCGCCGATATTGCAGCCAAAGGAGAGCCGCGCGCCATAGCCCATCAGCAAACCGCCGATCGCAGCCGCCGCCATGGAGGCGATGGGCAGCTTGACCCTTGGCGCGAATTTTCCGGCCAGGCTCGCGGCCAGCGCCGCGCCCAAAATGACGCCAAAATTCATCACCGAGGTGGATTCGGCCAGAACCGGTCCGGCAAGCGCCGCCTGCGGGCCCGGCCAGTTCCAGAACTCCCAGCTTGCAACCGGCACGCCGAGGACCTGTGCGATCTTTGCGCCCCACAGGCCGAAGCCGAAGGTGACAGACCAGGGATGCCCGGCGATCAACAGGGTGGCGATGTTGAGGATCGCCAGCATCAGGCCGGCGCCGACCAGCGGCCAGGGGCCACGCAGCAGCCAGCGACCAGTCAGCGGCGCTGACCGGCGGCTCAGGCTCAAGGTTGCCATGGGCGCGGCGCTCGATAATGGCCGTCACGAGCGCAACCAGCGTCAGGCGCGATCAGGGTCACCACGATGCCGAGTCCCGGGCCGAACTGCCGCCCGAGCTCGATGGTGGGGAAGGAGGGGAGCGTCAGCCACCAGGGCAGATGCGCAGTGCCGATCAGGGCGCCGAGAATGAAGAAGGCCAGCGTAATCAGCATGCGCGCCGAGCCGCCACCCACCGTAAACAATGTGCCCGAGCCGCAACCGCCGCCCAATTGCATGCCTAGGCCGAACATCGCCGCGCCAACCAGCACGGACACGCCGACAGGCGCGACGGCGCCGACCAGCGCCTGCCCGCCGAGGCTGCCGGCGGCGAGAAGCGGGATCATGCCGATAGCGGCCACTCCGATCATCAGCATCTGGGCGCGCATGGCGCGGCCGCGCTTTTCGACCACCATGCGGCGCCAGCCGCCGGTGAAGCCGAAGGAGCCGTGATAAAGCGTGGCGCCCAGGCCGCCGCCGACCAGGAACAGGGCGGCCTGGCGCAGATCGACCAGCGCCAGAATGGCGAAAAAGCCGATGATCAGGGCACCGCCGGCGACCAGAAGCGGTGCCCGATCGGCGTTGATCGTCGGCAGGGCGGCGGGTTTTTGAAGTGTGGCGTCGGTCATCGGGCGATCCGAAAAGAAGTCTTCAAGATGGCGCGGCTGCCCCGGAAGGCCGGGACAGCCGCCTGTCAGATCCGCGGAACGAGCCCGCTGGAGTGCTACTGCTGCACAGGACGCGACTTGTCCGCCGTCCAGGCCGCCAGGGAGCCGTCATACATCGAGGTCTGCTTGTCGCCCAGCACTTCGTGCAGGCCGAACCAGACGACGGACGCCCAATGGCCGGTGTTGCAGAAGACGATGTTCTTCTGGTCCTGAGCCAGGTCGATGGCCTCGGCGAGGGCTTTCACCGTCTCGGGACGGGCGAAGCTGGCGAACTCGGCGCTATAAAGCTTGGAATTCTCCAGATTGACCGCGCCGGGAATGGTGCCGGGCACACGCGCCACCGGGCTCTTGGATTCGCCGCGGTACTGGCTGGCGGGGCGAGCGTCGATCAGCTTTTCACCGCTGGCGACTGCGGCAACGACTTCGTCGGTCGTGGCCAGCAAATCGTCCTGCGGATTGGCGGTAAAGCTGCCCTTTTGCGGCTGGAAGGCTTCAGCCACTTCCGGGCCGCCCGCGGCATGATACTGGCGCCAGCCACCGTCGAGGATGGAGACGGCGTCATGGCCGAGATATTTGAAGGTCCAGTACACGCGCGTGGCTGCACCGAATTCCGAAGAATCAGTGCCCCAGGGGATGATGACGACGTGGTCGCTGTCATTGACGCCGAGGCTGTCGATAAGGGCGACGATGTCCTCGATCTTGGGCAGCATGCCGGGGGTGCCGTCCACGGTCGCCCGCCAGCCGAACGAGCCATAGGGCGCGCGCGCGGCATTGGCGATAAAGGGCTTGCCGCCGAGATCGGTCTTTTCGATGTCGTCGCGAATGTCGATTAGAACGACGTCGTTGTCATTGGCGTGATCGATCACCCATTTGGCGTCGACGAGCGGGCCGGCCTTGGGCGCGGCGGCAAACGCCGGCACAGCAAAACCCAGCACCAGCGCGAGGGCGATAAACGCTTTGCGCATATTCGTACTCCTTGGAAAATGATGCTGCATTCTACGCATCATTATCCTCAGCGCGAGGTTTGACCGATCAATTTGCATCACTCATGCAAAAAACTTTGCCTTGCGGACCAGAAGGATGAGCACACCGTTCCAAGTCGTTTTGAATGCGGGTCCTTTTCAATCGACAAAGGCGAAGGCGTCGACATCGAACAGGCCACGATCCGTCATCTTCAGATGCGGGATCACCGGCAGGGCGAGGAAGGCCACCTGCAGGAAGGGTTCGGGCAGGGTGCAGCCAAGCCTTTTTGCGGCGGCGTGAAGGATCTGCAGCCGCTGCGCCACCTCTTCGAAGGGCAAGAGGCTCATCAGCCCGGCAATCGGCAGGGCGAGGTCGGCGGTGATTTTTCCGTTATCGGCGACGGCAAACCCGCCACCCATTTCAACCAGCCGGTTCACCGCCAGCGCCATGTCTGCGTCGTTCACGCCGATAACGGTGATGTTGTGGCTGTCATGGCCGACCGAGGAGGCGATGGCCCCGCGCTTAAGCCCGAAGCCGGTGACGAAGCCAAGCCCGATATTGCCGTTCTTGCCGTGCCGCTCGATGACGGCGAGCTTGATGACGTCCTTGTCGAGATCGGGCGCGAGGCCGTTCTCGGTCACTTCCAACGTCGCGCTTTCGCGGAAGGTGATGATGAGACCGGGCTTCACCCCGATCACCGGCGTCTCGTTGCGGCTTGGCTTTTGCGGGATGACAAAGGCGTCAGGCGTAACCGGGCTTGCCTTCATCGACTTTAGCCCGACCGGGTCGACGCGCCGGACGGGTATCGAAGAGTTCCGGCGTGACCAGCCGGCCGGCGGAAATCACCTCGGAGACGGAGCAGTCTTTAAGATCGTCGACAAGGACGATGTCGGCGCGCCAGCCCGGGGCCAGCAGGCCGCGATCTTTCAGCCCGAAAATGCGTGCCGCCGAATGGGAGGCGGCGCGATAGACATGGTGCAGGGGCCGTCCCTTGGCGATCAGCCGGCGGATCAGGGCGTCCAGATGGCCCTCCTCGTCAATGTCGAGCGGATTCCGGTCATCGGTGCAAAGCGCCACAAAGGCTGAAGAATTCTCGTCGAGAATTTCGGCCAGGGCGTCGAGATCCTTGGACACCGAGCCTTCGCGGATGAGGATCGCCATGCCCTTTTTCAGCTTCTCGCGTGCTTCTTGCGCTGAGGTCGCCTCGTGGTCGGTACGGATGCCGGCCGCGAGATAGCCGTTGAGGTCGGTGCCCGACAGCAGTGGCGCATGGCCGTCCATGTGCCCGTTCTGGAACGCCATAAGCTTGTCGATGATGCCGTCATCGGCGTTGAGCACGCCGGGAAAGTTCATCATCTCGGCCAGGCCGATCACCTTGGGATGGTCGCGGAAGGGCAGCAGGTCCTCGATCTCGAGCCGCGCCCCGGACGTCTCAAAGGCGGTCGAGGGCACGCAGGAGCTGAGATTGACGCGCACATCCATGATGGTGCGTTCGGAGGCGTCTAGGAAATAGGCAATGCCGTCGGCACCCAGCACATTGGCGATTTCGTGCGGGTCGCAGATGATTGTGGTGACCCCGTGCGGCAGCACGCAGCGGTCGAATTCTAGCGGTGTAACGAGCGAAGATTCGACGTGAAGATGGGTGTCGATGAACCCGGGCACGGCGTAGCGGCCGGTGCCGTCGATGATCGTCTTGCCTTCATATTCGGCGTGTGTGCCAACGATCCGGTCGGCGACGATGGCGATGTCGGTTTCGGTCACCGCGCCAGTGATGACGTCTAGAAGGCCGACATTCTTGATGACCAGATCGGCTGGCTCAAGGCCGCGTCCCGCGGCGATCATTCTGACGAGAGTTTCGCGATCCGGTGCGGGCAAGGCGTGTCCTTTTTGAGCTTTGATGACAGTGAGAACAGTCGGGCCAATCGCAGGAGGGGTCAAGCGAGCAAGCGGAACTGGAGGCAAACCCGTTCGTTTGCAATAGACGCAATCGTAAAAGTTCGGAGGCCCCAAATGGAGACCTATGATCCGCACAAGAACACCAAACAGGTGCGCCAGAGCGATGACAGGCGCATGAACGGGCGCGTGCTGGTGATCTCCACCCTCGCGGTCTTCGTGCTGTTGATGCTGTTTTATGTGCTCTGGGCGCTGGTGATCGCACCCGGCCCGGGCGCCGGCTAGCTTTCGGGAGGCTCCGCCGGCCTCCTCAATTCTCCTTGAACAGCACTTCGCGATCCTGGCTGAGATTGGCCAGTAACGGTAGAGCGGCCCCGCCCATAGCGCGGGCCGCATCGCCTATTGTGCCCTCGACGAGGTTGAAGGGGGTCAGCGCCAGCTGGTCCATCCGTTCGAGCGCTTGCCGGGTTTCGCGCACGACGCGCGTCCGGATCTCGGGGGGAAAGGCGCCGTCGATAACGATGGTCTGCACGTCGATGACGGCGACCGCGCCGCATATTGCAAAGGCCAGCGTGTCCGCGACATGGCCGACCCAATCGTCCAGCGCCTTGCCGAGATCGCCCCAGCCCTGCGGCGATTGCCACAAGATGTCGGCCGAGCGTCCTTCGCGCAGCAATTGCTGTTCCAGCGCGTAGATCGAGGCCATGTTCATCAATTGCCCGGAGCGGCCGCCTTTGGAAGCGAAGCCGGGCATGACCGGCATGGAGCCGATAGCGCCGGCGTTCTGCGTGCGGCCGGGGAACAGATGCCCATCAAGCACCAGTCCCCCGCCGAGAAACGATCCGACATAGACGTAGAGAAATTCGGTGTGGCGTTCGCCTGCGCCGAACATGAACTCCGCCGCGCAGGCGGCGGTTACGTCATTGGCGAAATAGACCGGCCAGGGGAGGGTTGATGCAAGGTCGGCTCTTATGTCCGCTGAGCGCCAGGCATCTATCTCGTGCTTTGGCGCCTGCATCTGCTCGAGCCAGAGCCAGAGTTCGTAAGGGGCGGCGACGCCGAGGCCGGCTATACGGTCGCGCAGATGCGGCGGGGCTTCCTGCAGCAGCGTTTCAACGCCCGAAAGCGCGAAGTCGCGCGCCGATTGCGGCGTGGGATAGTCATGTACGCGGTGCAGCTTGCCGATCACCTTGCCGACGAAATCGATGAGGTAGAGATCGAAGCTGCGCCGGCCGATCTTGAGCCCCAGCGAATAGGCGCCCTCCGGGTTGAGCGCATAGGGCACGGAAGGCTGCCCGATGCGGCCGCGCTGCGGCATGCCGCGCAACAGCAGCCCGTCGCGGGTCAGGCCGTTGACGATGATCGAGATGGTTTGCGGCGACAGGCCGGTGGCGCGGGCGATCTCGGCCTTGGGCAATTGCCCGTGCCGCCTGAGAAGCGAAAGGACCAGTCTTTCATTGTAGAGACGCACGCCGGACTGGTTGGTGCCTCTGCTCAATCCTCCCGGCTCCAGGCTGCCGCGTTCGGGCGCCTTCTGGTCCGTCACCCCATCCTCCCTTCGTGCCGTCATCGCAGGAGGGCTTAAAGGATCGCTTTCATTGGTCAAGGAAAATCTATCCGGACCAACGCTTTAGCGGCAAATCCTGTTTGCCTTTCGTCCCGTTGCGTGCGGCACGTTTTTCCAAATCCTGCTGCGACGGCATGGCGCTGTCAATACTTAAATCAACTGGATTAATTTATTGACAGGGCCAGACGCGGCGCTAGAATTCCGGGTGCAAGGGAGTTGGGGCAGGAGGATCAAGGCCCCGACCGTTTTGAGGACCGGAGGACATCATGAAATCTGCATTTATGACGGCGCTCGCGGGCGCCGTGTTCGTTGCGACTATGAGCACCGTGCCTGCCTTTTCACAGGACGTGGTGGGCCTGATCACCAAGACCGAAGGCAACCCCTTCTTCGTCAAGATGCGCGAGGGCGCCCAGGCCAAGGCCAAGGAGCTCGGGCTCGACCTGAGGACCTTCGCCGGCAAGTATGACGGCGACAATGACAGCCAGGTCGCCGCGATCGAGAGCCTGATCGCGGCCGGCGCCAAGGGCTTCGCCATCGTGCCTTCGCGATTCCAGCGCCATCGTGCCGACGATCCAGAAGGCGCGCGATGCCGGGCTGATGGTGATCGTGCTCGATACGCCGCTCGATCCGATGGACGCCGCCGATGCGACCTTTGCCACCGACAACCGCAAGGCCGGCAAGCTGATCGGCCAATGGGCCAAGGGCACGCTGGGCGACAAGGCCAAGGACGCCAAGATCGCCTTCCTTGATCTGGCGGTGAACCAGCCGACGGTCGACTATCTGCGCGACCAGGGCTTCATGCAGGGTTTCGGCATCGACGTGAAGGATCCCAACCACTACGGCGACGAGGACGATCCGCGCATCTGCGGGCATGAAATGACCGGCGGCGCCGAAGATGGCGGCCGCACGGCGATGGAAACGCTGCTGCAGAAGTGCCCGGACATCAACGTCGTCTACACGATCAACGAGCCGGCGGCGGCAGGCGCCTGGGAAGCGCTCAAGGCCGTCGGCAAGGATGACGGTTCGGTGGTGCTCGTCTCGATCGATGGCGGCTGCCCGGGCGTCAAGAACGTGCAGGCGGGCGTCATCGGCGCCACCTCGCAGCAATATCCGCTGAAGATGGCGTCGCTGGCCCTCGAGGCGATCGCCTCCGGCAAACTTCCCGACGGCGTCGAGAAGGGCGGATTCTTCGACACCGGCGAACAGCTGGTCACCGACAAGCCGGTGGATGGCGTTCCCTCGATCTCGGTCGACGAAGGGCTGAAGCTCTGCTGGGGCTAGGCTGACCTGCCGGCGCCGGGGGAGAGCGCCGGATGGGTGGGGCGGCGGGAGCCGCCCCACCCAAATTTCATGACGTCAGTGCTCGTATCGGCGGGAGGAGCCAATGAGTGACGACCAGGCAGGATCGGCCCTGGCCGAAAGCGGGTTGAGGAGCGGCGGCGGAGAGGCCTCTATCCGGTTCGATGAAGGCAAGCGCTCCTTCGCGCGGCAGCTGCAAGGATTTCTGCATTCCTTTCCAACCGCCATTCCGGCGGCCATTCTGCTGATCGCGGTGCTGATCTTTTCCGGCGTGGTCGGGGGCAAGTTCTTTCATCCGTTCAATCTGTCGCTGGTGCTGCAGCAGGTGACGATCATCGCCGTGCTCGGCATCGCCCAGACGCTGATCATCCTCACCGCCGGCATCGATCTCAGCGTCGGGGCGATCATGATCCTGTCCTCGGTGGTCATGGGGCGGCTGAGCGTCGTCTACGGCGTGCCGATGGAGATCTCCTTCGTCCTCGGGCTTCTGACGGGCGCGGCATGCGGATGCCTGAATGGCGTGCTGGTCACCAAGCTCAGGCTCCCCCCGTTCATCGTCACGCTCGGCACCTGGAGCATTTTCGGTTCGCTGGTGATCCTGGTGTCGCATTCCGAAACCATCCGGCAGCAGGACCTCGCTGCCGTCGGCCCGCTGCTGCAATGGCTGGGGGACAACAAGATCAGGCTCGGCGGCGCCATCCTCACCTTCGGTTCGATCCTGATGCTGATCGTCGCCGGAATCGTCTGGTATGTCCTCAACCGAACCGCCTTCGGCCGGCATGTCTATGCGGTGGGCGATGACCCCAATGCCGCACGGCTCGCCGGTATCAAGACCGACATGACGCTGATCGCAACCTACACCCTGGCCGGCTTCATCTGCGCGATCGCCGGCTGGGTGCTGATCGGACGCATCGGCGCCGTCTCGCCGCTCGCCGGGCAAAACGCCAATCTCGATGCCATCACCGCCGTGGTCATCGGCGGCACCTCGCTGTTCGGCGGGCGCGGCTCGCTCATCGGAACGCTGTTCGGCGCGCTGATCGTCGGCGTCTTCCGCAATGGGCTGGCTCTGGCGGGTGTCGACGTCCTCTGGCAGGAATTCACCGTCGGCGCGCTGATCATTCTCGCCGTCGCCATCGACCAATGGATCAGGAAGATTTCGACATGAGCGAGCTAAATTCTTCAACCCCGATCCTCGAAGCGCGGGGGCTGGTCAAACGCTTCGGGCGCGTGGTGGCGCTCGATCACGCCGATTTCGACCTGATGCCCAACGAGATCCTTGCCGTCATAGGCGACAACGGCGCCGGCAAGTCCACGTTGATCAAGACCATGGCCGGAGCCATCATTCCGGACGAGGGCGAGATCCTGCTCGACGGCAAGCCGGTGCATTTCCGAACCCCGCTCGATGCGCGCAATGCCGGTATCGAGACGGTCTATCAGGACCTCGCGCTCAGCCCGGCCCTGTCGATCGCCGACAACATGTTCCTGGGGCGCGAAATCCGGTCTTCCGGATTTCTGGGGCAGTGGTTGCGCATGCTCGACCGCTCGGCGATGCAGAAGCAGGCGCGCGAAAAGCTTTCCAGCCTCGGACTCCTGACCATCCAGAACATCAACCAGTCGGTCGAAACGCTCTCCGGCGGCCAGCGCCAGGGCGTGGCGGTGGCCCGCGCCGCCGCTTTCGGCTCGCGCGTCGTCATCATGGACGAGCCGACGGCGGCGCTGGGGGTGAAGGAAAGCCGGCGCGTGCTCGAACTCATGCTCGACGTCAAGGCGCGCGGCTTGCCCATCGTCCTGATCTCGCACAATATGCCGCATGTGTTCGAAGTGGCGGACCGCATCCATATTCATCGCCTCGGCAGGCGGATCGCCGTCATCAATCCCAAGGATTTCACCATGTCGGACGCGGTGGCGATCATGACCGGCGCAATGGAGCCGCCGGTGGATGGCAATCGCGTTCCGGCGCATCACTTCCATGCCGGGGCGGAGGCAGACGCGAGGTCATAAAGTTTCAGAATGGTCCAGGCTCTTGTGCTGGAAAGGCAACGCGAACTGTCGTTGCGCGATATCGATTTGCCCTTGGGCGTGCCGCCCGGGCATGTGAAGATCAAAACCCATACGGTCGGTGTGTGCGGGTCCGACGTCCACTACTACACCCATGGCAAGATCGGGCCCTTCGTGGTCAAGGCGCCCATGGTGCTGGGGCATGAGGCCTCCGGAATTGTCGAAGAGGTCGGGGAGGGAGTTACCAACCTCAAACCCGGCGACCGGGTGTGCATGGAGCCGGGCATTCCCGATCCCAATTCCCGCGCTTCGCGGCTGGGGCTCTACAATGTCGATCCGGCCGTGACCTTCTGGGCGACGCCGCCTATCCATGGCTGCCTCACCCCGCATGTGGTGCATCCGGCCAACTACACCTTCAAGCTGCCCGACAACGTCTCCTTTGCGGAGGGCGCGATGGTCGAGCCTTTCGCCGTTGGCATGCAGGCGGCGATGAAGGCCGAGATCAAGCCGGGCGATCTCGGCTTGGTCATCGGCTCCGGCCCCATCGGCATCATGGTGGCGCTGGCGGCGCTTGCTGGCGGCTGCTCCCGGGTGATGATCGCCGACCTGATGGATGAAAAGCTCGACATCGCCGGACGCTATGACGGGCATCATTCCGGTCAACATCAAAAAGCAGAACCTCGTCGACGCAGTGAATGAAGAGAGCGAGAATTGGGGCGCCGACGTGGTGTTCGAGTGCTCGGGCGCGCCCAAGGCCTATGAGACGCTGATGAGCCTGCCGCGGCCGGGCGGGCGCTGCGTTCTGGTCGGGATGCCGGTCGATCCGGTGCCGTTCGATGTGTCTGCCGCCGCCGTCAGGGAGATCACCTTCGCCACCGTCTTTCGCTACGCCCATGTCTATGACCGGGCGATTGCGCTCATTGCTTCGGGCAAGGTCGATCTCAAGCCGCTGATTTCGGAGACCTTTGCCTTCACCGATTCCATCGCCGCTTTCGAGCGGGCGGCGGAAGGGCGGCCGGCCGACGTAAAGCTGCAGATCAGGATGGAGAACTGATGGATTTGGGTCTGGAAGGCAAGGTCGCCGTCATCACCGGCGGCAGTATCGGCATCGGTCTGGCGGTCGCCGAGGCGCTGGCGCGGGAAGGCGCGCAACTGGTGCTGGCGGCCCGCGATGCCGAGCGGCTGGACGAGGAGGCGACCCGGATCGAGAACGAGACGGGCGTCAAGGTGCTGCCGGTCTCCTGCGATGTCGCCACCGCCGGCGGCTGCAATGATCTCATCGATGCCGCGGACAGCATGGGCGGCGCTGATATCCTGATCAACAATGCCGGGACGGGATCGAACGAGACCATCGTCGAGGCGCCGGACGAGAAGTGGCAGTATTACTGGGATCTGCATGTCATGGCGGCAGTGCGGCTGGCGCGCGGACTGGTCCCGCAGATGCGGAAAAAGGGCGGCGGCGTCATCCTGCACAATGCCTCGATCTGCGCGGTGCAGCCCTTGTGGTACGAGCCGATCTACAACACCACCAAGGCGGCGCTGATGATGTTCTCCAAGACGCTGTCAACCGAGGTCGTCGGCGACAATATCCGCGTCAACTGCATCAATCCCGGGCTGATCCTGACGCCGGACTGGATCAAGACGGCCAAGCAGCTGACGGCGGAGACGGGCGGCGATTGGGAGGCGCATCTGCAGGGCGTGGCCGACGAGCACGCCGCCATGAAGCGTTTCGCCTCTCCGGAAGAACTGGCGCATACCTTCGTATTCCTCTGCTCGGATAAGGCGAGTTACACGACGGGCTCGACCTATTTCGTCGATGGCGGCATGCTCAAGACCGTCTGAGACGAGGGCCGGGTATGGAAGTCACCAATTTCTGGGGCTGGACGGAAGGCACGCACACGCCGCTTTATCTCATGTGCGGACGGATCATTCTGGCCGCCATACTCGCTGGTGCAATCGGCTTCGAGCGGGAAATGCGCGATCATGCCGCCGGCCTCAGGACACACATCCTGATCGCCGTCGCTTCCGCGCTGTTCACCACGCTGGCCTTCGAGATGTTCTACGCCATTCGCGCCGAGGCGATCGGCAACAATTTCGGCGATCCGCTGCGCGCTTTCGAAGCCGTCACCGCCGGCGTCGCCTTTCTCGGGGCCGGGGTCATCTTCAGGACCGGCTCGCGCGTCCGTAATATCACCACGGGCGCGGGGATGTGGCTTTCGGGCGCGGTCGGCATGGCTTCGGCGCTCGGCTTTTATGTGCTGGCGGCTCTGGCGACGGGATTGGCGCTGATCGTCCTGTGGTTCCTGCACACATTCGAGGCCCGGTTTTTCGACCAGAAATGAGCCCCGGTTAATTGTCGCAGGGTGTACGTTCCAGGAACCGCCCAATCACCGGCACGTTTTCCTTGTTGGATGACGAATTCAAGGAGGGTTCTCATGCCAGCGAAATCCAAAGCACAGCAGAAGGCCGCCGGTGCGGCGCTGTCGGCCAAGCGCGGCGACGAAAAGGTCTCCGATCTCAAGGGCGCGTCCAAATCCATGTACGAGTCCATGAGCGAGAAGGAGCTGGACGAGATGGCCAGCACCAAGCGCAAGGGCAAGCCCGAGCACAAATCGGACGATTAGCACCTTTGCGTCTGCGCACCTGATTTAGGCCCCGCGCGAAAAAAGCGCGGGGCTTTCGTTTTTGGGCGTCACAAACTTATCTACCGTCTTTGGCGTCAAGGCCTTGCGGGCTGGTTTGTCTTGAGCACGGCGTTGAGGATGACGACGAGCTTTCGCATGATGGCCGTGAGGATAAGCTTGTTGGGTTTGCCGCGTGCTCTGAGGGTCTGAGCGAAGGCCTTGAGTCTGGGGTTGAATGTCCTGGCGACCAGGGCGGCCATATAGAGGCTGGTGCGCAGGGATTTGCGACCACCGCCGATATGGCGGGTGCCCCTGTGCTGACCTGAGTCGTTGGCGTGGGGTGCCAGGCCGGTGATGCCAGCGGCCTGGGCTTTTGTCAGGGTGCCCAGTTCGGGCAGGTGTGCGAGGATGGCGGCGGCGGTGCCGGGACCGACGCCTTTGATGGACTGCATCAGGCGGGCCTTGTGGCTGAGATCCGGGGAGGTCTCGATCAGCGTGGCGATCTGCGCCTGGAGGGCTTTGCACTCGCCCTCGAGCCATTTGCAGTGCTGGCGCAGGGACGCCTTGCTGCGCGGATGCGCTGCGTGCTGCATGCGGTTCTTCTCCATCCGCAGCATCTGTATCAGCTGGTCGCGCCGGACGCGCAGCTCGCGCAGCGCTGCCAGTTCCGGGCCGGGAGCTTGATAAAGGTGCAGGTCCGGAGTGGCCCGACCATAGAGGGCGAGCAGTCTGGCGTCGATGGGATCGGTTTTGGCCCGCTTGCCCTGATAGCGGGCGAACAGGCGGGTGCGACTGCCATGGGCGCGGTGGGTGGCGAGCCCGAGCCCGCCGGCCTGGGCCAGAACATGGCGTTCATAGCCGCCGGTGGCCTCGCATACGACCAGCAGCACGCCCAGATCCTGCGCCTGGCCACGCTTGTGCTCGCGCTTGAGCAGGCGGCGCACCGCCGCTGCCGTATTGACGATCCGCTCGCCGGTATCGGCGGGCAGAATGTGCACGACCAGCTCGTGCTTGCTCACCTCGAAGGCGACGACGTGGTTGAACTGCGATGGGGTTGGGCTCATGCTCATCGTGCTGTCCGTTGGTTCCTGGATTACATGCGGCCGTCAAAGGCCTCTCTACCGTTCGGATGGCCGGACAAGGTGCAGCGGGGGGTGAGATAAGTTACGGCCGTCACGAGGCCTATCCCCGCTAAACCCGCCCGCTGCCCATCGGGAGCCGGCCAGCTCCCGATGGGCCATTCTGCCGCCAGAACCCGACGCCAGAACAGCGCCGTCAAATATGTAATCCCCGCCCTCTAGCACCCGATCTAATTTTGCGGCTGCGCCGCACCATAGAGCGAGGATGCATACGAGCTTCCGGTGCGGGGTGCCCGGGTCCGATGGCGGTCGCGCCAGCGGCGGCCCAAACCGTTTGCAGCTGATCCGAAGCGCGCCGCAAGGGACTTCGGATAAGCCTGAAAGGGCATGGGAAATCCCAGGCTGGCCTGCCAAGGCTCCAAACAGGCGGATTAAGCCCAAAACTCCCGGGAAGCATGGGGCGCGCAGCGCCTCTTTTTCGCCGGGTGGCCTTGAGCCACGAACTCCGGCACCGAGGTGATGCGCGCCCCATGCCCGCTCACTTTATTGGATGAACCCGAGGCGCATGCCGGCGGGCGCTTGGGTGTGCCCGACACCGCCGTCATTGCGAGCGGAGCGAAGCAATCCAGACCTTTATGCGCCACACTGGATTGCCGCGCGGCCCTTGGCCGCTCGCAATGACGAGGAGAGGATTGCGTGATGTATCGAGGGAATGCGTGAGATCGCACACGACGAAGGACGAAACGCGAAGGCACTGCCCTCTAGACTCGCTCCCATAATGGTTAGCGTGAGGACCTCGCGGGGGATGTTTCCCGCGGCCCGCGAGGCAAAACAGACAAGCGGTGCGCGGCGCGAGACAAAACAGAAAGGCGGAGCGACGCGCGAGGCAGAAGAAATCTCACGCCGAACCTGCCACCGCAGTCTTTCGCCCGGCCAGCAACCGGTCGACCACGCTCGGATCGGCAAGAGTTGAGACATCGCCGAGAGAGTCGACATCGCCGGTCGCGATCTTGCGCAGGATGCGCCGCATGATCTTGCCCGAGCGGGTCTTCGGCAGATCGCTGGTGAAATGAATATGCTCTGGCGTGGCAATCGCGCCGATGCGCCTGCGCACCCATTGCTTGATGCTGGCTTCGAGCTCGGCGCTCGGCTCTTCGCCCGCCATCAGGGAGACATAGACATAAATGCCCTCGCCCTTGATGGCATGCGGCACGCCGACGGCGGCGGCTTCCGCGACCGCGGGGTGGTCGTCGAGCGCGCTCTCGATCTCGGCGGTACCGAGGCGATGCCCGGCAACATTGAGCACATCGTCGACGCGGCCGGTGATCCAGTAATAACCGTCCTCGTCGCGGCGTGCGCCGTCGGACGAAAAATATCGGCCGGGAAAGGCAGAAAAATAGGTGTCGACGAAGCGGGCATGGTCGCCATAGATCGTTCGCGCCTGTCCGGGCCAGGATTGAGTGACACAGAAATTGCCGGCGGCAGGCCCATCGAGCACATTGCCGTCATTGTCGATCAGCTGGGGCGCGATGCCGAAGAAAGGCTTGCTTGCCGAGCCGGGCTTGAGCGGCGTGGCGCCGGGCAGGGGGGCCAGCATGACGCAGCCGGTCTCGGTCTGCCAGTAATTGTCGATCACCCGGCAGCGTCCGTCGCCGACGACGTTGTAGTACCACTCCCAGGCTTCAGGGTTGAGCGGTTCGCCGGCGCTCGCCAGGAGCTTGAGCGAATTCCGCGATGTGCCGGTGACGTACTCATCACCTGCCCCCATCAGGGCGCGGATGGCCGTCGGGGCGGTGAAGAACTGGTTGACCTTGTGGCGGTCGATGATCCGCCAGTAGCGCGAGGCATCGGGATAGTTGGGCACGCCCTCGTAGAGAAGCGTCGTGGCGCCGTTGGAGAGGGGGCCGTAAAGCGCCAGCGAGTGGCCGGTGATCCAGCCGAGGTCGGCGCCGCACCAATAGATGTCCCCGTCGCGGTAATCGAAGACAAGCTTGTGGGCGAGCGACACGTAAGTGAGGTAGCCGCCGGCCGTATGCAGCACGCCCTTGGGTTTTCCAGTCGAACCGGAGGTATAGAGAATGAAAAAGGGGTCCTCGGCGCCCATGGGTTCGGGCGGGCACTCGTCCGGGACCATGTCGGCATATTGGTCCCACCAGATGTCGCGCTGGTCGTGCCAGGAGATGTCTCCGCCGGTGTGATGGACGACGAGCACGGTCTCGACACCGGAGGCCATGGGCATGGCGGCATCGACATTGTTCTTCAGCGGTATGCGCTTGCCGCCGCGGCGTCCTTCGTCGGCGGTCACGACGATGCGGGATTTGCAGTCATTGATGCGGCCGGCGATCGCTTCGGGCGAAAAGCCCGCAAAGATCACCGAATGCACGGCCCCGATGCGGGCGCAGGCCAGCATGGTGAAGGCGGCTTCCGGGATCATCGGCAAATAGATGGTGACGGTGTCGCCGCGCTTGACGCCCAGGGTCTTGAGCATGTTGGCGGCGCGGCAGACTTCAGCGTGCAATTCGGCATAGGTGAAGGTGCGCGCCTCTTCGCCCGGTTCGTCCGGTTCCCAGATCAGCGCGATCTGTTCGGCGCGGTCCTCGAGATGCCGGTCGATGCAGTTCACCGCGATATTGAGAACGCCGTCCTCGAACCACTTGATGGAGACGGGATCGAAGCTGGCGTTCTTGACGATAGAAGGGAACGTTATCCAGTCGAGCCGCTTTGCCTGCTCGGCCCAGAAGTCGTCCGGGTTTTCGATGGACCGCCGGTACATCTCATCATGCGCCCTGGCATCGACCAAAGCGCTTCGCGCCCACTCCTCAGGCACCGGGTAGATCTTTTCGGACATTGCCAAACCCCTCCCTTGGCTTATCCTCCAGTCGAAACTTTAGCACATAATCCATTTTCCGCAGGGGAGACCGGAATGCCGGAAATCATCGTTCACGCCGTCGAAGGCCGTAGCCCCGAAGTCAAAAAGGCGCTGATGAAAGACATCACCGATGCGGTGGTGAAGCATTTCGAGGTGCCGGCCGAAAACGTCGTGGTGTCGATTGTCGAGAGCAAGGCCAACGGCAAGGCGCGTGGCGGCATTCCTTTTTCCGAGCGCGTACCGAAGAATTGACGTCGCCCTTTTGGGCGCTCAGATCGCAAGGTATTCCTGGCGCAGATCGGCATTGTCGAGCACTTCCTTCGCCGTGCCGGTGAAGGCGACCTCGCCGGTGTCGAGAATGACGGCGCGGTCGGAGAGCCGCAGCGCGGCGACGGCGTTCTGTTCGACGATGATGGTGGTGATGCCGAGTTCCTTGATCGAATGCAGGATCTTTTCGATCTCCTGCACGATGACCGGCGCCAGCCCTTCATAGGGCTCGTCGAGCAGCAGCAGCTTGACCTCGCGGGTAAGGGCGCGGGCGATGGCGAGCATCTGCTGTTCGCCCCCGGAAAGCGTCGTGCCTTCCTGTCGGCGGCGTTCGCCGAGGCGCGGGAAATGCTCGTAGACCTCATCCAGCGACCAGCCATGGCCGGGCGCGACCTGTGCGAGCTGGAGGTTTTCCTCCACCGTCAGTCCCTGGATGATCCGCCGGTCCTCGGGCACCAGCTGCACGCCGAGCCGGGCCGCCTGGAAAGCCTTCATCTGGTGCAGGGGCTGGCCATTGAGCCAGATTTCGCCCGAACGCAGGACAGGATTTGCGGCACGGGCGATAGCCCGCAAAGTCGAGGTCTTGCCGGCGCCATTGCGGCCGAGCAGCGCCAGGATTTCGGACTCCCCGAGATCAAAGCTGACCCCCTGCACGATGTAGCTCTCGCCGTAATAGGCGTGAATGTCGCTGACGGCGAAATAGGCCGACTTGTCCACGGCAGTGCCGTGCTCGTGCATTATGGGCTTGTCCAGCGAGGGGGCAGGGGCAAGATCGTTCATCAATGTGCCCCTCCGAGATAGGCTTCCTGCACCTGGGCGCTGTTGCGTACGTCTTCGGGCGCGCCCTCGGCGATGATACGGCCGCCGGCGAGAACGGAAATCCTGTCGGCCAGCGAGAACACCACATGCATATCATGCTCAATGATGATCTTGGTCATGCCGCGCGCCTTGATCTTTTTCAGCAACTCGATGGTGGTGTTGGTGTCGTGCCGCGACATGCCGGCGGTCGGCTCGTCCAGCAGCAGCAGGCGCGGATGCTGGATCAGGCACATGGCCAGTTCCATGCGCCTCTTGTCGCCGCGCGACAGAGAGCCAGCATGGGTGTCGCGGCGGTCATGCAGCCCTACGTCGTCAAGTATGGCCTCAGCCTCTTCACGAAGCTCGGTCTCGGTGTCGAGCGATTTGAGGAAATTGAGCGTGAAGGACCCGTCACGCTTCGCAAAGGCCGGGGTCATGACGTTTTGCAGCACGGTCAGATCGGGAAAGATCTCCGGCGTCTGGAAAACACGGGCAACCCCCATCTGGTTGATCTGGTGCGGCGCCTTGCCCGTCAGCACGTCGCCATCGAAGATGACCGCGCCGCGGGTCGGCGCCAACCGCCCGACAATGACGTTGAGCAGGGTCGATTTACCTGCGCCATTGGGGCCGATTATGGCGTGGGTCGTGCCTTCCTCGACCGCGAGGTCGATGTCGGAGAGGGCGTGAAGGCCGCCGAAGGTCTTGTGGACATCCGCAACGTGGAGGACGACGTTTTCGCTCGTTTGCATGGCGGGCCCTTCCTATTCAGCCGGCAATGTGCGGGCGGAGGTCGCCTTTTGGCCATCGCGACCGCGCCTCGACAGGGCGCCGATGCGCCTTATGCCCTCCATGATCCCGCCTGGCAGGAAGACCACCACCAGAACGAAAAGGATGCCAAGCGTCAGGTGCCAGCCGTCGCCCACAAAGGGCTTGATGACGCCGACGACGAAATCCTGCGCCCCGCCGGGCAGCCAGCCGAACCATTGGTGCAGAACGCCCTCGTTGATCTTGGAAAAGATGTTCTCGAAATATTTGATGAAGCCGGCGCCAAGCACCGGACCCATCAACGTACCGGCTCCGCCCAGAATGGTCATCAGAACGACTTCGCCGGAGGCTGTCCACTGCATGCGCTCGGCGCCGGCCAGAGGGTCCATGGCCACCAGAAGGCCGCCGGCCAGCCCTGCATACATGCCCGAAATCGCGAAAGCGGTGAGCATATAGGGCTTGGTGTTGATCCCCGCATAGTTGAGCCGTGTGCGGTTGGACTTGATCGCCCTGAGGATCATGCCGAAAGGCGAGCGGAATATCCGCAAGGACAGATAGAAGGCCAGAATGGCGATGATCGCGCAGAAATAATAGCCGAAATTGAGGGTGAAGACCCAGCCGCCGAAATAGAGCTTGGTGCTGTCGCTCATCAGCAGCCCGAACAGGTTCGGGCTGGTCGGCGCGCCGGGGCCCATCAGGAATTGCGGATCGGATTGATAGACCTGCTGGCCCGTCTCGCCATTGGTGAGCGGGGTGAGAACCGAATAGGCGAGATTGTAGGACATCTGCGCAAAGGCGAGCGTCAGAATGGAGAAATAGATGCCGGACCGCCTCAGCGACACAAAGCCGATGAGCACGGCGAATACGCCCGAAAGCACGACGGCGAGGATAAGGCCCGGCAGAACGTTGTAGTTGAGGAGCTTGAACATCCAGACGACGCTGTACGAACCCACTCCCAAAAAGGCGGCATGTCCAAAACTGAGATAGCCGGTCAGTCCGAAAAGGATGTTGAAGCCGATCGCGAAGATTCCGTAGATCGCGAAGCGCTGCATCAGGTCCGGATAACCGGCATTGAACTGGGCGAGGCCGGAGCCCTCCGGGAAGGGCTGCAAGAGGAAGGGCGTCGCCAAGGTCAGGAAGATGACGAAAAGCAGGAAGCCGGTGTCCTTGGTGTTGAGTCCGAGCATGGCCTACTCCTCCATCACGCCGCGCCGACCCAGAAGACCTCGCGGCCGGGTCAGCAGCACGATGATGGCGACCAGGTAGATCACGACCTGATCGATGCCGGGGATGACCGACTTGACCTCGTTCATGGAGGCAAAGGACTGCAGGATTCCAAGCAGAAATCCAGCCAGAACGGCGCCGGGCAAGGATCCCATGCCGCCCACCACGACGACGACGAAGCTGAGGACAAGGAAATCCATGCCCATGGTGAAGTGCGGCGACAGGATCGGCGCATACATCACACCGGCGATGCCGGCGACGACTGCGGCCAGGCCGAACATGATGGTGAAGCGTCTGTCGATATTGATCCCGAGCAGGCCGACCGTTTCCCGGTCGCTCATGCCCGCGCGCACCACCATGCCGAAAGTGGTGAAGCGCAGAAATGCGAAGACGGCGCCGATCACAGCAGCGGCGAACAGGAAATAGACCATGCGCCAATAGGGGTAGATGATGGCATTCGCCCCGAGTCCTATCATGGCGCCGAAATCGAACGAGCCGGTAAAGGCCGGCGGCGCGGTGGTCTGGATCGGATTGGCGCCGAAGAAATACTTGATAATCTCCTGCATGACGATCGCCAGACCGAAGGTCACAAGGATCTGGTCGGCGTGCGGACGTTTGTAGAAGTGCTTGATCAGGCCCCGCTCCATGGCAATGCCGATCACTACCATAACTGGGATCGCCAGGAGGATCGCGAGCGGTACTGACCACTGGATGATCGTGGCTCCAACGTCATGGCCGAGCCACGCCTCCACATAGGGCACCTGAACCTTCAAGGGATTGCCCAGAAAGTCCTTCTTGTCCGGATCGACCACCTGGAAGGACAGGTTCAGGAGGCGCTGCATGGTGACAGCGCAGAAGGCGCCAATCATGAAAAGTGCGCCATGGGCAAAATTGACGACGCCCAGGGTACCGAAAATAAGGGTGAGCCCCAATGCGATCAAGGCGTAGGCCGAGCCTTTGTCGAGACCGTTCAGGATCTGCAGAATGATGGCGTCCACGTTCACCGGCCTCTATGCAACTCTCGAAGACAGCAGCGACCAATCGCGCAGGATGCGCGACTGGTCCGATTTGCGAAAAGACCCACGAAGCTTAGACGCCGGGGTTGCACTTGCCCAGATCGCCGCCGGCGAACATGGGATTGTCCGGTTCGTACCAGACCTTGTCGACCGGCGTGATGTCGACGAACTCCAGGACGTCGTACTTGTTGGTCGGGTTTTCCTTGCCCTTCATGACCAGCACGTCCTTGAAGCACTGATGGTCGGCCGAACGGTACAGCGTCTTGCCGGTGCCCAGACCGTCAAACATGAAGCCCTTGTTGGAGTCAGAGGTTACGCTGTCGAGGCTGCCGGTGTTTTCTTCCAGTGCAGCTACGACGCCGCAGGGGTTGAAGGTGCCAGCCCGTTCCACGGCATCGGCATAGAGCAGGATCTGCGCGTAGCAGGTCTGTGCCGAGTTCGAGGGCGGGTGGCCGTACTTTTCGCCGAAAGACTTGACGAAGGCCTGCGTGCCTGGATCGGTCAACTGCCAGTTCCAGTTCATAGAGCCGTAAACGCCCTTGATGTTGTCGCCAGCACCTTCGGCCATAAGTTCCGAATAGAGCGGGACGACGATTTCGAACTGCTTGCCGTTGGCCTGCTTGTCCCTGAGACCGAACTGCACGGCCTGGGTCAGCGAGTTGACCATGTCGCCGCCGTAATGGTTCAGGATCAGCACGTCCGCACCGGACTGAAGGACCGGTGTGATGTAGGACGAGAAGTCTCCCGCGCCGACCGGCGTGCGAACATCGTTGACCATCTCCCAGCCTTCGCCGGTGAGGAACTTCTTCATGGAGTCCGCCTGGGTCCAGCCCCAGGTGTAGTCGGCGGTCAGCATGTAGAAGCGCCGATCCGTGCCATAAGCTTTGGACAGCACCGGCGCCAGGGCAGCACCGGACATATAGGCGTCGAAGAAATGGCGGAAGCCATTGGCCTTCTTGTCCTTGCCGGTCGTGTCGTTGGAGTGGGTCAGTCCGGCCATGAAGATGATGCCGGCTTCCTGGCAGAGGCCCTGAACGGCAACGGCAACGCCCGAGGACGAGCCGCCATTGATCATGACCACGCCGTCCTTCTGGATCATCGACTGCGCCGCAGCACGTGCCGCGTCGGACTTTGTCTGGGTGTCGCCCGTGACGTATTCGACCTTCTTGCCGAGAACGCCGTTGCCCTTGAGGTTCTTGGAGCTGAAGGTGTTCAGCATGCCGCCGTCACCTTCGCCATTGAGGTGTTCGACGGCGAGCTGCTGCGCCAGCAGTTCGTCCGCGCCTTCAGCCGCATAGGGGCCCGTCTGCGGCACATTGAAACCGAACTTCACCGTGCTGCCGGTGGGCTCGTTCAAATATTCCGCGGCCATGCCCCTGCTGAAAATGGTCGGGGCGAGGCCGATGCCGATCAACCCGGCGGCCCCTCCCTTGAGCACTTTCCGACGAGTGAACCCGTCTTTTGGTCTGCTCATATTCTCCTCCTTTGCGTGTGGCGGGCCAAGTCGAGACTCAGCTTCTCACCGATGGCGAGTATGACGCATCTGCAAACTTAGGCAATATGTCATTGTAAAACTTGCGTTTTTCTGTAAAGGTTTTAACATGACGGGTGCCGCATCTGTAAATTAATTTACAAGCGGAGGCGGGGAGGAGGCGAAGCGTGAGAGCGCCGATCGGGATAAAGATCCGCAACCAACGGAAATCACTCGGCTTTACCCAGGCGGCGCTGGCGCGGTCCGTCGGAATTTCGGCGAGCTACCTCAACCTGATCGAGGCGAACAAGCGTGATGTAGGTGGTGCGCTGGTGGTACGGCTGGCACAGGCGCTCGACATCAGCGTGGAGCAGCTGAGCGGTGAGGCAGAGCAGAGGCTGACCCACAGTCTGGAGGAGATGCTCGCCGATCCCATCCTCGAGCCGACCGGCATGCAGGGTGAGGACGTGCATCAACTGGTGGCGCAGAATCCGCGGGCTGCGGTGGCGCTGGCGCGACTGCATCGTGGCTATAGCGAGGCTCTGGCAAGTCTGGAGGCACAGTCGAACCGTTTGCGGGCGGACCCGATCCTCTCCCAGCAGCTTCACCAGATACTGAGCCACATCACCGCGATGCGTTCGAGCGCGGAAATCCTGGAAAGCACGGACGACCTCGGGCCGGACGACAGGCGGCGGTTCGTGAGCCGGCTGAACCGGGAAGCGGTGGACATGTCGGAGGTGGCGCGGGCGCTGATCGGGCAATTCGAGCATAGCTCGGAGGCCAGCCGCAGCATTTCGCCGCGACGTGAACTCGATGATCTGATCATCGCGGAACACAATTATTTTCCGGCGCTGGAAGACGTGGCCGACAGCCTGCGCGGGGAGGTGGAACGCTTCCACGGCGGCTTCGGTTCGGAGGCTTTGATCGTCCTGCTGCAGAAGCGGTTCGGTATCTTCGTCGAGCGCGACGAAAGAGGGGATCGAATCCGCGGCCCGGCACAATATTTCTATGAACCCGCCACGAAGACCATGTGGTTCTCCGGGTCCGCAACGGCCTCGACGCGGCGGTTTCAGCTGGCTCGGCTTTTGGTCGAACTTTCCGCGCCCGACCTGCTCGCTGAACAATGCCGCGACGACCGACTGACCTCTGCCGTGGCAAGGCGGCTCGCCTACAGGGCGATGGCCACATATGCCGCCGGGGCCATGATGTTTCCCTATGATGCATTTCTGCAGGCGGCCGAGGAAAGTTCATACGATATAGACCATCTGAGACAAAGTTTTACGGGCAGTTTCGAGCAGGTGGCGCATCGGCTGGTGACGCTCCGGCGACCGGGAGCCGAAGGTATCCCCTTCGGTTTTTTGCGGTCGGACCCTGCTGGGCGGCTTGCCAAGCAATTCCCTCTGCCGGGGTTGCCTCTGCCCAATTCCGGACACGCCTGTCCGCTGTGGGCCATCTATGGCGCGTTCCAGGTGCCGGGGCAGGTGGTGCGGCAGGTCGCAAGGTTTAGCGATGGGGGACGCTATCTCTTCATTGCGAGGACGGTGTCGAAGCGCCTGTCCAATTATCGCGACCAGCCGTTCCATTCCTCGGTCATGCTCGCTTGCGATGCCTTGCAGGCAGACCGGACCGTTTATGGCCGGGGGCTGGACCTGTCCGATACCAGCGCGGACGTGCCAGTTGGGCCGACCTGCCGCATGTGTGTCAGGCGCGATTGCCGTTACCGGCAAGAGGAGATCGCCGATCCCAGCTCGGACAATCTTGCGATCGGGGCGCTTCTGGTGCCGCGCGCCTTTGATATTGGCGATTGAAGGGATTGCCGGTTAATGTGGCAGGGGTTGGCCGAAAGCTTCGGGGAGGGGAGATTGGCAGTCGACGTTCTGATCGCCGAGGACGAGCCCGGCATTCTGGAATCGCTCGATTTCATCCTGCGCCGCGCGGGTTGGTCGATCAGTTCGGTGACTGACGGAGAAGCGGCCCTCGACGCAGCCAAGCGGCTATCGCCGCGTGTGGTTGTGCTGGACGTGATGATGCCCAAGCGCAACGGGTTCGAGGTGCTCAAGGGGCTGAGGGCCGATGCACTGACCCGGAATCTGCCGGTGCTTATCCTGACGGCCAAAGGGCAAGCACAAGACCGGAAGGTCGCCGAGGGGCTGGGGGCGAGCGGTTTTGTCACCAAGCCCTATTCGAACACGGAAGTGGTGGAGGCCGTGCGCCAGCTCATGGGCGAGAGAGGAGCCAGCGGATAGTGGCCGAACGCCGGAAGCTGGAAAACGTGGCTCTGGTAGTGCCAGTCTTCGGCGCAATGCTTTTCGTGCCACCGCTTATCTCGATCTTCAACGTCGATACGCGGGTGCTAGGGCTCCCTCTGGTGGTTTTCTACCTTTTCGCAGTGTGGCTTGCGCTGATCGCCGGCACCGCTCTGCTGTCGCGGCATCTGCCGCGTCAGACCGGTGCTGCCGCGTCTCCGCCACCGCCCGCTCTCAAGGAGCGCCAGGAATGACGCTGTCCGCCAATTCCGTGATTGTGGCGGCGGTGGCCTATGTCGGTCTGCTGTTCGTTCTCGCCTATTTCAGCGACAGCCAGGCGCGTCGCGGCAAGATGGGACTGTTCCGCTCGCCCTTCGTCTATACGCTCTCGATCTCGGTTTACTGCACGAGCTGGACCTTTTATGGCGCGGTCGGCTCGGCGGCGCGCAACGGGCTCGAATTCCTCACAATCTATCTCGGGCCAACGCTGGTCTTCGTCGGCTGGTGGTTCATCCTGAGGAAGCTGGTGCGCATCGCGCGCACCCAGCGCATCACCTCGATTGCGGACCTCCTGTCCTCGCGCTTCGGCAAATCGAGCCGGCTTGCGGTTCTGGTCACGGTGATCGCGGTGATCGGCACGACGCCCTACATCGCACTGCAGCTTAAAGCGATCACGCAATCGATCCAAGTGATCGGTGCGGGGCGATGCGCCAGGCGGGCTCTCCGGTGTCGACGACGTCAGCCTTGGCTCTGGCCGTTGCTGCGGGCATGGCGCTGTTCACGATCCTGTTCGGCACGCGCAATGTCGACGCCAAGGAGCAGCATCACGGCGTGGTGGCGGCCATCGCCTTCGAGGCCGTGGTCAAGCTGCTGGCGCTGTTGGCCGTTGGCATCTTCGTCGTCTTTTTCATGGGGGGCGGCATCGAGAACATCTACGAAAAGGCAGTGGCCGCCGGTATCGACGTTCACGCCATGGACAGCTTCGGTCCACGCTGGGTCGCCATTCTGGTGCTGTCGGCGGCGGCGGTCCTGTGCCTGCCGCGCCAGTTCCAGATCACCGTCGTCGAGAATGCCGACGAGGACCATCTGCGCACCGCCGGCTGGGCGTTTCCGCTCTATCTGCTGCTGATGAGCCTTTTCACCATGCCGATCGCGCTATACGGGCTGACGAGCCTGCCGGCCGGCTCCAACCCCGACATGTACGTGCTCACACTTCCGCTGTCGGCGGGCAATGCTGGGCTGGCGCTTTTTGCCTTTATCGGCGGGTTTTCCAGCGCCACCTCGATGATCATCGTGGCGACGATCGCGCTGTCGATCATGATCTCGAACCATATCATCATGCCGATGGCGCTCCGGCGTGCCGATGCGCTGGGCGGGGATGATGGCCGCAGCGTCACCCAGCTGCTGCTGATGACCCGCCGGCTGGCCATCGCCTTCGTCCTGTTCCTGGGATTTTTGTATTTCTGGCTGACGGGCAATTCCGATGCGCTTGCGGCGATCGGGCTGATCTCCTTTGCCGGCGTGGCGCAGTTCCTGCCTGCGATGATTGCCGCGCTCTATCTGGCGCGACGCAACGAAGGCGGGGGCCATTGCGGCGGTGCTGGCCGGTTTCGTGATCTGGGCGTGGACCATGCTGCTGCCCAGTTTTGGCACGGCCAGCCCCGTTGTGGCCGGACTGATCTCTGATGGACCCTGGGGCATCAGTCTGCTTAAAGCCGCAGGCACTGTTCGGTCTGACAGGGCTCGACCCGCTAGTGCATTCGGTGTTCTGGAGCCTCTTTCTCAATACAGCGACGCTGGTGGTGGTTTCGCTGATGTCGACCCAGACGACACTGGAGCGCATCCAGTCGACGCGCTTCGTCGACGTGTTCAAGCGTCCGTCAGGCGATCATCCGAAGCTGTTCAGGGATCGGCCACGGCGAACGATCTCTTCTTTATCGCGCAACGCGTGTTGGGCGGCCCGAAAGCGCTGGCGCTGTTCGACGACTTCGCCAGGGAGCGCGGCGTGCCTCGCCGCGAGCTTGAACCAAATCCGGACTTCATCCTGAGGCTCGAGCGGGAGCTCGCCGGCTCGATCGGCGCAGCTTCGGCGCATGTCATGCTGTCCAAGGTGGTTTCGGGCGACGAGGTGTCGCTCGAGGAAGTGATGCAGCATTGCCGACGAAACGCAGCAGGTGATCGAATATTCCCAGGAACTCGAACAGACGTCGGCGGAGCTACGGTCGACGGCGCAACAACTGCAGCAGGCCAATGAACGCTTGCGGGCTCTCGACACCCAGAAGGACGATTTCCTGAGCCAGGTCAGCCACGAAGTGCGGACGCCGATGACCTCGATCCGTTCTTTCTCCGAAATCCTGCTCGGCGCAGAAACGCTAAGCCCGGATGAAAGACGGCGGTTCGTCTCGACCATCCATCAGGAGAGCCTGCGGCTGACCAAGCTCCTCGACGAGATCCTCGACCTCAATGCGCTGGAGAGGGGCGGGCGGGCCTGGGAGAACAGCCCGATGGATGCCGAGCGAGCGCTGGATCGGGCGATCGAGGTGTGCGCACCGATGGCTGCGCAGCGGGGCATCCGGATGGAGATGGGCGTGCGTTCGCCATCTGCACTGATCTCGGGGCACGCGGACCGATTGTGTCAGGTTTTCATCAATCTGATCACCAACGCCATCAAGTACAACGACGCCGCAGAGCCGGTAGTGAAGATCACCTCGATCATCAACAGGCGAAATCACGTCGTTGTCGTGGAAGATAACGGGCCCGGTATCGCGGCGGAGGATCGGGTGCGAATCTTTGAAAAGTTCTCGCGCGGTTCGCGAAAGAACGGGCGTGACGAAAACGGCTCCGGGCTGGGCCTCGCCATCAGCCTGCAGATCGTGCAGAAAATGAACGGACGGCTCGAATTGGTGAGCGGGACAGGACAGGGGAGCCGATTCCGTGTGACCCTGCCTCTCGCGGATCCGATCATCGGCGCGGACCGCTTACTGACTCAACAGGAGATATAGCGTGCAGACCACCCCTTTCCGAGCACTGGTGACCGACAAGGCGGACGATGGAAAGGTATTGTCCAAGGTCATGGAGCTGGAAGACGGGCTGCCCGAGGGCAATGTCACCGTCGCCGTCGAATATGCCGGATTCAACTACAAGGATGGTCTGGCACTGACCGGCAAGGGTGGTATCGTTCGCGCCTATCCGCATGTAGGCGGCATCGACTTTGCCGGCCGGGTGATCGAGAGTTCGGATCGACGCTATCACCCGGGGCAGGGCGTGCTTCTGACCGGCTGGCGGGTTGGCGAGACCCATTGGGGCGGGTTTGCGACGCGTGCGCGCGTCAATGCCGACTGGCTGGTGCCCCTGCCAAAAAGGCTCTCCACCCGCGATGCGATGATCCTTGGCACGGCCGGATTTACCGCGCGGCTTGCCATCACCAAACTTCGCGCGAACGGGATGATGCCAGGCAAGGGCGAAGTGCTGGTGACGGGGGCGGGCGGCGGGGTCGGATCGCTCGCGGTGATGTTTTTGTGCAAGCTCGGCTACACGGTCGCAGCAATGACCGGGCGCAAGGAAACTGCCGAAGGGCTGAAAAAACTCGGGGCGGCGAGCATTATCGGACGCGAAGAATTGTCAGAACCGTCGACCAAGGTGCTGGAAAGCGCCCGTTGGGCCGGCGTAGTGGACAATGTCGGTGGCGCCATTCTCGGCCGGGTGCTCAAGCAGATCAAGCCGGGTGGCGGTGTTGCCAGTGTGGGCAATGCGGGTGGCGCGGATTTCCCCGGCAGCGTCATTCCATTCATTTTGCGTGGCGTGTCGATCTACGGCATCGACAGCGTCATGCAGTCCTATGACACGCGCGTTGCGGCCTGGGATCAGCTCGAGGATCTGTTCTCGGCTACGGCCTATGGCGATTGGGTCGAGGAAATCGGGCTGGAGGATCTGCCGCAGGCGGCGACCCGCATCCTCAAAGGCGGCGTGAAGGGACGCATCATCGTCAATCCACGGCCCACCGAGAGCTGAGTGTGCGGCTTTAGCTGAAGTGCCGGCGGGCCAGCGCGACGAAGGCATCGCCACGCTCCTCGAAATTCTTGAACTGGTTGTAGCTCGGGGCGCCCGGCGAGAGGATGAGCGTGTCGAAATGCGCCTTGCGCATGGCAAGGGCGCGAACGGCCTCCTCCAGGGTCGGGCTGGGGATGACCGAGACGTCGGGTGCGTGCTGTTTTATGGCGGCGGCCAGCCGGTCGCCGGTGACCGGCAGGGTGGCAACATATTTGACGCCTGACTCGGGCAAGCGGCGGGCGAGGTCCTCATAGTTCTGCTGGCGGTCATAGCCGCCCGCAATTAGCGCGATGGACCGGCCGAAATAAGCGGCAAGCGCCGCCTTGGTCGCCTCGGGCGTGGTCGAGATGGAATCGTCGACGATGGTATGATCGCCGATCTTCATTTCCGCCAGCCGGTGGGGCAGAGGCTCGAAGGCTTTTACCGCCGCGACGACCGCAGCGGCATCGGCGCCGAGGAAGGCGGCGATCTGCGCGGCAAGAAGGGCGTTGTCGATGTTGTGCTGGCCTTTGAGGCGCGACGCCGGCGCGGTATCGCGCAGCGCCTGATCGATTTCGCCATCGAGAGCGGGCAGCAGGCGGGCCGGATTGCCGATATGGGCGGTGACAACGGGATTGGTCGCGGCTTCCGGTCCGAAGGCAAGGCGCGTGTCGGGGCTGAGATCGAGCACCCGCAGCTTGTCGGCATAATAGCGGTCGACACTGCCATGCCAGTCGACATGCTCGGGCGACAAATTGGTGATGGCCGCAATATCCGGTGCGAAATCCATATCGCGGTCTGATAGCTCGAGAGTTCGAAGACGACGATCTTGTGCTTGTCAGCGATGTCGAGTGGGGCCAAGCCGACATTGCCGGCGAGCCCGGCGTCGAGCCCGGCCTTTTGCAACATGAGGTGCAAAAGCGTGGCCGTGGTCGACTTGCCCTTTGTACCGGTGATGGCGATGACCTGACGACCCTTGCGGTAATAGTCGCCCCAGAGATTGAGATTGGACGTCACCACGATGCCTTGGGCCTCGGCCTGGGCAAAAACGGGCTTGTAGCGCGAAACGCCGGGGCTCTTGACGATTATCCCGAAACGCTGGTCGACCATTTCTCGCAGCAGGTTCTCGGGGGGGATGAATTCGGTATCCGGAATATCGACGGGGCCGCTGTCGGCAGTAACGAAAACGCGCAGGCGGGGCGCTTTCTCGGCGAGAAAGGCGCGTGTCGAGCGCGCTTCCGTGCCTGCGCCGTAAAGGAGGACGGGCTTGTCAATGCGCATCGGCGAGCACCTTCAAGTCGTCGGGCAGGTGATGTTCCGGCGTGTCGGTCATGAGGTCCTCATAGGCCCGGTCCAGGGTTTCGGCACCGTACTGGGCGACGAGATCCGATTGGAGGGTGAAGACGATCGTGTCCTCATTCCATTCGGGGTTGGAGGTCAGCCGCCAGAGGCAGGCGGCGGCTTCCAGGATTTCGCCAACGCATTCCCAGGGCTTCTGGCCGGCGAGACCCGTCAGTTCGCGATAGGCCTGCTCGTTCTCATGTCTGGCGAGCAGGTTCTGGCCGAAGATCGAGAGCAGGCGCTGCTTCGGCATGACGGGCGCCAAGATGAGGAAGGTGAAGTGGCATTTCGGGCATTCGCCGCACCAGAGCGGCCCGTCATGCCCGGATAGGCGGAAATTGCGATTGCAGCTCGAAAAGACGTGATCGAAGCGGGCCTCGCGTGCAAAAATCTCGGCGATCCGCGCTTCCGAATAGGGCCGCAGCAGCGAGAAATAGCTGAGTGCACCCCCGGTGGCGCCGGCAAGGACCTCGGCGATCATCTTTTCGAACCCAAGCGACTTCGAGTGCTGGTGGTTGGCCTCCCGGCCATCGAAAGCCATGTTGCCTTCACTCGCCGAGCGCTCGTTCGACAGGACGATTCGGTTGTAGCCGAAGAGCAGGGCTGTGAGCGCCGCGATCATGGAATTGATGGCGGTCGAGGGCACGTGGCCGTTGTAGAAGCCAGGCTCCTTGCCCAACCGGATCATTTCGGAATCGAGCGTGCGGGTGACATAGAGCGGATCGCGGCCGATCTTTTCGATGGAGCCGAGGATCGGGCCCTTGGGATTGACGGCGAAGGGTGTGAAGTCGCGGCCGGCATTTTCCAGCAACTGGACGCTGACCAACGAATCCTTGCCGCCGCCGATAGGCAGAAGGGTACGGTCCGGCAGGTCGGGGCGGGCAGGGGATCGCTCCGAGGTGCTTGGAATGTCGAGGGAGATCTTCCCGAAGCGTTTGAGATCGTTACGGGCGTAGAATTCGCCCAGCCCGTTCTCGTAGACATCGAGGATGAGGGCCCGTTCCGTTTTAGTCAGGGCCATGTCTGGCGCCTGCAGCGTGAAGGGCGCGGTCAGCTTGAAATAGCTGACACCCAGCACCAGCCCGGTCAGGTCCAGCAGTTTCTTGAAAACGGGCGTCGTAGCCTGCTTGACGTCGAAACGGTCGGGAAAATCGAGCGTCTCGGTGAAGGAGAGTTCGCCCAGACGATAGGAGAAACGTGCCACGCCCGTTTCTGCATCGAAGTGGGGGCTGGCGATCTCGAACGGGACGGTGTCTGGCGGCGGCGTTGTCATGAGGCTTAATATAAGCGCATTTGAAGGCGTTTGACGATGTCGTCGCCAATGCGCTGATAGCCATATTCGGCCAGCGTGCACGACCATTTGGTCGCCAGCTTCTCGATGGAAAACAGATTGTAGCGCGCCGGCTGCTCGCCACTGCTGGCGTCGGCCGAAGCGGCAGCGACGCCAATCACCGGCACCTCGCCCGTGGGGCTTTGCAGCGATGTGATGGTCGAGTGGTGGAGATGCCCGTGCAGGATGAGCTCGGCACCATGCTCGGCGATGACTTCGCGGAACTCCTTGGCGCCGCGCAATCCCATGGACATCGATTTTGCATAGCCGCGAACGGGGGGGTGGTGGATCATGACCACGCGAAACAGACCCTCTTCACCGAGGGTCTTGAGCTGCTCGGCCAGCCTTGCCGCCTGTCCCTTGGAGAAGTAGCCGGAGGCGACGAAGGGCGGCCGGGCGACGGCGCTAGAGCAGGATATGATGGCGACTTCTCCAGCGCGGCGGATGAAGGGGAACACCTTCTTGCCTTGCGCTTCGCCACTCATATAGGGCTTCCAGCGCTTTTCCGCAGCGCGCAGCGCCCCTGCGACATAGGCGTCGTGATTGCCGGGGCAGACGCACACCTTGGCGGGATCACCGAGCTCCTCCAGCCAGCGCCCCGCGCGTTCGATCTCGGTGTCGGCGGCGAGATTGACCAGGTCGCCAGTGACCGCGATGAAATCGGGAGCGGCTGCCTTCAGATGGTCAACGAGACCTTGCAGCGTGTTGGAGTGCATATATTTGGCGCGATTGAGCTTCCAGTTGACATAGCCGGTGATGCGCTTGCTAAACAGCTCGTCAAGCCGCACAGCGGTGAGTGGTGCCAAATGGACGTCGGAAATATGAGCAAGTGAAATCATTGGCTCGGTAATGGCACGGCGCGTGGGGCGATAAAATGACAAAATTTGCCGACCCGCTGGTTTTGCGCGGCGATCCACCGCCAGCGGACAAGTTTGCGGGCGATGCACCGAAAGCCAGCCGCTTCCTGTTGTGGCGCGCCAGCCTGTTCCTGACGATCATGGGGTTGATCCGGCGCATGACCATCGGGGTGCGCGTGGTGCTTGTGGACGGCGATAAAATTTTGCTGTTGCGCCACACCTACATCCCGGGCTGGCACTTTCCCGGCGGCGGCGTCGATCCCGGTGAAACGGTTGACGAGGCCGCAGCGCGCGAAATGCGCGAGGAGACCGGCTATCGGCCGACTGGCCCCCTCAAACCCATCGGTATTTATCGTAACGCCATTGCGCCGGGACGCGACCACATCGCGGTCTATGTGTGCGAAGCATTCGAGGTGGAAAAGGAATTCACGGCAAACCGCGAGATCGCCGAGATCGGCTGGTTCGAACGGACGAAATTGCCGGCCGACACCAGCATAGCCACGCGGAGCCGCCTTGCCGAAATCTTCGAGGGCGAACCGACCCGCTTTTTGTGGAGGGACTAAGGGCGTCGCACCAGCTGTGCGACGCCTGATATAGCTTTCTATTCCGCGGGAACGGATGCTGCCACGGTTTCGGCGGGATAGCGGCGCTCGACCCTAAGCAGGCGCTTGCGTTCCGCAAGGATCGCCTTTTCGACAGACATGACCTTCAGCATGGCGAAGAGCGGCTTCATGCGAAGCGCCGGCTTGTCGCCGCGTCCGAGCCGGTAAAGCTGGGCGTAAAACCAGTAGATGCCGGCAAAACTGGCAATGGTCCGCACGAGCGCCAAGGGCGAGTTGTTGCTGAACAGACCGGTGTCGCGATGCAACCGGACTTCCCAGGCTTCGAGGCTGTCCTTGGTGCCGTCCAGCAGCGGCTTTACCGCTGCCGGTTCCACGCACACGGGACGGGCGATACCCAGCACGTCCACGCCTTCATCGAGCGCGGCCTGCATGCCTTCGCGGGTGCGCAGGCCTCCGGTCAGCATGATCGGCATCTTTGTGCGCTTGCGCAGGGACCGGGCGAATTCCAGGAAGTAAGCCTCACGCGCGATGGTCGAGGCCTTTTGTGGGCGTTCGACGCCTGCGCCGCCGCCGGCTTCGCCGACCATGGCCGGGCTTTCATAGCTGCCGCCGGATATCTCGAGCAGGTCAATCCCCGCATCTTCGAGCATCAGGGCCACTTCCTCGCTGTCGGATTGCTCAAATCCGCCTCTCTGGAAGTCGGCGGAGTTGAGTTTGACGCAGATGGGAAAATCGGGGCCGACTTCGCTACGCACACCAGACACGATGGCCATCAGGAGCCGTGCGCGGTTGTGAAGGGAGCCGCCCCACTGGTCGGTGCGCCGGTTGGCCATCGGGCTCAAAAAGCAGGAGATCAGATAGCCGTGGCCGGCATGGATCTGAACGCCGGTGAAACCGACGGCCTTGGAAATGCGCGCCGCACGAACGAATTGCGCGATGGCCTGGTGGATCTGGGCTTCCGTCATTTCCTGCGGATTGCCAAACAGTTTTCCAGGCAGACCCACTGCTACAGCCGAGGGCGACAGAGGGGTCGGGTTGACGATCTTCTGCGTCTGGCGTCCGGAATGCGACAGCTGCGCCCACAAGTGCGCGCCGTTCTTCCTCGCAACCGATGTCCAGGATTTCAGCGCCTTCATCTGGTTCGAGGACGGTTCGCGGTCGAAGACGATGTTGCCGGGGCGCTCGAGATGATAGGCGTCGACAATGATGTTGCCGCTGATCATGAGCCCGAAGCCGGCCTCTGCCCAGCCGGCATAGAGCCGCTCGAGTTCTGCCGTCGGCCAACCGCGTTCATCGGCAAGACCTTCGGTGATGGCCGGCTTGGCGATGCGGTTTGGGAGCGTGACGCCACAGGCCAGTTTGATCGGGTCGTTGATGGTTGCCATGGGCATTATGGAAGAGCCTTTTCCTTGATCGGAATGTCGAGCGGGACAAGCCGCTCGTCTGGCTCCCCCTAACCTGCCGGACAGGCTAGGCGATCGGTTTTAAGAAAAGCACAAACGCCATACTTAACAATTGCCAAATGGCGTGCAGAAGATGCCTCGGCTTCATGAGTAATGGCCTCGATGTTAGTGCATAAAGGGCAGGTCGGGGCCGATCGGGATAATCCGGTGCGGATTGATAGTGGTGTGGCTCCAGTAATAGTGGGTCTGGATATGGTCGAGACTGACGGTGTCGCCGACACCGGGCAAGTCGTAGATCTCTTTTAGGAGCCGAGAGAGATTTGGATAGTCGGCGATCCGCTTGCGATTGCATTTGAAGTGGGTGTTGTAGACGAGATCGAAGCGTACCAGCGTGGTGAAGAGGCGAATATCTGCTTCGGTCAATTGATCGCCGGCCAGGAAATGGCTTTCACCCAGGAGGGCCTCCGCCCAATCCAGAGAATTAAAGAGTGCGGTGACCGCCTCGTCGTAGGCCTCCTGCGTGGTGGCAAAACCCGCCTTGTAGACGCCATTGTTGATGTCGTCATAAACGCGGGGGTTGATCTCTTCGATGCGGTTGCGCAGCGGCTCGGGATAGTAGTCGTCGGTGTTGCCGGTCAGCCCGTCAAAGGCTGAATTGAACATCCGGATAATCTCCGAACTCTCGTTGGAGACGATGGTGTCCTGCTGCTTGTCCCAGAGCACGGGCACCGTGACCTTGCCGGTAAAGTCCGGTACCGCCTTGGTGTAGATCTGCCAGAGATAATCTGCGTGATTGATCGGGTCGCCGGTCGTGCCAGAGGTGCCGGTAAACGTCCAGCCGTGCTCGTCGGGCATCTTGGCATCGGTGATCGAGATTGAGATGATCTCTTCGAGCTGTTTGAGTTTGCGGAAGACGAGCGTGCGATGCGCCCAGGGACAGGCGAGCGAGACATATAGGTGATAGCGGTCGGCTTCGGCTTTGAAGCCACCTTGGCCGGACGGTCCGGGGGCGCCGTCTGCGGTGACCCAGTTGCGAAAACCCGATTGCGTTCGCTCGAACCGGCCGCCGGTTTTTTTGGTGTCATACCAACCGGTCGTCCATTTGCCGTCTACCAGCTGTCCCATCGTTCGGCCTTCCTTTTTGCGTCATCTTTGCGTGCTTATGTAGGCGGAACGGCTCGGCGAGCAATTGCGTTGCGGTGAACGCCGCGTTCGAGAGGCCGGTTCAAATCCTTGGCTCTTGTGGACGAGCGGGCCGAGTTTTGCTAATGGGGCATCAGAACCAAGGGAGGTTCCCAGCATGACCAGGGTGGCTAGGGGCTTGCGACGAGTCCGATGAGCGTTTGGCGCTATCGATTCCCATTGCCCTTTTGATCCGGACCCCTGTCATGAACGCATCTTCGCTTCCGCCGGCCGACGCCGGTGGTTCCACACAGCTTAAACCCGGTTTCCGGCTCGCGACATCCGACGATGATCGCTGGGTCGAAGATTTGCAGGCCCTGGCCTTTGGTCCCGGGCGATTTGCCCGGGCGGCTTTTCGCGTACGCGAGCAATTTCCCATCGATCCGAGCCTTAGCCTGATCGGGGAGTTGGGCGGCCAGCCCGTCTCCTCGGTGTGGATGACGCCGATCAGCCTTTCAGGTGTGGACGGCTACATGCTCGGTCCATTGGCGACGGACCCGGCCTATCGTGGCAAGGGCGTCGCCAAGCTTTTGGTGCGCGAGGTTTGCCGCTTGGCGCTGGAGCGGGGAGAGGGAAGCTACGTAATGCTGGTTGGCGATCCACCATACTACGGTCCGCTGGGCTTCATGCCGACGACGCCGGGCGCTATCGAGTTTCCTGGCCCGGTCGATCCGGCGCGGGTACTGGCGTATTCCGCCGACCCCGACCTGCCGATGGCGCTTCATGGCCCGATTGCCGCTTTTGGCGATCGACCCGACTGACAGGCTTCTGGCAAGGCCTTGGCGACGCGGCCAAATCATTCCATCTTTTAACTGTCGCGCGTTTTTTCCTGGGTCAGCAATGCCAGTTCATGACAACACCATAGGACGCATCCGATCGCGTTTGCTCGCCGAGCCGCCGCTTCTGGACGAACAAGAGGATCTGGTGCCCGACTGGATGCCGGAAGTCGCGCATGGTGTGCCGCCAGTTCCGGCAGCGGTGATGATCCCGATCGTGCGGCGGCAGAATTTTCTGTCGGTCCTGTTCACCGAGCGCGCCACCAGTCTGCGGGCGCATTCCGGGCAGATCGCCTTTCCGGGCGGCAAGATCGACCCTGAGGATGACGGGCCGGCGGACGCCGCCAAGCGCGAGGCCGCCGAGGAAGTGGCGATGCTTCCGGACGAAGTGAACATTCTGGGCTTCATGCCGCACTATTTCACCGGCACTAACTACCTCATTACGCCGGTCGTGGCGCTGGTGGAGCCGAGTGCGCCGTTCCTGCCCAATCCACGCGAGGTCCAGGACATATTCGAGGTGCCCCTCGAATTGTTGCTGGAAGGCGGCAGCTATGGGACCTTCCATGTCTCGCGCCGGGGCAAAGAGCACCAGACATGGCAGATCGAGCATGAGGGGCGGGTGATCTGGGGGATAACTGGCAATCTGACCCGGCGCTTTTACGAGATGGCGCTGCGCGAGGATGCGGCGTGAACGCGGATGGCAAGACGGCGGCTCTGGCGCGGCTGAAATCGGCTGAATGGCTGCAATCGGAAGGCCTGCAGGCGGTGTTCCGGCTGCTGGACGGGGCAGGGGGCAAGACACGGGCGGTGGGCGGCGCGGTGCGTGACACACTGCTCGGCCTGACAACTGACAGGGACGAGGTCGACCTGTCGACCGAATTTACCCCGGACGAGGTGCTGCAGCGGGCCCAAGACGCCGGCTTTGCCTGCATCCCAACGGGGGCTGAGTTCGGCACTGTGACGGTTTTGGCAGGTGGACGAAGTTTTGAGGTCACGACGCTAAGAGAGGATGTCGAGACCGATGGCCGGCATGCCGTCGTTCGGTTCGGGCATGATTGGCGGCGCGATGCCGAACGGCGCGACTTCACCATGAATGCGCTTTATTCCGACCCAGAGGGCGATCTTTTCGATCCGCTGGACGGGCTGGAGGATTGCCTGGCGCAACGGGTGCGCTTCATTGGCGATCCGGCGGAGCGTATCGCAGAGGACCGTTTGAGGGTCTTTCGCTTTTTCCGTTTCTCGGCGAGCCATGGTGGCGAGCATTTCGATGCCGACGGATTGGCGGCCGTCACCCATGTCGTGGGACTGGATCAGTTGTCGGCGGAGCGGGTTGGGGCGGAGATGACCCGCCTTCTGACGCTCAGGTCGTGCTCCCGGACTTTGGAGGTGATGGCCAGTTGCGGCGTGTTGGCGTTTCCTCGGGCGCTGATCGAAGAGCTCAAACGCTATGAAGCAAAAACCGAAGAGCCGTCGCTGGAGGGGCGCCTCGCCGTGATCGGTGGGGGCCTCGGATTCGAGCGACTGCAAGAGATGTGGCGATTGTCGCGGGCGCAGGTTCGGGCGGCGCAGGAGATTTGGACGGCCTCGGGCGATCTGGCGGAAGGATTGCCTGCTCAGGCGAAATACCGGCATCCCGAACATGTCTTCGCTGCCTTGCCTGTTGCAGCTGCGCGGAAGGCTTGGGATCGGGCCGCAACGGAGGCTATACGGCAACGCCTTACTGCCTTGAAGGCAGATCCGATGCCGATTTCCGCAAAAGATCTCATAGCCCGGGGCATGAGCCCGGGGCCAGAGCTTGGAGCGACGTTTCAAAAGCTTGAGCAGGCGTGGATCGACAGCGCGTTTTCGCTGAGCCGGGACGACCTGCTCCGACGTATCGAAAGCTAAGCCGCCTGGTCTTCGTCGACGATGCGCGCCTTGATCTCCTCGACCGTGGTCGGCTTGATCGCGTCTGGGCCGAGCATCTCGCGGTAATAGGCAACTGCCCGCATGACGATGTCGGCGTCGTTTTCTCCCCTGATGGTCCGCGTACAGCCGGGGACCAGAGAGCCGGTATCGAAGTGTTTCATGGCAACCCTCCTCTTCACCGATCGCTCAGCCGCCAGCCGGGCAGGGGGCTAAGCCAAGGTGCAATGCTTTTGCAGCACATGAAGTTGCCGATACGAAGGCAGCTACGGCCACTTCGCCTCGGGCGGCATCGAGCTGAGAATGGACTTCACATTGCCTCCGGTTTTGAGGCCGAAGGTCGTGCCGCGATCGTAGAGCAGGTTGAATTCGACATAGCGGCCGCGGCGAACGAGTTGCTCCTCGCGTTCAGCGTCGGTCCATTGCGTGTTGAAATTGCGCCGCACCAATTCGGGGTAGATCGCCCTGAACGCCCGACCGACGTCCTGCGTGAAGGCGAAATCAGCCTCCCAATCGTCTGAATTGTGGTGATCATAGAAGATGCCGCCAATGCCACGCGCCTCGTGGCGGTGGGGCAGGTAGAAATACTCGTCACACCAGTCTCTGTAGCGCTGATAGCTGACCTGTTCGTGCGGTTCGCAGGCATCGCGCATGGCCGAGTGGAAGGCGATGGTGTCGGGGTCCTCCTGGGTGCGCCGCCGGTCGAGCACCGGCGTCAGATCGGCGCCGCCGCCGAACCACCAATTGGAGGTGACGACCATGCGCGTGTTCATGTGCACGGCGGGCACGTGCGGGTTGTGCATGTGGGCGATGAGGGAGATGCCCGAGGCCCAGAAATCCGCCCCGTCCTCGGTGCCCGGAATCTGCTTGGCGAAATCGGCCGAGAATTGGCCGTAAACGGTCGAGATGTGGACGCCGACCTTTTCGAACACGCGGCCATGCATCATCGACATTTCGCCGCCGCCGCCCTCGTCGCCGGAATGATCTTTGCGGTCCCATGTCTCGCGCACGAACCGGCCGGGCTCGCGGTCGCTCAAAGGCCCCGTCAGCCCGTCCTCGAGCTTTTCGAAATCTGCGCAGATCTGGTCGCGCAAATCACGGAACCAGGCGCTTGCCTGCTGCTTGCGGGCTTCGATGTCGGCGGGCAGGGGAGCGTGCATGTTCATATCAAGTCTCTGAAATCCATCGGTCTGACGCTTGGCTTCGCCGACCATAAGGGCGGCGGCCAGGGCAACATTGATCGAGCGCAAACCTTCGGCCATCGGAATGCGCAGGGCGAGATCGGCGCGGTCGGCCACCGCTTGTGGCACGCCGGAACTCTCGCGGCCGACCATCAGCAGATCATCTTCGTGAAAGCTTGCGTCATAGGCGCTGGTTTTTGCCTTGGTCGTCAAGAGCACCAGACGCTTGCCGGAAGCGCGCCGCCATGCCTCAAAAGCCTCGAAGCTGTCATGCTCGTGAAGGTCGGCGCGTTGTGCATAGTCCATCCCGGCGCGGCGAAAGCGGGCTTCGGAGAAGGCAAAGCCGGTGGGATGGATGATGTGCACCGGCACCTGAAGACAGGCGCAAAGACGCAGCAGCGTGCCTGCATTTTGCGGGATATCCGGCTGATATAAGGCGAGCGAAACCGGCATGTGAACAATTCTCGATGGGCTTGCGGGAAGCGCATGGGGCGGCTTGGGCGCTGCAGGCCGGAAGATCAGGGGGGTATAGTGTCGCACTTGGGTCTTGTCACGTTCCGGCAGGCTGGACAAGCGGCGGGCAGAGTGCAAAAAGAACGCCCACATCCGCAACCCGCAAGGGGTGACGGCGACGATTCGTGCGCTGCCGTCAGACGCGGAAGGTTTGGGATGACCGGACGAGGATTTGCAGCGTGGCAATGGACGACGCACACACAGAATCGACGACGCGGCGGGACTTTCTGTTCGTTGCAACTGGCGCGATCGGCGCCGTGGCGGTGGCAGGCGCGGTCTGGCCGCTGATCGACCAGATGAACCCCGATGCCTCCGTTCTGGCGCTGGCATCTGTCGATTTCGATCTTTCCACCGTGGAAGAGGGCGCGAGCATCACGATCAAATGGCGCGGCATGCCGGTCTTCGTGCGTTACCGCACGCCACAAGACATCGAAGCCGCACGTTCGGTGCCGTTGTCCGAGCTCAAGGACCCGGAAACCGATCAGGCGCGGGTGAAGGAAGGCCACGAACAATATCTGGTCATGATCGGCATCTGCACGCATCTGGGCTGCGTGCCGGTGTTCGACGCCGGCGAGTTTCACGATGGCTGGTTCTGCCCCTGCCACGGATCGCAATACGATCAGTCCGGGCGCATCCGGCATGGTCCAGCTCCGAAGAATCTGGTGATTCCGCCATATGAATATGTCAGCGACACGGTCGTCCGGATTGGTTAAGGGGGCATAGCCAATGCATTTCGAGAGCACATACGAGCCGAAGAACCCGGTGATGCGCTGGCTGGACGAGCGACTGCCGCTGGTTCGCTTCGGCAAGGCGCATCTGGTTGATTATCCGACGCCGATGAATCTCAACTATTGGTGGACCTTCGGCGCGATCCTGGCCTTTTGTCTGGGATCCCAGATCGTCACCGGCATCATCCTGGCCATGCATTACACCCCGCAGTGTCGACCTGGCATTCGACTCGGTCGAGCATATCCGGCGCGACGTGAATTTCGGCCGCATACATCCAGGCCGGGCATTCGGTCGGCGCCTCGATGTTCTTCTTCGCGCTCTATGTCCACATGTTCCGCGGCGTTCTATTACGGCTCGTACAAGGCGCCGCGCGAGATCCTTTGGATGCTGGGCGTCATCATCTTCCTTCTGACCATGGCCACCGCCTTCATGGGCTATGTGCTGCCCTGGGGCCAGATGAGCTTCTGGGGCGCAACGGTGATCACCAACATCTTCTCGGCGATCCCGCTTGTGGGCACGCCCATTCTGGAGTTCCTGCGCGGCGGGTTCGCGGTCGGCAACCCCACGCTCAACCGCTTCTTCTCGCTGCACTATCTGCTGCCGTTCGTGATTGCCGCCGTGGTGGGGCTGCATATCTGGGCGCTGCATATTCCGGGCAACAACAATCCGACCGGTGTTGAGGTGAAGTCGCTGCGCGACACGGTGCCATTCCACCCCTACGCCACGATGAAGGACCTGTTCGCGCCTGTCGGTGTTCCTCATTCCGTTCGCCTGGTTCGCTGTTCTTTGCGCCAGACATTCTGGGGCACCCTGACAATTACATCGATGGCCAACAGCCTTGTGACGCCGGCACATATCGTGCCCGAATGGTACCTGCTGCCGTTCTACGCCATGCTGCGCGCGATCGATTTCAACTTCCTGTTCATCGATTCCAAGCTTGGCGGCGTTATGGTCATGTTCGGCTCGATCGCTATCCTTTTCGTGCTGCCCTGGCTCGATACCTCGCAGGTGCGCTCGGGCAATTTCCGGCCGCTGTTCAAGCCGTTCTTCTGGGTGTTCGTCGTCAACTTCCTGGCGCTGATGTATGTCGGTGCCCAGCCGGCCGAGCCGCCCTACACCTGGATCGCCAAGATCTGTACGGCCTATTATTTCTTGTATTTCCTTGTGATCCTGCCAGTGCTCGGCTTCATCGAGAAGCCCGATCCGCTTCCGGCCAGCATCTCGGAAAAAGTCCTGAAGACCGGAGACGTGATGTGAGCAGGGGACTCGGCAAAGTGACGAAATTCAAGACCCTTCTCGCGGGCCTCGCTCTCGCCGCTTCACTGACGGGCGTCGGCACCGTGGTCGCCCAGGAACATGGCGGTGGTGCAGAGGCCAAGCAGATCAACTGGAGCTTCTCAGGGCCGTTTGGAACCTATGACGTCAACCAGTTGCGGCGTGGGTTTCAGGTGTTCAAGGAAGTGTGCTCGAACTGCCATTCGGCCCGGCTTCTGGCCTTCCGCAACCTCGCCGAGGAAGGCGGTCCGGCTTATAGCGCCGCCCAGATCAAGCTGCTTGCGTCTCAGTACGAGATCGCCGATCCGACTGCCGAAGGCGGTACCCGACCCGGTGTGGCTGCCGATCATTGGCCGTCTCCCTTTGCGACAGAACAGGACGCCCGCGCGTCCAACAATGGCGCCCTGCCGCCCGATATGTCGGTGCTGGCCAAGGCGCGCGGCATCGAGATGGCCTTCCCCTATTGGGTGTTCAACTATTTCACCGGCTATCAAGAGGGCGGCCCGGACTTCATCTACAATGTCCTGACCAGCTACGCCGATCCTCCCGAAGGGGTCACCATTCCGCCGGGGCAGTATTACAACGCGTTCCTCGGACATGGCATTTCCATGCCGCCTCCGCTTGCCGACGATCTCGTGAGCTATCAGGAAGGTGAAGACGGCGCGACCGTTCCGACGACCGTGGAACAGTATGCCAAGGACGTGGCATCGTTCCTGATGTGGGTCTCCGATCCGCATATGGCGCAGCGAAAGGAGATGGGGTTCCGCGTGATCCTGTTCCTGATCGTGTTTGCGGGCCTGATGTACATGGTAAAGCGGCGGCTGTCCGCGCAGATCGCCCATTAAAGACTGCGCCAAAACCAGTTCGAAAGGGCCCTCACGGGCCCTTTCTTTTGCGGCTCAAGAAAGACTTTCGTTTTGCGGCTGCGTTTGGCATTGTTGCGTCGCTGCTGCCTGCACTGCCGGGAGACCAGAGACATGCCCGTCGTCAAACTCGCCCTCACCGCTGTTGGACTGGCGGTCGCCGTCAGTCGCCATCCCGCGACCCGCGCCGCTTTGAAGGCCGCGCCCCATCTGGTTCCGCAAGGGGCCAAGCAGGCCGCCTATGAGGGGGCGAAATCGGCCGCGTATAATGCTGGCGTCGTTGCTCGCCATATCGTTCACAACCGGCTGATTTCTCGCTGATTCATGACTGTCGACCTCAAGGCGCTCGTGCGCACCATCCCGAACTACCCAAAGCCCGGGATTCTTTTCCGCGACATCACAACACTTATCGAAAATCCGGAAGGGTTTCGCCAGAGCATCGAGCAGCTCGCCGATGCGCACCGCGGGTTGGGTATTACCCACGTTGCCGGCATTGAGGCGCGGGGCTTCATCTTCGGGGCGGGCGTCGCCATGGCGCTGGGCGCCGGGTTTGTGCCGATCCGCAAGCGGGGCAAGCTGCCCGGAGAGACGATCGGGCAGAACTACGCGCTGGAATACGGCGTGGACACGATCGAGATGCACGCCGATGTCATCGGCGCCGTCCATAAGGTCTTGCTGGTCGACGATCTCATCGCGACGGGCGGCACCGCGATCGCGGCGACCATCCTTCTGAGGCGAACGGGGGCCACTGTCGACCACGCGGCCTTCGTCATCGATCTGCCCGCTTTGGGCGGGGCCGATTTGTTGCGGGCCGAGAAGGTCAACATCCAAAGCCTGATCAGTTTCGAGGGCCACTAGTTTTTGGCCGCCCGCCGGGAGCGGGCGGCCAATGTTCATTTGCGCCTGCCTTCTTGATCCCGCTTCTGGGATGCGGGTTTCGGGTCAGATGCCTTCTTCGTGGAAAAGACGGGCGTTCCCGGTTTGCCCGGGTGTTTGCCCCAGTTGGTCCGGCTGACCGGTTGGGGGCGTTGAAAGATCTGTTTTGGCATGTGGTCAAATTCCTTCGCCACCATGCCCGCAGGCATGAGCGGCATTCGAGTGGATTTCGGGTGATGCGAAGGAATGGACGCCGGACAGCCGGCTCGATACGTCGACAATGAACGCGACAAGCGCCTCATGCAGGCCATCCCATGCCACCGCGCCGAAGGCGGAGCGGAGCAGGACTGGCGTCCATGGGAGCTAATCATTCATTGGAGGCGAGACCTCTTATTCGATCTTGAGACCGCGTCAGAATCGAACTTGATCAAAGTGTTGTCAAGGCTTTGCCTTGCGCACAGGCTTGGGCGGGCTACAGCCTTGTGCAGGACAGAGCGACTGCATTGTCGGTTTCCAGCCTCAGGCCGAGCGTGCCTTGTTGCATGGTGAGGCGTCCGATCCTGACGCCGAGGGCGTCGTGCAGGGGACCCTGATCGAAGGTTATGCCGTCCTGATAGGCGGTTACGCTGCCAAGTCCGGAGAGGCCGCTGCCAGGAACGGGAGAAGCAAAGCCAAAGCTTGGGGCCTGGACCGTCAGAACGCCGCCATTGACGCCATCGGGCGTCTTGCAGCCCCAATTGCCGTTAGCCGATTCCGCCGCGGCCAAGCTCGTGGAAGCGATAAAGAGTGCTGCTGCGAGACCCAGTTTGCGCATTTGTCGAAAGGCCCTCTGCCATTGCGAACCGCCGCGATGCCGGCGGTTGGAGCGGAGGCGAGACTAAGCCGGTTTGGCTGTCGTTTTGTTAACGCAGGGCCCGCAACACGGATCCGATACCGGGTGTGGTCGCCAGCTTTTCGAGTACGCGTTGCCTGAGACCTGGCCGGTAGTCGCGGCGCTTGGAAAAGCTTGCCAACTCGCACCGATAGACCAGCTCACCTTTCTGGTTGGTCGCTTCGATCAAATTGATCAACAAGCCCCAGCCAGCCAAGGATTTAGAATGGCGCTTGGAGGTGACGGTGAGGGTGTAGTGGACAGTATCGCCGGGCCGGACGGGGGCCTTGAAGTCCATCTTGTTGACGCCGGGGGAGGGGCCGGGCTCACCAGGGAGCTCGCCGAGGTCGCGCAGCCGGTTCGCCTCGGCGCTCAGCGCATCGACCATGATCCGATGGCCAACACAGACCGTGTGCCAGCCGGAGGCGACAGGGCCGCCAAATTGCGAGAGCTCTGCCAAATCCTTGTCGACGTGAAAATATTGCGGATCGTATAGCTTGCCGAAGCGGATGATCTCGTCGAGCTCGAAGGTGTGGCTACCAAGCTCGAAGATTTCGCCGATGCCGATATCCTCGTACCAGCGGGTCATGGGGCGACCTCCGCGACCGGCTCCGGGAGCGGAGCGGACGGATCCCGCAGGCCAATGAGATTGGCCAGTTCCATGGTCATCACCTGCTGATCCTTGTGGTTGCGGATGTCGAATTGCAGCGTCACGATCCCCCACTCCGGGTGCGACCTCGAGCGCCGCAGCGCCTTGATCGTGACCAGACCGCGGATGGTGTCTCCGGCCATGACCGGGCGCTTCCATTTCAGATCCGAAAAGCCGAGGCCGCCCTGGGAATCAATGGTGGACAGAAAGGCATCCACGAGCGCCCTCAGGCTGAGGGCGGCGGTTTGCCAGCCGCTGGCGGCCAGACCGCCGAGAATTGAAGCCTTGGCGGCCTTCTCGTCGAGATGAAAGGGCAGGGGATCGAATTCGCGGGCGAATTCGAAGATCATCTGTTTGGTGACCTTGGTCGGGGCGAGGTTGATAACCTCGCCCAGATGCAAATCTTCGAAGTGCCGGCGATCTCTAGTGACAGGATTGGTCATCTTGTTGCCCATTAGGTCAATGCAAGGGTGATGCCGAAAACCCGAGCAAAAGGCAAGAGCTCGTCCAAGAGCTGAGGGGCGCAAAAAGCTCAGCGGAAGGCTTGGCGCGGCGAACGGTTCGGCTATGCTAAGTCACATCCAAACGGAGGAGACGCCAGTGCCGATTTTACTGTTCATCCTGCTGATCATCCTTATCGCGCAGGTGGGCTTCTGGAAGACACTGGGCGCTGTCATCGGCGCGGCGGCGATGTTCGGTCTGTTCGTGGTCGTGCTGATCGCAGCGGTGGCGGTGGCTGGATACATGTTCTACCGTCGCATGCGCTGACGGCGCTCCCGCTTGCCGCTCCAAGCATTGCCCTGATCGACCGTGTTGACGCGCTGGAGTTGACCGTCTGGCGATTTCAAGCGTTCGATGAAGCGAACCAGGAACCTGCAAAATTATGAGCATTGCGGAAAAGGCCGGCACATTTGCATTCGCCGGTAGAAACATTCGTCGTATGGGCTACGGCGCCATGCAATTGGCCGGGAAAGGCGTGTTCGGCCCGCCCATCAACCGGGACGCCGCGAAGGCGGTGCTTCGCGAAGCCGTGGCCAATGGCGTCAATCACATCGACACGTGCGACTATTACGGGCCGCATGTGACCAATCAGATCATCAAGGAAGCGCTATCGCCCTACCCGGACGACCTGCTGATCGTCACCAAGATCGGCGCGCGCCGCGACGACAAGGGCGGCTGGTTGCCTGCACAATCGCCGCAAGAGCTTGAGACCGCCGTCGAGGACAATCTCAGAAACCTTGGCCTCGAGACGATGGAGGTCGTCAATCTCCGGATCATGGGCGGCGGGCTAGGGCCGGAGGAGGGCTCAATCGCGCAGCGGGTGGAGACGATGGCCGAGCTGCAGCGCAAGGGCAAGATACGGCACATCGGACTTTCCAATGTCACGCCGACCCAAGTCGCGGAGGCACGCGGTGTCGTCGACATCGTCTGCGTGCAGAACATGTACAACATCGCCAGAAGAGCCGATGACAATCTTGTCGATCAGCTGGCGGCTGATGGCATCGCCTATGTTCCCTACTTCCCGCTTGGCGGGTTCACGCGCTTGCAGTCGACGGCTCTGTCCGAGGTCGCGGCGGAGATGGGAGCGTCGCCCCTGCAGGTGGCGCTCGCATGGCTTTTGCAGCGGTCGCCAAATATCCTTTTGATACCGGGCACGTCCTCCCTCGCGCATTTGCGCGAAAACCTCGCTGCGGTCGAATTGCAGTTGAGCGCGGACGCGGTGCGGCGGCTGGACACTATCGCAAAGCGTGAGGCGGCATAGGTTTTCGTCAAGATGGCGCCGAGCGCAGCCTATATGCGCTCGCGCGTCGCCAGAAACCGGATCTTGGGCCACTGACGCTGGGTATAGTCCAGCGACCAGCGGTCCTTGGCCAGAAACACCGGGTTGCCCGCCCGGTCATTGGCGAGATTGGAGCGGTTTCCGGCGAGGAAGCGTTCGAGTTCCGACTTCTCGTCACTGGCAAGCCAGCGGGCGGTATCGATGCCGATGCTTTCGCAAATAATCGGCACGCCATATTCGTTTTCCACGCGCGATTTGAGCACGTCGAGCTGCAGTGCGCCGACCACGCCCACCAGCCAATCGGCCCCGAGAACCGGGCGGAAGACTTGCGTTACGCCTTCTTCCGCCAGATCGTTCAACCCCTTGGCGAGTTGCTTGGCCTTGATCGGATCGCGCAGGATGACGCGCTGAATGATCTCCGGGGCGAAATCGGGAATGCCCGTCACCTGAACGTCACGGCCGTCGGTCAGCGTGTCGCCGACGCTGAGCGTGCCGTGATTGGGGATGCCGACCACATCGCCGGCAACAGCGTCATCGGCCGTCTCGCGTTCGCGGGCGAAGAAGAACATGGGATTGGACACGGTGATGTCCTTGCCCCGCCCGACATTTCTCAGCTTCATGCCGCGTCTGAAATCGCCCGAGCAGATGCGCACGAAGGCGATGCGGTCGCGGTGGTTCTTGTCCATATTGGCCTGCACCTTGAAGACGAAGCCGGTCACATCCTTGCTGTCGGGCTGGATCGGGTCGGGCAGGGCAGGCTGAGGCCGTGGCGGCGGCGCCCATCGGGCAATGGCGTCGAGCAGATCCCTGACTGCAATGCCCTTGAGGGCCGAACCGAAGAAGACCGGCGTGAGATGGCCGCCGCGATAATCCTCGAGGCTGAATTCGGGTAGCATGGAACTGGCGAGATCAAGCCCTTCAAGCGCCGCAGCATAGGTCGCATCGTCGAGGGGCGTGCCGGCGGAAGCCCGGGCCCTAAGATCGTCCAGCTTTTGGGCGGCGGGCTTGCCGTCGGCCTGACGGATATCGCCGCTGGTCAGGTCGATGATGGCCTTGTAATCGGTGCCCATGCCGACGGGCCAGTTCATCGGTGTGACGTCGAGCGCCAGCGTGTCGGCGATCTCGTCGAGGATCTCCAATGTGTCGCGGCCTTCGCGGTCGATCTTGTTGACGAACGTCATGATCGGGATGGAGCGCAGCCGGCAGATCTCGAACAGTTTGAGGGTCTGCTGCTCGATGCCTCGGGCCGCGTCGATGACCATCACGGCGGCATCGACGGCGGTCAGCGTGCGATAGGTGTCCTCGGAGAAGTCCGAGTGGCCCGGCGTGTCGAGCAGGTTGAAGGTCAGCCCCTTGTATTCGAAGGTCATCACCGAGGAGGTGACGGAGATGCCGCGCTTCTGCTCGATCTCCATCCAGTCGGACTGGGTGCGGCGGCGTTCGCCGCGCGCACGAACTTGCCCGGCGAGCTGGATAGCGCCGCTGGCCTGGAGAAGTTTCTCGGTCAGCGTGGTCTTGCCGGCGTCGGGGTGGGAGATGATCGCGAAGGTGCGGCGCGTTTCGTAGGGTTTCTGGGTCACGTATTGAACTTGAACAGCATGATGTCGCCATCCTTGACGACGTATTCCTTGCCTTCGTCCCGGGCCTTGCCGGCCTCCTTCGCGGCGACTTCGCCGCCGAGGGACACATAGTCGTCATAGGCAATGGTCTGGGCACGAATAAAGCCGCGCTCGAAATCGGTGTGGATAACACCGGCGGCCTGCGGGGCTCTGGTGCCGACTGGCACCGTCCAGGCCCGCGTCTCCTTCGGTCCGGCGGTGAAATAGGTCTGCAGCCCGAGGAGCTTGTAACCTTCCCGAATGAGCCGGTTCAGGCCGGGCTCGTGCAGGCCGAGCGTTTCGAGATATTCGGCCTGCTCGGCTTCGTCGAGCTGGGCCAACTGGCTTTCGATCTCGGCGGAAATGATCACCATGGCCGCTTCGTGCGACTTGGCGTGTTCGGCGACCTTTTTGGTCCACTCATTTCCGGACGCGGCGCTGTCCTCGTCGACATTGCAGACATAGAGCGCCGGCTTCGAGGTCAGGAGCTGCAGCTCGCGGAAAGCCTTTTCTTCTTCGGCCGTGCGTTCGACATTGCGGGCGGGCTTGCCGGCATCCAGGACGGCAATGGCGCGGTGCACCAGATCGAGCGTCAGTTTGGCGTCCTTGTCATTGCCGCGGATCTTTTTCTCCAGGCCGCCGACGCGCTTCTGCAGGCTCTCGAGGTCGGCCAGCATCAGCTCGGTCTCGATCACCTCGGCGTCGACGATCGGATCGACCTTGCCGGCGACATGGACGATGTCGTCGTTCTCGAAGCAGCGCAGCACATAGGCAATGGCGTCGCATTCGCGGATGTTGGCCAGAAACTGGTTGCCAAGGCCTTCACCCTTGGAGGCACCCTTTACCAGCCCGGCAATGTCGACAAAGCTCAAACGTGTGGGGATTATCTCCTTGGAATGAGCGATGCCGGCAATCTTGTCGAGCCGTTCATCGGGCACCGAGACCTCGCCGACATTGGGCTCGATCGTGCAGAAGGGGAAGTTGGCCGCCTGCGCCGCTGCCGTTTTCGTCAGCGCGTTGAACAGGGTCGACTTGCCCACATTGGGCAGCCCGACAATGCCGCATTTGAAACCCATGGAGTGCTCCAAAAAAGCAGGGCGCCCGAATGCCGGACGCCACAAGCCACTTTTTGTGCCTTTGGGATAGGTATGGCTGGGCCGAACGTCAAGGGTCAGCAAGCGCTGCGGCTTCAGATTGCGAGCCGTTCGCCGTGCAGGGAGGAGCCGTTTTCGTCGTTGTGTTCAATGGGACAGGATCGTCCAGAAAGGAATGCGCGCGCCGGGGAATCCTGTTAGGTGTGCCAGGCCTTGCGGTCGCAAGTGCTTCTCACTGTTCAACTCAATGCCGGAGCCGACCCGTGGAATTCGTCGTTATCGTCATCATTGCTGCCGCCATCATCGCTGCCATCGCCTGGTACGTGCTGCGGGGTCAGCATTTCGGAAAATTCGGGCAAGCCGTCGGCAGTTCTCCGCAGATCCCTGACGCCAAGAAGCAGGATCCCATGCCGATGCTGAAGATGCCGACCGCCAGGGGCTGGGCATCGGGCGAAACTCCCGTGGCGGCGCCGGGACTGAAGGTTGCGGCCTTCGCCACCGGGCTGAAGCATCCGCGCTGGGCCTATGTGCTGCCCAATGGCGATGTGCTGGTGGCGGAGTCCGCGTCCCAGCCTGGCACGGTCAGAGGCATCCGCGACTATGTCATGAACAGGGTGATGAGCCGGGCCGGGGCGACGCGCCCGAGCGCCAACCAGATCACGCTCTTGCGCGATGCCGATGGCGACGGCGTGCCGGAAGTGCGCGAGGTGTTTCTCAACAATCTCAGCCAGCCATTCGGCATGCAACTGATCGGTGAAACGCTTTACGTCGGCAATACCGACAGCGTCATGGCCTTCCCCTATGAAACGGGCCAAACCAAGATCACCGCGTCCGGGCGCAAGCTCATGGAGATGAAGCCGGGCGGACACTGGACGCGTAATCTCATCGCCAGCAAGGATGGCAGCAAGCTTTACGTGGCTGTCGGTTCGAAATCCAACATCGCCGAGGGCGGTTTCGAAATCGAAGAGGGGCGCGCCTGCATCTATGAGCTGGATCTTGAAACCGAGAAGCACCGGATTTTCGCTTCGGGCCTGCGCAATCCGGTCGGCATGGCATTCGAACCTTCGACGGGTGTGCTTTGGACGGTCGTCAACGAGCGCGACGGGCTGGGTGACGAGACTCCACCGGACTATCTGACATCAGTGGTCGATGGCGGCTTTTACGGCTGGCCCTATTGCTATTGGGACCGGATCGTCGATGATCGCGTGCCGCAGGACCAGGCTCTGGTCGCCAGCGCCAGGACCCCTGACTACGCACTTGGTGGCCACACCGCATCCTTGGGGCTCTGCTGGATCGACGAGGGCACGCTGCCGGGTTTTCCGCCCGGCATGGTGATCGGCCAGCACGGCTCCTGGAACCGCAGCAAGCTCAGCGGCTACAAATTCATCTTTGTTCCCTTCGCCAATGGCCGGCCCGAGGGTTCTCCACGTGATGTGCTGACCGGATTCCTGTCAGATGACGAGAAGTTCTCGCGTGGCCGACCGGTGGGCGTGACCGTGGCCAAGGACGGCGCGCTGCTTTGCGTTGACGATGTGGGTGATGCCGTCTGGCGCGTCACCGGGGATTAAGCGGGCAGGGGCGAAGGGCTAGCTGGCTAGTCGCCCCTGAACAGCTTTTTGAGCATGGCCGCCATGGGGCCGTTTTCCGGCAGTTTGGCTTCTGGACGTTTCTGGCGCGCCTGGCGGATATGGCTCTGGCCCTTCGGTTTGGGCGCAGGCTTGAGCTCTGCCGAACCGGCGCCAGTTGCAACTGCGATGCGGTTCATGAAATTGGCGCCGTCCTTCTTGGCGAGCAGCACGGCATTGTCCGCGATCGCGTCGAGCAACGGCTCCAGCCATTCCGCATCCGCCTTGGCGAAGTCACCGAGCACATGCCGGGTCACCAGATCCTTGTGGCCCGGGTGGCCGATGCCGACGCGCACACGCTGATATTGGGTGCCTATTGCGGCGTCGATTGACCTCAGCCCGTTATGGCCGCCATTGCCGCCGCCGGTCTTTACCCTCAGCTTTCCCGGGGCCAGATCGAGTTCATCATAGATGACGGTCACGTCTTCAGCTGCCAGCTTGTAGAAATTGACCGCCGCGGCAAGGCTGTCGCCCGAGCGGTTCATGTAGGTCTGCGGCTTGATCAGAACTATGCGTTCGCCATCGACCGTGCCATCGGTGACAAGGGCGGAGAACTTGTTGCGCCAGGCCGGCAAATTGTGGCGGCGCGCAATCTCGTCGGCGGCCATGAATCCGACATTGTGCCGGTTGGCCTGGTGTTCGCTCCCGGGATTGCCGAGGCCAGCGATCAGATGCATCGCTTTTCCCTTTGAATATGAATGCGGCGCCGAAGCAGGTTCTGCCGGCGCCGCATCGCAAACAGGAAGAGGAGAGGATCGATTATTCCTCTTCGCCCTCTCCGCCTTCTTCTTCCTCGGCCTCGCCTTCAGCTGCGGCCGCATCATCCTGCGAGCGCAGGCCAGACGGCGCTACCAGCGTCGCGATGGTGAAGTCGCGGTCGGTGATGGTGGGATGCACGTTTTCTGGCAGCTTCACTGCCGAGATGTGCAGGCTGTCGCCGATATCGGCATCGGCCAGATCGAGCACCAGTTCCTCGGGAATGGCGTCGGCCGGGCAGCTGATTTCCACAGTGTGGCGCACGATGTTGAGCACGCCGCCGCGCTTGAGGCCGGGGCTCTTTTCCTGATTGGCGAAGTGCACGGGCACTTCGACGTTCAGGCGAGAGCCGGCGCCGATGCGCAGGAAATCGACATGCAGAGCGAAGTCGCGCACGGGATCAAGCTGATAGTCGCGCGGGATGACCTTGTGCTTTTCTCCATCCACGTCCACTTCGATGACGTGGGACAGAAAGCCGCCGCGATAGATGCGCAGCATGGCCTCCTTGTAGGAGATGGAAATCGCAAGCGGGGGTTTCTTGTCGCCGTAGATGACGGCGGGGATAAGACCTTCACGGCGCAGTTCACGAGCGGCCCCCTTGCCCACCCGATCCCGCACCGAAGCCTTAAGCTCGGCAGCAGCCATTGGAATGCTCCAATTGGGTTGGTGTGGTCGTTGGGACCTGTTTGACGCGTTGCCGAACCGGAAACCTGCTGATCCTCGGATCAAGTCCGAGGACTTCGCTTTCCCTGGCAACGCTCTTGGCCCAAAAACCACGCGCGCCTCCTCCAGGGGTGAGACGCGCTTCATGGCGCGGGTCTATAGGCGATAAGGGGCAGTTGTGCAAGCCAAACCGGGGGCGCGCGGTCAGTTGTCGAGCCGGCGCTTCTGCGTGTTCAGGTAGGCCCTGATGGCGAGGTCTGTGGACAGGCCAATCGCCAGCGTGAATGCCTCCCGCGCCTCTTCCTTTCTGCCGGCGCGGGCAAGCAGATGAGCACGCGCCGCCCAAAAGGGCTGGTAGTCCTGCATCCTCTTGTCCTTTCGAAGACCATCAACGGCGGCGAGGGCGGCATCAGGTCCATCCACTTCCGACTGGGCAATTGCGCGGTTGAGCGCGACGACGGGGGAGGCCGTGAACTCAAGCAGTTTGTCATAGAGTGCCAGAATTGCCGGCCATGTCGGTGCGCCACCGAGCCGGCGCGCGCAGTGGGCGGATTGGATGGCTGCCTCCAGCTGGAAGCGGCCGCTAGGGCCCCCGGCGCTGGCCTGGGAGAGGAGGCGTTCTGCCTCGCTTATCATGGCCGTGTCCCAAAGCCCTATGTTTTGGTCTTCCAGAGGAACATAAGCGCCGTCCCGTTCGGGACTGCGGCGGGCGGCGCGCCGGGCCTCGGCATAAAGCATAAGAGCGAGCATGCCCTTTGCTTCGGGCGCGTTTGGCATCAGCGCGACCACCAGCCGGCCCAACCAGATCGCTTCGTCTGCCAGCGGCGCGTCGAGTTCCGAACTGGTCTCCCAGCCCTTTGTGTAGGCGGCATAGATGGCATTAAGCACGGCATCCATGCGCTCAGGCAGATCTTCGGAGTCCGGAATTGCGAACGGAATGCCGGTCTGCTTGATCCGCGCCTTGGCCCGCACCAGCCGCTGCCCCATGGTGGCGGGCGGAATGAGAAAGGCTGCGGCTATGTCGTTAGCTGTAAGACCGAGCACAGTCTGAAGGATGAGGGGGGTGCGCATTCCGGTCTCGATCGCGGGATGGGCGCAAGCGAACATGAGCGCCAGCCGGCGATCGGGAATTGCGCCCTCATATTCCGAGGCGGAGTCGAGTTCTTCCTGCATCAGGACCAGATGCTCCCTTCCGTCCCGCTGCGTGCGGATCCTGCGCAAGGCGTCCGTCTGGCGGCGCCGCGCCACCGTCAAGAGCCATGCGGCGGGATTGTCCGGAACGCCGTTTTGGGGCCATTGCGCCAGCGCTGCAGCGAACGCCTCCGCCAAGGCATCCTCGGCGGAGGCGACATCGCGGGTGCGCGCGGCAAGAAAGGCGACGAGGCGGCCATAGCTTTCGCGCGCGATGCGCTCTGCAGTGCGTTCGGCCGTCTCGCCGGTTGCGCCCATCACCAGCTCTTGGTTTCCGCCACGACCGGCCTGAGTTCGATGCTGCCCATTTTGGCTGACGGACATTTTTCAGCCCACTCGATGGCTTCCTGCCTGTCCTTCACATCGATCAGGTAATAGCCGGCCAGATGCTCGCGCGTGTCCGCATAGGGCCCGTCCAGCACCTCTGTCTTGCCGTTGCGTATCCGCAGGCTCGCGGCCTGGCTTGACGGCAGAAGCCGGTCACCGCCCAGATTGACGCCCGCCTTGGCCATCGCTTCGGTATAGGCAGCGTATTCGGGCGACATCGCCTTTGCCGTTTCGGGAGCCCGGGCCGGGCCATCCTCGGGCAGGTGAATCAAAAGCATATATTGCATCTCGGTCTCCTCAATTCGCAGTCATCTGCCAGACCGGGCGGATTTCGAGCGTGCCGTATCTGGCGCTCGGACAGCGCGCGGCCCAACGCAGCGCCTCGTCGATGTCGGGCACGTCGAGCATGAAATATCCGGCGAACTGCTCCTTGGTGTCGGCGTAAGGGCCGTCGAGCACGCTGGATTTGCCGTCGCGCACGCGTACGGTGGTCGCCTGCGTGCTCGGCTCCAGGCGTTTGCCGGCGGATGCGGCTGCGCCCGCCTTTTCCAGCGCTGCGTTGAAGGCGGCATAGTCACCCCAAAGCTCTTTTTGGGGCGCTTTGGCGAGGGCCTCTTCGTCATGGTGAATGAGAACCATGTATTGCATGTCATCGTCTCCTGATCGGTTGCCGACTTGATGTCCGGCATCACAATGACGGGCTGCCTTTCGCCATTTCGACTTTTTTGAAATTTTTTTGGTCAGCCCATTTCGTAGCTTGAATAGGGCCGGATCTCGATCTTGCCCCAAGTCGCGGCGGGACATTGCCCCGCCCAATGTTGCGCCGCTTTCATGTCGGGAACGTCGATAATGTAGAAGCCTCCCAACTGCTCACGGCTTTCGGCATAAGGGCCGTCGTGAATCTTGAGTTCCCCGTCTTCCAAATGAACCGTGGTGGCGTCGTAGGACCGGGCGAGGCCGGCATTCATCACATGCGCACCCGCCTTCTCCAGCGCGGCTTGATAGGCGAACATCTTTTGCATCCATTCGTCCATCCTAGCTTTGGGGACGGCCTCTCCGGCACGCTCGTTGGCGTAGAGCATCAGCATGTATTTCATCGGGGTCTCCTTTCGGTTGGCGCCGGTACAGGCCGGCATGAAGATGTCGCAGGAGAGGGCGCGATTTCGACAGCCCTTCGATATTTTCACTTAAAAGTTTGCCGGAACGGACCAGACCGGCTCCCGTTGAGATTGACGTGAGAAGGAGAGTTCCAATGCAAACGCGAAAGCTCAACGAAGACAGCAATCTCCGGCGCTACGTTCTCGTGCTGGAGACAGGCGATGAGGTCATGACGTGCGTCAAGCGGTTTGCCGAAGAGAACGATCTGTCCGCCGCCAGCTTTTCAGGCATCGGCGCCTTCAGCGACGTGGTGCTGACCTATTTCGACTGGGAGAAGAAGAGCTATCTCGAAAACCCGCTGGACGAGCAGGTCGAGGTGGCTTCCCTGAACGGGGACGTGGCGGTGGCACCCGACGGCTCGCCGGCCGTTCACATCCATCTGGTGGTAGGGCGGCGCGACGGGCAGGCCATGGCCGGCCATTTAGGGAAGGCGCATGTGCGGCCAACACTCGAACTGGTGCTGACAGAAACCCCGGCGCATCTGCAAAAGGTCAAGGACGAGGAGACGGGACTGGCCCTGATCCGGCCGGACGTGTCCTAGCGTCTTATTCGAGGAGGCTGGAGACCGACTGCTCTGAATAGGTGCGCGCAATCGCCTCGCCGATGAGATCGGCGATCGACAGCTTGCGGATGTTTTCCGTTTTGGCCACCAGTTCGGTCTCTTCTATGGAATCGGTGACGACAAGTTCCTTGAGCTTGGATTTGCCGACGCGCTCCGCAGCTCCGTTGGAAAGCACGCCATGCGTGATATAGGCGGAGACTTCCTTCGCTCCCGCCTCCAGAAGCGCTTCGGCAGCATTGATGAGGGTGCCCCCGGAATCGACGATGTCGTCGATCAGGATGCAGCTCTGTCCGGAGACATCGCCGATGATGTTCATGACTTCGGACACACCCGCGCGGGGGCGGCGCTTGTCGACAATGGCCAATGAGGCTCCGATGCGCGAGGCGACGTTTCTGGCGCGCACAACGCCGCCGACATCGGGGGAGACGATCATGACGCTGTCGCTGTCATAGCGTTCGCGAATATCGCGGGTGAAGACGGGGGCGGCGTAGAGGTTGTCGGTTGGGATATCGAAGAAGCCCTGGATCTGCCCAGCATGCAGGTCGAGCGTCAGCACGCGGTTTGCCCCACTTTCCACGACCAGATTGGCCACCAGCTTTGCCGAAATCGGAGTGCGCGAGGCGGTCTTGCGGTCCTGACGGGCATAGCCAAAATACGGCACCACATTGGTGATGCGACGGGCCGAGGAGCGGCGCAGCGCATCGTTGAGGATGAGCATCTCCATCAGATTGTCGTTCGCCGGATAGGACGTCGACTGCAGTACGAAGACGTCCTCGCCGCGGACGTTCTCGTGGATCTCGACGAAGATCTCGTTGTCGGAAAACTTGCGGACCGTGCAATCGGTCAGCGGCAGTTCAAGATAGTCGGAGATGGCCTTGGCCAGGGCGAGGTTGGAATTGCCCGTCACCAGTTTCATGTCGCTGTCCCTGCCAATCGCAGCCGATTTCGCGCCGGCCGCGTTTTATGACGCGCTTGTTACATGGCCTTAGCCCCACATTCAACATCGGCTGGTGCATTGGGACAAAATTAGGCGCAACGGGCGATGAGGGCGATCTGGCGCCCCTGGGCGCTGCCGTACTGCATGGCGTGACGGTGGGAGAAATAGCGCTCTGGATTGGCGAGGGTGCAGCCGCCGGCGACGGAGAAGTGCCCGATGCCAATACGTTCGATTTCAGTGGCGACAAAGCCGGGCAGGTCGAAATGTTCGCGACTGGCGCCTTCGGGGACAAAGATATGCATGTGGGCATTGGCGTTTCGCGCAATGGCCTGCTGCGCAAATTCGGGGCCGACTTCGTAATTTTCGCCCGAGATGGTGGGACCGAGCGCCGCATGGATGCGTCCGCTTTCCGCTCCCAACTTTTCCATAGCCTGAATGGTGTTTCCGATGATGCCGTCAAGGGCGCCGCGCCAGCCGGCATGGCAGGCGCCGATAACGCCCGCTTGTGGATCTGCGAATAGCAGCGAAGCGCAATCGGCGGTCAGAATTCCAAGCGCAATGTTGGGCAGGGCGGTGACGATCCCGTCAGCTTCGGGACGTTCCGTTGCCTGTTTTGCATCGGCGAGCGTCACGACATTGGCGGAATGCACCTGTTTTACTCCGGCCAGCGGCAAGCCGGCCGCACCGATGGTCGCTAACGCCAGGGCGCGGTTTGGGGCCGCTTCGGATGTGCCGAAGGTTTCTGCCATGTTGAAGTCGCCGCCGCCGGAACCTACACGGCCGAAAAAGCCATGCACGATGCCGGTCATGCTTTCCAAAGACGCTGCACGTTCGACTGCAATTGCCAAGCTTCAGCCTTTCTGCGCTTCCGAGAAAGGGTAGGGAGAAAGCCCGGTATCGGCCACGCACAAGGTTTTGAAGAGCGTGCCCATGGCGTCCGGTGCCGTCAGGCGTTCCAATGCCGCCTTGATGGCTTCTTCTTGCCCGGGATTGGCCGAGACCAGTTTTTCGGCCCGCTGAGCAATGCCCATCGCGCCGAGAAATTGGCCCTGAGTCAGAAGCGGCCAGGGCTGGGCGCCGCCGGCAATTGCCGCACGGGCCAAAGCCTCGAAATCGACATGAGCGGTCAGGTCGGCGTCGCCGGGGGCGGCGAAAGGGTCTGCAAATTCATGCTTTGAAACGGCCTGAAAGGTTTCGCCGGTGCGCGTGCGTTCATAGCCATAATCGACGACCAACAGCAGGCCTTTGCGGGCCGCAATGCGTTGGGCGAGCGCAGTCATGGTCTCAAGCGCCAAAGGACAGGCTTCCCAGACTTCGCCCTCTTCGGCGGCCCCGAGAACTGGCGGAAAGGCCTCCTCGGGCATGGGAGACGGCGATAGCCCCAATTCCCTCTTGCCTTCTCGCAGTCCCACCATGCGTTCGTGCCATTTGCCCTGATGGCGCTGATACTGGCGGACGGGAAGCGTATCGAAGAATTCGTTGGCAATGATCAGCAGGGGCGGTCCGTCGGCGGCGATCTCCTCGATCTCGGAAATGAAGCGGGGGTTCCATCCGGCAAGGCGCTGCTGCTGGGCTGTCCTGAGGCCGGGATTGGTTTCCAAAAACGTCAGGCTGAGCGCTTCCGAGAGCCGCGGCACCTGGTCGAGGGCGCGCAACGCATCGCCCATCAGCGTACCGCGGCCGGGCCCCAGTTCGACAAGTTCGACGGTTTCGGGGCCGCCCATCTGCTGCCAGGCCGCCGCGAAGAAGAAGCCGATCATCTCGCCGAACATCTGGCTGATCTCCGGCGCGGTGATGAAGTCGCCGGTTTTGCCGAATGGCTCGGCGTGCCGGTAATAGCCGAGCGTTGGGTGGGTCAGGCAGAGCCGCATATAGCTGGCAAGCGAGATTGGGCCGGCCATCTCGATATGGGCATTGATCTGCCGGCCGAGTTCGGTGTCGTCTTTGTCAGGCACGCTGTGTCCGGTTGGCGTAAAGGATCAGGACGATGCCGGCCAGGAGCAGGGGCAGGGAATAGACCATGCCGATGGTCAGCCAGCCGCCATAGAGATAGCCGATCTGTACATCCGGCAGACGCACGAATTCCACAAGGATGCGCGAGACCGCATAGCCGATGGCGAAAACGCCGGAGACCAGCCCCGGCCGCCGCAAGCCATAGGCTATGTGGGTGACGTAGCGCAGGACCAGAAAGAGCACAACACCTTCGAGCGCTGCTTCATAGAGCTGGCTGGGGTGGCGCGGCAGGGGGCCCCCGGTGGGGAAAACGATACCCCAGGGCAGGGTGGTCGGGCGCCCGTAGAGTTCTCCGTTGATGAAATTGGCGAGGCGCCCCAGAAAGAGCCCGATCGGCGTGACGGCGGCGAGCAGGTCGACCCCCGATACCGGGTTGCCGCCATGCCGCCGGGCGAAGATGACCATGGCGGTGACGATGCCGATCAGCCCGCCATGAAAGGACATGCCGCCCGTCCAGACTTCGAAGATCTCGATGGGGTGCTGGGCGAAATAGAGCGGGTTGTAAAAGAGCACATAGCCAATGCGGCCGCCCAGAACGATGCCGATAATGGCCCAGAAGGCGAAATCTGAGAGGGCCGGCGGCGGGAAAGGCGGTGTGTTGTTCTTCCACAGCGTATGACGGCGCAGCAGCGACATGCCGTAGAGCATGCCGAAGAGAACGCCGCCTAGATAGGCAAGCGCGTACCAGCGAACGACCAGGGGGCCGATGGCGAAGGCAACCGGATCGATGTTGGGGAAAGGCATGGGGACTCCAGCCTGCCGTGAGCTGCGGGGCCGCCTGCGGGGTGCGGACGGCGCGTGGACCATGCTTTGCCTCGGGGCACTGGTCAAGGGGGGAGTTGGACCTTAGATATGGTGCCCACACCACTTCCAATTTGGCCGCAGCGGACGGCGGAAAGGTTTTGAGAATGTCACAGGGCAGCAGGATTTTCGACGATATCGGCCGGTTGATGAATGACGCGGCCGGCGTCGCCGAAGGCGTGCGGCGCGAGGTCGAAACCGCTGTGAAATCGCAGGCGGAGCGGGTTATCAGCGACCTCGATCTGGTCAAACGCGAAGATTATGACGCGCTGCGCGAACTGGTGCAGGTGCAGGGCGACGAGATCAAGGCGCTGCGGCACGAACTCGACGCGATGAAGGCGACGAAGCGCAAGACCAGTTGATGCAGCTTGGCCTGCCGGACCGAAGTCCTTGGTTCCCGGCCGGCGGGAGCGCAGCCCGGCCGGCTGCGGGCGCCATTGCGATTCTTCATCGTGCCTCTGCCGTGCCCGAATATGGCGCCAGCGGGGCAAATTGGCCGATAGCTGAGGCTGGCTACGCCAGGTGCTCATTTCGTACCTTGCCCGAAAGTGGAGCGCGTCCAACCACATGGGCGCGGCTATTTCATCACTGTCCCGAAATTGTCCACATATGGCCTTTTGCCCGGTCCTGTCCTTAATCACCTGTTAAGGTTCAAGGGCGGATCATCCACAGAAGAAAGCCGTGAACCCAGCTCCCGGCGATGGTGCCCCGGGCAGGCTTAGCGGCTACTTTCAAGCGTCGGGACGATTCGTGCCCACACCTCCCGGGTACGACCCGTTGAACAAGTTTCGCGTATAGCCGGTTCGGAAATTCGTTTTCGAATCAAGGAATTGCGCTCAAAATTGCAGGACATATCTCATGTCGCCACTTCTCGAATTCGAACCCGACCGTAACGTCCACCCCGTCGACTTGATCGAACACATCGCAGCCATCAACGACTGGACGTTCGAACGGCAGGACGCGGATGAAATTTCCATCTCGGTCCGCGGCAGCTGGAGCGATTATCATGTCTCCTTCAACTGGATGGAGGATCTGGAAAGCCTGCACATCGCCTGTGCGTTCGACCTTAAAGTGCCCGATGCGCGCAAGAACGAGGTCAAGCAGCTCGTCGCCCAAATCAACGAGCAGTTGTGGATCGGGCATTTCGACGTCTGGAACCGCGAGAATGTGGTCTTGTTCCGCAATTCGCACATGATGGCGGGCGGCGCGGAAGTCAGTCCGCAGCAGTGCGAGGCTCTACTGCGCTCGGCTACGGAATCCTGTGATCTTTACTACCAGTCCTTCCAGTTCGTCGTGTGGGCGGGCAAATCCGCTGCCGACGCGCTCAGCGCGGTCATGTTCGAGACCGTAGGCGAGGCATGAGCCTTGCCGATGCCGGTTCTGTCGTTCTCGTCGGGGCCGGAAAGATGGGGATGGCCCTGGCGCGAGGCTGGCTGAAAGCCAGCCTCAAACCCGCCCAACTGGTTCTTGTCGACCCGCAACCTTCTGACAGCACGGTAGATTTCGCCGGCGAACATGGTGTCCGGCTGGAGTTGCAGTTCGCCGAAAAGGATGCGCGGGTTATTGTTCTTGCGGTCAAGCCGCAGGTTATGGCCGGCGTGCTCGAAGCCCTGAAACCGAAGCTCACCTCGGACATGCTGGTGCTGTCGATTGCCGCCGGAATTACGCTCGACAGGCTTTCCGGCGGACTCGGCAGTGACCGGATCGTGCGCACCATGCCCAATACCCCTGCCCAGGTGGGGCGGGGCGTGACGGGAGCATTCGCTGCCAGGGGTGTCACGAAAGGCGACCGGGAGCTTGCCGAGTTGCTGCTCACCGCGGCCGGTGACGTCGTTTGGGTGGAGGCGGAACGCGATCTCGATGTCGTCACAGCCGTGTCCGGCTCAGGCCCCGCCTATGTCTTCCTTTTGGTGGAGGCGATGGCGGCGGCTGGTGTGGCCGAGGGCCTCTCCCAAGATCAGGCGACGCGGCTGGCCCGCAAGACGGTGACCGGGGCCGCGGCGCTGCTTGAGGCCGATCCTGCGGACGCCGCCACTCTCCGGCAGAACGTGACCTCGCCGGGGGGCACGACGGCGGCCGCGCTTGACGTCCTCATGGCGGGCGGCGGCTTGCCCGATGTGATGGCAGAGGCTATCAGAGCAGCCCGTAAACGCAGCGAAGAATTAGGGCGCTGAAGCCTAAAGATACCATGAGCGAAACCATCACTTTTGCGGATTTCGAGAAAGTCGATATCCGCACAGGCACCATTGTCGAGGCACGCGATTTTCCTGAAGCCCGCAAGCCGGCGATCATACTGATCATCGATTTCGGTGAAGAAATCGGGCTGAAGAAGTCCTCGGCGCAGATCACCGTGCACTACAAGCCCGAGCATCTTGTCGGGCGGCAGGTCATGGCGGTGACCAATTTTCCGCCGCGACAGATCGGGCCGATCAAGTCGGAAGTGCTGACGCTGGGCTTTGCCGATTCCAATGGCGACATCGTGCTGGCTGCCACCGAGCGGCCGGTGCCAAACGGCCGGAAGCTGATGTAAACCAGAGCGGTACGAAGAGGTCTTCGGGGTGAACCAGAAGGGCGCGACGCTGGTCGGCAGCACGGCTGTGGCTATGTGGGGGGCGCTGGCGCTTTTTACCACCTATACCGGCCATATCCCGCCTTTTCAGCTCGTCGCCATGACGTTTTCGGTCGCGTTCCTGATGGCGCTGGGCAAGTGGCTGGGCCGCCGCGAAAACCCGCTCGTCTATCTGCGTTTCCCCTGGCCGGTGTGGGTGCTGGGGCTCGGGGGGTTATTCGGCTATCACTTCTTCTACTACACCGCGTTGAAGAACGCGCCGCCGGCCGATGCGAGCCTGATCGCCTATTTGTGGCCGCTGCTGATCGTGGTGTTTTCAGCGCTTTTGCCGGGTGAGCGATTGCGCTGGTACCATGTCGGCGGGACGCTTCTCGGCCTGGCTGGCTCGGCCTTGCTTATTCTGGGCAAGGGGCGGCTGAGCCTCGACCCACAATATACGCTCGGCTATCTCGCGGCACTCGCCTGTGCCCTGACCTGGTCCACCTATTCGGTCATGTCGCGGCGCTTCGGATCTGTGCCAACCGATACGGTTGGCTGGTTTTGCGGCGGTACCGTTGTTCTTGGGTTCATCTGCCATTTGCTGTTCGAAAGCACCGTCTGGCCGGCAGGTTTAGGGGAGTGGCTGGCGGTCCTGGCGTTGGGGGTCGGGCCCGTCGGTGCAGCCTTTTTCACCTGGGATGTGGGGGTGAAGCACGGCAATATCCGTGTGCTGGGGGCGCTGAGCTATCTGGCGCCGCTGATCTCGGCCCTGTTGCTGGTCGCATTCGGGCGGGCGGACGCAAGCTGGCAACTGGCCGTGGCCTGCGCTGCCATTGTCGGCGGTGCGCTGCTGGCCTCCAAGGAGATGCTGAAGCGGCGCGGCGTTAGTCGGTTAACCTGAGCCGTGCGAGGGTGGGCCGGTCCTTTTCCTCGACCATTTCGGCAAAGAACTTTTTGACGATCTCGCGCGCCTCGGGTGGCAGATGCGCCATGGCGGCATTGATGCGGCTGGCCTGGGTTTCCGACAGCGTCGCGAAGAAGGAGCGCCCTTTCTCGGTTGGGTAGAGCAGGCGCTGGCGGCGGTCGGTCTCGCCCGGCAATTGTTCGATATAGCCATTGTCGATCAATTGACGCAGGACGCGGGCGAGGCTCTGCTTGGTTATTTTCAGTACGTCGAGCAGATCTGCCACCGGCATGCCGGGCTTGAGATTGACGAAATAAAGCACCCGGTGATGGGCGCGGCCGAACCCGCGCCGGATCAAAAGCGCGTCGGCATCGCCCACGAAGTCGCGGTAGGCGAAGAAGAAAAGTCCCATAACGTCAAGCGGCATCGTCTCCGGGTCGGAGGACACGGAATTTATGTCAGCCTTGTTGACATTTATGGGCGCGCCTGTCATTGTCAGCCTGTCCGATGCGTCGTGATCGCACTTATCCCAAAGGCATTCCGGTTTGCCAAGTCCGGGGCTTGGGCATAGTCTTCAAATCCGGCGAAGACGGGCAGGGCGGCATCATTTATTGGGAGACGAGAGATGGCAGGTTTGCCAATGGACCAGCGCGATGGCTGGATCTGGTTCGATGGCGAAATGGTGCCCTGGAAAGACGCCAAGGTGCATGTGCTGACACACGGTCTGCATTATGCGAGTTGCGTGTTCGAGGGCCAACGCGCCTATGGTGGGGAGGTGTTCAAGCTGCGCGATCATACGCTGCGGCTGATCCGCTCCGGGGAGATTCTCGATTTTGAAATCCCGTACAGCGCCGACGAGATCGATGAGGCCTGCCGGCAGGTGCTGGCCAAGAACGAGTCTGGTCGATGCCTATATGCGCCCTGTTGCCTGGCGCGGCTCGGAGGAAATGGGCGTGCCTGCCCGTAACAATAAGGTGCATCTGGCGATCGCCGCCTGGGAGTGGCCGAGCTATTTCACCCGCGAGGAGCGGTTGCGCGGCATCAAGTTGACGGTGTCGAAATGGCGGCGTCCGGCGCCTGATACCATTCCGTGCAAGGCCAAGGCCGCGGGTCTTTACATGATCTGCACGTTGTCCAAGCATGCGGCGATGGATGCCGGCTTCACGGATGCGCTGATGCTCGACTATCGCGGGTTGGTGGCCGAGGCGACCGGAGCGAACGTGTTCTTCCACCGCGATGGTGAATTGCATACGCCGATTCCGGACTGCTTCCTTGACGGCATCACCCGGCAGACGGTCATTGCGCTGGCGACGGCGCGTGGGCTCAAAGTGGTGGAACGGCAGATCAAGCCGGAGGAATTGGGCTCGTTCGACGAGTGCTTTTTGACCGGCACGGCAGCCGAAGTAACCCCAGTGGCGCAGATCGATGAAGTGCATTACTCGCCAGGCGAAGTTTGCCGGATGCTGGTCGATGCCTATTCGAGCGAAGTCCAGCCCAAGCGGGAAGCTGCCGAGTAGGACTGGGCCGAACGGTCTCATTCAAGGGGGGCGCGCTGGTTGCCGGCGCGCCCTTTTTTATTAGCAAAGGAGCGGCGGGCCCTTGAGCTCGATCTTGAACCCCCAGGGGTCACGAATATAGGTCGCTTCCCCCATTCCGCGAGCGCCGCCATGGGTTGCCTCGCGCTCGATCTCTACGCCGTGTTTTTCGAAATGCGCGCGGATCGCCTGGCGCGGGCAGTGCTGGATGTTGATGCAGATGTGATCGACATTGCGGCCGCCGGCGATCTCAGGGCGGGCATAGTCGCCTTCCGCCCTCGAAATATCGAGCAAAACCAGCAGTTCGCTGCCGGCAAATACCTGTTCCATGGCGACGTCAGGATAGGAATAGCCCGGGCGGCAGCCGAGCACTTGAGTGTAAAAATGCAGCGCCTCGTCCATGTCTCCGACAAGGATTACAACGTGGTCGAGCCCGGTCATCTGGAAGGGGACATCGGGTTTCTTGTCGAGAATCGCGGCAGCTTTCTCCGTCAGTTCGCCGGTCATCTCACGAGGTCTCCCATTTCTTGCGCGCGGCATCGTCATGCGCTTCCGCTTTGACCCAGTGCTCGCCGTCCGGCCCATCTTCCTTTTTCCAGAAGGGAGCCTCGGTCTTGAGCCAGTCCATCATGAAGTTGGCGCCATCGAACGCAGCCTGGCGGTGGGCGGCGAGTGCCATCACCTGCACGATGGGTTCCTCAGGCAGCAGCTTGCCGTAGCGGTGGATGGCCGTGAGGGCGAGAAGATCGAAGCGGGCACATCGCTTGCTCGCCGATACGGCGCAATTGTGCCTCAGCCAGTGCCGGGTAGTGTTCGAGCGTGAGGCTATCTATGGGCGCGTCCGGGGTCGAGCGCACCAACCCGGTGAAAGTGACCGCAGCGCCTGCACCCTTAGCCTCTTGCAGGAACGCGTTGGTTTCGGCGCCCGGGTCGAAAGAATCTTGCTGCAAGCGAATGCTGAGGCGCACCGCTCATCCTCCTGTCATGGGCGGGAAGAGCGCGAGAGTGCGGCTGCCTGCGATGGGGGCGTCATGCTCGACCAGTTGTTCATCGAGGGCTGCGCGGATCAGCTTGCGGTTTGCAAAAGCAAGCCCTGCCGCTTCATCCTTTGCCCCGATCCAGTCGATCATGTCACCGACCGTTCTGATGTCCGCGGGCGGCTCAAACTCGTCTTCGCCGCGATTGAGGCGCTCGCGCAGCCAGGCGAAATAGAGAACCTTCACGGCTGCGGCTCCTGCTGCAGATGGGGCAGGGCTTTTGAGAAATATTCCCAGCCGGTCCACACCGTGAGGATGCCCGCCAGCCACAGCAGCGCGTCGGAGATCAGGCGCAGGCCGGGCATCAGTGGCTCTGCCATGCAGACCGCCAGGGCAACGAGTTGCAGGGTGGTCTTCCACTTGGCCAAGAAGGACACGTGCAACACCACATTGCGTGGGCCGAGGAACTCCCGAAGGCCGGAGACGAAGATCTCGCGCATCAGGATGGCGACAGCCGGGACAAGATCGAAAACAGAGAAGGTCCGGTCCCAGGCAAAGGCGATCAGGAGCGCGCCGACCAGCAGCTTGTCGGCGATGGGATCGAGCATGCGGCCGAGAGGGGAGACCTGGCCGAGCATACGGGCGAGCAGACCGTCGAACAGGTCGGTGATCGCCGCGAGCACGAAAAGCGCCAGCGCGATGAGACGGAAGAATTCCACATCGGTGACCGCCAATATCACGATCACCGGAATGGCGAGGATGCGCCCGATGGTCAGGATGTTGGGGATCGACAAGGTCGAACTGGTTTCAGACATGGCTGGCACCCAATCCCAACACCCCTTTCAGGTCAAGCCTACTTCGCTGGGGCTTCGGCCCGGGCAGCGTTTGCCGTACGGCGATCGCGGCGGGCGGACACTGCATCGGCCAGAGTGTCGATCATGGTCACGGTGGTGTCCCAGTCCACGCAGCCATCGGTGATGGACTGGCCATAGGTCAGTGCCTTGCCCGGTACCATATCCTGACGGCCGGCGACCAGATTGCTTTCGGCCATGATGCCGACAATGCGGCGCTCGCCGCCGGCGATCTGTCCGGCAATGGCGTCAATGACCTTGGGCTGGTTCTCCGGCTTCTTGGAGCTGTTGGCGTGGCTGGCATCGATCATGACGACAGGCGCAAGCCCGGCCCGTTCGAGGTCGGCACAGGCGGCCGCAACGCTTGGTGCATCGTAATTGGGGGCCTTGGAGCCACCGCGCAGGATGATGTGGCAGTCCTCATTGCCGGTCGTCGCCGCGATGGCTGCATGACCCGTTTTGGTGACGGCCAGGAAATGATGGGGCTGGGAGGCGGATTTGACCGCGTCCACCGCAATCCTGACATTGCCGTCGGTGCCGTTCTTGAAGCCGACCGGGGAGGAGAGACCGGAGGCCATTTCGCGATGCACCTGGCTTTCCGTCGTGCGGGCGCCGATGGCTGCCCAGGCAACGAGGTCGCCGATATATTGCGGCACGGTGGTGTCGAGGAACTCGCAGGCGGCCGGGAGACCGAGATCGTTGATGTCGAGCAGGAGCTTGCGCGCGACACTCAGACCGCGATTGATATCGAAGCTGTCGTTGAGATTGGGATCGTTGATCAGACCCTTCCAGCCCACCGTGGTGCGGGGCTTCTCGAAATAGACGCGCATGATGATTTCGAGGGTATCGGAGTGGCGGGCGCGCAGGGCGACGAGGCGCTGGGCATAGTCCATTGCCGCTTTCGGATCATGGATCGAACAGGGGCCGATGATGACGGCGAGGCGGTCATCTTCTCTGCGCAGGATGTTGTGCAGCCGCTGGCGCCCGGCTGTTACCGCGCGCGTGGCGCGCTGACTTCGGGACAGGCTGGACGTCACCTCTTCGGGGGTGATCAGTTCCTTGATTTCCTTGATCCGGAGATCATCGGTCTGGGTGGACATCGGTTGGGCTCCTCGTTTTCCCTTCCGGCGGCACAAAAAAACCGCCAGGAAGCTGGCGGTGGGTTGGGTTTTGTGCCTGGTCTCTTGGTTCAGATCATGCGCGTCCCGTCCTCCGCCAGCGGCATCGGATAGCCAAAATACCAAAAATAATAGGCTGCGGCGGAGTGGGTCATGCCGATTTCTATAGCCGAAGATCGTCCCACTGTCATCCTTTTCATCAGTCCACTGCTCCGGGGTCGTTAATGCGTGGGTAACCATAGTCGGCACTACGAATGGAATCCGTCCGCGAAGCACCGGATTCTAGTCCCGGTTGGACCAGGAGTTGCGGATGGGCAGGAATTCGGAGTGGGCCGGGATTATCACGGTTCCGGGCAGCCGGCGCGCGCGCCGGTATCGTGGCGGGCTGAGAATTGGCCGGGGGGCAGGGCGGTTACGCTCGGCATGGCGCTGATGGCGGCGCTGGTCATTGCCACACAATTCGTCGATCTGGCGCCGCTCGGCGCACGGGTCGGTGCATCCAGCGGGGAGAGCGTCTCGCTTGAAATGCCGCTCTGCGGGAGTGCCAGGCGCATCAATTGCGTTGTCGATGGAGACACCATCTGGGTGAAGGGCGAAAAGATACGTATCGCCGATATCGATACGCCGGAAATCTTCAGCCCCAAATGCGCCTCGGAAAAGGCGCGGGGCGAGGAGGCGACGGCGCGTCTTGCAGATTTGCTCAATCAAGGCCCCTTCGAGCTTGTCGATTACGAGCGCGAGACCGACCGCTATGGCCGCTCGCTCAAGATCGTCATGCGCAATGGGCGCTCGCTTGGCGGCGTGCTGGTGGCCGAGGGGCTGGCGCGGGAATGGGACGGCGCCCGACATGGCTGGTGCAACATTTAGCCCTTTGCTTTCAATAGAAAATCCTTGGCGGCGTTGATACGCGCCGCCAGAAAACCGGAGCCGCCATGGTCGGGATGAACGGCCATGAGGAGACGACGGTGCGCCGCCTTGATGTCTTCAGGTGTAGCAGCTTTTGAAAGACCGAGGATATCGAGGGCCTGAGCCTCGGTCATCGGACCTTCGGCCGACCCCGATGCGGTCTGCACTTGCCTGTTCATCAGCGAAATATTCGCGCCAGCCGGCGCGGTTGGCATCAAGCCAGGTTTCGAGCAGCGCGAGGCTGTCGGCGTCGTGGTCGACTTCCACAAGCAGGTGCTTGGTATCTTCCGGCCCGAGGTCCATAAGGTCGCGACCCTTGAACGGCCCCTGGGTGATGCGGCCCTTGACGGTTCCGGCATCATGATCGAGGGCCATCTCGAAATAGCGGCTCTTGACCTTCGAGACGTTTCCCGTTGTCGCGCCCGAGGAATTGAAATCGATCGGGCCGAGCTGGCCACGCAAGATGACCGAAGCGCCGGCCGCGCCCACGAGGCTGGCGAGGCCAAACTCACGCGCGAGCGCCAGACCCAGGGCTACCGCTACAGCGCCGCCGCCAAGGGCCCAGCGCAAGACGCGTAGCAAGGTCGGGATCTGCCCGGCGGCGTAGAGGGTATAAAGGTATATCCCGAGGATCAGGACCGCCAGGATCGGCAGAAGGATGATCATCCGAGCTGCTCGAGCAGGAGCTTCGCCGAGCTCGAAGCCTGCAGTCTCAGCGCATCCCGGCCACCGGTCGCGTAGGCGGCCACGGCCTTGAGCAGATCGGCCAGCTGGCGTGGCGCAGACGCATCGAAACGGGCATAGGCCCCCTTGGTCAGCCGCGCGAAATCGCGGAAGGCCGCTTCCACGCGTTTGTCATGGCCTTCCTGGAAGATGAAGAGGGGGCAGCCGATCAGCCGCAATTCGCCGGCCTTTTGCGCCAGTCTGTCGACGTCTTCTTCCAAAGCATCGCCCACAAAGACGAGGGCGTTGATCTTTTCCTTCGAGGCCTCCTGTCGGGCGTGGCTGAAGACCTTGCCGATCTGGGTGTGCCCGCCCCGGCAGTCGATGCCCGACATGATCTTGGCCAGCGCCTTGGCGTCGCCAACCCATCTGGAGGCGCGGCATTCGCCGAAGCCGCGGAAATAGAGCAATTGCACATCGAGCGGCGTCTTGCCGACCGTCTCGAACATCTGGCCTGCAAATCGCAGGCGAGATCCCAGGTCGGCTGGCGGCTCATGGTGGCGTCGAGTGCGAACAGCAGCCGGCCGCGCTGGCCATCGGCACGCGGTTTTGCGACGGCTCCCGCCTTTTCGACGAAGGCGGCGATTTCGGCAGAGGTCGAGGTCCTTCGGGACGAGACCGCCTTGTGCTTGTCGTCGGCCACGGACTTTCTCCATTCACTTTATCGAATATGCGGTTTGCGATCCACGGCTTCAAGGCGACGGCTTCGGCTCCAATCTAGTTGGCGTTCAATTGTCGGCGCATATCCTGGTAGGCCTCCGCGATGAGCGCAGTCAGTGCGTTTTCATCGACGGGTTCGCCGGGCCTAAGTTTGACGTGCCGCATGCGCTTGCCCTGGCCCTCGAGGAGCCCGGCCTGGTCGGCGAGAAAGGCGCCGCGGAAAAAGCCTATGCTGGCATGCGCGGTGAAGGCGTTGACATAGGCGAAGGCGGCATCCTCGACGCAAACGGTCGGGCAGCCATCATGCAGAACTTCGCGCACATCGAGCCCACAATCGCGCATGCGCTCGAACCAGGGGCGCACCATAAGCCGGAGCGGATCCGTCACTCCGGAAAACCAGTTCTCGATGCGCGCATCGTGATCGGCTGCATCGGGAAACCGCATAAGCTCTTCCATTGCGTCTCCTCGTCACGCCGTCTCACCGTCCGCGCTCAATTGCGATTGAAGTGGTCGTAGATCTGCTGCGCCATCTGGCCTGAAATGCCCGGAATGGCCGCAAGGTCGGCGAGCGAAGCGCGGCTCACAGCCTTGGCCGAGCCGAAATGGTTGAGCAGGGCGCGCTTGCGCGTTGGGCCGATGCCGTCGATCTCGTCGAGCGGGTTTTTGACGATGTCCTTCTTGCGGCGGGCGCGATGGGTGCCGATGGCGAAGCGGTGGGCCTCGTCGCGCAGGCGCTGCACGTAGTAGAGCACCGGATCGCGGGCGGCAGCATGAAGGGCTCGCGCCCCAGCATGAAGAACTTCTCGCGGCCGGCATCGCGATCCTCGCCCTTGGCGATGCCGATCAAGCGTCACCTCGCGCGGCAGGTTCGATCTCCGTCGAGCACCTCGCGTACGGCATTGAGCATGGCCCGGCGCCGCCATCGATGAAAACGACGTCGGGCCAAGTCTGGCATGCCCGTCTGTTCGTCCTCGGCCTCCGGCTCACTTTCATTGGCAAGGCGGGTGAAACGGCGGGTCAGCACTTCGCGCATCATGCCGAAATCGTCGCCAGGCGTGAGGTTTTCGGATTTGATGTTGAAGGTGCGGTAGTGCTTTTTCGAAAATCCTTCCTCGCCTGCCACGACCATGGCGCCGACGGCATTGGTGCCCTGGATGTGGGAGTTGTCGTAGATTTCGATGCGACGCGGCGGCGCGTCGAAAGTCCGAAGGTTTCGGCGACCCCTTCGAGCAGCTTTTTCTGAGTGGCGCCATTCCGACGAGCTGGCGGCCCAGCGCCTCGCGAGCGTTGTCGAGGGCGTGCTGCACGAGATCGCGCTTCTCGCCGCGGCTCGGGTGCTGAATCGCGCACTCTTGCCGCCGGCGCGGGAGGAGAGCGCCTCTTCGAGCAGTTCGGGTTCGGCGAGGTCGTGAGAGACCAGGATGAGCTTTGGCGGCTGTGCGGCCCTCGTAGAACTGCGAGATGAAGGCTTCGAGGACTTCGGCGTCTTCCAGAGCAGGCATCGGCGCGGGGACGGAAGGCGTGGTTGCCCCAGTTCTGGTGGGCGCGAAAAAAAAACACCTGCACGCAGAACTGGCCGGCCTCGTGATGGATGGCGAAGACATCGGCTTCCTCGACCGAGCGGGCGGCGCTGTCGCCCTGGCTCTGGATCAAGGCGAGCGCGGACAGCCGGTCGCGCAGCATGGCGGCTCGTTCGAAATCGAGGTTTTCGGCCGCCTCGTTCATCTCACGCGAGCAGCTGATCCTGCACCGTCTTGGATTTGCCGGAAAGGAACTGGCGAGCGCTCTTCGGCGAGCCTTTGATAGTCAGGAATGGAGATTTCGCCGGTGCAGGGGGCGGCGCAGCGCTTGATCTGGTGCTGCAGACACGGCCGCGTGCGGGCTGGCATAGAAACTGTCCGAGCAATTGCGCAGCAGAAACGCCTTTTGCAGCGCAGCGATGGTGCGCCCCACGGCGGTGGCCGAGGCGAAGGGGCCGAAATAATAGCCCTTTCGGCGCCGTGACGCCGCGATGCTTGGTGAGCTCGGGCGCCTCGTGCTCGGTGGCGATGAGGATATAGGGGAAGCTCTTGTCGTCGCGCAGCAGCACGTTGAAGCGGGGCCGCAGGCGCTTGATGAGGTTGGCCTCGAGCAGCAGGGCTTCGCTCTCGGTGCCGGTGCGTACGAATTCCATCGAGCGCGTCGCCATGATCATGCGCTGGATGCGCAGCGGATTGCCTTCGAGCCGCGTGTAATTGGTCACGCGCGCCTTGAGGTTCCGGGCCTTGCCGACATAGACCACGTCGCCCTTTTCATCGAGCATGCGATAAACGCCCGGCGATGACGGCAGAGTGCGTACGAAGTCGCGGATGATGTCCGGGCCGGGCGGCTTGTCGGTCATTTCTGCCTCGGGGTGGGCCCGCGCTTGTCCGGCCAGGCGAGGTGGCGGCCGCCATCGAGCGCCAGCATCTGTCCGGTGATGGATGGCGAGGCCAGAAGAAAGAGCACCGCTTCTGCAATTTCCTCGGGCGTCGCGCCACGCTGCAGCGGCAGGGCCTTCTGCGCCTTTTGCAGATCTGCCTCGGTGTAACCTTGCGCGGGCAAGGTGGGGCCGGGACCGATGGCGTTGACGCGAATGCGGGGGGCGAGGGATTGCGCCATGGTGCGGGTTGCGGTCCAGAGGGCAGATTTGGACAGCGTATAGGAGAAATAGGCCGGCGCGAGATGAAGCACGCGCTCGTCGATGATGTTGACGATATTGCCCGTCTCGTCTGCCGGAAGCTGGGCGGCGAAATCGCGCGCCAGGAAGGCCGGGGCTTTTATATGCACGTGGAAATGGCGGTCCCACAAATCTTCATCCAGCGTCTCGACGCTGTCGGTCTCGAACAGCGAGGCGTTGTTGACGAGAACTGTCAGTGGCCCAAACTTTTCGGCCGCACTGGCGATCAGGCCGTCGCGTTCGGACGGTTCGCAGAGGTCCGCCTTGACTAAGGCGGCGCGTCCGCCGGCCGCTTCAATATCCGCCACGAGCTTTTTCGCCGCGCCGCCTGACGTGTTGTAGTGCACGATCACCGCATGCCCTGCCGCTGCGAGAGCGCGGGCCATCTCGGCACCGATTCGGTCGGCGGCCCCTGTGATCAGGGCGATCTCTTTGGTGGTTTGGGTACTCATGGCGTTCAGATTGGCAGAGAGGGGCGGAAAACCGCAACACAATAGAGAAGGTAGCCAGCCGTCATGGCGATGCCTTCATAGCGGTTGAGCCGGCGCGTCAGGAAGACGATGGGGAGCATGAGGATGGAGACCGCCAGCATGACCCAGATATCGAAACCGGCAATGTCGGGGTCGATATCGAGCGGGACTATGGCTGCGATTATCCCAAGAATGCCGAGAATGTTAAAAATGTTCGAGCCGATGACGTTGCCGATCACAACGCCTGACTGACGGCGGAAGGCGGCGGCAAGCGAGGTGGCAAGCTCGGGCAGGCTGGTGCCGAGCGCGACGATGGTGAGACCGACGGCGCTTTCCGCCACCCCCAGAAGATGCGCCAGATCGAGGGCACCTTCGGTGGTAAGCTTGCCGCCAAAGCCCAAGCCCACAACGCCGAAGCCGACCAGCATGAGGATTTGCGCTGTTGTGAGCTGCTTCTTGGCCTCCTCCTCGCCTTCTGTCTCGGCTGGGACCACGTTCCGGCGCTGTTGGCTCGCCGCGTAACCGGAATAGGTCAGATAGACGATGAGCAAGGTAAAAAGACCCAATCCCTCGACGCGGGAGATCTGCGGCGCCAAGACCACCAGAGCCGCCAGCAGGGCGGAGGAGACGACCATGAATGTGGTGGAGCGGCGGGTGCCATCCTGAACCAGCGCCATCGGCGCGATGATGGCGGGCAGGCCCAGCACGAGCAGCACATTGGCGATGTTGGAGCCGACGACGTTGCCGATGGCCAAGCCCGGCGATCCCTTGAGCGCGGCCTCGAGCGAGACGATGAATTCGGGTGCCGAGGTTCCGAAGGCGACGACCGTCAGGCCGACGATCAGCGGCGGAACCTGCAGGCGCCGCGCGGCGGCCACCGCGCCCTGCACCAGAGCGTCGCCGGCAAGAACAAGCAACACGAGGCCCGCTGCCAGCAGCAGGATCGGCATCAAAACTGTCAGCAAACCTGCCCCCGCGCCGGTGATGGTCTTGATTGGGTTGGCATCCGATATAGGGACCATGAGCATGGACGCCAAGGACGGCAGCATCTCATGGGCATTTGCCAATGGGATATTGCTGGCTAGGGTGCGGTCAGGAGAATGTCGATGCTGACAACCAGTCATATGCTGATCGGTGCTGCCGGCACCACGCGGCCCGGCATGCGCGGCTGGATGATCACGCTTGGCTGGCTGGGCGGGTTTTTTCCCGATGCGCCGATGTTCGCAATGGTAGGTATGTCGCGCATGCCGTCGCGAGACCGGAGTGAACCTCTGGCGGGAGCCGGACGGGCTCTACTGGACCGACCCGTGGCGGACGCTGATCGATGCCGGACATTCCATCCCGATCTGGGGCCTGGTGCTGGCGATCGGGGCGGTGCTGTGGTTCCGCGCGGTCGGACGGTGGAGAATCGCCGGGCAGGCGGCGATGGTCTTCTCCGGTGCGGCGCTATTGCATGCGCTCTGCGATTTCCCGGTGCACGCCAATGACGCGCATGCGGAGTTCTGGCCGCTGAGCGGATGGCGGTTCATCTCGCCCTTCTCGTACTATGAGCGCGGGCATTACGGCGACCAGGTGCGGCTTATCGAAACGGCCATCGGGCTTGGCGCAGCCGGGTATCTGGCCTTCGCGTTCAAGCGCTGGACCATCCGCATCCTGGCCGGCTTTCTGGTGCTGCCCTATTTCCTCGGCTTTCTGATGCGCGCGGCGTTCCATGGTTAGCGCCGCATCACGGCGATGACCCAGAGCAGGGCGCCGAGCCCCGCCAGCACCACGCCGAGAAAAATGGCGCCGAGCGCCATCAGCCCCAGCGGAGTGACGCGCGGATCGAGCCACACCGCCCCGACGAAGATGACCCCCGCCACCGCCGCCGTCACCAGCCCGGCGACCAGCAGCATGCGCGCCGCCCGCGTCAGCCGCATGCGGCCCTCACCTGCAGATCAGTGCCAGTAACTGTCACTGCTGTTGTCGTCATCGCGATGGCGGTGAAAGCCGAGACCGAACCGCGGGCCGGCGAGAAAGTGCATGGGGGTGACGGCGATCTTGGCGGCGCTGCCCACCAGCAGGCCGGCCGAAACCCAGCCGCCGCCCTCGATCCGGCACCAGCCGCCCACCGAGCGCGGCTGGCAATAGGTGAGGGTGACGCGCTGCTGGTCCTGCAGCCGCCCGATCATCGGGGCGCTGAGATAGGGCGCGGTGCGGATCGGGGCGTTGCCGCCGACCACGCGGGCCGTCGGCGCGGGCGCCGCCTCGGTCGGGAGGGCGAGGAGCGGGCTGGCGATCAGCGCGCCGAGCGTTGCGAGTGTGAGGAGTTTGGTGCGCATTTTGCGGGCCTCGGGATGAATCTTGAGAGGAGTATAACGCGCCGCCGGGCGGTTTGTTGAATGAAGAATTGTTTAGGGAAGAGCCTTTCTGTTTTGTCTCACGCCGCGTACCGCTGCGGTCACGACGCTGGTCGCTGTGACCTCCGCTGCGGCTGCGACGGCGCGCGCGAAACGTCGCGCGGGGTCCTCACGCTTACCACGGTGGTAGCGAGGGGAGGGATTGTGCCTTCGCGTTCGTCCTCCCACACTCGAGTCTTCACGCACGCCAAAAATTCCTTTCGCCTCTGGGTGAAAGGTTGAGCGGGCATGGGACGCGGAACGTCTCGATGCATTTCTCTTTGGGAGACGCTCTGCGTCCCATGCATCCGGGGTTTTGGGCTTAATCCGCCTGTTTGGAGCCCTTTTGGGCCAGCCTGGGATTTCCCACTCTCTTTCGAGACTATCCGAAGTCCCTTGCGGCGCGCTTCGGATCAGCTGCAAACGGTTTGGGCCTCCGCTGAGGCGACCCCCATCGGACCCGGATCCTTGCCACCGGAAGCTCGTATGCATCCGTCGCTCGGGTGGATTCGGTGCGGCAAGTCTAGGGCAGAGGGGAAGGGGCGGGGATAAGGTTTTGGAGCAACCACATACACTCTTCTCCCTCAGGCTTGACCCGGGGGCCCATTGAGCATTTCATTTCGCTTATTCTTTTGCCTCACGGGCCGCACCGCTCGCAGCGCGACGGGCTAAAACCGCCCTGCGCCGCTCACTGGCCCTCCGGCTGGGCGCGGGAAACGTCCCGCGGGGTCCTCACGCTCAAATGGGCAGCACTACCTGGAAAGGCACTGCCTTCGCGTTCGTCCTCCTTCGTGCATCGCTGCATTACGCCGCCTTCACCCCCTCCCGACCTCCCCCGTCGAGGGGGAGGTGAGGTGCTTGCGGCCGCCTCGGCGCGCACCCCCCCTTGCGGGGAGGGTTGGGGTGGGGGTTAGTCTTCCTTTCCAGCCACCATCTCCCGCGCCTTTTGCTCCGCCAGTTCCTCAATGCGGCGGGTGATTTTTGCGCGCAGCGCCTCCATGTCGGCGCGCGGCTTGTCTGGTGCTGCCGAAATTCTGCGCCGCGCCCCAGGCCTTCAGGCTGGCGCGGGCTTGGCCCAGCACGAGAGAGGCTTCGGCGAAAGTAATTTGCTTCGGAGTTCGAGAGTCGGTACGGCCTGCTTGCGGGCGCGGCCGGGCAGCAGGCGGCGCGTCTCGCCCAAAAGTTGCCGCGCCAGCTGCACGATGGGCTCCGGGGCGGCGGCGAGGGATTTTGCCTTCGCCTGCGGCTCGATCCCGGTCAAAAAGGCGTCGAGCTGCGGCGTCAGCGCCGCCCAGCGCGCGGCTTGCGTGTCTTTGTGTTTTCTCTTGGGATGGCGGCGCATGCCAAAAATCTCCTCTGCACTTGGGCAAAAGGAGGAAGTGTAAGGGATGGGGAAGGGGCGGGGAGAAGGTTATTATGAACCGCTTAAGACAACTGAAATCAGTTCCTGGAAGGAGAGGCAGGATAATGCGAAATCTTTGCTACTGTCCCAAGTCTAGTTCAGGTTCGAATTCTTTAGGAGCAAAGTCCAAGGTGTGCGAACCAAATATGGGCTTCCGAAACCCACTAAGGCTGCTCGATGCCACAGGGGTTGAACCTTCAACTCGGTGGAAAAAAAGCTGCGCGATCCTCATTCCGGGCGTTATGGCTATAGGCACCTCACCACAGTTAGAAATTTCGAGGGCAAGGCAACCGTTGAAGTGGGGATGGACGCCCGCTGCAGTTTCGATGATTAAGCCTCTTCTGCCGAGGGACGACTTTCCCGTGATGTAGGCTCCAATAGTGCCTGGAAGCTGAATCCACTCCAGTGTAGATGCAAGAACGAAACGGCCGGGATGAACCACAAATGTCTCGCCAAAAGGCACGTAATAATACCGTCCGCCATTATTTTCTAAAGGGTTACTTTCACGCTGGCTTAGATCCAATGAAGGACGTTTGGATTGATGTAGGGCTAAGAACCACCGCCCGAGCCTGACATCCAAAGAGGCTTTCCCAACCTGTTCTTCAGCAAAATCAAGGGGCGAAGGTACGACGCCTATGCCTCCTTCCTCACCGTCGCGGCCAAGACGAAGAAGACGAAAAATCTCGGATCTAGCCAGCAATCGTTATCCTCGCTTTATACTCTATCGCCTCTGCAGATTTTAACACGAGGTTCGAAGCGTCCAACTCTACTCTTCTCTCCCTAGTGATCGGCTTATTAAACGTTTCAAAACAATATTCCCAGGCACCACAAATCAGTTCGCCGATGGTGTATTCTCCTTCCAAAGGCATTCCCATCATAAAGCGTTCTTTTACATCTTGAACTTGGGAAGGACCGGGATGAGTTAACCCTGCCTCGAAAACGATTTCCTCGACCGCCGAAGAGAGTTCGGGAAACATCTCCCTCCTGACGGCGTCTACTATTTTCACGGTTGCATTTTCGACGGGCTGAGAAGGTTCACCCTCGCTAGCGAACCATCTTGAAAGTTCTGCTGAGGTGATGGTCTTAGAAATGGCATACTCTTCTATAGCTTTGGCACGTTCGCTTAACTCTGGATATTCGAGTGATCTTTCGCCCGAATCCGTCGGAGCAAGCAAATATCGAAATGCGCAAACATATGCGGATCCAAACACGTGTAACGCTATGAGATCACAGAATAGCTCCTCCATTTGTCGAAGACAATAATATATAATATCAGATATTGTGTCTTCCTTGAGCTGACTTGCGAAGAGGTCGTCTTCGAACCTCTCGGCAGGCAAAGATTTGTATATGGACTTCAGCAGATTGGGTTCTCTCTCAAATCGCAACCGCGTCTTCTCAAGGACTTTGCTCGAAAATGCAGCCCGGAGATCTTGCTTTTTCCAGACAGAGTGACCCAGTTCATGTCCAGCAAGGGGGAATGCTAGGACGTTGTCGGCTTCCGGTGCGGGCATTCCGATCAGAATGAAGTTTGGAAGCTCGTTTAGGGTCATTGGGTAAGTAAATGGCACATAGTCCCATTCGGATGACAGCACCAAATATATGCGCTCGTCTCGGAAGAAACGCTGGGCAATTTGGCGAAAGGGGTAGTAAAGTTCGAAGGGATTTCTCGTAGTACTAGATCTGATAACAAAGCCGAGAACTGCTGAATACAAGGTAATATGTTGGCTTGCAGCGAGGGCTATTCCTTCGCGAGTCGAATTCCCATAGGAAGATGCGCTCTCAACGTGGTCTAGCAGTTCTTCCAGGTTGGCCGCCATGAGCGAGAGGGCGGCTCCGACATCTTTGTTAGATAGGTCCTCGTGCTGCGCAGCTTGGACCTGTCGAAGAAGATTGAGCAGTCTTGCGTGGATTATATGAAGCGAAGCGGTATCAAAGTCGGCCATCAAAACGCGGACTGGTGGTTGAGTTCCTCTGTGAAGCACGGACTATAGCTTCGTGAAAGGCAAGACAAAAGCGTTTCACCTTCTCTAGCTCGTCACCCTCCATCGCGGATGACTTGTGTCTTGCCAGCGCTTCCTTGAGAGCTCCTGAGAATTGGTTCCTCGCAGGACGTTCATCTGACGTCGATTTAGCAAGCGCAATTGAGTAGAAGGGATACATCGTTTCATCCCTGAGTGCGGAGAGTTCGCTGCTTTCGTCAATTTCGTCCGTCAGTGCGTTTAAAAAGCGGTCGACTTGATCATTTTCTGTCGGAAGGCGATTTTGAATCCGTTCAATGGTAATCGCCGCATTGAGTGCAAGTTTCCCTAGCTGAGAGTTGGTGAGCGCCTTCGGCATAGCGGATCCTCCGGTAGGATTTGCCTTCTTTCGTGCGAATCAAGTTGCAACTAAGATAGGCTCAGTGTCCTCTGCGAGAGTTTTTCAAGGTTAATTGATCCTTGATAGGGCAATTGTGCAACTGACGATGAAAAAGCTCAATCATCTTCGATACCCAGTTCTCATAGACGCCAGGGTTGCAATTTCGGTCGAGATGCCTGCGGATACTGGATTCCGGCTTTCGCCGGAATGACGGGGAGTGTTGTTCTGACGTAAAAGGCCCCTCACCCGGAGGGCAGGGCCCTCCGACCAAGCCATTCGAGCATAGCTCTCATGGCCTTCTCACCTAAAATCGCTCCACTGGAGCGATTTTGCCTGCGGCCGGTTCAAAGCCCCCAAAGGGAGGGAAGAGTGCGTGACGCTGGCCTCTGTGTTTAGCTTTCTTGTGCCTCACGGCGCGTACCGACTTGCTGATGACGCTGGTCGCTATCCGCAAGTCTGCGCCTCCGGCGGGGCGCCGGACGACCGGCGGCTCGCTCTTCGCTCGCGCTCACCCTCGTCCTTCGTCAGGCTCAGGATGAGGGTGAGCTATTCGCCCAGATGCCCATCGAGCGTGTCGAGCTCCATTTCGCGCAGGCCTTGATTTCGTCTGGTCTCTTTTGCCTCACGGGCCGCACCACTGCGGGCATGACGGCGCTAACGCCGCGCCTATGCCCTTCGTTGGCCCTCCGGCGGGGCGGCCGAAAAGTCGGCCGGCTCGCTCTTCGCTCGCGAGCCGAGATAAACGACTACTCGCCCAGATGGGAATCCAGAGTATCCAGCTCCATTTCCCGTAGCCGCTTGATCTCGTCCCTCAGCCGGGCCGCCGTCTCGAATTCCAGGTTGGTGGCGGCTTCGCGCATCTGCCGTTCCAGGTCCTTGATGGTCGCCGCGAGGTTGGCGCCGGGTTCGATATCCTTGCCGTCGCGGCCCTTGCACGCCCGTCTTCACCAGCACATGGTCGCGCTCGTAGACGCTGTCGACGATGTCGTGGATGCGGGTCTTGACCGATTGCGGCGTGATGCCGTGCTCCTCATTGTAGGCGAGCTGCTTTTCGCGGCGGCGGTTGGTTTCGGCCAGCGCCCGTTCCATGGAGCCGGTCATGTGGTCGGCGTAAAGGATCACCTTGCCATCGACGTTGCGCGCGGCGCGGCCGATGGTCTGGATCAGGGAGGTTTCGGAGCGCAGAAAGCCTTCCTTGTCGGCATCGAGAATGGCCACCAGCCCGCATTCGGGGATGTCGAGGCCCTCGCGCAGCAGGTTGATGCCGATGAGCACGTCGAAGGCGCCGAGCCGCAGATCGCGGATGATCTCGATGCGCTCGATGGTGTCGACATCGGAATGCATGTAGCGCACGCGGATGCCCTGCTCGTGCATGTATTCGGTGAGGTCCTCGGCCATCTTCTTGGTGAGGGTGGTGACGAGGGTGCGATAGCCCGTCTTGTTGGTCTGGCGGACCTCGTCGATGACGTCGTCGACCTGGGTGCCGGCGGGGCGGATTTCGACCGGGGGATCGATGAGGCCGGTGGGGCGGATGACCTGTTCGGCGAAGACGCCGCCGGTCTGCTCCATTTCCCAGGAGCCGGGGGTGGCCGAGACATAGACCGATTGCGGGCGCATGGCGTTCCACTCCTCGAAGCGGAGGGGGCGGTTGTCCATGCAGGAGGGCAGGCGGAAGCCGTATTCGGCCAGCGTCGCCTTGCGGCGGAAGTCGCCGCGATACATGGCGCCGAGCTGGCCGATGGTGACGTGGCTTTCGTCGACGAAGACCAGGGCGTTGTCGGGCAGGTATTCGAACAGGGTCGGGGGCGGCTCGCCGGGCTGGCGGCCGGTGAGATAGCGCGAATAGTTCTCGATGCCGGCGCAGGAGCCGGTGGCTTCCATCATTTCGAGATCGAACAGGGTGCGCTGTTCGAGGCGCTGGGCCTCGAGGAAGCGGCCGGCGCCGTTGAGCTCCTGCAGGCGCGCGGCGAGCTCCTGCTTGATCGGACTTGATCGCGCTGATGCAGGGTGGGGCGCGGCGTCACGTAGTGCGAATTGGCGTAGACGCGGATGGAGTTGAGGTCGGCGGTCTTCTTGCCGGTGAGCGGATCGAACTCGGCGATGGATTCGATCTCGTTGCCGAACAGGGTGATGCGCCAGGCGGCGTCTTCGTAGTGGGCGGGGAAGATTTCGATGGTGTCGCCGCGCACGCGGAAGGCGCCGCGGGCGAAGCCGGCATCGGCGCGCTTGTATTGCAGGGCGACGAGATCGGCGAGGAGCTGGCGCTGGTCGATCGTCTGGCCGACTTCGCAGATCGAGGATCATGGCGGTGTAGTCTTCGACCGAGCCGATGCCGTAGATGCAGGAGACCGAGGCGACGATGATGACGTCGTCGCGTTCGAGCAGAGCGCGCGTGGCCGAGTGGCGCATGCGGTCGATCTGCTCGTTGATGGTCGATTCCTTCTCGATATAGGTGTCGGTGCGCGGCACGTAGGCTTCGGGCTGGTAGTAGTCGTAATAGGAGACGAAATACTCGACCGCGTTGTCGGGGAAGAAGGACTTGAACTCGCCATAGAGCTGGGCGGCGAGGGTCTTGTTGGGCGCAAGGATCAGGGCGGGGCGCTGGGTGCGCGGCGATGACCTGGGCCATGGTGAAGGTCTTGCCCGAGCCGGTGACGCCGAGCAGCACCTGGTCGGTCTCGCCATTGTCGATGCCCTCGACGAGCTCGGCGATGGCGGTGGGCTGGTCGCCGGCGCGGCTCGTAGTCGGTGGCGAGGTCGAAGCGGGATGCCGCCTTCGGATCTTTTGCGGGCGGGCGGGCGGTGCGGACGCCAGGCGGGGGCGCCCTCGACCTCCTTGCGGCCATGCTCGATCAGCGATTGCAGCGCCTGCACGGTGGCGGTGACGCCGGGACCCGCGGCGGGGGTGGGCGTGGTGTCGGCGGTGGAGGCGGAGGGGACGTGCGCGAAGCCGGCCTGCGGGGCCTCCTCGAAGCCGGGGAGGTTGGTGGGGCGGATGACCGAATTGGCCTTGGATTTCGGCGCCTTCAGCGACATGCCGGTCGCCTCGGAGCGGTTGGGCTTTTTGGAGCCGTGCTTCGAGGTGCGCTTCTCGTGTTCTGTTTTCGGGGCGAGCTCGGCGGCGCGGTTTTCGGCCGCTTCCCGGTCCAGCCGGCGCTTGTTTTTCAGGCGCTCCTGCGGCAGGCGCTTGGACGCCTCCATGTCCTCGTATTTCTCGATCTCGCCGAGGAAATCGTCGATGGAGAACTCTTTCGCCTGTTCGGCGTCGGAGCGGTCGGACTTTTTCTTCGGAGCGGCCATGCGTTCGGTCCAGATCGGTGCGGGCGTTGCCCGGAAGGAATTGTTCCTTGGTCGCGCGCTCGAACGGAAAACCGGTGTCCACTTTTCCTGAGCGCGCTCCAGGGGAGTCTTATCCTATCTAGGCGGCAAAGACGTCAGGTCAATGGCAGCTTGCTGCCATCATGCTGTCAGCAGCGTGTCAGCAGGCGGCAGGAGGTCTTCAGGCTGCCGTCAGGTGGCAAGCCTAGAGGGGGCGCGTCAACCAATCATGGAGACCAAAAATGAAGACCACATTCCTTCTCGCCGCCGCTGCCATCGCCATGACCGGACCGGCCTTCGCCGCCGGCACGGGCTGCAGCACCGCGCCGCAGGCGAAGTTCCAGCCGCAGGCCAAGCTCGAGACCATGCTCAAGGATCAGAACCTGACCGTTGTGCAGATCAAGACCGAGAATGGCTGCTACGAGGTCTATGCCAAGGACGCAAACGGCAACCGCGTCAACGCCGCCTACAATGCGGAAACGCTGGCGAAGGTGGACAACCCGGAAGCGGGCGAAGGCTAGTCGCCATGCACCCGGCGGGTCCGATGCAGATGAACACAATTCGCGTATGGGACCCGCTGGTGCGGGTGTTCCACTGGTCGCTGGCGACCGGTATCGCCGTCGCCTGGCTCTCTGCCAACCGATGGGAAAACCTGCACTATTTCGCCGGCTATGCGGCCGGCGGACTTATCTTGCTGCGGCTGGTCTGGGGGCTTCTGGGCAGCCGCTATGCCCGTTTCACCCAATTCGTGCGGCATCCGCGCACCGTCTTTTCCTATCTCGGCGCCATCGCGCGTGGTTGCGAGGACCGCTATGTCGGCCACAACCCGGCCGGCGGGAGCGATGATTTTGGCGCTGATCGTAACCGTTGCCGCCGTGGCGACGAGCGGCTGGATGCAGACCACCGACGCCTTCTGGGGTGTCGAATGGGTGCAGGAACTGCACGAAAAGCTGGCCGATCTCCTGTTGCTGCTCATCCTGGGGCACCTTGGCGGCGTGGTTCTGGCCAGTCTCAGACATCGCGAAAACCTGGTTCATGCCATGATCACCGGGCGCAAGCGCGCACCCGATTCCGACGACATCGCCTGAGCGCTTCCCGCCGGCGCCACAAGCTGGCATGCTGCACAGCGGAGCGAGGGAAGCAGGCGGACCAACAATGACGGCAGAGGTGCGGATGCGAGCGGACTGGACGCTCGTTCTGGCGGGATTTTGCTGGCTGGGGGTGGGCGAGTTCTTCGTCGCCGAGGCGCTGGCGCAATGGCAGGCCATAGGCTATTCGCCCTTCGCCCATGACATCAGCTTTCTCGGGCTAACCTCCTGCCCTTATGTCGATGCCAAGACGGGCCGGGTGCTCGAGATCTGTTCGCCCTGGCATAGCGTGATGAACGCCGGGCTGACGCTCTCCGGTCTATTACAGATTTTCGGGGCGCTGCTCTTGTGGCGGCACTGGCCGGGCAGGGCGGTGCGGCTCGGACTGGTGCTGATCGTTCTGGCCGGCATCGGCGCGGCGCTGGTAGGGCGGTTCCCGCTCGATCTCAATCCGCGCTTTCATGGGCTTTCGGCCATCACCTATTTCTCGCTGATGCCGCTGGCGCTACTGGTTCTGGGCTTTGCCTGGCGCAGCACCGACGGGAAATGGGCAGCGCTCAGTTTTGCGGCGGGCGCGCTGTCGGCGCTGGGCGTGGTCTTTTATGCCAGCGAAATCTACTTCCTGCTCGGGCGCGGCGGCATGGAGCGGCTGGCGGTCTATCCTACCACGCATCTGGTTCATGGGTGCCGGGGCGGGGCTGTTGTGGCAGGTGTGGGGGAAGAAGAGTGTTGTTGCGGGGGTTGGAGTTTCGGGCATTATGTTACCGCACAATAGGGCCGCACCGCTCGCGGCGCGTACGGTCTAAACCGCCCTGCATCCGCTCACTGGCCCCCGGCGGGGCGCCGCAAAAGTGCTGCCGGGGAGCCTCGGATACGCTTACTTTCGGCAATGAGGCGATTTTGCTTGGATGAGGCAGTACCTTCGCCCGGTTCGTCCTCGAGCTTCCGCACTTCGACTCTCGTGGGGAGGACGACGCTCCCTTGACCATCGCCGTCTCCGTGGCAAAGGTGGCGCATCCCGTTTTCAGCCGGAGCCCCGGAAATTGCTGCATACGCTCGCCATTTCCGGCTATCGCTCCATTCGCGATCTGGTGTTGCCGCTCGGAAACCTGACGCTGGTGACGGGGCGTAACGGCACGGGAAAATCGAGCTTTTACAGATCGTTGCGGCTGCTGGCGGAAGTGGCGCAGGGGCGGGTGGTGGCTTCGCTCGCCGCCGAGGGCGGGCTGTCCTCGACGCTCTGGGCCGGGCCGGAAAGCTTTTCGCGCGGCATGAAGGCGGGCACCACGCCGGTGCAGGGCACGCGGCGCAAGGACCGGGTGAGTCTGAAACTCGGTTTTGCCAGCGAGGATTATGGCTATGCCATCGATCTCGGCCTGCCGCCGGGCGATGCCACCTCGATGTTCAATCTCGACCCCGAGATCAAGGCGGAGGCGGTGTGGGCCGGCGATGTGATGAGCCGGCGCAATGTCTTTGCGTCGCGGGCCGGGGCGGGCGTGACGGCGCTGGACGAGGCCGGCAAGCGCAATGTCATCATCTCATCGCTTCCCGCCTACGAGAGCATGATGATGCGGGCCGCCGACCCACGGGCGCTGCCGGAACTCCTGATCCTGCGCGAGCGCATGCGCGGCTGGCGCTTTTACGATCATTTCCGCACCGACCCGGAGGCGCCGGCGCGGCGCACGCGGGTGGGCACGCGCACGCCGGTGCTCGATGCCGATGGCGGCGATCTGCCGGCGGCGCTGCAGACGATCCGCGAGATCGGCGATGTCCGGGCGCTGGATGCGGCGATCGAGGACGCCTTTCCCGGCGCGGCGCTGGAAATCTCCGAACAGGGCGGGCGGTTCGAGGTGCTGATGCGCCAGCAGGGGCTGCTGCGCCCGCTCGGCACGCCCGAACTCTCCGACGGCACGCTGCGCTATCTGCTGCTGGTGGCGGCGCTGCTGACCCCGCGCCCGCCGGAACTGATGGTGCTGAACGAGCCGGAGACCAGCCTGCATCCGGATTTGCTGCCGCCGCTGGGGCGGCTGATCGCGCAGGCGGCAAAAACCTGCCAGCTGATCGTCGTCACCCATGATTCCATCCTGGCCGACGCGCTTTCCGCCGAGGGCGCGCTGCACCACGAACTGGTCAAGGAGCTGGGGGAGACGCAGGTGCCGGCGGCGGAGGGGATGCGCTGGGAATGGCCGGGGCGGTGAGGGGAGAGGGTTGGTCCTGCCCGGCGTCCGTTACAGGGTAAAGCTCGCAATTAAACATCTTGGAGGATGGGCGTGGATATTCCGAAGTCGAGGGAAGAAGCGAAGGGCACGCGATTTGAAAATTCGTGGGATACACCACCCTACTGGCCCCGCAATGTGCGGCACGTTTCTCTGGACGAGTTTGCCCTCGCGAAGGACCCCACAAACGGGGACCTGTACTGGGACGGTCGACCTTTGGAATTCCGGCAAACGATTTCTCTCGCTGGCTGGCAAATACTTGTCGCTGCCTTGGGGGTGTGCGCCAGGTGTGCGAAAAGACCTTTACGAGTATTGCGCTAGCTACCTCAAATGCGATTCGAACATCTTATATAGAACAGTACTTAGTTTGCGTCCGCCATTCGATGCGATACGAAAGGAGATAGCTTTGGCAAAGGGAAGAAGTTCGGCGAGGCTGAAGAGCTACGCGGCAGCGCCGTTTCGGGGCGCTTCGGTTACGCTAAATCTCGGGCCAGCAAGAGCTCCGAATGACCACTGTTGCGGAGTCGCGCGGCGTGTGGTTCAGACTGGTGGGGCCTATCGAAGCGCATGTTACCGGCAAGTTTGTCAATGAAGGGCGACCGACGATTGGCGGCATCCGAATACGACTATCAAGGATAGTTAAAAGGAGGAGAGGGTATTGGCAGACGTACCTCGTTGTTCCACATCTGGTGAATATCACCTCTGGCAGCCTGAAGTGGCTCGGCATACAAATGACTGCGTTGGTGTCGCATTCCGTTTTGTGGGAACGTGGTGTCGCTCGCAGTGGGTCTCGAGGAAGGGAGACTCGACCGGGAGATGGGTCTCTACAAATACATATTGAGCAGTGTATAAGCGCAGTGGGTTGGTTGGGACGATCAGATGAAGCTAGATGGCTAGCTTGTATGGAGCAGATGACCGAAGCGAATTCTGCATTCAGCTAAGCTGCGGGATGATCGATCGACTTACTTTCGAAGTCTAGGCAATCGTTAACTCGCCCCAGGGGTTACACGTCGGACTAGTCGAGCGTTTGATCGAAGGCCCGAGCGGAAGATTGCGACCGTCAAGACTTTTCTGCGAAAGCGCATGGCACGTTGTCGGTTCCAGGAGAACTTTTGGCGCGATCTCGCTGACCCCGGAATCCGGCGGAAAATGCCGATCCGGGATGGTCGATGCGCCTGATAAGATGCACGCTTAGGCGTCCATGCACTCCCAAGGGATCGGATTGACGCGAAGTTCACTGGATGGCGGCAAAGCGCGACGTCTCCCATCATTTCGAAGCGAGTTGCAGCGATGGGGCGCATGATGGACGTTTCTCGACCTGCGGCGGGGATCTTAGGCAACCGGATTCGCATAACTGCTGACGAGGGAGGCCGCTCTACTGGCGACAGTATAAGGGAAGCCGCACAATGATGGCCCTTGGGAAGATGCACTGATTACCTACACCGTATTTTATCTATGGTACGGGACGCTCCTGCCGCTATGCGTGGAACATGAACAGCAGGAAGTGGCTTTTGTCGTGTTTAGCGGTCGGACCAGAGTTGCGGGAATGTTCATTTCACTCAGGGCAGCTGAAGTCGGTACACTGCCTCGCGCGATACCGCGCTTGGTGCTCGATAGAAAAATTCAATTGGGCTGCAGAGACAGGGCGAGGCGCCACCTTGGCCCTCTCCGTCTCCCAGCGCACACGGAACCGCTTAACGGCATCGGCGTTTGGTGGGGAAACCCAGCCGGCGACCGAAGATGCGCGACCCGCATGAACATTACGGTTCCTGCAAACGCACAGGCTCGAACCGCCACAATCGCCTGCCGGCGATGGCGGGGGTGGCGACGCTGACAGGCGCTCCAGCCGGCGCCCGGATTGGCCGGGCCGAAGCATATTTAAAGGCAGAATAAGCGCCTTCGGGCAGGAAGTGAGCGTCCGCTCGTCCGAAGGCGTTCCAGAGCGCGGATTTTGCAACCGCGCCCGGGTCCAGCTGCTGATTTCCGTCCTCCTCCCTGTGGGGTCAGCAGCTGCGCCCGAAAAGGGCCGGTCGCGCAGAAGCGCGTCCGGCCTTTGTCATGGATGGATGTTTGCGGGCGGTCAGGCGGTGACCCAGTCGAGCCATTTGTTGTCCTTGACCGAGCGCTGGGTGGCGGCCCAGGCATCGAGCCCCCAAACATGGCCGGCATGAGCGGCAATGACCAGCCCCAGCACCAGCGCGTAGACGATGTGCTCGTCGACAATGAAATTGTTGGCGTTGGTGATGTAGGGGAAGTCCATATGCGCCATCCAGTAGAGCAGCATCAGACCGATGCCGAAGACGGCGGACAGGCGCGTCATCAGCCCCACCAGTAGCGACAGGCCGATCAGCAAATGGCCATAGGCGACCAGGAAGGTGATGAAGGGCGCGACGACCGGATTGGTGAAGGGTTCGAAGACGCCGTGGAAGGTTTTGGTGGAACTGAGGAAACCGGCGACGGTGAATTCAGGATTGAAGACCTGATGCGAGGCTGCGTAAAGGAAGACCCATGCCATCGACAGACGCAGCAAGACGAGCAGGGTTTTCTGAGAAGCTGTCCAGGACATGTGGACCTCCCGTTTGGTGTGTGAAGCGGGAGCAAGAATGCCAAGGGCCGGGTATAGTGTATTGACCTGAATCAAGCGGTGCGCATGAGCATATAACGCCGCCGGAACACTGGTCTCGTCGGGTTATTCACACGCCGATTTCGTAGAAACCCAGAGCATCGCCGATGAAATCTTCCTCATAGCCGAAATGCGACAGAAGAAGCTTTTCGAGAGCCTCGTAAACGGTACGAACGTCTTTGAATTGGGCCGGTCCGGGATCCCTGGCGAGGGTGTGCAGCTTCTCCACCAGGCGCAAGAGCAGGGCGTGGACGACTTCATGCTCGGCGACGAGACGAGCGACGACCTTCCTGAAGGCTTCGCTCTTGGGGCTGAGGTGGGGGAAGATCGCCTGATCCTCGATGCTGTGGTGCATCTCGATGATCTGGCAGTGCTGGCCGCAAAGGGCGCCGAAGCGCTGGTAGTTTTCCATCAGCGGCATGGATTGCGCCCGCGCGTCGAGCTCCTCGGCGCTGAGTTCGCCCGCCTCGGCCTTGGCAATCAGATCGCGCAGCACCTTCATGTTGTGGCGGAAATGATCGTGGATCATCGCCAGATGCCGCCCCGGCAGACGCTGACGGGGCGTCAGGTTCTCGAGTTTGGGGGCAAGGGGGCGGGTGGTGTCGTCGGGGATTTCAATGTCTTCAAGCATGGCGCATGAGATAGGCGGGATTGGAGAAAAGTCCATAGCCTCAGACAGCAGAGCGCCCATGCAAAAAGCACAAACGCCGCGGAAGGCCGCGGCGTTTGAGCTTTGTTCCCGATTGAAAGGCAGCCGGCAAGTGCTTGGGCGGCCTTTGCGAGCGGTCTAGTTGACCGGGCAGTAAATCTGCCCATTCTGACGGAAGCAGTTGTCGCTCCGCCAGCGGTCATAGCGCTGGTAGCGGCGGTGATCGTTGTGGTCGTTCGGGTTGCCGATGACCACGTTGGGACCATTGGCGCCGATGGAAAAGGTAATCGAGCTGCCGCTCTGGGGTGCCGGGCGAACCGGCGTATAGCCGCGGCGGCGTGTGGCGCGTCGGCCGGTCGGTGCTCAAGAAGCGCGAGGAGACCCAACCATCGGGTCCGCGCATGCTAATCTCACACCAGCCGCCGGTGCAGCGGTTGACATCGACATAATCGCCGGCCTGCAGAACACCGACAACGCGGTAGCTCGTGCCCGGGCCGGAGCGCACATTGACGGTTGTCGTGGCCGTGTCGGCGAATACCGGTGCGCTCATGCAGAAAGCTGCAACCGTAGCGCCAATTGCGAGGGCGAGTTTGTTTTTCATGATCTTTGATCCTTGTCGTAATGGCCCCCCAGCCGGCAGCCAAAACACTTGAAGGCAGGAACTTGTTCCCAATCGCCGATCACAATGACGGGACAGGCCACAAAAAAGGCCGCATGCGCCGGAGGTCCGGGGCGCATGCGGCCTTCAGCATCACGGTCGGGCTCAGTTACCGAAAGAGAACCCGAAGGTGATTGAGTTTCCGCTGCGATAGCGGGGAGCATAGTGGTGGCGGTCATAGCCGTAGTGGCGGTCGTAGTGATGGTCCCAGCGCGGCGTGTAGTAGCGGCGCGGTGCGGGAGCGTAGTATTCCGGATGGCGCGGTGCCGGGGCGTAGTTGCCGCCATCGAGATAGCTGGCCGAAACCCAGCCATCGGCGCCCCGATGGGAGATGAAGCACCAGCCGCCGCGGCAGGTCTGGACGTCTACCCGCTCGCCGGTGTGCAACACGTCCACAGCCCTATATCCGGTGCCCGGACCCGAGCGCACATTGAGCGTGGTGGAAGAATAGGCAGTGGCTGCCGAGGCCGCGCCGGTCATCAACGCAATGGCGGCGAGAGCACCGGCTGCAGGCGCCAACAGCTTCTTGAAGGGTAAATTGGTTTTCATGGGTTCGTTCCTCAAATCGTTGTCCTGCCCCCGGGATAGGGTCGCGCCCGGGGGCGCGCCGAGAGGCGGAAACGCTTCTGGACCCATGCCGTGTTCAATCCGGCTTTGGTCATGCCGCCTTCCAGCGCCTCGCCCCAACAATGGCAAAAGCGATCTGAATGGCGGCTGAATGCCCGATTAATATACGCGGATGCTGGAGACGGCGCGCTTGAGGAACAGTCCGAGATCGGGCGTGTCGTGCGTGATGATCTCGCAATAGTTTGAAAAATAGAAGTCGCGGCAGACCTTTACGGATACATCGCCTTCGATCCGGACCGAGGAAAACTGATTGTCGAGGCCAAGCAGCGCCAGATCGTCCACGACATAGCCCGGGCCCTGACAGAGCTCGGTCCCCGAATAATCAGTGCCGGAATAAAGGCAAACGGCTCCCGGGCCGCCGCGGCCGATAAACAGCTTGGGGCCGGAGAGGGGACCGCGGGGGTATTGGCCGAAGCTCAGACGGTCACGGCTCACCCAGCCCTTTGCGGTCGCCGAAGCGATCTCGCACCATTGCGGCCGGCACCGAACGACCGACAGGTGCAGCCCGCCGGGCACCGTGTTGATGAGGTCATAGCGGGTACCGGGACCACTGAAGACAGGCAGCTCGGTGATGGTCCAGGCAGGGGTGCCGGCGCGCGCGGCGGGCGCCATGGCCAATGCCATTAGCAGCGCCGAAGCAAGTGCCAGAAGGGCCTTCAAGGCGGTCAGTTTCGACATGATCGGTCCTCCGGAATCCGAGTTGCAAGCGTAGCTGCACATGCTCGATGTGCCAAGACGGTAGCGATATGGGGACGGACTGCGAGGGCGGCAGTGCGGCAGAAGTGCAACGGTTTGATGGGCCGCACAGGTCGATGCGCTCAGAAAAAAGCCGCGGTCAGGTCGACCGCGGCTCTTTCAGGTTCATTCCAGGCGCCTTACCGGATGCGGTAGGACGAAATGATGTCGTTGTTTTTCCCGCGCAGCGAGCGAATGGAATTGTTCACACGGGCACAGCGGCCGCCATAGTTGAAGTCCTCGCAGACCACGGCAGTCGCATTGCCCTGGATGCGGATGGACGAAATGCGGTCATTCCAGCGCGAGGAGAGGCTGCGGTCGTTCTGACCCGGGCGGGCGCAGAAGGAGGCGCCCCTATAGCCATAGTCCTCGAAAAAGCAGACCTGCGCCTGGTTGCGATCGGGCCGGCCACGATCGTGGCCCCGGTCGCGACCATGGTTCCGGTCACGGCGGTCATAGCCATTGTTGTTGATGTCGCAATTTATGCCGAACTGGAAATTCTTGCCTTCGATGCAGAAACCAACGTCAGGATTGCTGGCGTTGCGGCCGCGGCTGACGGTGCCGTTGCCGACCGGCCTCAGATAATTGTCGGAAACCCAGCCATCGGGTCCGGAATGGGTGATCTCGCACCAGCCGCCGCGGCAGCGGGTGATGTTGACGTCCTCGCCCGCATAGAGCGTGTCGACAACGTGATAGTTCGTGCTTGGTCCGCTACGCACGTTCAGTGCCACGGTGGATTCGGCGTCCTGCGCGAGGGCGGCGCCTGCGGAAAAAATACCAGCGGCGAACACGGTCGCCGCCATCATCATTGAGCGAAATTTCATCGATTTTACCTCTCGAAACGTTGGCTCCCCGTGCCGGACTAACCGGTAACGGCAGGCATTGTTCCGAAACGGAGACGTTCAGTCTCTGGAGTTTTTTGCCCCGGCGGCGGAGATGGCGCGCTTTCTGCCGTCATTTCCGAGGGCGACAAAAACGAAAGTTCCTTCAGTGACTTTGACCTTTTCATCGGTCGGATTGCGGCGGGCCCATGCCTCCACGTCGATGCTGATCGAGGTGGTGCCGATGCGCTGGACTGTGGTGTAGACGCAAAGGATATCGCCGACCTTGACCGGGGCGATGAAGGTCATCGCCTCGACGGCGACGGTGACGACCCGACCGCCAGCTATCTCACGCGCGGCAATGCCGCCGGCGATGTCCATCTGGCTCAGCACCCAGCCGCCGAAGATGTCGCCGGAGGGGTTGGTGTCTGCCGGCATGGCCATTGTCTGAATGGTCAAGGCGCCATGCGGATCAAGGGTCGGCGTGCCAGGCATGCTCACTCGCTTTCGAATTCGTCGTCATCTTCAAAGGAAAAGCTCGGACTGTCGGCGCCCTCGTCAGGCCAGCGCCCGGTCTGCTCCTCCCAGTGGCGGCGGCACAGCGACACATAAACGTCCTTGCCGATGGCGACCTGATCGCCCTCGGTCAGGGCGATTTCCGTGCTCGTCCATGCGCACGACCATGGTGGCCTTGGCCCCGCAATGGCAGATGGTGCGGATCTCGCGCAGGGCATCGGCTATGGCGAGCAATTCGGCGGAGCCGGGGAAGAGCTTGCCCTGGAAATCGGTGCGAAGCCCGTAGCACAGGACCGGGATGCCGAGGCGATCGGCCACGCGGGCCAGTTGCCAGACCTGATCGCTGGTGAGGAACTGGGCCTCGTCGACGAAGATGCAGTGGAGCGGGCCGCGCTCGAGCGCCCTCGATATTCCCGCATAGAGGTCGTCCCTGGGCGAATAGAGTTCGGCGGGCGTGCTGACGCCGATGCGGGAGACGATACTCGACTTGTCCATGTCGGCATAAAGGGCCGAGGTGTAGAGCAGGACGCGCATGCCGCGTTCGCGGTAATTGTAGGCCGACTGCAGCAGGAGCGTCGACTTGCCGGCATTCATGGCGGAATAGGAGAAATAGAGCTTGGCCATGCCGGTTTCGGGTTTCGCGGAGGGGAGAGCGCGAGAGGTATGCCGGGCCAACGGCGCAGCGGTCAAGGCAGGAAGATGCCGATTTGCCCGGTTTTGAGCGGCTGGAAGAGCGCAGGAACATAAAAAATGGCCGCCCGGTAGAGGCGGCCAAGAGGAGTACGCCGTTGGACCGGCGCTGACGAAGCATGGTTGGGGACCATGCGGCGGACAAGCAGGTTTGCCCGCGGGACGACGCCTCTGGCGAGGCATCAACATCGGAATTGGATCGGGGCCGTTCCAATGCGCGCGCAAGCTAGGCAACCCGCATGACAGCGCCGTGACATGCAGATGAATTCGGCACTTTTTTGCGCCGGGCCTGTTCTGTGGGAGGCGTGTGCGTAACTGGGGCCATATTCAGCCCCCGTTCATGCCCCAAGGTCAACATCGCCGATTGTAAACTCCTGAAGCCAGAGGCCGACATGCATAAAATCTTCGCTTCCGTTCCAGCCCTGCTCCTCGCGCTTGGAGTTGCCGCGCCTTCGCTGGCGCAGCAATTGAATGTGAGCGGGGTCTGGGAGGCCGATAGCGGGGAAAGCCGGTACAAGCTCGAGATGTGCGGGCAGGACGGCACACAGCTTTGCGCCGATCTGATCTGGATCCGGCCCGACGTCACCAATGACCGCAATTCCAAATATATCGGCACCAAGGTGGTGGACCATGCGCAGCTGGTAAAGGCCGATCCCCTGACCTGGCGCGGCAAGATCAGCGTTTACGGCCATTCGATCACCGGCAATGTGGTGCTGGTCGATCCCAAGCGCTTTGTGGTGAAGGGGTGCGCGCTCCTGATCATCTGCATCGAGGAAGGCGCGCACAAGATATCGGACTAGGGTGGCGCGGCGGCTGTGCGCCGGCGTCGGGTATTCAGGGCCGGAAGCGTTTCGACGAGAACGATGGCGGCAAAGATAAGCGCGGCGCCGGCATAGCCGACGGGATCGAGCCGCTCGCCCAGCATTACAGCGCCGCCCAGCGCTGCAAAAAGGCTTTCCGCCGATAGAATGATCGCAGCGTTGGCCGGCGGTACGTGCATCTGCCCGACAGCCTGCAGGGTGAAGGCGATTGCTGTCGAAAAGATGCCGGTATAAACGATCTCGACCCAGCCGGCCTGGATGGCGGAGAGGGTCGGCGCCTCGAAGATGAGGGCGCCAAGAGCGGCGACGGCGCCTGCGGCCAGAAACGACATGGCCGAAACGAAGACCGGCATGCCGGTTTCGCGCGACAAAAAGCCGAGCATCAGCACGTGCAGGCCCCAGAAGGCGGCCGAGCAGATAACCAGGATGTCGCCGACATTCATGGCGTCGAGGGCACCGCCATTGAGCAGGAAGAGGCCCAAAAGCGCCAAAGGCGCGCAAGCCCAGACGATGGGATGGGGCCTCGTGCGAAAGACGATCAGAAGCGCGATGGGCACGAAGAAAACGTAGAGCCCGGTCAGGAAACCGCCATTTGTGACGGTGGTGACCAGCAATCCCGCCTGCTGCAGATAGGAGCCAAGAAAGAAATTGGCGCTGAGCAGCAGGATGAGCCCCCATTGCCGCGATGTGAGTTTCACTGCCGCCCGCCGGTATTCGCGCCAGGCGAGGGGCAGGATGACGAGCCCGCCGAGCAGATAGCGCGGGCCGATCAGGGTGAGGGGGCCCATATGGGCCATTGCGTTCTTCTGAGCGACGAAGGCGAAGCCCCAGAACATGGTGGCGACGATCAGCAGCAGGGTGGCGGTATAGCGGTTGAGCATGGTTCAGGCTCTGCTCAAAGCTCGGCGTCCAGCGCCTTGATCAAAGCACCGATTTCGTCCGGGCTCGTGTAATGCACGAAGCTGAGGCGGAGAACGCCATGGGCGGGATCGAGGCCGAGGCCCTGCAGCAGGCGGTAGGCATAAAAGTGACCGCCGCCAGCCATGATGCCATGAGCGGCGAGACGCTTGGCAACCTGAAGTCCGGGTTTTTCGAGCGCCAGGGCGATGGTGGGTGCGCGGCGGTCGGGCGCGTCCGGGCCGATGAGGCGGGCGCGGTTGGCATTGGCCTTGAGGAATTCCATGAGCGGGGCCATCAGGGCCGTTTCCTGGGCACGCATGGCGTCGTGGGCGCGGCGGAAGGCGTTGACACCTTCGGCTTCGTCCCCGGCGATATCGGCGACGCGTTCGAGATAATCGGCGATGCCGGCGGAGGCGGCGATCTGGGCGTGGTCAGGACCCGCCGGGGTCAGCCGGTAGCGCGGCTTGTCGTCGTTGAAGAAGTGGCCCTGATTGGGCAGTTGGGCGGCAAGTTCGGGCCGGATGGCAAAGACGCCCTGATGCGGACCATAGGTCTTGTAGGCGGAGAAGAGGTAGATGTCGGCGCCCATTTCGCCGACATCGGGCAGGCCATGCGGGGCATAGGAGACGCCGTCGACGATCGCGATGGCGCCGACCGCATGAGCGCGGGCGCAGACGTCTTTGGCGGGGTTGATCTCGCCGACGATGTTGGAGACGTGGGGGAAGGCGACGATTTTGACCTTGTCGTCGAGCAGAGCATCGAGGGCAGCCAGATCGAGATGGCCGGTGCGCGGATCGACCCGCCATTCGCGGATTTCCGCGCCCATCTTTTCGAGCCGGCGCCAGGCGCCGGAATTGGCCTCGTGATCCTGATTGGTGACGACGACCACATCACCGGGCTTCAGCCATGAGGAGAAGGCCTGGCCAAGAACATAGGTGTTGTTTGAGGTCGAAGGGCCAAACTGGATCCACTCGACTGGCAGACCGAGCGCATCGGCCATGCGGGCGAAGGCGAGGTCCATTGCCGCGCCGGCCTCTTCGGAGGCCTTGTAGGCGCCATAGGGCTGCAACTTGTGGGCCCGGTAGTAGTGATCGAGCCGCTCGAGAACCTGATGGCTGGTGTAGGAGCCGCCGGCATTTTCGAAGAAGGCCTGCCCCTTCAGGCTCGGTTCGGAAAAGGCAGGGAATTCGGCGCGGATCAGCGCAGGATCGAGAGGCAAGGACATGGGAAACCGACGGGCTACTGACACTTTGGCCGAGTGGTATCCGCTCGTCGTGGGTTCGGCAACCATTGTCGTTTGCCCAGTGTCGTTCACGCTTTGATGGAATCAAAGCAGCGACTGCCCCAGCCTTCGCAGGCTGGGGCAGGGGCGAGGCCCGGTCCGGGGGCATGGAAACAAGGCGGACCGGTGTCGCTTTCGGTTACCCGTTGGCAGGCGCCTGGGTGCTCGGGGTTGCAGGAGCAGCAGGTGCAGCAGGCGCACAGGAGAAGGGGTATTCGAACCGCCATTGGGCGCGGGCAGCGTGCCCTGAGCGTTGGGCTGGCCGCCATTGCCGCCCATGCGGCCCTGGCCGCCGTCGGACCAGCGTCCTCCGCCGTTCATCCGGCCATGCATCATGGGCCGGCGCATGCCGTTCTGCATGCCCATCTGCATACGATCGAGCTGAGCCTTTTGGCTGTCGGACAGGCTGGCGTAGAACTTCTCGAGGCTGGGCATGACGCTGTCGATGCCCGACAACACGGCCTTCATGTTGGTCTCATGTTGCTGCAGGCGCTCGATGAGGTTGGCGTTGTTCTGGCCCGAGGGCTGAGCGCACTGATCGGAGACGGTGGTCTGGGCACTGAGCGCGGCGGCCTTGAGGTCGGCGAGCAGGGCCTGCTGGTCGGTGTTCAGGTCGAGACGCTGTGAAAGGCGCTCCTCGATACGGTTGAGCATGGTTTCAAGACGGGTCGCGGCCTGAGGCGAGCAGACGAAGTTGAGCATACCAGCGGGGCCGCCGGATTGACGGGGATTCATCATTTCCCCCCGCCGTCCGTCGCCGCGCCATCCATGGCCGTCGCCTCCCCGGTCATGGGCGAAGGCGGGCGATAGCCCCGCGAGGCCGAGGGTGCCGGCGAGGGCGGTCGCCAGCAAAAGCGTGGTCGGTTTCTTCATCGGTCAGGTCCTTGTCGGTTGGACGAAGTGAACGATGAAGAGGCTATCGAGGTCCGGGTTGCGACATTCTGTCCACCGGATGAAGAAGCTGTAAGGCTCGTAACCTTGCCGGCGCAACGACCGGATGCCGCTCAGGACGCGATATAATCGCGTAACGCTGCCGCTTCCTCTTCGGTCGCCTCGATCTTGCGCTTGACCACGTCGCCGATCGAGATGACGCCAACGAGCTTCTTGCCGTCGAGAACCGGCATATGGCGGATGCGCTTGTTGGTCATCATCTGCATGAGCTCGTCGATTGTGGTTTCGAGCGAGCAGGTGAAGGGGTCACGCGTCATGCACTCGGCAACGGTGCGGAACATGAGTGCCGTGGAATCGCCGGTGAGGCGTCGGATGATGTCACGCTCGGACAAGATCCCGGTTACCTGGCCGTCCGGGCCGGCTACCACCAGGGCGCCGATATTGTGCTTGTTGAGCAGTTCGATGGCGTCGGCAATCCGTTCGGTCATGGAGATGGTCACCACGCCGCTACCCTTGGAACGCAGTATGGTCTCAGCCTTCATGGCTCGGGTCCTCCTCAAAGCGCCGCGGGCACTGCGACAGCCATAACTCCCCTGTTTCATGCCGCGGCGGGTTGCAGCCTCTTGCCGATCCTTTCCTCCCTGAAAGAACCGGAGATCGTTCAGAATGCGCCGGGATAGAGGTTCTTGCAAGCAGGCGTGCGCGCCAAAAGAAAAAGCCAGCCCGAGGGCTGGCGAGTTCCCCCCTTTCGGGGGGTCTTGGGGTCAGGAAACTCTGGGAGGTTCAGTGATCGAAGGCGCCCGGGCTCCAATCATGGGTGGCGCGGTTACGCGCCGGAGCGGTGCTGCGCAGCGTCATACGCCAGACCTCGAAGACAATGGCAAACAGGAGCGCGCCAAAGGCGATGATCGCCGCGAGCGCGCCACCATCCAGACGCGCAAGACCAGTGGCGGCCGATGCCGGCGTCACAATCGCGCCGAGGCTGACCAGGCTGAGCATGGCGATGAGGGCGTAACGCAATTTCATGGGTTTGAAGGGCTTCAGGTTTTGCATGGGACCAGCCGTTTCGGTTCATGTTGCGAGGATGGCAGAACACCACGCGATTGCGGAGGCAATTGGGGTCATTGATGGAAAACGCCGTACGATTTGAAGGCGGAAATGTGGCAGGCGAGTGGGAGCAGGGCGCGCGCGGCGGCAGCCGGGCGTTGATTGCGTTCGCGGCGAGGCGGGAAATCCGAGTTGGCGGCTAGCGCCAGCCAACCTTGTAGAAGTCGAGTTCGAGAACGTGGTGAAGGTTGCCCAGCCAGCTCGTCATGGCGCGATCGAGGTCGCTGCAGTCGATTTCGACCACGACGTTGCGGCCCTTCAGACCGAGGCCAAGCTGCAGGCCGGATCTGAGAAAGACGTCGCCAAGCCGGATCGGATAGGTGTGGGCGGTGGTCTTGAGCAGAGGCGTGAAGACGTTAGCGTCCTCGATCTGGAACTGTCCGCCAAGGCGCGAAGCCGGGCTGTGCCCCTCGACACCAAGAAGGATATCGGCGCGGTGATAGGCCGAGGCGCTGGAGGAAATGCCGCTCGTTTCAAAGAGGCGCACGGCATCGGCCACCGCGCCGGTCAGATCGCCGGCGATTTCCCAGCGCTCCATGACCAGTTTCTGCCAGGCGTCGACCTGGCTGAGCGAGGTGAAGCTGCCCTGCAGCAATCCGCGCAACACATTGGCGTAGGAATAGAGCATGGCGGGATCGGCAGTGCCGAAACTGACCAATTTGCGGATGCGGCGCGGGGTGCGCGACATCAACACGGCGTTGGTCAGAAGATAGCCGGCGAGGATCGTTTCGAGCGCATGCGGCGCATGGTCGAGATTGCGCATGCGCAGGCAATATATATTGGAGACCTCGCCGGCGAGCTGGCCGATCACGTTGTCGGCGGCCTGTTTCTCCTCGTCGAGGAAGAGCGTCAGGGCATCGTCGTTTTCGACGGGCAATGCTGATGTCATGGATGCTTCTCCAGCCATTGCTTGAAGACGGGCTCGCGGGCGGCGAAAAGTCTACCTGCCGACAATTCCATCCTGTGTCCATCCCCTTCCGGTTCTCGCTCGGCGACGTGGCTTACCCATTCTCCGACCATGCGATCATCGTCGAGAAGGTGCAGGCTCAGGCGGCCCTTGCGGCTGTCGCGACCAATATAGGTGAGAAAGAAGACGATGTTCACTTCCTTGTTGGCGACGTCATAGTTGGCCGCAAGACTTCTGGCGTGGCCGCGGGGCGTCGCCTTGCGCCGCTCATGAGAGCCGTAGAAGCGGTCATAGATATCGACATCGTATTCGATGTCCTCGTCCCGGTTCAGGTGGAAGCGCATGATGGCGATATTGCCGTCCTTGAAGGGCACACCCTCAAAGGTCTCGCTGCGATAGTACCATTCGCCGCCGAGCAGCTTCCTGAACCGCCATTTTGACAGGAAGCGGTGGACGAATTTGAAGACGGTATAAAAGCCGATGGCACAGATGATGGTGGCCAGCGTCTTGACCAGCAGGCTGGTGTCTTCGAGGTAGGGCGTGACGAACAAGGTTATGGCGGCCGTTATGACCGACATGACGGTTGCGGCGGTTGCCGTGACCTGATCGCGCGTCATCTTTCATCCCCCCTTTGCCGGGCAAGGCGGGAGGCGTTACCCGGACGTTGTCAGCGCCCCTCCTCGCGGGCGGGCAGGAAGCCCGAGGTCATCTGCCGCATCGAGGACGAGGCGTAGGACCCCAGAAGCTTCATGTAGCTGGTCTTGTGCTTGAGCTTGTCGAGGGCGCGGCGCATTTGCGGCGAGGAAATGCCGGCACCCAGATCGACATAGAAGGTCGGCAGCACCGTCTGCTGGGAGATGGTGTAGGTCTCCAGCTTGGTGATGTTGATTTCCTCCTCGCGGAACACCTCCAGCGCCGACAACAGGGCGCCGGGATAGTGATTGACCTGGAAGATCAGCGTCGTCATGTCGGCATCGGACGCCGGTTCGACGTCCTCGGGGCGCATGAGCACCAGAAAGCGGGTGTAGTTCTCTTTCTCGTCGGCGATGTCGCGGTCGACGATGACGGCGTTGTAGAATTCGGCTGCCGCGGGCGAACCGATGGCGCCGACGCCTTCCTCATCGGTCTGGGCGACATGTTTGACGGCGTTGGCCGTGTCGCCCATCTCGAGCTGCTCGGCATCTGCCAGATGGCGCTCGATATAGCCGCGGCACTGCATGAGGCCCTGGCTGTGGGAATAGAGCTTTTTGACCTTCCAGCCTGACAGATCGCCAGTTGGACGGGCGCGCGGGCGGATGAAGCAGTGTTCGACCCGAAGCATGTATTCCGCCGTGATCTGCAACTGCATGGTCAGCATCATGCGGTGCACGTCCGGGATGCGGCCGGTGATGGAGTTCTCGACCGGGATGACGGCGGCATCGGCCTCGCCCGCATTCACCGTGGCGACAACCTCAGTGAAATTGCGCCGGCCGAGCAGTTCGGCGTCGGGGAAAAGGGTCTTGGCAGCCTGGTAGGAATAGGTGCCTTCGATGCCGAGGAAGGCCACGCGTTTGACCTGCATTCAGTCCAGTTCCTTTCGCAAGCGGTGACTGTTTTCGATCAGCGCCGCCGTGGCGGTGCCGTCCTTGTTGCGGATGGCCTCTTCGAACCGGTCGAGCTCCTGACGGAACCCCTTGAGGTGCGCCAGGATCGCGTCGTCATTGGCAGAGAAGATATCGCGCCACATCTGCGTATTGCCGGCGGCAAAAACGGTCATGGTGCGGAAGGAGTTGGCGACGAGGTCGCCGATTCCCGGCTCGAGCAGGCGCTCGCCGAACTGGTTGACCATCGAGAAAGCGATAAGATGCGGCAAATGCGAGCTGAGCGACAGGATGCTGTCATGCTCTTCGGCGGTCGTGGTCAGCGTCTTGAAGCCGGCGCGCTGCAGCAGATCCTCGGCGGTGGAAACGGCCTGCGGCGAAGTCTGCGCGTAGGGCGTGAAGACGAAGGCCTTGCCTTCGAGGGTCTGCTTGTCGGCCGCGCCTGGACCGGAGAGGTGGCTGCCGCCGATGGGGTGGCCGGGGACGAAGCGTTCGAAATCGGGGAGGGCGGCTGACACCGCCTTTACGATCGAACCCTTGGAGGAGCCGGTATCGAGAATGATGGCATCATCTCGGACAATGCCGGCCAGCTGAACGACATAGTCCGCGACCATGCTCACCGGGGTGCAGATGAAGATGGCCGCGCATGACGCGAGGTCTGCCAGGTCTTCGACCGGTTCAATGGCCGCGTTGCGGGCAGTCATTTTGTCCCGATTGCCGGCATGGGTATCGAAGACGGCGATGCTCGTGCCGCGCCCCAAGGTCAAGAGCCGCTCGGCCATGGCCGCGCCGATCAGCCCGGCGCCGATGACGCCGAATCTGCGCGGTTCAGATGAGTTGCCGTGCGGCTGAGACAGCTTGAAATCCCCCGGCTCCCTGATCCGGGTCGTTTGCCCGGGCTTTGGAGAAAGCTGTTTATCCCGTCACTTGCGGTCCGTCAAAGCGCGGGGGGCGGATGCAGAAAGGAGAGGGCAAAAAAAAAGCTCCACCCGAAGGTGGAGCTTTGATCGCAGGCCTAGGCCTTGCGCAAAAGGGTGGCAGACGTCGAGGGAGGAGGAAACGCCGTCTGCCGTTGGGCAGCTGTCGAGGGAGGAGGAACGACATCTACCCGAGGTTACCTCAGCGGGGGCCAGGGAGGAGGAGAGGCCCAGCGCCTTGGTGACACGCCCTATATCTGCGCCCATGACGATTCCGGCAAGCCTCAATCGCACATGGCTGCCATGCATTTATGCAGTGTGGCAAAAGTGCAAAAAAAAGCTCCACCCGAAGGTGGAGCCTTGATCGAAGGCCTGAGCCTTAATCTAAAGTGGTGGCAGACGTCGAGGGAGGAGGAAACGCCGTCTGCCTGATGGGTCGTTGTCTAGGGAGGAGGAACGACGCGGACCCGGTGTCGCATCTGCGGGACCAGGGAGGAGGAGGAGGTCAGCGCATCAGCGACGATACCAATATGATGCCAGGGCCCGTTTTCAGCAAGATCGCCTCTGGTATGGCAGCTATGCGCTGGGCGCAGGGGAATAGCTCGCGGGCTGAACAAATGCTCAGTACGACCATTCGCGCGCCTTGCCGACGAGGAAATCGCGGAAGACGCCAACGCGCTTGGAACTCTTGAGGGCCGGAGGATAGACGAAATAGGTCTCGAAGGCAGGCGTTTCGACCTGATCGAGCACGCGCACCAGTTCGTGCTCGTCCTCGGCGATATAGTCGGGCAGCATGGCGATGCCGATGCCGGCGCGGGCCGCCTGCATCATGCCGTAGATGGCATTGACCTTGAGCGCGGACGGCGCGGCGGGGAGTTGTCGGCGCGCCCGAGGCGTTCGAGGTAATTGATGTCGCCCAGATAGGAGGGCGACCGGCTCGCCGAAGGTGATGATCTGGTGCTGGTCGAGATCGTCGACCGTCTCGGGGATCGCCATTGCCGGCGATATAGTCGCTGCGAGGCGTAGAAGTGGAAGTGCACGGTGAACAGCTTGCGCTGGATCATCTCGGACTGGTTGGGCCGGTGCAGGCGGATGGCGATATCGGCCTCGCGCATGGCGAGGTCCATCTCGGCATCGTTGAGCTTTATCTCGAGCTGGATGGTGGGGTAAAGCTTGACGAATTCATCAATGCGGGAGGCGAGCCAGGTAGAGCCGAAGCCGACCGTGGTGGTGACCAGCAGCGGCCCGGCGGGCACATCCTGGCTCTCGGACATCTGGGTTTCGACCTGCTGGAGCTCCCAGTGCATGCGGTGGGCGGTGCGGAAGAGCTGCTCGCCGACTTCGGTCAGCACCAGTCCGCGTGCATGGCGGATGAAGAGCTTGAGGCCGAGGTCGTCTTCGAGCGCGGAAACCTGACGCGAGACGGCCGACTGGCTCATGCCGAGCTTGTCGGCGGCATGGGTGAAGCTGCCTGACTTCCGCGGCGGTATGGAAAATACGCAGCTTATCCCAGTCCAGCATGGCACGCGCCCCCTCTGCGCAGGCCGGTCACGGCACGGCGGCCATAGAACGGTCCGTTTGCGGGACCTTGTTATCAACGATGCACGGCCCGAACGGACCGGGCACCGTCTCCTCCTCATTCGGCCGCTTCCGCCAATTCGTGGGCTGCCAGGAAGCGCTCGGCCTCCAGCGCGGCCATGCAGCCCATGCCGGCCGCGGTCACCGCCTGACGGTATATGTCGTCGGTGACGTCGCCCGCGGCAAAGACGCCGGGAATGGCCGTCGCCGTGCTATCGGGCTCGGTGATGAGATAGCCGCCGCGCTTCATGTGGCAGCTTGCCCTTGAACAGATTGCGGTCGACGGGCGCGTGGCCGATGGCGACGAACACGCCGTCGGTGGCACGCTCCGTAGGTGGCGCCGGTCGTGGTGTCGCGCAGCACAACGCCGGTTGACCGAGGGCGGGGTCGGCTTGCCCCTGACCTCGGCGACCTCTGTGTTCCAGAGCACCTCGACCTTGGGGTTCTTGAACAGGCGGTCCTGCAGGATGCGCTCGGCGCGGAACTCGTCGCGGCGATGCACGACCGTGACCTTCCTGGCGAAATTGGTCAGGAACAGGGCCTCTTCGACGGCTGTGTTGCCGCCGCCGACCACCATGACCTCGCGGTCGCGGTAAAAGAAGCCGTCGCAGGTGGCGCAGGCGGACACGCCAAAGCCCTGGAATTTCTGTTCGGAGGGCAGGCCGAGCCATTTGGCCTGGGCGCCCGTGGCGATGATCAGCGCATCGCAGGTATAGGTTTCGCCGCTGTCGCCGGTCAGCCGGAACGGGCGGAGGTCGAGGTCGACCGAGGTGATGACGTCGCTGACAATCTCGGTGCCGACATGCTCGGCCTGCGCCTTCATCTGCTCCATGAGCCAGGGACCCTGGATGAGTCGGCAAAGCCGGGATAGTTCTCGACGTCGGTGGTGATGGTGAGCTGGCCGCCCGGCTGCGTGCCGGAAATCAGCACGGGTTCCAGCATGGCGCGGGCCGCATAGATGGCGGCAGTGTAGCCGGCCGGTCCCGAACCGATGATGATGACTTTCGCGTGCATGTCAGCACATTCCTGCTGTTGAGGCTTTTCGGTTAGATAAGGGCGCGGGCCGCCATCATGCAAGATCGCGGCCCCGAACGGCGGACCAACGCTGTGTATTGTTTACCCAAATGCCACAGTCGAAGCGCTGCTTTGCCTGCAAATTGGGCGGTCAGCCGTATTTTACGGCGAGAATCTCATATGCATGGGCGCCGCCCGGTGCTGCAACCTCGATGGAATCGCCCGACCTCCTTGCCGATCATCGCGCGGGCGATGGGCGAGGAAATGGAGATCCTGCCGGCGCTGGCATCGGCCTCGGGATCGCCCACGATCTGATAGGTCTTTTCCTCTTCGGTGTCCTCGTTGATCAAGGTCACCGTGGCGCCGAACTTGATGGTGTCGCCGGACAGCTTGGTGACGTCGATGATGTCGGCGAGCGCCAGCAGCGATTCCAGCTCCTGGATGCGGCCTTCGTTCAGGCTCTGCTGTTCCTTGGCCGCGTGATACTCGGCGTTCTCGCTGAGGTCGCCATGGGCGCGCGCTTCAGAGATCGCCTGGATGATACGCGGGCGGTCTTCGGCCACCCGGCGCTTGTGTTCCGCTGTCAGTGCGGCATGGCCGCTCGCGGTCATGGGAACCTTGTCCATTCTTTCCCTCCCCGTGAATCGGGCTCATTAAAACATCTGCCGGCCAGAAGCCGGCACAATTGGCAATATTGTTCGGGTAGCAATTTAGGTTGCCCCCGCAAGGCGTCGCGGTCAAGCGATGCCTGCGTTACGCGCACATCGCGCAATCAGGGGCATATAGTCAGCGCTTGAGCGACTGCAAGTGGCCCGCAGGTCACCCTCAAGGCCGCTTACCAAAAAAACAAGACGCAGTGGCCAGGCCGCCGCGTCCTGATACTCGAGCCCCAAAAAAGATCAGGCGGTAACGGAGAGATTGTCCGCTGCCGATTTTCCGGTGCGCTTGTCCTTGACGATTTCGTAGGAAACCTTCTGTCCCTCGTCCAGGCCATTGAGACCTGAGCGCTGAACAGCGGAGATGTGGACGAAAACATCCGCCCCACCTTCGTCTGGCTGAATGAAGCCATAGCCTTTTTGGCCGTTGAACCACTTCACGGTGCCGGTAGCCATTTCGCAGTGCCTTTCGCGTCGTCTGCCGAATAGTGTCCTTGGCCTGCCATCGGGTAGGCCAGGGTAATCGATATTTTGGATCAAGACGTCAGCAGTCGCGAAAACTCGCCTGGCCGGTCGTTTAGCCGCAATATTCGATCTTATCGACATAGCGCAAAACTTGAGATTTCACAATATGGCGAATCACTTGCGCCGAGTCGCGCAGAATCTCCTTTGGCGCGATTTCACTTGCGTTTGCGGTGGCTTGAGTGCATGAGGCCGCCGCTGCCGGTCCGGCAGTGGCATTCCTCCCGGGAAAGAAATGGATACGGCTTTTCTGTCTTCGGGCGATCTTCTTGCGGATCGCCGGTATTCGTATGCCGAAATGCTTGCCAGCAACGGCGATGCCATGGGCGCCGCCGACCTCCTGTCGCAGGCACTGGACCTGGCGCCGGACTGGGCCGCGGGCTGGATGCGGCTGGGCCAGCATCTGGAGGCCGCTGGCGCTCAGCCAGAGGCGATCAAGGCATATTTGCAGGCGGCGACGCTCGATCCGGACGGCGGACTGGGCGCCCAGATGCGCCTGGCGTTCCTCGGTGTCGGAGACGTGCAAGACGATCAGCAGGCCGCCTATGTGGCAACGCTGTTTGACCACTATGCGTCCGATTTCGAGCAGGCGCTGGTGCAAAGGCTTGGCTATGTCGTTCCGGACAGATTGGCCGAAATGCTAGGTGCTGAACTGGCGGAGCAGGGCGTGGCGATGCTGGCGCGCGGGGCCGATCTCGGCTGCGGGACGGGGCTCATGGGCGAGCGGGTGCGCGGGCTCCTGTCCCATCTGGAGGGGGTCGACCTCTCTCGTGCGATGGTGGAAAAAACGGCCTCCAAAGGCATTTACGACCGGGTGAAGCAGGGAGGTCTCGAAGACTATCTCAAGGAATTTCCGGATGCCCTGGACCTGATCAGCGCGGCGGATGTGCTGATGTATTGCGGCGCACTGGCGCCGGTCTTCAAGGGCGTCAAAAAGGCGCTGCGCGGCGGCGGCTATTTCGTGTTCTCGGTCGAGCGGCATCATGGTGAGGAGGATCAGGTTCTGCGAGACTCGCTGCGTTATGCGCACGGCCGGGCCGCAGTCGTTCGCGAGCTCGAGGCTGCGGACCTGAAGATCGTGCGGATCGATGAGACCGAGATCCGGCGCGACAGGGGCGCACCCGTCGAGGGGCTATTGGTCCTGGCCAGGAAACATGAACGCATGACGAGCCCTGTGGCGCCGGGACTTTTGATCACGGACCTGCCGCAGGCGAATGCAATGGGTGAGCCTGAGAGCGTTCAATAACCCTGCTGGTGCAAGCGCCAGGCGAGCGCGAAGAGGCCAATAGCGAAGAGAATTGCCAGCACGCCGCCGAAGATGACGAACAGTGTTGCCGCCAGAAGCGGCGCGATGACCAGCATGATGCCGAAGAGCACATAGAGCACGCCATTGAGCAGCACCGGCCATATCTTTGCGTAGTGCTCGCGCTCGCGGATGACGATGAAGATCTCCATGCCGCCCACAATCAGTGCCTGAATTGCAATCAGGTAGACCAAAAACGTCGTGGTGAGGATGGTTGCCAGAACCGGGCTGAACAGGATGAGCACGCCCATCAGGATCGACAGTACGTTGCGCACCACGTCGAACCAGAAATTTCCGGTCCTGGCGCCGCCGAAGGTTATGGCCCAGAGCCCCAGGACACCGTCGACCAGAAAGAGCGCGCCGCCAAGCAGCACAAGCACGGTCAGCGCCTGAAGCGGGAAGATGACCGCATAGATGCCGGCCAGCAACATGAACAGGCCGCGAAGCCCGATCAGCCATGAGCCGAGACGACGCGCTCTTCGCAACTCTTGCATGATCTGCCCTCCAAACGATGCCTGCGAGATTAGCGCGATGCAGGCAGTCTGTCAGGAGAGATTTCTCAACACCTGCCGCTAAGTCTTTGTGGGCGGCGGGGGAACTCACCTGCTTGTTCAGTGCGCGCCCAGCTTCTGCTTGACCTTCTTGCTGGCGTGCCCGAAATCGATGCGGCCGGGGAATTTGGCCTTGAGGGCGCCGACGACCTTGCCCATATCGCGCAGTCCCTCTGCATGGGTTTCGGCGATGGCCGTGTCGATTTCTTCATCCACCTCCTCATCGCTCAGCGGCTGGGGCAGATAGTCCTGGATAATTTCTATTTCCTCGCGTTCCTGGGTGGCGAGATCCTGGCGGCCGGCCTTTTCGTAGATCGCGACGGAATCCTCACGCTGCTTGACCATCTTCTGGAGCAGGGCAAGTATCTCCTCCTCGCTGATCTTTTCGCGGCCTTCGCCGCGCGCGTTGATATCGCGATCCTTGATCGCGGCATTAATGAGCCGCAAGGTGACGGTTCGGCGCGTGTCGTGCGCCTTCATCGCCTGTTTGAGCCCTTCATTTATTTGGTCACGCATGGCGGACCCCCGTTGCTGATACGTCCATGTTCGCCGCCCATTTCGGGGGGAGCATATAGACCTGCGAAGGCATACTGCCAACGCTCAGCCCGCCCCATGCGATGCAAGGCAGGCATGCGATTCTTTCAAGTCACTGATTCATAATAGTTTCTTTGCGTTCGGGTCACATTGACCCAGTGGCGGCCTTGGCATAGTGTCCGCCGCAATCGCAACAGCATAAACCGGAGATCGCCATGACCGGCTGGCAGCAAACGCGCGCGACCGGACTTCTCATCCTTGCGGACGGCACGCGCCTGGAGGGGCATGGCATCGGCGCCGTCGGGCATGCGGCAGGCGAGGTCGTCTTCAATACCGCAATGACCGGCTATCAGGAAATCCTGACGGACCCGTCCTATACCGGCCAGATCATCACCTTCACCTTCCCGCATATCGGCAACGTCGGGACGAATGACGAAGATATCGAGACGGTCAACATGGCGGCCTTGTCTGGCGTGCGCGGCGCGGTCCTGAAGGCGGATGTGACGAACCCGGCCAATTACCGGGCGGCGAAACGGCTCGACGATTGGCTGAAGGCACGCAATATCGTGGGGCTGGCCGGTGTCGACACGCGGGCGCTGACGGCGCTCATTCGCGAGAAAGGCGCGCCCAATGGTGTGATCGCCAACGCGCCCGGCGGGGTGTTCGACGAGGCGTCGATGATGGCGGAGCTGAAGGCCTTTCCGGGCCTCGAGGGGCTCGATCTGGCGCGCGACGTTGCGACGGCGCAGACCTATCGCTGGACGCAGACCGGCTGGAAATGGGGCGAGGGGTATGGCGAGCTCGAGGAGCCGCAATTCCACATCGTTGCCATCGACTACGGCTCCAAGCGCAATATCCTCAGGTGCCTTGCGGCCGAAGGGGCGCAGGTGACGGTCGTCGGGCCGACGACCAGCGCGGAAGAAATTCTGGCGATGAAGCCGGACGGGGTGTTCCTGGCCAATGGTCCCGGTGATCCGGCGGCGACAGCCAAATACGCCGTGCCGATCATCCAAAAGCTGATCAAGGCGGAACTGCCGATGTTCGGCATCTGCCTTGGCCACCAGCTCCTCGGGCTGGCGTTGGGCGCCAAGACCGTCAAGATGCATCAGGGCCATCACGGCGCCAACCATCCGGTCAAGGATCTGACGACCGGAAAGGTTGAGATCACCTCGATGAATCATGGGTTTGCGGTGGATTCCGCAACGCTGCCGGAAGGCGTGGTGGAGACCCATTCCTCGCTATTCGATGGGTCCAACTGCGGGCTGTCGATCGTCGGCAAGCCGGTGTTTTCGGTGCAGTATCATCCGGAGGCCTCGCCCGGACCGCATGACGCGCATTATCTCTTCACGCGCTTCATCAACATGGTGCGCGAGCGCAAGGGCGTGCCGCTCAAGCCGGAGTTCGAGAACCGCGTAGACGCGTGAGTTTTCGGAGCTGCTCGGCTTTTCGTGGACGCGCCGATCCGCTTCAAATCATCGACTGGTCGCGCTTTTGAACTCCACCTTTCCTGGAAGCGGTCCTTCCGGCGTGCGATCCGTGCGCCGCGCAACCGCGCTTTCGGTCATCCCCGCCACCTCGAAACCAGCGGAGCGGGCGGCGATCGCAAAGCCTTCACCATCCAGATGTAGCTGGTAAGGCGTTTCAGCGAAGGTGATTCCGGCCTCGAACACACGATTGTCGACCAGCAGAAAGCCGGTGCCGACGCCATCGAGCGGCAGATAACGGAAGGCGCGGTGACCGCCTAGCCGATCGCGTTGGCCGCCGAAATCGCCCGCGATGCCATCCTTGCCGATGATCTTATAAGCGACGCGGATGCCGCCGCCCCAATGATAGCGGAAGACGGAGGGGTCGGTTTCGCGGCCTTCCCGGTCGAGCATGGCCATGGCGATGACAGGAAACGGGGCCGACAAGGCCTCCTTCAGCGCGGAAGCGGGAATGGCGCCCACCTCGCTGGACAAAAAGAGGGTGTGCGTCGAGAGCAGAAGGGCCTCGGCGGCCATGGCATTGCGCAGATGGGCGGACGCCGACATGGCTTGTGAGCGCGCGCTTTGCTGTGGGCGCGACCTGCTGGAGGCGTCGGCGATCAGGGCGCGGACGTTGCCAAGGCCGGCAGCACGCAGTCTCTCGCAGGCATCGTCAACCTCGGCGCTGTCCCAATTGCCTTCGGTCGCGCCGACAAGGATTGCGATGCGGTCCCTCGGGATAGTCGAGCCGGCGCAGCGATGTGACCAATTCATCGGATATGCGGTCGCTGCCGAGCAGGGAGAGGCAGATCATGACTTCCGGCCAAGTGCGCGGCTTTTTCGGCATTTGGTCGAAAAAGGGAGCAGGGTCGGGGGCGCTAAAGGCGGCCAGCTTTGGATGCCGGGCGGCGCGGGCGGCCCATTTGAGCGCATGCAGGGCGTGAAACGGCTTGGCCAGCCATTTGTGGCGCTTGTCCCAAGGGACCCAGCTGGTCAGCCAGTGATGGGAGACGAAGGCTTTGCGGTCGGCCCAGACGAAATCGAAGGTTTGGGACAAGAGGGCGTCAAGTTGGGCATCGGTTCGGCAGGGCTTGCCACCGTCGCACAAGGGCGACCAGAGGCAGGGTGGGATGAGGACAGGCCGGTCCTGCCGGGGCAGGCGGGCCGCGGCGGCCGTCGTCAGAGCAGGGCCGGTTGAGAGAAAAATATCACGAATGTCAGCAACTTGGGGCAGCAGGGCGACGAGTTGCTCGAACCAGGGATGCCCGGGCTCGGCGCCCATGAAGGCGTTGGAGACGAGATAGGGCGTGCCGGAATGCTTGCGGTCGGCGCCCATGTGCTCCTCCGGTTCGACGCCGGCAAAGCAGGCCAGGCCGTCGAGCATCGGGTCGAGCTCACGCAGGGGCTCGACGTCGAGATCGGCATAAACGCCGCCCATCTGTCTCAGCACCAGATAGCGAAAGCTATCGGCGCGCTGGATGGGGTGCGGATAGGCATCATAATGGGGCAGGAAGGCGGGATAGTGCTCGGCGACGAAGGCGCGCATGCTCGCGTCTGTCCAGAGGATGATCTGCCAGTGGGAATGGGTCTGCCGCCACTTGCCCAGATATTCGCCCATGCGGCCGGGCACATCCTCTGTTTTCCAGGTGAAGTGCAGGATTTTAGGGATGAGCACTGGTTGGTCCTGAACGTTCGCGCGCATTGTCCCGCGCAAGCGGGAATCGCAGGCGATCAAACGCTTCCAGGGCCGTCAGCGCAAGGGGTTCAGGCCTTTTGCCAATGCTCAGTCAGCGGCCCCTTGTTGCCGGAGACCGGATCGGTTTGCGGCAGATCGACTGCCGCGATGTTCTCATCGGCTTGGGGCCGGTCGCCGGGGCCGCCCCGCAAAAGGTCCCATTCCTGGCCCGGCGGGTAGGCGCCGACGACAAGAAAATCCCCGCTGTTGGAGAGGCGGCGGTGGGCGACGCCGGCCGGAATAACGATGACATCGCCAGCTTCTACGTCGAATTCCTGACCTTGAGGTCCGCCGAGCATCAACCGGGCGCTGCCGCTGGCAACGCCCAGGCATTCATGGGCGGTGGAGTGATAGTGGTGATAGTCGAAGACGCCGGAGCGCCATTGGGGCGGCCAGCCGTTCTCGTTGAACAGGCCCTCCATCGCTTCGGGCGAGGCCTCATCCGAGGCGATGGCCGATTTGTAAACGAGCAGGGGCAGCCGGTTATTCGGATAGGTGCCGTCATCGGCGAAGTGATGGGCGGTGACGTGCGCGATATTGCCGGGCATTGTTTTCGGCCTCCTCTGCTGAAGCGTTTCAGACCTGTTGGGGACTGAACGTGTCGCAGGCGCCGGGGTTTCCGTTTTCATAGCCACGCTCGAACCAGTGCTGGCGCTGGGCGGAGGTGCCGTGGTTGAAGGTTTTCGGGACGGCATAGCCCTGCATGCGCTTTTGCAGCGTGTCGTCGCCGATCTTGTCGGCGGCGTTGAGTGCTTCCTGCACATCGCCATCGTCCAGAATATTCTCCTCGCCGACATAATTGGCCCAGACGCCGGCATAGCAGTCGGCCTGCAATTCGACCCGCACCGAATATGCATTGGCCTCGGTCTCGCTCATCGATTGGCGGGCCTGGTTGAACTGGGGCAGGACGCCGGTGAGGTTCTGCACGTGGTGGCCGACTTCGTGGGCGATCACATAGGCCTGTGCAAAGTCACCGGGAGCGCCGAACTGCTGGCGGAGCTGGTCGTAAAAGCTGAGGTCGATGTAAACCTTCTGATCGACGGGACAATAAAAGGGGCCGGTCGCAGCGTCGGCGACACCGCACCCGCTGTTGGTCTGGGCGGTGAACAGCACCACCTTGGGCGGGTCATAGCTGCTGCCGCTCTTGGCAAAGACCTCCGTCCACAGATCCTCGGTTTCCTTGACGACCACGCTGACAAATTCGGTGAGGTCCTGCTCGTCGGCATTGGTGGTCGGCGGGGCATAGTTGCTGGTGGAGGAGGGCACTGTGGAGCCGTCCGTGCTGCCGCCGGTGAGCATGTCGAGCGGGTTTATGCCCAGCACCATGCCGATGATGACAATGGCAATGATCAGCCCTATGCCACCGAGGCCGCCGGATCGCCGGCCCATGGGGATCGGGATGCGGGTGCCGCCGCGGGGGAAGCCGAATCCGCCGCCGCCGAGACCGCCCCTGAACCCACCGCCAATACCGCCACCGGCACCGCGGCGGTCCTCAATATTGCTGCTGCCTGCACGGCCCCGCCATTTCATTGCCATACCCCTTTGTGTTCATAGCGCCGGAGCCCCAGGGCTTGGCGGACAGTGCCTAACGCGGGAAGCGTTTGACAGGTTCATCCTCAAGGCGCAGGAATATTGGACCAGTTGGTCAAAATTGTCGCGAACTGTTCTTTCGTCATCAGAGCGTAACACGGCCGCAGCACTACAAAGATCACTCTGGCGGGGCAGGTGGTTCTGCCCTCGGCCCATGTCGAACATCAGTGAGGAGAATCCCGCAATGGTCTTTCATAAACCCCTTTCCCGCCGCGCCTTCCTTGCCGGTACGGCCAGTGCAAGCGCGCTGATCGCGCTGCATCCCTATTCGGTCTTTGCGGCACCGGGTCAGGCCCATCTGCGGTTGATGGAGACGACCGACATCCACGTGGCGATCTTCCCCTACGACTATTACGCCGACGCCCCCAACGACACGATGGGCCTGGCCCGCACCGCGGCGCTGATCAACGGCATCCGCGCCGAAGCGACCAATTCGATCCTCATCGACAATGGCGACCTCATCCAGGGCAACCCGATGGGCGATTATGTCGCCTATGAGCGCGGCTTCAAGGACGGCGACCTGCACCCGATGATCGCCGCCATGAACACGCTCGGCTACGAGGTCTCGACGCTGGGCAATCACGAGTTCAACTACGGCCTCGACTTCCTGACCAGGTCGCTGGCGGGGGCGAACTTCCCCTTCGTCAACGCCAATATCGTCATCGGCACGACGCTCGGCGCCGATCCCACCAAGGACAAGACGCTGATCGAGCCCTACAAGATCGTCGAAAAGAAGATCACCGACGGCGCGGGCAAGACGCAGACCATCAAGCTCGGCTTCATCGGCTTCGTGCCGCCCGCAGATCATGATCTGGGACAGCGCCAATCTCGAAGGCAAGGTCATGACCCGCGACATCGTCAAGACCGCCAAGGCCTATGTGCCGCATGATGAAGGAGCAGGGCGCCGACCTCATCGTCGCGCTGTCGCATTCCGGCATCGATCCGGACCAGCAGGACGGCATGGAGAACGCCTCGCTGTTCCTCGCGGGCGTGCCGGGCATCGACGTCGTCTTCACCGGCCACCAGCACCTGGTCTTCCCCGGCGACTTCGCCGACATGCCTGGCGTCGACAACGACAAGGGCACGCTGATGGGCAAGCCCGCCGTCATGGGCGGCTTCTGGGGCTCGCATATGGGCCTGATCGACCTGCTGCTCGAGCGCGGCGACGACGGCAAGTGGACGATCGTCGCCCACACCTCCGAGGCCCGCCCGATCTATCGAGCGCGTCGACCGCAAGGTCGAGCCGCTGGTCGAGGACGTCGCCTCAGTCGAAGCAGCCGGTGATGGCCGACCACGAGGCGACCCTCGACTATATCCGCCGCCCGGTCGGCGAAACCGCGGCGCCGCTTTATTCCTATTTCGCGCTGGTCGCCGACGATCCGTCCGTGCAGATCGTGAGCCAGGCCCAGACCTGGTACATCGAGCAGATGATGAAGGGCACCGAATGGGAAGGCCTGCCGATCCTCTCGGCGGCGGCGCCCTTCAAGGCCGGCGGCCGCGGCGGCCCGGACTACTACACCGACGTGCCCGTCGGTCCGGTGGCGATCAAGAACGTCGCCGACCTCTACCTCTACCCCAACACCATCCGCGCCGTCGCAGATCACCGGCGCGGAGGTCAAGGACTGGCTGGAGCGCTCGGCCGGCATCTTCAACCAGATCACGCCGGGCGAGAAGGACCAGCCCCTGATCAACATCGACTTCCCGTCCTACAATTTCGACGTGATCGACGGGGTGACCTACAAGATCGACCTCAGCCAGCCCTCAAACTTCGATCCGCAAGGGCGCGCTGATCAACGCGGACGCCAGCCGCATCGTCGATCTTCATGTACGACGGCAAGCCGGTCGATCCGGAGCAGAAGTTCGTCGTTGCCACCAACAACTACCGCGCTGGCGGCGGCGGCAACTTCCCGGGCACCGACGGCTCGACCATCATCTTCGTCGGGCCCGACACCAACCGCGACATCATCGTGCGCTACATCCACGACCAGGGCACGATCAACCCCAAGCGCCGACAGCAACTGGTCGCTCGCGCCGTTGCCCGACACCACGGTGCTGTTCGAGACCGGCCCGAAGGCCGCCGACCTCGTCAACGACGTCAAGGGCGTCAAGATCGAGTCCACGGGCAAGACCGACGAGAACGGTTTCGGCATCTACCGCATCACGCTGGGCTAAACGCCTGGCGCGTTCCCAAAGCCTGGAAGATGAAAAGCGGGACGGTCAGGCTGACCGTCCCGCTTTTGTGTTCAAATTGGTCTTCGTGTGCCAGGTGGGAGCTAGATCAGGGCAGGACCTCGTAGCGTCCGGTCATTCCGGCGGCGATGTGGTCGTTCACATGGCAGTGGAACATCCAGATGCCCGGATCGTCGGGCTCCATGTCTGCGGTCAATGCCGTTGCAGGCAGCAGTTCGACGACGTCCTTGCGATGACCGCCGACGAGGACGGTGTTGCCGTGCCAGTGCGGGGTGTGAAGATCGACCTCGGTCCCCAGCGTCATCACGTACCAGCGCACATGATCGCCCACCTTCATCTGCGGCATGGGCATGCTGCCGTACACATAGCCGTTCATGGAGTGCATGAGGTTCGATTCCTCGAAGGCTTCATGATCGTCGCGAATGCGTTCCGGGTTTTTGAGGTGTTCGATCATCTCGTCGAGGAACAGGTTCTCGTTCTGATTGAGCACGCTGAACAGGACGAAGAACTCGTGGTCGACACCCTTGGGCGTGCCATCGTTGTTGGCCTGGCCCTTCGCCGTGATCACCATGGGGCCAACCAAACCTGAATTGGTATCGCGGATTTCATCCACATGGCTGTGATAGAGCCAGACGATCGAGCTTGGATCGTTCGGCCCCGGGCCGGCCCGTTCTGGAACATCCCAATGATAGGTATAGGTCACGCCTGGTTTGACATAGTCGTCGAGCTTGTCGTCGCCCGAGGTACCGTCCCCTGTCGGCGCACCTTCCGACGCCTTATCGTAAAAGACACCGTGGGGATGCACGGACACCGTCTTGGTGCTCATGTTCTTGAACACCACTTCGATCTGGTCGCCGACTTCCGCCCGTATCACGGGACCCAAAATCCCGAGGGTGGGATCGTTCTGTTCGAGCTTTTCGGAAAAAGTGTCGTCGGTATAGCCCACGTATTTCAGCATGCGGTAGACGCTGCCGATCCGGGCATCCCCGCGTTCAACGAATACCTTGTTCTCGTCGTTGAACTCCATATCCATCATTTCGTTTCGATGGGCTGGTGCGAAGTCCCAGTCGACTTCCTCTGCGGCGATATAATAATGGCGAGTCTCAGCCAGAGCTGATGCGCTGGAGTTGCAGAAAATCACCAGTGCCAGGCAGGCCGCGCCTGTAAATGTTGAAGCATACATTCTCATTTTCACTACCCCCGCTCATAGTGAATTCAAAATATACGCGGGGAATATTATGCCCATACGCCAGTGCTGTCACCAACGACGTTCAGGTCGGGGCGGTTCGGCCAATGGGTCGTGTCAGGGCTTGAGATTGAGAGGTACCGGCGCTGATCCCCGCAGCACGGAAATCTTCACGCGTTCGTTGGCTGCCAGATAGGGATCGTCGGGGAAGAAGGGGTCTTCGGTCGACTTGCCCATAACGGCCTGGATATGCTCTGGCGTCAGGCCGAATTCCTCCAGGATGGAGCGGGTGACGTTGGCACGGTCGCTGGAGAGTTCCCAGGACCCATAACGGGGATTGTTGTAGACGGCTCCGGCGGCGGTATGGCCGGAGATGGTCAGCTGGTTGGGCAGTTTCTGCAGGATGGGCGCGAGAACGGCGATTGCCTTGCGTGTCTTTTCCAGAGGGTATTTGGACCCCTCTGGGAACATGCGCTCACCGTTCTGGTCCATGATCTGGATGTTGAGGCCTTCCGGCGTCTCCTCAACGAGTAAATTGTCCTGCATCTCGGTAATGTCGGGCATGGCCTGCCAGGCCTGCTTGATGCTGACAGCGGCGCTGTGGAAGCGCTGGTCCTCAAGAGACTGGAGATCGGTCTGGGAGTCCTTGCCGGTGCCGCGGTTGTCACCGCCAACAACTTCGCTGGCGGTCTTCTTGTTGACGTTGATGCTGACGTTCGCCAGCGCCCCGTCGGCTTTGGCGCCCTTGTCGGAAGGGGTCTCGCCGGCGAGTACCCCGCCTGATCCGCTGGTTGTCTCGCTGACATTGGGCGGCGCAAAATAGTCGGCCAGACCTTTTTTCTGCTCCGGGGTTGTCATGGAGATGAGCCAGAGAAGAAGAAAGAACGACATCATCGCCGTCACGAAATCGGCGTAGGCAATCTTCCAGGCGCCGCCGTGATGGGGGTGTTTGCCCTTCTTCTTGCGTTTGACAATGATGGGGTTGTCCATGCTGGCGGCCATTTCCCATCCTCCCCGGCTTAGGCCGCGTTCTTTTGCAGCAGCTCCGCTGTCGCCTCGTCAATTTCGGCGAATGACGGCCGCACCTCCGACATCAGCGACTTGCGGGCGAACTCGATGGCCATGACCGGCATGTAGCCCGACATGTGGGCCAGAAGGCCGGTCTTCATCGACAGGAAGTATTTGGCCTCGACGTCATAAATGTTGCGCAGGCCCTGCGCCATGGGACCAAAAAAGCCGTATGCCATGAAGACGCCCAGAAAGGTGCCGACCAGGGCCGCGCCAATCAGATGGCCCAGGATCTCGGGCGGTTCGCTGATCGAGCCCATTGTGTGGATGACGCCGAGAACGGCGGCGACAATACCCAGCGCGGGCGTGCCGTCGGCCAGCGCCTGAATGGCGGCAACGAGCCGCTCGCGTTCCTGATGATGGGTTTCGAGCTCTTCTTCCATGAGCGCTTCCATCTCATGGACGTTGTTGGTCCCGAGCGTGATCATGCGCAGGTAGTCGCACATGAATTCCACTGCGTGGTGGCTGGCCGCAAACTTTGGAAAACGGGCGAAAATCTCGGATTCGTGCGGGTTTTCGATGTGGGGTTCCAGCCCCAGAATGCCCTTTGACTGCACGAGCTTGAACAAGGTGAACTGCACGCCGAGCAGCTCGACATGGTCTTCCTTGGTGTAGCGGGGACCGCGGAACAGGGTGCCGAAGATGCCAAGCGACTGCTTCAGGACGGGTCCGGTATTGCCGATGACGAAGGCGCCGGCCGCGGCGCCCAGAATGATCACGGCTTCGAAGGGCTGAAAGAGCACGGCCAAGTGCCCACCGTTCGCGGCATAACCGCCAACGACACAGCCAATGACTATCAATGCACCAATTATGAGACGCACGGTTCACTACTTCTGGTTTCTGACGCTGTCTCACCGACCGGGATGTCGGGGCGCCATACGATTACCCCCAAGCTTCCATGAACAAATGAATTTTCTGCTAATCTGGTCGGCACTTACACTGTGCCAGCCGCAATGAAAAAGGCGGCCCCGAAGGACCGCCTTTTCAAATTGGCGCGGCGAATTGTCAGTTCGATGGCGCCACGTCGACCGACACGGCCGGCACGTCAATGGTGCCGCCGCCATTGTGGCTGAAGACGAACAGATACAGCAGCAGAGCGATGAGCACCACGACGACAATGCCGCCGATCAATGCCAGGGGGCTACCCCCGCCACCGCCCCCATTGCTGACAACGACCGTTTCTCTTTCACGACCAGGTTCAGTCATTTTCCCGGGCTCCTATTGAAAATTATGTCTGCTAACGGACGCTCCGGGCTTCTTGTTCCCTCCAGGGGCTGCAAATGAGCGCAGGGTTAACGAGCCCATCGCACACAATCCGGGCCATAGCTGCTCTCGGCTTGTGTTTCAGGCGGGGTCGTTTGTACGTTCCGGCGTCGCCAGTTCGGCGATCGCTGCCTGGCGCTGGATGTCGCGGCCGATCTCAAAATGCTGGGTCAGCAGGCGGTCGCATGTGTCGGCTTCGCGTGCGGCGAGAGCGGCAATCAGGCTGGCATGATGCTCCACGAGATAGGCATGCATGTCGGCGCCCGAGATGCGCTCGCGGCGTCTGCGGTGCGAACGCTTCAGCAGGTTGGATATACCGGCGTAAAGGCTCGACAGGGTAGGGGAGTGGGCCGCTTCAACGAGGGCGGCATGGAAGGCGTAGTCGGCTGCGGCGCCGCCTTCTGCATCGGAAATGGTCGCCCGGATGGCCTCGAGCGCGTCCTGCAACCGCTCGAGGTCGGCAGCGGTTCCGCGCTGGCAGGCGAGCCGGATGGCCTGCCGCTCGATGGCAATGCGGGCCTCCATGATGTCGTCGACGACGTCGGCGTTCTGGGCGAGAACCAGGGTGAAGACGTCGCCCAGCTGGGAGAAATCGGGTTGGCGGACAACGCTTCCATGACCGTGACGGATTTCGATGACCCCCATGGCGGCCAGCGCCCGCAGAACCTCACGGATGACGGGGCGGCTGACGCCCAGCCTTGCGGCCAGTTCGCGCTCGGGGAGGAGGCGGTCGCCTGCTTTTAGCTGACCCGACAGCAGCTGCTCGCGCATGAAGGCAAGTACCCGGTCATAGCCCGGGGTCTGCGCTTCCGTTTCCCGTGAGAGCGATGGTCCGCTATCCATTTTGCCTGCCGTTCCGGTCTTTTTCCCGCCGAGCTCAAATCGAATTGACAAGCGGGCAAACTTGCATACAAGATTGGTAATACCACGGTATGAACACTTCGCCAAGGCTTGGTGACCAAGCGAGGGTGGGCAGGCCGGGGGAGGTGCGGAAGGCCGCGCCGCATGAGTTTCAAGCCGGCAGCCGCTGGTGGCTGTGGGGCACCTATTTTGGAGGAGGGCGGTTCAATGGACAAAGCCAAGCGCAAGGAAATTCTCGATACGGTGGCCAAGCTGCGCGTCACCGACATAAGGGACGGCATGGACTGGGTGGGCCTTCATCACGTGGGAACGGTCGATCCGGAAATCCGGCCATTGTGGCGCACCAAGTCTGCGGGGTTCGCCAAGACCTATCGGCATATTCCCACCCAGCAGCGGGTGCCGGAGCTCAAGCCGGAGGACTACACGAAATGGGCCTATGAATACTGGTACGGGCAGCTGTGGAACATGGGTGACTTCGCCGAGAACGTTGGCGAGGGCGATTTCCTCGCCATCGATACCATGGGCCAGAAGACGCCGGCCGTGGGGTCGATGGACTCCATGGTCTGGGCGACCCGCGGTGTCAGGGGCGTTCTGACCAATGGCGGTGCGCGCGATACCGACGAGCAGCTTTATCAGAAGGCGATGCCCTGCTGGCATCGCTGGGTCGTGCAGCCGATGTATCAGGGGCGCGTGGAGTTCGGCGAGCCCAATTCGATTGTCGAGATCGGCGGGGCGACCGTCAAGCCGGGCGATCTGATCGTGGCGGATGGCGACGGGGCGATCGTGGTGCCGCAGGACGTGATCGACGACGTGCTCAAATATGCCATCCAGGAATCGGAGAACGACAGGCGCGACCGCGCGATGCTGTTCGAGGCCCTGGGCATTGAACCGGATGATTCGGTGAAATCGCAGTTCGACGCGCCGCCGCACCCCTACGCCAAGTCGATCGAAGACTGGAAGAAGCGGCTGCGCAAGGAATGAGCTTGCGGGACTGCGGATGGTTTTGCTGATGAAAAGTCCGGGAAGGCTCCCGGACTTTTCTTTTGGGTGATGCTCGACTAACGTCCCCGCGCATAAGCATATCAAGAGGCAATACTTTATGGACCGGAAAGACAGAATCGTCGGCCTGTTGGCCGACGCGGGTGTAACTGTGAACGGGTCAAACCCATGGGACCCGCAGGTTCATAACGAGGATTTGTGGGCGCGAATCTTCGCCAGCGGGTCTTTGGGCCTGGGAGATGCCTATATGGACGGGTGGTGGGACTGCGCCGACCTGGCCGAATTCTTCAACCGGGTCGTGAGCGCCAATCTCGAAGACAAGATCTCGGTCACGCCGAACCTGGTCTGGCAGATCCTGCAGGCCAAATATCTGAACATGCAGACGATCGGGCGCTCAAAGCGCGTCGCGGCAATGCATTACAACGAAACGGACGCCTACAAGGCTTCGCTCGACCAGCGGATGACCGGTTCCTGCGGCTATTGGCCGGAGGGGGTCGAGAATGTCGATCAGGCGCAGGAAGCCAAGCTCGACATGGTGTGCCGCAAGGTGCAGCTGCAACCGGGCGAGACGGTGTGGGATATCGGTTGCGGCTGGGGCGCCTTCATGGGGCTGGCCGCCGAGCGCTACAAGGCCAATTGCGTCGGCGTGACCGTGTCGCCGGACCAGGCCGAATACGGCCGCGAGCGCTACAAGGATCTGCCGGTCGAATTCCAGGTCAAGGATTATCGCGAATTCGACGGCAAGGCCGACAAGATCGTCTCCATGGGCATGTTCGAGCATGTCGGGTACAAGAACTACCGCACCTATTTCGAGAAGGCGCGGCAGGTGATCAAGGACCCGGAGAAGGGCCTGTTCATGATGCACACGATCGGCTCCCCGGACAGCAAGGTGACGATCGATCCCTGGATCGAAAAATACATCTTCCCCGGCGGTGTGCTGCCCTCGATCACCCAGATCGGCAAGGCCATCGAAGGGCTGTGGGTGGTGATCGATCTGCACAATATCGGGCCGCACTACGACAAGACGCTGGTCGCCTGGAACGAGAACTTCCAGAAGAAATGGCCCGAGCCGAAGACGCCCGAGGAAAAAAAATTCAAGCGCATGTGGGAGTATTACCTGCTCTGCTGCGCCGGCGGATTCCGCTCGCGGGCCATCCAGGTGTGGCAGTTCGTGCTGTCGCCCAAGGGCGTGCCCGACGGATATGTGACGCAGCGCTAGGCGATGGAGGCGGAGCCTGTCGTTTTTCGCGATGCCCGGCGCGAGGATATCGCGGCCATTCTTGCGCTCACCGATGCCGGCACGGCCACGGGCTTCGAACGGCCCGCTTCGGATCCTGCCCATCCCGACGTGCTGGCGGCGTTCGAGCTGATCGCCGCTTCGCCGGACCATCGGCTGATCGTTTGCGAACGGGAGGGCGAGATCGTCGGGACGCTGCAAGCGTCCCGGCTTCCCGGACTGATGCGCAACGGCATGTGGCGCGGGATTCTGGAAAGCGTGCATGTGCGCGCCGATTGCCGCGGGCAGGGGATCGGCGGCGAAATGGTACGGTACGGAATCGGGCTCTGCCGTGATATGGGCTGCGGCATGGTCCAGCTCACCTCCAACAAGGTGCGCACGGACGCCCACCGCTTTTACGAACGGCTGGGGTTCGAGCGCAGCCATGAGGGGTTCAAGCTGATGCTTTGAGGGCAGGCGAGGCTGCGTTCACTGCAGCCCGCCATTCGTCGTGCAGGCTCAGACCGTGCCGCTCTTCTTGCGTGCCGCGACGACCGGATCGATATCGGCGGCGGAGTGGCGTTCGAGCAGCTGCTCGCTCTCGTTTTCATTGCGGACATTGACGCAGCGGCCGCGCTTGACCGGCTCGCGGGCATTGATCTCCTCGGCCCAGCGCATGACGTTGGTGTAGATCTTGGCATCGATGAACTCAGCGCCGTTATAGCCGCCCTTGCCCATGATCTGACGGCCATACCAGGGAAAGATGGCGATGTCGGCGATGGTGTAGCTGTCGCCGGCGATATAGGGCCGCTCGGCCAGTTGCCGGTCGAGCACGTCGAGCTGGCGCTTGACCTCCATGGTGAAGCGGTTGATGGCATATTCGATCTTGACCGGCGCATAGGCGTAAAAGTGCCCGAAGCCGCCGCCGAGATAGGGAGCACTGCCCATCTGCCAGAACAGCCAGTTGAGGCATTCGGCGCGGCCGGCGGCGTCAGTGGGAATGAAGGCGCCGAATTTTTCTGCCAGATGCAGCAGCATGGAGCCGCTCTCGAACAGCCGGATCGGCGCATCCCCGCTGTTATCCATCATGGCCGGAATCTTGGAGTTCGGATTGATGGCGACGAAGCCGGAGCCGAACTGGTCGCCCTTGCCGATATCGATGAACCAGGCGTCGTATTCGGCGCCTTCATGGCCGGCAGCGAGCAGTTCCTCGAGCATGATGGTGACCTTCTGCCCGTTCGGCGTGCCGAGCGAATAGAGCTGGAAGGGATGTTTGCCGCGCGGCAACTCCTTGTCGTGCGTCGGCCCGGCAACCGGACGGTTTGTCTCCGCGCCCTGGCCGATGGCACCCGGCACCCATTTCCAGACTTTCGGGGGCACATAGTCGGACGTATCGGTCATGGGACAACTCCGGAGTTGGGGCACGGAAAACGTAAAGGCGGGGGCGTGCGAGGTGCGCGCTTTTTGCCTTTATGGACAATGATGGAGCGACATTCCACCCCGTGCGGTTCACGCCTTCGTTGGTGTGGTTGCTGGCGCCTGATTGGATCAAGGCCGGTACGGTTTTGCCAGTTCCTCGGCCAGAAGGTCGAAGACGACGCGGATGCGCCGGCTGGTGCTGACTTCCTGGTGGGCGACGAGCCAGACAGGGAAGGCGATCGGCTCCATGTCGGGCAGGGCGCGCGTCACCAGGGGCTCGGTATCACCGATAGCGGCGTCGAAGACGCCGATGCCGAGGCCGCGCTTCACCATCTCCCACATGACCATGTAGTTTTCCGAAACGATCGGGAAGTTCTGTTCGGTGAGGTTGAAGCCGAGCGCGTTGAGGTGCTTGAGGAAGGTGCCGGAATGATCGACGCTAATGAAATCGGCATCCCTCAGATCATAGGGCAGGCGAGGGTTGCCGATCTTATCGAGATAGGCGGGCGTTGCGTAGAAGACGCCTTCCGCGTCCCGGATCTTCTTCGCGCGCAGGTCCGGTTCCTCGGGGCGGAAGTTGCGGATGGCGATATCGGCCTCCCGCCGCCGCAGATCGCTGGCGAGGTTGGACGCGACGATCTCGACATGGATGCCCGGATGGCTGGCGCGCAGCCTTTCGAGGATGGGCGGCAGCAGGAAGGCCGAGTAGATCTCGCTGGCCGAGATGGACACCTTGCCCTCGATGGATTGCGAATGGCCGGCGGCGCTGAGGGAAACCCGGTTCGCCGCTTCCCCCATCTGGCGGACGTGGTCGAGCAGGTCGAGCCCGCTCGGCGTCAGGGTCAGGCCGCGCCCCACGCGCTCGAACAGCACGACGCCAAGTTCTTCTTCGAGCGCATCGACCTGCCGGCCGAGCGTGGGTTGGGCCAGCCCCAGTGCTCGGGCGGCTGCGGAGAGCGAGCCTTCCTCGGCGGTCACAAGGAACGCCCGGGCCCGGTTCCAGTCGAATTTCGTTGCACGCCAATCCATGCATAAACGCATATCAAAAGTCGGAATTTAGTCAATTCACTCTGCTAAATTGCAGAAGTATTGCTTTGCCAAGATGAAGTTCAGCAAAGGGCAGAGCAATGAAAGCGGTTACCTACAACACTTATGGCGGACCGGAAGTCGTTTCGGTCACTGAAGTCGCAACGCCGGAGCCGGGTGCGCATGATGTGCTGATCAGGGTGCATGCCGCGACGATCTCCTCGGGCGACTGGCGGGCGCGCAGCCTGACCTTGCCAAAGGGTTTCGGTCTTCTCGGCCGGGCGATTTTCGGCTTTTTGAAGCCCCGCCAGCCGATCCTTGGAACCGAACTCTCCGGCGTGGTGGAACTGGTCGGGGACCAGGTGACGCGCTTTGCGCCGGGCGATGCGGTCTTCGCCTATCCCAGCGGCAAAATGGGCGCGCATGCCGAATATGCGGTGATGGCGGAGAACGGGCTGATCGCCGGGAAGCCGGAGAATTTGAGCTTCGAGCAGGCAGCTGCGCTGAGCTTTGGGGGCACGACGGCGCTCGATTTCCTCAAGAACAAGGGCAAGCTGAAGGCGGGAGAGCGGGTGCTGATCGTCGGCGCCTCGGGCAGCGTCGGCTCGGCAGCGGTCGTGCTCGCCAAGCATTTCGGAGCGCATGTGACGGGGGTGTGCAGCGCCGCCAATGCCGGGCTTGTCCGCGGGCTTGGGGCGGATGAAGTGATTGATTATGCCAGGACGGATTTCGCCAACGCCGGAGTCCGTTACGACATCATCCTCAACTGCAATGGCGATGTCAGCTTTTCGCAATGCGAGCCAGTGCTGAATGAGGGCGGGCGGCTGTTGCTGGTGCTGGGCTCGTTCCGCCAACTGATGGGACTGGAACGGCCGAAAAGGGGCAGCAGCAAAAAGCTCGTCGCCGGCGTGGCTTCGGTGCGGAGCGAGGACCTCGAGTTTCTCGCCGACCTGGCGCGGCGGGGAGTTTTCGTCCCGCTCATCGACCGCTCCTATCCGATGGAGAACGCCCGGGAGGCGCATGCCTATGTCGGCAGCGGCCGCAAGCGCGGCAATGTCGTCTTGACCATGACCGAGCGTAGCGCGGCGTCGCAAGCCGCCTGAACATCCAGACTTTCATTCCAGCTCAAGGACATAATCCATGACTGCCAATAGTTTTTCTGCGCCCAAACGCACCGCCCGGATTGCCGGCTTGCTCTATCTGCTGATTGCCATATGCGGCATGTTCTCGATTGGCTACATGCCGGCGACCGTTTTCAATTTGGAGGACGCCGCCGCCAATGCGCAGGGCCTGGCCGAGCATGCAGGCCTGTTCCGGCTCGGCATCTTTGCCGACATGCTGACGATCCTGTTCGAGATCGCGGTGACGGCGATCCTTTATACGCTGCTCAAGCCGGTCAGCAGTACGCTGTCGCTGATGGCTGCGCTCGCCCGCTTCGGCATGATCGTGGTGATGGCGCTTAACCTCGTGCCCTATCTGATGATGGCGCTGGTCCTGAGCGGGCCCGACTTTCTGGCTGCGTTCGACAATGCGCAATTGCAGGGGCTGGCGCTGATGTTTCTTCAAGCGCACGAGCTTGGCGTTTACGCCTGGCAGATATTCTTCGGCGCGCACTTGCTGGTGCTGGGCTATCTGGTCTGGGCATCCGGCTATTTGCCGCGGGTTCTCGGCGGCATGATGCTGATCGGCAGCTTCGGCTATTCGCTGCAGGCGATGGAAAAATTCGTCTTGCCGGGCAATGAGGTGCTGGGGGTGGCGGTGATCGGGCTGCTGACCATCGTCACCATTGGCGAGATCGGCTTTGCGCTCTGGCTTTTGGTACGCGGCCTCGACCTGGACCGCTGGCGGCACCGCCTGAACGTGCAACCGGCATTGGCCTGATACCGCGAGCCAGATGAAGCACAAAAAAGGCGTCGGGCGTTGCCCGGCGCTCTTGCGTTCCGGCCTAGCTCACATCGTTCGGATGTCCACCCATGCGGCCGTCCGGATCGTCCATGCCGGCGATTTTGTCGAGATCCCCGGCATCGAGCTTGAAGTCGAAGATATCGAAATTGGCTTGCTGGTGGTCGGGTCTCGACGATTTCGGGATGACGATGAGGCCCTGGTCGATATGCCAGCGCAAGACGATCTGAGTCGGTGTCTTGCCGTGCTTTTGAGCGATTTCGGCGATGGGGCCGGCGTGGATCGACTGGCCCCTGCCAAGCGGGCTCCAGCTCTCGGTCCTGATGTTCTTGCCCTCGTGATATTCGCGCAATTCACGCTGCTGGAATTCGGGATGCAGCTCGATCTGGTTGAGGACCGGCACTTCGCCGGTCTCTCCGATCAGGCGTTCGAGATGCTCGATCTCGAAATTCGACACGCCGATAGATCGGATGCGGCCCTCCTTCTTGAGGCGCATCATCGCCTTGAAGGTGTCGACATAGCGGTCACGCGAGGGGATCGGCCAATGGATGATGTAGAGGTCGACCGGCCCTATGCCGAGCCGCTTGTCACTTTCGTCGAAGGCCCGCAAGGCTTCATCATAGCCCTGCCGGCCATTGGCGAGCTTGGTTGTGACGCAGATCTCCTCGCGCGCGACACCGGAATTGCGAACCCCTTCACCGACGCCCTTTTCGTTGGCATAGCCTTCCGCCGTATCGATATGGCGATAGCCCGTGCCGATTGCCGCGGCGACGGCCTTTGCGGCTTCGGCGTCGTCCATCTTCCAGGTGCCGAGACCCAATTGCGGATAGGCCTGGCCATCGTGAAACTGCACATAGGGCTGTTGGGACATGAAGGGTCCTTTTTGTAATGCGTCGGTTGTCGGGACTAACGCCTTGCGCCGACGAAAGGTTCGGTCGCGACCGAACTCCAAATCGATAGACCGGTTTAGCGCCTGGCTGCGGGCCGCGGCCCGCATAAAAAAAGAAGCCGGCGGCGCTTGGGCGGGTCAGGAAAACCTGAGCCTCGAGCGCTCCCGCGCCTTTGCCGCCTCGATTTCCCGATTGCGCGGCGGCGCCTTGGTCTCCAGGCTGTCCAACAGCTTGCGCGCCACCGCGGTGATGTCATCCACGGCATGGTCAAAGGCCGCGCGATTGGCTTCAGACGGTGTATTGAAGCCGGATAATTTGCGTACGAATTGCAGCGATGCGGCCCGGACCTCGTCCGGCGTCGCCTCTGGTTCGAAATTGAACAGCGTCCTGATATTCCTGCACATGGGTCAACGCCCCTTCCCTTAACTGCCTTGTTCGGCTAGACAGCCGCCTTAACTTGCACCGCAGGCACTATCCAAGCGCGTCCAAACGCCCAATTTGGCGCGCCCATACCAAGAGCGATCCTATGCCGAAACGCGAAGATATCAATTCCATCCTCATCATCGGGGCGGGACCAATCATTATCGGCCAGGCCTGCGAATTCGACTATTCGGGCACCCAGGCCTGCAAGGCGCTCAAGGAGGAAGGCTACCGGATCATCCTGGTCAACTCCAATCCGGCGACGATCATGACCGATCCGGACCTGGCGCACGCGACCTATATGGAGCCGATCACGCCCGAGGTCGTGGCGAAGATCATCGAGAAGGAGCGCACGGAGCGTCCCGACGAAAAGCTCGTCCTGCTGCCGACCATGGGCGGGCAGACGGCGCTGAATTGCGCCTTGTCGCTCAAGAAGATGGGCGTACTGGACAAATTCGACGTCGAGATGATCGGGGCCAAGGCCGAAGCCATCGACAAGGCGGAGGACCGCGAACTCTTCCGCGAGGCCATGGGCAAGATCGGGCTGGAAACGCCCCGCTCGGAGCTTGCACACAATCTGATCGAAGCGCTTGCGGCGCTGGAAAAGATCGGGCTGCCGGCGATCATCCGTCCCAGCTTCACCCTCGGCGGCACGGGCGGCGGCATCGCCTATAACCGCGAGGAATATCTCGACATCATCGAGCGCGGCATCGATGCCTCGCCGACCAACGAGGTGCTGGTCGAGGAAAGCGTGCTCGGCTGGAAAGAGTACGAGATGGAGGTCGTTCGCGACAAGAACGACAACTGCATCATCATCTGCTCGATCGAGAACATCGACCCGATGGGCGTGCATACCGGCGATTCCATCACCGTGGCGCCGGCCCTGACGCTGACCGACAAGGAATACCAGATCATGCGCGACGCCTCGCTGGCGGTTTTGCGCGAGATCGGGGTGGAGACCGGCGGCTCCAACGTGCAGTTCGCCGTCAACCCGGCGGACGGGCGGCTGATCGTCATCGAGATGAACCCGCGCGTGTCGCGGTCCTCGGCGCTGGCGTCGAAGGCGACGGGCTTTCCCGATCGCCAAGGTCGCGGCGCGGCTGGCGGTCGGCTACACGCTGGACGAGCTCGAAAACGACATCACCGGCGGCGCGACCCCGGCGAGCTTCGAGCCGAGCATCGATTATGTCGTCACCAAGATCCCGCGTTTCGCCTTCGAGAAATTCCCCGGCGCCGACAACCGGCTGACCACCTCGATGAAATCGGTGGGCGAGGCCATGGCCATCGGCCGGACCTTCCCGGAATCGCTGCAAAAGGCGCTGCGGTCGCTGGAGACCGGCCTGACCGGGCTCAACGAGATCGGCATTCCGGGTCTTGGGCGAAGGGGACGACAAGAACGCCATCCGCGCCGCGCTCGGCACGCCGACGCCCGAGCGGCTGCTGCATGTGGCCGAAGCCATGCGGCTCGGCATGTCGCTCGCCGAAATCCACCAGGCCTGCAAGATCGACATGTGGTTCCTCGAGCAGATCAAGTCCATCATCGATCTGGAAGCCAAGGTGCGCGAATACGGGCTTGCCGGAGGATGCGCAGACCTTCCGCATGCTCAAATCCATGGGCTTTTCCGACGCGCGGCTTGCCGATCTCAGCGGGAAGACGGCAGGAGAGGTGCGGCGGGCGCGGCATAGCCTCGAGGTGCGGCCGGTCTACAAGCGCATCGACACCTGCGCGGCCGAGTTCGCCTCGCCCACCGCCTACATGTATTCGACCTATGAGGTGCCGTTCTGCCGGGCAAGTGGTCGATGAGGCGCAGCCCTCGGACCGCAAGAAGGTCGTCATCCTCGGCGGCGGGCCGAACCGCATCGGGCAGGGCATCGAGTTCGACTATTGCTGCTGCCATGCCGCCTTCGCGCTCACCGATGCCGGCTATGAGACCATCATGGTCAACTGCAACCCGGAAACCGTCTCGACCGATTACGACACCTCGGACCGGCTTTATTTCGAGCCGCTGACCGAAGAGGACGTGATCGAGATCCTGACGACGGAGAAGCAGAACGGCACGCTGCATGGCGTGATCGTGCAGTTCGGCGGGCAGACGCCGCTGAACCTCGCCGAGGCCGTGGAAACGGCGGGCGTGCCCATCCTGGGCACCCAGCCGGACGCGATCGATCTGGCCGAAGATCGCGACCGGTTCATGAAGCTGATCTCCAAGCTCGGGCTGACCCAGCCGAAGAACGGCATTGCCTATTCGCTGGAGCAGGCACGGCTGGTGGCCGAGCGGCTCGGCTTCCCGCTGGTCATCCGCCCCTCCTATGTGCTCGGCGGACGCGCCATGGCGATCGTGCAGAGCGCAGATCAGTTCGAAAGCTACATCCAGTCGACGCTGACCGAGCTGGTGCCGCCCGAAATCCGGCATCGCTATCCGAACGACAAGACCGGCCAGATCAATTCGGTCCTTTCCGACAATCCGCTGCTGTTCGACGCCTATCTGACCGATGCGATGGAGATCGACGTCGATTGCCTTTGCGACGGCAAGGACGTGTTCGTGTGCGGCATCATGGAGCATATCGAGGAAGCGGGCATCCATTCGGGCGACAGCGCCTGTTCGCTGCCCCCGCACACGCTCTCCGATGACGTGATCACCGAGCTGAAGCGGCAGACGCGGGAACTGGCCCTGGCGCTCAAGGTCGGCGGGCTGATGAACGTGCAGTTCGCGCTCAAGGACGGCACCATCTACATCCTCGAGGTCAATCCGCGCGCCTCGCGCACGGTGCCGTTCGTCGCCAAGGTGATCGGCGTCCCGATCGCCAAGATCGCCAGCCGCATCATGGCGGGCGAAACGCTGGCGAGCTTCAAACTGGCGGCGAAAAAGCTGAACCACATCGGCATCAAGGAAGCCGTCTTCCCCTTCGCCCGCTTCCCCGGCGTCGACACGGTGCTCGGCCCGGAAATGAAATCGACCGGCGAAGTCATTGGGCTCGATACCGATTATGCGATCGCCTTTGCCAAGTCGCAGCTCGGGGCGGGCGCCAAGGTGCCAAAGGAGGGCACGGTCTTCGTCTCGGTGCGCGACGACGACAAGGAATGGATCGTTGCCCGCGATCAAGAAGTTGTCCGATGCCGGATTCAAGATCATCGCCACGGGTGGCACGCAGCGCTATCTGGACGAGCAGGGCGTGCCGGCGACCAAGATCAACAAGGTGCTGGAAGGCCGGCCGCACATCGTCGATGCGATGAAGAATGGCGGCGTGCAATTGGTGATCAATACCACCGAGGGCATCAAGGCTGTTTCCGACAGCCGCGATATCCGCCGCACCGCGCTTCTGGGCAAGATTCCCTATTACACGACCATCCCCGGCGCCATCGCCGCCGTGGAAGGCATCATCGCCTATCGCGAGGGCAATCTCAGCGTTCGGCCCCTGCAGGATTATTTTGCGTGAGGGTGAGTGCGTCTGTCGTTCCGCTTGCCGGAAGGCAGGCCATGCCAGCGCCGACACAGACGACGGAAAAGAATTCCTCCTGCTGCCGATCGCAACGCCATAAACAGCACGCTACGCGGACCCGGGACTGGTGATAACATAGCCCTCCGCCGCGCTGGCTCATCCTGAGCCAGGCGGTGGAGTGAACGGATCATGTTCCATATCTTTGCGGTCCAGCCCCTCTATGTGCTCTCGGGCCTTATCGTCGGCGGCATTGTGGGGGTGACCGGCGTCGGCGGCGGCTCGCTGATGACGCCGCTACTGGTGTTGCTGTTCGGCATTCACCCTGCAACCGCGGTCGGCACCGATCTTTTATATGCGGCGACCACCAAATCCGCGGGCTCTCTGGTGCATGGCTTCAACAAAGTCATCCAATGGCGCGTGGTGGCGCTGCTGGCCGCGGGAAGCGTGCCCGCGGCCGCCGCGACGCTTTACGTGCTGGCCCATGTGGGCGTCATGGGGGCGCCGGTCTCCGAAGCGATCTCACTGGTGCTCGGGGTCATGCTGATCATAACGGCCATAAGCCTGTTCTTTCGGCGGCGGCTGCTTGCATTTGCCGGGCGGCGCGCCGAACCCGAGCCGCGCCGGCAGGCTGTTCTGACGGTGTTGACGGGCTTGGTGATAGGTGTGCTGGTGTCGATCTCGTCAGTGGGTGCGGGGGCCATCGGCGTGACCATTTTGATGCTGCTTTATCCGCGTTTGCCGGCACTGCGGATCGTTGGGACGGACATCGCGCATGCGGTTCCACTGACGCTTGTCGCCGGGATCGGGCATTGGGCGCTGGGCTCGGTGGATTGGGGCATGCTCGGATCGCTGCTGATCGGCTCGGTGCCGGGTATCGTGCTGACGAGCCATTTCGCCCCGAAGCTGCACGAGGGGGCGGTGCGCATGCTGCTGGGCACCATCCTGTCCATCGTCGGGATCAGGCTGATGTTGTCCTGATAACTCTCTGGTGCTGCTAGCGCCCCTTGAAGAAGGCCCCCACCGCTTCAAGCGCGGCATCGACGGCATCGGCGCCGGCATCGAGATGGGTGACCCAGCGCTGGCTGCGGCGCTGGTAGTCGGACGAGACGCCGATCTTCGATGCGCTCAGATGTTCGGCAAAGTCCTTGAGGGTGTCGGCCGAGACATCGACGAAGACCATGTTGGTCGGCGTCGGTTTGACGGAAAGTTCATGGAACTTTGCCAGACCTTCGGCCAGACGGGCGGCGTTGGCGTGGTCGTCCGCCAGGCGCTCGACATTGTTTTCGAGCGCATAAATTCCGGCTGCGGCGAGAATGCCGGACTGGCGCATGCCGCCGCCCAGCATCTTCCTGGTCCAGCGGGCCTTGTCGATCAAATACTTGTTGCCCACCAGCACGGAGCCGACGGGAGCTCCCAGGCCCTTGGAGAGGCAGATGGAGATGGTGTCGAAGCCCTTGGCGAGATCCGATGGTTGGCAGCCCAGCGCAACCGAGGCGTTGAAGAGCCGAGCGCCGTCGAGATGGGTGCTCAGATTGTTTTTGCGTGCCAATGCAATGGCTTGCGCCTGATAGTCAAGAGACAGGACGCGACCGGAAATGGTGTTTTCGAGCGCCAGCAGCCGGGTGCGGGCGAAATGCATGTCGTGCGGCTTGATCGCCGCTTCGATATCGGCAAGGGCGAGCGTGCCGTCTGGCTGGTTGACGATGGGCTGGGGCTGGATGGAGCCCAGCACCGCGCCGCCGCCCGCCTCGAATCTATAGCAATGGGCTTCCTGGCCGGCGATGTATTCCTCGCCGCGGGCGCAATGGGACATCAGCGCAGACAGATTGGACATGGTGCCCGACGGCACGAACATTCCTGCTTCGAGCCCGAGGCGCTCGGCCAGCATCTGTTCGAGGCGTGCGACAGTCGGATCGCCGCCATAGACATCGTCGCCGACTTCAGCTTCGGCCATTTTGGCGCGCATTGCGGGGGAAGGCGCGGTGACGGTATCCGAACGAAAATCGTAGGCAAACTGGGACATGAAACGCTTTCGATGGTCAGGGGCCAGATCGGCAGGGGCGCGGAGCGGGAGGGCCGTCGAGATTTGCCCGAAATGCGCCTTGTCCGCAACATTTCGCAGGAATGCGCGATTCAGTCGTGCATTGCGGTAAAAGTTTATAAAACGGGCGTGGACGGGAGGTAGTGCTGAGCCTATCTACGCGGCATGCGCTTTTCCGACAGCTTTCTCGACGACATTCGCAATCGCCTGCCGATCACGCAGGTGGTGGGCGAGCATGTGGTCTGGGACAAGCGCAAGTCGCCAGCCCGGGCGCGGGGACATGTGGGCGTGCTGCCCGTTCCACGGCGAGAAGACGCCGAGCTTTCATGCCGACGACCGGCGCGGGCGTCTATCACTGCTTTTCGGCTGCGGGGCGATCGGGCGACCATTTCCGCTTTCTGACCGAGAAGACCGGCATGAGCTTTCCCGAGGCGGTGGAACGGCTTGCCGGACATGGCCGGGGTGCCGATGCCGGCGCGGGACGAGCGCGAGGAAAAGCGCGAGGCGGCGCGGCGCTCGCTTTACGACGTCATGGAGCTGGCGACGCAGTATTTCGAGGCGGCGCTGGCGCACAATATCGGGGCGCGGGCGCGCGGCTATCTCAACGAGCGCGGCGATCAGCGCCCAGCCTGCAGCAGCGCTTCCGCATCGGGTTTGCGCCGGACAGCCGCAACGGGCTCAAGGAGCATCTGGCCGCCAATGGCGTGTCAGCGCCGAGGAGATGATCGATACCGGGCTCGTGGTGCATGCGCGAGGACATCGCCGCTGCCCTATGACCGGTTCCGCAACCGGGTGATGTTTCCCGATTGCGGATTTTCGCGGGCGGATCATCGCCTTTGGCGGACGGGCGCTGAGCGCCGACGTGCCGGCGAAATATCTCAATTCGCCGGAGACGGAGCTCTTTCACAAGCGGTTGACGCTCTACAACGGCCAGACGGCGCGGCAGGCGGCGCATGATGGCAAGCCGGTGATCGTGGTCGAGGGCTATCTCGACGTCATCACAGCGGTGACGCGCGGGGTTCGAGGGCGCGGTGGCGCCGCTGGGCACGGCGCTGACCGAAGATCATCTGACGCTGCTGTGGCGGATGAGCGATGCGCCGGTCCTGTGCTTCGATGGAGACAGTGCGGGGCAGAAGGCGGCAGAGCGGTCGGCGGACATGGTGCTGCCGCTGCTGAAGCCCGGGCAGACGGTACGCATCGCCACGCTGCCGGACGGGCTCGACCCCGACGACCTCATCCGCCAGCAGGGGCGGGACGCCTTCGCCGATCTGATCGAGACGGCGCAGCCGCTGTCGGAAATGATCTGGACGATGGAAACGCGCGGCGTCGTTCCGGAAACGCCGGAAGCCCGGGCGGCGCTGGAAGCGCGCCTGCAGGGCGCGGGCGGCCTCGATTGCCGACAGTTCGGTCAGACGGCATTACGGGCAGGCGTTCGACGAAAAGCTGAATGCGCTCTTTGCGCCAGCCTTCGACAGGTTCCGGCGCTCGGGCGCCGGGCGCGGGCAGGGTGGTGGCCGCGGCTATGGCGGCGGGCCAAGGGCAAAGGCAGCGGACACCGCAGGCTGGTGGTGTCGAGACACTGCGCAATCTCGCGGCTGCTCAAGCGCGGTCGGGTAGTCGATGTAACGGCGCGCGAAGCCACAATCCTGATGAGCCTGGTCAATCATCCAGGCCTGGCCGAAATCACGTCTGGAGACGCTGGCGGCGCTCGATCTGGAGTCGCCTGCGGCTCGGGAACTGCTGGGGGCGATGATCGATTTCGTTGCATCTGCGAGCGAGCCGACAGTCGCATGGCGATGATCGAGGCGCTTGAGCAACGCGGACATGGCTGAGTTGTTGCAAAGACTTGGCGAGATGTTGCATCGGCAGGGGATATGGCAAAGCGCTGCCCGACACAGCAGAGATTGACGCAGAGACAGGGCTGAAACACGCGCTGGCCTTGCATTACAAATCTGTTGAGCTAAATAAGGAACTCAAAGCAGCCGAATTGGCGCTGGGCGAAGATCCCAGCGAAGAAACATTTGAGCGGCTGCGGGACATCCAGAACCAGATTTCCAGCGTCGATGGCACAGAGGCATTGATCGAAGGGTTTGGTTCGTTATCGGGTCGAACGACACGGAGCTTTTAAGCAGGCAGACGTGGCGTTCTTTCGTGCATGGTGGAATGGCCATGCGCCCATGAGCGAATGTGAGGTAGCGCCGCCGTTTTTACCTCCCCGGAAGAAACCCATCTTACACTTGTCCTAACCTGTCTCGATTTAAACGACCAGCGCCGATGCTGAGTCATGCACGGCACCGCCCGGAGAACGCCATGGCCACCAAGCCAGCCGCAACCGCAGAAACCGAAAAGCCGCAGGAAGGCAGCGAGGCGCCAGACAGCCCGTTGCTCGACCTGAGCGATGCCGCGGTCAAGAAGCTGATCAAGACCGCCAAGAAGCGCGGCTATGTCACCTATGAAGAGATCAATTCGGTTCTGCCCTCCGAGGAGGTGAGCTCGGAGCAGATCGAGGACATCATGTCCATGTTCAACGACATGGGCATCAATGTCGTCGACGAGGACGAGGTCGAGGAGGCCGACAATTCGTCGAACAATGACGAGGAAGAAGGCGGCGAACTGGCGACGACCAGCGGAGCACCGCCGTCGCGAACAATTCCAACGCCAAGTCCGGCTCCGACCGGACCGACGATCCGGTGCGCATGTATCTGCGCGAAATGGGCTCGGTGGAGCTGCTGTCAGCCGCGAGGGCGAAATCGCCATCGCCAAGCGCATCGAGGCCGGCCGCGAGACCATGATCGAGGGGCTGTGCGAGAGCCCGCTGACCTTCCAGGCCATCATCATCTGGCGCGACCAGCTCAACGAAGGCGAAATCCTGCTGCGCGACATCATCGATCTCGAGGCGACCTATGCCGGCCCCGACGCCAAGCAGGCCGCGCCTGCTGCTCCCGCAGCCGATGGCAATGTCAACCGCCGAGACCAAACCGGAAGCCGCGCAGCGCGGCAAAGTCGGACCGCGACGAAGAGGATCGCGAGGATGTTTCCGGCGTGCCGGAGCCCGACGACGACGACGAGGACGATTACGAGAACAATCTGTCGCTTGTCCGCCATGGAAGCGGAGCTGAAGCCGCAGGTCGTGGAGACGTTCGACCGCATCGCCGACATCTATGGCAAGATGCGCAAGGTGCAGGACCGGCACCGCGAAGATGCGCTGGCGGCCAAGGAAGCCGATGCCGGCGAGGTCAAGAAGATCGCCGGCTGGCGCGGCGAGGTGATCGCCGACGTGAAGTCGCTGAGCCTCAACAATTCGCGTATCGAGAGCCTGGTCGAGCAGCTTTACGACATCAACAAGCGGCTGGTCCGGATCGAGGGCCGGCTGCTGCGCCTGGCCGAGAGCTATGGCATCAAGCGCGACGCGTTCCTCAAGGCCTATTATGGCGGCGAGCTCGATCCCGAATGGATCGAAAAGGTGGCCGAACTCGACGGCAAGGGCTGGGGCGAATTCGTGCAGCCGCGAGCGCGACACGATCGAGGAACTGCGCGGCGAAATCCAGACGCTGGCGACCGAGACGGGTCTCGATATCGGCGAATACCGCCGCATCGTGCACAAGGTGCAAAAGGGCGAGCGCGAAGCCGCCATCGCCAAGAAGGAGATGGTCGAAGCCAACCTTCGCCTGGTGATCTCGATCGCCAAGAAATACACCAATCGCGGCCTGCAGTTCCTCGATCTCATCCAGGAAGGCAATATCGGGCTGATGAAGGCGGTGGACAAGTTCGAGTACCGCCGCGGCTACAAGTTCTCGACCTATGCGACCTGGTGGATCCGGCAGGCGATCACCCGCTCGATCGCCGATCAGGCGCGCACCATCCGCATTCCGGTGCACATGATCGAGACGATCAACAAGATCGTGCGCACGTCGCGCCAGATGCTGCACGAGATCGGCCGCGAGCCGACGCCGGAAGAGCTTTCCGAAAAGCTGCAGATGCCGCTCGACAAGGTGCGCAAGGTCCTCAAGATCGCCAAGGAGCCGATCTCGCTCGAAACGCCGATCGGCGACGAGGAGGATTCCAACCTCGGCGATTTCATTCCGGACGTCGAATGCGGTGCAGCCGATCGATGCGGCGATCCAGTCGCAATCTGCGCGAGACCACGACGCGGGTGCTGGCGTCGCTGACCCCGCGCGAGGAACGCGTGCTGCGCATGCGCTTCGGCATCGGCATGAACACCGACCACACGCTCGAGGAAGTCGGGCCAGCAGTTCTCGGTGACGCGCGAACGCATCCGCCAGATCGAGGCCAAGGCGCTGCGCAAGCTCAAGCATCCGAGCCGCAGCCGCAAGCTTCGGAGCTTCCTCGACAATTAGTGTTCGCGCCAGTCTGGCGCGTGCCGGAAAGTATGCCTTAAATGCAGCAAACCGATCTGCAACTCGGCCGGCAGGTGGAGACGCCTGAAAGTCCGGAGGAGGCGGTGCTCGACGCCGTTCCGAATCCGCACGCCGGTACCGCCTTTGTCACCCGTTTCGTCTGCCCCGAATTCACCTCGCTCTGCCCGGTGACGGGGCAGCCGGATTTCGCACATCTGGTCATCGATTTCGTGCCGGACAAGCATCTGGTCGAGAGCAAGTCGCTCAAGCTCTATCTGACCTCGTTTCGCAATCACGGCGCGTTCCATGAAGCGTGCACGGTGGACATCGGCAAGAAGATCGTCGAGGCGATCTCGCCGAAATGGTTGCGCATTGGCGGGTACTGGTATCCGCGCGGCGGCATTCCCATCGATGTTTTCTGGCAAACCGGTTTGCCGCCGGAAGGTGTGTGGCTGCCCGACCAGGGCGTTCCGCCCTATCGGGGCCGGGGATAGGTCGTCTCCCCGCGTACCTGCTACCGGCTTCCCAACGAGCTTTGCATGCGAGAGGCCTTAGATCCGTTCGCTTCGCCTCGCCATCGGCCTCAACATTTTTCGAGTTTCCCCATTTGCTGGTCAAGCAGGGCCGGCAGTCCCGCAGGAGTTTCCAAGATGGCCAAGAAGCCGACACCAAGGACCGACTTCGTCCTTTATGACGTGATCTATGAAGATGGCAGCCAGCGCTCGAACCGTCGTGTGCCGGCCGATCTGCTGGTAGGGCTGGATGGCGGCGAGGACGCCGTGCGGGCCGAACTCGAGGCGCAGGACCGGACGATTTCGGAAAAATCGGGCCTGCCGCCCATGAAGATCAAGACGCTCAAGCGCTCCGGAAAGAAGTAAGATCCGGAGGGCTGGCAGGCCGGTGTTGCGCTGCGCATGACCTATGCGCCTCAGCTAGCTTCCAACAGGTTCTTGACGGCGGCGAGATCGGCCACGAACCGGTCGAATTCATCGGCCTTTTGCTGGTGATCGGGAATGCGCAAAAGAAATGAGGGGTGAACGGTGATAAAGCCGGGCTGTTCGCCGAACAGGGTTTCTCCACGTTCCCTGGTGACCGAAACGGTGTGGCCGGAGAGCGCATAGGCGGCGGTTGCGCCCATGGCGACGACCAGCTTGGGCCTGATGGCGAGGATCTCGCTGGCGAGCCAGAACTGGCAGGCGTGAATTTCCCCGGCATTGGGCTTGGCGTGAATGCGCTTCTTGCCGCGGGGCGAGAATTTGAAATGCTTGACGGCGTTGGTGACATAGGCCCGTTCGCGGTCGATGCCGGCTTTGATCATTGCCCGGTCGAATAACTGGCCGGCTGGACCCACAAAGGGGCGGCCAGCCAAATCCTCCTGATCGCCGGGCTGTTCGCCGACAAAGACGATGTCGGCGGTTTCGGGACCTTCGCCGAAAACGGTCTGGGTGGCGTTCTTGTAAAGCGGGCAGCGTTCGCAGCCTGCCGCTTCCTTGCGAAGCTTTCCGATCGGCTCCTCGGGGATGGACTCATCGAGCTTCGCCCAATTGGCGATGCGTTCGGCAAAAAGCTGCGGCTGGTCGGCATGCTGGCTTCGCATTTCGATGACCCTCCTGTCGGCCCCAGCCACCATGGCGGGAATGGCGGCGGTTTCGGGCATGTTCGCCCAATAGTGCTTGGGCATCTCGGACGTCATGGCCTTCAGCCTGACCCGCGCAGGGTTGAACGTCGTGCGGTAGTAAGTGATCCACAATTCATCCAGCACCTGATCTTCGACAAGGGACGGCTTGGGCGCGGGCGGGCCGTAGGCCAGCCTGCCGTCCTGCCATAGTGCTGTGCCCTGAGGTGTGGCGATCAGCCAGTCCATCTGTGCGAAGCGGTCGACGAAGAAAGGCACAGCCTTTTCAAGCACGTAGTGCTGGGGTTCGAACCAGGCGGTAAAGAGCGTCGTGCCGTCCAGCTTGCGCGGGCGGAAGCGCACAAAGGCATGCATCTTGTAGATGTCGCGCTCGACATTCTTTGCATAGTCATTGAGGCGGGCGATGGCGGGATCGGCTGCCCGCGAGGCGAGGTCGCGTTCGCCATGGGTGATGCGGTGGAGCACCTGATAGAGCAGGGCGAAGCGATCGAAACTGGCGTGGCAGACGGCGTTATCCAGCAAGGCGGCATAGGCCCGCGGCACGGTGAGGGCCGCTGTTGCATTGGAGGCGGGCAGGGGCGGCAGAAGCGATGGCGCATCCGGATCCGTAAAGGTGATCTGCTCGGGCGAGAGGCCGAGCGCCAGGCATTGGCGTGCGGCCTGTTTGAAGGCACCGGCGCCGGCATTGGCAGCAAGTGGCACGGCATACATTTTTGCTATCCGAACAAGGACAATTGCTCAGGCTTCGGCGCGAGTTTTTGCCTGAGGCGGGTATCGTCGAGGCTGTTGCCGGGCATGTGGTCGGAGGTGACGATGAAGGGGGCGGCGCGGCCTGCCGCCTTGGTCAAACGGGCGATGTCGGCAAAGCTGAAGGGCGCCGCTGCGGCGGGAGGCCAGAATGCGGTCGACGGTCTTGGTGCCAAAGCCAGGCACACGAAGCAGGCGTTCCCGTTCTGCCGTGTTCACATCGACCGGGAAGTTTTCGCGCCGCGCGAGCGCCCAGGCGAGCTTGGGATCGATTTCGAGATCCAGCATGCCCGCTGGCGCCGCCGTCTGCAGGTCATCGAGTTCGAAGCCGTAGAAACGCAAGAGCCAATCGGCCTGATAGAGCCGATGCTCGCGCCAAAGCGGGGTGGCGGTGTTGGGCAGGCTGGCAGAGGGATGGCCGGTGGGGCTGAAGGCGGAATAATAGACGCGTTTGAGTCCATAGGACGCATAGAGCGAAACCGATGAGTTGAGGATCGTCAGGTCGTTGGCGCCGTCGGCTCCGACGATCATTTGGGTCGACTGGCCGGCAGGCGCAAAGCGCGGCCGCCGGGCCTTGCCGATATGGCCTGGGGTCGGGCGCCTGGGCGCATCGGTTGCCGCCTCGATATGGCTGCGGGTGAAGGCGAGGCCCTTTTTGATGCTGCGCGCATCCTTTTCCGGCGCGAAGGATTTGAGGGCACTGTCGCTTGGAAGCTCGACATTCATCGAGAGGCGATCAGCGTAACGGCCGGCTTCTTCAAGAAGTTCAGGGCTGGCGCCCGGGATGGTCTTGAGGTGGATGTAGCCGCGAAAGCCATGATCCAGCCGAAGGGCTTTTGCGACGCGTGTCAGGTCCTGCATGGTTGCATCCTCGCCGCGGGCGATGCCGGAGGAAAGGAACAGGCCCTCAATGCAATTGCGCCGGTAAAGGTCGAGGGTGAGGTTGACGACTTCCTCGACGCTGAAGCGGGCGCGGGCAACATTGGAGGAGCGTCGGCTGACGCAATAGGCGCAATCATAGATGCAGAAATTGGTGAGCAGGATCTTGAGCAGGGAGATGCAGCGGCCGTCGGGCGTATAGGCGTGGCAGATGGCGGCGCCTGTGGAGGAGCCAATACCACCATCACGCGAGTTGCGCTTGGGGCTGCCGGAAGACGCACAAGAGGCGTCGTACTTGGCGGCGTCCGCCAGGATCTTGAGCTTGTCGAGAAGGGTCAGGGGCATGAGAACATCTTTGATGTTCTCACTTTGTTCTAAATAAGGCGTTTGTCAACAGCGCGCCTGCCAACGCGATCGGCAACTGTCACGACAAAGAAGCGATCGCAGGGGCGGCGATTATTTTGCCGCAACCGCAGCTGCAGCTGATGGCGCGTTGGCCTCCTGAACGGCCGCCTGATGGGAGGCGCTAAAGCCCCACAGCGCAAGGAAGACGACAAGCATCGACGCCATGAGTCCGGCGAACCAGCCCCCATTTCCGTTCCTGGCGAAGAAATGCCGCCTGTGCCGCCCCGCAGGAGTTTCCGTTCTTACCGCAGCCATTTTTTTTTCCTTTCAGCGCCCGTGACGCCGGGCGTTGCGGGCAAAAAACGCGGCTCCTGGCATGTTCGTTCCGGCTGGCGGGTGCTAGAAAGGCATTTGCACATCGAATTTCCACAGCCACCAATCACAAGCGGACGTATATCTGATGAGTTTTTTGAAATCGCTGCTGGGCGGAAAGCAGAAAGACGCGGCCCCGGCCGGAGAGGCCGTACTGGCCCAAGAGGAGTACAAGGGGTTTGTCATCAAGGCGCTGGAGATGAAGGCCGGAGGCGAATATCAGCTCTGTGGTGTGGTCGAGAAGACCGATGGCGGGGAAACGAAAAGCCACCGGTTCATTCGTGCTGATCGCTTTTCATCAAAGGATGACGTGGCAGCGCTTGCCCTGGCCAAGGGCCGTCAACTCGTGGACGAACAGAGCAGGACGCTGTTTTGAAGATTTTTGGGCTCAGCGCGCTATCTCGGTAGCTGGGCTGAAAGTTTGTGCGGCGGGAGCCAGAGGCGTGAAGTCTCGAGAAAAATACTCGCCATAGGCAAAGATCGACAGGGCCGCCAAAATGAGCGCAATGGCGGCCGGCACCGCCCAATGCGCCACGTCGCGATGGCGGACCAAATTGTCCTCAAGAAACCGTTCGCTGTCTCCAACCATCTCTTGTGTCCCCAAACATATTTGAAGACCTAAACGCCACATTGGAGCCGACAGTTCCGCGCTGCCGTTGTTCAAGTCGTACCAATAGTGCGCTGCTTTTGACAAGATTTTTAGCGGTACGGTTTTCAAGTCAGCATATCTGACATTAGATTGCCCCCGGCAATGGAGGGCCTGGTTGAAAATGGCAAGTGCCGCAGCGGAAGAGGCGAAAGCCGCACTGATCGCGGAAAGATCGAAGCCGAGGGCCGAACTGGCCCAAAGGCGCAAGGAGTGGGATGAGCGGGCGCTCGAAAACGACCCGCCGCCATCTGACACAAGCATCGAACAGGTCAGCATGGGCGGCGTGTCCTGCGAGTGGGTGACCTATCCCCTGAGCGGAAGCGGAGGGGTTTTCCTTCTGTTGCATGGCGGCGGGTATGTTTCGGGAAGTTGCGTTACGCACCGCAAGCTTGCGGCGCATATCTCGCGCGTGACGGGCATGCGGGTGCTGGTACCTAACTACAGGCTGGCGCCCGAACACCCGTTTCCGGCCGGCGTGCAGGATGCCCTGGCCGCCTATGGCGCAATGCTGGCGGAGGTCGGACAGGGCCAGAAGATCGCCGTGGGGGGTGACAGCGCAGGCGGCGGGCTGACTATCGCGCTGCTTTTGGCGCTACGTGACGCAGGAGTGCCGATGCCTGCGTGCGCGGTGCTTCTCTCCCCCTGGACTGACATCCTGGCCGAAGGCGAAAGCTATGACGAGCGCCGGGACGTCGACCCTTCGATAGACCCGGACGATTTGCGTGCGTCGGGACGGGATTATACCGGCGCCAGCGATCCGAACCATCCGCTGATCTCGCCCATCAAGGCCGATCTCAAGTCGCTGCCGCCACTCCTGATCCATGTGGGCGACCTGGAAACGATGCTCGACGACAGCGTCGTGTTCGCCCGACGGGCAGAAGAGGCGGGCGTGAATGTCACGCTCGAGATCTGGCCGGAGATGTGGCACGTCTGGCAGCAATGGGTGCCGCATGTGCCGGAAGCCATGGAGGCGCTCGACCACATCGGCCGGTTCGTGAAGAAACACCGGTAACCATTGTTTCCCAGGAATAAAAAAAGGGCGCCAAGGGGCGCCCTTTTCGTTGATCGCGGTTCGATTAGCGGCTGGCGACCGGGGAGACCAGCGGGGTGATGCGCTTGATGGTCACCCGACGGTTGGCTCGCTCGGCATCCTGCGTCCTGATCTTGAGGAAGCGCTCGCCATAGCCCTGGGTCGCAAGGTTTTCCGGGGGTATCCCATAGACCTGGGTAAGAACGTTAGCCACGGTCTCGGCACGGCGGTCGGACAGTTCCAGATTGGAGATATCGGAACCGACGGCGTCGGTATGACCTTCGATCAGGAAGGTTTCCGCGGGATTTTGGTCAAGCAGGTCGAGCATGGCATTGGCGACCTTGTTGAGGCTGCCGATCTGGCTTGGGGAAATCGTCGCGCGGCCGCTGTCGAAGGTCAGGTCTCCGATCTCGAGGCGGCGCACCATGTCGCGGATACGGGCCGACCGCTTGACCTCGTCGACCGAATAAAGCCGCTGCACGCGTTCCACGGGCGGCTGGTCGAGGAAGTTGGCCACCTGTTTCTCGTCAGCATATTCGGCATCGAGGATGTAGTCGCGGGCCGGGATGTCGAGCTGCAGCGGCGGGAGGTCCTGACCGGGATCCCTCCAGTCGAGCAATTCCTGCTCCCGGTCCTGCGGGGTATAGACCATCACATATTCGGTGCCGTCCTTGTCGAACAGCGAACGGCGAATGATGTCGCCATTACGGTTGTAGATGGTCACGACCTGACTGCCGTCGCGGCGTTCGATCGTTTCGCGGGTCCGACCGTGGCCGAGATCCTCGACGTAGCGATCCGATGCGTTGTGGCGCAGGCGACGGTCGTCGTCGCGGTTGCGCACGACGAGCTGATCGCCGAGCTGGACGATGATCCGGAGCCCGTTTTGATCCACAACCTTTGCGTTGTCAGGGGCGGCCTGGGTCTGCACATTGGCCTGGTCGCCAGACAAGCGCTGGCCACGTTCGGCGCGGGCGGACTGCACCTGGGTCGTCTGAATATTGGCCTGTGCATCCTGATCGCTCGTCGGCGCCGGCTGGCTCGGGGCTGCTGCCGCCGCCGGTTGATTGCTGGCGGAAGCCGAAGAGTCATTGCTTGCCGGCGCTTTGGCCTCCGCATTGCCCTCGCTCGAAGTCGAGGCTGCGGCGTTGCTGTCGGTCGTGGCAGGCTGCGCAGGTTCCTTAGCGCTGTCGAGCAGAGGCGCAAGTTCTTCCTTCGAGATATTGGAATCCGCTGCAACCGGCTCCAGGGCCTGGCCCTGAGCATTGGTCTGCTCCTCGAGCTTGGGGGCCTGTTTTTTCGGCTCGCTCGCCGCGGCCTGGCCGTTGTCGGGCACCTTCACGCCGCTGGTGTCGTTCTCGATGCGGGCATCGGCCGCAATGTACTGGTCGAGACAGGCCGAGACGTCATCGGCACCCAGTTCCTGACAGATGGAGACGATGCTGGCAAAGGCCGCGTTGACCTCGTTGGCGGCATCGGTTGCATCCTTGCCATCGGCAATGGCTGCATCATAGCGCGAGCGCGCATCGGCATAGGTCTTGTACGCAGACTGCAGCTCCGGCGATTCTGCCGGGGCGGCCTGGGTCTGCGCGCCAGCCTGTACGTCAGCATTGACACCCTGCTTGTCGGCGGGCTGGGGGGCAGCCTCTTCGGCGGGTTTGGTTTCCGGCTGCGGAGCGGGCTCGGATGAAGGCGCGGCCTGCTGATCGCTTGGCGCCGCCTGGTCCTGGGCCGGTTGCTCTGCGGGCGCCGCCTGCTGATCGCTGGCCGGGGCGGACTCCGCAGCCGGCTGCTCGGCGGGAGCAGTCTGGTTGTCGGCTGGCGCCGTCTCGTTCTGGGCGGGCTGATCAGCCGGGGCGGCCTGATCGGATTGCGCGGGCTGATCGCTCGGTGCTGCCTGGTCCTGGGCTGGCTGTTCTGCGGGCGCGGCCTGTTGATCGCTGGCCGGCGCAGGCTCCTCAGCCGGTTGCTCGGCTGGCGCAGCCTGATTGTCGGCAGGGGCGGCTTCTTCCTGGGCGGGCTGTTCTGCCGGTGCGGCCTGATCTTGCGCTGGCTGTTCGGCGGGCGCGGCGGCCGGCGCTTCCGGCAGCGGATCCAGATCGCCGGGGATGCGTTGATCGGCCGGAACGTTCTGGTCGAGACAGGCAGCCAAATCGGGCGTGCCGGCGGCGGCGCAGGCTGCGCTCAGATCGGCTTGCGCCGATTGTGCACTGGCAATGGCCGCGGCAAGATCGCCGCCATTGTTCTGGGCATCGACGACGGCCAGCCGGGCGCTGGCATAAGCCTGATAGGCGGCTGTCACATCGGCATTCTGTGCCGACGATGGGGTTGCGGACAAGGTGAGCAGGCCCAGCGCGGTGCTGGCGAGCAACAGGTTCGCTTTGCGCATGAATGGTTTCCTCATTTGTGCCGGACATCTTCCGGCGGGAGGCGTGCAGCAGGTTTTGTTTGGGTTTTACGCTGCATACGCTCGGTTGACGCCAAACGCCGGCACGCTAGGTTGGGTTCCCCGCCGGGCCGGCGTCCGGGTTGGTGCCGGTCTACAAAGGGTGCGCTGAATGCGGCATGAACAGCACGTTATCGCTTGCGACACCAAGGGTGCGGGACTTTATGAAGTCACTGACCGGGTAGCGGACTTCGTGCAGCGGACAGGATTGAAGACAGGTTTGCTTACGGTCTTTTGCCGGCATACCTCGTGCTCCCTGCTCATCCAGGAAAATGCCGACCCTGACGTGAAGACCGATCTGATGGCGTTCTTCCGTCGCCTTGTGCCGGAGGGGCAGGACTGGTTCGAACACACGCTTGAGGGTCCTGACGACATGCCGGCCCATATCAAGGCGGCGCTGACGCAGACATCGCTCGGCATTCCAGTGAGCGAGGGGAGGATGGTGCTCGGGACCTGGCAGGGGATCTATCTGTTCGAACACAGGCGGCGGCCGCACCGGCGCGAATTGTTCCTGCATCTTTCCGGAGACTGAGCGGTGAAGTTGCTGATCGGCCTTGCGCTAGGTCTCATGCTCGCCCTGGGGGGCTGCCAGAAGCGGCCGGGACCTGAAGACCCGGTGGTAATGGCGGTGCGCGCGAACGATGCCGGCGAGGTGCAGGCCTATCTCGATGCAGGCGGCGATCCCGATCTCAGGAGCCGGGAAGGCGACACGCTCTTGTATATCGCTTCGGGCTCCAAGGGAGGCGTCGAGGTTGCCAAGCTGCTGATCGCCAATGGTGCGGATGTCGATCTTGCCGCGGACAATGGCCGCACGCCTCTGGCCAACGCCGCCGGCTGGTGCGATACGGCAAGGGTGGCGCTGCTTCTGGACGCGGGCGCGTCTGTCCGTCCGCTGGCCATGAGCGATGGCGGGCTGGAGGGAAGCGTCTGCAAACAGCCGGAGGGTAGCCGGCAGGACATTTTGGCGCTGCTGCGCGCCGCCTGGTCATGAGGGAGTGAGAATTTGGATCTGGTCTGGACTTATCTGCCGCTGGTTCTGGGACTGGCGGCAGCAGGGGCTGTTGCCGGTCTGATCGCCGGATTATTGGGGGTTGGCGGCGGCATCGTCATGGTGCCGGCCATGGCCGTGGCCTTCCAGTTCATGGGGTATGATCCGGAGGTCTATCAGCATGTGGCGGTGGGCACGTCTCTTGCCGTGATCATCGCGACCGGCAGCAACAGCGCACGCGCCCACTACAAACGCGGCGCTGTGATGGTGGACGTGCTCAAGCTCTGGGGGCCGTTCATCGTGGTCGCCTCGCTGCTGGGCGGTCTGATGGCCGGGCTTTATTCAGGAGACATGCTGCGCGCGATCTTCGGTGTGGTGGCGCTGTTCCTGGCGCTCAACATCCTGCTGCCGATCCAGAAAAAGCTCATGGAACAGCTGCATGAATCGAAGCTGACCCACCGGATCGCAGCTTCGATCATCGGCTATGTGTCGGCGCTCATGGGGATTGGCGGGGGCTCGTTCAGCGTGCCGACGCTTGCCGCGTTCGGGCACACAATGCAGAAAGCGGTGGGGACGAGTTCGGCGCTGGGCGTGCTGCTCGCCATTCCAGGCGCAATCGGCTTCATCATTTCGGGGTGGGGCGTCGAGGGGCGGCCACCACTGAGTATCGGCTTTGTGAATATCCCCGCCATGTTGCTGATCGGGGCGGTGGCAACGCTGATGGCCCCAGTGGGGGCGGCGCTGGCGCACCGGCTCGAACAGCGCCCCTTGCGGTTGGTGTTCGCGCTGTTTCTGGCGGTTGTCGGCTCGCGGATGATCTTTCAGGCGGTGACGGCTTAAGGTTCTCTCTTATCGCATTTCCGGGCGGCGAAATTGGTGTCCACCCCGACTGGAAATGCTCTATGCCGGCGTCTCCAGATCCTGGGCGTGGAAGCCCTCGGGGTTGTCGCCATAGCGGCCGAGGGTGTTGCGCCTGACCAGAAGAATCGTCGGGGCGATGAGGGCAGCCAGGGTGGCAACGACGAAGGTTGCCGTAGTCCCCATGGTCTCGGCGATCAGCGGCGCGGCGAAGGGGGCAATGACACCGGCGAACCAGCGCAGGAAGTTGTAGCCGGCCGAAGCGACGGGACGCTCGACGCCGGACACCTCCAGCGCCATTTCCGTATAGACCGTGTTGCAGACGCCCATGAGCGCGCCGGAAAGGACGACGCAGATGGCGACGGTCATGGGTGAGGAAAACGCCATGATCATCAGCAGAATTGCGAAGATGACAAGGCAGCCGGCGATCAGGCGCGGTGCGCTGAAACGGGCCTGCAGGCGCGGGGCGACCAGCACGGAGAAGATGGCGAGGAGCACGCCCCAGCCAAAAAAGATCAGCCCGACGGCGTGGGCCGACATCTGCAGGACGAAGGGCACGAAGGCCAGAACGGTGAAGAAGGCATAATTGTAGAACAAGGCGCTGACGGCGGTGGTCAAAAGGCCAGGGCTGCCGAGCGCGCGAATTGGTGCGGTGAAGGCAATCTTCTTTGCAGGCTTGGGCTGTTCGGGCAGGAAAGCGAAGATGGCGATGAAGCCGATGCCCATCAGCGTCGCGGTGCCGAAAAAGGGGAAGCGCCAGGACATGCCGCCCAGGGCTGCGCCGACGAGCGGACCGGCGGAGATGCCCAAGCCCAGCGCCGCTTCATACATGAGGATCGCTGCGCCCGTGCCGCCCCGCGAGGCCGCGACGATGACCGAGAGCGCGGTGACGACGAAGAAGGCGTTGCCCAATCCCCAGCCGGCACGATAGCCAACAAGGGCGGGTATGGAGTTCGCCGTGCCGGCGAGCGCCGAGAAGACGACGATCAGCGCGGCGCCGAGCAGCAAGGTCTTGCGGCCGCCGAGGCGGCTGGCGACGAAACCGGTGACCAGCATCATCACCGAGGTGACGAAGAAATAGCTGGTGAAGAGCAGCGACACCTGGCTCGGCGACGCGTTCAGCCCCGCGGCGATGGAGGTGAGGATGGGATCGACGAGCCCGATCGACATGAAGCCCACGACGCAGGCGAACGCCGTGGCCCAAACCGCCTTGGGCTGATCGAAAAAGCGTGGCGCGCGGACTGGGGCGGACATGGGAGACTCCGAATTCATTTACGTGTATGATGCAGATAAATACGCCTCCGGCGGAAAGATGACAAGCTGTATCATGCAACTAAATTTGCCTGTGCAGGAGAGAGACAGGAACGGAATGGCTGAAGCGGACGAGATTGTGACTGCGCGACTGGAACAGGAATTCGCCTATCTGGCGCGGGCGCTGGAGGCGAATAACCGCCGCCGCAATTATCCGCTCGAGCGCGCGCACTACCTCCTGTTACTGCAGTTGGAGGCAGAGCCGAAAAGTGTCGGTGCGCTGGCGGAGCGGCTGGTGCTCGACAATTCCACGGTGACGCGGCAGATCGCGGCGATGGAAAAGCGTGGGCTGGTGAAGCGGATCGCCAATCCGGCAGATCGCCGCAGCGCCCTGGTCGAACGGACGGCGCGGGGCGCCAAAGAGGTTGGGGAGATGCAGGCCGAGCGCCGCGAACGGATCGCGGCGCTGTTTGCGCAATGGCCGGAGGGTGACCGAGAGCAATTGGCCGGCATGCTCGGCCGGGTCAATGCTCTGCTGGCGGCGCGGCTGGCCGAAGGCGGAAGCGACTAGAGCGCAACGCGTTCCGTTTGAATTCGGACACGTAGTTCATGCTTTGCGGTCGTATCGTTTTACGCGAAAAACCGGTGTCCATCCCCGATCTTGTCGAGGACGTGCTTTTTCGCACGATGCTCCTAGTCGGCCGTCTGGTCCTCGATCTCCCAGCTCACCGATACGGTGACGGAATAATCCATTTCTCCAGTCTGCACGGGCACGGATTCGGCGCGCGCATCCATGGCCATCGCCTTGACGGCAAAGGGCTGCGGAACGTTGCCGCCATTCTCGCTGACTGAAATCACCGGGCCGAGGGTCAGGCCGAGAGCATCGGCATAGAGTTCGGCCTTGTGCCGTGCGTCTTCGACCGCGGATTTGCGGGCCGCATCGAGCGTGGCCGCGGGATCGTCCACGCCGAAGGAAATGCCATTTATGGAATTGGAGCCGGCGGTGACCATCTGGTCGAGCACGCCGCCCAGCGCGTCGAGCTTATGCACCTCGACCGTGACGTTGTTGGTAACCTGGTAGCCGACGATTTCCGGCGGCTTGGTGTAGCCGTTCTGGTCGCGCTGGTCTGAATAGACATATTGCGGTTCGACCCTGAAGCCGGAGGTCTGGATGTTCTTGTCTTCGATGCCGGCCGATTTGATCACCTCGACCAGCTTGGACATGGCCTGGTTGTTCTGATCGAGCGCTTCGCGGGCCGTCTTGGCTTGCGTGACCACACCGCTGGTGATGGTCGCCATGTCGGGGGCGGTGCTGACCGTTCCGGTACCTTGCAGAGAAATCGATGGCGTAGGGGCCTGCTGAGCAAAGGCCGGGAGTGGTGTCAGTGGAAGAGCAGCCAGGACGAGGGCAGTGGCGAAGCGCATGAAGTACCTCCATTTTTTGCCCCTAGTGAGGGCGTCATTTGCGTCAGCATTGCGGCATGACACCTGAACCCGAAGTGAACCAATTACCTGGCCAAGCTTGCATGCAAGGGCGGTGCTGGGCTACGACCTCACCCCGTGGCCGGCGTCCGCCGGCAGGAGGGATTTCGTTTTGACGCAAGATAACATCGTTCCGTCCGACGGCGTTCTGCTGGGGCGGGCAAGCATTCCCGGACATGCCCATCCGCGCGTGGTGACCGTGCGCGGCGACGACGTTTTCGACATCACCTCGCGGGTGGCGCCCACCGTACGCGACATCTGCGAGATGGGCGACCCCGGCGGCTATGTGGCGCGTGCCGAGGGCGAATATGTGGGCCAGCTCGGCGCGCTGCTCGACAATAGCTGGGCGGAAAAGCAGCAGCCCGGACGGCCGTTTCTGCTGTCGCCGATCGACCTGCAGGCGGTCAAGGCGTCGGGCGTGACCTTCGTCGTCTCGCTGCTGGAGCGGGTGATCGAGGAGCAGGCGCGCGGCGACAATGGCCAAGGCCGATGCGCTGCGCGACGGAAATCACCGATCTGATCGGCACCGATCTCAGCCAGCTGGTGCCGGGCTCGGACGGCGGCGATGGAGGTCAAGAAGGCGCTGATCGAGCGCGGGCGTGTGGAGCCAATATCTCGAAGTCGGGATCGGCCCGGATGCCGAGATCTTCACCAAGTGCCAGCCGATGGCTTCGGTCGGATATGGCGCCGATATCGGCCTGCATCCGATCTCGAGCTGGAACAATCCCGAGCCCGAGATCGCGGTGCGTGGTCTCGTCGGCTGGCACGATCGTCGGCGCAACGCTCGGCAATGACGTCAATCTGCGCGATGTCGAGGGGCGGTCGGCGCTGCTGCTGGGCAAGGCCAAGGACAACAATGCCTCGGCATCGCTGGGGCCGTTCGTGCGCCTGTTCGACGACAATCTTCACGCTCGATACCGTCAAGAAGGCGGAGATCGGCGCTGACGTGTCGAAGGCGAGGACGGGTTCGAGCTCGACGGCTCGAGTCTCGATGAGCCAGATTTCGCGGACGCCGGAATCGCTGGTCGAGGCGACGATCGGGCGCGCACCATCAATATCCGGACGGGTTCGTGCTCTATCTCGGCACCATGTTCGCGCCGGTGAAGGACCGCGGCGGGGCGGGCAAGGGCTTCACCCACAAGCTCGGCGACATCGTCTCGATCTCGACGCCGTCGCTGGGTACGCTTACAAAACCGGGTGCGCCTCTCGACGGAGTGCGCGCCCTGGACCTATGGCGCGAGCCACCTGATGCGGGACCTTGCGCAGGCGGGCCTGCTGTAATCTCAAGAAATAGTGGAATGGAAGTGCGATGACCGAACTGCACAAGAACCTCATCGACGGCGAATGGGTCGGCGGCGAGGGCGCCGAAAACATCAATCCCTCCAACACCAACGACGTGGTCGGCCTTTATGCCCGGGCCGACAAGGCCGCAGGCCGCAAGCGCGCCATCGCCGCGGCCAAGGCGGCGTTTCCGGCTGGTCGCGCTCGGGGCTGATGGAGCGGCACACGCTGCTGAGCAAGACCGCCCACGAGATCATGGCGCGCAAGGAAGAACTCGGTGAGCTGCTGAGCCGCGAGGAAGGCAAGACGCTGGCCGAGGGCATCGGCGAGGCGGCGCGTGCCGGACAGATCTTCGAATTCTTCGCCGGCGAGGCGCTGCGGCTGACCGGCGAAATCGTGCCCAGCGTGCGGCCGGGCCTTGGCGTTGAAATCACCCGCGAGCCGGTCGGGCGTCGTCGGCATCATCACGCCGTGGAATTTCCCGATCGCCATTCCGGCCTGGAAGATCGCGCCGGCGCTCTGCTACGGCAACACGGTGGTGATCAAGCCGGCCGATCTGGTGCCGGGCTGCACCTGGGCGATCTGGTCGACATCCTGCAGCGCGACGGCCTGCCCAAGGGCGTCTTGAACCTCGTGATGGGCCGGGGCTCGGTCGTAGGGCAGGCCATGCTCGACAGCCCCGACATCAATGCGATCACCTTTACCGGCTCGGTGGGCACCGGCAAGCGCGTGGCGGAAGCCTCGATCAAGGTGATGCGCAAGTTCCAGCTCGAAATGGGCGGCAAGAACCCGACTGGTCGTGCTCGACGACGCCGACCTCGAAATCGCGGTCGAATTGCGCGCTCAACGGCGCCTTCTTCTCGACCGGCCAGCGCTGCACCGCGTCGTCGCGCCTGATCGTGACCGAGGGCATCCACGACAAGTTCGTTGCGGCGCTGACGCGAGCGGGTGAAGAACCTCAAGGTCGGCGACGCGCTGGACAAGGACAACGCAGATCGGGCCCGGTGGTCGACCCAGAGCCAGCTCAAGCAGGACACGGACTATATCGAGATCGGCAAGAACGAGGGCGCCAAGCTTGCGGCCGGCGGCGATCTGCTGAACCGCGACACGCCGGGCTTTTATCTGCAGCCGGCGCTGTTCACCGAGGCGACCAACCAGATGCGCATCGCCCGCGAGGAGATCTTCGGGCCGGTGGCCGCGGTCATCCGCGTCAAGGATTATGACGAGGCGCTGGCGACCGCGAACGACACCGAGTTCGGCCTGAGCTCGGGCATCGTGCACCACGTCGCTGAAATATGCGACCGCACTTCAAGCGCAATGCCGAGGCCGGCATGGTGATGGTCAATGTGCCGACCGCGGGCGTCGACTTCCACGTGCCGTTCGGCGGCTCGCAAGGGGTCGAGCTATGGTCCGCGCGAGCAGGGCAAATATGCCGCCGAATTCTTCACCACGGTGAAGACGGCCTACACGCTGCCCTGAGCGTGATTGGGGGGCGCGCCTTTGACGCAGCCTTCCCACCTTACGAGATTGTAACGAAATGGCGGCTCCGGCCGCCATTTTTTTGCCCCGTGCGGACTTAATGACAGGAATGCGACATGAAACATGCCGCCGCCCTTGTCCGTTGCGGCAATGACTGCTTCCCTTGCCGAATAAAGGCATAGCTGAAACTGCGGAGCGCGATGGCCGCCTATATCATCCGACGCCTGCTGCTGATGATCCCCACGATATTCGGGATCATGGCCATTTCCTTCCTGGTGGTGCAGTTCGCGCCCGGCGGGCCCGTCGAGCAGTTTCTCAGCCAGGTATCGGGCAACAACGCGTCATCGCTGGAGCGGGTGACGGGCGGCGGCGGCGACTTCGCAGGCCAACCGGGCGAGGCCGCATCGCAGTCCAAATATCGCGGCGCGCAGGGCCTATCGCCCGAATTCGTGGCGCAGATCGAAAAACAGTTCGGCTTCGACAAGCCGCCGCTCGAGCGGTTCGGCATGATGCTATGGAACTATCTGCGCTTCGATTTCGGGCGCAGCTATTATCGCGATATCTCGGTGATCGATCTGATCAAGGAGAAGATGCCGGTCTCGATCTCGCTGGGGCTGTGGATGATGCTGATCTCCTACGGCATCTCCATACCCTTGGGGATCGCCAAGGCGATGCGCGACGGCAGCCGGTTCGATGTCTGGACCTCGGGGGTCATCGTGATCGGCTATGCCATCCCCGGCTTCCTCTTCGCCATATTGCTGGTGATCCTGTTCGCGGGTGGGAGTTTCTGGGATTTCTTCCCCTTGCGCGGACTGACCTCGGACAATTTCAACTCGCTGAACTGGTGGCAGAAGATCCTCGATTATTTCTGGCATCTGGTCTTGCCGATCGTTTCCATGTCGCTCGGCGCCTTCGCCACCACGACCTTGCTGACCAAGAACTCGTTCCTTGAGGAAATCCGCAAACAATATGTGATGACGGCGCGCTCCAAGGGGCTGGCGGAGCGGCGCGTGCTCTACGGGCACGTGTTTCGCAATGCGATGCTGCTGGTTATTGCCAGTTTCCCAGGCGCCTTCATCGGCGCCTTCTTCGGCGGCTCGCTTCTGATCGAGACCATTTTCTCGCTGGACGGTCTGGGTCTGCTCGGCTTCGAATCCGTACTCAATCGCGATTATCCGGTTGTGTTCGCAACGCTCTACATTTTCTCGCTGCTGGGGCTGGTGATCGGCCTGATCTCCGATCTCACCTATATGTGGATCGACCCGCGCATCGATTTCGAGAGCCGGGAGGTCTGAGATGGAGGGCTCCCAGGCCAGCGTCGCGACGGCACCGGATATCGAGCACCGGTATGTCCTGTCGGCGCTCAACCGGCGGCGGCTCAAAACCTTCGCCGCCAACAAGCGCGGTCTGTGGTCCTTCTGGATCCTGCTGGTGCTGGTGATCGGAACCCTGGGCGCCGAATTCATCGCCAACGACAAGCCGCTGATCGTCTCCTACAAGGGCGAATTGCTGTTTCCGGTGTTTGTCGACTATCCGGAATCCAAGTTCGGCGGGTTCCTGGCGACCCCTGACTACCGCGACCCCTTCATTTTGGACGAGATCAATTCGAACGGCTGGGCCGTCTGGCCGCCGATCCGCTATTCGTACCGGACCTCGGATGCCGCGCTGCCGGGTTCAGCGCCGACCCCGCCGGCCTTTCTGCAAACCCCTCAGGAACGCTGTCAGCGTTATCAGGGCGGTGTCGACGACCCCTTGTGCTTCTGGGGGAACTGGCACTGGCTGGGCACGGACAATCGCGGCAATGACGTTTTGGCGCGGCTGATCTATGGGTTTCGCATCTCCATCCTGTTCGGTCTGATCCTGACCGTCATTTCGTCCGTCATCGGCGTTATCGCCGGAGCGGTGCAGGGTTATTTCGGCGGGTGGACCGACCTCTTGTTCCAGCGCTTCATCGAGATCTGGACGTCAATTCCAGCGCTCTATCTGCTGTTGATCATCTCCAGCGTGATTGCGCCCAATTTCTTCGTGCTGCTCGGCATTCTGCTGCTGTTTTCATGGGTGGCGCTGGTGGGCGTGGTGCGGGCGGAGTTCCTGCGCGCGCGCAATTTCGAATATGTGACGGCGGCGCGGGCGCTGGGGGTCTCGAACCTTACAATCATGACGCGGCATCTGCTGCCGAACGCCATGGTGGCGACCCTGACCTTCATGCCGTTCATCCTGGCGGGATCGGTGACGACACTGACCTCGCTCGACTTCCTCGGGTTCGGCCTGCCTCCCGGCTCGCCCTCGCTGGGCGAATTGCTGGCGCAGGGCAAGAACAATGTGGATGCACCCTGGTTGGGGATTACCGGGTTTCTGGTCATCTCGGTGCTGTTGTCGCTGCTGGTCTTCATCGGGGAGGCGGTGCGGGACGCCTTCGACCCAAGGAAGACATTCGCATGAGCGAGACGCCTCTTTTGTCGGTGCAGAACCTTTCGGTCGATTTTGCGCAAGGCGAAACGGTAACGCATGCGGTGCGCGGCGTGAGCTTCGACATCCATGCGGGCAAGACGCTGGCTCTTGTCGGAGAATCCGGTTCCGGCAAGTCTGTGACGGCGCTTTCGATCCTGCGGCTCCTGACCTATCCGCCCGCCAGCCATCCGAGCGGTGAAATCAAACTGCGCGGAGAGGATCTGCTGCACGCCTCGGAACGGCGGATGCGGGGCGTGCGCGGCAATGACATCTCGATGATCTTTCAGGAGCCGATGAGTTCGCTCAACCCTCTGCATACGGTGGAGCGGCAGATCGGCGAGACGCTCGAGCTGCATCAGGGCATTGGCGGCCGGGCGCGGCGCGAGCAGGTACTGCAGCTTTTGACAGATGTGGGCATTCCCGAGCCAGAGACGCGACTGGCGTCCTATCCGCATCAGCTCTCGGGCGGCCAACGCCAGAGGGTGATGATCGCCATGGCGCTGGCGAACCGCCCCGATCTGTTGGTTGCGGATGAGCCGACGACCGCCCTTGATGTGACGGTGCAGGCGCAAATCCTCGCCCTGTTGAAGGAACTGCAGGCAAAGCTCGGCATGGCCATCCTGTTCATCACCCATGATCTCGGCATCGTGCGCCGCATGGCAGACGATGTGTGCGTGATGAAGGACGGCGAAATCGTCGAACGTGGCGCTACGGAAGAATTGTTCGCGCATCCCAGGCATGCCTATACGCGCCATCTCCTTGCCGCAGAACCGCAGGGCCGTCCGGAAGCGTCGGACCCGCGAGCTCCCATCCTGCTGGAGACGCGCGATTTGAAGGTGTGGTTTCCGATCAAACGGGGCGTGTTGCGGCGCACGGTTGGGCATATCAAGGCCGTGGATGGGGTCGATATCTCGCTGCGCGAAGGCCATACGCTGGGCGTGGTGGGGGAATCCGGATCAGGGAAATCGACGCTCGGCATGGCCCTGCTGCGGCTCACCGGATCGGAAGGGCGCATTGTCTATCTTGGCCAGAACATCGCGGAAAAATCCGGCAAACAGATGCGGCCGTTGCGGCGGGACATGCAGATCGTCTTCCAGGACCCTTATGGATCACTCAGCCCCCGCATGACGGTGGGCGAGATCGTTGCAGAGGGCTTGCAAGTGCATATGCCCGAGCTAGATGGGGCAGAGCGGGAGCGCCGGGTGGTCGCAGCCCTGCAAGAAGTCGGGTTGGATGCGGCGACGCGGCATCGGTACCCGCATGAATTTTCCGGCGGACAAAGGCAGCGCATCGCCGTAGCGCGCGCATTGGTACTTGCTCCCAAATTCGTGGTGCTGGATGAACCGACCTCGGCGCTCGACGTTTCGGTTCAGGCGCAGATCGTCGATCTCTTGCGCAGGCTGCAGAGGGCGCACGGGCTCAGCTATCTCTTCATCTCGCATGATTTGAAGGTGGTGCGGGCCCTGGCTGATGAACTGGTCATCATGCAAAGCGGAAAAGTAGTGGAGAGCGGGCATGCGGAAGAGATATTCGCACGCCCAAAAATGTCCTATACGCAACGGCTTATGGATGCAGCGTTTGAAACCGGACGATCCGCATAATCTGAAGCATACCAATTCACCGGTTCACACTTTGCACAGATATGCCGTTATTACTATCATATCGATGGCAAGGAGCGTTTCATGCCGACCAACATCCTGCGTAACCTCGCATTTGTAGCGTTTCTCCTTGTGCCACTGATTGCGGCGGCCAAAGCCGAGGAGGCACAGGGTGCAGATAAGACCAGTGGGCAGGTCTGGCATCACGCGGGCGCCTTGATCGGCGAACCCAAATACGGACCGGACTTCACGCATTTCGACTACGTCAATCCCGATGCGCCCAAGGGCGGCACGGTCCGGCTGAGCGAAGAGGGCGGATTTGACACCTTCAACCCCATCCTGCCGGAGGGAGAGGCGGCGACGGGGTTGGGACTGGTGTATGAACCGCTGATGACGCCAAGCCTTGACGAGGTTTCAACCGATTACGGGCTGCTGGCGGAGGCGTTTTCCTACCCCGACGATTATTCCTCGGTCACGTATCGGCTGAAAGCCAATGCGCACTGGCAGGACGGCGAGCCGGTGACGCCGGAAGACGTTGTGTGGTCGTTCAACAAACTGATCGAGCTCAATCCGAACCGCGCGCAGTACTATCACAATGTCACCAAGGTCGAGGCGACTGGCGAGCGGGATGTGACCTTCCATTTCGATAGTACCGGCAATCGTGAGCTGCCCAAGATCGTCGGGCAGGTTCTGGTGCTGCCCAAGCATTGGTGGGAGGGCAAGGACGCCGACGGCAAGCAGCGTGATATCGCGCATTCGACTCTGGAACCCCCCATGGGGTCAGGGCCATACAAGATCGGCAGTTTCACGCCCGGACGGACTGTGTCCTATGAGCGGGATCCCAATTATTGGGGCAAGGACGAGCCTGTGAATGTGGGGACCAACAATTTCGACACGATCCGCTATGAGTATTTCCGCGACAACACGGTGGAGTTCGAGGCATTCAAGGGGGACCAGTTCGACTGGTGGCTGGAAAACGTCGCGCGGCGCTGGGCGACCGGCTATGACTTCCCGGCTGCCGAGCAGGGAAAGGTCGTCAAGGAACGGTTCGAAAACCCCTATCGCAGCTCCGGACTGATGGTGGGGTTCATTCCCAATCTCAGGCGCGAGAAATTCCAGGACGAACGTGTGCGAGAGGCGCTGAACTACGCCTTCGATTTCGAGACGCTGCAGCGTGATCTGTTCTACGGGGAATACGACAGGATCGATTCCTATTTCTTCCGCACCGAGCTTGCCTCGAGCGGGTTGCCGCAGGGCCAGGAACTGGACATCCTCAATTCGGTCAAGGATGAGGTGCCGCCAAGCGTCTTCACCACCCAGTATTCCAATCCGGTTGGCGGAGATCCGCAAAAGCTGAGGGCCAATCTGAGGGAGGCTCTCAAGCTCTTGAACGACGCCGGCTATACGCTACAGGGCGGCAAGCTGGTCGGCAAGGACGGCCAGCAACTCAGCTTCGAAATCCTGCTCAACGGCCCGACCATCGAGCCTGTCGCCCTGGCGTTCCAGCAGAACCTCAAGTTGATCGGTATCGAGGCCAGCGTGCGTACCGTCGATTCGCCGCAGTACATCAATCGCGTGCGCTCACGCGATTTCGACATGATCTACAATGGCTGGGTGCAGTCGCTGTCGCCGGGCAATGAGCAGCGCTTCTTTTGGGGGAGCGAAGCGGCCAATGCAGAAAATTCCAGCAATTATGCGGGAATATCCGATCCCGGAATCGACGCTCTTATCGATAAGATCATTTTTGCGGATAACCGAACGACGCTGGTCGCTGCCACACATGCACTGGATCGCGTGCTGCTTGCACACCATTACGTCATTCCGACCTATGCGCCTATCGACGCGCGCATTGCGCATTGGGACCGGTTCGGGCGTCCGGAGAATTTGCCGGAGTATTCTATCGGGTTTCCCGATATCTGGTGGTATGACCCGCAGAAAGCGGACGCGATCAAATAGCTTCGGCAAGAAATGTGTTTTGAGATTTTAGTCTGCAAGAGGCGAATAGCGGAATGAAGCGCAAGGTAGATGCGGTGGTTCTGGGTGCCGGTATTGTCGGCGTCAGCACCGCCCTTCACCTCGCCCAACGGGGCGAGGAGGTGGTGCTGGTCGACAAGCGAGGCGCCGGAGAGGAGACCTCGTTTGGCAATGCCGGCCTCATCCAACGCGAAGGGGTGCTCCCGCATGCCTTTCCGCGCGACTGGCTCAAGCTGGCCCGGCATGCCAGCAATCTGAGCATTGATAGCCATTACCATCTGCGCGACCTGCCGCGTATCGCGCCATTCCTTGCGCGTTATTGGTGGCATTCGGCGCCGAAGCGCTACGCAGAGATCGTGCGCAGCTATTCCGTTCTGATCGCCCAGGCAGTGCAGGAGCATGAAGCCCTCATTCTTGCCGCAGGTGCCGAGGCGCTGGTCGCCAAGGAAGGCTGGTACAAACTCTTTCGCAGCGGGGCGGCGCGGGACAAGGCTTTTGCCGAGGCGGAATGGCTAAACAAGGAATACGGTATCAACAGCGAAACCCTGGGCGGCGCTGAGGTCAGCGCCCGCGAGCCGGACATGATCGCCGAAATGGCGGGGGCCATCCACTGGCTCGATCCCTGGACTGTCAAGGACCCGCTGGCGTTGACGCAGGCCTATCTCAGCCTTTTCACCAAGCTTGGGGGGACATTCGAGAAGGGCGATGCAATGTCGCTCGAAGAGGATGGCCGATCATGGACGGTCAGTACCCAAGACGGTGTTCTCGCTGCCAATCAGGCGGTAATCGCTCTCGGGCCCTGGTCGGATGTTCTCACGCAGAAGCTCGGATACAGGCTGCCACTGGCGGTCAAGCGCGGCTACCACATGCATTATGGCGCACAGAAAGGCGCCAGATTGCGCAATTGGTTGCTCGATGCGGAAGTCGGATATCTGCTGGCGCCTGTTAATGCCGGGATCAGACTGACGACTGGAGCGGAATTCGCCAGCCGGGACGCCGCCGCCGACGCCGGTGCAGCTCGACAGGGCAGAGAAGATTGCGCGCGAGGTTTTTCCCCTGGGCGAGCGGCTGGCAAAGGACCCTTGGATGGGTGCACGCCCCTGCACGCCCGACATGATGCCGATCATCGGCGCGGCACCGGCGCACGAACGCCTCTGGTTCGGGTTCGGCCATGCCCATCACGGCCTGACGCTGGGGCCGGCGACTGGACGGCTGCTTTCGGAAATGATGACGGGGATCACGCCTTTCGTGGATGCGCGCGCCTTTTCGCCCAACCGTTTCCTTGCCGGTGGCGGATCTGCGTCCGTGCGTCCTCAGACGCGGGCAGTTCAATAGGAGCTTCAGCTCGCCTGAAGTGCCGCCGGAGGTGTGGTGCTGGCCGACACTTCCTCACGCGTCTGCCAGGCGCTGCCGTGCCATTCGCGCACCCTGATATCGATGCTGCCGTTATCGATATCGATGAGGTTATAGCCATTGGCGTGACCGCGCAGGCGCGTGGAGATGGTTGACGACGCCTGCGCCACAAGAATGGGCGCCGCTGCCGATTCCCGCGGCCCGGTCGGCATGGCTTCGGCGATTTCGCCAGGATTTTCGTGCCTGCGCACATAGGACATGTGGAAGTGCCCCGAAAGGACGAGGCGAACTCCCAGCTCCGCAAAGGTTTCCAGCGCCAGATCGGCCCGCTTCACCAGGCGCATCTTTTTTTGCATCACTTCCTGGGGAAAGAGCAGGGGGTGATGGGCAACGACAACCTTGACCGCATCGGGGGATGCCTTGTCGAACTGGCGTGCAAGATCGTCGAGCTGGCCGCGGTTTATGGACCCGTGCGCCCAGTTTAGCCCCAAACGGACGCGGCGCGACGTCTTGAGGCCGGCAAGCGCCACGCCATCCATCTCCATGAACGGCTCGAGCTCGGGAGAGATATAGCGCCGGTAATGCGCATAGGGCCTGGAGAAGCGCCTCAACAGATTGTAGGCCGGCACATCGTGATTGCCCGGTACCGCCATAACGGGAGCCGATATCTCGTCGAGAAACCGGCGCGCCGCGGAGAACTCGGCTTCGGAGCCGATCTGGGTGAAATCGCCGCTGACGACGACAAGGTCCGGCTCGACGCTGGCGATGTCCTTGGCCAGGCCGCCGGCCACAGCAGGGTCGTGGCGTCCAAAGTGCAGGTCGGACAGGTGGGCAATACGCATGGGATCAGCTCGCGTGCACGGCGACAGAGGGGGCGGGCTCCGGCGCGGCCTGGCTCAATGGAGCGCCGAGTATGGAAATGGCCTGTGGCCTTATCGAGAATTCGAGCGGCATGTTTAGGGTCAGGACCTCGCCATCGAACATGACCTTGACCTTGTGCTTGTGGCTGCGGATCGTCACCGATTTGACCTGTTCGACCGAGAGCGCCTTGTCGTGATGCCATTTGCCGACGGCCATCTCGGCCAGAAGGCGGAAGACATCCGCAGCGTTCAAATGCTTGAGCAGATAGACGGTCAGCTGACCTGAATCGAGTTTCGGGCGGGCAAAAAAGCGCCCCAGCCCTTCGACGTAAACGTTGCTTCCGACGGCGAGGGCCTGAACCCGCACGACGCGCGGCTCACCATCATGGGGAATGATCTCGACCGCAAAGCGATGGGCGCGGGTGAGGCGTTGAAAGAAGAACTGGATGAAGCGCATGACGGCGAAGGCGCCATGGCGATCGCGCAGCTTCTCCCGCGCGGCGGCTATGCCGGGTATGAGCCCGATCACCACCTTGTGCAGAAAGAACCGGCCGTTGACCACGCCGACATCGATCTTGTGAGGCTCCATCGTCTGCAGGTCCGCCAGCCACTGGTGGAGGTCGAGGGGGACGCCGAGATCGCGGGCCAGAAGATTCGCCGTGCCAAGCGGAAGAATGGCAATCGTCCGGCCCGTCGGCAAAGCTGCCTCTGCCAAGCCCGTCACCGTGCCATCGCCGCCAGCGGCGACCAGAACATCGGCATCTGCCTTGACTGCCCTATCCACGTGCTCGGCGAAGGAGACGTCCATATCGGCATCAATGATCGCGTCGAGCCCCGCCTCGGCAAAGGCGTCACCCAGCGATTGCCTTGTCAGGCCCGCATCGATCGCCGCGCCCGAATGAGCGTTGAAGACCACGTAATAGCGTTTGCTGGGCATGGGCTTTCGCCTCGCATCTTTCTGGCGGGCACGACAAAGGGGCGGCGCAGGAATTTGCCCGCCTCACTACAACTAATTGTGGTCGGAATGGTTCATCCGCAAGATGCGGCGCACGATTGACCGCGGTCAGCAGGCGACCTTGAGTACGCCGCGTGTGCCCTTGGCTGCGGAATCATAAGCGAAATCGGCGCCGATCGAACTGGCCATGGACGTGATGAGCCTGCTGCCGAGACCCGAGCCCTGGGCAGACCCGGTGCCGTCCCAGCCCACGCCATCATCCTCGATCACCAGAGTTGCGCTGTCGTCATCGGCGTTGAGGCTGATGCGGACCTGACCATGCTCTCCGGCCGGGTAGGCGTATTTGAGGGCATTGGTGAACAATTCTGCGACGATCACGCCGATAGAGACCGCCGTGTCGGTCGGCAGCTTTACCTGCTCCAGCTGGAGGATGAGTTCAGCACGGCTGCCTTCACCGCCGATGGAGTGGTCGATCTCCTCCACGAGGCTTTCGAGATATTCCTTCATGTCAACGGTGCGAACGTCGTCGGAGGTGTAAAGGCGACGGTGCAGGCCGGCGATGGCGGAAATGCGCGCCTGAGTCTCGGCCAGCGCATCCTTGGCAGCAGTCTCCTTGACGGCGTGCGACTGCAAACGCACCAGGGCGGCGACCATCGACAGAGAATTGGACACGCGATGATTGACTTCGCTCAGCAGCAGTTCGGCACGTTCCTTGGCTTCGCGCAGTTCGATCTCGGCACGCTCCTTGGCGCGCAACAGGCGGGTGCGTTCGGCTGCCTGATCGACGGCGTTGCCCAGAAGTTCGAGAAAGTCGTCGGCGAGGCTTTTGGAGACATAATCAAACGCGCCGGCCTTCAACGCCGCGACCGCAACAGCGGTTTCGGCGGAACCGGTGACATAAACGACAGAGGGTGGGGAGGGGACTTCGCGCAAGGCGGCAAGCACGTCGAGGCCTGTACCGCTCGCCAGGTAGTGGTCGAGTCCGACGACATCGACTCCGCCCTGCCGGATGCGTTCCAGGCCCGCCGTGGCGTCACCGAAGATTTCCACCTGATAGCCACGCCGCGTCAGGCTCTTTTCCACGAGGCGTGCAAGAGCGGGATCATCGTCGATGTAAAGGACGCGGATCGGGCGGTTGGGCATGCTTATTCCGTTTCAGGGACCTGCATGACGGAAAAGAACAAGCCGAGCTGCCGGATGGCGTTGGCAAAGCCCTCATAGGCGACCGGCTTGGTTATGTAGACATTGGCCCCCAGATCGTAGCAGCGCTTTATCTCACGCTCATCATCGGTCGTCGTCAACACAACAACAGGGGTGCGCCGGGTGTGCTGGTTTTCCTTCACCTTTTCGAGAATGTCGACGCCGCTCATGTCCGGCAGGTTGAGATCGAGCAGGACCAGCATATGGCGGCCTGCGCTGTCGAGCCCAGACCCATCGGACCCGAAGAGGTAGGTGAGCGCGGAGTTGCCATCGGTGAAGGGCAGGATGTCGTTGTTAACCCCGGCTCGCCGGATGTTCTTTTCTATGAGGCGGGCATGGCCCTCATCATCCTCGATCATGACGATCGTTACCGGCTTACCATTGGTACTCATGAAATCTTGTGTCCCGACGATGGAATTTAGGTCTCGGGCGAAGGAGACGTGAAACGTCGTGCCCTTGCCCAGTTCTGATGTCAATGTGATGTCGCCGCCAAGGTTGCGTACGAGTGTACGAACATGGGCCAGACCGATGCCTTCGCCGGGCTTGTTCTGCTGCCCGGAGCGGCGGAACAGCTCGAAAACGCGCTCATGATCCTGCGGCGCGATGCCCCGGCCGGTGTCGGTTACATCGACGATAAAGCGATTGCCGTAGGTGGGCCTGCCGGCGATCTCGATGTTCAAAGGCCGGTCCGGGTCGGCGTATTTGACGGCATTGTCGAGCAGATTGCCGAAAATCTGCTCCAGTGCCAGCCGGTCCGAGACGACGGTTGGCAAATCCTTTTCGATCTTTGCTTCGCCGCCTGTTTCCGAGATCTGGTGGTGGACGCTGTTTGTCGCGGTTTCGAGCAGTTCGGAGAGCCTGACCGTCTCGGGCTTAAGCGGCCGCCTGCCGTCGCGGGAGATTTTGAGGATGGCATTGATCAAGCCATCCATCTTGCGGGTCGAGGAGCGGATAAAGTCGACGGCCTCGGGCAGGTCTTCTGTCGCCGCCACGCGGGCTTCCTGCTCTTCGACATCCTCGGATTCGGGGCGCGGCTCGAAGAACTTCTTGATTGCCGCGATGCTGGTTTCCAACTCCGCCGTAAAGCCCATGATGTTGACCAGGGGCGCCCTCAGATCATGAGTGACGATATAGGCGAAGCGCTGGACTTCCTCATTGGCATTGGCGAGATCGGCGGTGCGTTCATTCACCCGCTGTTCGAGCCGCTCGTTGACCGTTTCGAGCTGGGAGCGCGCATCGACCAGCTCATGGGTGTAGCGCAGCACCGTCCAGGCCGAGCCGCCTACGACAAGGAAGATGACAATCGCGCCGAACACAGTTGCCCAGCGAAGGGCGATGGCGTTGGAGCGCTGGTCCGCGACGCCAGCGCTTGACCGTTTGTCGGCGGCCGCAATAACGGCGCCAAGGAACTGGCGCGCATCGGCCATGATGGTGTTGCCGGTATCCGTGTTTACGAGTGCGCGCGCACCTTCGATGTCACCCGATTTGACCAGGTCAACGGTACGGGCCATTTCGTCGAGCTTGGTCTTAACGTCAGCGCGCAGCTTTCGCATTGGTTCTGTCGCCTGCGGGTAGGGCGCAAGAACCGCGTCAAGCTTTTCAAGCCGCGGCATCACCGTTCCGACGGCCTCATTGTAAGGATCGAGATAGGCGGGGTCCTGGGTGATGACATACCCGCGCTGACCGGACTCCGCCGATTGAAGCGCAAAGCGCAAATCGACCGCGGCGGTGCGGGCTTCGATTGCCTCGACCACATCGTTGAAATAGGTCTGGGTGCGGTCGGAGAGCCACACCGTCATGCCCACGATGACGAGCAGCGCCAATAGGCCCACCAGCAGCAAAGCCGCTGTTGCGCGGATAAAACCCTTACTCGAAATCGGCATTTATGCGTCTGGATCCCAATTCTAGCCGTTGATGACGAAAAGCTGAGCGTCCTGCAAGGTTTTTTTGCCCGAGGCAAAGGAGCCGGGGAAGGTGCGGATTCTAGGTCACGCGATGGGCCTGGAGCTCGCCTTTCCTGCGAGTTCTCCACCTAGATTGTCGAGGATGGGGCAATCGGGCCGGTCGTCGCCATGACACCTTTCGACCAGACCGCCGAGAATTGACCTGAGCTGTGAAAGCTCTGCCAGTTTTCGGTCGATCTCGTTGATCTTGCGGCTGGCGATGGCTTTGACGTCGGCGCTGGCACGGGACGTGTCCTCGAACAGATCGAGCAGGACGCGGCATTCTTCGACCGAGAAGCCGAGGCTACGCGCGCGTTGTACGAAGCTGAGCTTGTGCACATCGCTTGCCGAATAATCGCGATAGCCATTCTGCGCCCTTGTGGGGCGGAGCAGGCCGATGTCCTCGTAATAGCGGATGGTCTTGGCTGGCAGGCCGGAGTGACGGGCGGCGTTGGATATGTTCATCCGAACCTCCTCACAGTTTGATGGTGCGCAGACGCAGCGCGTTGCCGATGACCGACACCGAGGACAGGCTCATCGCCGCTGCCGCGATCATGGGAGAGAGCAGCAGGCCGAAAACCGGGAACAGAATGCCGCCTGCAATGGGCACGCCGATGGTGTTGTAGATGAAGGCGAAGAACAGGTTCTGCTTGATATTGGCCATGGTGGCGCGGGCGAGTTTGCGGGCGCGGACAATGCCGTTGAGGTCGCCCTTGACCAGCGTGATGCCGGCGCTCTCCACGGCGACATCGGCGCCTGTGCCCATGGCGATGCCGACATTGGCGGCGGCGAGGGCAGGGGCGTCATTGATGCCGTCGCCGGCCATGGCGACGCTCTTTCCCTTGGCATGCAGATCGTCGACAAGCTGTTTCTTGTCCTCCGGCAGAACGCCGGCCCGCACCTCGTCGATGCCGAGTTTTTTGGCGACGGCGCGCGCGGTACGCTCGCTGTCGCCGGTCGCCATGATGATGGTTAGGCCGCTTTCATGCAGCGCCTTGATGGCATCGGCTGTGGTTTGCTTGATCGGATCGGCGACGGCAATGATCCCGGCGAGCTGGCCATCGGCGGCGACGTACATGGCAGTCTTACCTTCGGCGCTCAAAGACTCCGCCTTGTCGGCTAGCGGGGCAGTGTCGATGTTGAGCGTTTGCATCATGGCGAGGTTGCCCAGCGCGATCTTCTTGCCGCCGACGGCGCCGCTGACGCCCTTGCCGGTGACGGCATTGAAACCGGTCGCGTCTTGCAGAGTCAGCTTTCGCTCCGTTGCGCCGGCGACAATGGCTTCGGCAAGTGGGTGTTCGGAGCCGCGTTCCAGACTGGCGGCGAGAATCAGAGTTTCGGCTTCGTCATGGCCGGGAGCCGGGATCACCTCGGTCAGCTTCGGGCGGCCTTCGGTAAGCGTGCCGGTCTTGTCGACAATGAGGGTGTCGACTTTAGAGAACCGTTCGAGCGCTTCAGCGTCCTTGATCAGAACGCCAGCCTGGGCGCCGCGTCCGGTGGCGGTCATGATCGACATCGGCGTTGCAAGACCGAGTGCACAGGGACAGGCAATGATGAGCACGGAAACCGCTGCCACGATGGCGTAGGCCATGCGCGGTTCGGGGCCGACCAGCGACCAGACAAAAAAGGACACGATCGCTGCGATGACGACGCTCGGTACGAACCATGCCGAAACGCGGTCGGCGAGACCCTGGATGGGGGCGCGAGAACGCTGGGCCTTGGCGACCATCTCGACAATGCGCGACAACATGGTGTCTTCACCGACCCGTTCGGCCGTGATGACGAGCGCGCCATTCTTGTTGAGCGTGCCGCCGGTGACACCATCTCCCTCTGCCTTCTCGACGGGAACGGGTTCGCCGGTGAGCATGGACTCGTCGATCGTGGAGTGGCCCGAGACGACGGTGCCGTCGACGGGAACGGATTCGCCGGGACGCACGCGCAGGCGGTCTCCCGACTTCACCTCTTCAAGCGGAATATCGGTTTCAGATCCATCCTTGGCGATGCGGCGGGCTGTCTTGGGTGCCAGATCGAGCAGGGCGCGGATGGCCGAGCCGGTGCGTTCGCGGGCGCGCAGCTCCAGCACCTGCCCAAGGAACACGAGCGCGACGATCACGGCGGAGGCTTCGAAATAGACCGCGACGGTTCCCGCATGCGTGCGGAAGGCGGCGGGGAAAATAGAGGGAAAGACCGTGGCGATGACGGAGTAGAGATAGGCCGTTCCCACCCCAATCCCGATGAGTGTCCACATGTTGGGGCTGCGGTTGCGCAGCGAGTTCCATGCACGCTTGAAGAAGGGCTGGGCCGCCCACAAAACGACCGGCGTGGCAAGAGCCAGTTCGAGCCAGACGGCGACGCGATCCCCGATCCAGTCGCGGAAGGGAAGACCAACCATGGGGGCCATGGCGATGAGGAAGAGAGGCGCGGCAAGGGCGGCGCTGATCCAGAAGCGGCGGGTGAAATCGACGAGCTCAGGATTTGGGCCTTCCTCGCCCGTCGGCACACCCATCGGCTCGAGCGCCATGCCGCAAATCGGGCAGTCGCCCGGCGTGTCCGAGACGACTTCAGGATGCATGGGGCAGGTGTACTTGGTGCCCTTGGGCATGGGTTCGGGCTTGGGCCGATCTCCGAGCCAGGCTTGTGGATCGTTCTCGAACTTGTGGAGACAGCGTTCCGAGCAGAAATAGAACTTTTCGCCGTCGTGCCGCGTGAAATGTTTTGCGCTGGCGCGCTCGACGCTCATTCCGCAAACGGGATCCTTCGCCGTCAAATACGCCTTCGGATCGGAGGTGAATTTGGTCCGGCAGCCTTCGTTACAGAAATGATAGGTGTGGCCTTCGTAATCGGCCATCGGCTTTCCCGTAGCGGGGTCAACGGTCATGCCGCAGACGGGATCACGCGTGATGATCCCAGCCGCGTCGCCTTCATGAGCATGATGATGATCGTGATGTTCCATTGCCGGCCTCCTTGGCTCGATACTTTATGAAGGTTCCAGCAACTGGAAGGTCAAGGGGCGACTTGAAGGGAACAAATTCCAATCAGAGGCACCATTGAACGGCGAACATGTAACATGCACTAGAAATCACCTCCTTGCGGCAATAGCCTAGAGGTCAATCGTCGAAGGGAGCGCAAGCAAGAATGGCCAAAAAGGCAATGGATCGGGTCAGCACAGGGGCCCCTGGGCTGGACCGCATTCTGAATGGCGGCTTGATGCCGCGCCATCTCTATCTGCTTCAGGGCGGACCCGGGACAGGCAAGACGACGCTGGCGCTGCAATTTCTGCGGGCGGGCGTGGAGCAAGGCGAAAAGACACTCTATATTTCGTTGTCGCAGAGCAAGGCGGAACTCGAGGCCATTGCAGCCTCTCACGGCTGGTCGATGAAGGGGGTCGAGGTCGAGGAACTCGACACCGGCGAGGGGATCAATTCGGCTGACGATCAGACGATCTTCGTGTCAGCCGACATCAGGCTCGACAAGACACGGCTTGCCATCGAGACGGCCATCGAGCGTTCGAACCCGACGCGGCTGGTGTACGATTCCATGCTGGAAATCCGCAAGCTGACGGGAGAGGACGAGCGACTGCATCGGGAAATGCTGGGCTTCAAGTCTTTGCTCGAGCGCCGCGGTATCACGGCGATGATGATCGATGTGACCCCGGAAGAGGGGGGCGACAACGATTTCGCCAGCATCGCCCATGGCATCGTGCGGCTGGAGCGTTGGATGCCTGAATATGGTCCGGCACGGCGGCGCATCGACATCAGAAAAATGCGCGGCATAAATTTTTATTCGGGCTATCACGACATGGAAATCCGCACCGGCAAGGGGGTGGAAGTGTTTCCCCGCGTGCTTCCCAGCGTGCAGCCTAAAGAGGCGAGCCCGGATCTCATAAAGTCCGGCGTCGGAGAACTGGACAAGATGCTAGGTGGGGGCATGGAATCGGGCACCACCACCCTGATCGTCGGACAGTCGGGAACGGGCAAGTCAACCATATCCTCTCTTTACGCCGAAGCCGCGCTGAAGCGCGGCGAGGGCGTCAGCCTCTTTCTTTTCGAGGAGCGGGAGGAAACGTTTTTCCGGCGTTGCGAGGGACTTGGGATCGATCTGCGAAAGTTCCACAAGAAGGGTCAGCTGCAGTTGTTCGACTTCAATCCCGCCGAAATCTCGCCAGGAGAATTCGGCGAGATCGTGCAGCGTTCGATCGAGGAGAACAAGACGCGCGTGGTCGTGATCGACAGCTTTACCGGCTATGTGAGCGCGTTGCCACGGGGCGAAGAAGCCGTGATGCAAATGCAGGCCCTGCTGAAATATCTGTCGCGGCGCGGCGTGCTGACCATTCTCATTGTGGCGCAGCATGGGCTGTTGGGCCATGACATGGAGTCGGAAGTCGATCTCAGTTTTCTCGGTGACACGGTCCTGTTCCTGCGCATGTATGAGTGGCCTTCACTGCTGAGGCGCACAATAACGGTCGTCAAGAAACGTCATGGTCCGCACGATCTTGACGTGCGTGAACTTGTGATCAATGTCGACGGCGTAGAAATCCTGGAGTTCAACGCGCCGCCACCTGGCGCACCATCACCGCAATAGACATGACAGAGGCGACAGGCGGGGTGTCCGCGACAGCTTCGGATACGCCGTCCATGGTCCTGGTGCACACACCACTGGACAAGGACATGCAGGTTCTGGAGGATCTGCTGGCGGGGGACCATGCCAGAACGCTGCGGTCGGACAGCGCGACCTCCCTTGATCATCTGCTTACGGACACGGTGGATGCGCTGGTCGTTGCGCAGGAAGGCATGACCAAAAGGGCGCTGGAGGTTCTGGAAAGACACCTGGGCTCTCAACCGAGCTGGTCGGAGATGCCGATCATTTTGTTGATCGATGCCGATCTGCACGTTCCCAAGCTAATATCGCAACTGCGTGGCTGGTTGCCGCGCTCGAAACTTATCATCCTGCAGCGTCCCGTGCGCCGCACGGAATTCTCGACGATCCTGCAAAGCGTTCTTGCTGGCCGACGGCACCAGTATTCAGTGCGCGATCACCTGGCCTATCAGGAAGAGTTGAGACGCGAGCTCAACCATCGGATCAAGAACATCTTTGCGACCGTGCAGGCGCTGTTCGAGATGTCGCGCCGGAGCGCTGGCGATGTCGATGCCCTGACCGCGGACTATAGAGGACGTCTGCAGGCGCTGACGGCCGTGCATAGCCGGCTCTATGAGCGAAGCGACAAGTCCATCGAATTGAGAAGCCTCATCGATGGTGTCCGAGCTCCCTTTGCTGTTGACGAGCAAATCCAAGCTGATGGACCTGATGTTCTCATCTCCGGAGAAGTGGCGGAGACCGCGGCGCTGGCCTTGCATGAGCTGGTGACCAACGCCCTGAAGTATGGAGGCCTGTCCCGGCAGGAAGGCTCCGTTTCCATCTCATGGTCGAGCCGCCAAGGCGATCCCGAGATGATCGAGCTCGAGTGGGTCGAGACGGGAGGGCCCGCAGTAGTTGCGCCGGAAAGGCGCGGCTATGGCACGCGTTTCGTCGAGAGCGCGCTGTCGGCCTATGGCGGCTCGGTCGCTCTGGTATTTGCTCCCGAAGGGCTGCGCGCCAAGCTGACCCTGCCCGCCGCCGGAAATGCCGATCGCTGATGATTTGCTCGAAGGCCTTTGGGGCGGGGAATGAAAAAGGCCGCCCTGCAAAAGCGGCGGCCTTTCCCTTGGAGGGGTGCCGGCAACGACCGGCACCCTTGATGTACAGTGATTAGCTGGCGAATGCCTTGTCCAGCGAATTCACATTGGTATCGGCATTCGCGTTCATCAGGACATCGGAGGGGGCGAGCTGCTTGCCGTAATAGGCGCGGTTGGCCTGGCCGTCCCACATGATATCTGTGGCCGAAATCTCGGCACCAGCGAAGGCACCCTCGGTATCGGACCACATGATGATGTCGCCCTTGCCCCACGAGGCCTGGGTGTTGGCCGAGTAGTTGATGATGGACAGCCCCGCGTCGGCGTTCAGGGAGAAGGAATTCTTGTCCATGAACTGGTTGACGGCATTCTGGTCCATCAGCAGGAATGCGATGGAGCCCCCCGAGGCGCCGATCTGTGCTCCGACGCTGATGCCGCCCATATTATAGAAGGCAGGGCCGCTCCAGGTGCCGTTGTCATTCGTGATCAGCATGCCGGTTCCGCCGCGGACGCCGACAACTGCCGCCGCGCGCCCAAAGTCGGGTACCACGAAGATGCCCTTCGCCTTTTTCATGAGGCCGGCAAGGTCCGCGTCCTGCTGCATCTGATGGATGACGTCACGCGCCTGGCTGACCTGCTGCAGGACGTCAGCCCGCTGAGGCGAAGCCGCGACAGTGGCGGAGTTGTCTGCCACCGTTGTGGTTTCCTGGGCGCTCGCCGCAAACGGCGTCGCGGCAAGTGCAAGCGAGAGTGCAGTGGTCGTGATGAGTTTGGCTGAGCGATTTCGCATGGGATTGCTCCTTTCTCTTGCCAATGTATGGATTTTGCGAGGCGCGGCGCGGGCCGGCCAGGTGAATGGCCGAACCCGTGCCGCCACCGCCTCTTGCTTGTCCAACCGAGACAAAGGGCTATTGTTCCAAGGTTTTTTGCCTTATGCGGCATGGTCTGAAATCCCGACAACAGGCCGTTGGATGCTGGCCTTGCCGGCGAAAAGCGCGAAAGCGGCAATACAAAAATGGTGCGATAAAGGGAGCCCTGAATGGCATTGGATACCACCGGCGTCAGCATTCGGCCCGCCACCAAGGACGATCATGCAGCGCTGAAAAGCATCTGCCTGAAAACGGGCGATTCCGGGCAGGATGCGACGGAACGGGAGGACGATCCCGATCTGATCGGGCTCATTTACGCCGTACCTTATCAGGTGATCGAGCCTGAGTTTGCCTTCGTTGCCGAGGACGAGGAAGGTGTGTGCGGCTACGTGCTGGGGGTGCCGGACACAGCGGCCTACGAGGCGAAGGTCAACAGGGACTGGTATCCGCCGATCGCCGCACGGATCACAGATCCGGGCGAGGACAAGGAAAGCTGGAACGGCAGCGATTGGGCGCGCCACTATATCCATCATCCGCCGAAAATCGTTCGTCCCGAACTGGCGGAATATCCCGCGCACGGTCATATCGATATCCTGCCGCGCGCGCAGGGGCGAGGGGTGGGGCGAAACCTGCTCACGCTCTTGATGCGGCGGCTGGCTGAAGCGGGCGCGCCGGCCCTGCATCTCGGCGTAAGCCCCACCAATTCCAACGCTCTCGCTTTTTACGAGCGGCTCGGCTTCCAGCGGCTGGCTGCGCGGGTCAAGGGTTCCGACGCGATTTACATGGTGCGTTCGCTCGAAGAGTTCAGGTGAAAGCCAAGCCGCCCCGCGGCGCGTTGGAACGGCCCGGTGCGCCGACAGGTTGATCCGCCAAAGCGGAGGTAAGCCATGGCGCGCAAAGGGGAAGAACTGCCGCTCGATATGCGGCCGATGGAAGCGGAGGCGGTCGAGGATTTACCCTCGGGCGAGGGATGGCTCTACGAGCGGAAATATGACGGCTTCCGCTGCCTGGCGTTCAAGCGCGGGAGCAAGGTGCATCTGCAATCGAAGAACCAGAAACCACTGGAGCGCTACTTTCCCGAGCTTGCTGCGGGGATCGGCGCGCTGCCGGGCGATGCGTTTGTGCTCGATGGGGAAATCGTGCTGCGGGAAGTTTCCTTCGAGACCCTGCAATTGCGCCTGCATCCGGCAGCCTCTCGGATTGAAAAGCTTTCCAAGGCGCATCCGGCACAGATGATCGTCTTCGACCTGTTGGCGAACGAGACTGGCGAGGTACTTGCGGACAAGGCGTTTTCCGACCGGCGGGAGGCGCTGGAAGCATTGGTTGCGAATGCCGGGAAGAATGACTGGCTGGTGCTCTCCAAGGCCACACATTCGCTTGCGACGGCCAAGCGCTGGCTCGGCACGCCGGGGCTCGAGGGCATCATGGCGAAGCGATTGGACCTTCCTTACGCACCGGGCAAAAGGGAGATGCAGAAATTCAAGCAGTGGACGACGATCGATTGCGTTGTCGGCGGGCTCTATTTCAAGTCCGGCACGCAAAAGATCGAGTCCTTGCTGCTCGGGCTCTACGATGAGGACGGCGCACTCAACTATGTGGGGCGCACCCGGCTGGGGAAGGGTGACGACGAGATTGCAGAAAGACTGTATGGCCTGGTCGGTGGTACCGGGTTCACTGGTCGTGCGCCGGGCGGCAAAAGCCGCTGGTCGGGACGGGAACGCGAGCCCATTCCGCTGAAGCCGGAGGTTGTGGCTGAGGTCAGCGCGGATCACATCACGGGCGAATATATGCGCCATGGCGCCCGGCTGTTGCGGTTCCGGCCGGACAAGAACCCCGAGGATTGTCTGATGGACCAGATCCGGCGGCGCTAGAGCGGTGACGGCTTGCCCCTTGGCTCCGGCTCGGGCACAACGCCCTGCAAGACGAGCAGGGAGCATGGGGCCAAGGTGAGCGAAGCCAGCGAGCGCGAGAGCATGGAATTCGACGTCGTGATCGTCGGGGCGGGTCCTGCCGGCCTGGCAACGGCGATCCGGCTCAAGCAGATCGATCAAAACCTCAACGTCGTGGTGCTGGAAAAAGGCGCGGAGGTGGGCGCGCATATCGTTTCGGGCGCCGTGATCGATCCGGTCGGGATCGATGCGCTCTTGCCCGGCTGGCGCAACGAGGCGGGGCATCCTTTCGATACGCCGGTGACGAAGGACCAGTTTCTGGTGCTCAGCGAGAAGTCGGGCTGGCGGGTGCCGGATTTCCTGATGCGGCTGATGCCGCCGCTGATGCGCAATGAGGGCAATTTCGTCGTATCGCTTGGCGCGGTCTGCCGCTGGCTGGCGGAGAAGGCGGAAGCGCTGGGCGTCGAAATCTATCCCGGCTTTGCCGGCGCCGATCTGGTTTATGACGACGACGGCGCGGTGACGGGCGTCATCACTGGGGACATGGGTGTAGCGTCCGACGGAACGCATGGTCCGGGCTATACGCCCGGCATGGCTCTGCTGGGCAAATATGTGGTTCTGGCGGAGGGGGCTCGCGGGTCACTGAGCAAGAAGGCCATCGCGCGCTTCGGGCTCGACAAAGGGCGCGAACCGCAAAAGTTCGGGCTGGGGCTGAAGGAAGTCTGGGAGATCCCGCCGAAAAACACACACCCGGGCCTTGTGCAGCACAGTTTCGGCTGGCCGCTCGACGACAGAACCGGTGGCGGGTCGTTTCTCTATCATATGGGCGGGAACCGTGTTTCCATCGGTTTCGTGGTGCATCTCAACTACCGCAACCCGTATCTCTCGCCCTTCGAGGAGTTCCAGCGCTTCAAGACGCACCCCATGATCCGGCAGACGCTGGAAGGCGGCACGCGGCTTTCCTATGGCGCGCGGGCGATCACCGAGGGCGGCTGGCAGTCGGTGCCTAAGCTTGCGTTTCCGGGCGGGGCGCTGGTCGGCTGTGCTGCGGGGTTCGTCAATGTGCCGCGCATCAAGGGATCGCACAATGCGGTGCTGTCCGGCATGGCGGCGGCGGAAAGCATGGCGGCGGCGATCTCGGCTGGACGGGCGCAAGACGAACTGACCGATTACGAGAGCGACTGGCGCAATGGGCCAATCGGCGCCGACCTCAAAAAGGTGCGTAACGTCAAACCCTTGTGGTCGCGTTTTGGCACGCGGGTGGGAATCGCGCTGGCCGGGCTCGACATGTGGTTCAATACCCTTTTCGGCGGATGGTCGCCCTGGGGCACCCTCGGGCATGGCAAGGCCGATCATGACTGCCTCGACCCCGCCAGCAGGCACAAACCGATCGCCTATCCCAAGGCGGATGGCCTTCTAAGCTTCGACCGCATGAGTTCGGTGTTTTTGTCCAACACCAATCACGAGGAAAACCAGCCGGTGCATCTGGTGGTCAGGGACATGGCGCTGCAGAAAAAGTCCGAGCACGATGTCTATGCCGGCCCGTCCACCCGTTATTGCCCGGCCGGTGTTTATGAATGGATAGAGGGCAAGGACGGTCTGCAGTTCCGGATCAACGCGCAGAACTGCGTTCACTGCAAAACCTGCGATATCAAGGACCCCAACCAGAACATCGATTGGGTGCCGCCACAGGGCGGGGAGGGGCCGGTCTATTCCGATCTCTAGGCGCCTTTTTGGCTGTAGACGGTTGGCTTTGCAGGCCTCCGTCCTGCTTCCCCTTGCGGCAGTGCCCGGCTAGGGTGCATGCGATCAAAGCTTTAAGGGGAGCCGCATGCAGCAGATCATCCGTCAGCTCGAGGAGAAACGGGCAGAGGCGCGCCTTGGCGGCGGACAAAGGCGGATCGAGGCCCAGCACAAGAAGGGCAAGCTGACGGCGCGGGAGCGGCTGGACGTGCTGCTCGATGAAGGCTCGTTCGAAGAATACGACATGTTCGTTACCCATCGCTCCACCGATTTCGGCATGGAGCAGCAGCGCATCGCCGGCGACGGGGTGGTGACTGGCTGGGGCACGATCAATGGCCGCATGGTCTATGTGTTTTCCCAGGATTTCACCGTGTTCGGCGGCTCGCTTTCCGAAACGCATGCGCAAAAGATCTGCAAGGTGATGGATCTCGCCGTGCAGAACGGTGCGCCGATCATCGGGCTCAACGATTCAGGCGGAGCGCGCATCCAGGAGGGTGTCGCTTCGCTCGGCGGTTATGCGGAAGTGTTCTGGCGCAATGTGCAGGCGAGCGGGGCGGTGCCGCAGATTTCCGTCATCATGGGGCCGTGCGCGGGCGGGGCGGTCTATTCGCCGGCCATGACCGATTTCATCTACATGGTCAGCGACAGCTCCTACATGTTCGTCACCGGCCCGGACGTGGTGAAGACGGTGACCAATGAGGTGGTGACCGCCGAAGAGCTGGGCGGGGCGTCGACGCACACCCAAAAGTCGAGCGTGGCGGATGCGGCGTTCGACAACGATATCGAAACGCTGCTGGAGGTGCGGCGGCTGGTCGACTATCTGCCGCTCAGCGCCACCGAGAAGGCGCCGCGCGTTGCGGTGAACGACAGCGTGGAACGGCGCGAAGATGCGCTCGACACCATCATCCCCGACAGCGCCAATGTGCCCTACGACATGCGCGAGATCGTCCTCAAGCTCGCGGACGAGGGCGAATTCCTCGAAATCCAGCGCGAGCATGCCGGCAACATTCTGACCGGCTTCGTGCGGCTCAATGGCGAGACGGTGGGCGTGGTCGCCAACCAGCCCATGGTGCTGGCCGGGTGCCTCGACATCGCCGTCGTCGAAAAAGGCGGCGCGGTTCGTGCGGTTCTGCGATGCGTTCAACATCCCCATCCTGACGCTGGTCGACGTGCCGGGCTTCCTGCCGGGCGTGGCGCAGGAATATGGCGGCATCATCAAGCATGGCGCCAAGCTGTTGTTCGCCTATGCCGAAGCGACGGTGCCCAAGGTGACGGTGATCACCCGCAAGGCCTATGGCGGGGCCTATGACGTGATGGCCTCAAAGCATATCCGCGCCGATGTGAACTATGCCTGGCCGAGCGCCGAGATCGCGGTGATGGGCGCCAAGGGCGCGACGGAAATCCTTTATCGCTCCGAGCTTGGCGGACAAGGACAAGATCGCGCAGCGGACGAAGGATTATGAGGACCGCTTCGCCAACCCGTTCATCGCCGCCGAGCGCGGCTTCATCGACGATGTGATCATGCCGCATGGCACACGGCGGCGGGTGATCCGGGCCTTCGAGACGCTGCGCAACAAGAAGGCGCATGTGCCGGTGAAGAAGCACGGGAATATTCCGCTGTGAGGGAGAGATGATCTACCTCGATGAAATCTTCGGTTTGGTGGCTGAGACGACTGAACACTCTATCAAACTCTATCGTCACACCGGACAGGACGTGGACTACAGCGAGTTGGCACGAAGCGGATTTTTGGAAGCTTTCCAATCCATCCAAAGTCAACGCTGTTTGGGAGCGGACTACATTGGCTTCTTTATTGGAGAAGAGCAGGGTTTGGCTCGATTTGCCGGTATGTGGAGCGTCAACAATCCACATCCAGTCCGAGGCTGCCTCGACATGTCCCGCGTGCCTGCAGGCTTTGAAGTCGCCCAGTATTGGAACGACAAATGCCATTTCTACGACCTTACGAAAATAGACAGCTATCAGAGGTTCGAGAATAGATTGGTCGTGAGGTGGCCTACTGGAAGAGCTGCGAGCCGCTGGTTTCGGCGTCCTTCCGGCGAGATAGCGCCCTTTGAAATAGTTCAGCTACGTCCACAAGGCTTTTTACGGAGCTTTCCTGGCTTTGATAATTTGACACTCTCTCATTCCGAGCTCCGCGAGTTGGAGAAACTCGGAGATGGAGGGGCAGGTTGGATTGAAGCATTAAGGTCAACGCGAGGAGTGTACCTGATTACGGACCTAGAGTCTGGGGACCTCTACGTCGGTTCTGCCACTGGTGCTGGTGGCCTATGGGCTCGTTGGAAAGTCTACGCTGCGACCGTGCATGGCGGAAACAAGCTTATGTTGGAAGCTTCGGAAAAACAGGATCATGTGTTTGCATCTCGGTTGCAGTTCACAGTGCTGGAAACCATGAGCAACCTAGCGACGCGAGATGACGGACTGCACGCAGAGCGGCGCTGGAAACATAAGCTTGGCAGGAAGGCCACAATATTGAATGCCAACTGAGATGTTCTCCAAACTCCTCATCGCCAATCGCGGCGAGATCGCCTGCCGGCGCACTCAACCCTTCACCCTCCCCCTTGCGGGGAGGGTCGGGGAGGGGGACTGAATGACAAATACGCTGGCGCAGAAGCTGCGGTCTAATCCCACGCAGGCCGAAAAGGCGATGTGGCGGCTGCTCTTTCCGTTTCGTACTGGCGGTTTCCACTTCCGCAAGCAAGTTGCGCTTGGTCCCTATGTGGCTGATTTCGCCTGTCACCATGCCAAGATCGTCATAGAGGTGGATGGCGATAGCCATGCGACCGAGCAGGGACCGGAACGCGACAGGGCGCGAGATGACTATCTGATTGGCCGCGGGTTCAAGGTGGTTCGCTTTTCGAATGCTGACGTTCTGGAAAATCCTGAAGGTGTGTTTGCCGTGATCGAAGACATACTCAACAACGCGGCTACCCCCTCCCCAACCCTCCCCGCTAGGGGGAGGGTGTCACGCGGTGCGGGTGGCAAACTCTGATGTTCTCCAAAGCTCCTCATCGCCAATCGCGGCGAAATCGCCTGCCGGGTGATCAAGACGGCGCAAAAGCTCGGGATCAAGACGGTTGCCGTCTATTCGGATGCCGATGCGCGGGCGCTGCATGTGCAGATGGCCGACGAGGCGGTCTATATCGGGGCGGGGCCGGCGAGCCAGAGCTATCTGCTTGGTGACAAGATCATCGAGGCCGCTAAACAGACCGGAGCCGAGGCGATCCATCCAGGTTATGGCTTTCTGAGCGAGAATGCCGGGTTTGCCGAAGCCTGCAAAAAGGCCGGCATCGTCTTTGTCGGGCCGCCGCCCAAGGCCATCGAGGCGATGGGCGACAAGATCACCTCCAAAAAGCTGGCGGCGGAGGCGGGCGTTTCGACCGTGCCCGGCCATATGGGGTTGATCGCGGACGAAAAGGAAGCGGTGAAGATCGCCAAATCCATCGGCTATCCGGTGATGATCAAGGCGTCTGCCGGAGGCGGCGGCAAGGGCATGCGCATTGCCTGGGACGACGAAGAGGCGAAGGAAGGGTTTGCGCGCTCGAAATCGGAAGCCAAATCGAGCTTTGGCGACGACCGCATCTTCATCGAGAAATTCGTCACCGAGCCGCGCCATATCGAAATCCAGGTGCTGGCCGACAGTCACGGCAATTGCATCTATCTCGGCGAGCGGGAATGTTCGATCCAGCGGCGCAACCAGAAAGTCATTGAGGAGGCGCCGAGCCCGTTTCTCGACCAGCTGACGCGCACCGAGATGGGCGAGCAGGCCGTCGCGCTGGCCAAGGCGGTCGGCTATGAAAGCGCGGGGACGGTGGAGTTCATCGTCGACAAGGACCGCAATTTCTATTTCCTCGAAATGAACACCCGCCTGCAGGTGGAGCATCCGGTGACCGAACTGGTGACCGGGCTCGATCTGGTCGAGGAGATGCTGCGGGTTGCGGCGGGGGAAGAGCTATCCATTCGCCAGGCCGAGGTGCAGATGCAGGGCTGGGCGATCGAGAGCCGCATCTATGCCGAGGACCCGTACCGCAATTTTCTGCCGTCGGTGGGGCGGTTGACCCGCTATCGGCCGCCGCCGGAGCGGGGTGCGGAAAAGTGGTCGCCGGTTTTCCGCGAGCAACCCCGCGACCAAAAAACGGGCGTGGGCACCAACGACGATATAGTGATCCGCAACGACACCGGCGTTTACGAGGGTGGGGAGATCTCGACCTTCTACGACCCTATGATTGCCAAGCTCTGCACCTGGGGCGCGACGCGCGAAGACGCGGTTGCCGCCATGCAGGACGCGCTCGACCAGTTTGAGCTGGAAGGGGTAGGGCACAACGTGCCCTTCCTGCAGGCCGTGATGGGGCAGGAGCGGTTTCAGGCGGGCAGGCTGACGACGGGCTATATCGCCGAGGAATTTCCCGAGGGATTTTCCGGTGTGGCGCTGGGCGATGATGTTCTGCGCGACATCGCGATCTTCGCCGTTTGTGCACAACATCGGCGGGCGGCACGCGGTTTTGCCGGCGGCGTGGCGGACGAAACGCTCCGGACTTCGCATGATCTGGTGGCGGTGCTGGACGGGCGGCAATGGGCGCTGAGGGTTTCCGCAGACCGGGGAGGGCTTTTCGGTTTCGGATGGCGCGGCCGATCATGAGGTGATGCTCGACTGGCAGCCGGGAGACCGGCTGGCGCGGATCACCATTGGCGAGGTTCGCCACGTCCTGAAGGTCGACGCGCTGACCTCGGGCTTCCGGGTGCGTTATCGCGGCGCCGACCTGAAGCTGATTGTGCTGACGCCGCGGGCTGCGGAACTGGTTCAAAAGATGCCGGTCAAGACCCCGCCCGACATGAGCAAATTCCTGCTCTGCCCCATGCCGGGGCAGGTGGTGCGCCTCGATGTCGCCGAGGGCGATGTGGTCGAGGACGGCCAGCCGCTGGCGATCGTCGAAGCCATGAAGATGGAAAACGTGCTACGGGCCGAAAAGCGGGCGGTGGTGGCCAAGATCCATGCCGATGTCGGTTCCGTGCTGGCGGTCGATGCGGTGATCATGGAATTCTCGGAGGCGTGATGGGCGACATCTTTCTGGTGTGGATGGCGCACCTTCTCCCTCCCCCTTGTGGGGAGGGTGGCCCGGCACGGCCGGGTCGGGTGGGGGTATTTCGCATGCCTGATCGTCTTGCCCGAAGCTTCAGAAAACGCATGCCCGCAGCCGAGGCTCGCATGTGGAATCTGTTGCGGACCGAGCCGCTGAAATCTTTTCACTTTCGGCGGCAGGTCAAGCTTGGATCGTATTACGCAGACTTTGCCTCCCATGGCGCAAAACTTGTTGTCGAGATCGACGGAGACAGCCATTTCACGAATGGCGCCGGGCGGCGGGATGCGGTGCGGAGCGATCATGTTGAGGCTGAGGGCTATCGGGTTGTCCGTTTTACCAACATTGAAGTTGCCGAGAATCTCGAGGGTGTTGCCGCTCGTCTATTAGCTGTCCTTGAAGAGACCCCCACCCCGGCGCTGACGCGCCGACCCTCCCCACAAGGGGGAGGGAGAAAGTTGGGCGAGCTTGCAGATGAGAATACCGCTGGGGAGGCGCGGTCATGACTTCCATCTCTGCCGCCACCTATGCCGCCTGGGCAGAACGGGCGCAAAAGGAACTGCGCGGCAAGCCGCTCGACGATCTCCTCAAGGATTATGGCGGGTTGCCGGTCAAGCCGGTCTATTTTGCCGAGGATGTCCCGGAAGCCGCCGCCAGCGAATGCCGGGGCAGGCGCCGTTCACCCGCGGCGTGCGGGCAACGATGTATGCCAGCCGGCCCTGGACGATCCGGCAATATGCCGGCTTCTCGACGGCCGCCGAAAGCAACGCCTTTTTTCATCGCGCGCTGGAGGGCGGGCAGAAGGGCCTCTCCGTCGCCTTCGATCTCGCCACGCATCGCGGCTATGACAGCGACCATCCGCGCGTCGTCGGCGATGTCGGCAAGGCGGGCGTTGCCATCGATAGCGTCGAGGACATGAAGATCCTCTTCGATGGCATTCCGCTCGATGAGATGAGCGTATCGATGACCATGAACGGCGCGGTGATCCCGATCCTGGCGATGTTCATCGTGGCGGGCGAGGAGCAGGGCGTGCCGCCGGAACAGCTTTCGGGGACCATCCAGAACGACATTCTCAAGGAGTTCATGGTCCGCAACACCTATATCTACCCGCCCGAGCCGAGCATGCGGATCGTCGGCGACATCATCGCCTATACGGCCGAGAAGATGCCGCGTTTCAACTCGGTGTCGATCTCGGGCTATCACATGCATGAGGCCGGGGCGACGGCGGTGCAGGAGCTGGCCTTCACGCTGGCGGACGGCATGGAATATGTCCGCGCGGCGATGGGACGCGGGCTCGAGCGTCGACGCCTTTGCCGGGCGGCTGAGCTTCTTCTTCGGCATCGGCATGAACTTTTTCATCGAGATCGCCAAGCTGAGGGCGGCGCGCCAGCTCTGGGCCAACATCATGACCGATTTCGGCGCGACCGACCCGAAATCGAAAATGCTGCGGACGCATTGCCAGACCTCGGGCGTGTCGCTGACCGAGCAGGACCCGCACAACAATGTCGTGCGCACGACCATCGAGGCGCTGGCATCGGTGCTGGGCGGCACGCAAAGCCTGCACACGAATTCCTTCGATGAAGCCATTGCCCTGCCCACGGATTTTTCCGCCCGCATCGCGCGCAACACGCAGCTGATCCTGCAGCATGAAAGCCATGTCACCGACGTCGTCGATCCCCTTGGCGGGTCCTATTACATCGAGGCGCTGACGGGCGAATTGGTGGCGCGGGCCGGGGCGCTGATCCAGCAAATGGAAGCCAAGGGCGGCATGACGAAGGCGGTGCAGGCGGGCACGCCGAAGGAGATGATCGAGGAAGCGGCAGCGCTGAGGCAGACGCGGGTCGACAAGGGCGAGGACGTCGTGGTCGGGGTCAACCGCTACCGGGTGGAGGAGGCGGAGGCCATCGAGGCGCGCGCAGATCGACAATGCCGAAGGTGCGCCGCCGAGCAGATTGCCCGGCTCGAAAAGATCAAACAGACCCGCGATCCCGTCCGGGTGGAGGAGGCACTGGCCGCGCTTTCCGAGCATGCGGCGATGGATGAGGGCAACCTTCTGAATGCGGCCGTGGAGGCCGCGCGGGCGCGGGCGACGCTGGGCGAAATCTCCGCCGCTATGGAGCAGGTTTTCGGGCGCTATTCGGCCTCGACGCGGGTCATTTCCGGCATTTACGACAAGGCTTATGAGGCCGATCCGGAGTATAAGGCGCTGCGCGAACGGATCGGGCAGTTCGAGGGCCAGCATCAGCCGCAAGCCGTCTGTTTTCATTGCCAAAATGGGTCAGGACGGGCACGATCGGGGCGCCAAGGTGATCGCCACGGCCTTCGCGGATATGGGGTTTGCCGTGCATTTCGGAGCGCTGTTCGAAACGGCGGACGAGGTCGCCGCACATGTAGGCGAAATGGGCGTCGATGCGGTGGGCGTTTCGTCGCTCGCGGCGGGCCACAAGACGCTGGTGCCGGAGCTGATCTCGCTGATGCGGGAGCGTGGACTGGAGGATATTCCAGTCGTCGTCGGCGGCGTTATTCCGCCGGAAGATTATGAATTTTTGCGCGAAGCGGGTGTGGCCGACATTTTCGGACCGGGGACCAATGTGCTCGAAGCCGCGTTCAAGGTGATGGGGCGCATAGAGGGAAGGCTGAGCAATAGATGATCGGCAAGCTCAACCATGTCGCCATCGCCGTTCCCGATCTCGAAAAGGCGGCGGCGAAATATCGGGACTTTTTGGGAGCCGAGATTTCGGTGCCGCAGGCACTGCCCGCGCATGGGGTGACGGTGGTGTTCGTGACGCTGCCGAATACCAAGATCGAATTGATGGCGCCGTTGGGCGCGGGTTCCCCGATTGCGGCGTTTCTGGAAAAGGCGCCCGCCGGCGGCATGCATCATGTCTGTTTCGAGGTCGAGGATATCGATGCGGCGGCAAAAAAGCTGCGGGCGGATGGTGCGCGGATCCTAGGCGATGGCCAACCGAAGGCCGGGGCCCACGGCCTGCCGGTCCTGTTCCTGCACCCCAAGGATTTCGACGGTACGCTGATCGAGCTCGAAGAGCGCGCCTGAAATCCACCCGAAAATCGCTGGAAATCACGGGCGCGGGCGCATAGGGTCCGCCGCGATTTGGGATGGTTTTGTCCCAAGGATCACAACCGGACGGGAAACCGGGAGAGATGATGAAGGTATTGGTGCCGGTCAAGCGCGTGCTCGACTTCAACGTGAAAGTTCGGGTGAAGGCGGACGGGAGCGGGGTGGACCTCGCCAACGTCAAGATGAGCATGAACCCCTTCGACGAGAACGCCATGGAAGAGGCGGTTCGGCTGAAGGAAGCGGGGACTGCGGACGAAATCGTCGCCGTGTCCATCGGCGTTGCCCAGGCGCAGGACACGTTGCGCGCGGCGCTCGCCATGGGTGCGGATCGTGCGATCCTGATCGAGGCGGCGCCGGATGCGAACACCGACATCGAGCCTTTGGCCGTCGCCAAGATACTGAGGGCGGTGGCGGATGAGGAAAAGCCCGACCTGATCCTTTTGGGCAAGCAGGCCATCGACAACGACATGAACGCCACCGGCCAGATGCTGGCGGCCCTGCTCGGCTGGCCGCAGGCGACCTTTGCCTCCAAGCTCGTCATTGAGGGTGCTTGGGCGACGGTTACACGAGAGGTCGATGGGGGGCTTCAGACCGTGGAAGTTTCACTGCCGGCGGTCGTGACCGCTGATCTGCGGTTGAACGAACCGCGCTATGCCAGCCTGCCCAATATCATGAAAGCGAAGAAGAAGCCGCTCGACCAGAGGACAGCCGCCGATTACGGGGTGGACGTGTCGCCACGGCTTTTCGTCGTGAAAACTGCCGAGCCTAAATCGCGTCCGGGCGCGATGATGGTGGCCGATGTGGCTGAACTCGTTTCCAAACTCAAGGCGACGGGGGTGGTCTGATGGGCGTTCTTCTTCTGGCTGAAATCGCCGGCGGGCAATTGATGGTGGACGCAACGGCCAAGGCGCTAACCGCCGCCAAGGAAATTGGGCCGGTTACGATCCTGGTGGCCGGCGAGAGTGTCGATGCCGCGGCTGAAGCTGCGGCAAGGTTCGACGGCGTCGAGACCGTGCTCAAGGCGGACAGTATCGCCTATGCGCACGGGCTGGCCGAACCGTTGACCGATCTCCTGCTGTCGGTTGCCGAGCAATACGAGCACGTTGTTGCCGTCTCGGCCGCGGTGGGCAAGAGCGTGATGCCGCGGCTGGCGGCGCTGCTCGACGTGATGGTGATCCCGGACGTCGTCGGCATTGTCGATGCCAACACTTTCGAGCGTCCTATCTATGCGGGCAATGCTATCCAAACGGTCAAATCCTCCGATGCGCGAAAGGTCATCACCGTCCGTACAGCCGCCTTTACGGCGGCGGGGCAGGGCGGCTCGGCAGTGATCGAAGACCTGTCGGGGCCCGCGGGGGAATACCGGTCCAAGTGGGTGCGCGATGAGATGGATGCATCCGAGCGGCCTGACCTGACCTCGGCCAAGGTCGTGGTCTCCGGCGGCCGCGCACTGGGCTCGGCGGACGGATTCAAGCTCATCGAAGATTTCGCGGATTCACTTGGGGCAGCCGTCGGCGCCTCCCGCGCCGCGGTCGATGCGGGCTATGCGCCGAATGATTGGCAGGTGGGGCAGACCGGCAAGATCGTCGCGCCGGCGCTTTATTTTGCCATCGGCATATCCGGGGCCATCCAGCATCTCGCCGGCATCAAGGATGCCGGTGTGATCGTGGCGATCAATTCGGACCCGGAGGCGCCGATCTTCTCGGTCGCCGATTACGGGCTGGTGGGCGATCTCTTCGAGATTGTGCCCGAACTGCAGGCCGCGCTGAAGGAATAGCTGCCACCTTAACTGCGTTTTCGGGCTTCCAGCTCGGCGGCATTGACTTCAAGCCCGAGGCCCGGGGCATCTCGCAGGGAGAAGTGCCCGTTCTCCGGCACCAGCGGATCGACAAAGCCGATGTCCATGCGGCCGGAGGCGTCGGAATATTCCGCGGGCTTGGTCATGTGCATGATGGTCGAGAGCACATGCAGATTGGCCATGTGGGCAATGGTCGGCTGGGTCTGGTGCGGGACGAGTTCGACGCCGTGGGCCTGGCAGAGCGCAGCGCATTTCATCAGGCCCGTGATGCCGCCCATCTTGATCAGGTCGGGCTGAACCATGCGGACGCCGGCGCGGATGAGATCGGCCAGCGCCTGCAGCGTATAGGACTGCTCGCCGGCGGATACGGTGATATCGAGCTTTTGTGCCACTTCGCCCATGCCGCGCACGTCATAGTGCTGGACCGGTTCCTCGAACCAGATATAGCCGAGATCCTCAAGTTCGCGGCCCACCCTTATGGCGCCGCCGACGCTGTAGAGATTGTTGGCGTCGAAGGCGAGGGGGAAGTCGTCACCGACCAGCTTGCGCACGGCCCTGGCCTTGGCGATGTCGCCGGGGATATCGAGGTCCTGCGTGCTGCGGTCACCATCCCAGCGGATCTTGATGGCCGCCGGGTTCTCGGCCTTGAGGCGTTTTTCGACCACCCGCACGGTTTCGTCGACGCTTCGCCCGAAATTGCCGCCGATGGACGAATAGAAGGGCATCTTTGTACGCCACGCACCGCCCAACAGCTTGTAGACCGGCAGGCCCAGCGCCTTGCCCTTGAGGTCCCAAAGGGCAATGTCGATGGCGGCGAGGGCGCCGGTGACGGCCCCTTCGGGACCCAGCTTGATGCATTTGTGCAGCAAGCGGTCATAGAGAACGGCGTTATCGTGGACATCCTGTCCAATCAGGTCGGGCGCCATGTCGCGCTTGATGATGCCGAGGGAATGTTCGCCGCCCAACATGGGCGAGGCCTCGCCATAGCCGACAAGCCCGTTCCCGGTGGTGATGCGCACAAAGGCGCTCCAGCGTCCCGAACTTTCGCCCTTCTGCCAGCAGATTTGCAGGGTTTCGACAGACTTTATGGTCAGGCGGTTCATGCGGCGGCCTATGGCGGTTGCGGTCTAGCGGATGCGCAGACCGTCCTTATCGAAGATCAGTATGCGCGCCGGATCGAAATGAGCCTTGAGGTTCTGGTCCGCCCTCAGCGTGCGCCCCTCGCGCATGGCGACCGTGATGAGACCGCCGGTGCCATGGCGGGCATAGGCATAGGTTTCTCCGCCGAGATGTTCGACCATTTCGATGGTCAGGTCGAGATGGGCTGGTCCGTCGGGCGCGAATTGCTCGGGGCGAATGCCGACAGTGACGGGCGTGCCGGTCTTCGGAGGCTCCTTTAATGCCGCGAGTGGAATGGTCTGGCCGCCATAGTCAGGCAAGCGGATGGCGCCGTGTGTCTCGATGACGCCGGAGAGGAAGTTCATCTTGGGCGAGCCGATGAAGCCCGCGACGAAGAGATTGTCCGGATCGTCATAAAGCTGCAGCGGCGTTCCGGCCTGCGACACTTCGCCGTCGCGCATGACCACGATCTTGTCGGCCAATGTCATGGCCTCGACCTGATCGTGGGTGACGTAGATGATGGTAGTCTTGAGCTCCTTGTGCAGGCGCGCGATCTCGATGCGCATATGCACGCGCAATTCGGCATCGAGATTGGAAAGCGGCTCGTCGAAGAGAAACACCTCCGGATGCCGCACGATGGCGCGGCCTATGGCCACGCGCTGGCGCTGACCGCCCGACAATTCGGCGGGGCGCCGGTTCATCAGCGGTTCCAGCTCCAGGATACGCGCTGCCTCATTGACCTGTTCATCGATTTCCGGCTTGGGCACGCCGGCAAATTTGAGCGCAAAGCCCATGTTCTGGCGCACGCTCATATGCGGGTAGAGCGCGTAGGACTGAAAGACCATGGCGATACCCCGCTTGGAGGGGTCGACCTCGTTCATACGCGTGCCGCCGATATCGAGGTCGCCTGCGGTAATGCCTTCGAGCCCGGCAATCAGGCGCAAAAGGGTCGACTTGCCGCAGCCGGAGGGGCCGACGAAAACCACGAACTCGTTCGGTTCGATATCGAGATCTATACCCTTGATCACCTCGACGGCGCCAAAGGATTTGCGGATGTTCCGCAGTTTCAGTCCACTCATGCCTTATCCCCCTGAAGCATCGAGCCGGATGGTGGTCATGCCGAGACGTTCGCAGGAGACCTTCACGGTGATTTCTCCCGCGCTGCCTGTCGTTTCCAGCCAGAAGCCGGTCGCACCGCCCCTGAGCGGAACAAGATCGGGTCCAACCAAGGCCGCCGGGCCCTCTACCTGGATACGGACGGGTTCGAACAGGAAGGGCAAGATGTTGCCGACCTGATCGAGCACCCTCACCATGATGCGAACGCTGTCCCTGGGCTCGGCGGTCAGCGTTTCGCGATCGGCGACGACCTGTAATTCGTGAAGGACAGGGTTGGCGGCATATCTGATCGTCTTGGCCGGGTTGCCGTTCACCAGACCGGTGATTTCGGCATCCTCCCATTGCATGCCCCAGAGCCCCAGCTCATCATCGGTGAAGTGCCGGCGATCGATGATGACCGGCGCATGCGGCAGATGGGGAAAGCGGTCGCGATCCGGCTCTATGCGCTTGGGCGGGTTGCTGCCATAGCGGATTTCGACGGCGTCGCAATTGGTCAGAACGATAAGCGGCAGAATGCCCCCGATATTGCGTTCGCCGCGCGCCCAGAAGGTGACCGGCTTGAGCACCACCTCGTCCTCGGGGTCGCATTGGCTCTTATAGACATAAGCGGCGAATTTGGGTTCGCGGAACATGTCCATGACGCCGTGGTGGCAGATGCGGTCGCCGGCGCCGAAATCGGCATGGGTGTTGTAGTCGAAGGCGCACCAGCCGATGGCGCCGGAGATGCCTGGATCGCCATAGGCGGCGTTCAGGACCTCAAGATGGCGCGTTACGTGTTCGGCCTGCCGCTGCTCCTGATCAAAGCTCTTGGTGGGGTACATGTGCCCGCCATATTCGGTGATGAGGTAGGGCACCGGGCGGGCAAGTCCCGTCGTTTCGGCGATTGGGCGCAACGGCGTGCGGGGGCGGTTGGTGTTGAGCTCTTCATTGCCGAGGATGAAGTCATTCATCGTGTAGACGTCCTCGAGCATCTCGCTCTCGGTGATGAAGCGGACGCCGCCGGTCTGGCGGGTGGAATCCTCTTCATGCGCGACGCGGTTGGTCTCGGCGTAGAAATCGTGATCGTCCTGCGATTCGTTGATGCGCACGCCCCAGATGACAATTGAAGGGTGGTTCCAGTCGCGCCTGATCATGCGGCGGACGTTCTCAACCGCCTCGGCCTTCCAACCCGCCCCGCCGATGTGCTGCCAGCCCGGGATTTCCTCGAATACGAGCAGACCGATCTCGTCGCAGCGGTCCAGGAACCAGGGCGACTGCGGATAGTGCGAGGTGCGCACCATGTTGAGCTTGAGTTCGTGCTTCAAGATGTCGGCGTCGCGCTCCTGCGCGGCGCGGCCAAGCCCGTAGCCCACATAGGGAAAGGATTGGTGCCGGTTAAGGCCCCTGATCTTGAGCAGCCGGCCGTTGAGGAAAAAACCGTCGGTTGTGAATTCCGCGTGACGGAAGCCGAAGCGGGTCGTAGTCCGGTCGGCGCCCGATGGCGTCTCGAGGTCGAGCTCAAGCGTGTAAAGCTTCGGAGTGCCCAGATCCCACAGCGCAATTCCGTCGAGATCGTCGAAGCCGAGGGAGATCTCGCCTCCGGTCACCTTCGTCTCAACAGTCGCCAGCACGCTGTCCGCGTCCTTCAATGAGGCGCGCAGCGTGCCAGACAGCTCGCGGTCCTGCGGGTTGGCCAGTTGGGTATTGATGCGAACGGATTTGCGCGCGGAGAGACAGTCGGGCGTCTCGATCTTGGTGTTGGCGATGTAAATGGGCGCCGTGACCCGCAGCCAGGCGTCGCGGTAGATTCCGGCATAGGTCAGATAATCGATCTGGCCGCCAAAGGGCGGGATTTCCGGGTTCTCGCTGCCATCGATCACGACACTCAGGACATGGTCGTCACGCGACAATTGGCCCGTGAGCCTTACCTCGAACGGCGTATAGCCGTCCTTGTGTGCGGCGATTTGCTGGCCATCGAGATAAACCTTCGCATTGGCCATGGCGCCATCGAAGACGAGGACAACTTCGCTATCGTCCCAGTTGCGGTGGTGACCGATGACCTTCTGGTAGGTGAAGGGGTGCTGGTAGATCTTCTCGTCGAAATAGGAGAAGGGCAGGTCGACCGCGTTGTGGGGCAAGGTGACTTGCGTGCCGGCACGGAAGCTGCCCGCTTGCACCTCACCGGTCTGGCAGGAGTGGAAGTGCCAGCCGGCATTGAAGGAATAGATGGAACGCATTGAAGTCTGACCTATTTAACGGCGCCCAGCATGCCCTCGACGAAGCGGCGCTGGAGCAGGAAGAAGATGAGGACAGTGGGCAGCGTGGCGAAAACCGCGCTTATCATGATCACGCCATAGTCGGGCACGTAGGCGTATGAAAGGGCAGACACGATCAGGGTGACCGTCTTGTTCTCCTGGGTCTGGAGCACGATCAGCGGCCAGAGATAATTGTTCCAGTTCAACATGAAGACGATGATCGTCGCGGCTGCATAGGTCGAACGCATCACCGGCATGTAGACGAAAGCGAAGATCTGCAACTCGTTGAGCCCGTCGATAAGGGCCGCGTCGCGCAGCTCGTGCGGGAAGGCCTTCGTTGCCTGCCGGAAATAGAAAATGATGAAAATCGAGGCCACGGTGGGCAGGATCACCGCCTGATAGGTGTTGATCTGTCCCGCCCGCGACATCATGAGAAACAGCGGCACCATGAGCGCAGCGAACGGGATAGACAGCATCAGAAGCAGAAACCCGAAGACGCGCTCGCGCAAGCGCGACCTGAACATCTCGAAGCCGTAGCCTGCCAGCGAGGAGACGATCAGGGTGAGCACCGTTCCCACACCCGCGATGAAGGCAGAATTCCAGAACATGCGCGGCACTGGTCTGGCGTGCGCGTTTGCGAGCGCGGGGCGTCGCGTAGTTGAGAGCCTCAGCGGTTTCGATGATCGCCTGCCGCTTCTCCGGCGTGACCGCCAGGCTCACGTCAAAGTTGAGGACGCGCGACACAGTCGCGGACGACACCCCAACGGTTTCGGCGATTTGCCTGATCGTAACCATAGCGATTTCAGTGACCTGCGGTCCAGGTTTCAGACGCTTGCTGCAGTTACATCAAAGCCGCTGGGTTGGCAAAGACGTTCACATTCGGCTGACCGCCGGGAGGCTTTGCCGGCGCGCTCAGCTGCTGGAATTTGTTGGTGGGCCCGGCAGGACTCGAACCTGCAACCAGACCGTTATGAGCGGTCGGCTCTAACCAATTGAGCTACAGGCCCACCGGGCGGCAGGGAGGTGCGCCCCGGCGCCGCACCGCTCCTTAGCAAAGCGGTTCGCGAGTGCAAGGGAAAACTCGGGCGCCAGCCGAATTGGGCTTGGGACAGGGCTGGTGCACCGAGTCCGAATTTCAGCACAACGTCTTGTCAAGGCAGGCGTTTCAGGCGTTCGAACAGCAAATGGAAAAAGCCTTCGTCGTCGATCTTGTCGAGGAAAAAGGCGTTTTTCGGCCGATCGGTGACCTGCCAGTAATCGGCGACGCTCATGCCGCGGGTGAGTTCGCTCTTGGTTTCGATGGAGACGTTGATCTGCCGGCCGGTGAACAATTCCGGCGCCAAAAGGTGAGCAATAACAAGTGGATCATGAAGGGGGGCACCAGGCCAGCCGTATTTCCGCAGGTCGAAACGCTCGGAGAAAGTGAGCATGTCCGCGATGGCATTGCCGGTCTTGTTGTTCAACGCGCGCAAGGCCTCGACCCGCTCGGGCGTGACCAACGCCTTGTGGGTGACATCGAGCGAGGCCACGGTGATCGGAATGCCGGAATTGAAAACGATATCAGCGGCTTCCGGGTCGACATAGATGTTGAATTCAGCCGCCGGCGTGATGTTGCCGACCTCGAAATACGCGCCGCCCATCATGGTGACATGGCGGATTTTATTGGCGATCTCGGGTGCCTTGACCAGTGCCATTGCTATGTTGGTGAGGGGTCCCAACGTGCAAAGATCCAGCGACCCTTCATGAAGTTTCAGTGCAGTGTCGATGATGAAGTCGACCCCGTGCTGATCCTGCAATCGGATTGCGGGTTCGGGCAGATCGGGGCCGTCGAGTCCCGTTTTTCCATGCACATGTTCAGCGGTGACGAGGTGGCGTTGCAGGGGCCGGGAGCAGCCGGCATGGACGGGGATGTCTTTTCGTCCCGAAAGTTCGACGACCTTGAGCGCGTTTATCGCGTTCTGCTTGAGCCCGACATTGCCGGCGACCGCCGTGATGCCGAGCACCTCCAATTCGTCGGGTGAAGCGAGGGCAAGGAGGATGGCGACGGCATCGTCCTGGCCGGGATCGGTGTCGATGATGATCTTGCGGGGCATAGGGGCTCTGGACTATCTCGAATTGGCGATTTGCTGCCCGCTTGTAGGATAGACGAGCCGATGCGTGAAGCGGCCTCTTTGTCCGAACCGCGCTCGATGCCGAATGGAGACCCGATGACGACCGCGCTTGCCCAAGCCTGGGAGCACTATCACAAATCCGACTATCCCGGCGCGCTGATGCGCGTGCAGGCCGTGCTGGCGGTGACGCCGGACCATCCGCTGGCGCTGACCTTGAAGGCGATGTGCGACTGGTGGATGGGCGGCGACATGGCGCTCGCCCAGAAGCGGGTCAAGGCCGTGCTGAAACGCGCGCCCAACATATCGCGGGTGCATCACAGCCTCGGCACGCTCTACATGATGGCGGGCCAGCTCGATCTGGCGGAGCGCGAATTCCTCAGAACGCTCGAACTGGCTCCGAACAATTACGGCACGTTCTACAACATCACGCAGCTGAAGCGGTACAAGCAGGCGGACGATCTGGTCTTGCGCATGCAGCAGGCGGCGGAGCGACCGGGCCTTGCGCCGATCGAACGGGAGCTGGTCAGTTTCGGCCTCGCCAAGGTCTTCAACGATCTCGGAGAGTACGAGAAGGCAATGGATTATTGCCTTGCGGCCAATGCGGCGGCGGAAGGGTTTTATGACCCCAAGTCCGCCGAAGCCTATCTGGCGGAGGTGCGGCGGCTGGCCGATCAAAAGGTTTTCGCCGATCTGCCGAGCAGCGGGTTGGAAACCGAGAAGCCGGTCTTCATCATCGGCATGCCGCGCTCGGGAACGACACTGATCGAAACCATGCTCGGCCAGCACAAAAGAGTGCGGGCCTGCGGGGAGCTGCCGGATATCGGCAATATCATGCACACGCTGTCGCCGGGGACAACGCGGACGGGCGAAATCCGGGTGGCGGCGCTGGCGGCCATGCAGCAGGCAAGCGTTGAAGATCTGCGCCGGCACGGACAGGCGATGCTCGACAAGGTGCACCAGATGCCTGGCGGCAGCTATGGCGTCTTCACCGATAAGATGCCGCCGAACGGGCTGCATCTCGGGCTGATCGCGCGGCTCTTTCCCAAGGCGCGGATCATCCGCATGCAGCGCGATGCGCGCGATTGCTGTATCTCGAACCTCTTCACGCGTCTGCCGCGCTATTACGGGTACAAGACGCGGCAGGACTGGCTGGGGCACTATTACAATTTCTACCAGAGCACGGTGGATGCGTGGCTGGAGAGCCTGCCGCTCAGATCAATTGAGGTTTCCTATGACGCATTGGCCAGCGATCCGGAACCGGTGCTGCGCGGCGTGCTCGATTTCCTGGGGTTGGGGTGGGATGCCAATTGCCTGACACCCGAGCAGAGCGGGCGGCAGATCAAGACCTCGAGCCTTTGGCAGGCGCGCCAGCCGGTGAATGCGGGGTCGGTCGGCCGCTGGAAGCGCTATGAAAGCCAGATCGGTCCGCTTCTCGAAGCGCTGGAGCGCGGGGTGGGGTGAGGTCTGGGCGGCATCAAGCTGTTACCCCCACCCTGTCTCATTACGGATTAGCTTACGCTAAATCCTGTTCGACGACCCTCCCCACAAGGGGGAGGGATAGCCTCCGGTACTTGCCGAAGGCACCGGCTCAGCGGTTCACGATCAACTCGGGGCCCATCAGCGCATAGGGCAGTGCGGTCGAGAGCGCCGGCCAATAGGTCACGATCACCAAAAACAGCAGCAGCACGGCGACGAAGGGCAGGGCGGCGCGGACGACCTGTGTCAGGCTCATGCCGGTAATGCCTGAGGTGACGAACAGATTGAGCCCGATGGGCGGCGTTATCATGCCGATCTCCATGTTCACCACCATGATGATGCCGAGATGGATGGGGTCGACGCCGAGTTCGAGCGCGATGGGGAAGACGACCGGGGCAACGATCAGCAGCAGGCCCGAGGGCTCCATGAACTGGCCGCCGAGCAGCAGCAGGATGTTGACCGCGATCAGGAAGGTGAACCAGTTGAACCCGGCGCCCAGCATCCATTCGGTGATTGCCTGCGGGATGCGCTCGGAGGTGAGCACATGGGCGAAAAGCATGGCGTTCACGATGATGAACATCAGCATGATGGTGGTGCGGGCGCTTTCGACCAGCACCTTGCGGGTGTCGCGATGGACCATGGCCGGGAAAAAGGCCCGGCCGATGAGCGCAAGATTGCGGCCCCACACGGGCAGGCCGGAGACAAAGGTGACCGGGGAGGGCTGGCCGCGCAAATATGGGTAGCCGATGAGGATGACCACAGCGAGGGCAAGGCCCAGCAACAGGCGAACCTCGTTGGGAAGGAAGGAGAGGAAGAAGAAGCTCAGGATTACCCAGACGAGAAAGGCGCCGATGGCATAGACGGACGCCTTGAAGCCGATGATGGTACGCTCGGTGGCGTTCGGCGCGAGCCAGGGATGGCCGACCAGCGGACCCATGTCGCGATAAACGAAAAGGGCGACCAAGCCGCCATAGACGGCCGCGACAGCGGCTGCTTCGGTGGGCGTGAAGGCGCCGCCATAGATGCCGCCGATAATGATGAAAATCAGGAACAGGCCCCAGCCGGCCTCCTTGCCGGCGGAGACGATCTCTCCGAAGCCGCGCCAGGGCTCGCGCGGCAGATTGCGCCGGCGGGCCATGATGTAGATCGCGGCCATGAGCATGAAGCCGGCGAACAGGCCCGGCAGAACACCCGCCAGGAACATGCGCCCCACCGAGACATTGGTGGCCGCGGCATAGACCACCATGATGATCGAGGGTGGAATGAGGATGCCGAGCGTGCCGGCATTGGCAATGATGCCGGCGGCGAAATCCCGCGAATAGCCGACCTGGCGCATGCCGGCGATGGCGATGGTGCCGATGGCAACGACCGTTGCCGGCGAGGAGCCGGAGAGGGCGGCGAACATCATGCAGGCAAGCACGCTGGCCATGGCCAGCCCGCCGCGGAAATGGCCGACCGAGGCGATGGCGACGCGAATGATGCGTCTGGCGACACCGCCGGTCGACATGAAGTTGGAGGCGAGAATGAAATAGGGAATGGCCAGCAGCACGTAGTTCTGCGAGGCGTTGAACAGCTGCAGCGCCACCGAACTTAGACTGTCTGTGGAAAAGAAGGCGATGACGATGACGCTGGCAAGACCCAGCGCAACGGCAATCGGCACGCCGACAAAAAGCAGCAGAAGGACGAGAACGAAAAGGACGAAGGATTCCATGCTGGGGCCTACTCGTTCAGCGCGTTCTTGTTTTCGGCAACGAGATCTTCCGCCTCGTGCCCGGCGATAATCATCTCGCGGTCTCCGCGGGCAATCTGCACGGCCGCTTCAAGGCAGCGATAGGCGAAGAGGGCAAGGCCGGTCGGAAGGATGAAGTAGGCGACCCAGCGGGGAACGCGATCCTTGACCCCGAACAGCTGCTGCATCCAGTTGGCAAAGCGCAGATCCTCAAGCCCGACGCCCGCCTTGAACATCTTGGCCCAATAGTCGATGGCGCCGCCCCTGGAGTTGGCCCCGAAAATCTGCAGCCAATCGGAATAAAGGAAGATGCAGGCATAGGCGACGCCGGCCAGGGCGCCGAAGACCGCAACGGCTCTGAAGGCGCGCGGCGGCAGCATGCGCACGAAGGCATCGACACCGAGATGGGAATTGATCCGCACGGCATAGCTCATGCCGAAAAGGATGAGCCAGGCAAAAAGGATACGGGTGAATTCGAGCGCGCCGCCCCAGCCGGTCGAAAAGCCGTAGCGGGCGATGACCTGGAAGAAGGAAACCAGTGTGATGATGGCGAGGATGGAAGCGAGAACGCCCTCCTCGATGCGGTGCAGGAGACCTGGGCGAAACCGCTCAGCCAAAAAGAACAGCGCGATGAGCACCGCGATGATGACGAGCATCTGGAGCATGGCGTTGCCTCCCCGCACCGCACTTCAGACAAATGTCCCGGGACGGTGCCGCCCCGGGACGGATAATTCAAGCGAGATATGACGGGCGTGAACCGGAAATCCGATCCACGCACCCGATTGACTTGCTTTAGTCGTTGTTGCTGGCGACCGCAGCGTCGATCATGTCCTGACCGATGTCGTCCTTGAACTTGTCCCAGACGGGCTTCATGGTCTGGACCCACTGATCGCGCTGGTCGGCGTCAAGCTCGCGGACCTTGCCGCCGGCATCGATAATGTCCTGACGGCACTGCGCTTCCTTGTCCGCCACCGAGGAGTTCACCTGATCGGTGACTTCGCCGAGGATCTGCATGAACTGGTCGCGCACGTCCGGCTCGAGCGAGTTCAGCCAGTCCGTGCTGGTGAAGACCAGATAGGCGAGCAGTGCGTGGTTGGTCTCGGTGATGCCATCCTGCACCTCGAAGAACTTCTGGGTGTAGATGTTGCACCAGGAATTCTCCTGCCCGTCGACAACGCCGGTCTGCAGAGCCCCATAAACCTCGGGGAAGGCCAGCTTCTGGGCCGAACCGCCCATCGCCTCGATCATGGCCTGGGCCACGTCGGAGGGCTGGATGCGGAACTTGAGGCCATTTGCGTCGGAGGGCACGAGCAGCGGCTTGTCAGCCGAGAACTGCTTGAGGCCCGAAGACCAGAAATAAAGGCCGGTGAAGCCGCTGTCGTTGACGGCCGACTTCAGGCTCTCCGCCGAATCCGAATGCAAGAAGTTGTCCACGGAGTCGAGGCTCGAGAACAGGAAGGGCAGGTCGAACAGGCGATATTTCTTGGTGTAGGGCTCGAACTTGGAAAGCGAGGGGGCGGCGAGCTGAACGTCGCCGAGCAGCATGGCCTCGAAGACCTTGTTGTCGTCGTAAAGGGTCGAATTGGGATAGACCTCGAGGCAGGCCTTTCCGTCCATCTCCTTGTTGACGCGCTCGGCCAGCATTTTGGCCGCGACACCCTTGGGATGGGTCTCGGCAACGTCATGACTGAACTTGATGACCACTTCGCCTTGGTCGCATTGGGCGAAGGCGGGCGCCGCAATGGCGGCAAAGCCGGCGGCAAGCGCCAGCAGTTTGAGAGTTTTCATCGGGTATCCTCCACAATAGGGCAATCGCTTGCGAGCCCACAGACCCTCCGTGCCTGCAGGCGCATCGATGCTGCGCCCATTCATCGGGACATGCAAACAAAGGCGCAACCCGGGACCTCGCCCATCTGCGCAGTTTTAGGGATGCGGGGTGCGCCGGTTCCATCGGCGAACATGGCCCGCACTTTGGCTGAACATGCCCCGGACCGAGGTTAGGCAATTGCCCCGAGAGGTCTTTTCAGCACCGGTGGGGCATGCGAAGGTGCTAGAGGAGGGGACTAAATGACAATAGAAATCAGGATTGCGAAATGCAGCAGCAACCGATCGTGTACGATGGCCCCACACCCGCACCGCGCGCCCGTACTGCAGAAGCCCTAGCCTCCGAAATCCTCGAGAAACTGACCTATTCGGTCGGCAAGGACCCGATCGTCGCTCGCCGCTATGACTGGCTGCGCGCCACCATTCTGGCGGTGCGCGACCGCATCATCGACACCTGGATGGAATCCACCCGGCAGACCTGGCGCAACGGCGACAAGCGCGTCTACTATTTCAGTCGCTGGAATTCCTGATCGGCCGGCTGATGCGCGATGCCATCACCAATATGGAGATGATGGAGCCGGTGCGCGACGCACTTGAGTTTCTCTCAATGTCGATCTCGACCAGCTGATCGGCACTCGAGCCTGATGCGGCGCTCGGCAATGGCGGCCTCGGACGGCTTGCAGCGTGCTTCATGGAATCCATGGCGACGCTGAAGATCCCCGCCTATGGCTACGGCATCCGCTATGTGCATGGCATGTTCCGCCAGGAAACTCAGCGAGGGCTGGCAGGTGGAACTGCCCGAGGACTGGCTGGCGCACGGCAATCCCTGGGAATTCGAGCGCCGCGAAAGCGCCTATCGAGGTCGGGTTCGGCGGCCATGTCGAGCCGATCACCGATCCGGACGGCAATGTGCGCCATGAATGGCGGCCGGCCGACCATGTGCTGGCGGTGGCCTTCGACACCCCGATCGTCGGCTGGCGCGCGGCGCGGGTGAACACGCTGAGGCTGTGGAGCGCACAGCCGATCGATCCGATCCTGCTCGACAGGTTCAATTCGGGCGACCATATCGGCGCGCTGGAGGAAAGCGCCAGGGCGGAAGCGCTGACGCAGGTGCTCTATCCGGCGGACGCCACCGAGGCGGGGCAGGAATTGCGGCTGCAAGCAGGAGTTCTTCTTCTCCTCGGCCTCGCTGCAGGACATCATTCGGCGGCATTTGCAGCAATATGGCGATCTGGGCTCCCTGCCGGACAAGGTGGCGATCCAGCTCAACGACACGCATCCGGCGATCTCGGTCGCCGAGATGATGCGGATTCTGATCGACAATCACGGGCTCGACTGGGACGAGGCCTGGAAGCTGACGGAGGCGACCTTCGCCTATACCAACCACACGCTTCTGCCCGAGGCGCTGGAGACCTGGCCGGTGGCGCTGCTGGAGCGGCTGCTGCCGCGGCACATGCAGATCATCTACGGGATCAATGCCGACATCCTGAAGACCGTGCGCGGACGACAAGGCGTTCAACGACGGGCAGATCGCCAATATCTCCCTGATCGACGAAAAAGGCGGACGGCGCGTGCGCATGGGCCAGCTGGCCTTTGTCGGGTCGCACTCGATCAACGGCGTCTCCGCGCTACATACCGAGCTGATGAAGGAGACGGTGTTCGCCGATCTGCACCGGCTCTATCCGGACCGCATCAACAACAAGACCAACGGGATCACGCCGCGGCGCTGGCTGATGCAGTGCAATCCGGGGCTGACGAAGCTGATCCAGGAGCGGATCGGGCCCGAATTCCTCGACAACACCGAGGCGCTGAGCGACCTCGACGCGCATGCCGAAGATCCGGGGTTCCAGAGCCAGTTCGCGGCGGTCAAGCACGCCAACAAGGAGCGGCTGGCAGAGATCATCCGCGAGCGGGTCGGCACGGTGGTGTCGCCCGAAGCGATGTTCGACGTCCACATCAAGCGCATCCACGAATACAAGCGGCAGTTGCTCAACATCATCGAGACGGTGGCGCTCTACGATGCGATCCGGGCGCATCCGGAGAAGGACTGGGTGCCGCGGGTGAAGATTTTCGCCGGCAAGGCAGCGCCGAGCTACTGGAACGCCAAGCTGATCATCAAGCTGATCAACGACGTGGCGCGGGTGATCAACCACGATCCGGCGGTGCGCGGACTTTCTGAAGGTGGTGTTCCTGCCCAATTACAACGTGTCCCTGGCGGAGATCGATCATTCCCGCGGCCGACCTTCAGCGAGCAGATTTCGACGGCCGGCATGGAGGCGTCGGGCACCGGCAACATGAAGCTGGCGCTCAATGGCGCGATCACCATCGGCACGCTCGACGGCGCCAATGTCGAAATCCGCGATTGCGTGGGGCCGGACAACATCGTGATCTTCGGGCTGACCGCCGACCAGGTGCTGGAACAGCGCGCCTCGGCAACGTCTCCGCGTTCGGCCATCGAGGAGAGCCCGCGATCTGAAGGCGGCGCTCGATGCGATCGCCACCGGCGTGTTCTCGCCCGACGATCGCGACCGCTATCGCGATCTCATCGGCGGGCTTTAGACATGACTATTTCATGGTGGCGCGCGACTTCAGCACTTATTACGCCGCGCAGCGCAAGGTCGACCGGCTGTGGAGCGACAGAAGACCTGGCAGGCGATGGCGATCAGGAACATCGCGCATGTCGGCTGGTTTTCCTCCGACCGGACGATCCGGCAATATGCCGAGGACATCTGGGGCGTCCCGGTGAAAGGGTAGAAGCGATTGGACGAGACGGGCTGGCAGGTCGACGAGCAGACGGTCCAGGAGATCGTAGCGGGCACGTATGGCGACCCGTTCGCGGTGCTGGGCCTGCATGAGAAGGATGGCGCCTGGGTTGCGCGCGCCTTCGTGCCCTATGCCGAAAAGCTGGTCGCGTTCGATCGCAAGGGCAACCGGCTGGGCGAACTGACACGCCGCGGCGAAACGGGATTCTTCGAGGGCAAGGTCGAGGTCACCGAGCGTCTCCCGATCCGCTATGAGGCGTCGAACGCCGGGCGGCGAGTGGGACGTCTGGGATCCGTACAGCTTCGGGCCGGTGCTCGGGCCCGATGGACGATTACTACATCGGCGAAGGCTCGCATCTGCGGCTGTTCGACAAGCTCGGCGCGCATGCCATGACCTTCGAGGGCGTCAAGGGAACCCATTTCGCGGTGTGGGCGCCCAATGCGCGGCGGGTGAGCGTTGTGGGGCCGTTCAACGACTGGGACGGGCGCCGGCACCCGATGCGCCGGCGCGTCGATACCGGCATCTGGGAAGTCTTCATTCCCGGCGTCGGCCCCGGCACGCTCTACAAATACGAGATCGTCGGCGCCGAGGGGCGTCTGCTGCCGCTCAAGGCCGACCCCTTTGCGCAGCAGTCGGAATTGCGGCCGCGAACCGCTTCCATCGTCGCCGATCCGACGCCGTTCAAATGGACGGATGCCGACTACATGAAGGCGCGGGCGGAGAAGGACTGGCGCCGCGAGCCCGATGTCCGATCTACGAGGTGCATCTGGGGTCCTGGCGCAAGCGCCCCGACGGCGAGTTTCTGAGCTATGAGCAACTCGCCGACCAACTCGTTCCCTATGTCGTCGACATGGGTTTCACCCATATCGAATTGCTGCCGGTCTCCGAGCACCCCTACGATCCGTCCTGGGGCTATCAGCCGACGGGCATGTATGCACCGACGGCGCGGTTCGGCGATCCGGCCGGGCTTCGCGCACTTCGATCGATGCTGCCCATGCTGCGGGCCTGGGGGTCATCATGGACTGGGTGCCGGCCCATTTCCCAACCGACGAGCACGGGCTGGCGCGCTTCGACGGCACGGCGCTTTACGAGCATCTCGATCCGCGGCGGGGCTATCATCCCGACTGGAATACGGCGATCTACAATTTCGGCCGCAAGGAAGTCGCGGCCTTCCTGATCAACAACGCGCTCTATTGGCTCGAGAAATTCCACATCGATGCGCTGCGCGTCGATGCGGTCGCGTCCATGCTTTATCTCGATTACTCGCGCCAGCCCGGCCAGTGGATGCCCAACGAGAAGGGCGGCAACGAGAACACCGAGGCGGTCGAGTTTCTAAAGCAGGTCAATTCGGAAGCCTATCGGCTCAATCCCGGCGCGGTGACGATCGCCGAGGAATCGACGGCCTGGGGCGGGGTCAGCGCACCGGTATTTGCCGGTGGTCTGGGGTTCGGGTTCAAGTGGAACATGGGCTTCATGAACGACACGCTGCGTTACATGAGCCGTGAGCCTGTGCATCGGCGCTTCCACCACAACGACATGACCTTCGCCATGGTCTATGCCTATTCGGAGAACTTCGTGCTGCCGCTCAGCCATGACGAGGTGGTGCATGGCAAGGGCTCGCTGATCGCCAAGATGCCGGGCGACGACTGGCAGCAATTCGCCAATCTCAGCGCCTATTACGGCTTCATGTGGGGGTTTCCGGGCAAGAAGCTGCTGTTCATGGGCCAGGAATTCGCCCAGCGCGAGGAATGGAGCGAGGCGCATGCACTCGACTGGTGGCTGCTGGATGCCGGCATGCATGAAGGGGTGCGGCGGCTCGTCGCCGACCTCAACCAGGCCTATCGCGAATTGCCGGCGCTGCACGCGCGCGACTGCGAGCCGGAGGGCTTCGAATGGCTGATCGGCAATGACTACGCCAATTCGGTCTTTGCCTGGGTGCGGCGCGCGCCCGGCGCATGATCCGGTGGTGGTGATTTCCAACATGACGCCGGTTCCGCGGCGCGAATTATCGCGTGCCCATGCCCATGGCGGGGGACTGGCAGCGAGCGCATCAATACCGACGCCGAGTGGTATGGCGGCAGCAATGACGGGCAATCAGGGCGTGATCGTGGCCAAGCCCAGCGAGGGGGAGGGCTGGCCGGCCTATGCCGATGTCGATCTGCCGCCGCTATCGACGCTGATCTTGAAATACGCTCCGGGCTAATTCCGGGCGCAAGGGAGGGTGAAATGGCTGACTATCGGGCGCCGTCGCCGCTGGCGCGCGACGCGATGGCCTATGTGCTGGCGGGCGGGCGCGGCACTCGGCTGATGGAATTGACCGACCGGCGCGCCAAACCGGCGGTCTATTTCGGCGGCAAGTCGCGCATCATCGATTTCGCGCTGTCGAATGCCATCAATTCGGGCATCCGCCGCATATCGGTGGCAACCCAGTACCAGGCGCACAGCCTGATCCGGCACCTGCAGCGCGGCTGGAACTTCCTGCGGCCGGAGCGCAATGAGAGCTTCGACATTCTGCCGGCCAGCCAGCGGGTTGGCGACGATCTCTGGTATGCCGGTACAGCCGATGCGGTCTACCAGAACATGGACATCATCGAGGATTACGGGCCGCACTACATCGTCATCCTGGCCGGCGACCACATCTACAAGATGGACTATGAAGTCATGCTGCGCCAGCATGTCGACACCGGCGCGGATGTGACGGTTGGGTGCCTGGAAGTGCCGCGGCATGGAGGCGAGTGCCTTCGGCGTCATGCATGTGGATGGGCGCGACCGGATCGTCGAGTTCGTCGAAAAGCCCAAGGATCCGCCGGGCATTCCGGACAAGCCCGATCACGTCGCTGGCCTCCATGGGCATCTATGTGTTCGAGACGCGGTTCCTGATGGACCAGCTGCGACGCGACGCGGCCACGGAAGGCTCAAGCCGCGATTTCGGCAAGGACATCATGCCCTATATCGTCAAGAACGGCACAGCCTGGGCGCACCGGTTCAACCGCTCCTGCGTGCGTTCCTCGAAGGAAGCCGTGGCCTATTGGCGGGACGTGGGCACGATCGACGCCTATTGGAAGGCCAATATCGATCTGACCGATGTGGTGCCGCAGCTCGACCTCTACGACCGCGACTGGCCGATCTGGACCTATGCCGAGATCACCCCGCCGGCCAAGTTCGTGCATGACCTCGACGGGCGCCGCGGGCAGGCGATCAGCTCGCTGGTGTCGGGCGACTGCATCGTCTCGGGTGGCGCGCTGCACCGGACGCTGCTGTCGACGGGCTGCCGCGTGCATTCCTATTCGGAACTGCACGAGGCGGTGGTGCTGCCCTATTGCTGTGATCGGCCGGGGAGCGCGGCTGAACAAGGTCGTGGTCGACCGCGGCGTGCAACATTCCGGATGGGCTGGTGGTCGGCGAAGACCCGAGTTCGACACACAGTGGTTCCGCCGGACCGATGATGGCGTCGTGCTGATCACCCAGCCGATGATCGACAACTACCTGGCGAACAGATGATCGAAGTCCTGTCCGTTGCGTCCGAGGTCTACCCGCTGGTCAAGACCGGCGGACTGGCCGATGTGGCGGGCGCGCTGCCGGCGGCACTGGCGAGCTTCGGCGTCACCATGCGCACGCTGGTTCCGGGCTATCCGGCAGGTGCTGGAGGCGCTGGAGAACGGGCGGGTCGCGGCCGAGTTCGACGATCTCTTCGGTGGTCCCGGCGCGGCTGATTGCCGGACGGGCGGCGGAGCTTGATCTCATCGTCATCGATGCGCCCCATCTCTACGACCGCCCGGGCGGACCCTATGTCGGTGCCGGATGGCCGTGACTAGCCAGACAACTGGCGGCGCTTTGCGGCGCTGGCGCTGTGCCGGGGCTGAACTGGGGCGGGGACTGGTCGCCGGCTACCGGCCGGAGATCCTGCATGCACATGACTGGCAGGCGGGGCTGGCGCCGGCCTATGTCAAATACGGCCCACGGACCGATCATGAAATCGGTCATGACGGTGCATAATCTGGCGTTTCAGGGCCAGTTTGCGCGCAGACATCTTCAGCCAGCTTGGCCTGCCGCCGGAAGCCTTCGCGATGGATGGGCGTCGAATATTACGGCGGTGTCGGTTTTCTCAAGGCCGGGCTGCAGCTGCGCCGACGCGCTGACGACCGTCAGTCCCGACCTATGCCGTGGAAATCCGCACGCAGGCCTATGGCATGGGACTGGACGGACTGCTGAACAGCCGCGCGGACAGGTCTGCACGGCATTCTCAACGGCATCGACATGGCGGCCTGGAACCCGGCCACGGATGCGGCGCTCGCCTCCACCTACGATCTCGACAGTCTTTACAAGCGGGCCGTGAACAAGACAAGCTGGAGGAGCGGTTCGGGCTGGAGCCGGGCGATGGGCCGCTGTTCGGGCTGGTGAGCCGGCTGACCTGGCAGAAGGGCATCGACCTCGTCGTCGCCTGCGTCGACAGGCTGGTGGAATTGGGCGGACGGCTCTGCGTTCTCGGCTCGGGCGATACCGATCTGGAGCAGGCGGTCGCCGCCGCAGCGGTCCGGCATCCGGGCAGGATCGGGCTTCATCCGGGCTATGACGAGCCGCTATCCCATCTCATCCAGGGTGGGGCGGACGCCATTCTGGTGCCCTCGCGCTTCGAGCCCTGCGGACTGACGCAGATGTTCGGGCTGCGCTATGGCTGTGTGCCGATCGTCAGCCGCGTCGGCGGCCTGGCCGATACGGTGATCGATGCCAATGAGGCGGCGCTGCAAGCCGGGGTGGCGACGGGCGTGCAATTTCTGCCCGTCGACGAGGTCGGCGCTGAGCGAAGCCATCAGAGCGCGCCATCGGCGCTCTACGGGCGCGGCAAGAGGTGGAAACGCATGCAGCGGCGCGGCATGAAGGCCGATGTCAGCTGGCACGCCAGCGCGCAACGTTATGCGCGAGCTATACGAAGATATTCTGGGACAAACGGCGATGACGATCAAGAGCGATTGAAGACCAAGCCCTATGACGACCAGAAACCCGGCACATCGGGGCTGAGGAAGCGGGTGCCGGTGTTCCAGCAGGAGCATTATGTCGAGAACTTCATTCAGTCGATGTTCGACAGCCTCGAAGGGTTCGAAGGCAAGACGCTGGTGATCGGCGGCGATGGACGCTTTTATAACGAGACCGTGATCCAGACGGCCATCCGCATGGCGGCAGCCAACGGCTTCGGCAAGGTGATCGTGGGGCAGAGCGGGCTGATGTCGACCCCCGGCGCCAGCCATGTCATCCGCCACAACAAGGCTTTCGGCGGCATCATTTTGAGTGCCAGCCACAATCCCGGCGGGCCGGAGGGCGATTTCGGCATCAAATACAATGTCTCCAATGGCGGGCCGGCGCCCGAGCGGATCACAGAGGCGATCTATGCGCGGTCCAAAGAGATCGATCATTTCAAGACGCTCGAGACGCCGGATGTCGATCTGAGCCGCATCGGCATGGTCAGCGTGGGCGAGATGACGGTGGAGGTGATCGACCCGGTCGACGACTACGCCGCGCTGATGCAGACAGCTGTTCGATTTCGACGCCATCCGGGCGCTGTTTGCCTCCGGCTTCACCATGCGGTTCGACGCCATGCACGCCGTGACGGGGCCCTATGCCAAGACGATCCTTGAGGACATGCTGGGGGCGCCCGAGGGAACGGTGATCAACGGTACGCCGTCGCCAGATTTCGGCGGCGGGCATCCCGATCCCAACCTTGTCCACGCCAAGCCCTTGTATGATCTGATGATGTCCCCGGATGCGCCCGATTTCGGGGCTGCGTCGGATGGGGACGGGGACCGCAACCTCATCATCGGCAAGGGGCGGTTCGTCACGCCCTCGGATTCGCTTGGCCATGCTGGCGGCGAACGCGCATCTGGCGCCGGGCTACAAGGACGGCATCGCCGGCATCGCGCGGTCGATGCCGACCAGCGCCGCTGCCGACCGCGTGGCGGAGAAGCTCGGCGTCGAGATGCACGAGACGCCGACGGGATGGAAATTCTTCGGCAATCTGCTCGATGCGGGCCGGGTGACGATCTGCGGCGAGGAGAGCGCGGGCACCGGCTCGAACCATGTGCGAGAAAAGGACGGGCTGTGGGCGGTGCTGTTGTGGCTGAACATTCTCGCGGTGCGCAAGCAGAGCGTCGACGAGATCGTCACGGCGCATTGGGCGGAATACGGGCGCAACTATTATACCCGGCACGACTATGAAGAGGTCGATGCAGGGGCGGCGAAGGAGCTGATGGAGGCGCTGCGCGGCAAGCTCGACACACTGGTGGGAACAGAGGTCGACGGCTATGTTGTCGCGTCCGCGGACGACTTCACCTATCACGATCCTGTTGATGGCTCGGTCAGCCGGAACCAAGGCATTCGGATCGCGTTCGAAGACGGCTCCCGCCTGGTGTTCCGCCTCAGCGGAACCGGAACTGTCGGGGCCACGTTGCGTATCTATATCGAGAAATATGCTCCGCCGGCTGCCGACCACGCGCAGGACACCCAGCGAGCATTGGGGCCACTGATCGAAATTGCCAACAGATTCGCTGATATTGGACGACGCACAGGGCGAGATGCGCCCAGCGTCATCACCTGAAGAGGTTTCCACATTGACTGCTCGTGTTGTCCCCGGCGCCGGAAAGGCAGAACCGCGTGGCGCGACCATTGTGGAGGGGGGCGTCAATTTCTCGGTCTATTCCGAGCACGCCTCGGTTATCTGGGTGTGTCTTTTTGACGAGATGGACCACGAGATCGCCCGGTTCGAGCTGGACGGTCATGCGGACAATTGCCATTTCGGACTGATCTCCGGGATTGGCGCAGGCACTCGCTATGGCCTTCGGGCCGACGGACCCTACGAGCCGGACAAGGGCTTTCATTTCGACCCGGCCAAGCTTCTGGTCGACCCATACGCCAAGCGGGTCGACCGCACCTATGTGCGCAGCCCGCGCCTGCGGCTGCCGCGCGAGGATGCCGAGGACACCGCGCCGATCGTGCCGAAGGCGATCGTGGTGCAGGGCGGCCGGCCGGCGCAGCCGCGGCGGGTGCGTCCGAGCCTGATCTATGAGCTCAACGTGCGCCAGTACACCATGCGCCATCCGGGCGTGCAGGGGCCGCTACGCGGCACCGTGGCGGCGCTGACCACAAGCCGGGTGCTCGACCATCTCAACTATCTGGGCGTGACGGCGGTCGAACTGATGCCGGTCGCGGCCTGGATGGATGACGGGCATCTGCCGATCCTGGGGCTGACCAATGTGTGGGGCTACAACCCCATCAGCTATTTTGCGCCCGACCCGCGCATCATGCCGCGCGGCATCCAGGAATTGCGGGCGGTCACCGACCTCTACCGCAAGCACGGCATCTCGGTTTATCTCGATGTCGTTTACAACCACACAGGCGAGGGCAATGAGCAGGGGCCGGTGGTCTCGTTCATGGGGCTCGATGCGCGCACCTATTACCGGCATGTCGAGGTCGACGGGAAATACTACCTCGTCAACGACACGGGCACTGGCAACACCGTGCAGTGCGACCATCCGGAAGTGCGCCGGCTGGTGATCGACAGTCTGAAGCACTGGGTCCGCGAGGCGGGGGTCTCCGGCTTCCGGTTCGATCTGGCGCCGGTTCTGGGGCGCAGCATGGAAGGGTTCAGCCCCGATGCCGATCTGCTCAACGAGATGCGCAAAGACCCGGTGCTGAAGACCTGCCAGCTGATCGCCGAACCCTGGGATCCAGGTCCGGGCGGTTACCAGGTCGGCAATTTCCGCGGCTTTTACGAGTGGAACGACCGCTATCGCGACGAAATTCGCGGCTTCTGGCGGGGCGAAGACCACAAGATGGGTGCGCTGGCGGCGCGCGTGTCGGGTTCTGCGGACATTTTCAATCGCGACAACCGCAAGCCATCAGCTGGCGTCAATTTCCTGGCCGTGCATGACGGGTTCACGCTGCGCGACCTTGTCTCCTATGCGGACAAGCATAATGAGGCGAACGGCGAGGAGAACCGGGACGGACACAACCACAATCTGTCGTGGAACTGCGGGGTGGAAGGCGAAACCGACGATCCGGCCATCCAGATGGCCCGAAAGCGCGACTTGCGGGCGCTGCTGGCGACACTGTTCATCTCGCGCGGCACGACGATGATGCAGCAAGGCGACGAGTTGTGGCGCACCCAGCAGGGCAACAACAATGCCTATGCGCAGGACAACGAAATCACCTGGGTGGACTGGGAAGAAGCGGACGGCGAACTGGTCGATTATGTCGCCGGCCTCAACGCCTTCCGCAAGAAACATGCGGCCATTACCGTCGACCGCTTTCTGACCGGCAAGTCCCGGCATGGGCACAGGGACGTCATCTGGTGGCACCCGGAAGGTCGCGAGATGAACGAGGGCGACTGGCACGATGCAGGCGCCTCGGTGGTCGGCATGCAACTGACCGGCGAGCATGACGAAGTGCTGATATGGTTCAACCGCCGGGTCGAAGAGGTGACGGCGAACCTGCCTTCCGCCCAAAGCGGCGGCAATTGGAAGATCGGCTTTTCTTCGACCGGCCAGAACCCGGAAATCTCCGGTTTCGGCAATGGGCAGGTGAGATTGCCGGGCCGGTCCGTCGTCGGTCTGGAACTGGGCGGCGAGGCGTTGCCCGAAGCTGCGGAAGATGCCGGGGCCCGCGAAGGCGGCGGATCGGAAGCTGCCACCGAAGATCAGAACGGACCGGACGAAGCGGTCAATTCTGCTGGTGAAGGTGCTGCAGGCGGTGAGCCGGCTGCGGATCCGGCAGCAGAACAGGATGGAGGGGGCGCGCCGGACAAGCCCTAGTCCAGAGCATGCGGCGGAGATTCTGCGGTCTCCGCCAAGTGGCTGATATCTTGGGAGTTTCCGAGGCTTTTTTACGTGCTGCCTGAAGAAGCATTATCCCTGGTCCCGCATGTTCCACCTCTTGTAGAGCTTTAACGCGTGGACGTTGTCGCGGTGCACCTTGAGGCGGACCTGCCGGGCTCCGCGCGTCCGGTACTCTGAAAAGAGTTCCGAGAGCAGCGCATCTCCAACGCCCTTGCCGCGCCAGGCAGGGGCGACGGCAAGATCCTTGATAAAGGCGCTTGTCCAGCATTGCGCAAATCCGGCGGCGACCCCGTTTTTATCGACGTAGAGGAAGCAGAGGTCGGGGTCGTACTCCTCGTCCGCGACAAGGAACTGCCACCAGGTGTCGAAGTCGGCGATGCTGCCGAAGCCGTTGCGATAGGCTTCCGTCAACAAGGCATGCGCGGAACGTGCGCTGACCGCATCGAAGTCCATACGGCGAAGGCCTTGGGGTCGCCCGACCGCCGGGACGGGTTCTGCAAGGTCCCGGACGAGGAGGAGCGGCGGGTTCAGGCGGTTTGCCGGGCCGGCGCCGCCAGCCCGCCCTGACGCTCTATGAAGGCGATGATCTCGTCCAGCCCCTTCCGACGCAGCATGTCCGCGAAGACGTAGGGACGCCCCTCGCGTACGCTTTCGGTATCTGCCCGCATCACCTCGAGATCGGCACCGACATAAGGGGCGAGATCGGTCTTGTTGATGATCAACAGGTCGGAGCGCGTGATCGCCGGACCGCCCTTGCGCGGGATCTTTTCGCCCTGCGCCACCGAGATCACATAGAGCGTCAAATCGGCGAGATCGGGCGAAAAGGTCGCTGCGAGATTGTCTCCCCCGCTTTCGATGAGCACGATGTCGAGATCGGGAAAGCGCCGGTTCAGATCGTCGATGGCGGCAAGGTTCAGCGAGGCGTCCTCGCGAATGGCAGTGTGCGGACAGCCGCCGGTTTCCACCCCGACGATCCGGTCCTCCGAGATGGCCTGCAGGCGCGCCAGGATCAGGGCGTCCTCGCGCGTGTAGATGTCGTTGGTAACGACGGCGATGGAATAGCGGTCGCGCAGCGTCTTCAGCAGCATTTCGCACAAGGTGGTCTTGCCCGAACCGACGGGGCCGCCGATGCCGATGCGCAAGGGGCCGTTGGGTGAGGTCATGCCAGTCTCCAGATCACGAGAAGCACAAAGCCGACGCCGATGACGAGGCTCATGGGAGAATAGACTTTGCGGTCGAAACCGGCGAAGGGTTCCTGCGCATGCCGGCGACGCCACGACGGGGTGTAGCCAAGAATGCCCCTCACCAGGAAGACAAAGGCAAGCAGGCCGCCGATGACGGTGAGCGTGAGGTCCGGTTCGGTACCGGTCAAGGACAGGGCGAAAAGGCCTGCCACGAAGCAGAAGAGAGCGGTCCCGAAGCTTGCAAGACGCGGCGGCATTTGGGGATTGTCGCCCCTGCCGACGACCGTTTGCGCCAGGGCCTGTCGAGTGGCGGCCGGCCAGGCGCTGCCGAATGCCCAAAGAACATGGGCGAAGGTGAGGGCGAGCAGGGGGATGAAGATGAGAGAGGCGAGGCCCGGGATCATGAGCGAAAAATGCGCGTGGTGAGGGTTTCGTGTTGCATCGTGGCGATATCGGCGGCGTAGCCGATCGTGCCGAGATCGTCCATGGTGGCGTTTTGCGCCTGTTTTGCCGCTTCGGCAATGGCTGCTTCGAGTTTGGCAAGTACCATCAGGCCATCGGTTTGTCCGAGCGGTACAAGCCGCACGGCGACAGAAATCTGGGTTTGCGCGTAGGCGGTCAACCAGGCGGTGAGCATATCGCCCCTGGAAATATCGTGGGCTGCAGCCAGAGCACCGAGCGCTATGGGATAGGGGCAAGGCTTGGGCAGGCGATCCAGCACCGGGTCGGGCCAGGCGGCAACTGCAGCAACAAAGGCGTGTCCCATGGTTGCCAGCTCATCATGACGTTCGCGGGCCGGCGTCAAGGCAAAGCAGATTTCGGCGAGGGCGCAAAGCTGGTCGGCGTCCTGTGCGGCGGCATGGGCCAGACCCGGCCAATGCGGCATCTGTACGCGCGGCCCCGTGCGCAAGACTGCCCATGATCCAATCGGCAAGATCGGCAGCAGTTGTGACGCAGCGGTCGGCGATGGCCTGTTCCAGCCCGGCGGAATAGGCAAAGGCGCCGACCGGAAAGGCTGGCGACAGCCACGCCAGCAACTTCTGAAGTGGGGCGGGTGCGCTCATGCGGGATGAGGCTGGGGATGACCGTGTCCATGATCGGCGGCGTGAGCGTGATAGGCACCGCGGACCGGCGAGAAGGCGCCCCGCGCAGGGCGCATATGGGCGCCAAGTCCACGCAGCATGTCTTCAATGACGCGATCGGGCAGGATAAACAGGCGGTCTTCCGCGATGGCCGTCGGCAAGTGGCGGTTGCCCAAATGCCAGCAGAGCTGATGAAGCGCCGCGGACGTCTCTGCCGTGATCTCGATCAGGTCTTCCTCGGCCGCCACGACCTCGATTTGCCGGCCATCCTCGAGCACAAGGCGGTCGCCCGATTCGAGCGCGACAGCCTGTGGCAGATCGGCGAGGACGTCTTCGCCGCTCTGGAGGCGGAGCAGGCGGCGACGCAAGTGGCGTTGTTGGTGATCGAGGACGACACGGGCAGCGGCTGGCGGTGCTTCAGTATCGGCTCTGGCGTATCTCAAGGCTCTGGTCACGGTGTATCGTTGGCCTGGGTGCAGTCGAGCAGGGGCTTGGTGTCGGCACCGGCGACAAGGTCGGTCAACTGCCCCTTGTCAGCATCGGCCGTCCAGACGAGCGAGCCGGAGACATATTGGGCTCCCGTCTTGCCCGGGATGCCGACGAAGATGAGGTCATTGCCCTCATGCGGCACGATGGCGAGAAAGTTCGGCGCCGCGTCGATGTAGGTGACGGATAGGGGATCGGCGTCCTCGCAGCGATAGGCGACCGTTCGCTGGGCGGCGCCCGGCGGCAGATCGAGAACGATCTGCAGATGTGCGGTTGCCGCCACCGCAGGCATGGCCTCGCCTGCCATGAGCAGGCCCAGTGTCGCTGCCGCGGCGGTTCGTGCGATGCAGGGCTGTAAGCGAAAGGCCAATCATGTGGGACGGTCCTGGTTCGCAGATATTTTCAATGACAGAATAGGCGGATTGGGACCTGGTTGGAAGCGCAGTCCGACCAGGCGCGCCGGGCAGCGGACACCGAAGTCCCGCCAATTACGTAGGGCGAGTTTACCAGTTCTTTCATGTTTGGACGCTAGGGTGATCAAAATGGGACAGGCCACGGCCAATTCCGCAAAAGCCCGGGACCCCCAACTCATGCAACCTGGACTGGCAAACAGGCAAATCGAGAATGGCTCCTTTGCACCGCAGCTGACCGGTGTGCGGTTCGTTGGGCGCATTCCGGGCCGCTATACGCTGCCGAACCGCAAAACCGAGACCGGCGTCTCGGTCTTCGCCTGTCGTACCCAGGGCATTTCCGCGCTCGAGGCCACGCTTTCCGCACCGGTTACGGGACGTGTGGGCGATCCCGTATCCGCCAATTTCGACGATATCGGCCTGGTCAAGGGGCAGATCAGCGCCATGATCGAAAACGGCTTCAAGATGGAAATCGATCCGGCCACCACCGATGTCGAAAAGCTTGAACTCCGGATTGAATGGCTGAAGCGGCGGTTGATCCACAATCTGGCCGACAACCGCAAGCACAAGCGCGTCCTGCCGCGCAATCCCAACACCACGCTGATCATGGGCGACGGCACGCGCGTCAAGGCCTTCATCATCGACATGTCCTCTTCCGGCGTGGCCGTTTCCGCAGACCTCAGGCCGCGCATCGGCACCCCGCTAGCCGTGGGCACCATCATCGGCCGCGTGGTGCGGCACCTTCCCGCCGGCTTTGCCGTGCATTTCCAGCGCGATCAGGACATGGATACGCTGGAACAGCGCATGGCACCGCAGAAAGACTTCTTCGTCGTCTAGATCCCTCCGGGCGTGTTGCCCAGGCCAGGCCTCAGACCAAAACCAGCCCCCATCAGCGTAAACCGGCGGTTACCGCGATCGGTAAAACACGCGCGATGTTTTTCCTAAAATCCTCACTTGGAACTGTCAGACTGGGTCCGAACGTTACATGAGCGGCGTGGATTAAAGACCCGGCCGCGATTGTTTTAAGGGTGCAGCGTTTGCGAGTGTGGGAGTTGGCGATGGGTGAGGACAGGTTGATGCCGGCGCAGTGGTGGCACAAGAGCCGCATCTTGAGCCGGGCGGAAAAGATCGCAGACGGTGTGGTCCATGGCATTGGACTGGTCGTGGCGCTGATCGCCGGTTCCGCGCTGATGACCGCCGCCTTTGTCCGTACCGCTCCGGACAAGGTTCCGGCGCTGGCCATTTATGTGGCCGCGCTCGTTGCGGTCCTCTCCATTTCCATGGCCTTCAACCTCTGGCCGCGAACGGCGGCCAAGCGCGTGCTTGCGCGGCTGGACCAGGCGGCGATCTTCCTTTTCATCGCGGCGACCTACACGCCCTTCCTCTCGCTTTTGTGGGGGACGCCCGAGGGGCTGGGACTGACAATCTTCGTGTGGAGCGCGGCCCTGGTCGGCGTGGCGCTGAAGCTGATCGTGCCGCACCGGTTCGGCCGCTTGGCCATCCTGCTCTATCTCACGATCGGCTGGAGCGGCGTCGTTGTCTTCCACGAGCTGGCCGCGGCGCTGCCGCCAACGGCCCTGTGGCTGCTATTGGCAGGTGGCGTCACCTATTCATGCGGCATCATCTTCCATCTCTGGGAGAAGCTGAAATTCTACAACGTGCTGTGGCACAGCTTTGTTGTGGCAGGCGCATCGCTGCATTTGTTCGCGATTTTCGACGCCATGGTGTTCAGCCGTCTGTAGGGCCCGTGGTGGTCGCCCCAATGCGGGCGCAAATGCCCCACGAAATGACCTTAGAAGCTCCACATTTGAGCAGGAACGGGCTCTGAAGGCTTCCGTTATTGGGGTGTTCGCTGCTCAAGAGCGGCACCTACCGCTGCTCAAGGGCGGCATACCAAAACGGAGAATTCCGATGAACACCAAGATACTTACCTCGACCGCCATCGCAGCACTTTTCGCACTGGGCGCCTCGGGTGCCATGGCCGCAGGCGTCAACGCCAATGCCGGCGTCAATGCGAGTACTGACCTGAGCACGGGCGTCAACAGCTCGACCGGCATGAAGGCCGGTACCGACATCAACGCCAACGGGTCAATGGGCGCGTCGACGGACCAGATGAACACCTGGAACAAGTTCGTTTCCGACCTCAAAATGGGGGCCGCCGCCGACACCAATGCGATCACAAATGCGAAGAGCGTGCAGATCGTCGATGTGGCGACCTTGCAGGGACAGGCGAACGGGTCGGCCGACCTCAACGCGCTGATCAAGGACAACAAGACGAGCGTCGACAATCTGCAGGCGTCGATCCGCGACAACAGCACCGTGCAGAGCAAGCTGCAGGCTCAGGGCTTAAAGACGGCAAATGTCGTTGCCGCCGATACCCAGACGGACGGCACGCTGGTGCTGTACGTATCCAAGAACGCCTAGCGGCGCTTCATTCGACAATGCAAAGCCGGACGGTCCTGCCGCCCGGCTTTTTCTTGCCTGCGATCAGCTCTCGGCGCGCTTTGCAAGATCTCCGACGTCGCCCTCGGCCATGAGCCGGAATTCCCGGACCAGCCGCAGGACAGGCTTGGCAGCAAAGAGCACGGAACCGATGACGAAACACCAGATGGCGGGGTTTTTCAGCGCATCACTGAAAAACATCACCGAGCCGACAAGGAAGAACAAGGCGGCGGCTGCGTCGACCAGTGTGTGAGCCAGTTCGAAACTGGCATAGACTTCTTTGGAGTGGGTGCTGCGGTTGCGATTTTGGGGAGCGAATAAAGGCATTGGGGTGCATTCCTTGCAGTTGGGGACAGCGCCAAACGCCGGCTGTTCCGGCAGGCTCTTCCGGCCCAACGATGCACGGGCGCCGAATGTTTCGCGCGTCAGAACGCAGCTATCAGGCGGAGGGGAGGGGCCGGATGCGCTGACGCAGCCGATTGAGCGCGGCTCGTGCGGTGTCGGGCGAAATTTCAGGCAGATCGTCAGCGGGCATGGCGCGGGAGCGCGCGCCGGCCGATTCAATAGCGGCGGCCAGGCCCATCTCGCGGTCCTGAATCAGCCGGAGACCCTCGCGCAGCACTTCGCTCTTGGAATTGTAGCGGCCCGAGGCGACGAGCTGGTTCAGATAGTCTTCCAGAACATCTCCGAGGTCGACACTCACAGGCATTGCGCAATTCCCTCCAAACGCAGTCACAATTAACCATAGGCCTTTCGCGCGGGAGGCTCAAGATGGCTGGCGGCGCGGCGTTTTGGCTCAGAAGAGGAAATAGCGTTGGGCCATGGGCAGTTCGGTGGCCGGCTCGCAGGTCAGAAGCTCTCCATCGGCACGCACTTCATAGGTCTCCGGATCAACCTCGATCCGGGGCGTCAGGGTGTTATGGATCATTGATGCCTTGGAGATGCCCGAGCGTGTGTTCTCCACCGCCAGCAGCTGTTTTTCGATGCCGAGCCTGTCGCCAATCCTTTCATCGAGAGCGGCAGCCGAGGTGAAGAGCACGGCCGAATTGGTGACGGCCTTGCCGTAGGCCGCAAACATGTAGCGGTAGTGCATGGGTTGCGGCGTCGGTATCGAGGCGTTGGGGTCGCCCATGGGGGCGGCGGCAATCGAACCGCCGAGCAGGATCATCTCGGGCTTGACGCCGAAAAAGGCCGGGTCCCAGAGCACCAGATCGGCGCGCTTGCCAACTTCAATCGAACCGATGTGGGTGGAGATGCCGTGGGCGATGGCGGGGTTGATCGTATATTTGGCGATGTAGCGCTTCACCCTGAAATTGTCGTTGTCACCTGTTTCCTCGGGCAGGCGCCCGCGCTGGCGCTTCATCTTGTCGGCTGTCTGCCAGGTGCGGATGATGACCTCGCCGACCCGTCCCATGGCCTGGCTGTCGGAGGAGATGATCGAGAAGGCGCCGAGATCGTGCAGGATGTCTTCGGCGGCGATGGTCTCCTTGCGGATGCGGCTTTCGGCGAAGGCCACATCCTCGGGAATGGAGGCGTCGAGGTGGTGGCAGACCATGAGCATGTCGAGATGTTCGGCAATAGTATTGCGGGTGTAGGGGCGCGTCGGATTGGTCGAGGAGGGAATGACGTTGGGCAGGCCGCAGACCTTGATAATGTCCGGTGCGTGGCCGCCGCCGGCCCCTTCGGTGTGGTAGGCGTGGATGGTGCGGCCCTTGAAGGCGTCGATGGTATTCTCGACGAAGCCGCTTTCGTTGAGGGTATCGGTGTGGATCATCACCTGCACATCGTAATCGTCGGCGACCGACAGGCAGTTGTCGATGGCGGCCGGCGTCGTGCCCCAATCCTCGTGCAGCTTGAGCGCAGCCGCGCCAGCCTTGACCATTTCCTCGAGCGGGGCGGGCAGGGAAGCATTGCCCTTGCCGGCAAGTGCCAGGTTCATCGGGAAGGCATCGAAGCTTTGCAGCATGCGCCCGATATGCCAGGCGCCGGTGCAGGTGGTCGCCAACGTGCCGTGAGCCGGGCCCGACCCGCCACCGAGCATGGTGGTCAGGCCGGACATCAGCGCTTCTTCGATCTGTTGAGGGCAGATGAAGTGAATATGGGCGTCGAACCCCCCGGCGGTGAGGATTTTACCCTCACCAGCAATTGCCTCCGTCGAGGGGCCGACAATTATGTCAACGTCGGGCTGAGTGTCGGGGTTCCCAGCCTTGCCGATGGCGGCGATGCGTCCGTCCTTAAGCCCGATGTCGCACTTGAATATGCCGGTCACATCGACGACCAGGGCGTTGGTGATGACTGTGTCGACGGCACCTTGCGCACGGGTTGCCTGGGACTGGCCCATGCCGTCCCGGATCACCTTGCCGCCGCCGAACTTCACCTCCTCGCCATAGGTGGTGAAGTCTTTTTCCACCTCGATGAAAAGTTCCGTGTCGGCCAGCCGCACCCTGTCTCCGGTAGTCGGGCCATACATGTCGGCATAAGCGGGACGGGAAATCCTGGTGGGCATGGCTTCGTACTCCGACTTTTTGAGCTTTGAGCTAGGTCAGACCCAGCATCTTGCGTCTGGGCGCGTAACGGCTGCGGTAGATCTGTTCGAGTACACGTGCGGCAACGCCCGTAAGCCGGCCGGCATCGACTTCGAGACGCTCAAGCAGGCGGGCTCCCCGAGGCGCGGGCTCTACGGTGAGGGCGAAGTCGAGCGACTGCACGAAAGGACCCTGTTCGCGCGTACGCAGCACCCTTGCCTGCCAGTCGCATTCGAGGACGTCGATCTGCCAGTCGAAGGGCGGGATGATCCCAAGCGGGGAAATCCGCAGGTCGAGATGCTGGCCCTTGTACATATGGCCGCCGGGCGACCCCATGGAGACGAAGCCACGCGTGGCACGGCGATTGGCGTCCAGGTCTATCGCCAGTTCCCAGAGCTTGGCGGACGGCACCGCATAGAAATTGTCGATAACCACCGTATCCGCCATGAGTCAGCGGTCCGTCCGGATGGTGGAGCCACCTGTGCAGCCACAGGCGGGCCGGCAAGAGATCGCATGCATTGCCATTATGCAGAAGCAGGCTCGGCTGGAGGGCCCGCCCGATAAGCCTTGACTGTGGCGGCGATCAGTTCGTCGAGCAGCCTGGCGCCACGGGCGATGGTTTCGTCACGCATGCGGGTTGCAATCAACGACATGGCAAGAACCTGAATAGCGTAAGTCGCCTTGGGCTTTCCCTGCTTGTAGAGCGCGTTGCCTTGCGTCTGGAAAGAGGACAGCATGTTGTCATAGCTCTCGGCCGTAAGACCGGCCTTGAGAGACGGCCAGTCACGGCTGCCGGAGCTGTCGATCAGCCGCGTTGCCAAAGAGCCGATGAGCCACATGGCCTCCGGGTCCTTGCGGCCGTCATTCTTGAGGTCCGTGAGCAAGGCCGTCAGGCGCAACTGAAAATCCTGCGTGTCGCTTGTCATTACTACCTGTCTGAATTCAATACGCGAAAGGGCGAAGGCCTACAGGGCTCCCATGATCTGCTTTTGGAACCCGAAGACCTTCCGGTTGCCGGAAAGCGGCACCAGGCGAACCTTGCGACTCTGCCCCGGTTCGAAGCGTACTGCGGTGCCTGCTGCAATATCAAGGCGCATGCCGCGCGCCTTGTCCCTGTCGAAGCGCAAAGCGCCGTTGGCTTCGAAGAAGTGATAGTGCGAACCGACCTGGACGGGACGGTCACCGGTGTTGGCGACCTCTATGGTCACGGATTTTGCGCCGGCGTTGAGTTCGATGTCGCCTTCGGCGGGGATGATCTGACCGGGGATCATTTCATGCCTTTCCAAGCTTTGTCTGCCGCAATTCGGAACGGGCGCGGGCAAGCATTTGATCAAAAGCCGCTTCCATCCTGGCGTCGGAGCCCCGGCAGACGTCGACGACCCGCTCTGCCCAGTCGAGATAGCGGCCGGGCTTTCTTGCTGCCCCAATGCCGCCGGGCCGCCCAAGCAGCTCGGCGACGTTCGATGTCTTGTCGGCGATCTTGATCAGTTTTGCCCGACTTGAGGCGGAGGCGGTGTGACTGACCTGCCGTTCTCTTCGGGCCTTGCCCTTGAGGCCTGGGGGATCAGTGACATCGAGAACGGTTTCGGCAATCGCGTCGCCGAAGCGCTGCCTGATTTGCTCCTCATTCACATCGGTATCCTCGAGGGTGTCATGGAGAATGGCGGAAACGACGAGCACGAGATCGAAAGGCTCGTGGTGGGCGCAGCTCTCGGCGACTTCCGCAAGATGGGTCACGTAAGCGTCGCCCATGTCGTCGCGGCGCTGAAACGCATGGGCGTGCGCTGCGAAAGCGAACGCCTCGGCGATGGTCTGCGCTGCCCCCGGCATGGCTTACCCGGCAAAGGCGCCAAGCACGGCCGCGTCGATTGCCGCCGTGGCCAGCAGCAACACGGCATCTGCGACAAGCAAGCGCCCGATCATTTGATGTCCCTTCTTTGGTCGATACTCACGCCCCGGCTTGGGGTGCGCCCTTGGTTATCTGCGCATGATCTTGTCGGAAGCGATATCCACTTTGACCATGCCTTAGCGGATCGGCTCGTGGACAGTCACCAGCTTGGTGCCGTCCGGAAATGTCGCTTCAACTTGCACGTCGTGGATCATCTCGGCAACGCCCTCCATCACCTGTTCACGGCTAACGACGTGGGCGCCGGCTTCCATCAGTTCCGCGACGGCGCGGCCGTCGCGCGCCCCTTCCACCACGTAGTCGGTGATCAAGGCGATGGCTTCCGGGTGGTTGAGCTTGACGCCGCGTTCGAGGCGCCGCCGCGCCACCATTGCGGCCATTGAGACGAGAAGCTTGTCTTTTTCGCGCGGGGTCAGGTTCATCAAGGATTCCAGAACGGTCAGGTGGTCCAGAGGCGGGGTAGACTGCCGGTTTGTGACAGGCTTGCCAGTATGGGCATGGAGAGCCGCCGCAAGGCAAGTGACGAGGGCGCCAGGAGGCGTACGATCAGCCTCTCGCCCATGCCACTGACGGCGGCCTTGGCCTCCGGAGGAATAAGGGCCCGGATATGGCTTATGCGCTGCCCGGCGTCTGCGGCGATCAGCAGGATGGTGGCAAAGGCGCGATTGCCGGCAAGCAGGGAGAGCGCGTCGCGTTCCAAATCGCTTGCCGAGAGCCGGTTCGCCTCAGCATGGATGAGCTTTCCATTGCGACGCACCCGCCAATTGTCATCGAGGAGGGCCGACCGGGCGGATTCCCCCATGGCTTCGCGGCCGAGCAAGACGCTTTCGATGGCGCAAAGGGTCGCGCCGGCGGAAAGATCAACCTCCAGCGACCGCTTGAGTTGGCTACGCTCGTACAAAATCGTTTCCTGCGGCAGCCAATCCACGCGGCTGTCGGCTTCGGCCACGATGTGAGACGCGACATGCGCCGGTTCTCCCATTGAGCGGTAGACCCGCTCGCAGGCCTGGGTGGTCACGACCAGCGCGGAACCGGCCGCCGCCTCGAACTGCCAGTCCAGATGATCGCCCCCGGTCAGGCCGCCCGCCGTGTTGATCTGCACGGCCTCAAGCGCGTCAGTGTGGCTGCGGGGCAGGCGGATCTTGGCGCAGCCGTCCTGGTATAGCGTTGCGATATGGGTTCTGCCGTCGCGTATCTGCGTGCGCAGCCGAGCTTGGCCTTCTGCTCTTTGCAACCGGGTTTCGGCACTTATTGCCCTCATGCGGCGCCTCGGTCTCCAACGGGTTCACTTTTGGCATTGCAATCGCTGTGCCAACCCTTGCTGCCGCTTAGGAATGCCCGACTGCGCAATGAAAACAAGCGGAAGGCAAGGTTCGGGCAGCCCCTCCGGCGAGCGGCAGGCGCGAAAGCCTGCCTCGAAATTGAGCAGAGGGGATCAAAGGAAGGCAGTGTGTGGATGTGCCTTCAGGGACAGACTGATCGAGCGGCTCACGTTTTCTTGAATTGGGCAGGGTCCGAGGCCCGGAAACGCCCGTCAGACGGTGACGTTTGGCGGTTCCGCTAATATTTATGAGCGCAGGTTAAACCGCTGTGGGCAACCAATTGGACGACCACCCGTTGTATGGGGGCAGCCCGAGACGGGCACAGAAAAAAGAACAGCAAAGCTTACGGAGAATTTTCGATGAAGACCGCACTGATTGGTTCCGCTACCGCTCTGGTTCTGGCTCTTGGTTTCGCCGGTGGAGCGATGGCTCAGGACAGCACGGCCATGTCCAAAGAGGACATGATGGCCAAGTACACCGTGAACGGCCAGAAGATGACCGAAGAGGGCTATGCTCAGGTGCAGGCCCGTTGCGATGAGTTGATCGCCAAGACCAGCAATGAATCGCTAGCCTCCTCCTCCAACGACTCTGCGCAGTCCAATGACGACAATATGGCTGATAACAACGCCATGGCGCAGGCCCAGACCGATATCAATCTGGACACGATTACGGCTTCTGACTGCACCAACTATGGTTTCACCAACCGCACCGAATAAGCCGTATATATCATTGACCGAGAGCGCCGGAGCCTCAGGCTTCGGCGCTCTTTTTTTGTTTGCGGTGCGGGCGCACAGTTCAGGCCATGAAATGCTGCCCTCTCTGAGGCCTGTCGGGCGGTGCGGGCCAGCGCCCGGCGGCGGTGCGAGCGACACGGGATGTGGCCGAGCAACCCCACATTCTGCGCCAGCCACCCGGGCCAGGCGCGCACTCGTCAAACCTTGAGCGGCCTCATCTGCGGCTGTTTTCTTTTGGCCTGACCCATCGGGGAAAAAACCGGAACGCGCTTGCGCACAAGCGTGGGCGAAATCATCCGGTTCCGCTTTTCAGCCTCATCACGCGCTTGTGACTTCGCGAGCATCGCGAAGGTCAGTCTGCAAGTATTTGCAGATAATTGTGATTCGGTTTTTCTGAAAATATAAAAGGTTAATTTTCGGTTAACACGTAGCAACAAAATTGTGGATAACTGAATTATAATGCCCAGAGCCCGAGCGAACGGCGATCAGCCAGTGCGCGGGAGGCAATGGGAGCAGTGTTATGAGAATATATTCAAGCATATCGGTTTGCGCCCTTTTGGCGGCGCTGGTGGCAAGCCCAGCGCTTGCGGGGGGGCGGGGGTATTCAAACGGGGAAGACGGGCAGTCTTATGGTCAGATCGAATGGTGTACCACGGGGCGGCCATTAGGAAACGACGACCTCAAACAATATGAGGGACGTGGGAGCAACGACGACAGTGGCGCGACCACAACAAGGGTAACGGGACGATCGCGGCAATGACGGCGGCTGGGGCGGGAAGGGCAATGACGGCGGCTGGGGCGGGAAGGGCAATGACGGCGGCTGGGGCGGGAAGGGCAATGACAACGGCTGGGGCGGGAAGGGCGACGATGATCGCTCAAAGGCAAGTGGCGTGATCACCGGTGGTAACGACGACGCATGCGGACCCGGTGGCGGCGGCAATGGTGGGCCCGGTGACGGCGGCAATGGCGGACCCGGTGACGGCGGCAATGGTGGGCCGGGAGATGGCGGCAATGGCGGAGCCGGTGGGCAGCCTCAAGGCGGGGGTGGCGGTAATGGCCAGACGCCAGGTGGCGGCTCTGCAGGCAACGTTTCGGGCAACGGGAATTCCACGCCGAGCAGTGGCGGGTTCATAACCGGCTCTGTCGGGACGCGGTGTTCTGACGAAACGGTCGACCGTAGCCCGATATCGTTCCGCGATGCGCGGGTGCCAACGATCCTCAATGCCCAAGGGGCGCTCTTGGAGCCAATCTCGTCCTGCGAGCGCCGGGCGCCAGTTCTGTCTCTGGCTCAGCGCGATGCCGTTCAGGCCAACGCATTGCTGGTGCAGGCACTTCGGACCCAGGGCTACACGATCAGCGATGTTCTCGCGGTTGCCGCGATGGGGGCGCACACCGTCCGCATCTATGTCGAATACGACCGGTAATTGACGCTAGGCTGATGTTGAAGGGCGCCGCAGCCAGCGGCGCCCTTTTTTTGCGAGGCCCCTCCAAGGAGCCTCAGTCGCCGAGGGCAGCCTCGGGGGTAATGAAGTCGAGACCCTGTGCTTCGGCTACAGGCGCACAGGTGAGTTTTCCGTGGCTGACATTGAGGCCGGCCCGCAAATGCCGGTCGGCGGACAAGGCGGCCTTCCACCCTTCATCTGCCAGTTTCAGCGCGAAGGGCAGGGTTGCGTTATTGAGCGCATAGGTGGAGGTGCGGGCAACGGCGCCGGGCATGTTCGCGACGCAATAGTGCACGATGCCATCCACCAAAAAGGTCGGATCGGCATGGGTGGTCGCATGCGAGGTCTCAAAGCAGCCCCCCTGATCGATTGCGACGTCCACCAGCACGGCACCGGGCTTCATCGTCGCCAGCATGTCGCGGGTCACGAGCTTGGGTGCGGCGGCCCCGGGAATGAGCACCGCGCCGATGACGAGGTCCGCCTGCTGCAGTTCCTCGCTGAGGGTGGCGGCGTTGGAATAAAGAACGCGCGCCGTGGCCCCGAAATGGGTGTTGAGACGTTCGAGCGCGGGCTGGCTCTTGTCGAGGATAGCCACATCCGCCTGCATGCCCACCGCCATCTGTGCGGCGTTGAACCCGACAACGCCGCCGCCCAGCACCAGAACCCGGGCCGGGTGGACGCCGGGCACGCCGCCCAGCAGCACGCCGCGGCCGCCATGCGCCTTTTCCAGCGCCGAGGCGCCAGCCTGCACAGACATGCGCCCGGCGACCTGGCTCATCGGTTTGAGCAGGGGAAGGCCGCCGGCGGCATCAGTGACCGTCTCATAGGCGATGCAGACGGCATTGGAGGCGATGAGGTCGCGGGTCTGTTCGGGGTCGGGCGCCAGATGCAGGTAGGTGAACAGGATCTGCCCCTCGCGGAGCATCTTGCGCTCCTGTGCCTGGGGCTCCTTGACCTTGACCACCATCTCGGCCGTCTCAAAAATCTCGGCGGCTTCGGAGGCGATACGAGCTCCGGCGGCAATGTAGTCCTGATCGGTTGCGCCGATGCCGAGCCCTGCCTCCGTCTCGATCACGACGTCATGGCCATGAGCCACAAGCTCAATCACGCTCTCCGGGGTAAGCCCGACGCGGTATTCGTGGTTCTTGATTTCCTTGGGAACACCGATGCGCATGTCCTGCCTCCGCTGACGAGCTTCTTTCTCGTCCATCATGCAACAAGTCTTCGGCAACAGGCTTGAATATTTGCCATATCTCGAGGCAAACAGGACAATAGTTTCCGGCCAAATGGCATTGGGGTGCGAAAAAAATGCATATTGACGAAAGAGACCGCAAGCTTCTGCGGCTGCTGCAGAAGGATAGCCGGCCGGGTATGCAGGAGCTGGGCGAGGCGGTAGGGCTCAGCGCTTCGGCCTGTCACCGAAGGGTCAAGGCGCTGGAGGCGGCAGATTTGATCACGGGCTATCAGGCAGCGCTCAATGCGCAAAAACTCGGCTTCACGATGATGTTCTTCATCGAGATCAGCCTGGTGAGTCAGAACGAGGCGGTGCTCGACACCTTCGAGGCGTCGGTCCGGGAGGTGCCGGAGGTGCTGGAGTGCCATTTGATGGCGGGGCAGTCGGACTATGTCTTGCGTGTCGTGTGCCGCGATCATGATGATTTCGAGCGCCTGCACCGCCGTTTGCTGGCGCGTCTGCCTGGCGTGGCGCGGGTGACCTCGAACATGAGTATCCGAACGGTAAAGAAACAGGCCGGATTGCCGCTCTGATCCTGCGCGAAATGTGCGGAATAGAGACATATTCGTGACTGGTAATGCTTGATTAACCGTATTCGGGTTTAATTGCGTACGAAAAGGTACGTATGCTGCTTTGCGTCACGACCGGCTCCGTATCGCTTTCATCACGCAACACCTGACGAAACAGGGACCAAGATGAAAATCGATCTTCTCGGACATTCAAAAGCACGCCTGGCGAACGAGGACGCTGTCGCAAAACTGGGCGCTATCAATCGGGCGCAAGCCGTCATCGAATTCGAGCCCGACGGCACGATCATCACTGCGAACGAGAATTTTCTCCAGGTGATGGGCTATTCGCTGGAGGAAATCGCGGGCAAGCATCATCGCATGTTCGCCGAGCCGGCCTTTGCCGCGAGCGCCGAATACCAGCAGTTTTGGGAGCGGCTGCGCAAGGGCGAGTATCTGGCGGCGGAATACAAGCGCATCGGCAAGGGCGGCAAGGAGGTGTGGATCCAGGCGTCCTACAACCCGCTATTCGACAAGAACGGCAAGCCGTACAAAGTGATCAAGTTCGCCATAGACGTGACGGCGCAGAAGCTGCAGGCGGCGGACGCCAAGGGCCAGATCGACGCCATCGGCAAATCGCAGGCGGTCATCGAGTTCAAGCCCGACGGCACCATCCTGACCGCCAATGGGAACTTCCTGGGCGCGCTCGGTTACAGGCTGGAGGAAATCCAGGGGCGGCACCATTCGATGTTCGTCGCCCCCGAATATGCCCAAAGCGGTGAATATCGCGATTTCTGGGCTGCCCTCGCCCGCGGCGAATATCAGGCCGGAGAATACAAGCGGGTGGGCAAGGGCGGCAGGGAAGTCTGGATTCAGGCATCCTACAACCCGATTTTCGACATGAACGGGAAGACGGTGAAAGTGGTCAAGTATGCGACCGATATCACCGGCCGCAAGACGGCTGTCGAAGCCCTCAGCCAGGGGTTGCAGAAGCTAGCGGACAATGAGCTCGACGCGGAAATCGAGCAGCCGTTTATCGACGAATTCGAGGAGGTGCGCGGCGCCTTCAACAAGACGGTCGTACAGCTGCGCGACATCGTCGGTCGGCTCAGAAGCACCTCGCGCGCGCTGAAGACGGCGACAAGCGAGATCCTCAGCGGCGCCAATGATCTTTCCGAACGCACGACCAAGCAGGCGGCGACGATCGAGGAAACCAGCGCGGCAATGGAAGAGCTGGCAGCGACCGTGGTGCAAAACGCCAAGCGCGCGGAAGAAGCCTCGGACAAGTCGCGGGCGATGTCGCAGACGGCCGAACAGGGCGGGCAGGTGATGCAGCAGGCCAATGGTGCCATGGAGCGGATCACGTCGTCCTCTGCCAAGATCTCCAACATTATCGGCATGATCGACGACATCGCCTTCCAGACGAACCTGCTGGCGCTCAACGCCTCGGTGGAAGCGGCGCGGGCCGGAGAGGCCGGCAAGGGCTTTGCCGTGGTCGCGGTGGAAGTCAGGCGCCTGGCCCAGTCGGCGGCGGAAGCTTCCTCGGAGGTGAAGGCGCTGATCGAGCAGAGCGCCACGGAGGTCGATGGCGGCTCCAAGCTGGTGGCGGAAGCCGCGCAGAAGCTTCAGGGCATGCTGGAAGCGGTCAAGGAGAACGGCATTTTGATGGAAGGGATCTCGCGTGATAGCCGCGAGCAAGCCTCGGCCATCGAGGAGGTCAACACAGCCGTCCGGCAGATGGACGAGATGACCCAGCACAATGCGGCTCTCGTCGAGGAGACCAATGCTGCCATCGAGCAGACCGAAAGCCAGGCGAGCGAGCTCGACCGCATCGTCGACGTCTTCAAACTCGATGGCGCAGAGGCAGTGGCCCGGCCAAGGCGGATGGAACAGTCAAGTGCCAGGGCTCAGCAGCCGAAGGTGGCGAAGGCAGCAAAAGCTTATCTCAGCCACGGCAATGCGGCGGTCGACAGCGAAGCTGAATGGAGCGAGTTCTGATGAGTGCCGCTCTTTCAGCCGCCGAGCCGGAACCGTTCGGCCACGCCGACCCCGCCACGGAAGAACGGGCCGAGACCAGGCAATACGTGACCTTCACGTCGGCAGGCAAAGCCTATGGCATCGATATCATGTCCGTGCGCGAGATCAGAAGCTGGGCCCCGACGACGGAGCTGCCGGGCCAGCCGCACGGGGCGAGAGGTGTGCTCGATATACGCGGAGAGGTCATCCAAGTGTTCGATCTCAACGTGCTGCTGGGTGGCGGAAGCTCCGATGTGACCGATGGCCACGTCGTCGTGGTCGTCTCCATCGGCGGTGTGAATGCCGGTATTCTGGCGGACTCGGTTTCCGACATCATCCAGGTCGGCAAGGACGACATTCGCAAGGTGCCGCAATCGGGTGGCTATTCAACCGATGTTGTGGCGAGTCTTGCCAAGCACGAGGAGCGGATCGTGGCGATCCTCGATCTTACATCGATCGTTTGTGCCCGCGGCAGTGAGGCCACCTATCTCGACACTTGATGCCAGGCTCCCGTTCAACGGCAAGCAAGGGGCGCGGGTGCGCCCTTTGCGCTATTTGGCCAAAGGATAGGTGACATAGGCCAGCCTTCGACTGTCGGGTGCCCAGGAATTGACGTTGATGGTGCCCTGGCCTCCGAAGAACTTGTCGAGGTCGCGTTGGGCGCTACCATCCGGCTGCATGATGCGCAGGATGACTTCCTTATCGGCGGGATGGCCGAGCGTTCCCGGCGGAAAGGAAATGAATGCTACTTGCTTGCCATCGGGCGACAGATGCGGGAACCAGTTCACGCGCTCGTCGAAGGTGACCTGCTCCAGGTCCGTGCCGTCCAAACGCATACGGTAGATCTGCGCGTGTCCCGGCTGCCGGTCGGCAGCCTCGGAATTGAAATAGATCCAGTTTGCATCCGGGGAGAATTCGGGACCGTCGACGGGGTGGGCGCCGTCAGTGAGAAAGACATCATCGCCGCCTCCGGCCGGCAAAGTGCAGATGCGCGTCATGGTGCGGCCATCAACCGTTTTCTCGAGTCCCACATAGGCGAGCGTTTTGCCGTCGGGCGCCACGCCATGCAGATAATATCGATACTTGCGGGCAGCGTCCTGATCGTTGCTAAGCTTGCGCGGCGTCCCGCCGGCAATCGGCACCGCGTAAAGGTGGCCGTCGTTGGCGCTGACATAGATGGTCTTGCCATCGGGCGACAGCACATGGTCGTTGTTGAGGTTTTCAACCGGCCGCGTATCGATGCGGATGGGACCTTCGCTGCCGTCGGGTCTTATGCGGAAGAGGCGGCCGTCGGCATTGTAGAGGAGCCATTCGCCATCCGGCGTCCAATTGGGCGCTTCGATCAATTCCGAGGTGTCGTAGATCACGGTGCGGCCGCCGCCGTCCATGTCGATTATGGTCAACTCGGAAATCTGGCCGGGTTGGAGCCGGCGTGGGTTTTGGGGACGCATGGGAAGATCCTGGATGCTCTTTACCGAGGGCATGGTGCGTACTGGTACAGGTTGGCTGGCAACGAGGCAAACCGCTCCACGTGCTGACATTGAGGCGGTGCGATCGCGTGAATCACCGGCGCTCCTGGTCGCATCGCAGCCAGCAATAGCCGGAAGGCTCCAGGGACAAGTCTTCGTCGATCGACAGGGTTTTCCGATAGTCCCGACTGGCGAGCAGCGGGGTCACCATATCGACCCCATCGAGAGGCAGGCGAAAGGCTTGGCGTGTTTTCGTGAAGTTGTGCACGGTAACGACGCTGTTCCCGCGCCATGAGTAGGAGAGGGCGAGCAGGCCGTCATTGCCGAGGTCAAGGATCCGCCAGTCGCCCCAGCCGATTTCAGGGGTGGCGCGCCGTGTCTGGATCATTTGCTCTACCATGCGCAGGAGCGAATCCGGATCGCGGATCTGCTCGCCGACATTGAGTTCCTCATACCCAAATGGTCCTTCGGCGAGCATCGGGTGCACAAGGTCTTTTGCGCTGGCGAAGGAGAAACCGCCATTGTTCTGCGCCGACCATTGCATCGGCGTGCGCACCGATTGCCGCTCGGGCAGATCGAGGTTCTCGCCCATGCCGATCTCCTCGCCGAACCAGATGACCGGCGTGCCGGGCAGCGCGAAAAGCAGCGAAAAGGCGAGGCGTATGCGCGCTTGATCTCCCCCCAGCATGCCGGCCAAGCGCCGTCTTATGCCGCGATCGTAGAGCTGCATCTTCGGGTCGGGTCCGAATTTGTCGAAGCAGTCCTGGCGCTCTTCTTTCGACAAGCGTCCGAGGTCGAGCTCATCATGATTGCGCAGATGGATGGCCCATTGTCCCATGCCGTTGGGCGCAGGCTGCTGCTCAAGGGCGCGGCGCAGCGGTGTCGCGCTATCGCGGGCGAGTGACAGGAAGAGGTTCTGGTTGAGCTGGAAATCGAACACCAGGCTCATGCGGTCGCCCGCGTCGAAATATTTGGTGGCAACGCCGTAAGGGATGTTGGCTTCAGCCAGAAGGATCGCCTCGGCCCGACGCCAGGACAGAAAATCGTGCATATCCGACAAAAAGCCAAAGGCGTTGCCGGTGCCGGGATCCTCAGGGGCGTCCATCTCGATCAAAAAGGGCGCCGCGTCGATGCGAAAACCGGACACGCCTAACGCGAGCCAGAAGCCCATGATCTTGAGGATTTCCTCGCGTACGGCCTGGCACTCTATATTGAGATCGGGCTGGTGCGCGTAGAAGCGGTGCCTGTACCACGCCTTGGCGGTGCGGTCATAGGTCCAGGTGGCCTTCTGCACGCCGGGAAAGATGATGCCGTCCTCGATGTTAGCGGGCTTCTCCTTGCTCCATACATACCAGTCGCGGAAGGGGGAGTTTTCGCCGGACCGGGCGCTTTGGAACCAGGGGTGGTCGATGGAGGTGTGGTTGACCACGAGGTCGACGATGACGCGGATGCCTCGATCCTCGGCGGCGTGCATGAATTCGACAAAATCACCGAGCGACCCGAAGCGCTGGTCGACGCCATAATAGTCGGAGATGTCGTAGCCATTGTCTCGATTGGGCGAGGGGTAGAAGGGGTTGAGCCACACACAAGTCACGCCGAGCCGCTCGAGATGATCGAGCCGGTCGGCGAGACCGCGGAAATCGCCGGTGCCATCGCCCGTCGAATCCATAAAGGTCTCGACATCGAGGCAATAGATGACGGCGTTCTTGTACCAGAGATTGGTCATGGCGCTCGCATGGCTGGCCGGGGATTCCCTAGGCAACTCATGCGGGCTGCGCCATGTTCCCCATTGTGGGGTAAACTCAGGACGCCGCCTTTCGCGCGACCGTGCTCACCCTTCGAAGTCGACATCGAGCTTGATGTCGATGGCGCCGAGCGCCTTCGACAGCGGACAGTTCTGCTTGGCCTTTTCGGCTTGCTTCCTGAACTCATCGGCAGTGATGCCGGGGACTGTGCCCGTCACGAAGAGGTGGCTTTCGGTGATGCCGGTGCCGGGCACGAGATTGATCTCGGCGCGCGTCTGCACCTTGTCGGCCGGGTGGCCGTCCTCGGCGAGATAGGCGGAGAGCTGCATGGAAAAGCAAGCGGCATGGGCGGCAGCCAGCAACTCCTCCGGGTTGGTGCCCTCCTTGCCGGATTCGTTTTCGAACCGCGTCTTATACGAATAGGGCTGGTCCTTGAGTACGGCGGAACCGAGATCGAAATGGCCGGCGCCTGCTTTCAGATCGCCGGACCATGTGGCCGATGCAGAACGTTTCATGTGGACGTCTCCTGGTTGGTGGGGAGGCATTTCGCGGTGGGGCGGCCACCGCGGTCAATTCAAGTCCTGGTGAGGCAACGCCCGAGGATACGATTGGTGCCGTTGCTCCGGCTCCCGCTTTCGCCTAAACAGCGGCCAACATATCAACGGCATCGGCTGCTTGCCGCGGGAAGGCGACCCGCGGGCGTGGTGTGCGGTGCGCAGCAAAAGCGGAGAGGCTCATGGCCCGCCAGTTCATCTACCACATGCACGGCACGTCCAAATCCTATGCCGGCGGCAAGAAGGTCCTGGACAACATCAATCTCAGCTTCTACCCGGACGCCAAGATCGGCGTGCTCGGCCCGAACGGCGCGGGCAAGTCGACGCTTTTGCGCATCATGGCGGGGATCGACACCGAGTTCACCGGCGAGGCGTGGCTCGCCGACGGTGCAACGGTCGGATATCTGCCGCAGGAGCCGCAGCTCGACCCGGCGCTCGACGTCAAGGGCAATGTGATGGTCGGCGTGAAGGACAAGCAGGCGATCCTCGACCGCTATAACGAATTGATGATGAACTATTCGGACGAGACGGCGGACGAAGCGGCCAAGCTGCAGGACCAGATCGACACGCAGGATCTGTGGGACCTCGATTCCAAGGTGGAGATGGCCATGGATGCGCTGCGCTGCCCGCCGGGCAGCGAAAGCGTCGATCATTTGTCGGGCGGCGAGAAGCGCCGCGTGGCGCTGTGCCAGCTTCTCCTTAGCCAGCCCGATTTGCTGCTGCTCGACGAGCCGACCAACCACCTCGATGCCGAGACGACGGCATGGCTCGAAAAACACCTTCGGGAATATCCCGGCTCGGTGCTGATCATCACCCATGACCGCTATTTCCTCGACAATGTCACGGGCTGGATTCTCGAGCTCGACCGGGGCCGGGGCATTCCTTACGAGGGCAATTATACCGCCTATCTGGAACAGAAGATGAAGCGGTTCGCCCAGGAGCAGCGCGAGGACGAAGCGCGGCTCAAAGTGTTGCAGCGCGAAAAGGAATGGATGGGCGCAAGCCCGCAGGCGCGCCAAACCAAATCGAAGGCGCGCATCCGCGCCTATGACGAACTGGTCAAGGTCAATGAGGAGCGCACGCGTTCCTCCTCGGCGCAGATCATCATTCCGCCCGGCGAACGGCTGGGGCAGAACGTCATCACGGTCGAAAACGTCTCCAAGAGCTTTGGCGACAAGCTCTTGATCGACGATTTGAGCTTCTCGCTGCCGGCGGGTGGCATTGTCGGCGTGATCGGGCCGAACGGCGCGGGCAAGACGACGCTGTTCAAGATGCTGACGGGGCAGGAAAAGCCCGACAGCGGCACCATCACCATCGGCGACAGCGTGCATATGGGTTATGTCGACCAGAGCCGCGACACGCTCGATTCCAAGAAGACCGTGTGGGAGGAAATCTCCGACGGGCTTGAGGTTTTCTATCTCGGCAAGCGGGAGATGAATTCGCGCGCCTACACCTCGGCGTTCAATTTCCGCGGCGGCGACCAGCAGCAAAAGGTCGGCAATCTCTCGGGCGGACAGCGCAACCGCGTGCATCTGGCCAAGATGCTGAAATCGGGCGCCAACGTGCTTCTGCTCGACGAGCCGACCAACGATCTCGACACCGAAACGCTTGCGGCCCTGGAAGAGGCGCTGGAGGAATTCGCCGGCTGCGCCGTGATCATTTCCCACGACCGCATGTTCCTCGATCGCCTCGCCACCCACATCCTGAGCTTTGAGGGCAATACCCACGTGGAATGGTTCGAGGGCAATTTCGAGGACTACGAGAAGGACAAGATCCGCCGGCTCGGGCAGGATGCGGTGAACCCCAAGCGGGTGAGCTACAAGCCGCTGACGAGGTAGTGGCCAAGGCTTCGGGCCGATAACGACGACCACATGAAACAGGCGGTCCAGATGAAATCCATCGGTTTTTTGTCCTTCGGCCATTGGTCGCCTTCACCCGGCTCCGGAACGCGCACGGCGTCCGATGCGCTGCTGCAATCTATCGATCTGGCCGTTGCTGCGGAGGAGGTGGGCGCGGACGGCGCCTATTTCCGCGTGCATCATTATGCGCGCCAGCTCGGATCGCCCTTTCCGCTGCTGGCGGCGGTCGGGGCGCGGACCAAGCGCATAGAGATCGGCACCGCCGTGATCGACATGCGCTATGAGAACCCGCTCTATATGGCAGAGGATGCGGGGGCCGCGGATATCATTTCCAGCGGGCGGCTGCAGCTCGGTATCTCCCGCGGCTCGCCCGAACAGGTGATCGAGGGCTACAAATATTTCGGCTATGTGCCCGCCGAGGGGCAGACGGATGCCGACATGGCGCGCGGCCATGCCGAAGTCTTCCTCGACCTGTTGCGCGGCGAGGGCTTTGCCGAACCCAATCCAAGCCCGATGTTCCCGAACCCGCCGGGGCTCTTGCGCCTGGAGCCCTTTTCGGAAGGCTTGCGCGAGCGCATCTGGTGGGGCGCTGCCTCGACAGCGACGGCGGAGTGGGCGGCGAAGATCGGCACCAATCTGCAGTCCTCGACGCTGGTGTTCGATGAAACCGGCAAGCCGTTCCATGTGCAGCAGGCCGAACAAATCCGCGCCTACAAGGCGGCGTGGAAAGAGGCCGGCCATGCCCGCACTCCACGCGTTTCGGTCAGCCGGTCGATCTTTCCCATCGTCAGCGATATGGATCGCGCCTATTTCGGTCATGGTAGGAGCGACGACCATTTCGGCTATATCGAACCCCAAAAGCGCGCCGCCTTCGGGCGCACCTATGCCGCCGAACCCGACAAGCTCATCGACGAACTGAAAAAGGACGAGGGCATCGCGGAAGCCGACACGCTGCTTCTGACGGTGCCCAACCAGCTCGGGGTCGACTACAACACCCATATCATCGAGGCGGTGGTCAAACACGTCGCGCCGGGGCTCGGCTGGCGATGACGAGCGACTGGTCGCCGTCCAAATATCTCGCCTTTGCCGATGAGCGGACGCGGCCGGCGGCAGAACTGCTGGCGCGGGTAGGCCAGAGCGCGCCGAAACTTGTGTTCGACATGGGGTGCGGGCCGGGCAATTCGACGGCGCTGCTCAAGGCGCGGTTCCCGAACGCGCAGCTGATCGGGCTCGATACGTCTCCGGCGATGCTGGAGAAGGCGCGCCAGGCGCTGCCCGATGTCACATTCGAGCAGGCGGATGCGTCCCAATGGCTGCCACCGGCGGAGACGGAGGTCTTGTTCTCCAACGCCACCTATCAATGGCTGCCCGACCATCTGGAGGTGCTCAAGCGGCAGCTCGCGGCTCTGCCGGCGGGGGCGGAACTCGCCATCCAGATGCCGGACAATCTCGACCAGCCGAGCCATTTGCTGATGGCGGAGGTGGCCAAAGCCGGTCCGTGGGCGCAGCGGCTGAAAGATGCCCCGCGCCAAAAACTGCCGGAGCCCGGGGTTTATTACGATGCGCTGGCCCCGCTTTGCCAAGGCTTCGATATCTGGCACACGGTTTATAATCACGTGCTCGACGGCCCGCAGGCGATCGTCGACTGGGTGAGCTCGACGGGATTGCGGCCGTTCCTCGCCCCGCTCGACGAGAGCGAGCAGGCGGAATACCTGTCGCGCTATCTGGCGGGGATCACCGCGGCCTATCCCAAGCGTGCCGACGGAAAGGTTCTGTTGCGGTTTCCGAGATTGTTCTTCGTGGCGCGGAAGTAGGACGGCAGGCGAAGCCTGCGTTTTTTCTGTCTCACGCCGCGCACCGCTTCGGTCACGACGCTGGTCGCTGTGACCTGCGCTGCGGCTGCGACGGCGCGCGCGAAACGTCGCGCGGGGTCCTCACGCTTACTGCGGCAGTGGCGCTCGGAAATGTCGTGCCTTCGCGTTCGTCCGTCATCGTCCATCACCTTATCACACATGCCAAAGTCTCCCGCTGGCAGTTGCCGCAGGATTGAGCGGGCATGGGACGCGGGACGTCTCGATGCACTATTTTATGGAGACGCGCCGCGTCCCATGCATCCGGGATTTCGGGTCGAACCCAAGGAAGATGGACGAACCAGGGAGCTGGCCGCGCCGCCTGTTACCGACGTCCGCAGAGTCACCCGACACGGCCCGGCGAACAGGGGCCGGAACGCTCTTTGGTCATCCGCGCGCTTCCGGTCGGGATGACCGGAGCGGCCCTGGATTCGGCCAAGGACGCGGCGACCCGCGCCCTTCACCGGCCGGTTTGCGTCATGCTCGTGTGCACAACCCGCTGATGCAAACCGATGGGGCAAGGATAAACGAGGACAAGGGGGCGGGGACAAGTTTGTCGTCAGCGGGCGCGAGCAATCTCGTCGGCGCCGGTCTGGCAAGGCGCATAGGCGTGCGCATTCGGCACGGATTGGCGAGACAGGATTAAGAGATGGGCAAGAAGAGGGCGTTAGCTTGCTTCTGCTCATATTTTGTCGGCGTCTTTCAATATGACTTCACTGTCCGTTCTCAAGGTTGGCCTGCCCGGCTTCAACAAGCCGGAACCGGCTGCGCTCGAGCTTTACGAGCAGGCTGCCGCAATCGCCCCGATGGGTGCGTTCGAGTGCGACCTGGCAAGCCAAGGGCTCACCTGGACGACGGGCGTGTTCGGCCTTTTCGGGCTGCCAATGCTGCAACCGGTCGACCGGCAGGTGGCAGTCGAGATGTACAGCGAGGAGTCGCGCGACCTGCTCGAGTGGAAGCGGTCACGCGCCATCGACAGCCGCACAGGCTTCTCGCTCGATGCCAATATTCTCCGCCCTGACGGCACGGAGCGCTGGATACGGATTACGGCGGCAGTGCGCAGTTCCAATGGGCGCGCCGGCACGCTTTACGGCATGAAGCAGGACATAACCGAGGAGCGCGCACGCTGGGATCTGCTGCGCGCGCAGGCCGAGTGCGACCCGCTTACCGGCGTTGCCAACCGCGCGCCATTCCAACGCTTCCTGGAGCAATCGGACGATGAGCTTTTGCTGGACACGGTTGGCGGGCTCGTGCTCTTCGATCTCGACGGTTTCAAGGAGATCAACGACCGATGGGGCCACGCAGCCGGGGACAAGTGCCTCGTCGAATTCGGGCATCGGCTTCGTCAGGCGTTTCCCAAAGCGCGGCTGATCGCGCGCATTGGCGGCGACGAGTTCGCCGTGCTGCTGCCGCCGCTCAGCCAGCACAACAGAATGGAAATCGCCCTGCAGTCCCGGTCGCTCAGCGGGAGCCTTCTTGCCCCCGTACGCTGGAACGGCGACGGGCTGCCGCTCGGTGTTTCGGTCGGGCTTGCCCTCGTTTCAGAACTGGCCGACCCCGACGCGATGGCATTGTTCAACATGGCCGACCGGGCCCTTTACGACGCCAAGAAACGCAGCCTTTCCCTCGGCAGCTAGCGCGTTTTTGGCAGGTCCAGCCCAAGACCGCTGACGCAATGAGGGCTTAAGCCGCCGCTTAGTTCAAAAAGGCCGACACCTTTTCCACGAAGAGGTCCGGCGCTAGATCCATGGCGATATGCTGCTGGCCTTCCATCGCCTCGATCCGGCTGTTCGGCAGCGCGGCGTCCAATCTCGCCGCCCCATCGTGGAACATGGGCGGGCTGTCGCTGCCGACCAGCAGAAGAATCGGAATGTCGAGGTCCGAAAATCGCGTTTCGTCAAAGTGATAGGTCTTGTCGAAGGTCAGTTCCCGCGGCACGGTCGGTACGAGCTCGACGCGCTGCGGCCACATCGGCAGCTGGCGGTAAATGGCCAGTTCGTCCTCGGGCAGTTTTGGCCCCTCGCGCATGAAGAGGACCAGGGCTTCCTCGGCATCGCCCTTGTCGATCAGGTCCTGCATCTTTTCGGGTACGCCCGGTGCAATGATCGGCGTTTTGCCCGGCACCGGCGGCTCGTAAAGGATCATCCTGTCGATGCCGGATGTGAGCAGGGCAGCCTCCAGGCTGCAGAGGGCGCCATAGGAGTGCGCGAGCACCGACACGGAAGAGCCCAGCGCATCGATGACGCTGGCGATGTCCTCGGCTTCGCGCAGCAGATCGTAACCGGGCGCATCGCCGCTGCCGCCCCGGCCACGCCGGTCCATCGACGCGACGGTAAAGCGATCGGTGAAGCGCGGCACGATCGCCTCCCAGCGCTCGTGGTTCGCCGTGGTCCCGTGGACCAGAAGCAGCGGCGGGCCGTCTCCCTTCAAAGAATAGGCAATAGGTGTGCCGTCGCGTGAAACCGAGGTTTCCATGACCGCCTCCTCCCGCTCCTCGCGGGTCAGCGTTTCTGCAGCTCATGCCTTGAGGGCATGGCACCACAGGGGGTGGCGCGGAGTCAATGCGGGGAGGGGGACTAGAAATACGTCTCGACAAACAGCATAGCTGCGTGACGCGACAGGAAGCTGCCGACTTCTTCATAATCCGGGCGGTCGGAAGCGCGTTCGGGTGAGCGCAGGACGACAAAGCAGCCTTCAGCTTTTTCAATCGAGATGGTCAGGTCATCGCTCTCGACGGGGGACCAGTCGCCCGACCCGCAATTGGGACATTCATCGTCGCAGCAGCAGGACCATTCGTCCTCCCACTCGGCACCGCAATCGCTGCAATGATAGTGGTTCTCGAACCATGCCATGATCTTAGCCTCCGCTTGTCAGACGGTAGCGGCCACGGCCCAAGAACTCCAGATAGCCACTATCCCGTAGAACCTGGAGCTGCTGCCTGATCTTCGGGCGCACATTGTTGTTGCCGGGGTAGATCGCGCTCAGGCGTGCTTCGAATGCATAGACATCCGCCAGCTCGAACTCAGGCCGTCCGATCATCTCCACCGACTTCATCACCTCGATGAGCCAGCCCCGCGCCTCAAGGCTCTTGTCTTGCAGGAAAGCAGTATGGCGCCATTTCGCCAGAACCTGATCCTTCGGTTCGGGCATGCCGTTGCGCAGAACATGGATTCGGCCCGAGTCCGGGACGAGGTTGAGCAGAATGTTCGACCCGACCCATCCGGCCCGCCGCGCCTTGGGGCCGAGAGGCGGGCGTTTCTGAATGATTTCGGGCACGAAGAAATATTTGGGCACGACACAGACATTGCGGACTTCGCGGGCGGTCTTGTCGTAGCCAAGCAGCAGCAGGTTGGGATTGGTCTTCGACCTGAGGCGTTCGATCTTGGTGTCATACGCGCCGTCGGTAACGCTTCTGCCAAAGGACTTTCCGTTCTTGGATTTGACCTCGAACTGGTCGGAGCAGGCGGCGCAGAAGAAATCCGCAACCGGGGAATTGGCGGGAAACTGTCTGAGTTTGGCCGCGCCGCAATTAGGGCAGAACATCCAGTCGGCGACCCATCGCTCCGTCCAGACGCGCGCCTGCTGGGAGGCGCTGTCGTAAGAGGACTGGGATTCTTCAAAGCCGAGCTTCATTGCGGGGACTTTGTTTCAGCGCCGCCGACAATGCAATCGTCTTGTGAAGCATGGCTTTTTTGATTTCTGCCCCCCTCCCAACCTCCCCCGCAAGAGGGGAGGTAAATTCGGAGCGAAGGGGATGACCTTCCCCCAAAAATGCAGCAGATTGCCGCCATAGTAGTCCCCGGAGTTATTTCATGGCCTATGTTCCTGGCCGCACCTATCTCGCCATTCCCGGACCGTCCGTTGCGCCTGACAGGGTGCTCAACGCCATGCATCGGGCGGCGCCGAACATCTATGAGGGCGAACTGGTCGACACCACCCTATCGATCGTTGCCGACCTCAAGCGCGTGGCGCTGACCGGGCAACACGTGGCGATCTACATCGCCAATGGCCATGGCGGCTGGGAAGCGGCGCTGTCCAACATGTTCTCGCGCGGGGACAAGGCGCTGGTCGGGGCGACCGGCCGGTTCGGCCATGGCTGGGCCGAGGCGGCGCGGCGGATGGGCGTTAATGTGCAAATGATCGATTTCGGCAAGGCGTCGCCCGCCGATCCGGCGCGCATCGCGGAGGCGCTGGAAAAGGACAAGACGCATGCGATCCGCGCGGTGATGGTGACCCATGTCGACACGGCCTCGTCGGCGCTCAGCGATATTTCGGCGATACGGGCGGCGATCGATGCGACGGGCCACCCGGCGCTGCTGGCGGTCGATGCCATCGCCTCGCTCGCCTGCGACGAGATGCGGATGGATGAGTGGGGCGTGGACGTGCTGGTCGGAGCGTCGCAAAAGGGGCTGATGCTGCCGCCGGGGCTGACTTTCGTCTGGTTTTCGGACAAGGCGCTGGAGGCGTGCCGGAAATCCGATCTGAAGACGCCCTATTGGGATTGGGAGCCGCGGGCGCTGCCGGCCGACTTCTATAATCATTTCGGCGGCACGGCCCCGACCGCGCATCTTTTCGGCCTGCGCGAGGCGCTGACGATGATCCTGGAGGAAGAGGGGCTGCAGGCCGTCTGGAAGCGGCACGATGTGCTGGCGCGGGCGGTGTGGTCGGCGTTCGATGCCTGGGGCGCCGAGAACGCGCCGATCGGGCTCAATATCGCCGACCCGGCACATCGCGGGCGGTCGGTGACGGCGGCGCGGATCGGCATGGGCGGCGCGGCAAGGCTGAGGAAATGGCTGGAGGCGGAGGCAGGGGTGACGCTCGGGATCGGGCTCGGCATGGCGCTGCCCGGCGAGCCGGCCTATGGCGATTTTCTGCGGGTGGCACATATGGGGCATGTGAACGCGCATATGCTGCTCGGCGTGATTGCCAGCATGGAAGCGGGCATGCAGGCGCTGGGCATTGCGCATGGCGCAGGCGCGGTGGAGGCCGCGGCCGCGGCTTTTGCGGGGGTATGAAGGGGGGCGTCATGCCGACACTGGAACTTAATTTTCCGACAGCAGAACTTTCGCAGGCCGACGAGGCCGCGTTCGCCGCAGCGCGGGAGGTGGCGGAGCCGCCCCTGCCGCCCGAGAGCGAAAGGCAGGCTGGCGTCCCGGAGGGCGAGGTGCGGCAGGGCCATCATGTGGGGCAGGGCGTCTTTCCCGGCGTCGCGCGCGATTACTGGGCCTATGTCCCCAAGCAATATGACGGGCAGGCGCCGGCCAATCTGATCGTCTTTCAGGACGGGGCGAATTATCTGAAGCGGACCAAGGCGGCGGCGGTTCTCGATACGCTGATTGCCCGGGGCGATCTGCCGCCGACCGTGGGCGTGTTCGTGGAGCCGGGCGATCTGGAGGGGATGCCGAAAGGATCGCGCGGCAACCGCTCCTATGAATATGACAGCGTCAACGATGCCTATGTGCGGTTCCTGCTCGAGGAATTGCTGCCGGAAGCGGTTGGTGCCCTGAACATCACCGGCGATCCGACGGGCCGCGCGATCTGCGGCATGAGTTCGGGCGGCATCTGTGCCTTCAATGCCGCCTGGGAGCGGCCGGACCAGTTCGCTCGGGTGATCAGCCATGTGGGCAGCTTCACCAATATCCGCGGCGGCAATTGCTACCCCTCGCGGGTGCGGGCGAACGGCAAAAAGCCGATCCGGGTGTTTTTGCAGGGCGGGGTGGGCGACCTCAACCACCATCTCGGCAATTGGGCGATCGCCAATTTCGACATGGCCTCGGCGCTGGCCTACAAGGGCTATGACATGCGTTTCGAATTCGGGCGCGGCGGCCATACCTTCGCGCATGCCGGAGCGGTATTGCCGCAGACGTTGCGGTGGATTTTCCGCGCGTAGACCCTTATTCACCATGTTTCAGAAAGTGCCCAGAATTTTGGAACCGATGCGAGCGGCGCGCGTTGGCATCAAGCGTGGCGCGGGGAAGCGTACCGGCGGGGGATAGGTGTCTCTTAATTTCGAAGCGGTTTTTGCGGCCTTGCCCGGTGCTCACATGGTACTGGACCGCGCGTTCCGCTATGTGGCGGTGAGCGATGCGTATTGCCGCGCCGTGATGCGCGCGCGCCAGGACATGATCGGGCAAAGCCTGTTCGATCTCTTTCCCAATTCCGGCGAGAGCGGACGGCGCCTGAAGGCATCGTTCGAGCGGGTGCTGGCGACCGGCCAGACCGACGTCATCTCCTACATCCCCTATGATATTCCCAAGCCTGAATCCCAGGGCGGCGGGCTGGAAGTGCGCTTCTGGACGGCCTCGCATTCGCCGGTGGCCGGAGCGAACGGACAGACCGAATATATCATCCAGAACACCACCGACGTGACAGAACTGGTGCGGCTGGGCCGTGTGCCGGATCTGCCGCTCGGCTTGCTGACGGGCGAGGGCGACCTGGTGACGCGGGCGCAGGAGGCCGAGGAGGAAAAGCAGGCGCTGCTCAAGCAGAGCCAGGAATTCCACCGGCTGTTCCAGCAGGCTCCGGGCTTTTTCGCCGTGCTGTCGGGGCCGGACCATGTCTTCACCTTCGCCAATGACGCCTATTTGCGGCTGGTGGGGCACCGGGATCTTTTGGGCAAGCCCTTGCGGGAGGTGCTGCCGGAGGTCGTCTCGCAGGGTTTTACCGAGGTGCTCGACAGGGTCTATCGCACCGGCCAAAGCGCCGGCGGCGAGGGGACGCGCGTGATGCTGCAAAAGGAGCCAGACAGCCCGCCGGAGGAGTTTTATCTCGATTTCGCCTATGATGCCATTCGCGATGCCTACGGACGGGTCACCGGTGTGTTCGTGCAAGGCATGGACACGACGCAATCGACCCGCACCAAGCGCCAGCAGGCGCTGCTGATCGACGAGATCAACCACCGTGTGAAGAATACGCTGGCTTCAGTGCAATCGATAGCAGCGCAGACCTTTCGTCCGGACCGCGATTTCAAGTCGGCCAAGGCGGCGTTCGATGCGCGTCTGACGGCGCTGACCAAGACGCACAACATGCTCAGCCAGCGCCAGTGGAGCGACACGGATCTGCGCGATCTGGTGCGCCAGGAGTTCAGCGGCGTCGACGGGCAAAGGATTGCGATTTCCGGCCCGAGTGTTAAGTTGACCGCCAAGACGTCGATCGCCGTGGCGCTCATGGTACATGAATTAGCCACAAACGCGGCCAAGCATGGGGCGTTGTCAGTGCAGACGGGCCGCGTCGAGGTCGTCTGGGGCATCGAGCAAAAAGACGACAGCCAGAGACTGATGTTCCGCTGGCGGGAAATGGGCGGTCCGCATCTTTCACCGCCCGGGCGAAAAGGCTTCGGTATCAGACTGATCGAGACGATTGTCCGGGGGGAACTGGGCGGAGAAGTGTCTCTGAACTACGACTCTCACGGGCTCGATTCGCAGTTTCTGCTGCCCATCGATGTCCACAGCAACAGGCTTGAACTCAGTTGAACGAAAAGCTCACAGGACTTGCCGATACGCGCGTGCTCGTTGTCGAGGACGAGGCGCTCGTACTCATCGATCTCGAGGATATGCTGCTCGAAATGGGATGCCTGGTGGTGGGACCCGCCATGCAGCTCAAGGCGGCACAAAAACTGGTCGAAGAGGGCGATCCCTTCGATGTCGCCCTGCTCGATGTCAATGTGGCCGGCGATCTGGTCTTTCCGGTTGCCGAGGAATTGGCCAAGAAAAATATCCCCTTCGCCTTTGCCAGCGGCTATGGCCGCTCCAGCCTTCTCGACGATTGGGCCGACCGCCCCATCCTGCAAAAGCCCTATACGGCGCAGGATGTCCGCGACTGCCTCAATGCCGTGCTGGGGCTGGACGGCGCTGCGCCGAGCATTGCTCCGGCCTAAGACGTCTTCAGCTCAGAGAGCCAGCACCTTCTCGAAGTGCTCGCCGACCTTGCCGTTGGGGATCTGGGTGAGGTCCTTGTCGATCTCGGCCTCGACCACCGCCTGCAATTGCGGGGTGAGCTTCTTGCGCAGCTGGCCGAGCGCCTGCGGGGCGGCGGCGATGACAAGCTTGTCGAACTTCTTCTGGCGCAATTTCTCGTCGAGCACATCAACGATGCCGGAGAGGAATTCGGCATGGCGTTCCTTGACCGGATCGGTGGGCAGCTCCATGGCGGATCGGCCCGGGCCGCTCGATTCCAGACTGCGGCCCGGCTTGTCGGCCATGATGTCCTGCGCCTTCAGATGCGCGTCGGCGAATTCAAGGCCGTCGACTTCGTCGAGGCCGATACCCGGACCCTTGTATTCGAGAACGCGGGCACGCGTGCCGTCGGCAATCAGTATCCAGGTCGTTTTCGGTTTCATGGACTCCCCCTTTGCGAGATTGTTCTGCCGGGTCGGGCTTTCAGGCGGAGAATGTGCGCGCCGGAACTTGGTTGCATTGCGCCCGATCAAGCGCATTGGTCGCAGGCAGACAGCCTGATAAGGAGGCGGCTCGGGCGCCGTCCGGCGCTGCCTTCAAGTTAGGGATTGGGGAATGAGCGTCACAGAAGGCCCAGGCGGCGGGGCACGGGGCAGCGGTGTCGCGCCCGCTGCAGACAGTGCCGACAAGAGCGGGTTGGCGGCGGCTCTGGGGGCTTATGCCTCCTGGGGACTGTTTCCGATCCTTTTCCATCTTCTGGGTGGTGTCAGCCCGCTGCTGGTTGTCGCCCATCGGATCGTCTGGTCGTTCCTTCTCGTCGGCTCCATTCTTACGGGACGGCGGCGCCTTTCCGAAGTCACGGCGGCGCTGAGATCGCGCACAGCCTTGCGCGGCATCGTCATGTCGGCATTGCTGCTGTCGGTGAACTGGCTGTTGTTCGTCGGCGCCGTGCATAGCGAAAAGGTGCTGGAGGCCAGTTTCGGCTATTTCATCAATCCGCTTGTCAGCGTGGGGATCGGCATGGCGCTGCTCGGCGAGCGGATGCGCCCTATGCAATTGGCGGCTGTTGCGATCGCGCTATTTGGGATAGCGGTGCAGGCGCTGGCGCTCGCCTCCATCCCCTATATCAGCCTCGGGCTGGCACTGAGCTTCGGGTTTTACGGCTATTTTCGCAAGACGGTACCGGTCGGCTCGGCGGCGGGGCTTTTCGTCGAGACCCTGGTGCTGCTGCCTGTGGCGCTTGGGTATATGGGATATTCGGTGGTGACCGAGGGGTGGGGGCCGCTCGCCAATCCGGCCACCTTTGCCCTGCTAGTGGCGACCGGACCGGTCACCTCGTTTTCGCTGTTGCTGTTCGCTTATGGCGCCAAGCGGCTGCCGCTCAGGACAATCGGCATGCTGCAATATGTTGCGCCGTCACTGCAGTTCCTTCTGGCCATCCTGGCTTACGGAGAGCCCATGAATGCGGTGCAATTGGTCAGTTTCGTCATCATCTGGATTTCTCTCTGTATCTATTCGGTCGATCTCGTGCGGCGGCGGTCGCGGCCGGCGCGCGCGACCACATCGATGTCCTAGGCCTATCCGACAACGCTGAAACTGGTGAATTTGCAGCGGGGGCAGGGTGGAACGGTCTTCTGTTTTTGCACGGTCAGCGGCTGAGCGCAGCGTTGGCAGGCGAGGTCATGGCGTCCATTGGTCGTGGCGCCGGAACAAAGGGTCTCGGGCGGTTCGACCTCCCAAGCCGGAACGATGCGCAAGCCATGACGGCTCTCTGCATCCGAATGGTTGAAGACGCTCAGCAACCCGTTGGGCTCCAGATAGGCGCGATAAACGTGACCGATGTCGGTGACGCCCTTGAGCCGCAATTGTTGGAAGAATTCAGCCTGTCCCAGAAGGATGTTGTGAAGATGCTCGTGATCGACGATGCCGTCGCGGATGATTTCGACCGGCGGCCCGTCGATGAAGCGCTCCGTCTTGCGCACACGCGCCACGAGCACGTCGAGCCCCTTGTTGAACAGGATCACGAGCGTGATGACCGCAAGGCAGTGAAGCAGCGGCACGTTGGGGTAGAACATCGGATCGCCAACTGCCGAGCCCAGCGCGATGACCAGCAGGAACTCGATCGTCGACAACTGACCGATGGTGCGGCTGCCGAGCCAGCGCAGCAGCAGCATGGAATAGGCATAGATGATGAGCGTGCGGATGACGATTTCGACAAAATAAAGCGGCGGCTGGTCGCCGAACACCATGCGGTGGAATTCGAGAGGCGTGACGATCTGGTCCATGGTTCACCTAGCTGAGGCGGGGCGGCGCGGCTCCCGGCGCTGATGGCCAGCCATTTGCTCAAGGGCCAGCCGTTCAACCTTATCTAAAATTGTATGCAGCCAATGAAGAAAGCATGCACGCGGAGCCGTCAATGTGGCAGCGAAGGCCAGAAGGCAGGAGACTTTCCATGCAGGAATTCGACGGAACCACGAAGGCGTTTGCCAATTTTCGCGTGCTGAACGGCAATGCCGATGCAGCCGAACGCGAACAGCTGTTTCGCCACCTCGCGCAACTTTTCTCATTCGTGTCGGATCGTTGCGACGACGTCCAGGTGCATGAGTACGACAACGTGCTGTGCCAATTGGCCGACATGGTCGATGCCGAAGCGCGGGCCCATGTGTCCAAGCTGCTAGCGCCCCTCGATCGCGCTCCCGGCGGCATGGTTGCTCGGCTGTCACGCGACGAGATCTCGGTGGCGCGGCCCTTGCTCGAATTCTCCAAAGTGCTGTCCGACGACGACCTGATCGACATCACGGCAAATGCAACCGAGGATCACCGCGTCGCCATTGCCGCGCGCTGCGATCTCGGCGTGCGTGTGGGCGAAGCGCTTGTCCAACATGGCGGGCGCGCTTCCGTGATGAGGCTGGTGCAGAACGGAACGGCCCAGCTCGATTGCTCCACCCTCGAGGCGCTGGTGCTCAAGGCGGCAAATGACGACAGCCTTGCCAACAATCTGCGTGGTCGCGACGATATCGACTGGGATAGCGTGGCCCGCGAAATGAACTCGGCCGCAAAGGCCCTGATGCGCAAGCTGTCGCTGACTTCCGACCGGATGAGCCGGGAAGTGATGCGGCAGGCAAGCACGGTGGCCTATCAGCGGCTGCGCAGCCGCGCCGGCTTCAACGCCCAGGAATGGAAGATCGCCTGGAACCAGGTGAAGGCCGTCGACGATCGTGACGAACTGACCGAGACGACCCTTCAGCACTTTGCGCGTTTCGCCTACAGCCACCAGACGGCCTGCACACTGACCATGCTGCTGAACATTCCCATGGAAGTGATGCTGAAATGGCTCGCCGGGCAGGATTACGTTGCCATTACCGTGGCGCTGCGTGCCCTCAAGATCGACCCGATGACGGCCCAGAATACCTTCCGGGTGCTGCCGTGGCGGGATGCCCCGACCCGGGCCGATATCAACAACATGCTGGAGCGCTATCAGGCGCTGGGCAAGGAAGAGGCGCGCGAAATCTTCTCCATGTGGCAGGCGCACTCCTTCCGCAACCGCACCAACAGCGCCGAAGACGCCGCGTAAATTCCGACTGGAGCAGGTCAACCTCGACTTGCTCCAGTTTTCCCTTTTGGGCGTTTTCGAACCGGAAAACCGTTTCCCCTTTTCCTGAAAACGCTGTCGCTGTCTGGACCTTCTTCAAAAGCGCATATAAAGATATCTTTATATCCGGCGCCGCCCCAGCCAGGGTGGCGCCGTTCGTTGATTATCTGACGCCGGTGCCGACATTGCGCCGGATGCGCCTCGGGGACCATCGTGCCAACCCTCAACCAATTGGTCGGAGTGCTGAAAGCGGCGAGCGAGCCGACGCGGCTGCGCATACTCTCGCTGATGGCCGATGGCGAGCTTTCGGTCAAAGATCTCACCGAAATCCTGGGACAGAGCCAGCCGCGCGTTTCGCGCCATCTGAAGCTTCTGGCTGATGCGGGACTGGCCAGCAGGCATGCGGAAGGCGCCTGGGCCTATTACGGGCTCGTGGAAGGCGCCCCGCAGACCGACCTCGTGCGCCGATTGGTGCACCAGCTCGATGGCGAGGACGAGACGCTGCGGAGCGACCAGGAGCGGCTAAGGCTGGTGCGCGAGGCACATGCCGCGGAGGCAGCGCGATATTTTTCGACCGTGGCGGAGAGCTGGGACAGGCTCAGAAGCCTGCATGTGCCGGAAGCGGAGGTCGAGCAGGCGATCATTTCGGTTGCGAAGGGGCGGCAGCTGGACCGGCTGATCGATCTTGGCACCGGCACCGGACGTATGCTGGAACTTCTGGCCGACCACTATCGGCACGGCATCGGCATCGATTCCAGCCGGGAGATGATTTCGCTGGCGCGCGCAAAGCTCGTCGCTGCCAATATTCGTCATGCCCAGGTGCGGCTGGCGGACATCTCCAGCATGGAGTCGCCGGGACCGGCCGACCTGGTGATCCTGCATCAAGTGCTTCATTATTTCGACGATCCGGGCAAGGTGCTCATGGAAGCACGGCAGATGCTGGCCGATGACGGAGCGGTCGTCGTTGCCGATTTCGCTCCGCATGATCTGGAATTCCTTAGGCAGGAGCAGGCGCACAGACGGCTCGGGCTGTCGCAAGCCCAGATGCAGGGCTGGGCGCGTCATGCCGGTCTGGTACTCGATGAAAGCCGCGAATTTCCCAACCCTGCCGACCCCGAAGGGCTGACGGTATGTGTGTGGGTGCTCAGCCAACAAGAAAAACAGGAGAGGGTGCACAAGTGACACCGACTTTTGCGCGGCCAAGCCGGATGCCCGGCGCCATTCGCCCGCCGCTGCAGTTCAGCTTCGAATTTTTCCCGCCCAAGACGGACGAGGCGGAAGACCGCTTTTGGGAAAGCCTGAACAGGCTGGCCCCGCTTAAGCCGCGCTTTGTGTCGGTGACCTATGGAGCAGGCGGCTCGACCCGGGAGCGCACCTTGCGCATGGTTGCCAAGATCACAGCAGAAACAGGGATCGAGGCGGCCGCCCATCTGACCTGCGTGGGGGCATCCAAGGCCGAAGTCGACGAGGTGGTGCGCGGCTACAAGGCGGCCGGTGTCAACCGCATCGTGGCGCTGAGGGGCGATCCGCCGGAAGGCGTGGGACAGCCTTTCGTGCCGCATCCGGAGGGGTATCAGAGCGCAGCGGACCTGGTTGCCGGCATCCGCAAGATCGGCGATTTCGATATTTCGGTTGCGGCTTATGCAGAAAAGCATCCGCAGAGCGCCGACTGGGACGCCGATATCGCCAATCTGAAGCGCAAGATCGATGCGGGCGCGGCGCGCGGCATCACCCAGATGTTCTTCGACAATGACGATTACTGGCGGTTCGTGGAGCGGGCGCAAAAGGCGGGCATCACGGCCCCCATCGTGCCGGGCATCCAGCCGATCCACAGCTTCAAACAGGTGAGCAATTTCGCCGCGCGCTGCGGGGCGAGTGTCCCCGGCTGGCTGGCGGAGCGGTTCGAGGGGTTGGAGAACGACAGCGAAACCCACGCACTGGTCGCAGCGGCCGTTGCCGCCGAGCAGGTCACCGAACTGGTGGACAGCGGCGTCACCGAGTTCCATTTCTATACGATGAACCGCTCCAACCTGGTGCTGGCGCTGGCGCGTGTGCTGGGCCGGCGGCCGGTCTGAGGGCGCGGGAACCTTCATAAAACGGCCACGTTCCTTGTCGAGACCAGTGGTGCCGGGGGCGGCAGACAAGGAAATTTGGCCATGAACAGGCAACTAAGCGGCGCCCTCGCTTGGGGCGGATTGGCATTGCTCATCTCCGCGCCCAGCGCGGAAATAGCCTTCAAGGGACATAATGGCGAGGCGCAGGCTGCAGAGACGGCCGCGCCCGCATGGGCAGCGCCAGAGCAGGGCGTGACGCAAAAGCCGTCGGATCCGGGCAGCTACAACATCCCGCTTCCCAAGAACCTGACGGGCGTCAAGGCGCCCACGGCGGCCGCAACGCCTACGCCGGCGCCCGATTTCAAGGTGCCCGACGGCAAGCTGAAGCTGCCTGAGGTGCCGCCCGCAGGGCTTTCGGGCCCTGTGAAGGTTGCGGAAACGGCAAAGCCGCTTTCGCCGGACTACAAGCCCATTCCATTGCCGTTCCGGGTGGTCGGCAACGCAGCAGACGTGCGCGTTGCCACGGCAGAGAAGCCGGTGCGGGTTGTGCCGCTCTATTCGAGCGAGCCGCACAAGATGGACCCGGTGAACACGGCATCCATTCCTGCCGACATCGTGAATGCGCCGAGCAAAACGAATGCGAAACCGGCCGCGCCGCAGCAGCAGGCTGCAACACCTGCGCCCAAGATTGAGGCGGCTCCCAAGGCGGAGGCAGCCCCGAGAATGGCGGTTGCCTCGGCCAATCCGTACAGCCAGGACATCGGCACGGCGATGCAGAAGCCGGAAGAGATTCCGTTCCCTGCGCCTGCGTCGCAGCGTCCAGCCACGCCCGTATGGGTGCGGTCGGCCGATGCCGGGACCTATGACCGGGCGGGCGATAATTTGAGCCGCGACGTGCGCCAGAGCATCGAGAACATAAGGCGCGCGCGCGCCGGGGCAGCGCCGGTGCCGGACGAGCCGGCCTTTTCCGCTTCCAGCGACGGGTTCGACAATGGCTATGGCAGCGATGGCTTCGGGGCCGACGGCTATGATACTTACGCCGGCTATCCGGACAGTTCGGCGCCCCTCGACGTCTATCCCGACGATCCCTATTACGGCGGGTACGACCCTTATAACGACCATCCGAGCCGTGTGATCATCCGCGAGGAGCGCCGGCAGCCAGCGCCGCGGGGACGGCGCTATGTCGAGGTCTGGCAGGCGGGCAGCGGCTGGGAGCCGATCTATCCTGCGGTCCGCGACGGCGGCATTCGCCTCGATTTGACCCGCTAACGCACGAGGCCCCAATTTCGACCCCGCCGGGACATCTTGTGTCCGGCGGGGTTTTCATTTCCGCGAAGCTGCGTACAGTCCCCCGGTTTCAGGCCGGAGGTAGATCGTGTCGATCTGGACCCGCATTGGAGAAATTCTGGGCTCGTTTTCCCAGCGCACCGGGGTTGCGGGTTCGCTGGCGAATGCGCTCGATCCGGACCGCTGGCTGCCGGGCGGGCAGGATGCCGCTTTCACCATCGCCCTTGTGGCGCTGCTGGCGAAGATGGCCGGCGCGGACGGCGTGGTCAGCCACCCCGAAGAGCGGGCGTTTTTCCGCATGATCTCGGTGGATGAGGCGGGGCGCCGGCAGGTGGAGCGCCTGTTCAATCTAGCGCAGCAGGACATTTCCGGTTTCGACGCTTATGCGCGCAAGATCGGGCGCATGTTCGCCAACAGTCCGCAAACGCTCGAACATGTCCTGGACGGGCTATTCTTCATCGCCACGGCGGACGGGCTGATCCATGAGGACGAATACGCCTATCTGAAATCGGTGAGCGATATCTTCGGGTTCGACGATGCCCGCTTCGAGCAGATCGTTGCCCAGCATGTGGTCGAAAAGAGCGACCAGGATCCCTATCTGGTCCTGGGCCTTTCTCCGGATGCCGACGATGATGAAGTCAAGCGGGTCTATCGGCGGCTGGTGCGCGAGCACCATCCCGACCGCCTGATCGCCAAGGGCGTGCCCGAGGAGATGGTGGGGATCGCGACGGGGCGCATGGCGTCGATCAACTCCGCCTATCAGGCGATTGCCAAGGCGCGCGGGTTCTAGGCGAAAAGAGCTTTGGGGCGACGCAAAATGCGCGGGGCCGAGGCCACCGCGCATTCGCTTTGCAGATTGCGGAATTGGAAGGATCAGTTGGAGGTCAGAGAGACCGGGCTAACCAGTTCCTGCTGGGCCGCGCTCAGCGTGTCGGCGACGGCGTTCTGTACGGAATTCGGCGGCCTGTTCCTTCGGCTGCGGCTTGTCGCTGGTCAGGCTCTTTGCCGGGGCCGGGCTCGCGGCCTTCTCGCTCTTCGCCGGTTCGGCGCTGGCGACCTTGACGCTCTTGGCGCTGCCCTTGCCGAGCACTTCCACGGTGACCTTGGCGGTGCCCGTGCCAATCATGCCGATGCTGCGCGCTGCGCCGCGGGAGAGATCGATGACGCGCCCGCCGACATAGGGGCCGCGATCGTTGATCTTGACGACAACGGACTTGCCGTTGTTGCGATTGGTCACCCGGACCCTGGTGCCGAAAGGCAGGGTCTTATGGGCGGCGGTAAGCGCATTCATGTTGTAGCGTTCGCCACTCGCGGTCTTGCGCCCGTGAAAGCCGGGGCCATACCACGACGCGACGCCGGAGATGACGCCAGTGGCTGCAATGGATGTGGTGACGGGGACGAAGGTGGAGACGGGGAGTGCGAGCGAAAGAGCTGCCGCGAGAAAAATCTTCTTCACTTTTCGGAACAACCTCGTTGGTACTGCGTTGTGCGAGGTCGGGTTCTAAGGTTTCATGTGACGACAAAGGGGCAGGTTTCCGGCGCTCAGGAGGCCATTTAGGGACCCGTTAGTGATCGTGTCCTCTCGGCAACAGTCGGATTCTGCTCGATTTTCCCAAAATCGCAGTTTTCCTCGGGCGAGCTTTGCCCTAGGAAGCTTGGGCCAGTTGGCCGGGTAGCCGCCCCTTAAACGGGGAGGAAAGTCCGGGCTCCACGGAAACACGGTGCCGGAGAAAATCCGGCGAGGGCGACCTCAGGGAAAGTGCCACAGAAAGCAAACTACCCTCGCGCAAGCGGGGGAAAAGGTGAAAGGGTGCGGTAAGAGCGCACCGCGCCCCTGGCAACAGGGGTGGCAGGGTAAACCCCACCGGGAGCAAGACCGAATAGGGATGACGTGGGGGCAACCCCAGCCTGTTTCCAGGCCAGTCATCCGGGTTGGTTGCATCAGGCGTTTGGCAACAAACGTCGCAGAGGAATGGCTACCACGTCCGCATCTTCGGGTGCGGGCCACACAGAACCCGGCTTACAGGCCAACTGGCATTTTTCAATTCCTGCACCAAAATGCGTTCGGTCAGAACCCGTTCTCTCTGTTTTTATGGTCGCATCGTTTTTGCGAAAAACCGGTATCCACTTTTTCGCACGATGCTCTAGTTCGATGCGGATTACTGCGCGGCAAAAGGCTGTGGCGCGGGCTGAGAGGCGAGATAGGCGGCGACGGCCTTCGCATCTGCCGGATCGAGCCGAGTGCCGACCTCGGCCATGATGTGACCGTAAGAGGTTTGGCCCCGCAGTCCTTCGCGCCAAAGCGCCAGCTGGGTTTCGAGATAGGTCTGCGTCTGACCCTGCAAGCGCGGCACCTCGGGATAGCGTTCGTTGTGGCAGGACTGGCAGGCGGGAAGTCCGGCCTTCGATACGCCCTTTTCAAAAATGTCCTTTCCCCTCGCCACAAGATCGGCATTCGGCTGATCCGCGCCCGGCACCTTGGCGTCCGGGCGCGCCTCGGCGGCAAAGTGGGCCGCGAGGCGCGTGATGTCGTCATCGCTAAGGGCATGGGCCACGGGCTGCATGAACCCGCTCTGGCGCCTGCGGTCGCGGAATTCGGAGAGCGCGCGTGCCAGATAGGGTGCCGTCTGGCCTCCGAGATAAGGCACATGCGCCTCTACGGGCGGCGTCCTGGCATCGCCGTGGCAGCGCGAACAGGCCTTGCCCGGCACAAGCATTTGCGGTTGTCCGCCCTGACCGGGGTTTGCGACCATGGCGATATATTTGTCGGCTTCCGGTCCACTCAGGCCCTCAAGATAGGCAACTAGCGGCCAGACCTCGTCCTGGCGTCCATCGCCCGGCCAGCCGGGCATGCCGGTGAACTTGAAGCCATGATAGATCGCCCACCCCAGATCCTTTGCGGAATACCTGTCGCCGATACCAAGGAGATCGGGCGGCTCGGGCAGCATCATTTGCGGCACGGCGCCCTGGGCGTGGCCCGGCACGCCATGGCAGAACTGGCATCCCGCGCGATAGTGCTCCGCACCCAGTTGGGCCATGCCGGGCGCGTCGAGTGGGGGAACCTGCATGCCGGAGGAGTGGGTCCGGACCGAATGATCGCGCGCGAATTTGAGGAACCAGGTTACGATTGGCGGATGGTCCTGCCGTGCGCTGATGTCGTAGATCCCGGAATAGGCAATACCGAAAGCGCCGGCCCCTTCCAGGATGAGGCCGACCACAGCCGTAACGACAACCACCGCGATCAGATGCGATAGAGGCATCTGGAGTTTGAATGGAAGTTTCATGACAGAGATTCCCCGGCGCTCTGTTTTGTGAACATGGAAGGCCGCGGCTCGGTTCCACCTGCGACAACCTGATGCGGGTTAACGCAGCGAATGCAATTTCTCGGCTGCCCTCGGCCGGTTCGACGAGATTGTCGGCTTGGGAAACAGAATCTTAAACCTGTGCAGGCAATTTGGCACCGATTCCGGTTGGACGAGAGTGTGCCGACAAGACGTCCGGAATGGAGTAGCGTTTACCCATGGGCGGAAACCTTCAGGCTGGCCCCGGCCCCTCCCAATCGCCGCATCTGCCTGTACTTCTGTCCGAAGTGCTCGCTGCGCTGCAGCCCCTCAAGGGCGCACGCGTGGTGGACGGCACGTTCGGGGCAGGCGGGTATTCGCGGGCCTTGCTCGACGCGGGCGCTGACGTGATCGGCATAGACCGTGATCCGCGTGTTTCTCGACACGTCCAGCGGCTGCAGGCCGATTTTCCCGAACGGTTCGCCTTCAAAGAGGGCGCCTTTGCCGAAATGGACGCTCTCGTGGGGGAGGCGGAGATCGACGCCGTGGTGCTCGACATCGGGGTCAGCTCGATGCAGCTCGATGAGGCCGAGCGTGGCTTTTCGTTCATGCGGGAAGGGCCCCTGGACATGCGCATGGGCGCAGCAGGACCGACGGCGGCCGATCTCGTCAACACGCTCAGCGAGACCGAACTCGCCAATCTCCTTTTTGCCTTCGGCGAAGAGCGCAAATCGCGGCGGATCGCTGCCGCCATCGTCAAGGCACGGAGCGAGCGGCCGCTCGCGACAACCTCTGAACTTGCCGGGCTGATAGAGAAGGCCATAGGCCGCAAGCCCGGCGACATCCATCCCGCCACGCGGAGTTTCCAGGCCTTGCGCATCGCGGTCAATGGCGAGTTCGATCAACTGGTCGAGGGCCTGTTCGCGGCCGAACGGCTGTTGCCGCCGGAAGGACGGCTGGCAGTGGTCACCTTCCACTCTCTGGAGGACCGGATCGTCAAGCGGTTCTTGTCCCCGGAAAAGAGCGGTCCGGTGCAATCGCGCCACCTGCCCAGGCAAGAAGACGAAGGATCGCCCTGGCACAACGTCGCAAAGCCGGTGAAGCCCTCCAAGGCCGAGCTCGATGCCAATCCGCGCGCGCGCTCCGCCACCTTGCGCAGCGCGGTGCGCAGTGAACATCCGGCGCGGCAGACAAGCAGCGAAGGGCTCGGCGTTCCCGGGTTCCGGCGCGGGGGGCAGAGATGATCCGCGGTCTCAACTTCGTCCTGTTCATTATCGCCGTTCTGGCGCTGGTTGGCGTCTATGCGCTCAAGAACCAGTCCGAGAACATTGCGGGGCGCAAGGTTGCGCTCGAGCGCTCAATCGCGTCGCAGCGGACGCAATTGTCCAGCCTGAAGGCGGATTGGGCCTATCTGAACCAGCCGGGAAATATCGCGCCGATCATCGAGCGTCACAATGACGTCCTGAAGCTGCAGGTGGCCAAGCAGGACCAATTCAAATTCATCGGCGATCTGCCCATGCGACCGAAGAAGGCCAAGCCGGACGATGCCGCGCTCGACGCGCTTTTTCAGGCGATAGCCACGGGCGAAGATCCCATTGCTGCACTGATCGAGGCGAACTGACATGACCCTTGCAGACACTGCCGACGCAATCGCCCTTGAAGGCGCCCGCAAAAGCCGGGGCAATCTGACCAAAGCCCGTATCCGCTTCATGATGCTGGCGCTGGGGGCGGTTTTTCTGGTGGTCGTTGGGCGGTTGGTCCAATTCGGCGATGTCGTGATCGATTCCAGCATCGAGGGGCAGGCGCGCGACGTCATCACCGCCAGCCGCCCCGCCATCCTCGACCGTAACGGGCTGGAGATGGCCGTCGATATCCGCGTGCCCTCGCTTTACGCCGAGCCGCGCCGGATGGTCGACAAGGAAGAGGCGGTGCGCAAGATCACGCTCGGTCCTGCCCGACCTCGACCCCAACTGGCTGCGCGAGCGGCTGACCAGCGACAAGGGGTTCGTGTGGATCAAGCGCGAGCTGACGCCGGCGCAAAAGGAGCAGATCTTCCAGCTCGGCATTCCCGGCATCGACTTTCTCGACAGAGAGCAAGCGCTTCTATCCCGGTGGCCCGGAGGCAGCCCATGTCATGGGGGCGGTCAATATCGACAATCAGGGCATTGCCGGCATCGAAGCGCATATGGACGGCCAGGATGTGGCCCTGCTGCAGAATCTCGGTCTCGCACGCGAGCGGACGCTGGCGCCGGTCAAGCTGACCATCGACATGCGCGTCCAGCACGCCATGCACGAGCAGCTGCTCGATGCGCTCAGCCGCTACAAGGCGATCGCATGCGGCGGGCGTGCATGCTGGACATCAAGACGGGCGAAATCCTGGCGCTTGTCTCGCTGCCCGATTTCGATCCGAACAATCCCGAGACGATGTCTGAACCCTGGATGGACAGGAAGAACCAGCGGTTCAACCGCATCACGTCCGGCGATATACGAGCTCGGTTCGACCTTCAAGACGGTCACGATGGCCGGCGGCGCTCGACAGCGGGCTCGGTGCGATCTGACCGACACGTTCGATGCGCGCTACGGCATTCGTTTCGGGCGCTTCACGATCGACGATTTCCACGGCAAGCACCGGGTTCTGACGCGTGCCGGAAATCTACAAATACTCATCCAATGTCGGCACGATCCGGGTCATGCAGCAGCTGGGCAAGGAGAATTTCCGCGCCTTCCTGACCCGCATCGGCTTCGACGACCCGCTGCAGTTCGAACTGCCGGAGACGACGCGCTCGAACGATTCCCGAGCATTTCTCCGATGTCGGTGCGGCGACGGCGTCCTTCGGGCACGGCCTGTCGGTCACGCCCGCTGCACATGGCGAGGGCGGTTGCGGGCTTCGTCAATGACGGCATGTATGCTGCCGCCGACGCTCTATCAAGCGCAGCGTGGCGGAGGCGCGACGCCCTGGCCCGGCGGGTCATCTCGCCGGAGACCAGCGACGAGAATCCGCTATCTCATGCGGCTCAATGCGCTAGAAGGATCGGGCACGCGCATGAACAATGCATCGCGCGACGGCTACCGGCTCGGCGGCAAGACCGGCACGGCCGAAAAGGTCGTCGACGGCCGCTATTCGTCAACCAAGTCCCTCACGTCTTTGCCTCGGCCTTTCCGCTCGATGATCCGCGCTATGCCATGGTCATCACTCGTCGATGAACCGCAGCCCGAGAACGCCCAGTCGGGCAATACAGCCGGCTGGAACGCAGGCGAGGTGACCGGCCGCATCGTGCAGCGCGTCGCCCCGATGCTTGGTATCGTGCCAAATTTCAGCAAGTCTTCGACGACAGACCTGATCCCGGCACGAACTGCGCTGCAGCACCGGGGGGACGGCAGGCTTGCCGAATTTTCGCTGAACAGATCTGCTGAATGGCGAGGTGCAGGCAGCGACCTGGCCATTCGAGGTCAAGGGGGTCAACGCCGACAGCCGGGCCATCGGACCGGGCGATGCGTTTTTCGCCCTGCCGGGACACGCCAGCACGGCGACGCCTATGCAGCGCAGGCGGCGAGCGCAGGGCGCCGCCGCGATCGTGTCGGACCGACCGCCTGTCGGACGCTCGATCCGGCGTGCCGGTGGTCGTCGTCGAGGATGTCCGCGCCGCCTATGCGCGAGCGGCGGCCTTGTCATGGCGCCGCAGCCGGAAGTCACCGTGGCGGTCACCGGCACCAATGGCAAGACCTCGGTCGTCTCGTTCGTGCGCCAGATCTGGCAGGCGAGCGGCATCGCAGGCGGCAAGCGTCGGCACGCTCGGCATCGAGACCGGCGGCAGGACTGACCGCCGGGACAGCGCTCACGACGCCCGATCCGCTGACGCTGCACGCGAGCCTGGCGGTGCTCAAGGCCAGCGGCATCGACCACGTCGCCCTGGAAGCCTCCAGCCACGGGCTCGACCAGCGCCGGCTCGACGGCTTCCGCTTTCAGGCCGTGGGCTTTACCAATCTCAGCCGCGACCATCTCGACTATCACGAGAACATGGACGCCTATCGCGAGGCCAAGCTGCGGCTGTTCCGCGAGCTTGTTGGCCGAGGGCGGCGCGGCGGTGGTCAATACCGACGATCCGGAGCACATGCCGTTCATGTTCGCCGCGCTCGACGCCGGGCGCCAGCCTGCTGACGGTGGGCAAGGAGGGCGCCTTCATCGAGATCGGCGAGCGTTGAGACGGAGGGGCTCGGGCAGCGGGTGAAGGGCAAGCTGGTCGGCGAGCCGCTGGATTTCCTCCTGCCGCTGGCCGGGCGTTTCCAGGTCGACAACGCCATCGTGGCGGCGGCGCTCGCCATGCAGACGGGGCGCCGATCAGAAGACCACGGTCGAAGCGCTGAACAGGCTCAAGGGCGCCAAGGGGCGGCTGGAGACTGTCGGCAGCCATCGCGGCGGGACGGTCTTCGTCGATTATTCGCACAAGCCGGAGGCGCTGGAGACGGCGCTGCAATCGCTGCGGCCCTTCACCAGGGGCAGGCTCATCGTGGTGTTCGGCTGCGGGGGCGATCGCGACAAGGGCAAGCGTCCGCTGATGGGCGAAATCGCGGCGCGCGAGGCGGATTTCGTCATCGTCACCGACGACAATCCGCGCACCGAGGATGCCGCCTCGATCCGGCGGGAGATCCTGGCGGCGGCGCCGAACGCCAAGGAAATCGGCGACCGGGCCGGGGCCATCGAGGCCGCCATGGGCCTGCTCAATGAGGGCGATGTGCTGCTGATCGCGGGCAAGGGCCACGAGGATTATCAGATCATCGGCGAGACCAAGCACCATTTCTCCGACCACGAGGTGGTCAGGGCGGTCATGTCCAAGGCTTGACGCGGCGCGGGGCTGCTGAAACAAGCAGGGCGCGTCAGGGGGCCGGCGCATGATTTGGTTGGCTTAGTAGCCACATGTTCGAAGTGGAGAAGTTGACTTCCCTTTCCCGAACATGCTCTAGCGGCAGCAGGCAAGGACATGCCGGTTCTCTATACGATTGCGGAACTTCTCGCGGCCACCAAGGGGCAGGGCCACAACCTGCCCAAGGACGGGGTCGCCGCGATCTGCATCGATTCGCGCGATGTGCCTTCAGGGGCGCTGTTCGCCGCCATCAAGGGCGACCGGCTGGACGGGCACGCCTTCGTGGGCTCGGCACTGGAGAATGGCGCCGCCATTGCGATGGTCGGGGAGGACCGGGTGTCCGAATGGCCCGACGCGCCGCTGATCGCGGTGCCTGATCGTGCTCAAGGGGCTGTGCGATCTGGCTGCGCATGCCCGCGAGCGCTCCAATGCCCGCATCGTTGCGGTGACGGGGAGCGTGGGCAAGACCACCACCAAGGAGGCGATCCGCATCGGCCTGCAGGGAGCAGGGGAGGTGCATGCCTCGATCAAGAGCTTCAACAATCACTGGGGCGTGCCGCTGATGCTGGCGCGCATGCCGCGAGACACCGCCTTCGGCGTATTCGAGATCGGCATGAACCATGCCGGCGAGATCACCCCGCTCAGCCAGCTGGTGCGGCCGCATGTCGCGGTGATCACCTCGGTCGCTGCCGGCGCATCTGGAGTCCTTCGACAGCGTGGACGACATCGCGCGGGCCAAGGCGGAGATCTTTTCGGGGCTGACGGCCGGCGGGCTCGGCCGTTCTCAACGCCGATCACGCGCATCTTGATCTCCTGCTGCGGCGAGGCCGAGAGGCAGGGCGTCGACGATATCGTCACCTATGGGTATGCGCCGCATGCCGACGTCCATATCGCCAGTGCCGAGGCGAGCGGCGAGGGCATGACGGGCGAGATCATCATTCGCGGCCGGAGGCTGGAGCTGACGATCAAGGGTGCGGGACGGCATATGCTGGCCAATGCGGCGGCGGCGATCGCGGTCGCCCACAAGCTGGGCGTCGATCTGGAGCCGGTGGTGGCGCATTTGCGCCGGTTCGGCGCGCCGGAGGGCCGGGGCGCTGCGCTGCGGCTTGGTCCGGACGGGCAGGGGCCGCTGCTGATCGACGAGAGCTACAACGCCAATCCCGCTTCGATGGACGCGGCGCTGAGCGTTTTCGCTCAAAGGCCGGCAGAGGGGGGCGGCAAGGTACTGGTTCTGGGCGACATGCGCGAGCTCGGTCCGCAAAGCCCGCAATTGCATGCGGGGCTGGCCGAGGCGGTCAGGGCGAGCAAACCCGACAAGGTCTTTCTTGTCGGCAAGCAGATGCAGGCGCTGGCCGACGCGCTGGGGCCGCGCTGGGTTTCCGCCCATGCCGAGGATGTTGGGGGCATCGCCGAACTGGTTCTGAACAACCTTGCAAAGGGCGATGTGGTTATGGTCAAAGGTTCGAACGGCGTGGGACTCTCCCAGCTGGTCTTGCGCTTGCGCGAGGCTTTCGGCGAGCCGGACAGGTCCGGCGAAACCGGCAAGGGCGCATAGGTCATGCTTTATTTCCTTGAGCAGTTCGCCGACACTTTCGTCGCGTTCAACGTCTTTCGCTATCATGACCTTCAGGACGGCCGGGGCGGTGGTGACGGCGCTGTTCTTCGTCTTCCTGTTCGGCCCGAACATGATCGCGTGCTGCGCTTGCGGCAGGGCAAGGGCCAGCCGATCCGCGAGGACGGACCGGCGGGACATCTGTTGACCAAGAAGGGCACGCCCACCATGGGCGGGCTGATGATCCTGTTCGGGGCGGTGGGCTCGACGCTGCTTTGGGCGAACCTTGCCAATGGCTATGTGTGGATGGTGCTGTTCGTGACCATCGGCTTTGGCGCCATCGGCTTTTACGACGACTATCTCAAGGTCAAGCGCATGTCGCATGCCGGCTTTCGGCGGCCGGCAGCGCCTGGCGCTGGAAGCGCTGATTGCGGGCATGGCGTGCTTTGTGGCTGACAACGCTCGGTCGAAGCGCCCTTCACCAATTCGCTGATGTTCCCCTTCATCAAGGAATGGGCCATCGACCTCGGCTGGTTCTTCATCGCTGTTCGGCGGCTTCGTCATCGTCGCCGCGGGCAATTCGGTCAATCTGACCGACGGGCTCGACGGGCTGGCCATCGTGCCGGTGATGATCGCGGCGGCCTGTTTCGGGCTGATCGCCTATCTGGTCGGCAACCAGATCTATTCGGACTATCTGCTGATCAATTTCGTGCCCGGCACGGGCGAACTGGCGGTGGTGTGCGGGGCGCTGATCGGGGCGGGGCTCGGGTTCTTGTGGTTCAACGCGCCGCCGGCGCAGATCTTCATGGGCGATACCGGCTCGCTGTCGCTGGGCGGGGCGCTCGGGTCCATTGCGGTTGCCACCAAGCACGAGATCGTTCTGGCGATCGTCGGCGGGCTGTTCGTCCTCGAAACCGTGTCGGTGATCGTGCAGGTGGCTTCGTTCCGGCTGACCGGCAAGCGCGTGTTCAAGATGGCGCCGATCCACCACCATTTCGAGCATCTGGGCTGGACGGAAAGCCAGATCGTGATCCGGTTCTGGATCATCTCGTTCGTGCTGGCGCTGGTGGGCCTGAGCTCGCTGAAGCTGCGCTAGACTGCCACTAGACCGACTCTTGCCCAGGTGCGCTCGGTCACAGGAATTCGCTGAGGGCAGCCTTGTGCCGCCGATCCTCGTTCGAGCATCCGACGTGGGGCATCAGTCACGGCGACGCTTGCGCGCGGCTGTTTGCAGTACGGCACGGGCCGGCACTTTAGCCCGATCCCGGCATTTCGCGAGCCGCGCTTCGGAGCCGCAACGACCATGGCGCGTGCGCCGACCAGTGCAATGCTCCGGAGCACATCGCGCACGGCTGGTGACTGGTACGTCGAGGGTGCAGCCCGGCGACAGACAGGTCGCCGTCACTCGTGGCTATGCGAACTAGTTTAGGTCAGAGTCATATCTGGATGGTTCGTCATGGTCGATGGCCGCTGAAAACGCCGGTTTCGGCGCCTATGGCTAAGCTTCTTCGTTCTTCACGAGCACCGAGCCAATCGGTCTCGCCGCCGTGCCCGCAAAGAGGATTTGGATAGTGCTATCGCCTCGTGCAAAAACGCCGCGTGGTCGTCCGATCGAGCGTATCCTCACAACCAGGATGCGTGCAACAATTTACCGCTGACCTGGCGCTGTCCCAGGTGCGCGGCCATCGCTCTAGGTGACTGTTCATATCCAAGGCGGCGGGCGAGACTTCTTGCGGTCGCGAACACCCGATTTTTTGACCACATGGTCCCGCCACGCATTGGCCGTGTGATCCTTCTTGACCGGCACCATTCTCTGATCGTCGCCGATGGATGAAGTTTTGCGCTACCGACATGCCAGCCGTCAGCGAAGTGGTAACCACTCCTGTTCTAGGATTGGAAACCCTTTCTTGTTCAGGAGGCCGTCTGGCAGGGCGGCGCCGCGTTGTGATGTTTTCAAGAGAACGCCGAACCCCGCTCGCAGAGTGGTGGTGGACGGTCGACCGCGAGTTGCTGGCGGCCTTCTTGCTGCTGCTGGGATGCGGGGTCGGCCTGTCGCTGGCCGCAAGTCCCGCTGTTGCCGAAGCCCATAACTGGGGCACCTGGCATTTCTTCATCCGCCATATCTTTTTTGCCGCCGGGGCGGCGTGCGTGCTGATAGGCGTATCGGTGCTGCCGCAACGGGCCGTGCGTCTGCTGGCGCTGGTGACGCTGCTGGTCTCTATCGTGCTGCTGTTCGCCACGCTGAAATTCGGCGACGAGGTGAAGGGCGCGCGGCGCTGGATTTCGGTGTCGTTTTTGTCGGTGCAGCCATCGGAGCTCATCAAGCCGGGCTTTGCCGTGATCGCGTCCTGGCTGTTTGCCGAAACGATGCTGCATCGCGATGTGCCGGGGCGGCTGATCGCCACCGGACTTTTGGGGCTGATCGTGGTGCCGCTGGTGCTGCAGCCCGATATCGGGCAGACGGCGCTGATGATCCTGACCTGGTCGGTGCTGCTGTTCCTGTCCGGCATCTCCTGGTGGGTGATCGTGGCGCTCGGCGTGCATGGCGATGGGTGGCGCGTTTGCGGCCTATCTGTTCTTCCCGCATGTGACCGAGCGCATCGACGCCTTTCTGAACCAGGGCGATGGCGGCGCCAGCTATCAGGTCGAAAAGGCGCTGGGCTCGCTGCTGGAAGGCGGCTGGTTCGGGCGCGGTCCGGGCGAGGCGATCACCAAGCGCTATCTGCCGGACGCCCATGCCGACTATGTGTTCTCGGCGGCAGCCGGCGAGTTCGGCATCATCTTCTGCATTCTGCTGGTCGGGCTGATCGCCTTCATCGTCCTGCGCGCGCTCGATGGCGCGCTGAGCCAGAACAATCTCTTCGCGCGGCTGGGCGCGGCAACGCTCGCCATCCAGTTCGGCATGCAGTCGGCGATCAATCTGGCGGTGAACCTCAATCTGATGCCGCCCAAGGGCATGACCTTGCCCTTCGTTTCCTATGGCGGCACCTCGATGATTGCGATTGCCTTCGGCATGGGCATGATGCTGGCGCTGATGCGCAAGCGAGCCCGAGGAACGGCTGGCCACGGGCCTGCCGGCCTATCGCAGCGCGGTTGCCGCAAGAGGCATAATGGCGACATTCGTTCTGATGGCAGGCGGGACCGGGGGGCATCTCTTCCCGGCCATGGCGCTGGCGCAGGAATTGCGCCGGCGGGGCCATGTCATTCATCTGATGACCGACCATCGCGTCGAAAGCTATGGCGGACATTTCCCGGCACGCGAGGTGCATGTCGTGCCTTCCGCCACGCCCTCCATCCGCAACCCGGTCAAGTTCGACGGCCGCGACGGCCAAGATCGGCTATGGCGTCGGCGCGGCGGCCCGGCAAGCTCGTGCGAGATCAAGCCCGCGGCGGTGGTGGGGTTTGGCGGCTATCCCGTGTTCCCGCCGTTTCTGGCGGCGGCGCTACTGCGGCAGCCGGGCGTGCTGCATGAGCAGAATGCGGTGATGGGGCGCGCCAACAGGGCGCTGGCGCGCTTCGCCACGGCAATTGCGCTGAGCTTTGCCGGCACCCGTTATGCCGAACCCTATGCCGGAAAGTCGGTCGTCACCGGCAATCCGGTGCGCGACAGGGTGCGGGAGGCTGCGCGGGCCTTTGCCTATGCGCCGCCCGATGCCAAGGGGCCGTTGCGGCTTCTGGTGTTCGGCGGCAGCCAGGGTGCGCGGGCTTTCGCCGATGTCGTGCCGGCCGCGATCGGCGCAATGCCGCTGACCTTGCGCAGGCGCCTGCTGGTCACCCAGCAATGCCGGCCGGAAGACCTCGAGCGCGTCGCCGCCGCCTATCGCAGGCTGAAGGTGAATGTGCGAGCTTGAGTCCTTCTTCGACGACCTGCCCGAACGCATGGTCGCAAAGCCATCTGGTGATCTGCCGGTCCGGCGCCTCGACGCGTGACCGAACTGGGCGTGCTGGGCTGTCCGGCCATCCTGGTGCCGCTGCCCGGCGCGCTCGACGCCGACCAGAAGCGCCAATGCCATGGTTTTCGCTGCAGCCGGGGCGCGGGCTGGCTGATGGAGCAGGCCACGCGTTTCACCGCAATCTCTTGGCACTCGGCTTGCCGAATTGCTGGGCGCGCCGGAGATTCTCGCGCGTGCGGCGGAAGCGGCAAAACGGCTCGGCGAGCCCCAGGCGGTCGATCCGGCTTGCCGATCTCGTCGAGCGCGTGGCGCGGGGCGAGGGGCCGAAATGAGCTTGGGGGACATATCCAAATGAAGATGCCGCGCAATATCGGGCCGGTGCATTTCGTCGGCATCGGCGGCATCGGCATGAGCGGCATTGCCGAAATCCTGCACGGGCAGGGCTATACGGTGCGCGGGCTCGGACGCTGCCGCCAACCCCAATGTGCAGCGGCTGCGCGACATGGGCATCGAGGTCGAGATCGGCCAGAAGGCGGAGAACCTCAAGGACGCGGCGGTCGTGGTCGTCTCCTCGGCGATCAAGAAGGACAATCCCGAACTGGTGGCGGCGCGGGCCGCGGCGCTGCCCGATCGTGCGGCGCGCCGAGATGCTGGCCGAGATCATGCGCTTCAAGAACGCCATCGCCATTGGCGGCACGCATGGCAAGACGACGACGACCTCGCTGGTCGCGGCGCTGCTCGATGCCGGCGATCTCGACCCGACCGTGATCAATGGCGGCATCATCAACGCCTATGGCACCAATGCGCGCGAGGGCAAGGGCGAGTGGATGGTGGTCGAAGCCGACGAGAGCGACGGCACCTTCGTCAAGCTGCCGGCCGACGTGGCGGTCGTCACCAATATCGATCCCGAGCATCTCGACCACTATCGCGACTTCGACGGCGGTCAAGCGGGCCTTCATCAATTTCGTCGAGAACGTGCCGTTCTACGGCTTTGCGGTGATGTGCCTCGACCATCCGGAGGTGCAGGCGCTGGTCGGCGAAATCGAGGACCGCCGCGTCATCACCTATGGCCGCAATCCGCAGGCCGATGTGCGGCTGGTCGATCTGCGAAAACATCGACGGGCACAGCCAGTTCGACGTCGACATCCGCGACCGCATCACGCATGACGAGCTGCGGCATCGAGGGGCTGGACCTGCCCATGCCGGGCATGCACAACGCGCTCAATGCCACTGGCCGCCATTGCCGTCGCCGACCAGCTGAAGGTGCCGCCGAAGCGATCCGCAAGGGCCTGACGGGCTTCACCGGCGTCAAGCGGCGCTTCACCAAGACCGGCGTGGTCGGCGGGGTGACCGTGATCGACGATTACGGCCACCACCCGGTGGAGATCGCCTCGGTGCTGCGCGCCGCGCGGCAGTCGACGCGCCGCGACGTCATCGCGGTGGTGCAGCCGCACCGCTATTCGCGCCTGCACGATCTGTTCGACGATTTCTCCGCCTGCTTCAACGATGCCGACACGGTCATCGTCGCGCCGGTCTATGCCGGCCGGCGAACAGCCCATCGCCGGCGTCACCCATGAGGAGCTGGTGGCGCGCATCAGGGCGCGCGGGCATCGCGACGCGCGGGTGATCGACCGGCCCGAGACGCTGGCGCCGCTGCTGGCCGCGCGGGTGGCCGACGGCGACTATGTGGTGTGCCTCGGCGCCGGCAACATCACGCAATGGGCGGCGACGCTGCCGGCCGAACTGGCCGAGCTGATGGGCAAGCCGGTCGAGGCCGCATGAGCTTGGCCGGATCTCGATCCCGAGCTGAGCCCTGGGTCGCGAATGTGCGCGGACGGCTGATCGCCGAACCAGATGCTGTCCGAGGTCAGCTGGTTCCGCGTCGGCGGGCCGGCGCAGCTCTTCTTCCAGCCGGCCGACGAAGACGATCTGGCGTTCTTTCTGAAGAACCTGACCGCCGACGATCCGGGTGACGGTGATCGGGCTTGGCTCGAACCTCTTGATCCGCGAGGGCGGGCTCGATGGCGTGGTGATCCGGCTGACCGCCAAGGGCTTCGGCAGGATCGAAGTGCTCGACGATCACCGGCTGCGCGCCGGCACGGCGCTGCCCGACGTCAAGGTGGCGACCGCCGCCGCCGAGGCCGGGATCGACGGGCTCACCTTTTATCGCGGCATTCCCGGCGGCATTGGCGGCGCGCTCTACATGAATGCCGGCTGCTATGGCACCGAGACGCGCGAGCGCATGGTCGAGCTGCGTGGCGGTGACGCGGCGAGGGCGAGATCGTCACGCTGACCAATGCCGACATGGACTATCGCTATCGCAAGTCGAACGGCCCGCGCGGCGCGGTCTTCACCTCGGCGGTCTATCAGGGCTTGCCGGGCGAGCCGGAGGACATCCTCGCGCGCATGCGCGAGATCACCGAGAAGCGCGAAAGCTCAGCCAGCCGACACGCGCCAAGACCGGCGGTTCGACCTTCAAGAACCCCGAGGGGCATTCGAGCTGGAAGCTGATCGATGCGGCCGGGTGCCGCGGGCTGAGCGTCGGCGGCGCGCAGATGAGCGAACTGCACGCCAATTTCCTGCTCAATCTCGGCGAGGCGACAGCGCTACGATATCGAAACGCTGGGCGAGACGGTGCGCAATCGCGTGCGCGCCAATTCCGGCATCGAGCTCAACTGGGAAATCCGCCGCATGGGGCATTTCGTGCCGGGACGCGAAGTGCGTGAGTTCCTCGATGGCGACGTATTCACGGGGGCGGTGTGATGTTTTGCGCATTGCCCGCTCATCCGACCTCGCTGTGCTCGGCCGCTCCACGCGGGAGAAGGGATGGGATGCGGTGACACACGAACGCTTTGCCAAAAACCCGGCGCAACCCGCTCCCGGTGGAGAGGGTGCCCGAAGGGCGGGTGAGGGGGACAATGACCAAACATGTGGCCGTGCTCATGGGCGGATGGTCGGCCGAACGCGAGGTGTCGCTATCGAGTGGGCGTGAGTGCGCCAAGGCGCTGCGCAATGCCGGCTACGAGGTCACCGAGATCGATGTCGGGCGCGACATCGCGGAGCGGCTGACCGAGCTGAAGCCGGATGTTGCCTTCAATGCCCTGCACGGGCCGCTCGGCGAGGACGGCACGATCCAGGGGCTGCTGGAACTCCTGCAGATCCCCTATACGCATTCGGGCGTGCTCGCCTCGGCGCTGGCCATGAACAAGCACCAGGCCAAGATCATCTTCAAAGTCGGCGGGCATCAGGTCACCGACCATGTGATCGCCGACCGCGCCGAGGTCGCCCGAGCCCACGTGATGCCGCCGCCCTATGTGGTCAAGCCGATCTGCCGACGGGTCGAGCTTCGGCGTCTTCATCGTCAAGGCCGACCAGCATCACCCGCCGCAGGAAATCCTGCGCGAGGACTGGAACGGGCGGCGAGGAGGTGATGGTCGAGCGCTACATCCCGGGCCGCGAGCTGACCTGCGCGGTGATGGGCGATGTGGCGCTCGGGGTCACCGAGATCGTCACCGATCTGCATTTCTACAATTACGAGGCGAAATATCAGGCAGGCGGTTCGCGGCACATCGTTCCGGCTGAAATTTCACCGAAAATTTACGAAAAATTGCAGAAAATGAGCCTCAAGGCGCATGCAGCGTCTGGGCTGCCGGGGCGTGACGCGGTGCGATTTCCGCTACAACGACTCGGTGCGGGCTGGACGGCGAACTCGTCTGCCTCGAAATCAATACCCAGCCGGGCATGACGCCAGACTTCCCTGGTACCCGAACTGGCCGCTATGCCGGCCACAGCTTCGAAGAGCTGGTCAGCTGGATGGTGGAGGACGCGAGTTGCAACAGGTAAGGCAAGCCCCTGCCGCCGCACGCCGCATTCTTCGTCGATCGCCCGCAGCATGCCGGTGGCGCAGCAGAGGCCGCGCAGCCGTCGCCCTGGTCGGACTTCGCCATCAATGGGTACTGCATCGCAAATGGTTCATCCGCGGCATTGCGGGGCTGGCCTGCGTCAGCCTTATCGCGGTCGGATTTCATGCGCGCGGCGGCATCATGCAAAGCGTCGATGTGCTGGGGCAGGTAATGTCCGGCAAATTCGCTTCGACGGGGTTTGGCGGTCAGCGCCATCGATATCTCAGGGCAGTCGGTCACCAGCGAGAAGCGACATTCTGTCCGCGCTTGCGATCGACGTGGGCGCAGACCTCGACGCTCAATTTCGATGCGGAAGCGGCGCGCCAGCGCGTCGAAGCGTTGCCGGCGATTGCCAGTGCGGATGTGCGCAAGATCTATCCGGGGCGCCTGATCGTCACGGTGACCGAAAAGTCAGCCTGTGGCGCGCTGGCGCGTCGGCGACACGACCTATCTGGTCGATGCCGGCGGGCGACAAGATCGGCGTTGCCGCCGAGCGCGATGCCGAGCTGCCGCTGGTGATCGGGGAGGGCGCTGCCGACGACGCGCTCGCCATGATCCGCGCGCTCGAACAGCAACCAGATGCTCGACAACGGGCTGGTTGCGCTCAGCCGCATCGCCGACCGGCGCTGGGATCTGATCTATGACACCGGTCTGAGGGTGCAATTGCCCGAACTTGGCGTGCGCGCAGGCGCTCAACCATGCTCGGGACGCTATCAGCAGGACTACCAGTTGCTCGACCGCGATCTTAGCGTGATCGACCTCAGGGTCGAAGGTGCAGGTGGCCGTGCGCCTCGCCAAGCACGAAGACGTCGGGCGCCGATCGATAAAGGTGCGTAGCGCGTTAAAATGATTTCTGACGTCCATGACTGCCCGCCTCAAGCCGGTCAGCCCGGCCGGACCACGCTGGTTGCCGTGCTCGATATCGGCTCGACCAAGATCTGCTGCGTCATCGCGCCGGCTGTCGCCGCGACCCGAAGGGCAGGTCGCTGCGCGGGCGCACCCATGTGATCGAGGTGATCGGCTTCGGCTATGGCGCCTCGGCGGGCGTCAAGAGCGGTGTCGTCACCGATCTCGACAAGGCCGAACAGGCGATCCGGTCTGCTGTCGGCATGGCCGAACGCGCCGCCGGCGCTGACCATCGAGTCCGTTATCGTCAATGTCACGGCGGGCCGGCTCGGCTCGGAAACCTTTTCGCGCCAATGTGTCGCTCGACGGCCATGAGGTCGAGAGGGCCGATCATCGGGCGGGTGCTGCGCGCGGTCAACGAGCGCAGCGTCGCGCCCGGAGCGCTCGATCATTCATGCGCTGCCGATCGGTATACAGTCTGGACGGACAGCGGGGCATCCGCGACCCGCGCGGCATGGTGGGCGAGCAGCTGGGGGTCGACGTGGCCGTCGTCAGCTCGGAAACGCTGGCGATGCGCAATATCGAACTGTGCGGTCAATCGCTGCCATCTGCAGGTCGAGGCGCTGATGGCGACGCCCTATGCCAGCGGGCTTGGCCACGTCTCGTCGACGACGAGGCACAGCTCGGGGTTGCCTGCATCGATTTCGGCGGTGCCACGACAACCGTCTCCGTCTTCAATGATGGGCATCTGGTCTATGCCGATGCGCATGGCGATCGGCGGCCAGCATCTGACGCTCGACATCGCGCGCCAGCTGTCGGTTAGCGTTGCGGATGCCGAGCGGCTCAAGATGCTGCTATGGCAGCGTGCTGCCGGGCCAGACGGACGAGCGCGACATGATTTCCGATCGTGCCGGTCGGTGCAGGCTCGCGACGAAGCGCCCGAGCCAGATTCCCGCGCTCGGCGCTGACGCACTGCTTGCGTCCGCGCATCGAGGAAATCCTCACCGCCATCCGCGACCGCATGCAGGCGACCGGGCATGATGGATGTCTGCGGGCGCCGCTTCGTGCTCACCGGTGGCGCCAGCGAATTGACCGGGCTGCCGGAACTGGCCCGCCGGGTGCTGGCGCGCAATGTCCGCAATGGCCGCCCGATGGGCGTTGTCGGCGCTGCCGGAAATGGCGCAGCGGCCCGCCTTTTCCACGGTCGCCGGCATGCTGGTCTACCCGCAGGTTTGTGCGCACGAATTTGCCGAGCCGCGGCCTGTCGCGTCGGCTGACGGGTACCGACGGCTATTTCGCCCGTGTCGGCAACTGGCTTCGCACAGGCTTCTAATCGTCTTTTCCAAGGTCGACTGGCGGCTCCCTTTGGAGCAATTCCGAAGTTAACCGTGTTGCTGAACAACCGGTAAACCTTAATCCGCGTTAGCGCCTTGCAAAATGCGCAATGGTTAACGGAATCGGGCCAATTGTTAGCCCTCGGTTAACGAATTGCGCCTGTAATCCTTAACGCGAAATGCTACCCAGAAGGGGCCAGTGATGACGCATCAATCTGACCATTCCGGACATTCAAGAACTCAAGCCGCGCATCACCGTGTTCGGGGTCGGCGGCGCCGGCGGCAATGCCGTCAACAACATGATCAATTCCGGGCTGGAGGGCGTCGATTTCGTCGTCGCCAACACCGACGCGCAGGCCCTGGCGCTGTCGCAAGGCGCAGCGGATCATCCAGCTTGGCGTGGCGGTGACCGAAGGCCTGGGTGCCGGTTCGCACCCGGAAGTTGGCCGCGCGGCGGCCGAGGAAAGCTTCGACGAGATCAACGATCATCTCAGCGGCTCGCACATGGTGTTCATCACCGCGGGCATGGGCGGCGGCACCGGCACGGGTGCGGCGCCGGTCGTGGCGCGTGCGGCCCGCGAGCAGGGCATCCTGACCGTCGGCGTCGTCACCAAGCCGTTCCATTTCGAAGGCAACCGCCGGCTGCGGCTTGCCGAAGACGGCATCGACGAGCTGCATCGTCATGTCGATACGCTGATCGTCATTCCGAACCAGAACCTGTTCCGCGTCGCCAACGAGAAGACGACCTTCGCCGACGCCTTCACCATGGCCGACCAGGTGCTCTATTCGGGCGTCGGCCTGCATCACCGACCTGATGGTCAAGGAAGGCCTGATCAATCTCGACTTCGCCGACGTGCGCGCCGTGATGCGCGGCATGGGCAAGGCGATGATGGGCACCGGCGAGGCATCGGGCGAGGATCGTGCCCGCCATGCCGCCGAAGCCGCGATTGCCAATCCGCTGCTCGACGACGTCTCGATGCAGGGTGCGCGCGGCCTGCTGATCTCGATCACCGGCGGCCCGGACCTGACCCTTTACGAAGTCGACGAGGCGGCGAGCCGCATCCGCGAGGAAGTCGATGGCGACGCCAACATCATCCTCGGCGCGACCTTCGATCCGATGACCTCGACGGCACGATCCGGGTTTCCGTGGTTGCGACGGGCACCGAGGCGACCATGGTGCAGGCACTGGAGCCGGTCAAGCCGGATGCCAGCTCGCGCCATTTCCGTGAAACGTCCAGCCCCAGCAGCCGCGCCGGCGGCCGAGAGCGCGCCGGCGGAGCCGCAGTTCAGCCGGCAGCGGCAACTGCTCAGCCGCAGGCCAAGGATGCCGTCGAAGACCAGGTCGAGGCGGCGATTTCGCCGAGGCCATTCAGTCGACCGGCCCGTCGTCGCGCCGTCCATCATCGGATGACGATGGCGTGACGGTCGAGCCCTATCGTGCCGACCGCACAGGTTGCGTCACCACTTCGAAGATGTGCCGCAGGCCGCAGGAAGCGCCCATGCCCAAGCGTGCATGTGCCATCTCATGCCGAACGGCCCGACGGTCAGCGCCGCATGCCGCGGACCGAGGAACTGCCGGCTGTTGCGCGACGGTCACAGCGCTGCAAGAACGCACGAAGGCGAGCCGCGCAATGCGCGTGCCCTGTTCAAGCGCCTGGCCTCCAATGTCGGCTTGCACCTCGATCGGCGAAGGTCGAGCAGCCGAGAACCGGTTCGGCAGGCGCGACGATGCAGCGGCCCGCAGCGCCATCGAGGCCGGTGGCGGACAGGCGCGTGCGCCGCAGCGGCCGGCCGCAGAGGGCGCTCGGGTCAGACTCGACGCACATGGCCGTGCAACAGTGCAACAGTCGCCGAAAGAACATCTGGAAATCCCGGCCTTCCTGCGCAAGCACGGCTAGCCAATTCGTTATGTGGCTGTGAAACATGGGCCGGCGCGGCTTCCGCGCCGAGTCTTATTTTTTGGGGCAGTGACTGCCGCTGAATGTCGGATGGAGCGGGTGATCGAATGCAGAAGACTTTCGGCGCGGCAGCGCACGCTGGCCGGACCGGTTGAATTCAGCGGCTTTGGTGTCCATAGCGGACTGCCTGTGACTCTGACGATCGAGCCGGCTGCCGCCGACAGCGGTTATCTGATCTGCCGCAATTTCGAAGACGGCACGTATGGTCGGGCCCGTCCAGGTGCACTTCTCCCGGGTCACCCGCACGACGCTTGTGCACCACCCTCGATCTCGGCGACAGTCGTCGGACGTGGCGACGATCGAGCACGTGATCTCGGCGCTGAGCGGGCTCGGCGTCGACAATGCCCGCATCGACCCTCACCGGCGCCGAATGTCCCGATCCTCGATGGCAGCGCGCGGCCCTTTGTCGAGGCCATCATCGCGGTCGGGCTCGAAATGCCAGCCGAGCGACGAGCGCTTCATCAAGATCATGCGCGCCGTGACGGTGCGCAACAACGACGCCTTTGCCGCGCTCGAGCCCTATAACGGGCGCGTGCTCGATCTCGAGATCGATTTCGACAGCGAGGTCATCGGCCGCCAGCGCATGATCTTCGACTGGACGCCGCGCGCTATTATGCCGACGAGGTTTCGCGCGCCCGCACCTTCGGGTTCGTGCGTGACGCCAAGATCCTGCGGCAGGCGGGCTATGCGCTCGGCTCGTCGCTGGACAACTCCATCACTCGTGCAAGAAGACCGATCCTCAATCCCGGATGGGCTGCGCTACGAGGACGAGTTCGTGCGCCACAAGCTGCTCGACGCCATCGGCGATCTGGCGCTTGGCGGTCTGCCGATCTATGGCCGGTTCCGCTCCTACAAGGGCGGACATGCGCTCAATTCCCTGGTGCTGCACGGGCCTTTTCGCCAGCGACGGCGAACTATGAGATCGTCGACTGCCGAGGATCTGCCGCTGGCATTCGATGCGCTCGACGACATGCCGGAGGGGCTGAACGTCGATTCGTATCTGCGCTCGGTCGGCTAGCGCCACGGGATTTCGGCTTTCCCCAGCTGTTTTGGGGCAGCACGGCGCCACAGTTTTGTTCTATTTGGTCCATAGAGGCGGGTGCTGTATAAGCGCTCGACGTATTTTTGCGTCGGGGGGATTGGCCGGTTTTCGGAGCGGCCTATAAAAGCTTGGCTGCACCTGATCACCAAGTGCATAACAGACGGGGCGTTTCGTGAATTTTCAAGCTCTCGCAGGTGGTTACCGCCAGATCGTGCGGATCGTTCTCATCGCCGTTCTGACTGCCGCGCTGGCCGGCTGCAGCCTGTTCGGTCCGCCAAAGATCAAGGAAGAGCAGATCATCCCGCCCGAGGCTCTCTACCAGTCCGCGCAAGAGAACATGGACGAGCAGTACTTTGCGACGGCAATCTCCGATCTCGAAAAGCTCGACCGGCAGCATCCCTATTCGGACTATGCCGAAAAGGCGAAGCTGATGACGGTCTACGCCAATTTCCGGCGCGGCAAATATTGACGAGGCGGTCCTGGCCGCCGACCGCTATCTGGCGCTCTACCCATCCTCGCCGGAGGTGCCCTATGTGCTCTATCTAAGGGCACGTCCTACTACGCCCAGATCAAGGACATCACGCGCGACCAGCAGATTGCGCGCAGGACGCCATCGACACCTGACTCTGCTGGTGACGAACTATCCGCAAGTCCAAATATGCAAGGACGACGCCGCGAGAAGCATCGGGTCGCGCGGCGACCAGCTGGCCGGCAAGGAGATGTCGGTCGGGCGCTATTACCAGGGCAATGGCCAGTATGCGGCGGCGATCAACCGCTTCCGCAATCGTGGTCGAAAACTACCAGACCTCGACCCATATCGAGGAGGCGCTGTTCCGGCTGACCGAAGCCTATCTGGCGCTCGGCCTGGTCAACGAGGCGCAGACGGCGGCAGCGGTGCTCGGGCACAATTATCCGTCCAGCGACTGGTACAAGCGGCCTACGACCTGCTGCAGAAGCAAGGGGCTGACGCCGGAAGTGGTGGAAGGCAACTGGATCAGCCAAGCCCAAAAGGGCTGATCATCCACGGATTTTCCGGCCCTCGAACTGGGTTAATCTGTTGTGGCCGCAGAGAGTCTGCGGCCATGCCCGTTTCCGGGTGTCGATAGCGTTTTCCACATGCGTTTCGGTTTCGAACGAGGCCTGACTTTCCATGCTTAGCGCTCTTTCGGTTCGCAACATCGTTCTGATCGATCAGCTCGATCTGGCGCTGGATGACGGGCTGACGGTGCTCACCGGCGAGACCGGCGCCGGCAAGTCCATCCTGCTCGATGCGCTGACGCTGGCGCTCGGCGGCCGCGGCGATCAGCGCTGGTGCGCGCCGGCAGCGACAGCGGGCAGGTGGTCGCGGTCGTTGCATCTGCCGCCCGATCATCCGGCGCGTCAGACGCTGCGGGACAACGCGATCGCCGATGACGAGGATCTGATCCTGCGGCGGGTGCAGTTTGCCGACGGGCGCACGCGGGCCTTCATCAACGATCAGCCGGTGTCGGCGGCGCTGATGCGCAGCATCGGCGCGCTGGTGGTCGAAATCCACGGCCAGCACGACGACCGGGCGCTGGTCGACACGGCGACGCACCGGGCGCTGCTCGATGCCTTTGGCGGCCTCGATGCCGAGGTGGCGGCGGTTGCGCGGGCGGCGCGAGGCGCTAGTCGGCGGCGCGAGGCCGCGGTGCGCGACGCAGAGGGCGCGTGTCGAGCGAGGCTGCGCGCGAGCGAAGAGTATGCGCGCCATGTCGTCGAGGAACTCGCCGAACTGGCGCCCGAGCCGGGCGAGGAAGAGGAACTGGCCGAGCGTCGGCAGCAGCTGATGCAGCTCGAGAAATCCGCCGACGAGGTGCGCGATGCCGACGAGATGCTCAACGGCCCGACTGCGCCCGGCCCGGTGCTGGCCGCGCTGATGCGGCGGCTGAGCGCGCAAGGCGAGGCGGGAGGGCGTGTTCGAGCCGCTGGTCGAGGCGCTCGACGAGACGCTGGTGGCGCTGGACCGCTCGACGGAGGCACTGGAGGACGCTCAAGCGCGAGATGGCCTTCGATCCGCTGGAGCTCGAGCGGGTGGAGGAGCGGCTGTTCGCGCTGCGGGCGGCGGCGCGCAAGCATCAGGTGAACTGCGACGATCTGCCGGGCGGTGCTGGAGCGCTACCGAGCCGATCTGGAGGCGCTGCAGAGCGGCGAGGAGACACTGGCCGGCTCGAGGAAGAGGCAAGGCAGGCGCGCGAGGCCTATATGAAGGCCGCCGCGACGCTGAGCGCGAAGCGCGCGGAAGGCGGCAGCTGCGCTCGAACAAGGCGGTGGACGACGGAACTGCCCGATCTCAAGCTTGGCGCCGCGCGCTTCATCGTCGACCAGCAGGTCGACGAGGACGCGGATCGCCGCGACCGGGTTCGACCAGATCGCCTTTCACGTGCAGACCAATCCCGGCACCAATCCGGGGCCGATGATGAAGGTCGCCTCGGGCGGCGAACTCAGCCGCTTCCTGCTTGGCGCTCAAGGTGGTGCTGGCCGATCGCGGCTCGGCGCCGGTGCTGATCTTCGACGAAATCGACACCGGTGTCGGCGGCGCCGTGGCCGACGCCATCGGCCGGCGGCTGGCGCGGCTGGCCGAGCAGGGTGCAGGTGCTCTCGGTCACCCATGCGCCGCAGGTTGCGGCGCGGGCGGCGCGGCATCTGCTGATCGAGAAGCAGGCGGTCGAGGAGGGCGCGTTCGTGCGCACCCATGTGCGTCCGCTCGAAGGTCCGGCGCGCAATGAGGAAGTGGCGCGCATGCTGGCTGGCGCCAAGGTGACCGACGAGGCGCGCGCGGCGGCAGCGCGGCTGTTGTCCGAGGTGCAGTGATGGACGTCAGGCGCGCGAGGTCGAAAGCCTTAGTGAGGATGAGGCGCGGGCCGAGCTCGATCGGCTGCACGAGAATTGAGCAACGGCCGATATCGCCTACCACCAGAACGACGCGCCGGAGATCACGCGATGCCGACTATGACGCGCTCAAGCGACGCTATCAGGCCATCGAAGCCGCGTTTCCCGAGCTGAAGCGGCCCGACAGCCTGACTGGCAAGGTCGGTGCGCCGCCGGCCGAAGGCTTCGCCAAGGTGCGGCACGCGGTGCCGATGCTCAGCCTCGCCAAGGCCTATACCGACCAGGACGTGATTGACTTCGTCGAGCGGGCGCGGCGGTTCTTCGAGCGCGACAAGGACCTCGACCTGGTCTTCACCGCCGAGCCGAAGATCGACGGGCTCTCGCGCCTCGCTGCGCTACGAGAACGGCGTGTTCGTGCAGGGCGCCACGCGCGGCGACGGCACGGTGGGCGAGGACATCACCGCCAATCTCCGAACCATCAAGCCGACATCCCCGAAAGGCTGAGCGGCTCCGGCTGGCCCGAAGTCATCGAGATTCGCGGCGAGGTCTACATGACCTATGCGGAGTTCCAGGCGCTGAAGGAGCGTTCGGCGGCGACCGGCGGGCAGGACTACGTCAATCCGCGCAACACCGCGGCAGGCTCGCTGCGCCAGAAGGACGCGTCGGTCACCGCCAGCCGCAACCTCAATTTCTTCGCCTATGCCTGGGGATTTGCCAGCAGCGAACCGGCGCAGACGCCAGTACGACGCGGTGCAGAAATTCGCTGCAATGGGGGTTCGCGGTCAGTCCGCTGATGGTGCGGGCCACGTCCGCCGACGAGCTGATTGCCCACTATCAGGCGATCGAGGCGCAGCGCTCCACGCTCGGCTACGACATCGACGGCGTCGTCTACAAGCTCGACAGCCTCGAGCTGCAGAAGCGCTGGGGCTTCGTTACCGGCGAGCCGCGCTGGGCCATCGCGCACAAATTCCCCGCCGAGCAGGCGACGACAGTCGTGCGTGATATCGATATCCAGGTGGGTCGCACCGGCACGCTGGCGCCCGTTGCCCGGCTCGCACCGGTCACGCGTGGGCGGTGTGCGTTGTCAACGTGACGCTGCACAATGAGGACTACATCGCGGGGCGGGACAGCAACGGCCAGCCGATCCGCGACGGCAAGGATATCCGCATCGGCGACACCGTACGCATTCAGCGGGCCGGCGACGTCATTCCGCAGATCGTCGACGTGGAGCTCGACAAGCGGCCCAAGGATGCCAAGCCCTACGAGTTGCCGCACCAATGCCCCGTGTGCAAGTCGCCCGCGACGCGGGAGATCAACGAGAAAACCGGCAAGGAAGATTCGCGCCGCCGCTGCACAGGCGAACTGATCTGTCCGGCACAGGCGGTCGAGCGGCTGAAGTATTTCGTCTCGCGCGGCGCGCTCGATATCGAAGGGCTGGGTGCCGAGAATATCGAACTGTTCTTTTCAGCAGGGCTGGTCAAAACCGCCCCGGACATCTTCACCCTGCACAAGAGGCGCGCCGAGGTGCAGCGCGCGCTGGCAGAACGGCGCGAGGAGCAGGCGCGCCAGCGCGAGGCGGCGACGGGCAAGACGCGCAAGAACGTGCGCAGCGTCGAAGACCGCAATTTCGAGGGGCTGGACAAGCTGTTCGCCGCCATTGACGCGCGACGAGAGCCCGAACTCGACCGCTTCATCTATGCTCTCGGAATTCCCCATGTGGGGGAAACAACCGCCGCCATGCTGGCGCGGACATTCTCCACCGTCGAGGAACTGGTGCGGGTCGGAAAGGAGACCGCGGCGCACGCTGACGATCCGCACGCGGTCTTTCCCTCTGTGAACGGTATCGGTGACACCGTTATCAATGCGCTGATCGATTTCTTCGGCAATGAGAAGAACGATGAGGTGCTCGAAGCGCTGCTGAACGAAGTACATCCCAAATCCTATGTGATGAGCGTCTCCGCCGACAGCAAGGTTGCCGGCAAGACCGTGGTATTTACCGGGTCGCTGGAGAAGATGACACGATCGGAAGCCAAGGCAATGGCCGAGCGGCTGGGCGCCAAGGTCGCCGGCTCGGTGTCGGCCAAGACCGATATCGTCGTGGCGGGCCCCGGGGCGGGCTCGAAGCTCAAAAAGGCCGAAGAGCTGCAGTTGACGGTGATGGACGAGGACGGCTGGCTGGAACTGGTGGCGGCAAGCTGATAGCTTTTTGGTTGGGAGGGCAACCGGGGCAGGGCGGCATGAAGCTTGATCACAAGGCTTTCGAAGAACTCCCTCACTTGAGGGAAAAGATTCTCGACCCGCTGACCTCGCGTTTCCGCAATATCGATCTCGAAGAATTCGACCGGCAGGCCATTCTCAACGGGCTCGGGCCCGATTGGCGGCGACCTGACGCTGACCGCGAACGCACAAGGCAGGAGATTCTCGGGGACCGGATGGATCGCGATCTCTGGGTTTTTGCCTATGGGTCGCTGATGTGGGACCCGGCCTTCTTTTTCGATGAGGTGCGGCTGGCGCGGGCGGAAGGCTATGAACGCCGGTTCTGCCTGTTGCTGAAATCGGGGCGGGGTTCGCCCGATGCGCCGGGACTGATGGCAGGGCTCGACAGGGGCGACAGCTGCCAGGGGCTCGCCTTCCGCATCAGGGCCGACCATGTCGATCAGGAAAGCGAAATCATCTGGCGGCGCGAGATGATCGGTTTCGGCTATGTGCCGACGTTCATCCCCGTTGAGACGGCCATCGGCTCTGTCGAGGCTTTGACCTTTGTGGTCGACCCTGACAGCGACCGCTATCAGGGCGGCCTCAATCCTGACGAGGCGGCGGCGATGATCGCGGTGGCGGAGGGGCGGCTGGGCAGCAACCGCGAATATCTCGACAGCCTCTCGGCCCAGCTCGATTTGCTGGGTCTCGAGGATGCCCATTTCAGCGATCTTTATGCGCGCGTGCAGAAATGCGATCCGGCCTGAGGGCTCCTTCCGCCGCTATTCATGCACCGGGCGCGGCACAACGGGTTGCCGCCGGCGAAGAATACGGCCATCGATCAAAAGCAGACCCACGAAGATCGCCGCCATGCCCAGAATGTGCGACGGCAGAATCACTTCGCCCAAAACGCTCAGACCCAGAATGACCGCGGTAATCGGCGCAATGAATGTGGTGGTCGAGAAGTTGGTGCTGCCGATGCGGGGCAGCAGCCGGTACATCACCTGAAACGTGAACGCAGTCGAAAGCAGGCCGATGCCGAGCATGGCCGCCCATCCTTCAACGGTGGCCAGATGCGGCGCTCCGTGCATGACGAAGGCGGCAGGCACGGCGGCAACAGCCGCACCGGTCAGGGCGCAGGCGGCCAGCATGGAGGGTTCGACATGCTTGAGGCTGCGCGTGTAGTTGAGCGCGACCGCATAGCACAGCGTTGCCAGGAGGCAGGCGCCGATGGCCCATTCCTGAGAACTGCCGCCATGGCTGAGGGCAGGCAGGGCAAGGATGCTGCAGCCGACGAAACCGGCCAGCACGCCGAGCGACTTGTTCCAGCTGGCACGTTCACCGCCGGGCCAGAAATGCGAGACGATGACGGTCATGATCGGGGTCATGGCATTGATGATGGCGGCCACACCGGAGGCCAGATGCGCCTGGCTGAGCGGAAAAAGGCTGAAGGGGATGGCATAGCTGATTACGCCAAGGATCAGGAAGTGCAGGTAAAGCACCGGCTCGCGCGGGATTTTCTTGCCGAGGAGCAGTGCGAACGCCCAGCAGCCAAGGGCGCCGATGCTCACGCGGCCTGCGGAGACCCATAAGGGTCCGAGCTCGCGGATGAGGATGGCGTTGAAGAAAAACGAGCATCCCCAGATCGCTCCAAGCAAAATGATCCACACCCAGTCGCGCGTCGCCATGATCGGTCTCCAATTCGGCGCGCAAGATATGCCTGTCACGCGAGCCGGTCGAACCGATTTTGACGATGCCAGCCATGAAAACGGGTGATGGGCAGCCTATTGGCGGAACTGGTTGGCGCGGACGTTCTGCTGCGCCAGACGCGCCGTTTCATCGACGCGCTTCTGGCGTGTCTCCGGACGTTTGGCCTGGGTAATCCATTCGAGGATGGCGCGCTTCACCGATTTGGGAAAAGCCGCAAAGTATTCGGAGGCTGGCGGCATCTTTGCCAGCGCCTCGATGAGATCGTGCGGTGGCTCGAGCGTTTCGGCGTCATCGAGCTTGCTCCAGCTTCCCGAGGCTTTTGCGGCCGCGATTACATCAAGGCCGGACTGGTGCATCAGGCCGTCGGCAATCAGTCTTTCGATATGCGCCTTGTTGTTGGCCGACCAGGCGCTTTTAGCGCTGCGGGGTGACAGGCGCCGCATGGAGCGCTCGGCGTCGAGGGTGCGCGGAAGGCTATCGATCCAGCCAAAACATAAAGCCTCGTCCACAATCGCCTGATAGGGCAGGTAAAACGGGCTGCCCTTCTTGTAGGAGATCAGCCAGACGCTGCGCGTGCGGCGATGGTTGGAGAGCAACCAGTTGCGCAGCTCTTCCCGCGATCTGACTTCAACTCGTTCAGCGTCGGTGGCCATTCCGGCTACGCTCTCAGGACGGTTTGTCCTTTTTAATCTCGAACACGGCGGCGCCGGTGGCGACCTGTGCCAGCGCCCAGGGGTAGAGCTTGTGCTCGGCAGCAAGGACACGGCTGGCAAGAATTTCAGGCGTATCGCCATGCAGAACGGGCACGGCGACCTGTCCGATGGTGGGGCCGGCATCCATTTCGGCTGTGACGAAATGCACGGTGCAGCCGTGCTCGGACACTTCCTCGCGCAAGGCGCGGGCGTGCGTATCGAGCCCCGGAAAATCGGGCAGGAGGGAGGGATGGATGTTGAGCAGACGGCCCTGCCATTTTTCGCAGAATTCGGCACTCAGCAGCCGCATGAAACCGGCGAGGCAGACGATGTCGGTCTGCCAGGCCTCGAGCTGCGCGGTTATGGCGGCATCGGCTGCCGCCTTGTCCTTGTGCTGCTTGAGCGAAATAACGGCCGTCTGCAGGCCGGCATTTTCGGCGACGGCAAGGCCTTCCGCATCTTCCCGATTGGAGAGGACACCGACAATCTCGCAGGGGTAGTCTTCTGACTTGGCGGCTTCGATAAGCGCCTGCATGTTGGAGCCGCGGCCCGAAATCAGGATGGCGACGCGCTTCCTGCTGCTCATAGCGCCAACTCGCCGGAAAATGTCACCGGCTCGCATGGTGCGGGCGGTGAGCCGGCCGATCTCGAAGGCCGTCTCGCCGGCGTCTGCAACTTGCGCGCGGATTGTCTCGGCATCCTCGCTGGCGACAACCAGCAGCATGCCGACGCCGCAATTGAAGGTGCGCAGCATCTCGCGCGGCCTTCAATGCCGCCGATTTCGGCAAGCCAGCCGAAGACGGGCGGCACGGCCAGGCGGGCAAGATCGATTTCCGCGGCAAGATGGGCTGGCAGGACGCGGGGGATGTTGTCGATGAAGCCGCCGCCGGTGATGTGCGCCATGGCCTTGATGCCGAGCCCGGCGCGCAGTGTGTCGAGCAGCGGTTTGACATAGATGCGGGTCGGCGTGAGCAGTGCCTCGCCAAGCGACTTTTCCGGTGCGAAGGGGGCGGGCGCATCCCAGCCCAGCCCCGACAGTTCCACGAGCTTGCGGACGAGCGAATAGCCGTTGGAATGCGGACCGGACGAGGCGAGGGCGATGAGCACGTCGCCTTCGGTGATGTCCTTGCGCGGCAGCAGGGCGCCGCGTTCGGCGGCGCCGACAGCAAAGCCGGCGAGGTCATAATCGCCCTGCGCGTACATGCCCGGCATTTCCGCCGTCTCTCCGCCGATCAGGGCACAGCCGGCCTGGCGGCAGCCCTCGGCGATGCCGGAGACGATCTCGACGCCCGCCTCGACATCGAGGTGGCCGGTGGCGAAATAATCGAGGAAGAAGAGCGGCTCGGCGCCCTGCACGACGAGATCGTTGACGCACATGGCGACAAGATCGATGCCGATGGTGTCGTGGCGACCGGTCTCGATGGCGATGCGGAGCTTGGTGCCGACGCCGTCATTGGCCGCAACCAGCACCGGATCGGTAAAACCGGCGGCCTTGAGATCGAACAGGCCGCCAAAGCCGCCGATCTCGCCATCGGCGCCGGTGCGGCGGGTCGAGCGGACGGCGGGCTTGATTGCCTCCACAAGGGCGTTGCCGGCATCGATATCGACGCCCGCCTGCTTGTAGGAGAGGCCATTTTTCGGTGGCTTTTGCGGCTCGGACATGAACACCGATGCGCTTTCCGCCCTCAGGCGCAGATTGTGTGTCGCGCCTTGGCAGTTGATTGCCAGGCACCGGAGGGTTATCAGCGCTGATACCGGCTCTGAAACGGGTGTGCAAGGGTTGAGCATTTCATGACACTGCAGAACCAGTTTCGCGCCTGGATCATCCTGTTCGTCGTCGCCGCGGTGATCGTCTGGCTGTTCCGCGGCATCCTGCTGCCTTTCGTCGTTGGCATGGCGCTGGCCTATCTGCTCGACCCGCTCGCCGATCAGCTGGAGAAACTGGAAGTTCAGCCGGTTGGCGGCGGTGCTGGTGATCATGGTGTTCCTGATCTTGCTGGTCGCCGGCATCCTGCTGCTCGTCGGTGCCGCTGGTGGTGCAGCAGGTGCTCGGGCTGGCGCAGAACCTGCCCGACTATTTCGAGCAATTGCAGCGCGTTGCCAATGAATGGGCGCCGGAGCTCTATGCGTTCCTCGGCGTCGAGCGCATGCAACAATTGCAGGCCAACCTGGCGAACATGATGAGCAGCGGGCTCGGGGTTGCCGGGGCCATTACCGGCCAGATCATGCAATCGGGCCTCGCCATCATCAACACGCTGGGCCTGTTCGTGGTGTCGCCGGTCGTTGCCTTCTACCTGCTGCTGGACTGGGACCGGATGGTGGCGAGCGCCGACGCGCTGCTGCCGCGCAAGCATGCCGAGGAAATCCGCAACGTCATGCGCGATATCGATTCCGCCATGTCGGGCGTCATTCGCGGGCAGGTCGCCGTGGTTCTGATTCTGGCGGTCTTCTATGCCGGGTCGCTGACGGCTGCGGGCTTGAGCTTCGGGCTGGCGATCGGGCTGATCGCCGGGCTATTCAGCTTCATTCCCTATGTCGGCCTTCTGATCGGCTTCGTGCTTTCCATGGGCGTGGCCTTTGTGCAGTTCTGGCCCGACTGGGTGATGATCGGGCTGATCTTCTTCATCTTCGTTCTCGGCCAATTCCTCGAGGGCAATGTGCTTTATCCCAAGCTGGTGGGATCGAGCATCGGCGTGCATCCGGTGTGGCTGATGTTCGCGCTGTTCGCCTTCGCCCTGATCTTCGGTTTTGTGGGCCTGTTGCTGGCCGTGCCGATGGCAGCGATTGCGAGCGTTCTGGCGCGCTTTGCGGTCGCAAAATACCGGCAGAGTTCCCTTTACAATGGCGACACGGCCAGCGACGACAGCGACGCACCACCGGTTTTCTAGACCTATGCCTTCGAACGACAGCGATGACGATCTGGGCCTGCCGGAGCGCGCGCGGCCAGCTCGTTCTCGACCTTCATCACGAGCCCTCTCATGCCGAGGCCGATTTCCTGGTCTGGGACGGCAACCGGCTGGCGTTCCAGCACGTCACCGCGTTTCCCAACTGGCCAGGGCCGCTGACCCTGTTGGTGGGGCCGCCGAAGGCCGGCAAGACGCATCTGGCGCGCATCTGGGCCGAACGTGCCGATGCGATTTCGGCGGGGCCGGACGATGTGGCGCAATTGTCCACACAAGGCGGAACGCGGCCGGTGCTGGTTGAGAATGCAGATCGGGCGGAGATCGCGGAGGCGGAGCTGTTCCATCTGCTCAACCAGTGCATGCGCGACAACCGTCCTGTGTTGCTCACGGCCCGACAGGGTGTCGCCGATTGGCGACTGACGACCGATGATGTACGCTCGCGGCTGCGGCTGGCCGCCCAATTTACCGTGTCGGCGGCCAGACGACATGCAGTTGTCACAGATGCTGGTAAAGCTTTTCAGCGACCGGCAGATGAACGTCGACCCGAAGGTTGTCAGTTATCTGGTCACGCGCATGGAGCGCTCGCCGCAGGAGGCGGTGGCGCTGGTGACGCTGATCGACCGGCTGACGCTGTCGCGGCGGTCGGCGGTGACGCGAACGATTGCGGCGGATGCGCTGAGCCAGCGCGAAGAGGGGCGGAACGGACAGGATATGGAGGATCTGGATTAGCATGGACGATGCCGCCTATCTGGAAACGGATCAGACCGACGAGATCCAGTCGCTGCAGGCAAGCCCGGCCCGTTTCGTCAATCGCGAGGTGTCGTGGCTGCAGTTCAACATGCGGGTGCTGGAGGAGGCGGGAAACCGCGCCCATCCGCTGCTGGAGCGGCTGCGGTTCGTGTCGATCTCGGCCAACAATCTCGACGAATTCTTCATGGTGCGGGTGGCCGGCCTCAAAGGGCAGGTTCGCGCCGGCATGTCGCGGCTCTCGATGGACGGACTTTCGCCCTCCGAGCAGCTCGATGACATCGCCACGCTGGCCCAGCATCTGCAGCTCGAACAGCAGGACCACTGGCAGACGCTGCGCGCAGGAGCTGCTCGACAGCAATGTCGTGATCCACGAAGCCGACGATCTGGACGAGGACCAGATCACCTATCTGCAAAAGCAGTTCAGCGAGGAGATCTTTCCCGGTCCTGACGCCGATCGCGGTCGATCCGGCGCACCCGTTCCCGTTCATCCCCAATCTGGGACTGACGCTGGCCTTCCAGCTTGAGCGGCCCGGAATCGACCGAGCAGATGACGGCGCTGGTGCGCCTGCCGGCGAGCCTCGACCGGTTCATCACCCTGCCGTCGGCCCTGGCCTCGGAGCGGCGAATCGAGCTGGTGACCATCGACACCGTGGTGGGGCTTTTCTTCCACCGCATGTTCCCCGGCTACAAGATCTGCGGTTCGGGCGCCTTCCGGGTGATCCGGGACAGCGAGATCGAAATCGACGACGAGGCGGAAGACCTGGTCGTGGAGTTCGAGACGCGCGCTGCGGCAGCGGCGGCGCGGGCAGGTGATCCGGCTCGAGATCGCCAGATCGATGCCGCAAGACGCTGAGGCGCGAGATCGCCGAGGAGTTGCGGGTGACGACCGACGAGACCTTCGAGGTCGAAGGGTTCCTCGGGCTGGCCGATGCAGCCGCGATTTGCGACGATCGACCGGCCGGACCTCAAGTTCGCAGCCCTATCACGCGCGCTTTCCCGAGCGCATTCGCGACCATCACGGGGACTGCCTGGCGGCCATCCGCCAGAAGGACATCGTCGTTCACCACCCCTTCGAAAGTTTCGATGTGGTGGCGCAGTTCCTGATGCAGGCGGCGCGCGATCCAGACGTGGTGGCGATCAAGCAGACGCTCTACCGCACCTCGGCGGATTCCCCGATCATCAAGGCGCTGGTGCTGGCGGCCGAGACGGGCAAATCGGTGACCGCGCTGGTTGAACTGAAGGCGCGTTTCGACGAGGAAGCCAATATCCGCTGGGCCCGCGATCTGGAGCGGGCAGGCGCGCAGGTGGTGTTCGGCTTCGTGGGGCTCAAGACACACGCCAAGATGAGCCAGGTGGTGCGGCGCGAGAAGGGCAAGCTGGTCAGCTACTGCCATATCGGCACCGGGCAACTACCACCCGGTGACGGCGAAGATTTATACCGATCTCAGCTATTTCACCATCAATCCCAAGATCACCCGCGATGTGGCGCGCGTGTTCAATTACGTCACCGGCTATGCGCGGCCGTCGGACATGGAGAGCATCGCGGTCTCGCCAGTCTCGCTGCGCGACCGGCTGCTGGACGGGATCGAGGAAGAGATCAATCATGCCAAGGCGGGGGAGCCGGCGGCCATCTGGTTCAAGATGAATGCGCTGGTCGATCCCGACGATCATCGATGCGCTCTATGAGGCCAGCCAGGCGGGCGTGCAGATCGATCTGGTGGTGCGGGGCATTTGTTGCCTAAGGCCGGGCATACCGGGCTTTTCCGACAATATTCGGGTCAAATCGGTCGTCGGGCGCTTTCTGGAGCATTCGCGCATCTACTGTTTCGGGCGTGGCGAGCCGATGCCGTCACGCAAGGCGGCGGTGTTCATATCTTCAGCCGATTTGATGCCGCGCAATCTCGATGGACGGGTGGAAGTGCTCGTGCCGATTTTCAACAAGACCGTGCACAAGCAGATTCTCGACCGGATCATGGTTGCCTATCTGCGGGACAACCAGCAAAGCTGGGAGGTGCTACCCGACGGGAGTTCCAGGCGCGTAGGTTCGGCGGACGGCGAAGAGGCGTTCAACGCCCATGACTATTTCATGACCAATCCGTCCCTGTCGGGCAGGGGCAGTGCGCTTACGGACGATGCCGATATCGACGAGGACGAGGATTGACCACAGGACTTTGGGGGGTCGATGCCGACCCCACAGCACAAGGCCGTATCCAGGGCGCGCGCCCGATCGCCGTCCTCGATATCGGCTCCAACTCGGTGCGTCTGGTTGTCTATGAGCGCCATGCGCGGGCGCTGACGCCGCTCTATAATGAAAAATCGCCGGCGGCGCTGGGACGCGGCGTTGCCGCGAGCGGGCGCATTGCCGAGGCCAACGCCCACAGAGCCCTCACCGCAATCCGCCGCTTTGCGCTGGTCGTGGAACTGATGCAGGTCGGCACCACGCATGTGCTGGCGACATCGGCGGTGCGCGAAGCTGCCAACGGACCTGATTTCGCGTCCCAGGTCGAGGACATCATGCAGGTGCCCGTGCGCGTTCTCACGGGGGCCGAGGAAGCCCATTTCGCAGCACTCGGGGTGGTGGCCGGCATGCCGGACTTTTCCGGCGTGGTGGGTGATCTGGGCGGCGGCAGCCTGGAATTGTCGGCCATAGCTTCAGGGCGTGACGCAGTCGGAGAAACCCACGAACTGGGCGCGATAAGGCTGCAGGACGACAGCGGAAACAATTCCGCCAAGGCGCTGGTGATCGCGCGCGAGCGCGTGGCAAAGTCGCAGCTCTTGCAGGATCATCCGGGCGACATCTTTGCCGCCATTGGCGGCACATGGCGGGCGCTCGCCAAACTGCATCAGGTGCGATCGAAATATCCGCTGCACATGGTGCAGCACTACAGCGTCGCCGCTGACGACATCCTCAAGCTTTGCGACATGATCGTGGAGAGTGCCGCGAGCGGCAAACAGTTGAGCGGGATGCGTTCGGTTTCCAGCGGCCGGCGCGATTTGCTGGCCTATGGATCAGCCGTGCTGGCGGAAGTGTTGCGGGCGGGCAAATTCAAGACCGTCATCTTTTCCGCCCTCGGCGTACGTGAGGGCTATCTGTTCCAGTCGCTCGACGAAGAAGAGCGCAACGCCGATCCGCTGCTGCAAGGCGCGGAAGAGATGTCGCTGCTGCGCTCCCGTTCGCCAGCGCATGCCATCGATCTGATTTCCTTTACCGACAAGTTCTTTTCGGTCACGGAGCTGACCGAGGAGGCAGGCGATGTGCGCCTGCGCCAGGCGGCATGCTATCTGTCCGATATCGGCTGGCGCGGCCATCCCGACTATCGCGGCGAGCAGAGCATCGATCTCGTCGCATACGGCTCGCTGACCGGGCTCGACCATCCCGATCGCGCGTTTTTGTGCGAGGTGCTGGCGGTCCGTTATATGGGCCTCAAGCACAAGAGCGTCAGTTCGGCTCTGCTCGAGCTGGCGGGAGAGAAGGCCAATACGCGTGCCCGCGTGATCGGAGCGCTTTTCCGTGTCGCCTATCCGATGTCGGCTGCCATGCCGGGGGTATTGCCGCGTGCGCGCTTCTTTGTCGACGGCAAGAAGCTTGGTCTGCAGCTGCCATCCGATCTGGCTTTTCTCGATGGCGAGCGGCTGCAGAACCGGTTGGTCCAACTGGCCGATGTTGCCGGCTTCAAGGGCGCCGTCATCAGGGTTTCGTGATCGAAACCTCGACGACGCCCTTGCGGTTGGCCGCCAGAGCCAGCGTGCCGTTTTTGATCGCCAGCGCCTTTTCCCCGAAGATCTTGCGGCGCCATCCGCGCAGGGCCGGCACATCGGCTTCGTCGTCGAGCACAAGCGCGTCGATCTCGTCGCTGGTGGCGATGATGCGGGCGGCGACGCCATGCTTTTCCGAGACGGCCTTCAGCAGCACCCGGATCAGATCGCCGATCGGGCCCTTGGGTGAGGGGCCGCGCGGACGAGCGGGCAGGGATGGCAGTTCGTCCTTGGGAATGCGCTCCGCGCCCTGGATGATGGCGATGATCTCGGCGGCTGCGGAGGAGCGGCCGAAGCCGCGCGGCACGGCCCGGAGCTTTTCGAAATTCTCAGGCCTGGTTGGGCGCTGGACGGCGAGTTCGTAAACCGCATCGTCCTTGAGCACGCGATTGCGCGGCTGGTCGGTGTCCTGCGCCTTCTGCTCGCGCCATTCGGCCAAAAGCTTGAGGGTGGCGAGATCGCGTGGCCGGTTGACCTTTATCTTCAGGCGCTTCCAGGCATTTTCGGGTTTGACGATATAGGTGCCGATGCTGGCGAGCGTGGCGTTTTCGTCCTCGACCCAATCCTGCCGGCCCTGTTTTTCGATCTGCTCCTTTAGGGTCGTGTAGATGTCGCGCAGATGGGTGACGTCGGCGAGGGCGTAGGTGAGCTGCTTTTCGCTCAAGGGGCGGTGCGACCAGTCGGTGAAGCGTGAACTCTTGTCGATCTGCTCGCCGACAATGGCGCGCACCAGACTGTCATAGGAGGCGCTGTCGCCATATCCGCACACGCTGGCGGCGATCTGGGTGTCGAAGAGATTGCGCGGGACCTTGCCGGTCAGCTTGACGAAGATCTCGACGTCCTGGCGCGCGGCGTGGAAGACCTTGGTGACGGCGGTGTTCTGCAAGAGGTCAAAGAAGGGCGCCAGGTCGATGCCGTTGGCCAGCGGATCGATGATCGCGGCATCCTCAGGCGTTGCCATCTGGATCAGGCAGAGTTTTGGCCAATAGGTCGTCTCGCGCAGGAATTCGGTGTCGACGGTGACGAAGGGATGGTGGGCGGCGGCCTTGCAAAACTCTGTCAGGGCATCGGTCGCCGTTATGACGTTCATGTGGTGCATTCCGTTACGTGGTCGCGGCTGGGTGCCGCACAAAGGAGGCTGGCTGAATCTTTCTGTCCCTCAACGCTCTATCAGGGCGGAGGCTCGGTTTCCAGCGGCGGGGAATATCGGCCGGTATGCTGGCGCGGTCCTGTCCGGCAGTCGCTTCTTGACAATCGCGCCTGCCCATGCGCTTTTCGCGCCCCAGAAAAAGCCTGATTTCCTTGAGCAGGCGAGCTTTAGATCGATTAGATCAACCTGCTCTAGGTCTTTGTTTAGTCGTGTGTCCGGGGCCCGAAAACCGGTGCCCACTTTTCCGGGACACACTTGAGATTTGTGAGACGATTATGCATCGCTACCGCACGCACAACTGCGCCGGGCTCCGCGCTTCAAATGTCGGCGAGAGTGTGCGCCTGAGCGGCTGGGTCCACCGCATCCGTGACCATGGCGGGCTGCTGTTCATCGATTTGCGCGACCACTACGGCATTACCCAGGCCGTGGTCGATCCCGATTCGCCCGCTTTCGCCGAGGCCGAGAAGGTGCGCTCCGAATGGGTGCTCCGCATCGATGGCGAGGTGAAGGCCCGCGCGCCAGAGGCGGTCAATCCCAACCTGCCGACCGGCGAGATCGAGGTGTTCATCCGCGAGATCGAGGTCTTGGGCAAGGCCAGGGAATTGCCGCTGCCCGTGTTCGGCGAGCCGGACTATCCCGAGGACGTGCGGCTGCGATACCGCTTCCTCGATTTGCGGCGCGAAACGCTGCACGCCAATATCGTCAAGCGCACCAAGATCGTCTCGGCGATGCGCCACAAGATGGCCGATGCCGGGTTCGCGGAATATTCGACCCCGATCCTGACGGCTTCGTCGCCAGAAGGGGCGCGCGACTTCCTGGTGCCGAGCCGCCTGCATCCGGGCCAGTTCTTCGCGCTGCCGCAGGCGCCGCAGCAATACAAGCAGTTGCTGATGGTTGCCGGGTTCGACCGGTATTTCCAGATCGCGCCCTGTTTCCGCGACGAGGACCCGCGGGCCGACCGCCTGCCGGGCGAGTTCTACCAGCTCGATCTCGAAATGAGCTTCGTCACGCAGGAAGACGTGTGGGAGACCTGCGAGCCGGTGATGACTTCGGTGTTCGAGGAGTTCGCCGAGGGCAAGCCGGTGACCAAGCAGTGGCCGCGCATTCCCTATGACGAGGCGATCCGCAAATACGGCACCGACAAGCCCGATTTGCGCAACCCCATCGAGATGCAGGCGGTGACCGAGCATTTCGCCGATTCCGGCTTCAAGGTTTTTGCCAACCAGATCGCTTCCGACGATCAGGTCGCAGGTCTGGGCGATTCCGGCCAAGACCGGCGGCAGCCGCGCGTTCTGCGACCGCATGAATGGGTGGGCGCAAGCCCAGGGCCAGCCGGGGCTCGGCTATATCTTCTTCCGCGATGGCGAGGGTGCGGGACCGATTGCCAAGAATATCGGGCCGGAGCGGACCGAAGCCATCCGCACCCAGCTCGGGCTGGGGGACGGGGACGCCGTCTTCTTCGTGTGCGGTGTGCCGTCGAAGTTCTACAAGTTCGCCGGCGAGGCCCGGACGCGTGCCGGCAACGAATTGGGGCTGACGGACACGGAGCGGTTCGAACTGTGCTGGATTGTCGACTTCCCGTTCTACGAACTGGACGACGAGGAAAAGCTCGACTTCGCCCACAATCCCTTCTCGATGCCGCAGGGCGGCATGGAAGCGCTGGAAAACCAGGATCCGTTGACGATCAAGGCGTTCCAGTATGATGCCGTGTGCAATGGCTACGAGATCGCCTCGGGGTCCATCCGTAACCAGTCGCCGGAATTGATGATCAAGGCGTTCGAGCTGGTGGGCCGTCCCCAGCAGGAGGTCGAGGAGCGCTTCGGCGGTCTTTACCGGGCCTTCCAGTATGGCGCACCTCCGCATGGCGGCGCGGCGTTCGGTATCGACCGCATCGTCATGTTGTTGTGCGGGGTCGAGAATTTGCGCGAGATCACGCTGTTCCCGATGAACCAGCAGGCCGAAGACCTGCTGATGGGGGCACCCTCGGAGCCGAGCGCCAAGCAGCTGCGCGAATTGCATCTGCGCCTCAACCTGCCGGTCAAATAGTATTCAAAGTCGCGAGCGCTCCGGGCTCTCCGGAACGCCGCAGACGTGCGCGTTGAGTGCGGCGCTGAAGCGGAAACGCTCAGATCAAGGGAGATATGAAGACATGGCAGAGGCAAACGTTCATTGCGTTTTTCCCGGCCAGCTCGTCATCCTGGGGTTCGGCAGCATCGGGCAGGGCACCTTGCCGCTGATCCTGCGGCATATCGGCATCGCGCCGGAGCGCATCACCATCATTGCGGCTGACGATACCAGCCGCGATGTGGCAGCGCGCTATGACGTAGCATTCCGCAAGGAGACGCTGACGCCGGACAACTACCGGCAGGTGCTGGAGCCAAAGCTCGGCGAAGGCGATTTCCTGCTCAATTTGTCCGTTGACGTCTCCAGCATCGCATTGATGGAACTGGCTGCGGAGCGCGGCGCGCTTTACCTCGATACCTGCATCGAGCCCTGGCCGGGCGGGTACAGCGATCCAAGCCTGCCGCCGGCGGAGCGAACCAATTATGCCTTGCGCGAAGAGGCGCTGGCGCTGCGGGAGAAGCTTGGGCCCGACGCGCCGACCGCCGTCATCACGCATGGGGCGAATCCGGGCCTGGTGTCGCATTTCGTCAAGGTTGCGCTGCTCAACATCGCCGAGGCGATGGGGATCAAGGATGCCGCGCCCAAGAGCCGCGAGGACTGGGCTGCGCTGGCGCAACGCGAAGGCGTCAAGGTGATCCACATCGCAGAGCGCGATTGGCAGATCGCGGAGACGCCGAAGCTGCCGAACGAGTTCGTCAACACCTGGTCGGTCGATGGGTTTGTCGGCGAGGGCACGCAGCCGGCCGAGCTGGGGTGGGGCAGCCATGAAAAGGCGCTGCCCGAGGATGGGGCAGAACATGAGAGCGGCCGCCGTAGCGCCATCTTCCTTCATCGTCCCGGCGCCTCGACGCGGGTGCGCACCTGGACGCCGATGGCCGGCGAGATCCACGGCTTCCTCATCACGCACGGAGAATCGGTTTCCATTTCGGATTATCTGAGCGTCAAGGATGGGGAACGCGTCGCTTATCGACCGACCGTGCATTACGCCTACCACCCTTGCGACGACGCGATCCTGTCTCTGCACGAATTCGCCGGGCGCAATTTCGTGGCGCAGGAGAGCCAGCGCATCCTGATGGACGAAATCATTTCCGGCGCGGACGAGCTGGGCGTTTTACTGGCCGGGCACGGCAAGGGTGCCTATTGGTATGGCTCGCAACTCGACATCGAGGAGGCGCGCCAGCTCGCCCCGGAGAACAACGCAACCTCGCTGCAGGTGACGGTGGCGGTCCTTGCGGGAATGATCTGGGCGATCGAGAATCCGCGCCGCGGCATCGTCGAACCCGAAGAACTCGACCACGAGCGTATCCTTCAAATCGCCATGCCTTATCTCGGTCCGGTGATCGGCGCGTTCACGGACTGGACGCCGCTCAGCCAACGCATGGAGCTGTTCGAGGAAGACCTCGATTTCTCCGACCCCTGGCAGTTCGAAAATGTGCGGGTGAAATAGGCGCGTCAAGGGCTTAACCACGCCTTAGGCTCGCGATGCTAGCGTTCGGGGACCTATTCCGGCCGGACGCGCACCGAGTGAAGTCGAAATACTCGCACATCATCATGCTGATCAGCGCTTTGCTGGCTTTTGCGCCGGTGCTGGCGGTCGACTATCTGCTCGACCTTTATGTTCGCGGACGCGAGACCGCCGCCCTGCAACGTTCGGTCGATGCGATCACCCAAGACATCCATCGGTCCGTCTATGGCGGCATTGCCAGCCTGCGGGCCGTCGTCGAGCAGAGCCCGTCGCTGTGCACACCAACTTTCGTGCGCAATGTGCAAAAGCAGATGCTGAAGAACGCCACGCTGAGGCAGATGGTGGTCGAGAATGCCGATGGCGTTCAGTATTGCGACGCCTATGGGACGGAATTCGATTATACGCGGCTCTCGCCCGACCTGACGATTGCCGGCCAGTCCGAGACCATTTCCGAGGTGCAGTTTGCCGGCCAGGAGCTGCCTTTGATGCGCATTTCCCGTCAGGTCGGTTCCAAGCAATTGGTGGGTTTCGTCACGCTCAGCGGCCGGCTGGCCGACGGCATGCCGGAGGAGCTCAAACAGGCTATCATGCTGAGGATCTCGCTGACGAACGGGCGCGATGTGGTGACCTTCGGCAATTACAAGGCGTTCGAACAGCGCTCCAGCGACCAGAGCTTCCTGGTTGCCAATGCCTTTGCCGGCGAATTGCCGCTCAGGGCGGAAGTGGCGGTGCCATTCGCCCTCGTTCGCGCCGGCTATGCGGATCTCGACGTCGGATTTACCGTGGTCGCCTGCCTGATGAGCGGCGCGTTCCTTGCCATGGCGCTGCAATATGTCCGCCGCTCGCAGATTCCGGCATTCGACCTCGAGCATGCGATTGCCAATGGCGAGCTCAGGCCCTTCTACCAGCCGGTCATCGACCTCCGGACGGGCAAGCTCCTTGGCTGCGAGGTGTTGGTGCGCTGGGTGAAACGCAATGGAGAGATCGTCGCGCCCGGTGCCTTCATCGATTATGCCGAAGTGACCGGTCTTGCCATCCCGATGACGCTGAGACTGATGCAGAAGGTCAAGGACGATTTGTCCGCGCTTTGTGCGGAGATGCCGCAGCTCAAGGTGTCGATCAATCTGTTCGAGGGCCATTTCCGCGATGGTGGTATCGTGGAAGACGTGCAGGCGATTTTCGGCGGCTCACCCATTCGATTCCGCCAGCTGGTTTTCGAGATCACCGAGCGGCGGCCCCTGGCCAACAGTGCGCAGGCAACAAGCGTCATCGCCGGCCTGCATTCGCTGGGATGCCGGCTCGCCATGGACGACGTGGGCACCGGCCACTCCAATCTTGCCTATATCCAGACGCTCGGTGTCGACATCATCAAGATCGACCGCGTGTTCGTGGACATGGTGCGCCCGGAGGTGACGCAGGTGCCGGTGCTCGACGGGCTGATCGCCATGGCCCACGATCTTGGCGCGGAGATTGTTGCCGAGGGCGTGGAGACCGAGGAGCAGGCCCTTTACCTCCGGGAGCGCGGCGTCGTGCAGGCGCAGGGTTATCTCTTCGCGCCGGCCTTGCGGACCGAGTCTTTCGTTTCCTTGGCGCACGCTCTCAATGACGAGAGCGAAAAGGTGGCCGAAGACGATCAAGGGTGGGCAGCCTAGAGGCGCTTGTTCTTTTCGGGGCCCACACGCCTTTTCTTTCACGCAGATTAGTGGCACCTAACGGGCGCGACCAGCGTGCGCGTTCTGATTTCCAGACTGCGTGCTCTGTCCTTTCGTCGTCGCGGCGTTTGTAGCGAAAAGACGGTCTCGCCTTTTTGCTCGCCGCAATCAGGGAGCGAATTCATGTCATCGGACCAGCGCGAGCAACCAAGTGCCCTCAAAGAGGCGGCGCTGCATTTTCACGAACATCCAAAGCCGGGCAAGATCGAGATCACGCCATCCAAGCCGCTGGGCAATCAGCGCGATCTGGCGCTGGCCTATTCGCCGGGGGTGGCCGCGCCCTGCGAGGAAATCGCGCGGGATCCCGAGAAGGTTTATTCCTACACCTCCAAGGGCAATCTGGTCGCCGTCATCTCCAATGGGACCGCTGTGCTGGGGCTTGGCAATATCGGCGCGCTAGCCTCCAAGCCGGTCATGGAGGGCAAGGCGGTCCTGTTCAAGAAGTTCGCTGGCATCGACAGCATCGATATCGAGGTCAACGAGCAGGACCCGAAACGCTTCATCGAGGTCGTCGCGCCGCTCGAGCCGACCTTTGGCGGCATCAATCTCGAGGACATCAAGGCGCCCGACTGCTTCGAGATCGAGGAAGCGCTGCGCAAGCGCATGAACATTCCGGTTTTTCACGATGACCAGCATGGCACGGCGATCATCGTCGGCGCCGCGGTGATCAACGGGCTGAGGCTCACCAGCAAGAAGATCGAGGAGGTCAAGATCTGCACCTCCGGCGCTGGTGCGGCGGCCATTGCCTGCCTCAACGTACTGATGGCGCTTGGCGCAAAGCGGGAGAACATCTGGGTCGCCGATCGGGAAGGGCTGGTGACGCACCGGCGTTCGCACAATGCCGACCGCTGGCGCATGGAATTCGCGCAGGAGACCGATGCCGACGAACTGGCGGACGTCATGGATGGCGCCGACATCTATCTCGGGGTCTAAGCGCTGCCGGTGCGCTGAAGCCGGAGATGATGAAGAACATGGCCAAGAACCCGCTGATCCTGGCGCTTTCCAATCCGATGCCGGAAATCATGCCGGAACTGGCGATGGAAGCGCGGCCGGATGCCATGGTGTGCACCGGGCGGTCCGACTATCCCAATCAGGTCAACAATGTCCTCTGCTTCCCGTTCCTCTTCCGCGGGGCGCTGGATGTGGGCGCGACCACGATCAATGAGGAAATGAAGATCGCGGCGGTGCACGCCATCGCCAAGCTGGCCCATGAGCCGGCGCTGGAAGCTTCCGCTTCGGGTGGCGGCACGATCTTCGGGCGCGACTACCTGATCCCCAACCCCTTCGATCAGCGGCTGATTCTGAGGATCGCGCCGGCAGTGGCGCAGGCTGCGATGGACAGCGGTGTTGCCCGCCGTCCGATCGAGGATTTCGGCGCCTATCGCGACAGCCTCAACCGCTTCGTCTTCCGGTCTGGGCTGGTGATGAAGCCGATCATCGAGCAGGCGCAGACGGCGAAGAAGCGCGTCGCCTTTGCCGATGGCGAAGACGAGCGCGTGTTGCGGGCGACGCAGGTGCTGCTGGAAGAGGGCATGGTGCATCCGATCCTGATCGGGCGGCCTGCGGTAATCGAGCAGCGCATCGAGCGCTTCGGACTGACGCTCAGCCCCGGCAAGGATTTCGAGATCATCAATCCCGAAGACGATCCGCGCTATCGCGACTATGTCTCGCTCTTCCACTCGCTGGTCGGGCGCAGCGGCGTGACGCCGGATACGGCCCGCACCATCGTGCGCACCAACACCACGGTGATCGGCGCCCTTGCGGTCAAGCGCGGCGAAGCGGATGGGCTGCTCTGCGGCCTGCAGGGCCGCTTCATCAAGCATGCGCGCGACATCAAATCGGTGATCGGGCTGGCGGAGGGAGTGTCCGACATTTCGGCGCTTTCCATGCTGATCATGCAGCAGGGCGCGTTCTTCTTGGCCGACACCTATATGCATCATCGACCCGACGCCAGAGGAGATCGTTTCGATCACCCTGCAGGCACGGGCGCATCTGCGGCGCTTCAATATCGAGGCCAAGGTGGCGCTTCTCAGCTATTCGAATTTCGGTTCGCGCGACGGCGACACCGCCTACAAGATGCGGGAGGCCTACCAGATGCTGAAGTCGCAGGCGCCCGATCTGATCGTCGAAGGCGAGATGCAGGGCGATCTGGCGCTGAACGAGAAGCTGAGGGAGCGCTATATCCCCGACAGCGTGCTTAAGCGGCGAAGCCAATCTGCTGATCTTCCCCAATCTCGATTCCGCCAACCTTTCCATGACGCTTGCTCAAGGAAACCAACAATGCGCTGGCGGTGGGGCCGATCCTGATGGGGCTCAACAGCCCGGCCCATATCCTGGCGCCGTCGGTGACCAGCCGCGGCATCGTCAACATGGCGGCGATCACGGCGACCGAGGCGATTGCACTGGAGCAGAAATAGGCATCAGAACAACCGGTTGAAAAAGGCGGCCTGTTAGGCCGCCTTTTTCATTTGAAAGCGTGTCTGACTTACTGGAAAGCCGTTTCGGCAAAGCTTCTGAGCTTGCGGGAGTGGATGCGTTCGGCAGGCTGGCCGCGCAGGATTTCCATGGCCCTCAGCCCGATCTCCAGATGCCGGCTGACCTGGGTGCGGTAGAATTCGGAGGCCATGCCGGGCAGCTTGATTTCGCCATGCAGCGGCTTGTCCGAGACGCAGAGCAGGGTGCCGTAGGGCACGCGGAAGCGAAAACCGTTGGCAGCAATGGTGGCGCTTTCCATATCGAGTGCGATGGCGCGGGACTGGCTCAAGCGCTGGGTGATTTCCTTCTGGTCGCGCAGCTCCCAATTGCGGTTGTCGAAGGTGGCGACGGTGCCGGTGCGCATGACGCGCTTCATCTCCATGCCTTCGAGCTTGGTGATGTCGCGGACCGCGCCTTCCAGCGCCACCTGCACTTCGGCCAGGGCGGGGATGGGCACGCTCAGCGGCAGATCGGCATCGAGTACGTGGTCCTCGCGCACATAGGCATGGGCGAGCACGTAGTCGCCCAGCTCCTGCGAATTCCTGAGGCCGGCGCAATGGCCAAGCATTAGCCAGGCGTGTGGGCGCAGAACGGCGATATGATCGGTAATCGTCTTGGCGTTGGAGGGACCGACGCCGATATTGACCATGGTGATGCCGCGGCTGTCCTTTGCCTTCAAATGATAGGTCGGCATTTGCGGTTCGCGGGCGGCGCGGGCGCCTTCGGACTTGCCGCCATGGCGCGCGTTGGTGGTGACGAAATTGCCGGGCTCGACAAAGGCATCGTAATCGGGATGGCCCTCCTTCATGTAGCCGTGCGCGATGCGGCAGAACTCGTCGATATAGAAGGCATAGTTGGTGAAGATCACGAAGTTCTGGAAATGCTCAGGCTCGGTCGCCGTGTAGTGAGCCAGCCGATGCAGCGAATAGTCGACGCGCGGCGCGGTGAAGGCCGCCAGCGGGTAGGGGCCGCCCTCGGGCGGAATATAGGTGCCGTTGGAAATCTCGTCGTCGGTATGTGTGAGGTCCGGTACGTCGAACAGGTCGCGCAGCGGCAGGCCGACAGCATTGATGGCTGCGCCGTCCAGTTTTTCGTTCGGCTGGAAGGCGAAATGGACAGGGATCGGCGTTTCGCTCTCGCCGACTTCGATGACGCCCTCGTAGTTCTTCAGGATGAGGCCGAACTGCTCGATCAGATAGGTCTTGAACAGGCCGGGCGAGGTGATGGTCGTCTGGTAAAGGCCGGGGCTGTGCAGAAAGCCGTATGGGAGGCGTGAGTCGACCTTCTGGTGACTGGTCGAGACAACCTGCACGCGCGGGTAGGTGGCGCGGACCTTGCCGCCCGGAATTCTCCCTCGTGCCAGCCCCAGCAGGTGACCGCGCACGAACTCGGTGTTGCGGCGATAAATTTCCTCGACATATTCCCAAGCTGCCTTGGGGTCGGTGAATTCCCTGTTCGGCAAGGCTTCCGGGGTAAGATAATTCATGAGCGCCTCCTAAGGCCCTTCGCGCTGCGGGCTTGGGGCCCTTAATCCTCTTTTGCCGCGTTTCCGAACCGCAAATCGGCGTCCACTTCGCCTGGAAACGGTCCTACGCGCCCGGGCAATGCCGGTTTTGGCGCCATGGCATAGGAGCTTCTCTTCTCAAGAGCAACCATGCGCGTTATGCGTATGGGTGTCGCAAACCGGTCATAAAGCCCGAAAACAGGTTGGCACGAGGGAAGGCAGTTCTCTATGTTGCACGCCGGTTTCGTAAGGATACACGCATGCAGCTCGCCTTTGTCATCCCAGCCTACAATGAGCAGGCGCTCATCGGCAGTTGCGTCAAATCCGTTCTGGCGGAAGTGGCGCGATCGGGAGCCGAGTGCGAAGTCGTGGTGGTGAACAACAATTCCACCGACCGCACCAAGGAGATCGCCGAAAGCTTCGAAGGCGTGCGAGTGGTCGATGAGAAGCAAAAGGGGCTGGTGCATGCGCGCCGGGCCGGCTTCGAGGCGACGACGGCGGAACTGGTCGCCAATATCGACGCGGACACCGAAGTGCCGGAAGGCTGGATCACCAGGGTCCTCAGCGAGTTCGAGGCGAACCCGAAGCTTGTGGGACTGAGCGGGCCCTATATCTATCACGATCTGTCGTTGTGGAACCGGTTCCTGGTGCGCGGTTTCTACTGGCTTTCCTATGGGGTCTATCTGCTCAACCGATTCGTCTTGAAGGTCGGATCGATGATCCAGGGCGGCAATTTCGTCATCAAGCGGTCTGCCTGGATCAAGGCGGGCGGCTATGACGTGACCATCTCCTTTTACGGCGAGGACACTGACGTGGCGGTGCGGTTGAGCCGGGTGGGGCCGGTCAAATGGACGTTCTCGCTGCCCATGTATACCTCGGGCCGCCGCCTTGAGAACGAGGGCGTGTTCAAGACCGCCGGCACCTATGTGCTCAACTATTTCTGGGTGACCTTCCGAGGGCGGCCCGCCACCAAGGACTACACCGACATCAGGCCGAACTAGCGGGGGTTGTTGGCCACGCCCACGCGACCCTCCCCGCAAGGGAAAGGGGAGGGGCGCAGTCGCACTTGTCAGATCGGCGCCGTCGCCTGCTGCAGCCACGCGCGCACGTCGTCCGGCAGTTTGCCGCCGACCTCCTTGAACACCCTTGCGTGATAGGCGTTGAGCCAGTCCCGCTCGCCGGCGGTGAGAAGGTTTGGGTCGATCAGCCGCCTGTCGATCGGAGCCAGAGTAAGGGTCTCGAATTCGAGGAAGTTCTCGCCCACCTCGCTCGGGACGACGTGGAGCAGGTTCTCGATCCGGATGCCGTACTCGCCGGCCTTGTAGTAGCCCGGCTCATTGGACAGGACCATTCCCTCCTGAAGAGGGATTGTCTGCGGACGCGGCGAAATGCTGACCGGGCCCTCATGCACGCCGAGGAAGGCGCCGACGCCGTGGCCCGTGCCATGGCTGTAGGTGACGCCCGCTTGCCAGAGGAACTGGCGGGCCAGGATGTCGATCTGCGAACCTGTCGTTCCCTTTGGAAAACGCGCCGTGGAAATGGCGATCATGCCCTTGAGCACGCGGGTGAAGCGGTCCATTTGCTCTTGGGTCGGCGTGCCGTTCGCCATGGTGCGGGTGATGTCGGTGGTGCCGGAGAGATACTGGCCGCCGCTGTCGACCAGCATCAGTTCGCCTTTTTGCAGCGTGCGATTGGTTTTTTCCGTCACGCGATAGTGCACGATGGCCCCATCCGGGCCGGCGCCCGAAATGGTGTCGAAGCTGATATCGACCAGCGAGGGATCCTCGCGCCGGAAAGCTCTCGAGCTGCTGGACGATGCCGATTTCGGTCAGCTGTCCCTTGGGCGCCTCGCGGTCGAACCAGCAGAGGAATTTCGCCATGGCTACGGCGTCGAGCTGCTGCGCCTCGCGCATGCCGGCCATTTCGGCATCGTTCTTTTGCGCCTTGGCGAGAAGCACCGGGTCGCGGCGCTCAATCAGTTCCGCGCCGTTCTCGGACAGCAGGCCGGCGATCTGGGCGGGGCAATTGGCCGGATCGATGGCGATGCGCGCAGATTTGGCGGCGAGCTTTGCGAGCGCGTCGTCAAGCTTGTCGATATCCTCAAGGCGAGCAAAGTCGGCGATCTGTTGTTTGGCCTCAGCTGTGATCTTGTCCCTGACGACGAAGAGGGTCGGCTTCCCGCGCCTTGGTAGGATGGCGAAGCCGAGCACAAAAGGCGTGTTGGGCACGTCGGTGCCGCGGATGTTGAACAGCCAGCAGGCGGATTCGGGCAGGGTGAGCACCGTGGCGTCGACCTTCGCGTCGCTGAACGTTCGCTGCAGGTCGGCAATCTTGTCAGCAGCGCTGCGGCCGGTGCGGTTAAGACCGAGGAAATCGATGGGATCGGCGGGCGGGGCAGGGCGATCCTCGATCCAGAGCCGGTCGATGAGGTTCTCCACCGGCTTGAGGGTTTGGTCCCTAAGGCGAGATGCCAGCCCGTCACGTTCGGCTTTGGTCAGCAGCCAGGGATCATAGCCGATCACAGCCTTGGTGGGCAGGGCGTCGGTGAACCAGTTGGAGAGGGTGGCGGGTGGCGATTCCACCACCTCAAATATTTCGGTGTTGGTTTGGGCGGGTGCCTGCAGAGTATAACGGCTGTCGACGAGGAGGACGGCCCGCCGCTTGCTCACAACCGCCATGCCGGCTGATCCGGTGAACCCGGTGAGCCATGCAAGGCGCGCAGAGCCGGGCGGCACCAACTCTCCCTGGAACCGGTCCGCCCGCGGCACAAGAAAAGCATCCAGTTTTTCATCGTCCAGCAATTTGCGCAGTTTCTCGACCCGGGGCGCCACCTGGCTCGGATCGGATTGCTCCTCGAACGACTGAAAGCCGGATTCGGGCGTTTTCTGCGACGCGTCCATACGAATTAACCTCTCAATATCCATGCACATCCTGCATGGCTTTGTTGCGTTTGAACCCCTGACTGAACCGGGCTGACAGGTCTATCTACAGGTCAACTACAGTTCACCAGCCGAACGATGGAGACAAGACATGAGCCAGAACAAGAACTTCTTCCGGACCGTCTATGATGCGATGGTGGAATCGCGCTCCCGGCAGGCGGCGCGCCAGGTCGAGATGTTTCGCGAACCCTTCAGAACAGCCGTTCAGAAGACGAAACGCTAAGCATCAGCCTTTTCCGTAAGACATTCTGGCCCCGGTTCTCCGGGGCCTTGTTTTTTCAGCCCCTCTTTTCCATTACCAGCGTCGTCCATTCGCGCCGGATGATGCGGCGTTGCAGCACCATGTCCTGACGCGCATAGGCCGCGATGACGTTTGCGGCCTGCCGGTTGAGAATGCCGGACAGGATTATGGTTGCTCCCGGCTGCGCTATCCGGCCCATGCCAGGGGCAAGTGAGGTCAGCGGTCCCGCCAGAATGTTGGCGGCGATAAAATCATAGGGCGCATTCGCCGAAATCTTGCGGTGGTCGAGCCCGGTCGCCTCGACAGCTACGATCTGGTTGGCCACGCCGTTGAGCCTGGCATTCTGTTCTGTCGTCCTGACAGCGATGGGATCGATGTCGGTTGCGAGTACAGGAAGGCGCGTGCGCTTGGCGAGCGCGATGGCGAGCACGCCGGTGCCGGTGCCCACATCAAGCATGCGGCGCAGTTTGCGGCGCTTGAGGGTCTGGTCGATGGCTTCGAGGCATCCGGTGGTGGTTTCGTGATGGCCGGTGCCAAAGGCCTGCGCGGCGTCGATGTGAATGGGCGTGACGCCGGGAGGGACGGAGCCGGCATCATGGCTGCCATAGACGTAGAAACCGCCAGCCGTGACGGGTTTCAGGCCCTCCAGCGATTTCGACACCCAATCATAGTCTGCATCGAGTTCTTCGAGGTGAAAGTCCAGCGCGCCGCCGACGATGCGGCTGGCAACGGCATTGAACGCCTCGATGTCTGGCTTCTCGGCGCAGAGCGCCTCGAACATCCAGCGCCCGTTGTCGTCTTCATAGGCTGACGCGTTCAGCGCCAGCCCATCCTCTTCCATCACGGCATCGACCAGGTCGTGCGCCTGTTCGCGCGATAGAGGAACAGCAAGCTGGGTTGGTGGCATTGGAGGGCTCCGGTATTTCGCCTGACCTAGGGCAGGTCACGGTTGAGCGGAATCGCTCGACCTGCTCTAAGTTTTCGTGGTGCGATTTGGCAATGCGGCACGATCGGGTTCAGCCGAGCTTCTCGACCAGTGGGGGCAGCTCGCCGAGATCGGCGAGCTCGTGGAAGCGTGGAGAGGGGCGGGGTGTGTCGGCATGTTCGAGGCCCCAGGTCAGCTCGTGCGGGACATGGGCTGCCCAGCCGCCCGCATCGAGAACCGGAATGATATCGGATTTCAGCGAATTACCCACCATGAGCGCATGTTCGGCGCCGTCGCCGTGGCGGGCGAAAATGCGCCTGTAGGACTCCATTGTCTTGTCGGAGACGATCTCGATGGCATCGAAATAGTCACCCAGGCCCGACTGCGCCAGCTTGCGCTCCTGATCGAAGAGATCGCCCTTGGTAATCAACACCAGAGTGTGGGCGCCGGTAAGCGCTTCAAGCGCCGCGCGGGCGTGCGGCAGGGTTTCTACCGGGTGGTCCAGCATGGCGCGGCCTGCCTCGAGGATTTCTCCAATGGTTTCAGCGGGGACCTTGCCGTCGGTCACCTCGATTGCGGTCTCGATCATGGACAGGGTGAAGCCTTTGATGCCGAAGCCGTAATGGCCGATGTTGCGTTTTTCCGCTTCCAACAGCCGCTCGGAAAGCTGCACAGGTTCGGCGTAGTCGGCGAGCAGATCGCGGAACTGCGCTTCGGTGAGTTTAAAGAAGCGCTCATTGTGCCAAAGCGTGTCGTCGGCGTCGAAACCAATGGTGGTGATGGTGGCGGTCATGGCATTAGGGTCTTGAATTGGTGATTCAGTTTTCGCCCATTTGGACCTGGGCGGCAATGATGTCCCGAGCGGGCAGGGCGAGGATAGACGTTTTGAGCGGCAGTTCTGATGTAACGGAGCCGGCGGGCCGCCCGCGCTACCTTCTGGTCGATGCCTATCGTGGCCTGGCGATCATTGGCGTGGTGATCTACCATTTCTGCTGGGATCTGCGCTATTTCGGTTTCATCACCGCCGAAGTCGAGAGCGATCTCGGCTGGCTGATCTTTGCGCGCAGCCTTCTGGTCAGCTTCATGTTCCTGACGGGGGTCAGTCTGGTGCTGGCGCATGGGCGCGGCATACGCTGGCATGCCTTCTGGCGGCGCGAGGCGATCATCGCCGGCTCGGCGGTGCTGATCACCATCGGCACCTATATCGCGTTTCCGCAAGCCTTCGTTTATTTCGGCGTTCTCCACGAGATCGCACTGTCGAGCCTTCTGGCATTGGCGTTCCTCAGACTGCCGCCCATCCTGACAGGGCTTGCGGGGCTGGCGATCATTGTCGCGGCTTTCGCCTTTTCCAATCCGGTGTTCACCGAGAAGCCGCTGTCCTGGATCGGGTTCTGGATCGTGCCGCCCTATACGAACGATCTGGTGCCGGTCTTTCCCTATTTCGGGGTGGTGCTGGTCGGCGTGGCGGTGGCTGTTCTGGTCCTGGCAAGCCCGCTCTCCGCCCGCATGGCCAGTTTTGCTGCAGAGGGGCCGATCGGACGTTTTCTCGTGCTTTGCGGCCGCTGGAGCCTTGTCATCTATCTTGTGCATCAACTGGTCTGGTTCGCGCTCTTGACCCCGCTGGCGTGGTGGCTGGATCCGGGGGCCGCGGCACGCGCCGCAGATTTTGTCGGCTCCTGCGTCAAAAACTGCGAGATCGGCGCAGGAGAGGCGGGGTTCTGCCAACGCTACTGTCAATGCTCGCTGGAGCAGATCGAGACCGACCATCTCTGGGACGCGGTCAATGCCAATCCACCCAACCAGACGCAGCAGAGCCAGATCAACCAGGTGGTCAAACTCTGCTCCGCCATGGGTGGCGTGCCGCCGGCCGCGCCGGGGCAGTGAGGCGATTGTTCATTGTCCGAGTTCCTGTTTGAGGGTGTCGATCCGTCTGGATGCCTCGGCCTTCGACAGGTCTTCGGCAAAGGCCTCAGGCTTATGCGCTTCCTCGCTGAGCGTCTTGAGATAGGAGGCTTGGGCGCCGGTCATGGGTTCGTCGCCCGATACCCAGTCATTGGGGTCCTTTTCTAGATTTGAATGAGGGCCGGCGGCTTCCGGAACCTTGGGATTGCTGTTGGCGGTCATGCTTGTCTCCTGTTTCATGTTCTTATAATGTTCCTTAATTGCGGTGGTTCCGGGAGCAAGGCGATGTATGGTCTGATCGGCAGGATGCGGGCTGTGGCCGGCAAGCGCGGCGAGTTGGTGGAAATTCTGAACGCGCACGCGGTTCAGATGCCGGGCTGCCGCTCCTATGTGGTGGCGCTAGACCTCGATGACGCGGATCTTATCTGGGTGACGGAGGTGTGGGACAGCGCGACGGCGCACAAGGATTCCCTCGACATGCCGGAGGTCAAGCAGACCATCGCCAAGGCGCGGCCGCTGATCGCGGGGTTTGACAGCCATACCGAAACGAAGCCGGTTTCGGTGCTTTAGGCGGAGCGCTTTTTTGATCTGGATGCGAGTGCGGTCTGCGCATCCTGCTAAATTTTCTCCTGCATCGGCGCGGTAGCGCGCAGGACGGGAGGTAGGCAGATGTCGGTGAAGGGCGAACTCGACCCACGCGAGAAGGCGCGGCTGCACGTGCAGGCGCTGCGCGGTTTTTACATGCATGCGATGACCTATGGTGCGGTCATGGTGATGCTGGTGCTGATCAACCTCATGACCGGCGACGGCTGGCACGGCAATTGGTGGGTGCAGTGGCCGGCGCTGGGCTGGGGCATTTTGCTGATCCTGCACGGGATCTTCGTCAATTATGGCGAGGGGTTGCTGGGGGCGGACTGGGAAGAGCGCAAGATCGACGAGATCATGCGCCGCCGGAAGCCCGAGGACTAGTCGGGCTGGATCAGCCTTCGCCGAGCAGGTCGAAAGCGAAAATGCCGGCCCAGGCCCCAACGGCGCCGGCAACGCTGCCGACCAGCAGATCGTTTTCGAGGTCGGGCGCGAAACGGTAGAGACCGAGCGAGACGGCAACCGCACCGATGACGGCTGCGGCGAGATAGTGCGGATTGCGCATCCACGGGCCCTTGAAAATACGCACCAGCAGGAATGAGGTGCTGACGGCGCCAAGCAAGATCTCGGTCATGGGCCAAGGATAGGCCTTCCGGTTCAATGGCGGGTTAAGGGGATAGACCGGATTGAAGGCGTTCAGACGGCACGAAATAACGGCGAGAACGTTGAGGGCGAATGAGCAGAGCTTTTACCAAGGAAATCGACGACGCGCCGCCGCCCCCGCTGCCGGAACGGCCGGTGAGCGATGCGCCCAATCTCGTCACCCCTGAGGGTGCGGCAGCCATCGAAGCGGCGCTGGCGGAGATCGAGAGCCAGCTTGCAGCGGCGACGGAGGCCGAGGAAGTGGAGCGGCTGCGGCGCGACCAGCGCTACTGGCTGGCGCGCAAGGCATCGATGCAGATCCAGCCGGTGCCCGAGGCGCCGACGGAGGTAGGGTTCGGGACGCGTGTGACGCTCGACCGGGAGGGCAAGAGGCAGCGCTTCTCGATCGTCGGCGAGGACGAGGCCGACCCTGCCGCCGGCAAGCTCAGCTGGACCTCGCCGCTGGCGAAAGCACTGATGGGCGCCGGGCCAGGCGATGTGGTGGTGTTCGGCCCGCGGGAGGAGGAAATCGAGGTGCTGGCGGTTGAAGCCTGAGACCGGTTGACCTTACCCCCACCCGACCCAGCCAAGGCTGGGCCACTCCCCACCAAGGGAGGGGAGAAGAGCGCGCATTCCGGCCTATTTCTTGTCCGGCAGATCGAGCGATTTGATGTAGGCGATGATGGCCTGAGCCTGATCGGGATCGAACGCGAACTCGGGCATGGAAGGGTGGCCAACAACAATGCCTTCGACCAGGGACTCGGCCAGTAGGTTCACATCGTAGCGCTTGTTGAGTTCGCGGAAGGGCGGGGACAGCGGGTTGGGGCTTTTGCCCGTCAGCCCGATGGCGTGGCATTCCTTGCAGTAATAGTTCACCAGCGTATAGCCGCGCCTGATCTGCGCATCGTCGGCCCGGGCGGCGAGCGGCGCGAGCACGAGCAGGGCGGTGAGGACGGCGATCGTGCGCATGCTGTCTCCGGTGGTCTTGATCTTCCAGAGTGTGCCGGAGGCGGCGAAAAACGCTTTGATGGGGATCAAGGGAGTTTTTCTTTGCCTCACGGGTCGGTTGTCTTTCTTGTCTCACGCCGCGTACCGCTTCGGTCACGACGCTGGTCGCTGTGACCTCCGCTGCGGCTGCGACGGCGCGCGCAAGAAGTCGCGCGGGGTCCTCACGCTTACTGGGGCAGTGCGTTCTTGGTGAGGCAGTGCCTTCGCGTTCGTCCATTCTTCGTGTAGCGAATCTTCACGCGCTCCTTTCACGCCATCCTCTCACCCCCTGCTTCGCTTTCCCCGGACTTGATCCGGGGATCCATGCTGCACTGCCCTCACGAACGCGTTCCTTGTTGCCCCTCATCATGGACCCTCGGGTCAAGCCCGAGGGAGACGAGGGAGTGGGGGTAGCTTCTGGGCACACCAAAGCGCCCGCCGGCATATGCCTCGGGTTCATCCAACAGAGTGAGCGGGCATGGGGCGCGCATCACCTCGGTGCCGGTAGTTTTCGTGGCTCGAGGCCACCCGGCGAGAAAAGAGGCGCTGCGCGCCCCATGCTGAACCGGGATTTGGGACCGAAATGCCAGGAACCGGGGAGGACAAAGACTTGCTGCGCCGCCTGTTACCGACGTCCGCAGAGTCACCCGACGCAGCCCGGCGAACAGGGGCCGGAACGTCCTTGTCAAACCCGCGCGTCCGACGATCATCAGATCGACATGACGGCCCGGTCTTCGGCCAGGTTTTGGGCGACCCCAAAACCTCTCCGGTGGTTTGCGTTGAGCTCGTCGACACAACCCGCAGTGCAAACCGATGGGGGAAGAATAAGGGAGGTTATCCGGGCGGGGACAAGTTTATGGGCGCGGCGGGTTTTGAAGCCCCGTGACCCCTACGGCGGAATGCCCTATGAAGCGGCATCTCAGTTGGAGCCGTCTTTGTCGCATGATCCCTTGGGAAGAACTCGACCGTGTCGACCTGCCGGGCGGCGAGGCGCTGCGCTTGATGCGGCGCGGCGACGAATATTCCATCATGATCGGCACCAATGGCCTGATGAACAGCCGGTTGTCCGGCTCGGAGGAATGGCTGGCCGAACTGGCGGCGCAAGCACTGGGTTTGCGCCGGAAGCCGGAGGTGCTGATCGGCGGACTGGGCATGGGGTTCACGTTGCGGGCGGCGCTTGCCGCCTTTGGACCCGGCGCGCAGATCACCGTTGCCGAATTGCTGCCGGCGGTAGTGAAGTGGGCGCGCGGCCATCTGACCGGGGTGTTCGCGGGGTCGCTCGATGAACCGCGGGTGCGCGTGCATGAAGGCGATGTCGGCAAGCTCATCGCTGCCTCGCCGGCAGCCTATGATGCTATCCTGCTCGATGTCGACAACGGGCCGGAGGCGTTGACGCAGGCGGGCAACGACACGCTTTACGGGGCACGCGGGCTTGGGGCACAACGTCGGGCGCTGAAGCCGGGTGGTGTGCTGGCGGTGTGGTCGGCGCATCCGGATCCGGGCTTTGCCAAGCGATTGGCGCAGGCGGGCTTTGTGGCGAAAGAGCACCGGGTGCGGGCGCGGAAAAACGGCAAGGGCGCGCGGCACGTGATCTGGGTGGGCGTAAAGCACTAGCGCGCTTCACCCGCAAAACAGAGGCAAGGGAGCGACGCATGTCCAAACACCGCATCTACACCATGGCCTTCGGCAAGGTTTATCCCGCTTATATCGCCAAGGCGGAGAAGAAGGGCCGGACCAAGGCCGAGGTGGACGAGATCATCCGCTGGCTGACCGGCTATTCGCAGGAGGGGCTGGACGCAAGGATCGCCGACGGGACCGATTTGGAGACGTTTTTCGACACCGCACCCGCAATGAACCCGGCGCGCGAGATGATCACCGGCGTCATCTGCGGGGTGCGGGTGGAGGAGATCGAAGAGAAGACGATGCGGGAAATCCGCTATCTCGACAAGCTGGTGGACGAACTGGCGAAGGGGAAAAAGATGGAGAAGATTCTGAGGCGGGGTGAGGGGGGTGCCTTTTTCGCTCTCGTCATCGCCCGGCTTGTCCGGGTGATCCAGTGGCGCGATGTCCATCGCGCAAAGAGTTCATTGGCGGACAGGACTGCCCGCCGCTGGATTACCCGCATGAAGCGGGTAATGACGGGGGTCTGAGGTGGGTGCGGTCACAACCTGCACACCACGCCGGCGTGATCCCGGACATGATCCTGAGATCCGGTAGCGCAGGCGTTGCGGCTTGTACCTCGGGATTGGCGGATACTGCATTCCGGCTTTCGCCTGAATGACGGGGGCTGGGCCCTGCAAACGCGATGCTGCAGTATTGTAGGCGCAAAGCAGATAACGAAAAGAGCGGGAGAGCCGACTCAGCGTTAAGACGCAAAGCTAATATTGAATGTGGTGACGTCCGTAGGCCTAATGTCGGCTGTGACAACAATATGAGCTTGGCGTCTGTCGTGATCGCTATTCGATTGGGGTGGCTTTAAGAACCGATCGGATTCGATATTGATTGCCGAAACGAGGTCGTCGTCTTCCAGCAATACATAGAACGGATTCTCCCCTTCCAGCGGCGCTTCGTTACCTCGAAGTTCTTTTTCGTTTTTTGGAAGCCGAAGGCAGTCGATCAACGTCTTCACTCGGTTATCAAGATCGCCTGATGTTAGTACGCTACCTGGCGGATCGTGGCGCAAGAATAGGATCGACAGGGAACAGGCTAATCGCCATTCTCTGCGCACCAGAGGTACGAAACGATAACCAAGCTGAGTGTGGCACTGCGCCACGATTTCTTTTAGTGCAACCCTCTCGTGCGGTGCGGCTCCCCATACTGCCTCATAATTCGATGCGTTCCGGTCGGCGCCATAGTCGGTCGGAAAGGCGGTATGGTCTCTCAAAAACCAATTGGTTTCCCAATTATATTGCAGCTGTGCATGAAATTGGCGGCGGATTGCCTGCTTATGTTGAGCAAGTTTGTCCGGCTGATTTCCAATCTGGTCGCGCTGATTTGCTCTGAGTTCGCCTTCGTAAACTAATCGCACGCGCATGCCTTAACTCTCCGTAAAACTGCTCTCAAGGTTGTATCGGCCTCACCCTAACGGCTCGGCCAGCCCGATCAAAATCCCTTCGGGGCCGCGGATGTAGCAGAGGCGGTAGGCGCCCTGGAATTCAACCACTTCGTCGACGATCTCCGCGCCGAGTTTTTGGAGCCGGGCCAGCGTATCGTCGATGTCGCTGACGGCGAACATGGCGCGCAGATAGCCGAGCGCATTGACCGGCGCGGTGCGGTGATCCTCGGCAATCTTGGGGGCGAGGAAGCGCGAGAGTTCGAGCCGGCTGTGGCCGTCGGGCGTGACCATCATGGCGATCTCGACCTGCTGGTCCCTGACGCCGGTGACGCGCCCCGCCCATTCGCCCTCGATCATCGTTCGGCCTTCGAGCGTGAGGCCAAGTTCTTCGAAAAACGCGATGGCGGTGTCGAGCGATTCCACCACGATGCCGATATTGTCCATGCGCAGGAGGGTGGATTTTTTGGTGGGCATGGGTGGTTCCGGGTTGGCGGCGGAAGCAGCGAGGATGCGGGAAATGGCGGAGGCCGGCAAGGTGGGGAGGCGGCACTGGGGTTAGCCCCAATCGCAATGTCATCCCGGACTTGATCCGGGATCCAGTAGCCTCAGACGGTGCGGCTCGTGCCTCGGGATTGGCGGATACTGGATTCCGGCTTTCGCCGGAATGACAGTGGACTTTTGGGGAAAGGTTGGGGCAGACGTCGCGGGCTGCTGGATTCAGGATATTGAAGTTAGAGGCAATTGCCGGGTACCGGTCTACCCAATTGGGGTTGTCCCGCTCGATCAGTGCGACCTTCCAGGCGCGCTTCCAGTCCTTGATCTGCTTTTCACGCGTGATAGCGGCTTCGGCCGTTCCGTGGACCTCATACCAGACCAATTTGTCGATGCCGTAGCGTTTGGTGAAGCCGTCGACCACGCCATTCTTGTGCTCCCAGATGCGCTGGGGCAGACGGCTGGTAACGCCGACATACAGTGCGCCGCCCATGCGGTTGGCGAGGATGTAGACGTAGAACTGCTTGTCCATGTGCCGCCCCCCGTTGGGAGGCCACTTTGTCGATAGATACTTCTGCGTCATCCCGGATTGATCCGGGATCCAGTAGCCGCAGACGTTGCGGCTCGTGCCTCTGAATTGGCGGATACTGGGTTCCGGCTTTCGCCGGAATGACGGCGGAGGTTGGGGAAAGGTTGGGGCAGACGTCGCGGGCTGCTGGATTCAGGATATCGAGTCAGAGGCAATTGCCGGGTACCGGTCTACCCAATTGGGGTTGTCCCGCTCGATCAGCTCGATCTTCCAGGCGCGCTTCCAGTCCTTGATCTGCTTTTCGCGGGTGATGGCGGCCTCGGCATTGTCATGGACTTCGTACCAGACCAGCTTGTCGATGCCGAAACGCTTGGTAAAGCTGTCGAACACGCCGTTCTTGTGCTCCCAGATGCGCTGGGGCAGGCGGCCGCTAACGCCGACATACAATGCCCCACCCATGCGGTCGGCGAGGATGTAGACGTAGAACTGCTTGTCCATGCAGAGGCCGTTGTCTTGTTTCTTGGGTCCACTCTAGCGCAGCGTCATCCCGTTGAAAAACGGGATCCAGTAGCCGCAGACGTTGCGGCTCGTGCCTCTGAATTGGCGGATACTGGGTTCCGGCTTTCGCCGGAATGACGGCGGAGGTTGGGGAAAGGTGGGGCAGACGCCACTGTTGGATTACCCGGACAAGCCGGGTAAGACGGGGGCGTGTCCGGAAGGGTCAGACAGAGTGGTCCCTGCGCGGCCAACGCCTTTCACCCCCGCTTCACAAAGCTCTCCAGCACCTTCTTGCGGCCGGCGGTGTCGAAATCGATGGTAAGCTTGTTGCCCTCGATGCCGGAGACCGTGCCCATGCCGAATTTGAGGTGGAGCACGCGGTCGCCATAGGCATAGGCGGAGCCGCGGCCATCGTCGACGGAGCGGGCGACGAGTTCGCCCTCGATGGTCATGGGGCCGGGGGACTGGCGGTTTTGCTGCTGGCGCTGGGCGCGCTTCCAGCCGGGGCTTTCATAGACGCTTTCGAACGGATCGCGGGTGAACTGATCGAAGCGGGAGCCGGTGTTGCGGCCGCCATAATTGTAGCCGCCATAGGAGGAGCCGGTATCGGTGACCTCGACCACATCGGCGGGCAGTTCGTCGAGAAAGCGCGAGGGGATGGCGGATTGCCAGAGGCCGTGGGTGCGCCGGTTCTGCGCCAGCGAGATTTTTGCGCGTTTTTTTGCGCGGGTGACGCCGACATAGGCGAGGCGGCGTTCCTCCTCCAGCCCGACGCGGCCGCTCTCGTCGAGGGCGCGCTGGTTGGGGAAAAGGCCATCCTCCCAGCCGGGCAGGAAGACGGTGTCGAATTCCAGCCCCTTGGCGGAATGCAGCGTCATGATGGAGACGGCATCGTCGCTGTCGGCGGCGTCGCGATCCATGACCAGAGAGATGTGCTCGAGAAAGCCGCCCAGGCTTTCGAATTCCTCCATGGAGCGCACCAGTTCCTTGAGGTTGTCGAGGCGCTGTGGCGCGTCGGCGGATTTTTCGGCCTGCCACATGGCGGTGTAGCCGGATTCATCGAGGACCTGCTGGGCCAGTTCGTAATGGGGGATGGTGCGGCCGCGTTCGGCCCAGTCCTCGAACTGGCGGACCAGATCGCGCAGGGTGGTGCGCTGGCGGGGTTTGAGTTCCTCGGTGTCGGCGAGCTGGCGGGTGGCCTCGAACAGCGGAATGTGCTGCAGGCGGGCGGCCTCCATCAGCGTTTTGACCGTGGTGTCGCCAATGCCGCGCTTGGGCACGTTGACGATGCGCTCGAAGGCGAGATCGTCGGCGGGCTGGGCGATGAGGCGCAGATAGGCGAGGGCGTCGCGGATTTCACGGCGCTCGTAAAAGCGGGCGCCGCCGATGACGCGATAGTTGAGACCGAGGGTGATGAAGCGCTCCTCGAAGGCGCGCATCTGGGCGGAGGTGCGCACCAGGATGGCCATGTCGTTGAGCTGGTGGCCCTCGCGCTGGAAGTTGCTCGATCTGCTCGCCGATCTGGCGGGCTTCTTCCTCGCGAATCCCAGACCGAGGTGACGGAGATCTTTTCGCCCGTCTCGCCGACATCGGTCTGCAGCGTCTTGCCGAGGCGGCATTTCATTGTGGGCGATGAGGTGGGAGGCGGCGGAGAGGATGTTGGAGGTGGAGCGGTAATTGCGCTCCAGCTTGATGACCTTGGCGCCGGGGAAATCCTTTTCGAAGCGCAGGATGTTGTCGACCTCGGCGCCGCGCCAGCCATAGATGGACTGGTCGTCGTCGCCGACGACGCAGATATTTGTGGTGTCCTTTTTGGTGGTCGGGGTGTCGGACGAAAAACCGGCTTCCACTTTTTCTGACACCCCTCCTGTCGCTTCCATCAGCGCTGCGGTGCCGGACCGCGTCGCCCGGCCCTTGGCGAGCAGCGTGAGCCAGATGTACTGGGCGGTGTTGGAATCCTGGTATTCGTCGACCAGCATGTAGTGGAAGCGCTGGTGATATTCGGCGAGGACTTCGGGGTTCTCGCGGAAGAGGCGGATGCCTTCGAGCAAGAGGTCACCGAAATCGGCGGCGTTGAGGACCTTCAGCCGCGCCTGATAATCGGCATAGATCTGCGCGGCCTTGCCATTGGCGAACATGCCGGCATCGGCGGGCGAGACATCCTTGGGCAACAGGCCACGGTTCTTCCAGCCATCGAGCATGTTGGCGAAGGCGCGGGCGGGCCAGCGCTTTTCGTCGATGTTTTCGGCTTCGAGGAGCTGCTTGATGAGGCGGATCTGGTCGTCGGTGTCCAGAATGGTGAAATCGGGCCTGAGGCCGACCAGTTCGGCGTGGCGGCGGATGAGGCGCGCGCCGATGGAGTGGAAGGTGCCGAGCCAGGGCATGCCCTCGACGGCGTGGCCGACCAGCGCGCCGATGCGCTCGCTCATTTCGCGGGCGGCCTTGTTGGTGAAGGTGACGGCGAGGATTTCCGAGCCGCGCGCGCGGCGGGAGGCGAGGATATGGGCGATGCGGGTGGTGAGCACGCGCGTCTTGCCGGTGCCGGCGCCGGCCAAAACCAGAAGCGGGCCGTCTATGGTGAGGACGGCCTCGCGCTGCTCGGCGTTCAGCCCCTCGAGATAGGAGGGCGCGCGGTTGGCGCCGAGCTGGCTGGTGATGCCGCCGGGTCTGGGATGATAAACGGGTGCCGGCTCACTCATGAATTGGGTGCGCTTTCGTGCAGGCCGCCAGCCGCGGCGGCGCAAAGTGATTCTCGTTTTGTACCTATGGGGCCAATATAGGCGCGGCAAGGCGCAAGGTCCATGTCGGCCCGGGCAAAAGCGCCGAATCCGCCAGCCTGTGGCAAAAGGGTGCGGGTGGGTCAGTCCGCGGCGGCCGGATCGTATTGCAGCAGCCAGGACAGGAGCCACTGGCGGCCATCCGAGCCGAAGGAGGCGACGTCGTCGACGCGCCAGCCATTCTGCTGGTGCACCAGCGACAGGGACAATTGCGTCGAGCCGTCGGCGGCGGTGGTGGCGACGGGCACGAGCGCGCGATCACCGGTGACGACGGGCGCGCCGATCGTCACGTCACCGCCGTGCGCATTCTCGAGGGGATTGAAGTCGACAAGCTCGGCGGGCGGCTGTTCGGCGGTTGCGACCGCGGTCACATGCGCGCCGTCCCGATGCGCCTGCATCAGCGCCTGCAGTCGGTCCGAATAGACCTGGTCGGCGGCGAGGGTCTGGGCGGGCTGCGGGGCGTAAAGGGCCGTCACGAAGGCCGTAAGGTCGGCGTTGGGATCGGCGGGCCCGCTCCACAAGGAGCCGACCAGTGCCAATGCTGCGCCAATGCCGAAGTCCATGATGACACCTCTTGCCCGTGCTGGCGCGGAGTATGGGCAAGCCAAGACGGTGAAATGTGGGCGGTCATGCGGCGAGACAATGGCTTCAACCAAAAAGCCACATGATGGGCTCTGGGCGCTGGACAGGCCGGGACCGCTTTGCTAGAGAGGCGCCACCGCTGCGGGGCGGAACCAGGCGCCGCGGCTGTTTTCGGGTGTATAGCTCAGTTGGTAGAGCAGCTGACTCTTAATCAGCGGGTCCAAGGTTCGAGTCCTTGTACACCCACCAATCCTTTCAAAAATCTGGCTATGAATGCCGGCGCGCTAAGCGGCGAGCGTCTCGCTCGGGCTTGTTCGTGCCGGGTTTTCCCGCCGTCGATGGCGATCGCTGCAGATATGGTTTTACCTCGGCGCGGCGTTTACATATGAGACCCTTGATCGCATCCTGCGGTTGAGGAGGGGGCTTTAGTGCAATTCACGCGTCACGGCGACATCGCTTTGCATTATCAGGAAATCGGGGCGCCGGAGGACCGGCCGGTTCTGGTCTTCATCAATTCCCTGGGAACCGATTTCCGCATCTGGCGGGATGTGGTGGTGGGGCTTGCAGGCGATTTCCGCATCCTGACCTCCGACATGCGCGGGCACGGGCTCTCCGATGCCGGGCAGGAACCCTGTAGCAATGACGAATTGGTGGCCGACCTCAAGCACCTGCTTGATTTGACGGGTATCGGCAAGGCGATCCTTTGCGGCGTGTCGATGGGCGGGCAGGTGGCCATGGGCTTTTACGAGCGCCACCCGGAGATGGTGGAAGCGCTTATCCTGGCGGACACGGCGCAGAAGATCGGCGACGACGCCTTCTGGAACGCGCGCATCGACAAGGTGCAAAGCGAAGGCATCGCGGCCATTTCCGACGCCATCCTAGAGCGCTGGTTCGCACCCGACTACCGGTGCGCGCCGAATGCGGAATTTGCCGGCTATCGCAACATGCTGGTGCGGCAGGACCGGCAGGGATATGCGGCGGCGTGCGGGGCAGTGCGCGATGCCGACTATACCGAGCTTGCCAAGAGAATTGCCGTGCCGACGCTTTGCGTGGTGGGCGACCAGGACGGGTCCACACCGCCAGAGCTGGTCAAGGCGCTTGCCGAGCTCATCCCAGGCGCGCGCTATGAGGTGATCTCGGGCGCGGGGCATTTGCCCTGCATCGAACAGCCGGAAGCCTTCGCGGCGCTGGTTCGCCAGTTCGTCAGGGAGGTGCGGGCCTAGCACTTCGCACGTGATCAGGTTGCGCACAGTGAAAAGTTTTGAAGCGGGCGGCAAGCCCGACAGGGAGTGAGAAAAAGATGAAGGTCGTCATTACCGGCGGGGCCGGGTTCATTGGCTCGATGCTGGCCGCAAGGCTTTTGGCCCAAGGCGGGCTCAAGGATGCGCAAGGGCAGGCGGCGACGATCGACGAACTGGTCGTGCTCGATCTGATGGCGCCGGCCAATCTGCCGGACGACAAGCGCCTGAAGGTGCAGGTGGGGCAGGCGACGGACAGGGCGCTGATGGCGCAAGCTGTCGAGGGCGCCGACACGATCTTTCATTTCGCCTCGGTGGTGAGCGGTGGCGCCGAGGCCGATCTGCAACTCGGGCTGAAGGTCAATCTCGACGGCACGCGCATGCTGCTCGACCTGCTGGCCGACAGCGGCACGCATCCAAAGCTGGTTTTTTCCAGTTCCTGCGGCGTTTATGGCGGCGTGCAGACGGTGGACGACAGCACGACGGCGTGGCCGCAGACCTCTTACGGCGTGCAGAAACTATGCTGCGAACTGCTGATCGGGGACTATCACCGCAAAGGGCTGATCGATGGGCGGAGCCTGAGATTTCCGACCATTGCCGTTCGGCCGGGCAAGCCCAATCTGGCGGCGTCGTCGTTCATCTCCAACATCGTGCGCGAGCCGGCGCTGGGGCGGGAGACGGTGTGTCCGGTGCCCGACGACATGCCGATCGCCGTCATGTCGCCGCGCCGGCTGGTCGAGGCGATCATTGTCGCGCACAATCTGTCATCGGACGATTTCGGCTGGCCGCGCACGCTGGTACTGCCGGCGATCCGGGTGACTGTCGCCGAAATGCTCGATGCACTCGAGAAGCGGCTGGGGGCCGAAGCGCGGGCAAGGGTGAGCTTTTCCCCTGATGAACTGGTGACCCGCATTGCGCGGGGCTGGCCGGAGGAAGTCGTGGGGGCAAGGGCCGAGAGCATGGGCATTGCCACCAATGCGAGCGCCGACGAGTTCGTCGACGAATTTGTCACCGACCATGTCCCGCCACGCCTTTAGTTCGCACCCGCGCCTGCCTACATAGAGCGGTCACGACTGCGGAAACCCATATCCTGTCCGGGCGTTCTGCAGTTTCCGGTACCCAAGGATCGTTATGTCTCTTTTTCATGACCCAGGCATGTTGAGCGCGTTCGCGCAGGTGGTCATGATCGATCTCGTTCTTGCAGGAGACAATGCGGTGGTGATCGGTCTCGCCGCCGCAGGTCTGCCTTCGGGCATGCGGCGCAAGGCCATACTCTATGGGATCGCGGCCGCTACGGTCATGCGGATCGGCCTCGCCATCGTCACCGTGCAATTGCTGGAGATCATCGGCCTGCTGCTGGCGGGCGGCATCCTGCTGCTCTGGGTGTGCTGGAAGATGTTCCAGGAGATTCGCCACCATGACGGGCCTGACATTGACGACCTCGATGATGCCGAGCAAGCCGGCGGCTCCAGGAAGAAGACCAAGACCTTCAAGCAGGCCATCCTGCAGATCATCATCGCCGACATCTCGATGTCGCTCGACAATGTGCTGGCTGTCGCGGGGGCAGCCTATGAGCATCCGGTGGCGCTGGCGTTCGGGCTGGTGCTGTCGATCGCGCTGATGGGGCTGGCGGCCAACTTCATCGCCCGGCTTTTGAACAAGCACAGATGGATCGCCTATATCGGGCTGCTGATCATCCTTGTGGTGGCGTTGCGCATGATCTGGGAAGGCTCGCATGAGGTGATGGTGACCGCCGGCGTGCCGATGCCGGATATCCCCGTTGCCGCGGGGCTGCACTAGCGGCGCACGCTCTCCGGTCATAATTTCGTTACCATGTCGGCACTTAAGCGGAATCTTCTCTGTCCTCGTAGGGTTTTGCACATAACCCGGCGCTAGGTTCGGCCCAGTCCACACGCAGACCGGGTCGACGATCCGGACGCAAGTGCACGGGGAAGTGAGAATGTCGGCACAGATCGAGAGTTTCGTGGGGCTCGCTGATGCGCCGCGCCTGAAGCGTGGCGCCGGGTTCAGCAAGCGTCTGACCAAGAACATTTCCGCCAAGGCCATTTCGCCGGAGGAGTGGGACCAGATGGTCGCCGGCTTCGACGGCGTGTGCCAGGAGATGACCCATGTCTTCGCGGCGTCGCGCTGGCCAAACGTTACGGTGGAGCCGCGCATCTTCACCAGTGGCGGGGAAGTCGTGGGCGGCGTGCTGATGATGGTGCAAAAGCTGCCCCTGGGACTGAGCTCCATGGCGGTGGCCAAATGGGGACCGGCCCTCAAGGATGAAAGCCGCAAGGACGCCAAGCCCATCTACGCCGGCATAGTCGAGTTGTTGGTCGACGAGTATGCGCACAATCGCAACATGATGATCTCGATCCTTCCGCGGGCGTCACGCCGTCAGGCCAATGACGCTTACGACTATCTGCAGTGGCGGGGGTTTTCGCGGGGATCGCAATTGCCCTTCCCCGACCGGTATGTCGTCAATCTGCGGCTGAGCGACGAAGCCCAGCGCAAGAGCTTTGCGCAAAAATGGCGCTATCACCTCAACAAATCCGAGAAGTCCGGTCTCACTTTCGAGCATGCCGGGCCGGAAAAGCTCGAAGAGTTCGACCGCCTCTACCAGGCGATGACAGACCGCAAGAAGTTCCCCGATCATTCCGCATACTACACAGTGCCGAAGCTCATGCAGACGCCGGTCGAGGGATTGCGGCCCGAGCTCTTCTTCGTGCGCAAGGATGGCGAAGTCGTCGCCGGCGCCATCATTTTCAAGGCTGGCAAGACGGCCGTGTATCTCTATGGCGCGACCAGCGACCAGGCGCTGCCCCTCAGGGCCGGCTATTTCATGCAGTGGCACATCATCCGCTGGCTGCGCGACAATACCGAAGCGGACTGGTACGACCTGGGTGGCACTGACGGCTTCCAGGGTCTGCATCAGTTCAAAAAGGGCATGGTGGGCGACAAGGGCGTGATTTCGCCGGTGCCTCCCGTCTGCAATTATGCGGCCCATGCTCTGCCCCTCGTCATGGGGACGGCGGCCTTTGCGGCCCGCGACTGGCTGCAAGAGGCCAGAAGGTTCGTCAACTGGATGCGCAAGGACATGGCGCGGCCTAATCAGGAACGCGGATGAACCTCCGGCGCAAGCTGGCCTCGCAGTCAGCCATCATCTTTGCAGTTCGCCTGATCGGCGCGGGTCTGATCTTTCTGGCCCAGGCGGCTATTGCGCGCGCCTGGGGCACGCCGGTGCTGGGCGAATATCTCCTGGTCATCGCCACCGTCAATCTCGTGGCCATGGTCATTCCCCTCGGCTTTCACACGATCGGGACGTATTTCACCGCCGAGTACCGGGCGCGGGGCGAGGGCAGGCGGTTGCGCCGGTTCATTACGCGCGCCTACGGGCAGGGGCTGATGGCCAGCGTGCTGATCTTCTCGGCCGGCTGGCTGGCGCTGCCGCTTCTCGGCACGGCCGGCAAGGTGGTTTCCGCTTTCTGGCTGCAGATCGCAGTCCTGACCATCGCGACGGCGACGGTCTTCATCAACAGCGCCGTGCTTGTAGGCATGAAGCGGCCCTATGCCGGGTTTTTCGCCGACGGGTTTTTCCGGCCCATGCTGGTTATCGCCAGTTTTGCGGTCACCGCCTTGGTCCTCGCGCCAAAAGGGGCGGAACTGGCGACGATGTTCACCCTGTTCGCGGGTGGATATGCGCTGGTCGCGCTCGTTCACCTTGGCATGACGCTAAGGTCGGTGTTTTCTGTGCCGCATGGCGAGGCGGATGACGCCGAGGCACGCCGCTGGTGGCGGTTTGCCGTGCCGTGGGTGCTGGTGTCGCTGGCGACGGACTTCTTCTTCGACATCGATCTTCTGGCGCTTTCCACCGTCATGTCGCGGGCGGATCTGGCGATCTTTGGCGTGTGCGCCCGTATCTTTGCCCTCGTTTCCTTCGGCGTGGCGGCCGTCTATGCCGTGACCCTGCCGGATGTGTTCGAGGCGGAAGCCAATAGCGACCGCGAAGGCTTCAACCGCAAGATCGGCGATGCCAATCTGGTGGCAACGGCCTTGTCGGTGGTGTTTTTTGCCGCCATGGGCGTGGGTGGGCCCTTCGCGCTTCTGCTGTTCGGCCCTGCGTTCCTTGTGGGGTCCGGGCCGTTGGCGGTGCTGTGTCTGGCGCTGGTCATACGCTCGGCCTTCGGCCCGGCGCCACTGGTCCTGTCGATCCACGACAGACCCTATGCGAGCCTGCCGGCTATCGGTTGCGGGGTTGGGACGCTCATCGGCGGCAACTACCTCCTGGTGCCGGCCCTCGGGCTGATGGGCGCCTCGATTTCTGCCTTGATCGCGATCACCGTCTGGTCCGGCCTCTTGTGGCTGACGGCCCGCCGGGTGGCCGGCATCGATGTCTCGGTGTTCGCACGGCTGGCGTCAGGACGTCCTGTCGGCACGATCATGCCGCAAAAACCCGCCGAGGCTGCGCGCAAGGGCTAGCTGCAAGAAGACTGTGGCGGCCGGTGCTAGCGGCCGGTGACGGTTTGCAAAAGGAACCGGAGGCGGCCCAGCAGGCCGATGCCGACGCCGCCGTCATAGCCCTCGGTGACCTTGTCGAGGGGCAGCTCGAAAAGCGAAAAATCCTCACCCAGGATGTGCTGTTTGAGGACGCAGGTCCGCTCAAAGCCATAGCGTTCGACCAGAAGTTCGGCCACGCGGTTGCTCGGCTTGATGAAGGTCGAGACCTTGTGGAAGCGCGCATTCCTGCTCCAGTGCGCGACGAAGGCGCGCATGGCGTGCATGGCGATGGATTTGCGGCGCAATTCGGGGAAGATGTAGGACCAATAGAGCCACAGCACACCGAGCTCCGGTCCTGAGATCATGAAGCCTGCCGGCTCGCCATTGATCAGCGGGATGAAGATATGATGGGGGTCGGCCCGCAGGAGCGTGGCCAGATAGGCCTTGTCGAGCCGTGCAATTTCATAGTCCTTGAATCCCCGGCCATAGTGGGGAGAGGTTTCGATGGCCTCGATCAGGCGCTTGTGCACCATGTCGAGATCACTGAACGTGGCAGGACGCATGCCGAGAACCGATTGCGCGGCATCGGGAACCCCAAGCTTTGCGGCCGGGTCGGCAGCGTCCTCATTTAGGGGCTGCGCCGCCATTGCGCCGACGTCCGACATGGCATCGCTCCTCGTCTCACTCATGAACGCTAAAGCTAGCAAAAGTGGGCCGGACACCGAAGGTCGTCGTTGATAATGCGTTAACGCAGCCGCCACGCCAGCTTGCCGGCTGCAGGGCTTGTCTTGGCAAAACGCCAAGGTTAGTTACACTTCGGGCTGGAGACGAGGGAGAGACCATGAGTTCCGAACAAACGTTTGAGCCGAGCGCACGCGTCGTCGAGCGTACCTTTGTGACGGCGGAAAAATACGCCGAAATGTATGCCGCCTCGGTTAACGACCCCGACGCCTTCTGGGCTGAACAGGCGAAGCGGCTCGATTGGATCAAACCGTTCACCAAGGTGAAGAACGCTAATTTCGGCTATCCGGATGTCTCGATCAAATGGTTCGAGGATGGGGAGCTCAACGTCACCATCAATTGCATCGACCGCCATCTTGCGGCGCGCGGAGAGCAGACGGCGCTGATTTGGGAACCCGACGATCCGTCCTCCGAGGCCCGGCACATCACCTATAACGAACTCGCCGAGCAGGTGGGCCGCCTGGCCAATGTGCTGAAAGCACATGACGTCAAGAAGGGCGACCGGGTCACGATCTATCTGCCGATGATCCCGGAGGCGGCGTTTGCCATGCTGGCCTGTGCGCGGATCGGGGCGGTGCACTCGGTGGTTTTCGCCGGATTCTCCCCCGATGCCCTGGCCGGACGCATCAGCGATTGCGACTCCCGCATCGTGATCACCGCCGACGAGGGCCGGCGCGGCGGCAAGGCGGTTCCGCTCAAGACCAATGTCGATGCGGCGATCAAAAAGACGAGCGGCGGGGTGGACCACGTCATTGTCGTTCGGAACACCGGCAACGACGTGCCGATGACCGAGGGGCGCGATGTCTGGCTGCATGAGGCCGCAGGCGATGCGTCGCCCGATTGCCCGCCGGAGCCGATGAACGCGGAGGATCCGCTGTTCATCCTCTACACGTCAGGCTCGACCGGCAAGCCCAAGGGCGTGCTGCACACGACGGGCGGGTATCTGGTCTACACCTCGATGACCCATCAATACACGTTCGATTATCACGACGGCGACATCTATTGGTGCGCCGCCGATGTGGGCTGGGTGACGGGGCACTCCTATATCGTTTATGGACCGCTGGCGAACGGGGCGACCTCGCTGATGTTCGAGGGCGTGCCGACCTGGCCGGACGCGTCGCGCTTCTGGCAGGTGTGCGACAAGCACAAGGTCAACATCTTTTATACCGCGCCGACGGCGATCCGCGCGCTGATGGGCGCGGGCGAAAAATACGTTCACGGCGCGGACCTCTCGACGCTCAGGGTTCTGGGGACGGTTGGCGAGCCGATCAATCCGGAAGCCTGGCTCTGGTATTACAAGCATGTCGGCAAGGAGCGCTGCTCGATCGTCGACACCTGGTGGCAGACCGAGACGGGCGGACACATGATCACGCCTCTGCCCGGCGCCACGCCCACCAAGCCGGGATCGGCGACCAAGCCGTTCTTCGGCGTGCAGCCTGTGGTGCTGGAACCGACGACCGGCGAGGTGATCGAGGACACGGTGGCCGAGGGCGTGCTGGCGATCAAGGAAAGCTGGCCGGGGCAGATGCGCACGGTCTATGGCGACCACGACCGGTTCGTCTCGACCTATTTCGAGCAGTACAAGGGCTATTATTTCTCCGGCGACGGATGCCGCCGCGACAAGGACGGCTATTACTGGATCACCGGCCGCGTCGACGACGTGCTCAACGTTTCGGGGCACCGGATCGGCACGGCGGAAGTCGAAAGCGCGCTGGTGTCGCACCCCAAGGTCTCGGAGGCAGCCGTTGTGGGCTATCCGCATTCGGTCAAGGGGCAGGGCATTTACTGCTATGTCACGCTGATGGCCGGGGAAGAGGCGGGCGATGATCTGCGCGACGAGCTGAAGAAGCATGTACGCAGCGAGATCGGCCCGATCTGCACGCCCGACCTGATCCAGTGGGCGCCTGGCCTTCCCAAGACGCGTTCGGGCAAGATCATGCGGCGCATTCTGCGCAAGGTCGCAGAGAACGATTATGGCGCGCTCGGCGACACGTCGACCCTGGCAGACCCGTCTGTGGTCGAGGATTTGATCGCCAACCGGCTCAATCGCTAACCCGCTCTCGTCAGCTTGAAGAACCGGGCCGGCTGCAGTCTTGCGGCCGGCCCTTTTTCGATGGACGAGCGCCGATAGCGGCGAGGCGGGGGCATTGAAGCCGGGGCGTTAGCAACGTGTTAGCCATTCCCCGCAAAAGACCTTTCGGCATTAACGCTCTGGCGGTGACGGCGGTCGTCTACTTGGCTCCGGATATTTTGCCGGAGTTTTTGCTGTGCAAGCCCTTTTCAGACTGACGCCCGTGGCCGTTGTGGCCTGCCTCGCCCTGACGAGCAGCGCATTTGCCGACGACTGGGTGGCGAAAAAGCTGCGCGGCGGCGTCTTCGCCTTCTTCGAGGGCGAATGGCATCAGCTGCACAAGGGCTCGGTGGTGCCGGACGAGCGGGTCATTCGCACCATGCAGGACGGGCGGGTGCAATTTGTCAGGGACAAGGAAACGATCGACCTCGACCCGAATTCGCAAATCCGGATCTACGACAAGGCCGAGTCATCGTTCACCGTGGTGCAGCAGCATTATGGGCAGGTCGCGATCGAGGCGGAAAAGCGCGACGTCCAGCATTTCGCCGTGCAGACCGAGGTGCTGGCGGCCGTGGTCAAGGGCACGCGCTTTTCGGTGCGCTCCGGCGGCGGCACGGCCGACGTTTCAGTCGATCGCGGACAGGTCGAGGTGCGGGACACGGTTCACAACCTGACGGTGCGGGTCAATCCGGGCCAGGAGGCCTCGGCCGGCGAGACCCAGGCGCTCGACATTGCCGGAGCCGGGGAAGTCGACGACATCGTCCCGTTCAAGGGTGGGGACCGGTCCCCGGAGATCGTTGCGGATCGCTCGGCCAAGGGCAAAGCCAAGGCGGCCAAGATCATCGAGGAGGTGGTCAGGGCGCACCCCGAAGACAATCATCGCCATGCCGGCGAAGGGCGCGAGGAGAAGCGCGAGCATGGGCACGCAAAGCCGGGCGCCGAGAAGACCGGCGTCATGGACTGGCGCAAGATCAATCGGCCCGAGCATGGCAAGCCGGGTGACCGCAAGGCCGACAAGCCCTCCGGCTTCGGCGGTGGAAACTTTGGCGAGCACGGCCCCGCAAAACATGACGAGCGGGGGCCGGGCAAGTCCGGCGGCGGCCATGAGGATCACGGTCCGGGCAAGTCCGGCGGGCATGAGGATCATGGCAAATCGGGTGGCGGTCATGACGAGCATGGTGGTGGCCATGAGGATCATGGTCCAGGCAAGTCCGATGACCACGGCGACAAAGGCAAAAAGGGCAAGGATCACTAGAGGGGGCAGGAACTCCCGGTGTTTGCAGCCCAGCACAGGATATCGATGTGACAGGCGGATCGCAGTGGAAAGCGGGATCGGTGGTGCTGGCGCTTGTTATCGCCGGTGCTTTGCTGGGCTGGTTCCGGCCGGCTGACGATCTCTTGCGCAGTTTGCGCTTTGCCGCCGCGTCGCGTCCGGCAACGGGGCAGATCGCCCTAGTCAACATCGATACGGACAGCCTTCAGAAGGTTGGCTTGTGGCCCTGGCCACGCCGCGTCTATGCGGCGCTCATCGACAAGCTGATCGCCGCCGACGCCGGCGAGATCGTATTCGACATCGATTTCAGCCTTCCCTCGACTTCTCCCGAAGATGACGCTTTGTTCTCGCAGGCGCTGGAGCGGGCGGGCGGCTATGTGATGCTGGCGACCTTTCTGCAGTCAAATCCCAATGACGGCAGCCTAGTGTTCAATCGTCCGATCGACAGTTTTCTGAAATATGCCGACCCGGTCGCCGTCAATGTCCCGATAGAAGAAGACGGGGCGCTGCGCGTATATCCTTATGGGTTCTCGTATGACGGCAAATTCTTCCCGAGCGTTGCCTCGGCGCTGGCGGAGACGAGCGGGGGCAGAGGAAACTTCACCATCGATTTCGGTATCGATGCCAAATCCATTCCCACGTTTTCGGCAAACGACATCCTGGACGGCAAGCTCGCACCCGGCCAGTTGGCGGGGCGGCAGGTCATCGTAGGGGCGAGCGCGGTGGAATTGCGGGACGATTTCGCCGTGCCCCGCTATGGGTCGCTGCCGGGTGCAACCGTGCAGGCCCTGGCGGCCGAGACCCTGCTGCAGGGGCGCGTTCTCCACAATGCCGGACCCTTGTTCGGCACGGCGGCGAGCCTGCTGCTTGCCGGGCTATTTGTGCTTCTTTGCCGGCGCGTGCCCTTTGCCCTAGCGGCGGGAGCAACGCTGGTGATGGCCGTGGGCGTTGAAGTCGGCGCGCTCGCCATGCAGGCCCTGTTCGCGCTGGCGCTCGACACGGCCATGGTCCATGCGAGCCTTTTGGGGCTGGTGTTGCTGGGCCTCGCCGAGCAATTGGGGCTGAGCAATGTGCTGCTGCGCAAGGTGTCCCGTGCGCATGCGCAAACCCGGAATGTGCTCGACAGAGTGATCTCGGACAATTTCGACGGCGTGCTGGTGATCGGGGATGATGGTCGCGTCGTGGCGGCAAGCCGGTTGGCGGAAGAAATGCTGGGCGGGGACGAGATCAAAAACCTGGTGGGCCGGTCCATCGACCGGTTGCTACCCCAGCCGCTGATCGTGCGCATTCGCGAGGCGCTGAGGCGCAAGGGCAAGGAAAACGGAGACCTGCGCCGGCCGGCCGAGATCGATCTTTTGTCGGGCGGCGAGACCCGCATTATCGAATATGTGGTGACCATCTCGGACAGCGCGAACCCGGACGACGAGGGCGAGCGCGCTGGCCGGGTTGCCTGCCTGACCTTCCGCGACGTGACCGAGCGGCGGCGCAGCGAGGAGCGGCTGAGCTTTCTCGCCAATCACGATCCGCTGACTGGCGCCTTGTCGCGGACCCGCCTTGCCGAGGACATCCAGGCGCGCATGGAAGACGATCGTTTGCGGGCCGAGGGCGTCACGGTGATGCTGATGGATCTGTCGCGTTTCAAGGCAGTCAACGATTCCCTTGGGCATAGCTATGGCGACGAAGTGCTCAAGCAGGTGGTCACGCGGCTGCGGGCCTGCTCGGCCGACTACGTCGCCCGGCTCGGCGGCGACAGTTTTGCCCTGGTGCGGGCCGGGGTTTTCTCGTCTGCCGAGATGGACCGCTACTGCCACTTCGTGCTCGACAGGATCAGCGAAGCCTATGAGATCGGCGACCACCGCGCCATGATCGGCGCCAAGCTTGGGGTCACGGACAGCCGCGTTTCCGGATATGAGCCCGAAGTGCTCTTCAGCCGCGCCGACATGGCTCTGTCTGCCGCACATGACATTCCTGGCAACGCCTATGCACATTATTCTCCCGACATGGACGACATCCTGCGCAACAAGCAGGACATGGAAGTGGCGCTGAGAACGGCGCTGAAGGAGAACCAGCTCTCGGTCGCCTATCAATTGCAGGTGAGCCTGGAAACCGGCGAGATAACCGGCGTCGAGGCGCTGGTGCGCTGGACCCATCCTCAGCTGGGGGCCGTGTCGCCGGGGGTCTTCATTCCCGTTGCCGAAGAGACGGGTCTTATCATCGAATTGGGGCGCTGGGTGCTGGACACTGCCTGCAAGGAGGTCGTTACCTGGCCGGGCCGGATCGACCTGGCCGTCAATGTGTCACCGCTGCAGTTCGAGTTCGGGGACGTGGTCAAGGACGTCGCCGCGGCGCTGGAGGCGTCGGGGTTGCCGGCAGACCAACTCAAGGTCGAGGTGACCGAAGGGCTGCTCGTCACCAATGCCTCGGGCATCATCGAGGAATTGCAGCGCCTGCGGGAGATGGGCGTGACGATCGCGCTCGACGATTTCGGGACCGGCTATTCCTCGCTCAGCTATCTGGGGCGGCTGCCCGTCGATATCATCAAGATCGACCAAAGCTTTATTCGCGGGTTGCCGCAGAACCAAGAATCCGGTGCTATCGTCCGCGCGGTCATGACCTTGTCCGAATCTCTGGGCAAGACCGTGGTCGCAGAGGGGATAGAAAATGCGGATCAAGCCTGGATGCTTCGACTTGCCGGCTGCCATATCGGGCAGGGCTATCACTATGGGCGACCTCTTGGCGCCGAAGAGATTGTGCGCCGGCTTGAAGAGGAAAGCCCGAAGACACGCCGGAAGGCTGGCTAGTCCGCGAGCGGCGCTGATGGCGGCTGTGCTGGCCCTGGGGCCGGTGCAGGCGCATGCAGCCTCTCTGGAGCAGATGGCCGGGCAGATGCTCATGCTGGGCTTTGACGGCGACAGCGTGGCCGAGACGGCACCGGTGGCCAAGGCGATCGGGCAGGGACGGCTCGGTGGCGTGCTCTATCTCAAATACAACATCGCCTCGCAGGAGGCGGTAAAGGCGATGAACAAGGCCTTCCTCGATGCGGGCGCGCCGCTGCCGCCTCTGATCGCGCTCGATCAGGAAGGCGGGATGATCGAGCGGCTGACAAAGGATGTCGGCTTTACCGAAATCCCCTCCGAGGAACAGGTCGCCAACACGATGAGCCCGGACAAGGCGGAGGATCTTTATGCCGATCTGGGGCAGAGGCTGCATGCGCTCGGCTTCAATGTCGATTTCGGCCCGGTCGTCGACCTCAAGATCAACCCGGACAATCCAATCATCGCGAAATATGAGCGGTCCTTCGGGCGCGATCCGAAGAAGGTCACGCAATATGCCAAGGCTTTCGTCGAGGGCCTGCACCAAGGCGATATGCTCAGCGCGCTCAAGCACTATCCCGGTCACGGGTCCAGCCGCGACGACAGCCACAAGGGCTTTGTCGACATCACCTCGACCTGGCTGCCCGAGGAGCTCGATCCGTATCGGGCGCTGATCTCGGACGGTCTGGCCGACATCGTCATGACGGGACATCTCTATCACGCCAAATATGCCGGAGGGGGCGATGCGCAATTGCCGGCGACGTTGTCGCCTGACTGGCTTGACGGCATCTTGCGCGGCCAACTCGGCTTTGATGGCGTGGTGGTGACCGACGACATGCAGATGGGCGCCATCACCGAGCACTTCGGCACCGAGAATGCCATTGTGGACGCGGTCAATGCGGGGGCCGACATCATCCTTTTTTCCAATTATGCGGGCGACAAGCGTTCGCCGGAAGATCTGAGGCAGATGATCGTCAAACACGCGGAAAACGATCCCGCCTTCCGCAAGAAGGTCGAAGAAAGCTATAAGCGGATCGTGGCCCTGAAGGCGCGGCTGAAGTCCTGAGCAGGACGCGATGCGGCTGATTGACGCGAAGCCGGCTGCGGCCTAAAAGGTCAGCATCCTTGACCTTAATCCGGTGGCGAGCGTGAACCAAACCCTTGTTGCGGGCTTCCTGCTGCTGGCGGTTCCGGCCTTCTTCACGCCCGGGCCGAACAATCTGATGCTGATGACCTCCAGCGCCAAATTCGGCATCGGGCGAACCGTGCCGCACGCGCTCGGGATCATTTTCGGTTTTCCGCTGATGGTGTTTCTCGTGGGGCTGGGGCTTGGCGAGGTGTTTGCCGCCTATCCGGTGGTCAAGACGGTGATGAAGTATCTGGCCGCGCTCTATTTCCTGTGGATGGCCTGGCATCTGCTGGGGTTGAAGATCGGCGCGACGGGGAGCGGCGAGCGCCCCATGAAGTCGATCGAGGCGGCGCTGTTCCAATGGGTCAATCCGAAGGCCTGGGCGATGGCGACAAGCCTGGTCGCGGCGTTCGTGATTGCCGGGGAGGGGCGCTATCACAGCCTTTTGTGGGTGAGCCTTGGGTGCCTGGCGCTGGCGCCGCTGTCGAGCCTTTTATGGATGGTCTTCGGCCGGCAATTGCAGATGCTTCTGGTTCGCACCGGCACCGAACGCTTTCTCGGCATGGTCCTTGCGCTGCTGATGGTCCTGGCGGTGGTGCTCTTTCTACTTTGATCGCAATCCCTTGAACTGTCATAATCGTGTAGCGTCCGGGCGGCATCTTCCCCCGCGACGAATAGGCAAGAGGCAGATTCGCGCATGACCGAACCGGAAGACACAAAGCGCGTCAGGGCGCTGTTCATCTCAGATGTGCATTTGGGCATGCGCGCCATCAAGATCCGGCAGCTGCTCGATTTTCTGCGCCAATACGATGCCGAGACCATCTATCTGGTCGGCGACATCGTCGACGGGTGGAGGCTGCAAAAGGCCTGGCGCTGGCCGCCCGAATATAACGAGCTGGCCCAGGCTGTGCTCGAAAAGGCGATCGCGGGCACGCGGGTGGTCTATCTGCCGGGCAATCATGACGAATTCCTGCGCGAATATCTGGGCACCTATTTCGGCGAGATCGAACTCGTCGACCGCACGATCCATACTTCGGCGACCGGCAAGACCTATCTCGTCATCCATGGCGACCAGTTCGACATGGTGGTGGCCAACTATCCGAGGCTGAGCCATTTCGGGCACTGGGCCTACAACCTGGCGCTCAGGATCAACGCGCCGATCAACTGGATCCGGCGCCGGCTCGGGCTGAGCTATTGGTCGCTTTCGGCCTGGGCCAAGCAGAAGGTCAAGTCGGCGAGCAACATCAAGGTGCGCTTCGAGGCGGCGCTGTCGCGCGAGGCGCTGGAGACGGGCGTCGACGGGGTGATCTGCGGCCACATCCATCAGGCCGACATCCATGAAAATCTCGGCATCGAATATCTCAATTGCGGAGACTGGGTGGAAAGCTGCACGGCCATTGCCGAGGATTTCGAGGGCAAGTTCGAGCTGATCCACTGGCCGATCGTGATGCCCGCGCGGCCGCCCATGGCGCTGAGACGGAGGATGCCACGTCTTGTCCAATAGGCTCCTGATCGTCACCGATGCCTGGCATCCGCAAACCAATGGTGTGGTGCGGTGTCTGGACTCGGTGGGATCGGAGCTGAAGGGCAGGGGGTGGGTGGTCGATTATCTGACGCCGGATCGGTTCTGGCGGCTGCCGATGCCGACTTATCCGGAAATTCAGCTGGCCCTGGCGCCGCGCCATGCCGTTGCCGAACACATTGGCCGCTTCGCCCCCGACCACATCCACATCGCGACCGAGGGACCGCTGGGCTTTCAGGCGCGGCTCTATTGCGAACAGGCGGGGCTGGCCTTCACCAGCAGCTATCACACGCGCTTCCCGGAATATCTGGCGGCGCGCATGCCAATCCCGCAGGATGTCAGCTATGCCTATCTGCGCTGGTTCCATTCGGGCGCGGCCGCAACCCTTGCGCCGACGGCTTCGGTCGCGCGGGATCTGAATGCGCATGATTTCGGCAATGTGCGCGTGTGGACGCGGGGGGTGGATGCTGGGCGGTTCCGGCCGGGTCCGAAGGTGCGGTTCGGCCAATGGCCGGGTCCACATCTGCTCTATGTGGGGCGGGTTGCGGTGGAAAAGAATGTCGAGGCCTTTCTTACGCTCGATGTGCCGGGAACCAAGATCGTCGTGGGCGATGGGCCGCAGCGCGAGGAATTGCAACGCCGGTTCACGGACGCGAAGTTTCTCGGTGCGCATCGCGGCGCGGAGCTGAGCGCGCTCTACCAAAGCGCCGACGTTTTCGTGTTTCCGAGCAGGACGGACACGTTCGGCAATGTGATCATCGAGGCGCTGAGTTCGGGCGTTCCGGTTGCGGCCTATCCGGTGTCGGGGCCGATCGATATACTCACCGACCCCGCATGCGGTGCGCTCGACGCCGATCTTGGCGGCCGCCACGCGGCGTGCGCTGAGGCTTTCGCGAACCGCCGCCCGGCGGCACGCCGGCAACTTCACCTGGGCCCATTGCGCCGATCTGATGTGCCAGCATCTGGTTCCGGCCAGCGGCCCGAACTCGCGCGCCGCCTGACCCCGCTCTTTCACCAAAAAGATATTGCGCGGTGGGGCGAAGCGCCACATCCTTGGCGTGGCGATGCTTTGACATCGCAGCCCCACAGGCGGCCTGTGCGCCGCTGAGCAACAGGCGGGTTCTTCTCCGCCTCGGAGCATTCCAGAATGACCCTCTCCGGCACGGAGGGCCTGCTGACGCCCGAGCGGCGCGCGGCGCTCTATATGTCCACGTTGTTCTTCGCGCCCGGCGCGGCTGGCGCCTATCTTGGCATCTGGCTCAGCGGCAAGGGCATGTCGGCCGGCGATATCGGCATCATCAATTCAGTGCCAGTGCTGATCATGCTGGTGCTCAACGTCTCCGTGGGCCGCATCGCCGACCGCGCCAGCGACTGGCGCAGCGTCATCGTGCTTGGCACGGTTCTGACCGCCATCGCAACCTTCGGCCTGTTCGTTGCCGACGGCTTCTGGGGCATTCTGGTGGTCTGGGCGCTGTGCACGGTGCCGGGGGCCGTGGTTGGCCCGGTGGCGGAAGCGGCGACCATGCGCATGACAAGGCGGCGGGGCACCAGCTATTCCGGGATCAGGGCGTGGGGGACGGTGGGCTACATGGTGGCGCTCGGCGGGACCGGCTATGTCGTCGGCGTGTTGGGTCCACAAGCCTTCGTGCCGTTCTTCTGCCTTCTGGCGCTGGGGCGGGCCGGCTCGGCGTTGCTATTGCCGCGGTTCCGAACACCCTCGACCGAGACCACCGCACCTCCGCCTGTGCTGCAGGCGACGCATCTGAAACAGGTGATGAAGCCGTGGTTCCTGCTGGCGGTCTCCGCCTTCGCGGTAACGCAGGGCACGCACTTCATCTTAAATGCCTTCGCTGCGCTGGTGTGGAAGGAGGCCGGGATTTCGGAGACGGTAATCGGGCCGCTTCTGGCGCTCGGGGCACTGTCGGAAGCGGCGCTGATGTTCGCGTTTTCCCGCTTTTCGGACCGCTTTCCGGCGCGCTATCTGATCCTCGCCTCAAGCGTCGTCGCCGCCATCCGCTGGAGCGTCATGGCGCTCAACCCACCGGTCGGCGTGCTGGTGGTGCTGCAACTCACGCACGCGATCACTTTCGGACTCGGCTATCTGGGGCTCGTGACCTTCATCGCCAACTGGACGAGCGAGGACGTGGCGGCCGAGGCGCAGAGCTTTGCCGTCGTCGTGCAGCAGGCCATGTCGGTGCTGGCGATGGTGGGGTTCGGTTTTCTGTTCGAGCAGATGGGCATCGCCGCCTTCTGGGTCGCTGGTGGTTTCGCGCTGGTCGGTGCGGTGATGGTGGCCATTTCGCTTGGCCTGGCATTGCCCAAGGAGGGAACGGAAAACGGCTCCGCACAAGAAGTGCGGAGCCGCTAAGTTACCACCTGGAGGTCGTCGCGCTGAATGTCTCTGCACGATAAATTCGGGAGCTGGCAGAGGCCCCGAATCTCGCTCATCATCCGTTCCGACAAAATAACCGTGAAACGCGCCGGAACAGGATTGACGATCGGTCTTATCTTAGCGCACTCGGCAGAATCGCAAAGCCCTAAATTTGTCTAAACAGGGTTTGTGCACAACACAGATTTTCTACTTGCATTCTTCGGCTAGCAATGGCAGCCCGCAGTGCGCCTTAAATGAAAAGCCCCTCGGTGCGTCTGCATCGAGGGGCTTTTTATCTGTGCCGATCTTTTGCGGGCTCCATGCCCGCCAGAAAATCGTCCTAGTGCAGCCTGCCGCTGGCGTGGGCGAGCATGGTGTAGACCTTGCCGCGATCCGAGACCAAAAGTTCGCGGGCCTCGGCACCGCCGCCCGGGGTTGAGACTGCGGTATGAAGCAGTTGCTCGAACTCGCCCATATAGGCAGCGGCTGCGGCGGAGAAATCACTGTCCCGCTGCAGCTTCTTGCGCACCTCGTCATAGGTGCCCTGGCCGGTCAGCGTGTAGATGCGGCGCGAGAACACATCGGTTTCGCCCGCCTGGTAGCGCTGCCAGGCATCGCCCAGCGCCTGCGAATCGATGGCCTTGGCGATATCGGCAGTGAGGTTGGACAGCCCCCCGGCACTGCGTGCGCCATTTGCCTGCTGACTGGCGGAGGCATTGCGCAGCACGTCGCGGAGCCAGCCGCCATCGCCGTTCTCGCCATTCCGGCTCGAGCTGGATGCGGAACCGCCGCGCGATGACTGGCCGGACCCGGAGCTTGAGCGGGCGCTTGCCGCGCGCTTGAGCAGGTTGGCGAGTTCCTCGCTGGTGCCTTCGGGCGCGGGCGGTGTCTGGCGCTCGGCACTGGCGTTGGTCTTGGAGCCGGATTCGGACTGGCGCGGTGCCTGCTGGCGCGACGAAGGCTCGGCCTGACGCTTGGGAGCGGGCTCTGACTGGCGCGGGGCCGCCTGCTGGGGCGCCGGATTGTCGCCGCCGCCCTGACGGGACTGGCTGCGCCGCGGAGCAAGATCGTACGATCCGGCATGCGAGCGCACGATCGAACTCAGCTCGTTGAGCGCCTCGATCTGCTCGGCAACGACACGGCGCATGGCCGCAGCGCTGGCGCGCGTTTCCTCGGGCAGTTCCAATACGCCGCGCTGCAATTCCGCGCGGGTTGCCTCTAGCTCCTTGCCGACCTGGGTCGCGGTCGAACGCATCGCTTCGGCGGTCTCGGCAAAGCGCCGGCTGGCTTCCTCGAAGGTCGAATTTACCTCGGCCAGCATGGATTGCTGCGTCTTGCGCAGGGCATTGCTGGCGCGATCGCCTTCCGAACCCACGGCTTCGGTGATGGCCTTGAGGCGATCCTCGACGGCGCCGGAGGTGCTGCCGAGGGCTTCTTCCATGCCGCGGCGGGCGGCCAGAAGGCGGCGATCTGTATCGCTGACGATTTCGGCGATCGACTGGGCGAAGGCCCGCATGCGCTCGTCGATGTCGTCGGCGCGGGCTGTGAAGCTCTCGGCGAGGGCTTCCATGGCGCCGCGGCGATTATCCAGCGTGTCGACGCTGAAATTGCCGGCTTCCTCGAGCTGACTTGCAGCCTTGCCCATCTTGCCCGTCTGCTCGTCCAGTTCGCCCAGAAGGGTGCCGAACTCTCTGAGAATGGCGTTGATGGAGGTGCGGAAAGCATCGACGTGCTCGCCCATCAGCTTGCCAGCCTCTTCGGTCGTGCCAAGGGCGTCCTTGACCGTGGAGGCATAGGCCGAGGTGTGACCGGCGACGCTCGATTCCAGATTGGCGAGGTTGGTCGTCGAGGTTTCGAGCACCCTTTGCAGCAGCAGGTTGGAGTCGTTGAGCTTCTTGAGCGCGTCGTTGACGTCGGACAGGATCCGGCTGCTCGACTCCGCCATCAGGGTTTCCGATTCCTCGGCGCTGGTCGCCAGGGCGTCGCGCAGCACGTTGCCGTGACTGCGCAGGGCACCGGTAAGCGATTCCGAGCTTTCGTCGATAAGGCGCGCAAAGGTGTCGGTCTGGCTGGTGAGAATGGTTCCCATCTCTTCCACCTTGCCGCTGAGGACGCCGGCGGCATCCACCGCCTTGACCTCGACCAGATCCTCGATGTGGCGCGCGGCCTCCTTGACCTGCTCCAGAGCGGTGCGGACTGCAACGTCCATGCGGGCGGCGGTCTGCTCCACGTCGGTCGACAGGCTCGACGTCGCCTTGTTGATGCGGGTGGTGATGGTCTCCTCGATGCGGTCGGCACCTTCTTCCAGATCGCCCATGGATTTGTGCAGGGTCGAGTTCATGGATTCGGCCAAGGCCGTCAGGCGATCCGCCGTGATGTCGGCGCGCGCCGTGATGGCCTCGGGCAGGGTGCCCAGACGCTTGTCGACCATTTCGGTGATGGTGTTGCGGGCATGATCCATGCCGAACTCGATGGTCTCGGCGGCGCGGCGGGCGCTGTCCGAGATTGCCGCGGCGGCAGAATCGAGCCTGGCGGTGACGCCGGACTCGGCGTCCGCCAGCCGGTCGATGGCACTCTCGACTTCGCGGCCGATGGAGGAGTTGACCTCGGAAATCTTGGAGGTAACGACCTCGGACACCCAGTTGGTGCGGCTCTCCATGCTGGAGCTGAGATGCTCGACGGCCTGGTTGACGCGATCGGTGACCACCACGCCCTGGCTGTCGATGGTGCTGGCAAGCTGCTCGTTCTGCGCGGCGAAGGCGTTGCCCAGCGCTTCGGTACGGGCATCGAGCGTTTCGGCCAGTTGCTGGGTCTCGCGCGAGATACGTTCGGACAGCCCTTCGGAGCGGGTGTTGAGTGTGTCGGCGAGTTCACGGGTGCGTGCCGTAAGCGTTTCTGCGAGCTTTTCGGTGCGTGTTGCCAGCTGATCGGAGAAATCGCGCGTATTGGCGAAAAGTGTCTCCGACAGTTCGCCGGCCCGGTTGTCGATGGCGTCGACAAAGCTTGCGGTGCTGGTCTCGATGGTCCGGGTGAGCATGTCCCCATGACCTTCGATGGCCTTGCCGAGCTCCTCGGATTTCTGGCTGATCGCGTCGCTGAACCAGCCGGTCTTTTCTTCCAGAGCCGTTTCCAGAAGGTTGGCGCGGCTGGTGAACTGGGTGTTGTGCGTGTCGAGCGCTTGAATGAGGCGTTCGCCCTTTTCACCCACCACCGCATCCATCTGCTGCATGCGGCTGTCGAGGACGACGGACACCTCGTCGACGCGGGCGGAAATGGCGCTCAGCGTCTCGTTGCCGGCGTCCGTCATGACGGTGCGGGCGCGCTCCGAGGATTCCTCGATGATGCTGCCGACCTCGATGATCGCCGACTGGAAGCGGCTTTCGACCGAATTGACCCTGATCGACATGGTTTCGTCGATATGGCTGACGAGGCTCGTGAGGGTGGTTTCGGTTTCCGTGGTGCGGGAGATGATGGTCTCGGCCATGCGGCCGCCAATCGAACTCCAGCGCGGTGCTCATCGCCTGGCTGCGCTCTTCAAGCGTTTCCATGATGGAATCGCCGCTCGCGCGGAAATTGGTCGTGATCGCCGCCGTCTGCGTATCGACTGCGGTACTGACGTTGCGGCTGTATTCCTCGAGGCTCTCGGTGAGCGTGGCGCCGCCGGTGCGGAAGGTGAGGGCCAGCGTGTCGGTCTTTTCGCCGATCATCGCCGAAACGCTCTGGCTGAGCTCCTCAATGCTGCTGGTCACGGCCTCGCCATTGATGCGCAAGGCGCGGGCGAGGTTGCCGGTCTGATCCTCGATGGTGCTGACAACGAGCTGACCGAGTTCGTCCAGCGAGCCGGTGAGCGCGTCGCCGCCATTGCGCAGCGTGCGTGCCAGGGTGGTGGTGCGCTCCTCGATGGCCTCGTTGACCGAGTGACCGAGGTTTTCCAGACGCGTCGCCATATTGGCCGAGCTGTTGTTCAGCGAGGTCGTGAGCGACAGGGTTTTCTCCTCGATGGAGGAGGAGAGGGCGCGGGTCAGATCGTCCAGTTCGCCGGTTATGGTCTCGTGGCCATTGCGCAAGGTCTCGTGCAGGCGGTTGGCGCGTTCGCTGAGAGCTGCGGAGAACAGATCGTTGAACCGATCGAGATCGGCGTTCAGGGTGTTGCTGCCGTCCTGAAGGGTTGCGGCGAGCGTCGTGGTGCGCTCCTCCATGGCCGAGCCGAAGCCATTGTTGAACTGATCGAGGTGGCCGATCAGGAACTCGTTGCCGGTCTGCAGCGTGGAGGCCAGCGTGGCGGTCCGGTCGTAGAGTGCCTCGGAGAATGTGTTGTTGAACTCGTCCAGCGTGGTGCTGAGTTTTTCGCTGCCGGAATTGAGTGTGAGCGCCAATGCGTCGGTCTGCTCGTTGAGCGTGCCGGCAAAGCTGCGGTTGAAGGCGTCGAGATTGTCGGCCAGACCCTCGCGGTTGTTGCGCAGAAGGGTGGCGAGCGCGTCGGTGCGCTGGGACAAGGTCGCGTTCAGCTGCTCGCCGATCTCGTCGAGCGAGGAGGTCAGGGTATTGCCATTGGTCTGCATCGCCAGCGCGAGCAGCTCGGACCGCTCGTCGATGGTGTCCGATATGACCTTGGCCCGTCCATCGAGCTGATCGGTGAGATCGCTCATGCGCGCCTCGATGGCGGCGGCCAGGTGCATGGTCTGGGAATCGAAGGTCTTGCCGATGCTGATGGTGCGTTCGTCCAGCGTCGAGGCCAGGCGCTGTGCACTGTCTTCGACGGAGGAGATCAGGTCGGCGGTGCGCCCGTCAACCAGCTGCACGAAGGTCTTCGACCCGTCCACGAAGGTCGTGTTCAGGCTTTCGCTGACGGATTCGATCGCCTCGCGTATGGCTTCGCCGCGTTCGCTGAGCGCCAGGCCGGTTTGCGAGACCATCTCGCCCGCCGACGCCGTCAGGCGCTCGAGATCGTCCACCATGCCGCTATGGGCGTCGGCAATGGCGTCGCGCACGCGGTCGGCATTGGTGATGACGGAATCGCGCTGGCCGGCCAGTTCCTGAATGAGGCTGCGCAGCCGCGCTTCATTCTCCGAATAGGTACGCTCGAGCGAGGTCACCTCGTTATGAACCATGACCTCGAGTTCGCCAGCGCGGGAAAGGGCGCGCTCCAGCCCGTCGCCGAGCGCATTGACCTCGCGCCGCACGGCCTGGCCGACGGTCGCGACCTTGTCGGCCGCCGTCGTTTCGGGCTCGGTCAGGCGCATCGCGGCCTGCGTCATCGAATTGGCGGCCAGGCGAAGATCCTGGGCGCGGCGGAAGAGGGAGGCGACGGTGAAGAACACGATCACCGGCAGGCCCATGAGGGCCACAAGCCCGAGGAACTCGACCGTGCCGACAACGCCAAGGATGTTATCGGAGGCGGTAAACTGAGGGCCGAACCGGGTCCAGCCGACAATGCCGGTAATCAGGATCCAGGCGATGGACAAAGCGATCGCCAGCCACATCGGCGTGCGCGAGGGCCGCGTCTGCAGGCTATAAAGCACGCGCGCGGCGGAGAACATGTCGTCGTTGGCGATGGAGCCGGTCTGGGCTGCGATCTTGTCCGCGGTGCGGGTCCGATCCGACTCCGCTTCACGGCGCTGCGGGCGCGGACGCTCCGGCTTTTCCGGTCCGAATACGGATTCCTTTAGCGCGCTTTCGACCGCAGAGAAGGCCAGCGCTTCGGGATCGTTCTTGGAAGTCGTCGATTTGTTCGCCATAACTCTATAATTACTCTCGCGTCGGCTGTCGGGCCATTATACGGCGATAGCGAGTTGTGGCGACCGTCCGCCTCACGAAAAGACGGGCTTCCCCCACAGATAGGTTTCGAGCACGCCCAAAGCCTTGTGCCGCACTCGAGAATCCCGCGCCGCCGCGCGCCGGTCAAAGTTTTATACACGCCTTGGCTGGAGACCTGAATAGATTATTAAGAAAGGGTTAATTTTGATGTGGGCAGTTCTCTGGCGCCCAAGATTCCGCCTTCTTTAATGCGATGTTCATACACCTGTTCCTAGCATGATCGATATCGTCAAGAACGAGGTTTGCGTGTGCCCCAAGCTGTGAAAATCGTCAGGGAAGAAGTCTCCCAAGACCGCATCGGGAATCACCGCCCAATCGATCTCGTTCACCTCGCAAAGCAGACCCTGGGCGATCCAGGCCTCGAGACCGAAGTCCTCATCATGTTCGACCAGATCTCGCGCGGCTATCTGGGGCGGCTGCGGGACAGCGTCACCTCCGCCGAGGTGACCCACAATCTGCATTCTCTCAAGGGCGCGGCTCTCGGGGTCGGTGCCCGGGCGATCGTGCATGTTGCGCGAGAAGCCGAAGCGCAGCTGCAGGCCGGGGGCAAGGTCGGCGCGGAAATGATCGCCGACCTGGCGATGGCGGTCGAGGAAACCAGCGCCTTTATCGCGCATCTTCTCAACGACTGACACGATTTCCATCATGGGCGTCGGGCAGCACCGGTTGCGGAAGCCGGCGCGCGTCTTTATATGCCGGTCAACACGCGCGGAGACCGGAATTGACGAAAATCGTTTATGCCCAACAAGATGGCAGCGAAATCGAGACCGAGGCCGAGAACGGCTCGACGGTGATGGAGACGGCCATCCGCAATGGCGTGCCGGGGATCGTTGCCGAGTGTGGCGGCGCCTGTACCTGCGCGACCTGCCATGTCTATGTCGACCGAGGACTGGTTCGACGTTGTCGGCGAGCCGTCGCCGATGGAAGAAGACATGCTCGATTTCGCCTATGAGGTGCGGCCGACGAGCCGTCTGTCGTGCCAGATCAAGGTGCGCGACGAGCTGGACGGGCTGAAGGTCCAGGTACCGGCGCGGCAGGGCTGAAGCCGGTTTTTCCGGGCAAACATCAAAAACTTTTCCTCCGCCTCTGCTTTCAGAGATTCATTTCGCGTTGGCTGCATCTGACGCTTGGCCGACGTTCCAACGCGCAGAGCAGTGGTAGAATATAAAAGCTATTTAATTTCAGTAGCTTGTGACCTTCTCTCCGCGTGCGTATTTTGTGGCGCACACAGTGAAGGTGCACCATGGGCGCTTTGAACACATTTCCTTTGTCCTACAAGGTGAAGGGCAAGCGCATCGTCATTATCGGCGGTGATGGCGAAGCCTTGGCCAAGGCCCGGCTGGCGGTGAAAACGGCGGGCGAAGTTCTGGTGATTTCGCCAGACATTTCGCCGGAGTTCCATGAACTTCCGGTCGAGCTGCGCCAACGTACACTGCAAGAGAGCGATCTCGACGGCGCCGCACTGGTGTTCATCGCGCAGCACGATGAAGAGGGGGACAGAGCGGAAGAGTTGGCGCGGGCGCGTGGCATCCCGGTCAATGTGGTCGACGTTCCGGAGAGATGCGATTTCTTCACCCCTGCAATCGTCGACCGGGCGCCGCTTGAGCATCGCGATTTCGTCGGAAGGCGAGGCGCCGGTGCTGGCGCGGCTGGTCCGGGCGCGGATCGAAGCGATGTTCTCGCCCAAGCTCGGCAAGCTGGCGGCGCTTGCCGGCTTGCTGCGCGACAAGGTGAGCGAAACCTTTACGAGCGGCGACGACCGCGCGGCGGTTCTATGAGGCGCTGGTGACGGATCCGCGCGTCGATGGCGCGCTCGATCTCGGCGTGTCGCGCGCCTGGCAGGAAGCAACGCGCCTGCTCGACGTGCAAGCCAGGGGCGCAGGCGAAGGGGTGGTCTGGCTGATCGGGGCGGGCCCCGGCGCCGAGGACCTGCTGACGCTTCGGGCACAACGGCTGCTGCAGGAAGCGGACGTGATCGTTCACGACCAGCTGGTGCCCGAGCTCGTGGTGCAGATGGGACGGCGCGACGCCGAGCGCATCAAGGTCGGCAAGGCGAAGGGGCATCATTCCTTCAGCCAAGCGCAGATCAACACGCTGATCGTGCGGCTGGCCAAGCAGGGCAAGAAGGTTGCGCGGCTGAAATCGGGCGATCCGATGATCTTCGGGCGCGCGGGCGAGGAAATCGCGGCGCTGCGTGAAGCCGGCATTTCGTACCAGATCGTCCCGGGCGTCACAGCGGCGCTTGCTGCAGCCGCCGACAGTGCAACACCGGTGACGCTGCGCAAGGTCTCGAGCGGCTTTGTCGTGGCGACGGCGCATGGCGCGGACGATTGCGAGATCACCCATTGGGCGGCGCTGGCACAGCAGGGGCTCACGCTCGGCGATCTATATGGGCAAATCGGTGGCCGCGATGGCCGCTGGCAAGCTGATGGGCGAGGGGCTGAGCCCGGATGTGCCGGTTGGCGTGGTGGTCAATGCGGGCCGCATGGACAAGCAGCTGTTTGCCGGCACGCTCGGCGACCTGGCCGGCGGAGCCGTCGATTTCGGCAAGGGGCCGGCGCTGATCCTGATCGGCGAGGCGGTGAAGCACGGCGACTGGGCCGAGGCCATTGCGCTGGCCAGCAAAGCGGAGAAGGCGGCGTAATGGAAGTGGTTACGGCAAACGAATTGCTCTCGGGCGCGGTCGTCTATCTCGACGGCGAGCGGGGCCTGGGTGATGGATATCGACAAGGCGCGGCTTTTTGCGCCCGAAGAAGCCGAGGAGCGCGATGCGCTGATCGGCAAGGCCAAGGGCCACGGCGCATCTGGTCGGTGTCGAAACGGAAAAGGTGAAGCTGGTAGACGGGCGGTCGTGGCCGACCGGCTGCGCGAGCGCATCCGCGCCGAAGGGCCGACGGCGCCCTATGGCCCAGAGCGCCAATATCTCGATCATTCGGTGGTGACCGAATGATCTCGACTTTTTATGTGCGCGCTGCCGAACCGCAAAACCGGCATCCATTGAACTTTTGCTGGCAGCGCTTGTGAGCGAGGACGAACATGTATCGCTATGACGAATTCGACGCCGCGTTCGTGGCCGAACGCGTGGCGCAATTCCGCGATCAGGTGAACCGGCGTGTCTCGGGCGAGCTGAACGAGGACCAGTTCCGGCCGCTGAGGCTGATGAACGGGCTCTATCTGCAGCTGCACGCCTATATGCTGCGGATCGCCGTGCCCTATGGCACGCTGAATTCGAAACAGATGCGCAAGCTCGCCCATATCGCGCGGACCTATGACCGGGGTTACGGGCATTTCACGACGCGGCAGAACATCCAGTTCAACTGGCCGAAGCTGAAGGACGTCCCGGCAAATCCTCGAGGAACTGGCGAGCGTCGAGATGCACGCCGATCCAGACCTCGGGCAATTGCATCCGCAACGTGACGACCGACCAGTTCGCGGGGGCCGCCGCCGACGAGATCATCGATCCGCGGCCGGTCGCCGAGATCATCCGGCAGTGGTCGAGCCTGCATCCCGGAATTCTCGCTACCTGCCGCGCAAATTCAAGATCGCGATGACCGGCGCGCCGAACGACCGGGCGGCGATCAAATTCCACGATATCGGGCTGCATGGCGCAGACGAACGCGGCCGGCGAGATCGGCTGGGCGGTCTAGGTCGGCGGCGGGCTGGGACGCACGCCGATGATCGGCAAGCTGATCAACGCTTTCGTGCCGCACGAGCATCTGCTCGCCTATCTCGAGAGCATTCTGCGCGTCTATAACCGCTATGGACGGCGCGACAACAAGTACAAGGCGCGCATCAAGATCCTCGTCCACGAGGAAGGGCTCGAAGCGATCAAGGGGCAGGTCGAGGCAGAGTTCGCCGATGTCCGCGGCGGCGTGCTGACCCTGCCGCAGGACGAACTGGACCGCATCTCGGCCTATTTCGCCCCGCCGCACCTTCGCCAATGCCGGACCGACGGCCTTCGATCTCGACACAGGTGCGGCTGGCGAACCCGGCCTTGGCGCTGGTTCATCGAGAACAACCTCATCCGCACAAGCAGCCGGGCTATGCGAGCGTCACAATCTCGCTCAAGCCGATCGGCGGCGCGCCGGGCGACGCCAGTGACGCGCAGATGGATGCGGTGGCCGACCTTGCCGCGCGCTATTCGTTCGACGAGCTGCGGGTGACGCCACGAGCAGAACCTCGTACTGCCGCATGTCGCCATCGCGGATCTCGGGCGGTCTATGACGCGCTGGTCGCAGCCGATCTGGCGGAAGGCAACAATCAGCGACGATCACCGACATGATCTCGCTGCCCGGGGCTCGATTATTGCGCGCTGGCCAATGCCCGCTCGATCCCGATCGCGCAGGAGATTTCGCAAGCGGTTCGGCGGCGCCGAGCGGCAGAAGGCAGATCGGCGACCTCAAGATCAAGATTTCCGGCTGCATCAATGCCTGCGGGCATCACCATGTCGGCCATATCGGCATTCTGGGCGTCGAGAAGAAGGGCACCGAGCTCTACCAGATCACGGTCGGGGGCGATGCCACCGAGAACGCCGCCATCGGCACGATCCTCGGGCGCGGGTTCGTAGCCGAGGACGTGCCGGACGCGATCGAGAAGCTGGTCGATACCTATATCGGCGCCGCGCAAAGCCGCCGATGAAAGCTTCATCGCCGCCTATCGGCGGCTCGGCGATGCCCCGTTCAAGGAGGCGCTTTATGGCAATGGCTAGTGCTCTGGACGATACGGCAACCGCCCAAGCCAAGGACAAGCTCCGGGCGCTCGGGATCGTGGCGCTCAACGGCATGTTCGACGAGATGGATGCAGTGGGCGTGATCCGGCAGGCGGTCGGAGCTGCTGCCGGACGATCTGGCGATCGTTTCGTCCTTCGGCGCGGATTCGGCGGTGCTGCTTGCACATGGTTGCCGAGGTCGATCCCAGCTGCCGGTGCTGTTTCCTCGAGACCGGCAAGCATTTTGCCGAGACGCTCGACTATGTGGAGACGCTGAAAGCCCAGCTGGGGCTGACCAATGTCAGGGCGCTGACGCCGGATCCGGCGGATCTCGCAGCGCTTCGATCCCAAGGGCGATCTTTGGGAGAGCGACCCCGATTCCTGCTGCCATATCCGCAAGACCGAACCGCTGGATGTCGCCGTTGCCGGCTATGGCGGCTGGGTTACCGGACGCAAGCGCTTCCAGACCGCGGAGCGCGGCGTGCTGCCGCATTTCGAATTGACCAGCGACGACCGCATCAAGATCAATCCGCTGGCCTATTGGACCAATGAGGACGTCGACGCCTACAAGGCGGCGCATGATCTGCCCGAGCATCCGCTCTTCGATCAAGGGCTACAAATCCATCGGCTGCGCGCCCTGCACGAGCGCGGTGGCGGAGGGCGAGGACCCGCGTGCCGGCCGCTGGCGCGGGCTTCAACAAGACCGAATGCGGCATCCATTTCGATTTCAACGGACCGATCGCCAAGCCCGATGACCGCCAAGGACCCGACACTCTATCAAGGACGGCGCCTTCATCGCCGATCCGTGGCGGGCCTGGGCGGAGGGGACGATCCGGCGCAGGTGCGCTATACGCATGTGCCGCTGCCGGTGTTTCTGGAACACCGGGAAGCGTTTGCTGGCAATCCGCATCCGCTGGGGCTGCTGGTGTCGCCGGGCGACCGGATCGAGGAGGTCGCGGACGATCTTGGCGCGTTTCGCCTCGATCGCCATCGCCTTTCCCGGCCTTCACCGATGGGCGCGGCTATTCGACGGCGCGGCTGTTGACGGAACGCTACGACTATCAGGGCGAATTGCGGGCCGTCGGCGACGTGCTGACCGACCAGATTCCGTTCATGCGGCGCTGCGGCTTCAACGCGCTTGTCGTCACGCACGAGCCGACCCGCAAGGCCTTGCAGGACGGGGCAACGGATTGCCGATGTCGGTGTTCATGCAGCCGGTGCGGCGCGTCGCGAAGTGCCGGCGGGAACACGGCCCTTCCTGCGCCGCGCGGCCAAAGAGATTGCCTAGGACGACCGGTGCGCCAGCCTTCTGGCCACGCCCTTGGCGATGGGCCGGCAACGGTGCTAATTGCGGTCAGCCGAGAAACGAAGAGCCTGACCGGCGAGAACAAAGAGTAGTTTAATGGTCGATAACAATATCGAAACCGATGTCGTCGATCATCGGCGCCGGGCCGGTGGGCCTGTTCGCCGTGTTCGAGCTGGGGCTGCTCGATCTCAAATGCCACGTCATCGATATTCTCGACCGGCCGGGCGGGCAGTGCGCCGAGCTCTATCCCGAAAAGCCGATCTACGACATTCCCGGCTTTCCGGTGATCACGGGGCAGGGGCTGACCGACAATCTGATGGAGCAGATCGCGCCGTTCGGCCCGGAGTTCCATTTCTCGCGCATGGTCACCAAGCTCGACAAGCAGCCCGACGGGCGGTTTTCGGCTCAAGACGGATGCCGACGAGGTTTCCTTGCCAAGGTGGTGGTGGTCGCCGCCGGCGGCGGCTCGTTCCAGCCCAAGCGCCCGCCGGTGGACGGGATCGAGGCCTATGAAGGCAAGTCGGTGTTCTATTCCGTGCGCAAGATGGAGGATTTCCGCGACCAGGACGTGGTGATCGTGGGCGGCGGCGACTCGGCGCTCGACTGGACGCTTGAACCTGCAGCCGCTCGCGCGTTCGCTGACGCTGGTGCATCGGCGCGACGCCTTCCGTGCCGCGCCGGCTTCGGTCAAAAGATGAAGGAGCTGGTGGCCGACGGCAAGATATCGCTGATGATCGGCCAGATCGGCGGGCTCGATGGAGCGAACGGCCAGATTGTCCAAGGTGCATCCTCAAAACCGAGGCGGGCGAGACGGCGTTGCCGGCGACGCGGCTGATGCCGTTCTTCGGGCTGACGATGAAGCTCGGACCGGTGGCTGACTGGGGGCTCGAGCTCAACGACAATCTGATCACGGTCGACACGGAGAAATTCGAGAGCTCGGTGCCGGGTGTTTTCGCCATCGGCGACATCAACTGGTATCCGGGCAAGCTGAAGCTGATCCTGTCCGGCTTCCATGAAGCGGCGCTGATGGCGCAGGCGGCCAAGAAGATCGTCAGCCCGGAAGAGCGCGTCATCTTCCAGTACACGACGTCTTCCACCAAACTGCAGAAGAAGCTCGGCGTTGCCTGAGCGGGCTATCGCCGGCCTGAGCCCATTTCAGGAGTAAACAATGAAACTGATTGTCACCGATCGCGACGGCAACGAGCACGAGCTGGAGGCGCTGGAGGGCTGGCGCGCCATGGAGGTGATCCGCGACTGGGGCCTCGACATCAAGGCCGAGTGCGGGGGGGCGTGTTCGTGCGCCACCTGCCATGTGTTTGTCGACGAAAACTGGGTGGAGCGGCTGGAGGGCCCGAGCGAGGAGGAAGAGGACATGCTGGACACCGTGCCGGACGTGCAGCTCAACTCGCGCCTCAGCTGCCAGATCCTGATGAGCGACGAACTGGACGGGCTGAAGGTGACGCTTGCACCCTCGAGCCGCAGCGAGGACGCGGCGGCCTGAACCGCAGCCGATACATTAGCAGGTTCTTCAGTGGCGGCAGGCTAAGGATTTTCCCTCAGACAAAAGGGAAAGACATGGCTGCCACCAAAAAATGTCCCGGGTGCCGCGAGGGCGAGGGGTTTTCCGTGCCCTTCACCATGGCCTTTCACCCCATCGTCGATGTGAGCAGCGGTCGCGTCTGGGCCTATGAGGCGTTGGTGCGGGGCGAAAACGGTGAATTGGCTGCCAGTATTCTCGGCCACGTGACCGAGGAAACACGCTACACCTTTGATCAGGCCTGCCGGGTGAAGGCGATCGAGCTTGCGGGCGCCCGGCTGGCGGACGATGAGGCGCGGTTGTCGATCAATTTCCTGCCCAATGCCGTTTACGAGCCGCGGGCATGCATTCGCGCCAGCCTTGGCGCAGCAGCCCGCTCGGGGTTCGACCCACGCCGGCTGATGTTCGAATTCACCGAGAACGAGCGCATGGATTTCGACCATGTGCGCAACATCCTCGAGCAGTACCGGCAGATGGGGTTCTTGACCGCAATTGATGATTTCGGCGCCGGGTTTTCGGGGCTGGGGCTGCTGGCGAACTTCCCGCCGGATCTGATCAAGCTCGACATGGATCTGGTGCGCGGTATCGACAGTTCGCAGAACCGCCAGATCATCGTGAGGTCGATCCTCGAGATGGCGCGCGGGCTCGGGATCGAGGTGATCGCCGAGGGCGTCGAGACCGCCGAAGAGCTCGCCTGGTTGCAGGGCAGCGGGATAAGGCTGTATCAGGGGTATCTGTTTGCCAAGCCGTCGGTGGAGACCTTCGAGGTCCTGCCGGAGGCGGCGATAACCCAAGCTGCAAGACAATAGGCCCTTGACCCCTCCGAAACTTACGCCCGATCTCGCCCTGTTTCTCGATTTCGACGGCACGCTGGTCGAGATTGCGCCGACGCCCGATGGCGTTGAAGTGCCCGAGGGGCTGCGGGAGGCGCTGGTTTCGGTGCGCGACAGGCTGGACGGGGCGCTGGCGGTGGTGAGCGGACGGATGCTCGACGATGTCGGCGGCTATCTGAAACCGCTGGTGCTGCCGGGATCGGGAAGCCATGGCGTCGAGCGCCGGCTCGGGGACGGGCGGATCATCCTGCCGGACGCAACCATCGAACAGGTGGCGCGTGAAATCGGCGACCGCTTGCGCGCCCAATGGGCGGAGCGGGACGGGGTGATCGTGGAGGAAAAGCGCTATTCGGCGGCTCTCCATTATCGCGGGGCGCCGGAGGTGGGTCCCGATTGCCTCATATCAATGCAGGAGGCCGTTGCAAGGCATAAGGGCTGGGAGGTCATCGAGGGCAAGATGGTCATCGAGGGCCGGCCGGAGGGGATTTCGAAGGCCGACGCTGTCAGGGCCTTCATGCAAGAGCCGCCTTTTGCGGGGCGGACACCGGTCTTTGTGGGCGACGACCGCACCGACGAGGACGGAATGCGGGCCGCGATGGATTTGGGCGGATTCGGCATAAAGGTGGGGGAGGGCGAAAGCGTTGCAGCCTATCGGCTTTCGTCGCCCAGGCACGTCAAGGCCTGGCTCGGCGGCGAGCTCTGAAGCCGTCCCGCGCGGAGCCTCTTCAGCGGCAACCAATTGGCCGATCAAGCATTACGGACATAGGGCGTAAAAGGCGGAGGGGAATCAGCCATGCAACCGATCATCATCGTGTCCAACCGCACTCCGGGCAAACGGCCTGCCGCGGGGGGGCTGGCGGTTGCGCTGAAGAAGGTTCTGGAGGAGCGTGACGGGTTCTGGTTCGGCTGGTCGGGCAAATTCGCCGACAAGAACGCCGAGAGCGCGAAAAAAGCGAGCTTCGAGCAGATCGGCAAGCTGACGGTGGGGGCCATCGACCTCACCCGCGAAGACTACAAGGGCTATTACGAGGGCTATTCGAACTCGGTCTTGTGGCCGGCCTTCCACCACCGGCTCGACCTGGTACATATCGAGCAGAGCTATTGGGAAGGCTATATGCGGGTCAACCGCGCCTTTGCAGAGGCGCTGGCCAAGGAGATCACGCCCGAGCACATCATCTGGGTGCATGACTATCATCTGATCCCGCTGGGCCGCGAATTGCGCCGGCTGGGGGTGAAGAACAAGATCGGCTATTTCCTCCATATCCCGGTGCCGGGGCCGGAAATCTTCTCGGCCATTCCGCATCATTCGGAGCTTCTCGGATGCCTTGCAGCGTACGATCTGACCGGACTGCAGGCCGAGCGCGACGTCGAGAAACTGACCCACCAGATCGCCATTGCCACAACGCTGCCCTCGGTCGCCGATGTGGAGCACGGGCTGGCGACGGAAAAGCCGCGGCTGGTGGAAGCGTTCCCCATCGGCACCGACCCGGACGCCTTTCGCGAGCTGGTGGAAAAATCCAATGCGGTGCGGACGGCGGAGCTGGTGAGCAAGTCGATCGCCGACCGCAAGCTTATCCTCGGCGTGGACCGGCTCGATTATTCAAAGGGGCTGCCGGAGCGCATTGCCGGCTATGAGCGGCTTTTGGAGCTGCATCCGGAATGGCGGCGCAAGGTGCACATGCTGCAGATCGCGCCGCCCTCGCGCGACAGCATCGCCGAATACCAAAAGATCAACGACCAGCTCGACGTCGCCTGCGGGCGGGTGATCGGGCGGTTCGCCGAGCCGGACTGGGTGCCGCTCAATTATGTGAAGCGCACCTATCCGCAAACGGCGCTGGCGGGGCTCTACCGGATTGCGGATGCGGCGCTGGTAACGCCCTTGCGCGACGGCATGAACCTTGTGGCGCATGAATATGTGGCCTGCCAGGACCCGGAGGATCCGGGCGTTCTGATCCTGTCGCGGTTCGCGGGCGCGGCCGAGCTCTTCCCGGAAGCGCTGATGGTCAACCCGCACGATTCCGACGAGATGGCCGGGGCGCTGGATGTGGCGCTGCGCATGCCGAAGGCCGAGCGGATCGAGCGCTGGCAGGCGCTGATCAAGACGGTGGACAAGCACACGGTGGATTATTGGGCGGCGTCCTTCCTCGACCGGCTGATGGAAGCGCCGCGCTGGGATGGCGGCTCGGGCGGCGGCAAGGGCCGCACGGGCAACAGCACATCCGCCTCGATGCTGGCGGCGGAATAGCGGGGCGGCTTGCCGACGACGTGTCGCGGGTGCACATAGGGCGCACTGATCCGGTGCGCTCTCATGTCTCTTTTCGATTTTCTGCCTTATGTCATCGCGCTTGGCATCGCCGCGGCCATTCCCGGCCCCGGCATTGCCGCCTGTGTCGGCAAGGCGCTCGGCTCGGGGTTCAAACCGGCCTTCTCCTTCATGAACGGGCTGGTGCTGGGCGATCTGACCTATCTGACGCTGGCGATTGTCGGCCTCTCCGCCGTGGCGAGCGTGTTTTCCGATATCTTTATGGTCATCCGCTTTGCCGGCGCGGCCTATCTGTTGTGGCTGGCCTGGACCTTCTGGCGGGCGGGGATCGACCCGGCCAAGATGCATGCGGCGCAGGGGGCGGGCTTCTGGCCGTCGTTTGCGGGCGGGTTCTCGATCACCATGGGGAACCCCAAAACCATCATCTTTTACATGGCGCTGCTGCCGACGGTGGTCGATCTGCATACGATCACGGTCCGAGCGCTATGGCGTGCTGGTTTTGCTGACGATCCTGGTGCTCTATCTGGTGGTGATGCCCTATATTGCGCTCGCCAGCCGGGCGCGGGCGTTTTTGCGCAATCCGCGGGCGCTGCGCTGGCTCAACCGCAGCGCCGCCACGGCCATGGCGGGCGCTGCGACGTTTATTTTGCTGCGGGAGTAAGGGGGAAAGGGGAAGCGGGGCTTGCCTCCGCGCCGGGAATTGAATCCTCTAGTTTCTCAAAATAGATCGCCTAGTATCTTCAGGTTTTGGCGGAAGCATATCCAGCGTTTGCGAAGTAGTTGGCGCACTCGGCGGGGTCGATGGTGTCAGACGAGGTTGCTCCGATGTGGCGCCAGGTGTCCTCGATGGTGCGTTTCTGGGCGTGCCGCATCCAGTGCTTGATCTTGGCGAAGGCCTGTTCGATCGGATTGAGGTCGGGCGAGTAGGGCGGCAGGAACCAGAGCCTTGCGCCCGGCCGCCCTGATGAGCTCGGCGGATGGCTCGCCGCCTTGTGGCTGCCGAGATTGTCCATGATGACGATGTCGCCGGGCTCGAGCACGGGCACGAGCGTGCTGCTCGACATAGGCCCGGAAGCATCTGCCGTTGATCGGACCGTCGAAGACGCAGGGGGCCGTCGAGCCGGTCGCAGCGCAGCGCGCCGAGGAAGGTCAGCGTGCGCCAGTGGCCGTGCGGGGCGAAGCCGCGCAGTCGCTTGCCGCGGGGTCCCCAGCCGCGCAGCGGCGCCATGTTGGTCTTGATCCAGGTCTCGTCGATGAACACCAGCCGGCCGCGGATCGAGCCCGGCCTGCAAGGCGCGCCAGCGCTGGCGCCGGCGGGCGATGTCGGCACGCGCCTGCTCAAGAGCGAACAGCGTTTTTTTTGAACCGCAGCCCCTCGCGGCGCAGGAACTTCCACACCGTGTCGTGCGACACCTTCACCCCGCGCGCCGCCAGCTCAGTCCTTCAGCCCGTGCAGCGTCAGGTGCGGCGTCTGGTTGATCCGCTCGACGATGAACGCCCGGTGCGGCTCCAGAACGCGCTTGCGATGCCCGCCCATCTTGCCCGGCGCCACCGATCCCGTCGCCCGGTACCGCTGATGCCACTTCACCACCGAGGAAACGGCAACCCCAAAGCGCGCCGCAGCCGACCGGCAGCTCTCACCCGCCTCGATCGCCGCAACAACACGCTCGCGAAGATCATTGGATAGAGGTGCTGTCATAGATGCTGGCCTCCAGTCCAGCCAGCATCTTGAATTAGATTTGCACGCCTGCAGGGAAATTCCCTCAATTCAACAAAGAGCGGAAATAGTGTAGCCTTAGCGAGTTCTTGTGCGCTGTGGAAACGCAGATTGAGCTTGAGCTGGACGCTCGCAAAAAAGCCTTTGATTTCGGTGCCAGCACGCGCTGCGTGACGTCGTTGAGCGTTTTGGCGCGCTGATCGGCTCCATTTCGCCGTTTATGGCCATGCGCACCCGGTTTCGGCCTTTTTGCCGAATCCGGGGACAGACTCATGGCATGACCTTTCGGCGTTCGTGGAAGATCAGCCGGTCGAAATTGTAGGCCAGGTTCGCAAGCGTCAGTTTCGCCTCGGCACGGGCGAGGCCGATGGAGCGGATGAACAGCCCGAACCTGTTCTTCTGGTGCGCAAACACATGCTCGACGTGGGCGCAGATCGAGGACTTTGTCGCATTGGCCCGCGCTGTCGCCTTCGGCATCGGCTTGCCCTTGGGTTTGCGCCGGTGAATGCGGCTGGTCAGCATCCTGTCACCAAGCCACTTCTCGTTGCTTCGAGACCTGTAGGCGCTGTCGGGGCGCCGTGTTCGGTGATCCCGTCGTGGCAAACGCGATCCTCGACCGCCTGCCTCACCACTCGAGCGTGATCACCATCCGCGGTGACAGCTATCGTCTCCGCGAAAGCCGATCCGGCCTTCTGCAGAAGGGGATCGGAAACCGAAACCAACCAAACCGACAAACCCAACAAGGGGGTAAGTTCCCGGAGTTGCTTGAAACGGGGTAAGGGCCAAGCGCCAGCGCCCTTCCTGTACCCATTCTTCTAACCCACTAGGGGATTGCCACCGATCGACCCCCTATAGTTCCTTGCATCATCTCATTTTATCTTTGCCATGACCGCAACAGGAGATTGCAAGATGGCGGAATTCAGAGCATCGGCACGCATTTTCAAAATGCGAAAACGTGTTCATTTGAAGGTCATGTCCAGGCACAGCTTGCGAAAGGACAAGGCCTCACAGCGTCGGCTCCGGAAGGGCGCCACGCTCGGCGATGGGCTGCAAATGTCTATTCTCGCCAGTACCGGCTCAGACGCCAGCGACTTCGAAGCGATGCGCGACGTTGAGGTGGCATACGATCAGAAGAAGGTCGTAACCGGCGCGGTGGAGCCGAAGCATGGCGATCTGGGTTTTCACGCCATCGTCAGCGTAAGCATCGAGTGGATCGAGGAGACCGGGAACCTGCATGACCCGGAAAATCCGCGCAACCGGCAGCTTATCCGGGAGGTCACCCGCTGGCTGAATTCGTGGTGCGGGAAGGGGGCTGTTTATGCCGTTAGGCTGGACCTTGACGAAGCCGGGGGTGCAACGGTTGATGCCTTCGTTATGCCTGTCTTCGTTGACGGCCGGAACGGCAAGAAGACAATTTCCACGTCGAAGCCGTTGACCGCCCTGCGCAAGAAGCACAATGAGCGCAAGTCATATGTCGCTATGCAAACGGACTGGGCATTGTATTGCCGGAAGCGCCTCGACAAGCGCATCGAACGCGGCATCCGTAAATCCGAACGGCTCATCGATCACCTGACGGTCGAGGAATTCAAAGAGGCCAAGACCGAATTTGGGCGCCGGATCCGGAAAACAGCGGAACATGCCGAGCGTCTGGCCGATGCCTTGAACGTTATCCTCGACCGGTTGGATCGGACAGTGCTCACGGCGGAAGAGCGGCAGGCTGCTCAGGACGCGCATGAGGAAGCTGTGGCCCTGCAGCGTGAACTCGGCTCGATCATCGGCCTCAGGTGAGGGTGAGAGATGCCGAATGCAGTGTACAACCAGAATTCTGTATATCGAGCAATCGAGCATATGCCGGTAGGCCATGAGATGGTGGGAAGAACAGCGACTCTGTGAAGAGCGGGCTTGAGAGGTGCGGATAGCCCGCAACAATCGCGGCGACTGCGGGATTGTCGCCCAGCGGCATGATAAAATCAGGCTTGAATACATCAACGAGTTGCGGTGCCTCCGGGAGGTCGACCAATGATTGGGTTGTACCGCCCGCCCCAGAAGGCGGTGCAACACCGCGCCACCTTGAGATAGCTCGCGCGATCGTTGGAAACGATCACGAAGCCAATGCGAAGGGGACGATAAACTATGTCGACGCGAGACGTTTCCATCACGGCGAGGCTAAGCGTCTCGCGGTCGGAACTCAAAAATCTCGTTCCGTGAATGCCCGGCGGTTAGCCAGCCCTCGACACCTGCTTGATCAGCCCCTTCCGACCGAACCATCCTCCTTCCTCGCCGTCGCCACCTTCCCCAACTCCCCCGCGAAATCCATGACCATTGGCGGTTTGTGGACCGCATAGGGCAGGGGCCGGGTGACGCGCATGGCGGCGATGCCGACGCGGACGGTCATCAGCCCGTTGACGAAGCCTTCGCCCAGACGGGCGGAGAGGCGGGCGGCAAGGCCATGGCCGACCAATTGCTGCACGACGCTGTCGCCCAGCGCGATGCCGCCGGTGATCGCCAGATGGCTGAGAGCACCGCGCCGACCAGCCGCCAGGAGCCGACAAAGCCGGGGCGGGCGCCATAAAGCTCGGCAATGGCGCGGGCGAGCTTGAAACTTTCATAGGCAACGAAGGCCAGATCGACCAGCGCGCGGGGGGAGATGGCGGTGACCAGCGCCACGCGCTTCGAGGCGGCGGCGGTGAGGGCGCGGGCGCGGGCATCGAGCGGGGTCATCAGCCGGCGCTCGGCGGCGTGCAGCATGTCGCGCCCGTCGAACTGTTGGGAGATATCCTCATCGAGCCCGGTGCGCATGCGGGCCAGATCCGGGCGGGCGGCGTACATCGCCTGCAATTGCCCGACGATCTGGCGGGCCTCGTCGGGTTTGTCGGAGACCAGAACCGTTTCGGCGTGGTGGCGCATGTGTTCGAGATTGCCGAGCCGCAGCCAGGCGCGCATTTCGCGCACCACCAGAGCGATGAGGGCGAGGACGAAGAGGGCGGCGGCGGCAAGGCCGGCCCAGCCGAGCCATTCGAAGCGGGCGAAAAGGCCGCGGATCAGCCCGTCTATGGCAAGGCCGATGGCAAAGGAAATGAGGATGCCCGTGCCGGCGAGGAAAAGCCGCGCGGCCCAGCTTTTGCGCCTTGGGGCCTGCAGCACCTGATCGGGGACGAGGGCGGTTTCGTCTTCGAGCAGATCGGCGCACGGGTTCGGAGATTTCGGGCGCGGCGAAGGCGCGGGGGCCGCGCGGGGTTTCGGCCTGCGGCTGCCGGCGTCCGGCGTTTCGGGCTGCTGGCGGCGGTTTCGGCGTGGTCGGCCTGGCGCGCGGTTCTCTCATTTCAGCCAGTCTCCGATGAGGAAATCCATGGCGCGGTCGAGCCGGATCATGGGCAGGCGGATGTCGCCGTTCTCGTTGCGCAGCATAGGTGCGCGGCGGCAAAAAGCGCAGGAATTTGACGCCGGCAGGTTTGCCGCCGGGGGTGAAAAGCACATCGGGATTTTCGGGCAAGTCACCGGGAAACAAGGCGATTTCCGTCTTGCCGTCATAGGTCGTGTCGCCGAGATGTCTCGCCGGATTCGGGCGTGCCGACGATGACGTCGAGCTTGTCGCCATCCTCCTCGATGACGTCCTCATGGGTGGCGCGGACGGCGGCGAGCGCCAGCGAGCGGGTTTCGGCGCCGGCGAATTTGGCGCGGCGGGCGGCGTTGGCGACGAGGCGGTTGAGGATGGTTTCGAGCCGGTCGTGCGAGGTGTGGTGGATGTGGTCGGCCTTGGTGGCGGCGAAGAGGATGCGGTCGATGCGCCGGGTGAGAAGGCCGGTGATGGGGTTGGACGACCCCTGCCGGAAGCAGGCGAGCACATCGGTGAGGGCGGTTTCGAGATCGGCCACGGCTTCGGGGCCGGCATTGATGGCGCGCAGGGCATCGACGAGGACGATCTGGCGGTCGAGCCGGGCGAAGTGATCGCGAAAGAAGGGGCGGACGACGACGGATTTGTAGGCCTCGTAGCGGCGCTCCAGCATGGCGTAGAGGCTTTTGGACGCGGGATTGGCGTCGGGTTTGGGCAGCGGCGCGAAGGTGAGGGCCGGGGAGCCTTCGAGATCGCCCGGCATCAAAAAGCGTCCGGGGGGCAGGGCGGAAAGGGCGCGGCCATCCTTGCGGCTGTCGCGGAGGTAGGCGGTGAAGGCGGTGGCCAAGATTTCGGCGTCGGTGTCGCGGGCCGGGGCCGTGGTGTCGATTTTGTCGAGCGCGTCGAGGAAGGCTTTTGCCTCATTGGCGCGAGCCGGGGCGGCGGGCGCGGGCGAGCGCCTGTTCGGACCATTCGGCAAAGCTGAGGGTCAGAAGCGGCAGATCGAGCAGCCATTCGCCGGGATAATCGACGATGTCGAGATGCAGGTGCGAGGGGCCGAGCATGCCGGTGAGCCAGTTGCCGCTCTGGAATTTGAGCGTGAGGCGGAGCTGGGAGATGCGGCGGGTGCTTTCGGGCCAATAGGGCTCGGGACCGGTCAGCGCCTGCAAATGCTGCTCATAGGCGAAGCGGGGCACGCCGCGCTCGGGATGTTCTTCGAGTTCGGCGCCGATATAGCGGCCATCGGCCAGAGGCGAGAAGCCGGGCAGGCGGCCGTTGGTGAGCAGGTTATGGACGAGGGCGGTGATGAAGACGGTCTTGCCGGCGCGGGAAAGGCCGGTGACGCCGAGCCTGAGGGTCGGGGTGAAGACGCCGGTGGCGGCGTCGGTGAGATTGCCGAGGGCAATGCCGATCTCGTCCGTCAGGGTGGTCGGCGACCGCGCCATGGAGCATCCTTATCGCGTTGCCGCGGCCTTCGGATCATCGAGCATGCGCGGTAAGGCGAGAAGGTAAGTGCTTGGACGGCAAATGCAAGATTCGCCGGTGGATGTGGATCAGGCGCTCTGCTTGTCGAGGTGGGCCTGGGCGTTGCGCATGACGTCGTCGAGGGCGGGTTCGCTGATGGATTCCTTTTCGCGCATGCGCACCAGACGCAGGGCCCGCCGGGCCTGTTCGGCAGAAATCTTCTTGTAGGTGTCGACGACCTCGCCGAGCTGGGTGGGCGACAGGCCGAGCCGCTCCAGCCGCTTGCGGGTGAGGACGGTGAAGGTGTCGTCGGTGATGCCGGCGGCGCGCGCCAGAACGGAGAACTGGATGTGCTCCTTGCGGGAGAAATTGGCCTGCACGGTTTCTTCCCTGAGATTGAGCAGGCGATGGATCAGCCAGACGCAGCCGCGCACATGCCCGCTCAGGGCCAGCGTCATGATCGCTTCGTCGGCAGTGGTCCTGCCGGCCTCGATCTCGGCCAGCAATTTCTGCGTTTCGGTCCGGGCGGCCTCGTCGGCCTTGATGCGGGCGCTGAGGGTTTCCGAGGCGCTGGCGACGATCGCCTCGAAGGCGCCGTCCTCCATATGGGAGATGAAATCGCCCAGCTTGTTGCGGAGTTCGGTGCTGACCGAGCGGCGTATCCTGGCGCTGAATTCCTCGTCGATGCGGCTGCGCTGGGCGAAATTGGTCTGCACGACCGGATCGTCGCCCACCCGCGCCAGCAGCCTTTCGAGCCCGCGCGGCGAATAGGCGGCGTACATGTTGCCCGAGAGGGTCTGCAGGACCTTGACCGTGCCGTGCACGATCAGGGCGTCGGAGAGCCTGGCGCCGACAATCTCCCGCTTGGCCAGGGCGTTCTGGCGCTCCTCCGATTGGGTGCGGGCGATGTCGACCATGTCGTCTTCGGCCAGCGCGGGAGAGAATTCGAGCATGGGCAGCGCGATTTCGTCGCTGGGGTGGCTCGCCAGCCGCAAGGCGGCCTCGGGGCCGATCTCGGCATTGTCGGAGATCATGTCGACGATGGTGGCGCGGATGTTGGCGGCAACGATATCCAGCGTGCTCATCAGGATATCGCCGAAAATGCGCTTTTCATTGGCGCCGACTTCCTCGTCGCGCTCCATGAAGCTGTCCGTCACCTGCACGATGAGATCGCGCAGTTCCTCGGGGGACTGAGTCGTCTTCATGCGGTCGAAAATCTGGGCGAGCATCTGAAACCTCCACGCACGACAACTCATGCGCAAAGGCCGTTACCAAATCGCTACACCCGACCGCGCGAAGCGGTTTCCGGATCGGCCGGTTTCAGTCATGGTTATGCAAGCGTTGCCGGCTCGTTCGCAGTTTTATCGGACCGGCCGATCTCGTTGAGATCATAGGGCGTCGTCTGGTACATCTCGTTGATCCAGTTCTGGAAAAACAGATGCGCCGTGCGCCGCGCCAGGTGTTGAGCGGCTGGCGGGTGGGATCGTCGTCGGGGAAGTAGTTGACGGGCAGGAGCGGGGATCAGCCCGGCCTTTTGGTCGCGGATATACTCGTCGGCCAGCGAATGGCTGTCATATTCGAAATGGTTGAGCATGTAGAGCGCGTTGTGCGCCTTGTCCTCGAGCATGCAGAGGCCGACATCGGTGCTGTCGATGAGGATTTCGAGGCTGCCGTCCTTCGGCAGTGTGGTGCGGTCGATGTCGTTGTAGCGGCTGACGGGAATGGCGAAGTCGTCGGAAAAGCCGCGCAGATAGGGCGAATTCGGCTTGTTGTTCTGGTGGCGGTAGACGCCGACGGCCTTCTCGGCGCGCCGCTTGCGCTCGACGCCGTGGAAATGGTGCAGGGCGGCCTGCACCCCCCAGCAGATGAACAGGGGCGCATGCACGTTGGTCTGCGTCCAGTCCATGATCTCGACCATCTCCGGCCAGTAGCGCACCTCCTCGAAGGGCAGGTGGGCGATGGGGGCGCCGGTGACGATGAAGCCGTCGAACTTGCGCGACCGCACCTCCTCCCATTTGTCGTAGAAGGTCTTGAGATATTCCTCCGAGGTGTTCTTGGACTTGTGGTCGGAGATGCGCACGAGGGTGAGGTCGACCTGCAGCGGGCGTGGCGCCGATCAGGCGGGCGAACTGGGTCTCGGTGCGCTCCTTGTTGGGCATGAGGTTCAGCAGGCCGATCTGCAGCGGCCGGATGTCCTGGCGGGCGGCGCGGGTCGAATCCATGACCACCACGCCCTCGGATTCGAGGATCTTGCGGGCGGGCAGATCGTCGGGAATGCGGATGGGCATGTTGGTCTCAGGTGCTGCGAAGACAGAAGCCTGCAATCAGGCGGTCACGCGGCGATCAGGCGCGGCGGGCAGCGATCGCCTTGCGCATGAGATCGATAAAATCGTCGCTGTCGCGGACGGTTGCAAGGTCGGCCGCGTCGATGGTGTAGCCGAAACTGTCGGCCAGACGCTGGTAGCGCGGCAGCCGGTCCTCGCAGCAGCGCCTCGAAACCCCAGGCAGCCAAACCGGGCGGGATCGACATCGTCGTCGCGGCTGCAGCCGTTCGAGCTTCTTGTACTCCTGCCCATTTGCGCGACGAGGAAATCCGGCGGATAATACATCGGCTTGGGGCTCTTGCGGAAGCGGCGCACCAGTTCCTCCGCATCGGCGTCGGTGCCGCGGATATAGACCAGGGCGGTATGCCCGGTCAGCGTCGACGATCACCGGGTCCTCAGGGTCGTCGAGATCGATGACCTCGATCAGCGATCCGCCGGTGTCGGCGACGAAATCGTCATAGCCGTAGAGGCGCTTCGGCCCGCTCGATGAAATAGGGCACGTCCCGCAGCGCGGCGATTTCGGCGAGGCGGTGCTGTTCCTGCCGGCGCTGATATTCGGCAAAGGGCAGGCCGCCATGTTCCGGATCGCCGGGGCTGCCGAGATAGGTCGAGAGCGGATCGAGGTTGTCGAAGGTGATGTTGGACGAGATGTAGATCGAGTCCGAGACCAGCAGATTGCGCAGGAACGGCACCTTCATGGCCTCGCGCTTGAAATTGTCGACGATGAACTCGCCCATATAGCGGGTGCCGATGCGGTAATCGACCGAGTAGTGGAACCACTGGTCCCGGCGCAACAGGGCTGCCAGGCGCGTCTTGCCCACGCCCGGCCATGCCGAACACGGTCACGGCGTGCGCGGGCGCATTCACGAACTCATCGGCGCTCTCGAACATCATCGCAACTGCCTCCAGCCGGCTCCAGCGTTTAGAGCAAAGGCCAGAAAGGGCACAAGCACGGCACTTTCTGCCGGGCGGCAGTAAAAGTTTTGCCGGTGCTCGCCGCGCAATTGCATCGAGATCGAACGGAAAGCCTATAAATTCCAGAGACGTAGAGATTTGGCACTCGGCTTGCATCGCCAGGCGCGAACTGGCGTGATTTTCGCCTTGGATGGCAATGGAGAGTTGAATGGGCATCTATGGGGCTCTGTCGACGGCGGTGACCGGGCTGCGTGCGCAGTCGTTCTCGCTGGAAAATATTTCGGGCAATATCGCCAATTCGCAGACCACCGGCTTCAAGCGCATCGAGACCGTCTTCATCGATCTGATGCCGGATGCGCCGCAGGGGCGGCAGATCCCGGGCGCGGTGATCGCGCAATCGCATGCAGACCAACAATGTGCAGGGCGACGTCAAAACGGCCTCGACCGACACCTATATGGCGATCAACGGGTCGGGCTTTTTCGTGGTCGAGCAGAAGATCGGCCAGAACGACGGCAAGGCCGTGTTCGGCGGCTCGAGCTATTATACGCGCCGCGGCGATTTCGATATCGACAAGGAAGGGTATCTGGTCAATGGCGCGGGCTACTATCTCAAGGGCCTGCCCATCGACCCCACGACCGGCAACATTTCCGGGTCGGTGCCGAGGTGATCAAGATCTCCAACACCTTCCTGCCCGCGCAGCTGACGACCCGGATCGATTACCAGCTGAACCTGCCGCAACTGCCAAAGACGTCAAACTACGATCCGGCGCGCCCGAACAGCGAGCTCATGGACGCCGCGAACTTCGTGCCGACCGCGCCGGACGTCACCGCCACCACCACTGGCGCAGCGCTGACCGGGGGCAGCAATGCCGCAACGGTCATGGCGGCCGGTGAATCCATGACCGTCAATGTCGATGGCAACGACGTCGTGTTCGACTTCTACGACGGCAATGCCGGCGCCTATACGGGCAGCAATATCGGCATCGACGTGCAAACGGTTGCGCCTGTGAGTATCAGCACGGCCCTCGCGAACATGCAGGCGGGATTGCGGGCCAGCGGCGGCGTGGCTGCTGGCGATGCGACCATTGGTCTCAATGGCGGCGGCAATCTGGAGATCACGCTCGGCACCAACACCAACACCAACATGACGATCACCGACGGCACAACCGGCCTGGGCCTGACAGATGGCACCTACAAGCCCATCGACTCCTCCATCGGCGTGCCCGTGCCCACGATCAGCGCCGCCAAGGCCGATACCTTCGTGCAGCAGTCGGTCGCCGGTGGTGCCATCACGGTCTATGCCTCGAACGGCTCGCCGGTGAACGTGCAGTTGCGCTGGGCAAAGACCGACAGTGCGGCGCGCGGTGGTACCGATACCTGGTCGCTCTACTACATGTCCGACAGCACGGCGACGGGCAGCTCCACCATGTGGAAGAAGGTCGGTTCCGACTACAAGTTCGCCGCCGACGGAACGCTCAGCCCGGACATTCCGAACCTGACGCTTACGGGCCTTCAGGTGAACGGTGTGTCGGTCGGCAATGTGACACTCCAGCACAATACGGGCGGCGTTACGCAGTTCGCCGATCCCAATGGCACCTCGCAGGTGACGGCGCTGACCCAGAACGGGTATGCGGCAGGCGAGTTCGTCTCGGCGACCGTCAACGATTCCGGCCGGGTCGTCGCCACTTACTCCAACGGCCAGCAGGTCGAGCTCGCGCAGGTGGTGACGGCGAACTTCAACGCGCCGAACGGCCTCAAGCGGCTCGATGGCGGTCTTTTCGCCGCGACCTCGGAGTCCGGGGACGCGATCGTCAACTCCGACGCGGCGGTGACCGGCGCATCGCTGGAATCCTCGAATACCGACATCTCGGAGGAATTCACCAAGCTCATCGTCACCCAGCAGGCTTATGCGGCCGGAACCCGTATCGTTTCGACGGCGGACCAGATGCTGCAGGAAGCCCTCAACATGCTGCGCTAAGGGCACCGACAGGGTCAAACGCAAATGACAACGACCGGGATGCAAGGGGAGCGTAAATGGGGCTGACAATTGCCATGTCCAACGCCCTTTCGGGCATGTCGGTCGGCCAGAAGGCGCTCGAAGTCGTCTCCCGCAATGTCGCCAATGCGGGCACCGCCGGATATCACCGGCAGGATCTGCAAATCCAGGCGGGACTGGGCGAAGCCAGCAACTTCGCCCGGTATTCGGACGTGCAGCGGGCCTTCGTGCAATCGCTGCAGTCCATGTACGGCCAGGAGACGTCGGCCAATGGCTATGCGGATGTGCGCTCGACCTTCCTGCAGCGTGCCGAAGCGGCGCTTGGCAAGCCTGGGGACCCCAACTCGCTCGACACGATCTTTCGGAATTTCCAGACACAGCTGAGCGCGCTGGCGACCAGCCCGGACGATTATTCGACACGTGCTCTGGCCGTTTCCAGCGCCCAGACGCTGGCCTCGACGCTGAACACGCTGACGACTTCGGTGCAGGATTTGCGCCAGGAGACGGAGAACCAGCTCCAGAACGACGTCTCCAACCTCAACAGCATGCTGAAATCGCTGGAGGAGGTGAACAACAAGCTTTCCGACTACACGACCGACAAGACCGCCCGCGCCTCCCTTCTCGACGAGCGGGACCGGCTGGTCACCAGCGTCTCGGAGCTGGTCGATACGCGGGTCACCTACAAGAGCGACGACACTGTCGCCCTTATGACCAAATCGGGACTGGGGCTGCTCGACCAGAAGGCTACGCGGCTCGATTTCGAAGCGGTTGGGTCAATGTCGCCGACCGCGCTTTACGACGTCGACGACGCCAAGAATGGCGTGGGGCGCCTGATCGCCTATACACCAGCGGGCCTGAAGATCGACGTCTTCGACCAGAAGGTCATCCAGTCGGGACGGATCGCGGGACTGGTCGATATCCGCGACAAGACGCTGGTGCAGTTGCAGGGGCAGATCGACGAGGTTGCCGGCAGCATCGCGCAGGCCGTGAATACGGTCGAGACCAGCGGCACGGCGGCCACCTCGGGCGCTGCGACGGGGTTCGAGGTGGACCTGGCGAATGTCCAGAAGGGCAATGAGGTCACCTTTACCTACCAGCTCAATGGGTCGCCGAAGACCGTGCGGGTGCTCCGCGTCGACGACACGAGCAAGCTGCCGATGGATTATACCGACGCCAACGGTCAACGCGTGCTCGGTCTCGATTTCTCGGGTGGCGCCGCCGGTGTGGCTGCGGCCCTGCAAACGGCGATGGGGCCAGGGCTGCAAGTTTCCAACCCTTCCGGCTCGGTCCTGCAAATCCTCGATGACGGCGCAACCGGGGCCACCGATGTCACTTCGCTGAAGACGCGGACAACAGTTACGGCGGACCAGGGCGCGGGGCTGGGGCTTTCGCTGTTCGTCGACACGAACGGGCTGCCCTTTACCAACAATCTCGACGGGCAGCCGCAAAAGCGCGGCTTTGCCGGCCGCATCGCGGTCAATCCGGCGGTCGTGGCGGATAACACGCTTCTGGTGAAAGCCACGGCGACGCAGTCACTGGGGGATTCGGCCCGCGTCGACTACATCATCAAGCAGCTGGAAACCGCGCAGTCCGGAACCGACAAGAAGCTGCTGCCCGAGCAGGGCGACTACAAGCTCAGCGGCAATGCGAGCAATCTCATCTCGCAGATGATGAACTTCCAGGGCAACCAGATCCAGAACGCCAAGGATTCGCACGATACGCGCAAGCTTGCCCTGGACGCGGTGCAGACCCGGCTGGACTCCGAATACGGCGTCAATGTCGACGACGAAATGGGGCGGCTGCTGGAATTGCAGACGGCCTATGCCGCCAATGCGCGCGTCATTTCGGTGGTGCAGGAACTGCTCAAAGCCGTGATCCAGATTTAAGGCTTCAGCCATGCAGATCAACAAATCGCTCTTCCCCGTCAGCGCCAACTACCGCGCCCTCACGGACATGCAGAACAACATGGCGCGGCTGCAATTGCAGCTGTCCACCGGGCAGAAGGCCAGCACGCTTTCCGAGCTTGGGCGCGACAGGGTGTTCGACCTCAACGTCCGGTCGCGCAGCGCCAAGGTCGAGAGCTATCAAAGCAATATCGCGACGGTGGGGCTGAGGCTCGACTTCCTCGACAACAGTCTTACGCGTCTGAGCGACATCGTGACGGAAAGCCGCGCCGCCGTTTCCTCGTCGGGTTCAGGGTCGAACGGCCTCAACCAGGTTTCGGCGCAATCGCTCGCTTCGGCGCGGCTGGAAGAAGTTCTGACCATCCTCAATGGCGACATCAATGGCCGCCATGTATTCGGCGGCTCGAGCACCGATAAAGCCCCGGTGGGGCAGTTCCAGCTGGTCATGGACGGCGACAGCACGCGAGCCGGGTTCAAAACGATCGCGGCGCAACGCAAGGCGGCCGACGGGGGCCTGGACGGGAAGGGCCGGCTGGTGTCCGATGTTGCGCAATTGACCAGCGCCATTCCGGGCGGGACGCCCGATACCGTAACCCTGACGGAGGACGACGCGGTCCTGCACCCTTACGGCCCCAAGCTCGCGGCGGTGTCGACGACGAGCGGCGCCGTGAGCGTGACGGCGCCGAGCGGGACGCCGGCAACGCTATCGGTGCAGTTCACCGGGCTGCCGACGCCGGGAGACACCGTCAGCGTAGATGTGACGCTGCCGGACGGGAGCACCGAGACCAGGGTTCTGACTGCTGTCGCCGGCGCTCCGGCCAATCCCGGCGAATTCCAGATCGGGGCGACGCCGAACGCTACAGCGACGAATTTCCAGGCGACGCTTGACCAGGTGATGGCGCCGGACACGGTGACGCTGGCCGAGGACGGCGTGCACCCGTTCGGGCTGAAACTGGCGACCGTGTCGAGCAGCAGCGGCGCAATCTCGGTGTCGGCGCCGAGCGGGAGCCCGATGATGACCTCGATCCGTGTGACGACCAATCCCGCGGCGGGCGACGAGACGGAAATCCGCTTCAACCTGGCGGACGGCACGTCGGGCAGCGTGAAGCTGAAAGCGGTGACCGGCACGCCGGTCGGGCCGAACGAATACCAGATCGGCGCTGACCCCAAGGAAACGACACAGAACCTGAAAGCCGCACTGGACGGCAGTCTGCAGAACTTCGTGTCGACGACGGGCGCGGTGGCCTCGACTTGCAAGGCGGCGGACGATTTCTTCAACGGCCAGGGCCAGACGGTGATGCGGGTCGACGGCCCGCCCTATGAAACCGCCACGGCGATGGTCGCAGCGTCCTCCACGGACACCGTCTTCTGGTATGCCGGCTCGGATACGGGGACGGCGCGGCAATCGGTGACGACGCGTGTGGATGAAAACACCACGGTCAGCTATGGCGTGCAGGCGAACGAGCAGGGAATCCTGGAGCTGGTGCGGTCGCTGGCGGCGATGTCGGAGCAGAGCTTTTCGACAACCGACCCGACGAGCACCGCACGATACCAGGCGTTGTCCAGCCGGCAGATGGAACGCCTGTCGAGCGCGCATGATTCGGAACCCGGTTCGCTCAAGATTGTCAGCCTGGAACTCGGCGTGGCCCGGACCACGGCAGACCAGGCCAATGAGAGGCACAAATTCTACGGGTCGCAGCTGCAGACGATGCTGAGCGAGGTCGAGGAGGCGCCGATCGAGGAGACGTCGCTTAAGCTGATGCAGCTCAAGACACGCCTCGACGCGAGCTATCAGGCAACCAGCATGGTGTCGCAGCTGACGCTGGTCAACTTCTTGCGCTGATTGAGTCTTTCCCGGGCGATCTGACCAAACAAAAAGGCCACCCGAGCGGGTGGCCTTTTCAATGTGAGATGCGATCCTGTCCGGCTATTCAGCTGCTTCCACCACCGGCCGTTCGCGCAGGCCGCTTGCGAGCTCGCGATTGATGTTGATCAGCGCGTCCAGTTTTTCGGCCTGGGGCAGAACCTGCAATTCCATGGTCTGGCACATCACGAAGACGCCAAGATTGGCGACCTGCTGACGCAGTTCGAGCGGGAGCTGGCTTTCCGCGTCGATGGCAGAGGAGAGGAACACGCTCCACAGCTTGCGGTTGAACAGCAAGGCTTCATCCAGTTCATGGTTCAGCCCGTCCCAGTCATTGCGGATGCGCTGGAAGCGCGACGCCGCCTTGGACAACAGGTTCGCCTCAAGATCCCTTGGGGCAACCGTCTGCTGGCCCATTTGCTGGTAGGCCTGAACTGCTTGGTTTTGCATTCAAATCCCGCTCTTGTTCGAATTGCACAAGGCGTTTCGCCGCCTTCAGTGCTTTGTAGAGAATTCCAATTAAGATTCCGTTGTCCAACGGGCCAAATCGAAGAAATCGATTCTCGGCCCTACCTGCCTAACTCACTGCAGAGACACGGTATTCTTTGCCTCGATGAATACTGGAACGTCGCTTTTGTCTCATTGCCCTACTAACGCAGGAGCTGCAGAATGCTCTGCTGGGACTGGTTGGCCAGAGCCAGAGCGGAGACCGCAATCGACTGACGGGTCGACAGGGCCTGCGAGTTCGCAGCTTCCTCGTTGGCATCGGCCAGAGTGAGGTTGGCCGCACCGGTCTGCAGAACGTCGATCAGGTTCTTGGAGAAGTCCTGACGGATCTGCACGATGGAGAGGTTCGAACCAAGAGCCGAAGCCTGAGACCTGAGGGCGGTGGATGCGGCGTTGAGCGAGTCCAGAACCCTGTTGGTCGCGCTGTTGTCGATGAAGTCGGTCCCGGCAGTCAGCGCACCAAGCCCGAGACCCGCCGGGTCAAGGGTGAGGCCGTTGATATTGAGGACCGAGGAGCCGGTTTCGTTGAACACCAGCTTCAGGTCATCGCCATTCAGAAGGTTCACACCGTTGAAGGACGAGTCCTGGGCGGTGGTGGTGATCTGATTGATGATGTTGTTGTACTGGGTCACCAGATCGGCGCGCTTCTGCTGCGCGACCGGGTCCTTTACCGGACTGGTGGGCGCACCGAAGCCTGCCGTACCGCCAACAGTGCCAATCGTCTGAGAGGCATAGTCATTAGCGGTGGTGACGGTGATCTTGCCGTTATTGTCGACAGATGCCTGCAGATTGTTGGCTGCAAGAGCATTGTTCAGCTGGCTCAGGTTGGAAATCTGGCCTGCGCCGGTACCTAAGGTGAGGGACGTTGCCGTGCCGCCGGCGGTGGAGGCGATCGTCAGCGTCTCACCCACGTGCGACGAGGTCGGCAGATAGGTGCCATCGGTCAAACCGAGGCCGGTGGTGCCATCGGTGATGGTGAACTTCGAGGTGATATTGGTGCCAAGGGTGATTTCGAGATTGCCGCCAACGATGCCTACGGTCGCATTGGCAGCCGCCGCGCCCCCTTGGGCCCTGAGCTGGGTTTGTATGTTGCCAAGAGCAGTCGTAATGCTCACCGGCGCGGTCGTCTGGACGTCGATGCCGATATTGGATCCGGAATAAGCACCGGCGTTGCCGTCGTAGAAATCGAAGACCACGTCCTGACCATCGATGTTGATGGTCAACGATTCGCCGTAGGCCATAACGGTTGCAGCATTGCTGGCGCCTGTGAGAGGCCCACCTGTCGTGGTTGCCGTCACATCGGGCGTGCCGAGCAAATTATCGGGGGTGGCGCCGGCAATCGTCAGGCTCGTCTGCGACTTGGAGGAGTAGGCCTGGGTGGCCTGCAAAGCCTGGTTTGCGACCGATTTGGCACTGTCCACGAGCTTTTGCAGCGAGGAAATGCCCTTGTCGGCAGCCTGCAGAACCTGAACACCGTTGCCGATGCTATCGAGCAGGTTGTTGATGTCGCTGGCGCGCGCGTTCAGTCCCTGAGCGGTGAAGAAGTTGGTCGGATTGTCGAGCGCGCTGTTGACCTTATTGCCGGTGGCCAGGCGATTCTGGGTGCGGGCGAGAAGATTGGCGGTCGACTGGAGCGACAGAAGGTTCTGACGAACCGAAGCGGAAAGGACGATTTCAGACATGATTGGTCATATGGCTTCTCATGAAGCCGGCTTGACAGCAGGCTGGCTTCACGGCCCCTCGCGGTCTGGTGTTTCTTTATCGGGTAAGCTTGTACTGACTGAATCCGGCGGAGGATTGTGTTCCTGCTCAAACTGCACGAGCCGTTTTGCCGCCTTTAACGCCTTGTAAAGGGTACCGGTTAAGATTTCGTTATTGATAGCGTCGATGTAGGGGATGGCCTCTGGCGTCATACTGACGACGGCATTGACGAGATTGAAGTACTCCTTGCTCAGCGCCTGATAGTCTCCCTCGAGGTACATCAGCTGGATGGCGAGGTAGATGAGCTTGGCAGGCGTATCCGCCTTGTCGTGGGTCAAGATGTCGCTTTCGCGCAGGATGGGCTGCTTGCCATCGATCGTCAGGCGCGTGCGCTGATCCGAATTTGTGATGACGGATTTGCCGACGATCAGGCGTTCTCCCGGCCTGAGCTCCACTTTCAGCGGCATGGCGGTCCCCTTGCTTCCGGCGGCAATAAGCCCGCCGCAGCGGCCGCCGGGCCCAGCGGGGCGGGAAATTTCGGTCAGCTATGACGATGTGAGCCCGAGCGTCAATCGGTTTGGGCGGGACGCGGCGCCAAAAAAAGAAGGCGGGCCGAAGCCCGCCTTCCCGAAATCGAATGTTCCGGCGATTAACGCAGGAGCTGCAGAATGCTCTGCTGGGACTGGTTGGCCAGCGCCAGAGCGGAGACCGCGATCGACTGACGGGTCGAAAGGGCCTGCGAGTTCGCAGCTTCCTCGTTGGCGTCGGCCAGGGTGAGGTTCGCCGCACCGGTCTGCAGAACGTCGATCAGGTTCTTGGAGAAGTCCTGACGGATCTGCACGATGGAGAGGTTCGAACCGAGAGCCGAAGCCTGGCCCCGAAGGGTCGTGGACGCGGTGTTGAGCGTGTCCAGAACCGTGTTGGTGCCGCTGTTGTCGAGGAAGTCCGTGCCACCGGTCAGCGAACCGAGGCCAAGGCCTGCCGGGTTGAAGGTGACGCCGGCGATATTCAGCGTGGACGTGCCGGTTTCGTTGAACACCAGCTTCAACTGGTCGCCATTCAGAAGGTTCACACCGTTGAAGGACGAGTCCTGGGCGGTGGTGGTGATCTGATTGATGATGTTGTTGTACTGGGTCACCAGATCGGCGCGCTTCTGCTGGGCGCTGGCATCCTTGACGGGAGCCGTGGGGCTGGCGCGTGAAGCCGGCCGTGCCGGTGACGGCGCCGACGGTCTTGGAGGCATAGTCGTTGGTGGTGGTGATGGTGATCTTACCCGCCGTGTCGACGGACGCCTGCAGATTGTTGGCTGCAAGGGCATCGTTCAGGCCGTTGAGCGTCGAGATCTGGCCAGTGCCGGTGCCGAAGGTCATGGAGCGTCGCCGTGCCACCGCCGGTGGCGGCGATGTTCAGCGTGGAGCCTTGCCGCCATTGGCATAGGCGCCGCCGGTGCGGGCGGTGGTGCCGGCGGTAAGGCCGAGCTGAGCCAGGTGCCGCGTCGCCGCCGATGACCAGATCCTGCGCCGTGCCGGTGCTGAGCGTGATCTTGCCGCCACTGAACGCGGCAGCCGTGCCGCCGATGATGGCGTCGATCGCATCGAGCACGTCCTGGACAGTCAAGGTCGAACCCGCGCCGACGCCGATCGGCATAAGCCGCTGGTCGCATCGCCGGTCTTGGTCGTCTGACGAGGTGGACGAAAGTGATGTCAACGCCGTTGATGGTGATCTTCTTGCCGTCGGTCGGCGTCGGCAGCCAACTGGACCGGCGCTGGCACGCGCCAGAGCAGTGTGGTCGTCGCCGGTGATCGTCTGTCGAGCCATCAGGTTCCTTGGCACTGCCGAGCCTGCAACCGTGTTTTCGGTGTAGGCAGCCTGCGTGCCGAGCAAGTTGTCGGCGGTGAGCGCCGGCAACCGTCAGGGTCGTCTGCGACTTGGTGGAATAGCCCGCGGGACCTGCAGCGCCTGGTTGGCGACCGATTTGGCGCTGTCCACGAGCTTCTGCAGCGAGGAGATGCCCTTGTCGGCAGCCTGCAGAACCTGAACGCCGTTACCGATGCTGTCGAGCAAGTTGTTGATGTCGCTGGCGCGGGAATTCAGCCCCTGCGAAGTAAAGTAGTTGGTCGGGTTGTCGAGTGCGCTGTTGACCTTGTTGCCGGTGGCCAGGCGATTCTGGGTGCGGGCAAGAAGACTGGCGGTCGACTGAAGCGACAGCAGGTTCTGACGAACCGAAGCTGACAGGACGATCTCAGACATGACATTTCCTTCTGGTCATAGAACTTAGACACCTCATCCTGAGGCGCTGCCCTAATCATGATCAGCAGGATTTGAGGATTCGTTAACAGCGGAAACGCCTGGAAAACCTCAGAAAATTTGTCCTTTTTGTATCGGTTTTTGTCGGTTCCCAACCCCTTTTCGGGTAAATTCGTCCAGTTTTCCGTCTAAAGCCCTTCGGGCGTGTATCAGAGGGCGCGGTTGACTGCCAAACCGCGGGCAGGGGCCTTGGCGCCGGCGGGCAGGGCGCCATTTGCACCGTAGGTTTTGGGCGTTTCGGCCGCGCCAACGGCACGTGCGACGTCGGAGAGAAGATCCTGTGCTACCGAGCGGGCGGTTGCCAGGACCTTGAGGTTCTCGGCCATCTGTGTGGCCAGGCTTTCATGATGTTTTTTGAGCCGTTCAAGCGCGTCGGGCGCAACCTGCTTGATGCGGGCGGCCTCGCGCTGCACGCTACGGGCGAGCGTTACATAGGCCTGAGCCAGTTCTGCCTTGCGGCTCGAGCATTCCGAGGCCTGTTGCAGATGGCCGGCGCGCAGAAGGGTGGTCTCCTCGTTCATCACGACGAGCAGGGCGGCGAGGGCGGCGTCGGCCCTCGCACAAAGATCGCGCGGGTCGGACGTGTCGAGGCTGGCAATGCGTTCGGCGGCGGTCATCTGATCTGCCCTCAATCGGCTTGGTTCTGGGGTGAATTGACGGCCTGCTGATTGAGCAGGAGGGAGTGCATGATGTCGTCGGCGAGGCCGATGCCACCTGCGTGAGCGATGGAGTTGGCGATCTGCTCGGACTGGATGGAACGCCAGGTATCTTCGGCATAGCCCCCGCCAAAGGCCCCGTCGGTCTTGATGCTCGACATCATCTGCGAGACCAGGGTGTTCAGGAACACGCCTTCGAGGTCCTGCGCCTGTTTGCGCAGGCCGTCATTGGCGGAGGGTTGCCTGGCGGCGGTGACGGTGCCGGACAGGGCCGGGTTGGCGAGCGGGGTCATCACATCACCTCGATTTCGGCCTGCAGGGCGCCAGCGGCCTTGATCGCCTGCAGGATGGCGATGAGATCGCGCGGGGAGATGCCGAGCGTGTTGAGGCCGTCCACCAGTTCCTGGAGCGTGACCGATTCCGGCACCAGAGCGAGGCTGGAACTCTGGGAATTGACCTGCACGTTGGAGCGCGGAACTGCGGCCGTCTGTCCGCCCGAGAGCGGGTTGGGCTGCACTGACCTGGGGCGATTTCGGCGATGGTGACGGTGAGGTTCGACTGGGCAACGGCGACCGTCGACACACGCACATCCTTGCCCATGACGATGATGCCCGAGTTCTCGTCGATGACGATCTTGGCGGACTGATCCGTCTGGACGACCAGTTGCTCTACATCGGTCAGAAGGTCGACGATGTTGCCGTTGAAGTTTTTCGGCAGGGTCAGCTGGATGGTCGTGGGGTTTTCGGGCTCGGCCGCATAAGCGCCGATGAAATCGTTGATGGCGAGCGCGATGCGGCGGGCCGTGGTGAGGTCGGGATTGCGCAGCGACAGGCGGAGCGTGTGCAGGCTTGCCGAGATCGAAGTCGATCTCGCGTTCGATGAGGGCGCCAGAGGAGATGCGGCCGGTGGTCGGCACGCCGGAGACGACCGTTGCGGCGTCGCCCTGGGCCTTGAATCCGTTGATGGACACCGGGCCCTGGGCGATGGCATAGACCTCGCCATCCGCCGCCGAGCAGCGGGGTGACGAGCAGCGTGCCGCCCTGCAGGCTGGTGGCATCGCCGAGCGCGGCGACCGATAACGTCGAGGCGGCTGCCCTGGGCGGAAAAAGGCGGCGAGATTGGCGGTGACCATGACAGCGGCGACATTGGCGGTGCGCAGGGCTTCGCCGCGGGTGTTGACGCCCATGCGCTCGAGCATGGCCTGCAGGCTCTGCTTGGTGAAGGGCGAGTTGTTGAGGCTATCACCGGAGCCGTTGAGGCCAACGACAAGGCCATAACCGACCAACTGGTTCTCGCGGATGCCCTCGATATCCACGATGTCCTTTATGCGCGCGGTGCCTGCGATGGCGGCGGCGCCCGGCAGCAGAACCGAAGCTGTGATCGCCAGCGCCAGAAGCAGTCTCTTCGCTGATGCGCGTTTGAGCATTTCGTCCTCGTCTTCCCCTTGTCCGTCCCCACGGACTTACGGCAGTCCAAACAAGGGTTGCGAAAAGCGTGCCAGATATCGGCAACGGGCGGCTGCAGTCTGGTCAACCGTCTGATTTGTATGGGAAAGATTGTTTCTCCGGGGTGGCCCTAGTGGCTGGCGGAGGTCGTAGTTGAGTGTGCGGGAGCAAAAATTGCCGGGTGCATTAAAGCAATTTTAACGGCTCGGGCAGATTTTGCCGGCAAGGAATTGTTTACCTTGTTCCAGGGCGTCGTGATGCGATGCCGCAGGAGGTTTTCGATGCGGATCAATGGCAGCAATCGCCCGGTTTCCGGCGCGTCTCGCGCCGCCGGCCGCAGGACTGAAGGCAGTGGCGCAAGCTTTGCGCCGGCAGATGCCGAGGCGGCGGGACGCAGCGGCGCCGCTGTCTCGGTTTCGGCCAGCACGGCAATCGATGCGATCCTTGCGCTGCAGGCGGTGGAGGATCCGCTTTTTGCCAAGCGCAAGGCGGTCAAGCGCGGCCAGAACATGCTCGACGTGCTGGAAGAGATCAAAACCGATCTGCTTGCCGGCAAGGTGAATGAGGGCCGACTCAACCGGCTTATGGCCTTCGTCACGCAGGCCAAGGAGAAGAGCGATCCCAAGCTGGACGCGCTGATCGCCGATATCGAGCTCAGGGCGCAGGTCGAGCTGGCCAAGCAGGGCATTTACGCCGGGAACAAAGGCGCCTGAGGCGCCGGCGGCCGGGCGGCGTGTGTCCGAAAAGCTGTTGACGGCGTTAAGTTATCGCACCGGTTCCCGCTTGCCCGGGGGCATTGCGGAAACTATATAGGGCGCGTCTTCAGGATCCGGGAGTGAGTCCGACAATGGATGTTGAACTGGACGTAGCCGCGTATCGGCCATCTGACGATGAGCCGTTCATGAACCCCAGAATGCGCGAATACTTCCGGCGCAAGCTTGAGGGTTGGAAGGAAGACCTGCTGCAGGAAAGCCGCGAAACGCTGGAAAACCTGCAGGAAGAAAGCCAGAACCATCCCGATATGGCGGATCGGGCCTCCTCGGAAAGCGACCGGGCGCTTGAATTGCGTACACGTGACCGTCAGCGCAAACTGATCGCCAAGATCGATGCCGCGCTGAAGAGGATCGAAGACGGCAGTTATGGCTATTGCGAGGAAACCGGCGAACCCATCGGCGTTGCCCGACTGGATGCCAGGCCCATCGCGACCTTGTCGCTCGAGGCACAGGAGATGCACGAGCGGCGCGAAAAGGTCTATCGCGACGAATAGGCCGCAAGGTTTCCAGAAATTGTTGCAGGGCCCGCGCAAGCGGGCCTTTTTTGTGTAGGGGCGTCAGACGGGCCGGAGCACGATCTGGTCGCTCATTAGCGCTTCCGCCGATTGCGCGATTTCGATAGCCGGTCTGCGCGGCCAGCTGACGGAACCCGTCGAGCCCGCGCGGCCGCAGGCCGAAAGGGCTCTGGGCGACAATGCCTGTGGTGATCTGGTCATTGCGCGTCACGGAGCCAGCCACCAGAGCGGCGCCCGCGGCGTGCAGAGCGGCAAGATTTGCCGTGATGGCGCTGTCGTCGCCATATTCGAACAGGCCGCCTTCGGACGCGCCGACGATGATTGCTCCCTTGCCCTGCAATTCCGAGAGCAGAGCTGCAAGGGGCGGGACGTCATTCCAGTCATAAGGCTGGTGGTCGAACGTGACCTGCAACCCGGCCAGCGGCCCGTCGGGGGCCTGCAATGCGGCCAGGGCATTGGCGCCGAAGCGAGGACCTGTGGCGTCCCGGTCCATGACATGGATGGTGATGGAGCGCTGCAGCAGGTTGCCGGGCTTTTTGCGGAGCAGAAGGAGGGTATTTAGGCTGTCGGCGGCCGGGCCGCCTGCGATATTGACGATGTGGAGGGGCGCCCGCGGCGCAGCAACAAGATGCGGGGCAAGCGCCTCCGCGGTCATCTGCGCCAGCTGACTGAGGCGGATGCGCATGGAGCGCGCCGTAGGGTTGGCGGCGAACCCCTTGTCGATCTTGCCGTTAAAGGGCGGGACGAGGTTGTCGGGGCCGAGCTTGAGTGCATAGGTCGTCAGGCCGCCGAGAAAACTGCCCTCGGATGGGCTGACCATGGCGCGAACCAAGAGCGATTGGCGGCTGGCCCACCACAGGAAGAACCTGCCGAGGAAGGCCGGCATTCGCGCCTGCTGCTGTGCGAAGGCAAGGAAATCTTTCCGCAGCGTTGCGACGGCCTGCGTATCGTGCGGCAGGCTGAAAGCAGGATTGGTCACATCGATGACCGGCAGACGGTAACCCATCTCCGTATCGGCCAACAGAACCGACATGGCGTTCATTTCCCGAAGCCCCAACTAGAGATAGCGCTTTTTGAGATGCGCCTCGAAATGGGCGGCATTGAGCTTTTCGCCCGTCGCCTTTTCGAGAATTTGAGGCGTGGTGAACTTTGAGGCGCGCGACCAGATATTGTCGCGGCGCCAGCCATTGATCTCGGTGAAATCCCCGCGCCGCATCTGGCCGCGCACATCGGGCAGGGCCTTTTCCATCGCCGCCCATTGCTGGGCCGCCGCCATGGCGCCGAGCGTGTAGGAGGGGAAATAGCCGAAAAGGCCGGCGGGCCAATGCACATCCTGCATGGGACCGTTGGCAGGATCATCGATGGTCGAAAGGCCGAGGAAGTCACGCATGCGGGCATCCCAGGCTTCGGGAATGTCCTTGACGCGAATGGCTCCGGAGACGAGCTCCTGCTCCATTTCGAAGCGCAGGATGACGTGCAGGGGGTAGGTGACTTCATCGGCGTCGACGCGGATGAGGGTGCGATCGACGAAATTGACGTTGGCGAGGATGTCCGCAGGTGTCCAGCCGTCGACGGCCTCCTGGCCGAGATGTTCGCCGACCAGCGGCAGGGCCCATTCCCAGAATTCGGCGCTGCGGGCGATCTGCATTTCGACGAACAGGCTCTGGCTTTCGTGGATCGACATGCCGCGGGCGTGGTTGGAGGGCCAATGGGCGTTTTCCTTGGGGAGGCCCTGTTCGTAAAGCGCATGCCCCGTCTCGTGCAGCACGGCCATGAGGGCGGGCAGATAGGCATCGGTCCGGTAGCGGGTGGTCATGCGGACATCGGTCGGCACGCCGCCGCAGAAGGGATGGTGGGAAACATCGAGGCGGCCATGCTCGAAATCGAAACCGATGGCGGCCATGGTGGCGAGACCGAGTGCGCGCTGGCGTTCGATGGGGAAGGGGCCCTTCGCGGCCTTGAGGGGGCGGTCGGCGAGGCGACGGTCCTGGGCTTCCAGCGCCTGGGGCAGGAAGGTGCCAAGGAAGGTTTTGAGGTTTTGCAGCACCGGCCCGATTTCGGCAGCGCGATTGCCGGGATCGAACTGCTCCATCAGCGCGTCGTAGGGGGAAAGGCCGAGAACCTCGGCGCGCATCACCGCCTCCTCGCGCATCAGGAGGACCACCTCTTCGAGGGCGGGGCGGAAGCCTTCCCAGTCGCCCTTGGCGCGGGCGGTGCGCCACAATTGTTCCGAGCGCATGGTGGCGGTGGTCTGGCGACGCACGAAATCGGCCGGAAGGCAGGTCATGTTGAGATATTGCCGGCGAAGTTCACGCAGGGAGGCATGCTGATCGTCGGTCTCGGCGCGGCCTTCCGCCGTCTCCAGCCATTGAGGAATTTCCGGAGCGGTGGCGGTCTCGTGGTAGAGGCCGGCCAGCATGGACATGGCCTCGGCGCGCTTTTCGCCGCCGCCGGCGGGCATATTGGTCGCTTCATCCGCCCTGAGGATGGATTGGGCGTGGCCCAGCGCTTCGAGTTTGCGGCAGAGCGCGTCCAGTTGGTCCCAGCTCATGATGTCTCCAAGATCTCGTGTCGGCCGAGCTTTAGACCAAGAGCGGGCGAAAGCGAACCCGTTTTGGCAAAGGCCAAAAAAGGAAGGGCGCGACCGGGGATGGTCGCGCCCTGCTGCGCCGGCTGGAGGTCTGGGGATGCCGGCGGGGTGAGCCCGCCGCATGGAGTTGGGGAAGCGGCAAGGCCCGGGGATTGTGGCTGGCGGCGGACCGCCATGCCGTGATGCGGTGGCTAGAAGGGCAGGATTGCGTCGAGCACCTGCTGACCGTAGCGCGGTTGCTGCACGTCGGTGATCTGGCCGCGGCCGCCATAAGCAATGCGGGCTTCGGCGATCTTGGAGGAGGGGATCGAGTTGTCGTTGCCGATGTCCTCGGGCCGGACGATGCCGTTGACGATCAGTTCGCGCACTTCGAAGTTCACCCGGACCTCCTGGCGCCCCTCGATGACGAGATTGCCATTGGGCAGGACCTGGGTGATCACCGCCGCCACCTGGGTCTGCACGTTTTCCGAGCGGTTGACACTTCCCGCGCCGCTGTCATTGACGCCGGATTTGGTGCTGATGGCGCCGTCGGCGTTCACATCGGGCACGACGGCGTTGAAGGCGGAGCCGAGCACACCGCCAACACCGGCGGAATTTGTGGAAGAGCGGCTGCGCGCAGTCTTGTTGTCGATGGTCGCCTTGTCGGAGATCGTCACCATGACGGTGAGGATGTCGCCGACGCGGTGGGCCCGCTGATCCTTGAAGAAGCCCTTGGCATTGCTGCGGAACAGGGAGTTGGGCTGGTAGGCGACCGGCTCGGCCTCCGGCATCGGCATGGCGACGGGGCGATAGCCGGGCTGGGAGGTTGGATCCTCGATGGCGGTCAGGGCGGGCGCTTCGCCGACATTGGCAAGGCGATCGAAGGTGTTGCAGCCCGAGAGCAGGACCAACAGGGCGAGCGCGGATGCGAGTTTCAGCGTGTTCATGAGTTCTGTTCCTGGGCCGGAAGGCTGGCCTCGGCACGGGCCGGGGCGCCAATTTCGACGGTGCCGGCAGCGGTGGCGATGCCGGAGACGACTTTCTTGGACATGAGGTTCATCACCTGCACCATGTCGCCATGAGCGGCGGCGTTGAGGGCGCGACCCTTGACGGTCAGGGTGAGGCTGCCCTTGCGGTAGTAGAGGACGACGTCCTGATTGCGGGCGATGAGCTGCGGCTCCTCGAGGTCGGAGGGCTTGAGCATCATGCCGGCGCGGCTTGGACGGCGCAGTTCCATGCCGACCACCTGATCGAGGGTTGCGATGCCGGTGGGTTCGGCATAGCGCAGCTGCACCGGCCGCATTTCGATGTCCTCGGGGCCGATGATCTTGCCCTGCGGCAGGGAGGCGACCAGGTGAGGGGCCTCGATGAGCAGGTCGAGGCGACCGGTGATCTGAAGGGGCTGCGGCCGTCCGGCAATGCGGAAGCGGGCCTGGAAGTTCTCCGATCCGGGATGATAGGTCAGAGTTTCGAGAGTGGCGGGTTGTGCGCCGTCTTCGGCATAGAGCGCGGTCGGCAGGCTGTCGGTCCACATTTCGATGCTCATGTCGTCGGTGAGCACCTCGCGGTGGCGGAGTTCGTCGGCGATCAACTGCCGGACCAGTTTCTGGTCGATGAGCACGCCATTGCGGGCGACACGGACGTCGAGGAGGCCCGGATTTTCGAAATCGGCAATGCCGGCGCGAGATGCGGCGGATTTGATCGCATCAAGCGTGACAGTGCCGGCAGTGCCGGGCGCCGGGGCGCGGAACAGCGGCTTTGCAGCAAGATCACCGGCGTCGGCGAACATGTCGCCCACCGTCACGATGGCGGAGGACACCTCGACATCGGATTTGAGGACCGGCGCGCGACAGGGCGGCGCCCGCCGAAAGAGCGGCGAGGGCAATGGCGGCGAGACCGGGAAGGAGCGTGCGGTTCATAGTCTACCCTCCTCAGCGCAGATTGGCCGTGGCCGACAGCATCTCGTCGGCGCCCTGGATGACGCGCGAATTCATTTCGTAGGCGCGCTGGGCGGAGATGAGGTCGGCGATTTCGGTGACCGGATTGACGTTGGAGAGTTCGAGATAGCCCTGCAAAAGCGTGCCGAGGCCGGCATCTCCAGGCACGCCGGTCTGCGGGGCGCCGCTGGCGGGGGTCTCGCCGAAGAGGTTGTCACCCAGCGATTCCAGGCCCGCCTTGTTGGCGAAGCGCACCAGCTGGAGCTGGCCGAGTTGGGTCGGCGTGCTGGAATTGCCGATATAGGCTTCGACGACGCCGCTGGCGTTGATGGAGATCGAATTGGCGTCCTGCGGGATGACGATGCCCGGCTGCACCTGATAGCCATCCACGGTGACCATCTGCCCACTGGCGTCGCGGTCGAAGCGAGCCGTCGCGGGTATAGGCGGTGCGCCCATCGGGCATCTGGATGGCAAAGAAGCCTTCGCCCTTTACGGCGACGTCGAGGTCCTCTTCCGTGGGGCTGACGCTGCCCTGGCTCATGATGCGCGAGGTAGCGGCAGTGCGGACGCCGGAGCCGACTTCGACGCCGACCGGCACCATGGTACCCGCATCTGAGGTCTGCGAGCCGGCGCGGCGATAGGATTGGTAGAGCAGGTCCTGGAACTCGGCGCGCTGGCGCTTGAAGCCGGTGGTGCGCATGTTGGCGATGTTGTTGGAAATGACTTCGACATTGCGTTCCTGGGCGGCCATTCCGGTCGAGGCGATATAGAGAGCTTTCATTTCGGATGGTCCTTCCGGTTAGGCGTTCAGATTGCCGAGGCGCTGGATGGCGCTGGCGCGGAGCTGGTCCTGGCGGTCGACCAGCTGCGCCACCATCTCGTAGGCGCGGCTGACGCGGATCATGTTGGCCATCTCGGTGACGCCCGGAGACGTTGGAGCCTTCGACGGCGCCGCCAACCACCCTTGTGTCGGTAGGCGTGCGGGGCTGCACACCGGCTGGCGCAACGAAGAGATTGTCGGCCTCGCGGGTGAGCGCCTGCGGCTTGGCGAAGGCCGCGATCTGCAGCTTTCCCTTGGCGCCGGCGCTGGAGAAGACGGTGCCGTCTTCGGCGATCGAGATGTCGGTTTCGTCCCGCCCAAAGCGAATCGTGCCTCCAGTGGAGAGCACCGGATTGCCCTGAGCGGTCACGAGCGTGCCCTGCGCATCGAGCTTGAAGGCGCCATTGCGCGTATAGCGCTGGCCGTTGGGCGTGTTGACGACAAAGAAGCCTTCGCCGTCCAGCGCCGCATCGAGCGGATTGCCGGTCTGGCGAATGGCGCCGCCGGTCAGATCATGCATGGTCGCCCAGTCCTGGGTGAAGGACACATCCTCCTGACCTGCCGGAAAGCCATCATCCTTGGCGCCGGGCATGACAAATTCTTCAAACAGCACCTTCTCGCCCTTGAAGCCGATGGTGTTGAGGTTGGCCATGTTGTTAGCCACCACGTCCATCTGGCGCTGAAGGGCGATCTGCCGTGAAAGGCTGACGAGCTGCGCGTTTTCCATTGTGCGCGTTCCCCTTGTTTCCCCGGTCCGCCCACTTCCCCAAGCCGGCGAACCTGCTTTGGCATTGCAGGGACCGTGCCAAACCAGAAAATCGTGTTCTGCCAAATGGTTGGTGCGGATTTGCGTTTGAACATCCGCGGGCCGGATTTGCTGAAGGGAAAAAGCTGCCGGGCAGTTTTTGCCGCCTCAGACTGGTTTGTAACCAATCGTTAACCAGCTGGCGCTTAGCTGCTGGAGACGGCAAAAATTGCCGAGTCAGGATTGCGGAGCCATGACCGACGACGTTGAAACAGAAGAGCCGGGCGGCGAACAGCCGGTAGCCTCGGGCGGGCGCAAGAAGCTCTTCATGATCGTCGGGGCGGCGCTCGCTCTGTTGCTGATCGGCGGTGGCGCGGGCTTTTATTTCCTGGTCATGGCGCCGGGACAGAAAGAGACGGCGTTGGTGGCCGACGTAAAGTCGAGCTATTATTACGAGCTGCCGACGATGACGGTGAACCTGAATTCCGACAAATCGGAATTTTTGAAGCTGTCCGTATCGCTTGCAGCTCGAAGACGAAGCTATGGCGCAGGCGATCGAGCCGAACATTGCGCGCGTGGTCGACGCCTTTCAGGTCTATCTGCGGGAATTGCGCCGGTCCGACCTCGAAGGTTCCGCCGGCATCTACCGGCTCAAGGAAGAGCTGCGGCGCCGGGTCAATCTGGCAATCTATCCCGCCAAGATCGACGAGCATCCTGTTCAAGGAAATCCTGGTGCAGTAGGAGCGCGCAGTGGCCGAGCCGGGCGACGAGGACGACGACAAGCTCTCCGAAGACTGGGGGCTGGACGAGGCGCTTGGAGGCGCCTCCAGCGAAGGATCCAGCGAGGGCGAAGCGGAAGGCGACGGAGACGCCGACGCCATGGCGGCCGAATGGGCCGCCATGATCGAAGGCGCCGGTCCGACGACGATGGCGGCGGCGGGGCCGACCGCGTCCTCAACCAGGACGAGATCGACAACCTGCTCGGCTTCGATCCATCGCCGGCAGCCAAGGTCGAGCTGACGGGCGTCCAGGCGCTGATCAACTCGGCGCTGGTTTCCTACGAACGCCTGCCGATGCTCGAAATCGTCTTCGACCGGCTGGTGCGGCTGGCGACGACGAGCTTGCGCAATTTCACCTCGGACAATGTCGAAGTCTCGCTCGAATTCGATCACGTCGGTGCGGTTCGGCGACTATCTCAATTCCATCCCGCTGCCGGCCATCCTCTCAGCGTCATCAAGGCCGAGGAGTGGGAGAATTTCGGTCTGCTGACCGTCGACAGTTCCCTCATCTATTCGATGATCGACGTGCTGCTCGGCGGCCGGCGGGCGGGCGGCGTCATCCGCGTCGAGGGGCGGCCCTACACCACCATCGAGATGGCGCTGGCGCGGCGCATGATCGAGGTGATCCTGGAAGACACCCACCGCGCCTTCGAGCCGTTGACGCAGGTGCATTTCAACCTCGAGCGGCTTGAGACCAATCCGCGCTTTGCCGCAATTTCCCGGCCGGCGAATGCGGCCATCCTGATCGAATTGCGCATCGACATGGACGATCGCGGCGGCAAGATCGAGATCCTGCTGCCCTACGCGACCATCGAGCCGATCCGCGAGCAGCTACTGCAGATGTTCATGGGCGAAAAGTTCGGCCGCGATCCCGATCTGGGAAGGGCATCTGGCGACCGAGATCTTTGCCGCCGACACCGAGATCGAGGCGGTGCTGCACGAGGCGCATCTGCCGCTGTCGCAGGTGATGGCGCTGGAGGCGGGGCAAACCATCATGTTCGATCGCTCACCTTCCGATCCGGTCAAGCTCAAATGCGGCGAATGTGGAACTGACCGAGGCGGTCATGGGCCATATCGGCCGATATGTTTCGGTGCGGGTTTCGCGCCCGCTCAATCCACCCAAAGTTACCATGGCGGTGTTCGACGCAATGGACGAACACAGCGACAATCAAGGATAAAAGAATGCCTTTGGGTTTAATCGTCGAGAGCGCCGTCGCCGTGCTGCTGGCCATTACGATCGGGTATTGCGTGGTGCTCAACCGAAAGCTGACAAGGCTGCATGCGGATCGCGCGGCGCTCAAGGACATGGTTGGCGACCTGGTCAATGCCACCAATCTGGCCAACAGGGCCATTCACGAGCTCAAGGCCAATGCCGAGGAGGCCGAAGCCGCCATCGGGGCACGCCTGGACGAAGCCGAGCGCTTCGGTATCGAGCTGGCCAACCACATACATGCCGGCCAGGCGGTGCTCGACAGGATCATGCGCATCACCCAGGCCGCGAAGCCTGCGGCAACCGCCAGCGCTGCGCCCCAGCCTGCGGTGGAACGGCGCGCCCAGTCGGTGCTCGAGCAGCTGCGCGCGCATCAGAAGAGCAGGGAAAGCGCAGCGTGAAGACCGTCCGCCTTCTTCCCATAGTCGTTGTTGCCGCTGGCGCTCTTCTGGTCCTGAAGTCGATCGGGATCATTACTCATGGCGGATATGTGCTGACCGGGGTCGACACCGTACAGGCGCAACACGCGCCGGCGCCGACGGACGCAGCAAGTTCAAGCGCCCCCATTGATCCAAACAGTTTGACGAAAGCCGATCTGCAGGCGGCCGACAAGGCTTCGAATGCCCTGCTTTCGGAAACGCCTCCTCCTGCCGACGCCAATGGCGAGGCGGCCGCCATCTATTCGCAGAACACTGCCGGCGAGCGGGTCCCGATCGGTGAGACCGCCGGCATGTCGCCGACCGAGCGGGCCGTGCTGGAGCGCCTTGCCCAGCGGCGCACGGAGCTCGACAAACTGCAGGCCGAGCTCGACCAGCGATCCGCCGTGATTGCTGCAGCTGAAGCGCGGCTTAACAAGCGCGTGGAAGAACTGCAGGCGCTGGAAACGAAGATCACCGCTCTTGTCGATCAAAAAAAGACCGAGGAAGACAGCCAGTTCAAGGGACTGGTCGGCATGTACGAGACGATGAAGGCCAAGGACGCGGCAGCGATCTTCGACCAGCTGTCGATCGATGTGCTCAAGCGGGTGGCGGTGACCATGAACCCGCGCAAGATGTCGGACATCCTTGCCAATATGAGCACCCAGAGAGCGCAGGAGCTGACCGCCGCCCTGGCGCAAAGGGAGCCGGAGCCTTCCCTCGATCATCCAATCGACCAGTTTGCGGATTTGCCACAGATCGTGGGGCAATAACGACATCCATCCGCCGCAAGGTAAGGCGGTGTTAAAGCGGCGCGCATAGGCTTCATGCGTGCCGGGTGGCTGCGCTGTTTTGCGTGCCGCATGCCCGGATCGGGGCCCACAGGGCTCGCATGAGTGGTTTCGGGGTCGCGATTTCAGTGACGCGGACGGAGACAGTGCGGAGATCTGCCGCCGCTTGCGCCTTGGTGCATGCGGTGTTTCTTGCCGTCCTGATGCTGCTGACTGTGCCAGCTTTCGCACAGCAGAAGGCCACTCTCACCGCCGAAGACATGCAGGGCTATGCACGGCTGATCCTGACGTTCGATGGGCGGCTGAACCTGCCGGAATACAAGCTTAATTCGAAGAACGGTGTTCTGGCGCTGGAGCTGACCGACCCCGTCGAGATCACCATTCCGAAGCTCGACGAGACTCTCCCCAAATATGTTGCGGTGGCCCGGCTCGACCCGGATCAACGGGGGCTCCGAATCGGCCTGCAGGGGGATTTCCGCATCAATTCGATGGAAGCGGGCGAGAAGCTCTTCATCGATATCCTGCCGTCGGATTGGCAGGGCATCCTGCCGGGGCTGCCGGCGGGCGTTGTCGAAGAACTGACCCGGCGCACCATGCTGGCCGCGCAGGAGGCCGAGCGCCGGCGCAAGCTCGAAATCGCCCGCTCGGATGCGCCAACGGTGACGTTGCGGGTGGGGCGCCACCCGACGTTCACACGCATGCAGTTCGACTGGACGGCCGACACGCAAGCCGACTTCAAGAGCAAGGACGGCTTGAGCGTTCTCAATTTCGACTGGCCGATCGATGTCGATCTCTTCCCGCTGATGTCGGACAAGCCGGAGGAGGTTCTTTCCGCCACCAACACCGTCTCGGACAAGGGCAGCAAGATCGTCCTCAAGACCAAGGGGAACGTCCAGCCGCGCTTTTATGCCACGAGCCGGCGCCAGTTCATCATCGACATAGACCGGCCAGGGGGGGCGCCGGACGGTGTCGACATCGCCTCCCTGCTGCCCGATCAGCAGCAAGTCGCCGAGAAGACGGTTCAGGATACGGCAAAGGCGCAGAAGGAGGCGGCTCAGGCTGTTGCCGAAAGCGGGCAGAAGCAGACGGACCTGGTTCCGCGTATCGAGAATGTCGGCTCGACACTCCGGCTGGTCTTCCCTTTCGCCGAGGATACGCCGGCGGCAGTGTTTCGTCGGGGCGACACGCTGTGGATGCTGTTCGACACCGCGGTCAACATCAAAGCGCCACAGGCAACGCCTGACTGGCAGCAGATTGCGAGCGATTTCTCCGTGACGCCGACAGGTGACACGGCGGTGGTCAGCATTCGCCTGCGCTCCAACCGCCTGGCCTCGCTCGGGTCGGAAGGCCGCGCGTGGGTGCTTTCGCTCGGCGACGTGCTGCTGAGCCCGACCACGCCCATGACCCTGGCGCGCCAGCAGAACGACAATGGAGAATTCTCCATTGTGGCGGACATGCAGAGACCGTCGAGGGTGCATGAATTGCGCGACCCGGAAGTCGGGGACGTGCTCGAGGTAGTGACAGCCTATCCCCCGGCGCGCGGCCTGATCCGCGAGCAGGACTATGTCGATTTCAACGCCCTTCACTCGGTGCATGGACTGGTGGTCAAGGCGCTGCACCCGGGCGTCACGGTGAACATCGAGGATACCACGGCGCGCATAAGCGCCGAACGCGGTCTGGTGGTGTCCGCGCCTGAGGCGGGTCACGCCAATGACAGCCTGGAAGCGGCAAGGATGCGGGACGGCTTCATAGATCTGGTTTCCTATGAGGAGCCCAGTCACGGAAAGTATGTGGAGCGCCAGAAGGAGATATTGCAACGCATCGCGACCAGCCAGAACAGGCTGCAGGACGCGGCGCGGCTGGAACTCGGACGCTTCTACCTGGCGAACCAGTTTTCCTACGAGGCCGTGGGGGCAACCAAGTACATGCTCGAGAGTTCGACCAGCTCCGATTTCAAGGATCAGGCTCGTTTGTTGCTGGCGGCTGCCGACGTTGCCGCCGGACGGTCAAAGGATGCGCTCGATATTCTCGGCCAGGAGGACATGGCGAGCCGGGTCGACGCGTTGATGTGGCGCGCTATGGCCCGCACTCAGGCCAATGATTTTGCCGGTGCGCGCCTCGACGCCCTCAGCGCCGAGCCAGTGATCGACACATACCCGGCCTGGGTGCGCGAGAAATTCCTGCTCGACGGCATCGAGGCGGGCATCGAGACCGGCGACAACGAACTTGCTTCGCGCTTCTACACACAGGTGGATACCAAAGAGCTCAACAGGGACGAGGCGAGCCGGTACGAGCTGCTGGCCGGACGGCTGGACGAGGTGGAAAAGCGCTATGACGAGGCGCTCGATACCTATGGCCAGGTCATCACTGCCGACATCCGTCCCACGCGCGCAGAAGCCGTCTATCTGACGGTCAAGCTTTTGGACCGGATGGGGCGGCTCGATCCGAAAAAGGGCGCCGAGACACTTGGCGCGGAGGCCACGGTGTGGCGCGGCGACGCGCTGGAAGCCAAGATGCAGAAGCTTCTGGCGGAGCTGTTCTTCCGCTCCAACAATTTCCGCGAAGGTTTCGAGACCGTGCAGGCTGCCGCGAAGGCGCATCCGGACGACCCGTCCGTCGACAAACTGCTGGAAGAGGCGCGCCAGGTCTTTGCGAGCCTTTATCTCGACGGGCGCGCGGACACGATGGAGCCCATCGAGGCGATGACGCTCTATTACGATTTCCAGCAGCTGACGCCCGCAGGCGCTCGTGGCGACGAGATGATCCGCAACCTGGCGCGCCGGCTGATCGGCGTCGATCTGCTGGACCAGGCGGCGGCGCTGCTCGAATATCAGGTGAAGAACCGGCTGGACGGTGCGGCAAAGGCGCAGATCGCGGCGGACCTCGCCGTGATCTACATCGCCAACCGGCAACCGGACAAAGCCCTCAGGGCCCTTTCGGGGAGCCGGCTTGCCGGGCTGCCGCCGGCGCTCGACCGGCAGCGGCGCCTGCTGGAAGCGCGGGCGCTCATCGATGCCGACCGGGGCGAACTGGCGCTGGATCTGCTCTCCAGCATGGATGGGCGGGATGCCGACCTGCTGCGCGTGGACGCGCACTGGAAGAACAAGCGCTATTGGGAGGCGGCGCAGCTGCTCGAAAAGCTCTACACGCCCGACTCGCCTGATGCAAAACTGACCCCGCAAGCGCGCGCCGGCGTGGTGCGGGCGGCGGTGGGGTTTGTGCTCTCCAACGACAAGATCGGCCTGTCGCGGCTCAGGCAGAAATTCGCCGGTGCAATGTCCGACGCGCCGGAATGGGGCATGTTCGACTTCGTGACCGGGCCGATCGAGGCGAACAGCCTGCAGTTCCGCAAGGTGGCGCAGGAGGTGGCCAGCATAGACTCGCTGAACGCATTCCTTTCCTCCTACAAGCAGACCTATGGACCGGATGGGGCGCTCTCGCCGCAAAAGGCGCGGACCCAGGCAAAGCTCTGACAGGGCCGATCGGTGTGCGGGAAATGGCCTAGCCGGAGACGAAGCTTCGCACCAGCGAGCCGGCGACCAGATTCCAGCCGTCCACCAGCACGAAGAAGATCAGCTTGAACGGCAGCGAGATGACGACCGGCGGCAGCATCATCATGCCCATCGACATCAGCACCGATGCCACGACCATGTCGATGATGACGAAGGGCACGAAGAGCAGGAAGCCGATTTCGAAGGCGCGGCGCAGCTCCGAGATCATGAAGGCCGGCACCATGATCTGGATGGGCAGATCGGCTATGTTTTCGGGCGCCGGCTTGCCGCTGAGATCGACGAAAAGCTGGATATCCTTTTCGCGGGTATTGGCCTGCATGAAGGTATGCAGGGGCACAGTGCCGCGCTGGATGGCCTCGGTCATCTCGATCTGGCCGGCCACCAGCGGGGCGATGGCGTCGTCATAGACCTGCTGCAGGGTAGGGGCCATGATGAAGGCGGTCAGGAAGAGCGCCAGCGACACCATTACCGACCCCGGCGGGGCGGTCTGCAGGCCGATGGCCGTCCGCAGCAGTGACAAAACCACCACGATGCGGGTGAAGCTCGTCACCATGACCAGGATCGAGGGCGCAAGCGACAGGATGGTGATCAGCCCGATGAGCTGAACCGCCCGCTCCGTCAGCGTCGTGTTGTCGCCGAAATCGATGCTGACGTTCTGCGCCATCGCCGCATGCGGCACGATGATGAGGGCCAGAGCAATGATTGCGGGCAGGGCCCTGCGCAGCGCGCCTGGCCTATTTGGCGCCCTGCTGCTCGTCTTCGCGATCCTGGTTGTCGTCGTCACGCGCGCTGCCAGCCGTCTCTGTCTTGATGACCCTTGGATCGGCCCGACGTTCCGGCGCCATGTCCAATCTACCGCTTTTAGCTGAGTCGTGGGCCGCGGGTTGGCCGCCGGATTTTTCCCTGGGGAAAATCTGGGGCTCGGCCCGTGCGGCGGGCTGCTGCATTCCCGGATGGCGCACGCCGACCTGGCGACGCTCGGTGAGGGGGCGGCCAAATTCCTTGAGGCGCTCCAACGGGCTTGCGCCCGCGGGCTCCTGCGCGGACTCTTCTCTGACGGTGTCGGGGTGGACAGCGAAATGATCCACGGAGACCGGTTCGCTCGGCTCCGGACGGGGGCGCGGGGGCACGGGCGGAGATTCGGGCGGCTCGTCCTGGGTCGGGTCCGGACGCGGGCGCGGCGGCACGACCTGCGTAGCCGGACGCTGGGGCGCCGGCGCCACTGCGTGAGACTGCGTCTCCCGGCGGCGCGGTTGCTGGCCCGGCGCCGAGATCCCGGTCTCCACGACCAGATCATGCGGGCCGCCGATCATCAGCAGATGCTCGACGTCATCGCGCCGGATCAAAACCAGCTTGCGCTTCTGATCGACGGCGGCCGCCTCAAGAACGGCCAGCCGGCGCATGCGGCCCCGCGGCGAGCCGCTTGTGGCGTTGAAAATCAGCTTGAGCGCCCAAAGCCCGAGCAAGATGAGCACCAGAACGATCGCCAGCGCCATGACGATGGTGACAATGTCGTTGGGTCCGCCAAAAAGGCTGGTCAAAAATCCCACGTAGGCCTCCAAAACTGTTGCCGCTCCGCCTGTGCGGCAGATTCTGCCTAACACATGCCTTGTCGCGCGCAAAACGCAACAGCAATACGGCAACATCTGCCGGTAATTAACGCGGCATTAACCCTGAATGGGCAGAAATTTCCTCATCAGCCGAAAGGAGTCGAAAGAATGGGAATTTCGAGCCTGCCGCTTTTTTCCGCCTTGAGCGACAAGATGCGCTGGCATCAGGCGCGGCAATCGCTGCTGACGGAAAACGTGGCGAATGCACAGACCCCCGGCTTCGAAGGGCGGGATCTGAAGCCTTTTTCGCTGGAAGAGATGCAGAGCGGCATGGCCTCCATGCCCCTTGGCACGGCCACGACGAGTTCTGCGCATTTTGCCGTTGTTTCCAGCGGGCAGTCGGTGCAGAGCGCCCAGTCCGACAGGGGGTTCTCCGTCACCAGCGAGGGCGCCGACGGTGGCGTGGAGAACGAGATGATGAAAGTGGCCGAGAACCAGATGGATTATCAAGCGGTTACGGCGCTTTACACCCGTTCGGTCAAGCTTTTGAAAACCGCGCTCGGGCGCTCAGCATAGGAGCAATAGGACATGAGCGACTTCTATTCTTCCCTCAAGATCGCGGCCAGCGGGCTCAATGCCCAGTCCGCCCGCATGCGCATCATCGCGGAAAACCTCGCCAACGCGGATTCGGCAGCCAAGACGCCGAATGCCGATCCCTACCGGCGCCGCATGCCGACTTTCGAATCGATCATGGACAAGGAATCCGGGGGGCTCGAGGTTAGGCTCGGCGATATCGCCTACGATCAGAGCGACTTCGAGAAACGCTACGAGCCGGGACATCCTGCCGCCGATCCGCAGGGTTATGTGCGCTATCCGAACGTCAATCCGCTGATCGAGGCGATGGACATGCGGGAAGCCCAGCGCAGCTACGAGGCCAATCTGAACGTGGTCACCTCGACCCGCCAGATGATGGGCCGCACCCTCGACATCCTCAGAGGCTGATAAAGCCGGGAGAGCAATGAATGGCCACGTTTTCAGCCGCCTCGGCGGCCTATGGGCAGGTCCAGAAGCTGATATCGAATCCGGGCGGGCGGGAACAAGTCACCGACGCCTGTCGCCGGACACGGGCCTGATTTCGGCAAGATGGTGGAGCAGAGCCTCAATTCGTGGTCGATGCCGGCAAGCGCTCCGACCAGCTCAGCCTCGACATGGTCAATGGCAAGGCCAATGTGGTCGACGTCGTGACGGCTGTCTCGCAGACCGAACTCGCCATCGACAGCCTGGTGACGGTTCGGGACCGCGTCATTTCCGCCTATGAGGAAATCCTGCGCATGCCGATCTGACAATCGGCCTATACTGGCAGTGTGACAGGCGAGTCGCGCAGAGGAGCGGAGATGACAGGACAACAGGTGCTCGATCTCGCCCGCGAGGGCATCTGGGTGCTGATCACGGTTTCCGCGCCGATGATGGTCGTCGGGCTGGTGGTCGGCGTGATCATCGCGCTGTTCCAGGCGCTGACGCAGATCCAGGAAATGACGCTGGTCTTCGTGCCGAAGATCCTGGCGATCTTCGTCACCATGCTGCTGGCGCTGCCGTTCATGGGCGCAACCATGGCCGGCTTCATGAACCACATCTCCGATCTGATCGTGACGGGCGGTGGATGAGCTTTACCGTCAACTGGCTCCCCGAGACCGCCTATATCTTCCTTCTGATCTTCGCCCGCGTCGGCACGATGCTGATGCTGCTGCCCGCCCTCGGCGAGCAGGTCATCCCGGCGCGCATACGGCTGGCATTCGCGCTGGTCTTTGCGCTCGTGCTTTTCCGCTATCGTGTCGGATTTCCTTCCCGACGATCGGCGGTAATATCAATCTGGCGTTTGCGGTGCTGGGCCACGAGATCGCCGTCGGGCTGATCCTCGGCACGCTCATCCGCCTGATCACCTCGGCAACGCAGGTTGCCGGCGCGACCATCGCCTTTCAGGTCGGGCTGAGCATGGCGCAGACGGCCGACCCGTCCCAGAAGGGCGTCCAGGGGGCGGTGATCGGCAACTTCCTATCGATGCTGGCGCTGGCGCTGATCTTCGCCATGGACCTGCATCATCTGTTGCTGGCGGCGATCCGCGACAGCTACGGGCTCTTTCCGCCCGACGCGCCGCTGATGTTCGACGATGCGGCCAAGCTTGCCCTCGGTGTGGTTTCGCGCGCCTTCGCGCTCGGCATGCAGATCTCGGCGCCCTTCATCGTCTTCGGGCTGGTGTTCAATCTGGGGCTGGGGCTCCTGGCGCAAGCTGATGCCGCAACTGCAGGTGTATTTTCTTGCCATGCCGGCGAACGTCGGTGTGGGGTTCGTGCTGTTCGCGCTTCTGATCACCATGATGATGGGCTGGTATCTCAGCCATTTCCAGGGTGAGATCTCGATGTTGATCCGGTAGATCGATGGCCGACGACGCTCCCGAACAATCGGAAAAGACAGAAGACCCGTCCCAACGAAAGCTGGACGAGGCGCGCAAGAACGCCGACGTGGTCAAGAGCCAGGAGGTGACGACCTGGTTCTCGATGCTGGGCGGCGCCGTTCCTTTTCGGCACGCTCGGCCCCCCAGCTGCCCAAGGTCTTGCGGATCGGCTCGCCGATATCATCGCCAATGCCGATCAGGTGGAAATCGGCGGCGCGGCGTTTCAGGCGGTTCATGGTCGATCTGGCGCAGATCGATGCTTGCGGTGGCGCTGTTGCCGTTGGGCGTTCTGGCAATCTGCGCGGTGGCGGGCAACATGCTCCAGCATCGCGCCGGTGCTGTCGCTCGAACCCTTGAAGCCGAAATTGTCGAAGATTTCGCCGCTCAGCGGCTTCAAGCGGCTGTTCTCGACCGAGGCGCTGGTCAATTTCGCCAAGGGCCTGCTCAAGATCGGCGTTATCGGCGTGGTCATGTTTCTGGTGCTGTGGCCGGAGCGGGACCGGCTCGACACCATGATGACCGAAGAGCTCGATGTGCTGCTGTGCGGACTTCCAGCAGCTCGCCCTCAAGGTGTTCATCGCGGTCTTGTCGGTCGTCACGCTGATCGCCGGCGCCGACTATCTCTACCAGCGCCACAAATGGTGGAACCGCCAGAAGATGACGATCAAGGAAGTGCGGGACGAATACAAGCAGACGGAAGGCGACCCGCACGTCAAGTCGCGCATCCGCCAATTGCGCCAGGAGCGCGGCCGCCAGCGCATGATGGCGGCGGTGCCAGAAGCGACCGTGGTCATCACCAACCCGACCCACTTTGCCGTGGCGCTGAAATATGACCGTCGATGCCGGCGCCGCTCTGCGTGGCCAAGGGCGCCGACGCCGTGGCGCTGCAGCATCCGCGGCGTTGCCGAAGAGCATCAGGTGCCCATTGTCGAGAACCCGCCCCTTGCGCGCGCCCTTTACGCCAGCGTCGATATCGACCAGACTATTCCTGCCGAGCATTTCAAGGCAGTCGCGCAGGTGATTGGCTATGTGATGCGGCTCAAGGAGCGTTCAAGCTGGCGAACAAGCGCGCGTTCCTGAGCGGTGGAAAGCCGGGCGGCGGCTACACAAGACGCCAAAGCATTTGCTAGGTCTGTCGTGTGACCGATTCGCACGTTCCACAGGCGACAGGGTGAGCATTGAATGGCCGTGACGCCGCTGGAAGACGACAGCTATCCCGAACCGTTATTGTCGCGCCCGGCGGGCGGGGCCGGGCTGTGGCGCGTGCTGCTGCTGGCCGTCTTCTTCATCGCGGTCGCGGTGGCCTTCACGCTTTACGGCGATCGGGTGCCCGGCGATCTGGTGCTGCTGTTCCTCGGCTTTCTGGGCGTGGTCGGCGTTTTCTCGATGTTTGCCCTTGCCGCGGGCCTTTTCCGCTTCGCAGGGGCAGAAGAAAGCCGCACGCTCAGCCGCGCCGTGGTCGACAGCCTGCCCTATGGGGCGCTGGTTAGCGAGCGGGACGGGCGCATCCTTTACGCCAATGCGGAATATGGCGGCTTTGCCGGCGGCATGCATGACGGCGTTCCGGTGAGCGTGCCGCGGCTTTTCGCCTCGCGCTCCGAAGCGAGCGAGGCGATGTACCGGCTGACCCGCGCGGCACGGGACGGACGCGGTGCTGTCGAGGATGTGCGGCTGATGCAGCCGATCGGCACCCACAAGGGAACCGAGGGCCGCGCCAACTGGTACCGGATCAGGGTGCAGGCCGTTGCCGCCCGTCGAGGGCAGCAGCAAGCCGCTGGTGCTGTGGTCGCTCGAGGACATCTCGCGCGACCGGGAGGGCCAGGAGAACATCTTTCTGCGAGCTGCAGCTGGCGATCGACTATCTCGATCATGCGCCGGCCGGGTTCTTCGCTGCCGACGCGCATGGGAAGATCAAGTACATCAACTCCACCCTGGCCGACTGGCTCGGCTATGATCTGGCGGCGTTCGAAAGCGAGACGCTGCAGCTGGGCGATGTCGTTCGCGGCGACGGCGCCAGCCTGTTGATGGGCGGGCGGCCGGACGGCGAAATCCGCACCGAGACCATCGATATCGATTTCGTGCGCCAGAACGGCACGACCTTTCCCGGTGCGCCTGCTGCACCGGGCGGCGCGGCTTGCCGACGGGGAACTGGGCGAAACACGCACGCTGGTGCTCGATCGCAGCAGGGCTGCGGACACCGAGGAGGAGCTGCGCGCCGCCGAGGTCCGGTTCTCGCGCTTCTTCAACGACACGCCCTTCGCTGTGGCGACGCTGGACGCAGAGGGACGCATCTGGCGACCAATGCACCGTTCATCCGGATTTTCGGCCTGAGTGCCGCCGAACGCAGCGTTGACATGCGGCCGCTCGACGAGCTGATCGACGAGCTCAGCCGCGCCGGCTTCCGCAGGGCAATGCCGGATGCGATGGCGGCGAAGTCTGACGATCGACGCCGATCGATGCTGCCCTGGCCGAGGATGCCGACCACGCGGTGCGCCTTTATGTTTCGGCGTCCGAGGCGCCGGACGGCACAGACCGAGCGCGTCGATCGTCTATGCGCTCGACATGACCGACCAGCGCAAGCTCGAGGCGCAGTTCGCCCAGGGCCAGAAGATGCAGGCGGTGGGCCAGCTGGCCGGCGGCGTGGCGCACGATTTCAACAATGTGCTGACCGCGATCATCGGCTTTTCCGATCTGCTGCTGCTCAAGCACAAGCCGGCCGATCCGAGCTTTTCGCGACATCATGTCGATCAAGCAGAGCGCCAACCGCGCCGCCGGACTGGTGCGGCAGCTGCTGGCCTTCTCGCGCCGGCAGACGCTTGCGGCCGCAGGTTCTGGAGATTTCCCAGCACATCGACGATCTGACGGTGCTGCTGAAGCGGCTGATCGGGGAGCAGATCGCGCTCGACGTCGCCCATCGAGCAGAATCTGTGGCCGGTGCGCGCCGATCTGGTGCAGCTCGAGCAGGTGATCATCAACCTCGTGGTCAATGCACGCGATGCCATGCCGGAGGGCGGCGAAATTCACCTGCGCACGCGCAATGTGACCGAAGCGGAGGCGGAAGGCCTGACCTATACCGGCATGCCGGCGGCCGATTATGTGCTGATCGAGGTCGAGGATACCGGCACCGGCATGAGCCCGGAGATCATGGAGAAGATCTTCGAGCCGTTCTTTTCGACCAAGGAACTGGGCAAGGGCACGGGGCTCGGGCTTTCGATGGTCTATGGCATCATCAAGCAGACGGGCGGCTTCATCTATCCGGAATCGACGCTCGGCAAGGGCACGACCTTCCGCATCTTCCTGCCGCGCCACATTCCGGCCGAAGGCGAAATGCCGGCCAAGGCGGCAGCGGCGCCGGTCAAGGACCTGACCGGGCACGAGCGCATCCTGATCGTCGAGGACGAGGAGAGCGTGCGCGCCTTCTCCGCGCGGGCGCTGTCGACGACGGGCTATGAGGTCTACGAGGCCGAATCCGGCGAGGAGGCGCTGGAAGTGCTCGACGAGATCGAGGGCGAGCTCGACCTGATGATCTCGGACGTGGTGATGCCGGAAATGGACGGGCCGACGCTGCTAAAGCATGTGCGCGCAGCGCTTCCCCGAGCTCAAGGTGATCTTCGTGTCCGGCTATGCCGAGGAAAGCGTGCGCAAGGACATCGAGGACGACCAGAGCGTCGAATTCCTGCCCAAGCCCTATTCGCTCGACCAGATCAATTCCAAGGTCAAGGAAGTGCTGCAGGCGGACAATCGCAAGGACAGTTGAGACGGCTGCGCAAGTCAGCACTCAATTGACGCGGATCATGGTGGTTCAGATCAGGAAGCCTATCGGTTTCTCAAGTGTCCCTCGACACAGGAGATATGCCGATGATGGAGCTTCTAACCGATCTTCCGCCACAGGTGGTGGCGGTGCGCGTCCATGGCACCGTGACGCGGCAAGACTATGAAAATGTGCTCATTCCCGCGGCCGAGGCGAGCCTGAAGACCGGCAAAGTCCGTATCTATTACGAGCTCGCCGAAGATCTCGACGGGTTCAGCCTGGGCGCAGCCTGGGACGATTTGGTGACCGGTCTGGAACATCTGACCCGTTGGGAGCGGATTGCCATGGTCACCGACATCGAGTGGATCCGCAAGTGGACGGGAGGGCTGCGTTTCCTCATGCCCTGTCCGGTCAAGGTGTTCGGTCTGGGCGAGGCGGAGGCGGCCCGGGCCTGGATCAGTGAAGGTTTAAAGACTGCACCCTGAAGTCTGTCAGGCCGTCTTGCCGCTTGGCATGGGCGTGCCGGCTGCGAACAGGCCCTTTTCGGCCAGAGCATCCCAGAGGGCATCGGGAATATCCTGCTGCCACCAATCCAGGATCTGCTGCAGCTCGGTGGGTGTGCGCGGGCCGGGGATGACGCTGGCCACCGCGGGATGCGTAAGGGGGAATTTGAGCGCGGCGGCAGGCATGTCGACGCCGAAATCGGCGCAGACGGATTTGATGATCTTGACCTTGCGCATGATCTCTTCGGGGGCCTTGCCATAGTTCCAGGTATCGCCGCCCACCAGCACGCCGGAATTGAACGGGCCGCCGATGACGACGGAGGCCTTGCGGGCGATGCAGGTCTCCAGAAAGGGTGACAGCGAGGTCTGCTCGAGCAGGGTGTATCGGCCGGCCAGCAGGAAGGCATCCCAGTCGCCGATTTCGAAGGCGTCCATGAGGATTTCCCACTCATTGACGCCGAGACCGATGGCCGAGACGGTGCCGCTGTCGCGCAATTCGCGCAAAGCCTTGTAGCCGCCGCCCTCTGTCAGCTGCGCCCAGAGCTCGGCATTGCGCGCGGCGCCATGGGTCATGGTGCCGATGTCGTGGACGTAAAGGATGTCGATACTGGCCAGTCCCAGGCGCTGCAGACTGTCCTCAAAGGAGCGCATGATGGCGTCGTAGGAATATTCGAAGACGTCGATGAAGGGCAGGGGATCGACCCAGGAGGTGGGGGGTCGTAAGCTCCCGGATGGGGCTTGAGCAGGCGGCCGACCTTGGTGGACAGAACGAGGTTTCCCCGCTCGGCGCGGATGCCGTCGCCGGTCAGCCGCTCGGCCTTGCCGAAGCCGTAATAAGGCGCCGTGTCGACATAGGTGATGCCGGCGGAGACGGCTTTGGCGATCGTTGCACGCGCGTCGTCGGTCGAGACGGGGCTGATATTGCCGGCAAGGCTCGCAGTGCCGAGGCCAAGCGTCGAGACCGAGAGGTCCGTGGTGCCGATTTTACGCTGCTCGAACCGCATCGTTCTCCTCCGCTTGCCAACAAGTGATTTACACACCGGCGCTCATGGCGTCCAGTTGGGTGCGATTCTCCGCGTCCAGGCCGGCTTTGCTGTTTGTTCTCTTTATGGTCTTGACAAGATTGGTACGAAAAGAGAACATAGAGCATACATTGGCAGGACAAGCAGCCCATCAGATGCGTTGCTCCGGCCCCGGCGACATGAAATAAGGAGATGACGATGTCCCAGACACAGCTTCGAGTGGTCGACGGAGGTTCGATGGATAAGGATAAGGCGCTGGCGGCTGCCCTGGGGCAGATCGAGCGCAATTTCGGCAAGGGCTCGGTCATGCGGCTGGGCGAGAACGCCGCCGTTCAGGTTGAGTCCATTCCTTCAGGGTCGCTCGGGCTCGACATCGCGCTCGGCATTGGCGGTTTGCCGCGCGGACGCATCGTGGAAATCTTCGGCCCGGAAAGCTCTGGCAAGACGACGCTGGCGCTGCATGTGGTGGCCGAGGCGCAGAAGGCGGGCGGCATTTGCGCCTTCGTCGACGCCGAGCATGCGCTCGATCCCATCTATGCGCGCAAGCTGGGTGTCAATGTCGATGATCTTCTGATTTCTCAGCCGGACGCCGGCGAGCAGGCGCTGGAAATCGCCGACACGCTGGTGCGCTCGGGCGCCATCGACGTGCTGGTGGTCGATTCGGTGGCAGCGCTGACGCCGCGGGCCGAACTCGAAGGCGAGATGGGTGATTCTCTGCCGGGCCTGCAGGCGCGGCTGATGAGCCAGGCCATGCGCAAGCTGACCGCCTCGATCTCGCGCTCCAAGGCGATGGTCATCTTCATCAACCAGATCCGAATGAAGATCGGCGTCATGTTCGGTTCGCCGGAAACCACGACTGGCGGCAATGCGCTGAAATTCTATTCCTCGGTCCGGCTCGATATCCGCCGCATCGGTGCGATCAAGGACCGCGACGAGGTGGTGGGCAACCAGACCCGCGTCAAGGTCGTCAAGAACAAGCTGGCCCCCCCATTCCGCCAGGTCGAATTCGACATCATGTACGGCCAGGGCATTTCCAAGACCGGCGAACTGCTCGATCTGGGCGTGAAATCCGGCATTGTGGAGAAGTCGGGCGCCTGGTTCTCCTATGACAGCCAGAGGCTTGGGCAGGGCCGCGAGAATGCGCGTCAGTTCCTGACCGACAATCCCGAGGTCGCCAATGTCATCGAACAGGGCATCCGCGAGAGTGCGGGGCTGTTGTCAGAGCAACTGATCGGGGATCAGTCGGACGACAGCAGCGATGGCGGCAGTGACGACTAGCCACTGCCCTCAGCCGCCCGGTGCGAACTGAGGATCAATTTGGGCCTTGCCGATACGGGCAGGGCCCTTTGCTTTTTGCGTACCTTCCACCACATCGGGCGCAGTGTTTGCGGCGCGCTGGACAGCGGGCTTTCACGCAAGATACAAGGCATCGGCTGAAGTCTGCCGGCAGCACGTTCCGTTTTGGAACGCGGCCAGTTGGCGGGCGATGCAATCGAGGCTGCGGTGCATCCGGCGTTGCAGCAAGCAGTGACTTAGAGCGGGCAAGCGCCCCGTTTTTCTTTCGGGCAAGAGATTTATGCGTAGCGTCAACGATATCCGGTCGTCCTTTCTGAACTATTTTGGCGAGAACGAGCACGAACAGGTGGCCTCGGGGCCGCTGGTTCCGCGCAACGATCCGACGCTGATGTTCACCAATGCTGGGATGGTGCAGTTCAAGAACGTGTTTACCGGGCTTGAAAAGCGTCCCTATAGCCGCGCGACAACCTCGCAGAAATGCGTGCGCGCCGGCGGCAAGCACAACGATCTCGACAATGTGGGGTTCACGGCGCGGCACCTGACCTTTTTCGAGATGCTGGGAAATTTCTCTTTCGGGGACTATTTCAAGCAGGACGCCATCGCCCTGGCCTGGGAGCTCGTGACCAGGGAGTTTGGCCTGCCGAAGGACAAGTTGCTGGTCACCATCTATCACGAGGACGACGAGGCGCACGATATCTGGAGGAAGGTCGCCGGTTTCTCCGAGGACCGGATCATCCGCATTCCGACGTCCGACAATTTCTGGTCGATGGGCGACACCGGGCCGTGCGGTCCGTGTTCCGAGATCTTCATCGACCGGGGCGAGCACATCTGGGGCGGCCCTCCGGGATCGCCGGAAGAAGACGGAGACAGGTTCCTCGAATTCTGGAACCTCGTCTTCATGCAGTTTGACCAGCACGAAGGCGGCGAACGCACGGATCTGCCGCGACCGTCCATCGATACCGGCATGGGCCTGGAACGCATGGCCTCGATCCTGCAGGGCGTGGACAGTGTCTTCGAGACCGATATGTTTCATGAACTCACCGCGGCGACCGCTTCGGCGGTCGGACGGGAGCCGACCGAGAACAGCCGTGCCTCCTATCGCGTGATCGCGGACCATTTGCGCTCCATGTCCTTCTTGATCGCGGAAGGGGTGCTGCCCTCGAACGAGGGCCGCGGCTATGTGCTGAGGCGCATCATGCGCCGGGCCATGCGGCATGCCACCTTGCTGGGGACAAGCGAACCGGTGATTTACAAGTTGGTGCCGACGCTGGTGCACGAGATGGGACAGGCCTATCCCGAACTGGTGCGCGGCGAGGCGATGATCTCGGAAACGGTGCGGCTGGAGGAGGAGCGGTTCCTCAAGACGCTCAGCCGCGGGCTGGCGATACTCGACGACCGAGACGGACACTCTTTCCAAGGGCGACATGCTGGACGGGCAGACGGCGTTCAAGCTCTACGACACCTATGGTTTTCCGCTCGATCTGACCCAGGACGCGCTCAGAAGCCGGGGTATCGGTGTCGATGTCGATGGGTTCCAGAGCGCCATGGCCGCCCAGAAGGCCGAAGCGCGGAAAAGCTGGGCCGGATCTGGAGAACTTGCGTCGGGCAAGGTCTGGTTCGGTGTCGCCGAGCGCGTGACCCCCACCGAGTTCCTCGGTTATGAGACCGAGAAGGCCGAAGGCGAGGTGGTCGCGCTGGTTCAGGGCGATGCCGAGGTGGAAAGGCTTAAAGCTGGCGAAGAAGGCTTCGTGGTGCTCAACCAGACCCCGTTCTATGGCGAAAGCGGCGGTCAGGTCGGCGACACGGGCGTGATGCGCGGCGAGGGCGTGGTAGCGACGGTCCTCGACACCAGCAAGCCTGCGAGCGGCATTTTTGCGCACAAGGTCAAAGTCGAAAAGGGCGAGCTGCGTTTGCATCTGGCGCTGGCCCTCGAGGTCGATCATGGGCGCCGGAGTTCTATCCGCGGCAATCATTCGGCGACCCATCTGCTGCATGCGGCGCTGCGCAAGGTGCTTGGCACGCATGTGGCGCAAAAGGGCTCGCTGGTGGCGCCGGAACGGCTGCGCTTCGATTTCTCGCACACCAAACCGATGAGCCTGGAAGAAATCGCCGAGGTCGAGCGGCTCTCCAACGCCATCATCTTGCAGGATGCGCCGGTCGAAACCCGGTTGATGGGGGTCGACGACGCCCGTGCGGCGGGCGCCATGGCGCTGTTCGGCGAAAAATATGGTGACGAGGTGCGTGTGGTTTCCATGGGCACCGCGCTCGAAGGCGAGGAAGCCGGCAAGACCTATTCCATGGAGCTTTGCGGTGGCACGCATGTGAGGCGCACCGGCGAGATCGGCCTCGTTGCTGTCGTGCAGGAAGGCTCGGTTGGCTCCGGCGTGCGGCGTGTAGAGGCGCTGACCGGAAATGCGGCGCGCGCCTACTATGCCCAGCAGGAAGCCGAGCTGAAACATGCCGCGAGCCTGTTGAAGGTGACGCCGGGGGAAGTCAGTTCCCGCATCGAGACGCTGATCGAGGAGCGCCGCCAGCTCGAGCGGCAGTTGACCGAGGCGCGCCAGAAGCTGGCCATGGGCGGCGGCAGCGGTGAAGCTGCCGGGCCGGAAACCATCAATGGCGTCCCCTTTGTCGGGCGCGTGGTCGAGGGCCTGCAGCCCAAGGATCTGCGTGGCATGGTCGACCAGGCCAAAAAGCAGGCCGGATCCGGCGTGGTCGCCATCGTCGGCGTTGCCGAGGACGGCAAGGCCGGTCTCGCGGTTGGTGTCACCAGCGATCTGACCGACAAGTTCAACGCCGTTGATCTGGTGCGCGCCGGGTCCGCGGCTTTGGGCGGACAGGGAGGTGGCGGTCGTCCCGACATGGCGCAGGCCGGTGGACCCGACGGTCAGAAGGCCGATGCGGCTCTCGACGCCATCCGGGCTGCGCTCGGCTAGGCTCTTTCCCAGAGCTTTACCATTCGCCCCGTGCCGGCTCCGGCGCGGGGCCTTTTTATTCGGCCGGACCGCTTTCAGGCACGGCGGCAACGACGGCTGCCGGCAATTTTGCCTCGGCGACTTCTGGCGCCTGAGGCATGCGGCGGCGCTTGGGGATCAGATAGATGCCGAACCAGGAGCGCACGCGGACCGGCGAGAAATTGCCCATGCCGGAGAGGATGACCACGCCCAGACCGACCAGAGCGATCCGGTCGGGATATTCGCCATAGAAGACGGCACCCAGAACGATCGCCCAGAGGATCTGACTATATTGGGCGGGCGCGATGAGATTGGCGCTGGCAATGCGCGCTGCGGTGATGATGAGCACGTGCCCGCAGCCCGCCACCATGCCCACGGCGACGAAAGCGACCCATTGCTCCGGGCTTGGCCAGACAAAGCCGTTGAGCATGAGGATGCCGTCGATCACCATTGTGTAGGCCACAGAGTAGCCGACAATGGTGGTACGTTTTTCCGTCTGGGACACGTGGCGCAGCAGGATGGCGACGACCGAACCAAAGCCTGCACTGACGAGAGCCGTGATGTGGCCGAATTCGATGGCCCGAAAGCCGGGGCGCACCACAAGCAGCACGCCGGCAAAGCCCAGCAGCAGGAAAGCCACGCGTTGCCAGGTGATGGTTTCGCGCAGCACCAGCACGGAAAGAATGGTGATGAAGAGCGGCATGAGGAAGGCTAGCGAATAAACTTCCGCCAGCGGCACGGACGTGAAGGCGGTGACGATGCACAAGGTCGACATGACGCTCAGCAGGGCCCGAATGTGCAGCGCCTTGGGATGACCGGTCTTGAAGACGTCGCGCAGGCGCTCGCCCTTCGGCCGGGTCAGAATAACCGGAATGCTTGAAAAACCCGTGATGAAAAAGATGATCTCGAAGGCGCTGAGGGAGTGGCCAAAGCCCTTGATAATGGCGTCGCCGATGGCATAGGAGCCATAGGCTGCCAGGGCATAGAGTACGCCAATAGGCATCTTTGCGGGGTGGTCCGGAAGAAGAGAAGAGACCTTCGCCTATACTCCGGCGAAGCTGCGCCGTCCATCCAGAATTTTGCTGGTCTGCAAGACAACTAAACCATGGATTTGTTGAGGTGGCGCGCCTTGCGCAGGCCGGGAAAGATCCGGCTCCAGGCGGCGGAGACAGCAATGGTGCCCATGCCTCCAAGGCCAACCGCCCATTTGGCGCCGATAAGGGCCGCCACCATGCCGGCGCGAAATTCGCCCAATTCGTTGGATGCGCCTATGAAGACCGAATTGACCGCGCTCACCCGCCCGCGCACGTCGTCAGGCGTCCAGAGCTGCATGAGGGTTTCGCGGATTACCACGCTGACCATGTCGCAGGCGCCGATCAGGAAGAGGGCGGGGATGGAGATCCACACCGTGGTCGAAAAGCCGAAGATGACCGTGAAGAAGCCGAAGGCGGCAACGAAGGTGAACAGGATCAGTCCGGCCCGGTCGCGGATCGGGAAGCGGTTCAGAATGAGGGCGACCATGATGGCGCCGATGCCGGGGGCGGCGCGCAAAAGACCAAGCCCCATGGGGCCGACATCTAAAATGTCGCGGGCATAGACAGGCATGAGCGCCACGGCGCCGCCGAGCAACACAGCGAAAAGATCGAGCGAGATGGCGCCGAGCACGACCTTTTCGCTCCAGATGTAGTGAAAGCCTGCGAGAAGCGTGCCCATGCTGGTGGCCTGGCCACGGGCCCGTTGCGGCGGCTTGGGGATCATGAGGATGAGCACGACGGCGATGGCGATCAGAATGGCGGCGGTTCCATAGGCGATGGCGCCCACAGGCACGGTGACGCCGCCGAGCGTGCCGGAGATGCCATAGAGCAGGCCGCCCACGGCCGGACCGACGATGGAGGCGGTTTGCCAGGCCGAGCTGTTGATGGCGAGCGCGTGTGCCAGGGCCTGCGGCGGCACAAGATTGGGCGCAAGCGAGGAGGAGGCGGGCGCCAGAAAAGCACGGGCGACACCCAGCGTCACCAGCACGGCATAAATCGGCCAGACCTCTTGTTGCTGGCTGGCCGCGACCAGAAACAGGATGCCGGCGCAGACGGCTTCGACGCTGAGGCAGATAGCCATGATGCCGCGGCGCGGAAAAGTGTCGGCGACGAGCCCGGTCACCAGCACCAGCGTCAGCGCCGGCAGAAACTGCGCCAGCCCCACATAGCCGAGAAAGATCGGATCGCGCGTGATGTCATAGATCTGCCAGCCGACGGAGACCGACATGATCTGCACGGCAAAGGTGGTCGCCATGATGGCGAACCAGTAAAAGCGAAAGCCCTTGTAGGCGAAGGCCCTGTCGGAAGGAGAGGGCAGGAAGGTGTCGGTGCTCATTTGAGCTGCTTGGCAATGACACGGGGCGGAGAAAGCGTCAAAGCGAAACTTGCATGCAAGTCGTTAATTGTCACCCTTTTTCATGCCGGTTGGCTCTGGGGCGTTCGTGCCGGCGATCGAGCGAGGCGATGACGCCGCGCAGGGTCTGTACTTCCTGGGCGGTGAACTGACCGCGCGACAGCATGGTGCGCAGATTGGCAACCACAGTGGGGCGCTTGTCTTCGTCTTGAAAAAGCCGCTGCGGTCGAGCGCCTCTTCGAGCTGAACGAAAAACCCCAACAGTTCATCCTTGGTCGCCGGCTCTGCTTCCGGAGTTTCGAAGGGCAGGGGCTGATCTGCATTGGCCGTGCGGCGCCACTCATAGGCGAGAACAAGCACCGCCTGGGCAATGTTGAGCGAGGCGAAGGCAGGCTCGACGGGCAGGGTGACGATGGCGTCGCTGAGGGCGATTTCCTCATTGTTGAGCCCCCATTTCTCGCGCCCGAACAACAAGCCTGCTCCCGCGCCGCTGCCGATATGGGTGAAAAGGCGCTGCGATGCCTCGTCAGGACCGTAGACGGTCTTGGCCATGCCGCGCTTTCGGGCGGTGGTGGCATAAACCAGCGACAGGTCGGCCACCGCAGCTTCGCACAGTGTCGAAAACCTGCACGCGTTCGATGACGTGATCGGCCTTGGAGGCGGAGGCGATGGCCTTTTCATTGGGCCAGCCATCGCGCGGATTGACCAGGCGCAGATCCCATAGGCCGAAATTGGCCATGGCGCGGGCTGCCGCGCCGATATTCTCGCCAAGTTGGGGCTCGCAGAGGATGATCGCGGGGGTGGGGGCGAAAATGATCTCTTTGCTACGGTCGGTGCCGGCCATCTTATTCTTCCCTGTGGTCGGGCGGCCCTAAGCCGGTCAGCGCAGGAAATCAAGTTTGGCGCTGCTCCAAATGGTCTTGCTGCCGGCATCCGCCCGTGCCAGCCTCTGCCGATGAGCGAGAACAGACCCATTGTCGATATCGCTGCCGAATGTGCCTGCGGCAGCGTCGAAATTGCGCGTGCGCGGACAGGTCCGGTCAATGATGCTGTGCACCTGCACCGAATGCCAGAAGGCGACCGGGGCGGGACATAGCGCGATCGCCATTGCGGACCGGGCCGATGTGGAGGTCACCGGCCAATTGACCGCTTTCGCGCGAAAGGCGGATTCGGGGGCGACGCTGACCCGGCATTTCTGCCCGATATGCGGGACGCCGGCCTATGCGGAGAGCTCGCGCTGGCCGGAGGCTCTGCTGCTGCCCACCGGGTTTTTCGAGAACAGCGACTGGTTTGCGCCCAAGCAGGTGATCTTTCACCGTTCGCATCTGGAGTGGGACAGCCTGCCCGATATTCCCTATTATGAGAGCTATCGGCGGCAATAGGCGGCGTGGTGGTGCCTTCATTTTCAGGGGGTGAAGCACATGTCAGAGGCATCCGAATATCTGACCGACCGCATCCGCATGATGCTGGGCGACGATCCAGCCATCCGCGAACAACGCATGTTCGGCGGCACCGCCTTCATGCTGCATGGCAATATGCTGGTGGGGCCGATGAAGGATGGCGGCTTGCTGGTGCGGGTGGGTAAGCAGGGCTATCAGGCAGCGCTGGAATTGCCGGGTGCCGCACCAATGACCATGACCGGCCGCACGATGAGCGGCTTCATCCAGGTCAGCGGAGACGTTCTGGAAGAGGATAGCGAATTGGGGGCCTGGATCGAGCGGGCGCGGGACTTCGTGCTGACGCTGCCGCCCAAGTGACAGGCGGCTAAGGCGCGTGCCTTTCCGCCGTCTCCCGCATCCCCTCGACCAGCATGTCGAGGCCGAGATCAAAGGTGCGCTCGAACTGGTTGCGCCGGAAAAAGGGAGCGGCGCGCGCGACATCGGCATGTTCGAGCACAAGCGTGTCGGGCGACATTGGGTTGGCAGCGGAGGGGCCGTGCGCCTCGTTCTCCGTTTCGTCCAGCAAGGCGCCAGTTACATAGTACCAGGTCACCCTGTACATGCGCGCATAGATCTCTGGCGGCAGTCCGGATGCGCGGAAGACGCCCAGAACCTCGTCGAGCCAGCGCAGGCATACCGGCGTGTCGAGCTTGTGCTGGGCGACATAAGGATAAAAGGCCGGGTGCAGCAGCATGGCCTCGCGCCATTCCCGTGCGATGAGGACGATCCTTTGCAGCCAGTCGGCATCGGGAGCGGGAAGGGGTAAGAGCTCGGAGAAGACCCGGTCGATGAGCGCGTCGAGCAGATGGGCCTTGCTGGGATAGTAATAGTAGATGCTCATCGCCTCGCAATCGAGCTCGGCGGCCAGTTTGCGCTGGCTGAATTCGGCGATGCCGATGCGCTCAATCAGCTCAAAAGCGGCGTCCTGGATGCGCTCCCGGGTGAGCTTTCGTTTGACCTTGGACTCCGCCACGGCTTTTTCTCGCGCTGGGCTTCAACATAAAGACTATAACGTACAAAGTCTTAAAGCGGAATTCCACCTTACATACCGGGCGGAGAAGCGGGGCCATCATGACGCGGGAGGGTTCGCAGTGCGGCGATGGGTGACCTGGCCGAGCCAGGGCGCTTTTCCCCGCCGGATACCGATGTTATAGGGGCGCGACCCTTTTCAAGATTTTCGTTGCGCGGAGCATTTCATGAGCAAGATCAAAGTCGCCAATCCTGTTGTCGAAATCGACGGCGACGAGATGACCCGGATCATCTGGCAGGCCATCAAGGACAAGCTGGTCCTGCCTTATCTCGACATCGATCTGGAGTATTACGATCTGGGCGTGGAGCATCGTGACGCGACGGACGACCAGGTGACGGTCGATGCGGCGAACGCCATCAAGAAGCATGGTGTCGGCGTCAAATGTGCAACCATCACGCCAGACGAGGCGCGCGTCGAGGAGTTCGGGCTCAAGAAGATGTGGCGGTCGCCCAATGGCACGATCCGCAACATCCTCGGCGGCGTGATCTTCCGCGAGCCGATCATCTGCAAGAACGTGCCGCGCCTCGTGCCGGGCTGGACGCAGCCGATCATCGTCGGGCGCCACGCCTATGGCGATCAATACCGCGCCACCGATTTCCGCTTCCCCGGCAAGGGTACGCTGACCATGAAGTTTGTCGGCGAGGACGGCACCGAAATCGAGCACGAAGTGTTCAAGTCTCCGAGCGCCGGTATCGCCATGGGCATGTATAACCTCGACAATTCCATCTACGATTTTGCGCGCGCATCGCTGAACTATGCACTGATGCGCAAGGTGCCGTGCTACCTCAGCACCAAGAACACCATTCTCAAGGTCTATGACGGCCGCTTCAAGGACATCTTTCAGGAGGTCTACGAGGCCGAGTTCAAGGACAAGTACGAGGCGGCCAAGATCTGGTACGAGCACCGGCTGATCGACGACATGGTGGCGGCTTCGCTCAAATGGTCCGGCGGCTATGTGTGGGCGTGCAAGAACTATGATGGCGACGTGCAGTCCGACACGGTCGCGCAAGGCTTCGGCTCGCTGGGCCTGATGACCTCGGTGCTGATGACGCCGGACGGCAAGACGGTGGAAGCGGAAGCCGCGCATGGCACAGTCACCCGCCATTACCGTCAGCATCAGCAGGGCAAGGAAACGTCGACCAACTCGACGGCTTCCATCTTCGCCTGGACGCGGGGGCTCGCGCATCGCGCCAAGCTGGATGACAATGCGGCGTTGGCCAATTTCGCCTCGACGCTGGAAAAGACGGTCGTGGACACGATCGAAGCCGGGCAGATGACCAAGGATCTGGCGCTGCTGGTCGGACCGGACCAGAAATGGCTCTCCACCATGGGCTTCCTCGACGCCATCGACGCCAATTTGCAGAAAGCTCTCGGCTGACGTTTCTCGCTCCACCGCATTTGAGAATGCCCCGCAGGAAACTGCGGGGCATTTTTTATCCGCCGCCGTTTTTTCTTCCGGCTGCGCTGAATCAAAGCGTGCCGGGAAGGACCTGATATTTTTACTTGAACGAATGGCGTTGCCCGCGATCATTCATCGCGTGTAGTTCCACTTCTTGCGTGCCTTGGACTGGGGAGTGAGGGTCATGAAAACAATCTGGCTGATCGCTGCCGCTGTTGTCGTGTTCATGACAGGAGAAAGCATGGCGGATAGTCGCACATATGAATTCAGGGATTTCGATCGGATAGATATCAGTACGGGTCTGCACGCGATCGTGGCAAAAGGCTCTGACTGGCGGGTTGAGCTGGAGGCTCCGGATGCCGAAAGCCTGGACGAGGTCGAAATCAATGTCAGCAATGGCGTTCTCAAAGCGCATCGCCGACAAGGCAGCTTCTTGGAGTTCATGTTCAAGGGCGGCCTGTTGGGGATGATGTTCAGAGAATTCCAGCCAGGCAAGGCTACGGATCACCATGCCGGCGCTGATCGGGATCGAAGCGGGGTCCGGCGCTGCGGTGGAGGCTGACGAACTCTCAGGAGACAATCCATCTATTGGCGTGTCGTCGGGCGCCATGGTTGATGTCGGAACGACGAATGGTGCTTCGCTCGGACTCGATGCCAGCAGCGGAGGCGCCATCACGCTTTCCGGCCATTGCGGACGCGCCGAGATGGCGTTCTCCAGCGGCGGGCAAGTTTCGGCAAGGGATCTGAGCTGCACCAACGCCGCCATTGATGGCTCCAGCGGCGGATCGGCGGCTTTGACCGTGACAGGCGAGGTATCCGGCAGCCTCAGCAGCGGTGCCAGCCTGTTGCTCACCGCAAAGCCTCAATCGATCGATGTAAAGTCGACAAGCGGCGGTTCGGTCCGGGTGCAGTAGCGCCCGCCCGTGTGACGTCTGCAAAGCTTGACTTTGTGGGGGGCTGCCCATAGAACGCGCGCACCTATGCGGCCCAAGGGCCAATAGGCGCACCCGAGATCTTCGTTTTTCGTGAGGTCTGTCGGTTTTCTGGCACGAGCCGGAAAGCAGAGGAGGGCGCGGTTTTCTTTCGACGTTCATGAAAGGACACGCGATGTCGAAGCGCCATAGTCAAAAGCACAAAATCGATCGCCGTTTGGGCGAGAATATCTGGGGCCGTCCGAAGAGCCCGCTGAATACCCGTTCCTATGGTCCAGGCCAGCACGGGCAGCGCCGCAAGGGCAAGATGTCGGACTTCGGCCTGCAGCTCAGGGCCAAGCAGAAGCTGAAGGGCTATTACGGCTCGATCACCGAGAAGAGCTTCCGCCGGACCTATGAAGAGGCCGTGCGCCGCCGCGGCGACACGGGCGAGCTGCTCATCGGCCTGCTGGAGAGCCGGCTGGACGCGATCGTTTATCGCGCCAAGTTCGTGCCGACGGTCTTTGCCGCCCGCCAGTTCGTCAATCACGGCCACATCATGGTCAATGGCCAGCGGGTCAACATTCCGTCCTACCAGTGCAAGCCGGGCGACGTGATCGAGATCCGCGAGCGCTCCAAGCAGCTCGCCATCGTGCTTGAGGCCAACCAACTGGCCGAGCGCGATGTGCCCGAATATATCGAGGCCGACCACGCCCGTCAGGTCGCCAAATATGTGCGTATCCCCGGCTTTTCCGACGTGCCGTATCCGGTGCAGATGGAGCCGAACCTGGTGGTCGAGTTCTACTCGCGCTAGTTCGGATCGCAGAGTTTCAAAAGGCCGCCCATCGGGCGGCCTTTTTGTTTTCCGCCTTACCCGATTTGCGGTGATAGGCTCGGCCATTTGGTGCAGCCACGTGGAAGCAGGTCATGGCGGAACAGGGAAAAAAGACTGCCCTAATCACCGGCGTCAGCCGGGAAATGGGTTTGGGGTTCGAAACGGCAAGGCAACTCGGCCAGCGGGGCTACAAGGTCTTTGTCAGCGCGCGGCGCATGGAGGCGGCAAATTCGCTGGCGCAAAAGCTGAGCGCTGAGGGCCTTGATGTGGTTGCAGCGGAGCTCGATGTGGCCGATGCGGACAGCATCGCTTCGCTGCGTGACCGGCTCGAGCGGGAGGCCGGGATGCTGAACGCGCTGATCAACAACGCATCTGCTCCCTTCGATGCAGAAACGCCCACGTTGGCCACCGAGAAGGATGCCATGCTGTCCAACTATCTGGTGCATGTCGTCGGGCCCTGGATGCTGGTGGAGGCGTTGCTTCCGCTGCTCACCGCATCGGGCGCCGGCCGCATCGTGAACCTCTCCAGCGCCGGCGCATCTTTCGGTGGTGAGAAAGGCATGCAGGCTGGTGGCACGAAATTGGGTGCCTACGCCGTAACCAAGGCGGCGCTCAACGCGCTGACGGTCAAGCTGTCGGCCGCGCTGGAGGGCGAGCCGGTCAAGGTGAACTCGGTTTATCCCGGTTGGGTGGCGACTTATCCCGGCACGGCGGAAATCGGTGCTCGTCCTGTGTCCGAAGGCGCCAAGGGTGTCGTCTGGGCAGCAACACTGCCCGACGACGGCCCCAGCGGCGGTTTTTTTCGCGATGGCGAGCGGATCTCCTGGTAGACGATGTCCTCAAACACCGCCCGACGCTGGTTGTCAGTCCCCTTCCTCAAGGGTTGTTGACGTGTCAAAGGCCGGGAAGGTGATGGCGATGGGGCGGATCCGAGCGTCCGGCGTTTCCGCCCGGCCGTGGTTCACCTCGACTTCACCTCTGGCGCCACGACCGCCGATCTCCATCTGGACGCGCTCCGGCTGCTCGAAGAACTCGAGTTCCGCCTCGACCCGGCCGCCCTCCTTGATGGTATCCATGGCCCGCTCGACCTCTCCCGCCAGCTCCGCGCTATAGGGAAATGCGGTTTCGCGCGTCCGCGAGCCGGGGAATCGCGCCTTGTCCTCAAGATCGTACCAAATGGATATCGAGCCGCTGGTTTGGTCGGATGCGGTCTCAGGCGCAGAGATCAGCGCCCACTGGATGCTCACAGGCGTGTTCTGCCGGGGCGGGTCGCTGACCTTCTCCCAGCTTTCCAGATAGCGCTCGTCGCTATAGTCGTTGGCGAACAAATGGTCGGGTGGCAGATTGGCTTCGAAGCCGACAAGGCGTTTGTGGATGGAGATCAGATTGATGATGCTGGTCCACGAATTGACAAGGAAGCGGAAGGAATCCGAGACCTGTCCGAACGCGTTGACGATCTGCTGGAACAGCCCGAAGGTGATGGCGCCTGCCGCAATGGATGGGCCCATGGCGATATAGGGGATGAAGACGGCGCCCTGCAGATAGGCGTAACGGGCGACGTTGAAGTAGAGATAGTTGAAGTAGAGGCGGAAATAGTTGCGCTGAACGTTCTTGAAGAAGTCGCGCACCGGCAGAGGACGGGCATGGTCGTCATAGTCCTCGCCATAAACCAGCTCCTTGCGGAAAGCCGCTTCAACCCGCTGATTGTGGAAATTTAGTCCTGGCAAGCGAATGCCGACGCCCCAGAGCAGTGCGGTGCCGAACGCGGCTGAAACCAGTGCGACCCAGACCAGGCTTCCCTCGACATGGCCGAGGATCGGCAGTTCGGTGAGATGGGTGGAAAGGCTCCACAACAAGGGCAGGAAGACAATCAGCGTCATCACCGAGTCGATGAAATTGAGGCCCAGGCCTTCCACGATGGAAACGAAATCGCGCGTGTCTTCCTGGATACGCTGGGCCGCGCCTTCCACATGCCGCACGGACTTCCAGTTGGCCATGTAGTAGAAGGTCATGGCCCGTCGCCAGCGAAACAGGTAGTGCGAGTTGAGGAAGGAGTTGAGAACCAGAACGGTGATGTTCACCAGGAGCACCACGGCGACGGTGCTGATATATCCGTAAAATTGTTCCTGACTGACCGAGTTCGGCGTTTCCAGCGCCTTTTGGATCAGGTCGTAAAACGAGCCGTACCAGTCATTGAGCCAGGCACTGATTTGGACGTTGAAATAGACGACCTCGATGATGGTGACGCTGCCGATCGTCGACCAGTTCAGCCAGCGGCGGTTGCTGCCGTAAAAATACCAAGGCACGCAGAAGGCGTAACCAACCACGACGACGTATTCATAGAGCCATACCCGGTCGGCATTGAAGAAGGGTGCGTTGGGTCCGTCCGGCGGAAGATTGAAAAGCCCTCCCACGTTGAGGAACGGCTCGAGCGCAGATCCGAACAGGAACCACACTGCCATCGCCACAGCGATCCAGATGGCCGCCGTGATGAAATAGACCCTTGGATTCGGGAAAAAAGAACGAAACACCGGCGGTCCCCCAAACGAGTGCAATAGGTCATCTAACCGACGCGGCTTGCGCCGGGCAATAACGCCTGCAGCATGTCAACGGGTTTGAAGGCTGGCCCTGGGGCCGCAGGCGGGTTATCAGAGCGCCAAAGGAGCGCCCGCCATGGAAGAGATACTGCTGGAGCGGCAGAATGAAGGCGTAGCGGAAGAGGCCATCCCGCCCATGTTCCGGGCAGCGCCTTCAGGCGTCGAATTCAACAAGCTCAGAAAGCGCCTGATCCGCAACACGCGCGAGGCTATCGAGCGCTTCGGCATGGTCAAGCCTGGCGCGCGCTGGCTGGTGGCGCTGTCGGGCGGCAAGGATTCCTATGGTCTTTTGGCGCTGTTGCTCGATTTGAAGTGGCGCGGGCTGCTGCCGGTGGAGCTTCTGGCCTGCAATCTCGACCAGGGGCAGCCGAACTTTCCCAAGCATATCCTGCCGGAATTCCTGTCCGCCAACGGGATCGAACACCGGATCGAATACCGGGACACCTATTCGATCGTCACCGACAAGCTGCCCGAGGGCGCGACCTATTGTTCGCTCTGCTCGCGGCTGAGGCGCGGGCATCTTTATCGCATAGCGCGCGAGGAGGGGTGCTCGGCGCTGGTTCTGGGCCATCACCGCGAGGACAGCCTCGAGACCTTCTTCATGAACCTCTTCCATGGCGGCAAGCTGGCCGCCATGCCGGGGAAGCTCCTCAATGACGAGGGCGATGTCGAGGTGCTTGAGGCCGCTGATCTATTGCGCCGAGCCAGATCTGGCGAAGTTCGCCGAGGCCATGCAGTTTCCGATCATCCCTTGCGATCTCTGCGGTTCGCAGGAGGGGCTGGAGCGCAATGCGATGAAGGCCATGCTGGACGATATCGAGAGGCGGATGCCGGGCCGCAAGGACGTGATGATCCGAGCGCTCGGCAATGTGCGCCCGAGCCATCTGCTCGACCCTAAGATCTTCGACTTCCTCGGGCTGTCGTCCGGTGAAAAGTCATGAGCGCAATCGATATCGAGGCGCTGGCGGCGATCCTTCGCGAGGCGGCGATTGCGGAGATCATGCCGCGCTTCAGGCGGCTGGACGAGGGCATGGTGCGCGAGAAGAGCAGCGCTATCGACCTCGTCACCGAAGCCGACGAGGCGGCGGAGCGCATGATCATCGCCAGGTTGCGCGATCTGGCGCCGGAGGCGCAGCTGGTCGGCGAGGAAGCGGCGGCGGCCGATCCGTCCATCATGGACGGTCTTGGGGAGGCCGAACTGGCGGTGGTGATCGATCCGGTCGACGGCACCTTCAACTTTGCATCCGAGCTACCGTTGTTCGGCACCATGGCCGGCGTGGTCGTTCGGGGAGAGACGATCGCCGGTATTCTCTACGATCCGGTCGGCGACGACTGGGTGCTGGCGGAGAAGGGCAGCGGCGCCTTCCAGGCCTTTCCCGATGGGCGTAAACGGCGGCTGCGGGTTGCCGATCCGGTACCGCTTTCCGAGATGACCGGCATGGCCTCGACAGGCATGTTCGCGCCGCAAGAGCGTGCCGATGTGATGGCGCGGCTGGCGCAGGTCAAGTTCGCCGCCAGTTACCGCTGTGCAGCGCACGAATACCGCACGGCGGCGGCGGGCTATGTCCACTTCCTGATGTTCAACAAGCTGATGCCCTGGGACCATTTGCCCGGAGCGTTGATCATGCAGGAAGCCGGTGCCCACGTGGCGCGCTTCGACGGTTCGGCCTACCTGCCGCACCATCGCGAGGGCGGATTGATCTGCGCGCCTGACGAGGACAGCTGGACGGTTTTCCGTGATGCGGTTCTGGGTGGCATCACGGCCTGACAAACCGGGCCCTTACCCCGACTATTCGCCCGCCTTTACGGGCTGCGCGCTCGGTTGCGCATATTCGGGGCTCACGCCGAACAGCTTGCCGTTTTCTGCAATCAGAATGGCCACCAGCGACACGCATCCCAAGACCGCATAGCCGGCGGCCACAGGCGTGACGGTGCCATTGTAGAGCTGGCCGATAACGAGCCCGATGGTTGCGCCTCCCACGGTCTGCAGGAAGCCGAAGACGGCCGAGGCGGTACCGGCGACGCGACCCAGCGGCTCCATGGCGAGCGAGTTCATGTTGGAGGCCGACCAGCCGAACATGAACATGATGCAGAGATGCAGGCCCAGGAACAGCGCCAGCGGCATCTGCCCGAACAGGCTGATGGTCGTCCAGATGGTCGCAAGGGTCGTCATGGTGATCATGGCGAAGTGCGAGATGCGGCGCATGCCGAAGCGGCGCACGACCTTGGCATTGAGGAAGGACGACAGGGCCATGGTGCTTCCGAGGAAAGCGAAGATGATGGGGAAGAGTTCGCCCAGCCCGTAAAGCTCGCCATAGATCTGCTGGCTGGTGCTGATGAAGCCGATCATGGCGCCGAACAGAAAGGTGCCGGCGAGCGAATAGCTGATCGACAGCCGATTGGAGAAGACCATGGCGAAGCCTTCGAGCACGACCTTGAACTGCAGCTCGCGCCGGTTCTCCGGTTTCAGCGTCTCGGGAAGGCGCCATGTCGCCCAGATGCCGATGGCGAGCGCCAATCCGCCCATGAACAGGAAGATGTGCCACCAGTCGCCGGTCAAAAGCAGCACCTGGCCTATGCTCGGGGCGAGCACCGGGATGATCATGAAGATCATGAACACGAAGGACATGATCTCGCCCATGGCGCGGCCCGAATAGGTGTCGCGAACGACTGAAAGGGCAATCACGCGCGTGCCGGCAGCGCCCATGCCCTGGACGAAGCGCAGGGTGAGAAGCCAGGCATAAGTGGGGGAGAGAATGGCCCCGAAACACGCAGCAACGTAGATGATGATTCCGGCGATCAGGGGCTTGCGGCGGCCGAACCGGTCCGTCAGCGGGCCATAAATGATCTGGAAGGCGCCGAAGCCGAGCAGATAGATCGACACGACCAGCTGGCGGTCATTGGGTTCGGCGACATTGAGCGCTTCGCCCATATAGGGCAGGGCCGGCAGCATGACGTCGACCGCAAGCGCGTTCAGCGCCATCAGGGCGCCGACAAGTGCAATGAACTCCACCTTGCCCAGCTTGAGGGCGGGAGCAGGAATATTGGACATGGGTGCTTTCCGAAAAAGCGGAGAGGGAGGCGCCGCTTCCCGTCCAGTTTGAACCGCGATAAGGCGCTTTGCAACCCTCGGAGGGGCCGCCAGCTATGCCGGTCTCAACGCAAAAGCCTGGTCGCGGGTTTCGCGAATGGGCAGGTGAATGGCCGCCGACATCGAGCCCCAGGCCGATGCCGAGATACCAGACCAGGCTATAGGCCCCGGTCAGATCGAAGACGAAACCGCCGAGCCAGACGCCGAGGAAACTGCCGAGCTGGTGGGAGAGAAAGGCAACGCCGTAGAGCATGCCCATATAGCGCGGCCCGAAGAACAGGGTGACAAGTCCCGCCGTCAGCGGCACGGTCGCCAGCCAGACCAGCCCCAGCGCGGCGGCATAGACATAGGCCGTTGCAGCCGAGATCGGCACGATGAGGAAGATTGCGGTGGCGACGGCGCGGGTCAGATAGATGGCCGAGAGCAGATATTGCTTGGGCAGCCGTCCGCCGAGCCAGCCGGCGGTCAGCGAGCCGACGACGTTGAAAAGCCCGATAATGGCGATGGACCAGCTGCCGACATTGGGGCTGAGGCCGCACTGCACCAGATAGGCGGGCATGTGCACGGTGACGAAGGCGAGGTGGAAGCCGCAGACGAAAAAGCCGACCACCAGAAGTTTGTAGGAGCGATAGCCCCAGGCGCGGGAGAGCGCTTCCATGAATTTCAGGTCTGCCTCTCCGACAACCGATTCCGAGCGTCCGGCCAGGGCGGTCGACAGGGGAATGACCATGAGCACGATGGCAGCGAGATAGACGAGCGCCATCTGCCAGCCGAAGCTGGAGATGAAGGCCTGTCCGAGCGGGGCGAAGAGAAACTGGCCAAAGGATGAGGCGGCGGTCGCGACACCGAAGACGAAGCTGCGCTTTTCCTGCGGCACGGCGCGTCCGAACGCCGCCATGACGATGCCGAAGCTGGCGGTGGCGATGCCGGCGCCGAGCAGCACGCCCGCCGCCAGATAGAAGATGCCGATATCGGGGGCGAAACCCATGCCTACCGTTCCGAGTGCATAAAGCACTGCGCCAACGGCAAGCACGCGCGTGGTGCCGTAGCGGTCGGCAAAGCCGCCGGCGATGGGCTGGGCAAGGCCCCAGACGAGATTCTGGATGGCCATGGCCAAACCGTAGGTCTCGCGCGACCAGCCGGTGGTCTCGGTCAGGGGCAGGGTGAAGAGGCCGAAAGTCGAGCGTGTGCCGAAGGTGATGGCGGCAATGACGCAGCCCGATGCGATGATCGCTGCCAAAGGGATGCGGCGCGCGATGGACGGGATGGCGGTCTCGGCAGTGCTCATGATTGCCTCGGGGCTTCTGTGAGACCCGATGCTACGCTTTAAACCCGACTTTCGGCAATTTCCTTATGGTGATGGCGGCAATCAGCGGCGGGAATGGCCGGGGTCCTGGCTCAGCGCGTATAGCCGCTCAGCTGGCCGTTGATGACATAGTCGAGGATGGAGACGACCTGGTCGGGCGTTTCGGTCACCGCAAGGGAAGCGGCATCCACTTCCTTGAGGGCGTGCTGATGATCCGGGCCATGCATGACAATCAGCGGTTTGCCGAGGGCTGCGGCATAGCCGGCGTCGAAAGCAGCGTTCCACTGCTTGTATTTTTCCCCGAAGCGGACAACCACGATGTCGGCATCGCCGATGAGGGTGCGGGTGCGTATCGCATTGATCTTGGCACCCTTGTGGTCGTGCCAGAACTTTTGATCCTCCTTGCCAAGCAGGGTTACCCCCACATCGTCGGAGGCCTCGTGATGGGTGACAGGGGCGCTGAACTGCACGGGCAGGCCAGCCTTTTCCGTGCCGGCGACGATCTGTTCGCGCCAATCGGTGTGGATTTCGCCTGACAGATAGACGGTCCAGGTCTTGCTCATGCTTTTGGCGCTCCTTGGCGTTCGGGCAAAAGAAAAGGCGCGCGATGCGTTCGCGCGCCGTCGAATGTGCGGGCTTGGGATCAGGCGGTCTGCTTGACCTCGATGCCCTTGGAGGCGAAATGGTCTTGCAATTCGCCTGCCTGGAACATCTCGCGCACGATGTCGCAGCCGCCGACGAATTCGCCCTTCACATAGAGCTGGGGGATGGTCGGCCAGTTCGAATAGGTCTTGATGCCTTCGCGCAGTTCGTCGCTTTCGAGCACGTTGGCGCTTTGATAGTCGACGCCGAGATAGTTGAGGATCTGGACGACCTGGCCGGAAAACCCGCATTGCGGGAAATCGGGCGAGCCTTTCATGAACAAAAAGACGTCGTTGTTTTTGACCTTGTCGTCGATGAAGGCGTTGATGTCTGACATGGCGTGGTGCCTTTCGTGCCGGGACAGATATTCGTTTGGCCTCAGAGATAGGAGATGAATGCGGCGCTGTCGAGGTGGGGAGGGAATGTCGTACTGCAGAAAGGGCGCAATACGCCACACAGCTTCAGGCCTCAGGTGTGCAAGGGATCAGCAGGTTCCCGACGGTGGCGTACCAAATGTCGCTTTCGGCGTTGTCGGCCGTTTTGGCTTCGGCGATCACGGACACGTCCATTTCCGCCGGAAAGGCTATGAAGTTGCGGCAATCGAGTGCGCTGTCGGGCAGCACCTCGTTGATCATGTAGAGCCGGTAGTCATGCGGCTGAAGCAGGCTGAATACTTCGGAGGGGTCCTCGGTGGCGATATGCTGTTCAAACAACACAACAGGGCGCGAGCCTTCAATCAGGCCTTTCGCGCCACTGAGAACCTTCTTCTCGAACCCTTCCACGTCGATATGCACCAGGCCGATGGATGACCAATTTGCTTTGCCGACGATGGAGTCCAGGGTCGTGGTCTTCAGCGGACTCGGCACGCCCTCTCCGTCCTCGTTGAATCTTGTGTGCGACAGGTCGCCGGGGAAAAACAACTCGTCACCTTCCCGGTCCGAGCAGACAGCAATGTTCCAGCTGATGTTGTTGCAGCCGTTCATGCTGGCGATCGTCTTGCCGAACTCAATGTTCGAAGCCGATGGATCAATGGCGTAAACGCGCGCGTGCTTGCCATCCAGGTATTTGGACCAGACCACAACGTTGTCCGACAGCCATGAGCCGATGTCGACGATGGACTGCTGGGTGCTGATGATCCCGTTTTGATAGAGAAGATAGATAACCTTGCGCAGGAGGGCTTCGGAGTCCGGCCTGCGACTGAACATGTAAATGTCCTTGAGGCGTTTCCTGTTCTTTCCGGAAAACATCCCGTGCAAATTCACGCTCGGCAAGACGATGTCGATGTTGCCCTCGTGCTTGAAGGTCACGACGAAGTTGTTCGATTTCAGCTTTCCGGTTCCGCCTAATCTGCCGGAGAAATCCTTTTTGATGTTCCCCATGTTGCGGGAGAAGCTTCGATAGTTCCTGAACAAGCGTTTCATGTTGATCAAAGGGGGCGCCTCACTTCGGGTCATGCAAGTCTGTAGGCGATCCAGGGGTGGCTCGTGAAGTGCTCGACGTCGGTGAACTTCACGCTATCCCAGCCGAAGGCGTTTCCCGCCTCGACGCAGGCCGGGCTGTCGTCGAAGAAGAGGGGCGGTTCTTCCAGATCAGGCAGGTGGGCAGAAGCACGCTCGAAGAAGGCGTGGTCGGGTTTTATCGCGCCGAGGCGCGCCGAATAGAGGATGTCGTCGAAGACTTGGGCGAGGCGGAATTCGCGCCAGAGAAAGGCGGCGCGGTGGTGTTCCTGGTTGGTGGCGAGAAACACTTTGATGTTCGCTCGCCGCCGCAAGGCGACGATCGCTTCGATGAGCTCGTGATTGATATGGCTATCGCGCTCCATCCAGTAGGTGATGAAGCTGAGCGTCGAGCCGCCATAGCCTACGGTCGGCAGAAACTCATCTAGAACGTCGACGAGGCTTCGCTGTCCTTTCACAACCTGCTCGAATGTGGGACCAAACAATTTCTGAAAGCGGGCTGGGTCGACCCCCATATCGGCGAGCAGGTGTTCTTCCCATAAACGCCGCCGGGTTACGTCGGGATGGGTGCGGGAGTGCACAAGGACCCCATCGACGTCGAAGAGGAGCGCGCGGATGGGCTCGCCAGCCACTAGTCCGGCGCGCTGGTTTGCAATGCGAGGGCGTGCAGGGCGCCGCCCATATTGCCCTTGAGCGCCTGATAGACCATCTGGTGCTGCTGGACGCGGGATTTGCCGCGGAAGGCTTCCGACACCACGGTTGCGGCGTAGTGGTCGCCATCGCCGGCCAGATCGCGCACCTCGATCTTTGCGTCGGGGAACGCCGCGCGGATCAGCTCTTCGATGTCTTCTGCCGGCATGGCCATGGCATCGCCTTTCGTTTCTGTTCTCGTAGATAGGGGTGAGACCCCGGCGCCGTCAATCGAGGACGACGCCATCCATGAAGCGGGGGAACCAGCCTTCATGGGCCGCCGTGAGTTCGGTGACGGGTACGCGCGCCAGATCGCCCAGAACCAGGGCATCGCCGCCGGTGGTGCCGAGCAGCGCCACACTAACGCCGGCGGCCTTGGCTTTTTCGACGGCGCCCGGCATGTCCTCGCGGCGGACCGTGACGATGTAACGGCCCTGATCCTCGCCCAACCATTGCGCGGCCGGATCGGGGGCATGCTGTGCGGTGATTGTCGCGCCGAGATCGCCGGCCATGGCCATTTCGGCCAACGCGACGGCCAGACCGCCATCTGAGCAATCATGGCAGGCGGTGGCGATTCCAGCGCGGATGAGGGCGCGGACGAAATCGCCCGTCTGCTTTTCCATGGCGAGATCGACGGGTGGGGGCGGGCCCTTGCGCACGCCGCAGATGTCGCGGGCATAGATGGACTGGCCGAGATGGCTGCCCCAGGTCTCCGGCGCCCCGAGCAGCAGGATCATGTCGCCCTGGGCGGCAAAGCCGATGCGCGCCATGCTCGACCAGTCGTCGATCAGCCCGACGCCGCCAATTGTGGGAGTGGGCAGGATGCCGCGTCCATTAGTTTCGTTGTAGAGCGAGACATTGCCGGAAACGATTGGGAAGCCGAGCGCCTCGCAGGCCGCGCCGATGCCTTTGATGGCAGAGACGAGCTGTCCCATGATCTCGGGCTTTTCGGGGTTGCCGAAGTTGAGGTTATCGGTCGCCGCCAGCGGTTCGGCGCCGGTCGCGGTCAGATTGCGCCAGCACTCGGCCACGGCCTGCTTGCCGCCCTCGAACGGATCGGTCTCGCAATAGCGCGGCGTGACATCGGAGGAAAAGGCCAGCGCCTTGGTATCGTGCCCCTCTACGCGCACGACGCCGGCATCGCCGCCGGGCCGCTGCAACGAATTGCCCTGGATGAGGGTGTCGTATTGCTCCCAGACCCAGCGGCGGGCGCTGAGATTGGGCGAGCCCAGAAGCTTGAGCAACGTGTCGCCGAGGTCGTCGAGCCGGGGGAGCGAACCCACGTCCAGCGCCTTGGCCGGTTCGGTCCAGGGGCGGTCATATTCGGGGGCTTCGTCGCCCAGTTCCTTGATCGGCAGATCGGCGACTTCGGTCCCCTGCCAGAGCACGCGGAACCGCAGATCGTCGGTTGTCTTGCCCACGGTTGCGAAATCGAGCTCCCATTTCTCGAATACCGCGCGCGCTTCCTCCGCTTTTTCCGGATGCAGCACCATGAGCATGCGCTCCTGGCTCTCCGAGAGCATCATTTCGTAGGCGGTCATGTTCTCTTCGCGCACCGGCACGGCATCGAGGTCGAGTTCGATGCCGAGGTCGCCCTTGGCGCCCATCTCGACTGCCGAACAGGTGAGGCCCGCCGCACCCATGTCCTGAATGGCAATAACGGCACCGGTCTGCATCAGTTCGAGGCAGGCTTCCAGCAGGCGCTTCTCTGTGAAGGGATCGCCGACCTGCACGGTTGGACGTTTCTGCTCGATATCGTCGCCGAATTCAGCCGAAGCCATGGTGGCGCCGCCGACACCGTCGCGGCCGGTCTTGGCGCCAAGATAAACGACCGGCAGGCCAACGCCCTTGGCCTCGGAATAAAAAATCTTGTCGGTGTCGGCGAGGCCTGCAGCAAAGGCGTTGACGAGGATATTGCCATTATAGCTCTCGTCGAATTCCACTTCGCCGCCCACGGTCGGCACACCGAACGAATTGCCATATCCGCCGACACCGGCCACCACGCCGGAGACCAGATGCCTGGTCTTCTCGTGCTCGGGGGCGCCGAAGCGCAGGGCGTTCATCGCGGCAATAGGACGGGCACCCATGGTGAAGACGTCGCGCAGAATGCCGCCGACGCCCGTCGCTGCGCCCTGATAGGGCTCGATATAGCTCGGGTGGTTATGGCTCTCCATCTTGAAGACGACGGCCTGGCCGTCGCCGATATCGACCACGCCGGCATTTTCGCCGGGGCCCTGAATGACGCGCTGACCCTTGGTCGGCAGGGTCTTGAGCCATTTCTTCGAGCTCTTGTAGGAACAGTGCTCGTTCCACATGGCCGAGAAGATGCCGAGTTCGGTCAGGCTTGGTTCCCGCCCGATCAGGTCGAGGATCTTCTGGTATTCGTCGGGCTTGAGGCCGTGGCTGGCGACCAGGTCCGGGGTGATCTGCGGTTCGTTGATCAGTCTCATTCGGCTTCCGGGTGCGGCAGGAGGCGGTCGACGAGGACGGCGATGGCGTAAAGCGCAGCGAAGATGAAGGTGAAGATCACCGCGTTCAGGCCGATGCGGCCATAGCCATACTTTGCCACGTCGAGGATGGCATAAGGATATTCGCCCAGCACAGCGCCGCGCAGCAGCACGAAGATGAAATAGGCGAGCGGCAATGCCAGCATCACCAGGATATCCTTGAAGCGCAACGTGCCCGAGCGGCTGAAAAGCGCAAACCAGATCAGATAGAGGATCGGGGCGGCGTAGTGCAGCATGGTGGTGGCCGTGTGCGCCAGAAGCCCCGGTCCCGTGTCGCCGCTCAGGAACACGTGGTAGTAGACCATCACCAAAATGATGATGCCGGCCATCGCCGCCCGAAACAGGGGCGTACGGAACCAGCGCAGCCAGGATACGCCGCGCCAGATAGCCGCCGCATAGGCCAGCACCAGCCCGATATTGGAGAGAATGGTCAGGTAGGAGAAATACCTGAACACCGCCAGTTGCGTGGAAAGTCCTTCATTCAGCCAGGGGGGGACGATCGCGTCGAATTCGAGCACGAGCCCGATCAGGCCGAGCAGCAGGCCTAGAATGGCGACGGGGCGGTTGAACGGATGGTTCGACATCGATCAGGCGACCGCTTCCAACGCGGAGGTGAAGAGGCCGCGCCCGTCCACCGCCGCCTTGCGCGGCCTCGATGAGGTTTTCGGGGTGGGGCATCATGCCCAGCACGTTCTTTTGGGCATTCAGCACGCCGGCAATGTCGTGGATCGAGCCATTGCAGTTGGAGCCTTCGGCATAGCGGAACGCCACCTGGCCGTTGCCCTCGACGGCTGCAAGCGTTTCGGGATCGGCAAAATAGTTGCCGTCATGATGGGCGACAGGGCAGCGCAGGATCTGGCCCTGCTGATAGCCGCGCGTGAAGGCGGTATCGGCGTTCACGACCTCCAGCCTGACCTCGCGGCAAACGAATTTCAGCGACGCATTGCGCATGAGCACGCCGGGCAGCAGGCCGGCTTCGGTCAGAATCTGAAAGCCATTGCAAACGCCCAGCACCTTGATGCCCTTTGCGGCGGCGTCGCGGATGGCCTGCATGATGGGGGCGCGGGCGGCAATGGCGCCTGCGCGCAGATAATCGCCATAGGAAAAGCCGCCCGGAATGACGATGAGGTCGGTTGCCGGAAGCTCGGTATCCTTGTGCCAGACGAGATCGGGCCGGCGGCCGGAAATCTTTTCGATGGCAGCGATCATGTCACGATCGCGGTTGGATCCGGGGAAAACGATAACGGAGGTCTTCATGGCCGGCGCGCCGCAGAGCGGTCCTCAAGGGGGTCTTGTTCTGCCGCGTCTCCTAAGGGCGAGCGGTTATCTACTTCGCCTGAAGACGCTCTGATGGGCGCGACTTTTGGGAATTCGGCAGCGAAAACGCAAGAAAAAAGCGCCGGGGGTCCGGCGCTTTCTTCTGGTTTTTGTCTGTTTGCGGCCCCTGCGCCTATTCGGCGGGTACGCCAAGGGCGTCGTTGGGCGCCCTGGGGATTGGCCGCGCGCCGGGCAGATGCGCCCAGCGGGGCCGCTCGAACAGGAACTTGCCGTATCCCGTCCACTGGACGAGACCGTAAAGGACGACCGGGGCGATCAGCGAGGCGAAGAAGACCACCAGGCTGAGCGTGTTCGGGTCGGTGATGATGCCGGTCTTGAGCGCTGCGATGCGAATGGTCGACATGGGCAGGGCAAAGGCGAGATAGACCACGATGGAGTGGGCGCCGAGCCAGGTCAGCCATGAGGTGCCGCGCAGCCTGGTCAGCAGTACCGCTCCGACGCAGATGGCCAGCGCGCCGGCGACGGCCAGGGCCAGATGCAGGCCGGGCAGGGCGGCAAGGCCCATGTGCATTTCTTTGGGCGCGAACGCGAAGCCGGGCGAGAACACCAGCGCGATCTCGACCACGGCCCAGACCAGCAGGCCAAGTGTTGCAAGGCGAAGATGGTCGTCGGCCCAGGCCGCCAGCTTGAAGACCAGCGGCGCGCCGACATAGCCGATATAGAAATAGACGAAATAGGCGGCGAACTGCTCGACGATATAGCTCTCGGACTGGATATGGGCGATTTGCAGCGCGGCACCGGCCAGCAGCACCAGCCAGTGCGGAACTTTGAAATCATGGGCGGCGCGGGCCGTCAGGCTGAAGATGCCGAGCAGATAAATGAACCACAACACGCCGTAGGGCTGGACCAGCGCAAACAGCACCTCGCCCGGTATGGCGGCGAAATTGGCCTGCCCCAGCCCGGTTTTCACAACGATGTGGATGAAGGCCCAGAGCACGTAGAAATAGAAGTAGTGAACGACACGGCGGTCGGCATAGCGCACGAAGGGCCGATCTATCACCTGACTGAGGAACAGGCCGGAGATGAGGAAGAATTCCGGCATGCGGAAGGGGGTCGCAAAGCCGATGATCCAGTGCAGCACGGTTATGCCGCCGGTGTCCTCGCCTACGCTGTAGGCAGAATACATCATAACCACGAGGATGATCGAGATGCCCTTGGCGGTGTCCACCCAGTCGAGCCGCCCGTTGGGGGAGGCGGTGGAGGCGATTGGTTGTGTTCTGGTCATGAATCAGCGCCCTCAATGGCTTGAAGAGTTCCGGCTTTTGTGACGCCATTATCGCCACAAAATCAGACCGTTGACTTAAGCAAGAGCGTTAACGGGCCGCTATCGCGGCGGCGCAAATAACGCGCAGTCGCCGTTCAGCGGCCGGGGGGCAGGCCGGCATAGGCGCCTATCAAAATGCCAAGCACAAGCATGAAGAGGAGGGACAGGGATAGGGTCTTGACCATGGCGAGGTTCCTTTCGGTCCCCGCAAAATAGGCCAGGCAGGTGCGCCAAACATAGAAAACGGGCGCCTTAAGCGCCCGTTTATCTCACGTTTACCTTAAAGGATGTGGTTAGCGGCAACTCCGGAGGAGCCGCGCCGCGTTCAGGCGATCAGCCCGTAACGGGAACCGACGCATAGGCTGCCACCAGCACACCCATGGTCAGAAAGAACATTACAGACAGCGACAGTTTCTTGATCATCTTCTTCTTTTAGCCTTTGTGTTCTGCTCCCCCGTCGGACCGGAGAAACGCACATGGCGAAAATGTGTTCCCTTGCCAAAACTTGCCGGTCAGCCGTCGGTCAGTTCGATCACGTAGTTTTCGATGACAGTGTTGGCCAGCAATTGCTCACACATCCGCTCGACTGCAGCCTTAGCTGATTTGTTGTCCGTTGCGTCGAGCTCGAGATCAAAAACCTTCCCTTGGCGCACATTTGCAACACCGCTGAAGGAGAGGCTGGACAGGGCTCCCTCGATGGCCTTGCCCTGCGGGTCGAGAACGCCCGGCTTGAGCGTGACGATGACGCGTGCCTTCATGGGTCTTCCTTAGGGTGGGCTGCTACTGGACCAGCCGCGGGCCGGTGATCAGGGCGTTGTCGGCTTCCACCAGGATGCCGAGCCGCTGTGCGACTTCCCGATAGGCATCGACCAGACCGCCGAGATCCTCGCGGAAGCGGTCCTTGTCGAGCTTGTTGCGGGTCTTGATGTCCCAGAGCCGGCAATTGTCCGGCGAAATCTCGTCGGCCAGCACGATGCGCATCATGTCGCCTTCATAAAGGCGGCCGCATTCGATCTTGAAATCGACGAGCTGGATGCCGACGCCCATGAACAGCCCGGTGAGGAAGTCGTTGATGCGCACGGCCAGCGACATGATGTCGTCGAGTTCGGCGGGCGTGGCCCAGCCAAAGGCGGTGATGTGCTCCTCGGAGACCATGGGATCGCCGAGCGCATCGTCCTTGTAATAGAACTCGATGATCGAGCGGGGCAGGGCGGTGCCCGATTCGAGGCCGAGCCGCTTGCAGAGCGAGCCGGCCGCGACGTTGCGCACCACGACCTCGAGCGGGATGATCTCGACTTCCTTGATCAGCTGCTCGCGCATGTTGAGCGCGGCGCATGAAATGAGTCGGAATGCCCAGCCCGTTGAGCTTGGTGAAGATGAACTCGGAAATGCGGTTGTTGAGGACGCCCTTGCCGTCCATGATTTCGTGCTTGGCGCCATTGCCGGCAGTCGCATCGTCCTTGAAATGCTGCACAAGAGTGCCTGGCTCGGGGCCTTCATAAAGGATCTTGGCCTTACCTTCGTAGATTCTGCGCCGACGGTTCATAGCATTAGCTCTTTGGGAGGAAGAAATCGGAGCCCTCACGGCGGGCGTTTCATGCGCTCACTTGGCCCATAATTGCAAGTCCTTTCAAAAGGAGCATCTTGGGCCGCTCGCACGTCATTGATTTGGGAAGCGCATGCCCTTATGTCAAATCGACAAACACATTTGCCGTCCGCGGGACTGGCGCTGCTAATCGAAGAGGGGATCGGTCATGGCCGGGTTCAAGGATCGGGAAAAGGGGCAGGAAGCCAAATTCGTTCATGACGGCGAGTTGCGCTTCAAGGCCGAGGCTCGCCGCAATCGCCTTCTGGGCATGTGGGCGGCCGAGAAGATGGGGCATCCTGATCCTGCGGCCTATGCCGCCGAGGTGGTCGCGGCCGATTTCGAGGAAGCCGGTGAAGAGGACGTCTTCCGCAAGGTCAGCGGCGATCTCAAGGAAAAAGGCGCGGACGTAAGCGACGCCGAGCTGCGCGCGAAGATGGTCGAACTGGTTGCCGTGGCGCGCGAGCAGGTCCTCAACGAGGCGAGCTAACTCAGGCCTTCAGCCTCTGCATCAATCTCGTGAACATCATCAGACCTTCCGGCCAGGGACCATGGCCGGAGGACGTATCGATGTGCCCGGCATCGCCGGCGAGATGAAAATCCGATCCCCAGGCGGTGCCGAGATCGACCGCCTTCTCCGGCGTGCAATAGGGGTCGCTGGTTGAAGCAACCATGAGCGAGGGGAAGGGCAGCGGGTCGCGCGGCACATCGACGGATTGCAGGTCGCCGGAGCCATCGACATCGGGCGGCGCAACGAGAAAAGCGCCGCGGACCTTGGTATCCACCAGCTTGCGTGCGGCTAAAGCGGTGGTGACGACGCCGAGGGAATGGGCGACCAGAACCACAGGACGGGTCGCCATGAGGATCGCGTTGTAGAGCTCCTCTGCCCGCTCAGCCAGATCGGGCTCGTTCCAGGTGGCGGTCGGGACCCATTCGGCATTGGCCATCTTGGCCTGCCAGCGATGCTGCCAATGTTCGGCCAAAGTCCGGGAGCGTCCCGGCACCAGCAATATGTCGGCTTCCGCAATCTTCATGGTCCTTGAATGCAGGAAATGCCGGATGGGTTCAAGCAGGGCGCCGCATGGCGGCCGTGCAATTCAGTCGCGGTTGCTGCGGGGCCGCATGAAGCCGCTGAAGGGCTGCATGCCAATCCGCTGGTAAAAGCCTATTGCCTCGGGATCGGCGGCAAGCGCAATACCGATGCCGGGGCCGAGCAACTCTGCGCAGGTTTCAAGCAGTTGCTTGCCAACACCGTTTCCCCTGATGATCCTCGCGAACCGCGAGCTCGGCGCAATAGCAGATCCAGGCGAAGTCGGTGATGCATCTCGCCAGCCCGACCAGTTCTCCATCTTCCCGTGCGGACACGATAAAATTGGCGCCATCCAGCATTTTCTGTATGCGGGCGGGATTGGCGAGCGGGCGGCGGCTGCGCATGGTCGTATTGCCGAGAACCAGGATGTAATCGGCCGCGGCCAGCCCCAGTTCCCTGGCATAGGTGATCGTCATGCCCGACTGTCGCCGAAGACGCGCTGGAAGATCGTGTCGACATGCTTGAGGTGGTAGCCCTCGTCGAACATGGCATCGATCTGTTCGGGCTTGAGCGCTGCCGAGACCTCGGGGTCGGCTTTCAAAAGTTCAGCGAACTTTCCCGCACGGTCGCCGGGCATCTGCCAAACCTGCATGGCGTTGCGCTGCACGGCGGAATAGCTCGCTTCGCGGCTGAGCCCGGCCTGGGTCAGCGCCAGCAGCACGCGCTGGGAATTGTGCAGTCCGCCCAGCATTTCCAGATTTGCGCGCATGTTTTCGGGATAAACCACAAGATTTTCGATGACATTAGCCAGACGCGCCAATGCGAAATCGAGCGTCACCGTGGCGTCGGGGCCGATCATGCGCTCGACCGAGGAGTGCGAGATGTCGCGCTCATGCCAGAGCGCGACATTTTCCAGCGCCGGGGTGACCATGCCCCGCACCAGCCGCGCGAGACCGGTCAGGTTTTCCGTCAGCACCGGGTTGCGCTTGTGCGGCATGGCCGAGGAGCCCTTCTGGCCCTTGGAGAAAAACTCCTCGGCTTCCAGCACTTCGGTGCGCTGCAGATGGCGGATTTCGGTAGCGATGCGCTCGATGGAGGAGGCGATGACCCCAAGCGTTGCGAAGAACATGGCGTGGCGGTCGCGCGGGATCACCTGGGTCGAGACCGGCTCGACCTCCAGCCCCAGCTGCTCGGCGACATAGATTTCCACCGAGGGATCGATATTGGCGAAGGTGCCGACGGCGCCGGAGATGGCGCAGGTGGCGATCTCGGCTTGCGCGCCGCCACCAGGCGGTCGCGGTTGCGCGCCATCTCGGCATAGGCCTGCGCCAGCTTGACGCCGAAGGTGGTCGGCTCGGCATGGATGCCGTGGCTGCGGCCGATGGTGATGGTGTTCTTGTGCTCGAAGGCGCGCTTCTTCAGCGCCGCGAGCAGGCGGTCGATGTCGGCCAGAAGGATGTCGGCGGCGCGCTTGAGCTGCACCGAAAGCGTGGTGTCGAGCACGTCCGAGGAGGTCATGCCCTGATGCACGAAACGGGCCTCAGGCCCGACGACTTCGCTGAGATGGGTCAGAAAGGCGATGACGTCGTGTTTGACCTCGGCGCTCGATCTCGTCGATGCGGTCGATGTCGAACTGGACGTTGCGGCCCTTTTCCCAGACCGTCTCCGCTGCCTCCTTGGGGATGACGCCGAGCTTTGCCTGCGCGGTCGCCGCATGCGCCTCGATCTCGAACCAGATGCGGTATTTGGTTTCCGGCGACCAGATGGCGACCATGTCGGGGCGGGAATAGCGCGGAATCACGGAGTTGGCTCCAAATTCTGGGGCAGAGAGTGAGGCTTAGGCTGAAGCGTAAAAACCTGCGGTTCCGCTAGCATGGCAGGCGGGTCGGCGCAATTGCGCGGTCAGCCTTTGGCGCGGGCGAGGAGTGGCGCCAGAACGGCGCTCATCCCCAGCATGGGCAGCAGGATCGCGAGGCCGAAGCGGATATCGGTCGCTTGTGTGATGGAGCCGATGAGGATGGGGCCGATCAGAAAGCCCGACAGCGCGGTAAAGGACATCATGGCGACATTGGTCGCGGCGTTGGGGCCAGGCGCACGGGTCGCCGCCGTGACGCCCAGCGGAAAGGCGAGCGAAGCGCCAATGCCAAGCAGAGCGAACCCCACAAGCGCCAACACGGGCGAGGGGGAGAGGCAGACCAGCAGCCCCGCAAGGACGCCGACGAGGGCAAGCCCGCGCGCCAGGCGGGCGGCGCCGAAGCGGGTTTTCAGCCGGTCGCCCGCAAGGCGGGTCGAGGCGACAGCGAGCGAAAATGCGGTGACGCCAAGCCCCGAAAGCCCCGGGCCGGCGCCATGGGCATCGCGCATGAAGATGGCAGCCCAGTCCGCGGCGGCGCCCTCGGTCAGAGAACTGCCCAAAACATAAAGGCAGATGCCAACCAGCAAAGGATGGGGCGGGAAGCCGCGCCTCAGCGCTTCGACTTCGTCGGTCGCGGGTTCCGGGTGGGCCGGAGCAGGCAGGCCGAGTGCGAGCCAGAGCGCGGCCGGCGCGGTCAGAACGGCGATAGCAAGGCCGGCGACGATCGGCGGCAGGCCAAAATAGGCGGCGAGCGTGCCGATCAGCGTGCCCGTCATCAGCCCGAAGCTCCAGAGGCCGTGGGCGGCATTCATGAGGGTGTGGCCAAAGCGCTTTTCGGCGTCGTCTGCGGCCATGTTCAGGCCGAGTTCGAGCACCGACATGGAAGCGCCCACCAGCATGAGCGCGACAAAAAGGGCCGGCTGGGCGGGTGCCATCAGCGGTAACAGCATGACCATCAGAAAGGCGGGGAAGAAGATGGCGATGGCCCTGCGCGCGCCGATGCGGTGCACCAGCCCGCCTGCGAAGGTCAGGGTGATGAGCGTGCCGATGGGGGAGCCGATCAGACCGATGGCAAGCCCGGCAGCATCAAGGTCGAGCTTGGCCTGGATTTCGGGGATGCGCGGCAGCCAGGCGCCAAGCGCGATCGGCTGCAGAAAGAAGACGAGCAGAATCCGGAGTTTGAGCGGCATTGCGTAAGCGACGAGTCGCGCCTCTGTGTCAGGCTTGCGGCAGGGCGGCGCGACGCAGCGCGGCAATACGGCCGGAATAGGTTTCAGGATCGTTGCCGGCATAGATGGCAGAGCCGGCGACCAGGACGTTAGCACCGGCGCGGGCGACCTCGCCAGCGTTTTCGGGGCTGATGCCGCCATCGACCTGCAGATCGATGGGGCGCCCGCCGATCATGGCCCGTGCGCGGCGCAGTTTTTCAAGGGCTTCGGGAATGAAGCTCTGGCCTCCGAAACCTGGGTTGACGCTCATGATCAGGATGAGGTCCACGGTGTCGAGGACATGCTCCAGCGCCGAAACGGGCGTTGCCGGATTGATGACAGCACCGGCTTTTTTGCCAAGCGCGCGAATGGCCTGCAACGAGCGGTGAAGGTGCGGTCCAGCCTCGGCATGCACGGTGATGCTGTCGGCGCCGGCGGATGCGAAGGCGGCGAGATAAGGATCGGCTGGTGCGATCATCAAATGCACATCCAGCGGCTTTTTCGTCAGTGGCCGGATGGCTTCGACGATCATGGGGCCGATCGAGATGTTTGGCACAAAGTGCCCGTCCATGACATCGACATGCACCCAATCGCAGCCGCCCTTGTCGATGGCCTCGACCTCCGCGCCGAGTTTGGAGAAATCCGCCGACAGGATGGAGGGCGCGATCTTGATCGGCGGGTTGGGCATGGCCAAGTCCTTCAAAACTCGTCTCGCTCACGGCGTTAGCATGCACCGGCAAGCCAGCGCAATAAAAGGGCGAATTGGCAGCGAAGCCAAGACGTGCGAGAAGGGCGCAGGCATGGACAGGGGCTGGATTCTCGCGTGAACATCGACCTGACGACACTGCTGGCCGGGCTTTTGCACGGCACCATCGCCACGGCGGTGACTGTGCATGTGCTGCTGGCGCATCAGAACGTTCGCTCCTCGATCGGATGGATCGGGCTCGCCTGGCTGTCGCCATTTTTCGGGTCGCTGCTCTATCTCGGCCTCGGAATCAATCGCGTGCAACGGCGCGCGGCGCGTCTGGGGCGCCGGCGCACAAGGCGTACGCAGGAGCCGCGGACCTTCAAGCAAGACCTTACCGGTGACGTGCCGCCGCACATTCTCAAGATATCCAAGGTGGCCGATCAGATCGCGACCTTGCCCCTGACCTATGGCAATCGGGCGCGCGTTCTCAAGAATGGCGACGAAGCCTATCCGGCGATGATCGAGGCCATCAATGGCGCAAGCCAAAGCGTCGCCTTGTGCTCCTACATCTTTTGCGATGACGAGGGCGGCCAGCCCTTTGTCGATGCCTTGATCGCCGCGCATGAGCGGGGCGTTCAGGTGCGGGTGCTGGTCGACGGAATCGGTGGAGGCTATTTCCACTCCGGGGTGATCTCTCAACTGAAGCGGGCGGGGGTTCCTGCCCGGCAATTCCTGCACGAGGTGCTGCCCTGGCAGATGCCTTTCATCAATCTGAGGAATCACAAGAAAGTCCTGATCGTCGATGGCGCCGTAGGGTTCACGGGCGGCATGAATATCAGTGCATTCAACCTGCCGATTGGCGGCGAGTACCGGGTGCGCGACGTGCATGGCGAGCTGCGCGGCCCGATTGTCGAGCATTTGATGCTGACCTTTGCCAGCGACTGGGATTTTACGACCGGCGAAAAGCTCGAGGGCGACATCTGGTGGCCGGACATCGAGCCTGCCGGGCCGGTCGCCATGCGCGCCATTACCTCAGGACCCGATGATACCTGGGGCCGCATCGAAACCATGTTTCTGGCGGCCGTCGAATGCGCGCATGACCATGTGCGTATCCTGACGCCCTATTTCCTGCCCGAAGACCATGTGATCGATGTGTTGCACAGGGCGGTGATGCGCGGCGTGCGGGTGGAGATCCTGGTTCCGGCCAAGTCCAACCATTTCTATTTCAACTGGGCGTTCTACGCGCAGATGGCGAGCCTGCCGCTCAACCTCTTGTCGTGCCACCTCATCGAAGGTCCGTTCGATCACTCCAAGCTGATGTCGGTCGATGGCCGCTGGGGCGCATTTGGCAGCGCCAATTGGGACGTGCGCAGCATGCGGCTCAATTTCGAACTGCTGATCGAGTGCTATGGCGAGGATGCCATCGAGGTGATCGACAAGGTCATCGATGAAAAACTGGCCCATTCCACGCGGCTCACCCACGGCAAGCTGGCGACGCGACCGTTTTGGCAGAAGCTGCGAGACTCGTCGATGCGGCTGATGCTGCCCTATCTTTGAGACGTAACGGCCGGACATTTCTGCGTGAGCGGCAAATTGAGCCATTGCATGGGCACCGCAATCGCGGCAAACCCGGGCCAGAAGGAGTTATGGTCCCGTGAATTTTTCCCTTCCGGTCGTTTTCGGCGCTGGCGTTCTGAGTTTTTTGAGCCCGTGCGTGCTGCCGCTGGTGCCGCCCTACCTCACCTATATGAGCGGCGCGACATTCGAGCAGGTGCGTGCCGACGGATCGGTGCACGGTGCCGTCTGGCGGCGCAGCGTGCTGACCTCGCTGTTTTTCGTTCTGGGGTTCTCTATCGTCTTCATTTTGCTCGGCGCCACCGCGACAGCCTTCGGGCAGGTCTTCCGGCAAGCGCTGCCAATTCTCACACCGCTGGCCGGAGTGCTCATAATCCTGATGGGATTGCATTTTCTCGGCGTGTTCCGCATCGGGCTATTGGACCGACAGATGCGACATTCCGGCCCCGGCAGCGCCAGCGGCCCAATGGGCGGGTTCCTTCTTGGCCTGGCCTTTGCCATCGGCTGGACGCCCTGCATCGGTCCGGTGCTGGCGGCTGTGCTCAGCGTTGCCGCTGCCCAACAGACTGCAGGGCAGGGGGCAGGGCTGCTGGCCGTCTATTCGGCAGGGCTCGGCGTGCCCTTCATTCTGGCCGGCTTGGCCATTGGACCGTTTCTGAGCTTTTTTGACAGCTTCAAGCGCCATCTGGGGCTGGTGGAAAAGATAATGGGCGGACTGTTGGTGCTGACGGGCTTCCTGTTCCTGACCGGCCAATTCACGCGTCTCAGCTACTGGTTCCTGGAGACGTTCCCGGCGCTCAGCCAGTTCGGCTGATATTTCGCCGTTAACCTCGCCCTAACCCTAGGAACAATCTAGGCGATTCCCGAACCTTTGCCGCTCGGAACGCAACACCTCGTTCATGTGCCTTGGCGATGATGCCGGCGAGCTCAAGCATTCGTGCCGAGAGGGTGCATCATGGCCATGGAAACCGTCGCTGGTTTGGCGCCGCGCAGGACACGTGCCGCGCATAAGGTGGTAGCGGCCGGCGAACGCCGCATTTTTGCGAGCCGCGCGCTCAGCGATGTCGAGCCCTATTGGCGTGCGCTTGAAACGCATGGCATCGAGAGTCCGGAACAAAGCTTCGATTTTGTGCGCATCTGGGTCGAGACGTTCGGGGTTCCGACAAGCGATCAGTGCTATCTGGTGGCCGAACAGGGGGGACGTCCGCTGGTGCTTCTGGCGCTCAGGCGGCAGCGCTTCTTCGGGGTGAATGCGCTGGTGCCGTTCGCCGGCAGCCATGTGGGCGCGCATGGGCCTCTGGTCGATCGCGAGGCGCTGTCGAAACTGGCAGCTGATGAGCGCCGGACGCTTTGGCGGGATCTCGCCGACGCCGCGGATGGCGCCGACCTTATCTATCTTCCGCATATGCCCGCTGCCGACGATCTGTTTGGGGAGTTCGGCAAGGCTATTTCCGCCGATATTCTTTATCGCACCGAATTCGACAGCTGGGAGGCTTGCGACGCCGGCCAGCGCAGCCGTAGCCGGCGCAAGCATGACAAGCAGCAGGGCGCCAAGCTGGCGGCCATGGGCGAGGTGGCCTTCGAGGAGCTCGAAGCTGGCCCGGCCGCAACCGAAGCGCTCGACGTGCTGTTTCGCGACCGTGCCGCACGGTTTGCCGCGCAAGGGATCGAAGATCCGTTCGCAGCGCCGGATATCAAGGCGTTTTATCGCTCGGTCTTCGAAGGCGGCGATACACTCGAGGGCAGGCTGCAGGTGCTGCGGCTCGATGGCGAGGTGGTGGCTGTGCGCTACACGCTCGTGCAGGGCGAACGCATGTTCTGCCTGATTTCGGCAATGAGCCTGCGCCCCGAACTGCAACCCGGTTCGCCGGGCAAGCAGATCATGGTGCACCTGATGCAGCGCATCTTCGCGCAGGGCGTCCGCCTGTTCGACATGGGCGCTGGGTTTTCCGACGAAAAGCGCCACTGGTGCAATGTGCAGGTGCCGCTCAAGACGCATTATCTGCCGCTCAATGCTCGGGGCGAAATCATCGCGCGCCTGCACCGGCAGATGATCGCCGCGAAGGCGCAGATCAAGGCGAACCGTGCGCTGTTCGGCAAGCTGAAGAATTTGCGGGCACGGCTGAGGGGTGGACAAAAACCCCGGCAGGAAGAAGCGGCTTAAACCGCCTGCACTTCAGATGAGCTTCAGGCTGCGCAGCGAGGCGTGGCCGGACCGGCCGATAATGATGTGATCATGCACGGTGATGCCCAGCGGTTTGGCGACATCGGCGATGGCCCGGGTCATCTGCACATCGGCGCTCGAAGGGCTGGGATCGCCCGAGGGGTGGTTGTGCACCAGGATGAGGGCGGTGGCCGACAATTCCAGCGTGCGGCGGATCACCTCGCGGGGATAAACCGGCGTGTGATCGACGGTGCCGACCTGCTGCACCTCGTCGGCGATGAGCTTGTTCTTCTTGTCGAGGAACAGGATGCGGAACTGCTCCTTCGATTCGAAGGCCATTTGGGCATGGCAGTAGTCGATGAGCTGTTGCCAGGAGCCAAGGATGGGGCGGTCGGGGAGTTGGTCGCGTGCAAAGCGCTGTGCGGCGGCGAGGACCACCTTGAGATCGGTGACGGCGGTGGGCCCGAGGCCGTCGATTTCCGCCAATAGGTGGGGCGGGGCACCGAGCGCCTCGGAAAAGCTGCCGAAACGGGCCAGCATGGCCTTGGCGATGGGCTTGGTGTCGCGTCGGGGCAAGAGCGGGAAAAGCATGAGCTCCAGGAGCTCGTAATCCTGCAGGCCTGAAGGACCGTGCTCGGTGAAACGATGTCTCATCCTATGCCGGTGCCCGGCGTAATGGGGCTTCTGGGCGTCGTCCGGTGCTTTTGGCATTCCGGTGGCGTCAGCCGGCTTCATGGCGCCTGGCGGCCAGCGGGTTGAACAAGCCGGCGGGAGACAGGGTGAAAATCTCGCATCCCGTCTCGGTAATGCCGATGGAGTGTTCACACTGCGCCGAGAGGGTGCGGTCGCGCGTGACGGCGGTCCAGCCATCGGCGAGCACCTTCACATGCGGCCGGCCGAGATTGATCATCGGCTCGATGGTGAAGATCATGCCGGGCTTGAGCTCGACGCCGGTGCCGGGCACGCCGAAATGCATGATGTTGGGCTCGTCGTGAAAGAGCTGGCCGAGCCCGTGGCCAACGAAATCGCGCACGACGCGAGGTGCGTTCGCCTTCAGCATAGGCCTGGATCGCAGCGCCGATATCTCCGGTGGTGTTGCCGGGCCGTGCCACGGCGATACCGCGTTCGAGGCTTTCATAGGTCACCTCGATCAGCCGCTCGGCTTTGCGCGAAATTTCGCCCACCGGATACATGCGGCTGGAATCGCCGTGCCAGCCATCGACGATCAGGGTGAGATCGATATTGACGATGTCACCTTCGCGCAGCGGCTTTTCGGACGGGAATGCCGTGGCAAACCACGTGATTGATGGAGGTGCAGAGCGAATGCCGGTAGCCGCGATAAAAAAGCGTCGCTGGCGCCGCGCCGTGGTCATGTGCAAACTCCAGCGCCAGACGGTCGAGTTCGAGCGTCGAGACGCCCGGTTGAACGTGTTCCACAAGCATGTCGAGCGCCTCGGCGGTCAGCCTGCCGGCCCTGCGCATGCCCTCGAAACCGGCTTCGCCATGCAGCGGAATAAGTCCGGGGGAGCGCTTGCTCTTGGTCTCGGCGTCGACATATGTGACCATTGAAGTCTCCTGGCTATCGTGATGAGGAAAATAGTCGCACAAGCGAGCAATGGAAAGGGGCAGGGCGGCGCATCCGCTCGCGGAAAAATTTCGCCCGATTGCTTGACGTTTAAAAACGGCAGGGGCATGGCTTGCAGCCCCAACCGCCGAAGCAGCCTGATCCCATGACCGACCCTGAGCACGAAACCGAAATTACCGCCGCCATGCTGGTGATCGGCGACGAGATATTGTCCGGCCGCACCAAGGACAAGAATATCGGCACCGTGGCCGAGTTCTGTGACGAGATGGGCATCACGCTCAAGGAAGCGCGCATCGTCAGCGACGATATGGATGCCATCATCGAGGCGGTGAATGCACTTAGGGCACGTTATACTTACGTGTTCACCAGCGGCGGCATCGGCCCCACGCATGACGACATAACCGCCGACGCGGTGGCCAAGGCGTTCGGCGTAGAGCTGCCAATCAATGAGGAAGCACGGCGCGTGCTGGAAGAGCAGTACCAGAGCACCGATGTCAGCCCCGCCCGCCTGCGCATGGCGCGCATTCCCGTCGGGGGCTCCCTGATCAAGAACATGGTCTCCGGCGCGCCCGGGTTCATTATCGGCAATGTGCATGTAATGGCGGGCGTGCCGCGCATTCTGGATGCCATGCTGCAAGACCTGGCGACCAAGCTGAAGCACGGCGCGCGTATGCTGATGCGTTCGGTCGATTGCGGCGTGGGCGAGAGCACGGTCGCGGCGGCGCTTGGCGACATCCAGCTACGCTATCCGCAGGTCAAGATCGGCTCCTATCCGCAGATGGGCAAGATGCCGATCTACACACAGCTCGTCCTGCGTGCGACCGACGAAACATTGCTCGAACGGGCGACGGAAGAAGTTGTCGCTCTTGTCGATGCGCTGCACGCGGAAAAAGGAATTGTCCTGCCCAAGGAGCCGGCCCAATGAACCCAGCACAGAAATCCTTTCCCGTCAGTTGGGACCAGTTTCATCGCGATTCGCGGGCGCTGGCCTGGCGTTTGAATGGCGAAGGGCCGTTCGAAGCGCTGGTCGCCATCACGCGAGGCGGCCTGGTTCCGGCGGCGATTGTGGCGCGGGAGCTCAATATCCGTGCCGTCGATTGCGTGGCGGTGAAGAGCTACGATCATCAGAACCAGGGCGAAATCCGCGTCTTGAAGCCGATCTCGAAGGACGTTCTGGATGTGGCCAAGAACGGCGGCAAGGTGCTGATCATCGACGATCTGGTCGATACTGGCGCCACCGCGCGGGCAGTACGCGACATGCTGCCGGGCGCGCATTTCGCCACCGTTTATGCCAAGCCCAAGGGCCGCGAGATGGTGGACACCTTCATCACAGAGGTCAGCCAGGACACCTGGATCTATTTTCCCTGGGATCTCGATGTCGCCTATGCGGCGCCAATTTCGGGCGGCTCCGACTGAGGCATCGCGATGCGCGTTTTGGGCGTGCGTCATTGGCTTAACGCCCGGCATCTGGCGCAGTTGGGGTTGATCGCCCTTATCCTGGCCGAGGCGAGGACCTTTTTTGAAATCCTCCGCGTGCCGGCGGAAACGGCGGTGCTTGCCCATGCGGGCATGCTGTTCGCCGGGTTCTTGCTGGCGGCATTGATAGCTTCGTTCTATCAGCGCTGGCGGATCAGCGGTGCCATCAGTCTGGTCGGTGTCCTTTTCATGATCGGATACAAGGTCTTTGCCGGCCTCGCCTGAGCGCGCAATTGAGTTTTCGCCGCCGCTGTGAGACAGGGGACAGGCGCGGGCGTGGTGGAATCGGTAGACACACAGGACTTAAAATCCTGAGGGGGTATCCCCGTGCGGGTTCGAGTCCCGCCGCCCGCACCATTTTCGGAGCGCCCCATAACGGGGAAGCGAGCGGCACAGTCGTGGAATTGCCGCTATTACTGACCACAAATGCTGGCAGAGAAATTGGGATCGAACATGATGCTAAAACGCTATGCCCTGGTTTCGGCGGCAGCCTTGCTGCTCATGGTCAACTGGTTGGCTTTCCATGACATTCACGAGCCGCACACGTTTCGTGACTATTTGATGCTTGCCGGGTCCGCGATGTTCTTTGTCTATGTCGGGTTGGAGGTAATCAAGATTATTCTGTCGACGCTACGGACCAAGGGACAGACCGGCCCATGCTGATAAAGCGTGAGGTCCTCGAGGACATCAAGGCGGGCAAGATCGATCTCCAATTCCGGCGCTGGCGACGCCGTACGGTCCGACCCGGCGGCACGCTAAAGACCAAGGTCGGCGTACTCAGGATCGGCGATATCAGGCCGATCAGCGTCGACGAGGTAACCGACGCGGAGGCGCAACGGGCCGGGTTGGGCGACCGCGCGGGCTTTCTCGAATGGCTGGACACGATGAAGCCGGGGGAACTCGACCGGATCGAGATCGGCTATCGGGCAGAAGACCAGGTCTGAGCGGAACGGGCGAGGGCAGGGCACGTTTTGCGCTGCATATCGCACCCGGGAGGGTTCCATGGCCGACACGTTCAAGGTGGCAGGCATTTGCGGCAGCCTGCGCAAGGGATCATACAACGCCAAGGCATTGCGGGCGGCCCAGGAGCTGGCGCCGGCCGGTATGGAGATCGATCTTATCCGTCTTACCGGCATTCCGCTCTACAACCGTGATATCGAAGAGGAAGGATGGCCGCCGCCCGTCGAGGCGCTGCGCGAGCAGATCGCCGGGTCGGATGCGGTGCTGTTCGCCACTCCGGAATACAATTATTCCGTGCCGGGCGTCATGAAGAATGCCATCGACTGGCTGTCGCGGCCGGAGGGTAAGGCGCCGCTCAATGGCAAGCCTGCGGCTGTCTTTGGCGCCTCGACCAGCATTGTGGGAACGGCGCGGGCACAGGCGCATTTCCGCGACCTGACCTTTTACAACGCCATGCCGCAGCTGGTGACGTCGGAAGTGTTGATCTTCCGGGCGCAGGAGAAGTTCGACGCGGAGGGAAAGCTCACCGACGAGAAGACGCGCGAAAAACTGAAATCCTTCCTCGCCGCCTTTGCCGACTGGATCCAGCTCAACCGGAAGCAGGCCGGCTAACCGCTTCAGCCTTTGCGTTGACCGAGAGGTTTCAGCGCCGCCAGCCCTTCCGCAACCATTTCGTCGATCGACTGGGCGATGGAAATCGTCAGGACGTCCTCATCTTCGCCGGGCGGCTCGAGCGTTGCGAACTGGCTGTCGAGCAGGGAGGTCGGCATGTATTCGTGGTGCCTGTGCGCCATTCGCGCCGCGATGATGTCCTTGGCGCCTTCCAGATAGACGAAGAGGATGGGTTCGCCCGCCTTTTCGGTCAGATAATCGCGATAGCTGCGCTTGAGCGCCGAGCAGCTGGCGATGGCTGCGCCATTTTCTTCCGCCTTGGCCCTCAGTTGCCGGGCCAGAGTCTCCAGCCAGGGCCAACGATCCGCGTCGGTCAGGGGAATGCCTGCCCGCATCTTTTCGACATTCTGGGGCGGGTGAGCCTGGTCGCCCTCCAGGAACGGGATCCCGAGACCATCGGCCAGTCCTTTGGCAATGGTCGATTTGCCCGAGCCGGAAACACCCATGACGACTATGAGGCGATGCAATTTCAGCGTCATGACGTGATCCCACAGGCGAGAAGAGCAATTGCTAGATGCGGCCGGTCAGCCAGAACCGAAGGGTGTAGGCGACCACGCCGACCGAGGCAACGCTGATGGCCCAGATCGCGATGAGCCACAAGAGGCGCTGCCACCACGGGCCGGGCGTAACGTCCCGGCTCAATGATAGCCCTCGTCCTGCACCTTGCCGCGGAACACCCAGTAGGCCCAGCCGGTATAGATGAGAATGATCGGCACCATGATGACCGCGCCGATCAGCATAAAGCCCTGACTCTCCGGAGGGGCCGCGGCCTGCCAGATGGTGACGCTGCCCGGCACGACCTGCGGCCAGATGGAAATGCCCAGGCCCAGCAGAGAGAGACCGAACAAGGCAAGCGAGAGCAGGAAGGGCTGATGGTCGCGGCCCGTTTCGATGGCCCTCCAGAGCAGGAAGGCGACCAGCGCGACGAGAATGGGCACCGGGGCGGTGAAGGCGATATTGGGCCAGCCAAACCAGCGCTGATAGTATTCAGCCTCAAGGAAGGGTGTGTAGGCGCTGACCGCCAGAATGGCCACGACCAGCGCGATGGCCAGCGGCCTTGCCCGGCGGCGGGCGATGTCATGCGTTTCACCCGTGGTCTTGAAGATCAGCCAGCCGGCGCCAAGCAGGGCATAGCCCACAACGAGACTGACGCCGGTGAGAATGGTGAAAGGTCGCAGCCAGTCCCACCAGCCACCGGCATAGGACCGGCCTTCTACCGTGATGCCCTGAACGAGTGCGCCGAGGGCAATGCCCTGCATCAGCGTCGCGATGATGGAGCCAGCAAAAAAAGCGATGTCCCAGGCGGCGCGATGGCCGGGGTCGCGCCAGCGAAACTCGAAGGCGACGCCGCGGAAGACCAGGCCGAGCAGCATGAGAATGAGCGGCATATAGAGTGCCGGCAGGATGATGGCATAGGCGAGGGGGAAGGCGGCCAATAATCCGCCGCCGCCCAGCACCAGCCAGGTCTCGTTGCCGTCCCAGACCGGCGCGATGGTGTTCATCGCCTTGTCGCGGGCCGGGCCGGCGCCGATGGTCGGAAACAGGATGCCGATGCCGAGATCGAAGCCATCCATGACCACATAGGCGGCAACGCCGAAGGCGATGACGAAGGCCCAGATCGTGGGAAGGTCGAATTCCATCACCTTGCCTCCGTCGCGACGTCGTCTGGATGATCCTCGGCATCATGTTCGGAGGCCTGTGCAGGGGTGATGCCGGCCGAGCGGATCGGCTTGGCCAACGGCTCCTCCTCCCCGCGCCGGGGCGGTTGTCCCATCAAGCGACCGACATAGAGAAAGCCGGCGCCGAAGACGATCACATAAACCACGACGAAGGCGAGCAGGGATGCTCCGACCGCCGGCGCAGAAATGGGCGCCACGGAATCCGCGGTGCGCAGCAGGCCATAGACCGTGAAAGGCTGGCGGCCGACCTCCGTTGTGAACCAGCCGGCCAGCACCGCCACCAGACCCGACGGCCCCATGGCGACGGCAAAACGGTGCAGGATCGGCCAGTCGTAGAGCCTATGTTTCCATCGGGCGTAAAGGCTCCAGAGCCCCAGGCCGAGCATCAAGAAGCCCAGGCCAACCATGATGCGGAAGGACCAGAAGACGATGGGCACTGGCGGGTGTTCGTCGGGCGGCACGGTGTCGAGACCGGCGAACGGGGCATTGAGGTCATGCTTGAGGATGAGCGAGCCGAGTTTTGGAATCTCGATGGCATAGTCGACCCGCTGCTCGGCGTCATTGGGCCAGCCGAACAGGATGAGCGGTGCACCATTGGGGCTGCTTTCGTAGTGGCCCTCCATCGCCATGACCTTGGCGGGCTGGTATTCGAGCGTGTTGAGCCCGTGCTGGTCGCCGAGGAAAATCTGAACGGGGGCCACGAGCGCCGCCATCCACATGGCCATGGAGAACATCTTCCGGGCGCCCGGATTGGCGTTGTCGCGCAGCAGATGCCAGGCGCCGACCGCGCCGACGATGAAGGCCGTAGTCAGGTATGCGGCCGTGACAGTGTGGGCGAGGCGATAGGGAAAGCTGGGGTTGAAGATGACGTGCAGCCAAGAGCCGTCGAGCACGAACTGGCCGTCGGCATTCATCTGATAGCCTACGGGGGTCTGCATCCAGGAATTGGCGCTCAAAATCCAGAAGGCGGAGATCAGCGTGCCGATGGCCACAGCGCAAGTGGCCATGAAATGCAGCCCCTTGCCGACCTTGTTCATGCCGAAGAGCATGACGCCGAGAAAGCCGGCTTCGAGGAAGAAGGCGGTCAGCACCTCATAGGCCATGAGCGGACCGATGATCGGCCCTACCTTGTCGGAGAAAATCGACCAGTTGGTGCCGAACTCGTAGGACATGACGATCCCCGATACGACGCCCATGGCAAAGATGATGGCGAAGATCTTCAGCCAGTAGCGGTAGAGATTGGCGTAGACGCCCCTTCCGGTCCACAGCCACAGGCCCTCGAGCACGGCCAGATAGCTGGCGAGGCCGATGGTGAATGCAGGCAGGAGGAAGTGGAAACTGACCGTAAAGCCGAACTGGATTCGGGCAAGAAGAAGGGCAAGTGCGTCCGGTTGCGCCATGGGCTGTGGTCCCTCGGTTTCCTGCTGACGATCAGCACTCTAACCGCAACTAGGCTGGCGATAAAACCGGCCAGTTGACGCATATCAAACCGTCGCCGTCATCCCGCCATCGACGTAAAGGATGTGCCCATTGACGAAGCTTGCGGCTTCGGAGGCAAGGAAAACGGCGGCGCCGACCAGTTCTTGCGTGTCGCCCCAGCGCTGTTGCGGGGTGCGCTTCTCGACCCAGGCGCTGAAGTCTTTGTCCGCCACCAGGCGCGCGTTCAATTCGGTTTTGAAATAGCCGGGCGCAATGCCGTTGATGTTGAGGCCGTGAGGCGCCCAATCCGCCGCCATGCCCTTGGTGAGGCTGGCGATGGCGCCCTTGGAGGCGGTGTACGGCGCAATGCCCGGCCGGGCCACTGCGCTCATGACCGAGCAGATGTTGATGATCTTGCCACGGCCGCGGCCGATCATGTACCGCGCGACCGCTTGACCCACATAAAAGGCCGAGTTGACGTTGGTGCGCATTAGCGTGTCGAAGCGCTCCTTCGGAAACTCCTCAAGCGGCGCACGATGCTGCATGCCGGCATTGTTGATCAGGATGTCCACAGGTCCGATCTCACCTTCGGCATAGGCGATAGCCTCTCCGATCGCTGTCGGTGCTGCAGACATCGAAGGCGAGGGCCTTCACCTTGGCGCCAGCATCAGCCAGCTTTTCAGCGGCCGCGCCCAGCGCTTCCGTGTCGCGGCCATTGATGATCAGGTCCGCGCCTGCACCTGCCAATCCCTTTGCAAGGGCAAACCCGATGCCGCGGCTGGAGCCGGTTATCAGGGCGCGTTTGCCACTGAGATCGAAGAGCTTGAGCGTGTCCATGAGATGCCTCCCTTTGAGCCGACCCTAGCCCAGGCTGGCCCACTTGATAAGAACACCAAGCTGGCCGATAACCCACGGGGGAACCAGAGGAACGTTTCCTGTCTCCCGTCCTGTTCAATTCGCGGGCCCCGTCGTCCGCTCCCGGTGCCGCCCACCTACCAGACAAGAACAATCCGGGCGTGCATGTGATCGAGTGAGGAAATTCATGTCTGACGCTGAAATCGGCCTGATCGGCCTTGCCGTCATGGGCTCGAACCTGGCCCTCAACATCGCCGAAAAAGGCCACAAGATCGCCGTCCACAACCGCACGACCTCCAAGATCGACGATTTCGTGGCGAACGCGGGCGAAGCTGAGCGCCAACATCGTCGGCAAGCACGACCTCAAGGAGTTCATCCAGGCGATCGAAAAACCGCGCTCGGTCATCATCATGGTCAAGGCCGGCAAGCCGGTCGACGACATGATCGAGCAATTGCTGCCGCTGCTCGATCAGGGCGACGCGATCATCGAGTGCGGCAACTCGCTTTATACCGACACGCAGCGGCGCTTCGATTATCTGCACGCCCAAGGGCATCGGGTATCTCGGCGTCGGCGTCTCCGGCGGCGAGGAGGGCGCACGGCACGGCCCCTCGATCATGGTCGGCGGCTCCAAGCAGCAATGGCATAATGCCGAAGAAGTGCTGACCGACATCTGCCGCCAAGTTCAATGGCGAGCCGTGCTGCGCCTATCTCGGCGAAGGCGGCGCGGGCCATTTCGTCAAGACGATCCATAACGGCATCGAATATGGCGACATGCAGATGATCGCCGAGGTCTATGGCGTCATGCGCGACGGGCTGGGCATGGCGCCGGCGGAGTGCGCGGAGGTGTTCAAGAAGTGGAACCAGGGGCCGCTCAATTCCTATCTCATCGAGATCACCGGCCATGTGCTGGCGGCCGTTGACGAGCAGACCGGCAAGCCGCTGGTCGACCTGATCCTCGACAAGGCCGGGCAGAAAGGCACAGGCCGCTGGTCGGCCATTGCCGCCCAGGAAATGGGCGTGCCGGCGACGGCGATCGAGGGCGCGGTGGCCGCGCGGTCGATTTCGTCGCTGCAAGGCCGGAGCGGATCAAGGCCGAGCAGATCTATGGCAAGCCAACGCGCGGCACGACCGACATTGCGCTGGAGACGCTGAAAAGCGCGCTGCTGGCCGGCAAGATCGTCTCCTATGCACAAGGCTTTGCGGTGATGGCGAAGGCGTCGGAGGAGAATGGCTGGAGCCTGCCGCTCGCGACCATCGCCAAGATCTGGCGCGCCGGCTGCATCATCCGCTCGCGATTCCTCGATCAGATGGCTGCGGCCTATGAGAAAGGCGACGCAGACCAATCTGCTGATGGTGCCCGACTTCGTCGAGATCATGAAGGAAGCAACCACAAGGCGCTGCGCGAAGGTGGTCGCCAAGGGCGCGCTGGGCGAGTTCCCGCTGATTTGCCTGTCGTCGGCCTTGAGCTATTTCGACAGCTATCGGCAGGCCCAGGGTACCGCCAATCTCATCCAGGGGCAGCGCGACTTCTTCGGCGCCCATGGTTTCGTGATCGAGGGACGCGGCGAGGATTTGCACGGGGACTGGCCGTCGACGCTGGGGCAGTAGCCGAAGCTTTTTCTGGCGGATGTTTGGGGCCGGACGGGCATGTTCCCGTCCGGTTTTTTTAGCCCTCGGGGGCTTCTTCACGCGCCGGCGGATGGGCGAGCTCGCCGGGACGGGCCATGCCTGGAGGCATCGGCTTTTTGGCGACGCTCGGGCGGTGGCGCAGGTCGAATTTGACCATCGTGAAGCCAAAAACCACACAAGATATGGCCACGAGGATGCCTGCTCCCAGGAACGGTACGCCGGGAAAGTAACCCGGGGCCTTGGGCGACGTGGTGAAGAAGGAAAACAGCTGTGTTGCCGCGACTGGCCCGATAATGGCGGTCAGCGAGTTGGCGGCGTTCACAGCTCCCTGCAACTCGCCCTGCGCATTGTCGGGCACCTGACGGGACATCAGCCCGTTCATCGCGGGAATGGCGATGCCGGAGAAGGCGCCGACGATGAGGAAGCCATAGAGCCCAACGACCGTATGGATGAAGGCCAGACCGGTAAAGGTGATGGCCGCGATGATCATGCCCACAATGGCGGTCCAGCTGTCGCCGATATATTTCACGACCCATCGGATCAGAAACCCCTGAGACAAGGCCATCAGGATGCCGAAGATTGCAAGAGAGCGGCCGATCTGCGACGAGCTCCAGTCGAAACGCTCTATGGTGAAGAAGTTCCACACGGACGGCACCGTCTGACCGGCGAGGGCAAACAGAAACAAGCAGAACAGCAGCCAAAGCACTACCGGGTAGGCTCGAAAGGACATTATGGCGCCAAAAGGGTTGGCGCGCCTGATGTCGAAGCGGCGGCGGTTCCGCTTCTTCAGGCTCTCGGGCAGAATGATCAATCCAAACAGGAAGTTGGAGAAGGCCAGTATCGCAGCGGCATAAAAGGGCGCGCGGGGGCTGAGTTCGCCCAGTTCGCCGCCGATCACCGGGCCGATGATGAAGCCAAGCCCGAAGGCCGCGCCGATGAGCCCGAAGCGCTGGGAGCGCTTCTCACCGGGGGTTATGTCGGCCATATAGGCCATGGCGGTGGTGACGGCCGCCCCCGAGATGCCGGCCAGTGTGCGCCCCGCGAACAGCCACAGCAGGTTCGGCGCAAACCCCATGATCATGTAGTCGAGCGTCAGCCCCAGCAGCGACAGGAGCAGGATGGGCCGTCGCCCGAAGCGGTCGGAGAAATTTCCGAGCACGGGCGAGAAGATGAACTGCATGAGGGCATAGACGAAGACGAGATAGCCCCCGAGCACCGCGGCCCGGGCAGTCGGTTCGCCAGTCACTTCATGGATGAGATTGGGGAGGACGGGCAGAATGATGCCCAGCCCGATCATATCCAGCAGAATTGTGGTGAGAATGAACACCAGCGTGAAAGGCGATTTTCTTCGCAGGGGCATGAACACTCAATCTCTTGTGGAATTGGGGTGCAGTTGACACATGCGCTCGCTCCAAGGCAAGCGCGAAGGGGCAACTGCGTCACTGTGGTGGCATGGGATGGCGATTGTGCCGGGCCGGGCGGGATCGCCCACGGGCCGGGAGCGACACGTCGGGTGTCGGGTCGTAGCCATAAAGCCAGCTCAGTTGATCGAGATGAGCGGTGTCGGCGCGCTGGGCCATCACCAGGTCGCGCGCCATCGAGAAGGGCCAGCGCATATGGAAGATGCGGCCGTTGCGCGCGGACACAGTTGCCACGCGCGAGACCCGCGGCGCACGGATGGAGTGAAAGCGCTGGAAGGCGGTCGGAGCATCCGGCTCGGTCATCAGGAAGGGCGCTAGTATGGCGGCATCCTCGATGGCCATTGCCGCGCCTTGGGCCTGGAACGGCAACATTGCGTGGGCAGCGTCTCCAATCAGGCCGACCGCGCCATGGTGCCAGTCCGAAAGGTTCACCGTGGCCATCGGCCAACGCGTCCAGTTCTCGCCTGCCGCTTCGATCAGGCGCCGGAACATTGCGCTGTCGCGGTGGGAGCGGGGAAGACGTATTCTGCCCGGTCTCTCGTCGGCAAATGCCAGGCTCTCCGGCGCCGGGGTGAACAGCGCGACATTGGCCTGGCTGCGGTGCGGCAAGGGATAGATGACTGCGTGGTAGCCGGGCCCCAGAAACAGACTGGTGTCCTGAAGGTCGACGAGATCCTTCAACGCGTCGAGATCGACAAGCGTTCGCCAGGCGACGCTTCCGCTCTGGCGCGCGGCCCTGCCGCCGAGAATCACCGTGCGGGTGCGCGAATTGACACCGTCAGCTCCGATGAAGGCGAATGGGCGGGCAGTGCGCTTCTTGCCATCGCCGACATCTGCGGAGACGGCGAGGCCTCTGGAATGGGTGGAGACATCGAAACTCTCCACATTGAACAGGATGTCGATGTTGGCGAAGCGCTTGCAGGCCTGGTAGAGCGCCTGGGCCAGATCGGCCCGATGAAAGACGGCATAGGGATGGCCGAAACGCCGCTGCGCCTCCGGACCAAATCGCATCCGCGCCACTGGCTCGGTGCGGGTGAAGGGATAGACATCGAGCGCCGCTGGTTCGAAGCCGACAGGAGTGAGAAAGCGCTCGACACCGAGCCGCTCAAGTACGCGCCGGGCGTTCGGGCTGATCTGCAGGCCAGCGCCAAACTCCTGAATGGATGGGTTGCGCTCCAGTACCAGAACACCTGCCCCGAACTTGGCCAGGGCAAGTGCCAGCGTCAGCCCCGCAATACCTGCTCCGGCGATGACGAATGTGCGGCCTTTCCCGGCCATGGATGCTCCTGGGGCCTATATGCTCATACCGCGGTCTAGCCCTTCGGTGCGACGCTCTCTGTCGTCGACCGCGTCGTGCCGGCTCGCCTGCCCGTTTCCGAGGTTACCGGATCAAAGAGCGCAGCTGCCGGGTCTGCCGTGGTGGCGTCGAGCTTTGAATTGAACACATAGTGAGTCGAGCAATAGGGGCAAACGATGTCGTCTTCATCGCCCATGTCCAGGAACACGTGCGGATGATCGAACGGGGGCAAGGCGCCGATGCACATGAACTCCTTGGCGCCTATCTCGATGCGGGAGACGCCCATAGCGTTGTGAAAATGCGGAACGCCCTTGTCTGCCATCTTGCTGGTCCTCGGTCTGAATTGGCGCGGACCATAACGGAGGCTCCGGGGAAATTAAAGGCCTGCTGCGTGGGTGGCGGACCAGCGCTTTGCCGGGCGCGTGGAACTTGTTAAGACCTCCCGGACCCGCCCCGATTGGAAGCCCCACATGCCGCATTTTACCTCCGAAGACCTCGAGATCGCCTATGCCGTATACGGAGACGGAAAACCGGTGGTGCTGGTGCACGGCTTTGCCTCCAATGGCCGGGTCAACTGGGTGAACACGGGGTGGGTGGAGGCGCTGGTCGGCGCAGGCTACCAGGCGATCACCATCGATAATCGCGGCCATGGCGACTCGGCCAAGATTTACGATCCCGAACGGTACAGTGCGCGCGACATGGCCCGCGACGTTGCCAATCTCATCGGCCATCTGCAGCTCGGCAAGGCTGCGGTGATGGGCTATTCGATGGGCGCGCGCATCACTGCCTTCCTTGCGCTCGACGCACCCGACAAGGTCGCCGCGGTCGTCTTCGGGGGGCTCGGCATCAATATGGTGCATGGGCTGAACAATTCGGACGAGATCGCCGAGGCCTTGACCGCGCCGAGCCTCGACGTGGTGACCGGCAAGACCGGGCGCCAGTTCCGGCGTTTTGCGGAGAGTACCGGCAGCGATCTTGAAGCGCTCGCTGCCTGCATCAGAGGCTCGCGCTACAGGATTTCGGAAGAAGACGTCAGAAGCATTAACGTCCCGGCGCTCGTGGTCGTGGGCAGCGAGGACGATATTTCCGGGGATGCCGATGCGCTGGCCAAGTTGCTGCCCAGAGGGGAGGCGCTGACGATTGCGCGGCGCGATCATATGCGCGCGACAGGCGACCCGCTGTTCAAGCAAGCGGTCATTGAATTTCTCGACCGAGTTTATTGAAAGTTCAGGCTTTGGTGATCCGTTTGTCAGGCGGAACGCTATGGCTTATATCCCGTTTGAAGCCGCAGGAGAACGCCGATGGCCGAGACGGCAAAAAAGACTTCCCATCTGCACACGGTCGATCCGGTCTGGTCCGCGATCGTGGAAGACGCGCGGGCGATCGCGGAGAAGGAGCCCGCACTTTCGAGCTTTGTCTATGGCACGGTGCTCAATCATTCGAGCTTTGAGGCGGCGCTGAGCTTTCGCGTGGCCGAACGGCTCGACCACAATGATCTTTCGGCCGATTTGATCCGGCAGACTTTCGAAGAGATGCTAGGCGCACACCCGGAGATTGGCGCTGCCGCCCGCGCGGATCTGGCGGCGACGCTGGAGCGTGACCCCGCCTGCGCGCGCGCCATCGAACCGTTTCTTTATTTCAAGGGGTTTCATGCGCTGCAGACGCACCGCTTCGCCCACGCCCTGTTCAACGACGGACGGCGGGATTTTGCCCTTTACCTGCAAAGCCGCTCCAGCCAGGTCTTCCAGGTGGATATCAATCCGGCGGTGCCGATGGGCAAGGGGATCATGATCGATCACGGCACCGGCGTGGTGATCGGCGAGACGGCTGTTGTCGGCGATCATGTTTCTATCCTGCAGAACGTCACGCTCGGGGGCACGGGCAAGGCGCATGGCGACCGGCATCCCAAGGTCGGTACCGGCGTCATGATCGGCGCAGGAGCCAAGATCCTCGGCAATATCCGCATTGGCGACTGTGCCCGGATTGCGGCCGGCTCCGTCGTTCTCAAGGAAGTGCCGCCGCGTACAACGGTCGCCGGCGTGCCCGCAAAGATCATCGGGGAAGCAGGGTGCGCCCAGCCTTCGCTGGTGATGGACCAGATGGTTCTCTCCGACTGACGGATTGCAACCTCGCCAGACCGGCCTATGTCTGTTGCAGGTTTTCGGCCGGTTGAGCGGGGAAAACCCCCCTCATGCATTGCCGGCTGAGCGGCAATAGGCGATCAGTGCCCGTTCCGAAAGGCACCAACACATAAGGAAGGGCTTCATGACCCATCAGGAAATCATCAAGCTCCAGAAGTTTCTGCAGGGAAAATTCGGTAACCGCGCCATCGATGTGCGGCCGCGGCCGCGAAAGGACGATTCCTGCGAAGTGTATATCGGCGAGGAGTTCATCGGCGTGCTTTACCTCGACGACGAGGACGGCGACCGCTCCTATATGTTCCAGATGGCGATCCTCGATATCGATCTGGACGAGGTCGCCTGACCGCAGAACCTTTGGTTTAGCCCCGCATCTAGGGCGCCATTTCAACGCCGAGGGTATGGAGCGGGGCCGCCAGTGCCTCGTCGAATTGACGCCAGTGGCCGAGGAGTCGCTGGTCGAATGACAGCACGATCGCCACTGTGCCCTTGAGCGCCAGGGTTCTTATGCAATTGCCGGCAGGCTCGCCCTCCAGCGGGGTGATGCATTTGGCGGTAAACGGCGTGATCGCAAGCGGATCGTACCACACCGTCTCGTTCTGAAATCCCTCACTCTGGCGCAGCGGCTTGCCGACGAGCCCCAGGGGCCCGGTGAGCTGGCCCGGCTCGAACATGTGCAGATAAACCGTGTCGAGAAGTCGCGCGCTGGAGCGAACGCGGCTGTGGGGCACAAGCGCTGCGTCGATTTCGATGGGAGCGTTGCCGGGCCCAAACTGCAGCGGGATGCGCAGGTCAAGGCGGTCGAGAAAATCCGCCTGCCGCTGATCGGCAAAGCGGATCCAGGCTTCCGGAACCGAGAGCTTCTGCCCGGCCACGTTTTTCTCCAGCATGGCTAACTGACCGGATATGGGCGAGGGCGCTTCCGCCAGCCGGCCAATCGCGTCGATGCAATAGGCCAGCGCGACGGCGGCACAGGCCGCGACCACCCCGATCAGCGCCAGATTGTAGGCAATAGAGTGCGGCGGGGCCGGACGTGCGGTGGCTGCGGTGCTGGGCATGGCCGGGATTAACCAGTTTGATGCGGCTCGAATGACAAATGATTTGGACCCCCATATGCTTAACGAAGCGTAAAAAAGTGTAAGCTGCCATCAAGCAGCAAAGGGGCGTTGGAATGAGTACGGAGCTGTTTCTGGCCGTGTTCCTGACGGGTGTGGGCCTGAGTGTAGCCGGGGCAAGCACCCATCTTTATCAAGGAATTTTCCGCCAGCAGGCTATGCTCAGATATGACGGACGCACCTTTGCAGGCACGCTCGGTCATCTGGTGATGAGCTTTGTGTGCGGGCCCTACATCATGCTGCATCTGGGATGGCGCGCTGAAGATGACGGCGAGGCGATCCCGCTCAGCTCGGGACTGATCGCCGCCTTCGTGGCGTTCGGATGGGCCTTCATCACCGGACTGCTTTTCGTCAGCATCTATATCGCTGTGCTCGACTGACCTCGGTCAGCTAGCTGGCAGGGCGAGGGAAGGCCGCTTCAGCGGCTGGCGACGATAGCGGCCGGGCGTTCGTCGTAGATGTCGACCCACTGGGCGGAATTGGCCTGGGACTGGCGCTTGAGGAAGACGTAGGGCGTGTCGCTCCACAGTTTGATCAGCCCTTCCTGGTTGTCGAGAACCAGATCGCCGCGGTCGGTGCGGACCATGAGCACGGCATGTCCGCTGCCGTTGGTTTCGCGGACCACCGAGATCAACAGGGTGCTCGGCGCCCAGCCAAGCTGGATGAGCGCGCGGCGTTTGGCCAGGACGTAATCCTCGCAGTCGCCATAACCGTTCGGATAGGTCCAGTACTCGGCGACGTGATAAAGGTCTTCGTCGGTGACCGGTACCACGGTGCTGTTGATCGTGTTGTTTACGCTGAGCAACTGGTTCCAGCGCTCTTCGGTCAGCGTCGAGGTTTCCACGAAATTGGCATTGGGACCGCACTCGCCGGTATGGGTGTGGCAGAATTCGGCGGCGCCCACGGGCACGCTGGTTGGTACGCTGCCGGCCGCCGCAAAGGCCGGGTGATCGAGACTGGACGCTGCCCGGACATCATGAATGCCAATGATGCTGAGCAGCAGCACACCAAGCAGTGTCCAAAATTTCAGTTTCGGGTGCGTCATTCGTGTTCTCCACTGACGGAGCACACGATAGGCGGCAGCAATTGCCCGCACGCCAAAATTGCCACGGAGTTTTTATCCGTGTTTTCATGAAGTTATTCAGTATTTGTTAGTCATGGAAAGGCGGCTTGTGCCGCGCCGAGGGGCGGCCGGACCGGGGCAAGACAAAGGGGGCAGCCCTTGGGCGTGCGCCGGCGGTGGTCCTAGTCGAGCCTGAGGTTTTGCTGGACGACCGTCAGCATTTCCTGCACCGAGGTGAACTCGACGCCAATGCCATTGTCGAAATGCCGGGCGACGCGCGCGCGCATGCGCCCGAGCGTGACGGGCGTGCCCATTGCCGGACGCACTGCCAGTTCGATGGCGGCGCCGGAGAGCGAGATGTCGATGATCTTGCAGCCGTAGCGGCGGCCGTCGTCAAGAACGATGGAGGAATGCCGGTTGTCGGGAACAAGGCGTTCGTGCCGACGGTCCTCGGGCAGGTCCAGAATGTCCTTGTTGGCCAGCCATGTCAGTTGCGCGGCCATCTTGTCGCGTTTGCGGGGCGTTGAAATGATGTTCATGACGAAGCCACCATCGACTTCATCCACGATGGGGCCCTCTACGCGACCGATGTCGTCGAGATAGATGATGACACGCTCGCCGACCACTCCGGCGACAGGGGCAATGACCACCGCATCGCCGGGCGACATATCGATGACCTGGCAGGGGAATTCGCGTCGGTCTGCCAACATGTAGCGTCCCAGGATCGATACCTTCACCCGCTGGAAGCGCGGCGGGTCCACATGCACCCTTTTTGCAAGGTTCTGCTGCGCCTGCTGAAGGTCAGGATCATACATTTCTAGGTCGCTCGTTCCCAAGGTCATGGGAAATTAGCGCACCGCAGGTTAACCTATGGTAAGGGCGGCAGTCAGAAGTTTTCTATTGCCGCAAAGCCCGCTTCGGCTCCCCTGACAAAATGTCAGTTCCTGCCGCCGTCAATAACGGCGAGGTGAGCGTAACGACGGGCGCTGCGGCCGTGGACCGTCGCCGGAATCGCCGATGTGCCAGACCAGCCGACGGCGCTGACGTCGCCGACCGCAGCGCTGATATCGCGGTCCATGCCGCTTTGCACATCATCGGGCCAGATGAGCCGCAAGCCTGTGATCCGCTGCTGGGTGACCGGCTGGACACCCAGCCAGTAGGGCTCCTCCAGAGCGGTCATGGCGCCAAGGATGCGCGCATCAGTCACGCCATTGTGGCGCAGGGGCAAAAGCACGGTCTCGAACTTGGCCTGGGTGCCGACGTCGGTGCTGCCAAGGAAGGTGATGACGGCCACCGCGTGATCCTCGGTCACCGCACGAACGAGCGTGGCCAGGGCATCACGGTCCTTGGGATGCCAGAGATCGGAGAAAGAGCGGGAGCGCAGTTCACGGCAATAGGCGGAGCAAAGATGCGATCCGGCGAGGCGGAAGGAGAATTGCTCTTGTTCTTCGGACTGCAGAATGAACGTGTTCGCAAGGGCCTCGCGAATGCAGGTGGGGTCGATGTTGCGCCGTTCGGGAGCGCTGCGGGCGCCGCGGAGCTGGTTCCAGTAGGCGAACAGCGATTTCGAACTCTTGGTCTGCATGACGACGATCCCAGCTTCTTACTTATTACTCGGCGGCTGCGGACCCGGCGCCGGCCGTCAAACGGTCCGGCAGCATCTGGATACGTTCAGCTCGCAATTCTTGGCGTGTAATCGGTGGCCCGAAGACACGTCGGCAGATTGGCAAAAGCGGCGGACAAAAGCCCGCTTAAACAATTGTTAAGGTTAACCGCCATTGCGCGCTGTGGACAATGGGTGCAAAAGCCCGAAAACCCCCGAGAACGAGGACGATTTCCATGGATGAGCGCCCCAGCGGGCAACGCGCCGGCCCCGGAACAGCTTCACGGCAACCGATATTCCTGCTGCCGGGCGCTGTCATGTCCCTGGTCGGCCTGATGATCGCGATCCAGGCGGCCCAAAGCCTGGTGCTCGGCCAGCAGGGGCAGTTGCAACTGGTGATGTGGTTCGGCTTCGTGCCGATGCGGGTGTGGCAGCCCGATGCGGTGCCCGGGGGGTGGGTGCCCCTGTTGTGGACACCGCTAACCCACGCGTTTCTGCATGCGGGATGGGAGCATGTGCTGCTGAATTCGGCGTGGCTGGCGATCTTCGGCACGCCGGTTGCGCGGCGATATGGCACGCCCAAGTTCCTGATTATGTTTGCCATTTGTGCGGTGATCGGCGCCTTCACCTTCCTGATACTGGCCTCTCCGGATGCCTTCGTGCTGGTCGGCGCCTCGGGCGGCATTGCCGGTTTGACGGGCGCGGCCATGAGGTTTGTGTTCCAACCCGTTGAAATTGCACGTCATCCGGAAACAGGAGAGACGATCGTTCTGGGGCGGAGGCTGGCCCGTTTCGGCGACGTCCTGCGGGATACACGGGCCCGCTTTTTCATCATTTTCTGGTTGGGTATCAATGCGTTGATGCCTGTTCTTCCAGCACTGACCGGAGGCATGCAGATGCAGATCGCCTGGCAGGCGCATCTGGGCGGCTTCATTGCCGGATTCCTGCTGGTGCCTTTGCTGGAAAGGAGGAAAAGAGCATGAGCGAACAAGAGCTTACAAAGAGACTTGAAGAGCTGGAGTCACGTTTTGCCTTTCAGGAGCAGACCATTGAGGATCTGAACCAGGCCGTGACTGCGCAGATGGCGGAAATCGCCGAATTGAAGCGGCGGCTCGGCATGATGGGCGATCAGATCAGGGAGATCGGCGAGCATCCGGCGCTGGCGCCGGGCGCGGAGCCGCGCCCGCCGCACTACTGAGGAGTAGTCAGTAAACGTCTTTTGGATCAAAGAGTTGTGGCGATCCGTTGTTGATCAGGCTCGCCTTGCCGTTGCCCGCTTCTACGCTTCGGAAGAAGCAGGATTTACGGCCGGTGTGGCAGGCTGCGCCGCGGCCTTGCTGGTGCACAAGGAGCAGAACCGCGTCCTGATCGCAGTCGATTTTGACCTCGACGATTTCCTGAACTTCTCCTGAAGTTTCGCCCTTCTTCCATAAACTTTTACGCGAGCGCGAGTAGTAGTGCGCGAAGCCCGTTTCGAGGGTCAGGCGCAACGCCTCGGCGTTCATGTGCGCGAGCATCAGAACTTCGTTCGACGCGGCATCGCAGGTGATAGCGGTGACAAGTCCGTTGGCGTCGAAACGCGGTGCGAGGGCGCTGCCGGTTTCGAGCTCTTCATGCGAGAGGGTGGCGGGGTCTGCGAAGGTGATGCTCATGGCGCGGGTTTTATACCGCGTTCCGGCGAGAGGCGAGTCCGGTTTGCATCTCACACTGTCAGTGCGTGCTCGACCCGGCCCTTTTCTCCGAAGACGCGGAGGTAACGTTCCACTTCGCTTGCCGGCCCAAGTGCCTTGGCGGGGTTGTCGGAGAGTTTGACGGCGGGGTGGCCATCAGCATCGGTGACCTTGCAGACGATCGAGATGGGATCGAGTTCGGGCATGGGGTGCGGCGCGCAATTGCGAAAATCGTTGGTGAGGTTCGTCCCCCAGCCGAAGGACATGCGCACGCGGCCCTGAAAATGGTGATAGGCCTCCTCGATGTTGTCGATATCGAGAGCGTCGGAGAAGATCAGGAGTTTTTCTCGCGGGTCGCGGCCCTTCGCTTTCCACCACTCGATGATCTGCTCGCCGCCTTCGATCGCCGGCATGCTGTCGGGCCGAAAACCGGTCCAGTCGGCGACCCAGTCGGGCGCGTGCTGGAGAAAGGAGGTGGTGCCAAAGGCGTCGGGCAGAACGACCAGCAGATTGCCGCCATAATAGCTCTGCCAGTCCTTGAGCACGTCATAGGGCGCGCTGCGGAGTTCTGCATCGTTGCGGGCGAGGGCGGCGCGCACCATGGGCAGCTCATGGGCATTGGTGCCGATGGCCTCCAGATCGGTGTCCATGGCCAAAAGCACGTTGGAGGAGCCGATCAGCGCATCCCCCAAACCCTCCTTGAGCGCTTCGACGCACCAGCGCTGCCAGAGGAAGGAATGGCGGCGGCGGGTGCCGAAATCGGAGATTTTCAGGTCCGGCAGTTCACGCAGCCGCTCGACCTTCTCCCAGAGCTTGGCTTTGGCCCGCGCATAAAGAACATCAAGGGCGAACGGGCCGAGTTCGCGCATGGCGGTGCGGGAGCGCAATTCGTTGATAATGGCGAGGGCCGGGATCTCCCACATGCTGGTGTGGGTCCAAGGCCCGTGGAACTCCAGTTCCAGCTGGCCATCACGTACGGAAAGCTCATATTCGGGCAGCTGGAAGTCAGCGAGCCATGCCAGGAAGTCGGGGCTGAAGATCTGCTTGTGGCCGTAAAAGCTGTTGCCGGCGAGCCAGATCATCTCCTTCTTGGTGAAGCGCAGGGAACGCGTGTAATCGAGCTGAGCGCGCAGTTCGACGACATCGATCTCCTCGGCGAGGCGCACGCGGGTCGTTCGGTTGATCAGGGAGAAGGTGACCTGGGTATCGGGATAGAGCCCCCAGATCATTTGCAGCATCAACAGCTTGTAGAAATCGGTGTCGAGCAGGCTGCGGACGATGGGGTCCAGCTTCCAGGTGTGGTTGTAGACCCTGCGGGCCAGATCGGTCTTGGGCATGGATTATCGGCTCCCCTCGGCGGCGAATGCAGCACGAGGGGGCTGCGCTGGCAAGATGAGCGGCGGTCTTGTCGTTACCGCCGGCCCACCATGGCGAAGAAACGGGCCTGTTCTTCCTTGTCCTCGGCGAAGACACCGGTGAAGCGCTGCGTGGTTGTGCTGGCGCCATGGGCGTGAACGCCGCGCATCGTCATGCACATATGCTCGGCCTCCAGCATCACGGCGGCCCCGCGCGGCCCAAGATGCTCGTTGACCGCATCGATGATCTGCTGAGTGAGGTTTTCCTGGGTCTGGAAGCGGCGCGCAAAGGCGTCGGTCAGCCGCGCCAGCTTGGAGATGCCGACGACGCCCTCATGCGGCAGGTAAGCGATGTGCGCCTTACCGAAAAACGGCACCATGTGGTGTTCGCAATGCGAATAGAACGGGATGTCGCGCACCAGCACGATGTCGTCATATCCGCCAACCTCGCGGAACGTCTTGGAGAGGATTTCAGCGACATCCTTGCGGTAGCCCGAAAAGAGCTCGCCATAGGCATCGACCACCCGCTTGGGCGTCTCGAGCAGACCTTCTCGGGCCGGATCCTCACCGGCCCAGGCCAAAAGCGTGCGCACGGCCTCTTCCGCCTGCTGGCGGCTGGGCTTTTGGTGGTCGTCGTGCAGGGCATGAGGTGCGACCGCGGCGCCCGGCTTGAGGCTCACATCCATTTCAGGGGCTCCCGTATGGTATCTTTGCGCTTTACGCCATTGGCGTGCGTTTGGACCATTCCCAAGGTGCTGGGCTCCTGACAGGGCCGCACGCGACCCTTATATAAGGGGCACAAACCGGCTCACAAGCCAAGGTTTCGTGAAGAAGACGGATCGAGAAAGCAGAAATGGACCTGACCGATCTTTATTCGGACCGTATTCTGGAGATTGCCGGGCAGTTGCCGGTGACCGCACGGCTCGGCGCGCCCGATGCCTCGTCGCGCAAAGTGAGCCGCATCTGCGGCTCGGTGGTCGAGGTCGACCTGAAGCTGGATCAGGGCAAGGTGAGCGATTACGCCCACGAGGTGACGGCCTGCGCGCTGGGGCAGACATCGGCCTCGATCGTGGCGCGGCACATTGTCGGGGCGACCCCGCAGGAAGTGCGCCGCGCGCGCGACCAGATGCTGGAAATGCTCAAAAAGGATGGACCGCCGCCGGAAGGGGAACGCTGGGACGAGCTTAAATATCTCGAACCGGTGCGTGATTTTCCCGCCCGCCATGCCTCGACCATGCTGGTGTTCGATGCGGTCGTCGAATGCCTCAACCAGATCGAGAAGTTGCAGGCCGCGCAATGACATCGGTGCTGCGGGCGCTGGGCACAGCGCTCGATTTTCCGTTCAAACTTCTGGCTGTGATGTTGATCACGGCCTACCGCTACACACTGTCGGCTGTGGCCGGCCGAACCTGCCGGCATTTGCCGACCTGTTCCGAATTCACCCGTGACGCCATCTGGCGGTTCGGCTTCTGGCCGGGCGGGTGGATGGGCCTGGCGCGGCTGGTGCGCTGCCGGCCGGGCGGAAGCCATGGCTATGATCCCGTACCCGACGAACTGCCCAAGGGTGCCCATTGGTACATGCCCTGGCGCTATGGGTGGTGGACGTAGATGCCATCAGAATTGATGCGGCGCGCTTTTCGCGGACCAAGCCAGCTGCGATGGTGGCGACCCGTTGCGGATTTCGGCGAAACCCGATTGCAGGATCACAGGGTTCGAGCACAGGCGGGCAGCTAGAGGATCGATGCCATCATGTCCGAAGTCGCCCAACTGGCCGCCGAAAACAATCGCTATAGGTCGGGGGCCAGGCTTGCCATGAGCTTCGCTTCGCTCGGCGTCGTTTATGGTGATATCGGAACGAGCCCACTCTATGCATTCAGGGCGGCCCTGGCCTTTGCGGGGCAGGACGGGTTGACGGCGGACGAGGTGATGGGGCTCGCCTCGCTGTTCGTCTGGGCGCTGGTCATCATTGTCGGGCTGAAATACGTCCTGTTCCTGCTGCGCGCGGACAATCAGGGGAGGGCGGCATACTGTCGCTTTATGCCCTGATCGCGCCGGCGCTGAGGCGGCGCGCCGGCGTCATCCTCGCGCTGGGCATCTGCGGCGCCGCCCTGTTCGTTGGCGATGCGCTGATCACGCCTGCAATATCGGTACTTTCGGCCATAGAGGGGGCGGCGGTGGCGGTGCCCTCGTTCGACAGGTTCGTGCTGGCCGCATCGATCCTGGTTCTGGTCGGTCTGTTCATGTTCCAGCAAGCCGGCACGAGCCGCGTGGCGCGCTGGTTTTCGCCGATCATGGCGCTGTGGTTCGCGGTGCTTGGGCTCATCGGCATTGTCCATATCGCGCGGGAGCCCGTCATTCTGCAGGTGCTCAATCCCCTTCTCGGGCTCGAATATCTGTCAGGGCATGGGCTTTCTGCCATGGTTGCGCTGGGGGCCGTGTTTCTGGCGGTGACGGGCGCGGAGGCGCTTTATGCGGATCTGGGGCATTTCGGGCGCAAACCCATCCAGCTGGCCTGGTTCGCGGTGGTTTTTCCCGCGCTCTGTCTCAATTATCTTGGGCAGGGTGCGATGGTTCTGGCGTCACCCGAGACGGCTGCAAACCCGTTTTTCCTGATGTTTCCCAATTGGGCGGTGCTGCCCGTCGTAGGGCTGGCAACGGCGGCGACGGTGATCGCCAGCCAGGCGGTCATCACCGGCGCCTATTCGCTGACCCGACAGGCCATTCAACTGGGATTGCTGCCGCGCCTGGAAATCCGGCATACCTCCGCTACCCAAAGAGGGCAGATATACATGCCGGGGCCAAACTGGCTGATGATGGCGGGGGTCGTCATTCTGGTCCTGATGTTTCGGTCATCCACCGCACTGGCCGGCGCTTATGGGCTCTCGGTCAGCGGAACGATGCTCGTGACGAGCGTTCTGGCCTATTTCTACTTGAGGCAGGCGTGGCGCTGGCCGCCGCAGCTGGCTGTGGCGCTGCTGCTGCCGTTCCTCGTGATCGAGTTCACCTTCGTGCTCAGCAATGCGGCGAAGATACCGGAGGGCGGCTATGTGCCGGTATTGCTGGGCGGCGGGATCGGGCTGCTCATGTGGACATGGTGGCGGGGGATCAGCCTGTTGGGGCGGCGCACTGCGCGAACGTCAGTGCCGCTGGCGGACCTGTTGACGACACTGGGGCGCTCTTCGGCGACCCGCGTGCCGGGGACGGCGGTTTTCTTTACCCGCGATCCCGCCCTGACGCCGGGGCCGTTGCTGCACAACATGAAGCACAATCATGTTCTGCATGAACGTCTGGTGATCCTGACCGTGCTGACGACCGAACGCCCGCGCGAACCAGAGGACCAGCGCCTGACCGTGCACTGGCTGGCACCATGGGTGGCGCAGGCCACGTTGCGCTTCGGATTCATGCAGACGCCGGATGTGTGGCGGGCGCTCAAGAGGGCGCCTCATCCCGGACTGGAGCTCGATCCGCTGAAGACGTCGTTCTTTTTGGGACGGCGCAAGGTTGTCGCCGAGGCGCGGTTCGGCATGCCGCACTGGCAGGACAAGCTGTTCATCTGGCTTTTGTCTCTGGCAGCGCACCCGGCCGATTATTATCATCTGCCATCGGACCGGGTGGTCGAGTTCGGGGCGCAGATCAGGGTTTGATCTGGTGCGCTCAGGCGGCTCTTCCGAGAGCGGACCAATTGACCCGCGCCAGCTATGCGGGCGCGGACGGGCGGAGAGAGCGTCATATATTTGCCGCGCCAGCGGTAAAATAATCGGTGCGAAGCCCGAGCGCAGGCCCCGGACAGCCGAAGGGGTCCACTAATCACTGGTGGACAGGGGTGCCAGCACATAAGATAGTCGCGGCCCGTTTCGGCCGGTTGTACGCGGAACGAATCGTTTTGAGCATGTCGGCAATCGGCTGGAAGGTTCGATGACCTCTGAGAATTCCCTTCCGGGCCAAGTTTCGTATTCGCAGCGGGCGAATGTGCCCGAGCGCCTGCCTTGGATTCGACTGGGTCCTGCCGCGAGCATCGTCGTGCTCAGCGGGGTGCTGCTGGCGATCATCTTCGGCATTTTTGCCTTCCTTTGCGTGCAGGGCTACGACAGCTCGCTCAAGCAGGCCGAACAGCGGGCCCAGGCGAGCGCCCAGGTGATGGCCGAACACGGCGAGTGGATCATCGGGTCGTCGCTCGGGTTTCTGGACAGCCTCGATTTCCAGCTCAATGGGCGCGCGGACACGATCGATGCGCTGGAGCTCGACCGGCTCGACGGGGCGCTCAAGAGACTGCCGGGCGGCGCCGTGCTCGGGGTTTATGGCGCCACGGGCGCTCCCGCCCTCAGCCGCGGGGAGGGCGAGGTTCCGGACAATGTTGCAGATAGCCCCTGGTTCGCCGCTCTGGCAAATGGGGCGGAATGGCAGGTCTTTCCCGTCCCGGCGGGAGCGGACGGGCGCTCGCGGTTCGTCATCGCAAGGGCCCTGCGGGGCGGGGGGACTTTTACCGGCGCTGCAGCGGTTTTCCTTCAAAGCGATCTAATGGCTTCGCTTTGGAAGCCTCTGCAGCTTGGAGACTACTCCACCGTGAGCATCGTTCGGGACGATGGCTGGGTCATTGCGCGCTTTCCGGCGCTGCAGCAGCCGCTCAGTCTCGGGGGCACGGACAATTTCCGTCGCACCGAGGGGCAGGATTCCGGCTTTTATCATTCCGATCGCTCACCCGCCGACGGTATTGCGCGGGTCGTGGCCTTCCAGCGCTCCTCGCAATTCGGGGTTCTCGGTTTTGCCTCGGTAGCCGAGGACACCATCCTTGCCAGCTTCTGGCGGGCGGTGCGGATCGTCTTGCTGCTGATGGGGCCGATCGCCATCGCGCTGATCCTGGTGGCGATGCTGGCGGCGCGGCTGTTGCGGCGAAGCCGGCATACCCAGACCAACCTCGAAAATGCGCTGGCGCATAACGAGATGCTGTTCAGCGAAATCCATCACCGCGTGAAGAACAATCTGCAGGCGGTCGCCTCGCTGTTGCAGATGCAGCCGATCTCGGCCGAGGTGAAGGCCGAGATGAGCAAGCGCATCGTCGCGATGTCGGCGGTGCACGAGCACATCTACAGGACGCAGAACTTCGCCAATGTGCAGGTGAAGGACTATCTGGAGACGCTGATCGCCAATGTGCGGGCCGGCTATGACGACCGGATCAGGCTGATCACCGACATCGAGGACGTGACCGTGGACAAGGACGATGCCACACCCTTGGGACTGATCGTGAACGAGGTCGTCTCCAACGCCTTCAAGCACGCCTTCCCGGACGGGCGGAAGGGCACGATCACCATCACGCTGCGGCAAGAGGGGAGCCAGGGCGTGCTCACCGTCGCCGATGACGGCATCGGGTTTGCCCCCGACAAGCCGAGCAAGGGCATCGGGCGCAAGCTGATGCGGGCCTTGAGCGGCCAGCTGAAGGGCGACATGGAGATGTGCTCGGAGGCCGGCTCACGCTTCACCCTGACCTTCCCCCTTGCCGCGTGAGGCGGCATTGGCCACATTAGGGTCCAATCCGCCTTGGCCGCCCGGCCGAGGCTATTCCTCCCTTTTTGCCCTCCCGATGAGAGTTTCATGACTGAACAGATTGCCTATTTCGATGGCCATAACGACGTGCTGCTGCGGCTGGCGGGACTGACGGGGAGCGATCCGGTCAGGGCCTTTGTCGATGGCAATGGCCAAGGACATCTGGATCTTCCCAAGGCGCGGCAGGGCGGTTTTGTCGGCGGCCTCTTCGCGCTTTATGCGCCGAGCGAGAAGAAGGATTTCGGCAGCCCCGGCGCGCTGTCGGACAATCTGCCGCCCATGCTGGCGCCGGAGGTGGCATGGGCATCCATCCGCAAGCAGGTGGCGATCTTCACGCGGCTGGTGACGGAGGCGGGCGACCAGCTCATGCGCTGCACGAGCGCGGCGGATATCCGTGCGGCGATTGCCGCCAACAAGCTGGCGCTGGTGCTGCATATCGAGGGCGCCGATGCGATCGAGGAGGATCTCGATCTGCTGCATGTGCTTTACGGCGCCGGGCTCAGATCGCTGGGGCCGGTCTGGAGCCGGCCGACGATCTTCGGGCATGGCGTGCCGTTCAAGTTTCCCTCGACGCCAGATGTCGGCGAAGGGCTGACGGAAGACGGCAAGCGGCTGGTCAAGGAATGCAACCGGCTCAAGATCCTGATCGATCTCAGCCACATGAACGAGGCCGGGTTCTGGGACGTGGCCGAGCATTCCGATGCGCCGCTGATCGCCACGCATTCCAATGTGCATGCGATCTGCCCCAGCCCGCGCAATTTGACGGACAAGCAGCTCGACGCCATCAAGGAGCGCGACGGACTGGTCGGGCTGAATTTCGCCTGCGGGTTTTTGCGCGAAGACGGCAAGATGGTGACCGACACCGATCTCGAGTGGATGGTGCGCCATATGGATGCGCTGATCGAGAAGCTCGGCGAGGACCGTGTGGGGATCGGTTCCGATTTCGACGGCGCGCCCGTACCCAACGCCATCGGGTCCGTTGCGGGCACGCCGGTGCTGTTCGATGCGCTGAGGGCGCATGGCTATGACGACGCGCTGTTGCGCAAGATCGGCTCGGATAACTGGATCGCTGCGCTGGAGCGGGTCTGGGGCGTTTAGGTCCTCTACTCCGCCGCGTCGGTCTGGGCGATGTCGTCGGGCGCGTTGGGATCGCCGGGGGCGGTTTCCGATCCGAGATCGGGGAAATTGACGATCCGGTTGTTCTGGAAATCCGTGCGGATGACGATCAGTCCCTGTTCCTCGAACCAGCCGAGCAGACGGCGGGCGCGGCCCGTCGAATGGGTGCCATAGGCGCGAGCCAGAGTGGCGTCGCCGGGGCAGGGTGCGCCGGTGACGGCAGCCTGGGCCACCACGAGAAAGACGCCCTGAATGTCATCGGGCAGGCGCTCGGACAGGGCCAGCGCCTGTTGCCAGCTGTCGCTTTCGGCGATTTCTTTGTCGATATTGGCGCGTCCGACGGCCAGACGGCGGCGGAAGGCGGGTAGATCGAGCGGCGCTCCGGGCACGCGGTGAATGCGGCAACGCACGAGAAAATCCTGATAGAGCACGGCGACGGACCGGAAACCGGCTTCCGGATCGGCCAACAGATCGGACATCACGCGGTTTAGCAGAGATTCGCGTTCCGCCTCGTCGATTTCGGGGAAGAGCGATTGCGGGGCCGGCTCGGGTCTGGCGCGGGCGAGCTGGTCGAGAATATCGGCGGTCGGGCGCGGCTGTGGAGCAGGGGCCTTGCGCGGCGGCGCGCGCAGTTCCTCGGGCGAGGGCGTGAAGATGAGATCGTGCGCATCGGCCGGCGCTTCAGGCAGAGGCGTCAGCTTGGGGCTGGTGGAGCGGGCGGCGGTTTCGACGGGGCCGATGTCTATGGCGAGAGGCCGGCGGCTGAGGGCGGGGCCGAGGGCGACGAAACTGCCGCGCTGGAGGTCGCGGAACTGTTCGGCCTGACGCTTTTCCATGCCGAGAAGATCAGCGGCGCGGGCCATGTCGATGTCCAAAAAGGTGCGGCCCATCAGAAAGTTCGAAGCCTCGGCGGCAACGTTTTTCGCCAGCTTGGCGAGACGCTGGGTGGCGATGACGCCTGCCAGCCCCCGCTTGCGGCCGCGCGACATGAGGTTGGCCATGGCGCCCAGTGAGAGCTTTCGTGCCTCGTCGGAAACCTCGCCTGCGGCAGTCGGTGCGAAGAGTTGCGCCTCATCGACAACCACGAGCACGGGGAACCAGTGGTCGCGGTCGGCATCGAACATGCCGCCGAGGAAGGCTGCGGCGCAACGCATTTGCTGCTCGATGTCGAGGCCCTCGAGGTTGAGTACCACCGAGACGCGATGCTGGCGGATGCGGCCCGCAATGCCAGTCAGCTCGGCTTCCGTGCGCGCGCCATCGACAACGACATGGCCATACTTCTCCGAAAGGGTGACGAAGTCGCCCTCCGGATCGATGATGCACTGCTGTACATATTGCGCGGACTGCTCGAGAAGGCGGCGCAACAGATGCGATTTGCCGGATCCGGAATTGCCCTGCACGAGCAGGCGGGTGGCCAATAGCTCTTCGAGGTCGAGATAAGCCGGCTTGCCGCCGGCTGCCGCTCCCATTTCGATGGCGATCTGCATAAGACTTCAATTTCGCGTGGAGGCTGACGGACCGGTGATAGCCATCCCCGGGCGCCGCGCCAAGACGATGCCGGGAATGACTTGCCGATGCTCACAACAAATGGATGGGAGGTCAGCTGGCGCGCATCACACAGAGCTGACAGGTCATGCCTTCTTTCTGATGGTAAGGCGATTCCGCAATGGTCTCGATCGACACCAGACCCAGCTCCTGAATCGCGTCGAGGTGACGTTGGTACCCATCCCGCTCCCAGACCTTTTCATGCACGGTCACAACTATCGGTCCGCCGGCTTTGGTCACGCGGGCAAGGTCATCGAGCGCCTCCGGGCCTACATGGCCGCTGGTAAACACACCAACGCTGATCGCCGCATCGAACTGGTTATCGTCGAATGGCAGGCTTTTGGTGATGTCGGCCTCGCCGAGGCTGCGGTAGACGTTTTTCTTATCGGCAACTTCGAGCATTTCGCGCGAGAGATCGATGCCGTGAAGATTTGGATAGTCCAACGCTGCCAGTTCCGCGCCCACCAGGCCGGTGCCGCAGCCCACGTCAAGGATCGCATCGGCGGGCTCGACTCGTCGCGCGAGTTCCTGTGCGGCAATACCGGGCGCCACATAGCCCATCCCATCAAGGGTGTCCTTATCGTAGTTTCGCGCCCATTCCTTGTAAGTTCCACGCAGGCTCTCGGCGCTGCCATCGAGATTGTAGATCTTTTGCAGGATTGGGTTCTTGATATCCATTGAGGGTCCTTGTCGTTAGGTGGTGCGAATGCCAGCGCACGCCGTCCGGGCGGGCGCCAAGGGTGTTGCCAGTCATGTTCGATTGCGACTCAGACCTAACAGGCTGACCGGCAGGCAGCAAGTTGCGGGGGCGGAGGGCCTTGCTCACACTTTTCTCTTTTGACCGACAGTGGTAAGCAGCAGCGCCCCGCCTGAACCGGGCGGGGTTTTGCTTTTGACAACCGAAATTCGGAGACGAACGATGATTACGGTGAGATTTCCCGATGGCGCCACACGCGACTATGCGATGGGCACCACCGGCACCACCATCGTTCAGTCGATTTCGCCCTCGCTGGCCAAGCGCACGGTGGCGATGAAGCTCGACGGCGTTCTGCATGATTTGAGCGACCCCGTCAGCGACGGGGCATCGATTGCTTTCGTGTCCCGCGATGACAAGGAAGGGCTGGAATTGATCCGGCACGATGCCGCACATGTGCTTGCCGAAGCGGTGCAGGAATTGTGGCCGCATACCCAGGTGACGATCGGGCCGGTGATCGAGAACGGCTTTTATTACGACTTCTTCCGCGAGGAGGGCCCGTTCTCCGAGGACGAGCTTCGGACCATCGAGAAGAAGATGGCCGAGATCGTGTCTCGCGGCGCCGAGTTCACCAAGGAAGTCTGGGATCGCGACGAGGCCAAGCGTGTATTCGCGGCCAAGGGCGAAGACTTCAAGGTCGAACTGATCGATGCCATTCCGGCCGATCAGGACGTCAAGATCTACAAGCAAGGCCAGTGGTTCGATCTCTGCCGCGGGCCGCATATGCGCTCGACCAAGGATGTCGGCAATGCCTTCAAGCTGACCAAGGTGGCCGGCGCCTATTGGCGTGGGGACAGCAATCGCGAGGTTCTGAGCCGCATCTATGGCACGGCATGGCCGAGCCAGAAGGAACTCGACGACTATCTGCACATGGTGGAGGAGGCCGAGAAGCGCGACCACCGCAAGATCGGGCAGGAGATGGATCTGTTCCACTTCCAGCCCGAGGCGCAGGGCTCGGTCTTCTGGCATCCCAAGGGCTTCGTGCTTTACAACCAGATGGAGGAATATATCCGCCGCCGTCTGGGCAAGGCCGGCTACAAGGAGATCAAGACCCCGCAGCTGATCGACAACAAGCTGTGGGAGAAATCCGGCCACTGGGGCAAGTTCCGCGAGAACATGTTCGTGGTGCCGGACGAGACGCCCTCCATCGAGGAGGGCAAGCCGGTGCTGTCGGGTGAAGCCAATCTCATGGCGCTCAAGCCGATGAACTGTCCGGCGCATGTGCAGGTGTTCAACCAGGGCGTGAAATCCTATCGCGACCTGCCGCTTGCGGCTGGCCGAGTTCGGCTGTTGCCACCGCAATGAGGCGCATGGGGCACTGCACGGGTTGATGCGCGTGCGGCAGATGACCCAGGACGACGCGCACATCTTCTGCCGCGAGGACCAGATCCAGTCAGAGACGGAAAACTTCTGCAATCTGCTGGACCAGGTCTATGCCGATATGGGCTTCACGGACGTGAAGATACTGCTGGCGACCAGGCCGGAGACACGGGCGGGCGACGATGCGGTATGGACCATGGCCGAAAATAGCCTGGGCGATGCCTTGCGGGGTACCGGCCGGGATTTCGAGATCGCGGAAGGCGAGGGGGCCTTTTATGGCCCGAAGCTCGAATTCCATCTGCGCGACGCCATCGGGCGGACCTGGCAGTGCGGCACCCTGCAGCTTGATTTCGTCATGCCCGAGCGGCTGGATGCGTCCTATGTGGCCGAAGACGGCTCGCGCCAGCGGCCGGTGATGCTGCATCGGGCGATCCTTGGCTCGCTCGAGCGTTTCATCGGCATCCTGATCGAGGACCATGCCGGCAAGATGCCGATGTGGCTGGCCCCGACCCAGGTGGTGGTGGCGACCATCGTGTCGGATGCCGATGATTATGCGCAAAAGCTGGCCGATCAGCTCCGGGACGCCGGCATCCGCGCCGAGCTCGACACCCGCAACGAGAAGATCAACTACAAGGTGCGCGAGCATTCGGTGGGCAAGGTGCCGCTGATGTTCGTCGTGGGCAAGCGCGAGGCCGAGGAGGGCACGGTGTCCGTCCGGCGGCTCGGGGAGCAGGGGCAGAAGGTCATGCCGTTTGCCGAGGCGCTGGACAGCCTCAAGCTGGAGGTGCGGCCGCCCGATCTGGTGAAGGGCTGAGCCCGCAGCAATTGCCGAAGAAATTGTGGCCCTGCCGGCGATCCGGCAGGGCCTTTTCAATTTGAGGGCATTCCGCGTCAAATAAGGAAACCCTAATGCATTGCGTTCGTTGTGGGGGCAACCACAGCGAAAGGACAGATTATGAGCGAGATCACCCACGACCACGTCTGGAAGATGATGGACGATATCGGCATCTGCATGCTGGTGACCTGGGACGGCGAACGCCAGCGGGCGCGTCCCATGGCTGCGATGCCGCGGCAGGAGGAGCACGCGATCTATTTTTTGACCGATGCGCACAGCGTCAAGGACAACCAGATCGATCGCTTCCCCAAGATCACAGCGACGTTCACGGACAAATCCGACAACGATTATGTGGTGGTCACTGGAGAGGCCGAGGTCAGCAATGACCGCGCCAAGATCAAGGATCTGTGGTCGCCCATGGCGAAGGCCTGGTGGGATTCGGCGGATGATCCGGACATCAGGCTGATCGTCCTGCGACCGGAAGAGGCAGAGGCCTGGGATTCGCCGGGCGGGGTCGTGGCGACGGTGAAGATGCTGACGGCTGCAATGACCGATCATGCGCCCGACATGGGCGACAATGCCAAGCTCGATCTCTGAGCTTTATTTCCAGGGAGATGATTACGGGGCCTTGGCGGGCCCCGTTTTTATTCAGACGAACTGGACGCCCATTTCGCGGGGCGCGCGCCAGACAACGCGGCAGAGCTGGGGCCGGTGCTTGGGCACGATCAGTTCGAAACTGTTGGGGATGGTGCCGACGGCGGTGTGAATTTCGAGCTTGGCGCCCGTGTCCGACACATTGCGAACGATGCACATCTCCCTGCGGCCGCCAAAGGCGATCAGCGCCGCCATGCTGGTGTTCCGGCGCGGCGATAGCCGCTTTTCAAGTCTTATGTCCACGTTGAAACCGTTCCTCTGACGCTGCGGCGATAAGGCCGCGGACAGTCTTGCGATTGAGCCAAGGACCACGTGAACATTTTGCTAAAACTGGAGAGAGATGGCGGGCCAGGCGGCCGGAGACGTGTTCTCGTCCTTAATAAACGGTAGTCAGCAGCTCTATTTCACGAGCCGCTCCGGGAGCGACGGAGAAATCGCGGTTGTAGACGCTGTCGCCGCGCTTGGCCAAAACCGTGTACTCGCCCTCCGACAGCACGCAGCTGGGGAAGGCGCCGAGATCAGTGTAGACGGTATCGCCACTGGCGGTCTTCACCGTCCATTCAACGTCTGCGATGGCCTCGCCGCCCTGTTCGGACACAAGGCGGAAATTGATCTGGGCGGCGTGGTGATAAAGCGTGGCGTCGGTGAGCTGGCCCGGCTCGACGCGCAGATCGGCGCGCACGACGGCGTTGATGCTGCCGAAATGGGAGACCACGTGATAGACGCCGGCATTGAGCCGGACCATCTGGCCGGCATGCACATTGGCGACGAGCGGGGTGCCGCCATCGCTGTCGGCTTCGCTCGGAGTAGATGTCGAAACTGAGCAGAGCAGGAGGGATGGGCACGTCGCCGCTAATGGCGCCATTGAGCTTGAGCCCGCCCGCCTCGAGCACCATCGACCTTGTCCGCGGGCTTGTCGGTGATGGTGACGGTGTCGCTGGTCTGGGTGTGCCCATAGGCGACATGAACGACGTACCGGCCCGGTGCGAGGCTGAACTGTGCGTTGGGCTGGTCGGATTTGGCGACGAGCTTGAGGCCGCCCTTGTCATTGGCCTTGGTGTCGTAGATGCGCCATGTCACGCCGCCCGGCACGGGAGGACCGTCCTCGGTGATCTTGGCGGAAAGGCTGAGCTCCTGGGGCGGGCCGCCGGCGAACCGGGCCAGCGCGTCGGCGGCGTTGTCGCCGGGCACAACCGCGCCGTCGGTCTGGTCTTCAGCGGCAGGGGCGGCGGGCGCACCGGGGATGATTTCGCCACTGGCGTTGCGTTCAGGCCGCGGGCGCGGCAGAGGCGGTTGCTCCTGACCAAAAGCGGGCAGGAGCAGGGCGGCCAGCGAAAGCAGAATCAGCAAAAGACGCATCAGGCTTTCTCAACACACCAGCGGGTCAGTGGCGTCAAGATGACGTGCGCGCAAACGATCTGCCATCCAAGCCATAAAGGCGCAGTAGGCCGGGAATACGGAAAAGCTGTGGCGGGCGATATCGGCGGTCAAGGTTGAAGGACCCAGCACTCTTCCTCTAGATGAGAGAAGCTTTCCTTCCTGCATCGCTTTCAACCAAAAGGATCCGGCATGACGAACAGTGCAGCGCTGCGCGATTATTTTCTCAACCGGCGTTCGGTGACGCTGCCTTTCCTCAAGGAGCCCGGTCCGAGCGCCGAGGACCTGCGCGACATGCTGAAGATCGCCACGCGGGTGCCGGATCATGGGAAACTGGCGCCCTGGCGGCTGATCACCTATGAGGGCGATGACCGCCAGAGGATCGGCGAAAAACTGGCGGAGATGTTCAAGGCGCGAAACCCGCAAGCGACCGAGGACATGATCGACAAGGAGCGCAAGCAGTTCCTGCCGGCGCCCTTGACGGTGGGGGTGCTGTCGACCGCCAAACCGCACCCGAAAATTCCGGAATTCGAGCAGCTCCTCTCGGCGGGGAACGTGGCGTTCAACCTGCTGCATGCGGCGCTGGCGCTGGGTTATGGCGCGCATTGGGTAACCCGGTGGTTCGCCTATGACGAGGAGGCGGCGGCCTTTCTGGGGGCAAAGGAGGGCGAGAAATTCGTGGGCTTCGTGCATATCGGGACGCCAGAGGCGCGGCTGGAAGATCGCGACCGGCCGGCGCTCGAGGACGTGGTCTCCAGATGGGGCGGTTAACGGCGGGTTAACCGCAGTCATGGTTTGTTAATCCTCGCGTCCTCCATCGTCGCCGAGCCTCATGTCCGTCAGCCCGATCGCCATTCCGCAAAGCCTTGCCTATGTGCTCAACCGGGCGGGGGAGAAGAATGGCGTCGATTTCGACTATCTGCTGCAAACGGCGATGCGGGAAAGCAGTCTCAATCCGAACGCCAAGGCGCCGACGTCCTCGGCGACGGGGCTATTCCAGTTTCTGGAGAGCACCTGGCTCGACGTGATGAAGTCGGACGGGGCGCGGTTGGGGTACAAGAGTTACGCGGATGCGATCGAGACGGCGCCGGACGGGGAGTTGTTCATCCGTGACCCGCAGGTGCGGGCGGAAGTCCTGAAGCTGCGCGAGGACCCGCAGATCGCGGCCGACATGGCGGCGGCCTTCACCAAGCGCAATGGCGATTATCTGAAAGACAAGTTCGGGCGCATGCCGAGCCCTGGCGAACTCTATATCGCGCATTTTCTCGGCGCCAAGGGCGCTGAAAAGCTGTTTCGGGCGGGACTTCAGAACGCCGACCAGGTGGCGGCGGACCTGTTCCCCAAGCAGGCTGAGGCCAATCCGGTCGATCTTTTATGACCACGGGCACGCCCGCACCATCAAGCAGGTCTACCGGGCGCTCGTCGCCCAGCATGACGGCGCCGTGCCGTCCGCGTCGCAATTCGCCGCGCAGCAGATTGGCAATGGGGCCGAGCCGCAGGAACCGGTCGTGCCACTGGAGATGTCGTTCACCGACATGTTCCGCACGGGAGGGGCGGGGGGCGTGACCTCGCCGCTCGCCATGCCCAAGGCCTCGCCTGTGGCCGCGCCTGCCGGATCGGCGGGGTCGGGAACCAATTTCTTCGTGCAGCTCTACAGCCAGTAGGAATGGGCCGCGCCGGCCAATTTGCCCTGCGCCCTTCATGGTGAACCACTCCTTAAATTTTGCCGCCTAATCTGGTTGGCAGTTGTGTTGGAGTGAGTGATGGTTGCGTATAGCGAGTATCTGGCCCTGTCGCGCTCCGCGCGACAGTGACGATCGCGGGCGTGCGGCCCAATTTGCGGCCGAAGCCTTTCTGGCGCATGACGGCCCGCAGGACGAGCAGGCCGCGCTTTATGCCACGCTGATCAATTTTCTCGACGATGCTTCGGTGAAGGTGCGGGCGGCGCTCGCCTATGCGTTGCTGCACAGCCCGAACGCGCCGCGTCCGATCATGCTGGCGCTGCTGCAGGACTCGCCGGTGGTGGCGCGCGCCGTCGCGCAATATTCGCCGGTGCTGCTGGAAAGCGATCTCAATCCTCTCATCCCCACTGCCGATGAGCACATGCTTGACGCTATCGTCGCGCGACCGGTGCTGGCGCCCTCGACCGTTTCGGCACTTCTGGAGCGCGGGATCGATGCGATCACGCTGATGCTGCTCGCCCGAGAGGATGTGCGGTTGAGCCCGCAAGCCTACGCTGAACTTGCACAAACACATGGGCAGGACGCGCGAATGCGCGGGGCCCTGCTGAAACGCAAGGATTTGCCGGCATCTGCAAGAATGGCGCTGGTGGACAAGGCCAGCGCTGCCCTGATGCAGGCCCGGATCGTAAAGGGCGCCATCCAGCCGCGGCGACTGGAACGACTGATGCGGGACGCCACAGACGGCGCGATCACCGAGATCGGCGAGCGCGACGTGCACAAGGGACGCGGCATGTTCGTCGAATCCATGGTGGTGTCCGGCCGGGTCAGCACGCGGCTCATGGTGCATGCTCTGGTGTGCGGACATGTGTTGTTCTTCGCAAGCTGTCTGGCGCGGCTGGCGGAAATGCCCCGGGAGAAGGTCTATACGCTGCTCGACCGCGGGAGCCGTCCGGCGCTGACCGCTCTCCTGTCGCGCTGCGGGTTTTCACAGGCGGTGGGCGCTCTGCTGTCACGGCTGATCCTGTACGCCCGCGCGGCCAATCTCGCCGACGACCTGGCGGCACGCCATTTCGTCGTGACGGTGACTATCGAGGACATGATCGCCGAACATCGGGGATCGATCCCTGCGCCGCTGACGGAGCTCTTCGGCTATCTGAATGAGCAGAACATCACGCTGGCGCGGCATGCGGCGCGCGGCGTCATGGCGTCCTTTGCGGAGAGTGCGGATGGCGAGAGACCGATGCGTGTGCCAGCCGTACAGCCCGAACCACTGGCGCTGACCGCGGCCTAAGTTCCGGCTGGCGCCGAACCCCGTGTCGGAGGAGCGTCAGGCTTCCTGCATCTCGCGGCGGATTACGGCGTCGATTGCAGCGACCACGTCGCTGAGCTTGCGTTCGCCCAAGCCCGTCTTCTGCTGCAAGGCCGCGGACAGCGCATCGACCGCCAGGTCGAGCACCTGACGGTAGTGCTCGATATCGGGCGCATGCTCGAGCAGATGAGCGACCGGCATTGCCAAATCGCTGGCGATCGGGCAGCCGATCACGGCGGCATTGCCCTTGATCGTGTGGATGATGGCGCTGAAGCCGAGAAAGGCTTCGGCGTCCTGGGGTTTCGCACGCAGGGCTTTCCACGCAGCAACCAGCTTCTTGCGATCCTCCTCGAGCCAGAGGGGGAAATCGACCTTCATCATGTTCAGCTGGCGCTCGGCCCTCTCGATCGGATGCGGCTCGTTGGGGCCGAGATCGACCATGGTGACCTTCTGGCCGGGTGTGCGGTCAGGCTTGATGGTCTTCGACTTGCCCAGGGATCGGCCGCGTTGGGCCGAGGCCTTGCCGGAGGATTGTCCAGGCTCTTTGTCTTTTGTCATCATTCCGGTCCGCCGCTCGTCGCGCTCTTTCAAGAGTGCTTTGCGCGACCAGCGCCGGCAAGCGTGATGGTCCGTAAGCAGCCGGACCGATCAGTAGAGAAACTGTTCGTTAAGAACCCGCTCTTCGAGGCTGTGACCGGGGTCGAACAAAAGCGTGACCGCGTTGCTGCGGTCCTCCCGCACCACGACCTTGCGGACATTGCGGAATTCGACATTGTCGGCGACCGCGCTGACCGGACGCTTTTTCGGCTCGTTGGTGGTGAAGGTGACCACGGCGCGGTTCGGCAGCACAGCGCCGCGCCAGCGACGGGGCCGGAAAGGTGAAATCGGCGTCAGCGCCAGAAGCGGAGCATCGATCGGCAGGATGGGGCCGTGCGCGGACAGATTGTAGGCAGTGGAGCCGGCAGGGGTCGACAAGAGCACGCCATCGCAGACGAGTTCTTCGAGGCGCACCTTGTCGTCAACCGAGATCCTGATCTTGGCGGCCTGATAGGTGGCGCGGAAAAGCGAGACCTCGTTGAGAGCGAGGGCGGCAAAGGATTTGCCGGAAGTATCCTCGACCTCCATGGCAAGGGGGTAGATGCGGGTGGGCGTTGCCTGCTGCAGCCGCTCGATCAACCCGTCCTCGGCGTAGTTGTTCATCAGAAAGCCGACGGTGCCGAAGTTCATGCCGTAAACCGGCAGATGGCGCGGCATGATCTCGTGCAGCGTCTCCAGCATCAGACCGTCGCCACCGAGCGCCACGACCACATCGGCATCATCGAGCTCATGGGCGCCATAGCGCCGGCGCAAATCATCAGCAGCACGATTGGCTTCATCGGTGCCATTGGCGATGAAAGCGATGCTGCCGAAAGCGCTCTGGGGCACCGGAGGCTCCTTGACCTATGTCGAACTGAGTGTTCGGTAGCATGAGAGCGCCGGAGAGGCCAGCGCCGCGGTGCCCACCAACTTCAACTGGCGTTTGAAGAAATCAGGATGGCGACGGGGAAGCTGGCGAACAGATCCGCCAAGGGAAGGCGCGTCCTGCCTGGGAGCCGTTCGCCCGTTATCTGGTCGACAAAGGCCCATCCGTGCATGTCAGGGGGCAGGGCGAGTGCGGTATCGCCCCAGCTCTCCTTTTGGATGACAATGCCCTCCTGGTTTTCGAGAAGGGGAAGGATGAGGCGCGGGGTCACGCAGATGAGAGTGCGATCCGAGATGCGCCTTGCAAAGGCGATAGCGTGCTCGGCTTGCGGACCGGAAAGCTCGAGCGGGATATAGTCGCCACGCGCGAACAGTTCGGCATAGCGCTGGCGCGCCTTGAGGCCGCGGGCGACCAGAAGCTGCTTGGCGCCACTTCGCCTCCAGTCGCTCAGAAGTTCGGCCAAAGGACGTTTTTCGTCTTCCACCAGTTGCCGCGCAAGATCGCCGAAGGGGATGTTGCGCCGATTGTCGGGGTCGACGAGGGAGAAATCCCAGCTTTCGCTGCCTTGATAGATGTCGGGAATGCCGGGTGCGCAAAGTTTGAGGGCGGTCTGGGCGAGGCTATTCAGGACGCCGGCGCGGCAGAAGGGCTGCAGCGTTTCTACGAAGTCTCGACGGAATTCGACATTCTCCGGAGCGAAGAGGGCGGCGGCGTAAGTCTGTACCGCTTTTTCGTAAGCGTCATTCACTTCCGTCCAACTGGTGCGCCTTTTGGCTTCGCGCATGGCTTTTTCGAGATAGGGCGCAAAGCGCTCTTTCAACGCCTCGACGCCGGCCTGGTCGTCGGGGGCGAGGTCGAGCGGCCATGCACCAGCTAATGCCTGATAGATCAGCCAGTGCATTTCCGCGCCCGGTGCATTGCCGTCATCAAGGCGCGTGCGGTTGGACTTGTGCTGCCGGCGCCAGCGTTCGACGGCTTCCCCCCAGCGCTCTGGGGCTTCGCTGAGGGTGTAAAGGCGCGCACGCGCATCCTCGCCGCGCTTGGTGTCATGGGTTGAGCTGGCGGAAAGCCCTTCGGGCTGGGTTTTGACCCGATCCTTCATCAGGGCATGGAATTTTTCGATCGAGCCGTCGCGCGCTTCGGGGTCGCCGCCAACCTCGTTGAGCGCGATGAGGCGGTTGCGGCGATAAAAGAGGGTGTCCTCGACCGCCTTGGCCATGACCGGACCCGTGGTCTGCTGGAAGCGGGTGACGAAATCCTGGGTTTCCGGCATCGCCGTTTCAGGCACGTCGAGCTGCAGGAGGCGGATGACGAAATCGAGCGCCTGAAGATCGTCGCCGTCGCGGCCGCCTGCCACGGTTTCTGCGACCGTATCGAGAAGCTTCTGGTCGTTCTCCGTCAGCCCGTCGGCCTCGGCGTAAACACGATAGACCGGGAAGGCGACGATGATATCGGCAATGGCATTGCGCAATTCTGACTGGCTGAAACTGTGCCGCTGGCCGGTGGCCTCGATTGCGGCTGTGGCAAGCTGGGTCAGGCCGGACAGTTCGGTTGCCAGATTGTGCTCAAGGATTGCGGTCTTGGCTTCCTCGCGGTCCTGCTCGATATCGATCTCGCGGCCGAGAAAATCCAGATAGGCCAGATCGAGCGCATCTGCCTTCGCGGTGTCGGTCAAAAGGTCCGCGATGGCGGCGATGAATTCATAGCCCGTTGTGCCTGAGATCGGCCAGTCCACGGGCAATTGCTCATCGGCCTCGAGGATCTTTTCGACGACCAAATAGGTTTCGGCGCCGATTTCGCGGCGCAGCCGGTCGAGATATTCGCGCGGGTTGGCCAACCCGTCGACATGGTCGATGCGAAGGCCATCGGCATCGCCGCGCCTGACCAGATCGAGGATAAGGCGATGCACATCGTCGAAGACCTGTTCGTCCTCGACCCGGACACCGACCAGACCCGTGACCTCGAAGAAACGGCGATAGGTCAGATGGCGGCGGGCGGTGCGCCAATACATGAAGCGCCAGGCTTGCGCCTGCTGCAGCGCACTCAGCAGGTCGCGGTCCTGCGACAGCACCTGAAGCTTGCGTTGCAGATCGTCGGCAGCGGCCTTGTCCTCAGCCAAGAGCTTGCGGATCGCGTCATGCATTTCTTCAGCTGCGGCGGGGCTGGCTTTGGCGGCGAGGGCCGAGACCTTGTACGCCAAGGGTGCGTCGAGCCGATCTAGCACCATGGAATAGGTGAGAGGGCTGACCGGCATGACGGTCTCGTAGTATTTCAGGCCGAGATAGCCATGTTCCTTGTCGAGTGCGACGGATATCTCGCCGGCGCTGATCGCCTCTCCCAGCGGACGCCCGAGGAAGGGCAGGGTGAGCGTTTCTTCCCAGTTGATGTCGAAGTGACGGGCGTAGGGGCTCTCCTCGCCCCATTCGATGACGCTGCGCCACCAGGGATTGCCGACATGGGCGGCCATGTGATTGGGCACGATGTCGAGCAGCAGCCCCAGGCCGTTGTCCTTGAGGGCCGCGGCAAGATTGGCGAAGCCGGACTCGCCGCCCAGATCGGGATCGAAGCGGTTGTGGTCGGTGACGTCGTAGCCGTGGGTCGAGCCGGGCGTCGCCGCGAAGACCGGGGAGGCGTAGAGATGCGACACGCCGAGATGTTTGAGATAGGGCAGCAGCGCTTCGGCACGGGCAAAAGTCATGCCCGATCTGAACTGCAGGCGATAGGTTGCGGTGGGCAGGCTCATGCGTTTCTTGGCCGCTCGAGGCAAAGGGCAGACGTTACCTGCCGAAAGAGTGGCTGCGCGCCGATCTCTTCTATGCCGATGGGGAGCTTGCGCTTCCAGTTGGGATAGCTGTCGACGGTGCCGGGCAGATTGACCGGCTGGTTCTCGCCGAGCAGATCTTCAATGCGGGCGGCCATAAGATGCGATGGCGTGCGGGCAACGAAGCGGTGCGTGGCTGCGGCCAAGGCCGGCGGCAGCTTGTTGTCATGGTTTCCAGCGGCGTGGCGGGCGGCGTCAGCCTCGTGATCTGAAAGCAGATCCAGGTCGCGCAGATAGCCGAGCAGCTGCTCGCGCTCGGTGGCGCGGTGGGCGGCCTGTTCGGCAGCGGCTGTGGCATCGATCAGATCGTGGGCCTGCCGCAAGGCGGCATCGTCGGCCCGCCACCAGCCTTCCAGCGTCGGCAAATCATGGGTGGAGAGGCAGGCCAGCCCTTCGCGCGGATATTCGTGCGGCGGTCTGAACCCCCAGTCCTCACGCTCGAAATAAAGGATGCGATAGGAGAGCATGGCGGACTGGGCCATGACCTCGCGAAAGCCATCAGGCACATTGCCCAAGTCTTCGCCGATGACGACGGCATGGCAGGCGTTCGAGGTCTCGGACAAAGTCTGCAGCATGCGGTCTATGGGGAAACGCAGATAGGTGCCCTCGAGCGGGGAGGTGTCGCGCGGCACCAAAAACAGCTGCCAGATGGCCATGGCGTGATCGATGCGCAGCGCGCCGGCATAGCGCATGGAAGCGGTCATCATCGCTTTGTAGGGTTCGAGGTCGCGGGCAAGCAGCCCGGTCGGGGAAATGGGGGCAAGGCCCCAATCCTGCCCATTGGTGGCGAAATAGTCGGGCGGAGCGCCGACCTGCACATTGCGCATGGTGAGGCCCGGATCGCTCCAGGTGGCGGAGCCGTCGGGCGCCTCGCCGACAGCGAAATCGAGATAGAGGCCGATGCGCATGCCGGCGGCGCGGCATGCCGATTGGGCCGTTGTCAGTTGCACGCCGGCGAGGAATTGCAGCCAGCCGTGAAATTCGATGTCGTCTTCATGTTCGGCGGCGAAGGCCGCCACGCTTGGAGTTTCCGGAGAATGATAGTCTTCGGGCCATGTTTCCCAGCCCGACGCCTTGCCTTCCTGCGTGAGGTGCAGCGAGAGGGTTTCGAAGAGCGCATGCCGACGCAGGGCTTCACCCTGTTCGGCCTTGAACGCTGCGAAGGCTGCGTGCGCGTACTCTTCCGGCAGGTCGGAGGTCTCTTTCCAAATGGGCCAGAGCTTGCGGAGCGCGGCCAGCTTGAGGGCGGACACCCAGGGGTAGTCGACAAACGATTCCTGGCGCGCTTCGGCGATCTCGTCGGCGCTGCCCATGCTGCGTTCGAACCCGGGGAGTTGGTCGACGGCGATGTAGAGCGGGTTGAGAAAACGGCGGTTGGACGGAAAGAAGGGCGAGCGGCGGTTCGGCTCGGCGAGAAAGCCCGCATGCAGCGGATTGGTGCCGAGGAAATCGGCACCTGACGCGGCGGCGGTTTCGGCAAAGGCAGCGAGGTCGGCGAAATCGCCGATGCCCCAATTGCGCTCCGAGCGCAGGGAATAGACCTGAACCGCTATGCCCCAGCAGCGCCCATCCGCCAGCCAATCGGGCATGTAGCAGCGTGCCCCCTCGACCGCGCGCAGGTGCCGCTCCTGATGCGGTGGCGCGTTGCGGAGGCTTTCGGCGATCTCTTCGTCGGTTTCGCTCGGAATGCCCATGGCCCTGAGCACGGCGCGCTTGGTCTGGTCGGGTACCCAATGCTCGCTGCCATCGAGCCCGTAGTAGCTCAGAACCAGGCCGTGCCGCGTGGCGAGTTCGTCGAGGTCGTGGCTCAATTGGTCCTCACAAGCGCCTGATGATCATGTTCGATGGCGACGACAATGGAATGACCGGGCAATTCGCCGTCCGCGGCCAGATGTGCTGCGACTTCATCGGACGTGGCGTAGATGGTTTCGCCGCCGACATTGGGCGCGGAGCGCGGCTCGTCGTCGAGATTGGCGACCATGCGCAGCGTGCCGCCGGTGAGTTTCCACTGCACCCAGACCAGGCCTTCAGAGGTGGAGGTGAAGCTGCCGCAGTTTGGTTCGACGCTGTAAAGCAGGGGCACGATCTTGTCGGCGCGAATGGCGAGAAGCCGCCGGGTCAAGTCGAGCCAGAATTGCCCGTGCTCGGTCTCGATGCAGGCCCAGTCGAGCTTGGAGGCGTTGAAGGTGCCCGGATCGTTCGGATCAGGCACCTGCTTGAGGCTGGCTTCGTCGTTGTGGAAGGCGGAGAAATGCGCGAACTCCCTGCGCCGGCCTTCACGAACCGCATCGGCCAGTTCGCCGTGGAAATCGGTGAAAAAGGTGAAGGGCCGCGTCTCCCCATATTCCTCGCCCATGAAGAGCAGCGGAATGTGCGGCGAGAGGAGAAGCATGGCCATCAGCGTTTGCACCATGCTCGATTCCGACATGTCGATCAGGCGTTCGCCGAAGGCGCGGTTGCCGACCTGGTCGTGGTTTTGCAGGAAATCGACGAAGACGGTCGGCGGCAGGTGCCCGCTGGGTTTGCCGCGCGGCTGGCCATCGCGCATCTTGTAGGCCTCGCCCTGAAAAGCAAAGCCCTCTGCGAGGGTGCGGGCGATCTTGTAGAACTGCTTGTCCTTGAAATCGACGTAATAGCCTTCCGTCTCACCGGTTGCGATGACATGTGCGACGTTGTGAAAATCGTCGTTCCATTCCCCCGTATAGAGCGGGACAGTTCCATTATCTCCACGTTCGTGCAGGGAGGTGATGTTGCGATTGTCCTCGGTCGTGAGGTGGATCGGCCGGTTGGGGAAACGCGCGCGGACGGTTTGGGCGAGATCGACCAGCAGGTGCGTGTCGGAGTCCTCGTCATCGATGTGATCGACGGCATCGAGCCGCAGGCCGTCGAGGTTGAACTCTTCGAGCCAATAGAGAGCGTTTTCGATGAAGAAGTCGCGCACCGGCTTTTTTTCGTAAGCGATGGCCGCGCCCCAAGGCGTGTGACGTTCCTCGTGAAAGAAGTCTGGCGCGTATGCCGCAAGGTAGTTTCCGTCGGGCCCGAAGTGATTGTAGATGACGTCGAGCATGACGTTCAGGCCCATGCCGTGGGCGGCATCGATGAAGGCCTTCATATCGTCGGGGGTGCCGTAGGCGGAGTGGGGTGCATACATGAGCACGCCGTCATAGCCCCAGCCGCGATTACCCTCCCACTGGCCGACCGGCATGATTTCGATGGCCGTGACCCCGATGTCCTTGATGTGCTGAAGCTTTTCTTTTGCGGCACGGAAGGTGCCTTCAGGCGTGAAGGTGCCGATATGGAGTTCGTAGTGGACCGTCTCCTCCCAGGGCCGGGCCTTCCAGCCGGTGTTCTGCCACTCATAGGCGCCGGGATCGACAACCAGAGAAGGGCCGTGGACGCCGGCCTGCTGGGCGCGGGACGCCGGGTCGGGAACGACCATGCCGTTGCCGAGGACGTAGCTGTAGGGGGTTCCCGGCCTCACCCCCTCAACGATGCGTTCGGCCCAACCGTCGCCGCTTCGCTGCAGGTCGAGATCGCGGCCATCCAGCCTCAGCCTGGCATCCGTGCCGCCGGCATCCCAGAGCCGGAAGCGCACACCGCCCTTGTCGTAGAGCGCTCCCCAACTGGTGGCAAAGCTGCTCTTCCTGCGATGAAAATTGTCTGACATGGAACCCGGCCCCGCCCGTATTCAAACGCTTCAGGATTGGAAGGCGTTTCCGCAGATAACGCAAGGGGACGCCAAATGGCGTGCCGCCGAGCGCAAATGTACGAAAGCGATCAGGAATCCGGTGCGAGAACGACGGTGCCAAGCGGCGGCAGGGTCAAACGCAGCGAGTGCGGCCGGCCATGGGCCTCGGTATCCTCGGCGTTCAGATGGCCTCCATTGCCGACATTGGAGCCGCCGTAGATTTCTGCATCCGAATTGAGGATCTCGCGCCATTTGCCGCCCTGCGGGACACCGACCCGATAATCGGAGCGCACGACCGGGGTCATGTTGCAGGCGATGACGACAGGCCTGGTCTCGTCAAACCCCTTGCGCATGAACAGGAAGACGCTGTTGGCGTCGTCGCTGGCATCGATCCACTCGAACCCGGCCGGGTCGCAGTCGAACTGGTGCAGCGCCGGGTAGTCGCGATAAAGATGGTTGAGATCGCGGATCAGCGTTTGCACGCCCTTGTGCATGGGATCGTCGAGCAGGTGCCAATCGAGCGACTGGTCGTGGTTCCATTCGCGCTCCTGGCCGAATTCGCCGCCCATGAACAAGAGCTTCTTGCCCGGATGGGTCCACATGAAGGCGAAATAGGCCCGCAGATTGGCGAATTTCTGCCAGCGGTCGCCCGGCATCTTGTTGAGCAGTGACCCCTTGCCGTGCACGACTTCGTCATGGCTGAGCGGCAGAACGAAATTCTCCGAGAAGGCGTAGTGGATGCCGAAGGTCATTTCGCCCTGATGGTGACGGCGATAGATCGGGTCCTTGGACATGTAGCTGAGCGTGTCGTGCATCCAGCCCATATTCCATTTGTAGCCGAAGCCGAGCCCGCCCATGTCGACCGGCCGCGAAACCTGCGGCCAGGATGTTGATTCCTCGGCAATCGTGTGCGCGCCGGGATGGCGTTCATAGACGCGGGTGTTCATCTCCTTGAGAAACTCGATGGCATCAAGGTTCTCGTTACCGCCGAACTTGTTGGGCACCCATTCGCCCGGCTGGCGTGAATAGTCGAGGTAGAGCATGGAGGCGACAGCATCCACGCGCAGCGCATCGATGTGGTAGCGGTCGAGCCAATAAAGGGCGCTGGTGACGAGGAAGTTCATAACCTCGTTGCGCCCGAAATTGTAGATGAGGGTGTTCCAGTCCTTATGGAAGCCTAGGCGGGGGTCCTCATGCTCATAGAGGGCCGTACCGTCGAAGCGCACCAGTCCATGCGCATCAGACGGGAAGTGTGCCGGCACCCAATCGATAATGACGCCGATCCCGGCCTCGTGCAGGCGCTCCACGAAACGGGCGAAGGCTTCGGGGCTGCCGAAACGGGAGGTCGGGGCGAACATGCCAATGGGCTGATAACCCCAGGAGCCGGAGAAGGGATGCTCCGTGATCGGCAACAGCTCGACGTGGGTGAAGCCCATATCGGTGAGATAGGGGATCAGCTCGTCGGCGATGGCATCGTAATCCAGCGCTTCGCCGTTGCCGCCGGTGCGCCACGAGCCCAGATGCATCTCATAGATCGATACCGGTGCGGCCAAGCTCTGCCGGTCGGCGCGGCTGCCCATCCATTCGCCGTCCCGCCAGTCATGCTCGGGCAGGCCATGTACGATGGAGGCGGTCTGGGGCGGGTGCTCCTGACGGAACGAGACGGGGTCGGCCTTGAGCGGAAGCCGCTCGCCATGGGCGCCCAGGATCTCGTACTTGTAGACGGTCCCCTTCTGCAGGCCTGGAATGAACAGCTCCCAGATGCCGACGCCGAGGCGTTTGCGCATGGGGTGACGGCGGCCATCCCAGGCGTTGAAATCGCCCACGACGCTGACGCGTCGCGCGTTCGGCGCCCAGACGACAAAGGCCACGCCGTCGACGCCGTCGATGTTGCGTGGATGCGCTCCGAGTTTTTCGTATTGCTGGCGGTGGCGACCCTCGCCGAGCAGATATTCATCCATCTCGCCCAGGATGGGCGGGAAGCGGTAGGTGTCTTCCTGTTCCCATTCGTGCTCGCCTGCCCGCATGGCGAGCCGATAGTCGAAGGGCTCGCTGCGGCCCTCGACGAAGCCGGAGAAGAAGCCTTCCGGCTGGACACGCTGGAGGTCCGCTACCTTCTCGCCAGTACTTGTGTCGATCACCGAAATTTCGCCCGCCTGCGGCGCAAAGACGTTGACGGCGACCTGCTTGTCCTCGTTCACATGCATGCCGAGGACGACGAAAGGATTGCCGTGGCGGCCACGCACGATCGCTTCGATGTCCGACTCATAGGCGGCGGGGCGGGTATCGGTGTTGAGGGTCAATGGCTCATCCTTCGGAGTTGAGCAATTCGCGCACGCCGCTAAGAGGAATTTCGACCCAGTCCGGACGGTTCGCCAGTTCGTAGGAAATCTCGTAGATCGCCTTTTGCAGCACGAACATGTCCGTCAGCGCGTCTGCGAATGCCGGGTTGTCGGGATAAGTTCTGGCGCCGGTAATGGTTTCACCATAGGCGCGCAGAAAATCGGAGGTGAAGGTCGAGCGCCACTGCGCCGCACGCTGACGCGTCTCCTCGCGGTCGGTGCTAGTCGCCAGCCTCTGCCGGTTCAGCGCACTGAAGGCGGCATAGTGGAACGACCGCAGCATGCCGGCCACATCACGCAAAGGTGAAGATTTCGCCCGGCGCTCAGCCAAGGCCCGCTTGGGCTCGCCTTCGAAGTCGATGATCATGAGATCGTCCTGCGCGACGAGAACCTGGCCCAGATGATAATCGCCGTGGATGCGTGACTGCGCACCAGACGGCTTCATCTTTGTCGGCGCCTTCAGCCGGTCGTTCAGCTTCTTGCGCTTGGCGATGATCTCGTCCGCCAGTTGCCGTGCCGCTTCCGACATGTTCGGCCGTGCCTGCTTGAGGCTTTCAATGACGGCATCCGCCTCTTCGATGGCTTCGTCCGACCAGGCCTTGACCTGATCCTTGGTCAATTCCTCGACCGTGAATGCCGGGTCCTCTGTCTCGATCGACAGCGCCTTGTGAAGCTCCGCCGTGCGCTTGCCGAGCAGGGCTCCCATGCTCAGCGAATAATCGAAATCGCCCTCAGGCGGGGTTTCGCCCGCCGATGCATTGCCGTCGATATGCAGGGCATATTCCTCGAGGTCACGGTGCAGGGCATCGGTGATGACGCCCCAGGCATCGCCCTGGTTGGGCACGAAGGCGAAGGCTGCGGCCAGCGTCGTCGGTTCGCCTGAGGTCGGGCGATATTCGATCGATCCATAATAGGCGGGCGTGTTGTCGAACCTGGCTTCTTCGGTCAAAAAGCGGGCCACTTCGACATCCGGCTGCTCGCCGGCCCGCAGGCGGCGGTAGAGCTTGAGGATGAGCTTGTCGCCATAGGCGATGGAGACGTTCGACTGTTCGACGCCAAGAGGACGAGGCTCACCCAGTTCTTGCAGCTGAGCCAGGCGGTCGCTGCTGGAGAAGGCCACTTCGCCGTCGCGCGCCGACAAGGTCTTGCGGTCGCGCATGGCGTAGAGCAGTTCCTCGGCCAGATGCTCGTCGAAAGCGCCGTCGATGAGAGCGCCGACGCGGGGACCGCGACGGACCTTGGCAAGCGTGTAGGAGAGCTTGGGCGCGCCCATGACGAGGTTTTCCTCGCCCCAACGAGCGGAGACCGGCAGGAAATAGTTCTGCGTCTCGCCACCGAGATCGACATGCAGCACGGCGAGCGCATGCTCGCCGGTCTTGAGTTCGGCCAGCGGCTCGAGGGCGACCTTGCTGATCCTTTCGTCCTTGGCGCCGAACCAGCGCTGCAGCGGCAGGAAGGCGGGAAGGGTGTCCTCTTCAAGATGCGCCCGGTCCCGCCCGGACAGCGCGGTCATCAGCTTGCCGTCGGTGGTGGTGAGGGTGATGAATTCCGGCAGGGTTTCCGGCATTTCTTCGTGCCATCCCGGGCCTTCGGCCTCGTCGGTGAGCAGGAACCAGAAGAAGCCGTAGGCGGGCAGGGTAATCAGATAGGGCAGCTCGCCAATCGGCGGGAAGGGCGAGTGGCCCATCAACTCGATGGGTACCGCACCCTTGTAGCGGGCGAGATCGAGTTCAACCGCCTGGGCGGCGCGCGAGAGATTGGCGACGCAGAGCACGCGCTCCCCGTCAAACTCGCGCACATAGGCCAAGACCTTGCGATTGCGGGGGTAGAGCAGGGTCATGTTGCCGCGCCCGAAGGCGGGATGCTGCTTGCGCACGGTAATGGTACGGCGCATCCAGTTGAGCAGCGAGGACGGGTCGTGCTGCTGGCTTTCAACATTGACCGCTTCATAGCCGTAAATCGGGTCCTGGATCGCCGGCAGATAGAGCTGCTGGGGATTGGCGCGCGAAAAATCGGCATTGCGGTCGGCGGTCCACTGCATGGGCGTGCGGACGCCGTCGCGGTCGCCGAGATAGTAATTGTCGCCCATGCCGATCTCGTCGCCGTAATAGACAATGGGCGTGCCGGGCATGGACATGAGCAGCGAATTCATCAGCTCGATCTTGCGCCTGTCGTTCTGCAGGAGCGGCGCAAGGCGGCGGCGGATGCCGAGATTGATGCGGGCGCGGCGATCTTCGGCGTAGGTGCGCCACAGATAGTCGCGCTCGCGGTCGGTGACCATTTCGAGCGTCAGCTCGTCATGATTGCGCAGGAAGATGCCCCATTGGCAGGCCTCGGGAATATCCGGCGTCTGCCGGATGATGTCGGTGATGGGATGCCGGTCCTCCTGAGCGACCGCCATATACATGCGCGGCATGAGCGGGAAGTGAAAGCCCATATGGCATTCGTCGCCCTCGCCGAAATAGGGGCGCGTGTCTTCGGGCCATTGATTGGCCTCGGCCAGGAGCATGCGGTCGGAATAGTGCTTGTCGAGCTCGGCCCTGATCTTCTTGAGGACCTCGTGGGTCTCGGGCAGGTTCTCGTTATTGGTGCCCTCGCGTTCGACCAGATAGGGGATGGCGTCGAGCCTCAGGCCATCAACGCCCATGTCGAGCCAGAAGCGCATGACCTTGAGGACGTATTCGAGCACCTTGGGGTTGTCGAAATTCAAGTCCGGCTGATGGGAATAGAAGCGGTGCCAGTAATAGGCGCCGGCTTCGGCGTCCCAAGTCCAGTTCGACTTCTCGGTGTCGGTGAAGATGATGCGCGTTTCGGGGAATTTGGTGTCGGTGTCGCTCCACACATACATGTCGCGCGCCGCGGAGCCGGGTTTGGACTTGCGCGCCTTCTGGAACCAGGGGTGCTGGTCGGAGGTGTGGTTGATGACAAGTTCGGTGATGACCCTCAGGCCACGCCGATGGGCTTCGGCGACGAAGCCCTTGAAATCGCGCATCGTGCCGTAGGACGGATTGATCGAGGTGTAGTCGGCGATGTCATAGCCGTCATCGCGCAGGGGGGAGGGGTAGAAGGGCAGCAACCAAATGGTCGTGACCCCGAGTTCCTGCACATGGTCGAGCCGCCGCATGAGACCGGCGAAATCTCCCATGCCGTCATTGTTGGAGTCCTGGAACGCCTTGACGTGCAATTGGTAGATGATGGCGTCCTTATACCACTCGGTATCGGAGCGATCGATGATGCCGTCCGGCCCGCTGGCCCTTTTTCTCTTTTTCGCAGGCGCCGCCACGGACGGATTTAGGATCGTTTCATTCATGCCGCAACCCCCGATGCGATCAGCCGCCAGATGGCGAAGGGTTTGTAAAAGGGATCCAGTCTGATGTGCTGGTACTTGCCATGCCAGGTGAAGCGGTGGCCCGTCACCATGTCCTCGACCTCGATGGAGGCATCATCGGAGAGCCCGAACTCCCAGAGAGGCACCTCGAAGTCGGCATCCTGAGCGTTGTGCGGGTCAAGGCACACATGGAAGAGCAGGAAGTCGGACTTGTCGTGATTGTACTTGCCGTAGCTCAGGACGTTGTCGTTCCAGGCATTGTAGAAGCTGAGATCGGTGAATTGCTGCAAGGCCTCGTGCTCGCGCCTCAGCCGGTTCACCAGCCTGATGTCGTCGGAGATATTGTGCTCCTGGTCCATGTCGAAGCGGCGCAGCTGATATTTCTCTGAATCGAGATACTCTTCCTTGCCGGGAATGGCAGAGGCCTCGCAGATCTCGTAGCCATTGTAGAGCCCGTAATTGCCCGCCAGCGTGGCGGCGAGAACGAGCCTGATCTGATGGCCGGCGCGCCCGCCATACTGCAGGAAGAACGGGTTGATGTCGGGCGTGTTGGCGAAGAAGTTCGGCCGCATGAAATAGCGGCACTCCTCCTGCGTCAACTCGGTCAGGTATTCCTCGAGCTCCCATTTGAGGTTGCGCCAGGTGAAGTAGGAATAGCTTTGCGAAAAGCCGACCTTGGCCAGCCTTTTCATCACCTTAGGGCGCGTGAAGGCCTCGGCGAGGAAAATGGCGTCGGGATATTGCTCATGGACTTCCCCGATCATCCATTCCCAGAAGGGAAAGGGCTTGGTGTGCGGATTGTCGACGCGGAAGATGCGCACATCGTGCTCGCACCATTTGAGCACCACGTCGCGCAGGGCGTGCCAGAGGCCGGGAATGGCGTCGCGATAGAAATGGACGTTGACGATGTCCTCGTACTTCTTGGGCGGGTTCTCGGCAAATTTGATGGTGCCGTCGGGCCGCCAGTCGAACCATTCCGGGTGCTCCTTGATCCAGGGATGGTCCGGCGAGCACTGGATGGCGAAATCGATGGCGATCTCGAGCCCATGCTCCTTTGCAGCCGTGACGAGCCGGGCGAAATCCTCAAAACTGCCGAGCTCTGGATGAATGGCGTCGTGCCCGCCCTCTTCGGAGCCGATGGCATAGGGGCTGCCGGGATCGCTCTCATCGGGCGTCAGTGTGTTGTTGCGACCCTTGCGGTTGGTCTTGCCGATGGGGTGGATGGGCGGGAAATAGAGAACGTCGAAGCCGAGATCGCGCACGTAGGGCAGCTTGGCGATGACATCGTCAAAGGTGCCGTGGCGCTCTGGGTCGTCGGACTGGGATCGGGGGAAGAGTTCGTACCAGGCACTGAATTCGGCAGCCTGACGATCGACGAACACCTTTAGCACGCGCGGATAGCGCGAGAGATTGGTGCGGACGCCGGCGCGCTTCATCAGGTCGATGACGGGCTCGGCGGTCAGCATCGAGAGCTTTTCGTGGTCGTCGCCCTCGTTCAGATCGAAATCACCCAAGAGCTGGCGCAGGCTCTCGACGTCGGCGTCACTGGCGTAGGTCGAAGGCTGCGCGGCCTTTTCGATCAGGCGGCGGCCTTCCTCCAGTTCGAGCGAGATATTCTGGCCGGCGGCATATTTCTTGGCGACCTCGTCGCGCCAGGACGCGAAAAGATCGCGCCAGGCAATGATGGAATACTCATAGAGGCGGTTGTCGGGGAAGCTGACATCGGCCTGCCAGCGGTCGTTGATGACGAAGCGGAAGCGCGTCTCGCGCCACTCCTCGGTACCCGCCGGACGGTAAACCAACGCGGCGTCGATCTTGTCATGTCCGTCGCCAAAGATGTCGGCTTCGACATGGAAGTTGGCGCCGACAATGGTCTTGGCGGGAAAGCGACCGCCATCGATTTCAGGTTCCACGCCTTCAATCGCGATGCGGTTGGCGGCCAGCGCCGCCAACGTATCTTCGCTTTTTTGAGTAGCGCTTTTGACGGCACGTGTCTTGGCCACAGGAGCAGCGCCCGCAGCCCTTTTCTTGGTTGGCGCGTTGCCGGTCATGGGGCATCCCCCTCCATTGGGCATTTAAACTTTAATGTTCGAGTTCGCGTTTGGTTTCCTGCAGAACATTTCCCGATTGGCCTCCTAGGATTGGGCCTTTTGTTCGGCCAGGGCCGTCCGCCGGGCCACCCGTCCGAGGGTGAGACCTTGTACGACCAGGCTGAAGATGACAACCGCATAGGTTGCGGCAAGGATCGCCGCCTTTTCTGGCACTTCTGGCACCGACAGCGCCAGCGCAACGGAGATGCCGCCGCGCAATCCGCCCCACGTCATCACCGGAATGGTGCCGCGGACGAACTCATTGCTGCGCGACAGGACCAGAGGCGTGGCGGCGACGGCTGCGAGGCGGGCGAGCAGAACCAGAGGGATCGCTGCCAGCGGCAGCCAGGTGATGGCGACTTCAAAGCGCAGGACCAGAACCTCAAGGCCGATGAGCAGGAACAGGATAGAGTTGAGGATCTCGTCGACCAACGTCCAGAAGCCGAACAGGTATCGTTGCGTAAGGTCGCTCATGGCATGGGCGGCGCCCTGATTGCCGACCAGCAGCCCGGCGACGACGACGGCGATCGGGCCACTGGTGCCGAGGCGAGCGGCCAGGGCGTAGGTCCCCATCACAAGTGCCAATGAAACCAGAACCTCCAGAGCGTAATTATCGACCGCCTTCATGGCCCGGTAGGCGATAAAGCCTGTCACAAGTCCGAGCAGGCCGCCCCCCAGCGCCTCGAGCGCCAGCAATTCAACCACGCCGCCGATATCGGAGATCGTCTGGTGTTCTGGGTGCGTGCCCGGGGTCATGCCCGCAGCGAGCGCCAAGATGACGGTGAACACCACCACACCAACACCGTCGTTGAAGAGTGACTCGCCGGTCATGTCGATCTGCAGGGATTTGGGGACATGTACTGCCTTGAGGGTCGCCAGCACGGCCACGGGATCGGTGGGGCTGATGAGCGCCCCAAAGACCAGCGCCCAGGACAGGGGAATGGGTTGACCGAGCGCGTAGGAGACCAGCCAGAAGCCCGTGCCGACGATCGCCGTCGAAATGACCACGCCGATCGTTGCCATCAGAGAGACGACCCAAGCGCGGTTCCGCAGTTCGGAGAAATCCACGTGGAGCGCGCCGGCGAAAAGAAGAAAGGCCAGCATGCCCTCGAGTACGGCCTTGCGAAAATCGATCTGGCGGATCACCTGCTCGAGTTCATAATAGATCCTTGCCCCGGGCAGGAGCAAATTGACCAGAAGCAGAACGAAAGAGGCGGCAAGACCCATGACAAGAACGCCGACCGTGTCGGGAAAGCCGAGGATTTTCTCATTCGTCCAGCCGAGCGTGGCCGTCAATACGAGGAGGACGGCGATCAACTCGAACGACGAGAGCATGGGCAACTTCCTGGTACGACATCATTCCATCTGGCGCCATTGGTACATGGTTGAGACGCAACGACAAGGCGCGCCGGAGCAGCGCCCCGAACGCGGGCCAGCGGCCGTCAGCGGCGGCGTGCCGCTATCAGCCGGCAAAAGATGGAGGGAAGACGGGACTCGGAAGCGTCTCCTGTAACCTGGGAATCACAGCGCGCGCATCGTCTGGTGGTCCAGCATGTTCCCCGATGAAAGAAGGGTTTCAAGTCCTGTTGGACGTACCACATCCAGCCATCGCGCAAATGGCCCTTTCCAAATGAGCAGGCAGAACTATCGCACGAGCTATCTTGTCGGATGCCAATCTCTGTTCCGCAAAGAGGACAGGCCTTTCAACTGCACGTCGAGAACCCGCGCGTGTTCCGATCATTGAAGCGCCGAAGGCCTGCATCTGCTCGAGACGATCGAGCTGGCCCTTGGGGCTGCGGCGCCGCTGCCCTTAAAATTCGAGCCGATCGCGCACCTTCAGGTCCGAGAGCGCGCTTCCATCCCGCCATCATCTTCCCCAGGCGCGATGGGGGTGTTTGCTCTTGGTGCACGGATGATTGGGCGATGCACCAACAGCCGCGTGCAGCGGGATTTACCATTTGTTCGCTGCTTTGAAAGGCAGGCTTGCTCCTTCGCCAATTTGGTGAATATAGTATTAACCGGGGCCGAATTGGGGATTTATTAGGGAAGTGGTGCTGCCGAGAGATCGAGCGACCGGCGGTGGGGCGTCTCGGGACTTACTGGGCCCATCACATTGGTGAGCCATGACTATTGTGGATAAGCTGATCAGCTTCGTCCAAGGCGTGAACGGATATTCCGGGACCGTTGATACCTATGTGATGCAGGCATCGAAGAACACGGCGAACGGGTCGGATTCGATTGTCCGCGTCGATCACAGCAACGACATCAACGGGCTGCTGCGCTTCGACAATCTGTTCGGGGATCTTCCCAATCAGATCCCGGCGGGGGCGCATATCGTGTCTGCGACGCTGAGCCTTGAGACGACCAATGGCGGCAGCGGTGCGGAGCTGCACCGTATGCTGGCGCCATGGCAGGAAGCCAGCACCTGGAACAGCTTGGTGAACGGGGTGCAGGCCGACGGGGTGGAGGCGGTTTCCAGCGCGGATGCGGTGACCGGATCGGTCACTGACGGCGTGACCACGATTGACGTCACCTCCAGCATCGAAGCCTGGCTGAACGGCGCGGCCAATTATGGCTGGGCCTTCCTCTCGCTGGGATCCAATGGCTGGCGCTTCTCCTCGTCGGAGGGAGGCACGCCGCCCAGGCTCGACATCGCTTACACCATCGACGACGGCGGCACGCCGACCAACACCCCGCCGGTAGCGGCGGATGACAGCGCCACGCTGAGCCAGGACAGTTCGGTGGCCATACAGGTGCTGGCCAACGACACCGATACCAATGGCGACACCCTCAGTGTAACCGGCCTGCCGACGGGCCCGGCGCATGGCACGGCCGCGATCAATCCGGACGGATCGATCCAGTATACGCCCCAGGCGGGCTTTGCTGGTCCCGACAGCTTCACCTATGCGATCAGCGACGGGCAAGGGGGCAGTGCGACGGCAAGCGTGCAGCTCACCGTCGATCCGATCGTCCCGGACAACACGCCACCGGTCGCCATGGACGATGGCGCGAACGTGCCGAGCAATGGTTCCGTTGCGATCGATGTGCTTGCCAACGATACCGATGCGGATGGCAATGGCCTGAGCATCTCCGGCATTCTGACGGCACCGGCGCATGGCGCCGTGACCGTCAACCCGAATGGAACGATTACGTTCGCGCCGGTTGCGAATTATGCAGGCCCCGACAGCTTCATCTACGGGGTGAGCGACGGCAATGGCGGCATCGCCTCTGCCACGGTAAATGTGCAGGTCCAGCCAGCAGGGAGCACTCCGGTGGAGCGTCAGATCAGTTTTTCAGAGGGCGTGAACGGATATTCCGGGACCGTTGATACCTATGTGATGCAGGCATCGAAGAACACGGCGAACGGGTCGGATTCGATTGTCCGCGTCGATCACAGCAACGACATCAACGGCCTGCTGCGCTTCGACAATCTGTTCGGGGATCTTCCCAATCAGATCCCGGCGGGGGCGCATATCGTGTCTGCGACGCTGAGCCTTGAGACGACCAATGGCGGCAGCGGTGCGGAGCTGCACCGTATGCTGGCGCCATGGCAGGAAGCCAGCACCTGGAACAGCATGGCCAACGGCGTGCAGGCCGACGGGGTGGAGGCGGTTTCCAGCGCGGATGCGGTGACCGGATCGGTCACTGACGGCGTGACCACGATTGACGTCACCTCCAGCATCGAGGCCTGGCTGAACGGCGCGGCCAATTATGGCTGGGCCTTCCTCTCGCTGGGATCCAATGGCTGGCGCTTCTCCTCGTCGGAGGGAGGCACGCCGCCCAGGCTCGACATCGCTTACACCATCGACGACGGCGGCACGCCGACCAACACCCCGCCGGTAGCGGCGGATGACAGCGCCACGCTGAGCCAGGATGCTTCGGTGGCCATACAGGTGCTGGCCAACGACACCGATACCAATGGCGACACCCTCAGTGTAACCGGCCTGCCGACGGGCCCGGCGCATGGCACGGCCGCGATCAATCCGGACGGATCGATCCAGTATACGCCCCAGGCGGGCTTTTCTGGTCCCGACAGCTTCACCTATGCGATCAGTGACGGGCAAGGCGGCAGTGCGACGGCAAGCGTGCAGCTCACCGTCGATCCGGTCGTCCCGGACAACACGCCACCGGTCGCCATGGACGATGGCGCGAACGTCAATGAGGACACTACCGCAGTCATAGCGGTGCTGAACAACGATACCGATGCGGATGGTGGAGTGCTGTCGGTGACCGGCATCGGCGCCGCGCCGGCGCATGGCACCGTGCAGATCAATACCGATCAGACGATAACTTACACGCCCGAGGCGAACTACTTCGGCACAGACAGCTTCACCTACACCATCAGCGATGGGCAGGGCGGCACTGCCTCCGCCTCGGTGGGGCTTACGATCAATCCAGTCAATGACAATCCTGTCGCCGCCGATGACGGCGTCGGCCTGGCAGTGAACGGCTCCGTGGCGATCGACGTGCTCGCCAATGATACCGACGTCGACGGAGACAGTCTTACCGTCTCCGGCATTCTGACAGCGCCAGCGCATGGCGCCGTGGTTATCAACCAGGACGGAACGATCACGTTTACCCCGGTGGCGGATTTTGCGGGAGCCGACAGTTTCATTTACGGGGTGAGCGACGGGCATGGCGGCATCGCCTCTGCCACGGTGAATGTGGACGTGCAGTCGGTTGGCACGCCTGTGGAAAGACAGGCCAGTTTCGTGGAGGGCGTGAACGGCTATTCCGGCACCTTCGATACCTATGTGATGCAGGCGTCGAAGAACACGGCAAACGGATCGGATTGCGATTGTCAGCGTCGATCGCAGCAACGACATCAACGGCCTGCTGCGCTTCGACAATCTGTTCGGCGATCAGGCCAGTCAGATCCCGCCGGGCGCGCATATCGTCTCGGCGACGCTGAGCCTTGAGACGACCAATGGCGGCAGCGGGGCTCGGTGCTGCACCGCATGCTGGCGCCATGGCAGGAATCCAGCACCTGGAACAGCATGTGCCAACGGCATGCAGGCCGATGGGGTGGAGGCGGTTTCCACCGCGGATGCGGTGACCGGATCGGTCAACAACGGGGTGACCACGATCGACGTCACCTCCAGCGTCGAGGCCTGGCTGAACGGCGCGGCCAATTATGGCTGGGCGTTCCTGTCACTGGGATCGGACGGCTGGCGGTTCTCCTCGTCGGAGGGGGGCACGCCGCCAAAGCTCGACATCGTCTACACCATCGAGAGCGGCACCCCGGCCAACACGCCGCCGGTTGCCCATGACGACAATGCGACTTTCAACGAGGACACCACGCTGGCCGTGGCGGTCCTCGGGAACGACACAGATGCGAATGGCGACCCGCTTTATGTGACGGGGATCGATACGGGGCCGGCGCATGGCACCGCCGCGGTCAATGCCGACGACACGATCCGTACACGCCGGACGCCAATTTCTTCGGCGCGGACAGCTTCACCTACACCATCAGCGACGGGCATGGCGGCACTGCCTCGGCGACCGTTGGCGTTACCGTCAATCCGGTCAATGACCTGCCTTTGGCCACGGACGATGTGGCCAATACGGGACGAACCAGAGCGTGACAGTCGGCGTGCTGCTTAACGACACCGATCCCGATGGCGACGCCCTGTCCGTGCTCGGCATCACCACCGGACCGGCGCACGGCACCGCGGTTCTGAATCAGACAACACCATCACCTACACGCCGGCAAGCAATTACACCGGCCAGGACAGCTTCGTCTACCAGATCGGCGACGGGCACGGCGGAACGTCGATTGCGTCCGTCAACCTCAACATCGCGGATCACGGCCATTTCGGCATCCTATGTCGCGACCTCCCTGAGCTCCGGCAACAACCGGGTCATGGAGCACGACAACAACAGCAAGGCGTTCTATTTCAACGGGGCATGGTGGGCCCTTTTGCCGGATGGCTCGAACTGGTCGATCCACGAATTCACCGGAGCGGTGCCCGACGTCGGAAGCCTGGGGGGTGGACGACCAATAGCAGCGCGTTGTTCAGCACGAGCAGTCATGCCGACGTGGTGTTCGACGAGACCACCAACTCGCTCTACGTCCTGCAGTTCGGCAGCAGTTCGGCGGGCACGCATGTGCTCAAGCTCGGCTTTACCAAATGCGCAGAGCTGGAGCGTGGACGTCGACGCGCAGCTGTCGGGCTCGGGCGCCGTGTTGCATCGGATTTCTGGTCCAACAACGCCGAGATGGGCCTCGGTCTCGACCAGCATGGCCACGTCATCATTTCGGCCATTTCCTCGCGCTGGGCTGCATGTCGCCTTCGGTTCCTCCAACCTCGGCAGCTGGGGGTCGGCAATGTCGACGCCACCACGACCAACGACGGCGGCTCCAACGGCAACAGCAAGGCCGACTTCGTCACCTTCAACGAAAACGGCGTCGACAAGTTCGGCATCATCTACAGCCGTGACGGCGGCGGCGGAAACATCGACTGGTCGTTCGCCTGGCACAATTCCCAAGCCAGCCCGCGAGTACGGCTCGGGCTGGCAGAAAGAGGTCGTGGCCAACGTCCATATCGACAATCACGTCTCGGCGGTATCGGACGGCGAATTCATCTACGCGGTGGTCAAGGACGACCAGGACGCGATCTGGTTGCTGAAGGGCCATCCCGGAAACTGGGATAACGCCTATCTGGTGGTTGACGGCAGCACCGAAGATCCGAGCCGGCCGACAGTGGTGCTCGACGACACACACGATCAGCTCTACATATTCTATCAGCAGCAGACCTCCGTCCGGCGACATCTACATGAAGCACGTCTCTACGCACGATCTGACGTTTAATTCGCACGATCTGGGCGTGCTGATCATGGAAGGCAATTCGAGCTCGCAGAACTTCTATGATCCGCAGGCTACCGCCCAGCACGTCGGAGCGGAAACGGGCAACAGCCTGATGCTGCTGGCCACCAACATCTCCACACATGAGATCTGGTATAACGATCTCCACCTTGGCACCGACACTTCGGTCGCCTAGCTGACCCCAACGCTGCTGAATGGCCCGCCCGACCGCGAAAGCGAGTTGAGCTTGGCGGGCGTGCCTGCAGTGCTGCTGGCGCTTGTGCGGCAGTCCTCTGTCCCCTTGTCGGCTGGACTGCGGCGAGGATCGGGCGCTATCGATATTAACCGCGAAAGCAACCTCCGTGCCCCGATTGTTTCACGGCCCGGCTGGATAGCGTAATATCGCAGGGCGCCGGCGGCGGGGCGGGATGTGGCGCAGCCAAGGCTCTTTCGGCCCAGCGTCGAGAACGGTTCAACGATATAATGTCCAAAACGTCCGTCGTTTCTCAAACAGGTCCGGCCCACAAGCGCTGGAGGCTGACGCTGCCCATCACGGCGCTGGTCCTGGTAAGCGCGGTATCAAATCTCTTGATGCTGGCCGGGCCGCTGTTCATGCTGCAGATCTACGACCGGGTGCTGACGAGCAGGTCGGTGCCGACATTGGCGGTTCTTACCGGTCTGATGGTGGTGCTCTACGCATATTACGCGTTTCTCGAATATCTGAGGTCGCGCATGTCGACGCGGGCCGCGAACCTGCTGGACGTGTCGATCAGCGACCGGCTTTTTGCGGCCTCGGTTCAGTATCGTCTGATCCCGGGCGCATTGAGCAATATCGATCCCGTGCGCGAAGGCGACATCCTGCGGGCCTTCGTTTCGGGGCCCGGTCCGCTGGCGTTATTGGATCTGCCCTGGATGCCTGTTTACCTGGCGATCATCTTTATCATTCATCCGATGCTCGGCTGGGTGGCCATCGCCGGGGCGATTGCGATCATCCTGCTGGTCGTGGCCAATGAGATTTTGTCGCAAGGACCGGTGCGTAAATCGGCTTATCTGCAGAGCGCCAGGCAGCGCAACGTCGAGAGCGCGCGTACCAATGCCGAATCCATAATCGGCATGGGGATGCTTGCCGATATCCGGCGGGGACAGCAGCGCATCAATGAAACACTGCTTGGCGCCCAGCAGGCCGCCACCGACCGGACTACGTTTTTTTCCGCCGTGATAAGGGCCTTGCGCTTTCTGCTGCAGTCGCTGGTGCTGGCCGTGGGCGCCTATCTGGTCATTCAAGGACAGATGACGGGAGGCCTGATGATTGCCGCATCGGTGATCACATCGCGCGCCCTGGCGCCGATCGACCAGATCGTTGCGCAATGGCGGAGTTTCGTGGCCGCCCGCCAGGCCTATGGCCGCATCCGCAAGGTTTTCGAGGGTGCCGCTGCCGACACGCCCGACACCCGGCTGGCATTGCCGAAAAAGACGCTTACCGTCAGTCAGTTGGCCACGGCGCCTCAGGGTTTGCGGGCGCCGATCATCAGCGGCGTGGATTTCCAACTTCGCCGGGGATGGACTGGGGTTCTGGGCGCTCCGGTTCGGGAAATCTTCGCTGGCGCGCGCCATTGTCGGTGTGTGGCCCAGCCTGGCGGGAGCACCAGGTTCGATGGGGCCCTGCTCGATCATTACGGTCACAACCAGACCGGGCAGATCATCGGCTATCTGCCGCAGCGCATCGAATTGTTCGAGGGCACGATTGCCGCCAATATCTGCAGGTTTCCCAGGATGCGACATCGGAAAACTATCGCCGCCGCCCGGGCCGCCGGCATTCACGACATGATCAACAACCTGCCGCAAGGATACGATACAAGCGTAGGGGAGTATGGCGAACTTCTGTCAGCGGGTCAGAGGCAATTGATCGGTTTGGCGAGAGCGCTTTACGGCGACCCCTTTGTGGTGGTGCTGGACGAGCCGAACGCCAATCTCGACACGGAGGGCGACATGGCCCTGGGCAATGCGGTCACCAGCGTTCGGGACCGGGGCGGCATTGTGATCGTGATCGCGCATCGCCCAAGCGCCATCGGTGCAGTCGACAAGATATTGCTGCTGGAGAATGGGCGCCAGGTGAATTTCGGGCCAAAGAGCGAGGTCTTCAGGCAGGCGCCTCCTGCGCGGCGTGACAACGTTCACACGATCAAGGCCTCACACCATGACCGATATCCTGCTCGGCGCGCCCCGCCGCAACGATCTTTCCAGCCTCAATCTGCACGGACTTCTGGGTCTGGTCGCGGTCGTGGGCTTGCGGGCGGTTCCCTCTGGGCTTCGCAGGCAGAGATCGCCGGGGCTGTTGCTGCGCCCGGAACGATCATGGTCGACAGCTTCGCCAAGAAAATCCAGCATCAGGAAGGCGGCACCGTCAAGGCCATCCATGTTCGCGACGGCGACATTGTCACCGAGGGCGAAGATCTTGTCGAGCTGGACGACACCGCGATTGCCGCCAATCTTGCCGTCCTGCACACGCAGATCCGGGAACGGAAATTCGCGAGGCACGTCTCAATGCCGAATTCGGCGATTCCGACGAATTCACGCTGCCGCCGGATCGATCTACCCGCTTCGATCCCGAAATCGTGCGGCTGGTTTCCGTGGAGGAGCAGGTGCTTCGCGCCCGTCGGTCCGCCAAGGCCAGCAAGGGGGCGCAGCTGAACGAACAGGTCGTCCAGCTGCAGCGCCAGATCGAAGGCCAGAACCTGCAGCGCGATGCCCTCGACGAACGTCTGGCCATCCTCAAGGACGAGTTGAACACGGCCGAGCAGCTCTATGCCAAGCAGCTCATCGAAAGCGGCCGCGTGACCACCCTGAGAAAGGATGTCGCCGAACTCAACGGACAGAAGGGGCAGTTGCTGGCCGCGGTCGCGCAAGCAAACGCCGCCATCGCCGAGCGCAAGCTGCAGATTACCCAAATCGACCAGGACTATCTTTCACAAGTCCTGACACTCTTCAGGAGACCGGCGCGTCAATTCGAGGCCATGCAGCAGGCCCGGGCGGAGGAAGACAGAATGATCCGGTCGGTTCTGCGCGCGCCGCAGGCGGGTGTGGTGCATGAATCCATCGTCCATACGGTTGGAGGCGTGGTGGGGGCGGGCGAAACGCTGATGTCCATTGTCCCTCAGGACGACCGGCTAGAAATTACCGCCCGGATAGCTCCCACCGATATCCAGAAGGTCACGATCGGTCAGGAGGTCTCATTGCGGCTGTCCGGGTTCAGCGCGCGCACCACTCCGGAACTGAAGGCATCGGTTGCCACGATAGCGCCAGATCTTTCTCAGGATCCGGTTACAGGCGCGCACTATTATACGGCGCAAATCGCCCTTAATGACAACGAACTGGCTCGCCTGCCGGGCGATGTCAAACTGCTGCCAGGGATGCCGGTGGAGGCTTTTATCAAAACCACGGACAGATCGGTCCTTGCCTATCTGATCCAGCCGTTCAAGGATCAACTGGATTTTGCCCTGCGTGAGAACTAGCGGGAGCGGTTTTTGGCGGTGGGTTGGAGATGTCGGCTTTGTGGTGACGCCTTGTGATGAAGCCGTAGCGCGGTTCGATGACGTTGAGACGAATGGCGCGAGATCTGGGACCCCAATGCGCAGGCTGCCGGCCAGATTGCTGGCCGCGACACGAGGCGCGGGTTCGGCGGTACATTCCCCGGGACGGGCGTCGAGGCCTTCTTCACATCGCTTGAGGCTGCCTCCTGATCTGCATCGTCCTGCGCTGGTTTGACGACCTGCCGGTGGTGAAACATGGCGAAGACCTCGATATGCTGGTCGCCGACGACGACCTGTCGAAACTTGGCGGACATCTCGATAATTACGCGGGATCGGTGCCCTGCGACTCTACTCCGTCGCCGGCGGCGGGAGCCCGCTACAAGGATCAGCCCTATTATCCGGGCAGTTGGCCGCTCAGATGATTGAGCGGCGGGAATTCTGAACGGGATTTATCCGGTTCCGTGGGAGAGGCCTACTTTTACGGGCTTGCCTACCACGCGGTCTATCACAAGGGTATTTGTCGGGATTTGAAACCGATATTCCGGGCCTCTTTGCGATGGCCAGGCCCGACCACGACTATGCCGGCGCGCTGGAGGGACTGCGCGAGACGCTGGGATTGGATGTCGAGATCACTCTGGAGGGGCTTGACGACTTTCTTGCGAACGCCGGCTACCGGCCGGCACGGGAGGTCCTGAAGGCGCGAGTGAGCAATCCTTGGATAGCGGCAAGATTTTCAGGTGAAGCTGGTTCTCAATCCGAAGACAGGGTGCTTCTGTCGCAGAAGACGCATCTATTCATGCGTTTTTACTCCAGCGGCGGTCTCGCCGGTCACCCGGCTTTCGCTAGCCGCCGACTGGATCGACAAGGGCTTGCCGGGCCGGTATCGGGGGCGCATAGCCAAGTCGTTCGGCCGGAAGAGCGCCATTTTATACATCCGCGCTTTCCGACCCGTGGTTTTTCCGCAGCGCCCATCGCGTGGACTGGACTACGTTACGCTCGCGGCGGGAGATTGCGACGATGGGCGCTACTCGTGGTGTTGTTCAGCGACGGCGACGTCGATGCAGTGCGCGAACTGGTTACCCCATGGCCGGTGGGGGAACCGATCGAGCTTTATTCTCCAGCGGCCTTTCGGGTTCGCCTTTGGCGACATGCCGATCCTGCCGCCGGCGCTTGCCAACGGGCTGCTGCGGCGTGGGGCAGGCGGGTCCACTCGTGCCACCCGCAAAAGACAGTTTTCTGTTCTGCGGTTATCGTGACGTCTATCTACGCGGACAGCTATCCGGAATCCCTTCGGAACACCTGGGAGGGCTGCCTCCGCTGATGAGCCGGCGGTCGGAACGCCGCGTGGAAGGATGTGGATCTGAAGCTCGAAAACGTCACGATCGACGCCTCGATCTGTTGCTGCAGCAGAATGGCTGGCAGCCTCCGGTCGAGATGCTCGAGCGCATCGGCTGCTGGAACGCTTGGGTCGCCGACGATTTGCGCCGGCGCGGGGAATGGGCCGGAAGCGAACAACCCGGCCTGACCGTATTTTTTCTCAGGAAACGGGCGATCGAAAAGGGGTTGCGGAAAGTGTGTTGGACGAACTGGCGAGGGCGGTGTTTCCTTGATCCGCTGATTGAGCTCACGGCGGATCAAATGGCCGACGTTACCAGAGAGGTTAGGGGTGGCAATTGGGGGCGGGGGCCGTTTCCGGTCAGCGGCGGCGAGCCCGGTTTCGTGATCATTGCGCCCGACCCGGCGCCGATCGCACCCGACCAGCAAGCACTGACAGTTCCCCTTGCTCGACAACCAGCGCATTCAGCGGCCAAGCAAGCCGTCCGCAAACTCGTCAATCGGCGTGCCGCGACAAGCGCTACAACGCCATGCACTCTACCGATAATTCCGTTCAGGCCTGGCGGATTGTTCGTGCCCTTTGTCCCGACCGCGAAGATGGCCTTGCGCGAGAGACTACGCTAGGACGGCCTCGACCTCCGGCATAAGGAAATGCGAGGGCAAAGGGCGTGTAGCATGGGCCGGCTGTTGCGCATTGAACAGCCGGTCAAAAACGGCAACCGCCTCTGCGTGCGAAAACAGCCCGGAGCGGACGTTCGGCCAGAATTGGCTATCCCCAAATCTGACGATCGGGTTATCGACGCGAACCGGCGCCACGACAGTGTTCGCCGCCGCGAGAGCTGCCGCACGATGGTGACCCGCGGTCACCAGAATGCGAAATTCGCCATCCCTCTCGAGCACGACACCCTTGATGTCTCCGTCGGGTCCTTCTTCACTTCCCAGCCGTGCTTCTGGATGGAGTTCGAAACCGACGCCAGCCGGTTGAATTCCTGCTCGCCGATCGTCGGGTCTATGGGCCCCCATGCTTTCCACCCCAGCGAGGGATGGGCCTTGGCGCCGTGCTCCTTGTTGTCCTTTTCAATGAACGACGTCCAGCGCCGGAAAAGCTTCTTCCGGCCCCCAATCGTTCCAGGGCATCACAAAGCCAAGAGGCTGAAAATCACGCAGCCTTGAAGACGAGTCCCGTCGTTCTCAGACCGAGCACTTCCGCGGCACTTTGAGGGCACCATTTCCGATAGAAGGTTTCAAGGGGTGATCCCGCATAAACCCCCTTTATTGTCTGGTCCTGATAGCCGATCAGCGTATCGACGAACGGGTCGCCGCAGTCTGCGGTGCAGGTGAACGCGGCTCCAGGCCCGTATCCGGCAGTGGGCGAGTTCAATTTCGAAAACGAAAGGGGTCAGGCCCGCTCGATAAGCCGCTTCTATGGGATCATCGGTCTGATTGCGGACATCCTTTACCGTTTTCGCGGATTTTACGATACGAAGACCGGTGCGGCCCAAAAGATTGTTGGCCCCGGCGGCCACCCGATACTCAACAGATCAATCGGTTTCATTTTAGATAGACCTTAACCTCCCAATAGGGGCCTCTAAATTTATTGAACTGACCGCGGTTTTCCAGAAATTTTTTTCTCTATTTCTCATTGACCAATCCGCTAGCGTTCGCCAGTTGACCCCCCCGCCCACCCAAGCGATAGTGTCCGCCCGCAGCGGGTCCAGCCAATTGGTTGGGCCAGCAGGGTTTATCGGTCGGGTTTCAGGTATGTCAAAAACGCATTCGTTACCAAATATCCTCTGGATCTGTCATTATCCTGTCATCTGGTACATCTATAGCTCAAGTCATTCTTGTACTCAATGCTCCGATTCTGACTTCTTGCGCTATACACGCCCGAGCAGTTTGGGACGCTTGCGGCGTACATGGCCACGGTGACCATACTCGGTGCTTTTTCCACATTCAGGTTCGAGCTGGTCGTGCCGCTTCCGCGCCAAGATCGTGTGGCCATCAATGCCTTGGCGCTTGCCATGGCCTGCGTCCCCTGGCGACGGCCCTGGTTACTGCCCTGGCGTCCTGTCGTTCTGGTCGGACACCTTGCTCGCCGGCTGGCTGAATATCCCTGCATTGCCAAATATAAGTTGGCTCGTTCCCTTTGGCGTCTTAAGTATCGGGACCTATACAGCACTGAGCAACTGGGCGGTGAGGCACCGGCGATTTGCCATCATTGCGCGCACCAAGCTGACGCAGTCGATCACTCAAGCCGTGATACAAACCGGCGCCGCATTCACGCCTTTTGCGACCCTGGGCCTGTTGCTGGGCAATCTGTTCGGTCAGTCGGCGGGTATCTCGTCCTTTTCCCGTGAGCTGGGCAAGCGTGACCGGGCCCTGTTCGGGCAGTTGTCCTTGAAGCGGATGGCGTTCCTGGCGCGACACTACTGGTCGTTCCCGGCCTTTTCACTGCCGGCATCCGTGGCTTTCTCGGCCGGCCAGCAGGTTCCCTCGCTCGTGCTGTTCTCTATGTTCGGTCCACAATCGGCCGGCTTTTTTCTCCTCGCACAGAGAGTGGGCATGATGCCGGCAACCGTGATCGGTACAGCCATCAGCCAGTCGATGTTCCGCAACCTTGCGGTCAGCAAGAAGGATCGCGGGCAGATAGGACGGGCAGCCGAGGTTCCGGTCAGGCTGACGTCCAACCTGTTAATTGCACCGGCCGCTCTGTGTGCCTTTCTGGTGCCCATGGTCGCGGGCGCCGTTTTCGGGCAGCAATGGGTTGAGGCCGGCTTGTATCTAAGCTGGATGGCGCCCTGGATCGCAGCTTCGATCATCTTCGGTGCGATGACCCCGATCGTTTCGGTACTCGAATTGCAGAAGATGGGTCTGGCCTTCCAGGTGCTGTCGCTTCTGGCGAGCCTTGCGGCGATGTATGTGGCCGGTTCGGAATGGGGGGCGGTCGCTGCGATCGCCGGCTTCGCACTGACCAAAGCTGCCTCCATGATCCTTTACCGATTGAACATGTTTCGTCTCGTGGGGGTCAGCCCTTGGCCAATCGCCGCCAATATGGGCGCCCAGGCTGTGCTCTTTGTCTCGCTGTTCGGTGGTGCCGCGGCGCTTGTAGAGGGGGCTGGTCCGGCGTCTGCCTGGCGGATCCCTACGGGACTGGTGCTGGTCCTTGCCGGGGCAGCAATTTACGGGGTCCTGGCGCTCAAGAGCATTGGCGCCGCGAGGACTCCTGCACCGTTCCCCTCGGGTAAGACCGCCCTTGTGGCGCAGGAATATTCCGTCGAGGCCGAATAGTTGCGAATATTGGCTCTTTTGCGGGCCGCCAGCAGGGCCTGGCGCCGGTCGCGCGGTTCGTGGGGAGTTGCCGCGCCATTGCCCGCCGGCGCTTCGATGCGCCGCAAAACTTAGGAACTCATGTTCCCCGGACGAATTATTGCCATCATCGGGTGCAAATTCGGGGTGCAGTATTCGTTAGCATCTCAGTCTTGGGCTTTGGTTGCGGTAGCTGATGGGAGTAGGCAATGGCGGTTGGTGATACCCAAGTTGTGAGCGAGAGTGCAGCTGTCCACAAGCTGCCGCGCGGAAGCGTGATTCTCGCACTTGCTATATTGTGCTGGGCAGCAATCATCGGAGGATATCTGCTGATGGCGCCCCTGTTCCAGTATCTTATGGCGCTCATCTAGGCCCTGAGGCGCCGCGCTCGGCTTGTGCCTGCATTGCTCTAGGGGCCGGCTAACCTCTCGGGCTCCTCTATTTGCGGCCGGCAGCGGGGTCCGGTCGCTGTCTCCAACCCACGTTGTATTATACTCGATCCAAGTAGCCGGCGGTCCAAGTATGGACGTGTGCTGCTGCAACGCGGGTGTATGAGGTGCAGTTGAGGGCGCGTTCAGGCAGCTTGCCTCCTGCTTTCAGGCTCTTGTCGTCCGACTGATCATGAAATCGTTGAGGTAATGGTGTGCTTGCGAGGACGGCGGGCTGACCTTTGCTCGAGGTAATTGTCGACGCCGCGAGGTCGGTATGATGCATTGGTGCCATGGTTTCGGTAAAAAATGCTATCTGAGCAAGTCAATCGCGAGTTAACACTTGCCTGAACTCAATTTTCGCGCTGATATTGTTTGATTGTGGCTCGTATACGAGTTTCGAAGCTCGAACAGGATGTTAGCGTCGACCTCTGAGCAATGGCCGGCGGAGCGTGCGGAAGGTGTAGCGCCTTTCGGGTCGGCTGAGCGGACGGTACGGTTGCGGTCCCGGTCGGATATCGGAGTTCCAGAATATGAGCGGGTTCGAAGGGCGCGGTGTTATTTTTTCTGACCCATATGGCGACGTCGTCATGGATGGCGGCGATGGCGACGATCAGCGCGATCCGAATGTCGAGACCGATCCGCCGTTCTGGCCCGAGGTGGACGGAATTGTTGGATGGGAGTTGCTCGTCAAACGGACGATGGACGTTGCTGGGGCGCTCGTCGCGCTTGTTGTGCTGGGGCCGTTGCTGCTGGTCGTCGCACTGATTATCAGGTTGACGAGTCCGGGCCCGGTGCTGTTCCGGCAGGAGAGGGAGGGTAAGGGCGGGCGGATCTTTACTGCCTACAAGTTTCGTTCCATGTACGCGAATGCCTGCGATCTGAGCGGCGTTCAGCACACTGCCAAGGACGATCCGCGGGTGACCCATATTGGACGATTCATACGCAGGACCAGCATCGACGAGTTGCCGCAGCTGTTCAACGTACTGGCCGGCGAGATGTCGCTTGTGGGGCCCCGGCCACATGTGCCGGGCATGTTGGCGGCCGGACGTCCCTATAGCGTCGCAGTGCCATATTACCGGGCGCGGTACGCGATGCTTCCGGGCATCACAGGATGGGCGCAAGTCAATGGCGCACGAGGACGCATCGAGACGATCGAACAGGCGCGACGTCGGGTTGACTTCGATATCGCCTATGCACGTGACTTCTCGCTCCTGCTCGATCTGCGCATCCTGTGGATGACGTTGCGCTCGGAATTCTTCACGGGCAGTGGCGAATAGTGCGCCATTCGTTGCGGCGCGCGGGAGGCATATTGCGCTTCCGTCAATGGGGCGCGGCCCCTCGGTCCTCAATGCCGCGAAGGGCCAGGGATGGGTTCGGCCCTTCAGACTGAAGGTATCTCGGCTTGCCGTTCAGTTGCGAAGGCCAGCTCCGCTGCCTGGCGGCCCACGCCGAGAAACGGCTGCCGCTGCGCTGCTATTCCGAATAGTAGCCAGCATAGATATTCTTGACGTGCCGGCGCTGGATCTTGCGGCCATTGAGCACGGAAAGAAGTTCCGAGTAGGGCTGCTTGGCCTCGCCGAGGGCGGCGATCGCGGCCTTTGCCTCTGCCTGGGATGTGTTTGCCCAGCTGGTAACTGCCGTAATAACGTCTGCATGCTGGGCAAGATAGAGCGCATCGACCACCGGGCCGACCGGAGATGTGTCAAGGATGGTGATATCGAAGGTGGCGCGGGCCGCCTCGATCAGTTCGACCAGCATTCCACTGGAGATGAGGCGCGAGGTCGGCACACCCTCTTTTTTTGCGCCGAGTACGATCTCGACCTGGCTGTGCGGATCCCGCACGAGCAGGGAGTGCAGATCGGCGTTGGAGTATGACCCGCCCAGGTAGTTGGACAGGCCGGTGCTGGGCTGGAGGGCCAGCTGCTTGTGCATGGAGGGCTTGCGCAGGTCGCAATCGATGAGCAGCGTCTTGCGTCCGGAAACGGCGTAGGATCGGGCAAGGGACAGCGCAATGGTGGACTTGCCCTCGCTGGCGTTGGCCGACGTCACCATGACCACGCTTCCCTGCTCGTTGAGCCGCTGGCGCGAGCGGGCGCGCCGCAAGGCCTGATCGATGCCGATCTGCATCCGGCGAATGGATTCGGCGAACATCGAATAGGGCATCGCCCAAATCATGTCGGCCGGGGAGATCAGGCGCTCGCCGTTGGGTCCCTTGCGCCGCATGGAGACGCGTGGCACCACCGAGACGACGGTGGTGTGCAGCAGCGATCCGAGCTGGCCCTCAGAGGTGATGCCGCCCACGAAGTTCTCGACGGCGAAGGCCATCATGACTGCCAGCCCCAGCGCTCCGAGTGCCGCAACGGCCATCAGCAGCTTGCGGTTGGGAAACGAAGGCCGGTCGGGAGGTGTCGCCCGGGAGACAATGCGGCTGTTGGCGACCTGCAGATAGGCTTCCGATTCCAGCTGGTTGAGCCGCGACAGCAGGGCCTGATATTGATTGCGGGCGAACTCGGCGTTCTGCTGCAGCTCGTAAAGCTTGGTGAGCACAGCCGGGGGAAGATCGGCGGCCAGACTGCTGGAGCGCAGTTGGATCTTGAGATCGGCAGCCAGTCCCTGGGCGTCGAGCACCTGGGAGCGCAGGGAATTCACGGCCGACGACCCCGCCTGCTGGAGCTGGGCTGAGACCTTGGCAATTTGTTGTTGCAGGTCGGACAGGCTGCCCGAGTCCGGTGCCGCCGCTGCGGCCTGTTGCTGCAGATCGTAGTAGCGCTGCTGCAGTGTGTCGAATTCGTCCGAATTGATAACCTTGGACAACGAACTCCAATTGCCCGCCGTCAGATCCCTGCTGGCCAGATCGATCTGATTTCCAAGGGTGGTGCGGGTGGCCTCAGCCTGTTTGAGTTCGTTGCGCAGCTGTACAAGATCAGACCGCCCGGTTTGCTCGGCGATGGTGTCGATACTGCTGGCGATGAATTCGTCTATCGCCTCCTCGGTGGCGATGACGTTCTGATTGGCGTCTGTTATGCGCGACTGGATTACGTCGCGGGCCGCCAGCTTGGAGGAGATTTTCGATTCCACCTGCTGATGCACATAGGCGTCGGCCAGGGCGTTTGCAATGTTGGCGGCTGTGCGCGGATCGTCCGCGGTGGCGGTGATGGTGAAGAGGTTTGTCACCCCGTTCCTGTCTATGTTGACCGCGGCGTTTAGCTTGCCAAGGACAATTTTGCGCACTTCCTCGGGGCTCGGTTGCTGTGGGCTGGAAATGCGAAGCAATTGGGCGATGCGGTCGATCAACGAGGTGTTGTCGGTGAACTCGGGGTCGTCGAGCAGATGGGCGTCGTCGATTACGCTACTGATGACGGGCCGGGAACTGGCGATCTGTATTTCGCTGTCGACCTGGGCTGCGTCACCGGAGGTTGTGCCGGCGGGCGTGGTGGTCAGGAGATCCGTGTTGCCCCGTTCGACCAGGATCAAGGTCGATGCGGTGAAGGCTGGTCGCAGCGCGAAGATGACGAGCGTGCACACTCCCAGCACCAGGACGAAGGTTGCAAGGATGACGCGGGACTGGCGCTTGAGCATCGCCAGCATACTGCGCAGATCAAATTCCTGGTCGCCCATGTCAACTTATCTCAGTGGGTCAGCATTCGGACGTTGCCGAAAATGTGACTGACCGCCTGAAGACGCGGCCAGCCCGTTGAGGTATCTATCGGATGTGGCTCGGCTTTTGTAGAGCGTATCGGCTTGGATGGTTAAGCGCGCTGGCCGGAAACCGTATTGGCTCGGACAATTTCGGCGAGATCATTAGCTGATGGCGACGAATTGGGAAGATCAGGTGTAACGGGTGCCGGAAGGTGTTGATTGGCCGGGGCGGCCGCTCTAGGCTCGGAGGCAAGGTAGCTAGGTGTCCAAGGAAAAGGGCCGGCGCATCGGGGCGCTGCTGAGGACGGTGTGCCATCCGCAGACTACAGGACATAACGATGGCCAAAGATGACATGTTTTCGAAGGCTCTTGGCATAAGGAGGCGAACGTTCCTTGGTGTGCTCGGCGGCTCGCTTGTCCTTCCGGCCCTGGGTCAGGAGACCGGGCGAGCCTTTGTTGCGCCGGCCGGGGAAGGCAGCGGGGCGTCGTTTGACGATGCCGCTCCCATCGGCCGGCTCGACGAACTCATTCAGCGGGTGGGCCCGGGCGGCACCATCTATCTGCGCTCCGATCTGGGAGCTTATGCGATCACCGATCCGGTCGGGATTGCCTCCGGCGGCCGGCCGGGTTGGCCCGTACGCATTATTGGCGTCAATGCAGCAATGGAACCGGACCAGGCGACCTTGTTGGGCAACCGCCACGGCTGGCGCAAGCCGAGCAACATTGCCGGCGCGTTGAACGCAAGCGGGTTCGGTGGCAATACGCTTTTCGAGATGCAGAGTGGGGCGAACTATCTGGAGTTTGCGCATCTCGCCGTGGGCGATCTGGGCCGGATCTTCGATTATGCGGACGTCGCGACGACCGGGCTTAATGTGCACGATGTGAGCTTTCACAATGTGCGTGACGGTCTTTATACCAACGAAGGCTCACGGCTGCGCAACGTTATGCTACACCGATTCTGCGGCGTCGGCTTTTCCAAGAAGGCCGTGCGCTTTCATGGACAATGCGAGAGGTGGCTGATCGAGGACTGTGTGTTCGACAGCGGCTGGCAATATGGAGACCGGTTTGCCGTCGGTATTGAGTGCAGCGACCAGGCCCGCAACCTGACGATCAGGGGCGGGGCGACGATCAATTGCCTCGATCGCCATGACGGGAATGAGGATAGCTACTGGAACGGGGACGGTGTTTCCTCCGAGCGCGGCAATCGCGACATTCACATCATCGCCCACATCTCGGCCGGCAATAGCGATGGGGGCTACGACCTGAAGTCGGAGACCACCACGATCACGCGGTGCCGGCTGGAGCGGAACAAGCGCAATTTTCGCATCTGGGGAGGCGGCAGCAGCAATCCGATCCGTATCGAGAACTGCCTGAGCATTTCTCCCACCAAGATCGGTGGCAGCGGGGGATCGCATCACATCTGGGCTGAGGGGGCAACCAAGACGAGCGAGAACGCCGCCAGCATCCTCATCAAGGGTGGGGCGATGATCGGCGGCGAGAAGGACGGCGTTGCCATCTTTGCGGATGGAGAAGACGTTGCCATCAAACTGGTTGGTGTGGACGTGTCGCGGTTGGAGCCTTCCATGCAGAAGTTCAAGGCGACCGACGACTCCTCAAAGCTGATCGTGGGGGACGTTTCGTAAGATCTAGTGAACCCAAGAGCATCAATTTTTCGGTCAAGGGCGCGGCGGGCGCCGATGATCGCGTAGACCAAGACCTGACGGCGGGCAACGGACGGCTCGGGAAGTGCAAGGGCTCGGGTTAGCCGAAGGTCAGCAAGATTGAAGAGGCGCTTCGAATGAAGGGTTATGAAATTGAAGGCCAATGCAGGTCGGGCCAAGCGCCCCGCCGACGTTATGATGCTAGGACTACGCTCGATCGGGATCGGGCAGGGGGGTGTCGAGACGCACGTCGCCAACCTGGCGCGCGAACTCGATGCGCTCGGGTATGACGTCGACGTCGTCGTCAGGAAACCTTATGCAACCGGGGATGATCCGGATCTCGGCAGGTCGATACGTCTGATTGTGTTGCCCTGCGTGCGCAGCCAGTCGATCGAGGCGCTGATGCACACCTTTTTGGGTGTGCTTTATGCGGGATTTAGTCGCCCCGCCGTGCTTCACATTCACGCCGTGGGGCCCGCGCTGATGGCGCCCCTCGCGCGCCTTCTGGGATTGCGTGTGGTGTGCACTCATCATGGGGAGGATTATCGACGCGAGAAATGGGGCCCGGTCGCGCGCTGGATGCTCAAGAAGGGCGAGCAGTGCCAGGCGAGCTTCGCGCATGAGCGCATCTGCGTGTCCAAGGCGCTCTCCGTGCGCCTGTCGCACGAGTATGGGGTAAGCTTTCGGTATATCCCCAACGAAATCGCCAGCAGCATGGCGCCCGCAGGAGACGGCTTTCTGGCCGGGCTCGGCCTCAGCCGCGGCAAATACATCCTTAATGTCAGCAGGCTGGTACCGGAAAAGCGACATCTCGACCTGATCGAGGCCTACAAGCGGCTCGGCCGGTCAGATATCAAGCTGGTCCTGGTGGGTGATGCCGATCACACCAGCGAATATGCCAGAACCGTAAAACAGGCTGCGGCCGAGACACCGGGCGTGGTTACCACGGGTTTCCGCACCGGCGCATGCCTGGCCTCCTTGTTCGACGGGGCTGCGGTGTTCGCATTGCCTTCCTCGCATGAGGGGCTGTCGATCGCGCTGCTCGAGGCAATGTCCTATGGCAGCGAGGTCGTGCTCAGCGACATCGAGGCCAATCTGGACGTTCGGCTGCCCAAGCCGTGCTATCACAAGCTGCATGACGTGGCTGATCTGGCCACTTGCCTGGCGGAGGCCTTTGAGCGGCGCGAGCGGGAGGGGCGGGTGAATTGGGATTCCAAGCTGAGCGAATACAGCTGGACCCGGATTGCAGAGGAGACCACCGACAGCTACGACGCGGCTATCCGCCAGCTGGTGAGTGATTACATTCTATGATCGACCAGTAGCGCGCCACTGCGGTCTGCAGGTCGTAGCGCCGGGCACCTTCCACGGCTTTGGCGCGTAGCGCGCAATTGTTATCCGATTGCAGGGCCTTCCTAATCGCTTGGGCCATGGCAGGAGCATCGCCGGTGGGCACCAGCAGCCCGTAGCGCGCTTCGTATGGGGCCTCGATGCGCAGGACCTCGGCGCCGTCGAGGATCTCGGAGGGGCCGGAGTGGCAGTTGGTCGAGACGACGGGTACGCCCATGCTCATCGCCTCGACAAGGCCATTGGGGAAGCCCTCGCCATCCGAGGGCAAAACGAAACAGTCGGCGCGCGCGATATAGGCGAATGGGTTGGCGACAAAACCGGGCATACGAACCCGTTGCGCAATACCAAGCCGTCTCGCCTGCGCCACAAGCGACTGCTTCATCGGTCCGTCCCCGAGGATGAGCAGGGTGCCAGGACCATCCAACTTGGCGTAAGCTTCAAGCAGGAGTGCAAAATTCTTGAGCGGGACCAGCCGCCCCATGGCGACCACGACCGGTCCCGGAAGTTCCTCATGAGGGTCCTGCCTTGACATTTGGAGGGCCAGGTCGCGGTCCACCGGGTTAGGTATCACGGTGATCTTATCGAGTGACACGCGGTAGTTGTGGGTCAGGTCGTCGCGGATGCCCGATGATACGGCGATCACCTTGTCGGCGCGGGGGTAGAACAGGGTGGTCAGCAGCTTCGAAATGCGCCCCGGCATGCTGGTGCCGAAGTGGCTTGTGGAATTGATCCGTTCGCTGATCACCACGCGCGCGCCGCACAGCCTCCCGCTCAGGACATTGGCGAAGTTGGATCGTGACAGAAAGCTTAGGGTGACCGTCGGCTGCAGCTTCATCAGCGTGCGGGCGACCGAGATGAGACTGCGTACCAGGGAGTGTCGGCAGTCCAGCTGATGAACGGTGACCCAGTCAGGGACCGCGTAGGCGGCAGGTTCGCGGTCGAGCAAGATCAGGTGGACGTCCCAGTTTTCGGCCTTCGCGGCAGAATTGGAGAGCAGCCGCGCCATGATGCGCTCGGCACCGCCTCCGGTCAGCGAGTTGATTATGAACACAATTCGTTTCTGCACTGCCGGTCTTTCAGGCAAGATCTCTAGAAGCGCAGTTGTAGTCGCATGACTGGCGGGTGGGAAGCCTGGAGCAATCGCAAAAAAGAGTTTATGCGGGCGCCACCGCAGCACTCGCATAACCCGTGGGTGCGGCCCCGGAGAGAAACGCCTCCCCGGAACATTCCTGGCGGTTTGTCGAACGGCGCCTGGGCCGAAACGAAGGGCGAACCCGAATCTATCTGTTTGGTCGAGAGCGCGACCCGGTGAAAAGGGCGGCTGGACGTAAAAGTAACCTTTGGGACAGGCCCGCATTGCCCTCTATCCGGGGAGCGGTGTATGGCTTTCCCCGCGGGAGGCATGAAGTCGTCCCGCTGACCGCTCTCCGGGACGATGTCTGATGGATTCCACCAGTTCGTTGCCACTGCCGCTGCTGCTGATCGGCGTTGCCGTCGCCGTGTTCTTCATGGCGCACTCCACCCGCGGCCGGTCCCCGGAGTTCATTTTCCTTTATGCCGCGCTGATGCTGCGCTACCAGTCCAACTTCCTGCACCAGTTCATGTCCAGGAGCTTGATTGCCGGGCAGAGCGCCATCGCCATCATCACCTTGGTGACGGTCGTCGGAGGCCTTTTTGTGACCCGCGACCTGTTGGTGCGCTACAAAGCCAATCTCGTCATCTATGCCTTCATCGGCGTCGTGTGCGTCAGCGGATTGTGGAACCTCAACATCGTTGGCACGATCAATTCGGTGCTGCGCGAACTGCTGGTGGTGGCCATGATGCTGGCCTTGGTGAAGGCGCTGGATGCCGAACCCAAGGATGGAAGTTTCATCACCGGCCTGATGAGCGTCTATATTTCGCCGTTACTGATGCAGGTTCTTTCGGTCATCTTCCACATGGCCAAGGCCACCGAAGGCGATGATTCTGTCAGCTATATCGGCGGTTATGTGCATGAGGGCGTGTTTTCTATTGCCGTCTTGACGGCGATGGCGCTGACCGTCGTGTCGAGCGGGCTTTCGTGGCGGCGCAGAACCATCCTCGTCTCGGTCTACTTTTTGTCCATCCTGTTGGCAAACTACCGGACTGCGGTCCTCGCCGCCCTCCCGATGCTGTTCGGGCATCTGGTGTTCGGCAGTTCCGATAGGTTTCGGCCGAGCTTTGCGATGCTTGTGCGACTGGGCGGCCTGCTGCTTGCGGCCGGCATGGGAATGGTCCTGGTCGCTCTGCTGTCGGACCGTATGTCGGATCTGGGCGTTGCCTTCTCCCGGTTCGACAGCTTGATCAAGCCGCCGGCAGATTTTGCCAATGCCGACCGGCAATTGTTTTCGGGCCGGCTTTACATCTGGAGTACTTATATCTTTGCGGTGCTGAGGTCGGACCTGGCCCACCTCATGTTCGGCTTCGGCCCGGAATCCTGGGTTAAGGCATTCACGCTATACGCACACAACGTGTTCGTGTCCTTCTTTTACGAGGTTGGGCTGATCGGGCTTTTTTCCTATGCATGCTCCTTCGTCTATTTCTTCGCCATTGCCGTGCGCACGCCCCATGCGCGGCGCTGGGCGGTGGTGAGCGCTCACATCTCCTTTCTCATCCTGTGCCTTGGTACCATGCCCACCTTCACGGTGGAGGGGATCATGTTCTATTCGGTGGTGGTTGGCTATACACTCTATGCCCGGCTCTCGCTGACCCAGACTTATCGCTACCTCGTTCCGTCCAATGCAAGGCGGCTTGATGCGGCTGATCGGAGGCGGTTCGAGTTGGGCGAGCGGCCCGCCTGAGCCATCGGGCCTATGGCAGCGGGGGGGCTGCCGCCGGGACCGCAATGTGAAGACCTTGTGCAGACCGGCATCGGGAGCCGCTCAGCGACGCTTGACCTTACGGTAAACTCGCACCGCCTTCTGGCGAAGCGATTGGGGGATGGCGTGGTAGCCCATGAAGGCGACGTGACGCAGCGTGTTCAGTACGGGCCAGTGCCGGTCAGGCATTGCGAGCTCTTGCTGGGTGTAGCCCAGTTCGAGCGCCAGTGCCTTCGCCTCAGCCGACATGGCATAGCCGAAGGCGGGATCTTTTTGCCATTTGTTCAGGCTCTTGGCATCGAAGCTGCGCCTGGCCGTGGTCGCTCCCTGCTTTCGGGGCAGCTCAAGAAAGCGGGATAGATCGTCGATGCTGATTTGGCCTGTCACCAGCTGCCGATAATGGACAATGTGCACGTCGTTCGGCATCTGCCGCTTGAGGTCGAGCAGGTTGGTGTAGGCCGCGACCCAGCACGCTTCCTCGACCCAAGGCAAAATGCCGAAGCGTCGCCAGGCGGAATAGCTTGTCTCGACCGGGTGACGCACCAGGCCGAGAAACTTCACCCTGACGTCCTCTCGTGACTGCGCAAAGTCGCAGATGAGATCGAGCGCCGCCCGCTCGTAGAGGTGATGGGGGGATTTTTCCAGCATAGCCGGGGCGTTGCTGATGCAAAGGCTTGCGAAGGCGTCCTCCAGCGCCTGCCGTGTCAGCCGGTCCGGTGGTACGATGGCATTCTCTGCGAGAAAGGCTCGCAAGCTTCGTGCGGCGCGGTCGGGGGGGAGCGGAACTTCGCTGAAGGGCAGGGGCATCTGCTCCAGCCCAAGGACCGAGGCCGCCTTGGTCCAGTAGAGTGTCTCGTTTTCAAAATGGTGCGAAGAGCTGGAAAGGCGCAGGCCGAACTCCTGCTGGAGCACGGCTTGAAGAATACTGGAACCCGAAGACTTGGCGGAGAGGATGAAGATGCAGACGGGCCGCTCGCGTTGCGCCCTCACCCTGGCCGTTCGCCGCGCCACTCGGAGACAAACTGGTCGTGTGGTGCATCATTCCACTATCCTTATTGCTGCCGCAATATCAACAAGCTTGAACTGATGAAGGTTGGCGGAAATAGCCGCGGCGCGTTCGAGGTTGTATATACCCTTGTAGGAGCCATAACGTTCATAGCCATAGATAGTCGTGTAGTGGCTGGATGTGAAATGGGCCTCGAATTCGCCGGCCAGCTCGGAACAGTAGAGATCGTTCTCCAGATCGCTGGACTTGACCAGCTGACGCTCCCACTCCTGCAGGGTGTCAATGGACTGGTCAACGCTCGCCGCCATGTCGGCAAGGGCATAGATCTTGCGTTTGCCCTTGCCGACCTCAACCCGCACCCGCCTCAGCGCCTCGAGACGCCAACGCGCCTGCGCGTCTTCTTCAAGGATCGGATCGGGAACGCTGGCGCGGACGTGATCCGGCTCCCGCGCGCTGCTGGCCTGCGAATCTGCGAGTGCCTCGAGCTGGATGCAGATCTGGTGAAGCGCGGGTGGCAGGAATGTCTGCCTGAGCGTGTCGGCTAGCAGATGCGCGTCCCCACCAGCGATCATCTCGACAAGCTTGTTGCGGTTGGTGTCGAACTGCTCCGATATCTCGGCGGCCAGCTTTGGCATCACGTCGCCCATCTGCGCGAACCACAGGCCGGCCATTTCGGCGAGATTGGCGGCCTCGCGCGCCGAAAGGGGGGCGAGCTGGTTGGCCGTCTCGATGCGGCGGCGGTTTCGCGCGATCAGGTGCTGACCGATATGTTCATGGCCAACCCAGCTCATGACGACATCATAGATCTCCCCCCACACCAGCAGGGCTTCGTCGGCCAGGGCCTGCTTGTCGTCCGGCGTGATCTTGTCGGCCGATGGCGCGCTCTGCTCGTAAAGGGCGACAAGCCGATCAAGCAGAGGCTCGAGCGCCGCCCTTACATTGGTATTTCGCATCGCCATGGTTTGGTGCCGAGTGCTCGAACATTGATAGTGGGATTGTGGCGCGTCATCTTCCATCCCAGCCTTGGAGGGTTTGCGCAACCGTCGGCGCCATTAAGCATTAATGCCGAGTTGCGGCCCAAGTGGGGGCGGTCGCAATCAATCGGACCCGGCCGCGTTGACTCGCCGGGACAAATGGGCTGGGGTTGGGGAATACACGGATTTTGACGCTGGAGGAAGAAACATGAACTTGATGAGCAAGACGTTGCTGGGCGCAGGCATGGCGCTGATTGGGGTATCGGGCAGCGGGGCGCTGGCGCAGGATGCAAGCATGGCAAGCGGCACCTGCAAGACCCCAGGCGCTCAATACGCCTTCGCCGCGGTGCCGACCGATGGCAGAAAGCCCTTGCCCAGTGACCAGAAGCAGATCGGCGCCCTGGCGCTGCTGGCGCGCCAGAATGGGTGCAATATCGAGCTGGTGTGCGTACGCGCATCGGATGCGCCAGAAGAACGCCAGAAGCAGCGCAACCAGTGCGTCGGTGTGCGCGACACCTTGGTGCGCGCAACCCGCGGCGCCAGGTTCGGCAAGGACAATATCATCGTGCACCGCACCAAGCCCTCCGGCGGTTACAAGGCCAATGTCATCTACGCTATCCTGCGCTGACCGACCGGCCCCTGAACTTGGTGGCGCCAATGCCGAAAGGGGGCTCAGAGCCCTGTTGCCGACGAAATCGATTGGCGCCGGTGGGTGGTTGCAGCAAAGCTCCTGTGGCTGAATGACGCTGGAGCCAGGGCTCATGGAGCGCCCGCTCACCCGACAACACAGCATATCGGGGGACGGCCGCCAGGGTGCCGCGCGCCGGGCACCGACAATCCAGCGACACGGAAGTTGCGAGCACGCCGCCGGTGACGGTGCTGTCAAGCAGGTGGAGGCGGTGGTCTCGCTAAACGGAAGGAGCCCTGGACACGACGCCAGAATGGCAAGGTTCACGAGCCGTGCAAGGACACAGAAGATGACGAAGGAGACGACGTTTTTTGCTCGCCGCAAATTCCTATTGAAACTGTTCGGGGATGCGGAAAACCTTCAGGCGCGCGCCGGTCTGCGCGCGAGGGCGAGGCCTTGCGCGTAAACCTTGTCGAAAGATAGTCTTTTGATCAGCGTCGGTCGTCTGCTCTTATGGCTGTGATTGATCGAGATCGAGTTGACACCCTGGAGCAAGATAAGGAAATATCGCTCGGGGGCGAGACGACGGGGCATTTTCAGTGGCGCAGGGCGAGGCGCTTCTGGGGGGGGGACCATAGCATGTTGAAAGCTCGAGCCGTGGCCGCGTTCGCGGCTAGCCTGCTGTTCGCGCTGCCGGTTCTTGCGCAGTCGGATGATCCGTCGGCCGAGGCCGCGCCCGAGCCGGGCGGCCTCGTCATCGAGGCGCCCGAGTCGCCGCCGTCAGTGCCGGCGGGGACCAGCTATGGCATTCCCGATCTCAACACAGGCACGACTTTTGAGGATCTGCGCACCAGTGCCCGGCGCGACCTTGCCGACGCGGCAGCCAAAGGAGACAGCAGCGCGGCCTATTCGCTCGCCCAAATGCTTCTGGCCACTGCCGCCGAGAACCCCGCGGCTGTCGCGGAGGGCCTGAAATACCTCAAACAGGCTGCCGATGCCGGGGTAACCGAGGCCCAGCGCACGCTGGGCGATGTCTACGCGGCGGGACGTTTCGGGGAGGCGGTGGATATCGACAAGGCGATGGACGCCTACAAGCTGGCCGCCGACGCAGGCGATGTGATCGCCACTGTGGCTATGGCCGATTTGATCCTCAATTCGCGCATCGACGAGCAAAGCCGGCAGCACGCTCTGGCCATGCTGCAGGCAGCGGCCAACAGCGGCAGCGACCGCGCCTCCACATATCTGGGGACGCTCTATGCCAATGGCGGCGCGGTGCCGGCCGATTTTGCCAAATCACTTTCCTACTATGAGCGCGGCATCGTTACCGGCAACCTCGATGCGGTCGTCGGCGCGGGCGATCTGTTCCGCCAGGGAACGCCCGGTGTGGAGCCGGAGCCGGCCAAGGCACTAGCCCTTTACGAGGGAGCGGCGGTCAAGGGCAATATTAGTGCGCGGCGGCGCATCGCCGACATGATCGTCAAGGGTGAGGGAGTGCCGCAGGATTTCGCCACCGGCAGGAAGATCCTCGATATTCTGGTGGCTGAGGGCGATACGACCTCGTTGGTCCAACTCGGTGATTATTTCGCCGATGGCCAATATGTCGTGGTCAATGCGGACCGGGCGCTCGAGGCCTATACCAAGGCAGCCGAACTGGGGGATGCTGCGGGTTATTTGCGGCTGGCGACCCTTTATACGAGCGGACTGCAGAAAATCCTGCCAAGCCAGCGGCTGGCCATGCGCAATTTCGACCGGGCAATTAGCCTTGGCAGCAATTCGGCGCGCCGCGTGCTTGCTGATGAGCTTATGTCGGGTGATACGCTTGGTCCCGATCCGCGCCGGGCCATGGATCTTTATGCAGAGGCCGCCGCCGCCGGCGATAGTCGCTCGGCGCTTAGACTTGGGCAAATCTATTCGCAGGACCAGCCTTATCAGGCCGACTACGCCGCCGCGCGAAAATATTTCCAGCTGGCGACCAGTCTAGGCGCACTTAACGCCGTGGTGGAGATGGCGCGGGCCTTCGCCACCGGTCCGCTAGCGCTCGAACACCGGGACGAAGCGCAGGCTATCCTGGAGCAGGCAGTCGCGGCCCGAGTACCCGAAGCGGCCTCCACCATGGCCGATCTGAGGCTGTCTGGCGCCTTTCCAAAGCTGGGAACCAAAGGGGTTATTCCCATGCTGACAGAGTATTCACGGGCCGGTGATGTGGATGCGGCGCGCTATCTCATCGGGCTTTATCGTGACGGGTACGGCGCCTTGCTACAGCCGGATCGGAAGGCCGCCCTCGATCTGCTCGATTCCGTTGCGGGTTATCTCGGCCCCGACCTGACGGCCATAGAACGGATCAAGCTTCTGGCTGCAGTCGCCCGCCAGCCAAATGACTACGAGCAGATTGCCGCGCTTTTCCAGCCGCTCGATCCCCAGCAGGCCATGTCGGTGCTGCGCGATCTGCGTCGCCGCAGCGCGCATGCCTATGTCTACTTCATTCAGCAGCAACTGGCCGAGCGCGGGATCTATGATGGACCGCTTTCCGGAATCCTGGATTCGCGAACCATCAGCGCGTTCAAGGCAGCCTGCGACAAGGCTGGAGCCTTACGCACCTGCGCGCCGGGTCCTCTGACCGACATCACCGCGAGGGTGCTAGGCGGTTTCCTGTTCGCGCCGACGCCTCCTGCCAGCGCGGCGTAAGCGAAGGTCGCTCTGGCGCCTCCGCGTGACCTGACCCAGGGCCCGTCGCCCGCCAGGATGCAGGGGTGGCCGTCCCCTTCCTTAATGTACTGGAGCCAAGCAGTGAACGCACAGAATTTGTCGCGGCCGCAGTTTTCGGTGGTGATCCCGCTCTACAACAAGGCGCTCCATGTGGAGCGGGCGGTTCGCTCCGTCCTAAAGCAGACGCATCAGCCGGCCGAGATTTTGGTAGTCGACGACGGGTCGAGGGATGGCGGCGACGATCTCGTTCGCGCGTTCAACAGCCCGCTGATCAAGCTGAGCCGGCGTACAGAGCCCGGGCCAGGAGGCTACGCGGCGCGCAATATGGCGGTCAGGGCGGCCAGCAGCGAGTGGATCGCCTTTCTCGATGCCGATGACGAATGGCTGCCCGGTCATCTCCAAAATCTCGCCCGGGCGATCGACGCCCGGGAGGCGGGTCCCGCAATCTCGACTGCGTTCGCCGGCTACAGCATCGTCTTTCCAAATGGAATGACGCAACATGACCGCTATTCGAAGCGGACCGGCCCGCGCGGGATCAAGCGCTTCGATCTCGGCGACCTTCTGCGGGTCTGGCTGGCGCTTGACCGCTGTCCGATCTGGACGTCGGCGACGGCCTGCCGGCGCACGGCCCTGTTGGATGCGGGTCTCTTTCCCGAGGGGCGGTGCCGGCGAGGGGGAGACAAGGACATGTGGGTGCGCGTGGTCTCGCAGGGGGCCGCGGTGTCGGCCCCCGGCATTAGCGCCATCTATTACCGTGACACCGAGAACATGGTGACGCGCGAGCACATGGCCAATCTGACGCCATGCATCGTGCCGAGCTTGCAAAAGCTCGCCGCTTCGGCCGATTCGGCAACCGGTGCTATGCTGCGCAAGCTCGCCAACAGGGAGATGTTCCTTTACGCCACCTATACGGCCAACACCACGACCGTGCAGCGAGCTTCATGGGCCGGCTTCTCCGCGAGGCACAGTCCCGGCCAGTTCCTAGCCCTTCAGGTGCTGTCGACCCCAGCCGGGGCCGCGGTCTTCAGAAGGGCCAACCGGTGGCGGCTCGGCCGTCGGTCGAGCAACAGCTAGCTAGCCATGGAAAAGCTACGCTCATGCGTCCCCGACACGCCCAGAGCAGAGCGCTAATTGGAACTGGCGAGCGTACCGCGGCTGTTGCTGGTGCCAACGAGCGAGGGGGAGACCACATAACGTGGCGGGGCGATGGCTGCCGTGACAAAGGTCTGGCAGCTCGCCACGGTGTCCGCTATGAGGGTGATCTGCGCGGCCTGACCGGAATCCCCTGTGATGCCGGCAAGCAAGCGAATAGCTCGCGCCACCTCGCTCTCCTGCACGCAGGTGCTGGTATTCACCAGATCGGCCAGGGCCGCAACAAGGCGCCCCACGATCTCGGCGCGCTCGCCGGAGGACAGGGCGGCGCCCATCAAGAGACTGCCATAGCTGCCGGCGGCATTCACACAATGGTCCTTGTACTGGTAATCCTTCTTGGGTGCAGCAGCTGCTTCGGAGGCCGAGACCACGGTGCACGTCTGCACCACTTGCGAATAATCGGGGGCCGACCGGGCCAAGGACGCCTGGCCAGTGAAAACGCAGAGCGCGGCTGTACTTGCAACGCTCAATACTAAGGCACGCATATCAACTTACTCCTATCGTGGGGCCTCCCCGAGATGTACACATATTATCATCAAGTCCCCGTCAGTCATACAGGATTTTTACGAAGAGTTAACCGGCGGTGCCAATTGCGCCGTCCCCGCGTTTGAGGTTATGAAGGGCCGAAACGGCCAACCGGCGGATCCCTGTCCTAAAGACGATGGCCTTCCCGGATGGCCGAAGTTTCCGCGCAGCACGGCACATTCGTTCCGCGCCGAGGGTTCGGACTGCAAGTCGCGGCAGGGGGCGACCGGGCTGGACAGGCGACTCCCCGAGCGCCCGGACCGCGACCGAGGGAAAGACGAGCATGCGTAGCGGTCGAGCAGATTATCTCGTCATCGGCATCATGGCCTTTGCCATCCTGGTACTGTCCGCATTTGTCATCGCATCGGAATCTCAGGTCTATATGGCAAGGCTCACTACTAAAACTATTGCGTCCGAACTGCTCGCGGGTATCGCGCCGGCCGGACTGTCGGTGCAATCGAAGTCAGATTTCTTCGCCGACTGCCGGACAGCGCTCAGCACGGTGCAGTTGCGGGCGCGCCCTCATGCGCAATTGGTCAAGGCCGTTGGTACCTGCCGTTCGGTCGCGGACCGGGCCGCCGCCAATTCCCCCTCCATGTCCATTGCCTGGTTCACCGGCGCCTTTGCCTCGATTATCATCGGCGATGTCGAGGGGTTCAATGCCCGTTTTTTGCGGGCCTATCTAAGTGGACCCAACGAGCAATGGCTGGCCGAACTGCGCTTCGATCTGGCCGAGCGCAATTATTCCGATCTTCATTCTAACCTGCTGCCGCATTATGCGCACGATCTGCGCCTGCTGCTGGCGAGTTCACTGGCGGTCGACAGGGTGGCGAACGCCATCTGGACGCTGACGACGAAACGCGTCAGCGCATCGACCAGATCGCTGCCGACTTGCCCAAGAGCGTGCGCGAGCGCTTCGGCATTCGGCTGGAGCGACTTAAGAAGAGATGGTCGAGACCCTAGATGTCGCTGTCCGATAGCGTTGCGCGGCGCCGGCGCAAGAAAACCCGACCCACGGCCAATACAGTCCTTGCCCGCTACTTGCTGGCCATTCTGGTGTTAGCCCCGCTGCCGTTCGGCAGCAACCGGCCTTTGGTTTGGGGGGTGCTGGGGCTCGCCCTTGGCGGGGGAGCGGTGGCTTATGCGATGCTTGCCAACAAAAGCGACGGCCTGCGCACGGGCCTCTCGCAGTTGCCCGTCGAGATCGGGCTTTACCTGCTGTTCGTTCTGGCCCTGCTCGCCCAGCTCCTGCCGAGTTCCATTCTGCCCGGTCAAGCCCCGCTGCTTGCCGAGGAGGGGGTTGTCCTTGCAGCGCCACACATCACGGTTGCGCCCGGTGAGACGGTGCTGATGCTCTTGCGCGTCGCCAGCAACGGCCTTTTCTTTGTGCTAATGCTGCAGGCTGCGGCGCAGCCGGCCCGGCGCGAGAGACTGCTGGAATCGCTGGCCCTGACGGTCTTCGGCTATGCGCTTTACGCCGTGGCGGCCCTGCACCTGGGCGACCGCATCCTGATCTTCGAGAAATGGGCCTATGAGGGCTCGGCCACCGGCACCTTCGTCAACCGCAACTCCTTTGCGACCTTTCTGGCCTTTGGCGCGGTGATCTGCTGTGCGCTGGTGCTGAAATCGGTCCGAAGGGAAGGTGACGAGGAGGGGCCGCGCAGCATTGACGATCACATTCGCACCGCCTTCTTGGCATTCCAGCTTCTGGTCATTCTGGCCACCGTGGTGGCGACCCGGTCCCGTATGGGGCTGGTGGTGACGGGGATCGGACTGGTTGCTGTGTTGTTCCTGTCTCTAACACGCAACCGCAACAGCTTGGGGTACCTGCTCATTGCCTCGCTGGGGCTGATCATCGTGCTGCTTTCAGCCCTGGCGCTGTTCGGGGACGGGCTGCTGGAGCGCTTTGAACTGCTCGAACAGTCGGCCGAGACGCGCTCCAATCTTTATCATCAGGTCGTCGAGTTGATCGGCCTGCGGCCGCTCACCGGGTTCGGCGGCGGATCCTTCCAGATCGTCTATCCGCTGGTTCACCGGCTACCGGTCGGCCTTGATGTGGTCTGGGACAAAACCCACAATACCTATCTCGCTTTGTGGGTGGAACTGGGGGTGGTGGCGGGGTCGATTCCACTGGTGTTATTCGGCGCCCTCGCTCTGAGACTGATGCGCGGTCTGCAATCAGGCGATAACGGACGCCCTTGGCGGTGGCGCTGGCGGTGCTAATCGTGGGGGCAGTGCACTCCCTGGTTGATTCAGCCTCGAGATCGAAGCCGACATGCTGCTCTATCTGGCTCTGATCGCCATCGGCGTCGCGGCTGCACTCGATCGGACCGACCTTGCCCGGCCGGTGGCGGAGGCGGAGGCGGTTCTCGCTGATCCGCCGACTGCGGGGGGGCCCGGTCATGCGCACGCCCCATGCTGCAACCGCCCCCTGCTAGCGCTGCTGATCTGCGACCGTCGGATCGGCTTGACCCGGGCTCACCAAGATCGTGGCCCGAAGACCGCGATGAGTTAAGCCGAAGGCTGAGGGCAGCACACCGAGGGCGCCGATCTGCAGAGGCTGCCTGACAAAAATGTGATCTATCGGTTCGCCCAGGGCGCCAAGCGCCACTGGCCAGGCCGCCGGTTCGACGGCGGCCCTTCTCAGCCCGGTGCTGGACAGCAGGTGCGCCAGCCGCGACGACCAAGACGCTGCATTGAAATCGCCCGCCAGGACAAGCGGTCCGCGGATGCGGCCGATCCGCCTGCCCAACTGGCGGATTTCATGCCCCTGCACGGCGGCTGCATAGGCGGGCGCCAGATGCGCGGCGACAAGATGGACAGGCCGGTCACCGAGCGTGATCTGCGCCTGGATCAGCCCATGTGGGGAATTGACGTTGATCTTGGTGGTGTGGCTGCACCCTGGTGAGCGGTCGGGTGGACAGTATGAGGATGTCGCATGGTCCGGCGGTGCACCCCGCGTGGAATGGAAAGGTCTGCGACAGCAACTCCAGATGGGGGGCGAGCGGGGCGGCCTCCTGAATGAAGGCTATATCAGCGCCGCTGGCGGCCAGATGCCTGACGATTTGTTCGCCTTTGGCCATGTCATCCCCTGACACGTTCAAGCTGATTACCTCGAGCGCCGGTCCGCCTGCCGATGCCCCGGACCGCGAGACCGGCGCCAGCACTATCACCATCTGCACGAAAGCAATGGCGGCCGCGGCGCACAGCATCAGCGCTCGCCAGCGTGCACGGAGCCCGATCAGCGCGACCGCAACCAGGATCAGCACCATGATCGCGTGCAGGCGCAGATTGCAAAGAATGACGACCAGGGGGGCGTCAAGCTGCAGCAGGCCGACGCCGAGCGCGCCGAGCGTGACGAGGGCCAAGACGGTCAGCGCTCCGCGCATTCCGCCAGCAGTACCGCGCCGGCTGGCGGCTCTTGGTTATTCCTGATCATGGTCTTTCGTCATCAAATGCGGCCGGAGCGCTCAAGCTGTTGCATGCATGGCTTAACGCCGAGCCGAATGCAACGACCAGGCGATTTGCGCGTGTTTAATCTCGCGGAACCGGCGACGCGGGCTGTTCGGGCAATTGCCTCAGCCCGCACCGAGAGTAAACCCGATATCAATATCTGAAAGGGGCAATGGGGGTGGCGCGGACGCTGCTTGATGAGGAGCGTCATGATTCAGCACCACATGACAAATATGATGGAGCGGTAGCGGTGTGATCGAACCAGACGGAAAGTGTAAACTCATGTTCAAGGGCCTCTGCTCGCTGATCGCTCGCGGGTCGGCATTGGACAAGTCCCCCGAACCGGAGAGGCGTCCGCGGATACATCTCGATCGGGCGCCTGGTTAATTTATGCGATCGGGGAACGTACATTGCCGCATGGATCTTCTGTTCGAGTTGGAGGCAGCGATCGGGCGCGATGCCGAAGGCAGGGACGACGACAGCCTCATCGTCATGCTGGGCGACTACGTGGACCGCGGTCCGCGGACAGCCGAGGTGATTGACCACCTGCTGACGCCCCCTCCAAAACCGCCGGCTGCACCAGCAGTTCGTGAGCCATGTGCCCCCGGCGCATCTTGATTTCCTGGCTGGTTTTCCGGTTCTGCTGAGCCTGCCAGATTATGTGTTTGTGCATGCCGGGCTTCGTCCGGGCGTGCCGCTTGAGGGGCAAAGGGACGAGGACCTGAACGGCAACCTTTTCTCGACGCGAAACAGGTGGTTTCCGAACTGGTGGTGCACGGGCACACGCCGGGCGGATTTGCCGCAGTCGGAGCGGGGCGGCTCGATATCGATACGGGGGCCTTCATGACCGGCCGACTGAGCGCGGCGCGCCTCGAGCCGGGCGCGGCGCCGCAGTTTCTTTTCACGCGCCCGCTTTAGGGAAAACGGGAATTCAGGCGAATTGCGGGCAACCGCAGAAGATCCGAACCGCCTCGAGGATGAGCTGTGACATGGCCTCAGCACGATGGGCATATCCGAGAACAAGGCGTTGGGACCAGCCCCCTTTCGATGCCTTTTCGAAACTCTCGCTCCTTGGCCTGCAGCTCCGGCCTCGACCAGTTTTTCGGTTCGGCACCGGATCGGGGCGCGCGACGTTACGAGCCGCGAGCGTGGTGCTGTGAGCGGGTCTTACTTGCGGCGCTCGCGCGATGGATCCCGCCCGATTAAGCCTTTCTCTCGATTGCTGTTGCTTTGCGGCCCATTTTGCTTTTTTACCGTCCCACCAAGGTTCGGTCTGGGCCGCCGTCGGCCGGTCAGCGGCGCAGGGTACCAGGGCGCCTGCCCGCGGCACGGCCGAACTGACAGCCAAGAACACAAAAGATCGGGGATAAATGATGCACATTGCCGTTGTCGGTGCGGGCTATGTGGGGCTTGTGAGCGGGGCCTGCTTTGCCGATTTCGGACACGAGGTCACGTGTGTCGACCTGGCGGCCGAAAAGATCGACGCGCTCAACAGGGGCGGGATCCCGATCTACGAGCCGGGTCTCGAGGCTCTTGTTGCCGAGAACGCATCTGCGGGCCGGCAGCGTTCACGACGGACCTGGCGCGCCGTTAAGGCGCGGAAGTCGTGTTCATCGCTGTGGGTACGCCGACGCGCCGGGGAGACGGCCATGCGGACCTCTCCTATGTCTACAGCGCCGCCCGCTGGATCGCCGAGGCCCTGGATGGCTACACTGTCGTGGTGACGAAATCCACGGTGCCGGTGGGGACGGGCGATGAGGTCGGCGTATCATTCGGAGGCGCGGCCCGATGCCGATTTTTCGGTCGTCTCAACCCGGAATTCCTGCGCGAAGGGGCGGCGATCGAGGATTTCAAGCGTCCGGACCGGATCGTCATCGGTCTCGAGGACGAGCGGGCGCGGAACGTGATGCAGGAGGTCTACCGCCCGCTTTATCTCAACCAGGCGCCGATCCAGTTCACGGCGCGCCGCACTGCGGAACTGATCAAATATCCGCCAACGCCTTTCTGGCGATGAAGATCACCTTCATCAACGAGATTTCCGATCTCTGCGAAGCGGTGGGAGCGAACGTGCAGGACGTGGCGCGCGGCATCGGGCTCGACAACCGTATCGGGCCGAAATTCCTTAATGCCGGGCCGGGTTATGGCGGCTCTGCTTTCCCAAGGATACGCTTGCGCTGGTCAAGACCGCGCAGGACCACGATGCCCGGTGCGGCTCATCGAAACACGGTCGCGGTCAACGACAAGCGCAAGCGCGCCATGGCGCGTAAGGTGATCGCGGCGTGCGGGGGAGAGGTGCGCGGCAAGAAGATCGGGATTCTGGCCTGACCTTCAAGCCCAATACCGACGACATGCGCGACGCCCGTCGCTTGCCATTGTGCAGGGCTGCTCGATCACGGCGCGACGTCAGGCCTATGATCCCGAGGGCATGGACGTCGCAAGCCCTTGTTGACGGGGGTCGATTCGCCGGGACGCCTATGATGTCGCGACGAGGCGGACGCGCTGGTGATCGTGACCGAGTGGAACATGTTCCGCGCGCTCGATCTGGCGCGCCTCAAGCGGCGATGAAACGGCGCTGCTGGTGGATTTGCGCAACATCTACCGCAAGGACGAGGTTCAGAGGCACGGCTTCAAATATTACAGCATCGGGCGCCCGAGGAGAACGTCGATTGACCTGCTCTGCCCGCTCCGAACTCGAAGACGGGGTAAGAACGGCAAGTCAGGCCTCCTCTTTCGCTTTCCGGGGAAACAACGTTCTTCTTTGTCGCCTTGCCCGCCAGGGGTCCGCGCTTAGGTTCGAACATATTCTGGACAGGTGCGTATGACCCCTTCTCAAGATCAACTGACCCATCTGCAGGCGCTCGAAGCCGAAAGCATCGAGATCTTCCGCGAGGTCGCCGCGGCCTTCGAGCGGCCGGTGATGATGTATTCGATCGGCAAGGATTCGAGCGTCTTGCTGCATCTGGCGCGCAAGGCGTTCTATCCCTCGCGCATTCCGTTTCCGGTGCTGCACATCGACACGACCTGGAAATTCCGGGAGATGATCGCCTTCCGCGACCGGATGGCGAAGGACATCGAGCTCGACCTGATCGTGCACACCAATCAGGACGGGGTGCGCGACAACATCAATCCGTTCGATCACGGCTCGGCGCGCTATACCGACATCATGAAGACCGCAGGCGCTGCGCCAGGCGCTGAGTGCGGGCCGCTACGACGCCGCGATCGGCGGGGCGCGGCGCGACGAGGAAAAGTCGCGGGCCAAGGAGCGCGTCTTCTCGCACCGCAACGCCAGCACGCCTGGGACCCCAAGAACCAGCGCCCCGAACTCTGGCGCGTCTTCAACACGCGCCTCAACCCGGGCGAGAGCATGCGGGTGTTTCCGCTCTCGCAACTGGACCGAGCTCGACATCTGGACCTACATCTACGCCGAACAAATCCCCATCGTGCCGCTCTATTTCGCCAAGCCGCGGCCGGTGGTCGAGCGCTAGGGCACGCTGATCATGGTCGACGACGACCGCTTCCGCTCGAAGCCGGCGAAACGCCGCGCGAGGAGATGGTGCGGTTCCGCACGCTCGGCTGCTATCCGCTGACCGGCGCCATCCGCTCCGACGCGGCGACGCTTGCCGGCGATCATCATGGAGATGCAGGCGAGCCGCACCTCCGAGCGCGAGGGCCGCCTGATCGACACCGACCAGGCCGGCTCGATGGAAAAGAAAAAGCAGGAAGGGTATTTCTGAGGCGCCCATGAATCTGAATGCGACACCCGACCCGTCACCGAGCGTCGATATCGCCGACTGGCTGCAGCAGCAGACCGCCAAGTGCTTGCTGCGCTTTCTGACCTGCGGCAGCGTCGACGACGGCAAATCGACGCTGATCGGCCGGCTGCTCTATGACAGCCAGCTCATCCTCGACGACCAGCTGGCCAGCCTGAAGAACGAGAGCCGCAACCGCACGACCGGCGAGGAGGGCATCGATTTCTCGCTTCTGGTCGACGGGCTCACCGCCGAGCGCGAGCAGGGCATCACCATCGACGTCGCCTACCGGTTCTTTTCGACCGACAAGCGCAAGTTCATCGTCGCCGACACCCCCGGCCACGAGCAATATACCCGCAACATGGCGACCGGCGCCTCCAATGCCGACCTCGCCATCGTGCTGGTCGATGCGCGCAAGGGCCTGCTGACCCAGACCCGCCGCCACAGCTTCATCCTGTCGCTGATCGGGGTCCGGCATGTCGTGCTGGTGGTCAACAAGATCGACCTCGTGGACTACGACGAGAGCCGTTTCGACGACATCGAGAGCGCCTATCGCGCCTTTGCCGAGCCGCTCGGGTTCGACACGTCTGAGGCCATTCCCGGTCTCCGCGCTCAAGGGCGACAACATCGTGACGCCGAGCGCCCAACACGCCCTGGTACGAGGGGCCGCAGCTGGTGCCCTATCTCGAGACAGATCGAGGTCGCGCGAGGACCGAGCGGCCGCCCGATGCGCTTTCCGGTGCAGTGGGTCAACCGCCCCAATCTCGATTTCCGCGGCTTTTCCGGCACGCTCGTCTCGGGCAGCGTCACGGTCGGCGACGAGGTTCTGGTCGCCGCCTCGCGCAAGCCGGCGAAGATCGCGCGCATCGTCACCATGGACGGCGATCTCGACCGGGCCGTGGCCGGGCAGGCGGTGACGCTGGTGCTCGACCGCGAGATCGACATCTCGCGCGGCGACGTGCTGGCCCAGCCCGGCGAGACGCCGGAATATTCCAACCAGTTCCAGGCGCGGCTGGTCTGGATGCACGAGGAGCCGGCCTATCACGGCCGCTCCTATCTTCTGAAGATCGGCACGCAGATCGTGCCGGCGACCATGACCACGCTCAAGCACCGCACCAACGTCAACACGCTGGAGCAGATCGCCGGCCACGAAGCTCGAGCTCAACGAGGTCGGCACGGTCACGCTCGCCACCGACAAGCCGATCGCCTTCGACAGCTATGGCACCAATCGCCAGACCGGCGGCTTCATCCTCATCGACCGGCTGACCAATGCCACGCTCGGCGCCGGGGTCATCGATTTCGGCCTGCGGCGGGCGCAGAACCTGACCTATCAGAGCTTCGACGTGAACCGCGAGGTGCGCGCCCGGCAGAAGGGTCAGGAGGCCGCAGATCGTCTGGTTCACCGGGCTTTCGGGTTCGGGCAAGTCGACGCGTCGCCAACCTGCTCGAAAAGCGCCTGACCGCCGGAGGGCAAGCACGCCTACATCCTTGATGGCGACAATGTCCGGCACGGGCTGAACAAGGATCTCGGCTTCACCGAAGGCGACCGCGTCGAGAACATCCGCCGCGTCGCCGAGGTGGCGCGGCTGATGGCCGATGCCGGGCTGATCGTTCTGGTCTCGTTCATCTCGCCCTTCCGCAACGAGCGGCGCCTGGCGCGCGAGATCGCCGGCGACATCCGCTTCAACGAAGCCTATGTCGATACCCCGCTTGGAGGTCTGCGAGGCGCGCGACCCCAAGGGGCTCTACGCCCGGGCACGGCGCGGCGAGATCAAGAACTTCACCGGCATCGATTGCCCGTTCGAGGCGCCGGAGAAGCCCGATCTCGTGCTGCACGGTGCAGAGCATACGCCCGAGGAGCTGGCCGAAGAGCTCTATGACGCGATTTTTCGCGAAAAGCGACTCGGGCACGGATAGGGTTCGGGCGGCTTCATGCCCGCTTTGTCCGCACGCGCGCGGACCGGCAAAGAGAGGCCCGAGGAGCTTGGGACCGCTCGTTTTGTGCAACAGTTTGCTGACATGGACGTTGGCGCCGGCGGTCTTGCAACTTGTGATGGCCATGACGGTATCGATTTGCGCTTGCGGTCGTTAAAGATATGGCCTCGGATGTCCCGGTCGTCGCAGAGGCCGACGGCACGGTGCCTCGCGCGCGGGATGGAGAGCCTGATCATCTGGTTGCGAGGCGGACCGCGAGGCTGTGTTGTGCCGGCATCGGGTGCGGCAATGGGCTCGTCCTGTGCAACGCGGACGGGTTTGAGACCCACTATTGCCACCTCAAGCAAGGTTCGCTTGCTGTCTTCCTTGGGCATCCGCGAAGAGAGGCGATGTGTCGGGCAGCATCGGCGCCTACGGATTGCCACAATTTTCGCAGTCGGCAAAGCCTGCGTCGAACCCGGTGCTGTCGTCGAGCCGCTGTGGGATTCGGCAACGGCAGCAGAGATCGACGGTCAAACGACCGCGATAGTCGATGCAGGTTTTGCCAGCGGCCCGCTCGATCACGACAGGCTGGTGGTTGAACACGCACCCCCGCCGCCAAACGACAAGGCCGCAGCGCTGATTGGTTGAGCCTGGCTCATCAACCTGCAAAAGGCAACGCTGTCCATCTTCAGATCCTGCGCCCCGATGGTTCGTCTTTGCCAATACCAATGCCGGACCGATGTTTGGTCCAAGGCCAGCTATTCTGTATTCGCTGGAAAGCGCGCAGTGCCTATCAAGGGACAATATCCGTAAAAGGTCAGCGTCATGGGGCATGGCGCAGTGGTTGGCCAATCGGAACGGACGATAGCGAATCAAGACCCAACGTAGCCAAAGGTCAATCCGTGCGGGAACGGCCGAATTCGTCCTCCAGACGGATGATGTCGTCCTCACCCAGATACGACCCGGTCTGCACCTCGATCAGTTCGAGCAGTATTTTTCCGGGTTGGCCAGTCGATGGACTGCGCCGAGGGGTACATAGACGGATTCGTTTTCACTCAGAGTGCGAACCGAATCGCCGACAGTCACCTCCGCCGTGCCACGCACCACCACCCAGTGCTCGGCCCGGTGGTGGTGCTGCTGCAGCGAAAGGCGCTTTCCCGGCTTGACGAAGAGGCGCTTGACCTGAAAGCGCTCGCCTTGCAGCACCGAGCTGTATCCGCCCCAGGGGCGATAGTTGGTCAAGTGCGTTTCGGTGAGCGCGCGGGTGTCGTTGCTTTCGCGCAGCAGCTTAACAAGCTTGCCGACGTTTTGCGCTCCTGAGAGGCGCCCGACATAGACAGCGTCTGGGCTGGCGATGACCGCTACATCGTCGAGACTGTCGACGCAAAGATGGATGCCCTCGCTAAAGACCAGGGATGACTGGGTGTTCGAAACCGACACAGGACCTTTGAGTGCATTGCCTGCGGTATCGCGCGCCAAAGCCTTCCACACGGCATCCCAGCTGCCCAGATCGGACCAGGTGATATCGGCGGGAACGACCACCGCTTTTTTTGTGCGCTCGAAGATCGCATAGTCGATCGAAATGTCGGGTGCGGCGGCGAAGGCATCGGCGTCGAGCCGCACAAAATCAAGGTCCTCACGGGCCGATTTGACCGCATCCTGCGCTGCTGCGAGCACTTCAGGTGCATGGAGCCGGCACTCTTCGAGGAAAGCGCGGGCGCTGAAGACGAACATGCCGGAATTCCAGAGATAGGTGCCTTCGGAGAGCATGCGCTCGGCCGTTTCACGGTCAGGTTTCTCGACAAAACGGGTGACGGCGCGCGTGCCGTGGGAGCGCTCCGGGCCGGCCTCGATGTAGCCAAAGCCGGTTGCCGGTTCCGAGGGCCTGACGCCAAAGGTCGCGAGGTAGTTCTGCCGCGCCGCATTGGCCGCCGCATCGACACTGGCGCGGAAGCTGTCGTCGTCGGTCAACTCATGATCGGATGGCATGAGGAAAAGGATCGGATCCTGCTGAGAGGTCAGTTTCTCCAGAGCGAACTCTGCTGCCGCGGCGATTGCCGGCGCAGTATTTCTGGCCATGGGTTCGAGCAGAACGGCGGCCGGTTTCACGCCTGCCTCCTGAGCCTGTTCCGCCACGATGAAGCGGTACTCCTGATTGGTGACGACAAGGGGCGGCGCAAAGCGCTCGTGATCGCTCACGCGCTCGAGGGTTTGCTGAAACAGGCTCAGGCTGCCGGTCAGTTGAAGAAACTGCTTCGGCCATGAGGCCCGGGACAAGGGCCACAGGCGCGTACCCTTTCCACCGCACAAAATCACAGGGGTTATCAAGGAGGATTGCTGGGGCATGGATGAGACCGTCTTGTCCAGAACTGTGTCGGGGCGGCAAACATCGGCGCTGCAGACTGGAACGCAAAGCGATGAGAAGGTTGCTCCACCCGACGGGTTGCTTGCCAAGTCTGATACACGGATCGGGTATTGTGATCCAGAAGCCCCTACATGCCTTCTACATTCTGTGTCTCTATCAAGACTTCCAAGGGGGCCACGACGACACCGTATTCGGCTTCTGCGAAAGAGATTTTGTCTAACGTTGGGTCTCGGAGCCGGCGGTTAGACTAGTATTACGCGAAAAATACCGCTTTCGGGTTCGCGCCGTCGAGCGCCCGTCGAAGTGGCTGCTCCCATTTGCAAAGGAAGCAATGGCTCCCTGGTGCGCCTTCGAAACGCAACGCCTCCTGCGACCGAAGCGGTGCCGGAGGCGCTTGCACTTCTTCCGTGCGCTCGTGCGGCGCGTCGAGTGACCGCCGTCAGACTTCAGCAACCCCGGCCTTATCTAGCTCCAGGAGGCTGGGTTCGCGCTCTGCATATGCACAACGCGATAGCCGGTGCTCTCCAGAGGCCGGATGGCCGAATTCATGTTGTCGAGTACCAGCTTGCCCTGGTCGGTATTGACCACGAGAATGGCATGGCCCTGTCCGGAGCGTGTTTTGACAGCGGCGATGCGGAGCGACGATGCCGGAACGCCGAGTTCGATCAGTTTGTGACGCTTGGCGAGCACATAGTCTTCGCAGTCCCCCGAGGCAACGTTTAGGCTCCACGTGTCGAGACCCCGATCATTGCGCGGACGAATGGAGCGGTTGACCAGGGAATTCACATGCCTGAGCTTGCCAATAAGGTCCAAGTTGGCCCGAACGGCCGCCGTACCGCCGCCGCGACATTCGCTGGGGTGTTGCAGGCACATCAGCTGGTAGCCGAGCGGTGCGTTGGTCAGCGCCGCCATCGACGGCGTTGAAATGCCTGCGCTTATGGTCACCGCGAGCCCGGCAGCTGAAAAGATCTTTCCGAAAGTGTTCATAGCTCGTCTCCCCGACGTAATTCAATGTCGGGAGAGTGCCGCTGCGACTTTGCCAGGCAGGAAAGATTTTGCCTAAAATTATAATCAAAACAGATGCTTCATCTTGCATCGCAGGCGCGGGCTTTTGGCAATGAGGACGTCTGAGCCAAAATGGGCGGCGGGCGCTGCAAAAACGCGCGTGCCAGAAGGTCACGCGCGTCCTGGACAAGGTCCGGGTGCCAGGGCTTTCTAGCCGTTAGGACTAGCAGCAGGTGAGATAGCGGCCGTCACGACGTTCTCGCAACGGCGCAAAGTTTGGGCAATAGCCACGATCTGCTGCTGCTGGGCCGGGTCCGGGGCATAACGGGCCACGGCTTCAAGAGCGTCGGCGATCTGGAAATCGACCTGGTTGCAGACGGGATCCTGCAACGCCACATCGACCATGGCAACAACGAAATCGGCCAGAGTTTGTGAGGGAACACTCGGTGCCAAAGACCCGATATAGAGGGTGGCATCCGAAACGCAGGAGGCCGTGACGTCAGAGCAGGTGGTCAGCACAGCATTTTGGCTGACTGAGGTGGCGGCAGCGTCCTGAGCGAAAGCTGCGCCGGTAGCTCCGGCGAGCGCGACAGCGAAAGCAACCTTTTTGCCCAATTGCCTGATCATGGCCGGGAACTCCTTAATGGCTGCATTGCTGCAACCGTTTACTCCGGCTGCCGCTTGCCGGATAGGTACCTGTTCTTAGCCTCTAAGGGCCGATAAGTCAAAAAGTTCCGGGAATGTGGGTACAGCTTCGTTCAGACCCGCTAATGTCCTCAACTGCCGCGGCTTGGAGACAAATTGTTTTTGGCAAGCGGCGATAGGCGCCGAACAGGCTGTCGCGCCGCCGGGTGTTGCCAAGCGTGATGGCAGATGCCAAAGAGTGGTGCCGCGTATTGCTGAACCTGATCATGAAATGTTGGCGCCTGGTGACGCTTGTGGTTGGAAGCGGGGAAGGAACCGATGTCAGTTGCATTCGGGACGTCAGGGCTTAGGGGGCTGGTCGAATGCTTCACACCCCTGGCCTGTTATGCCTATGTGAAGGCGTTCCTGAACATGGCCGGGACGCAAGCAGGACCGACAACCCTCTATGTGGGCACCGACTTGCGCAGGTCCAGCCCGTCCATCGCTGCCCTCTGCATTGCCGCAGCCAGACATGAAGGCTGGACCGCGATCCATGCAGGCGATGTGCCGACACCCGCTCTTGCAGCCTATGCCATGGCTCGGCGATGCCCCGCGCTCATGATCACCGGCAGCCATATTCCCGAAGATCGCAATGGCATCAAATTCTATCGCCGTGACAGCGAGCTGCTGAAGGAAGACGAAGAGGAAGTGCGGTGTGGCGCCGAGCGGATCGAAGCGGAAGGATATGCTCCGCAAGCTTCCGCCTTACCCGATGCGGATCCCGCGATCGCCAACGCCTATGTCGACCGGTATGTCGATGCCTTCGGCCGCGACGCGCTTTCAGGGCTAAAGGTCGGGTGTTTCGAGCATTCCGCGGTGGGGCGCGACCTCTTGCGCAGAATCCTCGAGGGTTTGGGAGCGGGATGCGAACCTTTTGGGCGCTCTGACCGGTTCATTGCCGTTGATACGGAAGCTTTGGCTCCCGACATGCTGGAGCAGATGCGCGCGCAAATCACTTCGACCGGCCTTGATGCCGTTGTCTCGACAGACGGAGATGGCGACAGGCCGCTGGTCGTGGATGCCAGAGGCAATCAGATAAATGGGGATGTGATTTGCGCGCTTGCCGCACGCGAGCTCAAGATCGACACTTTGGTCACGCCGCTCACTTCGACAAGCGGGGTTGAACTTTCCGGCTGGTTCAGCGAGGTGCGGCGTACGCGGATCGGATCGCCGTATGTGGTCGCGGAAATGGCAAAGCTGCCAGAGGGGAGCGGCGTTGCCGGCTTCGAGGCCAATGGGGGTTTCATGCTGGGCTCCGCCCGTGACTTGAGCCATGGCACGCTTTCAGCGCTGCCGACGCGAGACGCCATATTGCCCATCCTCGCGGTTCTTGCTGGGGCGAAGAGACGTGACCTTGCGCTGGCCGAGCTAGCGGCAGAATTGCCGGAGCGCGTCATGCTGGCAGACCGGATTAGAGACGTTGCTCCAGAAACGGGCAGGGACTTGCTGCATTCGCTGGTGGAGGAGCCGAAGAATCGCGAGTTGCTGCACAAAGCGCTCGGCGGGGCGGTTGACGTCGAGACTATGGACGGTGTGCGCTTGACGCTAGGTGACGGCAGGATCGTGCATTTCCGCCAGTCGGGGAACGCACCCGAATTCAGATGTTATGTCGAAACTTCCGACCGGGTGGAAACACAAGCACTTCTGGACGAACTGATGGTACGGCTCAGCGTTCGGCTTGCCGCGTGATGTGCAGACCACGGAACGCTTCTGGCCCGCCGCGGTAGCGCTGCGGCGTCATCGGGGGTGATGGTGAAGGCGCCAAAGGCGGGTTCGGTCTTCGTGCGGGCATATCCGCTGCATTCGGCCGGCATATTCGTCTCCTTGAGGTCCTGGTTCGCAAGGATAGGTGCGTCAGCCGGGGAGGGGATAAGGTTGGCGTTTTGCGCTTATTTGCTCATGCGGCGCGGCCGGTCAGCCGGGCCGCTCATGCGCAGCAGGGTGCCGGATCGCTGGATCCGGCACCCTGCCGATGTCACTTCGTCGTCAGGTTGTAGTAGGTGACGTCGGACGACGGCCCCTGCACATAGCCTTCAACGTTCGAGCGCTCAGCCAGCTGTGCGGTCGACTGGAACATGATGATGTAGGGACCCTGATCGAGAAGGTCCTTTTGCAGGTCGATATAATCCTGCTTGCGGGTGGCCTCGTCGCGCTCGCCAGCGGCGGCAACAACCTTTGCGTTCAAATCCTCCGACTGCCAGGCATTGCGCCAGGCCAGCGGCTTTTGGGCCGCGTCATCAGAATTGTCGGTGTTGGTGATGAAGCCGTCGGCATTGGTGTGCGGGTCCATGTAGTCGGGCCCCCAATAGACCATGAGCATCTGGTGCTCGCGGGCGCGGTATTTGGTCAGAAGCGGCTTCATCTCGGCGGAGACGATATTCACCTTGACGCCGCCCTGGGCCATTGTCGATTGGACCGACTGGGCCATGTTGGTGAAGGGCGCAAAATTGGGCGCGTCGAGATCGATCGAGAACCCATCCGGATAGCCGGCATCGGCCAGCAACTGCTTGGCCTTTTCCGGATCGAAGGAGTAGGGATTCTCGTCGTAGGACGCCCAGAAGCCCGACGGCCAGAAGGACTGGTGTACCTGGTCGGCGCCTTTGAGGAAGGAGTTGGCCATGCCGTCATAGTCGACGAGATAGCGCAATGCCTGGCGGACCTTGGGGTCCTGCAGTTCCTTGGATTTCTGGTTGAGCCCGATGTAGTAGAGCAGAGCCTGGGGCACTGCCTTGACGGTGATGTCCTTGTTGTCGGAGACCGCCGAGACCTGGTCGGGCGTCAGATTCTCCGCGATATCGACGTCACCCTTTTCGAGCAGCAGCCGCTGGGCCGACGCCTCCGGCACATGCTGAATGAAGACACGCTTCAGCTTGGCCACCTCACCGCGATAATTCGGGTTGGCTTCGAGGACCACGGAGGTGTTGGGCGTCCAGGACTTGACGGTGTAGGCGCCCGACCCGGCCGAATTGGTCTTCAGCCAGCCATTGCCCATGTCGCCATTTTCTTCATGCGCCATCACTTCCTTCTTGTCGACGACCGAACCGACACCGGAACCAAGCAGGGCATAAACCAGCGTGGGGGCGAAGTTGGGCTCGATGGTCACCTTGAGCGTGGACTCGTCGGGCGCCGTCACCATCTGGTCGACATTTTCCGGCGTCCAGCCGAGCTGGGTGAGCAGGAAGACCGGGGTCTTTTGCAGCTTGATCACGCGCTGCAGCGACCATGCGGCATCCTCTGCCGTGATGGGGTTGCCCGAGGCGAATTTCTGGCCGGCGCGGATCTTGAAGGTGAAGGTCTTGCCGTCGTCGGAAACCGAGACACTTTCGGCCACGCCCGGCACCAGCTTGGTGATGTCGGTCGGCTCGAATCGCATGATGCGGTCATAGGAATTGGCAAGTATTTCGAGGCCGCTGAGCTCGTAGGCTTCGGCCGGGTCGAGCGAAATGAGATCGTCGATCTGCTTGGCGATGACCAAGGTGTCGGCCGGCGTTGCGGCCTGCGCGACCGGCGCCAGCGCAAAAAATGCGCCCGCCACCAGCGCGGAAGTCAAGGCTTTCCACATGAGGTTGCTCCCTGAAACATACATTGCCGGGCGCAACCATAACCCCCGCCCGGTAGGTTCGCTCATATGAGACGTTTTGTGCTGCGCTTGCAAGATGATGGCTGTCAGGCGGGAGCTCGGGTGAAGCCACGGCTCGCCGCAATGAGGTTGCGGGTGTATTCGGCGCCGACACGTCCGGCACGCAAATCGTCAGCGGTGACGATCTCGATCAGCCGACCGGCCTGCATGATGGCGATGCGGCTGCACAGATGGGCCACGACAGCCAGATCGTGACTGACGAGGATGCAGGTGAGGCTGTAGCGCTTGCGCAGGCTGGAGAGCAGGTTGAGGATCTCGGCCTGTACCGAGACGTCGAGCGCAGACGTCGGCTCATCCAGCAGCAGGATGGGAGGCTCGAGAATCAGCGCGCGGGCGATGGCGACGCGCTGGCGCTGGCCACCGGAAAGCTGATGCGGGTAGCGGAACCGGTGGATCGGCTGCAGCCCGACATCGGCAATGGCCTTGGTGATCCTGTCCTCGATGCGATCGATGTGATGAATCACGAGCGGTTCGCGCAGCATGTCGTCGACCGTCTGGCGCGGGTGGAGCGAAGCGTAGGGATCCTGGAAGACAAATTGCAGCATTCGCCGGTCGGAACGGCTGCGCCGCTCGGCAGCCGGCTTGCCATTCACCTCGAGCCGCGTGCTGGCCGAGGGCACAAGGCCCGCAATTGCCTTCAACACTGTCGACTTGCCCGATCCGGATTCACCGACGATGCCGAAGGTCTCACCGGAGGCGACATCGAAGGAGATGTCCCTGACGGCCCGGATGCGTCTCGTGCCGCTCCGAAAGGTGACGTTCAGATCATCGACCGCGATCATTCCAGCCATGCGGGATCCCGTTGCAGCGTGGCGAGTTCGGTACGCGGCTCATCAAGCGAGGGCGTCGCCGCAACCAGGGCGCGGGTATAGGGGTGGTGCGCGTGGTGGAGGTCCTTGGCCAGGCATTCCTCGACGACCCGACCGCCATACATGATCAGCACCCGATCGCAAAAGCTGGAGACGACGGTGAGATTATGGCTGATGAAAATCAGCATCATGCCGCGCTCGCGCACCAGATCGTCGAGAATGCGCAGAACTTCGTTTTGCACCGTGACGTCGAGCGCGGAGGTGGGCTCGTCGGCGATGAGGAGATCGGGCTCGGCCACCAGCATCATGGCGATCATCACGCGCTGGCCCATGCCGCCCGAGAGCTGGTGTGGATAAAGCCTGCAGACGAGTTCGGGGTCGCGGATCTGCACCGCCTCGAGCATGTCGAGCGTGCGCCGGCGCGCCTCCTTTCGGTCGACCTTCAGATGCAGGCGGCAGGTCTCGTCGATCTGACGGCCTACGGTCTTGACCGGGTTGAGGGAATATTTGGGGTCCTGCATGACCATGGACATGCGGCGCCCGCGCAGGTCCTGCCATTCATCCTCGGTGCAGCCGAGCAAATCCTTGCCGGCATAGGACATGGTCTTGGCCGTGACGATACCGGGGCGTGGCACGAGCCCCAGTATGGCCCGTCCCATCGTGGACTTGCCCGATCCCGATTCGCCCGACAATGCCCAAGCGCTCGCGACCGAGCTGAACGAGACGTTGCGCACGGCCCGGGTGACGCCAGTGCGTCCGGGGAAGGTGACCTCCAGGTCCTTAACGGTCAGAAGCGGTTCAGTCATGCCGATTTTGGATCGAAGACGTCGCGCAGGCCGTCACCCAGAAGGTTGAAGCCGAGGCTTACAATGAAGATGGCGAGGCCCGGAATGGTGGCTACCCACCACTGATCGAGAATGACGTCGCGCCCCGAGGAGACCATGGCGCCCCATTCGGGCGTGGGCGGTTGCGCGCCAAGCCCGAGAAAGCCCAGGCCGGCCGCGGTCAGGATGATGCCGGCCATGTCGAGGGTCAGTCGCACGATGACCGAGGAAAGGCAAAGCGGCACCACATGCCGGAAGAGGATGCGTCGGGTGGAGGCACCTTGCAGGACTACGGCCTGAATGAAGTCGCTTTTCGCGATCGCCAGCGTTTCGGAGCGCGCGATGCGGGCATAGGGCGGCCAGGAGGTGAGCGATATGGCGATGACGGCGTTCTCGATGCCCGGGCCGAGGGCGGCAGCGAAGGCGAGAGCCAGCACCAGGCGCGGAAAGGCCATGAAGATATCGGTGATGCGCATGAGCACCGCTTCCACCCATCCTCCGAGATAGCCCGAGACCGTGCCGATGGTCAGGCCGATGGGGACGACGACCACCGCGACGAGAACGACGATCGTGAGCGTGACGCGGGCGCCGTAAAGTGTGCGTGCATAGATATCCCGGCCAAGTTCGTCCGTGCCCAGCCAATGGGCGGCGGAAGGCGGGGCGAGGCGGCCGGCGAGATCCTGGGCCAACGGCGATTTCCCGAAGGCCAGCCATGGTGCGAAGACGGCCATCAGGAGCAGAAGGACGACGATGATCAGCCCCGCAAGCGCGGTGGGATTTGAAAGGATCGAGCGGGCGCCGCGATAGAGATTGCCCAGAAGCGCCTGACGCCGCGAGCGCGGCCCCTCGGTCGTCAGCCATTGTTCGAGGGTGCTGCTCACTGTGTCCTCAGGCGTGGGTCGAAAAGTTTGTACAAGAGGTCAGACAAGAGATTGATGCCGATGAAGACGCCGCCGACCAGCACCGTGCCGCCAAGCACGGCGTTCATGTCGGAATTGAACAGCGCCCGTGTGATGTATAGGCCGAGCCCGGGCCAGGCAAACACGGTCTCGGTGAGCACGGCGCCTTCCAGCAGCGAGGCATAGCTGAGACCGATAACGGTGATCAGCGGCACCATGATGTTGGGAAAGGCGTGCCGCCAGACGGCGCGCCAGAAGGAATTGCCCTTTATGCGGGCTGCGGTCATGTATTCCTGCCCCAGTTGATCGATCATGAAGCTGCGGGTCATGCGCGCTATATAGGCAAGCGAATAATAGCCGAGGATGCCGGCAGGCAGGATCAGGTGCGAAACCGCATTTGAAAAGATTTCCCACTCACCCGCCAGCGCCGCATCGATGAGAATGATGCCGGTCCGAGGCTGGACGATGCCCTGATAAAAAACGTCGAGCCGGCCGGTTCCGCCAACCCAGCCCAGCCTTCCATAAAAGACGAAAAGGCCGACCAGGCCGAGCCAGAACACCGGCACGGAATAGCCGAAGAGACCGACGACGCGGATGACCGAATCCGGCCATTGGCCTTTGCGGGCGCGCCGCGATGACCCCGGCGGGCACGCCGATCAAGACGCCGACTATGGTGGCAATGGTCGCCAGTTCGAAGGTTGCCGGAAACACGCGCAGCAAATCGTCGAGCACGGGCCGGGAGGTCAGCACCGACATGCCGAAATCGCCGGTCAAGACGCGTTTGACATAGACCAGGTACTGGATGGGCAGAGGCTGATCGAGCCCCAGCGCATGAAAAGCCTGGTCATAAGCCTGGGGTGTCGCCTTGTCGCCGACCACGGCAAGCACGGGATCGATGTTGGTTAGCCGGCTAATGAAGAAGGTGACGGCGGTCAGGCCCAGAAAGGTGAAGGCCAGGGTTGCGAGGAACGCGCCGACGCGGGCGGCAAACATCGCGGCAACGCGGCCGGATTCCCGGGAATCGCCGTTCTCCTGTTCACCATGCACCGAGCTCACTCGAACAACTCCCAATCGGCGTTGAGGCCGTCGACGGGTTGCGCAGACTGCTGACGGAAGATCGCAGTTTAGCGCGCCTCGGACCGCACCCCCGCCGCCCCTGCGCCGCAGATCCTTTTGCGACACTGGCGCATTTCCTTGGCCCTGCCAAGCCCGTTAACTGGTGTGCACCCACAAGGTTTTTTGCCTGAGGGTGCTGGGCACCGACCATGCCGATCCAAAGTCACAGGGGAGGCGGGCCAGTCGACGGCTTGCTCCTGTTCTTTCAGCTCCGACATCTGCTCGCCACCTGCCATCAGGCAGCGGAGTCTCGCGCCGCTGTTTTGCCCACGAAAAAATTGTGCGGCGCGGCCTGTGCTGCCTGAACTCTGCGCGTGCGGCCGCGACGGCAACAAAAAGTCAAACCCGATCACAGAGGTGATTGACACTGATCATTTCTGCCGACAAAGTTGATGAGTTCAGTTCGGATGGGCAGGGGACGCGGGATGGGCCGGTGCTATCAAAAGATACTGAGGATTATGGTGCTGGGGGCATGTGCCTCCTCCTGCGAAGAGTGGGAAAGCATCGGTCAGGGGGCAGCTGATGAGCGTTGATAATCCCTTGAATGATCTTCGCCTGCGCGATTTCCGTCCTCAGCCTGCGGTGAGGCTGCCGGAACATCACCCGCAGCGCTTCCCTGTTCCCGACCATCGACGTGCACAACCATCTTGGCCGCTGGGCAACGCCCAACTGGTCGGTTGCCGATGTCGGCGCGCTGCTCGGCCTGATGGATGAGTGCAACGTCGCCGCGATTATCAATCTGGATGGCATGTGGGGGGACGAACTCGAGACCAATCTCGACCGCTATGAGCGTGCTCATCCTGGCCGGTTCGCGAGTTTTTGCCGGCTCGACTGGGCACAGACCGGAGAGAAGGGCTGGGGAGGGCGGCTCGCCGCCTCACTTAGAGATTCGGCGCAACGCGGGGCGAAGGGCCTCAAGCTCTGGAAGGATATCGGGCTTCGCCTCAAGGATGAGGACGGCAAGCTCTTTCTGCTCGACGACGACCGGTTGAAGCCGGTCTGGGAGGAGGTTGCCCAGGCAGGCTTTCCCATTCTCGTGCACATTGCGGATCCGCTGGCCTTCTTTCAGCCGCTCGATGCCAACAATGAGCGGCTCGAGGAACTGATCGCGCATCCGGACTGGCATTTCCACGGTCCGGAATTTCCCTCGATGATGGAGCTGCTCGATTCCCTCGAACACTGCGTCGCGGCCAATCCCTCCGTTCCCTTCATCGGCGCGCATGTCGGTTGCTACGCCGAGGATCTGTCCTGGGTAGACCGGATGCTGTCGACCTACCCGAATTTCAATATCGACATATCCGCCCGTGTTGCCGAGCTGGGGCGCCAGCCGCGCGCCACGCGCCGGCTCATGCTCAAGCATCCTGATCGGGTTCTCTTCGGAACCGATGTGTTCCCGCCGCGCCTGGATGATTACCGGCGTTACCTGCGGTTCCTGAGCACCGACGACGAATATTTTCCTTATTCGGACGCCAATCCGCCCCCAACCGGGCGCTGGATGATTTCTGGTGTTCATCTGCCCGATGACGTGCTGGAAAAGGTGCTGGCGGGCAATGCGAAACGCCTGCTGCCTTCTCTCTCCGGAGGGCCCACGGCATGATCTCCCGCAACCGCGACGCATTCGAACACGATGTCGCGGTTGTGGGCGGCGGCATCGTAGGCGTCAGCGCGGCTTTGCGCCTGGCGCTCGAAGGGGTTCGGGTCGTCATCTACGATGCTGAGCTCGAGGGAAAGGCGAGCGCTGCCGGCGCCGGCATCGTTTCCCCGGTCGGCCTGGGGGGCGACGAGGCCAGCCAAGAGTGGTCGCTGCTGGTCGCTTCGGCGATCGATCAATATCACAAGCTGCTGGACCTGCTTTCTCAAGCCGGCATGTCCGATGTCGGCTTCTCCAAGGTGGGCGAAATCGTCGTTGCAACGCGCGATGCCGATATTGCGCGCCTAGATGACCTGGAACGCCGCCTGACGGCCTTCGCCGAAGCCGGCATTCCCATCGGTCAACTCAAACGTCTGGATGGTAGCGGATTGCGGCGATATTGGCCGGAATTCCGTGCGGAACTCGAAGGGCTCTATATCGAGAACATCGCCCGCATGGATGGACGCAGGATGTGTGCGGCGCTGGCGGAGCTTGCGCGATCGAAGGGCGCGATGTTCGTGCGCGGGCAAGCGGAACTGAAGCGGGATAACGACGGGAGCGTTGCGCTGCTTGTCGACAATGCACCGGTCAGGGCGCAATCGATCATCGTGGCCGCGGGATCGTGGTCGCGTCCCATGCTCGAGATGCTGAACGCGCGCATCAAGGTGGAGCCGGTCCGCGGACAGATCGTCCATCTCAAGCTTGCCGATGACCGAACCGGCACGCGGCCCGTCATCAACACCTTCGAAGGTCATTATTTTCTCGGGTTCCCAGATGGACGTGTCGTCGTTGGCGGCACGCACGAGCCCGAGGCCGGGTTCGACTGCCGCGTCACAGCTGGTGGCGTCCATTCGGTTCTTGAAAAATCGCTGCGGGCCGCCCCAGGGCTCAGCGCAGGAACGCTGCTTGAAACGCGGGTCGGGCTCAGACCCCGCAGCAGTGACGGCTATCCCATCGTCGGGCGCCCGAAATCAGCAGACAATGTGGTCGTGGCGACGGGGCTTGGCGCATGGGGCCTGACGCTGGGGCCGCTCATCGGCGACATTGCCGCCGAGCAGGTTCTGGGCCTCTCCCCATCCTTCAATGCCGATTTTCTCGGGCCAGACAGGAACGCCATCGACCGCGTGGCGATGCTGTCCCCGAACATCCAATAACCGGAGCGCAATAACCGGGACGACGAAGAGAAGTGGACAAACATAGGGGTTTCAAAGTGAAAGACTATCACATGGACGTGGCGGATTTCGGAGAACAGGCAGGAGCCAGGCCAGCAAGCCATATCGGCCGCCGGTCGATCCTGAGTACTCTTAGTGCATTGGCCTGTGCCTCGGTGGCCAGCCTTGCCCTTTCGGGCGGCGCGCTGGCGCAAGATCAGGTGACCTTGTCCTATGCTTTCTGGGATCAGGCGCAGGCGCCGGCGATGGAACAGATTATCTCCGAATTCGAGAAGGACCATCCCAACATCACCATCAAGACCCAGGTGACGCCTTGGGACGACTACTGGACCAAGCTGCAGACCTCGGCAACGGGCGGCAGCGCGCCGGACGTGTTCTGGATGACGCTCGCCTATTTCAAGCTTTATGCAGCGGGCGGTGTCCTGATGCCGCTCGACGAAAAGGTGGCCCAGGAAGATGTCGACATGTCGAAGTTCGTTCCGGCCATGGTCGACGCCTATACCTATGACGGCAAGCTTTACGGCATGCCCAAGGACATCAACGCTTTCGGCCTTTTCTACAACAAGGACCTCTTCAAACAGGCCGGTGTTGACTTCCCCGATGCGTCCTGGACCTGGGACGACGTCATCAGTGCCGCCCAAAAGCTCACCAATGCAGACAAAGGTATTTATGGGATCGCCGCACCGGAAGTAGATGAATTGGGCTGGTATCTCACCGTCCCCGAGGCGGGGGGCTATGTGATCAGCGACGACGGCAAGACCTCAGGATACGACACCCCGGAGACGATCCGCGGCATCCAGTTCTGGGTCGACATGATCAACAAGTACCATGCCTCGCCGAACCTGCAGCAGCTGACGGACACGGATGCGCTCAGCCTGTTCACCTCCGGCAAGGTGGCCATGTATTATGGCGGCTCCTGGGATCCTGTGGCGATTGCCGAAGTGCCTGCGGCCAAGGCCTTTACCGATGTTGCGCCGCTGCCCGGCGACAAGACCAAGAACTTCTATTCGAACGGGCTGGCCAATTCGGTCTATGCCAAGACGCAGCACCCTGAAGAAGCGTTGGAGTTTGTGAAATTCCTCGGCTCCAAGCGCGCCAATGAAATCCAGTCCCAGTCGGGCACGGTGATCCCGGCCTATCAGGGCCTGGCGGATGCCTATGTGAAGGGGCTGCCCTGGATGAATGCGCAAGCCCTCATCGACCAGTTGCCCGATGCAAAGCCGTTCCCCGTTTCGGAGAAGACCACGGTGTGGCGGCGCTATGCCACTCAGGAATTTGCCAAGGCCTGGACGGGTGAAGAATTGGTCGAAGACGTGGCCAAGCGGGTCGCTGCGCAGATGAACGACGCACTGGCCAAAGAGTAGCAGGACCGATGTCCGACCTTTCCCGGCAAGCGGCCCGGGCTTTGCCCGGCAGATTGGTCGACAGAATTGCCATGTTGCGCCGCACCTCAAGCGGGGTGCGGCGCAATGAATGGCTGTGGGCATTCCTGTTCATACTGCCCACCACGCTCGGCCTGGGCATTTTCTCGCTCTGGCCGATCTTCCAGACGCTGTTCTTCTCCTTCACGACGTGGGGGGCGTTCGGCGGCCATGACTGGAGCGGTCTGGAGAACTATCAAAATCTGCTTCACGACCAGGACCTGCTGCAGTCGTCCATCAATACCGTCATCTATTCCGGCATGACCTTGCTCAGCGTGCCGCTCGCCATCGTGGTCGCGGCGCTGCTGAATCGTCCTGGCATGCGTGGTCTGACGATCTACAGGACGATCTACTTTCTGCCGGTGGTGACCCTGCCCGCGGCCGTCGCGCTGATGTGGAAGCTGCTCTACAGCGGAGACTATGGCGTCGTGAACTGGCTTTTGGGTCTCGTCGGGATCCAGGGGCCATATTGGCTGTCCGATTCAGGCACAGCGATATACGCCCTCGGCGCCGTCGCTCTTTGGAGCACTTTGGGTTACAACATGGTCATCCTGCTGGCCGGCATGCAGACCATCCCGCGCGATTTCTATGAGGCGGCAGAGCTCGATGGGGCGGGCGGCATCAGGCAGTTCTTCTTCATAACCGTGCCCTTGCTGACGCCCTCCATCTTCTTTGTGAGCGTCATAACCATCATCAATGCGTTCCAGGCCTTCGACCTGATCTATCTGATGATCGGCCCCAACAATCCAGCGCTGAGGAACACCCAGACCGTCGTCTATTTGTTCTACGAGCGCGGATTCGTCGACCATAATGGCGGGTACGCAGCCGCCATCGCCTTCATTCTGATGGTGGTGATCCTCATCCTCACGGCCATCCAGTTCCGCTTGCAGCGCTTGTGGGTGCACTATGGATAGCAGACGCCACTCCTCGAACCTGGTGCCGCACATAGTCCTCATATTGGGGGCTTTCGTGATGGTGGGGCCATTCCTGTGGGAGGTGCTGACCTCGTTCAAGACCTTCGCGGAATCCATTCACGTTCCTCCCACGATCATCCCGGCGAAATTCAGCTTCAAGAACTATTTCGACGTGTTCGATGCGCTGCCGTTCGGCAGCATGTTCTGGAACAGCGTGCTCATGACGATCGGGCGGACGGCTGGCCAGGTGATCTTTTGTTCGCTGGCCGGTTATGCCTTTGCGCGGCTACGGTTCCCCGGGCGCGGCTTCTTCTTCATGCTCTTTCTGGCGGTGATGATGGTGCCGCCGCAGATGTTCCTTTTGCCGCAATATCAGATCATTCAGAGCCTGGGGTTGCTGAATACGGTTACGGCGCTGGCGCTGCCGGGCATGTTCAGCGCCTTCGGCACATTTCTGATGCGCCAGTTCTTCATGCAGCTGCCAGTGGAACTGGAGGAGGCGGCGCGGCTCGACGGCGCCAATCCCTGGCAGATCTACTGGATGATCATGCTGCCGCTGGCCGCGCCCGGCATGCTCGCCCTGGGCATTCTGGTGGCCATATGGTCGTGGAACGACCTGCTCTGGCCGCTGGTGATCAACACCGATCCCGAAAAGATGCCGCTGTCGGCCGGCCTTGCAACCCTCAAGGGGCAGTATCTGACGAACTACCCTATCCTGATGGCAGGCGCGGTCATGGCCAGCATGCCGCTGGTTGCAGCCTTCATCATCTTTCAGCGGCAGTTGATCCAGGGCATCGCCTCGACCGGCCTCAAGGGGTGAGCGTTCACTCGGGCGCGCCGGCCAAAACCATCTCGACATGCAGATCGGCAAGCATGGTGCGCCAGTTCGGCTGCAGATCGCCATCCGTGATGATCTGCATCCTTGAGAGTGTCGACACGCGATAGGTAGCCATTGTTCCGAACTTGGAGGAATCGGTCAGGATCATGCGCTGGCCGGCCCGTTCGAGCATGCATTTGTTCAAACTGGCTTCGGCACTGTCGACAGAATAGATGACGCCATCCTCCCCGATCGCGCTCACGCCCATGAAAAGCTGGTCGAACCAAAGCGATTGCAGCATGGCCTCGGCCTGCGGCCCAACCAGCGATGCGTTCTCGCTCCGCAATTGCCCGCCAATCAGGGCAACGTCGAGATCGGGTACGTTGAGGAATTCCTGGGCCACTGCCAGACCATTGGTGAAGATGCGCAGCGGCATCGGATTGATGCGAATCAGGCGGGCAAGCTGCTGCACGGTTGTGCCGGCATCGAGGAATATCGTCGTGTGAGGTCTCAGCTGCTGAAAGGCCGCGGTAGCGATTGCCCGCTTGGCTCCAAGGTGCTGCTTGGCGCGCTCCTGGAACGCCATTTCGACGGAAGAGCCTTCCGCGATCCTGGCTCCCCCGTGGGTACGATCGATCGCTCCCTCACGCTCGAGGACCTTGAGATCGCGCCGGATCGTGGCGAGCGAGGCACCTATCGCGTCGGCCAACGCTTGAATGGAAGAGAAGCCATTTGTGTAAAGGTGGCTGCGAATTGCATCGAGGCGCTCGATTTTGGCCCCACCGTTCTGGCTCATGCGCTTTCCTCCATATGCGATCTCCGGCGTTGGTGGTGCCGGCGTCGAACGCAGTCGCACCTGACATCCGCCATGTATAGTAACAAGACAAGTCGGGTTGCAGATATCCATCGACCCCGGAACAACGCAGCATCAACAAGTGAGGGATCATGCGGCGGCATTCGCCCATCCAGACTTGCCCATGCGGGCCTGGCCAGCTAGAACGCATCGCCTGTCAACTGGAAGGTTGAAAAGATGGCGACAAGTCAAACAAGAGCGAGTGCGGTGCGCACGGGAGAAGCGGCACCTGACAGCACACGCAGGAATCTGCTTATGGCGGCCCGGGCAGCTTTCGCCGAGGGCGGACTGGAGGGCGCGCGCGTGGATGATATCGCGCGCCGGGCAGGGGCAAACAAGCAGCTTGTCTACCACTATTTCGGTAACAAGGATGGGCTCTATACGGCCGTCCTCGAGGAAGTCTATCAGGACATCCGCGATCGGGAGACCGCGCTTTCGCTGGACGCATTCCCGCCGGAGGAAGCCATGCGCAAGCTGGTGGAGTTTTCCTTCGACTATCTCATGAATTCTCCCGATTTCGTGCGGATTTTGGCAGACGAGAACGCCCATCAGGGTCGCCACCTGCAAGGGGCGCTGGGGGTGGAGGATATGAACCGTCCCATCATCAGCCTGATCAGCAAGACGCTCGAAAGGGGGGTGGAGCAGGGCGTGTTCAAGCGCGGCCTCGATCCTTTGCATGTGTATTTGTCGATCGCAGGCATGTCCTTCTTCTTCTTTGCCAATACGCACACTCTGAGCCGCGCCTTCGGCAAGGCCCTCAGCACGCCTGCCGGTGCCGCTGAACGCCGGGCCCACATCGTCGATTTCACTTTTAGTGCTCTGCGCCGCTAGGTTTGACTTGACAAAGAGGCTCGTCTACGCCGAACATCAACCAACTGGTTGGATGAGGTTACGGTGTCGCAGTCGACGAATAGAGCGGATCAACAGCAAGCATCGCAGGACGAGACGCGGGGTTTCGCGGATGCCGAAGCTTTGGAGGAACGCCTTTCGCGACCCGATTCCGATGTTGTTGACGACCTTGGGCGCCTCGACGGGGACATCATGGTCCTTGGGGCCACCGGCAAGATGGGGCCGACGCTCGCGCGCATGGCGCGCCGCGCCGCGCCGGACAAGAAAATATGGGCAGTCGCGCGATTTTCGGACGAGAGCCTGATCGGACGGTTCGAGAGCCAAGGCATCACCCCGGTCAAGGCCGATCTTCTGGAGCCGGCCGACGTTGCCGCGCTGCCGGCGGCGAAAAACGTGGTGATGATGACCGGTTTCAAATTCGGCGCCTCAGAAAGTCCCGCACGCACCTGGGCGGTAAACACCCTGCTGCCCGCCCAACTTTCAGCGGCACTGGCCGGACGGCGGCAGGTCGTTTTTTCGACAGGGTGCGTCTATCCTTTCGTGCCCACGAATTCAGCCGGCGCTGACGAGGACACACCACTCACCCCCTTGGGCGAATACGCCAATAGTTGCGTGGGACGCGAGCGGCTGGTCCAGTGGGAAGCGGCAAAGACCGGCACGCCTGTGCTCATGTTCCGGCTGAACTATGCCATCGATTGCCGCTATGGCGTGCTGCATGACATTGCCACAAAGGTTTTCAACGGCACGCCGCTCGATGTGTCGACCGGGCACTTCAACGTGATCTGGCAAGGCGATGCCAACGCCATGGCGTTGCGCAGCCTGCTGCACACGGCGCACCCGGCAACTGCCCTGAACGTGACGGGTCCGGAGACGCTGTCGCTACGCCAATTGGCGGAATGGTTCGGCCAACGCCTGGGCCGCGAGCCGCAATTCATCGGAAAAGAGGCGGACACGGCCTGGCTGAGTAATGCAGACAAGGCTTTCGGCTTGTTGGGGCGGCCAAAGGTGCCTTTGAGCCAGATGCTGGAATGGGTGGCTGACTGGGTGGAGCGGGGCATGCCTAGCCTCAATAAGCCAACGGGATTTGAGGTCAGAACCGGTGCTTACTGAATCCGCCGCGAGACTTGCAGTTCGACCCATGTCGGTGGCCGACATCGGGCGGGGCATGGATCTCGTGCGGATGGCGGGGTGGAACCAGACGCCGGATGATTGGGCCATGATGCTCAAGCTGGGGCAGGGGTTCGCCATAGATGACGAGACAGGTCGACTGCAGGCGACCAGCATGGTTTTGCCCTATGCCGCCCATATCGGCTGGATCGGCATGGTGCTGGTAGACGAGGTTGCGCGCAGGCAAGGTTTCGCAACGCGGCTGCTGAACAATGCGATTTCGGTTTTGCAAGGCATGGGCCTGACGGCGATGCTTGATGCGACGCCGGCAGGCCGCGAGGTCTATCGCAGGATCGGGTTCAGGGATGTCGCGCCGATCAGCCGTTGGCGCGGAAGTGGTGCAGGGGATGCCCCCCGCGCGCGCTCGGACGCGCTGCAGGTTCTGGCCGAAGATTTGCCGTCGGGCCTGGCGCTCGATGCCGCGTCGTTCGGCGTCGTCCGCAAGAACCTGCTGGCCGATTTCACTGCACGCCAAAAGGCAGTCACCCTGACGCTACCCGGCAATGGCGGCATGTTGTGGAGCCGCGCCGGTGGCACTGCAACGCAAATCGGTCCTGTCGTCTCAGCAACCGCCGAGGACGCACTTGCGCTGTTAGCTGCAGCGCTCGACCGAGTTCATGGACCTGTTCTGATCGATGTGCCAGATCGCGAAACGAGGGTTTCCGCATTCTTGTCGTCGCGTGGGTTTCAGATCGAGCGCCCGTTTATGCGCATGGCGCTGGGAGATGCTCCGATCGATGGCCTTGGTTCGGGCATGAGAGCCATCGCCGGTCCGGAGCTCGGATAGAATGGCGCGGCATTGGACCGATATTCCGGCAAATATCCTGGCAGTTTTCCGAGACGGCGCCGTGATTCCGGCCCATCCTCTGGCGCTCAGCGAAAACCGGCAGTTGGATATCCAGCGCCAGAAGGCCCTGTCGCGCTACTATATCGATGCCGGCTCTGGGGGGCTGGCGGTCGGTGTGCACACCACGCAATTCGCCATCCGGGATGTGGGACTCTTCGAGCCTGTGTTGCGCACGGCAGCCGAGACGGCCGCCGATTGGACGGACCGGCCCCTCATGCTCGTCGCGGGGGTGGTGGGCGAGACAGCGCAGGCAGTCGATGAGGCCAAAACAGCGGGCGCCCTCGGATATAACGCAGCCCTTCTCAGCCTTGCAGCGATGCGGGGGGCAAGCGAAGACGAACTCATTGCGCACTGTGCAGCCGTCGCCGACGAGATGCCGGTCATTGGTTTTTATCTGCAGCCGGCGGTTGGCGGGATAGCCCTTTCGAGAACCTTCTGGACGCGCTTCGCCGCCATCGAAAACGTCATCGGCATCAAAGTGGCGCCCTTCAACCGCTATGCCACGCTGGATGTTGTTCACGGCGTGGCGGCAGCGGGCGCCGCGGATCGCATTTCGCTCTATACCGGCAATGACGATCACATCGTTCTCGATCTCATCCTGCCGTTTGAGACCGAGGCCGGACGCATCGGATTTGCCGGAGGCCTTCTGGGGCATTGGTCGGTGTGGACGCGCGCCGCCGGTGGATCTTCTGGATCGCTGCAAAAAGGCGCGTCGCGGTGACAGCGTTCCTCGCGACCTTCTTGCTCTCGACAGCGCTGTGACCGACTGCAACGCGGCCTTTTTTGACGTCGCCCACAATTTCCGTGGTGTCATCGCCGGTTGTCATGAAGTGTTGCGACGTCAGGGGCTGCTCGAGGGCCGGTGGTGTCTTGATGCGGATGAGGATCTGAGCCCGGGCCAGTCCGAGGCGATCGACCGCGTCTACGCACTTTATCCGCAGCTCAACGACGATGCCTTCGTCCGACAGAATTTGGAGCGCTGGCTATGCGACAGCTAGCGCCCTCCGCCGTCCACCCCGAAGCGGGCGGGGATCCAGCTTTCGTATTTGGGATGATCGGGACCAATCGGCAGCTTCACATCGGTGGCGGTCTCCGCCGAATGATAGAAGGCCGTCACCAGTTCGAGAGCACGACGCGCGTCGGCGCTCGTGACCGGCAGTGGCGTGCCTTCCGTTATCGACCGGTGAAAGCGTTCGAACTGGGTCGCATAGCCCGGCGCCACGTCCCGCCAGTCGTCCAGAAAATTTGCGATGCGTGTGCCGACATCGTCGTTTGCGGGAATGATGCTCCAGGGTTTGACGCCCGGTTCGTACGGTGCGTGGTCGCTCTCGAAGCTGACATTCTCGAAGGCGAGACGCAGGCGGCTGAATTGCTGTTTGCTGCCCAGGGTACCGGACAGGGAGGTCAGGGCGCCGCTTTCGAGCAGCACGCTGGCGCTGAAGCAATCCTCGACCTCAATGGGGTTGACGCGGGTCGCTGTGCGACCGAACAGGTCGGTGGGGTTTCCCATCAGGTAGAACAGCAAATCATGGATGTGGATGGCGTGGCTCATCAGCGTCCCTCCGAGCTCGGTTGCCCATTTTCCGCGCCAGGGCACCGCGTAGTAGTCCGCGTCGCGCAGCCAGAAGGTTTCCGCGGTCGCCATATAGGGCTTGCCCGCCAGGCCGCTGTCGATGATGCGCCGAACCTGCTCGACTCCATTGCCGAACCGGTACTGGAACACTGGCATCAACATGCCGCGGGCCTTGGTTTCGGCCCTGATCACTTCGTCCAGAAGTTTGAGCGAGCCGACCAGCGGTTTTTCGCAGATGACGTGCTTGCCGGCCGCAAGCGCCGCCATGATCTGTTCGAAGTGGAGCCCCGGCGGCGTACAGATGTCGATGACATCGAGATCATCCATGACCAGCAGGTCTTCGAACCGCGTCGTGCGCCGTTCGACGTCAAACTGGTCACCGACCTCGGTCAACTTCTGCTCGTTGAGATCGCAAATGGCGAGCACTCTGAGCCTATCGGCATTGGGCAAATAGCCCCTGGCGATATGCTCCTCGCCAATCCCGCATCCAACAACAGCGACGGTACGGATATCGGACATTTTTGGGCATCTCCTTGTCGAACGAGGGCGCGTATTTCCCGCTTGGGAAGCGGAACAGGCGCCGCTCGTCTAGCAACGAACACCGACTTGCGCAAGTATAAATATAATAAATGCTCCGCCTTATCCAAGTGTAATAGCGATCGTGGTGAATATAATAGCCATTATGTTGCGTGCAGAATGCAGACTTGGCCGCAAATAGTAAGAAAATGAAGATCTTTGGTCCTGCGCGCAGGTGCAGGCGGAGGGATACTGCCCGTCATAGAAGGCAGAACGACAACAACAGACGGATCCTGACGACCACCCAATCTATCACATCAGCCTTGGACGAGAAGTCGGCCCTTTGTGCAGTTGCACAGGCCGGCCCCCAAAGAACCAGCAATGGAGATGTATAATGACCATCACTATCCAACGTCGGCAGTTCCTCAAGACGGGCGTCGCTGCAGCAGGGCTCGGCCTGTCGGCACGCTTTTCCTGGGCCGCCGACACCAACCTGCGTATGGCCTGGTGGGGCGGCAAGGCCCGCGCCGACCTTACGCAGAAGGCACTCGACCTCTATCAGTCCGAACACCCGGACGTATCGGTCGCTGCCGAGTATCTTGGCTGGGGCGACTATTGGGCTCGACTGTCCACCATGACGGCCGGCGGCAATTCGCCTGACATCATCCAGATGGATATCGAATACCTGGCCGAATACGCCTCACGCGGCGTGCTGCTCGATCTCGCCCCCTATATTCCCGACCCGCTCGATGTCAGCGATTTCCCGAAGGACCTGCTCGACAATGGCAAATATGACGGCAAGCTTTATGCCATCCCGTGCGGTGTGAATGCAGGCGCCCTGATCATCGACAAGGATGCCTATGACGAGGCGGGCGTAGCCGTGCCCGATTTCAACACGACCTGGGAAGAATTCGGCAAGCTCGCCGCTGATTTCACCAAGTCGACGCCGCGCGAAGGCATGTACGGCACGCCTGACGCCAGCGGAACGCAACCGGTTCTGGAGACATGGCTGCGCCAGCGCGGCAAGGAGCTTTACACGCCGGATGGCCAGCTCGGCTACGACGCCAGCGATATGACCGACTGGTTCCAGATGTGGGCCGACATGCGCGAGATGGGAGCTGCGCCGCCGCCTGATGTGCAGGCGCTTGACCACGGGGACGTAGACACTTCGCTGATGGCCCAGGGCCGCGCGGCAGTCAATTTCGAGAACTCGAACCAGTACGTCGCTGCGCAGGCGCTTACCCCGGACGCACTGGTGCTGGCGCCGTATCCAAAGCTGGGAGCTGACGGGAAGGGCGGTCTCTATGTGAAGCCGACCATGTTCTATTCGATTTCCTCGCAGTCCTCGAATCCCAAGGCCTCCGCTGAGCTGTTGAACTTCATCCTTTCCGACCCGAAGGCGACAGCGATCCTGGGTGGAGAACGCGGTTTGCCGGCCTCTTCTGCGGTGCGCGAGCAGTTGAAGCCGAACATGGACAAGGCCGGCCAGGCCATGCTCGACTATCTTGGCAATCTCGGCGATCTCGCCGGCTCCATTCCGCCGGCCAGTCCTCCGGGGCAGGGGGAGATCACCGATGCCCTGGTCCGCGCTTCCGAGGAGGTCTCCTTCGGCGCCAAAACTCCGGAGCAGGGTGCGAAGGACTTTGTGGAGGCGGCTAACGCGATCCTGTCCCGCAACTCCTAAAGGCTTCTGCACGCGCCACGCCGGCACGTGGCGCGTGCAGCCCTTCTTTATCACTTCGGTGCGAAAGGCATGATCGATGGTTGCAGGCACGCCCGGTCGAGCGTCGACCTTCAGACGCAGGCTCGCTGAGAGCCGCTCGGGATATGCATTCCTGCTGCCCTGGCTCATCGGCTTTTTCGGCTTGACGATCGGCCCGACGCTGGTCTCGCTCTATCTGTCTTTCACTCAGTTCGACCTGTTCCGTCCGCCCCAATGGGTCGGCGCGGAAAATTACATCCGTATCTTCACAAACGATCCCGATTTCATGGCATCGATGCGGGTCACTTTCCTTTATGTTTTCTTCTCGGTGCCGCTGAAGCTGATTTTTGCGCTGGCGCTGGCCCTGGTTCTCAATCGCGGCATCTACGGTCTGCCGATCTATCGGGCGATCTTTTATCTGCCGTCGCTGCTCGGCGCGAGCGTCGCCATCGCAATCTTGTGGCGGCAATTGTTTGCCGGGGACGGTGTGGTCAACGCTGCGCTTTATTCCTTCTTCGGCATCAAGGGCCCCAGTTGGATCTCGACGCCGCAATATGCGCTGTGGACGCTGGTCGTGCTGAGCGTCTGGCAATTCGGCTCGCCGATGGTGATCTTTCTGGCGGGGCTCAGGCAGATCCCCAAGGATCTGTACGAGGCGGCAAGTCTCGATGGCGCGTCCAAATTCAGGCAGTTCTTTGCCGTGACGCTGCCTTTGCTGACGCCAGTCGTCTTTTTCAACTTCATCGTTCAGATGATCGATGCGTTCCAGTCTTTCACGCCGGCGTTCATCGTCTCCCGCGGAACGGGCGGACCGCTCAATTCAACGCTGTTCTATGCGCTCTACATCTACAAGGAAGCCTTCAGCCACTTTCAGATGGGCTATGCCGCCGCTCTGGCGTGGATTTTGCTGCTGCTGATCGCGATTTTCACCGCCTTTTCGTTCCTCACCTCACGGTTCTGGGTGTTCTATGACGCTTGATGCGACCACACATCGCGCCGATGCCGCGCCCGCCGCGCGGCGCAAATGGCTGGCCCGACCGGCGCGGACGACGATCATCCACATCGTCCTGTTCATCGCCTCGGTCATTATGCTCTATCCGCTGCTCTGGCTGTTTGCGGCGTCCCTCAAGCCGCAGAACGAGATCTTCGGCAACGGGTCGCTCATTCCTTCCAGCATCTCCTTTGACGGTTATGTCCGCGGCTGGACCGGTCTGACCGTCAGCTTTGGGACCTTCTTCATCAATTCGTTCGTGATCGCGGGTTTGTCCATTCTCGGCAATCTCCTCGCCTGTTCGATGACGGCCTTTGCCTTCTCCCGGCTCGAGTTCATCGGGAGGCGCTTCTGGTTCGCGCTCATGCTTTTGACCATGATGTTGCCGTTCCACGTCACCCTCATCCCCCAATATGTGCTCTTCTTTCACCTGGGCTGGGTGAACACGATCTTGCCGCTTGTCGTGCCAAAATTCCTCGCCGCCGACGCCTTCTTCATCTTCATGATGGTGCAGTTCTTCCGCTCGATTCCGTTCGAGCTGCAGGAAGCGGCGATGATCGATGGCTGCGGGACCTGGCAGATCTACCGCCACATCCTGATGCCGCTCTCCACGCCGGTTCTGGCAACGGCGGCGATCTTCACCTTCATCTTCAGCTGGGACGATTTCTTCGGCCCGCTGGTCTATCTAAGCGATGTTCACAAATACACCGTGGCTCTGGGCCTCAGGACCTTCGTCGACTCGCAAGGTGTGTCCGACTGGAACGCGGTTTTCGCGATGTCGTGTCTGGTGATTATCCCGGTGTTTCTGGTCTTTGTGTTTTTCCAGCGGTATCTGATCGAGGGCATCGCAACCAGTGGGCTGAAACGATGATCGGAAACTCCTCTCGGCACCTGCGCTTTTCCGCCATCGGCCTCAATCACGACCACATCTATATGCAAGTGGACTGCATGCGTGCGGCGGGCGGACAGCTGGTTAGCTTTCATGCCCAAGAAGAAGACCTCGCCGACGAGTTCTCGAAGGCCTATCCGGAAGCGAAGAGGGTACGCGCTGCCGCGGAAATCTTCGAAGATGAGACCGTTCAACTGGTTCTGACCGCGGCCATCCCCTCCGAGCGCGCGGGCATCGGCATCACCGCGATGCGTCATGGCAAGGACGTCATGACCGACAAGCCGGGTGCCACCTCGTTGGCGCAGCTTGATGAGCTGAAGGCGGTGCAGAAGCAAACCGGGCGCATTTATTCGATCTTTTACGAGGAGCGCTTCGAAAGCCGGGCCACCATTCGCGCAGGCGAGCTGGTGAGGGCAGGTGCTATTGGCAACTTTGTGCACTCGATCGGTCTCGGCCCGCATAGAGCCAGACCCGCGGAACGGCCGGTCTGGTTTTTCGAGCGGGCTCGTTATGGCGGCATCATTGCGGATCTCGGCTCGCACCAATGCGACCAGTTCCTGCATTTCGCGGGTACGCTCGATGCAGATATTTCGTTCGCACGCGTCGCCAATCGGGCTCACTCCAACTATCCCGAGCTTCAGGATATCGGCGAGATCGGGCTATCCACGTCGAGCGCCAGTGGCTATGTGCGCGTGGACTGGTTTACTCCCAAGGGGCTGCCGGTCTGGGGGGACTGCCGCCTTATGATCGTGGGCAGCGAAGGCACGATCGAGGTGCGCAAGAACATCGATATCGCACGGAGCGATGGGGGCGACCACCTGATCCTTGCTGACCGCAAGTCCGTGCGGAAAATCGATTGCACTGATGTCGAGATGACGTATGGACGGCAATTGGTCGCGGATGTGCTCGACCGCACAGAGACGGCCATGACACAGGCGCATTGCTTCAAGGCGACCGAGCTTGCCCTCCAGGCGCAGGCGATGGCGGAAGCCGCGCCTGGAAAAGCGTGAACTTTTTTTTCGGGTAACTGGTGCCGGGCACACGGCAAGCTATCGCATTTTTCCGACCTGGAGCCTTGATTCAGCGTCCTTCCGCGTGCCCGCGACGGACACTCTTCCTCGATCAGCCGGATTCTCCTACTGGCTTTGCTTTGGCAATCGGCGCGATATACCGCGCCCGAGGCGGAGTGCTGCAAGGGCTTCGATCTTGTCGTCGCTCATATAACAATATCGATTGATTTCTGCGTGCCCATGGGAGGCGGTCCAGACGGCTTCGAAGCGATCGACCACGTCTTCACAGGGACCATAGGCATGGGAGATGCCGATGATCGGGCGGCGGGTCTGCTTCTGGGCTTCCGCGTATTTGCTGGTGATGATTGCGCGGGAAACGCCATGTGGCTCGTCTGGCTCGGGGTAGCGCATGTCGGCAATCGAGCGCTGCGGCGCGTCCGGCGATAAAAGCAGCGCCGGCAACGCTGCGCCAAGGTGCGCGCCGGCACCCGGCATCACGTCTAGCACATGCTCGGCATAGTTCTTGAGCATCATGGGCCAGTGCATGGTGTAGAATTTGATCGCCAACCTGGCGGTGTGCTGCTCCAACCGCTGCGGATCAAAGCCGGAGAGCCGGTTCCAGGGCGGCGGGAAGCCCTGGAGCACCAGGCGTTTCGTTCCCCCGCTGGCCTCGTCGACGCAGGACCTCAAAAAGGCTGCATAACTTTCCACCAGGTGCGCGCGCAGCGCCAGATGATCGGTCAAAGCGGGAAAATGCGCGCGCAAGCGGTCCAGCAGGTCATCGAAATCGAGTGGCGCATCGAACAGGGAGGCCGGCAGCCTGCCTTCGCGCACATTGCCCAGGAAATCCGCCATGGCCCTTTTCAACCGGTCGAAATCGATGCCGATTTGTTCGGCGTAGGGGTGCACCTGGGGGTTATAGTCTGCGAACAGCGACAGGAAGTGATAGGGCGGGTATTCCGGCCAGTCGAATTTGAGACCATCCGCTTCCGGATAGGCGCGGCAGAGATCGGTGATCATCGCGCGCACATAGGCGCGGACCGGCTCGGCGGCGAGGCTCGCATTGTTGTCCACCCGCGCCGGCACCGGCTGTCCATCAGGCAACAGCGGCTGGTCTATCAGTTCAGGACCGCCGAACTGTACGCGATAGCAGGGCGGGATGGCGGCCATCACCTGCAGGTCGGTCTTGACGCCCCGGTCGCGTGCCGCCCGCAGGAATTGCGTGATGCGGCCCCCTTCCGCTTCCGTCAGGGCATCGGGCTCCGGCGGCTTGTAGGTGGTGTGTTCGTAAAGAGCCGTGTCTGGCACCAAGCTTGGGGCGGTGCGCATGAAGACGGCCCGCTCACCCCAAAGAGGACGATCCAAGAGGCGGACCGCCCCGGCACCGGCATCGAGCGGCGGCTCCCGCGACCCCGTTCGTTCGTCTGCCACTGCGGCGACATAAGGCGACGTCGTCAGCACATTGGCGCCGAGCTGACCGACCAGCCGGTCGAGTACCTGGTCGATCCCTTCGCTCTGGATGTATTCGGGCATGACGGTGACGCCCAAATGATAGCCGCGCGGCATTGACTGTTTCCCCTGCGTGGATTTGGCCGGGTGAGGTGGGCTCAGAGCCGCCCGAATTCGGCCAGGAGATCGTCGATGGTCTTGCCCTTGGCCACCCATTCGCGGGTCGACTGTTCGCGGTCGGCCTGCTCGCGCGCCGCCTTCAGGACCGTTTCGGCCTCGGCGAGCGGAACCACAACGACACCGATACCGTCCGCCACTATGAAATCGCCGGGATTGACCGAAACCCCACCGCAACTGATCGGAACGTTGATGGAAAGCTCGTCCTTGCGTGAGGAGAACATGGTGTGCGTCCCGCGCGCGGTGATGGCCCGGGTCCAGATCGGCCATCCGATATCCTCGAGTTCGTCGGTATGTCCATGGGCACGGTGTCGCGTGTGGCCGCAGGCAACACGCGAATCTCGGAGGCGACGCGTGAGCGCGTGCTTTCGGTGATGAAGTCTCTTTCCTACGAGCCCAACGCCGCCGCGCGGGCGATGCGCACCAATGTCTCCAAGACCGTCGGGCTGCTGATCCCTGACCTTTCCTGCCCGGTCTTCGTGCGGGTTGCCGCTGGAGCCGAAGAAGTGCTCACCCGCGAAGGCTATATGCTTTTCACCTTCTCCTCCGACTCCCAGCCGGAGCAGGAGGTCGCTTTCCTGCGCGCGGCTCGCCAACGTCAGCTCGACGGACTGATCGTCTCGGTCGTCGATGAATCCTTCGAACCGACCATCCGTGAATTGCGCAATATGGGCGTACCGATCATCGTGGTTGATCGCGAACTGCCGGTGGACGCCGACAAGATCTACATCGAGCACGAACAGGCCATGGACTCCCTGATGTCCAATCTGATCGCGCTCGGCCACACCCGCATCGGGCTGGTCGGCGCCTCGATCAACCGGCCCGGGCGCGATCGTTTGAAGGCCTATCGCCGAGCCATGAACCGGGCGGGCATCACCATTGATGAAAACCTGATCCGGACCGAAGGGGCAGGGCAAGGGGCTGCCTACGGCATGTCCGAGGCGCACGATCTGCTGACCGGCGCCGAGCCGCCGACGGCCCTGATCGCGGCGGGCAGCGACTTCTTCTACGGGGCCCTGCGCGCCGTGCGGGGCCTTGGCCTCAGTATACCCGGAGATTTGTCGTTTGTAGGGGCCGACGATGCCCAACTCGCCGAAATTGCAGGACCACCGATCACAGTTATTGAACGCGACATGCGCGAAGTGGGAAGGCTCGCCGCCAAGTTGCTCTTGGAGCGGTTGGCCGGCGCCTCTCTGCCGCCCAGGCGTTTGATGCAATCCAGCCGGGTTGTCTTGCGAGATTTTGTGGGGCGGGTTTCGCCGGATAAGGCAAAGTCTGGACGCGAGCGCGTGGGGCATGCGGATTTGAAGTCAAGAGGCGCGGCCGACCAGTCGCTGATTGAATTTGCTGGTGTCGACTAGACTTCGCAAGGCAATGCGGAACCCGACATTGCTGGCGGCGCTATCAGGGGCAGCGCCATTCGCGCGGCGAACCGGTAGCGATAACAGTAGCTGGCATGACACATCCGCCTCTCCGATCGGTTGAGTTGTCAGCACCGTTCTCCTGATGATGTTGATGCCGCCCGATCCGACGTATTGGCCGGCAATAACCTTGTTTGATGGCATCGGCGCCTTTTGGCATTTGCCTGGCTTCGGGGTTCGCATCATAGTCGGTCGCGCGCCGGAATTCCGCATTAACGGGGCCGGCGTGCATGCCAATGAACGCCCGAAAGTTGCCAGCATTGCCCAATTATCGAAACGTCCTGCTCATCACGACCGATCAACAACACTTCGACGCGATTGGCGCGCGCGACCCCAAACTGAAAACGCCAAATCTCGACCGGCTTTGTCGGGAGGGGACGCGCTTCGACCGGGCGTATTGTCCGGCGCCGGTGTGTACGCCTTCGCGGGCAAGTATCATTACGGGCCTCTACCCCTCCCATCACGGCGCCTGGACGATCGGGGTAAAACTTCCCGAGGACGTACCCACCCTCGGTGACTATCTTCTGGATGCGGGGTTCGATACCGCGCTTGTGGGCAAGGCGCACTTCCAGCCTCTCGCCTCGACGGCGCTGTCCACCTCGCTTGAAGCCCAACCCACGCTGCGCGATCTGGATTTCTGGCGCGGTTTCAATGATGTCTGGTACGGCTTCAGCCATATCGAACTCGCCCGCAACCATGCCGATGAGAACCATGTCGGCCAGCACTATGCCATCTGGATGGAAGAGCAGGGGCTAACGGACTGGCGCGACTATTTTCAGCCCCTGCCGGGTGAAACCGCCGCGAAGGCGCCACGCCCGAGCCGGACGGGGCGCTATTGGGCGCGTGAGGATCGCGCCTGGCAATTGCCCGCGGATCTGCATTTCACGCACTGGACGGGAGAACGCTCGCTCGCCTATCTCGATGCGCGCCGGACCGGGGACAAGCCGTTCTTCCTGTGGTCGAGCTTCCATGACCCGCATCCGCCCTACACGGTGAGCGAGCCCTGGGCGTCAATGTACGACCCTGCCGATATGGAAGTGGGGCACGTCGCGCCCGGAGAGCACGACAACAACCCGCCGCATTTCGCCAGGACGCAGGAAGAACATCCCGATTTCGGCGACTGGCATAGGCCCTATCGCGCGCATGGCTGTGAGAGCCATCTCTACCCGGAAGAGGAATTGAAGAAGGACAAGGCCGTTTATTACGGCATGATCAGCTTCATCGACGAGGAAGTGGGACGCCTTCTCGACAAACTCGACCAGATGGGGGTCGCCGATGAGACCCTTGTCATCTTCACTACCGACCACGGCCATTTTCTAGGCCAGCATGGGCTGGTCGCAAAGGGCCCCTTCCACTACGAGGACATGTTGAAAATCCCGTTCATCGTGCGGTGCCCAGGCGTGGTGCCGGCCGGGAAAGTCTCCAGCGATCTGCAAAGTCTCGTTGACCTGACGCCGACCATTCTCGATCTTGCCGGGGTCGAGGTGCCCGCAGGGTTTCAGGGTGTCTCCCAACGCCGGAGCTGGACAGGCGAGGGGGCCGTACGCGATTTCGTTCTTTGCGAAAACCGGCACAATCCGGAAATGCCGCACGCCATCACCTATGTGGGCGAGCGCTACAAGATCACCACATACCGACATGGCGATTTCGGGGAGATCTTCGATCTTGTCGAGGATCCAGGCGAACTGGACAATCTCTGGCCGAAGCCAGAGCGTGCGGACCTCAAGCAGGACCTGCTTCTCAAGTTGGTGCAATCCGTCATGCGGTCCGAACCGACGCGGATGCCACGCATTGCCCACGCCTAGCGCGCGTTTTCCATCAGGTCCATGGTGTCGACCGAACTGTTGAGCCGCCATTCGAGCAGTTCATGCTCGAGTGCATTGCGCTCTGCGGAAAAGCAGGGGTCCTGCCACAAATTGTTCTCTTCGCCAGGGTCGGTCTGCAGGTCGAAAAGCTGCCCTTGATCCGTGCCCAGATAGAAAACGGCTTTCCAGCGGGTGTTTCTGACCATCGTAATGAGCCGGACATCACGCATGGCGACATCTGCGGCCTGCTCGGAAAAGACGACTTTGCGCCCCTTCCATGGCTCCCCGGCGATCGCCGGCATCAGGCTGATCGCCTCCATATCCGTTGACGGGGTCAAGCCTGCGAATTGGAGAATGGTGGGTGCAAAATCGAAAAGCTGGCACAGTTCGGACACCTCGCGCCCTCCCTTCATCCGGCCCGGAGCCCAAACGATAGCGGGGACCCGCGTGACCATGTCGTACATCGACCATTTCTGAGACAGCCCATGATCGCCAAGGTTGTCGCCGTGATCGGACATGAAGATGACGACGCAGTTGTCGGCATATCCCTTGCGCTCCAGGACATCCATCAACGCCCCCACCTGCTCATCGATCATGGTGACATTGCCGTCGTAATGGGCGCGCAGCCGCCGTAGCTGGTCCTCGCTGGGTTGCAATTGCCAGGAAACCGCATCGTGATCGACCTTGGTATCGTGCTCACGTTTGCGCTTGAGGGCATCGGGCAGGCCGTCCAGATCCGACTGCCGGACCTTGGGCACCGGCAAGTCTGGCCGGGCCAGATAGGCGTCACTGTATTCGGATGGCGGATCGTATGGTGGATGCGGTCCCGGAAATCCGATCTGCATGAAAAGGGCTTCCGGCCTGGGCCGCGTTTCAAGCCACCAGCAGGCCGTCTCGCCGACGAAGACGTCGGAATGCAATGCCTTGGGCAAGGTCCAGTCCACCGCGCCAAGCCGTTGGTCATAATCGGGCAGGGCGCGATATCGGGCCCTGGACGGCTTTTCGATCTTGTGGGCGGCGAGGGCCTTGTCCCATTCGTCGGCGAACCAGCGTCCCTCGAAGAAGCGGTCCTTGTTTTCCACCACGAACCGCTCGTCGAAACCGGCCGGGGCATCGTAGGGAATGGTGTGCATCTTGCCAATATTGACGCAATGATAGCCGGCTTTAGCCAGTTGGCCGACCCACGTGCGGCTCCATTTCTGCCCATTACGCAACACACCCGTCGTGTGGGGGTGATAGCCGGTAAAGAGGCTGGCCCTGCTCGGCACGCAGCTCGGCGCGTTGCAGAAGCAATTGGTGAACGAGACGCCTTCTTGAACGAGACGGTCGATATTGGGCGTGTCCATATGGGACGCACCGAGCGCCCGGATGGTGTCGAAACGCTGCTGATCGGTCATGATCAGGATGATATGCGGTGGCGATTTTGGAGCGGACCTGGCCATCAAGACGCTTTCTGGTCCGGTCGGTTTGTAATGTTCTTGCGGGTGCGGTCCAGCAGTGCGTGCATGGCCTTCTCCGCCCCAGCTGCATCTCCGGCTGTAATGGCTTTGAGGACCTCACCGTGCAGGGGAACGGAAGGAGCCGGGGCCCCGGGATGGCGCATGGAAAGCCCCAGAAAAGCCCTCAGGGCTGCCTCAATAATGGAGCCGAACGCCACCATGAATTCATTTCCGGATGCCGCGAGAATGGCCTTGTGAAAGCGGAGGTCCGGCTCGGCGAACTCGGACCGGTCGTGCGCCGTCAGTTCCATTTGTTCGAAGGCTGCCGCGATGGCGTCGATGGCCGGTGCATTCTGGCTGCGCGCGGCCGCCGCGGCCGCGGCAGGCTCCAGCGCGGCGCGCATCTGGAGAAGATCGAGCGCCAGCTTTTCTTCTGCGCCGGTTTCAAGACGCCAGGCCAGCACATGCGGATCAAAGAGCTGCCATTCACTTCTCGGCCTGACCCGCGTTCCGGCCTTCTTGCGCGACTCGATAAGGCCCTTGGCGGCAAGCGATTTCAGGGCCTCGCGGATAAGGGTCCGACTGACGCCATATTTCTGGGCCAGCTCCAGTTCGCCGGGGAGGGCATCGCCGGGTTGATAGGTCCCCCCGAGGATCGCCTCGCCCAGAGATCGGGCCAGCCTCACGCCGACGGGGACGTTCCTTGGTGCTGCGCTTTCGGCAGGTTCATATGGCATGTGAATTTTTCTTCAGATTATGTTGGACATAATATTATGTCATACATATTGTACAAGTAGAAATTGAGGTCCGGAAACGCTCAGGCATGGCCCGCACTGGCTTTTTTGACATCGTCGAAATACCCCGTGCTCAAGTCGATCAGCGCGCGCAACGGTTCGTAATTGGCAATCGACTTGCGATAGAGCGCTCCCGACTTGGAGATGCGGCGCCCCAGTTCGATCGGCGTCGGCTTCAGGGCCTTCCCCGAAATGCCAGCCGCAAATGCGTCCGGCAGGATGCAGAGGTAATCGCCCTCCTGCAAAAGGCGAATCGCGGCGAAAAGCGAGGCGGACCGGATGCGGATATTGGGTTGCATGCTGGTGCGTTCCACGACCGCATGGATGGTTTCGGCCTCGTAGACGGCGTCCGAGGCGTAGATGATCCAGGGGTAGTCGTGCAATGCATCGTAGTCATCAGGACGGCGGTCATGAATGGGGTGGTCATGACGGGCGATCACGCGGTCGCGGACCGAGGTGAACTGGTGCGCCACGATGCCGGAATGCGTGCGATCGACAGTCTGCAAGCCGCCAAAGATGACGTCGAGGCGCCCTTCGAAGAGAGCGGTCATAGCCGCGTCCCCACTCAGATAGCCGATCTCGAGGGAGAGATTGGGATAGAGCCGCTGGAGACGCGTCGCGATGACGGGCAGGGCAACCGCCGTCCAAAGCGGACCGGTGCTGACCCTGAGGACCCCATTGATCGCGGAGCCTTCCGACATCAGCTCCATTTCCGCCAAATCCCAATCGCGCGCCAGCCGCGAGATCGTCGCCATCAGTTTCTGGCCGAACACCGTCGGACGCACGCCGCGCGCATGGCGTTCCACAAGCGGCTTACCGTAATGGGTCTCGAGTTGTTTGAGCGATCGCGTCAGCGCCGGCTGGGTGATGTGCAGCGTATCGGCGGCGCGGCGAAGGCTGCCGGCGTCGGCAATCGCCTTGAAGCGGAAAAGAAGGCTGGAGTGATCGAGCATAGCGATAACCAAAATCTATCAGAGGCGAGAATAACGGCATTGGTTTCTTATAGCTCTCATTGATAATGAGAGGCAACGCCGCATCTGGAAGGTGGCCTGGAGGAGGGCCGCCAGCTCAAATACCGGGAGGATGGATATGAGCTCTAACGGAAAATCAGGTATCAGTCGCCGCGCCTTCTTGGCCGGCACGACCGCTCTCGGCGCCATGGCGATGACCGGAGCCGGCCGCGCATTCGCGGCCGACGTGGACTTCAATATTCCCGCGCCGATAGCGGATCTGAACGCCGATGGGCCCTTCCGCTGGCTGGACAGCGGCGACCAGAAGGCCGTCTTCTTCAAGGCTTTCCTTCCGGCCTATGACAAGGCCCGCGGAATAACCTCGAACTATGACGGCCTGCCCTGGAACGAGATCGCCCAGGTGCTACCGCTCGCCGTGCGCAACGGCAATGCGCAGGACGCCTTCTGTCTGCCGCTCAACATGTCGCCGGGACAAGCCATCTCTTCGGGCTGGGTGCAGCCGCTCGACGGGCTGATCCCGGATCTGGAAAAGTGGAAGGCGGGCTTTCCGCCGGGGGCCTTCCTTGAGGGAATGAACGTCTTCAACGGCAAAACCTATGGCTTGCCCTTCACCTCGGGCAGGGTCTCCTCGATCCACGTCCTGTTCAATCGCAAATACATGGCAGATGCCGGTTATGATCCCGAGCAGACGCCGCTGACATGGTCGACCTTCCGCGATGCGGCCAAGAAGATCACCGACGGCCGGCAAGGGACAGCACTATGGCTTCATCATCGGCGGCAACCAGATCAACCGCTGGGCTGACGAAGTCCGCGGCATTGCCCAGATGGCCGGCGCCTCGTCAGGGTCGAACTCGTTCTATTCGGATATCGATTTCCGGACCGGTGAACTGCAATACACCTCCGACCAATATGTCAGGGGCGGTCGAGCTTTTACTGGCGCTGAAGTCGGATGGCAGCGTGTTCCCCGGCGTGATGGGCATCAATGCGCCGCAGGCACGCGCCTTCATGCCACAAGGCGTCGCCGGCATGATCCTGCAGGGCCCCTGGAACGTGCCGCAATGGGAGCGCGAGAACCCCGATTTCGATTTCGGCATCGCCCAACCGCCCAATCCGGACGAGGGTACCGTGTACCCGCTGATCGCGGCGACCGCGGCGGCGGCCTCGAACACCATGTTCATCTACGCCAAGGCGAAAAACCCCAAGATCGCGGCCGACGTGTTCCATTATCTGGGCACCGAAGATGGCCAGGTCGCCTGGGGCAGCCTCGATGGTCCCGCCGATCCCCCGATCTTCCCGTCGGCGATCGAGAAGGCGACCATGTCGCCCCGGTCCAAGCGCATCCTGCAGATGGCCAACGAGATCATCCGCGTCGGGCCCAACCCGCTGGTCCGCAATCCCGATCTCGGTGAAGTGCGTCAAGGTCTACAAGGAACCGACACCGAGTTTCGCCGCGACCGTACAGGGCCTGTTCACGGGACAGTTGCAGGGCGTCAAGGAGAACATGAAAAAGCTCGAGGACGCGACCAACAAGCAGATCGATGCGGCCTTCGCCCAGGCCAAGTCCAATGGCGCCAAGGTCGACCGGTCCGATCTGGTGTTCCCGAACTGGGAGCCGACGAAGGACTATACCGACGCCGACTACAAGGCGCTCTGAGCCTTAAGCGAAATGTCGACAAAGCTGCCCGGCCCTGGCTGGGGCAGCGGCGAGGCGAACAATCGAACGAAGGCCAGACGCACGCTATCCCGTGCTCACCGAGTTCAGCCCATGGCCCTAACCTCCGTCACCTCGAGTCCGCTTGCACGTTCGGCGTCGCTTCGCGCCTTTGGGCCAGCCGCTTTGACTATTTGTTCCTGCTGCCGGGTCTCGTGGTGTTCGGCCTGTTCATCGGCTATCCGTTGGTCGCTTCGGAATATTTCTCGCTGCTCGACTGGTCCGGCTTCGATGCCAACCAGGTCTTCATCGGGTTCGCCAACTACGCCGAACTGTTAAGCGACAGCTTCTTCTGGGCGGCCTTCTGGCGCTCCTTCGTATTCATGCTCGGCACCGTGCCGCTGCAGATGGTTCTGTCGCTCGTCCTCGCCATCGTGCTCAACAACAAGCTCATCAAGCTGTCGACGCTGTTCCGGACGATGATCTTCCTGCCGGTGGTGACGCCGGTCGCCGTGATCGGCATCGTGATGACGCTGATGCTCAGCCCCTTCAACGGGCCGATCAATTCCATCCTCATGGCCTCGCATGTCACCAACGGCCCTGTCGATTTCCTTGGCGGACCATCGACGGTGCTGCCGACGCTGATGGGCATCTATGTGTGGAAATGGACGGGTGTCACGCTCGTCTACTGGCTGGCGGCGCTGCAGACCGTCCCGGACGAGCTCTACGAGGCGGCGCGGCTCGACGGCGTCAAGAGCTGGCAGATGACGCTTTACGTGATCATGCCGATGATCATGCCCTTTGCCATCGTCATCGCGCTGATTTCGGCGATCGGGGCGATGAACGTCTTCCCGCTGATCCAGTCCATGACCCAGGGCGGACCCTATTTCGCTTCCGAGGTGATGGAGGTCTACATCTTCCGCAACGCCTTCGCCAGCATTGGCGGCGCCTCGCCGCGCCTCGGCTATGCCTGCGCCGCCGGCGTCTTCTTCGGGCTCTCCATCATGGTGCTGACCCTGCTGCAGATCTTTGCGGTGCGGCATCTGAGAAACCGGGAGGCCAGCCATGGCGGTTGACACTCTCGATGGGGTTCGCGCCGAACGCCGGCCCTTCATTACGCCGCAGCGGCGGGTTTGGCTGGTCAGCATCCTGCTCGCCGCGATCTGTTGCGTCTGGGTCTACCCGCTGGTGTGGATGGTGTCGGCCTCGCTCAAAACCAATGGCGAGATTTTCGGCAATACCGGGCTGATCCCGGCCAACCCCAATTTCGACAACTACGTCCGGGCCTGGAACGAAGCCCATATCAGCAATTATTTCTTCAACACGCTGTTCGTCACGATCGGTTCGGTGGTGATCGTCACCGTGGCCTCGGCAATGATGGGCTATGTGCTGGGACGACGGAAGTTCTATGGCCGTACGCTGATCTTCGGGCTTTTGGTTTTCACGCTCTTCGTGCCGCAGGGCTACACGATCATTCCCGTCTTCGAGATGCTGTCCATGCTGGGGCTTTCGCAGTCGCTCTGGGGGCTGGTGCTCGCCACGTCAGGCGGCTCCTTCGTCATCTTCGTGCTGTTGTTCGCCGGCTATTTCAGCCAGATGCCGAACGAACTCGAGGAAGCCGCGAAAATGGATGGCGTCGGCTTCGTTCGCACCTTCATCTTCGTCATGCTGCCCTTGTCGCGGCCGATCATCGTCACCGTGATCGTGATGCAGACCCTCTACGCCTGGAACGACTTTCTGCTGCCTCTTGTCGTCACGCTGGCCAATCCGGCAATCCGCACGCTTTCGGTCGGCGTTTACGCGTTCAAGGGCGAGAATTTCGTCGACTGGGGCGGCATGACTGCCGCATCTGCCATCACCATCTTGCCCATCATCATCTTGTTCCTGCTGCTGCAGCGCTATTTCATCGATGGCCTGGCGGGTGCGGTGAAGGGCTGAATCGTGTTGCACCCTATGGCCGTACCATTTCTTGAGAGTTCGCAATGTCGGGTCTGAGTCTGCACAACGTCAAAAAGCGCTTCGGAGCGGCGGAAGTCATCCACGGGGTGGATCTGGAAATCAACGAGGGCGAGTTCTGCGTTTTCGTTGGGCCCTCGGGCTGCGGCAAGTCCACACTGTTGCGCATGATCGCCGGGCTTGAGGAGGTCACCGAAGGCGAGGTCCGCATTGCCGGCAAGCGCGTGAACGAGACCGACCCGTCGCGCCGGGGTGTCGCCATGGTGTTCCAGACCTATGCGCTTTATCCGCATATGTCGGTCGAGCAGAACATGGGCTTTGGGCTCAGGATGAACGGCCGCCCCAAGGCCGATGTTGCGGGCAGGGTCAAGGAGGCGGCGCGTATCCTGCAGATCGAGGAACTGCTCGATCGCAAGCCCCGTCAGCTCTCCGGCGGGCAACGCCAGCGCGTCGCCATCGGACGCGCAATCGTGCGCGACCCGGAGGTCTTTTTGTTCGACGAGCCATTATCCAATCTCGACGCCGAGCTGCGGGTGGCGACCCGAGTGGAAATCGCCAAGCTGCACAGCCAGCTCGAGGGCGCGACCATGGTCTACGTGACCCACGATCAGGTCGAGGCCATGACGCTGGCCACAAAGATCGTCGTGCTTCGGGCGGGGCGCGTCGAACAGATCGGTGCGCCGATGGAGCTCTATCACCACCCGGCAAACCTATTCGTTGCCGGGTTCATCGGCTCGCCGAAGATGAACTTCATCGAGGTCGACCTGGCCCGGGAGGACGGTCGGGTCGTTTGTCGACTCCCCAAGGGCGGCGAAGTCGATCTCGTCATGCCCAATGACGTCGATCCGGGAAGCATTAAGACGCTCGGCATACGGGCCGATCAACTCAAGCGCGCCGAAGCGGGCGCTGGGGCGATCAATGGCGAGGTGACTGTCGTCGAGCGGCTGGGAGACGCCGAGTTCGTATATGTGCGCGGTCCTTCCGAGCGGGAGATCATCGCCCGTTTCGACGACGATGCCGGAATCCGTGTCGGCGATGCCATTTCCCTCGACATCGAGGGTCGAGCCCATTTCTTCGACCTGGAAGGGCACGCTCTGGAGACCGTTCGGCTGGCCTGACCCCATGGCGGGCGCCCCGCAAAATAGGGGCGGCGGACGGTAGCGAAACAACAAGAAGGACTCCGATCAATGCGCCCCAATATCTTGTTCATCATGTCGGACGATCATGCCGCCAACGCGATTTCCGCTTATGGCGCGGGGATCAATTCGACCCCCAATATCGATCGGCTCGCGAATGAAGGCATGCGGCTTGACCGCTGCTATGTGACCAATTCCATCTGTACGCCGAGCCGGGCGAGCATTCTCACCGGCACCTATAATCACGTGAACTGCGTGACAACGCTCGACACCCATATCGACAACAGGCTGCCCAATGTGGCCAAGCATCTGCGCCGTTCGGGATACCGGACGGGCATGTTCGGCAAATGGCATCTGGGGGAGGGCAAGGCGCATGAGCCCACCGGCTTCGACGAATGGTCGGTGTTGCCCGGACAGGGCGAGTACTTCGATCCGGTGTTCCATCAGATGGGCGAGCGGGTGGTGGAGGAGGGCTATGCCACCGACATCATCACCGACAAATGCATCGACTTTATCGACCGCCGCGACGCCAACCAGCCCTTCTTTTTGATGTGCCATCACAAGGCGCCGCACCGGCCCTTCGAACCGCACCCCAAGAACCGCGGCCTTTATACCGATTCCATCCGGGTCCCCGAGAGCTTCAACGACGACTATGCCCATCGCGCCAGGGCTGCGATCGAAGCGAAGATGCGTATCCGAGACGACATGACCTATGAGGATCTGGGGCTCAGCCAGCCAGAGGGCGGCTCGGAAATCGGCGCGCAGATGTTTCCCGGCTTCAATCGGCGAAAGGTGCCGAATCCCGATGATGTCAGCGGCATGGTGCTTGTCGACAAGGAAACCGGCGAGAACTTCACCTTCTCCTCGCGCCAGGAACTCGCCGAGTTCAAGTATCAGCGCTACATGCAACGCTATCTGCGTACTATCCAGTCGATCGACGAGAATGTGGGGCGGCTGCTGGACTATCTCGACGCGAACGGTTTGGCGGAGAACACCATCGTCATCTACACCTCGGACCAGGGCTTCTTCCTTGGCGAACATGGCTGGTTCGACAAGCGCTTCATGTATGAGGAATCGCTGCAGATGCCGTTCCTGGTGCGCTACCCGAAGGGGGTCAAGCCCGGGTCGGTCTCAAAGAACATCGCCATGAATGTCGACTTCGCCCCAACCTTCCTGGACTATGCCGAAACGCCCGTACCCAGTTACATGCAGGGCACCAGCCTGCGCGCCATCTTCGACGGGCAGGCCGGCAGCGATTGGCAGGAAGTCGCCTATCACCGCTACTGGATGCACAAGGATATGATCCACAACGCGTTTGCCCATTACGGTGTGCGCGACCAGCGCTACAAGCTGATCTACTGGTACAATGACGATCTGGGGCAGCTCGGTGCGACCAAGGGCGACGAACCGCCCGAATGGGAGCTGTTCGACTGCGACGAAGATCCACTCGAGCTCAACAATCTGGCTGACGAAGCCGGCCATTCCGACGTGTTCAAGGCCATGCTCGCCAAGCTTGATGCCAAGATGGCCGAGATCGGCGACATTCCGGAGCATGACAGTGCGGGCGCGCTTCGGCAGCGAACGCGATAACCGGCGGCCCTGGCTGGGCCTCAAACGAGGGTTGAAACAATAACCGCACCGGAATCGACTGGCCCAGCAGATAATACTTGATCTTATCCACTTCCAATCGTTCCCGAAAATCAAACCTTTACAACCCGTTCGGCCACTGTCCGAGCCATGTTGTAAAGATCGGTCATCGCCGACGGCCTATCCAGCTGCTGCAAATCGGTCTTCCCGGATCTCGGAAACGCAGCGTCGCAGGCAGCCCAGCTCCCGCAAACGGTGCATGTAACCACCCACTCGGAGACGGGCATCACTACTGGCAGCCGGATCGGCGACGCCCCTCTTGGCCTCAAAGCTGTTCATTGCTGGAATAGCCGCTTTACTGCCAGCCGTGTCAAGAGCAGGGCAGGGGCGAGGCTTAGGCTAAGTGGTAGGTTCGTGCCGCCATTGTGGTCAAGCGTGCGTTGGATTCGTGCAAGCGGGCATAGCCCAAGCCGAGAACAAGAGCTTGTTGCACTCAGACCTGCAGGTCATTCCCCAGCGTCGCGGGCTTCCATTTTTATCGAACAGTTGCGAATAGTGACCGACGCGCCTGCTTGTCACAGGGGCACTGTGGGGACAAATGAACATAAGGGCACTTCGGTTATTTCGGCAGATCATCAAGACTGGCTCCCTGGTGCAGGCATCCTCTGTACTAAACATGAGCCCGTCCGCCGCCAGCCGCCTCTTGACGCTACTCGAAAGCGAAATTGGACTGACGCTGTTTAATCGCAAGAAGCGCCAGTTGGAACTGACGCGCGAGGGCGATCTGTTCTACAGGCAGACGGCGCACATATTGAGTGGACTCGATGAGATCCCAGCGATTTCGCGCGAAATACGCGAGCAAAGTCTGGAGCGCCTGAGTCTCGTCACCGCGGCGCCGGTCGCCATCGGCCTTGTCGCTCCGGCGCTGGCGATAATGCGCAGGCGAAGCAGCGATTTCGATTGTTCGCTCAATGTGGAAACCCGTTTCGACATCGAGAGCCGGGTCGCGGCAAGAGGCTACAATCTCGGTATTATTTCCCTGCCGGTCGAAAACGCCATCGTCGATCTGGCGGTCGAGCCGTTTCTGGAAGCTCGTCTGCAGGTCGCCATGCCTGCCGGCCACCGGCTCGCCCAAAAATCCGAAATCTGCCTTAGCGATCTCGCCGGCGAACCAATCGTCGTGCTGCGTGCCGGCCAACGCTGGCGCGATCGCTTCGATGATCTGATGACCGCAGATTTCACCCCCCGTATTGCCGTCGAGACGTCGTCGACGGTCGTCGCCATGCAGCTTGTCAGCGATGGGGTGGGGCTGGCGCTCACAGATTGGGTCTGCGGCGCCACGCCAGCGCGAGCCGGGACAGTTCTTCGCCCCCTGGTGCCCGAAACCTGGGTACTCTATGCGCTGATTTCGGGGCATGACCCGCGGACCAGCCTGGTTCGAAGCTTCATTGCCGCCCTTGGCGATGCGGTCGCCGAAAAGTTGCGGCACAGCCCGAACGCGGCGGCGAATCTAAGACTGATTGAGCCTGGTCCTGATGGCTCTGGCGGTGGCACTGCCGAGCGCTGATGCTTCAAGGGCAATTGCACTGCTGCGGCCCATATAGTTCTCCGGATCGAGCAGGTCGTCGATCGTTGCACGGTCCAAAGCACCGGCGATAGTCGCGTCCGAGCGCAACGCCTCCCCGACCGAGCAGTCCTGTGCCATGGCTCCTGATATGATGTGATGTGTCAGGTCGTGCGCCTTTTGCCGGCCGATGATGCTGGCGAGCCGCATCATCAGATTTTCCGTGGCGATGACCTCGCGGCTCGCGTGCAGATTGGCTGTCATACGGTCGCTCACGATTGTGATCGACTGAAGAAGGTCTGCAAACTCGACGCTGAGTTCCCAAGCAAGCGGGCAGGTCTCCTCGAGTACCAGAGAAAGCAACCGGTTGGCTGCGGCATCACCTTCATGCGAGGGGCGCCCGGCGTCCATCGCTGCACCGGCCTTGCCGCGCAGCAGGGCCGCCTTGGCGCTGACACCGACAACGAATTTGGGGTTGACCTTGTGCGGCATGGTCGAGCTGCCCACGACTTCGTCGTCGTGGACCTCGGCGATTTCGCCGATCTCCTCCGTCATCAGCAGATAGAGTTCTTCGGCAACGCGTCCGATGGACATGCCCATTAAACTGAGCTGGACGACGTATTCGATAGAGGTGTCGGAGGACACCCGGTTAGGAACCAGCAGCGCGCGCAGACCCAGCCGCTCGGCCAGCCGCTCCGTCAGTTCGGGACCTTGCGCCCCGAAACTGTGCATGGGGCCAAGCGCCCCTCCAAAGGCGAGCGAAAAGACCCGACCTTCGGCTTCGGCAAGGCGCGCGTCCACACGGCTGAGTTCCTCGATCCATCCCGCGACCTTGAAGCCGAAACTCATGGGCAACGCATGCCGCCGGTTGGTGCGTCCGGCCATCGGCGTGTCGGCGTGCTCGCGGGCCAGAACTGCAAGACTGTCGAAGGCGCGGGCCAAATGGCTCAGCATGGCCCCGTGGGCCTTGCGCACGAGCAGGATGCGTCCAGTCTGCATGATGTTTTGTGTGGTGGCGCCCCAGTGAACATAGGCCCCGGCATCCTTGCAGGCATCAGACAGGATCCGTACCAAGGCCAGTACAGGTGCCTTGGTAGCCCGCACTTCCGCCTCGATCGCTGCCCGGTCGAGGCAGTCGAGCCGCGCATGGTCGGCGATCGATCTCGCGGCCCATTCGGGGATGATTCCCAGCTCGGCCTGCGTTGCGGCGAGAGCGGATTCGACGTCCAGCCAGGATTGCCACAGGCGGTCGCGGCTGAAGAGGTCTCTCGGTCCGGCGGGGGTATGGAAAAAATCGTTCATTGTGCCATGGCGTCTTGAGAATGCGGGGCGGTTTCGAAGTGGGGAACCGAGGACAACAGAAGGCGGGTGTAATCTTCATTGGGCGCCGACAGGACTTCTCTCGCCCGTCCGGTTTCCACGATCCTGCCGCGATGCATCACTGCGAGCCGGGTCGCGATCTGGTGCACGACCCCGAGGTCGTGCGTGATCATGACGTAGGTGAGCTGCAACTCCTGTTGAAGGTCGACCATCAGATTGAGAATCTGCGCCTGCACCGACACATCGAGCGCCGACGTGGGTTCATCGCAGATCAGGATCGCCGGCCGCGTCACCAGGGCGCGGGCGATGGCGATGCGCTGACGCTGACCGCCGGACATCTGGTTGGGATAGTTATGGATCACCCGGCGTGGCAGCCCGACCAGATCCATGGTTTCCTCGATTGTCCTGAGGCGCTGCCTTGCATCGGAATGGCCGTGCACGAGGAGCGGAAGCTCGATGATCTGCCTGACCGTCTGGCGCGGGTTAAGGGAGGAATAGGGATCTTGGAAGACCGGCTGCATGCGCTTGGCGCGCTCAAGTCGCGGCACCTGATCGATCGGCACTCCGTCAAGGCACACTTCACCCGATGTCGGCTGGTCGAGGCCAAGCAGGATTTTCGACAAGGTCGTCTTGCCCGAACCGCTTTCTCCCACCAGGGCGAAGGTTTCGCCGCGCTGCACCTTTAGCGATACGCCGTCAACTGCGCGGATCTCGGTTTCCGGACCGAACAGTCCCTTTTTGCGGCGGAACACGCGCACAATGTCGCGCGCGGAAAGCACGGCTTCCTCGTCGACCTCCGGTTCGGGCAGCGGCTCGAGAGGGCGGGCAGGGGCCAGCTGGCCGATCTCGCCTCCTTCCATGACGCATTTATAGAGCCGGTCGGGCGAGGGGTGCCGCTTGGGAGGCACCTCGGAACGGCAAATCGAGCGGACATGGGGACAGCGCGAGGCAAAAACGCAGTGGTCGAGATCACCGAGAAGGGTTGGGACCACGCCTGGTATGGCTCCGAGCCGCAGCGGCTCGCCCTGCATTTGCGGGGCCGAGGCGATCAATGCGCGCGTATAGGGATGCATGGGCCGGCTCAGAAGATCCGCACACGGACCCTGTTCGACGATTTCACCGCCATACATGACCGCGACGTCGTTGACGGTCTCCGAAACGACAGCCAGATCATGCGTGATCAAGATCATGGCCATGCCGAATTCGCGTTGCAGGCCTCCGAGCAGATCCATGATCTGGGCCTGAATGGTGACGTCGAGCGCGGTGGTGGGCTCGTCGGCAACGATGAGCTGGGGATCGGTCATCAGCGCCATGGCGATCATGACTCGCTGGCGCTGGCCGCCGGACAGTTGATGAGGGTATCGGTCCATTTGCTCGCGCGGTTCGGGAATGCCAACACGATCCAGCAATTCGACCGCACGCTCCCGAGCTTTTCTGCCATCGAGCAATCCGGCGCGGACCGACGCCTCGGTGATCTGGCGTCCGATGTTGTAGACCGGGTTGAGCGACGTCATCGGCTCCTGGAAGATCATCGCCATGCGCTGACCGGCGATGGTATTGAAGAACGCCTTGTCGTCGATACCGGTCAGATCGCGCCCGTCGAATTCCAGCTTGCGCGCAGACATGCGCGCGATGCGCGGCAGCAGGCGCATCAGCGCCAACGCGGTCATCGATTTGCCCGAACCGCTTTCGCCCACCAGCCCCAGGCTCTGGCCGCGCCTGAGCTCGAACGATGTATTGCGGACGGCTTTGAGCGGCCCGGAGGCGGTCGCCAAGCTTACCTCGAGGTCCTCAACGGACAGTATGACATCGCCCGCCATGTCAGTTGCGTCCTTCCGGAGAGGTGACGTCGCGCAGCCCATCGCCGAATAGATTGGCGCCGATAACGAGAAGGAATAGGGCGATACCGGGGAAGACCACCAGCCAGGGCCTATAGAACATCGCCTGCTTGCCCTCGGCGATCATCAGTCCCCAGGAGGGTGTCGGGGGTTGAATGCCCACACCGAGAAAGCTCAGCGAGCTTTCGGCAAGGATGGCGATGCCAAGCTGAAAGGTGAAGATGACGATGATCTGGCTGGCCAGATTGGGCAGGATCTCGCGCACCAGTATGCGCCAGCGGCTGGCGCCGGTCGCCTCGGCCGCCGCAATGAAATCCAGGGACCGAATGCGCATGGTCGCGGCGCGTGTGACCACCAGATAGTAGGTCCAGTGCAACACGCCTACGATTCCGATGACCACCCACACCGACGGACCGATGATGAAGACGAGAGCCATAGACAGCAGCAGGCCGGGAAGGGCGAGCTGGGCGGTGAGCAGGAAGTTGACGCCGTGATCCACCTTGCCGCCGAAGTAGCCCGCGATCAGCCCCATGGTGACACCGATGAGGAGCCCGATCGCCGCCGCTCCGAAACCGACCATGAGTGAAATCCTTGTGCCGAAGATCAGGCGGCTGAGATAGTCGCGCCCGTTCTGGTCGGTCCCGAAAAGGAATTCTGCCTTGCCACCCGGCGCCCAGGCGGGCGGCAGCAGGCGGTTGGCCAGCGATTGCAGATTGGGATCGTGCGGGGCGATCAGCGGCGCGAAGATCGCCACCGCGATCAATACAACCAGGATGAAGCCACCGATCAGCAGCCCGGTATGGCGGCTGGCGCGGCTCAGGCTGATGCTGAGCGGGGTCGGCGGCATCGCTTCGGCTTCGAGCTCGACTTCGGATCTTGCGTCGGTCATCCGATGCGGATCCTGGGGTCCAAGGCTGCATTGAGAATGTCGGCGAGCAGATTCACGCCGACAAAGACCATTGCGAAGACGAAGATCAGCATCTGCACGGTCGGTATGTCCGAGCCGAGGATCGATTGCAGGGCGAGGCGGCCCAAGCCATTGATGGCGAATATGGTTTCGGTAATCACCGAGCCGCCGACCTTGTTGCCGAGTTGTACGGCCAGCACACTGACGACAGGCAAGACTGCATTGCGCAGGGCATGTCGGCGCAATAGCGCAAAGCCGCGGAATCCCTTGGACCGGGCCGTGCGGATGTAGTCGCTTTCCATGACATCGATGAGGCCGGTGCGGGTCAGGCGCATGACCGCAGGCACGGAACTGGCCCCCAGAACTATGGCTGGCAAGACGAAGTGCTTCCAGCTGGTGTCACCGGAGACGGGAAAGATCGGAATCATCACTGCGAACACGATGATCATGATCAGGCCGAGCCAGAAGTTGGGGATGGCTTGCGCCGAAACCGCAACGGTGAGCGCGAAGCGGTCGATTAGTGAATTGGGGTTGAGCGCCGCCAGCGTCCCCAGCGGCAGGGCGATGACGATGGTGACCATGATGGCGGACAGTGCCAAAATGATGGTGACGGGCGCGCGCTGCGCGACCAGTTTGGCAACCGGCTCGTGCCAGTAGTAGCTGTCGCCAAAATCTCCGTGCAGGACCCCGCCCGCCCAGTCTGCATAACGCACCAGCACGGGCCGGTCGAAGCCGTAATCATGGCGGATCTGCGCAACCACTTCCGGCTCGGCATCAGGTCCGGCAATGGCCTGGGCGGGATCGGAGGCGTAGTTGAGCAACAGGAAAGTGCCGAAGGACACCACCACCGCCACTGCGAGCGCAAGAACACCGCGTTGCAAAACGTATTTGAGCATAGTTTCGAAGCTTTCAGCGGCACCCGGCGACATGTGCCGCCGGATGCATGATGATTTGGACTACTTCCAGCTTGCTTCGTAAAGCCGGGGAAGACCATCCGGCTCGAGCGGGAACTCTAGGTCGGGGTTCACCAGATAGTTCTGCGAATAGGAGAACATTGGAACCCAATAGGCCTGATCGGTGATGATCTTGAGCGCCTTGGCGTAGAGTTCCTTGCGCTTTTGCTGATCCATGGTCTGCTCGGCATCCAGGACGAGCTTGGTGACCTCGGCATCTCCGGACATGTTGCGGTCGCTGGTGTCCGAAAAGTGCACCCGGGCAATAGCCGCGGTGTCGGCGGTGCCGCCCGATCCCCAAGTCCCGAAATAGGCCGGAATTTTTCGGTCGGCGCGGGCCTGGTTCAAGGATGCCAGCTTGACGTAGCGCAGGTTCACCTTGATGCCGATGGCTTCCAGATCGGAGGCGATGGCCTCGGAGATCGCCTTGTCGCGATATGCCCAGAGATCGAGCGGAAAGCCATCGGGATACCCGGCCTTGGCAAGAAGTTCCTTGGCCTTGGCGGGATCATATTTATATTTGGTCACCTCTTGTGTGCACCCGAACTGCGCCGGATCGCAGGGCGTATAGACGGGCTCGGAAGAGCCACCGACCAGATATTGAGCGATCTCCGGGCGGTTGATCGCGTAGTTCATCGCCCGGCGCACATCGACCTTGGTCAGCGGACCGTTCGGATCGGTATAGCCGTGCGCGTCGAGCACCAGAAAGCCGATACGCAAATCGGGGCCCGACAGGTGCTTGGCCTGAGGTGTGGCGCCAAGGCTTTCCGCCATATCGAGCGGGACCTTGAACATCCAGTCGATGCCGCCGCTCATCAGCTCGGCCTGCTGGGTGCCGAGATCGGGAATGTTGCGGATGACAATGGTGTCGATGCTGATCGGCAGCTTCGGACTTTCCTTGTAATAGTCCTCGAAGCGCTTGAGAACGAGGCGCTGGCCGGGCTCGAACTCGACGACCTTATAGGGACCGGTTCCGACAAGATGGTTGGCCATCGCGTCTTCGTCGATTTTGCCGTCGACCACATAGGCGTCCTTCTCGCGCAGGCGCACCCGCCGGGCCATATCGCGCAAAGCCAGGGGATAGGGCGCCTTGAGATGGAAGCGCACCGTGTGGTCGTCCACTTTTTCGGCCTTGTCGAGCCAGCGCTCGATCGTACCTTTGTCCTGGGCAGTGCTCTTGTCGTCGATAATCCAGTTATAGGTGTAGACCACGTCGTCGGCATCTAGTGTCTTGCCGTCGTGGAACTTTACATCGTCGCGCAGACTGACATCGATTGTCGTGTCGTCGACATATTTGTAGCTGCTTGCGACTTCCGGCTGGAATTCGTTGGTCTTGGGATCGACCCGGAACAAGGTGTCGTCCGTGAGGTCCGAGAGGATGATGTATTCCCGTTTGGTCGTGTAGTTGTAGTCAAGATTTAGAATTTCTTCGGCGAACGCCGCCGTGAGCGTGTTGTCACTCTTGCCGGCCTGCGCTGGTCCGGTGCCCGCAAGTGCGCCAACGACAACCGCCGCCATGAGCGGGGTCTTCCATGAAAGGCCCATCTGACATCTCCTCCCTTAGTGGATGTGATGAGCAATCTGCCAAAGAGGCTGCTTCCAAAAAAGTGAAATTAACACAACATCGGTTCGAATAATTGGAAGAGTCATCGGCATGAAGCGCACTAATAGGGAATTCGGGTGTGGGTCTGCGATTCCAGACTACTTCAACATTGCCAGCTCCGAACGTCGTCATCGGGTTCCAGTAACGCCAGACATCGTTCTAGAGGGTGAATTTTCGGCGCTGTTGCGCACCGTCCCATTGGGCAAGGTCGAGACTTCGACGTTGAAAGTTATAGTTCCTTCAAGCTCGTTGTGACCTACAGGGTTTGAACCGTTTAGGCCTCACTCAGGTCCTGAATCTCCGGCTGTGCGGCGAGGGTATTGCCAACGGTGCAGACTTCATGCGCCCGCGAGATCAACGCCTGACGCTCTTCTGCTGAGAAGTCGCCATCGATCGCGTAGCTGCACAAGAAGGAGCCGATCCGGGACGGGGCGCCAGCCGCCTTTTCGTGCCTGACATCGGCACGCACATGTTCAAGGCGCTCCTGCCAGCCGAATTCACGTGCTGCGATGCGGATGCTGAGCGCAAGGCAGCCCGCCAGAGCTGCATCCATGAGCTCGAGGGGCGTCATCCCGTCCTCCGCTGCGAGCCCTGCCAATGCCAGCACCGCACCCGACTGGGCTTTGACAGTGCCCTGGCCCTTGCCGGGCAGGTCTGCGGCGACACTTGTCGGCCGGCTTGTTATCCTGACCATGAATTTGTCCTCGTTGCGAATTCGGCTTTGTGCGCCGCTCTCACATACGGGCGCTGACAGGGAGGTGCAATGACGGCCGGCACGCCGCCGGAAAATCATTGCCCGCCATTGCGCTCGCGGCAAAACCGTTCCGCCGCATTGCTCCATTTCGCAAACGGCCGGTGCGCTGCCCGGTGGGAATGACACGCCAGACGCGTTGAAACGAAAGACAAGAGCTGAGTAACGAGTCAGGGAGCAAAAGGAAAATGAAACAAATGAAAATGCTGGACGGCATGCGAACGTTGGGTGCCGTCGCAGGGTCGGTGGTGGCGTGGATCATCGGGCCCAGATATGCGCCCTGCCGGCCGACGGTCCAGTTCGCCAGTTCCTGCGCATAGGCTCTCGTGTCGTCAATGGCGCGGGCGACCGATACCGCGACTGCCGGAGCCCTTTCCTTGTAGGCGGCAACCTGCGCTGGCCATCTCGGAGCAGGAACCACACAGGATCACGGCAGGGGCGCGCCATTCTCGGACGCAGCAGACCGGCTTTTCAGGTGGAGGGATCGGGCAAGGCCGTCCGCGGCATATCGGAAACCGCCGCTCCGATAGCTTTCAGATCGGTATCCTGGATCGCGTCCAGCACAGCATAACGGAATCCTTTCGCTTTGAGTTCGGCCAACGCCCGGCGGATTTCGGCGACCCCTCTTGAGACGACATCCATTGGAACGTTGCCGGTACGGCCATGCGCCTGAGCGTCCATCAGGCGCATCAGATTGGCATTGGTCATGGGCGTGACGGGATGGTGATGCCCGATTCGGAAAGCGGTACACCATTGACGAACGATGTCGGTCGCGCCGGTGAAGTCGTCGGCAATGACGCCCAGTCGAATCACGTTTTACCCGCTGCCATTCGATCCGTCATGGCGCCGGCGCCCGAGCCTAACTCGAAACGGTATTGGGTGGTTTGCCTGTAGGTCTCTCCCGGGCGCAGTAGGGCGGAAGGAAAGTGGGCATGGTTGGGGCTATCGGGCCAGCCTTGTGCTTCAAGACAGATGGCTTGGTGGGGCCCGTAAATGCGCCCCTCCAAACCCCGCATTTCGCGTGGCAATTTGTAGGCGTCATAAAGGTGAAGACCGGGCTGGGTCGTCCACAATTCCATAGCTGGCCCGTCCTCAAGGGATAGCCTTGCGGCCAATGCCGGTTTGGCACGCGTCGCCGAACCGAGACAATAGGTGTTGTTGTACCCCGGATCGGGCCGGGGGCCATTGAGGAATTGCTGCGCGGTAAAGTCATATGGCGTGCCGGCGACCGTCCGGATCTCGCCATTAGGGAGGAGGCCGTTCCCCGACCACAGGAAACGGTCGGCACGGATTTCGAGCTGGTGTCTGCCGATTTCGCCGCTCCCCGCGAAATTAAAGTAGGGGTGATGGCACATGTTCACAAGGGTTGGCGCATCCGTTACCGCCTCGAAATCGAGCTGCAGGATAGCGGGGGGGATGACGCTGTAGGTGACCGTGAAGACACAGTTGCCCGGATAGCCTTCGCACCCCTCCGGGCTCGTCACCGTGAAGGAAACACTATCGCTGGTCTCTTCCGTGGCGGTCCAGTACTGACGGGCCAGGCCCGCCGCACCCCCATGCAAATGATTGCCATCCGAGTTGACCGATAGTTGTACCGGCTGACCATCGATCATGGCGCGGCCGCCGCCGATCCGGTTGGCAAAACGACCGATAACTGCGCCCGAATAATGATTGGCGTCGACATAGTCGGCTTCACTCTCGAACCCCAGTACGAGGGGATGAGGCCAATCCTTTAGCCGGAGGTCGACGAGTGTCGACCCATAGTCAGCGATCCGCGCAGACAGCACGCCGTTGCTGATCGTAAACGTCTCCATCTTCTACTCGATCCGCCGGCCGCTTCCCGCGAGATGAATGCGCGTGGGATCGACATCCAATCCCACGAGGTCCCCCGGCTTAACGTCCAGGCGCTCCCTGAATTCTGCCAGCAGCACGTCGTCGTCGCCGGATTTGAGATGAAGCAGCGTCTCTGTCGCCGCAGGCTCCACGACCGTGACTTCGGCCGTGATTCCGGACATTTCAGATTCCGGCAAAAACGTTATGTGCTCTGGGCGGAAGCCCGGCACCACCTTGCGCCCCGCGAGATCCCCGGGCTTTCCGGCGATCGGTTGCGATATGCCCGACGATTGAAAGAGGACTTTGCCGCCTTCTTGTTGGAGGTGGCCTTCGATCAGGTTCATGGAGGGCGAGCCGATAAAGCGTGCAACGAAGAGATTGTCTGGCCGGTCGAACAGCTCGAGCAGCGCCCATCTGTTCCACCTTGCCGTCGTGAATGACCACGATCCGGTCATCCATGGTCATGTCTTCGACCTAATCATGGATGACATAGACGGTCGTCGTCCGCAACCGCTGGTTGCAGCCCCTTGGTCTCGGCCCGCATCTGCACGCGGGCCTTTAAGGTGGTGTTCGCCATTTCCTGCGGATCCGATCCCGCCATTCTCCTTGCTACCCCGGATGGCGGTTGCCGCCTTCCAAAGCGGATATCTTTTCGGCCGGCGCGCATTTCATACGCGGATACTGCCAATAATCCGGCGGATGTCCGGTTTAGTGCTCCTTTCGCAGACATTCTGCGCGAAAGAGGGCGGGGTTAGGTATTGGCCGGGCCCGTCGAGCCGCGCTCGATGATTCGGGATGGAACGTGCACGCGGCGCGGAAATTGCGGCGCGCCGTTCTGCAGCCGCTCATGCAACAGCCTGACCGTTGCCATGCCAACTTCCACGCCATGCGTCTTCACCGTCGTCAGCGGCGGGCGGATCTGCTGGGCTGCCGAAAAGTCGCCAAAACCGACCACTGACGCATCTTCGGGCACCCGGTATCCGCGCGTGAGGAGCTCCGAGACCACCGTGACGGCAAGTCCGTCATGAGCACAAAAATAGGCGGTTGGTCTGGCGCCGCTGTCGTGCAGCCGGGTCAGAAGATCGGCAAAGGTCTGCTCTTCCTCGTGCCAGATCATGTCGTAGATCTCGCTGTCTTCGATCGTATCCATGACCTCCCGGAAACCCGACAGGCGTTCGAGGCGTCCGCGATAGCGCACCTCTCCATGCACATAGGCGATGCGTCGGTGACCGAGAGTGGTCAGATAGTCGGCGACGGCCGCACCGGCTTCGCGGTCGGTACCGCCAACCTGGTCCACCTGTTCCAGCGGTCTCAGCCAGCCATTGCGGGCGATCGGTACGCCTGTTGCATAGGCGCGCTGGAGGCTTTCTTCATCGTGCGGCCCAACGATCAGCAGGCCCGCGCTGTCCTGGGCAAGCTGCTCGAGTTCCTCGGGGTGGTGGGTCCAAAGGATGCGGACCGCATAACCCATACGCTGAGCTTCGCGCTGCACGCCGCTCTGGATCTGCATGTGGAGTTCCGAATTGACGATATCGGTATCGTCGAAAACCACGCCCAGGGGCTTGGGCGCCGCGCTCGGCAGAGGCTTCCTGTAGCCGAGCTTTTGCGCCGCCTCGGTCACCAGGATGCGCGTCTTGTCGCTGACGCCGTCCTTGCCGGAGAGCGCGCGAGACACCGCGAACTTCGAAAGCCCTGTCTCGGTGGCGATTGTCTGCAGTGTGACCTTGGTCATCATCTCGCTCCGGCTGCTCTGCCAGTGGAAATATCAGCGACAGAAACATAACGCTTTACCTAACAAATATCCATATGCAAGCCTTGCGTTTGCCAATCACAGAACCAAAAAGTCGGTTTGGCTTCTTGAGGAGGACAAGCAATGCATATTCTGACCCGCAGAGGTTTTATGGCCCTCTGCTCCGCCATGGCAGGCGTCATGGCGACCACCGGCCTGTCATTCGGTGTAGAACCCGTAGAGTCCGATGCGCTGAAGAAGCGCGTGGCCGCCGGTGAACTGCCGCCCATCGAGCAGCGGCTGCCGGACAATCCGCTGGTAATCACGCCGACCGACCGGCCGGGCCAGCAGGGCGGCGTCTGGAACCACGCGCTCGTCGGCGGCGGTTCGCTGTCGATGCTGTTCCGCTATCAGGCGTACGAGCCGCTGCTGCGCTTCAACGCCGACTGGGACGGGGTGGAGCCGAACGTCGCCGAGATGCTACGAGGTCAACGACGATTCAACCGAATACACCTTCCACCTGCGCAAGGGCCACAAATGGTCGGACGGCGAGCCCTACACGACCGAGGACGTGCGGTTCTGGTACGAGGACATCTTCACGAACAAGGACGCCGACCTGGCGGCATTCAGGCGCTTCTGGCAGGCCGGCGGCGAAGCCGGCCAAGCTGGAGGTCGATCGACGAGACGACCTTCAGGGTCAAGTTCGCGGAGCCGAACGGCTTCTTCGTCCAGCAGATCGCCTGGGCCAACCAGGATCAGCTGACCCGCGCGCCGGCGCATTATCTCGAAGCAGTTCCACATCAAGTACAATCCGGACGCCAACGAGCTCGCCCAGGAGCACGGCTTCGAAAGCTGGATCGCGCTGTTCCAGAGCGAAGGGCGGCCTGGTGCCGGACGACAACGTCTTCTTCCAGAATTCGGCCGACCGGCCCGACGCTGATGGCCTGGATATTCACCATCGCGCCCGGGCGAGGATACCGAGCGGGCCGTCGCGGTCCGCAATCCCTACTACTTCAAGGTCGACACCGAGGGCACCCAGCTGCCCTATTTCGACGAGATCGTCTACCAGATGGTCGCCGACCCCGAGGTCCTGCTGCTCAAGACGCTTGCAGGGCGAGATCGACATGATGGACCAGTACATCGCCACGCCGACCAACAAGCCGGTGCTCTTCGACGGGCAGGAGCAGCGGCAACTATCACTTCTATACGCTGAAGGAGACGGCGGCGAACGTGATGGTGTTCCAGCTCAACCTGAACCACACCGATCCGGTCAAGAACGAGCTGTTCAACAACAAGGACTTCCGCGAGGCGCTGTCGCTGGCCATCGACCGGCAGGCGCTGATCGATGCGGTGTTCGTCGGACAGGGGTCGCCGGCGCAGCCCTCCATCATCGAGGGCGACCCGCTCTACAACGAGCGGCTGGCCAAGCAGTACACCGAGTACGATCCGGACAAGGCGAACGCGATGCTCGACGAGATCCTGCCCGAACAAGGACAGCGAGGGCTACCGGCTCGACAAGAACGGCAAGCGGCTGACGATCATCTTCGAGATCGACCAGGCCCGCACGACCTTCATCGACATGTTCGCAGCTCGCGCTGCCGATGTTCCGCGAGGTCGGGATCGACGCGCAGATGCGCACCATGGACCGTTCGCTCTGGGAGACCCGGGTGCGCAACGGCCGCGACTTCGATGCCACGGCGCACCAGTTCGGCGCCAATGGCGGGATCGCGGCGATGCTCGACGCGCGCTACTTCGTGCCGTTCAACGCCAACTCGATCTACGCGCCGGGCTGGTCGCTCTACTTCACGCGACCCGGACAACCCCGACGCGATCGAGCCGCCCGCGGACATCAAGGCGCAGCAGGAGCTCTACAAGAAGCTGCTGGCGACCGGCGACCAGGCCGAGCAGCAGCGAGATCATGGCGCAGATCCTGGAAAACGCGGCCGACCAGTTCCTGGTCTTCGGCGTCAGCCTGCCGCCCGACGGCTACGGCGTCGTCAAGAACGACATGGTCAACACCATGGACGTCATGCCGAACTCCTTCGGCTGGCCGACCCCCGCGCCGACGCGGCCCGAGCAGTTCTTCAAGGAGTAGGCCGAGCGGCCGCCCTCGCTCTCGCACCGCCGCATGGCCGGCCCGCTCGTCGGGCCGGCCGCGTCGGGCCCATTCAACGATCCGGAATCCGTCGTATGCTCGACGTCCACGCACGAGACCGCCGCGACTCTGCGCACGCCGGACTGGTACAGGACCGCGACGCGCTGGACCCAGCTGACGCTGGCCGAGGACGATCCGGTCAAGTTCGATCCCGCCTTCTGGATCGACATCTTCAAGCGGACCAAATCGAACGCGACCTGCCTGAGCGCGGGCGGCTACATCGCCTACTACCCGAGCAAGGTGCCGCTGCACTACGTCAGCAAGTTCATCGGCGACGGCGACCCGTTCGGCGCGCTGGTCGACGGCGCCCGCGAGCTCGGCATGCACGTGATGGCGCGGGTCGATCCCCACGCCATCCACCAGGACGCCGCCGACGCGCATCCCGAATGGATCGCCGTCGACGCGGACGGCAATCCAGCGCCGCCACTGGGCCTTCCCGGAGGTCTGGGTGACCTGCGCCTATGGCGACTACAACGTCGACTTCATGCCCGACGTGGTCGAGGAGATCACCCGCGACTACGACATCGACGCCGTCTTCGCCAATCGCTGGCAGGGCCACGGCGTCTGCTACTGCGAGAGCTGCACGACGCAGGTTCCGCGACGCCACCGGCCACGACCTGCCGCGCGACGCCGACGCGTCGAGGATCCGGCCTGGCAGGCCTGGACCGCCTGGCGGCGCGACGTGCTGACCCGCATGATCATCGACTGGGACGAGGTGGTGAAGGCGATCAAGCCGCACGCCAGCTTCATTCCCGAACATGGGCGGCGCCTCGCTGATGGAGTTCGACCTCGAGCTGATCGAGAAGCATTGCCCGTTCCTCGTGCGTCGACGACCAGGGCCGGCGCGGCACCGAGCCGCTCTGGATGGCGGGCCGCAACGGCAAGCGCATGCGCGCGACCTTCCGCGACCGTCCGGTGGTGCTGATCACCTCGATCGGGCCGGAGGAGGAGTATCGCTGGAAGGACTCGCGTCGACGACCGGCGGCCGAGATCGAGGCCTGGATCGCCGACGGCGCGATGCACGGCATGCTGCCCTGGTTCACCAAGTTCAACGGCGTCGTGCCTGACGCGCGCTGGGTCGCAGCCGGTCGCCGACGGCTTCAAGCTGCATGCCGATCTCGAGCCGGCGCTGGCAGCGCATGACGCCGCCGGCGCCGAGATCGCCATCCTCGATCCCGCGACGACGCTGCGGCACTGGGCGCCGGACGACGCGCAAGCGGCCGAGGCCGACGACCTCGGCTTCTATCACGCGCTGGTCGAGGCGCGGGCTGCCGTTCGAGTTCCTCTCGGACCAGGCGATGACGCCCGGAAGCGCTCGACCGCTTCAAGCTGCTGATCCTGCCCAACGCGGTCTGCCTGTCCGACGACCAGTGCCAGATGCTCGCGCGACTATGTCGACCGCGGCGGCAGCGTCGTCGTCGCCGATCGAGAGCGCCACCGCGCGACGAGAACGGCGACGCCGCGCGCGGCGCTCGGGCTCGGCGACGCTGTTCGGCGCCACGGATGACCGGCGCGGCGCGCGGGCCGGTCAAGAACACCTATGTCGCGCTCAACGGCGACCACCCGATCGCCGCGGGCTTCGAGGGCGCCGAGCCGATCATCGGCGGCACGCGCCTGATGGCGGTCGAGGCCGACGGACGGCGCCGAGGCGCCGTTCCTCTACGTGCCCGACTTCCCCGACCTGCCGATGGAAGAGGTCTATCCCCGCGAGGCGCCGCGCGGCGCCGCCGTCGTGGCGCGCGAGACCGCCGCGCGGCGGGCGCACGGTCCATATCCCCTGGAACATCGGCGAGATCTTCTGGGAGGTGCTGGCCGCCGACCACCAGCGGCTGATCGAGAACGCCGTGCGCTGGGCGCTCGGCAGACGCGCCGGCGGTCGAGGTCGACGGGCGACGCGCATGCTCGACGTCGCCGTGCGCGACGGCGACGACGGGATGGCTGGTGTCGCTGATCAACCTCACCAATCCCGATGATGATGAAGGGGCCGATCGCGGCGCTTCTATCCGGTCGCCGGCCAGCAGCTGTCCGTGCGCCGTGCCGCGAGGGCCGCACGGGCGCGACGCGCGCAGGCTGCTGGTCGCGGGCGAGGCGCCGGAGGTCGCAGCGACGCGACGGGCGTGTCGAGATCGACCTGCCGGCGATCGACGCTGCTCGAAGTCGTCCGGATCGCTGGAGCTGACGGAGCCGAGGCGGAGCGGCGATGCTCGCGCTACATCATCAAGCGGCTGATCTACATGATCCCGACGCTGTTCGGCATCTCGATCATCGCCTTCCTCATCATCCAGCTGCCGCCGGGCGACTACCTGACCTCGGTGCTCGCCTCGATGTCGGACAGCGGCCAGACCGTCGACCCCGCCGCAGATCGCCCGCATGCGCGCAGATCTACGGGCTCGATGATCCCGATCCTGGTCCAGTACTGGAAATGGATCAGCGGCATCCTGCTGCGCGGCGATTTCGGCTACTCCTTCGAATGGGGCCGGCCGGTCTCCGAGCTGATCTGGGACCGCATGGGCGTCGACGCTGGCGTCTCCATCGCGTCGCTGCTGTTCGTCTGGGCGGTGTCGCTGCCGATCGGCATCTATTCGGCCGTGCGCCGGCATTCGATCGGCGACCACGTCTTCACCTTCCTCGGCTTCCTCGGCCTCGCCATCCCGAACTTCATCCTGGCGCTGACGCTGATGTATCGTCAGCTACAAGTATCCTCGGGCAGAGCGTCGGCGGGCTGTTCTCGCCGCGAATATGCCAGAGCGCGCCTGGAGCCTCGCCAAGGTCGTGGGACCTGCTCGCGCACCTGTGGATCCCGGTCATCGTCATCGGCACCGTCGGGCACGGCGGCGCTGATCCGCATCCTGCGCGCCAACCTCACCGACGAGCTGAACAAGCCCTATGTCGTCACCGCCCGCGCCAAGGGCCTGCCCGAGCACGAGGTGATCCTCAAATATCCGGTGCGGATCGCGCTCAACCCGTTCGTGTCGGCCATCGGCTGGGTGCTGCCGCAGCTGATCTCGGGCGTCACCATCACCGCCATCGTGCTCAACCTGCCGACCGCCGGGCCGCTGCTGCTGCGGGCGCTGATCTCGCAGGACATGTACCTGGCCGGCAGCTTCATCCTGCTCATGGGCGTGCTGACCCTGATCGGCATGCTGATCTCCGACCTGCTGCTGGCCCTGCTCGACCCGCGGATCCGGTTCACCTGATGACCGATGACGACCACCATCTCGTCAACGCCGAAATCCTGCCCGACGGCGCCGACGAGGAGACCGGCCCGGCGATCAGCCCGCTGCGCCCGGGCGGCGATCACCGTCTCGATGGCCGTCGCCGGCCAGTGGACGCTGATCTGGCACAAGTTCTTCCGCAACAAGGTCGCCGTGGCGGCCGGCCTGCATCATCGCTGTTCTTCTATTTCATCGCGCTCTTCGCCGAGTTCCTTGCGCCCGGCCTGCCGGACACGGCGCGCGCCGCAATTCACCTACGCGCCGCCGCAGGGCATCGCGCTTTTCGTGACCGATGACGACGGCTTGCCGGTTCGGCAGCCGCATGTCAAGGGCTACAAGATGGAGGTCGACCAGGCGTCCCTGCGCCGCACCTTCACGGTCGATCCGAGACAAGCACATTCCCGATCGGCTTCTTCGTCGAAGGGCCCGCCCTACAAGCTCTGGGGCCTGATCCCGATGGACCGCCACCTGATCGGCCCGCTCAACCCGCGCGACCCGATCTATCTGCTCGGCACCGACAGGCTCGGCCGGGACCTGTTGAGCCGGCTGATCTATGGCACCCGGGTTTCCATGTCGATCGGCCTGATCGGCGTCGCCTCAGCCTGATCCTCGGCATCGTCCTCGGCGGCTTGTCGGGCTATTACGGCGGCTGGGTGGACATGCTGATCCAGCGGCTGATCGAGGTGATCAGCGCGATGCCGACCATCCCGCTCTGGCTGGGGCTCGCGGCGGCGATCCCGCTCACCTGGTCGCCGCTGCAGGTCTATTTCATCATCACGCTGATCGTCTCGCTGCTCGGCTGGACGGCGCTGGCGCGCGAGGTGCGCGGGCCGCTTCTTCGCCCTGCGGGGCGAGGATTTCGTCACCGCCGCCCGCTCGACGGCTCGCGCGAGCGGCGCGTCATCTTCCGGCACATCCTGCCCTCGCTCACCAGCCACATCCTCGCCGTCGTCACGCTGGCCCTGCCGACGATGATCGTGGCGGAGACGGCGCTGAGCTTCCTCGGCATCGGGCTGAAGCCGCCGGTCGTCAGCTGGGGCGTGCTGCTGCAGGACGCGCAGAACATCCGCACCGTCGCCACGGCGCCCTGGCTGCTGATCTGGCCGGCCTCGCGCCGTCGTGGTCGCGGTGCTGTCCTTCAACTTCCTCGGCGATGGCCTGCGCGACGCCGCCGACCCCTACGAGAATTGACGATGCAGCGATGAGCCGACGTCGACAGACCCGCTGTCCGACAGTGCCGTGCTGCTGTCGGTCGAGATCTGAGCGTCGACTATCACCTGCGCACGCACATCCTGCACGCGGTCCGCAATGTCAGCTTCGACCTGCAGCCCGGGCCGCACGCTGGCGCTGGTCGGCGAAAGCGGTTCGGGCAAGTCGGTGACCGCCCGCGCGCTGCTGCGCATCATCGACAAGCACGGCGCGCGTCACCGGCCGGACGCATCATGCTCGACGACCGGACGGCACGCAGGCGACATCGGCCAGCATGAGCGAGAACAGCCGCGCAGATCCGCGCCATCCGCGGCGGCCGGATCGGCGCTCATCTTCCAGGAGCCGATGAGCTCGCTGTCGCCGGTCCGCACCATCGGCGCGCAGATCGTCGAGGCGCTGCGGCTGCACCGCAAGATGGACAAGAAGACGGCGCGAGGCCGAGACGATCGAGCTGCTGCGCCAGGTCGAGATCGCGAACCCCGACACAGATGGCCGACCGCTACACGTTCGAGTTCTCGGGCGGCATGCGCCAGCGCGCGATGATCGCCATGGCGCTGGCCTGCGACCCCGACATCCTGATCGCCGACGAGCCGACGACGGCGCTCGACGTCACCACGCAGGCCGAGATCCTCGACCTGATCAAGCGCCTGCAGGTCAGCGCGGCATGGCGATGCTGCTGATCACCCACGACCTCGGCATCGTCGCCGAGATCGCCGACGAGGTCGCGGTGATGCGCTATGGCCGGATCGTCGAGCAGCGGCCCGGTCGACGCGCATCTTCCATCGACGCCGCAGCACCGCCTACACCAGAGCGCTGCTCGCCTCGACGTTGCGGCTCGAGGCTGGCGCCAAGCGATCATCAGGCCGACGCTGCCGGCGCAACGGTCGCGCCGGTCCTGTCGGTCGCGCGGCCTGACGCAAGACCTATCGGCGCAGCGACTGCCTGGTTCGGCAGGCAGACGCCAGCGTCACGCGCCGTCGATGACGTCGAGCCTCGACCTCTACCCGGGCGAGAACCTCGGCATCGTCGGCGAAAGCGGCTCGGGCAAGACGACGCTCGGGCGGCTGATCCTGCGGATCGTCGAGCCCTCGGCGGGCACGATCACCTGTCGGTCCGAACCGGGCGCGGAGCAGCGACGTGACCGCGATGTCGAAGGCCGAGCTTGCCGACTATCACCGCAGGCGTGCGGCTGGTGTTCCAGGATCCGTTCGCCTCGCTCAACCCGCGCATGACGGTCAAGCAGATCGTCGGCGATCCGCTCTACGTCTCGGGACTGGCGCGCGGCAAAGCGCTGGAGCAGCGGGTCGGCGAGCTGCTGGAGCTTGTCGGCCTCGATCCTGCGGGCGATGGAGCGCTATCCGCACGCCTTCTCGGGCGGCCAGCGCCAGCGCATCGGCATCGCCCGCGCGCTCGCGCTCGATCCGCAGATCATCATCGCCGACGAGGCGACGTCGGCGCTCGACGTCGTCCATCCGCGCGCAGATCCTCGACCTGCTGCTCGAGCGTGCAGAAGCGGCTCGACCTCAGCTTACATCTTCATCTCGCACGACATCTCGGTCGTCCGCTATTTCTGCGACCGCGTCGCGGTGATGCACCGCGGCAAGATCGTCGAGACTCGGCACGGCCGAGCAGATCTGCACCGCGCCCGCAGGAGCCCTACACGCAGAGCGCTGATCTCCGCCGTGCCCAATCCCGATCCGCGCAACAAGCGCATGTTGCACCGCACCCGATTCGTCGCCTGAAGGAGTTCCGACGTGCCGATATTTTCCGCCAATCTGTCCTTGCTCTATGCCGATCGTGCCGTTTCTGCGAGCGCTTCGCGGCCGCGGCCAAGGATGGCTTTCGCGGCGTCGAATATCTCGGCCCCTACGACGAGACCGCCGGAGGACGTCGCGGCAGCGCTGAAGGACAATGGGCTGACGCAGGCGCTGTTCAACCTGCCGGCCGGCGACTGGGCCGGCGGCGAGCGCGGCATCGGCTGCCTGCCGGACCGGGTGGAGGAGTTCCGCGAGGGCGTCGGTACCGCGATCCGCTACGCCGAGGCGCTCGGCTGCACCAAGGTCAACTGCCTTGCCGGCATTGCGCCCGAGGGCGCGACGCGACCGAGCTGCCGAGGACGGTGCTGGTCGAAAATCCTGCAATATGCCGCGCCGCGGCTCGCCGACGCCGGCATCAAGCTGCTGCTCGAGCCGATCAATCTGCGCGACATCCCCGGCTTCTTCGTCTCCGACACCGATCATGCCGAACGCATCCTCGACGCGGTCGGGTCGGACAACCTCTATCTTCAGTACGATTTCTACCACATGCAGATCATGCAGGGCGATCTGATCCCGACCTATCGAGCGTCTGCAAGGACCGCATCGCCCATGTCCAGATCGCCGACAATCCCGGCCGCAACGAGCCGGGCACCGGCGAGATCAACTATGGCTTCGTTCTCAGCGAATTCGACCGGCTCGGCTATGACGGCTGGGTCGGCTGCGAATACAAGCCAAGGGCCGGCACCAGCGAGGGCCTTGGCTGGATGAAGCCCTATCTGTGACCTCTTTTGCGCCACAACGGCAGCACCTTCAGGAGCAAGAACAAGAATGAACAGGACCGGCCTGCAGGTGCCGTTTGGCGCCGTTTATTTCCGCAAGTCCAACCCGCCGCGTGAGGACTGGGAGCGCGACTACAAGATCGCCGCCGAGGATGGGCTCAACATCTTCCGCCACTGGTTCATGTGGTCGGCCATCGAGCGCAAGCCAGGCGTCTTCGATTGGGACGATTACGACCGCCAGCTCGATCTGGCGGCGGAAAACGGCATCAAGACCATCATTGCCGAGCTCAGCCACACCACGCCGAGCTGGGCCTATCGGAATTTGCCCATGCCCGCCAGATCCGACGGCGACGGACAGCCGCTTGCTCTCACTATGGGCCCGAGCGCCTCGGTCGGCGGCTTTTCGGCCAACAATGGCGGGGCAGGGGCCCTCAGCATGAATTGCGCCGAGGTGCGCGATGCGGTCGGGGCGTTCCTGACAGAGCTCGCCAACCGCTACAAAGGGCATCCAGGCCTGCTGGGCTACGACATCTGGAACGAGGTCAACTATTCGCCGGACGTTGACTATTCTGATCATTCCAAGGCCGCTTACCGCCAATGGCTCAAGGCCAAATATGGCGATCTCGATACGCTGGCCGAGGCGCGCTACCAGTATTCCTATGCCGACTGGGACGACATCGAGCCGCCGCACGAGACCGTGCCTTATGTCGAAAATCTCGACTGGCTGGAGTTCAAGCGCGATAACAATTATGCCCACATGCAGTTCAAGATCGACACGGTTCGTGCCATCGATCCGGACTGCGTGATCGCTGCGCACGGCGTTGGCGGCGCCATTCCCGATATGGCATCGCGCGGCGCCGACGATTGGCTGGCGGCCAGCAAGGTCGAGATCTACGGACTGACCTGGGTGCCGGGCCGGCGTGGTTTCAAGCCCTGGCAGAACTTCTTCGGTCCCGATCTGACCCGGGCCGCCGCGCGCGGCAAGGAATGGTGGCATGCCGAACGGCCGGGCGGCCCGCTGTGGCTGCAACCGCAGGTGCTCGGACGCGACAAGGACGATGCGCGAGTCATGGAGCCCGAGGATATTCGGCTTTTGACCATGACCTCTTTTGCGGCGGGCGCGCGCGGTGTGCTCAACCTGCGCTACCGCCCTCTGCTCGACGGGCCGCTTTTCGGCGCGTTCGGCTCCTATGGCATGGACGGATCGCGCACGCCGCGCTCGGATATGGCGAGCACGCTGGCCAAATGGGCGAACGCACCCGAGCAGAAGCAGCTGTTCGAGGCGGCGCCGGTGAAGGGCGACATCGGGCTTCTGATCGTTCCCGAGGCGCAGGCCTGGGATTATCTGCTGACCTATAAGAACGCGCCGGACACCTACCGCGCCGCCATGTGGGGCGCCTATCGCGGTTTCTTCGACAATGGCGTTGCAGCCCGACTGGGTGCATATCGAGGACATCGAGGCCTACGACACGATCTACGCGCCGTATCCGATCATGATGACGTCGGACACGGCAAAGAAGCTGGCGAAATGGGTCGAGGCAGGGCGGCACGCTGATATCGGAGGCAACGCCCGGCTATTTCGGCGATCGCGGCAAAGTAGGAACGCGTCCAGCCGAACAATGGTCTCGACGCTGTCTTCGGCGTGATCGAGGACGAGGTCGAATTCATGCCCGACATCGGCGACCGCATCCGCTTCGCCTTCGATGGCCTCGACGTTCAAGGCGGCGGATTCCTCCAATCCTACGCGCTTCAAGGGGCGGTCGAACGCGGGCGCTTTGCCGACGGACGCATTGCCATCGCTGAAAATCGCTTCGGCAAGGGCAAAACCTTGCTGATCGGCACCAACCCCTCCATCGGCTATTTCCGCACCAGTTCGGATGCAGGACGGCGCCTCTTTGATGAAGTCTTTGCCTTCACCGGCAGAAAAGCCGTTGCACGGGCCAACAATCCGGCCGTGCAGGTGAGGGTGCATGAAGGTGGAGGCAAGCGCTATCTCTGGTTGGTCAATTCAACGCGGCAGGTGCAGACCGGGCACATCGAACTTGGCGCCGGCGCTGTCAAGGCTGGCGCAACCTATTGGGCCGGCGAGGGGGCACAATTCGACGGTCGCCGTTTTGCTGTCCCGGGGCGCGACGTACTGATCGTGGAAATCGGTTAGCCGCGACCGCTCGAACGAAACAGGAGAATACCCAATGAAAATCGGATTTATCGGGCTCGGCGTCATGGGACGTCCCGATGGCAGATCATCTCATCGATGCTGGCCACGATCTGTTCGTGCACCGGGTAAAGCCGGTCTCGCAATTCCTCGTCGACAAGGGCGCAACGGCGCTTGAGAGCCCGAAGGCAGTCGCCGAGGCGGTCGAGATCATCATCCTGATGCTGCCCGACACACCTGATGTCGAGGCGGTGCTGTTCGGCGCGAACGGTGTTGCCGACGGGTTGTCGAACGGCAAGCTGGTCATCGACATGAGTTCGATCTCCCCCGTCGCCACCAAGGCGTTCGCTGAAAAGATTGCCGACAAGGGCTGCGATTATGTCGATGCGCCGGTCTCCGGCGGCGAGGTCGGAGCAAAGAACGCTGCCCTCACCATCATGTGCGGCGGCACCGAAGAGGGCTTCGCCCGCGCAAAGCCGCTGTTCGAGATCATGGGCAAGAACATCACACGCGTCGGCGGAATAGGCGATGGGCAGACCGCCAAGGTCGCCAACCAGATCATCGTGGCGCTGACCATCGAGGCGGTAGCCGAGGCGATGCTTTTTGCCAAAAAGGCCGGCGCCGATCCGGCAAAGGTACGCGATGCGCTGATGGGGGGCTTTGCCTCCTCGCGCATTCTGGAACTGCATGGCGAGCGCATGATCAAGCGCACCTTCGATCCCGGCTTCCGCATCCGACTGCATCGCAAGGACATCAATCTGGCGCTGGACGCGGCGCAGAAGCTGGAGCTGGCGCTACCCAACTCCGCCAATGTGCAGCAGCTGATGAACGCCTCGATCGCACAAGGCAATGGCGATAAGGACCATTCCGGCCTCATCCTGGCGCTGGAAGCCATGGCGGGGGAAGGTTAATCAACGGCGTTTGCGCGATCGCAGTTGGCTGGCATCAACGGCAGCTGCCGTTTTGTTCAAGCCGCAACCGGTCAGTCCACCTGCGGCCTCTGGTCCGGCTGTTCACTGCACCCGGGCAAAGGCCGCTATCGATCGGAGATGCTGACGCCGTAACGCGCCTGGTTGTTGGTCTTTTCTGCCTAAGCCAAGAGGGCGCCGGCGCAGAAAAGATTGCCGGTGCCTATCCTGGGACAAGTGCACCACCCATAGGTTTGACCGGGGGCCACGCGTCACGAAAGTATGTTCACGGCCAGCCGGAACATGGAAATGCTGTCCGCCTTCCCGCACAAAGGTTTCGCCTTCCATCCAGAACGTCATGGCTCCACTGCGTAGGTAAAAGCTCTCCTCCGATTTCAGATGGAGGTGGCGGGGCGGACCTTCATTGGGCGACGCACTGGACGCGAAGGCATCGAGGCGGTTCCAGCATATTCCTGCGATGCCTTATCGTTAAGCCTTCGCAGACACTGGCCGGGATGCTCGACAGATAAATTCCCATGCCTTCAGCCTAGCTTGCGGAGGTTTTCTGCATGGCTTCGGCGACCAACTTTTTGAGGTTCACAGCGAGAGGTGCGATTGCGCGGTTCTTCAAGGCGACAAGGTGGTAGGGGCGGATGAATAAGGGGTCCGACACGTCAAGAACGCGTAGCCCGGACTCGGCGTTTGATGGTGCGAGCATGGCAGCAACCTCACGCGACATTGGTGCGATGCCATTGCTGGCGAGCAAATAGGCTATGGTGAGAACGGTGGAGGCCGTGTTGACGATTTCGGCCGGCAGAGGAACACCCCGCTCGATGAAGGCCTCTTCTACGGCAAGGCGCAATGGCGTTTGCGGTCCCTGAATCACCCATTCATAGCCCTGCAGGTGCTCTATCTTCAGGTGTCGCCGCTTGGCCAGTGAATGCCCTGATCTAGCCACGAAGACGGAGGGCTCCTGGTTACCCCAGAGGATTTCGAACTGCCGTGCTTCCACACCAGCGGGAATGCGCGCCAGAACGAAATCGAAAGTGCCCCGCAACAATCCGTCGATGAGGACGTCGCTCGGGGCCACCTCGATGTGCAGATCCGCTCCCCTGGCAGACCGCTTGAGATGTTGGATCGCCGGCACGACCAGGCTCACGGCGGCGCCAGTGACTGCGCCCACCCGCGCCGTTCCTGCAAAGCCCGAACGGGCGCCCTGCAACTCGCGTTCTGTCTCCTCTACCCCCTGCAGGAGATTGGCCGCGTGACGCGCCAGGATCTCGCCCATCGGCGTCACGCTCATCCCCTTGGGATGCCGGTTGAAGACCTTGCCGCCGACAATCTGTTCGATGTGAGCGAGCATCCGGGAAGCCGCCGGCTGCGTCATCCCCATCTGCTCGGCCGCAATTCCGAGCTGGCCGCTTTCCGAGACGTTCAGCAGCAGGCGAAAGTCTTTCAGGCGCAGGCGCTGGCGAGTGTCTGGCAAGAGCATGTTACCAATTTTGGTATGCAGCGGTACAATTTAGGCATTTGATCGTCATATCGGCAAGTGCCTAAAAACTTCGCGGGATGATCTTTCAAGTTTCCCGTGTGCCCGGCAGTGGGTTGGCAGCCCGTCGGGCGAAAAAAGATACCGACAGAATTCGGGAGGAATTCATGAAGAAATTGATATCCGCCATTGCCGTGGCGGCTCTTGGTCTCGGACTGGCCGTTTCGGCTGCTCCGGCGCAGGACAAGGGCATGATCGGCATCTCGATGCCGACCAAATCGTCGGCACGCTGGATTTCCGACGGAAATTCGATGGTAGAGCAGTTCCAGAAGGCCGGTTACAAGACCGACCTTCAATATGCTGAGGACGATATTCCCAACCAGCTCGCCCAGGTCGAGAACATGATCACCGAAGGCGTGGATGCGCTGGTGATCGCGGCCATCGACGGCACCACCCTCTCAAACGCACTGGAAAACGCCAAAGCTGCCGGAATACCCGTCATTGCCTATGACCGACTGATCCGTGACAGCGAGAACGTCGACTATTACGCCACCTTCGACAACTTCAAAGTCGGCGTCCAGCAGGCCAATTCGCTGGTGCAGGGCCTCAAGGAGCGTTTCCCCGACACCCAGCCCTGGAACGTCGAACTGTTCGGCGGCTCCCCGGACGACAACAACGCCTACTTCTTCTACAATGGCGCAATGAGCGTGCTGCAGCCGCTGATCGACGACGGCAAGATCAATATTGTCTCCGGCCAGATGGGGATGGATACCGTCGGCACGCTGCGCTGGGACGGCGCCGTCGCCCAGGCCCGCATGGACAACCTTCTGTCGGCCAACTACACCGACAAGCGTATCCATGGCGTGCTCTCGCCCTATGACGGTCTGTCGATCGGCATCCTGTCCTCGCTCAAGGGCGTGGGCTATGGCTCAGGCGACATGAAGATGCCGATCGTCACCGGTCAGGACGCGGAAGTGCCTTCGGTCAAGTCGATCCTTGCTGATGAACAATACTCGACCATCTTCAAGGACACGCGCGAACTCGCCAAGGTCACCGTTTCCATGGTCGATGCCCTGCTGCAGGGCGGCGAGCCGCAGATCAACGACACCAAGACCTATGACAATGGCGTCAAGGTGGTGCCGTCCTACCTGCTCGAGCCGGTAATGGTCGACAAGTCGAATTGGGAAAAGGTTCTGATCGGCTCTGGTTATTACACCAAGGACCAGATTCAGTAGGATCCGGTTTTAACGATTCTGGCTGTTCGCGCCGCCTTGCGCGGGCAGCCTTTCCCGGCTCCCTCGACGGACGGGGAGGAGGTCCCATGTCGACCCTGCTCGAAATGCGCAATATCACCAAGACCTTTCCCGGGGTGAAGGCGCTCGACAATGTCAGCCTGAAGGTCGAGGAGGGCGAGGTCCATGCCATTTGCGGAGAGAATGGCGCTGGGAAATCCACCCTGATGAAGGTCTTGTCCGGCGTCTATCCAGCCGGCACATATGAGGGCGAGATTCATTATGACGGCGAACTCGCCAACTTCAGGGACATCCACGACAGCGAAAAACGCGGCATCATTATCATTCATCAGGAGCTGGCGCTGATCCCGCAGCTCTCGATTGCCGAGAACATTTTCCTGGGAAATGAGCGTGCCAGCAATGGCGTGATCGACTGGCGCGAAACCAATCGGCGTACCGAAACGCTGCTCGCCAAGGTGGGGCTCAGGGAAGCACCGAGCACTCTGGTGGATTCAATCGGCGTGGGCAAGCAGCAGCTCGTGGAGATCGCAAAGGCGCTGTCCAAGGATGTGCGCTTACTGATCCTCGACGAGCCGACCTCGGCCCTGCAGGAAACCGACAGCCGAAAGCTTTTGGACCTCATGCTCGAACTGAAGGCGCAAGGGGTCACTTGCATCATCATCTCCCACAAGCTTGGCGAAGTCCGTTATGTCGCCGATACCGTCACCGTCATTCGCGATGGCTGCACCGTCTCCACGCTCAAGGCCAAGGGGCTGAGCGAGGACCACATCGTGCGCGACATGGTGGGGCGCGACATGACCCATCGCTTTCCCGCCCACAGCCGCTCGCCCGGTGAGGTGCTGATGGAAGTGCGAGACTGGAATGTCTGGCACCCCGAGCACACGGATCGCCAGATCATCACCAACGCCTCCTTTTCCGTGCGGGCAGGCGAGGTTGTGGGCATCGCCGGCCTCATGGGTTCGGGGCGCACCGAATTGGCGATGTCGATCTTCGGAAAATCCTATGGCCGCAACATCTCCGGCACGGTCCGCCTCAATGGCAAACCCGTCGACGTCAGCACGGTGGACAGGGCCATTGATGCCGGCATTTCCTATGTCACCGAAGACCGCAAATCCCTTGGGCTGGTGCTCGACGAGACCATCCGCTTCAACACCACGCTTTCCCATCTCGAAGGCGTTTCCGGCAACGGCGTTCTGGACCGCAATGCCGAGACGGCGGTCGCCGAGAAATACCGCGAGGCCCTCAATATCCGCACGCCGAGCGTTTTCCAGAAAACGGTCAATCTGTCCGGCGGCAATCAACAAAAGGTGGTGCTGGCCAAATGGCTTTACACGGCACCCGAGGTGCTCATCCTGGACGAGCCAACACGCGGCATCGACGTGGGCGCCAAGTATGAGATCTACACGATCATCAATGACCTTGCCGCCGAGGGTAAGGGTGTCGTCATGATCTCATCGGAAATGCCCGAGCTCCTCGGCATGTGCGACAGGATCTATGTCATGAACGAGGGGGAACTGGTGGGCGAGTTGAGCGCCGCAGAAGCCTCGCAGGAGCGCATAATGTCGCTCATCGTCAGCGAGTAGGGGAAAGCAATGGACGCAACACACAGCGAAGCCGCGCACGAGACGCAGTCAGAGTTCAAGCTGCGGGAATATCTCTGGTCGCATGTGCGCGAATACGGCCTGTTGCTCGCCCTGATCCTGGTGATGGTCTTTTTCCAGATCAGCACCGACGGTACGCTGCTACGCGCCGTCAACATCACCAATCTGCTTTTGCAGAACAGCTACATCATCATCATGGCGCTCGGCATGCTGATCGTCATCGTGTCGGGCAATATCGACCTGTCGGTGGGCTCGGTCATGGGTTTTATCGGCGCGCTTGCCGCGGTGATGATCGTGCAGATGGACCAGCCGGTGCTGGTGACGATCATTGCCTGCCTGGTGGTCGGCGGCCTGATCGGCGCGGCGCAGGGCTATTGGATCGCCTATTGGCGCATTCCGTCTTTTATCGTCACGCTGGCCGGCATGCTCGTCTTCCGCGGCCTGTCGCTGTGGCTTTTGAACGGCCAGTCCGTCGGTCCTTTCCCGCGCGAATTCCAGATGCTGGCGAATGGTTTCGTTCCCGACATCTTCCCCGGCGGCTGGGGTGATGGGCTCGCAGTCCTCCTCGCGGAACGTCAGGTCAACATTCTCGCCCTTCTGACCGGCCTGGTCGCTGCTGCGGCTATTGTGGCGATCGGGCTTCGGCAGCGCAGTCATAACCGCGCCTATGGCATTTCCGACGAACCGCGCTTCCTGTTCATCATCCGCAATGTCATCGTCGGCGCGGCGGTGATCTTCATCATGTACAAGCTCGCGACCTTCCGCGGCCTGCCCAATGTGCTGATCACCATGGGCGTTCTGACCATCATTTACGCGTTCCTGACGCAGAACACCGTAATCGGCCGCCGCATCTACGCGCTGGGCGGCAACCGCAAGGCGGCCAAGCTATCCGGGATCAAGACCGAGCGCCTGACCTTCCTCAGCTTCGTCAATATGGGCGTGCTCGCCGCGGCCGCCGGTCTGGTCTTCGCCGCGCGGCTCAACACCGCCACCCCCAAGGCCGGTTTCGCGCTCGAACTCGACGTGATCGCCGCGGTCTTCATAGGCGGGGCCTCCATGTCAGGAGGTGTCGGCACGATCGTTGGTGCCGTCGTCGGTGCGTTCCTCATGGGCGTGCTCAACAACGGCATGTCCATCATGGGCATCGGTATCGACTACCAGCAGATGATCAAAGGGCTGGTGCTACTCGCCGCCGTCATCTTCGACGTCTACAACAAGCAGAAGGAATAGGACTTCTGAAAGAATTGAGAAGGCCTCCGCGCGGTCTCTCGCACGACCGCTCGATGACTACGCTGACGTTGTCCCACCATGCGTCAGCGTTTCCGCTGGACCCCAACTCGAAGAAGCCCCCCCTCATCTCAAACAGTCTTTGAGTTCAACGAGAAACACGAAGTCGCCCTATCAATTACTTCTACGGCGCCGGGTCTAGTTCTGGATGGAAGCTGAGCCAATTCAGGAGCGCGTCAACCACACGCACGTCCCCCGTGGGGACCACACGCACGTTCCCCCGTGGGGACCACACGCCATAGGTCCGCATACAACAAGCAGTGACCAAAACCGGACAGTCCGCACCCGGCCTAGATTTTCACGCCGGGAGAGTGCTGCTGGAATCGCAGGTTTCGGTTCGATTCCGGTCGCTCCGGCAGGGGAGCCGCGATCCCGATAGCTGCCACTCGTCTTGGGCGAGGTGCGGCATTGCCGGCATAGCCAAGAGAGTTCCCAATCGGGACTAGTCACAAGTCCACGATTGAAGCTATCGAAGCGTGCGGCACGTCGTTCCGGCGCTAGTCTCGAAAGACGCCGTGTTCACCGCACAAGCCCGCCACAATATCATGAAGTATGGCTATGATGTCCTGACGCGGAGATACGATGCGCTCGACGATGCCGATCTGCCGGCTGACCTGAGGCGAGCCGAACGGCAGGCGCACCAGTTCCTCGTTTTCCGGTTCCCGCAAGGTCACATCGGGGACCACCGAAATGCCGAGCCCCTGACGGACGCAGGTCGCGATCGTGGCAATGGTGTCGATCTCCGCGATGTCATTGGTCACCGCGCCGATGCGGGATATTTCCGTATCGATGAGATTTGCCAAGGGCACCGCGCTGCGGAATCGTACATATGGGAAGGTGTTGAGCAGATCCACCGGGTCAGACGCCTCGGTGCCCTTAGGCGCGATAAGCCAGAGCGGCTCGCGCAGGAACGGGCTCCAGCGCAAAGCGGGCGGAAAGCCCACATGCTCCGCTACCACCGCCGCATCGAGCCGACCAGCCGCCACCTCGGAAATTAGGGGCGATGACCAGGAAACGCGCAAATTGATCTTCAACTCGGGATACCGTTCGTGCATCTGCACGATGGCCTTCGGCAACAGATTTAGGGCGCTCGAACGAACAGAGCCGAGCATAAGGGTGCCCGCAATGCGCTGCCCGCGCAGGCTCGCCTTGGCGTCTTCCTCCATCCGCAAGAAATCCCGGGCCAGTTCAACCACTTGCGCACCTTGCGAGGTGATCTGAGGGGAGCGGGACGAACGATCGAAGAGCGCGGCGCCGAGTTCCTGCTCTAGCGCAAACATCTGCTGGCTGACCGCCGAAGGTGTGAGCCCGACATTTTGCGCAGCTCTGGCGAAAGTGCCATGCGTGGCGATGGCAAGCAGGGTTTTGAGCTGGCGAGTGTCCATTTGTGTGCAGCTTTGCTTCATTAAATAGCCAGAAATATTCGCTTTTATACAGCATTGTTTGCTTATAGACGAAGTCCCCAAGGACGGCGGCCCAAAGGCAAAAGCAATGGCCGCCTGTACCAGGACTGACGCGCCTTCGTGCCGACGCGGAGGGGAGGGGATCAATGAGCAAAACGATTCTGGTCACCGGACCGGACCTCGCGCCAGCGGCCGCACAGCTGGCCGCCGACAAGGGCTATCGTACCGCTCATACCCCCGCCTATGCCGACAGCGCCGTCATCTCGGCCCATTTGAAGGAAACCCAGGCGGTCGGGATCGTCTCGCGCATGGGGCGGCTCGATGCCGATGTCATGGAAGCCGCACCCCAGCTCCGGGTGATCTCCAAGCACGGTGTCGGCGTCGACAATATCGATCTGGAGGCAGCAGCCGAGCCGCGGCATACCCGTGCTGGTGGCGAGCGGAGCCAATGCCGCATCGGTTGCTGAACACGCCATCGCGCTGCTCCTCGCCACGGTGAAGCGATTGCTTCCGCTCGATGCGGGCCTGAGGGCCGGCCGCTGGGAAAAGCCCGGCTTTGTCGGCCGTGAGCTAGCCGGCGCGACATTCGGTCTGGTCGGCATGGGGGCAATCGCCGCAGGCCACAGGGCGTATTGCCCAGGGGCTCGGCCTGACGATTCAGGGCTTTGACCCTTATGCTCCCGATACGGCTTTCTGCGCGGTGGGCGTCAAGCGCTGCGGCAGTCTGGACGCGCTTCTTGAAACAAGCCAGATCGTCAGCCTGCACTGCCCGCTGACCGACCAGACCCGCTCGCTGATGAATGTCGAGGCGATCGCCCGCATGCCGGAGGGTGGATTACGTGGTCAACACCGCAAGGGGCGGCCTGATTGATGAGGATGCCCTGCTTGACGCGGTTCGATCAGGGCATCTGGGCGGGGCAGGGCTCGATACCTTCGCCCAAGAGCCGCCACGGCCCGATCATCCCTTCTGGTCAGAACCGCGCATAGTGGTCACGCCGCATATCGGCGGCGTGACGCGCGAGGCGAACGCCCGCGTCGGACTGGAAGCAGTTCGTGGCATCTTCGAGGTTCTCGAAGGTAGAGCCTGTACCGCCCGAGCGCATCGCCAATCGCGAGCTTCTGGCTCAAACGTCGAAAAACGCAGGTCAAACAGGCAGATCATCGCATGTCCACGGCTTTCAGATCCTGACCCGCCCGACGCGCCGCAACCCCTAAGCAGGTTGCCGCTTTCAAGAGGCTGCCGGTCGCCAACGTCTCCGACTGCATGGGGCGGCATCAGCGCCGCGGGCCCGCGTCTTCGGCCAATGCACGCCTCGGGACGAATGGCCGGCGTCGCGCTGACCGTCAGGTCGAGGCCCGGCGACAACCTGATGCTGCACAAGGCCATCGACATGGCCGTGCCGGGCGACGTGATCGTCGTCGATGCGGGCGGCGATCTTACCAACGCGCTCATGGGCGAGCTGATGCTGGCCTATGCGGTGAAGAAGGGCGTGGCGGGCTTCGTGCTGAACGGCGCGATCCGCGATGTGGATGCCTTCGTGGCCACCAACCTGCCGACCTTTGCCGCCGGCGTCACCCATCGCGGCCCCTACAAGGACGGCCCTGGCGAGATCAACGTCCCCATCAGCCTCGAAGGCATGGTTGTCGCGCCGGGAGATATCGTGGTCGGCGATGCGGACGGCGTGCTGTCAGTCCCGCTGCGAGCGGCCGACGAGATTCTGCGCAAGACCGAGGCAAAGCAGGACGCTGAACGCGTGCAGATGCAGGCGATCGAAGACGGACACGAATGACCGGAGTTGGGTTGATGCCGCTCTGGAAGGGAACGCGGCTGCGCCTTTCCGGAAAACTGAGACCATGCATGAAAAGGAGGAACGACATGCTCAAGCTCATTCAGAGGACCGCCCTCGCGGGTGCGTTGGTCTTTGCCGCCGGAGCGGCAATGGCCGGACTATCCCGAGCAAACCGATCGAGGTCATCGTCGGCTATTCGGCCGGCGGCGGCACCGACGTGATGGCGCGTACCGTGGCGCCCTTCATCGAGAAATATCTCGGCGATGGCGCCAGCGTGGTCGTCAAGAACATGCCTGGCGCGAGCGGCCAGATCGGCATCACCGCCGTGGCGACGGCCGAACCCGACGGCTATACGCTGGGCACATTTAACCTGCCCGGCATGATGGCCCGCACCATCGACCGCAAGGCCGACTACGATGCGGACAGCTTCACCTATCTCGCCAATGTCGTGAACGACCCCAACGTGATCGTCACCTCCAAGCAGAGTGGTCTCGATACGCTGGACAAGCTGATCGCGGCGGCAAAGACAGGATCCCGGCGCCATCACCGTCGGCATGTCGAGCCTTGGTGGCGACGATCATTTCGCGCTGATCAAGCTTGAGAATCAGACCGGCACCGAATTCACCATCGTGCCGTTCAAGGGATCGGCGCCGGCGCGCACCGCGCTGATGGGCGGCCATGTGGCGATGGGGATCCTGAATATCTCCGAAGTGGCAGAATTCCAGAACGAGCTGAACGTGCTGGGCGTCGCCACCAATGAGCGCTCCGAATTCGCGCCCGATCTGCCCACCCTCAAGGAGCAGGGCGTCGATCTGGTGAACGGCTCGATGCGCGGTTTCGTGGCGCCGGACGGCCTGCCCGAAGATGTGAAGGCGAAGCTGCTCGACGCCTTCGGCAAGCTCGCTGACGATCCCGAATTCCGCAAGGCGATGAAGGCCACCGCCAATCCCGTCGAAGTGGTCACTGGCGATGACTTCAAGGCGCTGACCAAGGATCTCCACGAGTTGGCGCAGAACGTCTGGGACGAACACGCCCTGGAACTGAATTACGCGGGCACGGGCGCGAGAGCTTCCGGCGCCCTGCCGATCCTCATCAAGCGGAGCGGAGCCAGCATGCCCGATCGACGCCATCATACCGCCTGACCGCGCCCCGAGACCCTGACCGCGCTTGGCATCGTCGTGGTCTCCGCGGCGTTCTGCTCCCGACCTGGGAGCTGCAGGCCGATCTCCGCCCTGCTGCCGGCGGCATGCTGGCCGGCCTGATCGTGCTGTCGGTGCGGTGCTGCTGATCCATGACCAGCGCAAGGCCGCCGGGGCGATGCGGCCCAACCGATGCCCGAGGCACCCGTCGCGCGTGCTCGGCGCCTTCCTGCTGATCGTGGCCTACGCGCTCGTCGACCGACTTCATCGGCTTCTATCCCAGCACCGCCGTCGTCGTGCCGCTGGTCGCCTGGCATCTTCGGCTACCGCAAGCCCTGTCGGGCTCTGGCCCTCGCGACGCTGATCGTCGTCGGCGCCATCTACCTGATCTTCGATTTCGCGCATGTCGCAGGAATTCCCCGCCGGCCGCCTGTGGCCGAACTGAGGTCGTCATGTATTCCGAACTGCTTCACGCGCTGCCAGAGGTCCTCGGGCCTGTCCAACTTCCTCGCCGTCGTGATCGGCGTGATCGCCGGCATCGTCGTGGGCGCCATGCCGGGCCTGAGCGCCACGATGGCGATCTCGGTGCTGGTGCCCGTTCACCTTCGGGCTCGAACCGCTGGTGGCCCTTGGCCTGATGGCCGGCATCTACAACGGCGCGATGTATGGCGGCGCGATCCCCGCCGTGCTGCTGCGCATCCCCGGCACCCCGGCCGCCGTCGCCACCACCTTCGACGGCTACCCGATGGCGCAGAAGGGCGAGGGCGGCTTCGCGCTGCAGGTCGCCGTCGTCTCGTCTTCGATCGGCGGCATCGCCAGCGCCTTCGCGCTGATGCTGCTGGCGCCGCCGCTGTCGCAAGGTCACGCTGCTCTTCGGCCCGTCCGAGGTCTTCTGGGTCGCCGTCTTCGGGCTCGCCAGCATCATCTTCCTGCTCGGCGGCAACCCGGTCAAGGGCCTCATCAGCGCCTGCTTCGGTGTCTTCGTTTCGGTCATCGGGTCGGACCCGATCTACGGGTACCGATCGCTACACCTTCGGCCAGCTGGAGCTGCTCGACGGCATCAACATCGTGATCCTGCTGGTCGGCCTTTACGCGCTGCCCCCCGTCATCGACCTGCTGGAGACGCCGCTCAAGACCGATGGCGGCGACAGCTCGAAGCTGGGCACGGAACCGATCTGGACAGCCTGCCGCGCATGGGGCGGTTACTGGAAGACCTGGCTGCGTTCGGTCGCTCATCGGCATCTGGATCGGCATCCTGCCAGGCGCCGGCGGGTCGATGGCGGCCTTCATGTCCTACAACGAGGCGCGCCGCGCCTCCCAGCACGCCCGAAACCTGGGGCGAGGGCGAGCCCGAGGGCGTCGCCGCCTCCGAGATCGGCCAACAATGCCGATACCGCCGCGGCCCTGATCCCCGCGCTGACCCTCGGCATCCCGGGCACCGCCGTCGCCGCGGTCATGCTGGGCGGGCTGCTGATCCACGGCCTGCAGCCCGGACCGATGCTGTTCCGCGACAACCCGGACATCGTCTTCGGCTTCATGTGGCAGTTCCTGTTCGGCGCCATCCTGCTGGTGCTGCTGGGCGGCTCGCTCGCCACCAACAGCTTCGCGCGGCTGCTGAACCTGCCGCGCCCGCTGCTGGGGTCGGTCATCATCGTGCTGATGCTGATCGGCGTCTATTCGATCCACGGGCGCATGTTCGACGTCTACCTGATGCTCGGGCTTCGGCGCGATCGGCTAGGTCATGGACAAGCTGAAGTTCCCGCTGCCGCCCGTCGTGCTGGGCCTGATCCTCGGCGGCTTCGCCGAGGAGAACCTGCGCCTGGCCCTGCGTATCGGCCGCGGCGACCGGACGGTCCTGTTCCAGAACGCACCAGCCTGATCCTCGTGCCGCTGACCGTCGCCGTGATCGTCGGGCCCCTCATCAAGCGCCGGCTGGTCAAGCGCAAAGAGGAACAGGCCGGTAGCTGATCGCTGGCCATGGTCCGTGCGGTGTCAGCCGTTCGGGCCGTCGCCGATACGATCCGCAAAAAGTCCGGCACTCCGCATGACCCAAGACAAAAAAGGTGCTCTCGGCAATCCGCGTCTGATGGCCTATCTCGCGGGTAGCCTGTTCTCGGTGTTCGGGACCTGGGGCCAGCGGGTCATCGTCTTCTGGATGGCGTGGGATCTCACAGGCTCGACAGCGGTGCTGGGGACGCTCTCGATGCTCGAATTATTGCCGTCCGTGGTGGCGGCGCCGCTCGCCGGAGCCATGGCGGATCGCCGCTCCGGCTTCGAGGTGGCGCGCAACGTGCAGGCGCTGTCAGCATTGCCGCCTCTCATGCTCGCCGCCGCGATGGTTTTCGACCAGGTTCATCTGCCAATCTTGATGATGCTCACGCTTCTGACCGGGATACTGAATGGGTTCGACCATCCGCTGCGGCTCCTGCTTGTCGGAAGTGTCGTGCCACGCGAACAGGTGTCGCGGGCGATAACCGCAAACTCGATCGTCTTCAATGTTGGAAGGATGGTTGGACCGGCTCTCGGAGGATGGGCGATTTCTTCTGGGGCGCAGGCGCTGCTTTTCGGCTATAACGCGCTGTCTTTCTTGATTTTTGCGATCATCATCGCGACCCTGACGCCGCCCAAAAGTCCCGATCGGACCGCAAGGGCGCCCGGAATCGGCGTGATGGGGGACTGGCGAACGATCCCCAGTTTGATCGATCGCCCCGTGCAGGTGATCTTTCTCTTGTTCGCCGGCATAGCCATTCTTATCCGGCCGATCTTTGAATTGCTGCCCAGCTTTGCCGACGGACTCAGGCTGAACGGGATTGACGCAGCGCAGCTGTTTTCTGTTCTGACCTCTGCGCAGGGACTGGGCGCCATGCTGGGTGCACTCGTTGCTTCCGTTTTATTGTCGAGGCTGCCGTATCAGTCCTTCGCAATGGGGGCGGGGCTGGCCTCGACGCTTGCCGCGCTGGCTTTTCTGGCCAGCCCCGAGGCGGTTGTCGCCATTGTAGCCCTGGCCGTGCTGGCAGCAGCCATTCTTGCTAATGGTATTGCCACGCAGGTGACGATCCAAACCCGCGTTCCGGAGGCCATTAGGGGCAGGGCGCTGTCGTTATACACGATGACGTTCAGGGGCATGCCGGCTCTTGGCGCCCTTTTCGTCGGCACATTTGGGGAATTGATGCCCTTGCGGCTACTTGCGGCCGCGCTGGCGGTAGCCATGTTTCTTTTGAGCGCCTGCGTGTGGTGGGCGGCGCGTCGGTTTTGACTGCGAACGCGCCTTTGCGCAGGCCATCATTGTAATCTCTGTCTGGCTTGCCATGCAGGAGGCCGTGGTGCCGCGTCGCCACTCGCGCTTCTGAAGTTCGGCTTCGGCCGCGGCCCGCGGAGCTTGCGTCAGAGCAGGTTTTCGAAATCTGCGGTGCCCCGGGTCGAGAGGCGGCTCGGCGAGGGTGTGCAAGCGCTGTGCGATCAGCATGCACAAGGAGCAGGGCCAATGAGGGCAAAATGCTAGGTCGGCCAACGTCGCTTGGTCAGGCTGGGAAGTAGATGACCAAGGAGCGCTGATCGCGCACGACGGCACGCCGGAGATCATCATCGTCCACACGGTCGGCAGCGATCGCATCGGCACCGCGGAGCCCGGCGCAGTTTTCGGGCCGTGTAATATGCCGGGTCGCCGGCCCTGCGCAGGCCGCCGATGGCCCTATTCCGTTTCGTTCGCGGTGGCGCAGGGTCTGTGGCGATGTCGGGAGGAAGTGATAGGTGGCGAACCAGGCATTGGCGCTAGATCGCCGGACTCAGTGCTGCTTTGACGGGGCATGTTTACGGCCTGTCGTCTCAATGTCGTCCCATGACGAAGTCGTCCCAATCCGACGAGGCGCCACATGCACGATTTCAATGGGTTGGCTGGTGCCGGCAGCAGGATTTGAACCCGCGACCCCCTGATTACAAATCAGGTGCTCTACCAACTGAGCTATACCGGCACTGCCGCAGCTTGCTACCAGCACTTGCAAGCGCTGGCAATCTCTCGCCGCGCAAGCCCCGGCTGCCTCATTTGCGCATTTTTTCTGTCACAATTTGGCAACAATTGGCATCGGTCTGCGCTGGCCCTCTTGCGAATCGCGGCATATCGGCTATCGCTTTGAGGAGATGGTTGACCATTAGGTCAATGGGGAGGGATTTCATGAAGACATCTATTGCTTTGGCCGCAGCACTTCTGACGGCAGTTTCGACAGGCGCGATGGCGGCCGACCTGCCCAACATGTACGAACCGATGAGCATGGACATCAGTTCGCCCGACGCTCTTGCATGGTACGCGTCGGCGAAGATAGGGGTCGCGTTGCCGGGCGAACTCAATACGCGTTCGCCAGGCGCTGGCTGAAGCTAAACGGCAAGACGCAGCTTCAAGGCTGGCGTTGAAGGAGCATCGCAATAGGCAAGTATTTTTCGCAGAACTTCCGGGGCGAAATCGAAGCCGCCTATGGCTATAATGAAGCTGAGAGTCTTTACGGGCACGGATGGCCCGGTTGGGGGCGGAACGACTACATTCTCAATGGGCGATGACGGGCAATGTCACGCGCTAACTGTCTCGGCGCTGGGTCTACTACGACTTTACCCAGTTCGGCGATTTCGTGCCCTACGTCGGTGCCGGCGTGGGCGTGTCACGACTCACGGCGAACAATTTAGCGTGGCCCGGGTGGCATGGGCACCGTAAACGGCGAGCGACACAGTGCCGGTTTCGCAGGCTGCAATCGGCTTCAACTACAATATCACCGACAGTTTCGCTTTTGGTCTGGAATACAACGCCCAGATAGGGCCCGGAGGCAAAGTCACCTATGATTCCTGCCTGGCGCAGTGCCCGACCAGACGCTGTACACAAAAGTCATGAGCCATGCGCTCAGTGGCAGTCTAACCGGCAAGTTTTGAACCTTCTGGTTCAGTTCCTGGCGGAAGCGAAACACCGGCCCTGCGGCCGGTGTTTTTGCATTTCGAGGCCGGAGAGGGCGGGTGGCGCTTCGCTGGCATCACGTTGGTCTGAAATTAACCGGGAACGAGGAAAGTGAGCTCGCGCCTTTTTGTTGTGAGTTTTGTTCGTGCGTATTCTCCCGGTCTGCTTTGCTGTTATTGCGCTTTGTTCACTTCTGTCGGCCTGTGCCAAGCCGCCATCCTATTACGCCCTGCAGGCACGGGCCTCGTCCGCGGCTCTTGCGTGGCAGGCTCCCGCAGAGGCAAAGCGGAAGCCGGCGGCCTATGACATTACGGCGAAGATTGCGGCAGGAAGCGCTCCGATGAATGTGCTGCAACATCACCTTGCGGGCCGGACACTTGCCGTACGAAAGCAGGGCGATCTGCGACTGAGGCGGGGCGAGGTGGTGCTGACCTTCGACGATGGGCCGAGCCCTACGTTCACGCCGCGCATCCTTGCTACCCTGAAGGACTATGGGGTCAAGGCGACCTTCTTCATGGTGGGGAGCATGGCCGAGGCGCATCCGGAGACGGCACGTGAGGTCGCCGAGGCGGGCCATACCATAGGCACGCATACCCATGACCACACAAACCTCAGCGGTGAGACGCTGGCTGCGGCCCTGCATCAAGTCGAAAGCGGCGAAGTGTCCGTCGGCAGGGTGCTTGACCCGGTGCACATCACCCAGGCACCGTTCTTCCGCTTTCCCTATCTCGCCGATACGGGCGAGCTGCGTTCAGATTTGGCGATGGGCGGGCGGATCATTTTTGATGTCGATGTGGATTCCAGGGATTACACCGACGTCACGCCGGATGCGGTGCTGGAGGGGACACTCGCCCGGCTCGATGAGAGAGGCAGTGGCATCATCCTTTTTCATGACATTCATGCGCGCACCGCCGCCATGCTGCCGCGACTGCTCGAGGCTCTCGAACAGCGAGGCTACAAGGTTGTGCAGGTGGTTGCGCCACCCGCTAACCCCTTCGGCATACCGGCCCTGGTGGCGGAAAAGCATTGAGCCCGGCCATCACCAAGCCGGTCATCTATGTTGACGCGGACGCCTGCCCGGTGAAGGAGGAGGTCAAGACGATTGCCTGGCGGGCAGGGGTGCAGAGTGTCTTTGTGGCCAATTCCGGGCTTCGACCCTCGCGCGACCCACTGGTGCGCAATGTCGTGGTGGCGCAGGGCGCCGATGTGGCGGATGACTGGATCGTCGAGCACGCGGGCCCGTCCGACATCGTGATTACTGCCGACATTCCCCTGGCGCAGCGGGCGCTGCAAAAAGGTGCGCAGGTGCTGGGACCGACCGGCAAACCTTTCACAAACGAGTTGATCGGCATGGCGCTGGCAATGCGCGATCTGAAACAGGATTTGCGCGAAAGCGGCGCGATCTCGGGGCACAACAAATCATTCGCCGCCCGCGACCGGACCCAGTTTACCCAGGCCCTGGCCGAAGCGCTGCAGCGAGCCTTGAGGCGGACAGAGAGCTAAGCCGCAGCGGCAGTCGCGCTTTCGAAGCGGAACCGCCCCTCCACCGGCACGTGGTCTGAAGGTTTGTCCCAGCCACGGACATCCTTGTGTACGACAACGTCGTCCAGATAATCGGCGATTTGCGGCGACACCATGAGGTGATCGATGCGGATGCCGGCGTTGCGTCGCCAGGCGCCCGCCTGAAAGTCCCAAAAGGTGAACGACGGTTCGTCGGTAACAGTGCGAAGGGCGTCCGTCATGCCCAGATTGGCCAACGTACGGAAACGCTGAAGGCTTTCCTCGCGGAACAGCGCATCGCCCCACCAGGCGGCCGCATCGTGACAGTCATGACCGGTAGGGATGAGGTTGAAATCGCCCAGCAGAACGAAATTCTCTTCGAGCCTCAGACGCTCTGCGACATAGGCGTTCAGCCGGTCCATCCATGAGAGCTTGTAGGGGAATTTCTCGCTGTCCACGGGATTGCCGTTGGGAAGATAGATATTGCAGACCCTCAGCACCTTCTTGCCGACGGTGAACACGCCCTCGATCAGTCGGGCCTGCTCGTCGTCATCATCGCCCGGAAGTCCGCGGCAAACCTCGTCGAACGGGGTGCGGGAGAGAATGGCGACGCCATTCCAGCTCTTCTGACCGTGGGTCTCGACATTATAGCCAAGCTCTTCGAAGGCGGCGCGCGGAAACTTCTCGTCGACGCACTTGATCTCCTGAAGACAGACAATGTCCGGCTGTTCCTGTCGCAGCCATTGAGTGACGCACTCCAGCCGCGCATTGATGCCATTGATGTTCCATGTGGCTATGCGCACGCGGTTACTCCGGGTTGGTGGTTTTAAACTGCGAAGCTGGTGCCGCAGCCGCAGCTGGCGACTGCGTTGGGGTTCTTGATCTGGAAGCTCTGGCCTATCAGATCATCGACGAAATCGATCTCGGCTCCGCCCATGAATTCAAGGCTCAAGGAATCGATGAGAACCGTGGCCCCGTTCCTTGTCAGGACGAGATCGTCGTCCGCCGGCTCTTCCTGCACGAGATTGTATTCGTACTGGAATCCGGAGCAGCCGCCACCGGCCACCGAAATGCGCAGCACGGTCCCATCAGGCTCCTTGGCCGCAATTTTGGCGATGCGGCGGGCGGCCCGCTCTGTCAATGTGACATCGCCTGGTGCTAAGGATGTCTCTGCCATCGCACGGATCCTCGTTGCGCGTTGCGTTGCTTTCGCAAGATAGGCGCCCCGACATGGAAATAAAAGGCTCAGGATGAGCGCACTCGCCCGCTACGCATCCGACCCGGTCAGCAGCCGGGGACGCGTTTACGAAACCGAAGAAAGCCCGACCCGCTCTGATTTCCAGCGCGACCGCGACAGGATCATCCATTCGACGGCTTTCCGGCGGCTGCAGCACAAGACCCAGGTTTTCCTTCATCACGAAGGGCTGCACTTCCGCACGCGGCTGACCCATACGCTTGAGGTCTCGCAGATCGCTCGCTCCATTGCCCGGGCGCTGTCGCTCAACGAGGATTTGGCAGAAGCCATCGCCCTTGCCCATGATCTGGGACATCCGCCGTTCGGGCATGCCGGAGAGCGGGTGCTCGACCACAAGATGCGCCGGTTCGGCGGGTTCGATCACAACATGCAGGCGCTACGGGTCGTGACGCTGCTGGAGAACCGATATGCCGAGCATGACGGTCTCAATCTGACATGGGAGACGCTGGAGGGCCTGATCAAGCATAACGGCCCATTGCTCGATGCGCGCGGGGCAGCAGTCGGCCGCTATGCTCAGGATGGGCTCCCCGCTGGCTATGATCAGGTGCTGGCGGCAGACGATCTCATGCTCGCTTCCCATGCGGGGCTGGAAGCCCAGGTTGCGGCCGTGGCGGACGACATCGCCTATAATGCGCATGATGTGGACGATGCCATGCGCGCCAACCTCATCGTGCCGGAGGACATGCGTCACTTGCGGCTGGCCGGAGCGGTCGTGCGTGAGGTGAACGAGCGCTGGCCGAACCTGGCACCGAGCCGGCAGACCCACGAAATCCAGCGCCGCCTGATCACGCGTGCCGTCGAGGACGTCATCGCCCATAGCCGCGAATTGCTGGCGGCAGCTCATCCTTCTACCGCAGACGCGGCCCGCCATGCCGGCAAGCCTTTGGTGATTTTTTCTCCGGACATGGCCCGAGACGCCGGCGAGTTGAAGGATTTTCTTTGGGAGCGGGTCTATCGATCCGAACAGGTGATGGGGCCTGTGCGCGACGGCGAGAACGTGGTTGCGCGGATCTTCGACCACCTTCTCGTCAGCGCGGACATGCCGGGCCGCTGGGGGGAGGGCGCCCGAAAAGCGCTGAGCGAGGACGAGCGGGCCCGCGTGGTCTGCGATTTCGTGGCAGGCATGACCGATCCCTATGCGCTCGATCTGCACCAGCGGCTGTTTGACGCTCGACCCGATTTCCGCTAACCGCAAGCCGCCTTCTTCAAATGGACATGGTTATGGACGTTTTCGCCCTATTTTCCGAGCGGGTCGGCGAGGCCCTACATGCGCAATTCCCGGATGAGCCGCAGCTCGACGGGTTGCTGGAGCGCGTCGTCGTAGAACCTCCACGCGATGCCGGGCACGGCGATCTCAGCACGAATGCGGCCATGGTGGTTGCCAAGCCGCTGGGCAAAAATCCTCGCGAGGTGGCCACGGCCCTTGCCACTTATTTTGCGTCTGATGCGGATGTCGAGGGCGTAGAGGTGGCAGGGCCCGGCTTCCTCAATTTTCGGCTCCAGCCCGGCCTGTGGCACAAGGCGCTGCGGGCCGTGGCCCAAGGCGGCGAGGATTATGGCCGCTCCAATGTTGGTGGCGGCGAAAAGGTCAATATCGAGTTCGTCTCTGCCAATCCCACCGGGCCGATGCATGTGGGCCATACCCGCGGCGCGGTTTACGGCGATGCGCTCTCCGCCCTCATGCAGTTCTGCGGCTTCGATGTCACCCGCGAGTACTACATCAATGACGCCGGGGGTCAGGTCGACATTCTCGCAAAGTCGGCGCTGCTGCGCTATCGGGAGGCTCTGGGCGAGGATATCGGCGAAATCCCGAAGGGGCTCTACCCGGGCGACTATCTTGTGCAGGTGGGCAAAAAACTGGCCGACGACTTCGGTCCCGCGCTGAGCCAGAAGCCGGAAGACGAACAGATTGCGCTGGTCAAGCCGCGTGTGCTCGCCGCGATGATGGAGCTTATCCGCACCGATCTCGGCAAGCTGAACATCTCCCATGACGTCTTCTTCTCCGAGCAGACCCTGCACGGCAGCGAGGGCCAGATCGCCCACACGCTCGCCTGGCTGCGGGACCATGGCATGGTCTATCAGGGCCGGCTTGAGCCGCCGAAGGGCAAGCTTCCCGACGATTGGGAAGATCGCGAGCAGACCTTGTTCCGCGCCACCGATTTTGGCGACGATACCGACCGGGCGCTGATCAAGTCGGACGGCAGCTACACCTATTTCGCCGCAGATATCGCCTACCACCAGAACAAGGTCGAGCGCGGCTTTTACCACCTCATCGACGTGCTCGGGGCCGATCATGCCGGCTATGTGAAGCGCCTGCAGGCGGCAACGCGGGCAGTCTCGGAAGGCAAGGCCAATCTCGATGTGCGCATTTGCCAGCTCGTTCGGCTGCTGCGCAATGGCGAACCTGTCAAGATGTCCAAGCGCTCCGGCGACCTGGTGACCCTTGCCGATGTGGTCGACGAGGTCGGCTCGGACGCGGTGCGTTTCATGCTGTTGTTCCGGCGCAATGATGCGCCTCTCGATTTCGACTTCGCGCTGGTCAAGGAGCAGACACGGGACAACCCGGTCTTTTATGTGCAGTACGCTCATGCGCGCGCCTGCTCGGCATTTCGGACTGCTGCTCGCGATCTGCCAGATGTTGGACATTGGGCCCGGCGCGCTGGCTGCCGCCGATCTGTCACAATTGTCGAGCGCAGACGATCTCGAACTTATCCGCATCATTGGCCAGTGGCCCCGCATTGTTGCGGCCGCGTCGCGAGCGCACGAGCCGCATCGGGTGGCCTTCTACCTCTATGAACTGGCCTCCGTGTTCCATACCTTCTGGACAAAAGGCAACCAGGACGCGAGCTTACGCTTTGTTAAGGCTGACGCGCCGAAATTGACCCTGGCCCGTCTCTGTCTTGTTGACGCTGTCCGTCAGGTCTTGCGGAACGGTTTGACTCTATTGGGGGTAACGGCGCCTGAAGAACTTTCATAATTCAGGCACATTGCTATCTAGACTGCATGCGCTAGTGTTGGAGTGGCGTAAGCGCCCGCAGTATTGAGGTGGGGCGCCGGAAAATGGAAAATTCGAACATGCCGCAGGGACGGGATCAGACGGGCGATCCGGACGATTTGATCAACGAATTGGCGCGGCTCATGGCTGAGGGTGCCAAGGACACAGCTCCGCAGGCCAGGCAAGTCGAGCCGCCGGCCGATCGCGAAGAAGCACCCAAGCCGCAACCCTCTGCTGATCCCTTCGAAGAAGGTTTCCGTGCCCTGCATCCGGCCCGCAGCAATGTGCAGCCGCTCACCTCTCGCCCGACCGAGCCGGCGCCGCAGCCTGGCCCGGCTCCCAGGACTGAAACGCCGAGGGCAGTCGAGCGGCGGGCGCAGCCGATCAGCGAGCGGCCCGCCTCGGCGCAGTTTGATCTCGGCGACCGGAGCCGCGCACATGGCCGCCCGGCCGAGGGTGCAGGCCCGTCCGATGACAAACCAGCGGACGTACCGAATGACCCGATTGCCGCCCTGATTCTCCAGCGAGAGACGGATCGCCAAGAGCCGCCTAGGCAGGCGGATCGCCGTTCGGAGCCGTCCTTGTTCAGCAAGCCGTCGCTTCGATCCTCTGCCAATGACGGGCAGGGGAGTGACAGGTTCTGCGGTGCCGCCGGCCTTCGATGAGAAGGATCATGTACGTCAGTCACCGGCGCCGCGGCCCGTGCGCTCCATCGGTCGCCAACCTGATGCGGAGCGCCGCGAGCCGGATGAGGATCGGGGGCAGGCGCCGTCCGACCCACTGGCCAGGATCGAGCAGGTTCTGGGCGCGTCGATTGCGCAGAGCCGCCGGTCCAGGCCTGCTGCTGCCTCACCACGGCAAGAACCCGATTGGACGGCGCAGGAGCCAGCTCCTGCGGCACCATCCGGGCACGACACGCATGCAGGTAAATTACGAACCGAGGCGAGCCAACGCGCGCGAGCACGCGGCAGAGGCCGGCAGACGTGCCGGGGGATCGGCCGATTTTCACGATGTTGCAGCTCGATCGGACGTTGCAGCGGGATCAGGACTGCCCAACGACGACATCGTTGCCGCGCCGGTGGTTCCCGGACAGGCGGGTTTTGCCGAAGAAGCGCCGGCGGCGTGTTCGCCCGCGCCGCCCACGCGGGCCGCGCCTGGCTTTGGCGGTTCTGGTGCTTTTGCTTCTGGCGGGGTCCGCAGGCGGCGTTTACTGGTTCCTTGGAATGAGCGATGCGCCGACGGGACCGGCTCCGCTCCTGACGGCCAACACGCTTGACGCCAAGGTCAAGCCAGAGCCTGCGGCCACGGAGGCGCCATCATTGCCCACATCGGTCGTCAATGACCTGAGCGCAGGCAATACTGCCTCCGATGAAGCGATCGTTTCGCGCGATCAATCGGACAATGTCGATACCGCTTCAGTCAGCCGCGTCATCGGATGATGAAAGCAGTGACGGGGGCTTGGCCAACCGCAAGGTTCGCACCGTAACCGTACGTCCGGATGGCACCATCGTTTCGACCGAGGATTCGGTTGCCGGTAGCCAGGTTCTTTCCGTGGACCGGCCGAACGTTCCCGCCATCCCGGGCGAGGCGCCTACGGACGCCACCAATTCAGACATGGCCTCGACCTTTGCCGACGAACCTGTGATCACCGAGGATCCTCTTCCCGCCGATGAGCAGACGGCGAGTGCCGGAAGCAGCGTGGGAGAAGCGACAACGGCAGCAGTCGAGAACTCGATCAACACGACAGCTGAACTTGGGCAGGGCGAACTCGTCCAGAATGCGCCTTTCCCCGCGCCGCGGCTGACACGTACGTCTCAGCCGACGGTGTCACGGCCTTCTGTTTCGCGCCCTTCCGTGCCAGCAACGACAGGCAGCATTGGCGACAACCAGGCCGTCGATTTGATCAACACGGTTTCTGAAGTGGCGACGCCGACCGCACCCCCCACCTCTTCGGTGCCGGTGGTGACCGGTGCGACGGCGCCCGCCTATGTGCAGCTGTCGTCTCAACGTAGCGAGCTTGCGGCAAAGCAGACGATTACCGTGCTGCAATCCCGGTACAGCAGTCAGTTGAGCGGCAAGCAGCTCGAGGTCCAGAAGGTCGATCTTGCCGATCGCGGGATCTTCTATCGAGTCAGGATGCCGGCGCAATCCCTGGAAGACGCCAACAGCGTGTGCGGCGAGATCAAGTCGGTCGGCGGCGACTGCTTCGTGCGCAACGACTGATTGTTTTTGGTTCGGGGAGACTTGCCGCCTTCAAATCGGCAGCTTGACCCGGGAGAGCCGGCGCGTACATCTTTCGAGCAGGATGAATTTCTGTTCCGGGACGGCAATGGCCCGGCGAAACGGACGGGGGCACCTTGGGCACTGATACGTCCGGCCAAGCCGAACAGAGCTCCAGCGCGGTGAGTGAGCAGGATGGCGAGTGGTTCGGCGCTGCCCCCGAACGGCAGCGGTCCGACTCCGAGGTTATGTATGTTGACGTCAACGGCTATGAAGGGCCGCTTGACCTGTTGCTGGATATGGCCCGGCGGCAGAAGGTCGACCTTGCAAACATATCCGTTCTTGCCCTTGCCGAGCAGTATCTGGCGTTCATCGACACAATTCGACAGCGTCGGATGGAGGTTGCCGCCGACTATCTGGTGATGGCTGCCTGGCTGGCTTATCTCAAAAGTCGATTGATGGTGCCGCAGGCGCCGACCGACGAGGAGCCGAGCGGCGAGATGATGGCTGCCATGCTGCAGCATCGCCTCAAGCGGCTCGAGGCCATGCGAACTGCCGCCGAAAAGCTCGTCAACCAGCCCCGCCTGGGCGTGCGGGTCTTCGCCCGCGGCGCACCGCAACCCATCGCCGTCACAAAGCACAACCTCTGGGAGGCAAATCTTTACGAGCTGCTCAAGGCCTATGCTGTTCAGCGGGAGCGCGGTGTCCGCAACGACTTCGTTCCCGTCAAGCGGACGGTCTGGTCTTTGCAGGAAGCGCGAGACGTTTTGCAGCGGCTGATCGGCGAAAGCCTCGACTGGGTTTCCCTCGACAGCTATCTGACCGAATATCTGGCAGAGCCGGAGGCCAAGGCCACGGTGATCGCCTCAAGCTTTACCGCAAGCCTTGAACTTGTCCGTCAGGGGCAGGTAGAAGTCCGTCAAACCTCAGCTTTCGCGCCCCTTTTTCTGCGGCGGCGCAAGGGTGAGGCAAACGGCTGATGCCGCAACGAGCCGTGACACGCCCCCATGGATGACACCGTAGACGACGAATCCGAACTGCCTGCGCGCAATTTCCGCATTGCCGAAGCGCTGCTGTTTGCCGCGGCCGAACCCATTTCTCCCGATGAGATCGAACCCTTTCTCTCCGACGGAGCCGATGTTGCAGCCGTACTCAATGAGCTCGCCCAGCGCTATCGCGGTCATGGCGTAGAGCTGGTCAGTCGCGGTGGCAAATGGGCTTTCCGCACGGCGACCGATTTGGGTTTCCTGTTGCACCGGGAGCAGACCGAGGCGCGGCCGCTCAGCCGGCCGGCGCTCGAAACGCTGGCCATTATCGCCTATCACCAGCCGGTGACGCGCGCCGAAATCGAGGACGTACGCGGGGTGGCGACGGGCAAGGGCACCCTCGATATCCTGATGGAAGCCGGCTGGGTCCGCATGCGTGGGCGCCGAAGAACGCCCGGCCGTCCAGTGACCTATGGAACCACGGACGGGTTTCTCGATCATTTCGGCCTGGAGGCGCTGTCTGACCTTCCCGGGCTGGAAGAGTTCAAGGGCGCCGGGTTGTTGTCGAGCCGGCTGCCGCCGGGCCTGCAGGTGCCGCTGCCCTTCGACGGCCCGTTACGCGACGATGAGGATCCGCTGGAGCCAGACGATCTGGGTGAGGGCGAGATCGAGGATGGCGAGGACGAAGAGCGGTGAGCGATGTCCTCGATGAGCAGGGGACATCGGCTGGCCCCCCGAAGGATTGGGGCCCCCGCGGCACAGTTGGCGTCAGCTTTGCCTCTGCGCTCAGTTTCGAAGCCGTGACCGTCAGGCTCGGCGGGAGGATGGTGCTGGATCGGCTCGATCTTTCGCTGAACCCAGGCGAAATCGTCTGCCTTCTGGGTGAGTCGGGATCGGGCAAGTCCACCGTGTTGCGCGCCGCAGCCGGGATTCAGCGAATCGAAAGCGGCATCATCAGGATCAACGACCGAGTAGCCTCTGGCGATGTCCGGCACATGCCGCCCGAAAAGCGCGGGGTCGGCCTGATGTTTCAGGATTTCGCGCTTTTCCCCCATCTTACGCTGCTCGAGAACGTTGCGTTCGGGCTGTCGCGGCTCAGCCGAAAGGAGGCGCAACAGCATGCCCGCGCCACCTTGCGTCGCGTCGGGTTGCTCGACCGGGAGGCAGACTATCCCCACAAGTTGTCCGGCGGCCAGCAGCAGCGCCTGGCCCTGGCGCGGACCATAGCGCCGCGGCCGGGCATATTGTTGCTGGACGAGCCGTTTTCCGGCCTCGACGCGCGCCTCAGAGAGAGCGTGCGGGGCGAAATGCTGGCCGTGCTGCGCGAAACGCGCGCCACCAGCCTCATTGTTACGCATGATCCCGAGGAAGCCATGCTGATGGGCGACCGCATCGCCTTGTTGCGCCGCGGCCGGATCGTCCAGATCGATACTGGCGCGGCGATTTACGGCGCGCCGGCTGATCTGGCGGCGGCCCGATTCATGTCGCCGCTCGGGGAGATCAGCGGACGTGTCCGCAATGGGGGAGTGGAGACGCCGTTCGGGACGGTCCCCACCCCAGGTCATCCTGATGGCACGCGGGTAGTCGTCGCCCTGAGGCCCGTGGGCGTCCTGGAACTCGTCGGAGAGGGGCGGGGAGTGCCAGGACGGGTTGTGACAAAACGCAGCGCCCTGGGTGTCGATTTTCTCGAAATATCCATTGCCGGGATGGACGATCCCGTGCATTTGCGGCGTGCTGCGGATCGATCGCTGGTCCCCGGCAACGATGTGCATCTCCGGCTCAGGACCAAGGACGTCCTTGTTTTTGCCGAAGATTGACAATATCTGTGGGCACAGTACTCGACCTGCCGCCCCTGGCGGCAAGGACAATGGGAGAAGCTTATTATGAATCCGGGTCCCTGGGGCATCCTCATCATCGCGATCGCAGCGCTGCTGCTGTTCGGCCGTGGCAAGATTTCTGGCATGATGGGAGAGGTTGCCTCCGGCATCAAGGCCTTCCAGAAAGGCATGAGTGACGATGACGGCAAGAATGACGAGAAGCCGGTGGCGCAAATCGACCACTCGGCGACCGTCGAGCCTGCCGCACCGCGCAAGCGCGCGAAATCAACCAAGGACGCCTGATTCGGAGCGTTCGGCCGGTCTTCCTGACCGGTCGTGGGGTGATCATCCATGCTGAGTATTGGCTGGACCGAGATGCTGGTCATCGCCGTCGTCGCGCTGATCGTCGTCGGCCCGCGCGATTTGCCCAATCTGTTGCGGCAAGTTGGCCGCGCCGTGGGCATGATGCGACGGATGAGCAATGAGTTCCGGGCCGAAATCAACAAGGTCACGGCTCTCGATGAAGTGCGCGACATCAGAAAGTCCATAACGGATCCGATAAAGAAGACCCGTTCGGAAATCGAACGCGAATTCAATGCGATCACGCCCACGGGTGTGAAGCCCACGGGCGCCATCAAGCCGGCGGAAGAGGGCAAGGAATCCGTTTTCAATGAGATTCGTGACGCGGCCGGCATGCCGGACGCTACCGGTAAGGGCGCTAAAGCTACCGGCGCTGCTACAGCCGGTGGCGATCAAGGTGACACCGCAGGATCGCAGTCTGTGACGCCGGGTGGCGCTTCGAAGTCAGGGGCCAAACCGGCTCAGAAGCCCGCCGCCGCTCAGACAGGGGCCTCCCGGCGGGCCAATTCTGCCTCGGGCCGATCCCCCAAGAGCTCCGGGACGTCTGCCAAACCGGCTACAGCGTCATCGTCCAAGGCAAAGGCGGGCAAATCGACCACAACGACCGGCAAGGCGGGCACCAAGAAGGCGCCCGCGAAGTCTGCGAGCGTAAAGGCGGCCGGCAATGCCGGTCCAAGTCCGGCTGCCGCCAGGCCAGCCAAAAAAAGCGGGGCATCCACGCCCGGCGCGCGCAAGAGCAAGGCGACGCCTGCCGCCGAACCCGCCGAGAAGGACTAGAAAATGGTCTTTGGATTGAAGCCGAGGGCCACGACTTCCGACGTGGAGGAGGAAGACGAGCTCGCCGGCAGCGAGGCCCCTCTGCTCGACCACCTGATCGAACTGCGCACGCGCCTCATCCGCTCGCTGGTGGCTTTCGCGATTCTGTTCGTTCTGTGCTTTTTTGTTTCCAAGCAGATCTACATCTTCCTGGTCGGACCGTTCAAGGCGGCCGTGGGCGAGGGGGGTACGGTGCAGATGATCTTCACTGCGCCGCAGGAGCAGTTCTTCACGCAATTGTCGGTCGCAATGTTCGCCGCCTTTGCGCTCTCGTTCCCGGTGATCGCCGCTCAGATCTATGCGTTTGTTGCACCGGGACTTTATCGCAAGGAACGTAAGGCGTTCCTGCCCTATCTGGTCGCTACCCCAATCCTGTTCCTCCTCGGCGCCGCCCTGGTCTATTACGGCGTGCTGCCGCTTGCGCTCAAGTTCTTCCTGTCGACCCAGGTGTCGCAGGATGGCGTAAACATCCAGATGCAGACCCGCGTCAGCGAGTATCTCAGTCTGATCATGACGCTCATCCTCGCGTTCGGCATCTGTTTCCAGCTGCCGGTGCTGCTGACGCTGCTGGCGCGGATTGAGCTGGTCAGTTCGCAGAGCCTCAAGAAATGGCGCAAATATGCCATTGTGGTCGTGCTAACCGTCGCGGCCTTCCTCACCCCGCCCGATCCGATTTCCCAGATGGGTCTTGCCCTGCCACTTGTGCTGCTCTACGAGGTTTCGATCCTTTCGGTGCGCTGGGTCGAAAGGTCCCGTCCGCCCTTGCCGGACGAGGACGCGGACTCCGCCTCCTGACGCCGACCTGCGCTTCCCTGGAGCGCGGTTGCAAAGACAGTCATTAGAAGCGGCCGGGCCCGGCCAGGCAGGTTTCATGTTCGATATCAAATGGATTCGCGCCAATGCCGAGACATTCGACCGGGCGCTGGCGCGGCGGGGCATGGCGCCTCAGGCCCAAACGCTGATCGGCGCTCGACGAGACGCGCCGCCAGATCACCCAGAAGCTCAATGACATGCAGGAGCGGCGCAATACTGCCTCCAAGCAGATCGGGCAGGCCAAGGCGCAGAAGGACGAGACGCGGGCCCAGGCCCTGATGACAGAGGTTGCGGGCCTCAAGGCCGAATTGCAGGCCGCCGAGGACGAACAGCGTCAGGCGACCGACGCCTTGAACACGGCGATGGCCTCCCTGCCAAATCTTCTTCGCGACGATGTGCCCGATGGCGCTGACGAGACCGATAATGTCGAGCGTGGCCGGTTCAAGGAGCCGACGCGTTTCAACTTTGCGCCCAAGGAGCACTACCAGCTCGGCGAGGCGCTCGGGTTGATGGATTTCGAGGCCGCTGCGCGCATGGCCGGGTCGCGCTTCGTCGTCCTCAAGGGGCAATTGGCGCGGCTGGAGCGGGCGCTGGGCCAGTTCATGCTCGATCTACACACGGGCGAGCATGGCTTCACGGAAGTCGTGGCGCCGATCCTGGTGCGTGATGAAGCCCTTTACGGCACGGGGCAACTGCCCAAATTCGCCGAAGATGCGTTCGCGACGACCGATGGGCGATGGCTCATTCCGACCTCGGAAGTCTCGCTGACCAATCTGGTGCGCGAGCAGATCCTTTCCGGCGACGAGCTGCCCTTGCGCTTCACCTCCCTGACCCCCTGCTTTCGGGCCGAGGCCGGTTCGGCGGGGAAAGATACCCGCGGAATGCTGCGCCAGCACCAGTTCTACAAGGTGGAAATGGTGGCGGTAAGCACGCCCGAGGCGGCGGACGAGGAGCATGAGCGCATGCTCTCCTGCGCCGAAACCGTGCTGAAGCGCCTCGACATTCCCTATCGCGTCATGCGCCTTTGTGCCGGCGATATGGGCGCCACCATGCAGCGCACCTTCGATATTGAAGCCTGGCTGCCCGGCCAGGACACCTATCGCGAGATCTCCTCCGTCTCGATTGCCGGGGACTGGCAGGCCAGGCGCATGAACGCCCGCTATCGGGACAGCGATGGCGAGGTGAAATTCGTCAACACGCTCAATGGTTCGGGCATTGCCTTGGGGCGGGCCCTGATCGCAGTCATGGAGAACTACCAACATGAGGACGGCACCATAACCGTACCAGAAGTGCTGCGGCCTTACATGGGCGGGCTCGAGACCATTGGCGGGGGCGCATGAGCGGCGGGCCGCGCATCCTGATCACCAATGATGACGGGGTCGATGCGCCCGGCATCGCCGTCATGCGCAAGATTGCGGCAGAGCTCTCGGACGATGTGTTCGTCGTGGCACCAGCCAGCAATCAGAGCGGGGCAGGCCACCGCTTCACCTTCGGGCATGAACTGTCGCTCGAAGAACGCGAGCCGAATGTCTTCGCCATGGAGGCGTCGCCGGCCGACTGCGTCGTCATCGGCTGCACGCATATTCTGAAGGACCGTGGGCCGGATATCGTTTTGTCCGGCGTCAACAATGGCCAGAACCTCGGCGACATCATCCATTGCTCGGGCACGGCGGCCGGTGCGCGAGAGGGCGCGATGCAGGGAGCACTTGGCATCGCCTTGAGCCAGGCCGTGGACTACGAGCGCAACCGCGAAGTAGATTTTGCCTGTGCGGCACGTCATGGGGCCGAAGTGGTGAGGCGTCTGCTGAAGGCGAATGCCAGCCGTCACACTTATTTCAACGTGAATTTTCCGCTTGGCCGCGCTGAAGATGTCAAAGAGATACGAGTGGTCCCGCATCAGCGTTTCTCTCGCTCGCCTTTTCGCTATTATGCCAGCCACAATGATGGAAAATTCTTCGTGGCCATTCCGGAAACGCCCATGCCCCTCGACCCGGATCGGGATTTCCACGTCCTGCATCACGATCGGGCGATCACGGTGACCCCGCTCAGTTTGGAGCAAACGGACATGCAAACGGCCGAGCGCCTGCAGGGCGCCATGTCTCGCAAAGGCATTGAGACCTGAAATGGAAGGCCGCCCGGAGGATGACGACGCGGGCGACCTGATGACGGCGAAGGCCGGCCTGGTACTTGCCTTGCGCTCGATCGGCATCACCGACCATAGGATGCTCAACGCGTTCGAGGCGACGCCGCACGAAATCTTCGTTCCGGACGAGTATTCGGCCTATGCCTACAAGGATGTCAGCCTGCCCATCGGCTGCGGACAGAGCCTGAGCTCGCCGCTCGTGCTGGCGCGCATGCTGGCCTTGCTCGACCCGTTCGGCACCAGCAAGGTCCTGGAGGTCGGGACCGGGACGGGATATTCGGCAGCTTTGCTGTCCCGCATGACCCGGCGCGTCTTCACGGTCGAGCGCTTTGAGGAACTTGCGCGGAACGCCAGTGCGCGTTGGAGCGCAATCGATGCGTCCGGCATCATCGGTTTCCATCAGGATGGGCTCGACGGATTGGCGCAACAGGCGCCGTTCGAACGTATCCTGCTGACCGGTTCCGTCGAGGACGTGCCGCAGGTCCTGCTCGACCAGTTGGCAGATGGAGGAACGCTTGTCGCGCCGGTCGGACCGCCTGACCAGAGACAGGTTTTGTTGCGGCTGACACGCGAGGAGGACGAATTCGTGGAGAGCGAGCATGGCGCGGTACGCCTGGCTCCGTTGGTGCGCGGGCGTTCCAGGGGCTTTTAAACTCGCATTTACCTTAATGAGTCTAGTGTACTCCCGAACGCGAGCAGTTGAGTGCGAGTATGACGACAAGTATCTGCGTATGGAACCAGGCCATCCGTGGCGCCGCAACCGTGGCGGCAGCAGCGGCCTTAGCTGGTCTATTATCGGGGTGTGCGGGAATGAGCGCATTCACGGGCAGTGACCGCACTGTTACCGGATCCACGAGGGTGGCTGCTGCAGGCAATTACGCCCAACCCATGCCGATGCAGATCGCCAGCAATACGGGCAGGTCCGCGCCGCGCTATCTTCCGCCGGCCAATGTCGGGCCGAGTGCCGGCCCCGCCACCATGAACGGAACGTCCCCGGCCTTTCTGCCGCAGGCCTCCGGGCAGGGCAGCTACAATTCTGTCAGTAGCCAGGATCTTCCGGCGCTGACCCCTTCTGTGTCCGGGAGCACCAAGACCATGTCCGCTCAACCTTCATTGCAGCAGCGTCCCGCTGCGCCCCAGCCAGTGGCGCCGCAAATGGCGACGTCGGAGCCCGCGAGCGCAGATAACGGCTTCCGACATACCATCCAGTCCGGCGAGTCGCTTTATTCCATTGCCCGGCAATATGGCGTGACCACCGATTCCATCGTTCTTGCCAACAATTTGCCGTCGCCCGACAGGATCGTGGTGGGTCAGAAGATCATTATCCCGGGCCGGCAAGGCGAGACGATGAGCACGGCGTCCGCATCGCCCGTCATCCCGGCCTCCAGGCCCGAGATCGAGCAGAGCAGGACGGCCAGCATCGCTCCGGTTGCGCGGCCCGCGGTCCAGCCGGTTGCGGAGCCCGAGCGCCAGCAGGTGGCCGCGATCGCCCCCGCGGCGCCGGCGATGCCGCAACCGGTCAAGCCTGCTGCGGCGGATGGCAAGTTCCGCTGGCCGGTCAGCGGTTCGATCCTGACCGACTTCTCTGCATCGCGGACCGGCATCAATATCGCCGTGCAGGAAGGCACAGCCGTGCGTGCGGCCGAAAGCGGAGAGGTTATCTATGTCGGCGACGCCGTCGAAGGCTACGGCAACCTCATTCTCATCAAGCACAGCAATGGCTATGTTTCGGCCTATGCGCATCTGAAGGCCGCGACCGTCAACAAGGGTGACTTCGTCAATCGCGGCGACGCCATCGGCACCGCCGGCATGACCGGTGCGGTGGATCGACCCCAGCTTCACTTCGAAATCCGCAAGGGTGCGACCCCGGTCGATCCAATGCCGATGCTCGCCAGCTAGCGCAGCCTAGACCAAAAGCTTCGCGACCAATCAAAGCCCGCCATGTGACAACATGGCCGGCTTTTTGATTATTCCGGCTATACCGAGAGGCCCGCCTCGCCGGCGAGTTGGCGGATGAGCTGGATGGCAACCCGGCCGGATCTTGCGCCACGCGTTTGGGCCCATTCAATGGCACGTGCCCTCAACTCGGCATCGTCCTGCGGCAAGCCATAGTGCTGTGCGTAGCTGCGCACCATGTCCAGAAACAGGTCCTGGCTGCAATTATGAAAACCCAACCAGAGTCCGAACCGGTCCGATAGAGAAACCTTCTCCTCGACAGCCTCGCTCGGATTGATCGCCGTGGAGCGCTCGTTCTCGATCATGTCCCGCGGCATCAGGTGCCGCCGGTTCGAGGTCGCGTAAAAGAGGACGTTTCGCGGCCGTCCCGAGAGCCCGCCGTCGAGAATCGTCTTGAGCGATTTGTAGTCCGTTTCGTCCTTGTCGAAGCTGAGATCGTCGCAGAATACGATGAATTGCGCGGGCAGGGGCGCGATCTGCCGCATGAGCTTGGGCAGGCTATCGATGTCCTCGCGATTGATCTCGATGAGAACGAGACGCTTCAATTTGAGATCGCCAAGACCGCTTATGTGGGCATGGACAGCCTTGACCAGCGAGGACTTGCCCATGCCCCGTGCGCCCCAGAGCAAAGCGTTATTGGCACCGTGGCCGCGTGCGAATTGCAAAGTGTTTTCGAGCAGTGTCGGCAGGACGTCCTCAAGCCCACGCAATAGCGAGAGGGGCACGCGATTGACGTCTGCAACCGGCTGCAGAACCTGGCGTGCCGCCTCCCAATGATAGGCGTCTTCCGTTCCCAAGGCGATGGGTCTGGCTTGTTCATTGGCTGCTATGGACCCTGCGGCGGTGGCAATCTTCTCCAGGCTCGATGCAATTTGCGTAAGGATATCAGAGCTTTGCACGAAGGTGCTTCCTATGGTCGCTGGCGGTGGGGAATGGCTTTGCAAATGGTGGGGGGCGCTTGTATAGTCCGCGCGATTTTCGCCCCGGGCCACGTCTTCCTGGCGACGCTGCCAAGCCCTATATGGGGCAAATACATCTTAATTGACAAGCCGACAGCAAGGAGCCTCTCCCATATGTTCGTAACGCCCGCTTATGCACAGGCCGCCGGGACGGGGAGGCGCGATGGATATTGTGTCCAGTCTTGCGCCAATCCTCATTCTGGTCGTGATTTTCTGGTTCCTTATTTTCCGGCCCCAGCAAAAGCGCGTAAAAGAACATCAGGCGATGCTGGGTGCGGTCAGGCGGGGCGACACGGTGGTCACCACGGGCGGTATCATCGGCAAGGTGGTGCGCGTTCAGGACAATGAGGACCTCGAAGTCGAGATCGCACAGGGCGTGAAGGTGAAGGTCGTGCGCTCCATGATCTCCGACGTCCGCTCCAAGGCCGAACCCGTTAACGACAACAAGTAAGACCTTGGTCCTCAAGGACCTGGGCGGGAATTCCAGATGCTGCACTTTTCTCCCCTGCGCGCGGCGATCATCGCCGTTGTATCCGTCGTGGGGATTCTGTTCCTTTTGCCAAATCTGCTGCCGGACCAGGTGCTGAAGAGCTGGCCCGATTTCCTGCCCAAGAACCGGATCGTGCTCGGTCTCGATTTGCAGGGCGGGTCGCATCTTTTGCTGCAGGTCAACCGGCAGGACATTGCCGATGAACGCATCAAGGAGTTGCGCACTGATATCCGCTCGACGCTGGCGAATGACAACGGCATCGGCAACATCATCACCACCAATGGCTCGACGCTGACGGTTGAATTGACCGACCCGGTGCGGCTTTCGGAGGCGCTGGACGCCATCGACAAGCTCCAGTCCAATGTGTCGAACTCGGTCTTCTCCCGCGGCGGCGTCAAGGAACTGGACGTCTCGACCACGCCGGACAACAAGATCAAGGTTGTCCTGACCGATCAGGGCATTTCGGCGCGCATGTCCTCGATTGTCAGCCAGTCGATCGAAGTCATCCGACGGCGTATCGATGAATTGGGCACCACCGAGCCGACCATTCAGCGCCAGGGCGAGGACCGCATTCTGGTGCAGGTGCCGGGCTTCGAGGATTCGGCGCGTCTGAAGGAAATCATTTCCAAGACGGCGCGTCTGACCTTCCATCTGGTCTATCCCGGCATGACGGCGGCGCAGGCGCGAGGCACAAGGGCTTCCGGCGGGCACCGAGATCCTGCCCTCGCACCGCTGGCGGCGACGAACTGCATCTATGAAGACGTGGCCCTCGGCGGCGAATCGCTGACGGACGCGCAACCCAGCTTCGACCAGCGCACAAGCCAACCCGTCGTGACCTTCAAATTCGATACGCGCGGCGCCATCACCTTCGGGGAAATCACTTCGCAGAATGTCGGCAGGCGTTTTGCCATCGTGCTCGACAACCAGGTGATCACCGCCCCGGTGATCCAGAGCGCCATCACCGGTGGTTCCGGCCAGATTCAGGGCAGCTTCACGCCCGAAACTGCCAACGACCTGGCGGTGCTGCTGCGGGCCGGCGCGCTGCCGGCAACGCTCGACATCATCGAGGAACGCTCGGTGGGCCCCAGCCTTGGTGCCGACAGCGTGACTGCTGGCGTCTCGGCAGGCGTTGTGGGTGCAATCGCCGTGCTGATCTTCATGGTCATCGCCTATGGCACTGTTCGGCGTTTTCGCCAACCTTTCGCTCATCCTCAACATCGTGCTGCTGCTCGGCGCTCTTTCGATGTTGCGCGCGACGCTGACCCTTCCGGGCATCGCGGGTATCGTGCTGACGATCGGCATGGCGGTTGATGCCAATGTGCTGATTTACGAGCGCATACGCGAAGAAATGACGGGCGGACGCACTGTTTTCCAGGCGATCGAGGCCGGCTTCCAGCGCGCCATGGGCACGATCGTCGACGCCAATGTGACGACGCTGATCGCAGCCGTGATCCTGTTCTTCCTCGGCTCCGGGCCGATCCAGGGTTTTGCGGTCACGCTGGCTCTGGGCATCATCACCACCATGTTCACCGCCTATCTGGTGACGCTGTTCATCGTCGGGCGCTGGTATGAATGGAAGCGCCCCAAGACACTGAAACTGCAGCTCTTCCGCTTCATTCCCGACGGCACGACTTTGCCGTTCATGTCCTGGCGCAAGATCGCCATGGGCGTGTCACTGGCCCTGTCCATCGCGTCGATCGGCCTTTTTGCCGTGCACGGCCTCAATCTGGGCATCGATTTCAAGGGCGGCAGTTCGATCGAGGTGCGCTCCCTCAATGGGGACGCGGATATTGGCGACATTCGGAGCCGGCTGAACGGGCTTGGCCTTGGGGATGTCCAGGTCCAGGGCTTCGGAACTCCCGACGATGTCCTTATCCGCGTGGAAACGCAGCCGGGAGGCGATGCGGCGCAGCAGCAGGTTATCACCGATGTGCGCGGCGCGCTTGATCCGTCCGTCTATGAAATCCGCCGCACGGAAATCGTCGGGCCGACGGTGTCGGGAGAACTGGCCTTTGCCGGAACAATCGCCGTTCTTGCGGCTTTGGGGGCGATCCTCGTCTATATCTGGTTCCGCTTCGAGTGGCAGTTCGCCGTGGGCGCCATCATCGCCACCATTCATGACGTGGTGCTGACCATCGGTCTGTTTTCGCTGATCGGGTTGGAATTCAACCTCTCCAGTATCGCGGCCATCCTCACCATCGTGGGGTATTCGCTAAACGACACCGTCGTGGTTTATGACCGAGTCCGTGAATATTTGCGCAAATTCCGTAAACTTCCAGTGCTGAACCTGCTCGACGACTCCATCAACTCGACGTTGAGCCGGACGACGCTGACCTCGTTCACGACGCTGCTGGCATTGCTGGCGCTGGTGTTCTTCGGCGGCGAGGTTATCCGCAGCTTCACCATCTCCATGACCTGGGGTGTGATCGTGGGCACCTATTCCTCCATCTTCATCGCATCGCCGGTGCTGACGCTTTTGGGGCTGAAGAACCGTGTCGAGACGGAGAAGGAAACCAAGCCGGTTGAAAAACGCGCCGACGGCGCAGCGGTCTAGGATTTGGCGGCCGAAGGCGCATATCCGTATCAGGCCGCCATCGACGCCTATGGCAATGGTGGGTTCCGCTTTGCCGGCATGTCGCATCGGGGATCGCTACTGTGCCTGCCCAATGGCATGTATGCCTGGGACGTGACGTCGCCCGCCGAGCTGACGCTGGAGCGGCTCGAACCGGTAATGGCGGTAAGCGGCGATCTCGACGTGCTGATGATCGGGCTCGGGCCCGACATCGCGGCGCTGCCGCGCGATATCAGAGATGCGTTTCGCGACAAGGGCGTGATCATCGAAGCCATTGCCACGGGACCGGCGGTCCGCGACCTACAATGTGCTCTTCAACGAGCAACGCGCCGTCGGTGCAGCGCTGATCGCGGTGGAAACGAGCGGGAGGCGCTGATGGTTGGCGCCCCTGGACGGTAATGCCGGCAGATCCTGTCGCCGAAACCTTGCGCGCGCTCGATCGCGACCGCTATCACGCCTCTCTCGCAATACCCGCCGAAAAGCGGAGCGCCGTGCAGGCGCTCTGGACATTTTCTGCGGAAGTCGCGGCCATTCGCGAAAGGGTGAGCGAGCCGGGACCGGGGGAGATCCGCCTGCAATGGTGGGTGGATGCGCTTGAGGGCGAGGGACATGGTGATGTGCGCCGAAATCCGATCGCTGCCGCGCTGCTCGATGCCAAAGCCGAATATCGGTTGCAGGCCGGGCCGCTGTTGCGGCTGCTTGCGGCGCGGCGCTTCGACCTCTATCAGGACCCAATGCCCGACCTGGAGACCTTCGAGGGCTATGCCGGCGAGGTCGCTTCGGTTCTCTACCAATACGCGGCGATCATTTTGAATGAAGGACAACCTGTGGAGCCGGGCGATGCGGCAGGCCATCTTGGCGTTGCCGATGCCTTGATCGGGCATGTCCGCGCTTTCGGCTACAATGCCAGCCGGACCCAGCTCTTTCTTCCGCTCCCGGTGTTCGACGCCCATGGCGTCAGCGAGCAGCAGATATTTTCAGGCCAGACGACCCCGGGCCTTGTCGCGGCGCGTGCCCAGCTTCTCGATCTGGCGGGCGAACACCTCGAAAAAGCGGGGAAATCCATTTCGGCATTGCCAAAACAACTCCGGCCAGCTTTTGCCGCTATCGCGCCGCTGAGGCTGCAATTGCGACGGCTGCAAAGCGCGTCAGCTGACGCTTTCGCCGCCGCACCGCCTCTTGCCGACTGGCGTAAAATCGGTTCGATAATGCTGTGGTCCCTCAGCAACGGATGAATTGATGACCAGGGCACCAGACCGGTTCGAATGGCTGGCCCCCGACTTCTGGCGTACGATCGCCCGCTTCCCGGCTGCGGTGGGACTGGCTGCTGTCGCCACTGTGGTGATCCTGCTGCTGATCAATGGCGTCGTCGATGACGCGAACGACATCTGGCCACGTCTTGCGCTTGGACTGGGCACCGGCGCCGCTGCCGCGGTGGCCGGCGTCCTTTATGTCGAGAGTGGTCCGCACGCAGCCTGGCTGGGTATCGGCGCGCGCTATGTGGCGCCGCTTCTGCTTACCTGCATCATCGCCTTCGTTCCGGAAAACTGGGCGGTCTTTCCCGTCCTGCCGGTATCGACGGTGATGTGGCTTTCCGTTTCCGCGAGCGCTGGGCTGAAGCTCGACGGATCGAGGCTGCTTGCCCAGGAGCGTTTCTGGTGGCTCAACCATCGGGCTGTGACGACGGGCGTCGTGGCCGTGGCCGCCTTCGCCCTCATCGCGATTGGCATCATCGCCATCGAGCGCTCGCTCGCGCTGTTGTTCGGGTTCGATGCATCGCAACTCTTTTATTCGATCGTGCTGCCCGTGATCGGCTTTTTCTTCCTGCCGCTCTACTGGCTGTCGACGCTTCCTGACCTCGCCAGTTTCGATCCGCGTGCCTTCGATGAGCCCGATTTCCTTTCCCGCGCCATTGGTTTCCTCGGCCAGTTCGTGCTTACGCCGCTGCTTTTCGCCTATGCCCTTATCCTTTACGCCTATGCGGCCCAGATCCTCGTTACCCTGACGCTGCCGCAAGGCACGCTGGGGTGGATGGTGCTGGCCTTCTGCATTACGGGCGCTGCCAATTGGCTACTGCTGTTTCCCCCCTTCATGCGGGAGCGGCCTCTCGTGCGCTTTTTTCGCCGTTTCTGGTTCTGGCTGACCCTGGTACCACTGGCATTGTTCATTTTGGCCGTCTTCATACGGCTGGATGCCTATGGCTGGACGGAACTCAGGGCGCTGCTGGTGCTCGGCGGCATCTGGGCCCTCGTGCTTGCCGCATTCTTCCTCACGAGACGGGGCGACATAAGGCTGATACCGGCGCTGGCCGGACTGTTGCTGCTGTGCGCGGGGCTCGGCCCCTGGAACGTCTCTGCGCTTTCCGTTGCCGATCAGGCGCATCGCCTGAAACAGGCTCTGCAGCAGGCAGGTTTCACGGGTCGGGACAGTTCGCCAGCCTGGACGGACGAGACGGCGGCCGAGGCGGCCGGGGCCGCGCGCTATCTGGCATACCGGCGGCCGGAAGTTCTCAATGCCGTTCTGGCGCCGTTCGATGTTTCTTTAGACCTCAATCGTCCGAACCGAGGGCTATTCGCTCTGCTCACGAACGATTTGCACTTGCCCCAGGAGCCGGCCGTTCCCGAGGCGGCTTTCACCGTCGTGCGCGCGGCAGACGCCGCGCCGCTGGATGTTTCGGCTACCCCGCTGTTTCTGGGGGCTTTTTCTGCCTATGGCGGCACACCGCCAAGCCAGCGTTTTTTCGGCCTGGCGTTTCGCCTGGATGGCAAGGCCCTGCGCATTTCGCCGAATGGAAAGGGCGGGACCGATGCAGCGGACGCTGTCGTCGATCTCTCCGAATTTGTTGCCGCACAGGCGCCGAACACGCCGCTTGCGGGCGGCGTGATCGCGTTCTCCCTTGGCGGGGTGGGATACCGGCTTGTCATCGATCAGGCGGCGTTTGTCAGCGGCCAGACCAGTGCCGGCCCCCAGCTGCAGCATCTGGCCGGATGGATTTTCAGCGATCAGCCGGCTAAGCCCAGCTCCTGAGGTCCTCCAGCGCGCGGCTGGTGACGGCCTTCTTCTTGGCCATGGCCTTCTCGGTACCACGCCACCGTTTCACGCCTTCGGGCTTTTTCAGCTCGACGGACGGCAGGAGGCCGAAATTGATGTTCATCGGCTGAAAACTCTTGATGCCGTTGGTCTCGTCGGCGAGATGGCCGCCTGTGATGTGATGTATGAGCGCGCCGAGCGCCGTTGTGGCCGGGGGCGTCGGCAGCGTTTCGCCACGCGCTTCCGCAGCCGCCATGCGTCCCGCCACCAGCCCGAGCCCTGCACTTTCGACATAACCTTCGACGCCGGTGATCTGGCCGGCAAAACGCAGGCGCGGCATGGCCTTGAGCTTGAGGTCCTGTCCCAGCACCTTTGGCGCGTTGAGAAATGTGTTCTTGTGCAGGCCGCCCAGACGGGCGAAGCGCGCGCTTTCCAGCCCGGGGATCATGCGCAGCACGTCAGCCTGGATGGCGTAGCGCATGCGGGTCTGGAATCCGACCATGTTCCACAGCGTGCCGAGCGCATTATCCTGCCGCAACTGCACGATGGCGTGCGGCTTGACCTCCGGGTTGCGCGGGTCAGTGAGCCCTACCGGCTTCATCGGGCCGTGGCGCAAAGTGTCGCGGCCGCGCTCGGCCATGACCTCGATGGGCAGACAGCCATCGAAATAGGGCACTTCCCAGTCGTGGCTCTGATGCTGCTCGGCGCCGACCAGGGCGTCGACGAAGGCATTGTATTGCGCCTCGGTCATCGGACAGTTGAGATAGTCCTTGCCGGTGCCGCCCGGGCCGGGCTTGTCGTAGCGCGACTGCGCCCAGACGATGTCCATATTTATGCTGTCGCCATGCACGACCGGGGCGATGGCGTCGTAGAACGCCAATGATTCTTCACCGGTCAGGCTGAGGATGGCGTCGGCCAAAGGCTGGGAGGTGAGGGGACCGGTCGCGATGATGACGTTCTGCCAGTCTTCCGGGGGCAGGCCCGCAATCTCTGCATACTCAATCGTGATGCGCTTGTGGTTGCGCAATGGCATCGGTAACCGCGGCGGAGAAACCGTCGCGGTCGACCGCCAGCGCGCCGCCGGCGGGCAGCTTGTGCTGATCGGCGCAGCGCATGATCAGGGAGTTGCAGCGGCGCATCTCCTCATGCAGCAGCCCCACGGCGTTATGCTCGTGATCGTCGGAGCGGAAGCTGTTGGAACACACGAGTTCTGCAAAGCCGCCGGTCTTGTGGGCTTCGGTCATCTTGTGCGGGCGCATTTCGTGCAGCACGACTTCGGCGCCGGCCTCTGCGGCCTGCCAGGCGGCTTCCGAGCCGGCAAGGCCCCCGCCAACCACATGTATGACTGACATGATCGATCCATTCATTTGCGATGAGCGGCACTGCCTACACAATCGTACCCCCCGAACGCAAGAACCGCCGCGACGGGAATCGCGGCGGCTCGAAAGATGCGATCGCCAGTAGGGAATTATGCAGCCCGCTGCTGATGCAGGCCTTCGGTGATTTCCTCGGCGATCTTCTCGCAGAAGGCATCGAGATCACCCGGATTGCGGCTGGTGACCAGACCCTGGTCGGAGACGACCTCGGAATCTTCCCACTGGCCGCCGGCATTGATGACGTCAGTCTTGATCGAGTGGTAGGACGTCATCTTGCGGCCCTTGGCGATACCGGTCTCGATCAGAAGCCAGGGCGCGTGGCAAACCGCCGCTACGACCTTTTTCTGCGACCAGAAGGATTTGACCAGATTGAGCGCCTTGTCGTTCACCCGCAGCAAATCGGGATTGATCTGCCCGCCGGGAAGGACGATGGCGTCATAGTCATTGGCGCTGACGCTCTCCAGGCTCTTGTCGACCGGCACGGACTTGCCCCAGTCGGTCTTGTTCCAGCCCTTGATCTCCCCGGATTCGGGGGAGACGACATCGACCGTGGCGCCGGCGCCGCGAAGCTTTTCGAGCGGGGTGAACAGTTCCGACTGTTCAAAGCCATTGGTTGCGAGAATAGCGATCTTCTTGCCTGACAAATCACGCATGAGAATGCTCCTTTCGTGTTGGATCGCCCGGTCAACGGTCGCAATTCCACGCTGTTCCCGAATAAGTGCAGATGTGAAGGCTTGACGCTGGCCGGGCCGGCGGCAAGTGTGCCCAAAACCTTGGAGGACTAAAAAAATGGCTTCGCAAATCACGCTTTACGGCCGCCGGACATCTGCCAATGTGCAAAAGGCGGTGTGGGCGCTGGAAGAAGCGGGCGTTCACTATGAGATTCTGGAACGGGGCGGCCGGTTCGGCGGACTGGACACCGAGGAATTCGGGGCGATGAACCCCAATCGGTTGGTGCCGGTGCTCAAGGATGGCGATCTGGTGCTGTGGGAGAGCCATGCGGTCGTGCGCTATGTCGCGGCCGAATATGCGGCGGGCAAGCTCTGGCCCGAAGCGCCGCGGGAGCGTGCGCTCGCCGATCAGTGGACCGACTGGACCGCCACGACCTTCCAGCCCGCCTGGATCGGCGTTTTCATGCAGGTCGTGCGGACGAAAAAGGACCAGCGGGATCCGGCGGCGATTGCGAAGGCCGTGCAGCATGCGGAAGCGTGCCTCGCCATCATGGATGAAAGGTTGGCCCAGATGCCGTTTCTGGCCGGAGAGAGCCTGACCTATGCCGACATTGTCGCCGGAACGGCCATGTACCGCTGGGCCACCATGGAGATCGAGCGCAACGATTTTGCCCATGTCGAGGCGTGGCACGGTCGGCTCAGGCAAAGGCCGGGGTTCAGGACAGGCGTCGAAGTGTCTTATGAGGAATTGCGGGCCTGAGAGGCATAACCCTCCCCCAGAAACGAGAACACCCGCGAGCCTTAGGCTGCGGGTGTTCGGGGATTTACCAGCCCTGAGGCGTAGTCTTCGCCGGCCTTACAGAGCCGACGCATGGTCACGGGCGACGCGCTGGATATCGCTGCGGGAAATGCCCAGGTCATTGAGCGAACGGTTGTCCAGCGAGTTCAGCTCACGCACGGTCTGCTGATAGGCAGCCCAGCGACGGAAAGTGGTACGAATACCCATAATGTTTCTCCTTCGAGTTCAGTCTTGATTGCAACTCATCGTTCCAACGACCCCTATCTAGGTCCGTTCGAGTGCGATGTGCAGTGCCTCATTCGTCAAACGCGCCATGCACCTATTGCAAGGCTCAGGGGGCTTAAGGTTAAAGGAATCACAACACCTTAGCTGCGGGGCAAGACGGCGGGCAGGCCAATGGCGAGGATGATGGCGAAACGGCCACCGCTTCGCGATGGCCGTCCCTGTTCCGCTGATCGCGGCAATCTATTGGTCGAAAAGTCCCGCCGTCATTTTCGTGAAGTCAGGGCCGGTCAGACCCAGGCAATCACTTTCGCGGCTGGTGGGAACATCCAGTTCCCTGAGCTGCTGACGGACGTCGACCAGGCGCTTTACGCGCCACACGGCTCGTACGAACATGATGCGGCTCCTTGGCGGTTCGCGACGCCGGGGAACTTCGTCCGCTTCGCCTCCAATTGCTATGCCTCAAACGGCAAGCAAGCCATGCGCATTCCGCATGGAATAATCATATCAGCGTCATATTGGGGAGAGGGCGGCCTATTCGGCGGCGGTGCCGAGCCGCTGCGGGCGGCGCTGCATGACCTCCTTAAGGAACCGGCCCGTATGGGATTCGGCCACGTCGGCAATGTCCTCGGGCGTGCCGATGGCGACGATCTGCCCGCCGCCATCGCCGCCCTCCGGGCCCAGGTCGATGACCCAGTCCGCCGTCTTGATGACTTCGAGATTGTGCTCGATCACCACGACGGTGTTGCCGGTTTCCACCAGTTCGTGCAGCACCTCGAGCAGCTTGGCGACGTCGTGGAAGTGCAGGCCCGTCGTCGGCTCGTCCAGCATGTAGAGCGTGCGGCCGGTGGCGCGCTTGGACAGTTCGCGGCTGAGCTTGACGCGCTGCGCCTCGCCGCCCGAAAGGGTGGTGGCCGGCTGGCCGACCTTGACATAGCCCAGCCCGACGCGCTGCAGGGTTGCATCTTGTCGCGGATCGAGGGCACGGCGGAGAAGAACTCCACGGCTTCGTCGATGGTCATGTCGAGCACGTCGGAGATCGACTTGCCCTTGAACTGCACCTCCAGCGTCTCGCGGTTGTAGCGCTTGCCCTTGCACACGTCGCAGGTGACGTAGACGTCGGGCAGGAAGTGCATCTCGATCTTGAGCACGCCGTCGCCTTCGCATTTCTCGCAGCGCCCGCCCTTGACGTTGAACGAGAACCGCCCAGGCCCGTAGCCGCGCGCCTTGGCTTCCGGCAGGCCGGCGAACCATTCGCGCATCGGCGTGAAGGCGCCGGTATAGGTCGCCGGGTTGGAGCGCGGGGTGCGGCCGATCGGCGACTGGTCGATGTCGATGACCTTGTCGAGGAATTCGAGCCCGGTCAGGTTCTTGTGCGGCGCCGGATTGGTCCGGGCGCCGTTCAGCCGCCGCGCCACTGCCTGGTAGAGCGTGTCGACCATCAGCGTCGACTTGCCGCCGCCGGAGACGCCGGTGATGGCGACGAACAGCCCGAGCGGCACGTCGACCGAGACATCCTTGAGATTGTTGCCGGTGGCGCCGTCCAGATGCAGCTTGCGCGTCTTGGAGGGCTTGCGCCGCTCCATCGGCACCTCGATGCGCGCGCCGGCCGGACAGATATTGGCCGGTCAGGCTGTCGGGATGGTTCAGAATGTCCTCGGGCGTGCCTTCGGCGACGACGTGGCCGCCATGCACGCCGGCGCCGGGGCCGATATCGACGACATAGTCGGCGGTGAGGATGGCGTCCTCGTCATGCTCGACGACGATGACGGTATTGCCGAGGTCGCGCAGGCGCCGCAGGGTCTCGAGCAGGCGGGCATTGTCGCGCTGATGCAGGCCGATCGAGGGCTCGTCGAGCACGTAGAGCACGCCCGTCAGCCCCGAGCCGATCTGGCTAGGCAAGCCGGATGCGCTGGCTTTCGCCGCCCGACAGCGAGCCGGAATTGCGCGACAGGGTGAGGTAGTCGAGCCCGACATCGTTGAGGAAGCCCAGGCGCTCGCGGATTTCCTTGAGCACGCGCTCGCCGATCTGGTTCTGCGTGTCCGAGAGCTGCTCGGGCAGGGTCTCGAACCAGTGCGCCGCCTGGCGGATCGACATCTCGGTGACCTGGCCGACATGCAGCCCGTCGATCTTGACGGCCAGCGCCTCGGGTTTCAGCCGATAGCCATTGCAGGCCTCGCACGGCGCGGACGACATGTATTTCTCGATTTCCTCGCGCATGCCGGCGCTTTCGGTCTCCTTGTAGCGCCGCTCGAGGTTGCCGATCACGCCCTCGAAGGGCTTGGTCGTCTTGTAGGTGCGCAGCCCGTCGTCATAGACGAAGGCGATCGGGCGTCTTGCCGGTGCCGAAGAGGATCGCCTCCTGCGTGCCCGACCGGCAGATCGGCCAAGGCGTGCCGGTCTCGAGCCGCCGAAGTGCTTCGACGAGCGCCTCCAGCGTCTGGCTGTAATAGGGCGCGGACGTCTCGCGACCAGGGCAGGATGGCGCCATCGCGCAGCGACGAGAGTGGCATCGGGCACGATCAGGTCGGGGTCGATCTTGAGTTCCGTGCCGAGACCGTCGCAGACCGGGCAGGCGCCGAAGGGATTGTTGAACGAAAACAGCCGCGGCTCGATCTCGGCGATGGTGAAGCCGGAGACCGGGCAGGCGAATTTTTCGGAGAAGGTGATGCGCTCGGGCGCGCCGTTCTCGCCCGTCTTCGTCGGCAAATTCGGCGATGGCGATGCCGTCGGCCAGCTTGCAGCGCCGTCTCGAAGCTTTCGGCCAGGCGTCCCTGCGAGATCGGGGCCGACGACGATGCGGTCGACCACCACTTCGAGGTCGTGCTTGAGCTTCTTGTCGAGGGCAGGGGCCTCCTCGATGTCATAGAAATCGCCGTCGATCTTGACGCGCTGAAAGCCGGCTTGCAGCAGTTCGGCCAGTTCCTTGCGGTATTCGCCCTTGCGGCCGCGCACCATGGGCGCCAGCAGGTAGAGCCGGGTGCCCTCGGGCAGCGCCAAGACCTTGTCCACCATCTGGCTGACGGTCTGGCTTTCGATCGGCAGGCCGGTGGCTGGCGAATAGGGGATGCCGACGCGCGCGAACAGCAGACGCAGATAGTCGTAGATCTCGGTGACCGTGCCCACGGTCGAGCGCGGATTGCGCGACGTGGTCTTCTGCTCGATGGAGATGGCCGGCGACAGGCCCTCGATGCTTTCGACATCGGGCTTCTGCATCATCTCGAGGAACTGGCGCGCATAGGCCGAAAGGCTTTCGACATAGCGACGCTGGCCTTCGGCATAGATGGTGTCGAAGGCCAGCGAGGACTTGCCCGAGCCGGAGAGGCCGGTCATCACGATCAGCTTGTCGCGCGGCAGCCGCAGGTCGACCGATTTGAGATTGTGCTCCTTGGCGCCTCGGATGACGATTTCGCGGTTCGGGCTGTCGGGCATTGGCAAAGACCTCGATCGGGGCCGCAACGGCCCAATTCCTGTCCCGGGACAAACCCCCAAAGGCGGCGATTTGCTCCAGACTTCGTTTGACATATTCCTTTGGCCGGAATGACGGTCCCGATGAAGTGAGACGTTCCGGAAAACAATGGCGGCTGGGCTTGATCCGCCTGCGGCCCCGAATTTAGGAATTGAATCGGTGTAGTTGTAGTGTGAACATAAGCAGAACGTGGTTCTTGAGGTCAAGGGGGCGCTCGCTGGACACGGGGGGTGCAACCGCCATTTTGAAATGAGGACTGGGACGGAAAATCCCTGCGGACCAACGTTTTGATCTTGACTTACAGTGACAGGAACACGAACATAAATAGAACAAAAATCACGAAACGCCGCTTCTGTGGAAGAGTTCAGCCTGGCCTTGCGCCCGACACAGTGGGCCGTGATAACCGGACGCTTCTGAGCGCTCCCAGGTGGAGCGGGACAGCGCCTTTCATCGGAAGTGCGGCAGAACAAGGATCCTGAGGCGTCAGCGGCAACGCGCGGCGACAGCCCATGGCAAGCGTAAAGCAGAAGGACAGAACATGGCCGGCAGCGTCAACAAAGTCATCTTAATTGGCAATCTCGGGGCCGACCCGGAAGTTCGCAGCCTGGCGGACGGCCGGCCTGTGGTCAATTTGCGGGTGGCGACCTCTGAATCCTGGCGCGACCGCAATTCCGGCGAACGGCGGGAACGCACCGAATGGCACCGGGTGGTCATCTTCAATGAAGGCCTCGCCAAGATTGCCGAGCAATATCTGCGCAAGGGCTCCAAGGTTTATATCGAGGGCCAGCTGCAGACGCGGAAATGGGAGCGGGACGGGCAGGACCAGTACACCACCGAAGTGGTGCTGCAGGGGTTCAATTCGGCCCTGACCATGCTCGACGGCCGCGGCGAGGGCGCAGGCGAAAGTGGCGGCAGCAGCGGCGGGTATTCGGGCGGCGGACGTCCGCAGCAGGAGCGGCGCCCATCATCGGGCTCCAGTGCCCCGGCCTTCGACTCCGGCGGCATGGACGACGATATCCCGTTCTGATCGGCTGGACGGGCGAACCGTCAGGCTTCGTAACGATGGGCCGAAAGGTCGCGGTGAAACAAGGCCGGACGTTGGCGTCCGGCGGCGCTGCAATCGCGGCTCTAATGCCTGGTCATCGAAGTCTTCACACCATCGGTTCTGCCGACAGGTCGTCAGGAAGCGTCCTATTTCTCGAAGGGCACTGAAATCCTGGCGGTCTTGTTCTTGGCAAGGTCGACCACCGTGAAGTTGACGTCGATCCGGTTCCCGGTCAGTCCGATCTGCGAGGCGATGGCGTAATCCTTGCCGTTCTGGTCGCTGTCCTTGAGATCGAAGCTGATCGTCTTGCCCGAACGATGCGCAATGGCACCGCCGGAAAAGCGGGTGCTCGAGGACATGACCGCTTCGAAACGGTCCTCTTGTTCGATATAGGCCATGGTTCCGGCGATGGAGACTGGTGGTGTCCCTGCCAGCGCGCACTTGCCCTTGTAATTGATCTTTGTTTGCACGTTGGCCTTTTGCACGTCCAGCACGCAGGCAACGGTTTCTGTCTCGCCATCGATGTTCGCGGTGCCGCGTCCGTGCCATTTGCCGATATAGCCATTGAGCAAGGCGACGTCGTCCGCTCCTGCAAGGGCAGGTGGCGTCTGCGCCAGCAGCGATGCAGCGAGCAGCAAACCGGTGAGACAGGTCCTGGGTGTCATTTTCGTTGAACTCCGACTTTGGAAAACAGGCGCCCCCCGGCGACGAGCAGGGCGGGCAGAACGATCAGATCTCCGATCAGCGCCAGCACCAGCGTCAGAACCGTAAGCGTGCCGAATATCGCCACTTGCGGCAATGCCGAAAACATGACGACGCAGGTGCCGGCGCAAAGAATGATCGTCGTGGCGACCAGCGCCGGTCCGATGCGTTCCAGCGTGGCATCGACGGCTTCCCCGGGCGGGATGCCTGCCCGGCGCAGACGCGTATAGGTCGCAAGAAAGTGGATGGTGTCGTCGACGGCGATCCCGAAGGCAATCGTCAGCGCGATGACCGTCGTCAGCTGCAGTCCGGCGCCGGAGGCCCAAAGATAGAACTCGGTGCCGAGAATGGGCAGGAAATTGGGAATGATGGCAACCAGCGCGGCGCGCCAGGAGCGGAAGGCCGCGCCGATCACGCAGATGTTGATGAGGATCGCGAAGGTCAACCCGTTTCTCAGGCTCCCGATCATATTGGTGCTGCCAAAGGCGGTGAGGACGTTGAAGCCGGTCACGCGCGCGTCGGGCACGCCGGCCTGTGCGAGCGCCGCATCGGCGCGATCGACCATGTCGCGGATCTCTGCCGAGCGGAGAATTGTCGGCACGAAACCGGTGACCAAAGCTTGCTTGCCGTCATCGGTGATGAAGCGCCGGCGCAGGAACTCCCCGACCGCATCGAAGATGCGCTGCCGGGAAAACCCGGCCTCTGCATAGTGCTCGAAGCTTGCCGCCGATATTGCCTTTGACCTGCCGATGACGCTTTCGAGCGCGGCGTGGACCTTGCCGATCTTTGCGTAGTCCGCGTCGCTCAGCGTTTCCGGCCCGCCACCCAGCGGCACGACGACGTAAATCGGCGCCACACCCCCGACGCCGGCATCGATGTCGCGGGCCGCCTGCAATGCTTCGGAATGGGTGGGCAGGAAATCCTGGAAATCGAAGCGCGGCTGCATGACGAAATGCGGGTAGAGCAGCCCGAGCATGACGACGAAGGCTCCGGCCGAAATGACGCGTGCATGGCGCGCGGCGAGCCAGCGGGACAGGGGGATCGGCGCCGCGACCGCAATACTCATCCGTTTGGGAGGTTTGAACCCGAGCCGCACCGCGAGCTTGAGCGCCAGCGGCAGCAGGGTAATGAGGGTGAAGAAGGTGATGGCGACCGCGATTACGCCGGAAATGCCGAATTCCTCGATCCCTTGCCCCTGCGTGACGACGAGCGTTGCAAAGGACACCATGGTGGTGATCGAGGTCAAGGCCGCGGCCGGGGTCACGCGGGACATGGTCTCGGCGATGGCCTCATCGGGATCCGCGCCATCCCGCCAAAGTCCAAGCCAGGTGAAGCAGAAATACATGCTCTCGGCAAAGGCGATGACGAGCACGAGCGTGGTGATGATATTGGTCAGGAAGGTGAAGGAGCCGAACAGCAGCGTGATCGTGCCGATGACCCAGATGACCGAGAGCAGCGGCGGCAGCGTTGCAAGCACCGCGCCCCAGAAACTGCGCAGACAGATCAGGGAAGCGATGGCGCCGATGACGAACCCGATGACCGAGAACTTGACCTGATCGGAAATGCTCGCATCGAGCATTTCGGTCTTCCATACCGGCGGCCCCGTCAGTTCGACATGGATCTTGTCGCTGTCATAGCTGGACACCAGATCGCTGGAGCTCGGCGAGCATGTCGCCTTCTCCCGTTCCGTGGCGGGTCAACTCCTGGTCGGGGAACATGATCATGACCATGCTCTTGAGATCGGCAGAGATGAGATTGCGCGCAATGGGGTCGTTGGCGCGCAACGTCTTCAGAGCGGCGGCGATATCGCCGGATGTCTGAAGGTTCTCGGGCACCGCGGGCACCGATTGTCCGTTTGGTGCGGGCTTGCGCAGCGAAAACGGCGAGAGGGTGCCCGCCGCATAACTGCTCAGCTGCAGATCGAAGGAGAGCCCCCTGAGCTTTTCGAGCACGTCCGGATCCGTCAGATCCGGCGCATCGATCAGAAGATAGGCGTCGTTCTCGAAGGTCCCGAAGGTCTGTTTGAGTTTCAGATAGCGGTCGTACTGCTCGCCGGAATTGCGATAGATGCGCACCAGATCGCCGTCGACATGGACGTTTGGAAACTGGGCGATGCAAAGGGCGGTGAAGGCAAGGACGGCCAGGCCGACGATCAGGGGGCGCCTGAGCGTGAAATAGCCCAGTTTTTCAAGACCGAAGCCTATCGACACTTATCCGCTTGCCTCCGGGAGGACGCCTTGAAGCGGCGCCACCAACACTTACATCTACGGGCTAGCATGCCAGCCGCGATTCGGCAGAACACCGGCAAAAAATCCGGCGCGACGCCCGCATTTGGGCAACACCTTGGGCAAAAGCCGCCAAGGCCTGTGAACCGGGGAGTTTTCTTGGCCTTTCCCACCGTCAGCGCGTGGTGTTCGCGCCCGGAATTGGCTAGGAAACCACCGATTGCGTAAACAACCAGAACAAGTGCTGTGACAGACACGCCAGACCAGGACAGCGGCGGGCTTCCGCCTTCCGACATCGACCCGATCTCGATCACCGACGAAATGCGCCGCTCCTATCTCGATTACGCCATGAGCGTGATCGTCAGCCGGGCGCTGCCGGACGTGCGCGACGGGCTGAAGCCGGTGCACCGGCGCATCCTTTATTCGATGCACGAGCAGGGCTATGAATGGAACAAGCCCTATCGCAAATCGGCGCGCGTCGTCGGCGACGTCATCGGTAAATACCATCCGCATGGCGATGCGGCCGTCTACATGTCGCTGGTGCGCATGGCGCAGGAATTTTCCATGCGCGTCACGCTTGATCGACGGGCAGGGCAATTTCGGCTCCATCGACGGCGATATGCCCGCGGCCATGCGGTATACCGAAGTGCGCATGGAAAAGGTCACCGGCACGCTGCTGGAGGACCTCGACAAGGACACGGTCGATTTCCGCGACAATTACGACAATTCCGAAAAAGAGCCGTCGGTCCTGCCGGCGCGTTTTCCCAACCTGCTGGTCAATGGCGCCGGCGGCATCGCCGTCGGCATGGCGACAAACATCCCCACCCACAATCTCGGCGAGGTGATCGACGCGACCCTGGCGCTGATCGACAACCCGGCAATGGGCGTCGAGGAGTTGATCGAGATCCTGCCGGGCCCCGATTTCCCGACCGGCGGCATCATTCTTGGGCAAGGCCGGCATCCGCTCGGCCTATGAGACGGGCCGGGGCTCGGTGCTCATGCGCGGACGCGTCAGCGTCGAGGAAGTGCGCAAGGAGCGCGAGGCGCTGATCATCACCGAAATTCCCTATCAGGTGAACAAGGCGACGATGATCGAAAAGATCGCCGATCTGGTGCGCGACAAGCGCATCGAGGGCATCTCCGACATCCGCGACGAATCCGACCGCCAGGGCATGCGCGTGGTGATCGAGCTGAAGCGCGATGCGCGTCGCCGACGTCGTTCTGAACCAGCTCTACCGCTTCTCGCCGCTGCAGACCTCCTTCGGCTGCAATTTCGTGGCGCTGAATGGCGGCAAGCCCGAACTGATGGGTCTCAAGGACATCCTGTCGGCCTTCGTCGCCTTCCGCGAGGAAGTGGTGACGCGGCGGGCGCGGTTCCTGCTCAACAAGGCGCGTGACCGCGCCCATGTGCTGGTCGGTCTTGCCGTTGCCGTGGCCAATGTCGACGAAGTCATCGCACATCATCCGCACCTCGCCCAACCCGGCGACCGCGCGCGAGCGCCTGCTCGAGCGGCGACTGGCCGGCCCGCGACGTCGAGGCGCTGATCAAGCTGATCGACGATCCGCGCCACAAGGTGAACGACGGACGGCACGTTCAGGCTCTGCGACGAGCAGGTGCGCGCCATTCTCGATCTGCGCCTGGCCCGGCTGACCGCGCTTGGCCGCGACGAGATCGGCGAGGAACTGAACGGGCTCGGCGAGCAGATCGCCGATTATCTCGATATCCTGCGCTCCCGCGAGCGCGTCATCGCCATCATCCGCGAGGAGCTGGAGGCGGTCAAGGAGCAGTTCTCGACCCCGCGCAAGACCGCAGATCGACGAATTCGCCGGCGACATGGACGATGAGGATCTGATCGCCCGCGAGGACATGGTGGTGACCGTCACCCATGGCGGCTACATCAAGCGCGTGCCGCTCTCGACCTATCGGGCGCAGCGGCGCGGCGGCAAGGGCCGCTCGGGCATGGCCATGCGCGACGAGGATTTCGTCGCGAGGCTGTTCGTCGCCAACACGCACACGCCGGTCCTGTTCTTCTCCTCGCGCGGCATCTGTCTACAAGCTCAAGGTCTGGCGGCTGCCCGTGGCGGCGCCCAATGCCCGCGGCAAGGCGCTGGTCAACATGCTGCCGCTGGAGCAGGGCGAGCGCATCACCTCGATCATGCCGCTGCCCGAGGACGAGGGCAGCTGGGGCGATCTCGACATCATGTTCGCCACCACGCGCGGCACGGTGCGGCGCAATTCGCTGGCCGATTTCACCGACATCCGCGCCAATGGCAAGATCGCCATGAAGCTCGAGGAGGGCGACGGCATTGTCGGCGTCGAGACGTGCTCGGCCAGCGACGACGTGCTGCTGACCACGGCGCGGCGGGCAGGCGATCCGCTTTTCGGTGGAGGACGTGCGCGTGTTCGCGGGCCGCAATTCGGTCGGCGTGCGCGGCATCAATCTGGCCGAGGCCGACCATGTCATCTCCATGGCGATCCTGCGCGGCATTCTCGGCAACGCCGGAAGAACGCACCGCCTATCTCAAGCGCAGCCGGGCCATGCGCGGCGAAACCGAGGAGGCCGGCACCACATCGACCCCGACGACCGGGGCCGGCACTGCGCGTTCTGCGAGCGGCGCTATCTGGACACCCCCCCTGAGAAGGCCCGGCTGGTCCGCGATGGCGACAGGTGGCGCACCCTCAGCGGCCTGCTCGCCGAGGACCTCGATGCGACCACCGCCGAGTTCCGCCTCGTCCCCAACCTCTACGCGATCGTCTCGGTCGACTACTGGCGGCTCAACCATGGCCACCAGCCCACTGCGGAGATGGTGGCCCGGCGAGCCGCCTACCTGTCGACCCCGGGCGGGATGCGACCACGTCCAACGCCTCCTGTCGACCCGAGCGCGCTCGGGGCCGTCGGCCGAGGGGTCGGTGGACGTCCTTCTTCGGCGGCTTCCACGACCTCGTCCTCGCCCGGCGTCACTTCGTCGATGGCGCCCGCTGCGAGGACGAGCTCGCCGCGTCGGGCACCCTCACACCCGAGGAACATCGCCACTACATCGCCTTCACCGTCGACGCCGCCCACCGGATGTTCGCTCTGGACCCCCTCGTGGCCAACGTCGCGATCTTCCAGAACTGGCTCGCTCCGGCCGGGGCGTCCTTCGACCACCTCCACAAACAGCTCGTCGCCATCGACACCCTCGGCCGGCGTCGAGAGCAGGAGATCGCCCGGGCTGCCGTCGACCCGGACGTGTTCCAGCACGCCGTGCTCGACCTCGTCACCGAGCACGACCTGGTCGTCGCCGAGAACGACCACGCCATCGCGTTCGCCGGGGTCGGGCATCGCTACCCGAGCCTCGAGGTGTGGTCGCGACGCGGCGATGTCCCACCCTGGGAGATGGACCGGGCCGAGCTCGACGACTGGTCCGACCTGCTGCATGCCTGCCACGCCGCGACGGGCCCTGCCGTGCCGACCAACGAGGAGTGGCACTACCGGCCGCCGGGCTGGAGGTCACGATGCCGCTGCGCGCCGTTCTCAAGTGGCGGATCTCGACCCTGGCCGGTTTCGAGGGTGGCACCCGGATCTACATCAACAGCGATCGACCCGTGGACCGTGCGGGATCGAGCACGCGCGTCGATGGCTGCGCTGCGAGGCCGGGGCGCCCGCCCCGGGGATCGACCTGACGGAGTAGCCGGCTGGCCGAGGCCCGTCGGGCGGCGCCACGGGTGTGCGGGTCTGCGCCGATGGGGCTCGACAGCCGGCGGAATGGCGGAATGCCGCCAATGCCGCGCGGTCCATCGGTGGCTCGGCTGTGGCAGGCTGGACATGCGCCGGGGGGCGATCGGTGTGGAGGGTCCGCTCTGCGACGGCGCGAACATCTCGGGTGGGGACGATCTCATGAGAACGCGTCGGTATCCCTTTTCGCTGCGCCCATCCGGGCTCACCCTGGCCATGGCACTCGCCGTCACGGGCGTGCCGCTGGCCCTGGCACCGGCTCGCCTGCAGCCGCCGCGACCGACGTCGTCATCTCCGAGCTGATGTACCACGCCCCCGACGGCGACCCGCTGTACGCGGACGTCGAGTTCATCGAGCTGGCCAACACCGGTGCGGCGTCGGTCGACCTCGCCGGTGGAGGTTCACCTCCGGCATCACCGCTCGCGACGCGCGGACCATCGCCCTCCCGCCGGGCTGACCCTCGCGCCCGGCGGCTACGTCGTCGGGCACCAACGACCCGGCGCTCTTCCAGGCCAAGTACGGCTTCGCCGCGGACTTCTCCTACGCCGGGACGTCACTGTCCAACGGTGGCGAGCAGGTCACCCTCGTCGACGCTGGGCGGTGACCGTCGACGACGTCACCTACGACGACGCCGCCCCCTGGCCGGTCGCACCCGACGGCGGCGGCCCGCTCCCTCGAGCTGAGCGACCTCGCACACCGACAACGCCGATCGCGGCCAGCTGGCACGCGAGCTCGCGTCGACTTCGGCACACCGCGCGCCGCCAACACGCGCCGCCCCGCTCGACCTCTCGGCGCCGTCGCGCCAGCCCCGGCCGCCCCGAGCGCCGGGCCAGCCGCGTCAGTCTCGGCGGCCAGCGCCCCGGTCGGGTCCACCCTGTCCGCTCACCTACACGGGTGATGTACGCGGCGGACGTCACGGTGCCGATGCTCGACGACGCCGCCAGCCCCGGTGGCGCCAGCGACGGCGTGTATGCCGCCACCGTCCCGGCCGGTCGGCGCCGGCCAGCTGGTCCGCTACAAGGTCGCGGCGACCAGGCGCTCTGCCGCCGGCCTACCCGCCGCCCGGCGACTCCCGGCCCTACGACGGGCTACGTCGTCCGACCCGGCGCTGAGCTCAGGCCGAGTACCCCGTGCTCCAGTGGTTCATGGCCGGACGCGATATACCAGGACCTGTTGGCGAACCACCGCTGCGACGACGTCGACCGCCGTCGCGACCTTCTCCTGGAACGGCCAGTCCTCCTCGACGGCGGGGCGATGAACATCAAGGGGCACTCGACCTGCCAGTGACACGAAGGTCAAGTGGGACATCGAGCTGCCCGCGCGGCTACACCTTCGACTTCGGTGACGGCTTACTCCTACCCGGTCGACGAAGTTCAACCTCGAGAGCGAGAGCCATCCCGATCGCCGCAGGCTCGGCTGGGAGATGATCGGCGCGACCGGTGAGCGCCCAGCCGCGGCTACCAGACCATGCGGGTCCAACGGAACGGCAAGCCTTCTTCGGCGTCTTCGGGGTCCTCGAGAAGTACGACGGCACCTTCCGCAAGCGCCTACGGCTACGAAGGACGCCGCCTTCTACAAGGTCGAGGCCGAAGGGGCTGCGGGACCTACTCCTCGGCGGCGGACGCTCGCGGCGTCCGGGGACATCGACAAGAAGAACCCCGACGACGGCGACTTCACCGACATCTGGACCGCTGACCCAGCATGCTCGCCCTGCCGGACACGCCCGGCCAAGCGGGCCTGGCTGCGTGAGCACCTCGACCTGCCCGCAGATCGCCAACTACACCGCCGTCAACGGTCGTCATGCGGCACTGGGACTCCGGGCAGAAGAACTACTACATCGTCGCCAACCCCGACACCGGGCGGTGGCAGGTCCTCAGCTGGGACCTCGACGGCATCTTCAACGCGGGCTCGGACTCCAAGGGCGACTTCGTCTTCCCGACCACTGACGGCGAGCCCGCTCTGGGCCTCGCTGTTCGACGATGCCGGACTTCCGGGCCATGCACTACCGCCGGGTCCGCCCGCTGGCCGACCAGCTCTCCTCACCGGCACCCGGCCTCGTCGACCGGTTCGACGCGCTCACCAGCCCCTACGCGGACGACCTCGCCCTCGACCGCAGGCCTGGGGCGGGCTGTCGCTGACGACCGGCCGGAACCGGATCGTCCAAGGCCGTCCAGGAGCGCAGCGGACCCAGATCGCCGCCCACACCAACGCCACCGAGATCCCGACATCGCAGACCGGCGGCCCCGTCTCTGGTCGTCATCAACGAGATCCAGCTACCAGCCCGGGACCCGGGAGCCGAGTACCTCGAGGTGTACAACCCCGCGAACACCGCCGATCGACATCACCGGCTGGACGAGTCCCGGCGACCGGGGACTACACGGGCCGCGCCCGGCACCGTCGTCCTCCGCGCACGGGTATGCGGTGTGGACCGACGACGACGCCGAGCTCGTCGCCGAGCTTACCCGCGCGGTGACCTTCCTCATGGCTCGGGCAGTATCGGCGGCGGCGCTGAGCGGCTCCGGCGAGGCCGTCGAGCCTCTCCGACGGCACCCGGCTCGTCGACTCGGTGACCTATGCTCCGGACGCTCCGTGGCCGACCGCACCCAACGGGGGCGGGCCCTCGCTCGAGCTCGTCGACCCGCGCGCGACAACGCCCTCGCCGTCCAGCTGGGCGGCGAGCTCGGTGACCGGACGGGACGCCGGGAGCGACGAACTCGGTCGCCTCCGTCGGCGGTGGGGGCGGGCGGTGGCGCGGCCACGACGTCGATCTCTTCGGCTCGCGCGTGGCGGTACCTTCGACGTCACGGACCATCGGCCCGCCTGGCACGGCGTCCGCTTCGACGACTCGGCGTGGCCGATCGGTCACGGCGCTCCTTCGGGTGTCTCGCCGGCCAGGACGACGGACCATCGGGTGTGTCCGGGGTCGCTTGGCGTACTACTTCCGGACGTCGGTCGACGGTCCCCGCCGGTCCGGCACGCCACCGGCGATGACCCTCGCCGTCAAGCGGCGACGACGGGCCGTCGTCTACGTCAACGGTGTCGAGGCGGTGCGCGAGAACATGCCCTCGGGCACGGTGACCCGCAAGACGCTGGCGAGCTCCAACGTCAGGAGTGTCGCCCAGACGACGTTCGCCATCCCACCGTCGGCGCTGGTGGTCGGCGACAACACGATCGCCGTCGAGGTCCACCAGTACCGCGCCGGCCCGACCGCCGACCTGTACTTCGACGCGGCGGTCGACATCACCCGCTAGGTCCTCCGCTCGTCCCCGCTCGTCCGTCTGCAACGATGGCCGGGCGGGGGCCGAGAGGACGGGCAGGTGACATGACGGCGCAGCCAGACGACGACGCGGTCCACACCGCTGCCGAGGCGGAGGCGGGTATGCCGTCGCCGGCGTGGTGGAGGGCGGCCGGGCTCTCCCGCTGGTCGCCATCGGTCCCCGAGCACCATCCGAGCCGCGCGCTCGTTCTGGCCGGCGGCGGTGCGACGGGCATCGCGTGGGAGGCCGGGATCATTGCCGGCCTGCGTGAGGAGGGCATCGACGTCCGCGATGCCGATCTCATGGTCGGGACCTCCGCCGGGTCCGTCGTCGCCGCCCATCTGCGCGTCGGCACCGCGCAGGACGACGCGTTCGCTGACATCCGGGAGGGCCGAGCACTCGGCGACCTGGGCCGGCTCGGCCCCCTCGATGCGGTGCGGTTCCTCCGGGCCCAGATCGGCCGTGACCGCAGCGGCGGGCGCTCGGTGATCGGCCGGGCCGCGCTCCGGGCGGACCGGGGCCGGAGGACGACTGGTGTGAGACGGTTTCCGCCGGACCTTGCTCGGACATCCGTGGCCGCGTGCCCGCCTGGCCGTCACGGCCGTCGATGCGCTCACCGGCGCACCGGTCGTCTTCGACAACGACAGCGGTGTCCACCTCGGCCGGGCGGTCGCGGCCAGCTGCGCCGTGCCCGGGGTCTTCCCACCGGTGACCGTGGCCGGCCGCCGATACATCGACGGCGGGCTGCGGTCCGTCGCCAACGTCGACCTCGCCAGCGGCTACGACCGGGTTCTCGTGCTCTCGCCGATCCCGCTCGCGATGCGTCGCGCGATCGCCCGGCCCACAGACCAGCGCCCCTCGGCGGCACCGTCCGCTCCCTGCTCATCGTGCCCGGACCCGGCCTCGCGGTCGAGCCCTGGGAGCCCGTCCCCTCGATATGAGCCGGGGCGGCCGAGCCGAGGAGGCCGGCCGCGCCCAGGGCCGCCGCGAGGCCGACCGGGTCCGCCGGGTCTGGCTTCCGTGAGCGGCTGGGGATAACTCGGCGGCTGATGTCGGCGCTCTCGGGCACGCTGCCGTCCATGAGCTACCTCGATCTTCCTGCCGACCTGTCCACCCGACCCGCTCGACGACCAGTCCCTCGCCGCCGACGTCATCGACCTCATCGTCGAGCCCGACGACCGAGAGCGAGGCTGCGTGGCCGCCATGCTCTGCGACTCCGACGGCATCGGCCTCCAGCCCGTCGTCCTCGGCGACCTCCCGCCCGCGGATGCGCGGCGGCAGCCCGGCATCGGCTGCTCGACGATCCTGTTGCCCGACGTCGCCGCGGCCGCGGCGGATCGTTCCTCCTCGGCCTCGGTCGGGCGGGTTCGGTCCTCCTCACCGACGCCGACCGGGCCTGGCACCAGGCGGCGATCGACGCCTGCCGGGCTCACGGGGTGCGCCTGCTCGGCGGCGTTCATCGCCACGCCGGCCGCGGTGCGGCCCTTCCCGCCCGACCTGCGGGTCGCGTCCTGAACGCACCGGCCCGGTATCAGGACAGGTCCCCGGTGCTCCTTCCGGCACGCTCGTCCCCGTCGCGCCAACCGGAGCCCGGGAGAGGAGGAGCCCCATGGTCACTCTCGGCTCGCTGCCGCTCATCAAAGTCCCGGCCTCGTGGCCGTTGCCGCTCGTCGCCGTCCTCGCCATGGTGCTGCTCGCGACCATCGACCTGCTGGGTTCGGTCGCCGCCAAGGAGTGGGCCGTCCAGCGCCAGCCGCGGCCGCTCCTCCTCGGTGTTATCGCCTTCCTCGTCCTCTTCTGGGTCTATGCATCGGCCCTGCAGTACGCCGAGCTCGCTCTGGTCACCGTGGGCTGGATCGTCGCCCTCCAGGTGGGTGTCCTCCTCGTCGACCGGCTTCGCTACGGCGTGGCGTTGCCGGTCGACCGGTGGGTCGCCATCGTCGTCATCCTCGTCGCCCAGGCCTATCTGTTGCTCGCGCCGAGCCCCCAGGCGACCGCCGCCCTCGTGTGTCGCCCCGGTAACGCAGCGTGGGGCGGGGCGCCGACCTGGCCGCGCGCCGGGTCTAAGGTGGTCGCTGCCGCCCACCCGACCGGCGGCATTCCCATCTCGAGGAGGACCCGCCATGACGGTCGACCAGGCCGCGGCGCCGACGGCATTCCACATCGACCTCACCGAGCGGTATGCCGCGCACAACTACCATCCGCTGCCGGTCGTCATCGCGTCGGCGCGGGGCTCCTGGGTCACCGACGTCGAGGGGAATCGCTACCTCGACTGCCTCGCCGGCTACTCGGCCCTCAACTTCGGCCATGGGCATCCGCGGCTGGTGGCCCGGGCTCACGAGCAGCTCGACCGGCTCACCCTGACCAGCCGAGCGTTCTACAACGACCAGCTCGGGCCGTTCGCCGAGGCCCTCGCGGGGCTGACCGGCAAGGACATGATCCTGCCGATGAACACCGGCGCCGAGGCCGTCGAGACGGCGATCAAGGTGAGCCGGCGATGGGGCTACCGCGTCAAGGGCGTGCCCGAGGAGCAGGCGTCGATCGTCGTCATGGAGGGCAACTTCCACGGCCGGACGACGACCATCATCAGCTTCTCCGACGACAAGGTCGCCCACGACGACTACGGCCCCTACACCCCCGGTTTCCGCGCGGTCCGCTACGGCGACGCCGACGCGGTCCGGGCGGCCATCGACGACACGACCGTCGCGGTGCTCCTCGAGCCGATCCAGGGGGAGGGTGGCGTGCTCATCCCGCCGGCGGGTTTCCTCGCCGAGGTGCGAGCCATCTGCGACGAGGCCGGAGTGCTCATGGTGGCCGACGAGGTCCAGTCCGGGCTGGCCAGGACCGGCCGGACCTTTGCCTGCGAGCACGAGGACGTCGTGCCCGACATCTACATCCTCGGCAAGGCACTCGGCGGCGGCCTCTACCCCGTGTCGGCCATCGCGGCCGAACGTCGACGTCCTCGGCGTCATCGACCCCGGCTCGCACGGCTCGACCTTCGGCGGGAACCCGCTCGCCGCGGCCATCGGCCGCGAGGTCGTCGACATGCTCGGCACGGGGGAGTTCCAGGCGGCCGCGGCCCGGCTCGGCTCCGTCCTCGAGGACGGCCTGCGGCCGCTCGTCGGGAAGGGCTCGAGGCGATCCGGGTCCGGGGCCTGTGGGCCGGGCTCGATGTCGAGGCCGGGGGCGTCAGCGGGCGAGGGTTGTCCGAGCGGCTGCTGCGCCGCGGCGTCCTCGCCAAGGACACCCACGGCTCGACGCTGCGTCTCGCCCCGCCGCTCGTCACGACCGAGGACGAGATCGGGATGCTCGTCGAGGCCGTCGAGGCCTCACTCGCCGAGGGCTGACGGGAGGGCCTCGGCCACCGGCGGTGACCGGCCGGACGGCGCGAGCGCCCGAGCCGGTGGGCCGGTCGGCGTTCGCGGTGAGGTTGATGGTCGGTCAGGCGGTGTCCGCCCTGCTGAGAAGCGGCGGGCTCCTGCGACCGGCGGCGGCGGCTCGGCCTGCGGTCGGCGGCCTGGGCGGGCGGCTGGTCGGGTAGCCCTGGTAGCCGGGTGCGCCCTGGCCGCGGCTGCGCGTAGCCCTGGTAGCCGGGTAGCCGGGTAGCTCGGGTACAGCGACTCCTCGGCCGGCATGAGGATCCACAGGATCGGGTAGATGAGGATCTGGCTGCCGGGGATGACCATGAGCACGAGCACGAAGAGCAGCCGGGCGGGCCACGGGTCCAGGCCGAAGCGGCGGCCGAGCCCGGCACAGACGCCGCAAAGACGCGGCCGTCGCGAGGCCGGACAGGCCCTGCTGCGCGAAGCTGTTGTGGATGTCGTTCATGGGTGGTGCACGTCCTTCTGGCTCGGGTGTCGGGGTGTTTCCCCGACATCTCCACTGTGCCGCCCGGGGCGCCGGTGCCGCCATCAGGTGCCACCCTGAGCCGTCCCCGAATGCCGGCTACGGGCCTCAGGGGTAGGCGCGGGGCCAGCCCGGCGCCGGGTGCCCCAGGCGGCTCGGCGAGGTCAGCCCCCGTCGGCCCCGCGCCGCGGCTCGGCGAGGTCAGCCCCCGTCGGCGCCGCGCCGCGGCTCGTGGAGATGGGCCGCGACGAACCCGGCGATGCTGCCGTACCGCTCCCGGATGATGTCGGCCTCGGCCCGTCGGTCATGGGACGGCACGAAGTACCGCCCCTCGGACACCCGCTGCCCGCAGCCGCAGAAGCACCACCCGGTCGGGGTACCACGTCTCGTGGGCCGGCAGGAGGGTCGCCTCGGCGGCGTCGAACGGCAGCACCTCCTGGGTCGGCGCGATGTCGTGCCGGCTCGACGTCGAGGGCGGCGAGTGCGGCCCGCAGCTCCTCGGTCCGGTCAACGGCGCCGGGCAGCGCGGCCAGGTCCTCGGCGACCCGTACCCGTCCACTGTCGGCCCAGTCCTGCTGGTGGGAGATCTCACGGACGACGGCGACGGGCACCTCGGCGGCCGACCGCACGCCGTACGTCGTCGCGTCCAGCTGGACGAAGACGCAGGCGTCGAAGCCCCAGCTGCGGATCGCCGAGTACGCCTGGCCGGCCCGGGCACCGGGCTGGATGACGCGGCACTTGACGAGGAGGTAGCGGTCCTCGGGCAGGGCGACGTGCCAGCCTCGTGTGGGGTTGGGGGCCAGGGTGCCGCCCAACGCCCTGGCGACGAGAAGCTCGGCCAGGTCGCCCGCCGGGGCGTTCCGGGTGCGGACGATGCCTCGGTCGAAGAGCTCGGCCATCACCTCGGCATACCGTCCGAGCAGCGCCGTGACCGACAGGTCCCTCACGTCGTCGTCGGCGGGCGGCATACCCCCATCGTCTGCCGACCGCGCCGACGCTGTCAGGAGGCGCACCGCCGCCGGGACGATCGAATGGCCACGTAGGATGCCCGGGTGCTCCACCGCTGACGATCGTGCTCTATGCGCTGTCCCTCGTCCTCCTGCTCGCCGCCGGCTGGTATGCCGCGCGCAACCGGCTCTTCGACGACTGGCTCCTCGGTGGCTCGCCCTGCTCGAGGTCGGCCTGCTCGTCCAGCTCGTCCAGCGGGTCTCGTCATCATGGGCCGGATCGCCGACACCTCGGAGCGGGCGTCTTCGCGGCCTACCTGCTGACCCTGCCCCTCGTCCCGGTCGGCCGCATCCACCTCGCGATCAAGGAGAAGTCCCGCTGGTCCGATGGGCGCCTCGCCATCGGCGCCTTCGGGGTCTTCGTCATGGTCGCCCGACTTCAGCAGATCTGGGACCTTCATGGCTGAGTACGAGACCACACCACCGCCGGCCCGAGCCGGCGAGGCGACCTCGACCGCAGGGTCGGCCCGGGCCGGATCCTCATCGCCGTCTACGCCCTCCTTGCGCTCGCCGCGACGGGCCGCTCGATCATGCAGATCGCCCTATACTTCGACCGGGCACCGCTGGCCTACATCCTCTCCGCCGTCGCGGCGGTCATCTACCTCGTCGCCACCGTCGCCCTGATCAGCGGCGACCGGACCTCCGTACCGTGCGACCGTCGCCATCTCGATCGAGATCGCCGGCGTCCTCAGCCGTCGGGCTGGCGTCCTACCTCGTGCCGAGCGCCTTCCCCGACAAGACGGTCTGGTCGCACTTCGGTGCGGGGTACGGCTACGTCCCGCTGGTCCTGCCGGTGCTCGGCCTGCTCTGGCTGCGCCGGGTCAGGTCCGCCGACGCGGCTGAGCACGGTCACCGCTCGGCGAGCCGTGGGGGATCGTCGCCTTTCAAGTACGAGCGGCCCGAGCTCATCGGGTTGCTGTGGGCGGCCAGGGTGCCGTCGATCCGGATGACGCACCTGGCATCGGTGGGCTCACCCTCGACGACGATGGTCGAGTAGCTGTCGAAGGGGTATCTCACCTCGTAGACTCCCGCGACCATGACGTTCTCGAGGAGGAACCCGTCACCGTAGGCCCGGTACCAGTGCCGGGCCTGGTCGCTGGGGACGATGCCGACCACCACGACATCCGCCGTGTTGGGCAGGCCGGTGCCCTCGATGACGAGCTCATCAGGAACGGCCGCCCCGTCGGCGAAGTCGGGCTTGTCGTCGCTGACCCCGCCGGCATCGACGTTGGGGTTGTCGAGCGACCGACCGAACCCGGGGTCGGTGACCTGCCGTTGGACCCGGTCCCGTTCGAGAAGAGCCCGCCGATGAGGTTGACGGCCACGAGGCCGGCGACGATCAGCCCGATGATCCGCCCCGCGGACTTCCGAGCCCACCGGGTCGCCGGCGGGGGCCGGGAGGGCCGCGGCGTCGAGGGCGAGGGTCTCGACGGCGTGGCTCGGTCATGAGGCCGGCTCGAGCACGAAGACCGGGATGACCCGCGCGGTCTTCGCCTGGTAGTCGGCGTACGGCGGGTAGGCCGCGACGCAGCGCGGCCACCACTGCGCACGCTCGGCGCCGTCGATCTCGCGGGCCCCGCGGACCAGGACCGGGTCCGTCCTGGAGGGTGATCTCGGGGTTGGCCCTGAGGTTGTGGTACCACTGCGGGTGCTCGGGGGCGCCGCCCTTGCTCGCGACCGCGGCATACACGCCCTCGTGCTCGACGCGCATGAGCGGCACCTTGCAGGGTCCGCCCGGTCCTCGGCCCCGCGCATGGTCAGCAGGACGACCGGACGGTGCATGATGTGGACCGACGCGGGTGTCGCCGGCCTGCACGATCTTCTCGACCTGCTCGCGCACCCAGTCGGTCGGGCTCGGGACGTAGTCTCCGGCGGTGTGCTGCTCATGGTGCCCACCTCAGTGTCCGACGAGGTCTTCCAGAGGTTGATGCCGGCCTCCACGGCGTGCCGGTCGATGGCCGCGAGCTCGGCGTCGGTGAACGCGAGCTTCTTCACCGCGCCGAGGCTGTCGTCGAGCTGCGCGACGCTCGAGGCGCCGACGAGCACAGAGGTGACGCGACGGTCGCGCAGCGCCCAGGCCAGGGCCATCTGCGCGAGCGTCTGTCCACGCGCCCGTGGCCATCCGGTTGAGCGCTCGGACGTGCCTGCAGCGCGTCCTCGGTGAGCATCGCGGGGTCCAGGCTCTTGGCCTGCGCGGCGCGGGAGCCCTCGGGGACCCCCTTGAGGTACTTGTTCGTCAGCATCCCCTGGGCCAGCGGCGAGAAGGCGATGCACCCGACGCCGAGATCGCCGAGGACATCGAGCAGGTCCTCCTCGACCCAGCGGTTGAGCATCGAGTACGACGGCTGGTGGATGAGCAGCGGCGTCCCCATGGACGCGGAGGATCTCGACGGCCTCGCGGGTCCGGCCGCCCCGAGTACGACGAGATGCCGGCGTAGAGCGCCTTGCCCGACCGGACGATCGCGTCGAGGGCGCCCATCGTCTCCTCGAGCGGGGTCGTCTCGTCGAACCGGTGGCTGTAGAAGATGTCGACGTAGTCCAGGCCCATCCGGGCGAGCGACTGGTCGAGGCTGGCGATGAGGTACTTGCGGCTGCCCCCGCCCTGGCCGTAGGGGCCGGGCCACATGTCGTAGCCCGCCTTGGAGCTGATGATGAGCTCGTCCCGGTATGGCCGGAAGTCGCGGGCGAAGAGGGTGCCGAAGTTGCGCTCGGCGCTGCCGTAGGGCGGGCCGTAGTTGTTCGCGAGGTCGAAATGGGTCACCCCCCGGTCGAAGGCCCGGCGCAGGATCGCCTGCTGGCGCTCGAGCGGGACGTCGTCGCCGAAGTTGTGCCACAGGCCCAGCGAGATGGCCGGCAGGTCCAGGCCGGAGCGGCCGACCCGGCGGTACGGCATCCCGGCTCGTAGCGGCCCGCGGCCGCCTTGTACTCGTCCGCGTGAAACGTCATGGGCCCATCCTGCCACGGCGCGTCCGGCGGCGCCGGTCCCGATCTTGCCGCGCCGTTCCACGATGGAGACAGGGTGTCCGGCGGGCGGCCCGCTGACTGGTCCTGGCAGCAGGTCATGAGCGCCAGCGTCAAGCCCCGGCTTGCTGGCCGGCAACCCTCCTCCGCGGTGGGGTGCCCCGGGTGAGGACCTGGCGGTCGGCACGTGTCGAGCCGCAAGCGCGGGATTCGTCCCACCTGCGTTTCCCGCCGTCGTCGCCGTATTCCGTGCCCGCGGCGAGTGCCCGGGCGCACGCACCGATAGGAACCACCGATGACCGAGCACATCGAACTGGTGTTTCGAGACCCGCCAGATCCATGCGGGCCAGACAGCCTGACGCCGCCACCGGCGCCCGGGCCCTGCCGATCTACCAGACGACCTCGTACGTGTTCAACGACACCGACGCACGCCGCGAACCTGTTCGCGCTCAAGGAGTTCGGCAACATCTACACGCGAATCATGAACCCGACGCAGGACGCCGTCGAGCAGCGTGTCGCCGCGCTCGAGGGCGGCGTTGGCGCCCTCCTGCGTCAGCTCGGGCCAGGCCGCCGAGACGCTGGCGATCCTCAACCTCGCCGAGGCGGGCGACCACATCGTCGCGAGCCCCGCCCTCTACGGCGGCACCTACAACCTGCTTCAACTACACGCTGCCGAAGTTCGGCATCGAGGTGACCTTCGTCGAGGACCCCGACGACCTCGACGCCGTGGCGGGCCGCCATCCGGCCGAACACGAAGGCGTTCTTCGGCGAGACCATCGCCAACCCCAAGGCCGGACGTCCTCGACATCGAGGGGGTCGCCGGCGTGGCGCACGAGGCCGGGGTCCCGCTCGATCGTCGACAACACCATCGCGACGCCGTACCTCATCCGCCCGCTGGAGTGGGGCGCCGACATCGTCGTGCACTCGGCGACGAAGTACCTCGGCGGCCACGGCACGTCGATCGCCGGCGTCATCGTCGACGGCGGCACGTTCGACTTCGCGCCGACCCCGAGCGGTTCCCCAACTACAACACCCCGGACGCGAGCTACCACGGCCTCGTCTACGCCCGGGACCTCGGCGTCGGCAGCCCGCTCGGCGCCAACCTCGCCTTCATCCTCAAGGCCCGGGTCCAGCTGCTCCGCGACCTCGGCCCGGCGATCTCGCCGTTCAACGCCTTCCTGATCGCGCAGGGCGTCGAGACGCTGAGCCTGCGCATCGAGCGCCACGTCGAGAACACCCGCAAGGTCGCTGCAGTTCCTCGAGGGGCACGACCAGGTCGAGGCGGTCCGCTGCGGCCTCGCTCGAGTCGAGCCCGTGCTACGGACGGGCCGCAGAAGTACGCGCCGAAGGGGGCCGGGGCGGTGCTCGGCCTTCGAGATCGACGGCGGCAATCGAGGCGGGGCAGCGCTTCGTCGAGGCCCTCGAGCTGCACAGCCACGTCGCCAACATCGGTGACGTCCGGTCGCTGGCCATCCACCCGGCGTCGACGACGCACTGCCAGGGCGGCGACGAGGACCGGCTGGCCGCGGGCGTGACCCCCGGACTCGTCCGCCTCGCCGTCGGATCGAGACGGCCGACGACATCCTCGCCGACCTCGAGACGGGCTTCACGGCGGCTCGGGGCTGACCCGCGCATCGGGTTCGAGGTATTCCGGTGCCGTCTGGTGGCACCGGAATACCTCGAACCGAGGTGGTTCCGCGTCAGCCCTGCGGCTGGCCGCCAGCGATGTCCGCGTATGCCGTCCGGTCCCACGTGTGGGCGAACTCCGGATCGGGGACCCGCCACCGCGGCCCGTACACCGTCTCGAGGTAGTCGACGGGCCGGGCGGGAGCCGGGCAGGCCACGCCGAGCATGTCCACGGTCGCCGTCGGGAACATGCTGGAGCGGGTCAGCGACCCGCGCGCCCCGGGGTACCACGAGATCGTCTCACCCTCGAAGATCCCGACGAACACGTCGATCCAGGGCCGTCCGGGGCGCCGGACATGCCGGTGCGCCGAGAACCGGCCGGTGACGAGGTAGCCGCGGTCGGTGAGGTGGGCGGTGACGAGCGCGAGGGCATCCGCGAGGGTCGGCGCCTGGCCCGGCTCGAAGCCGATGACGAGGTCGAGGTCGTCGTCGTGGGGGATGAGCCCGCCGTCGCGTACGGCGGCGAGGACCGAGCCGAACCCGAAGGTGACGCTCGGGCTGAGCGGCCGGAGATCGTCGACGAGCTCGACGGCCTCACGGACGTACCGTTCCTGCTCGCCGACGGACCAGAACCGGAACGTCCGCTGGGGCCCGTGGGCCGTCCACTCGCGCTGGCGCGCCGCCAGCAGGTGCGCGTTGAGTGCCTCCCGGAACCGTCGGTGGTCGGCCTCGTCGACGCCGTCCGAGGAGGCGAGGGCGCGTACCGCCGCGGGATAGTCGCCGCGGAGGGCATCCGCCAGAGCCGGCATCAGGGCGGCAAGCAGCGGGTTGGTGTCGGCGGTCGGCCGGACGGAGCCGAGGAGCTGGTCCAGCTCGTGCAGGTCGGCCCGACCGTCGTAGACGACGTGACGGCGCCGGAGGGTCGTGATCACGCTGACGACGATGCCGCCGGCCCGCCGGGCCGTGGCGATCGGCACGTTGCGCAGCCGGATGCGGGTGAGCCTGACCGGGCGGGCGAAGCGGACCTCCACCCAGGCGGGACGGTCCGCCTCGGTGTGGACGACGGTGCCGGTCGGGTCGTCGAAGTCGAGCAGCCGGGCGAGGTCGAACCGCTCTCGGTACGTGCCGTACCAGCTGCTCGCGGTGACCGTCGCCACGGCCGTCAGGTCCTCGGCGTCCCCGGCGGTCAGCCCGATCGACTGGACATGGAGGAACTTCCCCGGGGGCAGCTCCAGTCGCACTCCCACGACGCGGCCACGCTCGACGGGGACATCGAGGACACCGTCGGGGGCGAGGTAGGCAAGGCCGGGGAGCCGTACGGCCACCTCGGAAGCGAGGGTGCCGATGGCCGTGAACGCAAGGTCGTCGGTCTCGGAGGTACGAGGCGTCGTCATCGGGCCCTCCTCACAGCGGGCGCCGGAAGAGTGCCCGGGCGACATAGGCATCGTCCGCCTGGAACTTCGCGTGACCGAACCCCTCGACGGCATACGTCGGTTCGAAGCCGCGCGCCAGGGCGCCGGCCTCGAACTCCGCTGGAACGACGTAGCGGCGGAAGTGTTCCGGAGTGGCCTTGACGCCGCTGGCGTCGCGAACCGTCCGGTACTCGACGGCGAGCAGGTCGCCGGGATCGGTCACGGCCGCCGCGAGGTCCAGCAGCCGTTCCTCCTCGGACTCGGTGATGGCGTGGAGGAGGAAGCGCGCGTAGACCAGCCGCGGACCGGTGCCGCGGATCCGGTCTGCGAGCGTCGGGTCGTCGATCTCGCCGAGGACGAACTCGGCGCTTTCGCCGAGCGCCTCGCCAAGCCGCCGGCACGAGGCGATCGCCGCGGCCGAGCGGTCGACCCCGACGACGTCGTGGCCGAAGCAGGCGAAGAGGAACGAGTCCCGTCCGTTGCCGCAGCCGAGGTCGACGACCCGATGCGGCCCGTCGAGCTCGCCGAGGACGAAGACCGCGAACTGCGAGGGCAGGGCCCGGGCCACGGTGGCGTGTGACGCGTAGTACCCGTCCCAGTAGCTCGCGCTGTCGTCGCAGGTCACCGTCCCCGCAGCCCAGTCCTCCGAGTGCGTCATCGGTCCCTCTCTCGCCTGCCGGCCGCCGGTCCTGGGGGCACGATAGCCGCCCCCGGGCGAAATGCGGGCGACCCGGCGGCGACGCGGCAGCGCGCCTGGTGGCCGAAGCGTGCGGCGGGCTCGTGCGGTGAGGGACCCCGTACCGGTCACCGTCGGCGGCGACCGGTACCGACGGTCAGGCGGCGTCTCGCCCACGCGTCGGGCGGGGCAGCCCGGAGATGTCCGCGTATGCGGCCCGGTCACTCGCGTGGGTGAAGTCCGGGTCCGGAACCGCCACCCCGGTCCGTAGACGGCCCTGAGGTACTCGGACGGCCGCGCCGGGAGGGGGCATGCGACGCCGGCGAGGTCGACCGTCGAGGTGGGGAACATCATGGAGCGGGTGAGCGAACCACGGACCCCCGGGTACCAGGAGATCCTCTCGTCCTCGTAGAGCCCGACGAAGATGTTGACCCCCGGTCGTCCGGGACGGCTGACGTGCCGGTGGGCCGACGACCCTCCCGTCACGAGGTAGCCGAGCCCGGCCAGGTGCTGGGTGACCAGCCGCAGGGCGTCGGCGAGGTTGGGGGTCTGGGCGTGCTCGAAGGCGACGACGAGGTCGAGAACATCGTCGTGGGGCAGGAGCGCCCCGTCGCGCACGGCGGCGAGGACCGACCCGAACCCGAAGGAGACGTCGGGGCTGAGTGGCCGAAGCGCCTCGACGAGCTCGACCGCCTCGTGGAGGTAGCGCTCCCGCTCGGCGGTGGACCAGAAGCGGAAGGTCCGCTGGGGCCCGTGGGCCGCCCACTCGCGCTCCCGGGACGCCAGAAGACCGGCGTTGAGCACCTCCCGGAACCGGCGCTGGTCGGCCACGTCGACGTCGCTCAGCGCCGCGACGTCGGCGACGGCCGCCCGGTAGTCGCAGCGGAGGGCGTGGTCGAGGGCGGGCAGCAGGCTGGCCAGGAGCGGGTTGACGGCCGCCACCACCCGAGCGGGGCCGAGGAGCCGGTCCAGCTCGCGCAGGTCGGTGGCCCCGTCGTAGAGGGTGTGCTGGCGCCGGAGCATCGTGGTGACGCTGACGACCAGTCCGTGCGCCCGCCGGGCCGTCGCGGTCGGGATGTTGCGTAGCCGGACGCGGGTGAGCCGGACCGGGCGGCCGAAGCGTAGCTCGACCCACGGGGGTGCGTCGGCCTCGGTTCGCACCACGGGCCCGGTCGGGTTGTCGATGTCGAGCAGTCGCCGGAGGTCGAACCGCTCCCGGTAGGTGCCGTGCCAGCTGCTCGCGGTGAGCGTGGTGACGGGGGCGAGGTCGGGGATGCCCTCCGCGGTGAGGCCGATGGACTGGAGCTGGAGCGGGAGCCCGGGCGGCATCTGCAGGCGAACCGCCACGACGCGGCCGTGGTCGACCGGGAGGTCGAGCATGCCGTTCGGGGCGAGCAGGCCCAGACCGGGCAGCCGGGCGGCCACCTGGGCGGCGACGGCGCCGACGGCGGCGAAGGCCTCCTCGTCGCTCGCCGCGGAGCGCTGGTCCCGCGTCGGCTACGGGCCGGGTCTCATACCCCTTCCAGCGGTCCGCGAGCGCCTCGTCCCTCGCGCGGACGGCACCATTCGTCGAAGGCATCACTGCTCCCCCTTCAGGCCGCGCCGTTCCCCAACGGCACTGCCACTCCCCTCGGTGACCCGGCCATCCCCATGGCCGGACCATTCCCCTTGGTGAGAACCCTACCGGCGGACCACCCCCGTGCGGAAGAGCCGAGCGCCGTCGGCTTCGGCACCGCGCCGTCCCGGCAGACCCCTGGGGACAACGCCGCGGCCCGCGCGGCCTCGGTGCCTAGGGTGGGGCCGCATGAGCAGGTTCGCGCTGGACACCGACGCGGTCGGGTCGCTCGGGGCCGCCCTCAACGACCTGGCGGACTGCCTCGACCTCGTGGGCGACGTGGGATCGGACCGCTGGGCACTGGGTTCCTCGGCGACGGCGGGCGCCCTTGAGGCATGCCTCGGCGACTGGCGGCATGCGCGCCTCGCCCTGGGGCGCGGGCTGCGTGATCTCGGCGCCGAGGTCCGTGCCGCCGGCGGGGCGTATGCCGATGCCGAGTCGTCGGTGGCCGGCCGTCTCCTTGTCGGCGGGTCGTGGTGACGGTCCTCCAGCCGGTCCCGGGCCATCCCGGCACCGTGCGCGACCTCGCCGACGCCCTGACGGCCCTGGGCCGCCGGGTGGCCGGCACCGACCGGGTTCTCCTCGGGCTGCGGCCCGGCCCGGCGTGGGAGGGCCGGCCGCGGCGGCGTTCGCGGACCGGGTCGTCGAGGTCTCGACGGTCCTCGACCCCGTGGCGCGTCGGTATGCCGGGGCGGCGGTGGTGCTGCGTCGCTTCGCTGACGCCCTCGAGGCGGCACAGGCGGCGACCCAGCGGGCCTCGGACGAGCGTGAGCGGGCCGGTGCCGCGATCGCGCGGCTCGAGGTCGCGCTGGAGCAGGCTCTCGACGCCGGCGCAGGCCGGGCCGACCCCTCGGTCGTGCGGCTGGTCGCCGCGCAGCGCGACGAGGTCGGGCGTCGGGTCGCCGCGGAGGCGGCCCACCGCCTGGCCTGGGCGGCATACGACGAGCAGGACCGGCACTGCGCGGCGACGCTGCGGCAGCTGGCGACGGACCGGCTCGTCGACCCCGTGGCATACCGCGCCCTCGCCGGCGTCGCCGAGGGCGCCTCAGAGGTGTCCACGGGACTGGCTCTGCTGTCCATCGAGGCGCCACCCCTGGCGGCGGTCGCGGGTGCGGTCTCGCTCGTCGGCGCGGCGGCCGAGGCGACCGCGCTGGTCGGCTGGGGGGACGGCGACTGGGGTGACGTGCTGGCCCACACCGTCATCGGCGGGGTCGGGATCGGCGGGCGGGCGCTCTCGCTCGGTGCCCGCGCAGAGGAGGGGGTGCCGGGCGCGGGGGCGCTCACCGTGCGCTCGCGCCTGGCGACCGGGCTGAGCGGGGTGGCGCGAGGGGCGGCGGGCGACCTTCGTGGGGCCTTCCGAGCGCTCGGTCCCGAGTCGGTGGCCGGGACGCGTGCCGTCGCACTCGCCGAGACCGGAGCCCCGCGGGGCGCCGACATCGCCGGGCGGGCCCGCGCGCTGGCCGCCCGGGCCCGGGCGACGGCCCGAGCCAAGGCCGACGAGGCGTTCCTCGACGACTGGCGGGTCATCACGACGAAGGGTGCCGGGGCCGCCGCCCCGGGCATGGCGGTCGCCGGGGCCGGGCTCCGGCTCGCCCACCAGGCCGGGAGCGCGGCCCGCGAGGTGGCGGATGTCCAGGAGCGGGTGGACGAGGTGCGCCGTCCCCGCCGCCCGGCCGGCCTGAGCGGGACCCGGTCCCCGGCGAGCTGGTGAGCGCCCGCACCTATCCTGGGGCGCATGCGTGCCGTCGGCTCCCCACCGGTGGTCGACCCGGCCCGGCTGAACTACCCCGAGCAGCTGCCCGTCGTCGCCCGCAAGGACGACATCGCGGCGGCCATCCGCGACCACCAGGTCGTCGTCGTCGCCGGCGAGACCGGCTCGGGCAAGACGACCCAGCTCCCGAAGATCTGTCTCGAGCTGGGTCTGGGCGCCCACGGCCGGATCGCGCACACCCAGCCACGCCGGATCGCCGCCCGGTCGGTCGCCGAGCGGATCGCCGAGGAGATGGACACCGAGCTCGGCGACGTCATCGGCTACCAGGTGCGCTTCACCGACCGGAGCAGCGCGTCGACCCGGGTCGTCGTCATGACCGATGGGATCCTGCTCAACGAGATGCAGCGCGATCCGGACCTGCGCCGCTACGAGGTCGTCATCGTCGACGAGGCGCACGAGCGCAGTCTCAACATCGACTTCATCCTCGGGTATCTCACCGCCCTGCTGCCACGCCGACCCGACCTCACCGTCATCATCACCTCGGCGACGATCGACCCCGAGCGGTTCGCCCGACACTTCGCGACCGGCGGTGGCCAGGAGCCGGTTCGCGAGGTCCCGATCATCGAGGTGTCCGGCCGGACCTATCCCGTCGAGATCCGCTACCGGCCGCTCGTCGAGGTCGACGCCGAGGGTGTCGTCCGGGCGGATCGCGACCAGGTGACCGGCGTGACCGAGGCCGTCGAGGAGCTGTGGACCGAGTCGGCCCGGCCCGGTCACCCGAGCGACGCGACGGACATCCTCGTCTTCCTCTCCGGCGAGCGGGAGATCCGGGACGCGGCGGACGCCGTGGCGGGGCTGGGCCTGCCGGACACCGAGGTGCTTCCGCTCTTCGCCCGGCTGTCCGCCGCCGAGCAGCACCGTGTCTTCCGGCGAGGGATCGGGCGGCGGGTCATCCTCGCGACGAACGTCGCCGAGACCTCGCTCACCGTCCCCGGCATCGGCTATGTCATCGACACCGGGACCGCTCGGATCTCGCGGTACAGCCAGCGGACCAAGGTCCAGCGACTGCCCATCGAACCGATCTCCCAGGCCAGCGCGAACCAGCGCTCGGGCCGGTGCGGCCGAGTCGCCGAGGGAGTGTGCATCCGGCTCTACTCGGAGGAGGACTACGCGGCCCGACCGGAGTTCACCGAGCCCGAGATCCAACGCACCTCGCTCGCCGCGGTCATCCTCCAGATGGCCGCCCTCGGGCTCGGCGATGTCGCCGGGTTCCCGTTCGTCGACGCCCCCGACGCTCGACAGGTCGCCGACGGGGTCCGGCTGCTCGAGGAACTGGGCGCCTTCGCCCCCCGGGGGGCGAGCGAGCCGCCGCGAGGGAAGGAGCGAGGCCGAGGCCGGGGCCGGGGACGGGGCCGGGGGCGCGCCGGTCGTGGCCCACGGCTCACGGCATACGGGCGCACCCTGGCCCGACTTCCCGTTGACCCGCGCCTGGGCCGGATGCTCGTCGAGGCCGACCGCTTGGGGTGCACGTCCGAGGTGCTCGTCATCGTCGCGGCCTTGTCCATCCAGGACCCCCGCGAGCGGCCGGTCGACAAGGAGAGCCAGGCCGACCAGGCGCACGCGCGGTTCCGCACCGACACGTCGGACTTCGCGACGCTGCACACCCTGTGGCGCTACCTGCGTTCGCAGCAGAAGGCCCTGTCCGGCAGCGCCTTCCGTCGGATGTGTCGGAACGAGTACCTGCACTACCTCCGGGTGCGTGAGTGGCAGGACCTGCACGCCCAGCTGCGACGCGCCTGCAAGCAGGCGCGCATCGACCCCGATCTGGCGACCGCAGCCGGGGATGCCGAGCCGGACTGGGACCTGGTCCATCGGGCGATGCTCGCCGGCCTGCTCTCGCACATCGGCGTGCGGGACGAGGTCCGCCGTGAGTATGCCGGAGCGCGCGGGGCCCGGTTCTCCATCTCGCCCGGGTCTGCCGTGTTCCGACGCCAGCCGGACTACATCATGGCTGCGGAGCTCGTCGAGACCTCCCGCCTGTGGGCACGTACCGTGGCCCGGATCGACCCGCGGTGGGCCGAGGAGGCCGGTGCCCACGTCGTCACCCGGACCTACAGCGAGCCACGCTGGTCCCGTCGACAGGGGGCCGCGGTCGCGACCGAGCGGGTGACCCTCTACGGCGTACCGCTCGTCGTCGACCGCACCGTCCAGTACGCCCGGGTCGACCCGGCGGGTGCCCGTGGAGCTGTTCATCCGGCACGCCCTCGTCGAGGGCGACTGGAACACTCGGCACGCGTTCTGGCGCGACAACGAGGCCCTCGTCGCCCGGGTCAGCGAGCTCGAGGAGCGCGCCCGGCGCCGCGACATCGTCGTCGACGACGAGGTGGTCTTCGCCTTCTACGACGAGCGGATCCCACCCGACGTCGTGTCCGATCGGCATTTCGACCGGTGGTGGAAGGGCGAACGCCGGGTCCGGCCCGACCTGCTCACCTTCACCGAGGAGCTCCTGCGGAGCGAGGGGGCGGGTGAGGTCTCGGCCCAGGAGTACCCGACGACGTGGCGGCAGGACGACCTCGAGCTCGACGTGACCTACCAGTTCGCCCCGGGGGCCGCCGCCGACGGCGTGACGGTGCACATCCCGGTGGCCGTGCTCAACCGGGTCCGCGACGACGGCTTCGACTGGCAGGTCCCGGGGTTCCGCGGCGATCTCGCCGTGGCTCTGCTCCGCTCATTGCCCAAGGCGGTCCGCCGGCACATCGTGCCCGTTCCGGATCGGGCGGCGGCCGCGCTGCGCGAGGCCCACCCCGGGCGGGGCCGCTTCACCGACGAGCTGGCCCGGGTCCTCGCCGACCAGACCGGGGTGCGGGTGGCCCCGGAGGACTGGCATCCCGAGTCGGTCCCCGACCACCTCCGGATCACGTTCAGCGTCGAGGACGGCAGCCGGGTCGTCGCGACCGGCAAGGACCTGGGTGCGCTCCGGTCGCGCAGCCGCTCGGCGGTGCGGACGGGGCTGTCCCGGGCCGGCGCCGACCTCGAGCGCACCGGGCTGACGACATGGGATGTCGGGACGGTGCCCACGGCATACGAGAGCACGAGCGGAGGGCAGCTCGTGCGCGGGTACCCCGCCCTCGTCGACGAGGGCACGACGGTGGCCCTGCGCCTCCTGCCCGGCGACGCCGAGGCGCGCGCCGCCCATCGGCTCGGGGTGCGTCGCCTCCTCCTGCTCGGGACGAACCCGCCGTGGTCCCGGGTGCTCTCCCGGCTCACCAACGCCGACAAGCTTCGGCTCCAGCTTGCTCCGCACGGGTCGGTGCAGGCCCTGCTCGAGGACTGTCTCGCCGCGGCGGTCGACGCCATCGTCGTCGAGCAGGTGGGGGAGGAGGTCCGCACCGAGGAGGCGTATGCCGCCGCTCTCGCGGCGGTCCGGACGCACGTTGCCGCGCGCGTGACCCAGATCGTCGACGCGGTCGGTCCGGTCCTCGCCGAGGCCGACGGCGTGCGGCGGCAGCTGGACGCGCTCGAGGCGGGTGCGGCCGCCCGGGCCGTGGCGCCGGCCGTCGCCGACGTCCGGGCCCAGCTCGGTTCGCTCGTCCGGCCCGGTTTCGTCGCCGCGACGGGGCCGGCCCGGCTGCCCGACCTGACTCGCTACCTCCGCGCCATGGCCCACCGGCTGGATCGGGCGGCGACCAACCCTCGCGAGCCGGTTCTCCAGGAGACCATCGACGCGGTGGAAGCCGCCTACGCCGACCTTCTCGACGCGCTTCCCGGCGGGCGGGCGACGTCCCCCGAGGTGACCGGGGTGGCGTGGATGATCGAGGAGCTCCGGGTGGGCCTGTTCGCACAGGGGCTCGGCACGGCATACCCGGTGTCGGAGAAGCGGGTCATGGCGGCCATCGCCGCCCTCGTAGCCGCCCTGACCCAGGGCGGGCGCAGGGAATCCTCGCCGGGTGCTCGTCGTTTCCGAGATGGAGTACCGCATCGAAAGGCATCGTTGTGCTGAACCCGTCAGAGCTGTACCGCTGGGAGACCGATCCCGAGGGCCTTGGTCCGTCCTCGGGTGTCCTCGTCGTCACCCTCGGCGCGTTCGTCGACGCCGGGAACGTCCAGCGCACCCTCAGCGGCCATCTCCTCGACACCGCGGACGCCGAGCTCGTCGCGAGCATCGACCTCGACCAGCTCTTCGACTACCGGGGCCGCCGTCCCGCGATGGTCTTCGACACCAACCGGTGGGTCAGCTATGACACCCCGGCGCTCGAGGTCCACCGGCTGACGCGACCGTGACGGGATGGCCTACTACGTGCTCGGCGGCCCGGAGCCGGACTACCAGTGGGAGCGCGTCGTCGGCGCGGTCATCGAGATCCTCGACCGGCTCCAGGTCTCGCTCGTCGTCTCGGTCCACGGCATCCCCATGGCCGTGCCGCACACCCGTCCGGTCGGGCATGACAGCGCACGCGACCGACCCGCGGCTCGTCGGGAACGCCGAGGCCCCTTCGGGCGGGTCCAGGTCCCCGCGAGCCTCGCGGCGCTCCTTGAGCTCCGGCTCGGCGAGTCCGGCCGCGACGCACTCGGCTTCGCCGTCCACGTCCCGCACTACCTCGCCCAGGCCGAATGGGCCGAAGGGGCGCTCGCTGCGCTCAATGCCGTCGTCGACGCGACGGGACTCAACCTGCCCAACGACGACCTCGTCGCCCGGGCCGGTGCCAACCGGGCCGAGATCGCCAAGGAGGTCGCCGAGAACGACGAGGCCGGGGCGCTGGTCACGGCCCTCGAGCGGCAGTACGACGCGTTCGTCGAGGGCGCCCAGCGACCGAGCCTGCTCGCGACGAGGCCACCGACATCCCGTCGGCCGACCAGATCGGCGCCGAGTTCGAGGAGTTCCTCAGGTCCGTCTCGGACGACGACACCGACCGCTGACCCGCGGGTCCGGCCTGGGCGCCGACCTGCTCACCCGCCGGATCGTCCTGCCCCTGCGGTGTACCGACGTCAGTCCTTCGCCTCGGACCATCGGTGGATGACTGCTGTGTCCGCGACGAACCGCACCGGCACCCCGCCGCTCCACCACCGGGCGGCGTCGGTGAGAGCCCGGTCCACGACGGCCGCGGCCTGCTCGGCATGGCCCTCGGGCACGTGGAGCAACAGCTCGTCGTGGAGGCACAGCACGACCTGCGCCTCCAACGCCTCGGCTCCGGCCCGCACCGTCGCCACCCAGGCCTTGAACAGCTCCGCGGCGGCGCCCTGGATGACCGCGTTGCGGCGCGAACCGCCCGCGTGCCGCGTCGAGGCGCCGGGTCGGAGCCGACGGGTCGCTCGGCGAGGAACCGGCCCGTCGGGATGAGCCGGCCCGCCGAAGGTTCGCAGGGCGCTGGCCGCGCACCGCCCGCGGCATACGCCCGGTCGAGGTGGGCCATCGCCACCGGGTATGCCGCGCTCCAGACCCTTGAGGGCCTCCCCGCGGCCCCGCTGCGCTGGCCGTACATCGCGCCGAGCACGGCGACCTTGGCGACCGGGCGGTCGACGCCGAGCCGGGCCGCGACCGGCGCGTAGAGGTCGTCGGCCCGCGGTCGCCTCGGCGAACGCCGCGTCGCCGGAGACGACGGCGAGCACCCGGGGCTCGACCTGGCCGAGGTCGGCGCGGACGAAGCACGTGGCCGGGCTCGGCGGCCACGGCGGGCGCGCAGGCCGGCGGGCAGGTTGTGCAGGCCGTTCTCGGCGGTCATCCGTCCGCCGGCACCGTCGCAGGCCGTCCACCGGCCCCGCAGCCGGCCGTCGGCGCCGACGGCGGTGTCGAGCCATCGGTAGCCGTAGGTCGTCGCGATCCGCTCGGCCTTGCGCCACCGCAGCAGGGCGTCGACCACCGGGTGGACGCCGCGGTAGGGGTCGAGGACTCCCTTGCGGGTGTTCGGGCACCTCGACGCCGACGGCCGCGAGGAGCTCGCGGACCTGGGCCGGGTTGCGCAGGTCGTCGACTCCCGGCCCGGGACGTGCCGCAGCACTGCCCGTCGCGGTCGCGTCGGGCCGCGGCGGCCTCGGCCTCGGTGCTCGTCCGAGGGCCCGCGGCGTCGGCGATGAGCGACTCGGCGCGCGCGCGGTCGACCGGCAGGCCGTCGCGCTCGAGCTCCACGCACAGCAGGGCAGCGGCCGACTCGGAGTGCACCGTGGCGACCAGGCGCGGCCCGGCCGCGTCCGCCTGCTCCGCTGCCGCGCCGCCGCGTCGAGCGCGGCCCGGCCCCAGGCGAGGAGCCGCTCCGGCGTGGTCAGCCAGGCGCCGCCCACGGCCTCGGGGCGCAGGTGGCCGTCGCCCCGGACGAGGGCGTCGGCGGGGAGGTCGCCGGCATTCCGTCGCGAAGGCGAACAGGTCCTCGGCGGCCGGGGCGGGAACCGAGCCCGCCAGGTATGCCGTGGGCGGCCGCCCAGGTGACCCCCGGTCCGGCCACCCAGCCCCCGTGGAGGAGTCGGTGCGCCTCGGCGATGTCCCAGCACCGGGCCAGCCGGTGCCGGGCGGCGACGAGGGGCGCGGCGTCGCGGCCGGCCGCCCAGCAGACCCATCGGGGGCGGCGCTCGGCCTCGAGCGCGGCGGCGAGCTCGAGGATCCGGTGGCAGGGCCCGGTCTCGGCGAGCCGGCCCCCACGAGCGCCGCGCGGGCCGAGGAGGCCGGCTCCTCGGGTCGTGCGGGCGGGACGACGACCGCGATCACCGCCTCGCCGGTCGACATGCGCGCAGCCTAGGGGAGGGGGGTGTCGTCGGCAGGCTCGGCCGGGGGCGCGTCGCCCGCCGTGGCAGGATGGCCGTTCCGGCACATCGACCGCCCCGGCGCCACGAGCGGACCGGGGCAGGGCAGGCACGAGGAGGGACCGCGCGGCGATCCGGGGGCGGGGGAGAGGGCGTCCGCGAAAGTGGGCCGCTGGACCGGGCGGACGCGGCCGAACAGGACCCGAGCGGCGTGGCCCAGTCGCTGGTCCAGAAGCTCATCGAGGCCGGCATCGATGGGCGAGGCCGCTTCGACTCGGCCCGGCCGTCGCCGACGACGCCCTCAGGCCGCCCACCCCGACCGCGAGAGGCCGTCAGGGCGATCGTGGCCCGACACATCAAGCTGGCGTCGGCCAGCGGGTTCGTGACGAGCCTCGGTGGGTTCGTCACGATGCCGTCGCGCTGCCGGCCAACGTCACCGGCTTCTACCTTCTGTCGACCCGGATGACCGCCGCGATCGCGGCCGTCCGGGGCACGACCTGGGCGACCGGTCAATCCGCACGGCCGTGCTCCTCAGCCTCGTCGGGGCCGACGCCGACGACCTGCTCCGGCAGGCCGGGATCGTCGCTCCGAGTGGTCGGCTCGCCTCGCTGGCCGCCCACCGGCTACCGGGACCCGCGCTCATGGTCGTCAACAAGGCCGTGGGCTTCAAGATCCTGGCGACGGCAGGCAAGGACGTGTTCTCCC
>CAWALD010000002.1:0-15419 GCA_963782875.1 uncultured Alphaproteobacteria bacterium | reverse complement strand
AAGACGAAAGCATGACAGGGGGTCCTATGCTGACCGGATCGAATAGCCGCTCTATCGTGCACGGGCGCGCATCCCAAACAAGGTTTCGCTGCCTCTTTCACTCCATTCCAGATATCGGGCGGCGTTGACGCACTCTTCGACGTGGAGGTGTGCAATCAACTGCCACCAGGCGAATAGTGTGGACAATCGATCCCAGTCCTCAATCCTTCCGCGCCCGGCTCTTGAAGACAACGCGGCAAAAGTTTCGAATGAGGAGGCGACGTTTGATGATTTGTTAAACTCTTGTCTTCTAACGTTGAAAGTCGCACAGGGAGATACAGGATATTCGACATGGCTGCCCGCAATGAACACATGGTTGGTGTTTCCAGCGCGGCAAGAGGCCTTCCGCGGGGCATCACCGTGGTCGCGCTTGCCCTTGGGGCCTGGGGCGTATTGCTTGGCGTCTGCTTCGTGGTCGCGCCATTTCTGGCCCATCTCTTCGCGGCCCTCTAGTTCCCTCTCCGTCGCATCCTTGACGACTTCTACCGCTGCCAATGTGCAGTGGCGGACGATTCATCATGTCCGCTGCCTAAGTCTTTACACGTAGCCGGTCGCTGGATATCGTACTTTCGAATTCTCTAGCGTCCAAAAGCACTTGCGCGTTGCGGCGCTCGGTCTGCTCCGTAATCTTGCGGAGGAGCCTGAGTTCGGTGCCGAGGAGGGAGGGCTCGGTCCGGCAGTTAATCAGGGCTGAGTTAATAGGAGAACTTTTTTCGCGCATACATGTTATTTGCGCAGCGGTTGATTGGTTCGTGCCCTCGGCACAGGTGTCCAGGCCAAACACCTTCACCATCACCAGGAACGGGTTCTGGCAAAAGCCGGGCGGTTCGTTGGGTAGACGATGGGCGGGATATGGAAGGACGCATGCGTCGTGTTTTCTGATGAGTGTGAGGATCTGGCGGTCGGCAGGAGGGGACGTCCAGACGTTGGGGGCTTACGCGACGCCTCCGGGATATACTTGAAGATGGAAGACGGCAGGCCTATCGAAGCCGCGCCCATGAGCCATGGCCAATTCGCTGCCAAAAGGGTACTGGACATCACGGGCGCCCTGGCAGCGCTCATATTCCTCGCACCACTTTTCCTGCTTGTCTGCATCGTCATCAAGGCGACGAGCAAAGGACCGGTCCTGTTCTCCCAGCCGCGGGAAGGCAAGGACGGCCGATTTTTCACGGCCTACAAGTTTCGATCGATGTACACAGACAGGTGCGACCTGTCGGGCGTCGCTCATACGGCCAAAGACGATCCTCGGGTAACGCCTGTCGGACGTTTTTTGCGCAGAACCAGCATCGACGAACTGCCGCAATTGCTCAACGTCCTACGGGGCGACATGTCATTGGTGGGTCCGCGGCCTCACGTGCCGGGCATGCTGGCTGCAGGCGTTCCCTATGCCGAGGCGGTTCCCTATTACGATATGCGCCACAAGGTCCTGCCGGGCATCACCGGGTGGGCTCAAGTGAATGGCGCGCGCGGACGCATCGAGACCATGGAGCAGGCGTGCCAGCGTATTGATTGCGATATCGCCTATGTCCAGAATTTCTCAGTGCTGCTCGACCTCCGTATCCTTTGGATGACCATTGTGTCGGAGTTCTTCACCGGCAGTGGCGAGTAGCCCGGGATTTACAAAACGAGCGCACCTTCCGCGGTGGAAGGGCGGCACCGAAACCCGCCCAACCAACCCCCGTGCAACTGGCTGTGGGGGGTTGTTCTTTATGATCGATGTGAATAACAACCCCGGCCGGTCATGCCGATGTCGCGACAGCGTCATTGCCTGCTGATCAGGGTCGCGTACGGCCGGACCGATATGCCTGCGGTGAGGCGCACAGGAGGTTTTTGTGAAAATTGCTGTTGTTGGCGCTGGATATGTGGGGCTTGTAAGCGGTGCCTGTTTCGCCGATTTCGGACATGACGTGACTTGCGTCGACCTGGCTGCTGAAAAGATTGATGCTCTCAACAAGGGTGAGATGCCGATTTACGAGCCGGGGCTGGACGATCTGGTTGCCGAGAATGCATCTGCAGGGCGACTAAGGTTCACGACGGACCTTGCTGCGACCATCAAGGCCGCCGATGTCGCGTTCATTGCTGTGGGGACGCCGACACGGCGGGGAGATGGCCATGCCGACCTTACCTATGTTTACAGCGCCGCCCGCTCGATTGCCGAGGCCATGGACGGCTACACTGTCGTGGTAACCAAATCGACGGTGCCGGTCGGAACAGGTGACGAGGTGCGGCGTATCATCGCCGAGGCGCGGCCAGATGCGGATTTTTCGGTCGTCTCGAACCCGGAATTCCTGCGCGAAGGGGCCGCTATCGAGGACTTCAAGCGGCCGGACCGTATCGTCATCGGTGTAGAAGACGAGCGGGCTCGAAACGTCATGCAGGAGGTCTATCGTCCGCTCTATCTCAACCAGGCGCCGATCCAGTTCACCGCGCGCCGCACGGCGGAACTGATCAAATATTCCGCCAATGCCTTTCTGGCGATGAAGATCACTTTCATCAACGAGATATCGGACCTCTGCGAAGCGGTCGGAGCCAATGTGCAGGACGTGGCGCGGGGCATCGGACTGGACAATCGCATCGGGCCGAAATTTCTCAATGCCGGGCCGGGCTATGGCGGCTCCTGCTTTCCGAAGGACACGCTGGCGCTGGTCAAAACGGCTCAGGACTATGAGAGCCCGGTGCGGCTGATCGAGACCACTGTGGCGGTCAACGACAACCGCAAGCGCGCCATGGCGCGCAAGGTGATCGCGGCGTGCGGCGGAGAAGTGCGCGGGAAGACGATCGGCATTCTGGGCCTGACCTTCAAGCCCAATACCGACGACATGCGGGATGCACCGTCCCTTGCCATCGTGCAGGGGTTGCTCGATCACGGCGCGACTGTTCGAGCCTATGATCCCGAGGGGATGGATGTGGCGAAGTCGATGTTGACGGGGGTCGAATTCGCCGAGGATGCCTATGGTGTCGCGACGGAGGCCGACGCTCTGGTTATCGTGACAGAGTGGAACATGTTCCGGGCCCTCGATTTCGCCCGTCTGAAGACCGCCATGAAAACACCGCTGCTGGTGGATTTGCGCAATATCTACCGCAAGGAAGAAGTGCAGCGGCACGGCTTCAAGTATCACAGCATCGGACGCCCGTCTGAAAGCATCTTGTGATCTGAGCTGCGGAACTCCGAATTCCAGGACGGGCGCAAAGAGGGGCAAGGCTTGCCCCTCTTTCGCTTTCCAGGGAAACAACTGTTCTTCTGAGCGCCTTGCCCGCCAGGAGCCTCGCGCTTAGGTTCGAACAAATTTTTGACGCGGGTGCGCATGGCCTCTTCTCAAGATCAACTGACCCATCTGCAGGCGCTGGAAGCGGAAAGCATCGAGATCTTTCGTGAGGTCGCCTCGGCCTTCGAACGGCCGGTCATGATGTATTCGATCGGCAAGGATTTGAGCGTTCTGCTACACTTGGCGCGCAAGGCCTTTCATCCATCGCGCATTCCGTTTCCCATCCTTCATATCGACACCACCTGGAAGTTCCGCGAGATGATCGCCTTCCGGAACCGGATGGCGAGGGAACACGAGCTCGATCTCATCGTCCATACCAACCAGGACGGCGTGCGCGGCAACATCAATCCCTTCGACCACGGTCCCTCCTACACCGACATCATGAAGACCGCCGCGCTGCGGCAGGCCCTGAGCGCGGGGCGCTACGATGCCGCGATCGGCGGGGCGCGCCGTGACGAGGAGAAATCGCGGGCCAAGGAACGCATCTTCTCGCACCGGAATGCGCAGCATGCATGGGATCCCAAGAACCAGCGCCCCGAGTTATGGCGGGTGTTCAACACCCGTTTGAGCCCGGGCGAGAGCATGCGGGTGTTCCCGTTGAGCAACTGGACCGAGCTCGACATCTGGACCTACATCTATTCGGAAGGCATCGAGATCGTGCCGCTCTATTTCGCGGCCAAGCGCCCGGTCGTCGAGCGCAATGGTACCTTGATCATGATTGACGATGACCGCTTCCGTTTCGAAGATGGTGAGCGGCCGCGCGAAGAGACCGTGAGGTTCCGTACCCTTGGCTGCTATCCGCTGACGGGTGCGATCCGATCCGAGGCGGCGACGCTTCCCGAGATCATCATGGAAATGCAGGCCAGCCGCACATCCGAACGCGAGGGCCGGCTGATCGACAGCGATCAGTCCGGATCGATGGAGAAGAAGAAGCAGGAAGGCTACTTCTGAGGCGCCCATGAATTTGAATGCGACACCCGACCCGTCACAAAGCGTCGAAATCGCCCATTGGCTGGAGCAGCAGACCGGCAAGGGCTTGCTGCGGTTTCTGACCTGCGGAAGTGTTGACGACGGAAAATCGACCCTGATCGGCCGGCTGCTCTATGACAGCCAGCTCGTGCTCGACGACCAGCTGGCCAGCTTGAAAAAAGAGAGCCGCAACCGCACGACCGGCGAGGAGGGGCTCGACTTCTCGCTTCTCGTCGATGGGCTATCGGCGGAGAGGGAGCAGGGCATCACCATCGATGTCGCCTATCGCTTTTTTTCGACCGACAAGCGCAAATTCATCGTGGCCGATACCCCGGGTCATGAGCAGTACACGCGCAACATGGCGACCGGCGCCTCCAATGCGGAGCTTGCGATCGTATTGGTCGATGCCCGCAAGGGGCTTCTGACGCAGACCCGGCGTCACAGCTTCATTCTGTCGCTGATCGGGGTGCGGCATGTCGTGCTGGTGGTCAACAAGATCGACCTCGTCGATTACAGCCAGCAGACCTTCGAAGAGATCGAGAGCGCCTATCGCGCTTTTGCCGAGCCTTTGGGGTTCGACAGTCTGCAGGCGATTCCCGTCTCCGCGCTCAAGGGCGACAATATCCTGACGTCGAGCCCCAACACACCCTGGTACAGGGGGCCGCAGTTGGTGCCCTATCTTGAGCAAGTAGACGTCACCGAAGACAGAAGCGCGTCGCCCATGCGATTTCCGGTGCAATGGGTGAACCGCGCCAGCCTCGATTTCCGAGGCTTTTCCGGCACACTGGCTTCCGGCACGCTCAAGATCGGCGACGAGGTGCTGGTGGCGTCATCCCGCAAGCCGGCGATCGTCTCCCGGATCGTGACCATGGATGGTGATCTCGATCGTGCGGTGGCGGGGCAGGCCGTCACCTTGGTACTCGACCGCGAGATCGACATTTCGCGAGGAGATGTGCTGGCCCATCCCGGAGAGATGCCCGAATTTTCCAACCAGTTTCAGGCGCGGCTGGTGTGGATGCATGACGAGCCGGCCTATCACGGGCGGTCCTACCTCTTGAAAATAGGCAGTCAGCTCGTACCGGCCACCGTGACCACACTCAAACACCGTACCAATGTGAACACGCTGGAGCGCCTGCCGGCCAAGCAGCTCGACCTGAACGAGGTCGGTACCGTGACGATCGCGACGGATAAGCCGATTGCTTTTGACAGCTATGGTTCCAATGCCAAAACGGGCGGCTTTATCCTGATCGACCGCCTGTCCAACGCGACTTTGGGCGCAGGCGTCATCGATTTCGGCCTGAGGCGCGCGCAGAATCTCAGCTATCAGAGTTTCGATGTTAATCGCGAGGTTCGTGCCAAGCAGAAAGGGCAGGAGCCTCAGATCGTCTGGTTCACCGGCCTTTCCGGTTCGGGCAAATCGAGCGTTGCCAATCTTGTCGAAAAGCGGCTGACGGCGGAGGGCCGGCACGCCTACATCCTTGATGGCGACAATGTCCGGCATGGGCTGAACAAGGATCTCGGCTTCACCGAAAGCGACCGCGTCGAGAACATCAGGCGCGTCAGCGAGGTGGCGCGGCTGATGGCGGATGCGGGGCTTATCGTTCTTGTTTCCTTTATCTCGCCCTTCCGCAACGAGCGGCGCATGGCCCGCGAGATCGCCGGCGAGATCAGGTTTACGGAAGCCTATGTCGATACCCCTCTGGAGGTGTGCGAGGCGCGGGACCCTAAAGGCCTCTATGCGCGCGCGCGGCGCGGCGAGATAAAGAATTTTACGGGTATCGATAGCCCCTTCGAGACGCCGGAGAAGGCTGATATCGTGCTGCATGGTGCGGAGCACACGCCTGAGGAACTCGCTGAAGAGCTATATGAGGCGATCTTTCGCGACCAGCAAGTTGGGCACGGATAGGGTTCAGGGCGACTTCTTGCCTGCTTTGTCCGAACGCGTGCTGACCGGCAAGGAGAGGCAGAGGAGATGCGAACCCTTTTTCGTCTGACTGTCTTCAGCGGGGCGGCGGCTCTCGCCTTGAGTTGCGGGCAAATGGCGAACGCCGTGGAATTGCGGCTTCCGGCTGCGTGCGCACTGGGGACCGATTGTTTTCTGCAACAGTTCCCCGACATGGACGCTGGCGCCGGCGCGCACGATCCCTGGTGCGGCCCTGCGACTTATGACGGCCATGATGGTATCGATTTGCGCTTGCGGTCGTTGAAAGACATGGCCTCGGATGTCCCGGTCGTCGCGGTGGCCGACGGCACCGTGCTTCGCGCTCGGGATGGAGAGCCTGACCATCTGGTTGCGACGGAGGCGGACCGCAAGGCCGTTGCCGGCATTGAGTGCGGCAACGGGATGGTCCTGCGCAACGCGGACGGGTTCGAAACCCAATATTGCCACCTCAAGCAAGGCTCTCTTGCTGTCTCCCCCGGGGAGTCCGTGAAGAAGGGCGATGTGTTGGGCAGCATCGGCGCCTCCGGATTGGCGCAATTTCCGCATGTGCATCTGACGGTGCGACGGGAAGGGATCAAGGTCGATCCCGACACCGGCCGAAAGGTCGGCACCGGCTGCATCGAACCCGGTGCCGTCGTCGAGCCGCTATGGGATGCGGCAACGGCAGCAGAGGTCGACGGTCAAACCACCGCGATAATCGATGCAGGTTTTGCCAGCGGCCCGCTCGATCACGACAGGCTGGTGATTGACGGCGCACCCCCGCCGCCAAATGACAAGGCCCCTGCACTGGTTGGTTGGGCCTGGCTCATCAACCTGCAAAAGGGCGACACGATCCATCTGGAGATCCTTCGCCCCGATGGATCGACTTTTGCCAAAACCAGCGCCGGACCGATGGACCGGGCCAAGGCGAGCTATTCTTTGTTCGCTGGAAAGCGCGGAGCACCGATCAAGGGACCCTATCAGTTAAAGGTCAGCGTGATACGGGATGGCGCAGCGGTTAGCCAATCGGAACAAACGATCCGGATCGAAGACCCGACCTAGCCGAAGGTCAGTCCGTGCGGGAGCGGCCGAATTCGTCCTCCAGACGGATGATGTCGTCTTCGCCAAGATACGACCCGGTCTGCACCTCGATCAGTTCGAGCAGTATTTTCCCGGGGTTCGCCAGTCGATGGACAGCACCGAGAGGGACATAGACGGATTCATTCTCGCTCAGGGTACGAACCGTGTCGCCCACGGTCACCTCGGCGGTGCCGCGCACAACCACCCAGTGCTCGGCCCGGTGGTGGTGCTGCTGCAACGAAAGGCGCTTGCCGGGCTTGACGAATAGACGCTTGACCTGGAAGCGCTCGCCCTGCAGCACCGAGCTGTATCCGCCCCAGGGGCGATAGTTGGTCAAGTGCGTTTCGGTGAGCGCGCGGGTGTCATTGCTTTCGCGCAGCAGCTTGACCAGCTTGCCGACGTTCTGCGCTCCGGAGAGGCGCCCCACATAGACGGCGTCCGGGCTGGCGATGACGGCGACGTCGTCGAGACTGTCGACGGAAAGGTGGATGCCCTCGCTAAAGACCAGGGATGACTGGGTGTTCGAAACCGATACAGGACCTTTGAGTGCATTGCCCTCGGTATCGCGCGCCAAAGCCTTCCAAACGGCATCCCAGCTGCCCAGATCGGACCAGGTGATATCGGCGGGAACAACCACCGCATTTTTTGTGCGCTCGAAAATCGCATAGTCGATCGAGATGTCGGGTGCGGCCGCGAACGCGTCGGCGTCGAGGCGCACAAAATCAAGGTCTTCACGGGCTGATTTGACTGCGCCCTGTGCTGCAGCGAGCACTTCAGGTGCATGGAGCCGGCACTCGTCGAGGAACGCGCGGGCGCTGAAAACGAACATGCCGGAATTCCAGAGATAGGTGCCTTCGGAGAGCATGCGCTCCGCCGTTTCACGGTCAGGTTTCTCGACAAAACGGGTGACGGCGCGCGTACCGTGGGTACGCTCCGGGCCGGTCTCGATGTAGCCAAAGCCGGTTGCCGGTTCCGTCGGCTTGACGCCGAAGGTCGCGAGGTGGTTCTGCCGCGCCGCATTGGCCGCTGCATCGACACTGGCGCGGAAACTGTCGTCGTCGGTCAACTCATGATCGGACGGCATGAGGAAAAGGATCGGATCCTGCTGAGAAGTCAGTTTCTCCAGAGCGAACTCTGCTGCCGCGGCGATTGCCGGAGCAGTGTTTCTGGCCATCGGTTCGAGCAGAACGGCGGCCGGTTTTACGCCGGCCTCCTGGGCCTGTTCCGCCACGATGAAGCGGTATTCCTGATTGGTGACGATAAGAGGCGGCGCAAAGCGCTCGGGATCGCTTACGCGCTTCAGGGTTTGCTGAAACAGGCTCAGGCTGCCAGTCAGTTGAAGAAACTGCTTCGGCCATGAGGACCGGGACAAGGGCCACAGGCGCGTGCCCTTTCCACCGCACAAGATCACAGGGGTTATCAGGGAGGATTGCTGGGGCATAGACCGTCATTCCAGGACTGTGTCGGGGCGGTTTACATCGGCGCCGCAGCTGGAACGCAAGGCGATGGGCGGTCGCGTCACCCGACGGGGTTACTTGCTACGTCTGATACACGGATCGGGCATTGTGATCCAGAAGACCCTGCAGACCTTCCCGGTGCGCCTTCAAAACGCAACACCTCCGGCGACCGAGGTGGTGCCGGAGGCGTTGGATTTGTTTCGCAGAGCTCGTGCGGCGCGTCGGAGTGACCGCCGTGAGACTTTAGCGACGTCGGGCCTAGCTCCAGGAGGCCGGGTTGGCGCTCTGCATATGCACAACGCGATAGCCGGTGGCTTCCAGAGGCCGGATGGCCGAATTCATGTTGTCGAGTACCAGCTTGCCCTGATCGGTGTTCACGACGAGAATGGCATGTCCCTGTCCGGAGCGTGTTTTGACCGCCGCGATGCGGAGCGAAGATGCCGGAAGGCCGAGTTCGATCAGCTTGTGGCGCTTGGCGAGAACATAGTCCTCACAATCACCGGAGGCTACGTTGAGACTCCAGGTGTCGAGACCCCTGTCATTGCGCGGACGTATGGACCGGTTGACCAGCGAATTGACATGCCTGAGCTTGCCTATGAGGTCCATGTTCGCCTGAACGGCTGCTGCACCGCCGCCGCGACATTCACTGGGGTGCTGCAGGCACATCAACTGGTATCCGAGCGGCGCGTTGGTCAGTGCCGCCATCGACGGAGTGGACGCGCCCGCGCACATGGAGACTGCCAGCCCGGCAGCCGAAAAAATCTTCCCGAAAGTATTCATAGCTTGTCTCCCCGACAAATTCCGATGTCGGGAGAGTGCCGATGCGACTTTGCCAGGCCGGAAAGATTTCGCCTAAAATTGTAATCAAAACAAACGCATCACTCCTGCAGAGGGGCAGGATATGGCGCTGAACAATGATGAGCGGCCAGGCGACATAAGGGCCGGGACATGCAAAAACGCGCGTGCCGGAACGGAACGCGCGTTCAATACATATTAGCGACGAGCGAAAGGTTTTTAGCCGGGGCTCGAAGAAAGCGGGATGGCCGCAGTCACGACGTTCTCGCAACGGCGTAAAGTCTCGGCGATAGCCACAATCTGCTGCTGCTGGGCCGGGTCCGGGGCATAACCGGCCACGGCTTCGAGCGCATCAGCAATCTGGAAATCGACTTGATTGCAGATGGGATCCTGCAACGCCACATCGACCATGGCGACAACGAAGTCGGCCAGAGTTTGCGAGGGAACATTCGGCGCCAACGACCCGATATAAAGGGTGGCATCCGAAACGCAGGCGGCCGCGACGTCAGAGCAGGTGCTCAGCACAGAATTTTGGCTGACTGAAGTAGCGGCAGCGTCCTGAGCGAAGGCTGCGCCGGTAGCGCCGGCGAGTGCGACAGCTAAAGCAATCTTTTTGCCCAATTGCCTAATCATGGCTGGGAACTCCTTAATAGCCGCATTGCTGCAACTGTTTGATCCGGCTGCCGCGGCCGGATAAGTACATCTCCTTAACCCTCAAGGGGCGATAAGTCAAAAAGTTCCAAAGTTCGCGGCACAAAGGGTTAGCAAGCCTTGGCCTCTTAAATGCCGTTGGGATGAAACGATTTCCGGTGATCGCTAACGGAGCGCCCGGGGGCGACTGCATCCGATGTTGCCAAGCGTGTATGCGAATGCCAATGAGTGCGCCGCGCCGAGCCCGATGGTCAAATGCTAGAGGCTGGGCCCGCATTGTCATGGAAACCAGGAATGGGATCGATGTCCGTCGCATTCGGTACGTCTGGGCTCAGGGGGCCGGTCGAAAGCTTTACGCCCTTGGTCTGCTTTGCCTATGTGAAGGCATTCCTGGACATGACCGGGACGCAAGCAGGACCGAAGACCCTCTATGTCGGAATGGATTTGCGCAAATCCAGCCCGTCCATCGCCGCCCTCTGCATTGCCGCGGCCAGGCAGGAAGGCTGGACCGCGATCCATGCGGGCGATGTGCCGACGCCCGCTCTTGCAGCCTATGCCATGGCTCGGCGATGCCCTGCGCTCATAATCACCGGCAGCCATATTCCCGAAGATCGCAATGGCATCAAATTCTATCGCCGTGACAGCGAGTTGCTAAAGGAAGACGAAGAGGAAATGCGGTCTGGTGCCGAGCGCATCGAAGCGGAAGGATATGCTCCGCAAGCTTCCGCCTTACCCGATGCGGATCCCGCGATCGCCAAAGCTTATGTCGACCGGTATGTCGAGGCCTTCGGCGGCGATGCGCTTTCAGGGCTGAAGGTCGGGATTTTCGAGCATTCCGCCGTGGGGCGCGACCTCTTGCGCAGGATCCTCGAGGGTTTGGGCGCGGGATGCGAGCCTTTTGGGCGCTCCGAACGTTTCATCGCCGTCGATACGGAAGCTTTGGCTCCCGACATGCTGGAGCAGATGCGTGCGCAGATCGGTTCGACCGGCCTTGATGCGGTTGTCTCGACAGATGGAGATGGCGACAGGCCGCTGGTCGTGGATGCCAGAGGCAATCAGATAAACGGGGATGTGCTTTGTGCGCTCGCCGCACGCGAGCTGAAGATCGGTACTGTGGTCACGCCGCTCACTTCGACAAGCGGGGTTGAACTTTCCGGCTGGTTCGATGAGGTGCGGCGCACGCGGATCGGATCGCCCTATGTGGTCGCGGAAATGGCGAAGCTGCCCGAGGAGAGCGGCGTTGCCGGCTTCGAGGCCAATGGGGGTTTCATGCTGGGCTCCGCTTGTAACTTGAGCCATGGCAAGCTTTCAGCGCTGCCAACGCGAGACGCCGTATTGCCGATCCTCGCGGTTCTTGCAGGGGCGAGGAGGCGGGGCATCGCGCTAGCCGAGCTAGCGGCGGAATTGCCTCAGCGCGTCATGCTGGCAGACCGCATTAAAGACGTCGCTCCAGAAACGGGCAGGGACTTCCTGAATTCGCTGGTGGAGGAGCCGAAAAATCGCGAAATGCTGCACAATGCGCTCGGCGGGGCGGTTGACGTCGACACGATGGACGGTGTGCGCTTGACGCTGGGTGATGGCAGGATCGTGCATTTCCGCCAGTCGGGGAACGCGCCCGAATTCAGATGTTATGTCGAAACTTCCGACCGTTTGGCATCAAAGGCACTTCTGGACGAACTGATGGAACGGCTCGGCGTTCAGCTTATCGCTTGAGGCGCAGGTAACGGAACGCTTGTCGGCTGCCGACCAATCTGCGTATTTATTCGTAACATATTGGCAGGACGATTAATTTGGCGAAGACAGCACTCATCACGGGCGTGACCGGTCAGGACGGGGCGTATCTGGCACGTCTGCTGCTGGACAAGGGCTACACGGTTCACGGGATCAAGCGGCGCTCGTCCTCGTTCAACACGGGCCGCATCGAGGACATCTATCAGGACCCGCACGAGACCAATCAGCGCTTCGTGCTGCACTATGGCGACCTGACGGATTCGACCAATCTCATCCGCATCGTGCAGGAGACCCAGCCGGACGAGATCTACAATCTCGCTGCCCAAAGCCATGTGCAGGTGAGTTTCGAGACGCCCGAATATACCGCCAATGCGGACGGCGTTGGCACGCTGCAGGCTGCTGGAGGCCATCCGCATTCTGGGGCTGGAGAAGAAGACGCGGTTCTATCAGGCCTCGACTTCCGAGCTTTACGGGCTGGTGCAGGAGACCCCGCAAAGGGAAACGACGCCCTTTTATCCGCGCTCGCCCTATGCCGCGGCAAAGCTTTACGCCTACTGGATCGTGGTCAACTACCGCGAGGCCTATGGGCTGCATGCCTCAAACGGCATTCTGTTCAACCATGAGAGCCCGTTGCGCGGCGAGACCTTCGTCACCCGCAAGATCACACGGGCCGTGGCGGCCATCCATCTGGGGCGGCAGGACAAGCTTTATCTCGGCAATCTCGACGCCAAGCGCGACTGGGGCCATGCCCGCGAATATGTGCGCGGCATGTGGCTGATGCTGCAGCAGGACGAGCCGGACGATTATGTGCTGGCGACCGGGGTGACGACGCCGGTGCGCGATTTCGTCGACCTGGGCTTTCGCCGATGTCGGCATCACGCTCGAGTGGAAGGGGGAGGGGATCGAGGAAAAGGGCTATGACGCCAAGACCGGCAGATGCCTGGTCGAGGTCGATCCGCGCTATTTCCGCCCCACCGAAGTCGAGCTGCTTTTGGGCGATCCCTCCAAGGCCGAGCAAAAGCTGGGCTGGAAACATGAGACCAGCGTGCGTGAACTTGCCGCGCGAGATGGTGCGCGAGGATCTCAGGGTCATGCAGACCGATGTGGTCATGAAGGGCGCATGAGCCGGTACGACCTCACCGGCAAGCGTATTTGGGTCGCCGGCCATCGCGGCATGGTCGGCAGCGCCGTGGTGCGCCGGCTTGAGCGCGAGGATTGCGAGATCATAACCGCCGGCCGCGACGCGGTCGATCTGATCCGCCAGGCCGAGGTCGAGGCCTTCATGGCCGAGGCCAGACCGGATGCCATCGTCATGGCCGCGGCAAAAGTGGGCGGCATTCTCGCCAACGACACCTATCCGGCCGATTTCTTGTACGACAACCTCATGATCGAGGCGAATATCTTCAAGGCCGCCTTCGACAGCGGTGTCGAAAAGCTGCTGTTCCTGGGTTCGAGCTGCATCTATCCCAAGCTGGCCCCGCAGCCGATCCCCGAGGATGCGCTGCTGACCGGGCCGCTGGAGCCGACCAATGAATGGTATGCCATCGCCAAGATCGCCGGCATCAAGCTGGCTGAGGCCTATCGCAAGCAGCATGGCGCGGACTTCATCTCGGCCATGCCGACCAATCTTTACGGGCCCGGCGACAATTTCGACCTTAAATCGAGCCATGTGCTGCCGGCGCTGATCCGCAAGGCGCATGAGGCGAAAGTTTCGGGCGCCGATCGCATCACCATCTGGGGCACGGGCACGCCGCGGCGGGAGTTCCTGCATGCGGATGATTGCGCCGATGCCCTGGTTTTCCTGCTCAAGTCCTATTCCGGCGAGGCCCACGTCAATGTCGGATCGGGCGAGGACATCACCATCCTAGACCTCGCCAGGCTCGTCTGCCAGGTCGTCGGCTTTGAAGGCGAAATCCGTACCGATCCCTCCAAGCCCGACGGCACGCCCCGCAAGCTGATGAGCGCCGACAGGCTGAGGGGCATGGGCTGGACCCCAAACATCAGGCTCGAGGTCGGACTTCGGCAGACCTATCAGTGGTTTTTGGCTAACCACGGTAGGCCATCCTGAAGGCCGCCACCCGGAAAGTATGTCGAAGAAGCCCTCTACGCGATCAGCTGCGGTGAACCGTAGTCGCGCAGTTGCGGCAAAGACAGGCGCACCTTGCCGCCGCTCGTCGTCTGGCTCGGGAACCCGCCCAGGGTGATGAAGAACGGGCGAAGTTCCGTCGCATCGGCCGGAAAGACGATGGGCGGGGAAAAGACATGCCCGGAGATGCCTGCAAGGCGTGGACCGACGGTCGAGAACTCCCCCGAACCGATAAACTGGCCATCCTTGGCAATGTCGCCTTCCGGGCTGAGCAGCGCGGTGTTCGACTGCTTGCGGGCCTCCATAATGATGTTGGACATGTTTTGCAGCCCGGCATCGAGGGAGAACCTGACGGATTGGCGCAGCACGCTTGAGCCCGGCACGACACCCGCCGGGATGGCCGTGCTCGAGGGGTAAAGCGAGACGGTCGGGGCGACAAAACCCGCGGTGAAATCGATGACGATCTCGCCGTTCTCCACGGTGATGGGCACATTGTTCGGGTTGTAGGACGTCCAGCCATTCTCAGCGAGCGTGGTGCCCGTGAAGGCGCCGCCGGCCAGCACCCCGCCCTGCGTATCCCAATCAAGGGCCGGCACGAGCGGCGACAGCGCCGCCCACAGGGACTGGCCGGCATACCACATGCCCTTGCCGCCCCAGTGCAGATCGTCGCGATAGGCGCCGGTCTTGAGGTCCGTGCCGTCTGGCGTCTGGACCATGGAGTTCCCACAAATTCCAGACAAAGATACCCGCGGCGGCATCGGCCCGACCGCGGATGTGATCGCGGATGGAGGCATGATAGGCGTTGTTGGCGGCATAGGCGCCCCCGGCGGGAGCTTCATCGGCTACCACGACCACGCGGCCGGGATCGGAGGCCACCCAATCATCGATCATGCCGTCAAGCGCGTCGAGGCAGGCCTGCAGGGTCACCCCCTGTTCGGCATCGTTGGTGCCGGCGAGCAGAACGAGGATGGCCGCGCCGCTGTCGAGCGCGGCCTGAAAGCGATTGGCGTAGATATCGACCGCGGTTTCGCCCGACCAGCCGCCATTGAACGGCTTTTCCAGATAGACCCGGCCGGCGGCCAACTCGCGCAAGGCGGAGCCGTAGCCGTTGCTGGGATAGCCATTGCGGAAATTGTCGAGCGTTCGGCTGTCGCCGAGAGCATAGGCCGCTGTGTTGGCTGGCAACCGCTGTGCAAAGCGGCGAAAGCGGGGAGCAGCGTTCACGCCCAGACCGAGCGCCAGACCGCTCATCAATAGAGCCCGATCAGAGAGGTGGCGGTGGTTGCCGCCGTCACCTTGCTCACCTGCAGCGGGAGCAGCGTTCCCGCGGGCACGGAGACGAAGGTGACAATTTCGCCCCGCTCCATTTCGACGGTCAGGTCGCCGCTGCCGCCGACATACAGGCCTCGGGTCAGGTGCGGCAG
>CAWALD010000001.1:0-957187 GCA_963782875.1 uncultured Alphaproteobacteria bacterium | reverse complement strand
GTCGCCAACCGCAGCACGGTCCACGCCGAGAGTTCTGGCCGGCACCTATGCACTCGGTGACATTGCCGAGATGTTCGGGAAATGCGATTTCGGCATTCTGTGCATCGGTCTCGCTCCAGAGACACATGGCCTGATTGGCACGTCGGAACTTGAGGCACTGGGTCCCGAAGGGGTCCTCGTCAACGTCGCCCGGGGTGGCATTGTCGATGAAACCGCGCTCTGGAACAGCCTGTCCGGGGGCAGATTGGGTGGTGCCATCCTCGATGTGTGGTACCGGTATCCGGAGTCGGTGGATGAGGATGCCTCGCCGTCCGTCTATCCGTTTCTTGAATGCGAAAACGTGCTTTCGACCCCGCACATCGCTGGATGGACGCAAGGGACCGTCAAGAGGCGTTGGTCGGACATCCTCGAAAATCTTCGCAGCGTGCGGAACGGCGGCCCCTTGCTCAATGTGGTCAAGGAAGGGCGTGCATGACCACGCCATCGCAAACCGGTTCAGGCGTCTTTCCCATTCAATATGCACTGTTCGATGAAGATGGCAGGCTCTGGCGGGAGGGTATGCGCCAGCAGATCGAATACTGCATCCAGATGAAGCCGGCAGGAATCGCAACTCTGGGGCTGGCAACAGAGACGCGCGAACTGTCGGACTTGGAGCGGCAGCACGTACTCGAGTGGAACCTCGAAGACATCGACGGCAGGCTTCCGCTCGGCGCAACCATATTTGCGGACACCGTTGCCGAAGAAATATCGGCGCTCGAGCACGCGGCCTCTGCAGGTGCGTCCTGGGCGATCCTTCAACCCCCTCGTGAGGCGCGCAACAACAACGAGCTCATGGCCATGTTTTCAGCCATCATTGACAAATCGCCACTGCCAGTCGCAATCCAGAACGCTCCCGCCTTTGTCGGGGTGGGACTCAGCCCCATGCAGTTGGTCGAGCTCACACGACGCCACCCGAACCTCGTTGCGGTCAAACAGGAGGTTTCCGCGACTGAAACTGCGGCGCTGCGAGAGGCTGTTGGAGAAAGATTGCAGATTTTCGGCGGTCGTGGCGGCCTGGAGCTGATAGACGGCCTTCGCGCGGGAATAGACGGGACGGTTCCTGCGCCCGAATACGCTGACCGGATTTTGTCAATCTGGCAATCGGCTCATGATGGAGAGGCCGAGGCCGCCTACGCGGCCTATGCCCGGATCCTGCCGCTTGCGACGTTCATCATGCAGGATCTTTCGACGCTGATCACCTACGGCAAGCTGCTCCTTTGCGCTCGCATCGGGATCCCCTGTCATCAGCGCAACCAGGCAATGCGCGCGACAAAATTTGGTCTCGCTGCCATTGAAGACCATTGCCGGCACGCCGGTATCTCGGCCGATTTCGCAAGTGCGGCCGCTGACCTCGGGGATGAACTGTGAAAATCACGGCGCTCGAAACCTTCACGGTCGCACCGCGCTGGCTGTTCCTCAAGATCGCCACCGATGAAGGTATATCAGGCTGGGGCGAGCCGGTCCTCGAAGGCCATGCCGAGACGCTCGCGGCAAAGATCGAGGAATTCGCTGATTTCCTCATTGGCCGCGATCCTCTGCGCATCGGCGATATCTGGCAAATGCTTTATCGCAACGGTTGCTATCGTGGCGGTCCCGTGCTGATGAGCGCCATGTCCGGCATCGACATGGCGCTTTGGGACATCAAGGGCAAATATCACGACGCGCCTGTGCATGCCCTGTTGGGCGGCCAGGTGCGCGAGAGGATCAGGACCTATTGCTGGATAGGCGGTGACAGGTCGGAGAATCTCTTCGCCGACGCACAGGCTCTGCGCGAAAACGGCTTCACCGCCGCCAAGATGAACATTTGCGGCGAACTGCAGATAATCGATACCTATCGCAAAATAGACGAGATCGTGACCCGGCTTGGCGATCTTAGGTCTGCAATGGGCAAGGACTTCGACCTCGCCTTCGATTTTCACGGCCGCGTGCACGCGCCAATGGCTCGCGTTCTGCTCAAGGAGCTCGAGCCGCTGCACCCTCTGTTCGTCGAAGACGCTGTCACCTCCACGCAGATCGATGCCATGGCGGATCTGGCACGCACTACATCCATTCCTCTCGCCGTCGGCGAACGCCTGCACTCCCGTTATGATTTCCGTCGGGTTTTTGAAACGGGTGCGGCTGGAATCATCAATCCTGATACCGCCCATGTCGGCGGAATCAGCGAAATGGTGCGCCTGGGCGCGTTTGCGGAGACCTATGACGTGGCTTTGGCGCCCCACTGCCCGCTGGGCCCGATTGCGCTGGCGGCCTGCCTTCAGGTCGATGCCGTTTGCTATGCGGCCGTGATTCAGGAGCAAAGCCTGGGCATTCACTACAATGAGGGCAGCGACCTGCTCGACTACCTTCTGCCAGGCGCTCGCTTCGGATATGCCGATGGCTTTCTGGAAATCCCTCAGGGGCCCGGACTGGGTATCGAGGTGAACGAGGAGAGGGTTCGCGCAGCGGCCAAGACTGGCCATCGCTGGCGCGCGCCGATCTGGCGCCACACCGACGGCTCGGTCGCAGAATGGTGAGTGATGCGGCAGGCCAAGAAATTCGGCGTTCCGAATTAGCGGCAGGTATTGGCCCGGATGGCATTCCGGCGGGGCAGGCCACCTTGGACCCATGAAGCGCATCGAGCTTGTTGCTGTCCTCCGGCTTGCGGACCGACTTCCCGCTGGGCGGGGCCGGGCAGTCGGAGCGAACCCGACCTTAGAGTCTGGTATTGTCGGCGATCTTGCCGCTCCTGATCTGGCCGGCTCGCATTTCAGCTGGCCATCAGGATCGAGCGCCACGACATGGTGGCATTGCCGTGATCGCAGCGCACTGCACCGCAGGCGACGGAGACGGCAGGAGGGTTTGTTCCTCTGCCTCGAATTCCTCCATCTGATAACCGGACTTCGGCAGCGCGCCTTGCAGGTGACACATCATCGCCGCGACGACCGCCTCCGCGTCACCGGCAGACAATGCCTCAAGGACCTTTTCATGGTCGTCGATGACCACTGCCATGCGGTGCGGATAGGTCAGCGTCTTCTGGTGGTAGCGATCGACCTGCGTCTTGACCTGTAGCACGAGACGCCAGATGCCCGGATAGTCTGAAATGTCGGCGATGGTCGCGTGGAAACGCTCATCGGCCTCGTGAAACGCCGCATAATCCTGCCGGGATTCGGCTTCCCTTTGCTGCTCGACGATCGAGGAGAACATTGAGGATCTGGCTGCGCGTGGCCTGCTGCGTCGCAAGGCGCACCGATATGCTTTCGAACGCTTCGCGGATCACCATGGCCTCGCTCAGTTCCTCGAGCGGGATGCGCGCCACCAACGTGCCCGGTTGCGGAAAGATTTCCCGACACGGAGGCCGCCCGTCGGCCTGGCGGGCTGTTCGGACGTGCTGAGACCAGCGTCGGCGGCCGAAGGAGAAGGCCGGGCAGAAGCCCCGCGGGGCGCCATACGATGCCTCCACTTCGTGGCTCCAGTCGAACTGGTAGGCCTCGCCCGGAGCAAAGCTCAATGGCACGAACGCTGCAGCCGACGATGAGACTTGGTCCCGGCGCCAGCTGTGGGCGTAGCGGCGAACCGCGTCGTAGCCCCCATCATAACCCAGGCCGCGCGCAGCTCTTCGAACACCCGGATCAGCGTCAGCCGTTCACGCGCCGCCTTGGCCTCGTTGCCGGCAAGGATCCGATCCAGCTCAGTCTTCCAGGGGCCGATCCGCGGACGCGGCTGGTGCTCGCGCTCATACTCGAACGCCGTGGCGCCCGTCCGCACCACCTTGCGCACCGTATTGCGCGACACATGCAGTTCGCGAACGATCTGCTTGATCGTCTTGCCAGCCACGAAAAACTCGCGCCGGATCCGCGCAATCGTATCCACGCACTTCATCCCCGCCACCCATCCTCACTCCGGAACAGGCAGTCTGCTCAAACCAAATATTGGGGGGTCAATATTGGACGCCGATAACCCCGCTTAGGGGGTCAAAATTACACGCCGAAACACAGACGAGGCGGTATTGGCGTTCGATATCCGCCCGTGCCGCGGTCGGGCAGGAGCATCTGCCCCATCTAGCCAATCAGAACAGGATCAAAGCTGAAGCCGCCGGGCCTGGCCCATGCCGTAAAGGCTCGGAAACCTTGCCTCGGGCGCCACGCCGGCTTGGCGGCCGATCGCACCGCCCCGTTTTTCCAAAACCGAAATTTTTTGGCTCCCTTATCCGCGCCTGGCGGGCAGGGATCGGCTGCCTGAGCGACAACGCCGCTGGTTTAGCCTCGCCCCCACCACATTGTTGCCAGGCCGCACCCACCGGCAAGCGGCCTCGCCCCGGGCTTTTTCGAAAATGGGTCGCGTCCTCCCTTTGCTATCCCCAATACTATATGTAACTTCGAATTTTGGCCTGACGGCAGGTTTTCGGAACACGGGTTCGATCGCATCGGATACCTTGGCGGGCGCTACCATTCGTAGTCTTCATCGGCAGAGCCGTCAGGGTTCGGCGTCTCATCGCTCTCGTTCTCCAACCCCACGCCAGCCCGGCTCGGGACATGGAGCGCTTCTGGGTCCGGGTCGTCATCGAAATCGGTTGCCACCTGCAGGTCTTGTTCCATGTCAGGCTCGGCAGCGTTTACATCAGGCGCAGCCGGGGCTGATGCAAACGGACGATCGAAATCCGGATCCCATCGCAGCTCCCGTCTATGTTCGATTTCAAGGTCGGCCATGCGCGCGAAGACCTCCTCGAGCGCCTTGCCGATAAAGGTATCGCGCTCTTCAAAGCGGCTCCACGGCAACGGATCTTCGGCCGCCGCCCAAAAGCGCGTCATTGCGGCGATCGCCGTGGCCCCCAGAACGCTGCTTCCATCCCAATCGACTGTGTGGCGAGGGCCGAGCGTGGACGAGCTGCCGGCGATCCCGGCGCCAGACGCACGATCAAAGAGTGGGTGGGCAATGGCCGCGCCGATGCCGTTTTCGAACCGGAGGCGCTGGGCCAGCGCCCGCAGGGACGGTATGTGGCGCGGGTCGAAGACAATGTCCAAATCGGGGTACCGCTCCAACCCTGCGGCAAGTGGCGCGTCGCCATCTCCCTGCTTGCCGATCACGAGCAGCACGGGGCACTCACCCTTTCGCGGCAGCACGCTGGCAAGGGCAATGTCGCTGTCGAGGCGCCGGCGCAGGCTTTGCCGGAGGTCGGGATCGGCCGCAACGATGGTGCAAGAGCGGCCAGAGGCGGTTCTTCGCCTGGCGTGCGCGAGGATGACGTGCTCGGGCTCGTCGGGATCGAACGCTGACACACGGCCAGTCTGGCGGAGCCAGGCGACCGCCTCTTCCGTGCGGCGAGCGGCAAACAGGGTCTGCGCATTCTCGGGTGGCGGCGAACCGAGGACCAGCGATTGCGCAAATGGCCGGATCAATCGGAGCAGGTCGGAAGGCGCCCAAATGGCTGCGTCGTCACGACGCGCGACCAACACGAGCTTGTTGGCGCCGCAGATGGCGGCGTTGGCCAGAAGCGCGAGTGCATCTGGCGCAAGGGCATCCGGGTCCTCGACAATCACCAGCGCATCGGTCACCGGTCCGGTGGCAAGGTCCTCGATCGCGAGCCGCCGGGCCTGCTTGCGCTGCGGAGCGCCGGATCGGTGACCGACGCTGATCACAGGCTTGCCGGCGAACTCTCTCGCCAGCCAGACCAGATCGGCAACCAGTCCGCTCGGATCCTGGTGGGCATCGATGATGCTAAGATCAGAGCCGGCAAAAAGCGCCCGGCCGATGGCGCGCGCCGCGGCACGCGTGCCGGCCGTGGGGAGGTCGGCACGCCACATGCTGCGCCGGGTGCCGAGGGCCGCGGCAAGACCGAATGCCGCCGTCTCGCGCTGAACGCCGAAGATACTGGCGTGCCATCTCGACGCCGAACCGGTGTCGGCGTCCCCAAGCCTTATGGTCTCTGCTAGCCCCAAGGTGCGGTTCAGCTGGGCCCGTGCCTCCCGGGCGGGCGCGACGCGCAGCGCCAGGCTTTCCAGTTCGGTTCGGCTGAAGGGTGTGCCGAGTGCCTCGAGCAGGCCGGTTTCCGTGAACAGGAGCCTTTCGGCGACTGCCTGCTCGAACTGCGGGCTCGCCAGTTTCTCGCGGCCCTTGGCCGGGCTGTTGCGCTGCCTGCGGCGCCGGCGCTGTATCGCCCGTCGGGATACCGCCGGGGCCTGCAGCGGCAGGCGCGGGCGCACCCGCAGATCGAGCCCCAACTCGGCAAAGGTGCGGTTTTGATGGTCGCCCCAAATGCGGCCCCAATCCGGCCCCATCTGGCGGCCGTCGCTGAGCGGATATGCATCGAACTCGGTGTAGCGGGCTTTGGCAAACCGGTCGGCATGCAGCTGGCGGGGCGGGACGAGGACGTGGGCATGAAGATTGAGCGCGTCTTCGTCCAGCGCACTCGCAAAAGGATCGAAGTCATCCCGCTCGCTTGGTTCCACGCTGGCCTCTGCATGTCCCGGCGGCAAATGCAGCGCGAAACTGACGGGAAGAGACCAATTCGTGACGAAGAGCTGCTGCAGGAACGCGCGGAGCATGGCGCGGCTTGTGTCGATATCGAGTTCGTCGAGGGTCGGCAGTGAAAGGATGAGTTCGAAGCCGTGGACGGCGCGCGGATGTGTCGAACTGCGCTGAACAAGGCGCCACATTCGTTCCGCGTCAGAAAGGATCGGAGCTCCGCCGGGGGGGAGCAGCGTTTCGAGCGGTCCCGCGCGGTCCCTGCGCTGTGTGTGATCGGCAATCCGGCCGGGCCCGATCCTCATGCGCAGCCTTGCGATATATGCCAGCCGCTCGAGCGCGGTGCGACCCGCTGAGCGGTTGAGCATCTGGGCCCGGGCATAAGCGACTGGCATCCGCCGTCTCCTTCACGCGCATATCGCGACGATGCGACGTCTTTGTTTTCATGGACATTTTTATGGCTCTGGATTCTTTCATAGCTGGGTTGTTTCTTCAAATCATGTGCCGGCGCTTTTGCCGGCAGGGACCCCAACATGAGGTGAAGATGATGAGCAAAGAGAATGGAAAGCCGAAAAAGAAGGTGTCGGACAAGCTCAAGAGCGCGCAGATCGAATCGGCCGCGCTGCGCAATGCGATGGGGCTGCTCAATGGCAGCCGGGAAAGCCGCGCCTATCGCGCGGAGCTCAAGCGCAGCGCTGCCGAAATCGCCGCGCTCGAGGTGGAAAAGATCGAGTTCGCCAGCAAGCTTGATGTTGGTCAGCTCGTTGCCGAACTCGAACTTGATGACCTGCTGGGCTACCGGGGGCTCCGGGGCCTGCTGATCGCTACGCGCGACAAGCTGATGTCGGAAGATGGGCCGGCCGCGGCCAGCCGGTGGGAAGCGCGCGCCGAACTCGCGGACTTCGACAAGAAGCGCCGTCCCGATCTGCTTGCCGCTCACGCGCAGGCCGAGCATGCTGGTCCGGATTTCATCTCGCAGTGCAATGCGGCGCAGCTGAGGCACGTCAAGTTCGCCGGCTATCGCGGCAATGCGCCGGTGTCGGCGTTGTTGAAGATCGGCACCGAATTCGGGGCGAACATTGCCGTGGAGTTCGATGGCAAGGAGGCCATGCTGGTCGAGGCCGGCGAGGTCAACGAGGAGCTGCGCGAGCGGATCAGGCTTGCGACCGAGGCGCACGATGCCCAGCGCCGCGAGATCGCGGCGCGGGCGCGCGGGGATTTGGCGCGGCAGCATTCGGCTGCCGCTGCGACCGGCGCCGCGCCGGCCGCCATGGGGGTGGTGCTGCCCGGTGGTGCCGAAGGCGTCGGTGCAGGGGATGCAGGTGTCTCGGCGCCGACCGATGTCCCGCGGGCGGGGCAGGGGCGCCAGAGCGCCTGAGCCCGTTGCAGATCTGATCGCGTGACAAGGGGCGGCGGCTATGCTGCCCTTTGCCAGCAGGGCCATGGGGCGCTTTTTTCAAGCGGGCGAAGGCGCCGCCATCTGCACCATCAAGTTCTCGCCACTCTGGCTTGCGGCCCCCCCATGCCCCGCTTTTTCGCGCCCACGGCGGCACGCTCAGAGTGTGGCTTGAACGGCAAATATTTCGTGCGGCTTGCCTTGCCAGGGCGCCTGCCCGGTTGGCGGCGGGGGCAGCAGCTGAACCACGGACGGTTGCCCGGGGCTGGCAAAAGGACCGCTTGCCTGCAACAGGGTGTGCAAAATCGCGTTTGGCGCATGTGCGCAAAAAAGGGGTGGCGCACGTCCCAAACGTGCACAAAAAAGCTTAGGCGCACAGGCGCAAGACCGGATTGGCGCACCCTCGTCATGCCGGCGCAAGCAAGACCGCAACGCGCCAGGCCCCCTTGGCGCACGTTTGGGATGTCGCGCCGTCGCGCTGGCTTAACCGGATCGATCGGGCTATTCCTGTTTGATGAGTTTGCTTGTGCCCTTCGATGATGCCATCGCTGCCGATTTCATGCTGAACGCTCCGGAGTTTTTGGATGCGACCGCGGCGCGCGAGGCCGTGCCGGTGTTCCGTGGTTGAGGTCGAGACGACCCCGCTCCCCGGGGTGCTGGTGATCACGCCACGCCGCTTTTCCGACGGGCGAGGGTTCTTTGCGGAAACCTGGAGCCAGCGACATCTGGCAAAACACGGCGTCACAGCATCCTTCGTACAGGACAATCATTCGTTCAGCGAAGCAGCCGGGACCGTGCGCGGCTTGCATTTCCAGGCACCGCCAAACTCGCAGGTCAAGCTCGTCAGATGCGGCCGCGGGCGGCTGTTCGACGTCGCCGTCGACATTCGGCGTCACTCTCCGACCTATGGGCAGTGGTTTGGCGCCGAACTCAGCTTCGACAATGGCCGGCAATTGCTTATTCCGGAAGGCTTCCTGCACGGCTTCATGACGCTCGAGCCAGATTGCGAGATCGTCTACAAATGCTCCGATTTCTATGCGCCGGAAGCCGAGGGTGCGGTGCTGTGGAACAGTTGCGGCATCGAATGGCCTGATATCGGCCCGGAAGCGGTCCTGTCCGAAAAGGACGCTGCTGCGCCGGCTTTGTCCGATTTTGAGACGCCATTCGTGTTTCAGGAATAGATGATGAAAATTCTTGTGACAGGTGGCGCTGGCTTCATCGGATCGGCGGTTGTGCGTCTGGCAGTAAGCCGCGGTCAGGAAGTCGTCAATGTGGACGCCCTGACCTATGCTGCCTGCCTCGATAACGTTGCGAGCGTCGCCGACAGTCCACTCTATTGCTTTGAAAAAGCGGACATCCGCGACCGCCCGGCGCTGGACAGGATCTTTGATGAACACGCCCCGGATGCCGTCATGCATCTTGCCGCGGAAAGCCATGTCGATCGCTCGATCGACGGGCCAGGCGATTTCGTCGAAACCAATGTTAATGGCACCTATAACATGCTGGAAGCGGCTCGGACCCATTGGGCCAAAAAGGGCAGGCCGGCGTCGTTTCGCTTCCATCATGTCTCGACCGACGAGGTATTTGGATCGCTCGGACCTGAGGGGCGGTTTACCGAGGATAGCCCCTATGCTCCGCGCTCGCCCTATTCGGCCTCCAAGGCGGCTTCGGATCATCTGGTGCGGGCCTGGCATGAAACTTATGGTCTGCCGGTCGTTCTGACCAACTGCTCGAACAATTACGGCCCTTACCACTTCCCCGAAAAATTGGTCCCGGTCGCCATTCTCAATGCCCTCGCCGGCAAGCCCATTCCGGTCTACGGCGACGGCGCGAACGTCAGGGACTGGCTTTATGTCGAGGATCACGCCGAGGCGCTACTGCTCGCGCTCGAGAAGGGACAGCCGGGCCGCAGCTACAATATTGGCGGCGAGAACGAGCGCAGCAATCTCGACCTGGTACGCATGATCTGCAGCATCCTCGACAGCAAAAGCCCGAAGCGATCGGGAACCTATGCCGAGCAGATCACCTTCGTTCCCGATCGGCCCGGACATGATTTGCGCTATGCGATCGATCCGAAGTCGCGTCCGCACGGAGCTCGGCTGGCGGCCTTCGGTGACGATCGAGCAGGGCCTTGAGCGGACGGTGGAGTGGTTCCTTGAGAACGCCGAATGGTGGCAGCGGCTGCAGAAGCGACAAGGCGTCGGCGATCGGCTAGGGGTGAAAGCGTGATCCTGATTTTCGGCAAGACGGGGCAGGTGGCGCGGGAACTGGCACGCCTGGCCCCGGAAGCGCGTTTTTTGGGCCGGGACGAGGCCGATCTCATGCAGCCGGAAGCATGTGCTGCCGCGATTGTAGCGCTGCGGCCGGATGCGGCGATCAATGCGGCGGCCTACACGGCGGTTGATAAAGCGGAAAGCGAAGAGGCCATCGCGATGACCGTCAACGGCGCGGCACCAGGCGCCATGGCGCAAGCATGTGCGCTTCTGGAAATCCCGTTCGTGCATATCTCGACCGACTATGTGTTCGATGGAACCGGCACAACCCCCTGGAGGCCGGACGGGCCAACCGGTCCGCTTGGCGCCTATGGGCGAACGAAACTGGCCGGTGAGATCGCCATCCGCGACTGCGGTGCCGTCCACGCCATCGTGCGCACGAGCTGGATATTTTCCGCCCATGGTCGCAACTTCGTCAAGACGATGCTGCGGCTTTCCGAAACGCGAGACGCCATCACGGTCGTTGACGACCAAATCGGCGGCCCGACGCCGGCTTCCGCTATCGCCGAAGCCTGCCTCGTCCTGGCGCACGCCCAGAAGGAAAATCCCGCGACGGCGGGCATTTATCACCTCTCCGGCGCGCCGGATGTGAGCTGGGCCGACTTCGCCCGCGAAGTCTTTGCGCAGGCGGGCAGGCCGACAACCGTAACCGGCATCCCGACATCCGCTTATCCGTCGCCGGCGCCGCGTCCTGCCAATTCGCGGCTCGACTGCACTTGCCTTTCTGCCCTCGGTCTCGAGCGCCCGGACTGGAAAGCGCAGCTAAACCAGGTCCTGATCGAACTCGGAGCAGCCAAATGAGCATGAAGGGCATCATTCTCGCGGGCGGCAGCGGAACGCGCCTTCATCCGATCACCCAGGCGGTCTCCAAGCAGTTGATGCCGGTCTACGACAAGCCGATGATCTACTATCCGCTGACGACGCTCATGCTGGCGGGCATCACGCGACATTCTGGTCATCACCACGCCTCACGATGCGGAGGGGTTCAAGCGGCTCCTCGGTGATGGCAACCAGTGGGGCATTTCGCTGAGCTATGCCGAACAGCCCGAGCCCAACGGGCTTGCCGAGGCGTTTATCATCGGCGCGGATTTCGTCGCGGGTGGCCCTTCGGCCCTCGTGCTCGGCGACAACATCTTTTATGGCCACGGGCTTCCGGCGCTGATGCGGGAAGCACGGTGCGCGCACGACGGAGCGACCGTCTTTGCCTACCACGTCACCGATCCGGAACGCTACGGCGTGGTGGAATTCGACGCCAGATGCGGGCGCGCTCGCATCGAGGAAAAGCCGAAAGAGCCGACCTCCAACTGGGCGGTGACGGGCCTTTACTTCTATGACGAGCAGGTGGTCGAAATCGCGGCCAATCTCAAGCCGTCGTCGCGCGGCGAACTGGAGATCACCGACGTCAATCGCTCTTATCTCGATCGTGGCCAGCTGTCGGTGGAACTGATGGGACGCGGCTTCGCCTGGCTCGATACCGGCACGCCGGACAGCCTGCTCGAGGCCGCCCAGTTCGTCGCGACGCTCGAAAAGCGCCAGGGCTTCAAGATTTCCTGCCCCGAGGAAATCGCCTACCGCCAGGGCTTTATTGGCGAGCAGCAGCTCGAGAAATTGGCCGGCCAGTTCAAGCAAAGTGCTTATGGACAGTACCTGTTGAAAATTGTCCTGAGAGCGACATGACGCTAAGGAGAATTCCTCGATGCGAGCAATCATATCTATCGGGGAGCACATCAAAAAAGGGAGGCAGTAGGCGAAAAGCGTAAGGAATACTTCTGCGCGCGGCATCTGTGGAAATATGGTGGTTTCGAGACGGCTGCTGAACCCCCGCGCATTGCCTGAAGCGCAGACGCGGGAAGTTCGTGCCGCGGCGCACGTCGGGCGGCCTTCACCCACACCCTTGTCGTCTCGGCCAAGCTCAACGACATCGACCTCCAAGGCTGGCGCTGACGTGCTCGCCCGCATCGCCGACCTGCAACAGAACCGGGACCTGCTGCCGTGGAAATCGGCCCGCACCCCCCTGGCCAAGGCTGCTTGATCGTGCAGCTCAACAAGGCTCGCGCCGTCAAGACTATCGATCGTGTCGCTGAACGCGGTGAGACGCTCGACCGCATCTTCGACATTGCCATCGACAGGGAAACCGACGATGGCGTGATCCGGGTCTATGGTCTTGCGGAGGAGGGCGGCACACCCTCGTGGCCTCAACGGAGGCTTGCTGAACACCCTTGTGGCTTCGACTTTAACCGCCAAACCCTTCCGACAGGCGGCGGTCCTGACTGCGCTGCCTTGGGGACGTTGCCGGCCCTGCGGACGCCGAAATCATCGGGTTTTTGCCGGTGCTCGGCTTTCGAAGTGCTGCCGCCCGCGCTACAGCGAGCCAAAACAAAAGTGCCAGAGGCAGTGTATAGAACATGCTTACCGTCAGGTTTATCAGCACAAACCCAATGATGGAGGCAAGGGCGGCGAGGCCGTCGAGAGAGACGTCCGGGTTCGAACTTCTGGCCGTTCTGATCCCGGTACTCAAGGTTGCGACCAGCAGCGCAACGAACGAGCCCAGGCCCAGCAGTCCGCTATCCGCGAGAACGCGGACATAATGCAGGTCCGGGGCGTCGAGTATGTGCGCGTCTCCTGCGTAGTCCGACTGGATGCCCGCAAGTTGAAAGGTGCCAGGACCGAAGCCCACGAGCCAGCGAAAGCCTTGCAAGCTGTCAATAACGGCCCTTGTGAGGGCGACCCGATAGTATTCGGATGATGCCTCTTCCGCACTGCCGATGCGGAGAAACGGGGCGAACAATTCCTGGACCGCAGGAATGAGCAGATAAGCCGATATCCCAGCCGCGAAGCAGCCCAGGAATGCCAGGTAAACGCGGGTAACTTTGCGTGGTGTGAGCTGCCCGGCGAAGGTAACCACGAATAACGTCTCTGCAACCATGACGATCCAGCAAACCCGGCTGATGGTCATCAATTGGACCAGTATCAAGGCAGCCGCCAACGTCCCGAGACGCAGGCGGCTGCGTCGCGCCCTGATGAGGTCGGCAAGCAGGAACGGAAATACCAGATCAATGAATGTTCCCAACGCGATCGGATGAAAGAACGTGGAACGGATCCGCGAGAAACCCAGTCGTTCCGCGTTGATGCTCGCGTCAAGAAACGGCGTGATCGTGAAACCGAGTGTCAGTTCCACAAGAGCGAAAACGCAAACCGCGGCACTGCCGAGGTAGATTCCGAGTTTGATGCAGGAAAAGGCCTCATCGTTGCGAGACTGCTGCCACATCAAAAAAAAGAGTAGCACAACGATCAATTGGTCAAGCAAGTGGTAGGCGCTGGCCAGAAAGTTAATAGAAAAAAGAGCACTGAGCATAAGTACGACGAGATTGGCAATTACCATCCCGCCAAGTGCGCCGCGCGGCACCAGGATTGGCTGGCCTCTCAGCAATGTTCGCAGGAGGAGACCCAGCAAGAAGACCGCTACCGCGACGCGAAGCGGGCCGATGCGCGGAAGGTCGCCAATCTTGATGCTTAACTCGTTTGGGATAAGAAATGTGACGATAAGTAGAGCGGTGAGCGCGATAGTGGGGCGCGTCATCGATAGCCACAACAGTGGGCCCGCCGCTGCAGCCGCGCCGAACACCAGTATGGGGATCAGAATATCCATCTCGATCTAGACGCCCTAACTCAACCCATCATCCTCGTACCTCAAGCTGCCGAGAATGGTCGCAAGAGGCGCGCGAAGGGCGTGCGGTGGCTGTCCCTGAGGCGCCCCCGGTTTAGCATGTATCGGTTAGCGGGAAACCGCAAAAACTCTTGGCGCAGACTGGCTTGGCATGATTCACTGATGTCGAACCGTTATGGAGCGCCGTTTTGGATCCGCAGTCTCTGTTCGGCCTGAACGATCACCTCGAAGGTTTGAGCACGGATGGCGGACCGCTCGAGGCTCTGCAGGAGACGGGAGATTTCGACCGTCTCGGGACTGGTTTGTCGAGCGGTCGGGATAGGGCGATGGCTCCAGGGGCGAAACACGGCCATTTGATCCCCTCATGAGGTCCAAGACGTTGATCCTTCAGGCGCGCCGAAGTCGCAAAAGCGGAAGACGACACGGGCACCGCTTGCGGAGGGACGGCGCTGAGCTTCAATCCTCGCCGCGCGGCGTGCCGGTCTTGGCCGTTCAAGCTCGGTTCGCCCGCGGGCGCCAAGCGGTAGAGGCCTGAAGTGATGGACGAATTCGCGTGGCGAATGGCGCACGTTGATTGACAGTGCCAACCATCGTGCTATATGGCCTTGTTCAAGGTACGCTGGCCCTGGACGTACGCAAAATGCACAAAAGGCCATTGGCCGCGGGGGGAGTGGGACCAGTTCGTTTCCATGTCCGTCAGGCTGTCGTGACGTCGGAGACGTCGGCAGGACTTGCCGGAGCATAGTGGTGGATCCAGAGATCTCCGTGGTGGTTGTGACGTGGCAGTCCGCTCAGACGATTGAAGCGTGCCTGTCGAGCCTGCAGGCGAGTGTGGGCCCCAGCCTTGAGATAATTCTCGTAGACAACGGGAGTACGGATTCGACGGTCGAATTGGCACTGGCTGTCTGTCCCGACCTCATTCTCATCCGGACCGGTCGGAACCTGGGATTTTCTGCCGCGAGCAACCTGGGGATGGGGAGGGCCCGCGGAAGCTTCATATTGCAGCTGAACCCCGACGCGGTCGTGGAGCCCGATACTGTCAAACTCCTGAGCGAGTTTCTGCGTGCCACGCCGCAGGCCGCCGTAGTCGCGCCGAAGGTCGTTGATCCTGAAGGTGACGTTGACATCTATACGGCAAGGGAACTGCCAACGCTGTTGCGGACCTTGTTTCGGCAGTTCGGAATCACAAGGTTGATGCCACGCAACCGCATTGTTTGCGGAGATCTGCCGCTCTTATGGAACAGCGATCAGATCCTGGAGGCGGAGTACCTGTGCGGGGCCGTGACCCTCGTTCGAAGGGACTTTCTGTCGACCACGGGCTTCCTGAACAACGAAATTCCGATGTATTTCGATGACCTTGATCTCTCGGCTCGCGCGATCAAGCGTGGTCTCAAAAGCTATTTCTTACCCGCGGCGAGGGCCGGTCATATTCGCGCCCATAGCGCCTCGCTTTCGTCTCAGAGGGCACTCTTGCACATGCTGGAGGACGGACAGGCGCCCTGGCTCTATTTTTATCACTACCGCTCACCAGTTGCAGCCGCCTCGTTTCGCGCAATTGTCGGTGTTGGGAGCCTGACGCGGGCCACCGCCCTCGTCGTTTCGAGACTATTTGCATGGTCCTCCGAGCGGCGCACGAGGAACGCCATCTCAATGCTGAAAGTTCGGTCGCTCTTGGTGTGGAGCATCCTGCCAAAACGCAGCCTGGAACGCCGCATTAGCGAAGTGTTTGCCTGGGCACCGGAGACGACGTGATCCGGTCGAAACCGCAGATCGAGAACAACGTCAATGTGGTGCCTGGCAACAAGGGCATGCCCGGCAATAGGCTGCGTGTCAGCGTTCTCGTCCACAATCGAAATCGAGCGTCCATCCTTGATCGATGCCTGCGATCTGTCGCAGCCCTGGACTACCCTGGCCTCGAGGTGATCGTCCTCGACGCGCAATCTACAGACGGGTCAGACGTAGTAATCCGCGACCGGATCGCTGAGATGAAGGCATGTGGAGTTGATGCGCGATCTATTTCGTGTCCCGTTCTTGGATGTCCCGCGTCACGAAATCTTGCGGCAGCGGCTGCTGCGGGCGACTTGCTCTTCTTTGTGGACAACGACGCCACCATAGCCAATCCGGGCGATCTTGCGGAAGCTGTGACACTGTTCTTGCGCGACCCGCGTTTCGCCCTTGTGAGCTTCAAGGTCCTGATGAGGGACAGCGCCGACCTGGATCCCTTCTCCTGGGTTTTCAGGCGGCCCCAGCGCCCCTGGAAGGATCGTAGTTTCGATACTTTCACGTTCGCTGGGGCCGGATTTATGGTTCGCGCCAGCGCTTATCGCGAGATGGGCGGATTTTGGGAGCGACTCATCTACTCCCGCGAGGAAGAAGAAATGAGCTACGGGCTCCTCGACCGCGGATGGTCGCTGGTATACTCACCCGTCATCGCGGTGAGGCACTTCCCAACGGGGCGCAGTAGCGAGGAGGTAGCTCGGCGTAGGGCCGTGGAACTGCGGAACGGCGTTCTCGTTCTGTGGCGCCGGCTGCCCGCCCTTGTGGCGATCCCATTGATTAGTGCGCGCATTGCGTCAATGATCGGGAGGGGTCTCATCGTTGATCCAGGGTCCCTGCCGTTACTCTGGCAAGCCACAATTGATGCCGTTCGGCAGGTACTCGCCTTTGAGGAGGCAAGACACCCCATCGGCTTGGGCGTCGTCTGGCGTTACATTGCCCTGCATTTCCGGCGACACGAGCGGTCGGCGTAGTGTCCATTCCGCCGCCTGGCCGCCGGCAGATTTTTGATCGACATCGGTCGGTCGAGGTTGCATCGTTGTCGCGTCGTCCCCTCGCAACAGGGCAAGGATCGTGCTGCTCGGAAGGAAAAACATGCTGAAAAATGTCGTTCGCGTCGACATCTTGGGGTGCCCTTTCGACGCAATTTCCTTTGAAGAGACACTTGCACAGGTTGAGCTTGCTGTCCGGGCGGGGCGCCGGCTGCAGATTGTGCCCGGCAACGTGGACTGCGTGATGAAGGCTCGCCGCGATCCGGGCTTCGCGGACCTTCTGAAGGGCGCCGAACTTGTCATCGCAGATGGCGTGCCGATTACCTGGGCGGCAGCTGCTCTTGGCGCGCCCATAAAGGGTCGGGTGAGCGGAACCGATCTCGTCTGGAGAATGGGCGAGATTTCACAGAAGTTCGCCGTCACCGTAGCTCTGATCGGGGCGGCTCCCGGGGTGGCTCAGCGGGCAGCCGATGCGATAAATGGAGCATTTCCCGGAGCCCGGCTGGTCGCCATACCCACGCCTATGCCGCTGGGTTCAGAAGCCAGCCTGAAACTTGCCCATGATATTCGGTCGCAAGACGCGAAAGTAGTGCTGGCAGCTCTGGGCGCCCCGCGTCAGGAGCGTTGGATCAACCAGTACCTGGAGGCAACTGGCGCGTGCGTCGGTGCCGGCATAGGGTCGGCGTTTGACATCATCTCTGGTGACAAGCCTCGTGCACCCGCGTGGATGGCTGACAATGGACTGGAATGGTTACATCGACTGATCCAGGAGCCCAAGCGGCTTGGGCGGCGCTACCTCATTGAGGACAGTCCCTTCTTTGTTCTGCTTCTGCGGGAAGCATTCGCCCGCCGAATGCGGGGGAGGGCGGTATCGTGACCTCGATATCGACCGCGCTCGTAACCGGCGGATGCGGATTTGTGGGTCGCCACTTCGTCCGGCGCCTCCTTTCGATGGGGGTGAAAACCACGGTTGTCGACAATCTCTCTGCCGGAATTGCCATGGAAAGCTGGCCCGATCACCTGCGGCCGGATGGGGAGCAGTCGGACCTCCTGGACGTGCACTACGTGGACATTCGGGACTTTATGAAGTCCGCGAGCGCTGATTTTGACCTCATCCTGCATTGTGCGGCGGTCGTCGGCGGCCGCTTGGTGATCGATGGGGAGCCTCTGTCCGTTGCCACGGACCTTGCCATTGATGCGGACCTGTTCAACTGGGTTGCGACGGCGCGTCCTGCGCCCAGGAAGCTTGTGTACTTCAGCTCCTCCGCCGCTTATCCAACGAACCTGCAGACCGCAGAAAACAGTCAATTGCTGGTCGAGACGATGATCGACCTGGATGGACAGCTTGGCGTGCCAGACATGACCTATGGTTGGGCGAAACTCACCGGCGAAATGCTCGCTCGTCACGCGGCTCGTGCTTATGGAATCGACGTTGTCTGCTACCGCCCATTCTCGGGCTACGGTGAAGATCAGGACTTCACCTATCCGTTTCCCAGCGTCGTTCGACGCGCAGCCCGTCGAGACAACCCCATCGTGGTCTGGGGGAGCGGCACCCAGACCAGAGACTTTATCTACATCGAGGATGTCGTGGATGCGGTCTTCACTACCATGAACGCCATCGCGCCGGGGGACGCACTGAACTTGGGCAGCGGCATTGCCGTGTCATTTCGCCAACTTGCCGAGCTCGCGTGCAAAGTTGTTGGCCATGAAGCTATCGTCACAAACGATGCCACGAAGCCGGAGGGCGTCTATGCGAGAGTAGCCGACTGCACAAAACTCAACCAGTTCTATCGTCCCACGACGTCGCTCGAAAGCGGCCTGCGGATCGTCTATCAATATCAGCTTGACGCCGGCCTCATTCGGGATCTCGGTCAGTAGTGGCGTGAACACAAATCCCGATATAGATTCTCACCCTGCGGTGGGACCAGCCCCGCGCTTTATCGCCCGCAACACCTATATTAGCTTGGCAGGATATGCTCTGCCGTCCGTTGCCGCGCTCTTCGCAATTCCCGGCATCCTTCATGGACTTGGCCCGGAGCGTTTTGGACTCCTTGTTCTCGCGTGGGCCGTGATCGGCTATCTGGGCATTTTTGACCTTGGCCTGGGGCAATCCCTCACTAGAAATGTGGCAAGGGCTCTGGCCGACAACGACCACCCGAAAGTGGGAGGTCTCGCCGGATCTGGCCTGCTTCTGCTGTCTTTACTCGGCGTGGTCGCCGAAGTCGTCGCTTTCCTTGCCGTCCCGCTGATCGTCTCAACGGTGGTCGAGGGCGATGGTGGTCTTGCTGACGACGCAAGCCGCGCCTTTTCTTTTCTTGCAGTCGTTCTTCCAGCAGCTGTGATCTCACCGGCCCTTTCTGGAATCCTGGAGGCCCGCGGCCGCTTCGATCTGAGCAACGCCGTTTCCATGCCTCTCGGTGCCTACAATTTTGTCGGGCCCCTGTTAGCGCTGCAATTTTCGAGCAGCCTGGCAACCACGGTGGCGGTTCTGGCGGTCGGTCGGGTGGCCGGTCTGCTTGCGTTGCTGGGGCTCGTCGCCACACACGGCATCCCGATCGCCCGGTGGCGTGCAAGCGGCAGTGAAGCGAAAGAGCTTGTGGTGTTTGGTGGGTGGATCACGGTCTCGCGGATCGTGGTTCCGCTGGTCGGACATCTCGACCGCTTTGCGATTGCAGGGCTGTTGCCCCTCAAGGCACTCTCCTATTACGGACCACCGGTCGAAATCGCCTCGCGACTTTCAATCGTGCCAATAGCAATGTCGAAGGTGCTACTGCCGGCGATGAGTTCATCCGGCTCGGCCAATGCCAAGGCGGAGCTCGTGGACATGTTCTGGACCGGCACCAAGGTCTCGTTGCTGGTAATGTTCCCAGCATCGTTGGTCGGCTGCGTTTTCTCCAGGCCCTTGCTGACCGCATGGTTGGGTGACGAGGCAGCACAGGCGGGTCAGATCGTGCTCCAACTTTACCTGATCTACGTCTTCGTGAATAGCTTGGGCTACCCGGCGGCAACACTTCTCCTGAGTGTGGGCAAGCCTCAAATCTCGGCGTTGATACAGTTGGCGGGGTTGCCGATCTATGCAATCACCATCTGGTTGGTCATACCGGTGTATGGAATTGGTGGTGCCGCTGCGGTGGCGGCCATTCGTGTGGCTGTGGACGCGGCGTGCCACTACTATTTTGTTGACCGGGTTGTGGGCGGCCTCGGATCCCAAGCTCGCCGAATTGTCTCATGTTCGGTCGCTGCGTGCCTTGTCTTGCTGGCTGCGGTGGTATGGGAAGCCGTGTCGGTGCCAGTACTGGTGTTTGGCGCGCTGGCGGGCCCGTTCTGCGCCTGGACGTTCGTTCTCTCATCAAACGACAAGAAATGGTTGCGTGCACAGTTACTTGCTGTGCGAACTTGGGGACGAAAGTGACATTCTACGAAACTGTCTCCAGTTGGTTTCGCATGCGCAGACGACAGGCGTTTCTGGACGGCCTCTCCCGGCTACAGTCGCAGCTCGGCCGCAAGGCGAAACTCTTGGATGTGGGGGGCGTTGAGACGTTTTGGGAGGTAATGGGGCCGATAGACGGCGCGGACATTACCATTATCAATCTCCCCGACGCCCTCGACAAGCCGTACTGGTTCCCTGGCCGCCGCCTGGACATCCGCGTGGAGGAGGGGAGTGCGCTCGATCTCGCGGAGTGGCGGAGCCGCGATGTCGACCTGGTCGTCTCGAACTCGGTCATTGAACACGTTGGCTGGTGGGACGATATGGCAACGTGCGCGGCCGAACTGAGATTCGTGGCGCCACACGGCTGGTTCTGACTCCGGCTTTTTCGTTCCCGATCGAGCCGCACTTTGCACTGCCATTCATCCATTGGTTCGCGCCCCAGATCCAAGCCAAGCTCTTGCGAGTACTGCCTCATCATGGCGCTGCCGACCTAAGCGACATCGGCAAGGCGCGGCGGGAGGTGGAAGCAAATCACATCCTCACGGCGAGTGAGTTTCACTTCCTCTTCACTGACACCAACATCATCCGAGAGCGCATCTTGGGCATGACGAAGTCGTATACGGCCACCTGGGGCCTGATCGGACCCCAAATCACAAACGGGACCTCGTCGAGGTCCGCCATGAAGGTACTCTCCCTTTGCTGCGTTCGTGATGAGAACGACATCCTTGAAGAGACCTTGCTGTCCGCGCTTCTGTGGAGTGATAGAATTTTCGTTTTTGACGATGCAAGCACGGACGGGACGACTGAAACACTTCAACGACTCGCGCGAGAGCATCACGAGATTGTGCTGGTCGGGCGGCAAAGCCGTGGGTATTCCGAAGAATTGCGGGGCGAAATCTTCGAGCAGTACCGAGGCCTGGCGACGGATGGCGATTGGTGGTGCAAACTCGATGCCGACGAAATCTATGTGGATGACGTAAAGGCTGTCCTCCGGCAGATCCCACAGAGATATGGCTTCGTGCAGTCGGAGACGTACCTTCTATTTTACTGACGCCGACCTGGTGGCCTATGAGGCAGATAGAGACGGTTGGAGCGCGAGAGGGGTACAGGAGCGTCTTCGCTACTATCAAAACAATTGGAGCGAGGGTCGCTTCGTCCGGCACAGACGTGACCTGGTTTGGGGCGGGTATATCTGGCCGCCAAACAGAGGCCGGACCGCTCCCGAGCGTATTCGGCTCAAGCACTATCAATACCGTTCACCTGATCAAATCGCCCGACGGCTTCGGAACCGGCAACACCGATCTTTGGGCACGAAGCGACGAAGGAACTGCTGGTGCCGCGCGAATCGTTCCGATTGGGCGGATGTTCGCTACGAGTCGCGCTTCCGCAAACGGCCAGCTGGACGGATCGAGTGCGCAAAGCAAGCGAATGTGACTATTGCGGCGACGACGGCGTCCTGGTGCAGCGTGCGCGGCTGATGCCGTCCCTGCCTTCGCCGCTTTTCGATACCGCAAGGGCGTTGGCGCAGGCGACCGCAATCGGTCGCTTTGTCTTGCTTCCCTTCATGCAGATGCGAAAGATGCGGCGCGCCCGTATCGCCCGTTTCGGCAAATAGCCGGCGCGTCGTGCTGGGCTCTTTGCGCAGATTTCGTTTGCGACAGGAATGGTCGCGGGGCCCAGGCGTGGGTCAGGCGTGGAAGGCTTGCCGTGCCGATCGGCGACAGCAAGCCCAGCATGACCAGGCGGCGATTGTCATGGCGATTGGGAGTAAGCGTCCGGGAGCCGATTTGCCTAATTTTCGGGTTCCGCCCCGGGCGGAGAGGCGGGTCATGCGCGTTTTGGCGATGTCTGGCTCGAAGTCGTCGGGGTCGGAGCGACCACCGTACCAGCGGAAGAGATCGTCGTGCTCTTCCTGGGTTTATGGGGCGCTGTTGCGGGATCGGACGGATTTTCTGAAAGTGCCGATGCAGGGGCAGACTGCTGCGTTCACGGCTTTCCTCGACCGGCCCGGCCGACCGAACCGTGTTCGGCAAGCCGACGACCACCAGGTTGAGACCCGCCACCAGCGAAAGGCCGACTTGTGCGACGACTGCCGTCAAATCCTTTACGATGCAATGCAGGACCAGGGTGAGTTTGAAAGCTTCCGTGCCCTTGGTCACGGTCGGGGACAAGCCCTCCGCATCACCGGGGCGATCGCTCGAGAGAATTATGTTGATGCCCAGGCGCATCGCCAGCCGCAACCAGCAAGTAACCCGAGATTGTATCCAAGCGCGGCCGATACGACTCCCAAGACCGGCTCTGCACTAAGCTCCCAGGGGCCGAACGCAAGCGGGACCGTCCCCATAAGCGCCATCGCGAACGCACCCGCTCCCCAGGTCACAATGGATGCTTTCCTGCCAAACACAGTCCCGACGACGAATGCGGCTGCAAACAGTACCATCGTCCTCTCGCACAAGCGCAGGGAGCAAAACTCGGCTCTTGTTTGTTAGAAAAGACAAGCGACCTTATGTTTTGCCAACAGACCCAATGCACCGGCCATAGTCTGGCGTTGGGGCCAAATCCTCGTTGCTTCCAATCATGCTTATGCGCCATGAGCGACGCCGAAGCACATGAGAGAACTTGTGTAGCCCAAAAGAGGCAAACGTAGCGATTGCGGTAAGACTTCTCCACAGGTTCAAGGACTGTTTGGGCTCAGATCAACTTCTTCGTGGGGATCTCTTTCTCAAGGGACAGCAAAGCTCGGAAATATGCTATGGTCTGTTCCAATCCCCTCACCAGATCCTGTTCGGGCGCCCAGTGCAGAAGCTGTTTTGCGCGGCTTATGTCGGGACGGCGCTGCCTGGGGTCATCGACGGGCAGATCCCTATAGACCAACTTGGACCTCGATCCGGTCATCGCCACGATCATTTCTGCGAGATCCGAAATGCGATATTCAGCCGGATTTCCGAGATTGACGGGGCCAGTCACCTCGGGATCAGTTGCCATCATGCGGATCAAACCTTCGACCAGGTCGTCGATATAGCAAAAGGATCGCGTTTGGCCGCCATCACCGTATATGGTGATGTCTTCCTCCTTCAATGCTTGCACGATGAAATTGGATACAACACGGCCATCCCCCGGGTCCATGTTCGGCCCGTAGGTGTTGAAAATGCGGACAACCTTGATCGGAAGGCGATGCTGGCGGTGGTAGTCGAAGAAAAGCGTCTCTGCGCAACGCTTACCCTCGTCATAACAGGAACGGTGACCAATGGGGTTCACGTTTCCCCAATAGGTTTCCGTTTGCGGGTGTTGTTCCGGGTCCCCATAGACTTCAGAGGTGGACGCCTGCAAAATTGGCACCTTCAGTCGTTTGGCAAGTCCCAGCATGTTTATGGCGCCCAACACGCTGGTCTTGGTGGTCTGCACTGGGTCGTGTTGATAATAAACAGGGGAGGCTGGGCAGGCGAGATTGTAAATTTCGTCGACCTCGACATACAGCGGGAATGTCACGTCGTGGCGAACAAGCTCGAAATCTTTGTAGTCGAGCAGTTCATGAAGGTTGGAACGGCGGCCCGTAAAGAAGTTGTCGACGCACAATATCTCTTTGCCACTGAGTAAGAGCCGCTTGCAAAGATGCGAGCCAATGAAACCTGCTCCGCCGGTGATAAGTATGCGTTTGGACATAGACAGTTCTCCATGTAAGGGCAGATTACGCCCGCCTTGCTAGCAGGCTTTTCCCGCTCTCAAGAAAAGCAGTGCAATATAGAGTTAAAGGGGACGAGGGCGCCGAGCGTCCCAACTATTAATTTCAAATCGTGGATTGTAAATTGCAGACTGTGGCGTATGTACACATGGATAAAAATTCGCGGTAATGCTGGGTTGGCGTGGCCGCGTTTCTGTCTCGTGTGCGGTCGGGACGTCGGCCGGCTTGTTGCCGGCGGTCGTAGCTGGACAGCCGCAAAGTCTCTTGGTGCAGATTGGCTGCAAGCGGCATCCTGCACCCCGGCACGGTCTTTGTGTTCCGCGCGAAAAAGACCGACGGGCTGAAGTTGCCCTACTGGGATGATACGGGTCTGGTCATGGCCTACAAGCGGCTCGAAGAGCATGAGTTCGCCTGGCCGATGGTGAAGGATGGCCTGATGACGCCGAACCAGGTGCAGTTCAAGAACTAGGACCCCGAGGGAGCACGCAACTCCCTGACTACGGTCAGAAGCAGGATCCTAAAGTCAAGCAGCAGCGAGAAATTTTGGACGTAAGCGATGTCGTACTCAACCCGCGCGCGTGCCTTGGCGGCGTCTGTCGTTGGTCCACGCAATCCGTTTACTTGAGCCCAACCTGATATGCCAGGTTTGGCCAAGTGGCGGAAGTGATAACAGGGAACCAGATCCTCGTAGGCCGCTCCTCCGGCTTGCATTCCGATTGGATGCGGCCGGGGTCCAACCAGGGACATGTCGCCCTGGAGTACGTTGAACAGCTGTGGAAGTTCGTCAAGATTGGTTTTCCGAATGAAGCTGCCGATTGGAGTAATGCGCGGATCTTCATTCACCGTCTGATGCCTGCCGGTCGCGTCGCCCGCATCGGTGTACATCGAGCGGAACTTGTAAATAAGGAATGTGCGCCCGGCACGGCCATGCCTCTCCTGCTTGAACAGTGCAGGGCCACCGCTCGTCAGGCGGATCGCCACAAACAGAATAACCAACAGGGGCGAGAGTGCGACCAGTCCCAATAACGATCCGACAACGTCGATCGCGCGCTTTATTGCCAGCTGTGCGCGACGAGAGGTCGATCTTGGCGGAATGGCAGGTCCACTCTCGCGCCAGACAACATCCATGCCGCCCTGCACAGGTGATCCACAGCTTTTTCCTGCTTTTGCGGGTGCCGTCAAAGCGGGTGATCTAGTTAACCCGGCCCCGGTACAAGGTGTAGGACTACTGCGGGCAAAAAGCTTCTTGAGCTTTGAAGACTCCAAAATCCGTGTGTACGACATCAGGAGCGAATCTCGAAGGGGCAATGAACTGGACAAACAATAAACTGTGGAACACCTTATCAGTCTATTGACATGTCGTTAACCAAAAAATCGCTTTGATGAGTCCTCTCGCCTGAGCGTGATCAAGTCCATGAGGCACGACCAAGTAGGCGGTCGCTGTAGCAAGATGTGCGTCAAGCACCGACGCGAGGCCCGGCCGACGGAATGTGGTGCAGAATGCCACTGCCGAAGAACGAATATTTGGTCGTGTTGGCCTTGTTGATCCGCGTCGTCAGATCGTGCCCCTGGTCGTGTCGCCGGACCAGCGCGATCGAACAACAAGACAGCATGGGCACCGCGTTGGAGGTGTCGGTTGATCTTCTCGATTGGAATTGCATGGCGAAGCTGTCGGCCAGATGGCGCCGAGCAGATAGACGTTCTGGTAGCGCCGACCGGCCGGTTGCCGCGGACGGGCGCTCGCCTTGTCCGGAGCCGGACAATCCCGTCCTCTTGCCCCATCCTCGGCGGCAAGCGCCGCGATCGCGTGATTGCCCCTCGGCCTGGCCTGGCTCAAGATGACCACGCGCCGAAATAAAAAGCGCCAACAAAGAAAGCCCACCGGTTCTTCACGCTTCGTCCGGGGGGAGGGACACCAGAGCTGCATTCATGCCGCTAGGCCGGCACGTTTCAACCCCGTCAGGAAAACATCACCACCCAACCCATGCGCGCCAATGAGAGTGGCGGCCGCAGGAGCGACCGGCAGCGTTTATGCGCCCGCAAGAAAGAGCGCTGTCAGCGGGCGTCACAAAGCCAGGTGAGACGGCGTCGGCGATGCAGCCCGGCTGGTGATGTGCTTGCGTTTGCAGATGTGATGTTCGGGATCGACGAGGCCGCGCATCAGCTCAGGGGCGTGCCGGAGGTGAGGGGCCGTCTTCCGGCTCGCCCGGTATGTCCGGTCTTGGGATGGTCCTCTCGGATTTCACCGGTATGGGCATGTCATCGAGATCGATGATCGCTTTGGGCGGGCTTGCCGGCTTGGCCAGCGGTCCGGAGATCGGCCAGGCGCTCCCGGAATGCTTGTAGGCACTCTGCGATCTGAGGCTGCGGTGGCCGACAAGTTCGGCGATCTCTTCTGGCGTGTAGCCGGCGGCGTGCCAGGTGCTGATGGCGGTGTGGCGGAACGAGGAGGGCGACAGGCGGTCAATCTCCTGACCGGTTTTCTTGCTACCGCCACGCAGGCGCGGGCGAGGGTTTCCGCCAGCCGGCTCAGCCAAGCATCATAGCCGCCCGCTTCCACATCCCGCGCAACGATGAAGATGAGAGCAAGCAGCGCCTCCTTGTGCGTGGGATGGAAATCGGAGATGTCGATCCGGCGCACACTCGGGCCGCCTTCTGGCTGCTTGGCGCTGGGCACGAAGAGCGTATCGCCTTCGACCCAGGCCCCGGTCAGTTCGACCGGCCGAACGCCGAGCTTGGGCACGAGCAGACAATAAAGCCCGACCGCCGCCGACCGGATGCGCCGATGCCGCACGGCCATGATTTTCAGGTGCCCGAACACCTCCTTGACCACCCAGTCCTTGGCGTCCTTGACCTTCTTGGAGGAGGTGCGCTTCTCGGCCGGGGTTCCCGACATTGCGTCCAGCTTGGCCGTCAGCCTTCGCAAGGCTTCGATGATCACCGCCTCGTCAACGCCCTCGGTTCTCCCGATGACAAGCGCGGCGGCGCCATAGCGGCGCTTGTAGAGGCGCACCGTGCTGGGCTTCAAAACGCCGACCCTGTCCTCGGCGTGTCGGCACAGCGCTTCGAGGGGATCGCAGTCTGGATGACGCGCCTGTCCCTGCGCGGCATAGCGCCTGCCCATGGCACGATATTGCTCCATCGTTTCGGGCTTCGCTTTGCCCATTTGTCTGTTACTCCATGCTTTTTGCTCGTTACTCCATGGTTTTGTAGCCGATGTGGTGCCGAATGGCAAGTGTCGGCAACTCATCCCCCAGGCGCTCGAACGTGTAATGGATTGAAAGCCGTCGCGGGCGCCGGTTCGTTCTGATCCTCGAAGGCGGGGCGCCGAAAGCCTCTGGTGCCGGTGTCGGCTTGCGTGTTCAGCCGGGGGGCGTTTTGCCGGGATTGGGGCGACTGAAAAGAAGCGCAGGGGGAAAGGTGGATTGCGGCCCTTGAGAGGAAAAAGGTGGGCAACGAGGCGTTGGCGCTCCTGAAGGGGTTAGGGCAGGGGGACGAAGAGGATTTGGGGGAAGGCACGCACCCTTTTCGTCCGCGACAAGATGGGCCCCCCGATCCTGTTGCGCCGGATAACCCTTAAGGGCCGACCACCACAGCAACCGCGGCCGACTGCCGGTCTAGGAACCAAGGTGAGGATCGGCGATCCAGCCTTCAAGCGCATCAGGCAGGCCGGGCGCGCCGAAGCCCTTGGCTTGGTTCGAATGAGCCCATGCGGCCTGAACGGCGCAGAGCAGTGCGTCCAGATGGTCCCCGCCAGGATCATCGCACAAGCTGTTGTCAGCGGCGATCCCGAAACCGTAACGCTGGCGCGCCTCGCCCTCTCTCAAGGCATCAAGCAGGGCAAGGCGTGCTTCGCGATGAGCGTCGGTCTGTTTTTTCCGCGTGTCGTTCTTGTAGCTTCGACGCCCGAGGATCGCCCGCGCCAACACGCCAGGATAAGCCTCGACAACCATGCGCGACCGGTCGCCGTCCTGGAGGTGAGGCACCGTAACCCCGGCTTCAACAAGTCTCTGGGCACCTTCGAAAAACATCAGCGCCACGGGCACGCCGTAGAGCTTTTGAGGACTGATCGCGCCGGCCGCGACATCGGTCTGCCGCCGATGCTCCTTGTCGCCGATGGCGCGAAGTCGAGCGGTAAGCATCTAGCGCCTGGCGGAAGCCGTCGCGTCCGAGAGATCTGGCATGGCCGACATAGCCGCTCCAATCAAGGGGCCAGCCGATGGTTTCTATGAACCGCCGCGCCTGACCGAACGGAAAGTCGATCCCGGCGATCCATGGGCCCGGCCGTTGCAGCGCTTGTTCAAAAAACGAGAATTCACTCCACTCCTGGAGTTCTTCGGCGTGAAGCAACCCGTCGGCAAACGTGCATTCGAGGCAGGTGATGGGTTTCCGCCGCGATGGTCTGCTGGTGAAATCAATGCCGTAGATCTTCACCGATGTGTCCATCGCTCGGGGGGCGACGACGCCGTGTCGTGCACTTGCGAGCTAATGTGCGCGAACAGTGCCGCCAAAGCGATAAGGGGCTTGCCGCAAGCGGCGGAGCCGCCCGTTTCCAAAAACGCTCGTGCCTGGGACGCTTGCGTCCGTCGGCGCTCTAGCACGAGAGCCCTGTTGGCAAAGTCAGTTGCAACGGATCGTACCAAAGCTATCGGTCCTGCAGCTTGTTCCATTGCTTCCGCGGGTCGTGCCGAAGCTATCGGTTCGCCAGCTATTGCCGTGGTTGTCGCGAGTGGTGCCGAAGCTGTCGGTGCGAAAAGTTGTTCCGTCACTACCACGCGTGGTCCCGAAGCTATCAGTTCTCCAGCTGTTGCCATGGTTGTCGCGGGTGGTGCCGAAGCTGTCGGTGCGGTACGTGGTGCCGTTACTGCACCGGGTGGCGCCGAAGCTGCCGGTTCGACAGGTCAAACTCTGGGCTTCCGCCGCACCTGGCACTGAAAATGCCAGAAAGGAAGTCGTTAAAAATATGGAAAATATACCAGAATAGCGCATTGGTGTTCCTCGTTTACACCAGCCGTAGCATTGGTGTGGTCGCAGGAAAAGACGCCGGAGCCGAATTGCATTTGGGTTTGAATTTCGTGGTAAATTTCGGTTTCGCGTTTCCTTCAGTTTGGCGCGGCAAGCGAACGGCGGCGAAGGACTTATGAGCGGCCTGAACGACTGCTCTCGGCTGATGGTGCAGCCGGCGCCGCACGAAACGGGCCACTGGCCGCAGCCCCGGTACCGCGGTTACCCGCAGGTACCCCGTTCTTGAAGCTGAAATCTCCGGCGTGCCAATCTACATCGTGGGGTGATCGCTGCCCGAGCGGCCCGGCGTTTTCGTCTCGCGCGGCCGCTGCGGTTGCCAGGGCAAATTGCGCGGCGTGACCCAGATCAGCGGTCGCTCGCCGCGGGTCCGCGCGCCGACAGTCCTGCAGTGATCTTTCTCCCTTGGAACCGGGGTGGTGCAAGAGCGACCGGTTGTCCCTGGGCGCGCCGATGCTGCTTGCTGCGGACCAAGCGTGCGACGGCTTAAGGATCTGGATCAGGTCACCTCGGCCCCGCGAGCCGCGTGCGCAAAAAAGGGTTGGCGCACTTTCGGGACCAGGGGAGGGGCGGCCGTCCTGGCGCGTTTTCAGGCGAAGCGGGGACCGGTTCGCCGGTGGGAAAGTTCGAAAACACCAGCCACCAGGGAACCGAACCGGAAAAGCTCGTGCCCGGGGCCAGGACCCCAATGCGGTTCCCTTGTTTTTTCAACGAACCTCCGGGGTGCTCTCGGCAGGTCCCTGGGCGTGACGCACCGCGCTCCGAACGGCCCTTGTCGAGATGTTCGCGGCAGAATTTGGCGGGCGGCTTGTCGGCTGCGATGGCGCGGCGGCGGCGCGCTGCGCCGCTATCGCCTTATCGAAGGGGGCAGATCTTGTGAGGCGCACTGCCGCTCCTTTCGAACTCACCGGCCTCGATGTGATCGACCCGTTTGCAAAAGCGTGAGCGTGCCGAGGCGCACGGCGATACCCAGGCGAAACGCTTGCCTGATGCCGACCTCGCCGCGCAAAGGCTACGGAAAGGCAGGTGGGCGATCTGGTTTGATGCCTTCCTGGACGGGGGCAGAGTGTGCGTAACATAGCCCTTGGCCGAAATCCTGCCATTGCCATTTCGCTGTCCGGATTGTCCGGCGACCGGACCGGTCTTGCGCGCGGCAACAAGAGCGCCTCGAGAATGCAGCCCGGTCCGCATCGCAATTGCAAGGCCCGAGTTCGGTTGCGGCCCGCCTGCCTCAGCATGTGGCAAAATCGGGCACGGTTGGTCCGGCCGCACATTCCGGCGCGCAGCTGAAACGCCGTGCAGCGATCCGACAGCGCTGCCCTATGCGAGCCAGTTTTCGGTTCTGAGCGTTTGGATGAAGGAAAATTCGCCATGGTTTGCCGTGACCAGCACGGCATCGAGCGCGGTTGCATGTGCAGCGATGAAAAGATCGTTCTGGCCGATGGGCAGGCCGCGCTTTTCGAGATCTGCCCGGATGCCGCCGTAATGGACATCGGCCGGTGCTTCAAGAGCGAGAATCGGCAGCAAGGACAAGACCGCTTCGACCCGCTCCGTCAGCTGTTCCGAGCCTTTTTTCGCGCAGCCATAGCGCAGCTCCGAGGCCACGATAATGCTTGTCGCGACATTGGCGTCACCCACTGCGGCGAGCCTTCGGGCCGCCAATCCTTGCGGATTGCGGACCAGGTCGGAGATGATGTTGGTATCCAGCAGATACCGCACTAAAAGATATCCCGTGGTTCGGCTGGTTTGTCCTCGATGTGGGGAACCTCCATATCAAGAGGTGCCCATGTGCTCAAAAGTTCCGACAAGCCGATGCTGTCCCGAACGGGCTCGACGATGATCCGATCTCCGTCGCGGCTGATCATCGCGCGGGTGCCGGGCAGCTCGAACTCGGCTGGAATCCGCATGGCCTGACTCTTGTTGTTGCGAAAGAGCCGCACCTGTTTGGCCCGATGTCGGTCCGAATGCAATCTGTGTGTCTCCAGGAGTTGTATATGCATGTATATACGATCGCGTTGAGGGATTGCAATCCCGTCATCGGGAGGCCCGCTTGCAAATGAAATTGGCATCAAGGACGATCACGGTGCGCAAACGCTTCTGTCCGACGGCCATGATGTTCTAAGGCTGATGAAGGTGGGCGGCTGGGCGACCGCGACTTCGGTTTTCAGATATGTGGAGCGGGCCGAGATCCGGGTGTGGAATTGATGCCGACATAGTTGGGCCGGCAATGGCGGTTGGGCGCGCCGGCGCTGCATTGCTTGTGTGAAAAAGGATCATGTCGGGTCGGTTCAAAACGCTGTCGCGTGTCCCCTGTTGAAGTCATCGATGTCGCTTGTGCCAAGAGGTTGGCTTCGCCGCCAGCCATGCGCGCGGCGATGCCAATGCCGACAGCGACATCCACGTCGACGTCGATTATGAGGGCCCGCAAGACTCCAGCCGATCGGACGCATCGACGCACCGGAAGAAATCGCCGATCTTTCCGTCTATCTCGCCGGCGCGACCTATGCGACCGGGCAGATCCACATCATCGATGGCGGCTGGCTGAACTGAGGCGCCACAATCAACCGATGCGGCCGCAGAACCACGTGGTGTACCAAACGCTTGCACACGGGCTCGGGTCCACCCACGGAGATCTAGGGACGGGCCCATTTTCCATCGGAGTTAAACTCCGATGGTCCAAATCCATAACCCAAGAAAAGTGTTATTGAACCCGATATTTTCGTTATTACTTGAGGGAGTAACGGGGGTGTTTGCCTATCGGTCGTGTGCGCATTTTTCGGGAGCTTTCGTACACGCCGTTAAAACGGCCGACCGGAATGGCGCCAGTCTCGCCGCCCGCGTAAGGCACGTCCAGGGTTCGAAATGATCGAAATGAAGGCCAAGTCCAGTGGCGAAGATGACCCCAGAAATCCGAACAGCATTGAGTTCGTTCGCCGAGATGGTGAAGCAAGCCTATGCCGATGAATTTGTCGGGCTGGTGCTGTTTGGCAGCCATGCGCGCGGCGACGCCGATACCGACAGCGACATCGACGTCGGCGTGGTCCTGAAGCGTGTCGACGATCGACGAGCGGTGAGGGATCGGCTAGCGGAACTGGCCTACGACGTGCTTCTCGAAACCGGCGAAGATATTCAGGCCATCGCCATCTCCCAAGATCAATGGGAGGCCCCGCTGACATTTAGCAGCCCGTCTTTGATCCAGTCAATGAAGCAGGATGGCTTCGCCATTGACGACCCATGATCCGGAATGATCTCGCGAAAGCGGCGCCGCCGACGACGCTGGCTGGCGGCATCGCGGATCGACATGCTGTCGAAAGAGCGCCCCGGGCAGCTGATCGTCTTTGACATGCTCGCTGGCCCGGACGGCGATGTTCTAACGGAAGCGATGTTTGCCGAGGACTTCGACGGACGAGTTCTCCCTTCTGATAGTGGAGCTGCCGAATGCTATGCAGAGATTGCGTCAATGCGGCGGGCCGCGGGACGCCCGATCTCCCCATTTGACCCGCAAATCGCCGCGATCGCGCTGTCGCGGGGCGCCGACCTTGCCACGAGAAACGCGACCGACTTCGAGATGACCGGGCTGGAGGTGATCAACCGTTTGCATAGCCTGGATGGAAGCGTTGCCGGACGCCTCTGCACAAACCGACAATCGGAAGCGGTCTCGGGTCCTCCCACAGAGATCGCCCGACTTCGAGCCCTATGTCACCTGCAGGACGTTCGGCCCGGGCCTCAGGAAGATAACCTTGGCGCTACCTCTCCGCACGTACCCTCCCGCGCAGCGGGTCCGTTCGTCGGCACCTAGACCGCCTGTCTTCTATAAGGGTGAAGAGCTGCCATTCCGCAATGCGCTTCCATTCCGGCCGTTCCGTAGCTTAGCACGCTATCCTGAATGCGGACTGTTCGGTTGGGCGTTCGCTCTGTCTTGGACGGGGTGGGGAGCAGACTGGCAGGTTTCGGACCATTGGTGGGTAAAGCTGCCATTCAATGGCCAAAGACCATCGGCAGAAAACCCTGAAAGCTGCCGTTTGCGTCAAAGCCACGGGCTGCCCGAACAGGATGGCGAGCGGGGCGTCCGCCTTGGATGCGGACGGTTGAGCGCCGACTAGGCGTGCGCCGCCAAAGGAACAAGCACTTCCGCTCGCGTTGATGCCGTCGTGGCGCCGACACCGGGCCCAGCGATTGTGGCGCCCGGTGTCCGGCGCCCAAGCCTGGCGATCAAATCCGCGATACGACGACGGCAATGATGCCGCACGCCAGGGCGAACAAAACCGCCGACAGCATAGAGACACCCATGGTCATGCAGAGGGCCGCGCCTGCGCCGACAGTAAATACGGCCGAAGCGAAGCTGCGCACAGCAACTCTCTCGAGCGCATGCCGGTCCGGTCGCGACATCGGCTACCGCCCTTCGCGCATATCTGGGCACCCAATAGTGATAGTTGAGCCATCACAATACATACGATATGATGCGACTCGCGAGCACCAACACGCAAGGCCTATTTTCATGATGACCTCGGCACAACTGCGCGCGGCGCGTGCTCTTCTTGGCATCGATCAGAAGATGCTGGCGGAGATGTCGGGCGTTTCGGTTCCGACTATTCAGCGGATGGAAGCGAGCGAGGGCAATGTGCGCGGCATTGTCGATAGCCTCACCAAGGTCATCGCGGCGCTCAACGCCGCTGGGGTCGAGCTGATCGGCGACAATTCCCGCAGCGAAGGCGGCGGCCGCGGCGTGCGGCTGCGTGAGCCAGATCCGGGAATCCTCGTCAAGTAGCAGTTCAACAACAACGCGCCGACCGTTCTTGCGACGACGCCACTCCATTGAAGAGCGAAATTTACCATGGACATCCCGGCTCCCAAGCTCAGCGTCGTGCACAAACCGACGTTCCGGGAACTTTTCACACCGAAGACCATCACTGTCCTGCGCGAAGGCTATCGCCTTGGGGATCTGCGGGCCGATGTGATTGCGGGGCTTACTGTTGCAATCGTCGCTCTGCCGCTTTCCATGGCGATCGCCATCGCCTCTGGCGCGTCGCCGGAGCGCGGCCTCTTCACGGCGGTCATTGGCGGTTTCCTCATTTGTCTGCTGAGCGGGAGCCGCTTTCAGATCGGCGGACCAGCGGCCGCCTTTACCGTGGTGGTGGCGACCACCATCAACCGTCACGGCCTTGACGGTTTGTTTCTCGCCACCATCATGGCCGGCGTGTTCCTCATGCTGATGGGATTCCTGCGCCTCGGGAGCTACATCAAATTCATCCCTTATCCGGTGACCGTCGGGTTCATCTCCGGCATTGCGGTTATTCTGTTTGCCGGCCAGATCCACGATCTCCTTGGGCTGACGCTTGCCGGCGGGGAGCCGCCCGAATTCCTGCCGAAGCTGCGGGGGCTCGGCGCGGCGATTGCCACCGTCAATCCGGCCGCGGTTGCCGTTGCCGTCGCAACCGTCGCCATCATCGCTGGGTTGAAGCGTTTCCTACCGAACTGGCCAGGCATCCTGATCGCCGTCGTGTTGGGTGCAATGGCCACGTGGCTGCTGGAGTTGCCAGTCGAAACCATCGGCACGCGGTTCGGCGGCATTCCGAACTCGCTGCCGCTGCCCTCCTTGCCGCCTTTCTCATTGGCCAAGATTCAGGAGGTTCTACCAGACGCGATTTCATTTGCGCTGCTCGGAGCGATCGAATCGCTGCTCTCGGCCATGGTGGCCGATGGCATGACCGGACGCCGGCACCGTTCGAACATGGAGCTGGTGGCGCAGGGGTTTGGTAATATCGGCGCGGCCCTGTTCGGCGGCATCCCGGCCACCGGCACGGTTGCCCGCACGGCAACCAACGTCAGATCGGGTGCGAAGAGCCCCATTTCGGGGATGCTTCATGCCGTTTTCGTGCTGCTGTCTATGGTCGTGGCGGCCCCACTCGCGAGCTTCATACCGCTCGCCGGCCTTGCCGGCGTACTTACAGTGGTCGCCTGGAATATGGCAGAGAAGCGCGACTTCGCGACGCTCCTCCGCACGTCCTGGGGCGATGCGCTGGTGCTGTTGTCAACGTTCGGATTGACAGTCTTTGTGGGCCTGACGATGGGCATTCTCGTGGGGTTCTCACTCGGTGCGCTGCTGTTCATTCATCGCATGTCGCAAACAACAGCAATCGAGGAGCACGTGCCGGCAATTCCCGAGGATGTTGCCGACACCGACAGCCGCGCACCCTACGACCCGGCGCTGGCCACAAGCCCAGATTTCGCCGTCTACCGGATAACAGGGGCGTTCTTCTTCGCCGCGGCCTCGACGGTGGGGATCGTGCTCGACGGCATCGACAGTCGACACAAGGCTTTTATTCTCGACTTTTCGGCTGTACCGCTGATCGACTCGACCGCGGCCAACGCAATCGCAACTGTGTTGCGGAAGGCGCAGCGCCGGGGCGTTGCGGTGCTTGTCTCGGCGGCTTCTCCCGCTGTACGGAAGATGCTTTTCGCCCATCACGTGCAGCCGCCCGCCGCTCAATTCGTAACCTCGATCGAAGAGGCGACTGCATTGGCCGACAGACTTACACGGGCGCCTCACCGTCAAACCGCCGGCAATCCGGCATAGTCGAGACGCGACGGCTGCCGCCGCGAGCGTTATCCTGTAGCCTTTGACATCGGGGCGTGACCCTGCGCTAGACCCGTTGGAGGATCAACCCGGTAACACCTGCTCTACGTGCCGCTTCTGTCCTGGGGATAAGGTTGCAACCTGTCGCGCATCGCAGCCTTTGCACAATGAGCGCGCGATCGGCGTCGTGCCGTGGGGGCGTGGTTCGCACGTGCGGTGACCGGGCCGGGAGGGCCAGAGGCCGCCGCATATCCTCACTGGCTGTGCGTGGCGGGGAAGCGCAGCGCCGTCAGCCCCGCTCATTTTCGGTCACGCTTGGTCCCTTTGCGCCAAGCCATCGAGCGGGACCCGCGCGAGCAAGGCCGCCGCCTCGGCCGCGATCCGCCGCAGGCGCTCGCCTGCCGGAACGACATCGGCGATGCGCCCCACCACGCCTGGCCCGAATAGAACGCCATCGCCTCTGGATCGCCTTTCGTCGTGCGCAGGGGCGAGGCCGTTCCGAAGCGCAGGCGAGGCACATCGCCGTCCCAGGCGACGGGCTCCCGCGGCAGTGCGTCGGGGTCGTGCCCCAGAAGGCGGCTGCCAAGTGCGTTCGTCACGCTGTTGGCCAATACGCGGACAGCGGCGCCCCGTGGCCAGTTCAAACGAAGATGTCAGTGAGAACCGTCTGAGGCTTGGGCCGCCACCCGCCGAGCGCGCATCTCGCGCTCGATCAAATCGGGCGCCTCGCGGACCATGCCGAGCGTCGGATACCCGCCTGCGTTAGCCACCGCCGCCGCCAGTTCCCAGCGCAATACGCCCCCCATGCCGGCCAACAGAATCGGCACGTCGCACATACGGGTCACTCGTCATGTCGCGGGCTCTGAGCGTCTGTCTCTCGCGCAGATATTCTCGCAGCACGACGGCCTGGTTGTGATGGCGGTCCTTCGCGCTGTAGAGCAGGATGACCGAGCCCCTCCGGCACCAGACGAGGCAGCGTTCCACGGCCTCTTCATTTTTGTCCAGTTCGGCGCGATAGCGGCGCCGAAAATCGTCCCACCTGTCGATGTCGTGACCGAACCACTTGCGCAATTCGGTGCTCGGAGCGGCCTCCTTTATCCAGTCGTCAAGTTTAAGGACGTCCTTTCCAATCCCGCGCGGCCAGACACGATCGACCAGCAGCCGCGCGCCCGGTTTGGTGCCTTGATCATCGTAAACCCGTGCGAGGTCGATGTTTTGTGCAGTCGTCATTTCGAAGCGTCGTTCTCCATCAAGTTCGGCGTTTTTTGCGAGTGGGCGAAAGCCGCACCGGCGCGCATCTCGGCCGCGTTGCAGATCGCCACGCCGCAACGGGCCCGGAGGCGGTGTGAACGCGACCACCGCCGCTCCCGGTGAGGAAAGGTCTTTCAGCTTTAAGGCGCTCAAGCCGGGTATCTTTCTCTACCATTGGGCGGTGCCATCCGTCGCCCTGCGCATCGCCAGAGGCATGTACGGTCTCATTCTCGTGAGCACTACCCTTTGCGGGCCAGGGGCGGGGAGACGGTAAGAATTTTTGGCGTGGGCGCCCCCAACCATTCCACGTCATCGGAGAAATCTTTAGACAAGGCGTATCCCCGGGTTCCATAGCCAGTCCCGCCATCACCGATGTGCAAAGCGTCTTGGTTCCGCCCGGTCCTGCCAGCATCGTAGAATGCAAGCGCGAGGTGCCTGGCCGCTATATCTTGGTTGAGCATGCGCTTTCCAGGGCCGAGCGCGGAACGGCAGGATATCTCGTCGTCGAAGGCGAGGAGAATCCTGAGGTCTTCAACGCTCCACCGAATGAATACGATGTGCGGAGTGATGGCGTCGGAAACGGCAACCGGCGCTTCGCAATTTGCGGGTCGGGCAATAAAACGGCGGTCGGCGGCTTGACGCGAACTCTGCCAGCCCCGAAGCTTGTCGAGTGCCCGTGTCGACGCGGACAATCGGCACCAGATGCCAAAGAAAAGAGACTCGGTCTTCTCCCGGCATCGCCCATTGGCGCTTGTCGGGCCAGAGGATCGGCTGTTCTACCATCACTTGTAACCATAGATCCGTTCAAATGCAGCAAGGGCGTCAGTCAACAGGAGCGGGGAGATGAGCTGTTGCGCGTCGGCGGCAGAGGCCACTTCTGCACTTATCAAGACGCCTGAGGAGGACGAGCAGACTCTGGCTGCTTCGAGCCGCGATCTCGGCAATGGCTTGCGCCAGATCGAGTTTTCGGTGCCCGAAATTCATTGTGCTGATTGCATGCGCATCATCGAGAAGACGCTCGGCGAGATCGGGATGGTCGAAAACGCGCGGGTCAACTTTTCATCGAGGCGCGTGCGGATCGCCTATCGTCCGGACGAGGGCCGGGTGAGCCACCTCCCTGAGGTCCTGTCAGCGATCGGCTATCGTGCCGTCTTGCTCGACCCTGCGGTAAGCTCACGGACGGATCCCGTGCTGAAACGCTTGCTGCTGGCGCTGGCGGTCTCCGGCTTTGCCGCCGGTAATGTCATGTTGTTCTCGGTTTCGATCTGGTCTGGGGCCGATCCCCAGACGCGCGATGTTTTCCACTGGGTGTCAGCGCTGATTGCGGTGCCGGCCATTGCCCTATCCGGGCAGGTTTTCTTCCGTTCTGCCTTCGGGGCTCTGCGCGCGGCACGCCTGAACATGGACGTCCCGATTTCTCTCGCCATTGTGCTGGCGCTGGCGCTCAGCTTCATTGAGACGTTGACGGGTGGGGAGCACACCTTTTTTGATGCGGCTCTAGCGTTGGTCTTTTTCCTCCTGATCGGTCGGACGCTTGATCATGTCATGCGTGAGAAGGCACGCAGCGCGGTGCACAATCTAGCGCGTTTGCAGCCCCGGCGTGCCCTTCGCCTCAATGTCGACGGGACAACCGAGGACATCGGCATTGGCGAGATCGAGCCCGGCATGACGCTTCTGGTCGCACCCCGGCAACGCCTTCCAGTGGATGGCGAGGTCGTTTCGGGCCGAAGCGAAGTGGACATGTCGGTTGTCAGCGGCGAAAGCCTTCCCGAGCCCGCTTCGCCTGGCCGCACACTTCTGGCGGGGGCAATCAACCTGAGCGGCGACCTTGTCTTCCGTGCGACCAGGGCCGCGGCCGACTCCTATCTGACACGCATGCTGGAGATGATGGAGATGGCCGAGGATTCCCGCTCCGGGTATCGCCGGATCGCTGAGCGCGCAGCGGATATCTATGCCCCCACCGTTCACCTTCTGGCACTGGCGACGCTGCTGGGTTGGGGGCTTCTGAGCGGTGATTGGCAGAACGCCATACGCAATGCCATCGCCGTTCTCATCATCACCTGCCCCTGTGCATTGGCGCTCGCCGTGCCGATCGTCCATGTTGTTGCCGCCGGCCGCCTGTTTGATGCCGGCATCCTGATGCGTGATGGCAGCGGCCTGGAACGCCTGGCTGACGTCACCCGGGTGACGTTCGACAAGACCGGCACCCTGACGAAGGGTGAACCGGTGCTGCTCGGGCAGAGCTATGGCGACAGCTCATTTCTACCCGCCGCGGCCGGTTTGGCTCGCAAGAGTTCGCATCCCCTGGCGCGTGCGCTTGCAACAGCGGACACGGTGCTCGACATGCGCGATGTCCGAGAAATGCCGGGGCAGGGCGTGGAGGGGCGGGCAGAAGGGCATGAATGGCGTCTTGGCCGTGCCGATTGCTGCGGAGCTGCGGGTTTGTCCCGATCCTCGGCGTCAGAAGTCTGGCTCAGTCGCGACGGCATTCCGGTTGCCGCCTTCACCCTTGCCGACAAGTTGCGCGCGGATGCGGTTGAGGTCGTGGCGGCGCTGCGCCGCCAGTTTCCTGTCACGATCCTGTCGGGCGACCTGCCGGCGCCGGTGTGCGACGTGGCCGCTGCGCTGGGAGTTGAGGATGCGCGCCCACAGCTGAAGCCTGAGGACAAGCTGCATTATCTAAATGCAATCGCGGCAACAGGCGAGCGCGTGCTCATGGTCGGCGACGGCATCAACGATGCGCCTGCGCTGGCTGCAGCTCACGTCTCCATGGCTCCCTCAAGTGCGGCGGATATCGGCCGTAATGCGGCCGATTTCATCTATACCGGCACCGGGCTCGCCGCTGTACCCTTTGCCATTCGGCTGGCGCGAAGGGCTGCTCGCCTGGTAAAGCAGAATTTTGCGCTCGCGGTCGTCTATAACTGCGTCGCCGTTCCTCTGGCGGTGACAGGCCAGGTCACGCCTTTGATTGCGACGCTGGCCATGAGTTCATCCTCCCTGTTGGTCACGCTCAATGCTCTACGGCTCAATTTCTCGACGACCGCGCCGGCAAGCTCTGGGAGGCAACGAGCTTGGGAGGCCGAAACCGTCTCGGAAGGAGCACGATGAGCGTTATCATCTATCTTATCCCTATCGCCCTTGGTCTCGGCGCGCTGGCACTGGGCGCCTTCGTCTGGGCGCTCAATTCGGGGCAGTTCGAGGATCTCGAGGGTGCTGCCCACCGCATCCTAACCGACGATAGCGACGAGAGCTAATGCAACGTCGTTTCTAGCCGTTTCAAGATGACGTATCGCAGCTGCGCGGAGCCAAGTTCTCGGACTGGCAGCTCCAGGGGTGCGACATATAGGGTACGGCCGGCCGAGCTGACGCCCTGGGGATTCGAACCCGATGTGCCCCATTAGGAGAGGGATGCAGCGGGCAATGAATTCTGGATCTAGAAAGCCCTCGACGCTATGGCGATCAAGGTAAGCACCAACGCAATAGCAGACGGAACGATGACTGCCGTGCCGCAGACCGCCGCAAGGGCTCCCCAAGGACCAACCGGCCGTCCGACAATGGTGAACATCCTCTGCTCCTTTCCGATTCCGCTGCAACGCGCAGGGTGCTGCCATCCGGAATCTCCGGCGTTTCACAATAACGGGCCGGGTCTTCTTGAGATCGGCCGATGCAAACCTTAGACGAGCGTGAACGACAAGGATAGGAGGAACGACATTGGCCATCGCACACGCAGAACCCGGGCAGGTTGTAGATCTGTTAGGACGTGAGAAGGACTCGGACAAAGCCCGCACGACCGCCTTGGTGAAGACCGAGAAATTCGAGGCCATCCGCCTGATCGTGCGCCAGAACTCGAAAATCGCCACACACCAGGTTGATGGTCCAATTACGCTTTCCTGTTTGGCTGGCAGAGTGCGGCTGGGACTCCCTGAAGGAGCGGTTGATCTCAGTGCCGGGGACTGGACCTATCTTGATGGAGGCGTCGCGCATTCGGTCGAAGGTATCGCGGATGCGGTGCTACTGCTGACGATCGTTTTCCCGTAGGCTCCACTGCATCTGGGCTTTTCTTAAGCGCTTTCCACACGCGCGGTGACGCTTGAGCCAGATCAATTTCGACGGTGCGAACAGTGAAAACGTCCGGCCACGAGACAAGGAGCCGTTCGCACCGTCGAACCTGGGAAGCTCCAGCGCCTCGGCGCCCTGTGAAGTTGACGCAGTACGGTGCTCGGGTGAGACTGGCGACAAATTCCTGACCTGGCGCCGCACATCCTAGGGGAGTGATTGATGATTTCGAGCCTGACGAAGAACGAGCGCCAGTCGGCCCTGTCGATTCTCATCCCGCTGTTGGTAGTGGGACTGGTAATGGCGGCCTTTGGCCGCGCAGATCCCTTTGGCGTGCATGGATGGATTGTCCTGCTGCTGACCGGTGCGCTCACGCTGATTGTCATGAGGCACTATGACGACCCTGAACCGGATCCAGAGCGGCTGTCGCGCTACTATGACGATCCCATCAAGGTTGGCATAGCCCTCACTATGATATGGGCGGTCTTCGGAATGTTCGTCGGCGTCTGGGTTGCTTCGGAACTGGCCTGGCCGCAGCTGAATTTCGAGACGGCCTGGCTGAGTTTTGGCCGAATGCGCCCTGCACACACGACGGGCGTGATTTTCGGGTTCGGCGGAAATGCATTAATCGCGACCTCGTTCCACGTCGTTCAGCGCACATCGCGTGCGCGGCTGGCTGGTCAGGTCGCTCCATGGTTCGTCATATTCGGCTTCAACCTGTTTTGCGTCCTCGCCGTGACCGGGTACTGGATGGGCGTTACGCAGTCGAAGGAATATGCGGAGGCCGAGTGGTACGCCGACCTCTGGCTGGTCATCGTCTGGGTCACCTATTTCATTCTTTACATCCGGACGCTGGCGCGGCGGAAGGAGCCCCACATCTACGTGGCCAACTGGTACTTCATGGCCTTCATCGTCGTGGTGGCTGTTCTTCATGTGGTCAACAACATTGCCCTGCCCATCAGATGGGGGGAAGCCAAGAGCTATACGGTATGGTCAGGTGTTCAGGATGCGATGGTGCAATGGTGGTACGGTCACAACGCGGTGGCGTTCTTCCTGACGTCGGGCTTCTTGGGCATGCTCTATTACTACCTGCCCAAGCGCGCCAATCGACCGATCTTTTCCTACCGGCTCTCGATCCTGAGCTTTTGGGGCATCACGTTTTTCTATATTTGGGTCGGATCACACCATCTGCACTATACCGCACTGCCTCAATGGGTGCAGACCTTGGGAATGACGTTTTCGGTAATGTTGTTGGTGCCGTCATGGGCTTCGGCCGGCAACGCGCTCATGACCTTGCGGGGCGCTTGGCACAAGGTTCGCGACGACGCAACGCTGCGGTTCATGTTCATTGCCGCCATCTTTTATGGCCTGTCCACCTTTGAAGGCTCCTTCCTGGCCATCCGGCCGGTGAATTCGCTGTCTCACTACACCGATTGGACGATCGCCCACGTCCATGCGGGCGCCCTGGGTTGGGTGGCGCTGATTACCTTTGGCTCGCTTTACACTCTGGTGCCGGCGCTCTGGAACAAGGAAAGAATGTATTCGATGGCGCTCGTCGAGTGGCATTTCTGGCTCGCTCTGTCAGGTACCCTCATCTACGTGTTCGCGATGTGGAACTCCGGAATCATCCAGGGTCTCATGTGGCGCACCTATACCGATAGCGGCACGCTCGCCTATTCCTTCGTCGACACGCTGGTAGCGATGTACCCCTATTACATCGCGCGGGCCTTCGGGGGGCTGCTCTTTCTGCTGGGCGCGATCATTGGCGCATACAATATCTGGGCCACGGCGCGGCATGCCCCAGAACGCGCCACGGGGCATGCGCAAGCCGCTGACATCCCAATAACCGGGCAGGCGCCGGAGCCGGCGGAGTAAATCATGGCTGAGTTCTTTCATCGCAAGATCGAGCGCAAGGCGCCGGCATTTCTGTTGCTCATCATCGCAGCGGCAAGTGTAGGCGGAATCGTCGAAATTGCGCCGCTGTTCACCATCCATGACACCGTCGAAGAGGCGCCGGATATGCGTCTCTACACGCCACTGGAGCTGGCTGGGCGTGACATCTATGTGCGCGAAGGCTGCTATGCCTGCCACTCGCAGATGATCCGAACGCTCAGCGATGAGGTGGACAGGTACGGGCCCTATTCGCTGGCAGTCGAATCCAAATATGATCACCCCATGCTGTGGGGCTCGAAGCGCACAGGGCCGGACCTGGCGCGCATTGGCGACAAATATTCCGATGTCTGGCATGTGGCGCATCTGACCAATCCGCGCGATGTCGTGCCGCAGTCGAACATGCCGGCTTATCCTTGGCTGAACCGCAACGAACTTTACCTTGCCGATCTGCCGAACCGGCTCGCTGCCCAGCGTGCGATGGGGGTGCCCTACACAGAGGCGATGATCCAGAACGCGTCAGCGGATGCAATGGGGCAGGCCATGCCCGACAGCGACCTTTCTTCCGGAGTAACAGAGCGCTACGGCGATGAGACCCAGATCAGCGCCTTCGACGGCATCACGACCAACGTCACCGAGATGGACGCGCTGGTCGCCTACCTTCAGGTCCTCGGGCATCTGACATCGGCCGCATACGTTGATACGGCCGCGCCGGAGCTGCCGCCCAATTCAGGAGAAGGGGCCGCAGATGCTCCTGCGAAGGCGCAATGAGTTTCGGTTATGACACTGTGGTTGCGTTCGCGAAGAGCTGGGGCCTGTTTTACCTGATCGCCATCGCGGTCGGGGTTCTCATCTACACATTCTGGCCATCGAACAAGAAGCGCTTCGACAAGGCCAAAACAGACATTCTGGATGACGACCAATGAGCGCAGCAGAAAAAGACGAGGTCACCGGCCAAGACACCACAGGGCATGAGTGGAACGGCATAAAAGAGCTCGATACGCCGGTCCCGCGCGGTGTGCTTATGTTTCTGGTGGTCACCCATATCTTCGCGTTTATATGGTGGGTACTCATGCCGACCTGGCCGCTTGGGTACACCTATACCAAGGGCATACTCGGTGTTGATCAGAAGACATCCGCCGAACAGGCTTTGCTTGACAAGCAAGCCCAGCGGGCGGACTGGATGTCTCAGATCAGCTCTCTGCCCTATGACAAGATTCAGGCTGACCCTCGCTTGATGAGTATTGTCATGCAGGCCGGCCACCGCCTGTTCGGGGACAATTGCGCCGCCTGTCACGGTCGTGATGCGAAAGGCAATGCCGGCTATCCCGATCTGACCGACAACGACTGGCTGTGGGGCAATGGCGATCCTGCGGTCATCGCCGAAACCATGCGGGTAGGGGTCAACTCTACGCATCTGGAATCTCGCATTTCCCAGATGCCGGCTTTCGGTCGCGACCAGTTGCTCTCGCCCGAGGAAGTCAGAGCTGTCGCGGCTTACGTCTTTTCTCTTTCACACCCCGAAAGCTCGTCCCCCGATGCCGTTGATCGCATCAACGCAGGGCGCGAAGTCTTCGCGGCCAATTGTGCCCCTTGTCACGGTGATGAAGCGAAAGGCGACCCAGAAGCCGGAGTGCCGAATCTGACGGACGAGTTCTGGCTCTATGGTGGTGACCTGCAGACGATAGTGGCCACTGTCCATGGAGGGCGGCAGGGGCACATGCCGACCTGGGATGAGCGGCTATCGCCCGCAGACATCAAGATTCTCGCGCTGTACGTGCACGCGTTGAACGTGGCAGCACCTTCATGAGGATTGGAGGTCGGGACAGAAGCATAAAGAGAATGCCTCGCGTCGGGCTTTTCTTTCTGCTGGTCGTCGGTGGGCTAGTGTTGTTCCTGTTGGGAAACGCACACCTACTCTATGTTGCCTTGGATTCTGAACCGGCCTGTATCGGCCACGTCAAGATTGGGCAGCAACAGGTTGGTGCGTTCGCCGCCGCTCAGTCCAGTTGCTGAAGGGGACGCTGCGAAAGGTGGGAGAAGAATGAGTGATGCAAACGAACATTACGGGCTGCTCAGCCAGACGTCGACCATAGAGGAAACACGAGATCCCCGATTGCAGCGCCATCTGCCGCCGGGTACCGCGCTGGCATGGCTTGCTGCCGGCTGGCGTGACCTTGCGGCGTCTCCTGCTCCGAGCCTGGCCTATGGCGTTCTGGTCTTCCTGATTTCTGCTGCCTCCGTCTGGACGCTATGGGTGTTGAGGTGGGACTACATACTTTTTCCGGCACTCGCAGGCTTCATGATTGTCGGTCCGCTCCTCGCCACCGGACTTTACCGTGTGGCGCGAGTGCGGGAGGAGGGAGGGAGACTGACCCTTTCGCAGTCGATCCGCTTCCGGCCCCGCGCGCTTGCCCAGGTCCTTTTCGCCGGTCTGCTCTTGTGTCTTCTGATGATGTTATGGATGCGCGCTGCTGTCCTGATCTACGCGCTCTTCTTCGGCTACAGGGACTTTCCCGGAATGGAGCAGCTGTTGCCGCAGCTCATTGGGGGCCCGATCGGTTGGGTCATGATACTCACCGGAAGCATCGTCGGCGGGCTGTTCGCCGCGTTCGCCTTCGCGATCAGCGTGGTGTCGATGCCGATGCTGGTCAATGAGGATACCGATGTTCTGACGGCAATGGGCACCAGCATGAAACTCGTCTGGAACAACACGCCCGTGATGATCGCCTGGGGAGCGATCGTGTTGCTGCTGTTCGCGCTGTCGGTGGCGACAGCGTTCGTCGGGCTGATCATCGTCTTCCCGCTGCTTGGCTATGGAACCTGGCACGCCTATCGCGCAATTAGGTGATCAGGCTGGACCGGAGGTCCTGGCGCCGGGCATGTGCCGTGTCCGCTAATGCTTCTGGTTGGCGAATATCCCTATAGTCGGGCGATGCTATCTTCATACCGGATTGGCCAATAGCCGCAATCGCGAGGAAAACACTGCTATGCCGAGCAGGAACCCCTAAGTGGGGCCTTGCGCTACGGATCCGGGCTGGCCGCATTGCCCTTTGCTTTGGGAACGTCCAAGAACCGAACCTGGCGCCTCAGTCTAGGGCAGGGCAGGTCGGGGACTTGCAGTTCACGCCACATCCGCCGAGGTGTCATTGATCACTGACAGCAACTCGTTGCCACGCAACGGTTTCTGAACAAAAAGCAAGGGCTTTTGCACCGACCATGAGGACTCGTCGTCGCCCAGCACAATGACGCGATCGGTGATGAGAAAGATCTCGTCTGCCGTGTGGGGTGCAAGACGGACCACTTCAAAGTCGACAACAGCGAAATCAAACCCTGCCCCAGCTGAACACGCAAATGTCTTTAGCGCCGTGACGATGATGCCTTCGGCTGCCAACGCAAACGACAAGGAATTGCGCAAGGCGTCGTCGTGAGCCACTACAAGAAGTCGGGTTTGGCGCATCGAATGCTCCTGCGATTGAGGTGAATTGACGGGTCATCTATTTCTGCGGCGCCTGGGGCGGTTTGCGCTCGATCAAGAACAGGATGGATCAAGGAGTGCACCTCGTCGGAAAGCAAATCTCCCGAGGCCACCGAACTGGCAGCTCGGGCCACCGAGGCCTGGCTGCGACATAGCATCATTGCCGGGGTTCGGGCGCGCGCATCACTTGCAGGCGTATGCTGTCAACGCCACGGCTCTGCGCCAGCCCCAGACGGAAGCTGTGCGCCACGCGTTCCGCGCGATCGACAAAGACCTGCGCCACGGGTCGCGGACACAACCGTTCCACCGTCTCCCTGAACAGGCCGAGCCATCGCGCGAAGTGCAGATCTTCGAGATCGGTAATCGCAAGGTGTTTGGGCATTGGACGCCCGTTGTAGGATCGGCTGCCCAGCAGCATCGGGCACCAGAAGCCTTCAATCTTGTCCAGATGCGACGGCCACTCTTCGTCTGGAATGGTCCGGTTGAAGATCGGCCCGATCAGCGGATCACGCCGTACCTTGGCATAGAAATCATCGACGACGGCACGCACAAGGGCGTCGTCGAGACCTTCCGGAATCCGCCGTCCACTCGGATGCAGCCGAGCCGGGGAACCTTGGTCGATCATGACAGCGCCCCTCTTCTGAGGGCAGTCGAATTCTCTTCAGTCGTTGGCAGGCCGAGGGACGATCGTAAGCTGTCGGGCACCGAGGTCAGGTCAGCCAGCGTATACTCGTCGAGGACGTCCAGAAATGCAGTCCGCGCCCTTTCGAGGGCGCTCTTGAGTTTGCAGGCGCGGCGAAGCGGACACTCCTGATTGTTGATGTCGAAACACGGAACGATGTCCATGTCTGGCTCGGTGTGACGCAGGATCTCGCCCACACCTATTTTGTCCGCAGGCGCGCCAAGGCGTATTCCGCCATGCCTGCCTCGGACCGTATCGACGTAGCCCGCCAGCCCGAGCTGGTGGACCACCTTCGTGAGATGGTTGGTGGGGACCGAGTAGGCCCTTGCGACTTCCTCAATGGTGGAAAGGCGCTCGGGGCGCACCGCCAGGTACATCAGGAGGCGCAAGGAATAGTCGCTGTAGGCCGTCAACCGCATCTTCGTTCCTTTGCATCATATCTCGTCGTCAAATCCTCTGCTTTGGCGCCCGATCCGCAGCGTCGACAGCCACTGCTCATCGAGAAGAGCAGTGGCTGTCGAGATTTTGCCAGGCCTAGGGATTTACTTGCGAAGTCTTGGCAAACAGCTCCGCCATTCGGGCCTGGGCGCCCCCGGGCAGCCGAACGTTCATCAGCTCATTGAGGTTGTGCCGGTCATTCCCGACCTGAATAAGCCCCACCATCCCCATCGAGGCATGCGGTTGACACTTGTATCCGTAAAGCCCCGGCTCCGTCAGCGTCACGGTGAACTGTTCGTTGGTCTTGCCCTTCCAGGTCTCGGCAGTGGCGGGGATCATGTCGAGAATGGTCTCGGCATTGTGGCCCTTGTCGACCGGTATGAAGGTTACGGTGTCGCCAGGTTCAATCCTGAGAAAGGCCGGCGAAAACCCCATCATCTTGCCGTCCGTGCCCTTGTTCAGCATCAGGACGTCGAAGTTCTCGGCGTAAGCCGAAACCGGCAAAAGTCCCATTGCGGCTACGCAGGCAGCCGCGCACATACCAACCCATCGTTTCATTTGCATCTCCACTTGGAATTGACAGTTTTAAACATGCATGCAAAATGCATCTTTATACAGCCATTGAAGCGAACGCAAGAGTGAGGCTGGGGAGGCGGAATTCTCCGATCTGGCTGCAAAGCAGAAAAAGCCAATACACGGGGCGCTACCCGCCACGCAGCAATTCTCAGCTCCGACCGGTAGAGAAGGAAACCAAATGAAACTCGAAACTCTTGCACTGCATCACGGCTACAGTTCCGAACCGACCACCAAGGCGGCCGCCGTCCCAATCTACCAGACCACCTCCTACACTTTCGACGACACACAGCATGGGGCTGACCTGTTCAATCTCGCTGTGCCGGGCAACATTTACACGCGCATCATGAATCCGACGACGGACGTGCTCGAGCAGCGCGTGGCGGAAATGGAGGGGGGCATTGCAGGGCTGGCGGTTGCCTCCGGCATGTCTGCGATCACCTATTCCATTCAAGCCATTGCCGGCGTCGGAGACAACATCGTCTCGATCAGCCAGCTCTATGGCGGCACCTACAACCTGTTCATGCATACCTTTCCGCGTCAGGGGCTGGAGGTTCGGATGGCCGCGGCCGACGACTTCGAGACGATCGCGGCGTCGATAGATGACCGGACCAAGGCCGTGTTCTGCGAGTTGATCGGCAATCCCGCCGGCAATGTCGTGGATATCGAAAGGCTGGCTCAGATCGCCCACGAGCACGGCGTGCCGCTCATCGTCGACAACACCGTGGCCACGCCCTATCTCTGCCGGCCGATCGATTTCGGTGCCGACATCGTCGTGCATGCGCTCACCAAGTATATTGGCGGCCATGGCAATTCCATCGGCGGCATTATCGTGGACAGCGGCAAGTTCGACTGGGTCGCCAACAAGTCCCGCTTCCCGGTGCTGAACGAACCCGATCCTTCCTATCATGGTGTCGTTTATACCGAGGCGCTCGGTGCTGCCGCCTATATCGGACGTTGCCGTGTCGTGCCGTTGCGCAATACCGGGGCCGCGTTGTCGCCGCACAACGCCTTCTTGTTTCTTATGGGGCTAGAGACGTTGGGCCTGCGTATGGAACGGCACAACACTAATGCGCTAAGGGTTGCTCAGCATCTGGAGGGCCACCCCAAAGTCAACTGGGTGAATTATGCCGGCCTGCCATCCAGCAAATATAATGAGGTCGCCAAGCGCATCACCAAGGGGCAGGCGTCTGGCATTGTCAGCTTCGGAATCAAGGGAGGCGCCGAAGCTGGCGGCAAGTTTATCGACGCCCTGAACATGATCCTGCGCCTGGTCAACATTGGCGACGCCAAATCTCTGGCCTGCCATCCGGCCTCGACGACCCATCGCCAGCTCGGGCCCGACGAACTTGCGCGTGCGGGGGTGTCGGAAGACCTTGTCCGCCTGTCCATCGGTATCGAACATATCGACGACATCATTGCCGATATCGACCAGGCCTTAGCGAAGGCTTGATCGCACGGGGCGATCGATGGGGCGCCAGTGAGGGAACTGGCGCCGCAGCAGGTTGTTCTCCCGGGCAACGGACAATGCCCGAGAGATAACAGGATTCGAGGGTTGTGCTTGGCGCTGGCCACGCGATGCAGCCGGGGGGACAACTGCCGCCATTGGTCCAGCGATCCGGCGTAGTCGATGTTCAGCATCATCTTTGCCAGCAAAGCAGTTTGACCGGACGTTGCCTTAATGACGAGGGGAAGCCATGAAGGCATGAAGGTCGAAACAATATTAGAGAAAGCGCGGCGTCGCCTTGCGACAGTTTCTGACAGGGCACCGCTGGTCGAGGCAGCGGGGCTGCTGAAAAGAGACGTCGACCTGGTCGTAGTATGCGGCAGAGAGCAGAAGCTGGTTGGCGTGGTTGCCAAGACGGATGTCGTCGGTCGCATCAGCACTTGTCAGGGAGCGGGCTGCACCTGCGCCGTGGAAACGGTGATGACGCGCGATGTTCTGTCATGCTCTTCCCACGACGATCTCTCAACCCTTTGGGAGACGATGAAAGAACGAAAGATCAGAAACGTGCCCGTTCTGGATGAAGCTGGGCGGCCAACCGCAGTCGTAACGATTGGCGATGCGCTGGCGGCCTTGTTGAACGAGACGACGAGCGAGGAGCGGGTGCTGCGCGACTATGTGATGGGTTTCGGGTATCGGTGACAACTACTGCAGAGTGCTACTCCGGCTGGATGTACCGTCGAACGCGAATAAGCGGAAACGTCCTGATCCAATGCTGGCAAGCCCCGCCGGCAGGTCGGAGCTGTCAGAGATCCTTGTGGTTGTGGCGCGGCCTCGACCCGTAGGGCGGTAGAGTCCATCCAAAGTGCAGGCCGCCACAGCGAACTCGGTCCGCAAGGAGAAAGCCTGCACCGACACCTGCCGAAACGGGAAGGCCCGCAATACGCGCGGCGACATAGGCAACGGCCCCGCCATTGCCGCCGCAACGTAGACCTCCTGCCGCAGGAGAAGGGAGGGTTCGTGCGCCCGAACATCCCGTAGTATGCCGCCAAGCGTGCCGGTTATCATGCCCATGATGATGGCCACGGCCGGCGACCCGTGACCATCAGTCCCTTGTAACCTCCGAAAACGCAGTGAGCCGACAACGCCACCGCATCGAGCCAAAGCAGCAAACGATAGCGAGATTCGAGGAGGTACGCGGTGAAATAAACCAGGATCGCGGTGGCCGCGCAGACCAGCACAAAACCGGGCTGTTTGATCCAGAATACCGGTACACCAAGTATCAGGTCGCGCGCAGTTCCACCTCCTGTCCCCGTGACTGCCGCCAAAACAGAAAGCCAATGATATCGAGTTGTTTTCGGGATGCTGCCAGGGCACCCGTCGCCGCGAACAACGCGACGCCCGTGCAGTCAAGGAAGACGACGGCGCTCATGAACTTCCTCCGGGAACAGAGCGGGACCGACCGGGGCAATGCACATGGACCGTCATCGCCTGGAGGGTCTTTCCGGTTGCCGTTACCATTCTGGATATGTGGTGGCGGGCCGGCCATTCACACTCCAGATACTGGGACGCTCAGGGTTCGCAGTCCAGTGGCAACTGTGATCGGCCAAGTGCAGATTGAGCAAATCCCCGAGCCTTCTGGGTCCCCCAAGATCGAGAACACCATCAGATATCTTGGCGTCGACATCGAGGGTGCGCTGGAACCGGCCGAGAAGATCGAGATTTGGAAACGGGCGTGTCTTCTGGGGGACGCCTCATATCAAGTTGGCTAACACCATATGCCGGCCAAGGGGCTGGCGCGTCGGCGCGTCGTCGTCGCCAATGCATGATCCGCATCAAAGCGCCACGCGTAATGTACGTGAGCATGCTCATGTCAGCAGTCCGCCAGCCGAACGGAAAATCCAGCATGCCGCCTCTCCGCGAGCTTCACTACATGCGTGGCTGGATCGTTGTTGCCATGCTCGCTTGTGGGTCAAGTGGATATGCTTATTGGGTCAAGCCTTGGGAAACCAAGCCTGTCGCGGTAGCAATGGAAACGGTCTCGCCGGGGCCGGGCTCCGAGGTCTTGGCGACAATCGGCGAGATCGTGCCGGGGCAATCTGTCGATCTGGGCACCTTGGTCGGTGGGCAGATCAGAACCGTCGACGTCAACGAGGGCGACATCGTCAACAAGGGCCAGTTCCTGGCACAGCTGGACGATAAAATCCCCAGGGCAGCCCTCAGTCAGGCAAGATCTGCCCTCGATGCTGCCCAAGTCAGCGAAGCGGAAGCCGAGAGCGCATGGAAGAGGGCGAAGGCATTGGGCGCGACCATCTCGCAGCAAAGCCGCGACAGTGCCAAGTTCGCTTTTGACGGCGCGGTGGCAAAGGTCGAACAGCTGCAGGCCGCTTACGAACAGGCACGACACACGGTTGAACAGTACCGGATCACATCTCCCATTTCCGGCACCGTGCTGCGGATTGATGCAGATCCCGGGGAGGTTATCGGAGCATCTGCGTCGCTGTTTTCGATCGGAGACATGGCTGCGCCGCGCATCGAAACCGACATTGATGAACAGTTTGGCAGCAGATTGAAGGTTGGGTTGTCCGCGCGCGTGGCGCCGGTTGGTGCTGACGCGCCAATGCCCGCCCATGTGACCTCTGTCGCCCCAAGGATCAACGCCGACACTGGTGGGCGAACGGTCCGACTAGCATTCGATGCGCCGCCCAAATCTCCGCTGCCAAGCGGGCTGACCGTATCCGTGAACATTGTTGTCGACACGTTCGAAAAGGCGATTGCTGCCCCGCGCGTCGCCATAAAGGATCTGCAGAAAAGCCCTTATGTGCTGGTCGAAGCGAATGGCTTCGCCGAAAAACGCCGTATCGAGGTGCGTGAGTGGCCGTCGGACCGCTTGATCGTGACCAAGGGGCTTGAAGAGGGCGATAGGCTCATCGTCGATCCTGCGAATATCGCACCTGGAACGCCGGTCATTGGCAACATGACGTCGGGGGGGCAGGGCACGTGATATACCAGCTCAAGATTGCCACGCGCTATCTGACCTCAAACCTCCTGCAGACGGGTCTCCTGGTGCTCGGGGTCGCGGTCGGTGTTCTCGTTTTCGTCTTCATGAGCGCGCTCATAGGAGGGCTCGCGGTTTACCTCGTCGACCAGACAGTAGGGGACATATCCCATGTGACCGTTTCTGCGCCCGCTCAAGTCCCAGCAGAACTTTACCGCAGGGATGAGGGCGCCCTCATCGCCCGCGAGACCGCGAACGCGAGGCGGGCTGGACTGCGCAACAGCGACCAGGTTCTGGCAACGCTGCAACGCCTTAAGGGCCTTGTTTCGGCTTCGCCTGAGATTACGGGCAATGGCTTCGCCCGACGCGGCGCGAGGGTCAATCCTGTTTCCGTTATCGGAGTTGAGCCGGAAAAGGTATCGGTCGTCGCGAACGTGAAAGCCAAACTCGTTTCGGGCGACGATCGCTTGCCCATCGGGGCCGTTCTGATCGGAGAGAGACTTGCAACCGATCTCGGTGTGGAGGTTGGACAGGAACTACACCTCAGTTCCGATCGCGGCAATGACGATACGTTGACAATAGTCGGTATCTTCTCCTTCGGCATCGACGCGCTCGACCGGCGAAGTGTCTATGTCAATCTCAAGACCGCCCGTGGGCTCTTCGGAGTTCGGCACGGCGTCACGCAGATTGAAACCCGCATCGACAATCTTTGGAACGCGTCGGAATTCGCCTTGGCCGCCGCCGCAGCGACCGGACTGGATGCTGTCCCATGGACAGCGAGCAACGGACAACTCTTATCGGGCCTCGACGCGCAAGCCCGATCCGGCGCTATCATCAAGACATTCGCCCTGATCACCATTGTAATCGGTGTGGCGAGCGCGTTGCTCCTATCCACTTACAGGCGCCGCCCGGAAATTGGTATCATGCGCGCGATGGGCGCCAGCCGCGCCTTTGTCGTCATGGTCTTCGTGGCGCAAGGCGCAATGATCGGGCTCACCGGCGGACTTCTTGGCGCTGGCGTGGGTTATCTGGCACTGGCACCGTTTCCGCCGCCAAGCCAGCTCAAGCCGGGCGGTCTGCCTATTGATGTCGATCAGGGCGGGTTCCTGCTCGCCATCTCCCTCACTTTGGTCGGTGCCATTGTCGCTTCAATCCTACCGGCCAGAGCCGCTGCGAAGGTGGACCCGGTTACGGTCATCGGCCAATGAGTCCAAAGGCCCCCCTCCTGCAAGTGAGTGGCCTTACCAAGTCCTTTGGGTCAGGCGAAAATGTTCAGCAGGTCCTCAAGGGTGTCGATCTGATCCTCGACCAGCGCGCGCTGGTAGCGCTGCAAGGCCGGTCAGGATCCGGCAAGTCGACCTTCCTGTCCATCCTTGGAACACTGATGCGTCCCACCAGCGGACGACATGAAATGCTCGGGACCGACCTTATCAACATCTCCGAACGCGACGTGGCTGAGTTTCGCAATCGGCACATCGGTTTCGTGTTCCAGTTTCATCATCTTTTGCCCGATTTCTCGGCCGTAGAGAACGTCATCTTTCCTGCGGCGGTTGAGGCGGGGCGCGAGACGGGGAAAGCACGGCGCCGGGCGCAGGACTTGCTCAAACTGGTTGGCCTTGCTGATCGGACCGGATTTCGTCCCAGCGCCCTTTCCGGTGGACAGCGGCAAAGGGTTGCAATCGCGCGCGCTCTGATGAACGCACCCGAGCTGGTGCTTGCGGACGAGCCGACGGGCAATCTTGATCGAGAAGCGGCCGATCTTGTGATGGCTCTGATCCATGAGATCAACGCCAACGAGGCAACCGCATTTCTGATTTCGACCCATGATGAAAAAGTTGCCGCAGGCTGCACCTTCCAAATCCACCTCAATGACGGACGTCTTGCCAATAGAGATGGCCGGAATGGGCCGATGAACAGGTAGGCTCAGGTTTGCCAGCAACAAAGCGGCAGGGCTTTCACCGGCGCGAACCGGCCGCGGCCGGTCTCACAATGGCCCCTGGCGGAGGGAGCTGGGGTGGGCCATACCGAATTTTCTCACCATCTCAAGGTCGAGCGACGTCCTGGGCCATGCGCCGCCAGCTCAAGCGAAGCAGGTCCCCGGGAGATAGAGATTCGGCAGCTTTCCAATGGAAGTCGGCGCCTTCTGTTCTTGTTGTTTGGGACCGGCCCGGAGGGGGAAAACGGTGCGTGTCCTGATTTTGAAGACGAAGCCGTCATCGCTTTCCACCTGGTCGAGATGGTCGAGGCCTGGGGCATGAGGTTCCTGGCACCGCCGGCAGCCTGACGCAGGCGCTGGAACTTTTGCAGCGGGAACGGCCGGATGCCGCGATGCTCGACCTGAACCTGGGCGGCCAAAGCTCCTTTCCGATTGCTGATGTGCTGGACGCCAGGGCCATCCCCTATGTCATCGTGAGCCGCTATGGGAAAGTCGGCCTCGACGAGCGGCGGCAGAATGCACCCGTCCTCACGAAGCCGGTCAGAAGAGGACTTGCGGCTGCACCTCGAAAGCCTTGCGAGACATGGGGGTGGGGCCGCAGCGGTTGCCTCCGACGATGGCGGCGAAGACCTCACCGGCATCGAATGGAATGAGGGCGTGGCCGCCAAGCCGGAAAAGAACTGAGCGTCCGTAACGGCTCGAGCAAACCGACTGCAGCAGACCTTGGCGTGCTAAGCGAAGGCGCCGTTTGGTGGAGAATGATGCCGGGCGGGGGCGACAGGTTGAAGACGCTCTCGCCGATCATCACATCATGAACAGGCGACGGATGGCCTCTTGCGTCGGCGTGCCGGAATAGAGATTGCATATTTGAACCTGCCCTGAGGGAACCCTTAGCCTCAGATCTGACATAGCACACGAAGAAAGCCGGCAGCAGCATGTTTGCGCCTCAACCTCTTCTTCTGGGCCTAGCATTGCCGCGCTATTTTTTGGATTTCGAGTGCGGCGACCGGGTCTCGCGGGATCCGGAGGGTCTCGATTTTCCAGACCTGCTGCAGGCCCAACGCGACGGTTTTAGAGCCTTGGCGGAACTTGTTCTGGACCGCGCCTTGAAGGGCGACGAGCAGATGCACGTGGTCTTGGTTGTTCGGGCGCAGGATGCAGAAGTGCTTTTTCGGGCGGAACTCGATCTCAAAGCGGCGGAAGCGTTTCCAGATGGCGATGAAGATAGGCAGGATTGAACTCGGCGGCTTGAACAAGCGCCCGCCAGTCGTTGATCTTCAGTCGGCCATCTCTGAAATCCGCATGTCCGGCAGAGCGCAAGGTCATCAGGGTCCTGTTTATATGCACTGCTGACAGCCCCAGAGCGTCGGCAAGGTCCTGCTGGGTGACCGGCAACGGGCAACTATGTCCCTCGGCCAACCCTACCGAATAGGCCTGCGCATAGATCTCGCAGAAAAGATGCGCGAGGCGCTGCTCGGCAGGATATTGCCCCAGCTCCAGCATCCATTGGCGGAACTTCGCGCTCTCGATCAGCGTCTCGCGCCAAAGCAGAGCCGTCAGCGTGTGGCTTTGCCGGACTGTCTGCCAAAGAGCATCGTGCGAAATGTAGGCAACGGTACAGGGCGTCAGCGCCAGAAGGCTATGGTCATTGCGCCAGAGGTGCAGGCTCTGCAAATCCGGGATATCGCCCGGATTGTGGAAGGAAAGGATCTGGCGGCTGCCATCTTCGCTCATCTTGTAACGGCAGAGATAGCCGTCAACGAGAAGGCAACAGAACCTTGCGGGCTCGCTTTCGGTCACGGCGTCGCGCCCGCGGGCGATGGATGTCAACTTGAGAGGAACAAGGCGCAACAGGGCCAGGTCGTCATCTGAAAGCGAGCCAATAGTGCGCAGCTTTTGCGCCAGCGCATCGACAGGGCTCCGCATCCTTCACAACTCCTACTGCGGGCGGGCAGCGACGAACCGTTCAGCTCGTGCCTCGGTCGCTGCCTTTGCCATGGAGATCAGAACGGTAACGCCGGTAGATTGCAAGGCCTAAGGGCGTTGCAGACGGCTTGTGCCGTTGCGGACACAGCAGCGGACGCACCGGCGAATTTCCGGGCCGGCGGGTCCATAAACGGAGAGCGCGTCAAACCCCTTGTGCGCAAGCCCGGTGGTCCAAAAGTGGCGGGCGCGTCAGAATCTACCATAACAAAGGCAGGGCTAGGCGCCGGAGCTGGCTTTGCGGTTCTGACGGGTTGAACTCTCTCTTTGTTTAAATGCGACGCCCACCAGCTGTGCATGCCGTTCGGGATCGATCACCGCGAAGCGCGCTTGCAAGAGGTGCTGCAGCCAAGCTGTCTCTCCTTGGGTGATATGGTTGAGGATGCCGGTGACATAGGGTTTGACGATACGGCCGGTGACGCCCCGCTCGGCGCAGAGCAATTGCAGGATATTGCGCGCCAGGCGCGATAAGGACGTGCTGGTCCTGTCTGCGTCGAGCAGTTCGGCCAGCGCCCGTTCGACGTTTTGCCAGTTGGCTCCGCTGATGTGGGTCATCACATTGTTGATGTGCGGATGGTCCCTGAAAGCCACTGCTATGTGAGCTGCCAGTCCCAAATGATCCAGCGGTGCAACAGGTCTTGCGTCGGGCGCGGCCTCTTCGATCTTGTCGGCAATCGTTTCGTTGTACATGTGGTGTCTCCGGCTTGAGTTGGCAGCATCTGGCGACGCGGCGTGATAGGTGTGTCCTAATGTCGTGGCGCCACGAGCATGGGGCCGTAATCGCTCAGGAACAGCCCGAAATCGGCCAGGCAGTTGCGGATGAAACTGACCCGAGCCGTCCGCCGATCAGGTCCGGCATCAGCATGGCCAGTCTTCCGGCCAGCCAGACCGATGCGAGCACGAGCAGAGGCGTGCCCGAGACGGGCAGGCGGCCGGTCCAGTTCGGAATGGCGGTCAGCATGAAGCCGGCGAGGGCCGCACTCGTGTAGCCGAACAACATCTCGTGGCCGTGCCAGAAGAAGGCCCCATAGCTGCCGCCGGGCGTCCAGCCAAAGACGATGGCGCCGATCCAGAGGCTCATGGCCGTGAGCGCCCAACATCCTGCGCCGAGAAAGAAGGGCCTAAAGCCATAGGACAGAATGGCCGGTCCGGTGCGGGCAATGCCGCGCGGGATGGGGGCGGCCGCCGCCTGCGGCAACACACGGGCGATGAGGGACATGCGACGCTCTCCACGCATAAGGATCGTGAAGAGGTGATAGGGGCGGACACCGCATCCGTCTTTGTGCCGGCGCAAAGATCGCGCACGCGGTGAAAGTTAATGATGGCTCAACCAAAGACGGCGGGGAGCCAGGAGATGCGCCAGAGGGATATGGTCGACATGCCGGTGGCGCTGATCATGCAGCGCTGGCCAACGACGGTGCCGGTATTTCTGCGCGAAGAGCTTCACTGCGTTGGCTGCCCGATCGGCGGCTTTCACACACTGGCCGACGCCGCCCGCGAGCACGGCGCTTCCTATGAAGAGCTGGAGCGCAAGGTGCTGGAGGCTGTGGCCCTCAACGAAGAGGCGGCGGATTAGGCCTTCCCGTCTGCCCTCAGCATCAGCCGGTGCGGGTCGGTGACCAGAAGTTTCAAATACTCATGCCCGACAAGGTAAGGTGGCCCGCCTAGTCGAGGCGCAGGAAGGTTCGCAGCTTTTCCATCCAGTGGCGTTCGCGCACAAGCCGGAAGCCGAGATTGTCCGGCGGCGATCCGGCGCTGCAGCCGCCGCCGCGCGCATCGCGCACAAAGGTGCTGATATAGGTGCGATGTGCGCCTTCGACGACACGCACACCGCAATTCTCGATCGTTTTCATGGGCGTGCCGCTGCGATAGATCGTGACCCGCTCATAGCAGCTCTCCGTCCATTCCCAGACATTGCCGGCGATGTCAGCCAGTCCCTTTTCATTGATGCCGAAGCTTCCCGCGGGCAGTGGCACCGGCCCGGCGCTGCGATCGATCTCGCTGGATTTCCTATAAGCCGCCAGCCAACGCTCCGAGGGGTTGTCCGCGCTGGTTTCTTCCAAAGCGTCGTCAGCGGCTCGGCTGCCGGCGGCGAAGACCCATTCCCGATCCGTTGGCAGGCGCCAGGTCTGGCCCGTCTCGCTGCTCAGCCAGCCGGCATAGGCTTGGGCATCATTATAGCTGATACCGGTTACAGGCACGTCGCCAGCGGTCCTTGCGGGGGCGTCGGAGCGTTTGCAGGCACCGGCCGCCACGCATTGGCGATATTGAGCGGTGGTGATGAGGTCTTTGGTGATCGACAGACCATTGGGCATCCTGGCGATCTCGAGGACTGGATCTGTCGGATTGCCATCCAGAAGAAACGCGCCTGCAGGCCGGTAAGCAAAATCTGCGGAGGTCAGGCTGAGTTCCGCGGGTGCAAGGGCGTGATTGGTGAGTTTCGCTTCGGCATCGAAGCGGGGGAAGGGGAGGCCGTCGAGCAGGCCCGGCCCCAAAAGCGCCAGCTCTCCGAGCAGCAGCACGAGCGGGAGGACGATTCCCGCTGCTTTGAAGCGCTTCAAGCCATGTGTGTGAGCAAAAGCAGTCATGGGCAGCCCTCCTTCTGACGGGCAACCCGCCCAGCGGCAGCGCTTGGCGGGCAGGCCTTGGTCTTGGACTGCTATTCGATCGGTGCTGGCGCGGCGATCTGCGTCATCAGGTCGTCATTCCAGTCGCCCTCGACCTGGAAATGCGCGGTGGCGCCGAGTTCAACCGCCTCGATGAGGTTGTGGTTGACATACGCGTAAAGTCCGGGCTGCAGGAAGGTGTAGAGAGCGGCGCCAGCAGATCCGCCCCGGATGAACCAGGTCTCCAAATCCTTTTCCGGAGCATTGGCGAATTTGCCTGTCTCCCAGACATAATCGCCATGGCCGCCGATCAGATGGGGGCGGGTGTCCCGATTGGCCTGGCTGTGCACGATCAGTACCGTTTCGCCGACCTTGGCCTTCATCGCCTTGTCGCCGGTTAGTGCGCCGACTGCGCCGTTGAACACTTCATGAGTTGGGGTGAGGGTGCGCATGACCTCGACCATGTCTTCATAGTCATCGCCAGGGGCATCATAGGTCTTGAAGTCGCCATTCTCGTCGCGCGGGACATAGAAGTCCTGTTCACCGATGTAGAAGGCCTTGTCGTAATGCAGCGGCTTTCCGTTCCCGTCCTTCAGCCCGTCCCGCGGCAGCACCATGATGGCGCCGTTCATGCCCGAAACGACATGCCAGGGGATCATCGCCCCGCCCGGCGCGCAGTGATAAACGAAGGTTCCGGCGCGGGTCGCCTTGAAGCGCAGCACCACCTGTTCCCCGGGATTGACCAGGGTCAGACCACCGCCACCCAAGGCGCCGGTCGCTGCATGAAAGTCGATGTTGTGCTGCATGGTATTGGTGTGGGGGTTCACCAGGGTCAGCTCTACATAGTCGTCCTGATGCACCACCATGAGCGGACCGGGGACCGAGCCGTTGAATGTCATGGCCTGAATGGTCGTGCCGATATCGTCGATCACCAGTGGCTTTTCCTCGATGACCAGCCGGAACTGGATAATCTTGGGAGCCTCGGTCGTTGCCTGCTCATGTGCCATGACATTGGGCGGCGCAACAAGTTGGGCCTCGACCCGCTCCATGTTGTCCAGATCGTCTGCCGCCCGGACCGGCGCGGCGCTCAAAATACTTGCAGTCACGCCTAAGGCGGCAGCGCCCGTCAGGAAGGTGCGTCTCAGCATTTTTGTATTCTCGGTCATTTTTCTTCTCCTTGACCTGTGGGCGCCCCGTGGAGCGCCGAACTGGGTGCTTGGATAGGAGCGTTGCCGCCGGCCTTCTTTGTTGTGGCGCAAATAAGGCAGCAGGTTGCGGAAGGACGGATGCGGAAAGGGTGCAACTCTTTGTTCTCGCGCAAAGAAGCGGGCGGATGCGCGCTCTAGAAGCTCCCCCAACGGACCCGCGGCGGGTTCGCACGACAAGGAGCTAAAAGATGAAAAGGCTGACGAAGAAACTGGGCGCGGCCGCGGTGATGCTGGCACTGGCGATGAGCCCGGCCCTGGCGGACAATGTCGAGGTCAAGATGCTGAACAAGGGCGAGGCAGGTACGATGGTGTTCGAGCCGAGCCTCATCCAGGTTGAGCCCGGCGATACGGTAACCTTCGTTGCCGCCGACAAGGGGCATAATGCCGAAACCATCAAGGGGCTGATCCCTGACGGGGCCGAACCCTTCAAGGGCAAGTCGAGCAAGGACATTGCCGTCACCTTCGACGTGCCGGGCGTATATGCCGTCAAATGCATGCCGCATCTGGCCATGGGCATGGTGGCGCTGGTCGTGGTTGGCGGCGACACCAGCAATCTCGATGCCATCGAAAAGGCCAAGCTGCCCAAGCCTGCACACGAACGTTTCGAGGCCATGATCGGTCAGCTCAGCCTCTAGACGCTGCGGCATTATTTGGGATCTGGCCGCGATTGCTGTTGTCGAAATTGCCATCTCCGACGGTACACCAGTGTGTGCCCGAGTTCGGATCGACCCCCTTGCCCGGCCGATCCTTTTCCTGGATCTGGTGAAACCGGCTCATGAAAGTCCGCTTTCGACAGGGGCGCTCCGGAAGCAGCCAGTCCGCACCCGTGAAGGGTTTTCGGCTGCCGGCGGGCGCCCGAAAGCCCCCGAGGAAGGAACCCGCGGGCCACAGGTTCGAGCTATGGGGATTCTGGTTGTCTGCCGCTCCTGGGACTGGCGCGGCTCCTGTCGATAAGAGGGTGGATCGTTGCGGTCGGACTGGGTCGCCATCGAGATTTGGGGTTCTGTCGGCGCGGCTTGCGGTCGTGTGCGGTTCCGGTGGCGCCGATGATGACCTCGGACGCGCGCGGGGCCGTTGCCGGAGGCGGGGTGTCTGGGGCTGGAGGCAAGATCCTGCCATGCCGGGTCATGACGCGTTTACCGGATTTGCCGTGGTGCCGGACGGTGGCCGGCGCGGCTGGCGGCAGCGTTCGATCACCTCGATAACGATCATGCGCCCGCCACAGCACGGACATGGCGGACGGAGGTCGGCGGGTGCCTCGATCACCTCGTCATCGGGCGGGCTGGCGGCGTTCAGCAACCGCCGGATCCGGTCGAGATTGGCCTTGCGGGCGGCGCTTGCGAGCAGTCCGTAATGGTGGATGCGGTGGAAGCCCTTTGGCAGGACGTGGAGCAGGAAGCGGGCGAATGAACTCGCCGATGCGAGAGCCATGACCTGCTGCCGATCAGCGCCATTGCGGCGATAATCCTTGTGGCGGAAGGTGACGCCCACTGCTGTCGAAGGTTCGGCTGGGGGCCATTTTCCATCGGACTTCAACTCCAATGGTTCAAAATCGAAATCTAGAAAAGTGTTATTGGATCCAATATTTCCGTTGTTATTTGAAGGAGTAACGGGGGTGTTTGCATGGTGTTCGCCAACGCATTTTTCCAGCGCCCTTGTACATGCCGCTGCGACGGCCGCCCTGCAACCTATACCTTCAAGAGATCGTCGGGCGCCCGAAGACGGCCCGCCGCTGCCGACGGTTGGAGCCCGCATTCTTCTGCGGTGCGTCGGTACCCAACTCGGATGCTCGGTCTGCCATGCCCCCTAGACTAGCGGCAACAAGCCCTTCTCGGCGCCCGTTCGGCGCGGTGTCCCGACGGCGAGGACGATGCAGACAAGATCGCCCATGGAGAAGGACGGCAGCAGCTCCGCGAGCGGCCGACCGACCGGTGCGACTTGCAAGCTGAGATAGGCAGTTGTCGTCAGGACCGATGCCGTCAGCGGACGGCTGGTGTGCCCCTGACTGGCGCGCCATCATCGCGAGCGTGATGTTACCGATGCGCCGCCGGCCCCTCTACCTTGTTGACCTTCCAACCGGAGTTGGCCGCCGCCGTCACCGGCCGGTTCGGGTTCGACATCAGCTTGCGCTCGATGCCTCCATCGGCGTGCTGGCGGAAATTCCGGTCAGGCCGTCAGTGATGTGTTCGGGACGACAACGGGTCAAGCTCTGGCGGCCTCGCGGTCACCACCGAACGGCGTCCGGCCGCGGACAAGAATCCAGGAGCGCCTGTCCTACCTCCGGCTGCAAAGGTCCTCATAAATTCACCTCGAGCAGGCATTTTAAACCCGTATGCTCGGAGATCGTCTGCTGGTCGGTCACCCGGTAACCTTGGCGCCTACAGTCGGGAAAAGATACCCTTTGGCGAGCGCGAGCAGACGACCTCGCACGCAGCGTCGATTCCCTGCTCCTCGGCCTTTATGACGACGAGGGCGCCTCAACTATGTAGGCCGCACGCGCGTTTATCGCGATGGAGACGAGATGGGCGAGCTCCTGTCCGGCCTCATCGGCGGCGAGGGGTTCACTGGCCGCGCCTCCGGCGGCAAGAGCCGCTGGACCGGAAAGAAGAGGGAGCCGGTCCCGCTGCGTCCAAAGATCGTAGCAGAAGTGAGCGCCGACCACATTGCCAACGGCTATATATGCGCCACGGCACCAGGCTGGTGCGCTTCCGTCCGGACAAGAAACCGGACCAGTGCCGAATGGAGCAGATAGAAGGTCTGTGATCAGCGGCAGCGCTCGAGCGCCAGTCGCACACGCAGAAGCGCCTCGACTATTGCCTCCGCTTCGTCTGTCGGCTCCGGACCCCGTCGCAGGACGGCTTCCTCGCTTTCCAGATCCGCTACAGGACCGAACAGATCTTCGACGGCGTCCCGGATCATTCTCAAGGCGATCCGCTGTTTCTGGATCTCGTTCAGGTCCATCACCTTATCTCAGCAGAGGCGCGGCTTTCGGCGGACAACGATAAGAGCTTGGCTCGCTGCCTTGGCTGCTTCTTGGCCAGGTAGTGCGCAAAACCCCGCGTCACGGGCCATTGGGCGAAAGTAAGAAAGCTTCGAGCGTTGTGAAATGCCGCTTTGATCCACGCGCGGCCGCGGGCTCTAGCAATTTCTGCCGAACACACTGAGCGCCGGAACGGCAACGACCGAAGTCTGCCCTGCGCCGCAGGATTTGACCCCGGTCAACGTAGACCAACTCCGTTCGCCTTAGGAATTTCGAGAATATTTTCACAGGAGGTAGCAATGAGGTTTCCGCGAACGCTCCGCGTTCTTGCCGTTATGACGACGGCTATGTTTGCAGGATATGGGCCCGCGCAAGCGCAATTTTATGGCTATGGGCCCGGATATGGCATGATGCCCAACTCCGGCTACGGGCCAAACTATGGCGCCATGATGCCCGGCTATGGTCGGGGATACGGGCCAGCGGGGATGATGCCCGGTCGCGGCCGGTACATGCTGAACGACGTCGATGGCGATGGTGTCGTTGGCGCTGAAGAGGCCGCTTCGGCCGCCGATGAGGTCTTTTCCGCCATGGATGCAGATGACAACGGCACATTGACCATGGACGAATACATGTCCGTGCGCATGGGCCCCCAGCTGGGCTTCAATCCTGAGCGGCAGGCCGAAATGCAGCAGGCAAAGTCCGACCGCTTCTCATCGCTCGACAGCGATGGTGACGGATCAGTCACGAAACAGGAATTCCTCGCAGCGGCGAAAACGCATCTGCAGGCGGCCGATGCCGATGGCGACGGCAAGGTCACCCCTTGGGAATTTCGCAACCGCAATTGGAACTGACGGATCATGACGATGCATAAACTTCTAGCGGCTTGTAGCCTGATGGCCATGGCCCTCGTGTCCCAGCCCATCGGCGCAGCAGAAGTCTCCACGAAGGAGACGACTATTCTACTTGCTCAGCAGAACCAGAACAGAAATCAGGGGCAGAGTGCAAAATCAGAACGAGAACCAAAATCAGAACCAGAACCGTAACCAGGGCGGCAATGACGGCGATGACGATGGCGATGGTAATGACGACGGCAACGGCAATGCTGGCAGCTCGCCCATGATGACACGCGCCGAGGCGCAAAAGCTCGATGGCTATGTCTGCTTTTTTGCAGATGCGAACTTCGCCGGCGAAGCCTTCTGTACCGGCCCCCAAGGCTATTCGAGCGGCTTGGGCGCGGTGTGGAACGACCGGATTTCATCCATTGAACTTGCGGGGCAGGTCGAGATCGTGGTCTGCACCGATCCGGGCTACAAGGGATCCTGCCTTGAGCTTAATACGAGTGCGGCCACGCTTAAGTCCGAATTCGACGATGCCATATCGTCCTGGAAGGTCTCGGAGTAACCGGAGCGGGCAGGGACGACCTGCACAACAAAAAGGCCGGGCAGATCTGCCCGGCCTTTGCTTAAGCGGCGCTGATAACGCCTAGCCGTGCCCGGCGAGCACCCCTTGCCGCACAGCTTCGGCCCGGCTGGCAATCGCCGTCATCATTGCATCCGACATGGAGACTCCGAAGATGGTGGAGACGGCGCGCACCGTGTCGGTTGTGACCGGTATTTCCTTGTCAGACGCGACACCGAGGAAGATGCCGGAGAGTTCGATGATATCGGTAGCAGCCAAGTCAACTCCAGGGAGGCTGGTGGACTGGGTCCTCCACAACTCGCGCAGAAGCGCCAGGTTTTGCACTGGCGAGTCTATTATCGAAATCGAATCCCAGTTTGCGCGGGCAGCATTTGCGAAATCGACGGCGTGAGCCTGATAGAGCCTGGTCATGGTCGAGGGAACAAAGCGGTCCCGGGCCTCAGTGAGCGCGCGATCGAGCGTGCCCGGGCTGCGCACGACATTGATGCGGCCAAGTTCGACCTCGGGAATGCCTTCACCCGCCCATACGGGGCGCCCGCCGTCGCTGCTTGCGGCGCTATCATGTCCGGAGCGAGCGCCACCAGCAGGTTGATGAGTGCTGCCTGCTTCATGACCGCTGCCCTCATGCTCAGCACCGCCCTCCTGCGTGGTGTCATGATGTTCGCGGCCGCCCCGGCCACCGCCGGCCTCGGCACCGGCTCCCGTGCCATCGCCGTGCCCGGCGCCGCCCTGTGGGCCCTGCCAACTCTGGGCGCCGGCAGTCTCGACGAAAGCTCCCGCCACCCCAGCGGCGACTAACAGGGCTACCGCACTATTTAACAGCGGTTTCAATTTTCTGCAGGACATCATGCCTTGCTCCTTGGGACACATCCCACAAAAGAAAAACTCTGCAACCTTTGATTGCATCAATAGATGGGGCCGGGCTCATTTCCGCCCGGCCCTGAGCTTATGCGCCGCAGACTAGCCGTGGCCGACGGCGACGCTTTCCCTTACGTCCTCGGCCCTTTGTGCAATGGCCGCGATGCCGGAATCCGGCAGGTTGACGCCGATGATGATGGCAAGCGCACGCACGGTATCCTCCGTAACCGGCAGTTCCTTGTCGGAGGCGACCCCAATCAGGATGGCGGAAAGCTCCGTGATATCGGTGGAAGAAAGGTCAACTCCCGGCAGACTGGTGTTCCCCGTCGTCCAGAGTTCGCGCAGAAGCGCCAGGTTTTGCAGCGGGAAATCCACAATGGTCATAGAGTCCCAATTGGTTGCGGCTTCGTTGGCGAAAGCCGACGCGCTCATCTCGTAATAATCTGCCGACGCAGCCGCATCGAAGTTCGAAACCACCTCGTTGAATGCCTGGTCGAGAACCTTGTCTGGACTTTTGATAACACTAAGCCGCCCAAGTTCCACTTCAGGGTAATCTTCACCTCCCCAGGCGGGCTTGCCACCGCGCTGCTCGTCGGCGGCCGGCTGGCCGTATTGTGGGCCGCGGCGGTCGGAGTCTTCCTCACCCCCGGCGCTGGTGTTAGGGCCACCCTGTCCCCGGCTTCCTTGCGCGCCTTGGCCTTGGTTGCCCTGGCCTTGATTGCCCTGTCCGGCCTCGGCGTTGGCTCCGCCCTTTCCTTGCCCCTGGCCGTTCTGTGCCAGGGCAGGAATGGTTACAACAGGTGCGGCTGAGGCAATAATCGCCAGCGCAGAAAGGCCGCTTATAAGTAGTCTGGTCGTCTTTTTCACAATGTTCTCCTCGGGTCCAGAATGTGACCCCCAGCATCGCGCTGCACTTGCTGATCAAGCGTAGCAGTCTCGATTCATGATGCGCGAGGGCTGTCCCTGGCTGCCAATTTCACGAAAGCCGCCTTTCGCTCATTGACTGAGGTCAAACCAGACCATGCTGTTGTAGATTTTACGCAACATTCGGGAGATGCTTCGGAATTTGAGGCTAAGGTGACTGTCGAAAAAGATGGGAGGCGTATAGGTTCAGTTATTGGTCGAATTGCGGATTCGTGACTTATGAAGATCAGCTCTCTTCTCGTCCCGGTTATTCTTGCCATGGCAGGAGGTATCGCCAGCGCCGCAAATGCGCAGTCATTGAACCAGGGAGCGTATTTTCGCGGCGAGCTTGGCGGTTCGGTGCTGGCAACGGATTCTGGCTATTGGTGGGGACCCGGCGGCCCCCCTGCCGACCCGCGCATCACCTTTTCTCTCAACGATGCGTTCGGCGTCACCGGCAGTGCCGGGTTCGGCTATGACTGGGCGAACGGGCTGCGGGCCGATGTGTCTGCCAACGGCCTTATCGGCATGCAGGTTGATGGCACGTTCCAATCTGCGAACGACGGGACCACTGTCGGTCACGCCAATGACATTCATGCGCCCGTCACGGTGCTCGCTGTGCTCGCTAACGTCTTTGTCGAGCCGATGCTCTTGGCAGGAGCGGACTCCGGCTTCCAGCCCTTCCTGACCGGCGGCGTTGGCTTGGCGTCGGTGTCAACAGGGCAGTGGACCCGCAACAATCCGGCGTCTCCGCAGCCGACCCGCACCTGGGAGGGCGCCAATCAGACGAACTTCGCGTGGACGCTTGGCGCCGGTGTGTCCATCGACCTGCAGGGCCTGACAGGCGGAGAAGGTAAGCTTGATCTCACCTACCGGTACACGGACTATGGTGCGGCCAGCGGCGGTTCCGCGGCAGTGAACCCCCCACCGGCGGGGCAACCGACGGAGCCCTTCAACTTCCGGCTTGCGAACTCACGCCGTGACCGTTGGCTTCAGAATGCCGATCGGCAACTGAGCCTCAGAGCTCTCGACACGCTTCCTCGTTTTTGCCCGTTTGGGCGGTTTCGGACTGGGATCAGGTCGATAACGCTGCCTTTTCGGCGAGGTAGGAGACTGCGCTCGAGAAGCTGGAAAGGCGCGGATAGTCGCTTTCAGGAATAGGAATATTGAACCGCTTGTTGAGTGCGGACACCAAATTGAGAAAGTCCATGGAATTGATGTCGAACTCTTCGCGCAGATCGGCATCCCTGTCGACTTCGCCAACACTGATGTCAGGTGCGAGCTTGTGCAGCTCTTCAGCCAAAGTGGCTTCGGCCTGTTGAGCGTTCATAATGCCTCCGGAGTGGTGAGCAGTTCTGCAATGGTGCTGAGAAAAAGCGCCCCGCGGTGCCCGTCGCTGACCCGATGATCTCCGGCAAGGGTGAGGGTGACCGTCGGACGCACACCGAGCATGCCGTTCGCGGCCCAGGGGCGGTCCGACGGCGTGCCGAAACCGACAATGGCCACTTGGGGCGGATAGATCACGCCATAAAGCGCGTCGACGCCGCGTTCCCCCAGGCTCGAGATGGTGATCGTCGGATCTGAGAGTTCCGAGCCGCGAAAACGGCCTGCGCGGACGCGCTGGATGAGGTCGCGCATCGCCTCCATCAACGGGTCGATTGCCAGACTGTCGCTGTTATGGATGGCCGGCGCCACCAGACCTGTGCCGCGAATGTTGATCGCGACGCCGGCATGCACGGCCTCGCTCGGCTGAAAGCTGCCCTCGACGAAATGGCCGTTGAATTCCTCGTAGTTCCGAGCAGCCAGCGACACGGCCTTGATGAAAAGCGCGCCGATCAGCAGCCGCTCGGACGGCGCGCGTGTCGCGTTGCGGCCACTGACAAAAGCCTTGGCGGCACCGATATCGGCAACGTGGGAGAGATAATAATGGGGGATCTCCCGTTTGGAGCGCGCCATGGCGGCGGCAATCGCGTCACGCATGCCGGTTTGAACCGCTGGCGCCGGGGTCGACGGCGCAGCTTGAGGTTCAGCCGGCGGCTCTGGAGCTTCGGCGCCGGTCTGCGAGAGGACGTCGGCACGCACGATCTCCCCGGATGGCCCGCTTGGCGCCAGGTCCGACAATTTGATGCCTGCCTCCTTGGCCAACTGCCGCGCCGCTGGTGTGATCTTGATGCGCCCTGCGGGCGTGGGTTGAAGCGGGGCTTGCTCTTTGTCGACAGGCTTGGCCGCGGTGGGAGGAGGAGCCGCCTCTGGTGGCGCGGCTGGGGAGGGGGCAGTCTTGGAGGCCGGTTCCGCGGTCATGGCTGCGGTCTCACCTTCCTTGGCGATGACCGCCAGCGGCGTGCCGACCGGAACTTTGGCTCCGATCTCGACCAGCGGGCGCTCAAAAGTTCCGTCGTCGAAGACTTCGATCTCGATGGCGCCCTTCTGAGTTTCCACCACAGCTATGATGTCGCCGTGTTTCACTTTTTCCCCGGGATTCACCAGCCATTCCACCAGCCTGCCGGCCTCCATGTCGGCCCCAAGGGATGGCATGCGGAATTCGGCCATGACTTAACCCTTGCCCAACATGGATTTGACGGCTGCGACGATCTTGTCGGTCTGTGGCAGGGCGAAGTCCTCAAGGTGCTTGGGATATGGAATGGGTACCTCTTCGCTGCACACGCGGGCGAGAGGGGCATCAAGCTCGAAAAATCCCTTCTCGGCCACAAGCATGCCGATCTCGGCAGAGATGCTGCCGGTTCGCCACCCTTCGTCGACAACAAGCGCGCGATGGGTCTTGCCCACGGATTTGAGGACCGTGTCGGTGTCGAGCGGACGCAGCGTCCTCAGATCGATCACTTCGGCGTCGATGCCGATCTTGGCCAATTCCTCGGCTGCGTCCAGCGTCTTGAATAGGGAGCCGCCATAGGTAATCAGGGTGACATCCGTGCCCTCGCGCCGCACCGCCGCGTGATCGATTTCGACCGGCCCCGCATTTGCGGCAATCTGGCCGGTGCGGTTGTAGAGCATTACATGTTCGAAGATGACGACGGGATCAGGATCTTCGAGCGCTGTCCACAGCATGCCGCGGGCGTCCTCCAGTGTTGCGGGTGCCAGAACCCTGATGCCGGGGATGTGCGCATACCAGCCTTCCAGACTGTGCGAATGCTGGGCGGCAAGCTGGCGCCCCGCGCCTGTCGCCATCCGAATGACGATAGGCACGCCGAACTGACCATTCGACATATGCCTCAGGGTTGCCGCGGTGTTGACGATCTGGTCTAGTGCCAGCATTGAAAAGTTCACCGTCATCACCTCGACGATGGGGCGCGTGCCGGCGGCTGCCGCTCCGATGCCCGCCCCGGTGAAGCCCGATTCCGACAGCGGCGTATCGCGAATGCGTTCCGGCCCGAATTTCTCAAACAATCCCTTGCTGACGGCATAACACCCGCCATAAAGGCCGACATCCGCGCCCATCAGAAACACCCGCTCGTCACGCTTGAGAGCGTCGATGATGCCCTGTTTCACTGCCTCCCTGTAAGTCATCTCAACCTTCTCGGCCGACGGTTCGGCCGAGAAGGGCGGTGCCGGGCGCTCTTCTGCGTAAACGTGCTGCGTTAGCTGCTGAAGCGGCTCCCGTGTGCCCGCCTCGGCAAATACCGCTGCGGCCTTGATCTCCTGATCTATTTCGGATTCCAGCGCCGCGATTTCGTCGGGATGGATGAGGCCCGCCTGTTCGAGCCAGGTCCGAAAACGCAGGATGGGCCCCTTGCCGCGCCAGGTCTCGACCTCCTCCTTGCTGCGGTAAAGCTGAGCATCGAACATCGAATGGGCGCGGAACCGGTAGGTGCGGCACTCTAGAAAATAGGGTTCGCCGGTTGCGCGCATGATCTCGATTGCCCGGCGCGCCGCTGCCTCGACCGCCACCACGTCCATGCCGTCCACGACTTCAGAGCGAATGGCGTACCTGTCCGCACATGGTCAGCACATTGTCGAAGGCGCCCTTGGTGATCATCTGGGCGCCGTCACCGTCCGTCCGCGCGACGACGACGGATAGACTGCGCCGTGCGAAGTCGTAGGGAATCTCATCGATCTTAGGCTCATCCGGAATGGGAAGACCCGCTTCCTGTCCGGCGGCCAAAAGTGCTGCATCCAGCGGATTGTCGATGCCGGTCTGGAGGCAGGCGTTGAGAAAGGCCAGCCTCAGCACCTCCGGCGAGGAGTCTCCATCCGCATCGCATGCGCCCTCGAGCTCGATATCGGCCCGGGTCAGCGTGCCCGTCTTGTCGGTGCAAAGGACATCGAAGCTGCCAAGGCTTTCGATGGCCGCCAGACGTCGCACGATGACCCCGTGCTGCGCCAGTCTGTGCGCCCCGTTGGAGAGGCTGACCGTTATGAAAGCCGGAAGCAGTTCGGGCGAAAGCCCCACCGCCAGGGCGACCGCGAACAGCAGCGAGTCGATCGCCGGACGCCCGAGCAGTTCGTTGATGAGCAAAACGAACACGACGATCACGGTCATGACGCGCAGGAGCAGCGTGCCGAAATGGCGGACGCCCCGCGCGAACTCGGTTTCCGGCTCGGCCTGGCGCAAGGTTGCCGCGATGGTGCCAAAGGCGGTCTCTCGTCCTGTTTTGACGATCAGAACCTTCGCGGTGCCGCTGCGCACGGAACAACCGGCGAAGACGGCATTGGTGCGCTCCGCCGGCGCGGAATCGGCCGGCACCGCACCGGGATGTTTCTCGACTGGAAAGGATTCTCCGGTAAGACTGGCCTCGGTGACCAAAAAGTCCTTCGCCTGCAGTAGAACCGCATCGGCGGGCACGAGGTCACCGGCATTCAGCTCGATAACGTCTCCGGGAACAAGGCTATCGGTGGGCACCGTTACCGTCGTTCCGTCTCTCATCGCACGTGCCGTTGCCGCCAGACGCGCCCGTAGCGCAGCCATTGCCCGCGAGGCGCGGTACTCCTGGTAAAACCCCAGCAAGCCGCTGGCGATGACGATGATCAGGATGATTGAGGCGTCGAGCCATTTGCGCAAGCCGAGCGCGACGAGGGCGCCGGCGACCAGAATGAGCACCAGCGGACTGGTAAACTGCCGTAAAAAGAGCCGGAGCGGCGTCTCCCGGCTGCCTCCGCTGACGCGATTAGGACCGAATGTCCCGAGCTTTTTTTTAGCCTCGGCGCTTGATAGTCCCGAGGCTGCTGTCTGCAGCCGCGTCAGCAAAACCTCTGCCGGAATGCTCCAAAATGGTGCGTCCGGAGCGGAGCTCAATGCGTCACTCGAACGTGGGGGCGTGTCAGAAGCATGCATCTGCATCCGCGCGAGTCCGGCCGCTCAGAGAACCCAAACGAGCAGTCAGGCGCGTTCCGGCTCGGTCAGCGCCTCCCAACCCGTCAGCACCACCACGATGGCGCCTGCGATCAGAGCGTTGATTATGTAAGGCGTATTGGCGCTAAAGCCCAGCAGCCAGGGCGAGACGCCCAGCCACAGGCCCAGCACCAGGCCATTCCACTCTTCCCAGACCCTGTAGGCAATCATTGCGGCAAGGGCGACGACAACCAGTGCGACGCCTACGGTATAATGATCGACGGCGATCGTGCCTCCGGCGTTGCCTGCGCCCAAGACGGGCATGATGAACGGCGCTAGAAAGATCCAGACGCCGACCAGGGCGGTGACCCAATCCCGCCAACGTTGATTTTCCATATTGCTCTTCATTTCCAGCGGCACACCAAAACCATCCGCGAACGCAAAACTTGCCGGAAGCAAAAGGAGGAAGCTTGACGCCAATCAAGAGAACAGGGGCTTTGGTGCCGATTTCTTCGCGTTGAAGACGTGCGATGAATGTCATGGCCACATTTGTTGACTTCTGAGCAAGCCTCTCAAAGGAGCTGGGGCCATTTCCGCTGGTGTCGCCTCCCCTCCAGCATGTGCTCGACGCCGTCCCCCAGAGAGAATCTTGCGCTAGCTTTCACCGCATGCCCAACGCTGTCGGCGTTTCGGCGGTCGACGATGTTTGACCTCAGTCCGGGGCGCGCACGTTGATGGTGCGACCGGTACGGCAAGCTCGGCCCGGAGGCTTCGTCGTTGGCCACCCCGACTAAATCTCAAGGACCACCGCACCGGCGGTGCGTTGGCACTGAAAACGCACGTCCAGAGCCTGTCATTGCAACAAGCTGGCTACGACGCCGCTTCAGCGAGATAGGCGGCTGCGCTTGAAAGGCTGGAAAGGCGCGGATAGTCGCTTTCCCGAACAGGGATGTTGAACCGCTTGTTGGGTGCGGACACCAGGCTCAGAAAGTCCATGGAGTCGATGTCGAACTCTTCGCGCAGATCGGCGTCCTGGGCGACTTTGCTGACACTGATGTCGGGGGCGAGCTTGTGCAACTCTTCGGCCAGAGCGGCCTCGGCCTGTTGGGCGTTCATAATGCCTCCCGGGGCAGTCGCGTCATCCCTCTGCAGCCTAACGTCCCCGCTCCACCTCGCTTTGCAATACCGCGGCGCGCGACCGGAGCAGATCGCGCCGCGCAATTATTCCTACGAGCCGACCGCTATCTGCCGCCACGACGCATATGCGGCCGACCGCTTCGGTGATCATCAGGTTTGCTACGATGTCCGCCGGCGTGTCCGGCGTAACCACCGGCAGCGATCTGTCCGAAAGCTGATCTCCGATGGTCACAAGCTCGGAACTCTCATCCTGTTGCCAACGCAATGCATCGCTGCGCGATACGAGACCAACTGGACGCTGGCTCTCATCGACGACGGGATAGCTGCGATGGTGAGCCTGGCCCTCGAAGAAATGCATCGCCTCCGCGATCGGCATTGTCTGGGGCAAGGTCTCGACATCGCGTGTCATCAACTCTCCGGCCATGCCAAGCGCGAGGGGGTCGATCGCGAACTCCTGGCTGATATGGCGGCCGCGCCTTGACACCTTCTCGGTCAGGATTGAACGCTTGAGCACGAGCACGGCGACCGCGAACGCCGCGCCAGAGGCGGCGATGGTCATCGGAAGCGCCGAGAAATGCCCTGTAAGTTCTACTGCGAACACGGCCGAAGTCAGTGGCGCGCGCATGGCAGCACTCATCACCCCCGCCATGCCCACCATCGCCCAGGGGCCGCTGCCCCCCGGCAGCCAGTGGCCGGCTATCCCGCCCAGGGCGCCGCCGAGAATAAGCAGCGGCGCGAGCACACCTCCGGAGGTGCCGGATCCCAGCGCCACCAGCCAGACGATGCTCTTGATTGCAAGCAGCAGAACCATCGCCGCCACCAGCATGTGACCGTCGAGCATGTCCTGGATGCTGGCATAGCCCGCACCGAGGACGCGCGGCTCGATCAGACCGCCAATCCCGACGATGACGGCACCCAGTGCCGGCCACCACATCCAGTGGATCGGCAGGCGATGAAATCCGTCTTCGACCCGGTAGAGCGCAGTCGACAACAGGCTGGCGACACCACCCGCGACGCAGCCAAGCCCGCCCGCGACGAGTAGCGGGATCGCCCCGCCCGGGAGCGCGCCGTTGAAGGCGAAGAGCGCACCCGATCCGACCAGTAGCGGCCGCCAGGCGAAGGCCACGAGAGCGCTGACGATGACGGGCACGAAGCTCCGGGGCTTCCACTCGAACAGCATTACCTCGATCGCGAGCAGTATGGCTGCGAGTGGCGTGCCGAAGATAGCGGTCATGCCCGCCACGGCGCCTGCTACCAACAACGTCTTACGTTCGGCAGCGGTCAGCCGGAAACGCTGCGCGAACAGAGATCCGATAGCGCCGCCGGTCATGATGATTGGTCCTTCGGCACCGAACGGTCCGCCCGATCCGATCGAGATCGCCGAGGACAGAGGCTTCAAGATCGCGACGCGTGGAGAGAGCTTGCTCTCGCCGTAAAGTATTGCCTCGATCGCCTCCGGAATTCCGTGCCCCCTGATCTTGTCCGATCCATAGCGTGCCATCAGCCCCACGATCAGGCTGCCAATGACGGGTGCGAGCAGGACGATCGGCCCGGTTGCTGCATCGACGATTTGAGCGGGTTCAGCCGACACCCGCTGAAACCAGAACAGGTTGATGACGAGCGCTATGAGGTGCAGCAGTGCCCAGGCCGCGACGGCACCACCGGTGCCCGTCACCAGCGCCATCGCGGCCAGCACCAACATGCGCCAATCGGCGCTGTGATCGGCCAGGCGCGGCCGGTGCGCGGCGATCCTGGGCGGAGAAGCGCCATCGTTGCCAGTCATCGTTTTCTCGCTTGGACTCTCGGTTCGGCCCGGCTATATCGCATTACGATATATTATCAAGGACAGACCTGTGGATGACGAGCTCGACGAAGAGGATTATGCGGCACTGGCTGGCTTTCGCTTCGAGTTGCGCCGTTTCCTGCAATTTTCCGAACAAGCGGCCCGATCAGCGGGTCTGACGCCACAACAACATCAGGCATTGCTTGCCATAAGAGCGGCAGGCAACGCAGAGCTTCTTGTGGGCGCTCTCGCCGAGCGGCTGCTGCTGAGGCCGCACAGCACCTCGGAAATGGTTCAGCGACTTGTCGATCAAGGCCTGGTTAGCCGCCATCAGACCGAGGGTGATGGCCGCCAGGTGCGGATAGAGCTGACCGGCCGTGCGCGCGGAATTCTTGCTTCGCTTTCGATTGCCCACCGCACTGAACTGCGCCGGCTGCGCCCGCTGCTGCAACGCCTGTTGGAGGCGCTGTGAGTCTCAATGTCGAAGGCGATCCGGGCGTGCACGACCCCGCCCGAGCGCAACCGAGGGTGACCGGATAGCCAGGGGCAGTGAAGCCCAAAAGCTGATGAACGGAGCGCGGCGGTGTGCTGCGCTTCCAGCCGGCACCTCCGGTAGACGAAGACGCATTGCCGATGTGGTCACGCCGGTTCGCTCCTGCGAGAAGCAAATTGCGGCGACAACATTCCGAGCGGCCCTTCGAAGGCTGATGTGCTGACACTCGCTGTACTGGTCCCACTCATTGGTGCGCTCGTGCTGGGCTTTCGGCCTTCCGCCAGCCAACAGACGGCGCGTCTTGCCGCAATTGCGGCTACAACCGTCTCGCTCTTGCTGCTGGTGGTGGTCTGGGAAAGAACCGCTTTCGTTCCCGGCGCAGAGGTGCGCGCCGGATAGTGATGCCTGCACTACGCCTTCGCAATGACGTCGGTGAAGAACCGGCGGATGGCGTCCTTGTTTGCCGTGTCGGAGAGGAGAAGGCAAATTTGATCCTGACCTCGGGAACTCGACCTTGGAAACAAGCGTACATGACCAGACGATCCGGCAGCAGCATGTTTGCGCCTGAACCTCTTCTTCTGGAGCCTAGCATTGCCGCGCTACTTTTTCGATTTCGAGTGCGGCGACCAGGTTTCGCGGGATATGGAGGGTCTCGATTTTCCAGACCTGCAGCAGGCCCGACACGACGGTTTGAGAGCCCTGGCGGAACTTGTTCTGGACCGCGCCTTGAAGGGCGAGGAACAGATGCACGTGGTTCTGGCAGTCCGGGCGCGGGATGCAGAAGTGCTTTTCCGGGCGGAACTCGATCTCACAGCGGTGGAAGAGTTTCGAGATGGCGATGCAGATAGGCAGGATTGAACTCGGCGGCATCAACGAGGCCCGGCCAATTGTTGGTCGTCAGCCAGCCATCTTGAAGGTCAACATCGCCCGAAGAACGTAAGATCATGAGCGTCCTGTTGAGGTGCACTTCCGAAAGTCCAAGGGCATCCGCCAGCTCCCGCTGCGTGACCGGGAAGCGGCACCTGTCGCCTTCCGCCAGCCCCACCGAGTAAGCCTGAGCGTAAATTTCGCAAAAGAGGTGCGCCAGGCGCTGCTCGGACGGATACCGCCCCAGCTCGAGCATCCATTGCCGGACCTTGGCCCTTTCGATGAGGGTTTCGCGCCATAACAGCGCGGTCAGCGTGTGGCTTTGCCGGATCGTCTCCCAAAAAGGCTGGTGCGCCATGTACGTCACGGTGCACGGCGTCAGAGCGAGAAGGCTATGGTCATTCCGCCTGAGATGCAGGCTCTCAAGATCCGGAATGTCGCCGGGATTGTGAAACGAGAGGATCTGGCGTCCGCCGTCTTCGCTCATCTTGTAGCGGCAGAGATAGCCTTCAACGAGCAGGCAGCAGGCAGCAGGCAGCAGGCAGTGGCCGGCTCACTTTCGCTCACGGCATCGCGCCCGCGTTCGATGGATGTCAGCTTGAGAGGGACAGACGCAGCAACCCAACATCGTCCTCAGAAAGCGTGCCAATAGTCCGCAGCTTTCGCGCCAGCGCATCGATCGGGCCTCGCATCCTTCAAACTCCATTCTCCGCTCGGGCAGCGTCATCTCGTTCCGGATCAGGTCCGATGGCAAGTATCTGGCGGGCATCATAATTGCGACCCTAATAGATTGCTCGCGCTATGGCATGAGGCTGACCGCCTGGCCACTGCGGCCATAGCCGCGTCCGCGATCAATGATACTCTTCCACGGCATGCGGAGATCCACTCCCATGGGCGATGCCACCAGACTGTTGGGCGCTTGTACAGCGCAGTTGATTGCCGTCAAGAGCGCTGGGCCGAGGTGCGGCAGCATGCGCACATGACCGAAAATTTGCCTCAAAGACTTGCGACCGCCAAAACCCCATGCCTATCGTTCCGCCGACAGCAGGCCCCCCTACGCCATTCCGGCCAATGACGTGGTTGCGGATTTGGGCGCTGACATCAACTCCGGACTGACGGATACGGAAACCCAGAGGCGTCTTCAACGGTACGGCCCCAACCGCCTTGAGAGCCGTCCGCCGAGAAGTTCCTGGTCGGTCCTGTTCGCGCAATTCAAAAGTCTGATTGTCCTGCTGCTTGCTTTCGCTGCCAGTTTTTCCTTCGTTCTGGGGGAATTCGTCGAAGGTTCCGCCGTCATAGCCGTGCTGGCAATCAACGCCACGCTCGGCTTCGTCAGCGAATTGCGGGCAGCGCGTTCCATGGAATCGCTGCACGCCTTGTCCCACAGCTTTGCGACAGTGCGTCGGGATGGCGTTCTGCGGCGGCTCGACGCCGAGCAGCTTGTCGCGGGCGATCTGGTTCAGCTGGAAGCGGGAGATGTGGTGCCGGCCGATGTGCGGCTGGTCGCGGCACACGACCTGCATGCCGACGAATCCATGCTCACGGGGGAGTCCGCGCCCGTGCCCAAGGGTGTCTCCGAGGTCCCGTCGCACAGTGCCATTGGCGAGCGCAATTGTATGGCGCACAGAGGAACCGCCATCACGCGCGGCGCGGGCACGGGTGTGGTGACGGCAACTGGCATGTCGACCGAACTGGGCAAGATCGCCAGCCTTGCGGAAAGCGCTGAAGGCGAAGCCTCGCCACTGGAAGAAAAGCTTGACCGGTTGGGCGGTCAACTCATCTGGGCAACCCTGGCGGTCACCGCGCTTGTCGGCGTGATGGGCGTGTTGGTTGGGCACGATCCGGTGCAGATGGTGAAAACGGCGACGGCGCTGGCGGTCGCCGCCATACCGGAAGGTCTGCCCATTGTGGCCACGCTGGCGCTCGCCCGGGGCATGTGGCGCATGGCCCGGCGCAACGTTTTGATCAAATCGCTGTCCGCCGTGGAGACGCTCGGCGCCACCACAGTCATCTTCACCGACAAGACGGGTACATTGACGGAAAACCGCATGTCGGTCGTGCGTCTGCTGACCGCCGAAGGTCCGGCCGATCCGGCGGCAAACGGTGCCAAAAGCGAGCTGACGCGCGCGGCGCTTCGCGCTGCCGTGCTCTGCAATGGTGCGACGCTCGGGGACGGGGGCGAAAAAGGCATCGGAGACCCGATGGAAGTCGCTCTGCTGGCAGCCGGCGATGCGGCCGGGCTCTCGCGCACGGATCTGCTTGAGGCGGCCCCGGAGGTGCGGCGGGTGCCTTTCGAGCAGCGTACGCGCATGATGGCCACGTTCAACCGTTGGCGTGATGGGATGGACGTGGCGGTGAAGGGGGCGCCTGAGGCCGTCATCGATGCCACCACCAAGGTGCTGACGGTCGATGGGCCGGTCCCTCTCGATGGCGCCGGCCGCGCGGACTGGCTTGCTTCGGCCTCCGAAATGACCCGTTCCGGCCTGAGAGTGTTGGCGCTGGCTGGCAAACCTGCGTCTTCGCTCCAAGACGCGCCCTACGGTGACCTGACGCTACTCGGGCTCATAGGACTTCAAGACCCGCCCCGCACCGGCGTCGAGACGGCGATCGCCGCCTGCCACGAGGCTGGCGTGCGCGTCATCATGATCACCGGCGACCATAAGGGCACGGCGCAGGCCATATCGGCCGAGGTCGGTCTTGCCACAATCGATGACGACGCAATCGATGCTGGTGATCTGCAGGAGATGGAGAACACCAGCCAGGTTATCCGCGACCGCATCTTGTCCTGCCCGGTGTTTTCGCGCGCAAGTCCCAAGACGAAGCTGGACCTCGTCTCCCTCTATCAGCAGGCGGGGGAAGTGGTGGCCATGACAGGCGATGGCATCAATGACGCGCCGGCGCTCAGGAAGGCCGATATCGGCATTGCCATGGGCAAACGCGGTACCGACGTCGCCCGCGAGGCGGCCGACATGGTGCTGCGGGACGATTCCTTTGCCTCGATCGTTGTGGCGATGGAGCAGGGGCGGATCATCTACCGCAATATCCGCCAGTTCGTGCTCTATCTCATGTCGTGCAATCTCAGTGAGATCGCGGTCATAGGTATTGCGACAATTGCGGGAATGCCGCTGCCATTGCTGCCGCTGCAGATTTTGTTCCTCAACCTGATCACCGACGTTTTTCCCGCCTTCGCGCTCGGGGTGGGCGAGGGACATGCCAACGTGATGCGCCAACCTCCGCGCAGCCCGCAGGAGCCGGTGCTCGACCGGGCGCGCTGGATGGCCGTCATTGTTTATGCGGGGCTGATAACGGTGGCAGTGCTGGGCGCCTTTCTGATCGCGCGCCAGGTGCTCGGGCTTCCCGACGAAGCTGCGGTGACGGTTTCCTTCGTAAGCCTGGGGCTGGCCCAACTCTGGCATGTGTTCGATATGCGGGAGGTAAGCTCTGGAATCTTTCGCAATGAAATCACGCTCAACGCCTTTGTCTGGATTGCCCTCACACTCAGCATCTCTCTCATCATTGCGACCCTATATGTTCCCCCTCTCGCGGCTGCCCTGGGCACGGTCCCACTCGGTTTGCCGGGGTGGCTCTTGGTCGTCGCCGCCAGTCTTCTGCCAGTCGTCATGGGGCAACTGGGGTTGGAAGTGCTTCGGCACTACAGGCCGGCGGAAAACGGCAAGGCATGAGCCGAAGTCGGCCGTCGTCGTCTGCGCAGAAGGCACTGCAGCTCGGTGTCGAGGCCATCTCCCCGGGCCACGCATGTATGACAATCTCCAACTTCGTTGAGAGCATTTCGTGTTGCTCCGCCAAAAAGCAGCGAAAGGGATACTGGGAGCTCTGCAGGACGTGCCCGCTTGCGGACCACCCGAGTCCGGCACTATTCTGATGTTTTGACACTGGCTTTGCCCTTGAGCGGTCCCATGTCTGCCGAAGATACTTTTCGCGATCTCGAGCTGCTGGCGGCGATCGTGTCATCGTCCGATGACGCCATCATCAGCAAGACCCTTGATGGCATCGTCACCAGCTGGAACAGGGGCGCGGAGGAGATCTTCGGATATTCAGCCGACGAGATGATCGGTCAGGCTGTTGCCGTCTTGGCGGCGCCAGGACACGAGGCCGAAATGGTCGATATCCTCATCCGGATCGGGAAGGGTGAACGCGTCGATCACTTCAGAACGCAGCGGCGCCACAAGGATGGGCGCATCCTTGATGTTTCGCTGACGGTTTCACCGGTGCATGACGCGAGCGGCCGGGTGATTGGCGCCTCCAAGATCGTGCGCGATGTCACGGCCCTGCTGCGCCAGCAACGAGAACTGGCGGAGGCGACCGCCCGCCTCCATGAGAGCAATCTGCAGCTTCTGCACATGGCCCGCCTCGGCGAGATGGGAGAGATGGCGGCGGTTATGGCGCATGAACTGAACCAGCCGCTAAGTGTCATCAACAACTATCTGCAAGGGGCCCGCAGGTTGCTGCGGACCAACCCGGCCGAGAACATCGCTCTCATCGAACATGGACTTGCAGAGGCGGCCAGCCAGGCCAACATGGCGGCTGCACTTGTTGGCCAGCTGCGAGGCTACGCCCGCGCCGGGGATTCCCGGAGCGAGCCGGAATCGGTGACGAGCCTGCTGCACGACGGCGCTTTGCTGGCGGGCATGGACAGGGGAAGATCCGGAATCGAGCTGAAGGTGCAACCGCCGGAACAGGACCTGTTCGTGCTTGCTGACCGGGTGCAGACCCTGCAGGTGCTGACCAACCTATTGCGCAATGCCATGGAAGCGGTGCGGGGTTCGGGTCTGCGACAGGTCGACCTCGCCGCCGCCCCGACGGCCGATGAGATGGTGGCCTTTACCGTAACCGATACCGGTCCGGGTATCCCCGACGACCTGGCGGATCGGCTGTTCCAGCCCTTCGTCACCGCCAAGCAGGAGGGACTTGGGCTGGGCCTTTCCATCTGTCGGCGCATCGTCGAAGGATGCGGGGGGCGGATCTGGGTGGACAGGTCACCCCATGCAGGTGCCTCCATCAGCTTTACGCTGCCGATTGCGCCGGTGAAGGAGCGGTCCTAGCACGAGGAACAGCATGTACGAGCAGCTCCTGCGGCGAAGGCCGAACCAGACTGTGCAGCCGCCGATCATCCGATAGAAGCGTTGTCAAGCACTTCCACCTTGCCTAGCCTGCGGACCCATCACCGAGGGCGGAGGCGACATGACCATTTGCTTGCACTTTCACGGCGCCGCCGGAACGGTTACCGGCTCCTGCTACCGCGTCGTGCATCCCAAAGGACAATTCCTTGTCGATTGCGGCCTGTTCCAGGGGAACAAGAGCGTCGATGAGCTCAACTACAAGGAAGCCCCTTTCCAGGCGCGGGCCATCGACTTTGTTCTGGTCACCCACGCCCATATCGATCACATCGGCCTCATCCCCCGGCTCTTTCGCAAGGGCTTCCGCAACGCTCTTCACCTCACCGAGCCAACCGGCGGATTGATGGAATTCCTGCTGCAGGACGCAGCCGGAATTCAGGTGTCCGAGAACGAGCGTTTCAACCGCAAGCGTGGCCGGCGCGGTCTGCCGCCTCTGGAGCCGCTCTATGAGCTCAAGGATGCCGAACGTGCTCTCCAGCATCGCAGCACGCATTCCTATGACGAGTGGTTCGAACCGGGCGCCGGCGTGCGCGCGCGTTTCTGGAATGCCGGCCATATCCTTGGCTCCGCCTCGATCGAGGTAGAGGTCGCGGACGATGATGGTTCAACCGTCAGACTTCTGTTCTCGGGCGATATCGGTCCGGACGAGAAGTCCTTCCACGACCAGCCGGAGGCGCCTTCGGGCTTCGACTATATCCTTTGCGAATCCACTTACGGTGGCAGGGATCGTGAGGCCGCCACGCTCGCCGAGCGCCGTGTCGCGCTTGGTGCCGAGATCACTGCTGCACTTGGGCGAGGGGGCAATCTCATCATCCCCGCCTTCGCCGTCGAACGCAGCCAGGAGCTCCTGCATGACATCGGCGTCCTGATCGCCGAAGGCAGCATCGATCCGAGCATTGTCTTTCTGGATTCCCCGTTGGCGAGCAGGATTACCAACGTCTACCGCCAATATGCGGAGCTGTTCGAAGACGTGGAACTGACTGCCGATCAGCTCTTCCGGGACAAGCGCTTCCGCATCGTCGAAGACGTCGAGCAGTCGAAGGCCATCAATTCCATCCATGGCGGCGCGATCATCATCTCGGCCTCCGGCATGTGCGACGCCGGTCGCATCAAGCATCATCTTCGCAACAACATCAGCCGCAGCGAGGCCACCATCCTGTTCGTCGGCTACCAGGCGGCTGGCACGCTCGGGCAGATCATCCAGTCGGGCGCGCGTGAAGTTCGAATTCATGGCCGCGAGCTTCCGGTTCGGGCGACCGTCCGCACCATTGCCAATTATTCGGCGCATGCGGACCATGGCGAGCTCTTGGCCTGGATCCGCGCCCGCCTTCCCATCAGCGGTGCCATTTTCCTCACCCATGGCGACGACGAGCCCCGCCGGGCGCTGCGTCAGGCCCTTCTTGGGAGCGGCGTTGCCGGCGATCAGGTCATATTGCCGCTGCTCGATGACAGCTTCGACCTGCGTGCCGAAGGCATTGCTGCGGCGGCCGCGCCGACAATCCGGCAACTCGATCTGGCCCAAATCGAGCGCGACTGGCACAATGAATATGCCGATTTTTCGATCAAGCTCGGACACGCCCTTCATGCAGCGGCCAACGACCAAGACCGGCTCGCCCTGATGGAGCGCATGCAGAGGGCATTGGGAGGCGAACCGCGCTGATCTGCCCGAACCGCTTCCTTCGCGGGCTCTGGTGTGCGGACGGCGCGGGGCCGGGAAGTGTGCCGGTCGCAGCCACCGCGCCATCAGTTGTCCCGATGTCAGTTGTTCTTTTTGTCGTCACGGGAGCAGACTGACGGCTTCCGGGCCCGATTTCCCGGTCGGGACATCATTGCTGCAGGAATGGCAGGTTTCGGTTCGAGGGCTGAATGGCCGAAATGGGGATGAAAAGGGCGCGCAAAACCACATTGGCGCACATCGACGGGGGAGGGGCGGGGGACGAAAAATGCGGCTGGAGGCTGGGTTTCGGCGCACATGTCGCCGGGCTTTCAAGACAGGACGTCGAAGGCCAGGCGACAGCGCCGGCGCCGCTTCCGACGGAACGCGAACGTGTCCGGACAAGTCTGGATAGGCATGCGTCGGCCGCGTCTACTGCTCGTCGAGAAGTTTGCGCACCGTGGCCGCCGGCAGGAACATGCGCAACGGGTTTGAAGCCAGCGACTGGAAGCCGTACCCACAGGCAACCGGGCGGGTATCTGGGCGATGACCGTGACCCGAAACTGGCGTTTGACCTTTCGCATGAATGAAGATGGCGCACTGATCGATCTCGACCTGGAGGATTATCATGGCTCTTAGGATGCATCCGACCCTGACAGTGCATGTCGGTTCGTTTTTGAAGGCGGAGTTCGTTGCGCCCGCCGGCATTAGCGTCACCGCACTTGCGCACCATTTCGGCGTATCGCGCCAGGCCCTCAGTTCCTTGTTGAACGGCAGTGCAAGTCTTTCGCCGGACATGGCAATCCGCTTCGAGAAAGCGTTCGGGGTCAAAGCTGACACGCTCTTACGCATGCAGACGGCCTTCGAGCTCGCCGAGGCGCGGCGCCATGAGAAGGACATCGATGTCAGATCGCTAACGGATGCGGTCTAACGGCACATGGCATTTTGAACCTGCTGATTCAGCATTCACAATCGTCAGGGTAATCTTCACGGTCGGCATCCCATCGCGGATCAGGGTGGTCGAGCTCGACAGGATTTGGATCATCATCGCGATCATCTTCGCTCTGGCCATGAAGGCGAACCGCCGGCTTGGGGCGGCGGAGATGCGGTGTAACTGCCGGCTAGCTGGCCCGCTTCATAAAGGACATGGCGGGCCAATCCTTGGGGTTTGCGATCGCGTAGCCATTCAGGCGCAGGAATTGGGAGGGATCTCTCCTGACGGTGCGGGAGCTGGTCCGGGACTGTCGTCCATTCTAATCGGGATCGACCAGGCCGCGCATCAGTTCAGGGGCGTGCCGGAGGTGAGGGGCCTCTTCCGGCTCGCCGGGGGTGTCGGGTTTCGCGATGGCCCTCGCGGCCTTCACGGGTATTGGCATGTCATCGAGATCGATGATCGCTTTGGGCGGGTTTGCCGGCTTGGCCAGCGGTCCGGAGATCGGCCAGGCGCTCCCGGAATGCTTGTAGGCACTCTGCGATCTGAGGCTGCGGTGGCCGACAAGTTCGGCGATCTCTTCCGGCGTGTAGCCGGCGGCGTGCCAGGTGCTGATGGCGGTGTGGCGGAAGGAGGAGGGCGACAGGCGGTCAATCTCCTGACCGGTTTTCTTGCCCACCGTCACGCAGGCACGGGCGAGGGTTTCCGCCAGCCGGCTCAGCCAAGCATCATAGCCGCCCGCTTCCACATCCCGCGCAACGATGAAGATGAGAGCAAGGAGCGCCTCCTTGTGCGTGGGATGGAAATCGGAGATGTCGATCCGGCGCACACTCGGGCCGCCTTCTGGCTGCTTGGCGCTGGGCACGAAGAGCGTATCGCCTTCGACCCAGGCCCCGGTCAGTTCGACCGGCCGAACGCCGAGCTTGGGCACGAGCAGACAATAAAGCCCGACCGCCGCCGAGCGGATGCGCCGATGCCGCACGGCCATGATTTTCAGGTGCCCGAACACCTCCTTGACCACCCAGTCCTTGGCGTCCTTGACCTTCTTGGACGAGGTGCGCTTCTCGGCCGGGGTTCCCGCCATTGCGTCCAGCTTGGCCGTCAGCCTTCGCAAGGCTTCGATGATCACCGCCTCGTCAACGCCCTCGGTTCTCCCGATGACAAGCGCGGCGGCGCCATAGCGGCGCTTGTAGAGGCGCACCGTGCTGGGCTTTAGGACGCCGACCCTGTCCTCGGCGTGACGGCACAGCGCTTCGAGGGGATCGCAGTCTGGATGACGCGCCTGTCCCTGCGCGGCATAGCGCCTGCCCATGGCGCGATATTGCTCCATCGTTTCGGGCTTCGCTTTGCCCATTTGCCTGTTACTCCATGCTTTTCGTCAGTTACTCCATGGTTTTGTAGCCGATGTGGTGCCGAATGGCAAGTGTCGGCAACTCATCCCCCAGGCGCTCGAACGTGTAATGGATTGAAAGCCGTCGCGGGGCGCCGGTTCGTTCTGATCCTTGAAGTCGGGGCGCCGAAAGCCTCTGGTGCCGGTGTCGGCGTGCCCGTTGAGCCGGGGGCGTTTGCCGGGATTGGGGCGACTGAAGAGGGTTGCGGCCAAGTCGTTGAAGGCCTTCCGCTCTTTGACGACAGCGCCACGCGCACCAAAGACGGCAGGACCGGCACGCTGAAGCGCGGCTGGTAAGGTGGATTGCGGCCCTCGAAAAGGAGAAGAGGTGCGCAAAGAGGCGTTGGCGGACCTCGCAGGGTGCTGAAGAAGTCGCTCGTCTGATCGCTTGTTGCGCGCCGCGTCTTCGAGTGCGATTTTGGACATTTGCCCGCGTCCATGGAAGCGGCAGTGGCCTTCCTGCTGGCGCTGATTGAGCGCCGCCATGCCGCCATGCCGCCATGCTGGCAGCGGATGCAGAGAGCGTCATGCAATTGCGCGACGAAGCAAACCATAGTGAGCCCGGCATCCTCGCCGGGCCGGACGCGCCGGTTTCAAAGCTGGCGCGGCTGACACTGGCGCAGCCCGATACGATGCGCCGCTCTGGGGGCAGAGGGCTGCTTCCAGATCGATATCGACGGCCTGCTGATCGGCATCGAATGGCCCTGGCATACCGCCCATGGCTCTCATTTTCTCGGCGCGGGCGGTAAGCAAAAATAAGCGCTTCATCAGCCCGACCGGCTATCGCAGCTTTGTCGGCTTGCAAACACCACAGGGGCAGGCAGGGGCCACCCATACCCGCCGCAGAAATAGATACACATTGTGTATGCAAATGTGCTATAGTGGTGGGTGAAAGAGGATCACTACCATGACCACCAAACACAGACCCGATACCCATAGCCGGGCTGTCAATCTGCGCATGCGCGAGGACGTGCGGGCGCTGATCGACCGGGCCGCCAAGGCCCATGGCAAGACACGCTCGGATTTCATGATCGAGGCCTCCCGGCGTGCCGCCGAGGATGCTCTTCTTGATCAGACGCTAGTCGGCGTCGATGCGGAGAGCTACGACCATTATCTCGCCGTTCTGGACCAAGCCCCGAGCGGCGAAGGTTTCGAGCGGCTGATGCGGGCGCCTGCGCCCTGGCGGGATTGATGGTCTCAGCGCCGGTGCCGCTCGGCGCCGCGCATGACCTGAGCCTCTTTGACAGCGGTCATGAGGGGCTGGATGGATGGTTGCGCCGCCGGGCGCGGCCCAATCACATCAGCGGCGCCTCGCGCACCTATGTCGTCTGCACTGATGATAATGCGGTCATTGCCTATTATTGTCTTGCCTCCGGGGCGCTCGCCCTGATTGAAGCGCCGGGACCCATCCGGCGCAACATGCCGGACCCGGTGCCGATGGCGGTACTGGGGCGGCTGGCCGTCGACCGCAATTGGCAGGGCAAAGGATTGGGCGCGGCGCTGCTCAGGGACGCGGTCCTGCGCACCGCCCAGGCCGCCGAAATCATGGGCATCAGAGGGCTATTGGTGCATGCTCTCTCCGACGAGGCAAAGGCCTTTTATGAGCATCACGGGTTTGTCGCCGCGCCGAAGCAGCCAATGACGCTGGTGCTCTCGCTCAAAGGCATTGTGCAGGAATAGATGCGTGCGTTTCGGCGCGCTGGCGGCGATTCCTCAAGAAACATCCGACCGGAAGATCCAGCCGCTGCTTGGTGGGCTGCGCACGGTCCTCTTCATGCGCCCGGCCGGGGGGAGGCGCCGCGGTGTTTGATGGTCACGCTCCGACGTTTGCTTCACCCTGGGTTTATGCGAAGACGGAAGTAAGACCGCCGGCCCACGATATGGCCAGGACGCTTTGCTAATCCTAATGTCGCCTCACTTATAGACTTCGGCGCGGCCCTCGAGCACGTACCAGCAATCGGCAGCAAGGCCGTTCAGTTTTTCAAACCCGGTGACGTGGATGGCATTGCCGCCTTCGGCATAAGCAGCGATTTGCAGATCCGAGACGATGGCGGATTGTGAGGGCTCCTCTTCGGTGAAATTCCGATGGCAACGCCGTGCCGACACTTCTCCCAGTGATGCGCGTCCCTGCGGTTGTGATTCAAGAACCCTCACTGTGGTGATGGCCGCGCGCCTCTCCGAAGGCGAAGCGGAATCGAGGTCTATCGTGTTGGAGGTCATGCCTTCGCTGCCTCGCATGACGCAGCCGCCCAAGCCCAGAATGGCGATCAGGACAATCAAATAACGTATCGCTTTCCTCCTCTTGGTTTGGCCGACAGCTAAAGCAGGGAGTGCCTGCCACGCAACCCACGCACCAGCCCGCGCATGACGGCCATATAACGGCCCGCTGGCCGCTCTTCATCGCAACTCCCGCGTGTAAGGGAGGCGCATGATGAAGATCATCACCATCGACCGCGACCATGCGGGCGGGTTCCACTGCGCTATTGTCAAGAACCCGGACTTCTTCCGGCGGGACATCGCCGCCAGCACCGGTCGCGCCGAAATTATCTGGGCCAGCACGGCCGTCCTCGACGGCAATCCGCTTGGCTCTGCCGCGGTTCCCGGATCGCAGAACCTGCAGCACGATCTCGGTTTCGCGGCGGCGATCGGGTGGACCGTCACGGTCCGGCCGCTTCCTTATAGGGTCCTGACGCGCCTGCGCCGCACGTTGCGAAGGGCGAGCGGCGTCGCGCTTCTCAGGCGAATCCGGTTCCGGTGCGAGGCCACAGGCGGGGAGGTGGCCCATGACCAGGCCCAATGAGCAGAGGGGGGCGGGCCTTGTGCCCGCTTGGTGCGAAACAAGAGGCGCCGCTTGCCTGCCCGCGGCGCCGGAGACGGTTGCCGACTATCTCGACACGATGATCGAGACGCTGAGCGCGGCAACGCTCAGCCGTCGGCCTGCCGCTATCGTGCGCGTTCATCGTCTTCTCGTTCTGCCCAATCCCGCCGATGCGGAACTGGTGCGACTGGCGTTGCGGCGGATCAAGCGGCGCCGGCCAAACCGGCCGCACCAGGCGCATGGGATCGATCGAGATTTGCGCGCGCAGATGCTCGGCGCCTGCGGCGACAATCTGTCCGGCAAACGCGACAAGGTTTTGGTGGCGCTCGGCTTCGAGGGGCTGTGCCGGCGCTCGGAGATTGCCGTGCTCATCGTCGCGGATCTGGCGGTTCTTGTCCGGCGGGGTAAGGCGGACCAGAATGGGGAAGGGCGGCTGGTGACGCTGTCGACGGCCACCGCAAAGATCGTGCTGGACTTGGGCCGACGCGGCTGGGCTCGAAACCAGACCGCTTTTCCGTCCGGTCTGCGGCGGCCGGCACGTGTGCCGGCACCTGGCCGGCTATTCGATTTCCCGGCTCCTCAAGCAGATCGCCCGCCCTGCCGGGCTGCCAGAGGCGCGAACCAGAGTGCTTTGATGTTATGCAAATCTCCTGCAATTCTTGCCACCGCCTGGATTCGATGTGGGGCGAGGCGCTGGACACGACGCTGTACTGTCGGCAGCCACCACGTCGGATCGCATCGTTGAGCGAGCGCAACGACTTCAGGACTTGCGGGGCTGGTATGTTGCTTCCCGACCCCCTATTTTAGTGGACGAAACGACGCGATGGGTGCCGGGTTATGCTGCTTGAGAACGCCACCAAGTACGAGATTGCTATCAATTCGTCTGGGGAACGGGCCATGCGGCGTGCGAAACGCGCCGGCGCCCCCGTCTACTACATGGATGCAGCGATAGCCGAAGGGATCATTCGCGAACTGCCGGATGGATCGAGGCAACGCGTGGAGATCAGGGGCGGTGAAGCCGTCGTGCTTGAGGAGTTGAGCCCACCTTTCCAACCGTGACGGAGGCTTTTGTTCCCAGCTGCACCGTTCTCGCGGGACCCAACGGGGCGGGGAAGTCGACGATCATTCAGGATCTCGCTCCAGCCGGTGAGGTTGTGAACGTCGATGACTATGCCAGGCGGATCAATCCGAGCAACCCCGAGGCTGCTTCATATGCAGCTGGCCGAGAGGTGCTGATCCGCATTGCTGAGCTGATCAGAGATAACCAGAGCTTCAACTACGAAACCACGCTCAGCAGCAGGCAATCCATCGATCTCATGGCTCGCGCACGCCATGCGGGTTTCAAGGTTGGGCTGGTGTTCGTGATACTGAGGTCTCGAGATCTACATGTTGCCCGGGTAGGCACTCGGGTAGCCTCGGGAGGGCATGACATACCCACAGAGGAAATCCTGAGACGCTATGATCGTTCGCTCGCTCATTCTCCCGGTGGCGATAGGATTGGCCGACGAAGTCATCATCTATGACAACACTGCCCCCCGACCTGTTACCTTGTGTCGTCTTGATCGGCAGGCCATCGTTCATAACGGTCTGAACGAGGCCGACCTGTTCCATGTCCGCATCGCGGACTTGATCGGTGAGGGGATAAACACCTCGACCGACGCCGTATTCGGGGCAGCCAAGCACGGCTCCTGATCTCAGCAGGGGGCCCAATCGCGGCGTGCCGTTCTGTGGCGATACATTTACATGGTCTGAAACTGTGGCGCACCCCAGTCTCCGGTGATCAGCCACCAGGCGTATGGTTCATTTGCGCACTTGAGGAGGGCCCGTTGCCGCATGCGAGGCGGCTTCCATCCCAAGCTCCCACGCCCGAAATAGGGTCTGGTAGGATACCCATTCTGGCTCATGAAGCAGCGCGACGGCCGCGGTCACAAGAATGGGTGTGGTGGCACTCAAGCATCACTTGAAGGGAACAGGCGGTCATGCCGGCAATGCCGAAATGTCGGTGCTGTACGATCAGCGGCCACTCTTTGTGGGTCGGGGCGCGCAAACGCTACTGGGAGATCGGCACGACGTGTTGCGGCTGATGTGAGCTGGCGGCTGGGCAACAGCAACCTCGGTCTTCAGATCTCTGGAGAGAGTGAAGATCCGCGTGTGGAACTGATGCCGGCGCAACTGGAGGTAACGGTTTTTGGACGCGCCGGATCATCCGGCACGCTGCACTCTGCCACTCGCTTTCCTCTAGATGGTGCGGGACTTGAAAGCCTCAGGGTTGGCCGCGGCCGCACAATTGTGCGAGTTGCCCGCGCCGGCAGGAGCTTTTCCTGCAGGGGCCGCGCCTTTTCGGCGCTCGCCAGTTCGGCTTGGGGTGAGATCCACAGGTGCGGACCTCGAACTTCAATGGACCCCCGTGCCTTCCCCGTCGCGCCTCAGTCATTGACGCTAATGATAGCGCTGACTACATTGCAATCAATGACATCAAGAGGTGCGTTATGGCGAGCATGACGATCCGCAACATGGACGAACGCCTCAAGAAGCGCTTGCGGTTACGCGCCGCGGCCCATGGCCGGTCCGTGGAAGCGGAAGTGCGCGAGATCTTAAGAGCCGAGTTGTCACGCGAACCCGGCAAGCCGCCGAATCTGGCCGCTGCGATCAGGGCACGGTTTTCTGCACTCGATGACGTGGAGCTCGAGCTGGCGCCGCGCGAGCCGATTCCCGATCCGGTTCGCTTCGATCCGTGATTGTGCTCGATACCAACATCTTGTCAGAGATGATGCGCAGGGCACCCTCGCGCTCTGTCAGCACCTGGCTTTCCGAGCGCGAACCAGCGTCTTTGTTCACAACGACTGTGACCGAAGCGGAAATGCTTGACGGTGTGCGCATTTTGCCCGCGGGTGAGAGACGTGCTGCGCTGGAAGCAGCGATTGAAGCGATGTTTGCCGAGGACTTCGGCGGACGAGTTCTCCCTTTTGATAGTGTAGCTGCCGAATGCTATGCACAGATTGCGTCAATGCGGCGGGCTGCGGGACGCCCGATCTCCCCATTTGACGCGCAAATCGCCGCAATCGCGCTGTCGCGGGGCGCCGCCCTTGCCACAAGAAACGCGACCGACTTCGAGATGACCGGGCTGGAGGTGATCAACCCGTTTGCCTAGCCTGGATGGAAGCGTTGCCGGACGCCTCTGCACCGGGTCCTGACCGGGTCGTCCTGGCTCCGGGTGCCTGCTTCGCCTTTTCGCCTGGATGCTTCTTGCATCCATTCATCATCACGCCTGGCCCGATCGGATGCTGCGCCGATTTGCGTCTAGTCGCGGCCGTCGGGTTCATCGGTCAAGCCATGTTCGGGTACACGCGCCCGATCGTCCAGTTCACGTGCGGCCTGCTGGCGGCGACGGGATGCGGGCTCTTGACGAACGTCGTCGGCGCGCAGGCGGCGATACCTCTCGAAATATCCGAGCAGAAGATCCAGCCGCTGCTTGGCGCGCTGCGCGCGGTCTTCTTCATGCGCCCGGCCGAGGAGGCGCCGCGGTGTCGAATGGTCACGCTCTGACATTTGGCTCACCTGCAGTTCATGCGAAGACGGAAGTAAGACCGCGGGCCCACGATAGTGCCAGTGCCACGCATTGTTAACCCTAACGCGCCGCCGGCCGGTCCTGGCGATCAGGCTGTTCACACCAGCATGGGACAGTATCGGCCATGTCGCCGTGTGGAGCCGATTTGCGTCGCAGCCGGGGGCAGGAGACGCCCCGATGGCAGAGTGGCATCTGCGGATACCGGGGCCCGCCGAGTGGAAACCGAATTCTTCTTGAGGGCCGCAGGGCGCTGGCCGCGCGATCGGACAGACGTGCGCAAATCCGCCTTGGCGCACCCGTTCCCAACCCCTTCGTTCGGGTCGTGGGGCCCGGGTTTCCAAAGCCGCCATTATCGAAAAATTATCCGACCCTGCCGCTCAATGGCGGCCTGAGGCTCTGATAACGCCAGTCCCGGGCCATCCGCCCTCGACCATGCGGACATCGGGTGCGGGCGTTCCTGGCAACGGCAGCGGGGTGATGATGGTCTTTCGTGTTCTTTGTGCAGGCATGCTCGCCCTGCTGATGCTGCCCGTTGCGGCCCATGCCCGGCCGGCAAGTGAACTTTTCGGTGTCGCGCATGCGCCAGCCCCGGGTGGTGAAAGGGTGATCGGCAGTTATGCCAGGGGCTGTATCGGCGGTGCGGTGCAACTGCCGGCCAATGGGCCGGGTTGGCAGGCCATGCGGCTGTCGCGCGATCGGCGCTGGGGGAGCGTCGAGCTTGTCCGATATATCTAGGATCTGGCGCAGGCGGTCGCAGAGGACGGCTTTCCCGGCCTCCTGGTCGGCGACATGGGGCAGGCGCGGGGCGGCCCGATGCTTGGCGGGCATGCCTCTCATCAAACCGGCCTTGACGTCGACATCTGGCTCCAGCCCATGCCGAACCATCTCCTCAGCGCAAGCGAGCGGGAAACTCTTTCGGCCAGATCCGTGCTGAAACCGGGTACACAAAAGGTCGATTCCGAGCTCCTGGGCGAGGCGCAGCGCCTTCTTATCTATCGCGCCGCCAGACTGCCCGGGGTCGCGCGTATTTTCGTGGCCCCCGGCATCAAGAAAGCGCTCTGCGCGATCAACTGGCGGGACCGGAGTTTTCTGGCGAGGCTTCGGCCCTGGTACGGTCATGACGATCATTTCCACGTCAGGCTTTCCTGCCCGGCATCTTCTCCATCCTGTGTCGACCAAGCTCCGGTCCCGGCCGGTGATGGCTGCGGCGCCGAACTCGATTACTGGTTCACCGATGCCCCCTACAGACCGAGCACCACCCCGCCGTCACCACCGCTGGAACTGGCCGATCTGCCCAACGCCTGCAAGGCGGTGCTGCGGGCCCATTAGGATCGCCAAAGGCGCATCCTGAAAGATCGCGGCCCGCTCCGGTCTGCGCCCTGACCAAGACGGGATGCACGGCGGCTTTCAACGCAATCGCCATGGTCATTGGCAAAGGCGCCGTCAGAGAAGCGAATCGCCTGCTGCTTTGGGTGCCCAAGCCCTTAGGAAACCGGCCCATGGATCGGGCCCTTCGAAGTTGGCCTCTGCAGGCGTTGGATTGATCCTTCACGGTTACGAAGCGATCCGAGATTGCGCTTAGACGTTCAGAACCTGATCCGCGCCCAGCAAGTCCAGCACGTCGCTGCGGGACGGAAACACTTCCGGGCCGCCGAAACGCCGGCACTTTGCCGCGCCCGCCGCGCTGGCGAAAGCTCAGGCAGTCAGGCCAAACTAGCGCCCTCGGCAAGACGTAATGCGAAGGCGCCATGAAAGGCGTCGCCGGCGCCAAGCGTGCTCGCCGCCTGCACGTGAGGTGCCGGCAGATGCAATGGCGCCGCCGTGGCATGCATTCGCCAATGGCATCCCCGGGCGCCGTCGGTGACGCAGACGAAGCCGGGGTTGAACCTGGACAGGCCTAGCAGCGCCGCTGCAGGGTCTGCCTCCCCGCTTACCAACGCGGCGGCGGCCGCAGAGGCGACGACGTGACTGGCGAGGGGCAGGAGCATTTCGAGCGTCTCGCGGGGACCCGTATCGAGATCGAGGATGCCCGGAATGCCCGCCTGCGCGGCAGCGGCAAGCGCGGCCCCGGCCGCTGCAGGCCAGCGGACGTCGGCCAGGACGCAGGCAAATCTGCCCTTCGAGATCGGGGGGAGCGCCCCCGGCGGACTGGTGAGGGCAGAATCATAATGAGCGACGATCGCGACATCCCCGCCCGGAGCCACAAAAATGGCGGCGGTCGCCGTTCTGGCCTCCGGGACTTCGCGCATGAAGCTGGTATCGACGCCGAGCGCGCCGACATCACGCTTGACCGATTGCCCCAGTGGATCCGCGCCGATCGAACCGAACAGCGCTGCCCTGCCGCCCAGCTTGACGATGGCGATCGCAGCGCTGGTTGCCATGCCCGATGCGAAGCGCATGCAGTGATGGGAAAGTATCTTGCCGGTGGTGATCGGAAGCGAATCCACCTTGTAGATTGTGTCCTCCGTTGTCGCTCCAATGCATAGTATTTCCCTGGCTTCAGGCATGATCTGTCCTTCGCGGCGATGACGGGAACGTAGGTGTGCGCCTTCCAAAAAGGAAGTGAGGGACCGCATGACCGCGATGGCGGCGGCCCGCTTAATCTAAAGAAAATCGGAATCGGCGTCATTTCGGCGATGCGTGCTCGTCGCCGGAAGGAACGAGCCGATCGCCGGCTCGGTCTGCAACCGCGCCCGTTCTTTTCGACGATAACTGAGGTGACGGGCGTGCGCGCGATGGCAGGGCTGCTTGCATGCGCGTCCGGCCCCGGGGCGCATGGCGGGGCAGGGAATGCATAAAAAGCATCTGGGAATGAGGGCGCCGCATCACTATGACAATTGCATGACAGCCCAGAACCCTTTTTCGTTTCCTTGCCTGGGCGCTTTTCGGCGCACTTATCATCGTTACGCTCGGCCCGATCGGGCTTCGGCCGCGCACCAGCCTGCCCGTCAACATCGAGCGCACCGGCGCCTTTCTTCTTGCCGGCGCACTTTTCGCGCTGGCTTACCCCAGGCGCATCTGGTTTGCCGCCGGGATCGTCCTCCTTGGGGCTGTCGGGCTTGAATGGCTGCAGGAATTTCGGCCGGACCGCCACAGCCGCGAGATCGATGCATTGGCCAAGCTGGGCGGCGCGGCCATCGGCCTGGGCCTTGGCTGGCTTCTTGTGCAGATGATGGCGCGTCGCAGGCAGAACTGAGATCGGAGACTGCGCGGGCTGTTGCCGCGCGCCCGCATGGTTCTTCTGCGCCTGTTTTTGTTACGCGTGAAAAGCAAGGACAACAACGGCACAACGCAATATGCGTTGATTCCGGACAGGTCCCTCTCGCCGGAATGCCAGTCGCACAAACCGCAAGTCCCGCCGGCATGGGGTAAGAAGGGGAGGGGCGCAGATCGGTCACGCTTTGCCGCCGTGCTCTTGAGCGCGAGGCGTCGCGCCGAGGATCGGAATGGGACGACATCGGTTTTTCTCGCGTCTGCCTTCGCCGTGCCGGGCCGGACGCTTCAGAGGCTCCCGACCGGTGTCGTGTCGCGCCAGCATGCGGGTCCCATTGACGGCAGGGACCTTGCAGCGCCAAGATATCGCCTTGCCGCGTCCCACCGACATCGGGGGCAGGAGATGGCGGATCATGACGTTTCCGGAGAGCAGAGGGCTGCCGTCGCCGCGGCGCTGGCCTATCGATCGCTGTCGCGCGGCGACCAGCCCCATTTGCTTCCAGACCACCAGGTTGCGGACATCCTTGAGGACGAGACTTGTCGAAGCGGGTTTCGCGCGGTGGTCTTCAAGCACACCGACAGCTTGCGCATCATCATCGGCTTGTGCGGTTGCAACGAACTGATCGATTTTGGCGCGGCAGCGACCATGGGCCTCAGCCAATATCTTCCCAACCGTGACAGGCTGCTCGACATCGTGACCGCTCACGACTGGGCCGAGGTTTTGATCACCGGCCATTCGCTCGGCGGAGCGCTTGCCCAATATCTCGCCTATGACATCGCCATCAGCCGGCCAGCGCTCCTCGACAGGATCGAGCTACGCACCTTCAATGCGCTCGGCGGTCTTTACGGCCTTTCAAGGCTTCATGGTCAAATAGATGACGATCTGGCGCGGCGCATAAGCTGCCGTCACTATGCCCATCCCGACGACGTCATATGCAGAATCGGCGGCAATCTCGCCGGCATGGTACATCTTCTTGCCGATGACGACTGGCACATTCCGCCCCTGCGCATCGCGCATGGGCTTGCCCCCTTTCTCCAGGCCGAGGCGGAGGCGGCATTCGGCCAGATGCAAACCATCCCCGACCGCCCCTTCGAGATCGCCCGCAGCGCCGAACGGGCCGGCCCCGTCCTGCTCGAGGCGGCGCTCGCCTGGATCGGAGCGCGGCGCCTGCTCGCATTGCGCCGGCTGGCCATTGCGCTGATCCGTGTGCCACCTCACGAGCGGCGGCAGGTCCTGCAATTCGCGCTGAGCCTGACGGTGGTGCGCTCCTATTATCGGTGGCTGCTGCACCGGCGATTGCCGGTACTGCTGCTGCGGCGCCTGCACAGGACCCATCGCCCGTCATAGCGGCTGGCAGCGTCATCGCTCTGCCATTGCGTGCTCCCAGGGCCAACTGTCCCCGGAGGCGTGACGGGCAGTTTCTTGCGCTCCGGTCATGGATTTCTATAATCGGGTCAAGGCGAACCGGCGGAGGCGCAGTCCGATGAGACATATGGGTTTCGTGTTGGCCCTTGGCCTCTTGCTTGCTCCGGCCGTTTCCGTAATGGCGCAGACCCCCTCGCTTGACGAGCTCAGGGCGCAAATCGACGCCAATGTCGAACAGCAGAACGGCTATCTCGATCTGCTCAGCAATCCCGATCCCCAACGCGCCCGTGAAGCCATGGCTGTGTTTCTGGCAAGCGGGGATCCAAAGCTGATGCGCATGGCGCTCGATTTCGGGCTGACCAGCAGCGACCCGGTCCTGCAGCGCTATTCGCTCGAGGGGTTCTTCAATTCGGGACCGGCACTGCAATTGACCTTCGATGGCAGCGGACTGGAGGACACCAGGGGGCTGACCGCCGATCTGCAGGCGCTCGGGGGCTCCTTGAGCGGCGACAAGATGGGCTATGCCAATCTCAAGCTCGGGCCACCCGACGAAAAGGCGGGATGCTGGCTATGGGAGGGCTCCAAGGAGTGCGGCGTGCGCCTGACCGATGCCGCGGCCGCGATCCATTTCAGAAGCTATTGGTATCCCATGGTGCTCGAGGACGGTGTTCTGCACGGCATGTCCAACATGTACAGCACCCAACGCCCGGTGCCGTTCACCATTCCGGTGACGCCCTGACCCCTCGGGTCAAGTCGATTTCGTGCGCCCGAACCATGGCACGGCCCTCTTCTAATAGAGGACGATCTCGTCGATCCTGCGCGGATCTCCGCCCCAGGCGGAGGAGATTGAAATGGCGACCCGCCGCATCTGGCGCGGCGCGCGCGCGCCGGTATCGAATGTCCCGGTTTCGTCCATGGTGCCGGAATAAAACCATTTGGGAATGAAGGGGCCTTGGGTGTTGGTGTCGATGTCGATCGAGATGGCCTTCGGGCTGGCTTCGGGACCCGAGGAGGAGATGCGCACGCCGCGGATTTCCTGCAGGCTGCCGTCGGCCACCCGCAGGATGATCCGGCCGGTGCCGCGAAACAAAAAGGGCATGCCATCGATCAGGACGTTTTCGGGCGAGGTGCGAAGCCCCGCCGGCTCGAGCGTGCTTGATTGCACCTCGATAGCGAAATCGGCCTGTTGCTGGGCGCGAACCGGCGCGGCGGCCGCCGCAAGATCGACGCCCCGGGCCTTAAGATAGCGCTTGAGGTTCATGGCGATCTCCTCGATGCGGATCAGTCCATGGGCATTGGTGAGGGTGTGGCCGGCGGCGTCGGTTTCGGGCTTGGTGATCACCATTCCGGCCAATCGGCCCGAAGAGGCCAGGAACGAGCCGCTCCTTCCGTCAAAGGCCCGGGCGCCGTCCGAGAATTCGGCAAGAAAGGATTTGTGGTCGGGCACGTCCGTGATGCGCATGGCCGACCGCTCCACGGTGCCGTCCTCATGCACGAAGGGCAATTGCAGCCGTCCCGCCGGTGTGGCGTTAGTCCAGGCGACGTCGACATCCTCAAACCGTGCGGTGCAGGCCTGTCCGGCTTCTCCCCGCACCACGCCCACTGCCACGTCAAAGCCGGGCCAGAACGGTGTCACCGCCACGCCATAGCCGGTGAGAGCCGGCGTGCCGGGCATGGAAAGGTGGAAATCGGTCCAGGACTCGTCTGCCCCTTCGAAGAGATGTGCCGCCGTTACCAGCCAGCAGGCATTGCCATAGCGAAACACATAGCCCTGGCCCTTGCCGGCGGGTCCAAGCACGAACGCCTCCTGGGCCGCGCAGGGGGCGACAAGCGCCAGCATCGCGGCTAGTGTTGCAGCAAGAGGCAGGGAGACGCACATGGTCCGGGTCCTGATGCTTGTATTCTGGCTGACTGCCGGCATGTCAGCGGCGCTGGCGCAGAATGTCAATCTTGTCGGCGCGCTGGACGAGACCGTCCATCCGTCAGCCCGCTCGTCCGGTGTGGCCGTTGTCGGGGTACAATCCGTGATGCCTCGCGCGGAAATTGTCGGGGTGGACGCTTTCGATTTCGCCTTTTTCCAGCCCGACACCGACCCGCCGATCGAGTTCGTCTGCGTCAGCACCGAGTCGGCCGACGGGCTTTATGACGGGCGTGGCACTTTCAAAATTTCGCGCCGAGGCGATCCCTCGGGCCAGCTGCGCCATGCCCAGTATCCCACCAAATACCATGACCGGCTGAGAGATCTGGGGGCCGATGAACTGGCGCTCGCCATCCGCCCGGGCAGATGCGGCCGGGCGCCACTCGGCGAGGGGCAGTCGGAGGGTAATGCGCTCAAGCTCGTTCTTGGCGCCTGGCGCCCGGCAAACGCTGCCGCCGGTCTCTCCCGGAAGGTGCATTTGATGGTCAATCCCTTCGATGCGGAACGCATCCGGGCGAGTGTTGGAGATCGTCACTTTCCCTGCAGCCAGGCCGACGTTGCCGTGGCGGCGAGTTATACCATGGTCTGCACCATTGATCTGGGCGCGATTACCGCCTCGCCCGCCATGATCCGGCTTGAGACCGTGATCCCGGGGCAGACGCCGGAGACGACTTTCATCGAGCTCTTCTTTCCCCGGCCATGAGGAAACGGTCCGGCTGGTTCATAGAGCGCTGGCAGCGTCTTCGCTCGATGTCGCTGGCCCGGGTGGCCAGCCTTTGCCTGCTGGCGGCGGCCGTCATTGTTCTTTTTGTCTTTCTGACTCCCCTCTGGTTGATGAAGCCGAGGCGCAGCGTTGCGATCTCGGCCACGACCGAAAGGGCGTCTTTGGTTTTCACGGGCACCAATCGCTGGCTGGTCCGCGGGGCGCTGCTGTGCAATGGCGACGACCCGACATGCGCTTTGGGCCGCGATTTTCCCGCAAGCTCGATCGAGTGGCAGGACTGCGACAGGATCAGCGTCATATCGCGCTCCGATCCGGACGAGATCCTTATCGTGCTGCCGCCCGACATGATCCCGAGAGCCGGCGCTGACCGACCCCGTGCTGCATCTGAGCGCCAAGGACTTTGCGCTCAATGGTGCCCAGTCCTTTTCCGGCTATCTCGAAATCGGCAGGACGGCGGCGTCCGGAAGCAATCCCCTGCTGGAGGGAGATTTCAGCTTTTACGATCGCGACGCCCTCGGCTCGTTGCTTGACCGGCCGCCGGACATCGTCAAGTCGGGCCAGTTCCGTCATGGAGACGCCGTCAGCGTCATCGCCGCCGCCGGCAGCGAGGCAGATTCGAACTGCGCGGGCGTCTACAAGGTCTCCGATCCGCGTTGGGGCCCCGAGATCGTTTATGGCCATATTGGCATGCCCAGCACGACCGACAAGAAGGGGTTCGCCGTGACCGCCACGTCACCGGCGTCCGATGTGGGTCTGCAGGTGACGCGGTTCGGACCCGACAGGCCCTTGGTGATCCGGCCGGTCTGGATCGATGCAGTGATCGCGAGCCCGGCCTTCCTGGCCGTGACAATTCTCTTGACCTATCTCGCGAACGTTGCTCAGCTTTTGGGAGCAAGGGATGCGCCATTATCAAATGACAGGTCCGGCGGCGGGACAGGGATTGAAAAACGCGGAGTGTTCGCCAACCGGCCGAGCCGCGTGCACCGGAAAATCCCTCAATTTAGGCGCAAGAAGTAAGCAAAGGCTGATCTGCTGAGGTTCGCGCGCCAGCGATGACCGATGGATGTGGAGTGGCTGCAACGCGTTGGGCCGGAATGCCTCGCAGCTGGTGGCGGTCGCCCACCCGCTTTATGCTCGATCTGTCCCCGGGGGCACGGCGGGCGTTGATCTCCCTAGATGGCTGCCCCCCCGAAGAGCGCCAATTCGTCACGCGGCTGCTGGGGCGTGCCGCGTTGAAAGCCAGGGAGAAAGTGGTCGCGAGCCGCGTGTATGCTGAATACAGCCCAATGACGAATTCGCCGCTCGATACCGAAGAGGCGATTGGCGCCGAGGCCGTGATGGCGACCCGCCGATGACGGAGCGGGCGATCCGCATTTGCCTGGACATCAATGTCCTGGTCGCGGACCTGCTGGGGACGATCAAGGGAAGAAAGGGGAGGGCATCCCGCTACCTGGTGGATGCGGTGCGCAACGGTGAATGCGATGCCGGTCCGGTGCAATTGATCACCTCGGTCCCGATCATCGAGAATTGGGCCTTTGTCCTGATGCGTAAATTCAACTTTGACAGGGAATCAGACGACGAGACTGCCTGGCTGCTTCAGGACTACGCGCTTGAAGGTCCGCTTGCAATTCCTCCGAGTATCAAGGTGGGCGCAGGTCATGTCCCTTTCGCGTCCGAAGAGGCAGAGGTTGCGGCGGCCCGGGCTCATCTGGATGCGAGCGATGCGAAACTCTTCGATGAGATCGCGGATGACCGCCATGTTCTGTCGAGTGCGATCGGCGGCAAGGCCGACTTCCTGGCGACCAATGATGTCGACGATTTCGAAAGAGGCCCAGCCCAAACCCTTTCCAATCGCACCGACGTCATCCTTTTGCCAACGATCGGTCCATCACTTCCAATCGGCAAACCTTCCTTTCTCGCTCATTGCTTGCGCCAAGGGATTGTTCCTGATGCCGGCTTCATCGCGAGCCGCCCCGATGACTTCGTTCTCTCCAGCCAGAGGGATGACCACGGGCACAGCTGATTGGTCAGGGGATTGGCACTTCAGATGCCGATCGAGGGCAACACCGGTCCCGGGGCGCCCGCCGCGACGGAGGCGGTGGACAGGTTCGGACCTTTCGCAGCCCGGGGAGGGCGCCAGGCCACGGGAGGCAGCGGTGATCAATAGGCTCTGAGACGGGTCATTGCCGTGCGTTTATTGCCCCAGCGCTGTGATCAAGAATACGATGGATGGGTCCGCGCGCGCCCACACCTTGGCGATGGCGGATTTGCCGATCGCGTCTGGCCATGGCGGCTGCCGCGAGGGCGGCGGTGGCCATGCGCGCGGCAGGTGCGCAAGTTCGAATTGGCGCACGCTTTGCGCCGACCGCCCACCGCCAGTTACTGGACCCTGATCAGCGGCCCCACCAGCATTGCCAGCCAGAGCGCGATCGCCAGGGCAAAAAGCAGGGCCAGGCTCAACCGCCGCACCAGAATTCCTCCCCGTCGGGCCACAGCCGCGCCAGCCCCTCGCTGACCAGCATCGCCCCGGCGCTGGTGTCGCCGATCACCAGCGTGCGCAGTTTTCTTCCATAGCGGTCCTCGTCGCGCGGCCCCCGCCGCTCCAGCCGGAACGCGTGCGTGTTGAGGATTTGCTGCAGCCGGTCGCGGGCTTTGAGCCCGAGCTTTTTCTCGTTGGAACAGTTCGGCCTTGAAATCTCCGGCGTGTCGATTCCCTCCAGCCGGATCTTGACGCCGCCGAGCCAGAGCGTGTCGCCATCAACCACGCAATTTGTGCGATGCGATCCCTGGCAGACCGGCAGCCTGGCGGCGTGCGCCGGAAGGACGGAAACCAGAACCAGCGCCATGATCGCCAGTGCCTGCGAGAAAAGCTTCATGACCGCAAATTCTCCCCCTTGTCCCCCATATCTGCGCGGTCCCAGCCTATGGCTATCCTGAGCCCCTCGCAGCCTGGTTGTGGTTCTCATGCACAATTCATTGATACTCATCATCTTCAGGCATCGGCCGGGTCTAAAACGGGAGAGGTTGTTGCGGTTCTTGCAAGCTCACTGGCAATGGCTGATCTCGACCGGCATATCCGTGCTCGCCCTTGCCGCCGCCTTTCTGCATCTTCTCAAGTGACGAGGGCCGCGATAGCGTGGCCCGATGAGCCCTTTCCTCGAACAGCGCCTTAATCTCTCCCGCCAAACCCTTTACGCCTGGCAGCAGCAAGAGCCAGGAGGCCGGCTGCAGGATCTGTTGGCCATGGTCCACGAGGAAGTGAAAATCCTGGACGGGCTGCGGCGCGAGCATCCCGATTATGAAGAGAGCATTTCGGCCCTGATCGATGCCTATTCCACCCTGACCGATGGGCTGAAGCGGAAGGCAAATTGACTTTGCCGCGGTTGCCCCGGGCGCCATCGAACTCGTTCGCCAAGAGCCGGGAACCGGTCCCGTCGCAAATAATAATGCCCACAGGCCCCAAGGACTGATCGCCAACGATCCCGGTCAACCCTTCAGAACCCTCTTTCATAGTAATGTCCGCCGTTCAGACGACAGATCACGCTGGCCAAGAGTGCTAGAACAGTGTGCGGCAGGGAGACGGCATCATCTGAGGCAAACCTGGTGGGAGGGTAGGATGGCAGATAATGTCACCAGTCTGACCGGCGAGGCATTCGACGCCGAACAGAGCGCGGTTCTTGCCGCTCTTTTGAGGGAAACGCAGGCCTTTTTCGGCAAGGATTTCGAGACCGAATGCGAAGCCTGGGCGCATGCGCCCTATATCCGCCGGCTGGGCTGGTGGACGCGCGGCGGGGTGACAGACCGGTGGGGGTGGGACGAGATTGGCGGGCGCATGCAGCGCATGATGCGCGATTATCCTGACCGCAACGTCTCGGCCGACCAGTTCCGTTACGAGAACCTGGTGATCAGGGTGAGCGGTGATCTGGCCTTCGCGACCTTCGATCAATATGCCCCCGATACCGGCGAACCCGATTTCGACATGCCCGGGTTAAGCCGCGAGGCGCGCGTGCTCGAGCGCATCGACGGGCAATGGCGCATCATCTATCATACCTATATCCATCAGAGCGCCGAGCCCGTGCGTGCGCCGATGTTCCGCGTCGACAAGGACGCCCATGTCTCCTGGATGAACAGGTCGGCGGAGCAGGCGCTGAAGGCCGATTGCGGGATCGTCCTGCGCGCCGGCCGCCTTCTTGCACGGCGCGATCAAGACCAGCAGAGGCTGCGGCTTGCCATTGCCGATGCCGCCGGGCGCGACGCCACGCTCGATGGCGGCCGCGCGGCGATACCCGTCCTCCTCGAGGGAGAGCAATCGGACCTGGTTTGCGTGTGCTGGGTCCTGACGGAGGGGACCGGCAGTGGCGCCGTACTGGTTTCGCTCAACAATCTGACCTTCGCGCAGGACCAGATCGACACCGCCGCACAGGTGTTCGGCTTTTCTCCGGCCCAGCAGCGGCTGGCGGAACTGATCGCGGCGGGTCAAACTCTGGGCTCTGCTGCCGGTCTGCTCGGGATCAGCATCAGCACGGCGCGCACGCATCTGCAGCGCATCTTCGAGAAGACCGGCGCGCGCAGCCAGGTGACGCTGATGCGCACGCTGTTGAGCGTGGAGCCGCCGCATTGAGCAAGGGCGGGCGCCAGGGTTCTGCGACGACGGTATAAACGGAGATCGATCCATGCTGGAGGCAGGGCTTCACGATCTGATCGGCGACATCTACGACGCGGCGCTCGCCCCCGAACTGCCCGAAAGCGTCATTGCCAAGGCCGCTGCCATGACAGGCAGCACGGTGGCAATGGTGGATGTCGTGCGCAAGGACACTATCCAGAACCACGGTATCTGGGGCTGCGATCCCGCGCTCGGCAAAATTGGGTCCCGCTATTTTCACGAGAACCCCTTCGTGCGGCGCCTGCACCTTTTTGCACCAGGTCGGGCAACGAGCGGCTATAGCGTCGCCAGCTTCGAAGACATCGCGGCGACCGCGATGTTTCACGAGTTCCTCGCACCAGCGGGAACCGTGCATTTGCTGCAGGTGACGTTTTCGGCCACGCCGGCTTGTACCGCCGGCCTCTCCCTCTGGCGCCCCCTGGAAGCGGACCCTCACGGGGAGAGCGAAATTGGTGTCGGACAGGTGCTGGCCCGGCACATGCGACGCGCGTTTCAGTTCTCCCGAAATTTCCATGCAACTGCTGGCTTGTCATCGCAACTTGAGGTGGTCTTGGACCGTTTGCACGACGCTTACATGCTCATTGACGCGAACGGCAGGCTGCTTCACGCCAACCCCAGCGCCATGACGGTGATCTCAAAGGACCAATGGCTGCACCTTCGGCGCGAGCGGATCGCTGGCGTCGGGAAGATCAATAGCCGGAACTGGCGCGCGCTTCTCTCCGGCCTCGGACCTACAGATGGGCCTGCAACCGGGGCAGCCGTCGCCCTCTACTCGGCCGAGGCAAGCACGCTGCTGCTACGCGCGGTGCCGCTGCGTCCGCCGATGGCCGAGACCTGGGGCGTAAGGCGCGATAGAGCGCTTGGATTGATCATGATCGCCGAGCCCGAGTGCGCCGATGCCGGCCTTTCACCGGAAGTTGCCACTACGCTCGGTCTGACGGATGCGGAGACCGAATTGGCGCGGGCGCTGTTGGGCGGCGAGCGGATCGGCGCCTATGCCAGGCGTCGCGGCCGCAGCGTGAATACGGTGAAGACGCATCTGGCATCGCTATTTGCCAAAACGGAAACGCATCGGCAGGCCGACTTGCTGCGCCTCCTCGACAGGGGACGGCGCCTGGGCTGATGGCTTTTTTTACCCTTGCCCCATGCGTTCGGGTGAGGCGGCGGTGGCATTCGGCGTGCAGTATCGGAACGCACGTATCGCCAATGGCACAATCGTCGGGGAGACCCGAGCCCGACCTGGAGAACACGCCATGCTGCACCGGTCTCCGCTCCCCATTGTCCATGAATATGCCGAGCTCGCCTCTTTGTTGCATGCTCTTGACGCTCATTTGTCGAAAGCCGCTTCGGTCTGCCAAGCTGCCCGATCATGGTGCGAGGAGCCGGTCCATTCCCGTGTGGCGGGAACGGTTGATCCGAACGCCGCCGTGCTGCGCGCGCTTCAGCCTCGGCGGGGAGAGACGATCGTCGGGCGATGCGACATCATTATGTGTGGGACCCAACAGCTATCGATGGTCTGGACGTGGTGCATGCCGGATCGCATCGCCGCCGATATCTGTTTGCAAGACAATTTGCCTCTTTGCGATCTGATCGCGCCGCATGTCGCTGGCAAGCGGGTCTTCCATTCGCGATTTCGGACCTTTACCGGGGACGACACGCCTCGCCATGAGCGCAGTCCGATAACGCTTGATGGTTCAGCTGTGGTGCTCGAGTTGCGCTCTCTCGCGCATGGCACAGGCGGGGCATGTTGCTGCGTGACCTGGCAAAAGTGCTTCGCAGCGCTCTTGGGAGCAGGCTGCCGTCAATCGCCGCATTGACAAGCTTGCATCTCGTGCGGTTGGCGCGACCTTGCCGTTCGGCTTTCTTGCTGGCCATGAAAGCCGAGCGAGGCGATGCGATGTGGTCGCAGGCCTGCTCGTTGGAGGCAGCGGCGTCGGTGTTGCGGCTGACGCGCGTAGAAGAGGTGGCTTCAGCAGGTCATCTTGAAGACGTCAGAAAGCCGGCAGTCTGTTGCGCCCAGACCCCTTCAGCATTGGTTGGCACTGCACGGGTCGCTGCGTCGATCAGCCTTATCATGACACCGCCCATCGGCAGCGGACAACATATGAGACGGTGAGCGCTGCTCCCGATCCGAAGCCGAATTTGCCAGGCTTCGCCGTCGCGGACGAGGTCAGCCAGCGATCGGGTGGAACGCGGTGGGTCGAAACGCGCCTTCGCCCCGAAAATCGCGAGAACCGTTTCGAACGGCTGCCCCGGTGTCTATCCCTTCGCCCTCGGCCAGCAAGTGCAGTCGGCCGGTACGGCTTGCCAGCATCAGGCACAGATCCCTATCAAAGAGGAAAACCGCCTCATCAAGCCGATCGAGCACTTGGACGAGCAAATGGGGTTCGTCCATTGTCCCGGGACAGTGGACGTGTGAATTGCCCAAAAGCTTTTTGGCCAAAGAGAGAAGCCGATGGTTTCCTGTGGCTGCCGACCGCGAGCCTGTCGACCGCGTTTTGTCACCAATTGTCATCTGGTCCTCCGCCATGCGAGCTCAATAGGGCAGGCACAAGGTTTTGACCTTGAGGGTGAATTCATCGATGCCGAAATCCTCCTCGAGCGTCTCCCCGAACAGCGCCAGCCAGGACTTTTGTGCGCGATAGGCAAGCGCCTCGCGTTCTTCAGGGCAGCTATAACGGGTGGACGCAAGGTTCTGCAGGTGATGCACCAATTCGTGCAAAAGGGCCGAGGTCTCGGCGGGCGTCTTGCCGCTCCAGTCGTTTTTCAAATAGATGGTTTGCGAAATGTCATCATAAAGAGAGACGACATCGTCGCCGCTGCTCCCGGCGCTGCCATAGTGCAGAAGCGCAAGTTGATGCGCGGGAAGAAGTTCGACCCTGGGAAGACGTTCGGTGCTTTGAAGATCAAAATTGGCGCAGAGCCAAACGATCATCAATTTCATCATAGCCGCCATTGCCGTTACCCCGCCTGCCACGACCTGAACACTGAAAAGATAGCCTGAGAAGCGGGAAGGGCGCCTCACCCATTCGGGTGAGAGCGTCGCGTGCAAAGCTCAAAGGGGCGGTGTCGCCCATCATGAGCAGGGGCGGCATTTTCAAAACGTCTTCCGGCTGCCGTTCCGTGTCGGTCTTAGCACGCAGAGACCTAAGGCGGGTCCTCGCCGTGTTGAGGCTGAATTTCCGGCATGCAGCATAACGGGGATCGCCATCTGCGCTCGCTACCTCTTTCTGCCTCGTATTCCGGAAGGCGTCGGGGCGGGGTTTTTGGTTGCCGATGAACCGAAGCGGCGGCTCTGGGAAAGGTTGGCAAGATCAATGTTTTTCCCGGGTCGCCGCGCCCGCGGCGGCCGGGCCGGAGACCGTGCGTCCCTGCCGGCTTGCCTTGTTGAAGCGTGGCACAGTGCGGCCGGGCACCCTGTCGCGCTTGCTGGCGCAGGCCGACTGAGTTCTCGCAACAATGAGTTTCGGCATCGCGCGCGGTTAACCATTGGTAAACTTCAGGCCTAGCCTTGGCAAAATCGCCAACTAGTGTAGCGCCATTGTCATCTCCGAGAGGGCGCGCTGGCGGCGGCGTGTGCCTTGCGGACAATTTCTTGAAGGGCTTCCCTCTTGCCGCAGACCATTACCCCTCCGCACCCCGCACGACCGGTCTTCTTCGACGCTTCGCGCCTGCGCTGGCACGGCTTTCTCTCCTTCGCCGGCAGCGGGTTGGCAACCTTGGTCTTTCTGGCCGCAATTCTCGTCCATTCCATGTCACAGGCACCTGTCCTCGATCCCCTGGTGGCACCTGTGGTGCGGTCGGGTGGCGACCGGATCGCTCGTAGTACCGCGGCTCTTCCCGACACCGGCCAGGCGATGTCGGCTGGGGTTGCGGTGCGGCAGAAAAGGCCGTGCCGCCGCGGCCGCGGGGGAGGGGACTTTCCGCGGCGAACGTTCCTGCGGACACGTCGGAACTGGAACTTTCTCCCTCAGCAGGAATGGCAATGGGGCCGGGACGCACCAAGCCTGTCGCGCCTCAGGGGCAGGACCAGGAAGCCGTTGCGAGCGCGACCCGGCAGCGGCCTGCCGAAGCAAGCGCACTGACGCGTGACCAAAGCGTTGTTGCTGAAGCCAATCGTGCGCGCGTCCAGATATCGCCGTCCCATCGTTCCGAGCCGGCCAGAAGGCAACTTGACCTGGAGGCCTTCCCGTCCTTTTCACTTGTGGGCGGAAAAGATGAGCCTTCGAGCATCACGTTCCTGGACTCCAGCAGAGGAGGCCGCCCGCTTTTTTTTTGAGGGCCCGGCCTGAGCCGGGGTCCCCAAATACTGGCCTGACAGGCGCTCTGACGGGCGCGCTCCGTATGGTGGCAGGCCTCATTGTCACACCCGCTGCTGCCGCAGAACCGGCCCGGCAGGTATTTGCCCTCCAGGATGACTGGACACCCGCATCGTTGGCCGCCCTCGAGGCGCATGCGGCGCAAATCGACGTCTTGATGCCCGACTGGCTGGGGCTTTCCGACGGAAAAGGCAGCTTTACGGAGGTCGAGAGCATGGGGAGCGCAGAAGCGCTTTCAACGCTCCAGCGGTTTGGCGGCCGAAGTCTCCTGGCCCCCATTGTTTCGGATTTCTCCGAAAGCGGTACAAATGCCAGGGCGATGCAGCAGGTGATCAGCACGCGCACCGGACGTCGGCGCCTGATTGACAATCTCGCCCATTATCTGGCGCGCGAAAACTTCGATGGTGTCACGGTGCGGTTCGAGGGCCTGAACGCCGGCCTTGCCGCGCCCTATTTGGCGTTTGCCCGGGAATTGCACGCGGCGCTGTCACCGCTCAACCTCAAGATCTATCACGCTCTTGAGATCGAGGACGATCCCCGCTGGTTCGCGGGGCTTGCGGAAGTGGCCGACGCGATCGTTGTGATCGGCGACGGCGAGGACGAGGAGCGCGCCGGACCAATCGCGCCCTTCCAATGGTATCGCCGGACCCTTGGAGCCTGGACCGTCGCCATCCCCGCTCAAAAGCTGGTCTTTCCGGTGTTTGGACATGCCCGGGACTGGACCGGTGAGAACGTCGCAACGGTACCGGTCCTCGAGGCCATGGCGCGGGCGCGCGAGGCGCAGGCCCTGCCGCTATTCGACCCCCAAACCGGCAACACAAGTTTCTCTTATGCCGACCCGTCCGGCCGCAGCCACACCGTGTGGATGAGCGATGCCGTCGGCGGGTACAATCAGCTCAAAGCGCTGGAAACCACTCCGCTCAAAGGCGTTGGCCTGCAGCATCTGGGGCTCGAGGAACCCGCCCTTTGGCGCCTTCTCGATGGACCGCTCGACCCGCAAAATCTGAGGTCCATCCGCACCGACGGGTTCATGCGTCATCGCGGGCGCGGCCAGGCGGTGGCGGTCACAGCGACCCCCGCGCAAGGGGAACGGGCAGTCAGGATAAACTCCCGAAGCGGGCTGGTGAGCATGGCTGAGATCACGAGCTTTCCCACAAGCTATGAGATATCCCACCTCGGCGGCACCGACGAAAAGGTCGTCGCCCTGACCTTCGATGATGGGCCCGATCCTCAATTCACGCCCAAAATCCTTGCCATCTTGAACCGTTACGGCATCAAGGCCAGCTTTTTCGCCTTGGGCACCAATATGTTCGAGCATCCCGACCTCATCTCGGACATCGTTGCGCAAGGCCATGACGTGGGCAGCCACACCTTTTCCCATGTCCGGATCTCGGCAGTCAGTTCGGCCATGTTGCAGTTCGAACTCAACAGCACCCAGAGCATCTTTGCCAGCATCACCGGCCGCAACATGGGTCTGTTCCGCGCCCCCTATGCGGCCGACACCACGCCCAGGACGGCTGGCGAGATCGGCGCCCTGAAGGCACTGAGCGACCTTGGGTATCTGGTCGTGAACGAGGATATCGACCCGCGCGACTGGTCAAAGCCCGACGCCGACCGCATCGCCGATACAGCCATTGACGAAGCCAGCGCCGGTCTGGGCCATGTCATCTTGCTCCACGACGGGGGCGGCGACAGAACCGCCACGGTCTCGGCGCTGCCGGTCATCATTGAAACGCTTCAGGAAAGAGGCTTCCGCTTCGTCCCCGTCTCTCAGCTGATCGGCCGCGACCGAGCGGCCGTCATGCCGGAGGTTGACGAAAAAAGAGGTGCCTATCTCGGATTTGAGGCCGCGGGCCTTGCGGTTCTGCGCCACGGGCAGGATCTGCTGGCCCTGCTGTTCTTTGTCGCCGTCGTCATGGGTGTTGCACGGGCACTTTTGCTTCTCGTGCTCGCCGCACTGCCTCGGCAGCGTCGCCATCAGCCCTCCAGGCGCATGCGCATCGGAGTTGTCATTCCCGCCTTCAACGAGCGCACCGTGATCGTCAAGACGGTGCGCTCCGTCTTGAGATCGCGCCACCACGACATCACAGTGGTGGTGGTCGACGACGGATCGACCGATGGTACCCTCGATGCCTGTCAAGATGTCTTTGGCAAGGAGGAACGCGTCACGCTGGTTCGCCAGGCAAATGCCGGCAAGGCCGCGGCGCTCAACCATGGATTTGAATTGATCAAGACTGATATCGTCATCGCTCTCGACGCCGATACGGTCTTCCTGCCATCGACGATTTCTCATCTGGTGGCGCCTTTTGCGGATCCCGGCGTGGCGGCGGTCGCCGGCAATGCCAAGGTCGGCAATCGCGACGGGGTGCTGACCAAATGGCAGGCACTTGAATACATTACCGCGCAGAACCTCGACCGGCGCGCCTTTGAGCGGCTCAATGCCATTTCCGTGGTGCCGGGCGCGGTCGGCGCCTGGCGACGAAATGCGGTGCTGGCGGCAGGTGGTTTTGGCAGCGAGACGCTGGCAGAAGATGCCGATCTCACCCTGCGCCTGATCCGCAATGGCGGCAGGGTGGTTTATGCGCCAGATGCGATCGCCTTGACCGAGGCGCCCCAATCCGTGGGTCAGTTTATCAAGCAGCGATTCCGCTGGATGTTCGGCACGCTCCAGGTTGCGTTCAAGCATCTTGATGCCGTACGGCTGCGCGATTCCAGATCAGTCGGTCTGATCGCCATTCCGAACATCATCGTCTTCCAGCTGCTGTTTCCGCTGGTCGCGCCGATTGCCGATCTTGTCGCGCTGTTCGTCGTCGCCGATATCGCCTTCAAGCTCCTTAGCCACGCGGCATTGAGCGATCTGGCGGACCCGCTGCTCTTTTTGGCATTTTTCCTGATGTTCGTGCTCCTTGACGCCCTCGCTGCCGTCAGCGCCTTTTTGCATGAACGCGGTGAAGACAGGAAATTGCTGCTGTGGCTGCTCCCGCAGCGCTTCTTTTATCGTCAGCTCCTCTACATCGTGGCCATACGCGCAACGTTGGCAGCGATCAGAGGGTCAATGGTTGGTTGGGGATCCTTGATGCGATCTGCCTCAGTTGACGAAGCTCAGATCGGGCAGAGCTGAGCACGGGCGGGGCGGGCGCATGGCTCCTGGGCATCGTGCAATTCGCGCAGCACATGGCGTTGCTGCAATAGCCTTGGCTCTTTTGATCGCAAACGTGCCGGGATCGGTGACCATCGGGGCCGAACCCTCGTGTTCTACGCCGGCGGCGGCGGCAGGACTGTGCGGGCAAGAGCTGCCGGCATTGCGGGCAACACTTTATTATACCGCATTGGAGGAGGACTATCCGGCAGGGGAGACGGCCGCATTCACAGACCCCGATGGCACGGTGCTGAAGCGTGCCTCGCCGCAGTTTCTTGCCGCCGCCGAAATAGAGGGAAGTGCGCTGTTCAGGGACGGTACGCTGCTCAATTCCGCCATCGTCGATGGACCCGGCACAAGCTGGTCTGAAGCCGGTTCTCCCTTTGGTCTGGATGCACGCGGATGCGAGTTGGTTCCGTTTCGCTCTGCGGCCGTCGATCCTCGCGTCGTCCCGCTTGGCACGCTCCTGTTCATCAAGGCGACCGCTGGCATGCTGCTGCCCGACGGCACGCGTCATGACGGGCTTTGGCTTGCAACCGATACCGGCAATGACATTGTTGGCGACAGGATCGACCTCTACCTGGGCCAGGGCCTGGGGCAAATGGCGATCCCCGAGGCCCACGGCATCGATCTCCTGCAGGCGCTGTCCGTGGTCGCGATCGCCTCCAATGAAGGGTGCGCTGGTGAGGCTGGCCTCACGTCTGCTTTAACTCTCGGCCAGTAGGTGGTCCAAACCGGCTCGGTTTCTGTCGGACGACGCGGGCCCTTCCAACGCTTGGCTTCGCGCCGCCATTTCGGTCATTCCTACACTGAGAGCCGACGTCCAGATGCAGACATTAAGCTGCCTTTGTAGCTCAGTTGGAAATTGTGCTGGCTACATTGTGACACTTGTCGCCCCACGCCCGAGGCCACCCCGACAACTCTGCGGCATCCGCCTTGGGTGTCACCAAAACGACAACGAGGAAAATGAATGCCACAATGGGAATTCCAACAACGAGGCCGGGCAGCAGCCTTGTTGGGTCGTCGATTTCTGCCCGCAAGGGATCGCCGGCGTTGACAAGGATCGGCATCTGAGACCCTACCGGATAAAGTTCGGGGCTGGTCTCCCTATTGCTATCGAAGGTTTCGCCCTCGAATGGCTGCTCCTCGATACGCAAGGTCGGAAAAGTGAGAACCCGTCCGTTTCGACCGGGAACCGATCGGTAGGCGGTGATCGTGCCGGTACGCCTCTGTCCGAACCGCCGAAGCTGCGCCGTCTTGTGCATGACCCGGATGAACATAAACAGCATGGCGAGGGCGCCGAGCTGGAACGCCAGGACGAACCAGATGGGCGGCCGTCTTCCCGCGGCCCAGAACGTTCCTGGAGACAGGACCTCGCAAACGAGCATCGCCGCCCCCACGACCATCAGGATCCAGAGGACTACAGGCCCCCAGATCAGATGCCGGGGCAATGCGTCCCTGCCGCGCCCGCTTTGCGGCATGCTTGTGTCAATCGGCGCGCTTGCCGGCTCGGCCATGAGGTCCCCCAAATTCATTCGTGAGGCCGCTCTGCAGCCTCTTCCTCCTTTTTTCCGGAGCACAGCACAGTCCGGGGTCCACGACAATATGAAAAAATCAGTGGCGCTTTCGAAATGGTCTTGGGAACCCGGCGGCGGCCATGCCTCGGGGCGCGTAGGCGGTGGACAAAATGACAGTGTTCTTGTTTGCGGCCAAAACTTGCCTGCACATGGCTGGCAAATTCAGGGTAAGTTGGTTAGGACGAGAAGGGTTGAGCCGGGACCATCGGGTTGGCCGAGGAGGATATTGGGGATAGTGGGGTAGGAGTGCTTCCGGCACGCGTGTGGACCCGTCAGCCGTTCATCCTGGCTGTGCTAATGCTTGCCTATGCCGGGATAGTTCTTGGCGCGTTGGTGGTCGATCTGCAACTCCGGCATGGCTACGATAGGGGCACCGTCCAAACGGTGTCGCTCGGCCCGCACATGACGACCGCCGTGGATCCGACCGGCAAGAAGACACTTCCCGACATGCTTGCCGAAGGACAGCCGGCTTTCTCCGATGCAAGCCAGAGCGGCAATCGGGGCGTTGCGCCGACCGCCTCGACCGCCTTCTGGCTCAAGATCGATCCACCTCGCCTCAGCGAGAGCGTGCAGAACTGGATCCTGTCGCTCAAGCTTACAAGGGTGCGCCAAGCCGAGCTCTACGTGCCGGACAGTGCCGGCTTCCGCCGAATGGAATGGCATCGCGGCGATCCCGATCAGCTCTATCGCTACCCCCTGTTCGTGCTCGGCGCAAACGACGTTCGCAGCGGGTCGATCTACCTGAGAACCAACACGCATTCCTCGATGCGGGCTATGGTGCAGCTGATGCCGCTCAACCTGTTCCTGTCGGCGGACGAATCCGAGGCACTGGCACTCGGAGGGCTAACGGGGGTGCTGGTCGGTCTTGCCGTCTATGTCGGCGTGATGGCTTTCACCATGCGTGACAAGATATTCGCCTGGCTCGCTGCGATGATCGTGGCGTTCACCTGCTATCTGGTTGCCGATTGCGGTCTGCTCGACGCCGATATAATGCCGGGCTTCATCACGTTATCGACAGTCGTTTCGCTGAGCGCCACCATCCTCGTCTATAGCGCGTTGCTCGGCTTTTCGCGCCGCTGGCTGGAGGTCGACCGATGGTCCCCCCGGCTGGCGGTCGCACTAAAGCTTGCAAGTCTGATTTGTCTGGCACTGGCAGTCGAGGCGGCTCGCGAAATGCTGATGGACGAGCAGATCGTTCGGCGCTTTTCCTCCGAGCTCGGGCTTGTCGTCCTGCTCGGGTGTATCCTGACGGCATTGGCGGCGCTCTGGCATCGCCGATTAGGGGGTGTGCTGTTTCTTGCGTGTTGGCTGCCGGCAATTGGCACCGGCGCCATTCGGCTTGGCCTGGACGCCTGGCCAGGCCTGGGCGCAAGTCCCCTTCTTTCCAACGCCGTCTATTTCGGTTCTACCTTGTCTCTTTTGTGTTTCAGCACGCTGGCATCATACAATCTGCAGGCGCGGGAGCGGCGACTGCGGCAGTCGGCCGAACTCATGCAAGCACGTTTTCGCAATTTTGCCGGCAGCGCTGCCGACAGCTTCTGGGAGACCACCGAAACCGGCGAGATCAGCTATCTCGAGGGGCCGCAAGTGAGCGAACTCGGCCTGTCCAAGGGTGAGCGCCTCACCGAGGGGCTGGCGCGCACCTCGATCGATGGCGCCGAAGCCGTTGCCTCAATTGGAGCGGCGCTCGCAACCGGAACGGCGTTCCGCGATGTACCGGTGCCGGTCAAGAGCGCCGGTGACACGTCAAAGTTGGTTCTGGTCAGCGGCGTCGCGGCCCGCGACCTACAGGGAAGAATTTCTGGCTTCGCCGGGGCCGTGGTCGACGCTACGGCGCAACAGGAGCGCAGCGAACGGCTGGCACGGCAGGAAAAGATGGCGGCGCTGGGTCAACTTTCCGCTTACATGGCCCATGAAATCAACAATCTGCTGCATCCCATGGTCAACCTTGCAAGGCGCCTGCAGCAGCGCCACGCCACCGATGAGCAAACGCAGAACATGACGGACATTATGCTGGACGCAGCTCAACGGATGGACGACATCCTCGTCTCGATCAAGCGCGCGACAACACTGGAGCCTGCGGACATTGCCGAGCATCCGCTGGCCCACGCCGTGCGCCGCAGCCTTCAAACAATCCGGGCTGCTCTGCCCGCCCATGTTGGCTTGACCACCGAAGTGCACGACATTGAGGAGGTGCAGGTCTCCTCGGGGGAGATGCTGCAGCTGCTCAGTAACCTGATTGCCAACGCGGTGCGCGCCATTGACGGGTCGGGCGAGATCGTTGTGCGGTTGGCGCGTGCCGCCGAGACGGGTGCTGTGCGCCTGAGTGTGTGCGACACCGGCTGCGGCATGAGCGAGGAGACGAGACGCCGTGCGTTCGAGCCGTTTTTCACCACCAGGTCAGCAAACGGAGGAACGGGGCTGGGCCTTTCCGTTGTTTCCGGAATCTTGAAAGGTTGGGGCGCAAAAGCAGATGTCGTCTCCTCGCCCGGGGCGGGAACGTCAGTCAACATCACATTCGCCACTGAAGGATCCAAACAATGAACCAAGCTGTACGGGCGCTGATTTCGGACGACGTGGCGCCTGTTCGCAACTCGATTGCGACGGCCCTTCGTGGTGCCGGCATCGAGACGGATACGGCAGCAACCGGCATGGAAACCCTCGAACGGCTGCGTGCGGTGCCCTACGATGTGCTGGTGACCGATATCTGGATGCCGGAGATGGACGGGCTCAGTCTGATCAAGGCCCTGTCTGCTGAATTCCCTGACCTCAGGGTCATGGCGATGACCGGCGGCGGTCCGGACCTGACCATCGAGACGTCTTTATCGCTTGCGGAGGCCTGGGGAGCCGAGCGTATCTTCGTCAAGCCCTTCGACGAGACCCGTCTCATCGAGGCCATCCTTGGGCCTGCCATCAGCTGAGCGGGCCTCACTGGTTTTCCCGCCTTGCATTGCCTTAAGAACCCTTTGCAATGCCTCTGTGAGCGCAGCTCTTTCGGTCTCGTTGAGGTTGGCCAGCGCGTCCGCCACCGGATTGAGTGGGTCGCTTTGCAGTAGCGCCGCGCCCGCCTCGGTCACATCGATCCGCTGGATGCGGCCGCGACCGAGCGAGCCGGCCTTCTTCAACAGACCCTTTTCGATAAGGGTACGTACGGTCCGCGTCGTTGGACCCGGTTCAATTCCCTGGTAGCGCGCAAGGGCAATGGCACTCCTTTGCTCGGGGTCTGCCTTTTTGAAATAGCGCAGCGCACTCCATTGCGCCGGATAGAGGTCAGCCGCGTGACCACTCGAATGCAGGTGCCGCGCAACTTGGTTCAGCAATCCGGCAAGAGCCAGTTGTGCGTTCGACCTCTTGGGCTGATGCTGGCTCAATTGTCACTTCCCGAAATGTGTGAAGGCCGTGGGCAAGCGGGGACGGTCCAAAGAGGGTGATCTAGCACATCTCGGCGACCGGACCCAACCGGCACCTTGTGGCAGCCTATCATCAACGATCTTGAAAGAACCACTGATTTTTTTATTGAAACCTTCCGGGGATTATGGTCTTTTTTCGCCATCGAATGGGCAATGTACCGAGGAAATGATGCGACACGGGATCTACGGTGCGCCGGTTGTGCTGGGCGTCTTGTCATGGGCCACACAGGCTTGGGCAGGCCCGCTGCAGGCGGCCGCCTCACCCGCGGATCGCGATCTACTCAACGTTTCGTACTATTGCCGCATCTACGACGCCATGGACGCGCTCGATGCGGGCGCCAACATCAATGCCCAGGACGAGGAGGGGCAAACACCGCTGCTGCAAGCCACATCGGGTGCCTGCGACGAGCTGGTTGACATGCTGATCGAGAAGGGGGCCGATGTGTCGGCAACCAATGGCAAGGGCCAGACGGCTCTCGACGTGGCCAAGGAATTTCGCATGGCGAACATCATCGAGAGCCTTGAGCGGGCTGAGGCAGGGGGCGGGCCGGGCGATCAAGCCAAAGCCGTGGACGGGGCTGTCGACCCGCTTGCAGCCGCAGTGCAGCTGATCGGCGGCGACGCCGGATCGACAGGATTCGTGCCCTGGCCGGCATTCGGCACCTACGTGCGGGGACAAAAAGTCATCATGACCTGGGCGCCCGCCGGCGCGTGGGATTTTGGCGTCGTCGTGGATATCGACCGGTCCCACAACAACTACGTGGTCAAAGACAAATTCGATTCGATCATGCCGTTCAACAATTCCGAAGTGGCGGCCCCGATCCGCGAACCGTACTGGACCGGATGGTTCGTTGGAGACTGGAAAGTGTCAATTCCGCTGTCGTTGACGACAACGACCGAGGGCAGCCAGAAGTTCGAGACGCTCAATGGCGGCATGAACCTGCCGCCTCTGCGAATAGGCGCCGACGGAACCTATGTCTGGCAAATTCATGAAAACGGTGCCGACAAGGTATTGAAGGGGAGTTGGGTTGCGCGCCCGGATGCCCCCGGCGTCATCCTCAAGAACGCAGACCAAGGCGTGGACTGGGTTGTCTACAACTCGACGGACAACGTCGTCGATTACGACGAAATCCATCTCTATACGGAAAAATACACCTATTATACCGCCACCCGGATCGACGATGGCCAGTAAAGCCTTTCTTTCCAAAGCCTTGGGAGACGTGCGATGAGCGCGGATCAGTGGCTTCGTCTCATCACCGTGATCGGGCTTGTCATCGGCGCCTGGAGAGCCTTCAAGGCAACCGGCAAGCCCACCCGGTTCGAGGGCAGGAACTACTACCGGCAGGAGGACGGCAGCTATCGCACCCTCTGGGGACGACGCGTAAAAGACGAGGAAACCCAGAACGCGCTGGCCGCACTTGAGGCAAAAGAACAGGGGCCGGGCTAGTCCCCACGGCCAGCGGGCCAGGAATATCCAGCGTCTCCCGGCGCGTCGAAGCGGCAGATGCTTCAGGTCCGACAATTTTTTCAGTTTTCCCGCCACCGGTCGAAAGGGTTACCCGATTTCCCCTTGATCTCTACGCCATAACATAATTAGCTCACTGAGCATTTTGTGACTGGGAGGAATTGTCATGCGCATCTTTATGCAAGTCTCGGCGGTGCTCGGCGCCCTTGTGCTGGCCGGTGCCGTCCCTGCAGCGTCGGCATCGGATCGGGCCTATCCGATCGCCGCCCAGGAAAACGTGGGGGACTGGACGCTGATCGCCGCCGACGATGCGGACGGCGCCTTCCATCATTGCGAACTGGCGGGCCCTCAGGGTCAATATCAGGTGACCTTCCTCCGAGGGGCGGCCGGCTATCTCATGGTGGTCGCAAATTCCGACTGGCAACTGCCTGCGGACACAACCTACACCATCGGTCTTGAAGGACCCGGTCTTGATCCGGTCTCTTATACGGCGACGACGGCAGGTGGCACCGCAATCCTCATTCTTTTCGGGGATGATCCGCAGCTCATTGACAAATTGGGAAGAGTTGGCACCCTTCAGTTGCACGCAGCCCAGTCTGTCATTTCCTTGCCGATGGACGATGCCGGGCCCGCGCTCGGTCGGCTTGGCACTTGCTGGACTTCGCGGACCGCAGCTGTCACCAACCCGTTCGCTGCGCCCGGCGATACCGCGGCGCCGAACGCCAATCCCTTCGCATCTGCCTCGCCTGGCGCAGATCTCCCCGACACCTCGTCAAACGCGGTCGGGTCGGACATAAGCATGGCGAGCCCTGGCCTATCAGCTACCGGGTCCAATCTCAGCGATGTTGAAATCTCCCAGATCTTCAACGGAGACTTTTCGCGATTGGCCGAACTGACCGCCGACGAGATCACAATTCCAGAGATCTCGTTTGTGTTGTCCGGCGCCGCAAAAGACGGCGGTGCCCCGGCCGCCGAGTTGATCTATCGCGACGTCACCTTCGAGGGGGTGGCCGAGGGAACGGCCGAAACGGCCTCCATCGGATCGCTGGAAGTGCGCGCTGGCGACGCCAAGATGAAATTCGACCAGCTGGCTGCAGACCAGTTGAACGTCGAGGCTCTGCTCGGTTTTTACGGTCTCAAGGAGACCGGGTCGCAATCGCCGCAACGGCTCTACAAGGACTTGACCCTTGGAAGTGGCGAAATCGATCTCATGGGTGCCAACTGCCGGTTTGGCGCGCTTGAAGCCGGTGAATTTAGCGCGCGGCCGCTGCAATTCAGCCCGGAACAGGCGTCAGGCCTTGCCCGGGAGCTTTCGAGCCAGGGCGGAGCGGATCCGACGCCCAAGCAGATGGGCCAGATTTTCCAGTTGTATGTCGACTATCTCACCGCCTTCCGGTCGGATCCGCTGCAAATTTCGGGTCTTGCCTGCACGACGCAGAATTCGAGTGGCGAGGCGGTTTCCATTTCGGCCGACACGCTCGGAATGGACGGGCTGCAACCCAGACAGTTTCCCGGCGTGCAGTTGCGCAATCTCGAGCTCGAAGTCGAGGGTGAGGGAGGCTTTGCTGCCAAGGCTCTAATCGTCAAGCCTGCAGATGCGTCAAAGCTGGTGGCCACGCTTCTTTCTGCCGGCGACGCCCCCGATCCGCAATGGCTGGCCGATAATGCGCGCGCGCTCATTCCCGCTTTTCAGGGACTGCAGATGGCTGGCGTGAGGTTAGACGTGCCGGACGATACTGCGCCGGATCAGCGGATCAACATCGGGTTTGGTGACGTCAACCTTTCGCTGGAGAAGTATCGTGATGGCATTCCCACCGACGTCAATCTCACGGCATTTGGCATTGAGGTGCCGCTGACCGGCGAAGACGCCGAGCCCCTGAAGGAAATCGGCTACAATTCGCTGAACCTTGGAATGACGCTGGCGGCCCACTGGGACCCGGATGCCGAAAGCATGGCCATCGATCAGCTGACCCTGTCAGAGCCCAAAATGGGCTCGTTCGAACTCAAGGCCGATCTGACCAACGCCACCACCAATCTCTTCTCCGGTGACGGTGCCGACCGGTTCGCGGCCGCGCTTCTTCTGGGTATCCAGTCGGCGACGCTGACCGTCACCGACAGCGGCCTGCGCGATCGGTGGATCCAGCACGTCGCCGGCAGTGCCGACGTCACCCGAAAGGCACTGAGCACTCAACTGGCCGCGATCGCCCGGAAATCCATTCCCCAGGGTCGCGACTGGACGAAAGAGGTCGAGGAGGCGGTGACGGCCTTCATCAAAGGCGCTCAGTCGATATCCCTTACAATGACCGCCAGCGAACCGGTCATGGCGGCTCAAGTCATCGCTGCCCAAGACGATCCGGCCAGTGCGCTCGATCTTTTCAACGTGAGGGCGCACGCAGCGGACTGAACGCACAGCCCCTGGATATCGGAGAGGATGGAATGATGAATGCTTACGTAAACGCCTTTCGCCGCGCTTTCGACTTTTCCGGCCGCTCGACCCGGTCGGAATTCTGGATGTTCGTGCTGGTCGGGACAGTCGCGATGGTCACCGCGTCGCTGCTGGACACGCTGCTGCTTGGAAGGGCGTCCGGCCTTTCTTTGGCCAGTCTGGTCGGGCTGGTCCAGCTCGTGCCGTCTATCTCGATCACCATCCGACGGCTGCATGATACCGGGCGGTCAGGCAGGTGGTATCTGATAGCGTTTGTCCCGCTGGTCGGTGCCATCTTTCTCCTGGTGATGTTGTGCGGAAAATCGGTGCCCGCCGGCTACCGCCGGGGGACAGGACGAGTGAGATTGCAGCGTGGAGCGGACGCGCTCGTGCCCAGTGCGGCCGGCGGGGCAGGTCTCATGCTGTCAGAGGCCGTCGATTTGGCCGGCGACGCTGTGGGGGCTTTCGATCTGGCTGACGGACCTGACGACGGACCTGACATGGACTTTGACTCCGACTGAATGGCGCCGCGTGCAAATCTGGCGACGGCCGGCATCGATCGAATCGGATTCCCAGCTTGCCCGTTGCTGGGCGTGGCCCAGATACGAAGAGTCCTGACATGAATCCTTTGATTGCGATGGCCTTGTGCATGATGTGCAGCGCGACCGCGACAACGGTTGAGAGTGCGACATCCAGAGACACATTCGCAATTCCGTTCTGGTCGAAAAACGCATTTCTGCAGGGCCATGAAACGCAGGGGGACCTGCTGCATTCACTGTCCGGCTGGGATTTTCAGGCTGACTGGGATGTGCGGGATTGCATGGAGGAGCTTTATGGAATCAAGGAGCTGGCAGATCGCGCAATGCTGAACCGTGGATCTTTCGGCTCGAGCCCCATTGCCGCGTGGAAGTATTGCGCGGCGACGTACTTGCCTGCGGACACGCCCGGGCATTGTAAGTCTAGCATTAGGAGGTATCGTCCTTTCGTTGCTCGCGATGACGAGCGAAACGGGTCGATTGTCGGAAGATATCTGAAAAGCTTCTGCGGAGATTTCTAGGCAGCACGGGAACCCAGCGCCAAGCCCCGGATCGTGAGTCGCCTGTTGCCGCGGAAGACGGCTCCTCGTCCCCTGCGCCGCGCAGGCTCAGTCAGAGCTTGAGGAGAGCCATGGAAGTTGGGCGATCAGTTCGCCATGTTCAGCAAGGCTTTGCTCGTAATAGAGCGCATCGGCATTGAAGGGGATGTAGCTGCAATGGCCCTTGCCGTGGGTGCCATGCCCAATGGGGATGCCCAACGGTATGCCCCTGGCCTACAAGCCGCCGCCCCATCTTGTTAACCTTAACAGGCCGCAGATCCAACTCTATTCTTGATTCTTGCGTTGGACCGGCTATGTTCACTCTGCGTTCCGGCAGGAACGTGCCCATAAGGGGCGGCCTACACCGGCGGTTGCAACGCGCGGTGCAGGCCTGACTGCAAGATCCTGATGAGAGGATCCAACAGCTATGCTGAGCTTTAGCATTGCGCCTTTGTGCGCGAAACTCTTTCCTTCTCGATCATCCCTGATCTCTGGCCCTGCCAATGTGCCGATCCATTCGGCTTGGCAGGCGAGCCAGCAATCAAGCCATCACCGTACCGAAAGCGCGCCGGCAGTATCGGTTGCCGGGTAGCGGGGGCAGGGCCTTGGCCAACGCTTGAGTGCGGAGCCGAGGCTGCGCGCCTCGGGCTCATTTCTTCGGCGGCGGCCACGATCGAGTCTTGAAAGGGTTTTTCACATGTATGAATTTGACGAACAGGTGCCGGCCGTTTCGCCGGGCCTTATGGCGCAGTTCGATGAGATCATCGGACATGCCGCCGCAGCGCCACAGCGGCGCAAGCAGCACCGGACTGGCTCTGGTTTTGGTGATCCGAGGTCTGCGCTCGAGCGCAGCTTGATGTGCCTCGAAGGGCTTGCGCTGGAGCGTGCGGCTGCGACCGTGCTGGAGCTGGAGGGCCACTACAAAGTCCTGCCTGCCGGGCTCGGCTTCACGCCGTCGCGCCAGGCGCTGATCGCGGCGCGTGAAAACGTAGAAAACCCGAGCATGATGCCGGAACTGCCGTCACGGGCCCAGCAGACCGTCGTGCGGCCGGATCTGGCCGCGGTGGCTCCCGAGGGTGCGCTGATCCTGGCGGAGATTAAAAGGGATGCGCGTCAATGGATATCGCGTGATCTCGTGGAGATGCGCTACAAGCTCGACGCTGCCGCACGCGTGGCAGATCATGTGTTGGCCCCACTGGGTCACACCCAGCTGAGCTCGGCCCTGGCCGTCGTGCTTGACTGCTCGGACACCGACCGGCGGGGCTTTGCGATGGGACTCGACGCTTTCGGTGAAGCGATCGGCAGCCCTTATTTTGCGGACAAGATGAGGTTTTTCCGCGACCGGTTTGCAGCATTCGCGCGGGCGGAGCTTGCGGCGCTCGACCTGCGGGCAACACGTCAGTTTCCTATCAAGCTGAGGGGCAAATGATGACTGGGACGACCACGACTTGGGATCGGGCGGAGCAGCCGATTCTGGTGACTTGGACAGAACCAGGCACACCGGCGAACGCCAACGAACCTCTCTTGGGAAGCGTGGCTGCTGGTTGGTTCACCAGCACGCGAGAGGATCCCGCGTTTTTGGTGGCGATGGCAGTGCGCCTCGGCGTCATCGGCGCCGTGGATGGATCGGGTGTGCCCGCTGAACTTCGGCAGGCGCTGCTCGCCTCCGCCAACGGCGGAGATCGCGCCTCGCTGGCGTGCCTGGATTGGCTCGACCGCACGCTGCTGCGCCAGATCACGGGGGATGGACGTTGAACACTTCCCATTCCAATAGTTGGCGCCTTGTCGACCTTCCCGCCCTGCAGCTTCAAGCCGCGCCTGGAGATCCTGCGCCCACGACGGCGGACAGGGTCGCCGCCCTCGCGCTCAGATCGGCAACGACAGCCGCACAGCGGGCCATCATGGAACAGAAGGGGCGGCTGATCGTGATTGCCGCGCCAAGCGGTGCTTACGCGCAGGCCATTTCCGATCTGCTCACGCATGTGGAGAACGGCCCAGTCGTCGAACTGGTCATGGAACCGGTAAGGGCTGGGAAGGACATCCGCTCTGGCGGAGAAGCCATTGTCAGGCGTCTGCAACACGCGCGAACCCTGGTCGTCGTTTCTCATGATCCCCAGGGATTGGTCAGTCCCAGGGCCTTGGCCACCGCTGATCTGAACCTGGTTGTTTCTCGGCTCGACCGGCGGAATGTGCGGCGGCTGATCCGGCTCGTGACCGGGCTGCGTGCGGATGGCCTCGAGCTTGGTGAAGTCCATCGGCTCGATGTGCCTGATCTGACCGCGGCGGTGCGTTCTAGACTGCGCCCAACCGCGTGCGTCCGACACCTCCATGCCTTGCTCGCGCTGGCTCGAACCGCAACATCGGGCGTGCCCGCCCGCACGCTCGAAGAGGTGCATCTGCCAGCGGAGGCGCGCAAATGGGCCGAGGACATGGCAGAATTTATGAGGCGCGTCGGTAGTGGCGGAGCAGCTCCTGAGCATTTGCTCTATCCTTTGCTTGAGGGGCCGCCGGGAACGGGCAAAACGACGGCTGCGGCCGCTCTGGCGGGCTCCGCGGGATGGGCGTTTGAGCGAACGAATGTCGGTCAGTGGTTTCAGCAGAAAGGCGATCTCGGTGGCGTGACGCGTGCGGCGAGCGATTTCTTCGGGATGCTGCGGCGCCGCGAGCAGCCGGTGGTGGCGCTGCTCGATGAAATCGATTCGCTTCCCAGCCGATATGCACTCGATCCTGAAGAGGCGAGCTGGTGGACCCCCGTGATCAACCACGTGCTGAGTAGCATCGACCAGCTCAAACAGTCCGGGCGTCCGATCGTTCTGATGGGCGCAACTAATCATTTTGATCGACTTGATCCTGCCCTCATCCGGCCGGGTCGTCTTGAGGTGCATGTGCGTATCGATCCGCCCGACCAGGAAGGCCGGTGCGAGATAATCCGCCAATTATTCGGATCGCGCCTAACCGCGAAAGAAACATCGACGCTTGCGAGGGTCTCCGTCGGAGCGACGCCGGCGGCCATCGAAAGTTGGGCGAGAGCGATCGCGAACCGTAACGAACCAGAGGGGCGACCGCTGTTCGAGATCCTCTTCGATATCGCCGTGGTGGATAACCGCTCCGCGCGACAACGACGCGCCGTGGCGGTGCATGAGAGCGGCCATGCAATTGTCGCTCATGTGCTTGGCCTGCCAATTCGGGAACTCAGCATTGCCAGACGAGGCGTAATGGGCGGATGGATGCAGGCGGACATGCATGACCAGCCGATGAATCGCGATGGTCTCGAGCGGCTTGTCACGGTTCTGCTCGGGGGGCGGGCAGCAGAAATCCTGCTCGGTGAGGGTGCAGACGCCGGGGCCGTGAGCGATCTTGAACAAGCGCGGGAGTTGCTCGAGCTCGGCTACGAGCGGTTTGGTCTTTATGGACCGCTGTCAGAGCGCCCAGCTATCGGTACACAATCGCAGATGGCCGAGTGCATGGCGGCGCCAAAGCGGCTCGAGTACCTCCTTGGCAGAGCCTGCGCTATCGTTGAACGGTGCGAGAACGACCTCTTGCGGCTTGCGGAGTGCCTTGAGCAGGCGCGGGTCATTGAGGGGGGCAGCGTCCGTCGCATTCTCGATAACGTTGACTGCGCATGACTGCAGGGCACAGCCGGTAAGGTGCAATGGGGTAAGCTACGGGTATCGTGCCCCTTGCGGGTCTCTGCGTGCCGAAGCCTGTCACGGCCTCTGCCTGGCGATTTTTGCCGCGGGCGATCTTGATGAGGGCTTTTGCATTCCGCCGCGCTGCGGCATGTCCGCCAAGGCGGTGCCGCTGGTCGGGGCAGCAAGATTCGAACTTGCGACCCCTGGTTCCCAAAACCAGTGCTCTACCAGGCTGAGCTATACCCCGAAACGAGCGGCTTTCGCTGCTTCCGCTTACACATTCTTGTGGGGCTCGGCAAGGCGTGTTACGGCCAGCCAAGCGCCTCGGGGGTGTAGCGGAGAGACCATGAGCGAAAGGATCGGCGACACGGCAATCGCGCCCGAACGCACCCCGCTCGGCCGGCGTGCCGTCTATCTGGGCGCCGGACTCGTGGCTCTTCTCGCCATCGCCTTGCTGTTCGACGACCGCGTCACCGAAACCCTGACCCATTGGCCGCTGCGCGACAGGGTATTTTTCGGGTGGCTGACGCGGGCAGGGGAATCCGACTGGATGCTCATTCCGCCGCTGATCCTCTGGCTGATTGCCTGGCCGCTGAGCTTTCTGCCGTTCGGCTACACCAATCACTGGGCGTTCAAGGGCATGGCCGGCTTGTCGGGCTACGCCTTTGTCGGCGTGGCCCTGCCGGGGCTGGCGTCGAACCTGATCAAGCGGCTGACGGGGCGGGCGCGTCCCGTCCATTTGCAGGATGCCGGCGTTTTGTCGTTTCACCCGGTGGCATTCGACTGGTCGTGGCAGAGCTTTCCTTCCGGTCACGCCACGACGGCGATCGCTTTGTCGGTGGTTCTGGCGGCGATCTTCGGCCGTAAGGGGCTCTGGTTCGTGCCCATTGCCATTCTGATCTGCCTGTCGCGCATTGTCGTCGGGCTACACTTTCTGTCGGACGTTCTGGGCGGGGTGGTGCTGGGATATTTTGGCGCCGCCCTCATCACCGATTTTTATGTGCGCCGCGGCTGGGGCTTCCGGATTGGAACGCGTGGCTTGCGCAACCGCTTCGCGGCGCCATTCAAAAGATGGTGGCGCCGCCTGAGCAACAGTTATTCGGCCGCTGTCCGATAACGCTCCAGCCCCGCCTCCAGGTCATCCTTGAGGTCGTCCATGTCCTCAAAGCCGATATGGAAGCGCACGAGCGGACCCGGCTCGGTCCATGGCGTTGCCAGCCGAACGGATCTTGGGTCCGACGTCAGCACCAGGCTCTCATAGCCGCCCCAGGAGGCGCCGAGGCCGAACAGTTCCAACCCGTCGATAAAGACGGCCAGCGCCTCGTGTGGGGCGGGTTCGAGGACGATGGAAAAGACGCTGCCGCTGCCGGAGAAGTCGCGGACAAAAAGCGAATGGTCCGGGTGCGACGGCAGCGCGGGATGCAGAACCTTCGCGACCCCCTTCTGCCCTTCGAGCCAGCCCGCAATCTCCTGCGATCGTCTGCTGTGCTCCTTCATGCGGATGGCCAGCGTACGAAGGCCTCGTGCCGCGAGAAACGCATCGTCGGGGCTGGCGCAGACGCCGAGAAGGCGGTGGGTTTCAGCGATTCTTGAAAACAGCGCCTCATTGGCTGAGATCGTGCCGAACATGGCGTCCGAATGGCCCACAAACATCTTGGTGCCGGCGTGAATGACAATATCTACGCCGTGCTCGAGCGGGCGGAAGAAGAGCGGAGTGGCCCAGGAGTTGTCGATCAGCGTCACAACGGCTTTTGCGCGAGCCGCAGCGACAATCGCCGGGACATCCTGCACTTCAAAGGTCAGAGAGCCCGGGCTCTCCATAAAGATGACCTTGGTGTCCGGACCGATCAGATCGGCAATTCCGCCGCCAACCCGCGGGTCGTAATAGCGCGTGCTGACCCCCAGGCGCTTGAGCACGCCATTGCAGAAGCGGCGCGTGGGCCCATAGGCGCTGTCGGTCACCAGAACTTCATCGCCCGCCGAGACCACGCTCAACAGGGCCGTGGAGATGGCAGCCAGACCGGACGGGGCGAGCTTGGTGCCGTGCGCACCCTCGAGACCGGTCACTAGCTCTTCGACCGCATCTGTGCTGGGATTGCCGATCCGGCCATAATCATAGCGCCCGATCCGGCCTTCAAAGTCGGCCAGGCTCGGCGAGATAACCGTTGAACCCCGCGTCACGGGCGTGTTGACGAACCCGTGCTGCCGCTCCGGATAGCGCCCGGAATGGGTGAGCATGGTTTCCGGACTGGGCTTCCCGCGATCGGAACTACTGGTCATGGTGATTGGCGTCCTTTTTGGTCATTTCCCGACGATTACAGGCATGGTTGGAGAAACTGCTGAATATTGAGGCAATGGCTGAATTTTGTTCAGTGAAACTCGGTATGCGCGCCCTGCCTGCGACAAAGTGCCCTTGACCTATTGGTCAAATCTGGTCTTCGATGGCGACCAGCATCATCCGTGCTTTTTTGCCAAAGCATGCGTGAGCCCGCTGCATCGCGAGTTTGGAGGTGCTGGCGGAGACAACAGGGTTAGGAAAAAAAAGGCAACCACATGCACAAAAAGATCATGACGATTGCGCTGTCGGCGGCTCTCGGGCTCGCAGCGTCGGCTGCGCATGCCGATACTCTCGCAGACGTAAAGGCGAAGGGCTACGTTCAGTGCGGCGTGACCGGCGGCGTGGCCGGCTTCTCTGCGCCTGATGCCAACAACAACTGGTCGGGCCTTGAAGTCGACTATTGCCGGGCCCTTGCCGCGGCGATCTTCAACGACCCCGACGCCGTCCGTTACACCCCGCTGACCTCGACGGAGCGCTTCGCTGCCCTGTCCTCGGGCGAAATCGACGTGCTGTCGCGCACCACCACCTGGACCATGAGCCGCGACACGACGCTGGGCATCAACTTTGCCGGCGTCATGTTCTATGACGGCCAGGGTTTCATGGTGCGCAAGGCCGACGGCATTACCTCCGCGCTCGATCTGTCCGGCGCCGCGGTCTGCATCGAGTCCGGCACCACGACCGAACTCAACGCCGCCGACTATTTCGAAGCCAACAACATGGACTACAATCCGGTCGTGTTCGTCGACCAGGACGAAGTCGTCAAGGCGTTCGAAGACGGCCGTTGCGATGTCTACACCACGGACTCCTCGGCTCTGGCTTCCGAGCGCACCAAGCTCGCCGATCCCAGCGACCTATGTGATCCTGCCGGAGATCATCTCCAAGGAGCCGCTCGGCCCGTCCGTGCGCCAGGGCGATGACAACTGGTTCAACATTGCCCGCTGGATCTATTTCGCCATTCTCGAAGCCGAAGAGCTCGGCGTGACCCAGGCCAATGTCGACGAGATGCTCGGCTCCGACAATCCCGCCATCAAGCGCCTGCTTGGCGTCGAAGGTGACTTCGGCACGCCGCTCGGCCTCGACAAGGATTGGGCCTACAACATCATCAAGCACCTCGGCAATTACGGCGAGATGTATGCCCGCAATGTGGGCCCGGACACCCCGATTGGGCTGGAGCGCGGTGTGAATGCGCTTTGGACCAAGGGCGGCATCCAGTACGCGCCGCCGATCCGCTAAGCGACTTGCCGGCGCCTCCGAAAAAGGGGGCGCCGGTTTCGTATCGGGGTGTGCGAGGGGGGCATTCCGACTTTAGCATCTGCCACGAGAAGACGTCGGGGACTCAATGGCTGTGCAGGACGCGCCGCGGATGGCGCCAAAAACATCGCTTTTCAACGATCCGGTCGTGCGGGGCTGGATCTACCAGACCGTCACTCTGCTGATCATTGTCGGCCTGGCCATCTGGATCGGCATGAACACGGTCGAGAACCTGCAGCGGCAGGGGAAGACCACCGGCTTCGACTTCTTTTTCCAGACGTCCGGCTTCAATATCAACTTCACGCTGATCCCTTACGATCGCGGCTCCTATTATTGGCAGGCCTTTGTCGTGGGCATGCTCAATACGATTCTGGTGTCCGCCATCGGGATCGTCTTTTCCACCATGCTCGGGTTCAGCATCGGTATTGCGCGGCTTTCGAAAAACTGGATCATCTCGCGCCTGGCGACCATTTATGTGGAAACGCTGCGCAACATCCCTTTGCTGCTGCAGCTGTTTTTCTGGTATTTCGCCGTTCTCAAGACCATGCCCGGCGTCAAGCAGAGTTTCGAGTGGTTCGGGGCCGTGGTGATCAACCAGCGCGGGCTCTACCTGCCGCGCCCGATGCCGGATGACCGGTTCGTCTTTGTGATCGCCGCCGTGGTGATAGCGGTCATTGCTGTCTACGCGGTGCGCCGGTGGGCGCTCAAGCGGCTCGAGGCGACCGGCAACCGCTTCCCCGTCTTCTGGACCTCGGTCGCGATCCTTATCGTTCTGCCGGTTCTTACCTGGCTCCTTTCGGGCACCTCCATGCAATGGGGTTTGCCGGAACTTCGCGGCTTCAACTATCAGGGCGGCCTGGAGCTGCCGCCCGAATTCGTAGCGCTGGCACTGGGCCTCACTCTCTACACAGCGACCTTCATTTCCGAGATCGTGCGGGCCGGTATTCTGGCTGTCAGCCACGGGCAGACGGAAGCTGCGCAGTCTCTCGGTCTTCAGGATGGGGATCGCCTGCGCCTTGTCATCGTGCCTCAGGCCATGCGGGTCATCGTGCCGCCGCTGACCAGCCAATATTTGAACCTGACGAAGAACTCGTCGCTGGCCGCTTTCATCGGCTACCCCGAACTGGTCAGCGTATTCATGGGGACGACGCTCAACCAGACAGGGCGGGCCCTGGAAGTCGTGTTCATCACCATGCTGGTCTATCTGACCCTGTCGCTGACGACGTCGGCCTTCATGAACTGGTACAACGCCCGTGTGGCGCTGGTGGAACGCTAGGAGCGCGCGATGGCTGATCAGTCCTTGAGCTTTGTGCGCAAAGAGATGGAGCCGGAGCGTCCGGCGCCATCTTCCAGCGTTGGGCCTGTGGCGTGGGTGAGGGGCAACCTGTTCTCATCGCCCGGCAACGGCCTCATGACGATTCTGGCCATCCTGTTTTTGGTCTGGGCCGTGCCGCCCCTATTCGACTTCCTATTCGTGCATGCGGTGTGGACGGGCGAAACCGGCGATGCATGCCGACTGCCAGGGGCAGGGGCCTGCTGGGCCTATATCTGGGATCGGGCCGACTTCTTCGTTTACGGCTTTTATCCGAACGACCAGCAATGGCGGATCAATATCTGCTTTGTCCTCGGGCTCGTTCTGCTCGTGCCGCTGATGTGGCCGGATCTGCCCTACAAACTGACCAACGCCATTCTGTTCTTCGTCGTCTTTCCGGTGTTCGTCTATATCCTGCTCAATGGCGGCATGTTCGGGCTCGAAGAAGTGCCGACGGAGAAATGGGGCGGCCTCACCATCACCCTCATCATCGGGCTTGTTGGCATCGTCACCTCTCTGCCGATCGGCATCGTGCTGGCGCTTGGGCGACAATCCCGATTGCCGCTCATCAAGTCCTTCTCGATCATGTTCATCGAGCTCTGGCGCGCGGTGCCGCTGATCACCGTCCTGTTCATGGCATCCGTCATGCTGCCGCTGTTCGTGCCGCACGGGCGTGACGGTGGACAAATTGCTGCGGGCGCTGGTCGGCGTCTCCCTGTTCTCTGCCGCCTACATGGCCGAAGTCGTGCGTGGTGGTTTGCAGGCCCTGCCGCGCGGCCAGTACGAAGCGGCGAGTTCGCTCGGTTTGAGCTATTGGAAGTCGATGGGCTTCATCATCCTGCCGCAGGCGCTCAAACATGTCATCCCGGGCATCGTGAACAGCTTCATCGCCCTGTTCAAGGACACCTCTCTGGTCTCGATCGTCGGCATTTTCGACCTGCTGCAAACCGTGCAGTCGACCAGTTCAGACCTCAATTGGGCGGGCCCGCACCAGGCGGTCACCGGCTATATTTTCGCTGCCGCCGTCTTCTGGACTTTCTGTTTTTCGATGTCGCGATATTCCATCCTGATGGAGCATCGTCTTGATACTGGACACAAGAGGTAATCCCATGGCCACCGACACGATGACCGCGCCTACCACGGCCAAGAAAGCCCCGAAGATGCAGGTCTCCGACACGGAGGTCGCGGTCGAGATCATCGACATGCACAAATGGTATGGCGATTTCCACGTGCTGCGCGACATCAATCTCAAGGTCATGCGCGGCGAACGCATTGTCATCGCCGGTCCCTCGGGGTCGGGCAAATCAACGCTGATCCGCTGCATCAACCGTTTGGAAGAGCACCAGCAGGGACAAATCATCGTCAACGGCACGGAACTGACCAACGATCTCAAGCGCATCGATGAAGTGCGGCGCGAGGTCGGCATGGTGTTCCAGCATTTCAATCTGTTCCCGCACCTGACGATTCTTGAGAACTGCACATTGGCGCCCATCTGGGTGCGCGGCACCCCCAAAGCCGAGGCGGAAGCAACGGCGATGCACTTTCTTGAGCGGGTGAAAATCCCGGAACAAGCCCACAAATATCCCGGCCAGCTTTCGGGCGGTCAGCAGCAGCGCGTCGCCATCGCCCGTTCGCTGTGCATGAACCCGATGATCATGCTGTTCGACGAACCAACATCCGCGCTCGATCCGGAAATGATCAAGGAAGTGCTCGACGTGATGGTCAGCCTGGCCGAAGAGGGTATGACCATGCTGTGCGTGACCCATGAAATGGGATTTGCCCGGCAGGTGGCCAATCGGGTGATCTTCATGGACCAGGGGCAGATCATCGAGCAGAATGCGCCCGAACCCTTCTTCTCCAATCCCCAGCACGAACGCACCAAGCTCTTCCTCAGTCAGATCCTGCACTAGCGCGATTTTCGGTCTTGCCGCTGGGGGGCGGCGGCGTGCAGACGCCGCAAGGCATCGCTGCGAGCGGGGACGCTCTCGCCACGAATGAAGTGCATTTCTGGCTTGATCGGATGCCCTTCAAGGCTGGACAAAGGCGGTCAAAGCCGGGAAAACCTGTTGCTGCCGCGTAGCGGTCGTTGAGCGCGCGTGGCAGCATGCGCGTGTCGAGTATTCCGAGGGACCAGGGTGCAGCCAGTTTCAGTATCGAAGCCCGTCGGCTCATGGGCAGCCCTGTGTCTGCGCATGATGGCGCTTGCAATGGCTGTCGGATGCCTTGCGGCGCCGGCGGCAGCCCAAACGCTCGACGCGGTGCGGGCGCGCGGACATCTGGTCTGCGCAGCGACCAACATCATGCCCGGTTTTGCCCAGCGCAAGAATGATCTGTGGTCCGGCTTCGATGTCGATTTCTGCCGTGGGCTGGCGGCGGCGGTGCTCGGCGACCCGGACCTTGTGGAATTCCGTGCCCTTTCCGGGGAAGCGCGCTTCGCCCAGCTGCAAACCGGCGAGGTCGACGTCATCGCCCGCAACGCGCCCTGGACCCTGTCACGTGATACGCTCTATGGCGCGCATTATGTCACGACAACTTTCTATGACGGGCTGGCCTTCATGGTTCCGCAGTCGCTTGGCGTTGTGTCCGCCTATGAGTTCGAAAACCTCAAGGTCTGTCTGACCGACGATCCCGACGAACGCGCCGCGGTGGCGGAATTCTTCTTCGAGATACAGGCGCGCTATGAGGAGGTCCTCTACGAGGATCGCCAGGATCTTCGGGTCGCGTATTCGGCTGGTCTCTGCCAGGCGGTCGTGGCCCCGGCGAGCTGGCTCAACGCCATGCGGCGCGGCCTGCCGGAACCGCCCACCCATCGCATCCTGCCCGAACGCATTTCGAAAGAGCCGTTGGGCCCCGTCGTCCGCGAAGGCGATGATGAATGGTTCAATATCGTCAAATGGACAGTGCTTTCCATGATCGACGCCGAAGAACTCGGCATCACATCCCTTAATCTCGACCCCATGACCCAGGCCAAGTCGCCTGTGGTCCGGCGGCTGCTCAATGGCACCGATACCCTCGGCGCCAGCCTCAGACTGGAGCCGGGCTGGATCGAGCGGATCATTCGCGCCGTGGGGAATTACGGAGAGATTTACGATCGGAATTTCGGCGCCCAGACGGGCGTTGCGCTGTCGCGCGGCCTCAATTCACTCTGGACCAAGGGCGGCTTGCTCTACGCACCGCCGATCCGCTGACGCTCAGGCCTCGCCCTTCACCACCGGCAGATCAGGCCGGCCACCCCACTCGGCCCAGGAACCGTCATAGACCCGCATCGCCTCGATGCCCATGCTGGCCAGCGCCAGATTGAGCAGGGGGGCCGTGACGCCGGATCCGCAACTGGATATCAGGGGCGACTGGGGATCGACATCGTGGGCCTGAAAAATCTGCCGCAGCCGATCGGGCGACTGCATGTGTCCGTCCGCGAGCAGCTCCGAGAACGGGATGTTCTTGGCGCCCGGCATGTGACCGGAAGCCAGGCCCTCCCGAGGTTCCGGAATTTCCCCGGTGAACCGGCCCGCGGGGCGTACGTCGACGACCTGCATTCCCTCTGCCAACGCCGATTGCACGTCCTCAGCGCTCGCGGCAGCAGGGGCAAGGGGGGCGGGGATGAAGACTGCCGGTTCCGGGTCTACCGCGCCTGATTGCAGGGGGCGACCTTCGTCGCGCCATTTCGGCAATCCCCCCGCCAGGACGTTGACCGATTGCGCCCCCATGATGCGGAAATTCCACCAGACGCGCGCTGCTGAAAACAGGCCCATGCCGTCATAAATGACGACAGTGTTTTTTGTCCCGATGCCCATTTCGCCGACAGCCGTTGCAAAGACCTCGGGCGGCGCCAGCATATGCGGGAGGGGCGTGGAAAGATCCGATACCGCATCGATATCGAAAAACACCGCCCCCGGGATGTGGCCTGACAAATATTCCCCCAAGGCATCACGCTTCATTGCCGGCAAGTACCAGGAAGCATCGACGATCTTTACGTTCGGGTTGTCGAGGTTTTCCGCCAGCCACGCGGTTGTGACGAAGGGAGAAGCCGTCACGATGGGTTCTCATCGGCAAAGAACACATTCACGCGCCTGTTCTGCTTGCCTTTCTTTTCGATCTTGCCGATGCGCAGAGCGCCGATCTCGCCTGTCGAGCGGACATGGGTGCCGCCGCAAGGCTGCAGATCGACCGTTTCTTTTGCCGTGCCTATGCGGATCAGCCGCACGCGGCCTTGGCCGCGGGGCGGCTTGACCTTCATGGTCTTGACCAGGCCAGGATTGGCGTCGAGTTCTTCCTCGGTGATCCATTCCGCGGTCACCGAGTGATCCTGTACGACCAGCATGTTGAGCGCCGCCTCGACTGCGGCAACGTCTTCGGGTGCATCGGGCATGTCGAAATCGAGCCGGCCCTTGTCCGCTCCCACAGAGCCGCCTGTGACGGGAAAGGGCATGACGACCGACAACAGGTGCAGGGCCGTGTGCATGCGCATCAGCCTGTGCCGCCGGTCCCAGTCTATGACAGCGGTAACCTTCTCGCCGGGGCGAGGCGGTGTTTGTCCATCGGCGGGCACATGAACGATCTCCGTCTTGTCGCCCTCCGGATGCACCGCGGTCGCGATGGCGATTTCGCCCCCATCCTCGGTTTGCAGCACGCCGCAGTCGCCCGGCTGGCCACCTGAATTTGCGTAAAACACAGTCCGGTCAAGCACGATGCCACCCATTTCGTTGACGGCGACCACGGCAGCTTCCGCCTTGGTCAGATAGCTCTCGTCTCGAAACAGAAAGTGCGTTCCCATTTTCGGCTATTCCATGACACTCGAGATGTCGGTCTTTTCAACATTATCCAGCCATTGCGGCACGGGAAGGTTCTTCGCTCGCAAGAACTCGGGATTGAACAACTTGGACTGGTACCGGTTGCCGTAGTCGCAGAGCACCGTGACGATGGTCTTGCCCGGGCCGAGCTCCTTTGCGAGCTGCACGGCGCCGGCGACGTTGATCGCACTCGATCCACCAAGGCACAGGCCTTCGTGCTCAAGAAGATCGAAAATATAGGGCAGGGCCTCCTCATCCGAGATGCGGTAGGCGTGATCGACCTCAACGCCTTCAAGGTTGGCCGTGATACGTCCCTGGCCGATACCTTCGGTGATCGAGTTGCCCTCGGATTTCAGCTCGCCGCTGGTGTAATAGGAGAATAGCGCAGCCCCTCCTGGATCGGCCAGACCGATCTGGATGTCCTTGTTGCGCGCTTTCAGCGCCATGGAAACGCCTCCCAGCGTGCCCCCCGATCCGACCGCGCAGATGAAGCCGTCGACCCTGCCGTCGGTCTGTTCGAAGATCTCGGGGCCGGTTGTCTCGATGTGGGCCTGGCGGTTGGCGACATTGTCGAACTGATTGGCCCAGATGGCGCCCCCTTCCAACTCTCCGGCCAGTTTCTCGGCGAGTCGGCCGGACAATTTCACGTAATTGTTCGGGTCGCGGTAGGGCTTGGCCGGCACTTCGATCAGTTCGGCGCCATAGAGGCGGATGGCGTCCTTCTTTTCCTTGCTCTGGGTTTCGGGAATGACAATGACGGTCTTGAAGCCGAGCGCGTTGCCCACCATCGACAAACCGATGCCGGTATTACCCGCCGTCCCTTCGACGATGGTGCCGCCGGGCCTGAGGGCGCCACGCGCGATTGCGTCCTTGACGATGAAGAGGGCGGCGCGATCCTTGACCGATTGCCCGGGGTTGAGAAACTCCGCCTTGCCCCAAATGTCGCAGCCGGTCATCTCGGATGCACGCCTGAGCTTGATGAGCGGCGTGTGTCCGATCGCTCCCGTTATGTCCTCAAATCGTCTCATGTCCGGCCTTTCATGCGCCATTCTTGCCCGGCAAACTAGTCAGGCCTAATGGGGGCGACAAGGGCGAAGACCGGACACGCATTGAATTTTTCCGGCTTGGCGGGAAGGGGGCAAAGCCGCAGCGCAATCCGCGCCGAATTGGCAAATCGGTTCCCAAGGGGAGCCGTGGCGCACGAACATTTCAAAGGCTGGGGAGAGCGGGCCGCACTCGAGGGCGGCTGAGGCGCGCCGAAGTCTGCACCTTGTCTGGAAGAAAATGGCTCCCCGGGCCGGACTCGAACCAGCGACAAAGCGGTTAACAGCCGCTTGCTCTACCAACTGAGCTACCGGGGAACACTTTTTCAAGGCGCCAGTGTTCAGGCGCGGGGCACCGTTTAACCGGTTTGGCCGGCTTTGCCAAGCCCTCAATGCCGGCACTGGCGAAACGATGATCAGCGCGCATTTCGCCGACCGCGAGACGCCCCGATGAGGTCAGCGATGGTGTTGATGCTGGCGAAGCTTTCGTCCGGGTTGGACGATGCAAAATCGATTTGCCCCGTCTCCACTGAATCAAACAGCTGACGCGGTCCGAGTTGGCGCGAGACCGCGTCCGTCTTTTTTAACCGATCAGCCAGCGCCACCATTTCCCACAGGCAATGGGCCGGCTGTATCTGTCCCTTCTCGCACGCCATGACCACGGGTAACCCCGAGGTCTGGCCAGAGAGCATGCATGGGGTGAAATTCTTCGGTAGAAAAGGCGTGTCCACCGGAACGGTCAGCAGGTGTGTGACCTCGGACGTCCCGAGCGCCGCCACTGCGGCGACAAGGCCGCCGACCGGGCCGGGAACTCTGCGCCGAAGGGTCCTTCAGCAGGGGGTAGGAGGACCATCGGGCGAAGCGATCGGGTGCATGCCCGCCAATGGAAATGAGGATCGGAAAAACGTCTCGGCCGAGCAGATCCAGTGTCCGATCGAGAAGCCGTTGGCCGTTTACGACGACTTCTGCCTTCAGAACGCCGCCCAAACGCGTGCCCCGGCCGCCGGCAAGGATCAAGCCTGCGACCGTACCCATGGCCGAACATCTCCGAAAAGGCATTTGGAGGCCACGTCCGGAATCGAACCGGAGTACACGGATTTGCAGTCCGCTGCGTAACCACTCCGCCACGTGGCCCCTTGCCGTGGCTACCTATTGCAGGAAAAGCCTTTACGCAAGCCTACCGTTTCTCGTCGAGATCGTGTTCCACGCGACTTTTTGGGACTGTTGCCGGGTGTCGTTGGTCCGCCAGGGACATCAGGACGGGCGGGCAGGTCGGGTGTGAACACATTGCGTCTGCCCAAGGCCCAGGGGGACCTTGCACCGGCCGAGCGGTGGAGCTATGCACCCAATATAAAGATCCGGGGCAGGGGACTGACAATGGTCGACTACGTTGCAGCGCGCGCAGTCATGGTGAACACCCAGTTGCGCACGAGCAGCATCACCGATCGCCGCTTACTTACGGTGATGGGCGATGTGCCGCGCGAGAGGTTTTTGCCCGAGGCCCGGCGCCCCTTGGCCTATGCCGATGTCGAACACCGTCTCGATGCCGCGAACGGCCGCGCCATCTCGACGCCGGCCGCGTTCGGCCGCCTTGTCCAGCTGGCGCGTATCAAGCCGACGGACATCGTGCTCGATATTGCCTGCGGCACCGGCTATTCGACGGCCATTCTGGCCGGACTGGCCAATGCGGTGGTGGCGACCGAGGATGATGAACAGCTCGTCGGACGGGCCGATGCCGCGCTCAGCGAACTGGAGATAGGTAACGCGGCGGTTCTCAAGGCCGGTTTGACGGCAGGCCTGCCTTCCGAGGCGCCATTCGATGTCATTGTTATCGAGGGTAGCGTGGATTTCGTGCCGGAAGCGCTGTTTGCCCAGCTCAAGGAAGGCGGTCGGCTCGTGACCTCGATGCGGCGGGGACGTACCTGCGTCGCAGAAGTCTTCGTCAATGCCGAGGGCGACGTGACGGGACGGCGGGAGTTCGATCTTGGCCTGCCACCGCTTGCCCCGTTTCGCCGCCCCGAGGTCTTTGCCCTCTAGATTCTGGTTATCCTTGTCGCGGAGGGCATTTGCCCCTTCGTGCCAGAATCCGTGGCCTCTCAGGCAGATGAAGCGGGGTTTAGTGTTGCGCCCCAATCACGTCGACCGGAAAAGCGCGCAAGATCAGCAGCGTTTGGCTTCTGCAAGTTGTCCTGTTCAAGAAGGCGATCTAGACTGGGCCAGTTGGAAGTGAGTGTAGAGATGGTATCAATGACACCTGCTGTGCGTGCGTTCGGCTTCATGTTCGCTGGTCTTGGCTGGGACCTCGGCCGCGCGGGCCGAATTGATGACAGAGGCGCTGGCAAATGCCTATCGGAACAGCCCTGATATCATCTCGGCGCAAGTATCCGCCAAGGCGCAGGCCGAGACAATCGTTCGGGCAAAATCAGGGCTTTTGCCAACGATCGGTGCCGGGCTCGGCGTGACCGACAGCTTTACAATCACGCCACCCGACTGCCCCGGGCTACGAAATCCTGATCCTACAACATGCGCCACGGGCTTCCCTATCTCTCACCTACAGGCAGACGATCTTCGACAACAATCGCACAGCCGCAGCCGTGGAAGCTGCACGTGCGGCCACCGAAGCCCAGGAATATGCCGCAATTTCCACCGAGCAGTCCGTGCTTTTCGCTGCGGCGCAAGCCTATATCCAGGTCGTGCAGAACACTCGCCTGGTCAGCTGAACAAGGAAGTGATCTCCTTCAATCAGGCGCAGGTGCAATCGGCCAATGATCGGCTGAACATCGGCGAAGGCACCAAGATCGACGTCGCGCAGGCGCAGGCCAGCCTTGCTCAGGCCAATGCCAATTATCAGGGCGCCGTCAGCGATTTGAATACCGCGCGGGCCAACTACATCCGCTATGTCGGCCACGAGCCGCGCAATCTTTCGCTGTCATTTCCCTATTCCAGGCTGTTGCCCGCCACGCAGGCGCAGGCAGAGGCGCTGGCGGACAGCCGGCATCCCGCCATTCTGGCAGCTCTCGCGTCGGTGCGCGCTGCCGACGCCAATGCACAGGCTGCAGATGCGGCCTTCGGGCCGACGGTTTCGCTCAATGGTGCCTTGAGCGGGGCGAGCAGCTTCACCGGTACCAACAGCGTCGGCGGGCAGGTCAGCCTGCAGCTGTCGGTGCCGATTTATTCCGGCGGCGCGCTCGGCGCTTCGGCCAGGCAGGCAAATCTGAACCAGGTGGGCAGCGAATTGAACGCACGGTCCACCCGCGAGCAAGTGCGCGCCCAGATCGCGACCGCTGTGGCCAATCTGAGAAGTTCCGCCGCCTTGATCGCAGCTGTGCAGACCGCGATCAGTTCCAACCAGCTCGCCTTGAACGGCGTGATCGAGGAACAAAAGGTCGGGCAAAGCACGACGCTCGACGTTCTCACTGCGCGCAACAATCTTACCGCGGTGCAAAGTTCCCAGATCTCCGCCGAGGCGACGCGCGCGTTGGCGCAATTCACGCTGTTGTCCGCTGTGGGCCGCCTGACGGCCGAGGGGCTCAACCTCCCTGTCGTCGTCCGGAAGCCGGACGAATACCGGCAAAAGGTCGAGGATATCTGGCAGGACCTGCGGGCCGTCCCCAACTAGGGCTTGTGGGGATTTACAAATCAGCGTTGATGTGATTTACGCTTTGGATGGATCGCTTTGTGCTGACAGACGCCCAATGGGCGAAGATAGAGCCGCATTGTCTGGGTAAGCCGACGGACCCTGGGCGGAGCGGGCGTAACAACCGGCTGTTCATTGAGGCTGTGCTGTGGATCGTGCGCACCGGCAGCCCGTGGCGCGACCTCCCCACTGCGTTCGGCAACTGGAGCACGGCGTTCCGGCGGTTTCGCGATTGGCGGGAAGCCGATGTCTTCAAACAGATATTCGATGCCCTCTCGGATGAGCCGGACATGGAATACGCCATGGTGGATGCCACCATCGTCAAGGTTCACCGCCACGGGCAGGGCGCAAAAGGGGGACTCAGAGCCAGGCCATTGGCCGCTCCAAAGGCGGCATGACCACCAAGATACTGGCCCTCACCGACGCCTTGGGCAATCTGGTGCGGTTCGAGCTGCTGCCGGGCCATCGCTTCGACACCGTCGGCGTCGCCCCTCTCATTGAGGGTGTTGAGTTCGGTGCGCTGCTTGCCGACAAGGCCTTCGATAGCAACGCCATCATCGCCGATCTCGATCACCGCGGCGCCAAGGTGGTGATCTCCCAGCACCCGCGCAGGGCCTCGCCCCGCCAGATCGACGCGGAGATCTACAAGTGGAGGCACCTCGTCGAGAACTTCTTCTGCAAACTCAAAGAGTTCAAGCGCATCGCCATGCGAGCTTGCAAGACCGACCGAAGCTTCCAAGCCATGATTTACCTCGCCGCAGCCGTCATAAATTCCCGATGAATCCCCACAGGCCCTAGAGCAGATTCGAATTAATCCGGGTCATATCCGGCGGCCTCGAAATAGTGCCGGCATTCCTTGGTAGTGAAGGCGGAGAGGCAATCGGCGACCACTGACCAGCGTTCGTCAATGGTTCTCGCTGCGGCCTTTCTGAGCAGGGCTTTGAGCTTTGAGAAAGCCATTTCGATGGGGTTGAGGTCCGGCGAGTATGGCGGGAGGAACAGGAGCCGGGCCCCGGCCTTCTCGATCGCGTCGCGCACGCCGCTGATCTTGTGAGCCGGCAAGTTGTCCATCACCACGATGTCGCCAGGGCGCAGCTCTGGCGCGAGCACTTGCTCGGCATAGGCGAGGAATGCCGGACCATTCATCGGGCCGTCAAGCAGCATGGGCGCCGCCATGCCGGACAGTCGCAGGCCGGCGGTGAAGGTGGTCGTCTTCCAATGACCATGCGGAACGGCCGCCCGGCATCGTTCGCCACAAGGCGCGCGCCCTCGCAACCGGGCCATCTTCGTGGATGCCGCGGTCTCGTCGATGAAGATCAGCTTCTCGGGATCGAGATCGGGTTGGCCGTCGAACCAGGCTATGCGGCGGCGCAGGACATCGGGGCGCTGCTGTTCGGCGGCATGCGCCGTCTTTTTTTGAACGTGATGCCGCGCCGGTCGAGGAACAGCCAGACCGTCGAGGGCGCAGCCCGCACGCCGCGCTCGGCGGCAAGGCGCTCACCGATCTCGGCAAGCGTGATGTCCGGCGCCGCCTCGATGAGGCCGAGAATGAAAGCCTCGTGCGCATCCAGCTTCGAGCGCGACGGCTGGCCCTGCTTGCGCGCCTCCGTCTCGCCGGTCTCGCGATAGCGGCGATACCAGGCTCCCGGCCGTCGAGATCCCGATCCGGAAGCGACGCGCCGCCTCCCGCGTCGAAACCCCATCCTCAATAGCCGCAATCACCCGACCCCGAAGGTCGCCGCTCAGGCTCCTCGTCATCTTCACCTCCTGGCAAATCACCAGGCGTCAGTGAATCAGACAAACCCCACCGCGTGAATCCTCAAAACCGACTCTGCGTTCATCAAAGATGCTCTAGCTTCCACTGGCGATCAGCAGGATGGGCCGTGTTGCAGGCTTTTTTGCGACGCCCGCCGCCGGTTTGTGTGTCCTTTAGGCTTCGCCGGCCGTTTAAGAACCGTGGAAGACCGGCGCCAGGTGTTGCGTCGGCTTTAAATCCGGTTCAACTCAGCGCTAAAGTTGTATGTGACGAATCAGTGGCTTGATCTGACAGACCCTGGTTCCTTTCGTCTTGCGGCAGTTGGGAAATTTGGCAATGAACAAGCCAGCGACAAAAGAACCTTCCATGGATGAGATTCTTTCGTCCATTCGGCAAATCATCGCCGATGATGAGGCGGTGCCGCCACCCTCGCCGGCGCGTCCGGCAAAGTCCTCGGAATCGAGCGACGCGCTCCCCGCCTTCGACAGCTTCAGGCCCGAGGATGAAGACGCGGAAGGTGGCGAAACCGATGACGCTGCTTCCGAGGGGGAGGCTCGTCTTTCTGAAGACGATGATGCCGACGACGAAGCGCTGGCGCTGTCTCCAGAGCAGATCGTGGAGAAAGGCGAGGGGGGTGACCGTCGCGAGGGCAGGTCGACCTTCGGCCTGGCCTCGCAAGTGGCCATTCCCGATGATGTCGCCTTCGATCTCGACGGCATGGACGGCGCCGACAAACCGAGGGTCTCCGCATCGGAGGCGGCGCCCATGCCGGATCCCAATCTGTCGGCGGACATGGCGGAAAGACTGCTCAGGCCGACTGCCGATGCCGCAGTGCGGAGCACCTTTGCGCGTCTTGGCTCTGCCGCCCTGGGCGGGCAGGATCTCACGATCGAGAAGATGATCCGCGAGATGCTGAGGCCGATGCTCAAGGAGTGGCTGGACGAAAATCTTCCTGCCATGGTCGAGCGCATGGTCGAACGCGAGATCGAGCGGATATCGCGCGGCGGCCTCTAGCCCCCACCGGCGCGCATGCTGCACAACCTCTGGCGCGTCGGACGATGCAGGGTGCCGCGGCAACCCTGCCTATGCAAGTTCTGGATTCGATCCGGTACGGCGCCCTTTCGCGACTTGCTTTTTTGCCATCCCAGCACCGGGGCACACTCATCTTCACTTCTTGGCGTTGCCAGGCTCGATGGGTCTGGCGGCTTTCATCCTCGACCACAATGAAGTATCGCTGGTCCTGGCCACCGACGTAAAGGACGAACCCTGGCCATGAACGGCAGAGGTAGACTGTGATGGGCAGCTTGTTCCCGATAGATCGGTCATTGGTCCTGCTTGTTGGCAGCCTCATCCTGACCTGCCTGTCCTTGTATGCCAGCTTGGCCGAGCTTCGGCCGTTTGAAGTGTCGGCGCAGAGCGCGGCCGACCGTTTTTCCGCCTTGGAGGATCGCGCAATGCCTTCGGCTCTCTCCATTGAGGGCAACCGTGCCGTCATGTTGGCATGCCTCAACGCCATGCAAGGGTTGTATGCCATGGCCCAGCCGACCGACCGCCGGACCAGGGTTGCCAAGTCCTGCGAACGTTCTTCCGAAGCTGTGCTCGCCCGCGAGCCCTCGAGCGGGCTGGCATGGCTGGTCGGAGCAGCGAGCGCCGCGATATCGGGAAACTGGGCGGATTTTGCAGCGCGGCTGAGCCGTTCCCGGGCCATTACACCGAGCGAGCAATGGCTCGCTGAGGCGCGTCTGCAGCTCGTCCGGCAGATGTCTGCGGCTGCCCATGTTGAAGAGGAGGGGCAGATGCAGGATGTGCGACTTCTTGCCGAGACGTCCTCAGGGCGGGCGGTACTCGCCAAGCGCTATCTTGACGACAAGGAGTTCAGGGACCTGCTCGTGCGTGCTGTGGACATGTTGGACAATGCCACAAAGCGAAAGATCCTCGATGCCATCCGCCTGAAGACCTCATAGCGCACATTTGACAATGCAAATCTCCAGCACTCATGGTTTCGGCGCCGAGGCAGACGCGCACAAGGCAAGACATTCCAGGGTCAGGACCGCGATCGCGGTCGGGGTCGTGGCCTGGGTCGGCCTGGCCGCCGCATTGATCGGCAGCAACTGGCCAATCTTCTGGGGGATTTCAGGCCTGGCCACAGGCGCGCTCAGCCTGGCGTTTTATGCACATTCGCTTTTTGGGGGCCGGCAGCTGCCGCGCCAGCTTGCAAGGTTCTGGCCTGCCGTGGGGGCGATCGCCGCATTGGGACTGTATCAGCTCGTGCAGATCGTTCCTCTCGGGGCGATTACGGGGCTACCCATGCTCCAGGTGCCTGCCGGTGCGGAGACCTTGGTCTCCGACACCCTGTCGCTTGCGCCGAATACGACACTTCTGGCCTTCATCCGGACCGCAACTTATGCTGCCCTGTTCATTCTGCTTGTGCAGCTCACAGCAAACAGATCAAGGGCGCAATTGGTCGCAAGAGGGCTGTTCCTGGTCGTCGCCCTGCACGCGGGCTACGGCTTGATCGCGCTGACGCAGCTGGGTGACACGTTTCTGCTCGCGCCAAAGATTGCTTATCTCGGTTCGGCAACCGGTACGTTTGTCAATCGGAATTCCTTTGCGACCTTCCTCGCCATTGGATGCACGCTTGGTGTGTCACTGACCATCCAGGACGCGTTTCGCGGAGGTGCCGCGCCTTGGCGGATCAATTCGGGAGTCCTGTTCGATGCAATGGGTGTTGTTGTTATCGGGACAACCCTTGTGGCGACCCAGTCGCGTGCCGGGGCCTTTGCGGGGCTTTGCGGCACCGTCTTTGCGGCGGCGTTGCTTCTGGCGCCTCGGATGCGGCTCGGGCGGTTCGTAACGATCATCGCCTTGAGCGTGCCAGTCCTATTGGTGCTGTTGTTCTTTCTCCACGGAGAAGGCTTGCTCGACCGCCTGGGTGCTCAGGGCCTATCTTCGAATAGCCGTCTTGAGCTTTACAGGCAGGTCGTCGGCATGATTTTTACGCGTCCGTTTCTTGGCTTTGGAGGGGGGGCGTTCGAGACAGCTTTCACGCTGTTTCACGAGCCTTCCCTCAGTCCGGAAGTGCGCTGGGATCATGCTCATTCCTCCTATCTCACGCTTTGGGCGGAGTATGGTTTGGTCATGGGCAGTCTTCCCATGCTTGCACTCGGTTTCCTGGGGTGGAAGGCATGGCGCCGGATCGGCGGCGAGCTGCCGCGGGCTGAGCTCGCCGCTGCGGCGCTGGGCAGCCTGCTGGTGGTTGCCATCCATTCCCTTGTCGACTTCAGTCTGGAGATCCATGCCGTTGCGCTATTGTTCGTGACGGTACTGGCGCTGGGCGTCTCCGGTCGCACGGAGCGAGGAAGCCGATGAGCCTGCTGGGCCGCATCGGCTCTCTTTTTGGTGCGACGCGCCGCCGGCGCGGCTCCGAGATCGACGCTCATGACTTTGCGCGGGCGCGTGTCGATCACGAAAACATGCCCAGCCGGTTCTATGCCATTGGCGATGTGCACGGGTGTTTGCACTTGCTGACCAGACTGGAAGACGCGATTCAGGCCGAGGTGTCTGCACAAGGCGACGGGGCGACCATCCTTTATCTCGGCGATCTGGTGGATCGCGGCCCCGATTCAGCCGGCGTCATCGACTATCTTCTCAAACCGGCGCCCGCTGGCATTAAGCGAGAATTCGTTGCGGGCAACCATGAACAGGCAATGCTTGATTTCCTGACTGGTGCTGACGCTGGCGGTGACTGGCTCCGGTTTGGCGGGTTCGAAACGCTCATGTCTTACGGCGTACGCGGCGATGCGTTGAACGCTTGGCGAACCAGGCCTGACAAGCTTCGGCAAAGCGCTGCCAGCCACATTCCCGAGGAGCATTTGGCCTTCCTGCGCGGGCTGCCCGTGTTACACACATATCCCGGATACCTCTTCGTGCACGCGGGGGTGCGCGCGGACAAGCCCCTCGACCGCCAGCCGGATTTCGAACTCATGTGGATGCGCAATGGCCGGATTGCCTCCGAAGGCCGCACGGTGGTGCACGGGCACACGCCGGTAAGCGCGCCGCTGGTGTCGACCGCGGAGATCAACGTGGACACATGCGCCTACGCCACGGGCCGCCTCTCCGCCATGCGCCTTTGCGATGGCAAGTTTTGCGACACGGTCAGCGCCTAGCCATGAATGCAACCCTTTTTGGGAACGGCTTTACATCAGACGTTTAATCTTTAATTAGAAGCGGTCGCGATAAATGGGTGACGCTTCAATAGGTTCGCAGTGAGGAAGGTTCGTGGACGAAACTGAGATCGACCTGCGCGCTATCCTCGGTCTTTTGCGCCGTCGCCTGCGACTCATTTTGGCAACGATTGTTCTCGTCGTCGGGGCTGCCGCGCTCGTCACCGTGGCGCTCACCCCGAAATACACAGCCTCGGTACTCGTGCTTTTCGATCCGAGCAGCCGTACGCTCGTCGACCCACAAATACAGGGGCCCTCCGCCTCCTCGGAAAGTGCCAGGGTCGACAGCGAAGTCGAGATAATAAAATCCGATGCTGTGTTACTGGATACGATCCGCCGGGAAAACCTTCTCAGCGACCATGAGTTCGGTGTCAGCCTCGGCCTCCTCGATCGGCTGCTGCTGCAGTTCAATATAGCCAAGCCTGAACTGCCTTCGGGTGAAGCGGCGCTGAGAAGCGTCCTGAACAAGCTGCGCGGCGCGCTGTCCGTTTCGCGCCGGGGGCTGACCTACCTCATCACCGTCTCGCTGACGGCCGAGTCACCCGATACCGCCGCCAGGCTGGCAAATGCGGTTGCGCAAGCCTATGTCGATGCGCAGGTTCAGAACAAGATCGATGCGGCTCTGGCGGCCCGGAACGTGTTGCAGAAGCGGCTCGATTCTGCCAACGCCGCGATTACCGCTGCCGAACAGTCCTTCGATGACTTCATTGGCAACAATATCGACGCCATTACGCGCGAAACGGGTCGACAGGACCTGGCTCAGTTGCAATCCGAACTGGAGGGGCTGGTCGAGCAGCGCCGTCTGAACTCCTCGACCTCGGCCGCCATCGAAAACGATATGCAGGCCGGCAACTGGCTTCAGGTGGCGTCGGGTCTGCAAGATGAAGCGGTGGCTCAACTTGCGCGGCAGCGTGAACAAGTGGCCTCGCGCCTGTCGAACGTCACAGAGGGGTCCGACACGGCGATCAACCTGCGTTCGGAGTTGCAACAGCTCGATCAGCAGCTCGAGCAGGAAGCCAAAAGCGGCCTGTCCCACCTGCAACAGACCATTGCTTCGCAGCAATCGCAGGCGTCCGCTCTTCGAGATCAATTGCGCCAGACGGTCGTGACCGGAGATTTGCCACCCGATATCTTGACCCAGATTTACGGGATTCAGCAAAACGCGGAGGTCGCCCGCTCCCGCTACCAGAGCTTGCTCTCGCGCCTGCGCGACCTGGAAGCGCAATCGGAGACACAGTTGGCCGAAAGCCGCGTGGTTTCTCCGGCACTTGCTCCAAATGTGCCCTCCTTTCCCAACAAGAAGCTGTTCATGGCGCTGGCCGGCCTGTCGGCTCTGGGGCTGGGGGTCGGCCTGGCTTTTCTCTACGAAAACTATGTCGGCGGCTTTGTCAGCGAGGGCCAGATCGAAAGCGTTGTGCAGGTGCCCGTCGTCTCGGTGGTTCCTGAAGCCGAAGCGCCCAAACTCGAAAACGGCGCAGAGAGTGCCGCGCAGCTCATGGTGACAAAGCCTCTCGCGATATTTGCGGAGAGCATACGGCGGTTGCGGGCGTCCCTCGACCAGATTCTGGACATGCTGCCGGCCTTCACAAAGGCGCACAATCCTTCCGAAGAGGGGCAGCGGGGAAAGGTGGTCATGATTTCATCGGCCATTCCAAGCGAAGGGAAATCGACGATCTGTGTTGCCCTGGGACGCGCCTACGCTCAGGCCGGGCTCCGGGCAGTGATCGTCGATTGCGATCTGCGCAAGCCGTCCTTGCACAGACATCTCGGCAAAACGCTGTCTTCGGGGCTGGCTGACTACCTCGGCGGGCCACCTGACGACGCGAAAGCGTTGGCAAGTGTCATTGTTCACGACGATGAGACAGATCTTTATGCAATTGTTGGCTCCCACCACAGCGAGACCCCAACCGATCAGCTTGCCGGTGGACGTTCGCTGGCCAGACTGGTCGAGGCTTGTCGAGAGAAGTTCGATGTCGTCATCCTGGACACGCCGCCCTTAGGGCCGGTGGTCGACGGGATGTATCTGGCGCATCTCGCTGACGCTGTGGCTCTGGTGGTCAAATGGGCATCAACATCGCAAACTGAGGTCCGGTCTGCCGTAAGAGCTATGCGGCAATCCGCGGGGCAAAGCGTTCCAATTGTTGCAGTTCTGAACCAGGACCGCAGCTCCAAGTGGCGTTTTTACTACAAATACGGCGACTACTATACCTCCTGAACCTCTGTCCGCGCCGCCTGCTAGACTAGACGCGGTCGTTCCTCCCGGGACACTCATTGCGATACCAGTCCACGAAGGCCTTCACGCCTTCTTCGACGCCAATGGAAGGCACGAAGCCCGTGAGGGCCCTAAGAAGCGAGGCATCGGCAAAGGTTGCTGGAACATCGCCCATCTGCATTGGCAGCATGTTCTTGACAGCGGCCTTGCCAAGATGCTTCTCGATGGTCTCTATGAAGGATATCAATCCCACGGGCTGGCCGCCTGCGATGTTGACCACGCGCCAGGGCGCAACAGGGGAGAGCGTATCCTCGACATTCTCGGCTTCGACCGGTCTGCCCTTTTCGGGACTGGCTTCGATCAGCCGGGTGATGGCTTCGACCAGATCGTCCACATAGGTAAAATCGCGCTTCATCCTGCCCTCGCCATAGACGTCGATGGGCGTTCCCTTTTCAATGGCAGCGACGAACTTGAACAGTGCCATATCCGGTCGGCCCCAGGGGCCGTACACGGTAAAGAAGCGAAAGCAGGTCGTCGGCAGATTCCACAGATGCGCATAAGAATGCGTCATCGCCTCGTTCGCCTTCTTGGTTGCCGCGTAGAGCGTCAGCGGGTGGTCGGCCTTGGCCGTCTCGTGAAAGGGCATTCGCTCGTTGCCGCCATAGACAGAACTTGTCGAGGCCAGCAGAAAGTGACGCGGCTTGTGCTCGAGCGCCATCTGCATGACGTTGAAGGTCCCCAGAAGGTTTGAGCTCACATAGGCTTCCGGATGCTCCAGGCTGTAACGCACACCGGCCTGGGCGGCGAGATGAATGATGATGTCAGGTCGGCAATCGGCCACTGCCGCGGACAGCTTGCCCATGTCCTCGAGCATGCCGACATATCCCCGAAAGCCATTGGTCTTTTCCAGGATCCGGGTGCGGCCTTCCTTGAGGCGTACATCGTAGTAGGGCGTCATTCCATCATAGCCGACCACAAAGTGCCCATCTTAAATCAGCCTGCGAGCCAGATGGAATCCGATGAAGCCGGCGGTACCGGTTATGAATATGCGCATGACGATCCTCGGCAAGGGCAATTGGCGAGCGCTGGTATAGCATCTGAAAATAGCTTGTCAGCCGCGTCCGGTCGCTCCTGTCGATCTAAATTGAGACGGGCCCGGTGGGCTGATCGCAATATTAGGGCAAGACCGGGACCGCCGCGTTTGACCCGAGCGCGCTTGCGCCAAACGTGTAGCGCGACAATCTGGATGAGAGGGTAGCGACAATCTGGATGAGATTCTGGTGTCGCGGCGTTGGTGATGATTTCGGCATTGCGGGTCTGGCGCAAGCGATTTCTCACCTTGATTGTCGCGGCGCGTCAATCTGGGGTGATGTTTGCGGGCGTTGCGTATGTCGCTGGTCGTCCGGGTCCTTTCCTTTTGTCGATGGCCTGTCGGCGCCTGTAGCTTTCGACGTTGAGCTCGAAGATGGTCGCGTGATGCACGAGGCGATCGACGGCGGCCAGGGTCATGGCGGGATCGGGGAAGATCTTTTCCCATTCGCCGAAGGGCTGGTTGGCGGTGATGAGCATGGAACGCCGCTCGTATCTGGCGCTGATGAGCTCGAACAGGACGCTGGTCTCGGCCTGGTCCTTTGTGACGTAGGCGAGATCATCGAGGATCAGCAGGTGGAACCTGTCGAGCTTTGCAAGAGCGCTCTCGAGGGCCAGTTCACGGCGGGCGACCTGCAGCTTCTGAACAAGGTCGGTGGTTCTGGTGAACAGGACCCTGTAGCCGTTCTCGATCAGGGCCAGACCGATGGCCGAGGCGAGATGGCTCTTGCCGCCGCCGGGCGGGCCGAACAGCAAGAGGTTGGCGCCCTTGTCGAGCCAGTTGTCGCCGGCGGTGATGGCCATGACCTGGGCCTTGGAGATCATCGGGACGGCGTCGAACTCGAAGGTGTCGAGGGTCTTGCCCGGCAACAGTTTGGCCTCGGCGAGGTGACGTTCGACACGACGGCGGTCGCGTTCGGCCAATTCATGCTCGGCGATTGCGGCCAGGAACCGGGCGGCGGGCCAACCCTCGGTGTCGGCCTGTTCTGCGAATCTGGGCCAGAGGAGCTTTATGGCCGGCAGGCGCAGCTCGTTGAGCAGCAGGGTCAGCCGTGCGGCATCGACACTTGTGTTGGTCTTCATGCCATGTCTCCTGTCAGGCTGGAGCCGATGAGAGTCTCATAGGCGTTGAGCGAGCCGAGGCGGACAACGACATTGGGTAATTGCGCGGGATCGGGCACGAAGCGGGCTCTGATGGCGGTCATGTCGGGGAGCCTGTGTTCGTCCAGTGCTGTGCTCAACAGATCCGCCAGTTCGCTCTCGCAGCCACGTTCGTGCGCCAGGGCGAGCAGTTCGACCATGACCTTGCAGGCCTGCCGTTCGGGAAGCTTCTCCAGAAGCGCGTCGAAGGTTCGCCGATAGGCTTGACGCGGGAAGATCTGGTCGCGGTAGACCAGGTTCATCAGGGCCATCGGCTTTTTGCGCAGGGAATGGATGACGTGGCGATAGTTGACGACCTGGTCGTGCTTGCCGGACGCGGAGGCGCGACCGCGCGGCAGGGTCATCAGATGCGTGCCGCCGATGAACACGTCCAGCCGGTCGTCGAACAGTCGCACGCGCAGCCGATGGCCGATCAGGCGCGAGGGGACGGTGTAGAACACCTTGCGCAAGGTGAACCCGCCCGAACTGGTGACGCGCACGGTGACGTCCTCGTAATCGGTCGTTCGGCGGTCGGGCAGCGGTCTGAGCTCGGCTCGCTCGATATCGATGCGCCTGGCGTTGCGAGCGTTGATGCGGCTGACGATCTCGTCGATGAAGCCGCGATAGGCCGTCAGGTCGTCGAACGCACATGATCCGCGCATCAGCAGCGCGTCCTCGATCGCCCGCTTGAGATGGCCATGCGGCCCTTCGACGGAACCGTTCTCATGGGCGATGCCGCGATTGTTGCGGGTGGGTGCCATGCCGTAATGGGCGCAAAGCTGTTCGTAGCGCCGCGTCAGGTCCTCGCGGGCCTCCTTGTCGAGATTGCGGAAAGCGGCCGACAGGCTGTCGCTGCGGTGCTCGCGGGGCGTGCCGCCGAGCAGCCACAGGGCGTTCTGCAACCCTTCGGCCAGCGCCACGAAGCTCTCGCCGCCGAGCACGACATGGGCGTGTTCGAAGCCGGAATAGGCGAGCCGGAAGTGATAGAGCCGGTGGTCGAGCGGCTGACCGGCAATGGTGACGCCGGCCGTCCCCATGTCGGTGAAATCCGACAGGCCGAGCCGGCCGGGTTCGTGGGTCTGGCGGAAAATGACTTCCTGCTCCTCGCCATGGAGCGCCCGCCAGACGCGGATACGCCGTTCCAGCGTCCGGCGCACGCCGCGGCCCAGGTCGGGATGGCGGCGCAACATCTCCTCGAAAATGGCGATCGGGCGAATGCCCGGCGCCGCCTTGAGCAGTGGCACGACCTCGGCGTCGAATATCTCGGCGAGCGGATCGGGGCGGCGTCTGCCGCGCAGCGCCTTCTTTTGCGAGGGCAGCCTCGCGTCCTTGACGAGCCGATAGCCCGTGGCGGTGCTGATCGACGCCTTGGCCGCGGCAACGGCCGTCCTGTCGGTCTGACGGTAGTTCATGAAAAGCCTCATCTGGTGATCGGTTACGTGGCGGCCCGGCACGAGGTGGCTCCTCCGAAACGGAAAACCTCCCTCATACCGGGTCGACCGCGATCACCAGAACCGCCTTCAAAAAACGAGGCGACGCGGGGGAGCAGAAACTCCGGTCGGGCTACGCCCGCCCTGCGTTCCCGCTCCCCCGCGTTCTCATCCTGATTGACGCGCCGTTCTCGTCTTGATTGTCGCTATGCAAAACGAGCGTACCAACATAATGATCCGGTCATTCGCCGGCTGTGCACCGCCGGCTTGACCCCGCGCCTTGGCCGGTCTGTCTTACCCTCGGCGCCTTGCCCTTGCTGGCCGGCGTTTGGGAGGTCGCCCACTCAGATTGATGCTGGAGGGCCGACTTCGCCCTTATGCCTTTGCGCGGCGTTTCTGGTGCCTGGATGTCGTTTATGGGTGATTAGCGCAAAAACGGCGGAGCGAAAGAGCACGGATTCTCATGAACGTGTGCAGGCGCAGGGCCTGCGGGGATGCCGATTTTTATGGCGACCGGTTCGGGTTCAGCGGTCCGGGCAGGCACCACGACGGGACTTCCGGCGATCGGCCTGGCCGATGCTCGAGATTTCCCAGACAGGTGCAGTTTCGCCTTCGGAAGCAAGGGCATCACGTGCGACCTCCCAGGCTCGTTTCGGCGCGAAGAACTTCAACAGCGATCATGCGTTACGTTCTTTTTGCGACACTCTGGAGCGATGCGGCGATGCATGATTTTCAAGGGCTTGTGGATTATGTCTCGAACAATGCCGCCTATGCCTATGCGCTGACCTTTCTCGTCTGCTTCGGCGAATCGCTGCCTGTTGCGGGCGCCTTCGTTCCCGGCTCTGCCATCTACATCGCGATCGCTGCGCTTGTCCCACTGGGTGGCGTCCATATCTGGCCGCTGCTGACGGCTGCGATAGTCGGCGGGCTCCTGGGAGATGCGCTGCCCTATTGGGGTGGGCGCGTGCGAGGCCCACAATTGCTGGCGTGGCGGCCAATCGCCCGCCATCACGAGGTGGTCGACAAGAGCCGCGCCTTTGTCGAGCGGCATGGGGTGCCTGGCGTTTTCCTCGCGCGCTTCACCCCCGGGCTGCGTGGCTTCGTGCCGTTTATTGCCGGAACGCTGGGGATGCCGGCGGCTCAATTCTATGCGGCAAACCTCGTGTCGGCGATTGCCTGGTCAGTCTCTCATCTCTTTATCGGCTTTCTGATTGGCACTTCGGCGGCCAGTGTTGGCGCAAAGAGCTGGCGACTGCTGGTCCTTCTCGTTTTGCTCGTCGTCATCGGCTGGGTGCTGGTCTGGCTGCTGAGGTTTGCCTTCGATCATGGCGTATCAGCCCTCTCCACGGCCGGGGCGCGCTTAAGCGGTTGGGCAGGCAGTCATGATCACTGGGCGGCCCGGGCGGTGGCTGCGGTGCTCGATCCGGAGCGCCCCTTGCGGGCGTTGGTCATATGGGGTGCCGTCATCGTCTTCCTGAGCTGGATATTTGCCGGCATAACCGAGGACGTGGTCACCGGCGATCCCATCGTCAAATTCGATCAGTTGGTTTACGCCGCCCTGCAGGGTCTGCGGTCGCCGCTGGTCGATGCGATCATGATCACCTTTTCCGAACTGGGCGACAGCTTCACCGTCACCTGCCTGACCATTGCCGTTCTTGTCTATTTTCTGATCCGCCGGGCTTGGTGGACAGCCGGTTACTGGGTGGCCGCAGTCGGCTTCGGCTCCGGCCTCAACACCCTCATCAAGTCTGTCGTACAGCGGACGCGGCCCGGGGACATGGGGTATGCCGGCCCCGGCAATTTCTCCTTTCCGAGCGGGCATTCCAGCGTCAATGCCATCCTCTATGGCGCTCTGGCCTTCCTGATCGCGCGCAAAGCGCCGCCCCAGTGGCGGCTGCCCATCTTCGTGCTCGCCCTGCTCTTGGCCTTCCTGATCGCCTTCTCGCGCATCTATCTTGGCGCCCACTGGTTCTCGGACGTTGCGGCAAGCCTCACGCTGGCAGCGGCCTGGGTGGTGGCGCTCACCGTGATCTATGCGCGCAGGACGCGGGAAACGTACTCGCCGCTCACCTTGGCCGGTGTTGCAATCACGGCGCTGGTCATCGGCGGCGGCTACCATATCTACACCGCCCGCGGCACGGACCTCAGCCGCTACGCCCAGCAAAGCAATTTGCCGACCCTGAGCGCCGCCGAATGGCGCCGAGGCGGCTGGCAAAAGATTGATGCCCTCCGGCTTGATTTCACCGGCGAAACGGAGGAGCCGATCACCCTGCAATGGGCCGGCTCTATCGATACGCTGCGCATGAAGCTGGAAAGCGCCGGCTGGCAGGCACCACCGGCCTGGAACCTCGGCACGAGCCTGAACTGGCTGAGCACCGACAACCCGGTCGATCTTCCGGTCGTTCCGAGCTTCAACTCCGGCCGGTTGCCGGCATTGGTTCTGACCGAACCTGTCACCGGCGATGCCAAGGCGCGGCTTATTTTCCAGGTCTGGCCGGCCGACGTCCAGATCGAGGGTAAGACGATCGAACCCTTGTGGATCGGCTCGGTGGTCGAGCAGAAAATCATGCGGCCGTTCTCTCTGATCAGCTATCCCGCCACCACTTCGGATCTGAAGCAGCCATCGGACCCTCTCTTGTCTGCCTTCCCCGATGCGCAGCGTGTCACGCGCCCTAAAGCCATATCGGCAGGTAGCGCGGGCAGTTGGAACGGCGAGGTCCTTCTTGCAGGCGGTGAATAGGTGCCTGGGAGTCTGTGACGTTCTCGAACGGTTCAAGTTCATGCTCGCCAGCCCTCCGGCTAGTTGAGGACCCGTTGCAGGCCTGCTTGGGCCCGCAGCAAGGCCGGCAGATAGCGCTCGGGTAGCGCTTCAATGCTTTCCTGGGTCGCGGCCATGCCCGTATTCATGGCAGCGACGGTCTTGTTGCGAACATTGAGAAGCGGCACCGCGATTGAACGCAGGCCGAGTTCGACCTCCTGGTCGATGACGGCATAACCCAGTGCGCGAACTTCGGCCACACGTGCGAGAATCTCATCGGGCGCGGTGAGGCTGAATGGGGTTCCTGGCGAGAGGTCGGAGCGCTCGACGATGCCGCGCGCTTCGGCTTCGGGCAGCGCCGCGAGCAGAACCCGCCCCATGGAGGTGCAATGGGCGGGCAGACGGGAGCCCGGCATCAGCCCGATGGACATCACCCGCTTCTGTGCGGCGCGGGCGAGATAGACGATCCCCGTGCCGTCGAGGATGGAGACTGAGCAGGACTGCCCGGTCTGGTCAGCCAACTGATCGAGCCAGGGTTGAACGATCTGCGGAAGAGGCAGTGAGGCCAGCACGCTGACCCCCAGGCGCAAGACGCGGGGCGTGAGCGTGAAATATTTGCCATCGTGCTCGGCGTATCCTTCGGCTTGCAGCGTTAGCAATATGCGGCGGGCAGTGGCCCGATCCATGCCGGCAGCATTGGCCACATCCGACACGGACAGCCGGTGTCGGTTGGCGCCGAAACACTCGATAACCCGCAGGCCCTTTGCCAGGGAGGCGACATAGTCGGTTGGCTTGTTCAGCATATGAACACTTCGCGCCACTCTTTGAACAAAAGTCAATATGTGCACAGCTTTGCTGGCGCGCGGCGCGTGCTTGGTTTAGGCGATCGTGGAAGAACACCTGCGGTTGGAGGTCGAGCATGGACAAGAGAGTTGCTTCACTGGCCGGTGCCATAGCCGGCATCAAGGATGGGGCGGTGGTGATGATCGGCGGTTTCGGTGGAGCGGGCGCGCCGATAGAGCTGATCCACGCGCTCATCGACCGCTTCAGGCAAACCGGCAGTCCGAATAATCTCACCGTGGTCAACAACAATGCGGGCAATGGCAGCATTGGCATTGCCGCGATGATCGATGCCGGCATGGTCAGAAAGATGATCTGCTCGTTCCCCAGATCATCGGACCCGCGTGCGTTCACGGAGAAATACCTGGCGGGCAAGATCGAGCTGGAACTGGTGCCCCAGGGAACGCTCGCCGAGCGTATCCGGGCGGGCGGTGCGGGCATCCCCGCCTTTTACACGCCGACCGCCTATGGGACGGAGCTCGCCGAGGGCAAGCCCGTCGAGACGTTCGAGGGAAAGACCTATGTGCGCGAGCTTTGGCTCAAGGCGGATGTCAGTCTCATCAAGGCCGAACACGGCAATTCTTACGGCAATCTCACCTATCGCCTTGCCGCGCGGAATTTCAATCCGCTCATGTGCATGGCGGCGGCGCACACAATCGTGCAGGTATCAAGGATCGTTGCCCCCGGTGAGATAGAACCCGAAGACGTCATCACCCCAGGCATTTTTGTCGATGCAGTCGTTCAAGTCGAAAATCCTCGTCAGGAAGAGGAAATGGTCAGGGCAGGGGAGGTCTACGCATGAGCATCGAAAAGCTTACCAACGCCCAGATCGCCTGGAGGGCGGCACAGGACATCGAGGATGGTGCCTATGTCAATTTGGGCATCGGCTTCCCCGAAATGGTTGCGCAGTTCCAGCCGGAAGGGCGTGAGGCCGTGTTTCACACCGAGAATGGCGTTCTCGGTTTCGGGCCTGCGCCCAAACCGGGCGAAGAGGACTGGGACCTGATCAACGCGGGCAAGAAAGCCATCACGCTCAAGCCCGGCGCAAGTTTCTTTCATCATGCCGACAGTTTCGCCATGGTCCGAGGCGGACATCTCGATCTGGCGATCCTTGGCGCCTATCAGGTGGCGGAGACCGGCGATTTGGCCAATTGGCGAGTCGGGTCGAAGGGTGTGCCGGCCGTGGGCGGGGCAATGGATCTGGTGCATGGCGCCAAAAGGGTCGCAGTGGTCACCGATCACATTGCCAAGGACGGCTCGCCCAAGCTCGTCAAGTCCTGCACATTTCCGCTGACCGGTCTTGGATGCGTCACGCGCGTCTATACCTCTCTTGCCGTCGTGGACGTCAGGGACGGGCATTTCGTTCTCAAGGAAAAGGTGCCCTCTATCAGCATGGACGAATTGCAGGCAATGACGGGCGCCGAACTGCATTGCGAGGGCGAAGTCGGTGAACTTCTGGTTCCGGAGATCGGGAAGTGACGGAAGCTTTCATCTGTTCTTACATCCGCACGCCGGTTGGACGCTTTGGTGGTGCTTTAAGCGCGGTCAGGGCCGATGATCTCGGAGCCATCCCGATCAGGGCGCTCATGCAGCGGCATGCAGCCGTCGACTGGGAAGCCGTCGACGACGTCATCCTGGGCTGCGCCAACCAGGCCGGCGAGGACAACCGCAATGTCGCGCGGATGAGTGCGCTACTGGCCGGGCTGCCGCCCAGCGTGACCGGCACAACGATCAACCGGCTCTGCGGTTCGGGCATGGACGCCATCGTGACCGCGGCGCGGGCTATCAAGGCTGGCGAGGGCGAGCTCTTCATTGCAGGTGGCGTCGAAAGCATGAGCCGCGCGCCCTTCGTCATGCCCAAGGCCGAGACGGCCTTTTCGCGCAATGCGGAGATTTACGACACCACCATTGGCTGGCGCTTCGTCAACCCGCTGATGAAGCAGCAATATGGCGTCGATTCCATGCCGGAAACGGGCGAGAACGTGGCGCAGGATTTCGGCGTCTCCCGCGAGGACCAGGACGCTTTCGCGGTCAGAAGCCAGCAGAAGGCGGCGGCGGCGATGGAAAATGGCCGACTGGCCAAGGAAATCACGCCGGTTACCATTCCGCAGCGCAAGGGGGACCCGAAGGTCGTGCAGACCGACGAGCATCCACGCCCCGGCACCGACATGGAGACGCTCGCCAAGCTCAAGCCGCTTTATCCCAACGGCACCGTGACGGCGGGAAACGCCTCGGGCGTCAATGACGGCGCGGCGGGCTTGATCGTGGCTTCGGAAGAGGCGGCAAGAAAGCACGGCCTGACACCGATCGTGCGTGTTCTCGGCGGCGCGACGGCTGGCGTGCCACCGCGTATCATGGGATGCGGGCCGGCGCCGGCGAGCGAGAAGCTGCTCAAGCGGCTGGGCATGACCCAGGAGCAGTTCGACGTGATCGAGCTCAACGAAGCCTTCGCCAGCCAGGGCCTCTATGTCCTGCGCACGCTCGGCATTGCCGATGACGATCCCCGCGTGAACCGCAATGGCGGCGCCATCGCCCTGGGGCACCCCCTGGGCATGTCAGGAGCGCGGATCACCGGAACGGCGGCGCTGGAGCTTGCCGAGACTGGCGGCCGCTTTGCGCTTGCGACCATGTGCATCGGGGTAGGGCAGGGGATCGCGGTCGGGCTGGAACGCGCCTAGACCACGCGCAGGCTCGGCCGGACGGACGTGCTGACGATGGCGATGCTGGCGCGGTCGGCCTCCCGATCCTCGAGGTGAAGCCGATAGCCCATGCGCATGCTCAGATTCCGCAACTGCTCGACCACACGGTCGGAGACCACGCGATTGATGCGCTCTGTGCCGAGCGTCATCATGGCAACGATCATGCCCACTTCGACGCCGTCATCGAAATGGTCGTCGCGATCCGGAAAGCGGAGGCGGAAATTTTCTTCGACATGGATGCTGCGCATGGGAATCCACCATTGAGCCGGACAGGCAAATCGATGTCCGACTATCGATCGATCAGGCTTAACGGGTGGTAAATTCTAAGCCTTGGCGCCGCCTTCTTCACAAGATTTTCAGGTCCGGCAGATCCTCTCGGCGGGGATGAAGAAGGGGACTTCCATATCCCTGCCCAAAGGATAAGATGCCCCTCCAGCGCCGTGCCCCTCCAACGGCCCAGATGGCCGGTTTTCAGGTGCCGGAGCGCTGTTTTTTCAAGTCGCGTTCGTCCATGCCATCCGCGCGTGCGGTGGGCGGAAGGCCATGTCCTTCTGCCCGTGGGCTGGCATGCAGCCGGGCAGTTCCGGCCGGCCTTCGGTTTCAATGCCGAACGGGCTGCCTCTCGTGTTTCAAACAGGGAACGAAGAGGATTTCGAGAATGAACCAGAGCTCCACGCAACAGAGCATGCTGACCGCGTATTTCGAACAGACGCAAAACGCCAGCAGAGCCCAGGATGCCCTCATGCAGGCGGGCATCGCGCGAAGCAATCTTACCCTGATCACGGGCGAACGCTCCGCCGGTGACCAAACGCGCCAGCGCTACACTGACCAATTGACAGGCCTCGGCCTGCCGCAAAACGACGCCAATTCCTATGCCCAGGGCCTCAGCCAGGGCGGCGCCGTGATCGTGGTGCGGGCGGTGGAGCAGGACCGGGTGCAACAGGCGGCGGATACGCTTGAAAACAACACTCCAGCCAGCATCGACAGATTTGGCCAGCAGAGCCAAAGCGGCGCGAGCGGCAGTTCGTCGACGGCGGCGTCGGGGAATGCGGCGCAACGCAGTGGCGGGCAGCAACAGCAAAACGTTGCGCAACGCGACCAGAGCTTCAGCTACCGCAACGTACGGCTCTACCGCTACAGCGGGCAGTCGGAGCGCCCGGCTTCGGCGGTCGAGGTCGACGACCGGCGGCAGGCCAATCCGAACCAGCAGACGGGCACAAGGCCCAACTAGGCCGGCGGGTCGGCAATCGTTTATTGCGAAGGGCGGCACGGGCCCGTTCCCGTGCCGCTTCCTTCTGCCTCGCGGGCCGCACCGCTCGCAGCGCGACGGGCTAACACCGCCCTGCGCCGCTCGCTGGCCCTCCGGCGGGGCGCGGGAAACATCCCGCGAGGTCCTCTCGCTTACTGAGGTAGTGGTTCTTGGTAAGGCAGTGCCTTCGCGTTTCGTCCTCCCACAACCAAGTCATCACGCAGTCCTTTTGCCTCGCGGGCCGCACCGCTCGCAGCGCAACGGGCTAACACCGCCCTGCACCGCTCGCTGGCCCTCCGGCGGGGCGGCGAAAACGTTCGCCGGGGTCCTCGGACGCGCGCCTCTGGCGCTTGTCCTCGTCCGTCTTCGTGCATTGATTCATCACGCAATCCTCTCTTCCTCTCTCCGTCATCCTCCGGCTTGTCCGGGGGATCCAGCGGCGTGCTGTCCAGCACGCCTTAAGACTCTTGTGCGCCGCAGACACGGCGCTGCTGGATTGCCCGAGTCTTTTTGTCCTCGCGCCGGACCGGCTGGCGCGGAAATGACGGGTGAGCGATAGGCACACCAAAGCGCCCGCCGGCATGCGCCTCGGGTTCATCCAATTTAAGTGAGCGGGCATGGGGCGCGCATCACCTCGGTGCCGGTAGAGTTCGTGGCCGAGGCCACCCGGCGAAATGTGAGGCGCACGCGCCCCATGCAAACCGGGATTTGGGGCCGGCCAAAGGAAAACCGAAGAGATCGATGCTGACCGCGCCGCCTGTTACCGACGTCCCGCAGGAGTCACCCGGCGCGGCCCGGCGAACAGGGGCCGGAACGCTTCTCTCCCGTCGGCGCGTCATCGTTTAGAACGACACGGCCTCTGACATGGCCAAGACTGCGGCGACCCGCATTCTTCACCGGTGGTTTGCGTTGCGTTCGTGCACAACCGCTCAAGCAAACCGATGGGGCAAAGGATAAAGGAGGAAGAAAAGGCGGGGATAAATCTAACGACTCTGCAAGGCGGGTATTAACGCTGACGGGCGGTAGCATCGGTGTTGACCTTGCAGGGGCGAAGAATGCCTCCCAGCTTTTTGGGCATGGACAGTTCCTATCGCCGGCGACTGCGCGAGAAACTCATCCAAAAGCAGGGCAATCGCTGCTGCTATTGCGGGCGCGTCTTCACGGCCGATGGCCCATGCCGGCCGACCATCGAACACAAACGTGCCCGCATGGACGGGGGGCGGGACATAGTGTCGAATCTGGCGGTGGCCTGCCTGCACTGCAACCAGCATCGCGGCCGGCAGATGCAGCAGGCGCGCCAGCTTGCTGCACGGCGAAAGAAGGCGGCGGCGGAAGTCCTGGTCCAGTGACTGCGTGGCCTGATGGCCGCGTCTAGCGGCTGCGGGGCGGGCGGAACATGCCGCCCTGGCGGCCGTGGGCGCGCCAGAGTTTTCGGCGCACATCCTCAGGCTCGAGGTGGCTATATTTGCCGCCCGAGAATTTGGCCCAGTCCAGCGCCAGCCCGCGGCTGACAAGTTCGGCGGCCAGATCGCGCCCATCGGGCAAAAAGCATTCGGCCACCAGCCGGTCATAGGAGAGTTCGGGTTTGAGCCGGGCCGTCACAATCTGACCCTTGCACAAATGGATCAGGGCCCATTTCGATTCCCGGCCCCAAGGATGATGATCGAGCTCGGGCGCGTCGATGCCGGCGATGCGGATGCGGGTTTTTTCGATCATGATGGTGTCGCCGTCGATCACCCAGCACCGGCCTCGCAGCACAGTGCCTTCCCGGGGTGGACGGGTTGGAGCGGGCGGACATGGGCGAGCAGGCGCACTCGGCCGCGAGGGAGCGCTTACCCACGGTTCTTGCCGCTTCTGTCCCTGTGGGCGCCGCCTGCCGCCTCCGGACAAGACACGCACCAATATCCGTATGAGGCCCATATCCCTCCCCAGGCCAGAACTCCTCCTCGGTACGCCCCAGGGGCGCAGCTTGGCAGCTTGGCGGAAAACAGAGCGGGTGGAAAGGGTTGGGCGGGAAGAAGCGTAAACGTGCGGTTGGGGAGGGTACGGGTTTTTGGGCCAGGAGAACTCGAGCGAGAGGGACTTCCGAAGGCTCGGTTCGGAGCTGATCTTAGACTTTAGCGGGATAGCTTTTGGACAATAGCTTGAACAGAGCGGGATCGTCATCGGGATCTACCAAGCCCTTCAAATGCAGCGTGCCAAATATGCGCTTCTTAGGAGACCTGGGTTCAAATTTTTGTTCCCGCGAATAGTCGAACAAGTCGGAAGCAAGTCCATACAGGCGTGTGCAGTCGAGGAGTCGATCATAAGACGATGAGTTGGCTAGGTCTCTCCGGCGTGATCTGTAGGTTTGGGTATCTCGCACCAATAGCTTGAGTTGGTTACGAGCAGTTTCGTTTTCATCCTCGAATTCGATGGCCTTGCGTACGATTTCAAAACCTCGGCTCACATGCTCTGGCCACTCTAGACGCGACATCGACGTTCTGCTTTTGAAGGCGCCGTAGACTGTGTCGAAGTCGTGATCTAGCAGGTCACACAGATCAGCAAGCCCCATAGAAAGCATGGCTCGATAGGCTTCTGCGCTCCGTTGCCGTTCGTGTCTGGAAAGCTGAGCGGAAACAGTGATCTGCTGATGAAGATACCAAATCGAAACTGCTGCCGCCAATGTGGCCAATACGCCTGTCAGGAGCGTTTGCCACTCCTTCAACTCGTTGAATATGCACCGCCCACTGTATTGGCCACAAACCTGATAAACATAGGCAAACCATAGAGAACCGATAACGGTTAAAATGACCGTGAAAAAAATGTAATCTTCTCGGTCCGGACGGCCCTTCACGCACAAATTCTCGTCGGCTGTTCAGCACGCATGATCGTCATGTCTCTGCAGGTGGATTTTATCGCCCTAGCCCAACGCTGCCGCAATAGACACTATTCCGGGTTATTGTTGAGAAGGGCCTGCACAAGCGGACTTAGTGGCGCCTCAATTCGATACGTTTCGGAAGCAGGTCCTATTCGTATATTATAGTCATTTTCACCTAAATTTGCCTGCCTAAGAAGAGGAAATGAGTCCCCTCTATAAGTTTGCTCTATAATGTCGACGATTAAGGCTTATCCCTTTGAGTCAGGTGTATACCATATCTTGAGGTTATGCTCGCGCTGGCCGCGGTTCCGCCCTATCTCAGCGACATGGGAAACGCACATCATCAGACCAATCGCTGGAAACACGACAAGCCGCCGTCACTGCAGGCCTTCATGGCAGCGTTCCCGGATGACGACGCCTGTGCGGACTGGCTGGCTGCGAAGAGGTGGCCAGGAGGATTCGTCTGCTCGGCCTGTGGCCATGATCACGGCTGGAAACTGAGGGCAAAGCCCTGGACCTGGGAATGTGCCGCCTGCGGGCGCCAGACATCGACGAAAGCGGGCACGATGATGCATCGTTCGCACCTGCCGCTCCGGACATGGTTCCTGGCAGCCCATTTGGTCGTCACCCATTCAAACGGTATTTCGGCCCTGCAGCTTCAAGCCAAGCTTGGCATCGGATCCTACAAGACCGCCTGGCTGCTGCTCCACAAGCTGCGCCGGGCCATGGTCGACCCCGAGCGGGATCCTCTCGACGGCGTTGTCGAGATCGACGAGACGGTGATCGGCTTCCGGACCGCTGACGATCCCGTCGCCGGAGGCGGCGGGCGCAGCCATGACGGCAAGATCCTCGTCGCCGGCGCCGTCGAATGCCATCCGGACGGAAGCCCGGGCCGCATCCGGCTCCAGGCAATCACCGACTTTTCCGGCCCGACGCTGACGCGCTTCGTAGAGGCGAACACGGCGAAGGGATCGATCGCCATCACGGACGGGCTGGCGTCATATCGAAAGCTCGTAGAACGGACGCATAAGCCCAAGGTCGTCGGCGCCATGGCTGCGCATGTGCTCCTGCCCTGGATCCACCGGGTGTTCTCAAACCTCAAGCGCCTGGCGCTGGGCGTCTATCACGGCTTCCGCCGTGCCCATGTGCAGGCATATCTCGACGAGTTCGTCTTCCGCTGGAACCGGCGCCGGCACTACCGCTCGGCGTTCGATACCCTTTTCGGGATCGGCATCAGGACCGGGCCGGTGACACTGCGGGAGGTGGTCGACGGAGTTTGTTGATGTTTTCATCAAAAAAGGGGAAACTCAAACAGGAGAATGAACCTTATGCGCCTGACACCGTTCGAGATTGCTGCAATTAGGTCTTGTGCTCACCAGTACTTCGGAGAGCGTGCCCGAGTTCGTCTGTTCGGCTCGCGCGTTGACGACTCCCTAGCAGGAGGAGATATCGACCTTTATGTTGAAACCGAAGCCCCTGAACTCGCCACGCTCAAGCGTGAGCTGGCATTCAGACAGCGTCTGAAGGACATCATCGGGGAACAGCGAATTGACGTTCTCATTCGAGCGCCGGGGAACGCAGTTCGGGCGATTGACCGCATTGCGATGAAAACGGGGATTAGTCTTTGACCGAGGACGCCAGCACTGAACAGATCACCTCCACTGCGGCAGACTCAGCGAATGCCAATCCTAACCTGGATTTGCTTCGCGAGTACCTTTTCGCCACAAGCAGAGTTGCAAAGCGTTTTGCGTGGTCTGTTGGGCGCGTTCAACCGCTCATGCCGATAGACGAAGCGCGGGTCGACGCATTGAGCGAAGAGGACGAAGAGAAGCTGGATGCATTCCTTCTGCGCTTCAATCAGATGACGGCAATGCTTCAGGACCACATCACGCGGTCCCTCCTCAAGGTGGAGGAAGAACTGGATCGTGAGATGTCGAGAAAAGATCAGCGACTCCTGATGGAGAAACTCGGTGCACTGAAACCGTCGCTTGACTTTGGGTCAATAGCGGAGTTGCGAAACAAAATCTCCCACACCTACCCAAACGAGAGCGCAAAGCAGGCAGAGATACTGAACGAAGTATTTTCGTCAGGAGACAACCTCCTTGAGGGCTTCAACGGCGTTCTTGCCTACGCTGACGCTAAGCATTTTGACAACAAACTCGGTCTGGAAGAGGTTGCGGTCGCGCCTGCGGACCATCCATCGCTGTAGCAGGCCTAAGCCACGTTCTCCTAGCTCGCATAAACGACGTTTGAATTGGCGTTGCCAAAAGAGGAAACCCCTATTGTTGAGCCACAAGGCATTGTTCGTCTCTGGCGAAGCCAAGGGTGCCGATAGTCTGTTGCGCAGTCATATGCCCTCGGTCGACACTTTGGCATCGCCCGCCACAGCCAGTATTTGATGCTCGTAGACAAATTGGGCGAGATCATCATTTGGTATCCACCTGACTGAAGGGGATAAGCCATCGACGATTAGCTCCTGCTCTCGGCAGGAAGATCCCAATATAATCTCTTTAATTTCGATTCCTTTCATGCGAATGTATGAACCCTCGGGAAAAGCCAGTTCAGCATGAACGTAAGCGCTTCTTGTTTGTCGTGCTACGAGCCGAAATTCTTTCTCTTTGTCCCAATTGGAGCTCTTCTTAAAAAATATGTGTCGAAGAGTGTCCCGCGCCGCCTTTGTCATCTGGTTCATGCGGAGAATCTCAGCAATGGTGACTGTGGGCCTGTGGTTTGAATACTCGACTTCTTCTTTAAGAAGCTTGCCTCTGTAATCTTTGAGGCCGGACAAAGCGATGCAGATTCCTGTATGACCTGCAGCGTAGTGCGCCCATAGAAGCTGCTCTGTGCACGTCTCGGACAATGAATAGATAAGCGGCTCCGCTATTAGCGTCTTTGATACTGTGAGCAGTATGTCTTTGGCGATGGCCCTGAGAGGTGTACCTTCAGAGCCAATAAGAGATTTTGGCTTCGACGCCGGGCTGATTCCCAATAGGCCCCGAAAATGAGGTTGATCGAGAAAGCCCCCCGCTTTTCGATTGGCTTCCATGGCTTGATTAAGCTGCTGCAACTCAACACCAAGAGGGGTGTTGGCATGAACGAGCTCCATCGCTGTTGCAACGCATTCGAGAATTTCTGAATCATCCATCTCGGCTGAGATGGCTGGCGTGCAGTCGACAGGATCGTTGAGGTATTGGCGTCGTGCAAAAAACGGCGCTTGATTTTGCAACAACATAACCAAGTTGTGCCGAAAATAGGGACCTATTGGCATAAATTTATAGAGAAGTTCTGAATTGGTGCTCATGACATAAACCCCGGGGCGTTGCCGCACCGGGGTCCTGTTTATTCCATTCTGCTCAAGCGCTTAACCTAGACCTAGCTACACCCCGTCGTGCTCCCACAGGTGTCGCACTTCAGGCACGTGCCGTTCCGCACCATCGTGAAATTGTGGCACTCGGTGCACTGGTCGCCGGTATAGCCCTTCATCTGGGCTTCGGCCCGCAGCATGCCGGAGTCCTTGCTCGGCGGGGCCGAGGGGATGGGGTCGAGTTCGCCGGGCGAAAGGCGTCGGCTCGATCTCGGCTTCGGTGCTTGCAGCGCCGTGGTGGTCTTGAGCGCCGTCACCGAGGCCTGCATGTCCTTGACCGGATTGCCGGCGCCGGGCATCGTTGGAAACGATCATCAGCTTCTGGTTGGAGACCCGGCCGCGGGTCATGCCGCGGGAGACGAATCTTTCCGCCGGCACCGGGGCAGGGGCGTGGCTTGCGCCGCGGTCGCGGACCGCCTCGTCCTCGGAAACGCCGCCCGAGATGTTGGTCGACGAGAGCTTGTCGGGCGCCACATGGGCGAGGTCGGAGCGGTCGAGATAGGAGATCGCCAGCTCGCGGAAGACATAGTCGAGGATCGAGGTGGCGTTCTTGATCGCCGTCATTGCCCATGACCATGCCGGCCGGCTCGAAGCGGGTGAAGGTGAAGGCCTCCACATATTCGTCGAGCGGCACGCCATATTGCAGGCCGAGCGAGATGGCGATGGCGAAATTGTTCATCATGGCGCGGAAGGCGGCGCCTTCCTTGTGCATGTCGATGAAGATCTCGCCCAGGCGCCCATCGTCGATACTCGCCGGTGCGCAGATAGACCTTGTGGCCGCCGACGATCGCCTTCTGGGTGTAGCCCTTGCGGCGGTTGGGCAGCTTTTCGCGGTCGCGCACCGCGCTCGACCACGCGCTCGACGATGCTTCTCGGCAACGCCGCGGCGCGCTGGGCGGCGGCGGGCGGCGATCAGCTCCTCGACAGCCTCGTCCTCGTCCTCCTCGTCATCGGCGAGAAGGGAGGCATTGAGCGGCTGGGAGAGCTTGGAGCCGTCGCGGTAGAGCGCGTTGGCCTTCAGCGCCAGCCGCCAGCTGAGAGCATGTAGGCCTCCTTGGCGTCCTCGACCGTGGCGTCGTTGGGCATGTTGATGGTCTTGGAGATCGCGCCCGAGATGAAGGGCTGCGCCGCCGCCATCATGCGGATGTGGCTTTCGACGGACAGATAGCGCTTGCCGATCTTGCCGCAGGGGGAGGCGCAATCGAAGACGGGCAGATGCTCGGCCTTGAGGTGCGGGGCGCCCTCCAGCGTCATCGCGCCGCAGACATGGATGTTGGCGGCCTCGATGTCCTTCTTGGAGAAGCCGAGTGGCGGCAGCAGGCTGAACGTCGGGTCGGCGAGCTGCGCGTCGGTGACGCCGAGCGTCTCTTGCAGCAAGTCGGCGCCCAGCGTCCACTGGTTGAAGACGAACTTGATGTCGAAGGCCGTTGGCGAGGCCGGCATTGATCGCCGCGATCTTGTCGTCGGTGAAGCCCTTGGCCTTGAGGGTGGCGGGGTTGATGCCCGGCGCCTGGTTGAGATTGCCATGGCCGACGGCATAGGCCTCGATCTCGGCGATCTCGGCTTCCGAATAGCCCAGCGTGCGCAGGGCCGGGGGCACGGCGCGGTTGATGATCTTGAAATAGCCGCCGCCGGCGAGCTTCTTGAACTTCACCAGCGCGAAGTCGGGCTCGATGCCGGTGGTGTCGCAATCCATGACGAGGCCGATGGTGCCGGTCGGGGCGATGACCGAGACCTGGGCGTTGCGGTAGCCGTGCTTCTTGCCGAGCTCGAGGGCATTGTCCCAGGCGAGCTTGGCGCGCTCGGAGAGGGCCTGTCGGTCAGCGAGGCATGGTCGAGCGGGACCGGGGCGATCGACGAGCTCCTCGTAGCCGGTCGGCATTGCCATGGGCGGCGTTGCGGTGATTGCGGATGACGCGCAGCATGTGCTTGGCGTTGCGCTTGTAATCGGCGAAGGCGCCGAGTTCCTTGGCCATTTCCGCCGAGGTCGCATAGGCGACGCCGGTCATCACGCGCGGTGATGGCGCCGGCAATGGCGCGGCCCTCGTCGCTGTCATAGGGAATGCCCGAGGTCATCAGCAGGCCGCCGATATTGGCGTAGCCGAGGCCCAGCGTGCGGTATTCGAACGAGCGCTCGGCAATGGCTTGCGAGGGGAACTGCGCCATCATCACCGAGATTTCGAGGACGATGGTCCAGAGGCGCGCGGTGTGCTCGAAGGCGGCGATGTCGAAGGAGCCGTCCTGTCTGCGGTAGGGCAGCAGGTTGATCGAGGCGAGATTGCAGGCCGTGTCGTCGAGGAACATGTATTCCGAGCACGGATTGGACTGGCGATGATCGGGCCGGCGGCCGGGCAGGTGTGCCAGTCGTTGATGGTGGTGTGGTACTGGATGCCGGGATCGGCGCGAGGCCCAGGCGGCGTAGCCGATCGGTGTCCCAGAGTTCGCGGGCCTTGAGGGTCTTGGTGACCTCGCCGTTGATGCGGCCGATCAGGTTCCAGTCGCCATCGTTCTCGACGGCGTTGAGGAAGTCGTCGGTGACGCGGACGGAATTGTTGGAGTTCTGGCCGGAGACGGTCAGATAGGCCTCCGAATCCCAGTCGGTGTCGTAGACGGGGAATTCGAGATCGGTCATAGCCCTGGCGGGCGAACTGGATGACGCGCTGGATGTAGTTCTCCGGCACCAGCGCCTTCTTGGCGGCGCGCACTTCGCGCTTGAGGGCCGGGTTCTTGGTGACGTCGAAGCAGGCGCCGTCATCGGCCTCGCAATTGACGCAGGCCTTCATGATGGCCTTGAGGTGCTTGGAGACGACCTTGGAGCCGGTGACGAGGGCGGCGACCTTCTGCTCCTCCTTCACCTTCCAGTTGATGTAGTCCTCGATATCGGGGTGATCGATGTCGACCACCACCATCTTGGCGGCGCGGCGGGTGGTGCCGCCCGACTTGATGGCGCCGGCAGCGCGGTCGCCGATCTTCAGAAAGCTCATCAGCCCGGAGGACTTGCCGCCGCCCGACAGCTGTTCGCCTTCGCCGCGCAGGCGGGAGAAGTTGGAGCCGGTGCCCGAGCCGTATTTGAACAGGCGCGCCTCGCGGACCCAGAGGTCCATGATGCCGCCGTCGTTGACCAGATCGTCGTCGACGGACTGGATGAAGCAGGCATGCGGCTGGGGATGCTCATAGGCGCTGTCGGACTGCACCAGCTTGCTGGGTGAAGGGGTCGACATAGAAATGGCCCTGGCCGGGGCCGTCGATGCCATAGGCCCAGTGCAGGCCGGTGTTGAACCATTGCGGGGAGTTCGGCGCGACGCGCTGGGTGGCGAGCATGTAGCACAGCTCGTCGAAGAAGGCGCGGGCGTCTTCCTCGGTGTCGAAATAGCCGCCCTTCCAGCCCCAATAGGTCCAGGTGCCGGCAAGGCGGTCGAACACCTGGCGGCTGTCGATCTCCGAGCCGTAGCGCTCGTCCTCGGGCAGCTTCTCGAGCGCCTTTTCGTCGGGCACCGAGCGCCACAGCCAGGAGGGAACGGCATTCTCCTCGACCCTCTTGAGCGCCTTGGCGACGCCGGCCTTGCGGAAATATTTCTGCGCGATGATGTCGGCGGCGACCTGCGACCATGCCGCCGGCACCGCGATGTCCGCGAGCCGGAAGACGACCGAGCCGTCCGGATTGCGGATCTCGCTGGTGGCGGTGCGGAATTCGATGCCTTCGTAAGCGGACTGGCCGCTGGTGGTGAAACGACGCTCAATGCGCATTATTCTTCTTCCCCATCATCCGGACGCCAAAAGTCGTCCTGAAGCCACGCTCCGGCTTCTGATCCCAAAATTCTTGTGCTTCCCCAAAAGGCCGGCTTGCTGCCGGTCCCAAAGACTTGCTGTACCCGTACTGCCGGCCGCCTACGCTGCCGCTCAAACGCATCCTGTTGGCTCCTGGCCCAGGCCCCGGCGTTTCCGGGCGTGCCTCGTTCGGCATTGCCGTTTGGCTCTGCCGGAAGCCCGTCCGTTCACCTGTTACTGGCCTGGCCCTGCCGCACCCCGTCGGGCACCGTCTCAGGACGGATGAAAGCTGTTCCGATTCAGAAAATTCGTCAACGGTCCTCATGCGGAAAAAATCAATCTCTAGTGCCGGACCCGCCCATCTGACCTAAATCTAGTATAGAATGTGTGAAGAGCGGGGAAAAGTCACAAGTGTGGGAGAGTGTGGTTTTTGTGCATCTATGATGGTCCGGACGGCGGGGAGCCGGTGGTCAAAAGAGCGCTTTTCCGGCCAGATACTCCCGTTTCAAGTGCCGCTTTGACCGCCGACCCTTGGCAGAGCCAGACGCCCGGTCCCTAACAAAACGGCCAGCGACTCTTCGGCGATGCACAGGTGAAGTCCGAAACTGGTGTCAAGCGCGGAATTTTCGGTTCGGGCACAGCGGCATGTCGGATGGCTGTGCAAGAGGGCGCCGGCGCGGCTTTCGTTGCAGGCGTTCGACGCCGGCACTTTTCCCATTTCCCGCTCTAGGCTCTGCTGGCGACGCATGCTAAAGCGCGGTTGCAGCATGAGAATGCAACCGGACCTGAGGCCATGAAACAGTTTTTCGCCGAACTCTTCATCTGGTGGCACCACCAGACCTGGGGCATGCGGGTCATGACCTGGATGAGCGGGCGCTATGTGGGTACCGACGAATTCGGCAACCGCTATTATCATCACAAGCGCAACGACCGCCGCTGGGTGATCTATAACGGCCCTGCCGAAGCTTCGATGATTCCCGCCGGCTGGAGTGGCTGGATGCACCACCGCGTCGATGTGCCGCCCAGCGAGGAGCACTACAAGGCGCGGGACTGGGAAAAGCCGCATCTGCCAAACCTGACCGGCACGCCCGCTGCCTATCGTCCCGAGGGGAGCATCCTCAACAAGGGCGAACGTAAGCCCGTCTATTCAGATTACGACGCCTGGTCGCCCGAATAAGCGCCCGCGTTTTCGCCCCGATTGGCTGGCATTGATGATTCGCATGATCAAGCAATCCTTTATTCTCGGGCTGGCCGCGCTCACGCTGTCGGCCCTGCCTGCCCAAGCCGAAACCATTGCGAACCCGATCGCTCAGTTCGATGGGCTCGACAAAATCACCGGGCGCGTGACCAGTTTCGACGTCTATATCGATGAAACGGTGCAGTACGGTGCGCTGCAAATCACGCCGCGGGCCTGCTACACGCGTCCGTCGACCGAGACGCAACGGACATCGGTTTTCGTAGAGGTCGACCAGGTCAGTCTGCAGGGCGACACCTCACGAATCTTTACTGGGTGGATGTTCGCCGAAAGCCCGGCACTCAATGCCATAGACAATGCCGTCTATGACATCTGGCTGACCGACTGCAAACAGAGTTCGGCCACTCCGCCTCCCGACCAGACGCCGGCCCAATAAATTTCGCGTTGCCGAGCCGTTGGCAAGGCTTCGGCCTTGACGCGCCCGCCCGTGTCTTGTAATTAACAAATACGTTAAATAACGAGACCCTGAATGCACGAAGACTTGCTTAGCCGAACATTTGCTGCCCTGTCGGACCCTACGCGCCGCGCCATTCTGGCGCGACTGTCGCAAGGGGAGGCGTCGGTCAATGAGTTGGCGGAGCCGTTCGACATTTCCCTTCCGGCCGTCTCCCGCCATCTCAAGGTGCTTGAAGAGGCCGGGCTGATTTCTCGCGGACGCGAGGCGCAATGGAGGCCGTGCCGGCTGGAAGCCATGAAGCTCAAGGACATAGAGGCCTGGCTCGAGCGGTACCGGCGGTTCTGGGAGGCAAGTTTCGACCGCCTCGATGAGGCGCTCAAGCAGATGCAGGCAAAGGATTCCGATTCCAACAGCTGAGAGGAGTGCCCGAGATGAACGAAGCGTCGGAAATTCTGCACGGCACCGACCGCGACCTGACCCTCATCCGCACGTTCTATGCGCCGCGCGAGCTGGTGTTCAAGCTGTGGACCAGTCCCGAGCATCTCATCAAGTGGATGGGGCCGCGCCATCACCCCTCGATACATCATGAAGCAGACGTGCGACCGGGCGGCCACTGGCGCGGCTGCCTGCGCTCGGTGGATGATCCGAACATGCAGTTGTGGCAGGGCGGGAGCTATCTCGAGGTGGTACCGCCGGAAAAACTGGTCTTCACCTTCGCCTGGGATGACGGGCCGGAGACGGTGTGTACCATCATCCTGACCCAGCAGGGCGACAAAACGCGGATGGTCTTTCACCAGACGCCGTTCGAGACTGCCGGAAATCGCGATGGGCACGGCGAAGGCTGGAGTTCGAGCTTCGACCGGCTCGACGATTTGCTGGCGCTTTTCGGCATCACCGGCAGCCCGCTGGGCAAGGAAGAGGATGGCGTTGCCGCCGACATTGCGGAAGCGCGGAAGCGAGCGGCGGAGCGTGCCAAGAGAGAGCGCAAATGAAGAGGTTTCTGGCGGTCTATACGGGCACAAAGGCAGGAAGGGCGGCGTTTCTCGCCCTGCCCAAGGAAGAGCAGGCACGCCGCGAGGGCGAGGGCATGACGGCGTGGGGCGCCTGGATGCAGAAGCACGCCGATGCCGTTGTCGATAAGGGGGCTCCGCTGGGGGTCACCAAACGTATCACCAAAGATGGAATTGCCGATACCCATAACAATCTGGCTGCCTATGTGGTGGTGCGGGCAAAATCCCATGAGGCGGCAGCGCGCATGTTCGAAAATCATCCGCACTTTTCGCTCTTTCCGGGCGACGGGGTGGACGTCATGGAATGCCTGCCGCTGCCTGGCAGCGACGCGGCGTGATGGAGGCTCTCATGCTTAGCCAGCCCAAGGTCATGCAGCGCCCGGCGCAGCCCTATGTGGCGATTGTGTCGCGCGTGCCCACGTCGGGAATCGCTGCCGCTGTGGACGCCAGCTACCCGAAGCTTTTCGCACGGCTCGATCGCGACAGGATCGAGCCGGCGGCAGCGCCTTTCATCAAATACAATGTGATCGACATGGCGCGGGAGCTGGAGATCGAATGCGGCGTGCCCATAGACGACATGGCGGAAAGAACGGATGGAATCATTTCCGGAATGCTGCCGGAGGGCCGCTATGCGACGCTCACGCATACGGGACCCTATGACGAGCTGGTCGCGGCCAACGGGGCGCTGCTCGACTGGATCGCGGCGCAGGGGCTGCGCATGGATATGACGCAAACCGACAAGGGCGACCGATTCGGCTGCCGGATGGAGATCTACGAGACGGACCCTGCAACCGAAAGCGACAGCGCCAAATGGGTGACAGAGGTTGCCATTCTGCTGAGGGGGTAAGGGGCTCGATGACCAACGCAATGATGGCGGCGCTGGAGTCGCTGATCGGAGAGTGGGACATCACCCTGTCGCACTCCCGTTTTTTGCCAAGCATGGAGGCCACACTTCCCGGGCACGCGTCCGTGGCAAGGGAACTGGACGGCGCGGTGGTGGTGATGCGCCAGACCATTTCGGATGAGCGCTGGCCGGTGGGGATGTGGGTCATCGGCGCGGATGATGACCACGCCGCCTATACCGCGCTTTACAGCGATACCCGCTCCGTCCAGCGGGTCTGCCAGATGAGTTTTGATGGCAGGGCGTGGAAGATATGGCGGGAGAAGGAAGGATTTTCGCAGCGGTTCGACGCCGAAATTACCGGGGGTGGCGGCCGCATCGAAATGAAGCTGTTCTATTGCGAGAACAAGCGCGACTGGCTTTCCGACTTCGACCTGAGCTTCGTGCGCCGGTCCAAGTGAGGGGAAGCGGAAGCCTTCCGGTCGTTCAGGCCTTTTCGCTGTGCCCGAAGACATCATCGAGCGCGCGCCAATTTCCGGACTTCTGCAGCGCTTCGGCCAGCAGAATCTCGTACTCGGTGCGCGGGATCTCGATACCCCCGAAGGTTTGCAGGTGCGGGGTGACGAATTGGGTGTCAAGTAGCGTGTAGCCGCCGGCGCGCAGGCGTTCAACCAGATGCACGAGTGCAATCTTGGAGGCATCGGTGACGGTGTGGAACATGCTCTCGCCGAAAAAGGCCCCGCCGATCGACAGACCATAGAGGCCGCCCACCATCTCGCCTTGCGACCAGACCTCCACGGTGTGGCAAATGCCGCGGGCGAAGAGTTCGCCATAGACCTGGCGGATGGCCGGATTGATCCAGGTGCTGTCGCGCTCGGTGCCCTCTGTCGCACAGCCTTCGATGACGCGTTCGAAGTCGCTGTCGATCCTCACGGTGAAATCAGCTCGGCGCATGGTCTTGCGCAAAGTGCGGGAGACGTGGAAGCGTTCATCGAGCGGCAGGACGCCGCGCATATGCGGCGAGACCCAAAAGACGTCGTCGGACTCTTCGTCCTCGGCCATGGGAAAAATCCCGGCGCGATAGGCGCGGATGACGAGATCCGGTGTCAGCTCAACGGCAAAAGGGTCGGAGTTGCGCATGTCGTCCTTGTCGGACTCGAACGGTCTGCCGTCCGATCATACACTAGGACGGCTGCTAGTTCTTCTTTTTGAGGAACTTTTCGAGCCAATGGATGTCGTAATTGCCCGATTGCACGTCCGGCTCCTCGATCAGGCGCTGGAACAGCGGCAGGGTGGTCTTGACGCCGTCGACGACGAATTCGTCCAGCGCCCGCCGCAGCCGCTGCAGGCATTCGGGCCGGTGCGGCCGTGCACGATCAGCTTGCCGATCAGACTGTCGTAATAGGGCGGGATCTTGTAGCCCTGATAGACGCGCTGAATCGATGCGCACGCCGACGCCGCCGGCCGGGTGATAAAAGGTGATGGTGCCGGGCGAGGGCGCGAAGGTCTGCGGGTCCTCGGCATTGATGCGCACCTCGATGGCATGGCCGTGGAACTGGATGTCCTGACTGCTTGACCGAGAGCGTTTCGCCCGAGGCGACCCGGATCTGCTCGTAAACGATATCCATATTGGTGACGCGCTCGGTCACCGGATGCTCGACCTGCAGGCGGGTGTTCATCTCGATGAAGTAGAACTCGCCGTTCTCGTAGAGGAATTCGATGGTGCCGGCGCCGGAATATTTGAGCTTGCGCATGGCCGCGGCGCAAATCTCGCCGATCTCCTGCTGCTCCTTCATCGGCACGGTGGGGGCAACGGCCTCTTCCCAGACCTTCTGGTGGCGGCGCTGCAGCGAGCAGTCGCGGGTGCCCAGATGCACGGCATTGCCCTGGCCGTCGCCCATCACCTGCACCTCGATATGGCGCGGCTTGCCGAGATATTTCTCCATGATAGACGGCGTCGTTGCCGAAGGCGGCCTTGGCTTCGGAGCGGGCAGTCGAATAGGCGACGAGCATGTCGGCCTCGGTCTCGGCCACCTTCATGCCGCGCCCGCCGCCGCCGGCCGTGGCCTTGATCAGCACCGGATAGCCGATGTCCTGGGCGATCTCCTTGGCCTCGGCTTCGGTAGCGGACCGCGCCGGCGCGAGCCGGGCACGCAGGGGATGCCGAGTTCAACCGCGGTCTTCTTGGCCTGATCTTGTCGCCCATGATCTCGATATGGTGCGAGGACGGGCCGATGAAGGTGATCTTGTGCTCTTCGAGGATGCGGGCGAAGCGGGCGTTCTCGGACAGGAACCCGTAGCCGGGATGCACGGCGTCGGCGCCGGTGATCTCGCAGGCGGCGAGGATCGAGGGGATGTTGAGATAGCTGTCCTTGGCCGGATTGGGGCCGATGCAGACGCTTTCGTCGGCCAGCCGCACATGCATGGCATTGGCGTCGGCGGTGGAGTGGACGGCGACGGTCTGGATGCCGAGCTCCTTGCAGGCGCGCAGGATGCGCAGGGCGATCTCGCCGCGATTGGCGATCAGGACCTTGGAAACATCTCCCGCTCCCTTTTGTTCTTATTCGCGGTCGACCGGCGCTTACTCGATGACGACGAGCGGCTCGCCATATTCGACCGGCTGGGCATCCTCGACCAGGATGCGCGTGACGGTGCCGGAGCGATGCGCCGGAATCTGGTTCATGGTCTTCATCGCTTCGATGATCAGGACGGTCTGGCCCTCGGAGACCTTGGTGCCGACTTCGACGAAGCGGCTTGGCGCCGGGCTCGGGCGCAAGATAGGCCGTGCCGACCATGGGCGAGGTGAGGGTGCCGGGTTGGAAGCGAGATCCTCGGCCGCTGCTGCGCGGCAGACTGCTCGGCGGCGGCCTGTGCCGGAGCGGCGGGCGCTGCCGGGGGCGCGGGGCGCGGCGGGCGGCGCGCTCATGCTGCACCACGCCTGGGTGGCATAGGAGCGGGTGACGCGGACGCGCAAATCCTCGCGCTCGATTTCGATTTCGGCGAGGTTCTGCTCGTTGAGCAGCTCGGCGATGGCGCGGATCAGCTCCTGATCCATCGGGGAATGTCTTTGTCATTTTTGCTTTGCCTCCCTGCGGGCTGTTTCTCGCGTCAGAGCCGCTCGGCGAGCGCGGCGATGGCCAGTGTATAGCCGCGGCGCCCGAAGCCGCAAATGACCCCGAGCGCCACCGGCGAAATGAAGGAATGGTGGCGGAAGTCCTCGCGGGCGAACACATTGGAGAGATGCATCTCGATGGCCGGCAGCTCGACGGCGCGCAGGGCGTCCTGCATGGCGACCGAGGTGTGGGTATAGGCGGCGGCATTGATGATGATGGCGTCGGCCCGGCCATGCGCCGCCTGGATGAGATCGACGAGGCTCGCCCTCGGAATTGGTCTGGGCGAACTCCATGGCCAAGCCCAGCCGGTCGCACTCGGCCCGGCACAGCGCCTCGATATCGGCGAGCGTCTTGTCGCCATAGATGCCGGCTTCGCGCAGGCCCAGCAGATTGAGATTGGGGCCGTTCAGAATGTGGATCGTCTTACTCATGACCAAACCTTCTCACACCGGGATTCTCTCCCGCGCAAGCTCGGTTATACGAATTACACCGAAAACACAAAGCCCGCCGGGCGGGTTGCACGGCGGGCCAATTGCATTGGAAGCGGGGCGATCAGCCTTCGCAGACGGTTTTGCCGCAGGCGCGCATGTTGGCGATCTTTTCGCGCAGCGTGTCGATGCCGACCGCGCCGGGGATGACCTCGTTGCCGATGATGAAGGTCGGCGTGCCGGTGACGTTCAGACCCTGGGCGATGTCGAAGGAGTTCTGGATGATGTCCGTCACTTTTTGCGATTGCGCATCCAGTTCGAGCGATACGGGGTTGGCGCCCAGCTTTTTGGCGGCATCGAGCGCAGCCTGTTTGTCGATGTGGCCACCGCTCGGTGAACAGGGCCTCATGCAGAGGCCAGTATTTGGCGTCCGTCGTCGAGTAGGCGACGGCGATGCGCGCGGCATCGACCGAATCCTGGGAGAGGATGGGGAATTCCTTGAGCACCACGCGCAACTTGTCGTCCTCGGCCAGAAGCGACGCCATGTCCGGCATCGCCGCCTTGCAGTAGGGGCAATTGTAGTCGAAGAGCTCGACGAGGGTCACATCGCCATCGGGGTTGCCGACCACAATCTGGTTGGGGGCATTGAAGATCTCGTCCTTCATGTCGGCGATTGCCGTCTTGGCCTTTTCGGCCGCTTCGGCATCCTTCTGGTCGCGCAGGGCAACCGACATGCGCTCGAGCAGGGAGGGGTTGCTCAGAAGATAGGATTCGATCATCGGATGCAGCTTGGACGCATCGATATCGGCGGTCTGCAGCGGCGCCTGTTCGCTGACCACTTCGGCTGCGATCTGGCGTACATCATCGCGGGTCAAGCTGGGGGTGCTTTGCAGCCACAGGGTGGCGGCGAGCCCACCGGCAAGCAAGCAGACAAGGGCCAGAAGGCCGGCGCTGAGACGTGACATCTTTTCTCCTGAATCAAGCAAACAAGCTGCGATAGAGGCCTATTGCAACATGTTCAAGATATCATCTGCACGCAGCCATGCAGGCGAGCCGGTGTTCAATTCTGCTTGAGCCTTGTGTGCGAGCCCGAGCGCCGTGCCCTTCTGGTTGTTGGCAAGCGCCGCCTCCGCGGCGGCAAGGCTGGCGTCCCCCTGCCGGCCGAGAGCGGCGTAGGCGCGGGCGAGCAGGGCATAGGTGCGGCCCGACTTGGGCTCCTCCCGGGCGGCACGGTTGAGCTGGGCAAGCGCCTCGTTCATGTTCGCGGCGCCGCCGGCATCGACCAGCGCCTGCCCATAAAGCAGACGGATCAAGGTCTCGCGCGGCGCCAGCGCGACTGCCCGTTTCAGTGGTGCGAGCGCCTTCTGCGCCTGGCCGGTCTCGAAATACATCTGCCCCAGCAATTCCTGGAAGTACGGATTGGAAGGCGATTCGGCGACCAGTTGCGGCATGATCTGCAGCGCGGAAATGGTTGCTCCGCTCTTGTAGGCGGCAATGATGCGAGCGTAGCGGGCGGCCTGCGACTTGTCGGAATTTGGATAGCGGTTGAGCACCGATTGCTGCGATTCCAGAAATCCCACCAGCTTGGCCTTGGCGAGACGGAAGGCGGCGACGTCCGAGGCGGGATCCTGGCGGCCCCAATATTTGGAGGCCTTGGCGGCGCGGCTGACCTGATCGAGCCGGTCCTCTGCCAAGGGGTGGGTGCGCAGATAGGGCGAGATGGCCAGGGTCTGGTCGTGCTGCAGGGCGGTCAGAACATCGACCATGCCCTTGGCGGACTGTCCGGTGCGCGCCAAAAGCTTGAGTGCGGCGGAATCTGCTGCCGTTTCCTCGCCACGCCGATAGGCCATGAGCGAATTGATCCCTGCCGATTGCGAGGCAAGAAGAAAGGCTGAAGCCACCTGGCTCAAATCGCCGGCACCGGATTGCGAGGCAGCGGCCATGGCGCCTGCTCCCAGCACCATCGAGATGACCTGAAAGATCGCCTGGCTCTGTGCCTGTTCGCGCAAGCGCGCCAGATGCCCGCCCGCCAGATGCCCGATCTCATGGGCGACGACTGCCTTGAGCTCACCCGGTGTCTTGGCTTCGATGATCGTGCCGTAATTGATGAAGAGCGTGCCGTCCTCGACAACGAAGGCGTTGAAGCGGCGGTCGGAGACGATCTTGACGTCCTCGAGCGGCTTTATGCCCGCTGCCTTGGTGAGCGGGGCGGCGAAATCCTTTACCAGACGTTCGACCTCGGCATCGCGGATGAGCGCGACCTGTTGCGCCTGTGCCGGAGCGACCATGCCGGCGAACGCAAAGAAGCCGGCCGTCGCGGTTTTCGCCAAAACCGACCTGATCTGCGTCATGTGCATGGACAATTCCGAATGTGCATGATTTGAGGCTAAAGCCCTGTTCTCTGACGATCTGGACCATTTGATGACTGACGCCGCAATGGACGGCCTCGCCCCATTTTATGCCATGGAAATCCTGGCGGAAGCCAAGAAACTGGAAGGCGAGGGGCGCGACATCTGCTATCTGCAGACCGGTGAACCCGCCGCGCCACCCGCCCCACGGGTGCGGGAGGCGGTGCGTGCAGTGCTGGACGAGCCGCAGCGCTATACCCATTCGAAGGGCCAGATCGAGCTCCGGTGCGCGCTCTCTGACTATTATCTCCGCCGGCATGGCGCGAAGATCGACCCGGAACAGATACTTGTCACCATGGGCTCTTCGGCGGCGTTCCTGCTGGCCTTTCTTGGGGCCCTGGAAAGGGGCGCGCGCATTGCAGTGACGCGGCCGGGCTATCCCGCCTATCTCAACATCATTGCGGGGCTGGGGCTGACGCCGGTCGAGATCGAAGTGTTCGCCAACGATGGCTGGAGGTTGTCGCCCGAGCAGATCGTGGCGGCCCATAAAGCGATGCCTTTCGATGCTTTGCTGTTTGCCAGTCCGGCCAATCCCACCGGGGCGTCGGTAGATGCCGAGACGCTTTCGGCGATTGCCGACACCTGCCGCAAGCTCGGCGTGCGGTTGATCTCGGACGAGATCTATCACGGGCTCGACCACGTCAGGCGCTCGGCCAGCGCCTCCGAGTTCGGCAGCGATGCCGTTCTGATCAACAGCTTTTCGAAATATTATTGCATGACCGGCTGGCGGATCGGCTGGATGGTGCTGCCCGAAGATCTGGTGCGGCGCACCGAAATTCTGCAGCAGAATTTATTCATCTCTGCCCCCAGCCTCAGCCAGGTTGCGGCGCGGGTGGCGCTGGAAGAAGTCGACTATGCCGAGGCGCAGAGGGCGCACTACGCACAAAACCGGCTGTTTCTGGCCGAGGGGCTGAAAAGGCTTGGGCTGGACAATACGCCGGGAGACGGAGCGTTCTATGCCTATGTCGACATCTCCCGGTTCAGCAATGACTCGCTCACCTTCAGCAAGGCGCTGCTGAACGAGGTGGGGGTGGCGACGACACCCGGGATCGATTTCGACCGTATCAACGGCAACCGCTACGTCCGTTTCTCCTATGCCGGGTCTGAGGAGATGCTGGCCGAGGCCCTGGCGCGCATGGAGCGCTTCCTGGCCGGGTGAGGGCGGGGCATGCGCCCGCTGCATAAGTCTTTTCGACGAATAGGAGAGAGCGCTCCCGAGGAAAGGCTGTAGAGTAAAGTCGACGCCTTTTCGTGGAGCGTTGAGCCATGGGAGCAGACCGGCACCCGTTCACGCGGTTCTTTGATACAAAGGCCCTGTCGACGCTTGGGCACAATGGCGGCCCACCGCTCGACGACCCGCATCAAACGCCCTGGCCAAGCGGCAAGGCGTATATCTACCTGCATTGGAAGCGTGCGGTGCGGCGGGCATTCAATGATTTGCCGCGCGAAACGGTCACCCGGCGGGCGAAAAAGGCGGCACTGCTCGGCCTGACCTATCACGAGTATACGCTGGAGATTCTCGAACGCGGTCGGTTCCTGCAGCCGGGAGATGTTGAGCGCATTGCCGAAATCAAGGCGGGGCGGGGGCGGAAATAGAAAAGGCCGGGCTAACGCCCGGCCTCTTGTTCAGCGCATCAGCGGCGCTTGCGCTTTCAACCCAGAAAGCCGCGCTGCCACCAACCGGCCTTCTTCGGCTTTTTCTCTTCATCCTCGGGTGCAGAGGAGGAGGTGACCACCACACCTTCGGGCGGCAACTCCTTCTTGGAGCGGCGCGAAGTGGAATTTTCCTCGGCGGCATCGGGCTGGGACTTGGTCTCCGGAGCCGGTTCAGAACTGCTCTCCGGCGTGGGCTGGGCCACGCTCTCGGCAGGAGCGGCCTCGGCGGCGGCTTCCGCAGGTGCAGCCTCAGCCTCGGCATCAGCCTTCTTGCGACGGGTGCGGCGCGGCTTTTTCGGCTTTTCTTCAGTCGCCGGTTCTTCTGCGGCCTTGGCAGTGGGATCGGGATTGGTATCGAGATCGCCTACCGGCTCGACGACCGCCTCCCGCGGCTCCTTGGGCTCGGACCCTTCGACGACATCCTGAGCCCGCGCATCGCTGGCTGGAGCGCTGGACGCTTCCGCCTCGGACGGCTGATCGTTCGACTGGTCCTCGCCATTGGAGCGGCGGTTGCGGCGGCCGCCACGGCGGCCACGGCGGCGGCGCTTGCGCGGCATGTCGTCGTCATCGCCCGACGCCTGCGCGCGGGCCGGTTCGTCCTGATCCTCGTCGTCTTCCGAATCGATATCTTCGGACTGATCCTGGGCGCGACTGGGCTCGTTGTCCTGGCGGTCGCGGCCACCGCGGCGGCGCCGGCGGCGCCTGCCGCGCGGCTGATCGCTGTCGCGGTCCGAACCCGTTTCGTCACCGGCTTCGTCGGCCTCGTCCTCTTCGACATCCACCATCTGGGCCGTATCGACGCTGATATGGCGGGTGGTTACATCGCCGGCGGGCTGGGCGCGCGCTTCGCCGCGTTCAATCTGGAAGTGATGGCCTTCAACCTTGGCATCGGCGGAAATGGTGATCGACAGCCCATATTTGGCTTCGAGTTCGCCCAGCGTGCCGCGCTTGACGTTGAGGATATAGAGCGCCACATCGGCCGGCACCTTGACGTTGATCGACTGGCCCGGCTTGCGCAGCACGTGGTCCTCGACGGCGCGCATGACCATCAGCGCCATCGGCTTTCGGTCGACCGCACGATGCCCGCGCCCGCGCAGGTCGGGCAGACGTGGGTGGAGCTTTCCAGAACGCCGAAGCGGATGCGCTGGCGGCTCATTTCCATCAGGCCGAAATGGGAGATGCGGCCGACCTGGATGCGGGCGCGGTCGTCCTTGAGGGCGTCCTTGAGACGGCGCTCGACATTGCGGATGGAGCGCTTCTCCATCATGTCGATGAAGTCGATGACGATCAGGCCGGCAAGATCGCGCAGCCGCAGCTGGCGGGCGACTTCGTCGGCTGCCTCCAGATTGGTCTGGAAGGCCGTGTCCTCGATATTGTGCTCGCGGGTGGAGCGGCCCGAGTTCACGTCGATGGAGACCAGCGCCTCGGTCGGGTTGATGACGATATAGCCGCCCGAGGGCAGGGTGACCTGCGGCGAGAACATCGAGTCGAGCTGGCCCTCGACGTTGTATTTGGAGAAGATCGGCTGATCGTCCCTGTAGAGCTGCACGTTCTTGGCGTGGGACGGCATGATCATGCGCATGAAGTCCTTGGCCTCGCGATAGGCTGCATCGCCGGCGACAAAGACCTCGTCGATGTCCTTGTTGTAGAGGTCGCGGATGGTGCGCTTGATCAGCGATCCTTCCTCATAGACCAGGCACGGGGCCTGCGACTTGCAGGGTGAGGTTGCGCACGTTCTCCCAAAGCCGCAGCAGATATTCGAAGTCGCGCTTCACCTCGGCCTTGGTGCGCGAGGCGCCGGCGGTCCTGCAGGATCACGCCCATGCCTTGCGGCACTTCGAGGTCGCCGGCGATCTCCTTGAGGCGCTTGCGGTCGGCGGCGTTGGTGATCTTGCGGGAGATGCCGCCGCCGCGGGCGGTGTTGGGCATCAGCACCGAATAGCGGCCGGCCAGCGACAGATAGGTGGTCAGCGCCGCGCCCTTGTTGCCGCGCTCTTCCTTGACGACCTGCACCAGCATGACCTGACGGCGCTTGATGACTTCCTGGATCTTGTAGTTGCGCGGCTGACCGCGCCGGCGCTCCGGCACTTCCTCCAGCGCATCCTCGCCGCCGCCGACATCGTCGACGGTCTCGTCGGAGGCGGCGGCTGTCCTCGCCATTGTCGGCATGGTCGTCGGCCTCGTCGGCTCGGCATCGTCGTCCGGCCTCGGCGCGGGCGCCGGGGCAGGCGGCGTCCTCGGCGTCCGCCTCGGCCTGCGTCCTCGCGCTGCCTCGTCGGCGAGCAGCGCTTCGCGGTCGGAGACCGGGATCTGGTAGTAGTCGGGGTGGATTTCGGAAAAGGCGAGGAAGCCGTGGCGGTTGCCGCCATATTCGATGAAGGCGGCCTGCAGCGAGGGTTCGACCCGCGTCACCTTGGCGAGATAGATGTTTCCGCGCAGCTGCCGCCGAGAGGCGGATTCGAAGTCGAATTCCTCGAGCCGATTACCGCTCGTGACGACGATCCGGGTTTCTTCCGGGTGGATGGCATCCACCAGCATTCTTTTGGTTGGCATAAAAACGTACTCCGGGCCGTCGCGCGCCGGCCGAGGCGTCCCGAACACGGGGATCGCGGCTTTGGGCGCCAAGCGAGGCGAATGGTCTTGAGGGAAGAGCGCCCTGAGACGGCGCCGAAAAAGACAGAAATCCGGGCGGGCACGAAGCGTACGGTTGCAACCGTTTCACGCCTTTCGACCCTTGAGCCCATATGGACTTCTCCCTTTACATGCGGCGCGCACCGATCGGGCCGCGCCATGCGTCCGGCCCCTTCTGGAGCCGAAATGTGCTGGAGGTGCTTGATGGTGCCGCATCAAAAGCCGTCTTGCGACGATGCGCCGCCTGGAGCCTCCTGGTCCCACGCTTCATGTGCGTTCGCCAGCACTCAACTTCAAGCGAACCGGGACGGGAGGCACCGCGCCTCTCCTATTGCGTTTAGGCACGTTCAACGAAATTAGCAACAGCAAAGTCAAAACGGCTGACCTGTCAGGCTTTTTGCCGAGCCGCTCGCATTTTTGCTGTGCCCGATCGTCCATTACGCCGCCAAGCGAGCCAGAATCACTTAGTCTACCGCCCGTCATGACTGCTCTGAACCACAGCTTACCGCCCGCCATATTTCGCCACCTTTTGGTGCTGGCCATGCTGCTTGCGTGCGCTGGTGCCGCGGCCGCGCAGGAGCCTGCAAAGCCGGCGGAACTGCCGCGCCTTCTCGATGCGCGGGTGCTCAGCACGCCGGATCGGGCGCGCCTGGTGCTGGATTTGTCGGGGACGACAGAATTCGCCGTTGCAGCGCTCGACCGGCCCGGACCGGATCGCTGTGGACGTCAAGGTGTCCGGCGTGGATCTGAAGTCGGAAGTGCAGCCGCCAAAGAACGGGATCATCTCCGCGGTTTCGCTGGAGCTGGCCGAGCCGGGAAGGGCGCGGGCCGAACTCAAACTCGCAGGTCCCGCGCAGGTGCAGCAGGCCTATGTGCTGGAGCCGTTCGACGATCAGCCGGCGCGGCTGGTGGTGGATATCATCCCGGACACGCCCGAGCGCTTCGCACAACGGGTGCGGGAGGATTTCGTCGGCTCGCAGATGCGCGGCAGCAAGGATATCGTCAACCCCTCGACGCCGCCTGGTGGCTCCAATGTCGCCAGCCATACAAGGCCTCTGATCGTGATCGATCCCGGCCATGGCGGCATCGACGGCGGCGCCGAGGCTCCGAGCGGCATCAAGGAAAAGGACATCGTGCTCGATTTCGCGCTGGAGCTGCAGAAGCTGCTGGTGGCCACCGACAGGTTCGATGTGGCGCTGACCCGCGAGGACGATACGTTCCTGCGGCTCGAAGAGCGCGTTTCGCTGGCGCGCGCCAACAAGGCAGACCTTTTCATCTCCATTCATGCCGACAGCTTTCAGGAGCCGACGGCCCGCGGCGCCAGCGTCTATACGCGCGACGAGCGGGCCACGGACGTTCTGGACAAGGTGCTGGCCGAACAGGAGAACAAGGCCGATCTCGTCGCGGGCTTCGCCGTGCCGGACGGCGAGCCGGAGGTTGTGAATATCCTGGTCGATCTGATGCGCCGGGAGACGCGCCGCCAGTCCTATCTGGCGGCCAATGCGCATGGTGCGACCAGCTCGAGCCCAGCGTCAGATTGCGGCGTTTCCCCGTGCGGCAGGCGGATTTCTTCGTGCTGCAGGCGCCCGAGGTGCCCTCGGTTCTGGTCGAGCTCGGGCTTCCTTTCCAACGACAAGGACATCGCGAACCTGACCGCCGGCGCCTGGCGCGACCGCACGGCGGAAGCCCTGGCGCGCGGAATTTCGGCGTATTTCGATGATCAGATGTAGAATGCGTCGTGCTGGTGCTCAAATGACACAGACCGGACGCGCGCGTTCACAATTTGGCCGTCAAATCATATCATTGAGCGATTCAACGAGCGCGTGGCCCGGCGGGAGCACAGGCGCTTCGATCTTCATCTATCTTGGGACAGGCTAATGCTGCGTTTAATCGGCTGGCTTTTCGGCTTTGGCATCTTCGTGGGCGTCATCGCCGCCATCGGCGGCGGCATCTATCTGACCCGACTTACTGCCGAACTGCCAGACTACACCGTGCTCAAGGACTACCAGCCGCCGGTGACGACCCGCGTGCATGCGGCCGATGGCACGCTTCTGGCCGAATATGCCCGCGAACGCCGCCTGTTCCAGCCGATCGAGACGATCCCGCCGATGTCGTCAAGGACGCCTTCATCTCGGCGGAGGACAAGGACTTCTATTCAGCATGGCGGCATCGATTTCGTCGGCATCATCCGCGCAGTTGCGCGACTATGGCGTGGCCAAGCTCGAGGGCAGACGATACCCGGCTGGCGGGCGCCTCGACCATCACCCAGCAGGTGGCCAAGAACTTCCTCCTGACCCCCGAGCAGACCTGGGACCGCAAGATCAAGGAAGCGCTGCTGGCGCTGCGCATCGAGTCGCACCTTCTCCAAGGACAAGATCCTCGAGCTCTACCTCAACGAGATCTTCCTGGGCCTGAACTCCTATGGCGTAGCTGCGGCGGCGCTCAACTATTTCGACAAGGCGCTGTACCAGCTGACGCATCTCGGAAGCGGCCTATCTGGCGGCGCTGCCCAAGGGCCCGAACAACTATCATCCCTTCCGGCACCCCAAGGCGGCCATCGAGCGGCGCAACTGGGTGCATCGACCGCATGGTCGAGAATGGCTACGTCAGCGCAGGCTGACGGCGAAAAGGCCAAGAAGGACCCGCTCAACGTCATTCCGCGCCCTTCCGGCATCGCAGCTCTATTCGGCCGAGTACTTCACCGAGGAAGTGCGGCGCGAGCTCGCCAAGCTGTATGGCGAGGACCAGCTCTATGGCGGCGGGCTGAGCGTGCGCACGACGCTCGATCCCAAGTTGCAGGCCTATGCCCGCAAGGCGCTGATGGACGGTCTGGTCGACTACGACCGAAGGCAAGGGCTTCCGCGGGCCGGTGGCGACGGTCGACGTTTCGAGCGGCGACTGGGGCAAGGCGGTCAACAAGGTCAAGCCGCTGAGCGACGTGCCGGAATGGACGCTGGCCGTGGTCCTGGAGATGGACAAGAACGAGGCCAAGATCGGCCTCAGGCCGGCAACCGATGTCGACGGCAAGATCTCGGACGACCGCGTCACGGGCACGCTGCCGGGGCCGGAGATCAAATGGGTCTCCAAGCCGCTTTCGCAACGTGCTCAAGGTCGGCGATGTTGTCTATGTCTCGCCGGTCGACGGACAAGGACGGCGTCTATACGCTGCAGCAGGTGCCCGAGATCGAAGGCGCGCTGGTCGCCATGGACCCGCGCACCGGGCCGCGTGCTGGCCATGGTCGGCGGCTTCTCCTTCGCCGACTCTCGGAATTCAACCGCGCGACGCAGGCGCATGCGGCAGCCGGGATCCTCGTTCAAGCCGATCGTCTATTCGGCGGCGCTCGACAATGGCTATACGCCGGCCTCGGTGGTGCTCGACGCTCCGATCGAGATCTCAGAACGCCGATGGCACGGTGTGGCGGCCGGAGAACTACGAGGAGGGGCAGTATTTCGGTCCGCAGACCTTGCGCACCGGGCTGGTGCACTCGCGCAACGTGATGACGGTGCGGCTGGCCAAGGATATCGGCATGCCGCTGATCGCCGAATATGCCACGGCTGTTCGGCCTCTACGACAATCTGATGCCGGTCCTGTCGATGGCGCTGGGCGCCGGCGAGACCACGGACATGAAGATGACGGCCGCCTACGCGACCATCGCCAATGGCGGCAAGAAGATCGTGCCGACGCTGATCGACCGCATCCAGGACCGCTACGGCAAGACCATCTTCAAGCATGACGAGCGCATCTGCGATGGCTGCGAGGCCAAGGAGTGGGACAACCAGCCCGAGCCGACGATCATCGACAACCGCGAGCAGATTCTCGACCCGATGACGGCCTACCAGATCACCTCGATGATGGAAGACGTGGTGAAGCGCGGCACCGGCACCTATGCCAAGCGGCTCAACCGCCCGGTGGCTGGCAAGACCGGCACGTCTAGCGACTACAAGGACGCCTGGTTCATCGGCTTCACGCCCGAACTGACCGTCGGCGTCTATGTCGGATACGACACCCCGCGCTCTCTCGGGACGTCGGCGACCGGCGGCGGACTGGCGGCGCCGATCTTCACCGAATTCATGGAAAAGGCGCTGCAGGGCAAGCCAGCAGACAGCCTTCTACGATGCCGCCCGGCATGCAGGAGGCCTGGATCGACCCCGCGACCGGCGTGCAGGCCAATGCCGGCGACACGGCCATTCGGGAGGCCTTCAAGCCTGGCACCGGGCCGAACCTGATCACCTCGGTGATCGGGGTGGATTCCAACGCCTTCCTCAACATCGAGGAGGGGACCGGGAATTCGAACGTCAATGCGGGACGCGGCGGGCTCTTCTGAGGGCAAGCGTTTTGCGAGAAATGTGAAAAGGCCGCGCTTTTTGCGCGGCCTTTCCGTTTGATCCAGCTAGCTTGCCGGCATGGTTGGCGGCGCCATGACGACGAAGGGAGTCTTGGACGGTTCTCCCGGCGGCAGGGCCTCCGGCGCGGGATCGCCGGGCTCGCCAAGCGACTTGATATACTGGTAGAGCGAGCGCGCTTCTGCCTCGGTGAGCTGGTGCACGTTGTACCAGGGCATGGGCGGCTTTGCCTCGAAGCTTGACAGATAGTCGACCCACTCATCCTCGGATTTGCCGGCGGCAATCAGCCTCAGATTTGCTGGATAGGTCGTGCCCCAAGGGCCCTGATAGCCAAGCGTACTGCCCTTGAGGGCCGTGGCCGGGTCTATCTGGCCATTGGATTCATTATATCCGACGGTGTGGCAGTCATGGCAGCCCCCGACGATCGAGATGCGCTTGCCAATGTCGACGGAGACGTCGTCGGCGGCCATGGCGGTTCCTGTCGCCAGCGCCGCAGTAAGTACAAAGGAATATCTAAGCATGTTGAAGTCCCCTGTGCATTTCTATGCAACAGCGGAAAATGCTCCCGGGCAAAGTTTTCCGCAATCGGATTCTATGGGGGCGGCGAGGGTTGTTATGGCCGTGCCGCGAAGGGCATCTGGTGTGGCCGGGCGTCTTGAACACCGCCCACGTCTCCGCTAGACCACGCGCCGACAAAGGAAAAGATCATGCGTGCAGAAACCCAGAATATCGTCGACGAAATCGAGCAGGCCATTGCCCTGCTGAGGAGGCATCTTTGACTGGGATCATGCCCTCAGACGCCTCGAAGAGCTGAACGCCCTCGCGGAATCTCCCGATCTCTGGAACGATGCCACCAAGGCACAGGAGACGATGCGCGAGCGCCAGGATCTGGAAACCCAGATCGCCAAGGTGCGCACCTATGAAGCAGCGCTTGCAGACAATATCGGCCTGATCGAACTCGGCGAGGCCGAGGGCGAGGAGGAAATCGTCAAGGAGGCCGAAGCGGCCCTTCAGGACCTCAAGGGGGATGCGGCCCGCCTGCAGGTGGAAACGCTGCTTTCAGGTGAAGCGGACAAGAACGACTGCTATCTCGAAGTCCATTCGGGCGCCGGCGGCACCGAAAGCCAGGACTGGGCCAACATGCTTTTGCGCATGTATACGCGCTGGGCGGAGCGGCGGAAGTTCAAGGTCGAGACGATCGAAATCCATGATGGCGAAGAAGCCGGCATCAAGTCGGCGACCCTTCTGATCAAGGGTCACAACGCCTATGGCTGGCTGAAGACCGAAAGCGGCGTGCACCGGCTTGTGCGCATATCGCCCTATGACAGCGCGGCGCGCCGGCATACCAGCTTTTCCAGCGTCTGGGTCTATCCGGTTGTCGACGATTCAATCGACATCGAGGTGAACGAAGTCGGACGTCCGGATCGATACCTATCGCGCCTCCGGGGCCGGCGGCCAGCACGTCAACACCACCGACAGCGCCGTGCGCATCACCCACCTCGCCACCGGCATCGTCGTGCAGTGCCAGAACGAGCGCTCGCAGCACAAGAATCGGGCCACGGCCTGGGACATGCTGAGGGCAAGGCTTTACGAGGCGGAGCTGCAAAAGCGCGAAGAGGCGGCGATGGCGACCGAAAGCTCCAAGGCCGATATCGGATGGGGCCACCAGATACGCTCCTACGTGCTGCAGCCCTATCAGCTGGTCAAGGATCTGAGGACCAACGTCGAGAGCACGACGCCGCAGAACGTGCTCGATGGCGATCTCGACGTGTTCATGGAGGCATCGCTGGCCCAGCGGGTCGGCAACAAGGAGCAGGAAGAGGCCTAGGAGCGGCGTCCCTTTACGGCGTGGGCGCGCGCGCTGACGAAGATGGGCTCTCCGCGCTGCCGGGCAAGCCGGCTCTCCAGCGCGGACCGGATTCGCTCTACCTGGTCTTCGGGCATGTCCCGCATCGCGGCGACGATTCCGGGGGTGGCCATGGCAGCCTGCCAATAGCCATCGAAGTCATCGAAACGGCGTTCGATCGTCAGCGGCGCCGTTGCCACCTCCCCAAGGCCGGCACTGCGCCACAATTCCAGCAACCGCTCCGGACGCGCGATGCCGGCGTGGGGCGGCTGAACCCTTGTGGCGCCGAAGGTCTCGATCAGGAGTTCGACCGGCTCATAGGGAAAACCGCCATCGGGCAGGTCCCAGAGATAGGCGGCGACCAGCCCTCCGGGACGCACAATCCGGGCCATTTCCGAAAGCGCCCGCGCGGGATCGGGAACAAAGAAAAGGACGAGGGCGCTGACCACGATATCAAAGCTGGCGTTTGGGAAGGGCATGTCCATGGCGTCGGCCTGAACGAATTGCGGACTGCCGGCGATGGGGCGCGTTCGAGCATAGGCGAGCTGGCCCGGCGAGGGGTCGGCAGCTGTGAGACTGGCGGGCGCGCAGGTCTCCGCGATCAATTGCGTGAAGGCGCCATTTCCACAGCCGACGTCCAGCCAGTCCTTGCCTTTGCCGGCCGCGATCCAATCGAGGAATTTGGTGCCGACGAGACGGCTCCAGGAGCCCATGCCGATCTCATAGGCCGCGCCATCGTCAAAGCGCATCTGCCGTTTCTCCAAGGGCCCCTCCACCAGACATAAGCAGCCGCGAAAAAAGGCGGCGCATGCGGACAGCCGATCTGCAAGATCCCGTTCGCGATTGGCTGCTCAAATGATGGCGAATTTGCGCCGGGTGGACCGGCCGTGGAGCTTAGAGAAAGCGGGCAAGCCGCTTGCCGGCGGCGAGGAACCGTGTGGGGTCGGTCGGGGAATTGTTGCGGCGGACCTCAAAGTGCAGGTGAGGGCCGGTCGAGCGGCCGGTCGAGCCCACTTTTCCGATCACGCTTCCGGTATCGACCGTATCGCCCTCTCTGACCAGGATTTTCGACAAATGCCCATAGCGGGTGACGATGCCGCCAGGATGCGTGATCTCGACCAGATTGCCGTAGCCGCTGGAATGGCCGGCAAAACTCACCGTGCCGGCGCCGGCGCTCATGACGCTGGTCCCGGTGGGCGAGGGGAAGTCAAGGCCGGCATGAAAGGCCAGCGAGCCGACGAAGGGGTCGCGCCGGTTGCCGAACCCCGAGCTGATATGGGGGAGTTGGGCCAGCGGCTTGTGCACGGGTGCATCCTCCAGCGCGCCGCGCGCCAGCCGGAAGCGTGCCAGAGCCGCAATCACCGCATTGGTATCATCGGCGATGGAGGCCTGGGCATCGGCGTCGAGGGCGGGTTCGAAGGGGCCGCCCATCGCCTCGATGTTTTCATCCGTAAGCTTGGGGCGGATGCCGACGGTATCGAGTTCGCCCAAAATCTTGTCCGTGGACTTGTCGGCGGCACTCGAGATCGACTGCAGCGCATTGCGCGTGTCGCCCATCATTGTGTCGACGGATGCGCGCACCGCATCGATATCAGGTGCGAGATCGGGCCCACCCATTCCAGTTGCCGCATCCCGGGCTAGGGCGGGCTGCGGGTCCGGCGTGCTGGTGTCCTCAGCGGTGAGGATGCCGAGTTCAGCCGCCTTGTCGGCCAGGGCGCGCACATATTGATGCTGCTCCGCCAGCACTTCCTGTTGCTGGACGAGCTCCTGCATCTGCAGGTTGAGATCGCCGGTCTGAGCGTATTGGCGCGACTGCAACCGGTCGACCTCGAGCCGCAACTGCACGATGCGGTCTTCATAGGCGGCCGCGATGCGATCATTTCGGTTGGAAAAAAGCCCGGCAATGTCGGGGCTCATCAGGAAGCCGACCAGGGTGAAGGCGTTGGTCAGCATGAGCGCCGCCACAGCGCCGTAAAAAAGCTTGTAGCTTATGCCCCCCTGAGGACGCTTTTCCGGCGCCCGCCCCAAGGCGACCGGCTGTTCGGGCTTACGCAGCAAGACCTTTCCCCCAACACGCACTACTGTGGTGAGGGAAATATTGGAGCATTAGGGTTAACAAAGCCGAAAAGGCGCGCCGCGGCGGATCTAGGAGCTCGCCGAGGTGTTGGACCGTCTCAAGCACGGCCTCGGCATGACCCTTGATACGCGTCACCTTCCAGATGTCTTCTATGCGTCCACCGGCGGAGATGAGGAAGGTCGTGCGGATCAGACCTTCATATTCTCGTCCGAAGGTCTTTTTCGGCCCCCAGACGCCATAGGCGTTTATGACTTCGCGCGAGGGGTCGGCCAGAAGCGGCACTTGAAGGCCGTATTTTTGCGCGGAAGCGGGCATGGTCGGCGACGCTATCCGGCGAGATGCCGATCGACATTGGTCTTGTGCCGTGTGAAATCGGAGAGGAGGGCCGAAAACGCCTTCGCCTCCATGGTGCAGCCTTCAGTGTCGTCCTGCGGGTAAAAGAACAAGACGACGTTATGGCCGCGATGGGCGGAGAGGGTGAAATCGCCCTTGTCGCCGGGGAGGGTAAAATCGGGTGCGGACGCGCCGATCTGTGGCTGTGTCATCGGCTTCTCCTCACAGCGAGGTCGCCGCAAAGAGCGCAATGGCGGCGGCGTTGGAAACGTTGAGGCTCTTGATCGGGCCGGGCATGTCGAGCCTGACCATCTCGTCGCAGAGCTCGCGGGTCTTCTGGCGCAAGCCCTTGCCTTCGGCACCAAGCACGATGGCGAGGCGCCCGGATTTGCGCGGGCGAAGGGGGGCCTCGGCCTCCGAATCGAAGCCGAGCAGCAAAAGCCCCATGGATTTGAGTTCTTCCAGTGCCTCGCCGAGATTGCGCACCTCGATGAGGGGTACGAGATCGAGAGCGCCCGAGGCCGATTTGGCGAGCACGCCGGTCTCGCGCGGCGCATAACGAGCCGTGGTGATGACGGCGTCGGCTCCGAAGGCGCAAGCGGTGCGCAATATGGCGCCGACATTGTGGGGATCGGTGACCTGGTCGAGCACCACCACCAGGTCGAGCTTGTCGACATCCTTCATGCGGGCGCGGGTGACCGGATCGACTTCGAGGGCCGCGCCCTGGTGCACCGCGTCGGCGCCCAGGAGCTGATCGAGCGTCCGGGGCGTCGTCTCCTCGACGGGCAAACCGTCGGGCAGGGGCCCGGTTTCGGCCAACCGGTTGAGCGCGTTCGGGGTCGCCAGCAGGCGAGACTTCTTGCGGTGCGGGTTGTCCAGGGCGGCGCGGACGGTGTGCAGACCATATAAAAATACCGGCCCGTCATCGGGGTCGTGCCGGGGCGGTCTTTGCTTGGGCGGGAATTTGTTTCGGCTCATGACAATGCGGTAGCTTCTTTGGCGCCGGCAGACAAGCTGGCGCACGCACCGCTGCCTCAGGGCCCGATTGGGTGTTGACACCCGAAGGCGTCATGACCATAAACCGCGCGACGGATTTTTGCCCCTCGGGGTGAGACCGTTGCCGCGCTTGCCGGCTGGCCAACAGCCGACCGGGGAGGGGTGGGAGAGTGGTTAAATCCATCAGACTGTAAATCTGACCGCTTAGCGTACGCTGGTTCGAATCCAGCCCCCTCCACCAAGCGCCGCTTTTATGTGCCGCGGGTATAGCTCAATGGTAGAGCAGCAGCCTTCCAAGCTGAATACGCGGGTTCGATTCCCGCTACCCGCTCCAGTTCCCTCACCGACTTGCCAGACGCACTGAGCGGCGAGATGCCGCGGGCGCCGGAATCCGGCGTGGAGATTATTGGCCCGAAGACGATCCGGAGGCCGAGCCAGCGACTTCTGCCCAAGTTCCATCCGGCTGACATGACAGCGAATGGTCGCCTTCCGAAACGACAGCGCCGGCCGTGAACGCAGAGGAAGCGAACCAGCAATTGGTTGTCTTTACGCGATCATCGACATACCAGTTCGTGCCATTGCATGTCAGGATTTTGTCGCCGTCGCGAACGGTCGTGGGGTAGCTGAATTGCATGCCGGCGTAGCGGCACGTTCCGCCGAGATTCTGTTGGGCCTCAGCGGGTGCAAGGGTCGGAAGTGTGGCCAAGGCCGTGACGAGCGCGATCAGGGGCAGGTGTTTGAATGTGGGCGACACGACGAGTTCCTTTCTCGGATTAGTTAGGGGACGTAAGGCTGACGACGACGCGGCGGTTGTCTGCCTCTTCTGAGCCAAAATTGCTTGTACTGCCGACGCTTTGGATCCGCCGGCCATCGGCCTCGAGCCCCAGCTTCAACAGATAAGCGAGTACATTCTCGGCCCGGGCGCGGGCGAGCTTTTCATTGAGGGCGTCGGGGCCGCTGACGCTGGCATAGCCGGTCACCGTAACGGCGCACGGTTCGTCGGCGATCTGCCGCACTACGGATCGAAGAGCGGACCGGTCCTTGGCGGTGAGCGCGTCGCTGCCATTGCCGAAGCCGGTGACATCGATACGGACGTGCTGGCATGACGAGGTGCTTTGCGCTTGGCCTGGCAAGAGCCGATGGTCATGGGCGTGCCGCACTTTCATATCGCGCACCGAAAAAGTCGGATGCGCGAAGTCGAATGCCTCTGCTCCTGCAGTCGTGCAGGCGAAAATGAGCAGAGCGGATACCGCGAGCTTTGGTCTGGGCGCAGTCATGCTCATTGTCTCCGGGTCCCTTGGCTGGCGATCTGCGGGGCAAAAACCCTATTAGCAGAAACACTAGGGCGATATGGAAGTCGCGCGCAAGTTGACCCTTGGCAGCTTGGCGCCAAATCCGCGGAACAGCGCTCTTGATCTCCCGCATTTGATTTCTCCGCGGGCAGACACCATATCAGCGCCCTCACTGGCATTCGCGGATTATGGCGCCGGCGCTGTGGGCGACAAAAGGCTTGTGTTTTTCTGCCCCAGTCGCTAATCGCCCGCCATCGAAACCGCAATGCACCGCTCGGCGTAAAAGGAATAGATATGGCGAAGGAAAAGTTTTCGCGGAACAAGCCGCACTGCAACATTGGCACGATTGGTCATGTTGACCATGGCAAGACGTCGCTGACGGCGGCGATCACCAAGGTTCTGGCCGAGACGGGTGGTGCGACCTACCGTGCGTATGATGCGATTGACGCGGCGCCGGAAGAGAAGGCGCGCGGCATCACCATTTCGACGGCGCATGTGGAATACGAGACGGCGAACCGTCACTATGCGCATGTGGACTGCCCGGGCCATGCCGACTATGTGAAGAACATGATCACGGGCGCCGCGCAGATGGACGGGGCGATCCTGGTGGTTTCGGCTGCCGACGGCCCGATGCCGCAGACGCGCGAGCACATCCTTCTGGCCCGCCAGGTCGGCGTTCCGGCGATCGTTGTGTTTTTGAACAAGTGCGACCAGGTGGACGACGAGGAGCTTTTGGAGCTTGTCGAGCTCGAGGTTCGCGAGCTGTTGTCGTCCTACGACTTCCCCGGCGACGACATTCCGATCGTCAAGGGCTCGGCGCTTGCCGCTCTGGAAGACAGCGATCCCAAGCTCGGCCATGATGCGGTGCTGGAGCTGATGAAGGCGGTTGACGAGTACATCCCGCAGCCGGCCCGTCCGGTCGACCAGCCCTTCCTGATGCCGATCGAGGACGTGTTCTCGATCTCGGGCCGCGGCACGGTTGTGACCGGCCGTGTCGAGCGCGGCATCGTCAAGGTGGGCGACGAAGTCGAGATCGTGGGCATGAAGGCCACGCAGAAGACGACGGTGACCGGTGTGGAGATGTTCCGCAAGCTGCTCGACAGCGGCGAGGCGGGCGACAATATCGGCGCCCTGATCCGCGGCATCGAGCGCACCCAGGTGGAGCGCGGGCAGGTTCTGTGCAAGCCGGGTTCGGTGACGCCGCACACCAAGTTCGTGGCCGAGGCCTACATCCTGACCAAGGAAGAGGGCGGCCGTCACACCCCGTTCTTCACCAATTACCGCCCGCAGTTCTACTTCCGCACCACGGACGTGACCGGTGTGGTGACGCTGAAGGAAGGCGTCGAGATGGTGATGCCGGGCGACAATGTGGAGATCAACGTGCAGCTGATCGTGCCGATCGCGATGGAAGAGAAGCTGCGCTTCGCCATCCGTGAAGGCGGCCGCACCGTCGGCTCCGGCGTCGTCAGCAAAATCGTCGAGTAATTTCGGCGCTACTACCGAATGCAGAAGGGCGGTCTTCGGGCCGCCCTTTTTGTTCCCAAGCGGGTGGATCGGGCTTGCACCAGCCTGCTTTTGCAATTAGATCATGGCCCGCCGGATAGGGGTATAGCTCAGTTGGTAGAGCATCGGTCTCCAAAACCGAGGGTCGCGGGTTCAAGTCCTGCTGCCCCTGCCAGGCAAGCCGAAGGTCTTATCTGCCACCGGCCTGCGGGCAAACGCCTTCAAAGCTCTCTGTAATGGATTTGGCTGCTGAGGCGCCCTTATTGCGCCAGCGCACCTCGGACAGTTTCCGCGCGCCGGACAAGCGCCAGTATACGCTGGCGATCGCTTTTCGACGCATCGGGCATTATCCGGTTGAGTTCTGCGATCAGCTGGGTCGTTTCTTCCCGCATCGTCAGGCGCCTGTCCTCGATTTGCGCGACCAGGCTGCTTGCTCGACTTATCTCGCGTTGGACCGGGTCGAGCACCACATAGTTGAAGGCGGCAACACACAGCAGCACAGCCGCCCATGACAGGCAGCCCAGCGCAACTATGCTCCAGCCGCGTGAGAACGACAGGGATTTCTGCGGAAGATTGTGAACGTCCTGATGCACATGGGCTTTTTATGAGAAACCCGGGAGAGCCGAAATAAGGGGAAGTCCCTATAGTCTTCAGCCTATTCCGCATCGGCCGGGACGTCCGATACCAAAATCCGCGCGCCAATTGCCACCCAGGGACGGGCGAGGAGAGGGCAATAAAAAGTGCGCTTCCGGTCTTGCTTTCGCCATGACAGTTGACTAGATAGCAGCTTCCAGTGCCGCCGAGGGGACTCGCGCGGCTCTTGGTTATGGACCGAACAACCCTAGGTCATGCACGGTCTGGCTGAGCAAGGCGCATGATCTGACCTTTGAAATTGTCGCGCATTCGCCCCGAAAGCGGCCGCCGCTTTCAGAACGCGCCTGAGATCGCAAGAAGTATTCATGGCCCGCACGACGAACCCCTTCACCTTTCTGCAGCAGGTAAGGTCGGAAGTCTCCAAGGTTGTCTGGCCGAGCCGGCAGGAAACTGCTGATCTCGACGGTCATGGTTCTGGTGATGGTCATGCTGGCCAGCATCTTTTTCCTGGTCGCCGACCAGATCACTGGCGTTCCTCGTGCAGTTGATGCTGTCGATCCGCTGAGCGCCGAACGCGAGATAGGAGTAAGGGTTAAGCCATGGCCAAGCGCTGGTACATCGTTCAGACCTATTCGAATTTCGAGCGCAAGGTCGCTGAGGCCATCCGCGAGAAGGCGGCGCAGAACAAGCTCGAGGATCTGTTCGAGGACGTCATCGTGCCGACCGAGAAGGTCGTCGAGATGCGGCGCGGCCGCAAGGTGGATACCGAACGCAAGTTCTTCCCCGGCTATGTGCTGGTGAAGATGGACATGACCGACCAGGCGTTCCACCTGATCAAGAATACGCCGAAGGTCACCGGCTTCCTCGGCGCGGCCGACAAGCCGATGCCGATCTCGGAGAGGGAGGCGATGGCGCATCCTGCAGCAGGTGCAGGAAGGCGTCGAGCATCCCAAGCCGTCGGTCTCCTTCGAGGTGGGCGAGCAGGTGCGCGTGGCCGACGGGCCGTTCGCCAGCTTCAACGGCGTCGTCGAGGAAGTCGACGAGGAGCGCGCGCGCCTCAAGGTGGAAGTTTCGATTTTCGGCCGGCCGACCCCGGTCGAGCTGGAATACGGGCAGGTCGAAAAGGTCTGATCTCGGCTGTCCGGCGGTTCGCTCGTCAGGGGCCGCGAACAAGGCTGTGGGAGAGGGCGGTGGCTGCCAGTCCGCCGGTGAAACCTCGGACCACGGCGTCAAAGCGCCCGAGTCGCCTGGGCTGCATGAACTGAAAGGACGATCATGGCAAAGAAGATTACCGGCTACCTGAAGCTGCAGGTGCCCGCCGGCTCGGCGACCCCGTCGCCCCCGATCGGCCCGGCGCTCGGCCAGCGCGGTCTCAACATCATGGAATTCTGCAAGGCGTTCAACGCCGCCACGCAGGAGATGGAAAAGGGCGCGCCGATCCCGGTGGTCATCACCATTTTCGCCGACAAGAGCTTCACCTTCGAGATGAAGCTGCCGCCGGTGACCTACTTCATCAAGAAGGCGATGAACCTCAAGTCCGGCTCCAAGACTGCCGGGCAAGGATTGCGCCGGCACGATCACGCCAGGCGCAGCTGCGCGAGATCGCCGAAAAGAAGATGAAGGATCTCAACGCCGATACGGTCGACGCCGCCATGGCGCAGATCGCCGGTTCCGCCCGTTCCATGGGCATCCAGGTCGAGGGCTGAGGGCAATGGCAAGACTGGAAAGCGAATCAAGAACGCCCGTGAAGGCATCGACCGCAAGAAGCTCTATGCGCTCGACGAAGCGCGTGAAGATGGTCAAGGACCGCGCCACCGCCAAGTTCGACGAGACCATCGAGGTCGCGATGAATCTCGGCGTCGATCCGCGTCACGCCGACCAGATGGTCCGCGGCGTCGTCAACCTGCCCAACGGCACCGGCAAGACGGTGCGCGTCGCCGTGTTCGCCAAGGACGCCAAGGCCGACGAAGCCAGCGAGGCCGGCGCCGACATCGTCGGCGCCGACGATCTGGTCGAACAGATCCAGGCCGGCAAGATCAATTTCGACCGCTGCATCGCGACGCCGGACATGATGCCGCTGGTCGGGCGCCTCGGCAAGATCCTGGGCCCGCGCAACCTGATGCCGAACCCCAAGGTCGGCACGGTGACCCCGGATGTCGCCGGCGCCGTCAAGGCTGCCAAGGGCGGCGCCGTGGAGTTCCGCGTCGAAAAGGCCGGCATCCTCCATGCCGGCGTCGGCAAGGCCTCGTTCACCGAAGAAGCGCTGCTCGAAAACATCAAGGCTTTCACCGATGCGGTGCAGCAAGGCCAAGCCGGCGGGCGCCAAGGGCACCTATATCAAGCGCGTCGCGATTTCCTCGACCATGGGCCCCGGCGTCCACGTCGATCCCGCAGTCGGTCCACTAAGACCGATCGCTCGTTTTCCAGGTCGGTCCAGCAAGACCGGCTGAAAGATTTCGGGCGGTCCCGGCCGCCCGGAAGACCCGAGGAGAGCTTCGGCTTTCGCAAGGGAAGACCTGTCCGAGACTGCAGGCGGTGGCGCATTGCGTGCCGCCTTAATCGGACAAAGCCTGCAATAGACGGGGTGAAGACCGGAACGGAATTCGGGCCTGCAGGGCCGCGTTCGTTTCGGTTCGAACCAGGCCAGTTGCCGCATCCTTCGGATGCGGTGCCGGTTGACAGGCACTCAACCGTTGTTCCTGTCGTCGGCCTGTTCGGGGACGGGAGCAGCAATTGGCAACGGTCCGGCAGCCGTCAACGACGTCGGGCCAATATGTGGAGAGAAGCAGTGGATAGAGCGGAAAAAGCTGAGCTCGTCGCGTCGCTCACAGAAGCCTTCAAGGCGTCGGGCGCGATCGTCGTGGCTCACTATGCCGGTCTCACCGTCGCCGACATGGAGACTCTGCGCGTGCAGATGAAGCAGGCCGGCGGTCAGGTAAAGGTCGCCAAGAACCGCCTTGCCAAGCTCGCTCTTAAGGACACCGACAACGCGGACATCTCGGCCCTGTTCACAGGGCCGACGGTCGTCGCCTATTCGGAAGATCCCATCACCGCGCCGAAAATCGCGGTGCAGTTCGCCGACAAGAACCAGAAGTTCGTGGTTCTCGGCGGCGCCATGGGAGCGACCGAACTCGACCCTGACCGGGTCAAGGCGCTGGCCGACGTTGCCCTCGCTGGACGAACTGCGCGCGAAGCTCGCCGGCCTGCTCACGCAGCCCGCGGCCAAGATCGCATCCGTCCTGCAGGCACCTGGCGGCCAGATTGCGCGGGTTCTCGCCGCTTATGCGGACAAGGGCGATGCAGCATAGCACGGTTTGCGGCCCTCTCACATTTCGAACTGAAACCGAACTGAAGGTAGCAAACAAATGGCTGATCTTGAAAACTCGTAGACGATCTGTCCGCACTGACCGTCCTCGAGGCTTCCGAGCTGTCGAAGATGCTGGAAGAGAAGTGGGGCGTTTCCGCCGCCGCTCCGGTCGCTGTTGCTGCTGCCGGCGGTGCCGCCGCTGGTGGCTGCCGCTGCCGAAGAAAAGACCGAATTCGACGTCATCCTGGCCGCCGTTCGGCGACAAGAAGATCAACGTCATCAAGGAAGTCCGCGCCATCACCGGTCTCGGCCTCGGCGAGCCAAGGCGCTGGTCGAAGGTGCGCCCAAGGCCGTCAAGGAAGGCGTCAACAAGGCGGAAGCCGAAGAGCTCAAGGCCAAGCTCGAAGCCGCTGGCGCCAAGGTCGAACTCAAGTAGTTCGCCTAAATTTGCATTCTTCGGGACGGCGGCGTTATCTGCCGTCCCGACCGTCCGTCCGAAAGGGACGGCAGCTCCGGACGCAAATCCGGAGCGGTTGCGGAAAGTAGCAGGTTGCGTAACAGAAGGCAGGTGTCCTGAGGCCCGACGGCTGATTGTCGGGGTTTTGGACAATTGCCTCAACGCTCCGACAGGATGATCGGTTGCAGGCATTGCGTCTAATCGACGGCCAATCTGCTGAAATTGTGCGTGTTTCAAGCGGCGTTTCCAATGGCCCGGCATCACCGGGACCTGCGCGGGCGCCGCTGCGCATGACATTGAGACAATAGGAGCTTTCATGGCTACCACGTTCAACGGCCGCCGCAAGGTGCGCAAATCCTTCGGCTCCATTCGCGAAGTCACGGAGATGCCGAATCTCATCGAGGTCCAGAAGGCCTCCTATGATCAGTTCCTGATGGTCGACGAGCCCAAGGGCGGGCGCGGCGACGAAGGGCCTGCAGTCCGTGTTCAAGTCCGTGTTTCCGATCACCGATTTCTCCAACACGGCTCAGCCTCGAATTCGTGCAGCTACGAGTTCGAACAGCCCAAATATGACGTCGAGGAGTGCCGGCAGCGCGACATGACCTTCGCTGCGCCGCTCAAGGTGACGCTCCGGCTGATCGTGTTCGAAGTGGACGAAGAAACCGGCGCCCGCTCCGTCAAGGACATCAAGGAGCAGGACGTCTATATGGGCGACATGCCGTTCATGACCGTCGAACGGCACCTTCATCGTCAACGGCACCGAGCGCGTCATCGTCTCCCAGATGCACCGTTCGCCGGGCGTGTTCTTCGACCACGACAAGGGCAAGACCCATTCCTCGGGCAAGCTGCTGTTCGCCGCCCGCATCATTCCCTATCGCGGCTCCTGGCTCGACATCGAGTTCGACGCCAAGGACGTCGTCTTTGCGCGCATCGACCGCCGCCGCAAGATTCCGGTGACCTCGCTGCTCAAGGCGCTCGGCATGGATGCCGAGGAAATCCTCGACACCTATTACAACACGCTCGACCTTCGAGAAGACCGAGAAGGGCTGGCAGAAGCCGTTCGACGCCGACAAGATGAAGGGCGCCAAGCCGACGCACGATCTGATCGACGCCAAGACCGGCGACGTCGTGCATGAGGCCGGCAAGAAGCTGTCGGCGCGCGCCGCCAAGAAGATCGCCGAAGGCGGCACTACGCACCTGCTGGCCGAGGACGAAGACCTCTACGGCATGTTCATCGCCGCAGGACCTGATCAATCCCGAAGACCGGCGAGATCTACGCCGAAGCGGGCGACGAGATCGACGAGAAGCTGCTGACCAAGCTGGTCGAGAAGCCGGCTTTGACGAACTGCCGATCCTCGACATCGATCATGTCACGGTGGGCGCCTATATCCGCAACACGCTGGCGGTCGACAAGAACGAGACCCGCGAGGACGCGCTGTTCGACATCTACCGCGTCATGCGTCCGGGCGAGCCGCCGACCATCGAGACGGCCGAAGCGATGTTCAAGTCGCTGTTCTTCGACAGCGAGCGCTATGACCTGTCCGCAGTCGGCCGCGTCAAGATGAACATGCGTCTCGACCTCGATGTCGATGACACCGTGCGCATGCTGCGCAAGGAAGACATCGTCGAAGTCGTGCGCACGCTGGTCGAACTGCGCGACGGCCGGGCGAGATCGACGACATCGACAATCTCGGCAACCGCCGCGTGCGTTCGGTCGGCGAGCTGATGGAGAACCACTACCGGCTCGGCCTGCTGCGCATGGAGCGCGCCATCAAGGAGCGCATGAGCTCGGTCGAGATCGACACGGTCATGCCGCAGGATCTGATCAACGCCAAGCCGGCCGCAGCCGCGGTGCGCGAGTTCTTCGGCTCCTCGCAGCTTTCGCAGTTCATGGACCAGACCAACCCGCTCTCCGAGATCACCCACAAGCGTCGCCTGTCGGCGCTTGGGCCGGGCGGTCTGACCCGCGAGCGCGCCGGCTTCGAAGTCCGCGACGTGCATGTGACCCATTACGGCCGCATCTGCCCGATCGAGACGCCGGAAGGCCCGAATATCGGCCTGATCAACTCGCTGGCGACCTTTGCGCGCGTCAACAAGTACGGCTTCATCGAAACGCCCTACCGCAAGGTCGTGGACGGCAAGGTGACCGACGACGTGGTCTATCTGTCGGCCATGGAAGAGGCCAAGTACAACGTCGCCCAGGCCAACGCCGAGCTCGACGACTATCGCGAGTTCGAGAACGAACTGGTCACCGCCCGTCACGCCGGCGAATGTGTCGCTGACGCCGCGTGAGCAGATCGACCTGATGGACGTTTCGCCCAAGCAGGTCATCTCGGTGGCCGCGGCGCTGATCCCGTTCCTCGAGAACGACGACGCCAACCGCGCGCTGATGGGCTCGAACATGCAGCGTCAGGCTGTGCCGCTGCTGCGTGCCGAGGCGCCGTTCGTCGGCACCGGCATGGAGCCGGTCGTGGCCCGTGACTCGGGCGCCGCCATCGCCGCCAAGCGCACCGGCATCGTCGATCAGGTGGACGCCACCCGTATCGTCATCCGGGCGACCGAGGAGACCGATGCCTCCAAGTCGGGCGTCGACATCTACAACCTGATGAAGTTCCAGCGGTCGAACCAGTCGACCTGCATCAACCAGCGTCCGCTGGTGGTGGTGGGCGACCATGTCGAGCGCCGGCGACATCATTGCGGATGGTCCGTCGACCGAACTGGGCGATCTGGCTCTCGGCCGCAACGTGCTCGTCGCGTTCATGCCGTGGAACGGCTACAACTTCGAGGACTCCATCCTGCTGTCAGCGAGAAGATCGTCCAGCACGACGTCTTCACCTCGATCCATATCGAGGAATATGAAGTCATGCGCCCGCGACACCAAGCTCGGGCCCGAAGAAATCACCCGCGACATCCCGAACGTCTCCGAAGAGGCTCTGAAGAACCTCGACGAGGCCGGCATCGTGCATATCGGTGCCGAAGTCGGACCGGGCGATATCCTTGTGGGCAAGATCACGCCGAAGGGCGAAAGCCCGATGACGCCGGAAGAAAAGCTTCTCCGCGCCATCTTCGGCGAGAAGGCGTCCGACGTCCGCGACACCTCGCTGCGCGTTCCTCCCGGGGATGCCGGCACGGTGGTCGAGGTGCGCGTGTTCAACCGCCACGGCATCGACAAGGACGAGCGCGCCATGGCGATCGAGCGCGAGGAAATCGAGCGTCTGGCCAAGGACCGCGACGACGAGCAGTCGATCCTCGACCGCAACGTCTATGCGCGTCTCAAGGAAATGCTGTTCGGCAAGACCGCAACCGCCGGCCCGAAGGGCTATGTGGCCGGCACCAAGCTCAATGACAGCATTTTCGACAGCCAGCCGCGGTCCAAGTGGTGGCAGTTCGCGGTCGACGACGACAAGGTCATGTCCGAGATCGAGGCGCTGCAGGCGCCAGTATGACGAGAGCCGCAAGCTTCTCGAGCAGCGTTTCATCGACAAGGTGGACAAGCTGCAGCGCGGTGACGAGCTTCCGCCGGGCGTGATGAAGATGGTCAAGGTCTTCGTCGCCACCAAGCGCAAGATCCAGCCGGGCGACAAGATGGCCGGCCGTCACGGCAACAAGGGTGTGGTTTCCCGCATCGTGCCGCAGGAAGACATGCCCTATCTCGAGGACGGCACGCCTGTCGAAATCGTGCTCAACCCGCTTGGCGTGCCCTCGCGCATGAATGTGGGCCAGATCCTGGAGACGCATCTGGGCTGGGCCTGCGCCGGCATGGGCAAGAAGATCGACGAGATGCTGCGCATCTATCAGCAGAACGGCGACCTGAAGCCGCTCAAGGCCGAATTCGGCTCGCTGTTTGCCAACGACAACACGCTGACCGATCTCGACGACGACGGCGTCGTCCGGCTCGGCGAGTCACCTGCGCAAGGGCATTTCCATTGCCACGCCGGTCTTCGACGGCGCCAAGGAAGCCGACATCGTCGAGATGCTGGAGCGGGCAGGGCTGAACGGCTCGGGCCAGTCCACCGCTCTATGACGGGCGTACGGGCGAGCAGTTCGATCGCGAGGTGACGGTGGGCTATATCTACATGCTCAAGCTGCACCACCTGGTCGACGACAAGATCCACGCGCGTTCCATCGGCCCTTACTCGCTGGTCACCCAGCAGCCGCTGGGCGGCAAGGCCCAGTTCGGCGGCCAGCGCTTCGGCGAGATGGAAGTGTGGGCGCTCGAGGCCTATGGCGCAGCGTACACGCTTGCAGGAAATGCTCACCATCAAGTCGGACGACGTTGCCGGCCGTACCAAGGTCTACGAGGCCATCGTACGCGGCGACGACACGTTCGAGGCGGGCATTCCGGAGAGCTTCAACGTGCTCGTCAAGGAAATCCGTTCGCTCGGGCCTCAATGTCGAACTGACAGAGAGCGAAGTCGAACGACGACTCGAGAGCGACGCCGAAGGCGAGCTCGCGCCTCCTCGGACGCGGCGGAATAACCCGCCGCGACCCATCCATCATTGACGTCGCAAGGGCCGGTTCTGACCGGGCCGGCCCGCGCGAGGCAAGGAGACATTAGATGAACCATCATCACCACGTCATGGACCCGTTCAATCCGCAGGCGCCGACCCAGGTCTTCGATCAGATGAAGATCAATATCGCCAGCCCGGAAAAGATCCTTTCCTGGTCGTTCGGCGAGATCAAGAAGCCTGAGACCATCAACTACCGCACCTTCAAGCCGGAGCGCGACGGGCTGTTCTGCGCGCGCATCTTCGGGCCGGTGAAGGACTATGAGTGCCTGTGCGGCAAGTACAAGCGCATGAAGTTCAAGGGCGTCATCTGCGAGAAGTGCGGCGTCGAAGTCACGCTGTCGCCGCGTGCGCCGCGAGCGCATGGGCCATATCGAGCTGGCCGCGCCGGTCGCGCACATCTGGTTCCTGAAGTCGCTGCCGTCCCGCATCGCGCTGCTGCTCGACATGACGCTCAAGGACATCGAGCGCATCCTCTATTTCGAGAACTACGTCGGTGATCGATCCGGGCCTGACCCCGTTCACGCCAGTACCAGCTGCTCACGGAAGAAGCAGTATCTCGACGCCCAGGACGAGTACGGTGCCGACAGCTTCACCGCCATGATCGGCGCCGAGGCCATCCGCGAGATGCTGATGGCGCTCGACCTCGAGAAGCTCGCGGCCGACCTGCGCGTCGAGATCGCCGAGGCGACCACCGAGCTGAAGCCGAAGAAGCTGGCCAAGCGCCTGAAGATCGTCGAGCAGTTCATCGTTTCGGGCAACAAGCCCGAATGGATGATCATGACGGTCATTCCGGTCATTCCGCCCGAGCTGCGCCCGCTGGTGCCGCTCGATGGCGGCCGCTTCGCGACCTCCGATCTCAACGATCTCTATCGCCGCGTCATCAACCGCAACAACCGTCTGAAGCGGCTGATCGAGCTGCGTGCGCCGGACATCATCATCCGCAACGAAAAGCGCATGCTGCAGGAAGCCGTCGACGCCCTGTTCGACAATGGCCGCCGCGGCCGCACCATCACGGGCGCCAACAAGCGTCCGCTGAAGTCGCTGTCGCGACATGCTCAAGGGCAAGCAGGGCCGGTTCCGCCAGAACCTGCTCGGCAAGCGCGTCGACTATTCGGGCCGTTCGGTGATCACCGTCGGTCCGGAGCTCAAGCTGCACCAGTGCGGCCTGCCCAAGAAGATGGCGCTCGAGCTGTTCAAGCCGTTCATCTACTCGCGGCTCGAGGCCAAGGGCTTCTCCTCGACGGTCAAGCAGGCCAAGAAGCTGGTCGAGAAGGAAAAGCCGGAAGTCTGGGATATCCTCGACGAGGTGATCCGCGAGCATCCGGTTCTGCTCGAACCGCGCGCCGACGCTGCACCGCCTGGGCATCCAGGCGTTCGAACCGACACTGATCGAGGGCAAGGCGATCCAGCTGCATCCGCTGGTCTGCGCGGCGTTCAACGCCGACTTCGACGGCGACCAGATGGCGGTCCACGTGCCGCTGTCGCTCGAAGCCCAGCTCGAAGCGCGCGTGCTGATGATGTCGACCAACAACATCCTGCATCCGGCCAATGGTCAGCCGATCATCGTGCCGAGCCAGGATATCGTTCTCGGCCTCTATCACCTCAGCCTGATGAACGAGAACGAGCCGGGCGAAGGCATGGCCTTCGGCAATATGGGCGAGATCGAGCATGCGCTCGGCAACGGCGCCGTCACCATGCACACCAAGATCAAGGGCCGCGTGACGGCGCTCGATGCGCGACGGCAATCTGACGACCGCAGATCGTCGAGACGACCCCGGGCCGCATGATGATCGGCCAGTTGCTGCCCAAGAGCGGCATGGTGCCGTTCGACGTGTGCAACCAGACCGATGACCAAGAAGATGATCTCCAAGATGATCGACACGGTCTATCGCGCCTGCGGTCAGAAGGAGACGGTGATCTTCTGCGACAAGATCATGGACATGGGCTTCAAGCATGCCTGCCGCGCCGGCATTTCGTTCGGCAAGGACGACATGGTGATCCCGGAAACCAAGGCCGGCATCGTCGAGGAGGCGCGCAAGCAGGTCGAGGAATTCGAGCAGCAGTACAATGACGGCCTGATCACCCAGGGCGAAAAGTACAACAAGGTGGTCGACGCCTGGGCCAAGTGCGGCGACAAGGTCGCCGACGAGATGATGAAGCGCATCTCCTCGGTCCAGATCGACGAGGAAACCGAGCGTCAGAAGCCGATCAACTCGGTCTACATGATGAGCCATTCGGGGGCCCGCGGTTCGCCGGCGCAGATGAAGCAGCTCGCCGGCATGCGCGGCCTGATGGCCCGTCCGGACGGCTCGATCATCGAGACGCCGATCACCGTCGAACTTCAAGGAAGGCCTGAACGTGCTGGAGTACTTCAACTCCACCCACGGCGCCCGCAAGGGTCTGGCCGACACCGCGCTTGAAGACGGCGAACTCGGGTTACCTGACCCGCCGTCTGGTCGACGTGGCGCAGGACTCGATCATCACCGAGCTCGATTGCGGCACCGATCGCGGCCTGACCATGGAAGCCATCGTCGATTCCGGCCAGGTCGTGGCGACGCTCGGCCAGCGCATTCTCGGCCGCACGCACGGCCGACGACGTCGATCGATCCGGAAACGGGCGAAGTGCATCGCCGCGCAAGCGGCACGCTGCTCGAGGAGAAGGACGTCGATGCCATCGAGGCGGCCAAGATCCAGTCGGTCCGCATCCGCTCGCCGCTGACCTGCGAGCTGCGTCAGGGCGTGCTGCGCGGCCTGCTATGGCCGTGACCTTGCACGCGGCACGCCGGTCAATATCGGTGAGGCTGTCGGCGTCATTGCCGCCCAGTCGATCGGTGAGCCGGGCACGCAGCTCACCATGCGCACCTTCCACATCGGTGGTACGGCGCAGGTGGTCGACACCTCGTTCCTCGAGGCCGGTGCCGAGGGCAAGATCGAGATCCGCAACAGAACGTGGTCAAGGCCGGCGACGGCACGCTGATCGCCATGGGCCGGAACGTGACGCATCGCCATCCTCGATAATGACGGCAAGGACCGGGCGACGCACCGCGTCACCTATGGCGCCAAGATCCGTGTGGACGATGGCGACCAGGTCAAGCGCGGCCAGCGTCTGGCCGAATGGGACCCCTATACCCGTCCGATCCTGGCCGAAGTCGACGGCGAGGTGGTGTTCGAGGATCTGGTCGACGGCGCTTCGGTCGCCGAGACAGACCGACGAGGCGACCGGCTTCACCAAGCGCGTCGTCATCGACTGGCGTACCAACCAGCGTGGTGACGGCCTGCGGCCGGCCCTGGCCATTGCCCGCAAGGGCGAGGTGGCCAAGCTCGAGCGTGGCGGCGACGCCCGCTACCTGCTGTCGGTCGATGCGGTTGTCGCGGTCGAGCCGGGCGAGAAGGTCGCTCCGGGCGACGTGCTGGCGCGTATTCCGCTCGAAAGCGCCAAGACCAAGGACATCACCGGCGGTCTGCCGCGCGTGGCGGAACTGTTCGAGGCGCGTCGTCCCAAGGATCACGCCATCATCGCCGAGATCGATGGCACGATCCGGTTCGGACGCGACTACAAGAACAAGCGCCGCATCATCATCGAGCCGCATGACGAGACGGCCGAGCCGGTCGAGTACCTCATCCCGAAGGGCAAGCCGTTCCATCTGCAGGAAGGCGACACCATCGAGCGGGGCGAGTACATCCTCGACGGCAATCCGGCACCGCACGACATCCTGGCGATCAAGGGCGTCGAGGAGCTTGCCACGCTACCTCGTCAACGAGATCCAGGAGGTCTACCGGCTGCAGGGCGTGCTGATCAACGACAAGCACATCGAGGTGATCGTTCGCCAGATGCTGCAGAAGGTCGAGATCACCGATCCGGGCGACAGCGGCCTGCTCAAGGACGAGCAGATCGACAAGCTCGACTTCGACGAGCTCAACGAGCAGCTGGTTGCCGACGGCAAGAAGCCGGCGGAAGGCGTGCCGGTCCTGCTGGGCATCACCAAGGCGTCGCTGCAGACCCGCTCCTTCGTCTCGGCGGCCTCCTTCCAGGAGACCACCCGCGTGCTCACCGAGGCGGCGGTTTCCGGCAAGGCCGACCTGCTCGAAGGGCTCAAGGAGAACGTCATCGTCGGCCGGCTCATCCCGGCCGGCACCGGCGCCGGCACCTCGCGGGCCAAGCAGGTTGCTGCCAAGCGCGACGACCTCATCCTCGAGGAGCGCCGCCGGCAGAGCCAGGCGCTCGCTGCGCCAAAGGAGCCGGTCTTGGAGAACCAGGACGTCCCGAGGGGCAGCCGGCCGAGTAGGCCGGGACATGACAAGATGATAAGAGGGGCGCGTTGAGCGCCCCTTTTTATTTCTGGAGCAGCCCTTTGATGAGCGAAAAGATCTGGACGGCGGTCGACGCCTATCTCGAGAGAAACGCTTTTGGGCACGGATGATGTGCTGGAGCGGACGCTGGAGGAAAACCGCAAGGCCGGGCTGCCGGCGATCGATGTGTCGCCGATGCAAGGGGCGATGCTGGAGATCCTTGCCCGCATGACCGGCGCGCGGCGCATCCTGGAGATCGGAACGCTCGGCGGCTATTCGACCATCTGTCTGGCGCGTGCCCTGCCGCCGGGCGGGCAGCTGATCTCGCTCGAATACGAGCCCCGGCATGCAGAGGTGGCGCGCGCCAACGTCGAGAAGGCGGACCTGGAAGACAAGGTCGAGATCAGGGTTGGCGCGGCGGCGAAAAGCCTTGAGGCTTTGGCAGGGGCAGGCGAGGGGGCGTTCGATCTGATCTTCATCGATGCCGACAAGCCGAACAACAAGGTCTATCTGGAGTGGGCCATGAAGCTTAGCCGGCCCGGTACGGTGATCATTTGCGATAACGTGGTGCGCGACGGCGCTATTGCGGACCGGGATGCTGCCGATCCCAATACACGTGGCGCCCAGGACGCGATCAAATTTTTCGGAGTGCAGTCGACTCTGAAGGCGACGGCTCTGCAGACGGTGGGCTCAAAAGGCTATGACGGATTTGCCATCGCTGTGGTTACGGCCTGATCACGGGTCGGGAGCGAATCTCCCGGCACAATTGGGGCAGGGGATTCGTTTAGTGCACAGCCCGCGCCGACATATTGGCTTTGGAATACGCCCGACCGGGTCTTGAACCGCGGCGAAATAGGGTCAAATCTCACTAAACAGGCCCGGTGCATGGCCCATATGCGGCCAGTGCGTGCCTGGAGGCACTTTTTCAGAGACCCAGCCTTGACGCATGGGTGAGGGGGCGTTATAGCCAGCCCACCTTCGCGGTCGGTCGTGGATGGTTTTCAGGTGCAAGCCGCCCAAGGCGAACCACCGAGACGATCCAAACACACCGTCGGGTGATTAGACGCTGCAATCGTCGGACACATGATTGCTGCCCTTTTGGGTGGTGATCCTCTGTTTTGAACGCGCCGCCGTCCAAAAGGGACGAAGCGAGCGCGGTTAGCGTTTGCAACGACTTTGAAACGAATACGAGTTGGAACGGACAAGAAGGTTCGAGCAGTATGCCGACCATTAATCAGCTGATCCGGAAACCCCGGCAGTCCAAGCCGAAGCGGAACAAGGTTCCGGCGATGGAGGCGAACCCGCAGAAGCGCGGCGTTTGCACACGCGTCTATACGACCACGCCGAAGAAGCCGAACTCCGCTCTGCGCAAGGTGGCGAAGGTGCGCCTGACCAACCAGCGCGAAGTCATCTCCTACATCCCCGGCGAGGGCCACAATCTTCAGGAACACTCCGTGGTGCTGATCCGCGGCGGCCGTGTGCGCGACCTGCCGGGCGTGCGCTACCACGTGCTGCGCGGCGTTCTCGACACCCAGAGCGTCAAGGACCGCAAGCAGCGCCGTTCCAAGTACGGCGCCAAGCGGCCGAAGTAAGGAGATCATTGCGTCATGTCCCGTCGGCATCGTGCAGAAAAGCGCGAGATCATCCCCGATCCCAAGTTCGGCGATCTGGTCGTCTCGAAATTCATGAATTCCCTGATGAAGGACGGCAAGAAGTCCGCCGCCGAAGGCATCGTCTATGGCGCCTTCGACATCGTTCAGGACCGCACCAAGCAGGACCCGGTCGCCGTGTTCCACCAGGCTCTGGACAATGTGCGTCCTGCCGTCGAGGTCCGTTCCCGCCGTGTTGGTGGTGCGACCTATCAGGTGCCGGTCGAAGTGCGCACCGACCGCCAGCAGGCGCTCGCCATCCGCTGGCTGATCGACAGCGCCCGCAAGCGCGGTGAGCACACCATGCGCGAGCGCCTTTCCGGCGAGCTCATGGATGCGCTCAACGGGCGCGGCCAGGCCGTCAAGAAGCGCGAAGACACGCACCGTATGGCTGACGCCAACCGCGCGTTCTCGCATTACCGCTGGTAGCATTTCCGGAGAAGTCCAAATGGCCCGCGAATATCCTCTTTCGCGACTATCGCAATTTCGGCATCATGGCCCACATCGATGCCGGCAAGACCACGACCACCGAGCGTGTGCTCTACTATACCGGCAAGTGCCACAAGATCGGCGAAGTCCATGACGGCGCCGCCACCATGGACTGGATGGAGCAGGAGCAGGAGCGCGGCATCACCATCACGTCCGCTGCGACCACGACCTTCTGGAAGGGCCGCAACGGCGAGATGCTACCGCTTCAACATCATCGACACCCCCGGCCACGTGGACTTCACCATCGAGGTCGAGCGTTCGCTGCGCGTGCTCGACGGCGCCATTGCGCTGCTTGACGCCAATGCCGGCGTGGAGCCGCAGACCGAGACCGTGTGGCGCCAGGCCGACAAGTATCACGTGCCGCGCATGATCTTCGTCAACAAGATGGACAAGATCGGCGCCGACTTCTTCCGCTGTGTCGAGATGATCAAGACGCGCCTTGGCGTCGACCCCGGTCGTCATGCAGCTGCCGATCGGTGCGGAGAACGATTTCGAGGGCATTGTCGACCTCGATCGAGATGAATGCCCGTATCTGGCACGCCGAAGACCTTGGCGCCGCCTGGGACATCGTCGAGATCCCGGAGGACCTCAAGGCACAGGCCGAAGAGTATCGCGAGAAGCTCATCGAGGCTGCCGTCGAGCTCGATGAAGATGTCATGATGGCCTATCTCGAAGGCGAGATGCCGGACAATGACACGCTGCGCCGCCTGATCCGCAAGGGCACCTGCGATGTGACCTTCTTCCCGGTCTTCTGTGGCTCGGCCTTCAAGAACAAGGGCGTGCAGCCGCTGCTCGACGGTGTCGTCGACTTCCTGCCGGCTCCGGATCGACGTCCCGGCCATCAAGGGTCATCAACGCCGGACAGCGAAGAGATCGTCGAGCGCCATTCGTCGACGACAACGAGCCGCTCTCCATGCTGGCCTTCAAGATCGCCAACGACCCGCACATGGGTTCGCTGACCTTCTGCCGCATCTATTCGGGCAAGCTCGAAGCAGGGCGCGCATGCTGGAAAACACGGTGAAGGGCAAGCGCGAGCGCGTCGGACGCATGTTCCAGATGCACTCCAACTCCCGCGAGCAGATCAACGAAGGCTTTGCTGGCGACATCGTCGCGATCGTCGGTCTCAAGGACACGACGACGGGCGATACGCTGTGCGTGTCCTCTTCGCCGGTCGATCCTCGAGCGCATGGATCTTCCCCGATCCGGTTATCGACATTGCCGTCGAGCCGAAGTCCAAGGCCGACCAGGAAAAGATGGGCCTCGCGCTTGCAGCGTCTGGCTGCCGAGGATCCCAGCTTCCGCGTCAAGTCCGACGAGGAATCGGGCCAGACCATCATCTCGGGCATGGGCGAATTGCACCTCGACATCATCGTCGATCGCATGAAGCGCGAGTTCAAGGTGGAGGCCAATATCGGCCAGCCGCAGGTGGCCTATCGCGAGACGATCACCAAGGCTGTCGATCACGACTACACCCACAAGAAGCAGTCCGGTGGTTCGGGCCAGTTCGCCCGCATCAAGTTCACGCATCGAGCCGAACGAGACCGGGGCCGGCTTCGAGTTCGAGTCCAAGATCGTCGGCGGCAACGTGCCGAAGGAATACATTCCGGGCGTCAGAAGGGTGTCGAGTCCGTGATGAATGCCGGTCCGCTGATCGGCTTCCCGATGGTCGACGTCAAGTTCACCCTGACCGACGGCGCCTATCACGACGTCGACTCCTCGGTGCTGGCGTTCGAAATCGCCGGCCGAGCCGGTTTCGCGCGAAGCCATCCGCAAGGCCAGCCCGAAGATCCTCGAGCCGATCATGAAGGTCGAGGTGGTGACGCCGGAAGAATACATGGGCGACGTCATCGGCGACCTGAATTCCCGCCGCGGCCAGATCCAGCGGCACCGAAAGCCGGGGCATCGCCCAGGTGATCGACGCCTTGGTGCCGCTGGCCAACATGTTCGGCTACGTGAACTCGCTGCGCTCGATGAGCCAGGGACGTGCCCAGTACACCATGACGTTCGACCACTACGAGCAGGTGCCGCAGGCGGTCGCCGACGAAGTCCAGGCCAAATACGCCTAAACAGAATAACAGCGGCGCCGGGATTGGCGCCGCGACCAGCAACACGAATACAACGCCAGCTTTTGAGCTGATCTAACGGAGAGAGCAAATGGCGAAGGAAAAGTTTTCCCGGAACAAGCCGCACTGCAACATTGGCACGATTGGTCATGTTGACCATGGCAAGACGTCGCTGACGGCGGCGATCACCAAGGTTCTGGCCGAGACGGGCGGTGCGACCTTCAAGGCGTATGATGCAGATCGACGCGGCGCCGGAAGAGAAGGCGCGCGGCATCACCATCTACGACGGCGCATGTGGAATACGAGACGGCGAACCGTCACTATGCGCACGTCGACTGCCCGGGCCACGCCGACTATGTGAAGAACATGATCACCGGCGCCGCGCAGATGGACGGCGCGATCCTGGTGGTTTCGGCTGCCGACGGCCCGATGCCGCAGACGCGCGAGCACATCCTGCTGGCCCGCCAGGTCGGCGTTCCGGCGATGGTTGTGTTCCTGAACAAGTGCGACCATGGTCGACGACGAGGAGCTTCTGGAGCTTGTCGAGCTCGAGGTTCGCGAGCTGCTGTCGTCCTACGACTTCCCCGGCGACGACATTCCGATCGTCAAGGGCTCGGCGCTTGCCGCTCTGGAAGACAGCGATCCCAAGCTCGGCCATGATGCGATCCTGGAGCTGATGAAGGCGGTTGACGAGTACATCCCGCAGCCGGAGCGTCCGGTCGACCAGCCCTTCCTGATGCCGATCGAGGACGTGTTCTCGATCTCGGGCCGCGGCACGGTTGTGACCGGCCGTGTCGAGCGCGGCATCGTCAAGGTGGGCGAGGAAGTCGAGATCGTCGGCATCAAGGCCACGCAGAAGACGACGGTGACCGGTGTCGAGATGTTCCGCAAGCTGCTCGACCAGGGCGAGGCGGGCGACAATATCGGCGCGCTGATCCGCGGCATCGACCGCACCCAGGTGGAGCGCGGCCAGGTTCTGTGCAAGCCGGGTTCGGTGACGCCGCACACCAAGTTCGTGGCCGAGGCCTACATCCTGACCAAGGAAGAGGGCGGCCGTCACACCCCGTTCTTCGCCAACTACCGTCCGCAGTTCTACTTCCGCACCACGGACGTGACCGGTGTGGTGACGCTGCCGGAAGGCACCGAGATGGTGATGCCGGGCGACAACGTGAAGATCAACGTGCAGCTGATCGTGCCGATCGCCATGGAAGAGAAGCTGCGCTTCGCCATCCGTGAAGGCGGCCGCACCGTCGGCTCCGGCGTCGTCTGCAAAATCGTCGAGTAACCGATACCGAAAGCGCGGCGCGCGCTGACAAAGGGCGCGCCGCTTCAACTTTCGTCAGGAAAAGCAACATGAACGGTCAGAACATTCGCATCAGGCTCAAGGCGTTTGACCATCGCGTCCTGGACACCTCGACCCGCGAGATCGTCAACACGGCGAAGCGCACGGGCGCTCAGGTGCGTGGGCCGATCCCGCTGCCGACGCGAATTGAGAAGTTTACCGTCAACCGCTCGCCGCACGTCGACAAGAAGTCGCGCGAGCAGTTCGAGATCCGGACCCACAAGCGTCTTCTGGACATTGTGGACCCGACCCCGCAGACGGTGGATGCACTGATGAAGCTCGATCTCGCCGCCGGCGTGGATGTCGAGATCAAGCTCTAAGGCAAAAGAACAAAGGTTTGGACCGATGCGTTCTGGAGTGATCGCACAGAAGCTGGGCATGACCCGCATATTCACCGAGGACGGCACCCATGTGCCGGTCACGGTGCTGGGTCTGCAGAACTGCCAGGTGGTGGGCCAGCGGACGGCAGAAAAGGACGGCTACACGGCGCTGCAGCTCGGCGCAGGCGTGGCCAAGGCGAAGAACACGCCAAAGGCACAGCGCGGCCAGTTCGCGGTGGCCAAGGTGGAGCCGAAGCGCTATGTCGCGGAATTCCGCGTGAGCGAAGACAACCTCGTCGAGGTGGGCGCCGCCCTGCAGGCCGACCACTTTGTCGAAGGTCAGCTGGTCGATGTGACCGGCACCTCGATCGGCAAGGGCTTCGCCGGCGCGCATGAAGCGGCACAATTTCGGCGGCCTGCGCGCTACGCACGGTGTGTCCGTGTCGCACCGCTCGCATGGTTCGACCGGTCAGCGCCAGGACCCGGGCAAGGTGTTCAAGGGCAAGAAGATGGCCGGTCACCTCGGTGCCGAGCGCGTCACCACCCAGAACGTCAAGGTCGTCAGGACCGATGTCGAGCGCGGCCTGATCATGGTGCAGGGCTCGGTGCCCGGCGCCAAGGGCGGCTGGATCATGATCCGCGACGCGGTCAAGAAGAAGCTTCCGGACGGTCTGCCGACCCCGGCTCGTTCAAGGCGCCGGAAGGCAAGTCCGAGGCCCAGCCCGCCGAGACCGCTCCGGCCGAAGGGGGTAATGAATAATGGAACTCCAGGTAACTTCCCTCGATGGCAAGTCGTCCGGCAAGGTGACCCTGGCCGATGACGTGTTCGGGCTCGAGCCGCGTCAGGATCTGCTGCAGCGCATGGTGCGCTACCAGCTGCTCAAGCGCCAGGCCGGCACCCATGACGTCAAGAACCGCGCCGAGATCGCGCTGACCACGAAGAAGTTCGTGCGCCAGAAGGGTTCGGGCGGCGCCCGTCACGGCGCCGCAAGGCGCCGCAGTTCCGTGGTGGTGGCCGTGCTTTCGGTCCGACACCGCGCAGCCATGCGATCGAGCTGCCCAAGAAGGTCCGGGCGCTTGCCCTCAAGCATGCGCTTTCCGCCAAGGCCAAGGCCGGCGAACTGATCATTATTGACAAGGCGACGGTCGAGGATCCGGCAAGACGGCGGCGCTGCGCAAGAGCTTCGGCAAGCTCGAGCTCGATCAATGCGCTGATCATCGATGGCGCCGAGCTGGACAACAATTTCGCCCTCGCGGCGCGCAACATTCCGCAGATCGACGTGCTGCCGGTTCAGGGGATCAACGTCTATCGACATTCTGCGCCGCCACAAGCTCGTTCTGACCAAGGCCGCGCTCGAAGCGCTGGAGGCGCGGTTCGCATGAGCAAGCTTTCGCATTACGACATCATCCGCAATCCGGTGGTGACGGAAAAGTCGACCATGGCCTCCGAGCACGATCAGGTCATGTTCGATGTCGCCATCGATGCGACCAAGCCCGAGATCAAGGCTGCCGTCGAGGCGCTGTTCTCGGTCAAGGTCAAGGCCGTCAACACCCTGGTCCGCAAGGGCAAGGTCAAGCGGTTCCGCGGCGTCAAGGGCCGGCGCAACGACGTCAAGAAGGCGGTCGTGACCCTGGCTGACGGCCAGTCGATCGATATTTCGACCGGCCTCTAAGGCGGGGAGAGGAATAGATAAATGGCTCTGAAAACATACAATCCGACCTCGCCAGGCCGCCGCCAGCTCGTCGGCATCGACCGCAGCCGAGCTGTGGAACGGCGCGCCGGTCAAGAAGCTGACCGAGGGTCTGACCAAGGCTGGCGGGCGCAACAATCGTGGCCGCATCACCGCGTTTCATCGCGGCGGCGGGCACAAGCGCTCCTACCGCATGGTCGACTTCAAGCGCGTGAAGTTCGATGTCGAGGCACGGTCGAACGGCTGGAATACGATCCCAACCGCACCGCGTTCATCGCGCTGGTGAACTACGCGGACGGCGAGCAGGCCTATATCCTGGCGCCGCAGCGTCTGGCGCCGGCGACAAGGTCGTCTCCTCGATGAATGCCGTGGACGTCAAGCCGGGCAACACCATGCCGCTCGAGCGCATGCCGGTCGGCACGATCGTCCACAATGTCGAGATGAAGCCGCGCAAGGGTGGCCAGATCGCCCGCTCCGCCGGCACCTACGCCCAGTATGTGGGCCGCGACCAGGGTTGGGCGATCCTGCGTCTCAATTCCGGCGAGACAGCGCCAGGTGCACGGCACGTGCCTGGCGACCGTCGGTGCGGTCTCCAACCAGGACCACTCCAACACCTCGATCGGCAAGGCCGGCCGCAGCCGCTGGCTGGGCCGGAAGCCGGTCACCCGCGGTGTCGCCATGAACCCGGTCGACCACCCGCACGGTGGTGGTGAAGGCCGCACCTCGGGTGGCCGTCATCCGGTCACGCCCTGGGGCAAGCCGACCAAGGGCAAGAGGACCCGCTCGAACAAGGCGACGGACAAGTTCATCGTCCGCTCGCGTCACGCCAAGAAGGGCAGGTAAGCCATGGCCCGTTCTGTTTGGAAAGGCCCGTTCGTCGACGGGTATCTGCTGAAGAAGGCCGAAAGCTTCCCGCGAGGCGGGCCGCAACGATGTGATCAAGATCTGGAGCCGCCGCTCGACCATCCTGCCGCAGTTCGTCGGGCTGACCTTCGGCGTCCACAACGGCCAGAAGCACATTCCGGTGCTGCGTGACCGAGGACATGATCGGCCACAAGTTCGGCGAGTTCGCGCCGACCCGGACCTATTACGGTCACGCGGCCGACAAGAAGGCCAAGAGGAAGTAAGATGGGCAAGCAGAAGACACCAGCGCGCGCTCAAGGACAACGAGGCCAAGGCTGTGCTGCGCATGCTGCGCACCAGCCCGCAGAAGCTGAACCTCGTCGCCGCAGCTGATCCGCGGCAAGAAGGTCGACAAGGCTCTGGCCGAACTGCAGTTCTCGCACAAGCGCATCGCCGGTGCCGGTGAAGAAGACGCTCGAAAGCGCCATCGCCAATGCCGAGAACAACCACAATCTCGACACCGACGCGCTCGTCGTTGCCGAGGCCTATGTGGGCAATTCGCTGGTGATGAAGCGCTTCATGGCGCGTGGCCGCGGCCGTTCCGCCCGGGTCAGAAACCATTTCGCATCTGACGATCGTGGTGCGCGAAGTCGAGGAGGCCGCTAATGGGTCAGAAGATCAATCCGATCGGCCTGCGGCTCGGCGTCAACCGCACCTGGGACTGCCGCTGGTTCGCCAGCAAGGGCGAGTATGGCGATCTGCTGCAGGAAGATCTGAAGATCCGCAGCATGCTGCAGAAGGAGCTGAAGCAGGCTGCGGTCTCCAAGATCGTCATCGAGCGTCCGCACCGCAAGTGCCGCGTGTCGATCCACACCGCGCGTCCGGGCATCGTGATCGGCAAGAAGGGCGCGGACATCGACAAGATCCGCACCAAGGTGAAGAAGTTCACCGACAGCGAAGTGCACATCAACATCGTCGAGGTGCGCAAGCCGGAGACCGACGCCGACGCTGGTTGCCCAGGGCATCGCCCAGCAGCTGGAGCGCCGCGTTGCCTTCCGCCGCGCCATGAAGCGCGCCGTGCAGACGGCGATCCGCATGGGCGCCGGTGGCATCCGCGTCAATGTCGGCGGCCGTCTCGGCGGCGCCGACATCGCGCGGACCGAATGGTACCGCGAGGGCCGCGTGCCGCTGCACACGCTGCGCGCCGACATCGACTACGGCACCGCCGAAGCCGAGACGACCTACGGCATCATCGGCATCAAGGTGTGGATCTTCAAGGGCGAAGTGCTCGAGCACGATCCGACGGCGCATGAGCGCCGCGCGACCGAAGGCGGTGGCGAAGGTGGTCAGCAGCGCCGTCGCGAGCAGGCCCGGCGGCTAAGGAGGTTATTGAGCGATGCTGCAACCAAAACGCACCAAGTTCCGCAAGGCGCACAAGGGCCGCATCCACGGCGCCGCCAAGGGCGGTATTCGAACTGAACTTCGGCCAGTTCGGGCTGAAGGCGCAGGAGCCGGAGCGGGTGACCGCGCGCCAGATCGAAGCCGCCCGCCGTGCCATGACCCGTGAGATGAAGCGCGCAGGGCCGCGTGTGGATCCGGGTGTTCCCGGATGTGCCGGTCTCCAAGAAGCCGACCGAAGTCCGCATGGGTAAGGGCAAGGGCGCGCTCGAATACTGGGCCGCGCGCGTCACGCCGGGCCGCATCATGTTCGAAATCGACGGTGTCGACCGAGGACGACTGCCCGGGAAGCGCTGCGTCTCGGCGCCATGAAGCTGCCGATCAACACGCGGTTCGTCACCCGCATCGCCGACTAAGGAGGCGAAAAGCATGAAAGTCAGTGACGTTCGGGCCAAGACCGCCGACGAGCTCAAGGATGAGCTCGTCGAAGCTGAAGAAAGAGCAGTTCAACCTGCGCTTCCAGCGGGCGACCCAGCAGCTGGAAGTCGACCTCGCGGGTGCGTGCAGGTCCGCCGCGATATCGCGCGGATCAAGACCGTCCTGGGCGAGAAGAGCGCAAGCTAAGGATCAAGGAGCGAGAACATGCCGAAGCGTATTTTGCAGGGGACGGTGGTCTCCGACGCCAATGAGAAGACGGTGGTGGTGCGCGTCGAACGCCGCTTCACCCATCCGCTTCTGAAGAAGACGGTGCGCCGTTCCAAGAAGTACCACGCCCACGACGAGAGCCAATGCGGTCAAGGTCGGCGACGTGGTGAGCATCGAGGAATGCGCGCCGATCTCGAAGATCAAGCGCTGGACGGTCGTTACGACCGCCTGAGCAGGCAAAAAGAACAATTGGTTAGTCGGTCGGCCTGTAGAGAAGCAGGCCGGTAAGGAAGAAGGCATCCAGTCATGATTCAGATGCAGTCCAATCTCGATGTCGCCGACAATTCCGGCGCCCGTCGTGTCATGTGCATCAAGGTGCTGGGCGGTTCGCATCGCAAATACGCGTCGGTCGGCGACATCATCGTGGTGTCGGTCAAGGACGCCATTCCGCGCGGCCGCGTGAAGAAGGGCCAGGTGATGAAGGCCGTGGTGGTTCGCACCGCGTTCGACATCCGCCGTCCCGACGGCACCGTGATCCGGTTCGACCGCAATGCGGCGGTTCTGATCAACAACAACAAGGAGCCGATCGGCACCCGCATCTTCGGACCGGTTCCGCGCGAGCTTCGCGCCAAGAACCACATGAAGATCATTTCGCTCGCGCCGGAGGTGCTGTAATGGCCGCCAAGATCAAGAAAGGCGACAAGGTCGTCGTTCTGGCCGGCAAGGACAAGGGCAAGACCGGCGAAGTGCTGCAGGTCATCCCGAACGACGACCGTGCACTGGTGCAGGGCATCAACCTGGTGCGCCGCCACACCAAGCAGACGGCCGAGCGGGACGCGGGCATCTATTACCAAGGAAGCGCCGATCCATATTTCGAACATCGCGCTTGCCGATCCCAAGGACGACAAGCCGACCCGCGTCGGCTTTCCAGATCAAGGACGGCGAAAAGCAGCGCGTCGCCAAGCGTACCGGAGAAGTGATCGATGGCTGAGACACGACTTATATTCCGCGCCTGCGCACGCAGTATGACGACGCAGATCCGGCCGGGGCTGATCAAGGATTTCGGCTACAAGAACCTCATGCAGGTGCCGCAAGCTCGACAAGATCGTGCTGAACATGGGCGTCGGCGAAGCCACCAACGACACCAAGAAGGTGCAAGTCGGCGGCAGCCGATCTCGAGAAGATCGCCGGCCAGAAGCCGGTCATCACCCATGCGCGCAAGTCGATCGCCGGCTTCAAGGTCCGCGAGGACATGCCGCTCGGCGTCAAGGTGACGCTGCGCAAGGCCCGCATGTACGAGTTCCTGGACCGCCTGGTGAACATCGCGCTGCCGCGCGTTCGCGACTTCCGCGGGCTCAACCCCAAGAGCTTCGACGGCCGCGGCAACTACGCCATGGGCATCAAGGAGCACATCGTGTTCCCCGAGATCAACTACGACCAGATCGACCAGATCTGGGGCATGGACATCATCGTGTGCACCACGGCCAAGACCGACGATGAAGCGCGCGCGCTTCTCAAGGCATTCAACTTCCCGTTCCGGCAGTAAGCCGGGCGCGAGACAAGGATCGATAGATGGCAAAGACGAGCTCTATCGAGAAGAACAAAGCGCCGCAAGATGGCGAAGCAGTATGCCGCCAAGCGCGCCGAGCTCAAGGCGATGATCAAGGACCAGACGCTGCCGCTGGAAGAGCGTTTCGCCGCGCAGCCTGAAGCTTGCCGATCTGCCGCGCAATTCGTCGCCGAGGCCGCATCCGCAACCGCTGCGAGGTGTCGGGCCGTCCGCGTGGCTATTACCGCAAGCTCAAGCTGAGCCGTATCGCGCTGCGCGAGCTGGGCAATCTCGGGCAGGTCCCGGGCATGGTGAAGTCGAGCTGGTAAGGAGACAAGAACGATGTGCTCTTTCTGATCCGATCGGCGATATGCTGACCCGTATCCGCAACGCCCAGATGCGCAACAAGAATATCGGTGTCGACGCCGGCTTCGACGCTGCGCGGCCGTGTTCTGGACGTGCTGAAGTCCGAAGGCTTCATCCGCGGCTATTCGGAAAGCACGCATGGACAACGGCGCTGCGCGAGTTCGACGATCGAGCTGAAATATTCCGACAACGCACCGGTGATCCGCGAGATCGAGCGCGTTTCGCGTCCCGGCCGCCGCGTCTATGTGTCGGTCAAGACCATTCCGCCGGTCGCATAACGGGCTGGGCGTGTCGATCCTGTCGCACCCCCAAGGGTGTGATGGCCGACCACGAGGCTACGGCCGCAGAATGTGGGTGGCGAGGTTCTCTGCCGCGTCTTCTAAGACAGCGCACTGCAAGAACAAGAGTTTGAACCGGGAAGGTTTGGAAATGTCCCGTACTGGCAAGAAACCCGTCGCGATCGTGAGCGGCGTCAACGTCACGATCGATGGCAGACCAGGTCAAGGCAAAGGGTCCCAAGGGCGAGCTGAGCGTCGAGCTGATCGATCTCGTCTCCGCCAAGCAGACCGATGAAGGCATCGTCATCGAGCCGACGAACGACACCAAGGAGGCCCGTGCCGCCTGGGGCACGTTCCGGTCGCTGGTCGCAGAACATCGTCACCGGCGTTTCCACCGGCTTCGAGAAGAAGCTGGCGATCCAGGGCGTCGGCTACCGCGCCGCGATGCAGGGCAAGGATCTCAAGCTGTCGCTGGGGTTCAGCCACGAAGTGGTCTACAAGGCGCCGAACGGCATCACGCTGGCCGCTCCCGACGCCGACCGAAATCGTCGTCTCGGGCATCGACAAGCAGCAGGTCGGCCAGGTTGCCGCCAATATCCGCGACTTAGCGCCCGCCGGAGCCCTACAAGGGCAAGGGCGTGCGTTATGCGGACGAGTATCGTCATCCGCAAAGAAGGCAAGAAGAAGTAAGGACGCGCCGAAATGGCAATCCGCAGCCAAGGGAACTGAGCGCCGCAAGGCTCGCGTGCGCCAGGCGCTGAAAAGGCACGCGCCAACGGCCGTCCGCGTCTGAGCGTGTTCCGCTCGGACAAGAACATCTATGCGCAGATCATCGACGACAGTCGGGCCGCACGCTGGCCGCCGCCTCGACCCTCGACAAGGACCTCAAGGGCCAGCTCAAGAACGGCGCCACCGCAGGAAGCCGCCGCCGACGTCGGCAAGCTGATCGCCGAGCGCGGCGACCAAGGCCGGCGTGGGCGAGGTGATCTTCGACCGCGGCGCCTATCTCTATCACGGCCGGGTCAAGGCCCTGGCCGATGCCGCCCGCGAAGGCGGGCTGCAGTTCTGAGCCCTGAGACGAGACATTAAGGACAGGATTTCCAATGAGAGACGTTCAGGAGCGCGATAGCGAATTCGTCGATCGCCTGGTGCACATCAACCGTGTGGCCAAGGTGGTCAAGGGCGGCCGGCGGTTCGGCTTTGCCGCGCTCGTCGTGGTCGGCGACCAGAAGGGCCGCGTCGGCTTTGGTCACGGCAAGGCGCGCGAAGTGCCCGAGGCCATCCGCAAGGCGACCGAGCAGGCCAAGCGCCAGATGATCCGCGTGCCGCTGCGCGAAGCGCGGACGCTGCACCACGACGTGCATCGGCCGCCATGGCGCGGGCAAGGTCATCCTGCGCGCGGCTCCGTGCCGGTACCGGCATCATCGCCGGCGGTCCGATGCGCGCCGTGTTCGAGACGCTGGGCATCAACGACATCGTCGCCAAGTCGCAGGGCACGGCAGAACCCCTACAACATGGTGCGCGCAACCTTCGATGCGCTGAAGCGTGTCGACAGCCCGCGTTCGGTTGCCGCCCGCCGCGGCCTCAAGGTGTCCGAGCTGCAGGCCCGCCGCGGCGAAGCTGCTGCCGAGGCCTGAGGCTGGCCAGGCAGACGGAGATCAGACAATGGCTGACAAGACCATCACCGTCGAGCAGATCGGCAGCCCGATCCGCCGCGAGAAGGACCAGCGCGCCACCCTGATCGGGCTCGGCCTCAACAAGATGCACCGCCGCAGCGACCCTCAAGGACACGCCCGAAGTGCGCGGCATGATCAACAAGCTCCCGCATCTCGTCCGCGTCGTCGACGAGAAGTAGGACGAAAGGCTCGATTCCAATGCGTTTGAACGAACTTCGCGACAATCCGGGCGCCAACAAGACGCGCATCCGCGTCGGGCGCGGCATCGGCTCGGGCAAGGGCAAGACCGGCGGCCGTGGCGGCAAGGGCCAGACGGCGCGTTCGGGCGTCGCCATCAACGGCTTCGAAGGCGGCCAGATGCCGCTGCACATGCGCATGCCGAAGCGCGGCTTCAACGCGCCGAACGCCCAAGAAGTGCAATGCGGTGCGGCTCGACCGCATGCAGGAGGCTACATCGACGCCGGCAAGCTCGACGCCAAGGGCGTGATCGACGCCGATGCGCTGGTCGCGGCCGGCGTGATCCGCCGCGGCCAAGGACGGCGTGCGCCTGATCGCGGGCGGCGAGTTCACGGCCAAGAAGGTGACCTTCAAGGTCGATTATGCCACCGCGGGCGCCAAGCGGCTATTGAAGCGGCGGGCGGCAAGGTCGATATGCCGGAGGCAGAGACCGAGGCGCCGAGCGCGTTGAGGCGCTCCGGCGCCAGTTTCGCCTGTCCTGACCGCAAGGGAGCTGCACATGGCTTCCGCAGCCGAACAGCTGGCACGTAATCTCAATTTTTCGACCTTCGGCAAGGCCAAGGCCCTGCAGCAGCGCATCCTGTTCACCCTGGGCGCGCTGCTTGTCTATCGTCTGGGCACCTACATCCCGGTGCCGGGCATCGATCCCGATGCCTATGCGCAGACCTTCGAGCAGGCGCAGCAGGGCATTGTCGGCATGTTCAACATGTTCGCCGGCGGCGCCGTGCAAGCGCATGGCGATCTTTGCGCTGAACCTTATTCCCTACATTACCGCCTCGATCGTCATCCAGGTGATCGCCACCGCTTCGCCGCGGCTCGAAGCGCTCAAGAAGGAAGGCGAGGCGGGCCGGCGCAAGCTGAACCAGTACACGCGCTATCTCGCCGTCGTGTTCTGCGCCGTCCAGGCCTATGGCATCGCCATGGGGCTCGAGGCGCAGCCAGGGCGTCGTGCTCAATCCGGGCTGGTTCTTCCGCATCTCGACCGTCATCACGCTGGTCGGCGGCACCATGTTCCTGATGTGGCTGGGTGAGCAGATCACCTCGCGCGGCGTCGGCAACGGCATTTCGCTGATCATCTTCGCCGGTATCGTCGCCAATCTGCCGGGCACCATCGCGCAGACGCTGGAACTGAGCCGAACCGGGCGCCTGTCGCCGACTTCGGCGTGCTTCGGGCTGCTGGTGCTGGCGATCGTCGTGATCGCGGTCATCGTGTTCTTCGAGCGCGCCCAGCGGCGGCTGCTGATCCAGTATCCGAAGCGCCAGGTCGGCAACAAGATGTTCCAGGGCGATACCTCGCACCTGCCGCTGAAGCTCAACACCTCGGGCGTCATCCCGGTGATCTTCGGCTCGTCGCTGCTGCTGATGCCGGCGACGCATCGCGAGCTTTCGCAGCCAGGGCAACGCGCCGCAATGGCTGCAGGTGACGGCGGCGCTGCTCGGGCGCGGCCAGCCGCTCTATCTGGCGCTGTTCGCCATCCTCATCATCTTCTTCTCGTTCTTCTACACCTCGATCGTGTTCAACCCGACCGAGACGGCGGACAATCTGAAGCGCTCCGGCGGCTTCATTCCGGGCATCCGTCCGGGCGAGCGCACGGCGCAGCACATCGACTACGTGCTGACGCGCATCACGGTGATCGGCGCGCTCTACCTGACGGTGGTCGCGCTGATCCCGGAGATCATGGTCAGCCAGCTCAATGTCAGCCAGTTCATCGGCGGCACCTCGCTGCTCATCATGGTGACGGTGACGCTCGATACGATCAGCCAGATCCAGAGCCACCTGATCGCCCAGCAATATGAGGGGCTGGTCAAGAAGTCTCGGCTGGGGGAGGGACGGCAGGCGTACGATGAGACTGATCCTGCTGGGACCGCCGGGGGCGGGCAAGGGAACGCAGGCGAAGATCCTCATCGAGGACTATGGCATTCCGCAGCTGTCGACAGGCGACATCCTGCGCGCGGCGATCGCCGACAAGACGCCGATCGGGCTTGCAGGCCAAGGAGATCATGGATCGCGGCGATCTGGTCTCGGACGACATCGTCAACGGCATCGTCTCCGAGCGTCTCGACCAGCGACGACTGCAAGCCGGGTTTCATTCTCGACGGCTTCCCGCGCACGATCGCGCAGGCCGAGGCGCTCGATGCGCATGCTGGACGACAAGGGCATGCAGCTCGACGCCGTTGTCGAGATCGACGGCCGATACCGACACGCTGGTCGAGCGGGTCGCTCAACCGCGCCACGGCAGACGGCGCGGCGCCCGCGCGGACGACAATGAAGAAGTGATGCGCAACCGGCTTGAGGTCTACCGCAAGCAGACCGAGCCGCTGGTCGATTACTACCGGGACAAGGGACTGCTGAAGACGGTCGACGGCATGGCCGCCGATCGACGAGGTGACGCAGCGAAATCGCGCCGAGTGCTGAGTGCTTGCAAATTCGGGGTTGCACAGGCTGTTGACTTTAGCCCGGCAAGCTCTATAGGAACCGCGCCCAGTCTCATGGAATTGCTGGACTGGATTCGGTTCCCAATCATCGAGGTGGGGATCGGAATCCGGTCCCTTGTTGTTGAGCGGCTTGCGGAAGCGTTCCGCTTGCCTGATATCTAAAGGAGAGCGGACGTGGCTCGTATTGCTGGCGTCAATATCCCGACGAACAAGCGCGTGGTGATCGCGCTGCAGTATATTCACGGGATCGGCGCCAAGAAGGCCGAGGAAATCTGCGAGAAGGTCGGTATCCCGGCTCGAACGCCGCGTCAATGAATTGACCGACGCCGAAGTGATCCAGATCCGTGAGACCATCGACCGCGACTATGTCGTCGAGGGCGATCTTCGCCGCAACGTGGCGATGAACATCAAGCGGCTGATGGATCTGGGCAACTATCGTGGCCTGCGGCACCGCCGCGGCCTGCCGGTTCACGGGCAGCGCACGCACACCAATGCCCGCACCCGCAAGGGTCCGGCCAAGCCGATCGCCGGCAAGAAGAAATAAGGTCCCGCTCGTCAAGCGGGCCCTTCGGTGGAGCTGCTAGGCCACTAAGGCAATGGCGGCGATGAGATCGACAGAGGAACTAAATGGCAAAAGCTGACACCACGCGCGTTCGCCGTCGCGAGCGCAAGAATATCACCTCCGGCGTCGCGCATGTGAACGCCTCCTTCAACAACACCATGATCACCATCACCGACGTTCAGGGCAACACCATTTCCTGGTCCTCCGTCGGGCGTGATGGGCTTCAAGGGGTCGCGCAAGTCGACCCCTTATGCCGCCCAGGTCGCTGCTGAAGATGCGGCCAAGAAGGCCCAGGAACACGGCATGAAGACCCTCGAGGTCGAAGTGCGCGGTCCGGGTTCGGGCCGTGAATCGGCGCTTCGGGCCCTGCAGGCCGCTGGCTTCAACGTCACCAGCATCCGCGATGTGACGTCCATCCCGCACAATGGCTGCCGGCCGCGCAAGCGCCGCCGCGTCTGATCGTTGTGGACTACCCGGCCGGCCATGCGGCCGGGCCGAGCGCTTTAGTGCGGCGGAGCGGCCGGGCGAGGCCGCGATTTTGAAAGGATGTTGATCGAACGATCCAGAAGAACTGGCAGGAACTGATCAAGCCGACCAAGCTGGACATCGTCCACGGGCAGCAACGCGCACGTGGCTTCGGTCGTCGCCGAGCCGCTCGAGCGCGGCTATGGCCTGACGCTGGGCAATGCGCTGCGGCGCGTGCTGCTGTCGTCGCTGCAGGGCGCGGCTGTGACCGCCATGCAGATCGACGGCGTGCTGCACGAATTCTCGTCGCTGCCGGGCGTACGTGAAGACATTACCGACCTCGTGCTGAACGTCAAGGAAATCGCCCTCAAGATGGCAGGCGAAGGCCCCAAGCGCCTGACCCTCACCAAGCAGGGCCCGGGCGCGGTGACGGCTGGCGACATCAAGGTGACCGGCGATATCGAAGTGCTCAACCCCGAGCTGGTGCTTTGCCACCTCGACGACGGCGCCGAGATCAACATCGAATTCACCGTCAACACCGGCAAGGGCTATGTGCCCGCCGACCGCAACCGTCCGGAAGACGCGCCGATCGGCTATATCCCGGTCGACTCGCTGTTCTCGCCGGTGCGCCGCGTCAGCTACAAGGTCGAGGCGACCCGCGAGGGCCAGGTGCCTCGACTATGACAAGCTGACGCTGCAGGTCGAGACCAATGGCGCCATGACCCCTGAAGATGCCGTGGCCTATGCCGCGCGCATCCTGCAGGACCAGCTGTCGGTGTTCGTCAACTTCGAAGAGCCCAGCAAGGAAAAGGCGCAGGATGCCGTGCCCGAGCTGGCCTTCAACCCGGCGCTGCTCAAGAAGGTGGACGAGCTCGAGCTTTCGGTGCGTTCGGCCAACTGCCTGAAGAACGACAACATCGTCTATATCGGCGATCTGATCCAGAAGACGGAAGCCGAGATGCTCCGCACCCCGAACTTCGGGCGCAAGTCGCTCAACGAGATCAAGGAAGTGCTGGCCCAGATGGGTCTGCATCTTGGCATGGACGTGGCCAACTGGCCGCCCGAGAACATCGACGACCTCGCCAAGCGCTACGAAGATCATTATTGATCCCGGCGCTCGAGACGACGAGAAGTTTGACAGGAGAGTTAGAGATGCGCCACGGCAAAGCCGGACGGAAGCTCAACCGGACGTCGAGCCATCGCAAGGCGATGTTCGCCAACATGTCCGCCGCGCTCATCAAGCACGAGCAGATCGTGACGACCCTGCCCAAGGCCAAGGAACTGCGGCCGATCGTCGAGAAGCTGATCACGCTGGGCAAGCGCGGCGATCTGCATGCCCGCCGCCAGGCGATCGCGCAGGTGCGCGACGAGGCCATGGTCGCCAAGCTGTTCGAGGTGCTCGGGCCCGCGCTACAAGGACCGCATGGGCGGCTATATCCGCATCCTGAAGGCGGGCTTCCGCTATGGCGACAACGCCGCCGTGGCCGTGATCGAGTTCGTCGATCGCGATCCGGAGGCCAAGGGGCAGGATTCCGGCCCCACCGCCGATTTCACCCGCGACGAAGAGGAAGAAGTGGCGGCATAAGCCACCAGCCTCACGACCGGGTTTGAACGGCTGCGGATCTTTCCGCGGCCGTTTTTCTTTTCGGCGCAGAAATCCAGCGCGTCGGCTGATGCGTTGAGGTTCTGACCGTTCCAGTCTCGGAGAGCCCGATGGCCAATAAACCACTTGCCGTGGTGACCGGCGCCAGCGGTTTCATCGCCAAGCATGTCGTCCTGCGGTTGCTCGAAAGCGGCTATCGCGTACGTGGGAGTTTGCGCAGCCTGGACAAGCAGGACGAGGTGCGGACGGCAGTGAAGTCAGCCTTCGAGGCCGGCAAGGCCAAATCCGTTGATCTGAGCTTTGCCAAAGCGGATCTGACCGCCGATGCGGGTTGGGCAGATGTGATGGAGGGCGCCGACGTGGTGTTGCACACTGCTTCGCCTTTTCCGTTCAACTCACCCAAGGATGCCGACGCGCTGATCCGCCCTGCGGTCGAAGGGACGGCGCGGGTGCTGAACATGGCTGCCGATGCGGGCGTGAAGCGGGCCGTGGTGACCTCGTCTGCGGCAGCCGTTCTCTATGGTCGACCGGACAAGGAGCGCTTTGACGCTTCAGACTGGACCGATCTCGATGGCCCCGGCGTCACCGCCTATACGCGCTCGAAGACGTTAGCCGAACGCAAGGCGTGGGAGGTGGCGAAGGCGAGAGGGCTGCATCTGAATTCCGTCAATCCGTCTCTGGTGCTGGGTCCGCCACTGGATGGCCACTTCGGCACCTCGTTATCGATCGTGGGCATGCTGTTGAACGGCAAGGTTCCGGCCATTCCACGCGCCGGCTTCGGCGTTGTCGATGTGCGGGACGTGGCCGATCTGCACGTCGCTGCAGTGGCGGAGAATGCCCCCTCTGGCAACCGCTATATTGCCTCTGCCGCCTATCTGTTGCTGCCGGAGATGGCAGACATTCTCGCGCAGCATCTTGCGGGCGCGAAACAGCGGCCGTTGCTGCCGGACTGGATCGTGCGCATCGTCGGCCGGTTCAGCAAGGATGCCGAGCAGTTTGCCGTGACGATTGGCAAAAGAATCGATCTGGACACGGCGGCTAGCCGAAAGCTGATGGGCCACGGTTTCATTCCGGCCCAAGAGGCGATCGTGGCAGCGGGAAACGCAGTGAGCGGCGAGAAGGCTTGAGCCTTCATGGGCGTTGGAGATTCCAATGCGCGTAAATCCGCTTCAGGTCGGCCAAGCCGTGGCAGGTGACGCTGGGCAGATCACTTGTCACCAGTTTGCGGCGCAAGCGCTCCTGGCTTGGCGGCGAGCGCCAGAGAATCCAGGAGATCATGTCCCAGTTCAGCCTTTCGATCGCCCCTTCCGGCTGTCCGAGACGATGTGGTTCGAAAAAGGTGCGTCTGAGATAGCGGCCGAAATTATTGAACCGGTTGTCAGCAAGCAGGATGATGCCGGTGGCGCGTGCCAGCCGCTCTGCCAGCAGGCCCGAATAATTGCCGTCGATCACCCATTCATCTTTTGCGTAAACGGCCCGCTGGAGGGACTGGAACTCCGGCTCGGGGCGGCGTTGAAAGGCGGTGTTCGGCAGATGCGCCAGCGCATCGAGATGCACCGGCGTAATCCCCAGCTTTCGGCCGATGGCGACGGCGAGGGTCGACTTTCCGGAGTTTGACGGGCCGAAAACGCAGATCCGCCGCCCGAGGGTCTCGAGCGGCGGAATGGTTTTTTCCTTGGCCATGTCGGTCACCGTCGCCGGGTTTGGGGCGGTGAGCTAGCGCAGGGCCACGATCAGGTCAAGATTTCGTCGACGAAGTACTGCCGCCGGTCGGAGAAGCCGTTGAAATCGGTGGTGGAGGCCTGCGAATAAGCGCCCATCAGCCCGAACTCGATCTAGTCGTCTTCCTCGATGGATTCGGGGAGTTCGAAGATCTGCGGCAGCACGTCATAACTGTCGCAGGTCGGCCCGAAAATGGTGAAGGGCTTTGTCGGCTCCGAGATCACTTCCGCCTCGCGCCACACCCGGATGGGCGGCAGGATGGGCATGAACTTGACTTCCATCAACGAGCCATAGGCGCCGTCATTGAGATAGACGGAAACGCCCGCACGCTGATGCTTGACGCGCAGGAGGATGGAGGTGGAGGGCGTCACCATGGCGCGGCCGGGTTCGACGATCATTTGCGGCGGGTTGTCGCCGAAGGTCTTTTTTGTCGCCTTGCGGATCGTCTCGAAATAGGAGGCCAGGGGTGGGGCGCCGCTCGAGGGGTAGGAAGCGGGAAAGCCGCCGCCGATATTGAGGCGCTTGAGCTCAATGCCTGAACGCTGGGCGATCCGGCCGGCCGCAGCGATGTGGCGCTCATAGGCGAAGACTTCTTCGCATTGGCTGCCGACATGGAAGCAAAGGCTTGCCGAATAGCCCATGGCCTTGACCATCGCCGCGATCTCGATGGCGCCCGGCTCGGAGACGCCGAACTTGGTGCCGAAATCATAGGCCTTGCGCGCCTTGCCGGCCTTGAAGCGGATGGTTACCTCGACATCGGGTGAGGGCGGCACGATTGCGGCGAGCTGTTCGAGCTGCGCCATGTTGTCTATGGCGAAGGATTTGACGCCATAGGTGTTCCAGGCCGCCTCGATCTCGCGCCGGGACTTGATGGGGTTGTTGTAGTGCAGCGCGGCATTGGGGGCGAGCCGCTTGACCAGCGCCATCTCGTTGGGCGAGGCGACATCGAACGCCTTCAGGCCCTCGTCAGCCAGTATTGCGATGATGTGATCGGAAGGGTTCGCCTTGACCGCATAGGTGACAAGGCCGTCAAACCCCTCATTGAAGGTCTTAGCGCTCTTGCGGAGCTGGGCTTCGGAGAACAGAAACGAGGGCCAATCGGGATGCACTTCCGCGATCAGCGCAGCCGTGTCCTTGTAATGCCGGGGCTCAGTCGCTGCCATTGGCCTTTGCTCCTTGAGGTGATGAGGGAAATGTGCGCGGCAATAGCGAGTCCGTACGATAATCGCAATGCGTTTGGCTTCAACGCGTGCAAAAAAGACGCAGCAGAAAAGGCGTCGAATTTTCAACCAATTTTCGGCTCAGCGGTTCCCTTATGAACGAGAAGCCGGAAGTCGATGCGGGAGAATGAGATGCGCAATTACGCGATAGCCCTGGTGGTGGGCATTGTAGGGCTGATCGCCGGCGGGCTTGGTGCCGTCTTCTTGATGCAGCCTCAGACGGTGCCGCAGCTGGAGCAGGCGCAGCAGGTCGGGGCGCTTCCGGCACAGCCCAACGCGGCTCCCGCGGAAAGCGCGACGCCACCGCAAACTTCCACACCCAGTGTCGATACCAACCTGGTCAAGAAGGACATGGCCGCCGTGACGACCCAGAAGGAGCGTCAGGTGCCGGTGGACAGGGCACAAATCGAGTTCAGCTATGCCCCGATCGTCAAGAACGCTGCCCCCAGCGTGGTCAACGTCTATGCGACCACAGTCACGCAATCGACACCTTCGCCCTTCGCCAACGATCCCTTCTTCCAGCGCTTCTTCGGCAACGGCCCCGGCTTTCAGGGCCGCCCGCGCACATCACAGTCCTTGGGCTCAGGCGTGATCATCGATTCCTCGGGCGTCATCCTGACCAATCATCACGTCATTGCCGGCGCAACCGATATCAAGATCACCGCGTCCGACGGACGCGAATATGCCGTCGATCTGGCGCTCGACGATCCCAAGACCGATCTGGCCGTTCTCAAGGTGAAAAATGCCGGCGGACGAACCTTCAAGGCGCTACCGATCGGCGATTCGGATTCGCTGCAGGTCGGCGATCTGGTGCTCGCCATCGGCGACCCGTTCGGTGTGGGGCAGACCGTCACCAGCGGCATCGTTTCGGCCCTAGCGCGTACGGGCGTGGAGACATCCGATTATTCCTTCTTCATCCAGACGGATGCCGCCATCAATCCGGGCAATTCCGGCGGTGCGCTCATCGACATGCAGGGGCAGCTTGTCGGCATCAATTCGGCGATCTTCACCCAGTCCGGCGGTTCGGTCGGCATCGGCTTTGCCATTCCCTCCAACATGGCGCGTGTCGTGGCCACGGCGGCGCTGAGCGGAACCGGGCTGGTCAGACCCTGGCTCGGCGCACAAACCGCAGGAGCTGACGGCGGATCTGGCCAACAGCCTTAAAATGGACGTGCCGCGCGGCGCGCTCATCAGCGAGGTTGCACCCGATAGTCCCGCTGCCAAGGCGGGGCTTCAGGCTGGGGATGTCATTACGGCAGTCGACGGCATGGCGGTCGTCCGATCCACATGCGCTCGACTACCGGCTGGCGACAAAGACGGTCGGTGGGCAAAGCGACATCACCTATTTGCGCAACGGGCAGGAACAGCACGCCATGGTGCAATTGGTGGCCGCGCCCGATCTGGCGCATGCGCAAACCGTTGCGATCAGCGGTAATACTGTCTTCGCCGGGCTGAAAGTGGCAACGCTCACCCCTGCCATTGCCCAGGACGTAGGACTGGCATTCAACGCCAAGGGCGTGATGATCACCGATGTCGCCGACAATTCGCGCGCGGCCGTGACGGGCTTTCGCAAGGGCGACATCATCAAGACGCTCAACGGAGTGGACGTGACCGACGCAAACAGCCTTCAAACCATGACGCAGTCTGGCCAGCAGGGCTGGCAGATCGTGCTGCAGCGTGGCGACCGCGTCATCCGCTCCTATGTCGGCGGATAGGGATGGCCGACCTCTTTGCGCCCGACCCCGGCCCGGACTCGCCGGAGGATGATTCGAACCGTCCTCTGGCTGACCGCTTGCGGCCGCGGTCTCTCGACGAGGTGATCGGGCAGGCGCATCTTCTGGGCAAGGAGGGGGCGCTCAGGCGCATGATTGCCACGGGCCGGCTCGGCTCGCTGATCCTCTGGGGGCCGCCGGGCACCGGCAAGACCACGGTTGCGCGGCTCCTGGCCAATGTCGCCGACTACCGCTTCGAGCAGATCTCGGCGATCTTTTCCGGTGTCGCCGACCTCAAGAAGGTGTTCGAGCGGGCACGCTTCGAGCGCCGGGCCGGCAAGCGCACCTTGCTGTTCGTCGACGAGATCCATCGTTTCAACCGCGCACAGCAGGACAGTTTTCTGCCCGTCATGGAAGACGGCACGGTGGTGCTGGTGGGCGCGACGACGGAAAACCCGTCTTTCGAACTCAATGCGGCGCTGCTCAGCCGGGCGCAGGTGCTGCGTCTTCGAGCTCCTAAGTGCCGATGATCTCGAAAAGCTGGCCGAGCGTGCAGAGGCGGAACTGGATCGTAAACTGCCCCTCGACGAGGGCGCGCGGGCAACGCTGATCGCTCTGGCCGATGGCGACGGTCGCGCGCTGCTGGGCCTGATCGAAGAAGTCATGGCGGCGGCCGGGCCGGAAGACATTTTCGACCAGCAGCAATTGCAGGCGCTGGTGCAGCGGCGGGCGCCGATCTACGACAAGGCGCAAGAGGGCCACTACAACCTCATCTCGGCTCTGCACAAGACGGTGCGCGGATCGGACCCCGACGCAGCGCTCTATTATTTCGCGCGCATGCTCGATGGCGGTGAAGACCCGATGTTTCTGGCGCGCCGGCTGATCCGGATGGCGGTGGAGGATATCGGCTTGGCTGATCCGCAGGCGCTGCCGCAGGCGGTGGCGGCGCGCGACGCCTATCACATGCTCGGATCGCCCGAGGGCGAACTGGCGCTGGCGCAAACCGTGGTCTATCTGGCCCTGGCGCCCAAATCGAACGCCGTCTATACCGCCTATAAGGGCGCGATGAGCCTTGCCAAATCCACCGGGTCGCCCATGCCGCCCAAGGTCATTTTCAACGCCCCGACCAAGATGATGGGCGAGCAGGGCTATGGTGAAGGCTATATTTATGACCACGACACCCCGGAAGCTTTTTCGGGTCAGGAATATTTCCCGGAGAAAATCGGGCGACAGTCTTTCTATCATCCGGTTGAACGCGGCTTTGAACGCGAGCTACAAAAGCGCCTCGATTATTTCTCCCGTTTGAGGGCGCAAAAGGCCGGCAAAGGCGACTGAGCCGAACCGGAAGGCATATGCAGGCATTTTTATTGGTAGGATTGGGCGGCGGCATCGGCGCCATGGGCCGCTACGGCGTCGGCGTTTTGCTGGGGCATTTCTGGCATAGCCGGTTTCCGCTGGCGACGATGAGCGTCAACGTATTGGGGTCGCTGCTCATGGGACTGCTGATCGGCTTGCTGGCGCGCACCACGCCGGCCGGGCAGAACGAATTGCGGCTGTTTCTGGCGGTTGGCATGCTGGGCGGGTTCACGACCTTCTCCTCTTTTTCGCTGGACGTGATGACGTTGATCGAACGCGGCATGTGGGGTCAGGCGCTCGGCTATGTCCTGATCTCGGTACTGGCCGGCATATTGGCGCTGTTCGCAGCACTGTGGCTGATGCGGCTGGGAGTGGCGAAATGAGCGGCGTTCAACAGCGGGCGGTGGCCAAGGACGAAGACGGCATGCGGCTCGATCGCTGGTTTGCGGTCAATTATCCAGACGTGCCGTTCGGGCGTCTGCAAAAGCTGATCCGTACGGGACAGGTGCGCGTCGACAAGGGCAGGGCGCAGACCAATACACGGCTCGAGGCGGGGCAATTGGTGCGCGTGCCGCCCCTCGGCGCCGGCTCCCGCCAAGCCCGAAGGCCCGCGCATCAACGAGAAGGACGCGGCCTTCCTGCGCGATCTCATCCTTTACGAGGATGACGACATCTACGTCTTCAACAAGCCGCACGGGCTCGCCGTGCAGGGCGGCTCGCGGCACCAAGCGGCATATCGACGGCATGCTGAAGATCCTGCCCAACAAGAAGGGCGAGGCGCCGCGACTGGTGCATCGGCTCGACCGCGACACCTCGGGCTGCCTGCTGGTCGCCAAGACCCGCGCGGCGGCAAGCCATTTCGGCGAGGTTTTCCGCTCGCGCTCGGCCCGCAAGATCTATTGGGCGGTCACGGTCGGCGTGCCGCAGCCGCGTCAGGGTCGAATCTCGTGCTTTCTGGGCAAGCAGGCGACCACGCGATGGCGAGCAGATGGTGATCGTCGACAAGGGCAGCGAAGGCGCTCAGCACTCGATCAGCTATTATTCGGTGACCGATCAGGCCGGCGGCCAATTCGCCTGGGTGACACTGAAGCCGGTGACCGGCCGCACGCATCAATTGCGCGTGCACATGATGCAGATGGGCACGCCGATCCTGGACGATCCGCGCTATTTCAATCTCGCCGACTGGAATTGGGAACGTCCGGAAGAGCTGGGCAAGGGCCTGCACCTGCATGCACGGCGGCTGGCGATACCCCTGAAGGGCGGCAAGCGGCTGGATATCTCAGCGCCGCTGCCCGACCATATGGCGCACACCTTCGATGTTCTCGGATTCGATGCCAGCGCGCTATGACGCCCAGGACAGTGATCCGGAGCAGGACTGATGCGGCTGATCGTCTTCGACATCGACGGCACGCTGATCGACTCGCATGCCTTCATCACCGCAACCATGACGGCGGCCTTCGTCGCCGAAGGGCTGGAGCCGCCAACACCGGCGATGGGGCGCACGGTGATCGGCCTGTCGCTGCCGGAAGCGCTGGGCCGGTTGAGCGGCACGAAGGGACCGGTGCTGGACGCGCTGGTGGCGCGCTATCGCAGTCTTTATCACGGCTCGGTCGCGGACGGTGCCACCCATGAGGCGCTTTATCCCGGCGCGCGTGAGGCAGTGCTGGACGCTCGCCGCGCATCCGGAAACGGTTCTGGGCATTGCGACCGGCAAGGCGCTGCGGGGCGTTCAGCGCGTGCTGAGGCTGCACGGCTTCACTGAACATTTCATCACCCTGCAAACGCCCGATCACAACCCCTCCAAGCCGCATCCCGGCATGCTGCAGCGCGCCATGGCCGAGACCGGTGCCGAGCCGCAGGAAACACGTGATGATCGGCGACACCAGTTTCGACATGGAAATGGCGAAGGCAGCGGGCTGCCACGCTCTCGGCGTATCCTGGGGCTACCATCCGCATGAGGATTTGACGGCAGCCGGCGCCGACATGATCATTCACGACTATGCCGAGCTGGCCGACGCCATAGAAACGATCATGGGACGCATCGATGCGTGATTTTCTCGAAGACGCCCACAAGCACCAGGACCATGGCTATGGGCGGCACCAGCAATTGCTCAAGCCGGAACTGCCCAAGCGCTTCTACAAGGAGACGGGGACGGCGCCGGTCGAGGGCGGCTATGCGGTGACGCTCGATGGGCGGCATACCCGCACGCCGGGCGACAAGGTGCCGGTGGTGGTGCCGACGCTGACGCTGGCAGAATCGCTGGCCGCCGAATGGGCCGCGCAGGGCAAGGAGATCAATGCCGAGACCATGCCCATGGTGCGGCTGGTCAATTCCGCGCTCGAGGGCGGGCAGGAGGCGATGGGCCCGCTGCGGCGAGGAAATCCTGAAATATGCCAGCTACCGATCTGCTGCTTTATCGCGCCGATACGCCGCACGAGCTGGTCGCGGAGCAGGAAGAGCAATGGGATGCGGCGCTGGTGGCGCTGGCGCGGCATTTCGGCGTCAATTCCGCCCGACGGTCGGCATCATGTTCGAGGAACAGCCGGCCGAGACGATCGACAAGCTCGGCACCGCCCTTGATGGGCTTGGGCTGCTGTCGCTGACGGCGCTGACCTCGATCACCGGGCTGACCGGTTCCGGCCTTCTGGCCATCGCGCTGAGACATGGGCTGGTGGAGCGCGAAACGGCCTGGACAGCGGCGCATGTGGATGAGGATCACAATATGCGGCTTTGGGGCGAGGATCCTGAGGCGAGTGAAGCGCCGCAGCAAGCGGCGGATCGAATATGACGCTGCGCTCAGGGTCTTCGATTTGAGCGAGGGCGAATTAGCGCCCGCTGGCCTGCTCGACGATCCAGTTCGCCGTGTCCGGCGCGATTTCGCGCAAGGGATCGAGCACGAAATCGCGCTCATGCGCGAAAGGGTGGGGCAGGGTCAGCCGCTCGCTTCTGCTGACCTGGCGCTCATAGGCCATGATGTCGATGTCGATCAGCCGCGGCCCCCATTTCTCCCGTCGGACGCGCCCGAGATCGGCTTCGATGCCGAGACACGCATCGAGCAGGGCTTCTGGTGACAAGATCGGTTTCGATCTCGACGACCATGTTGTGAAAATCGGGCTGGTCCGTCTTGCCCCAGGGTTTGGTGACGATCATCGCTGATTGCTTGGTGACGGCGATGCCCGGCGTGGCTTCAAGGTGCTCAAGTGCCTCGCGCAATCTGCGCTTCCGGGTCGCCGATATTGGCGCCGAGGCCGAGACAGGCGATCGTCATGGTCAGGGGCGCTCGCGGAAGATTTCGATGGCAAAGGAGCCGGAGACCTGCGGGATGGGCGCTTCCGGCTTGCGGATGCGGAGGCGAATCCATTCGAAGGGCGGCGCACTCGGCAAAAAGCCGGTCGACGATGTGCTGGGCCAAGGCTTCGATCAGCTTGTAGCGCGTGTCCTCGACCGCTTCCTTGATGAGGTCGTAAATCAGGGCATAGGATACGGTTTCTTCGACATCGTCGCTGTGGCCTGCGGGTTCGAGGTCGCATGCCGCATTCGACGTCGATGAAAAAGCGCTGGCCGAGCTTGTTCTCCTCCAGCATGACGCCGTGATAGCCGTAAAAGCCGAGATTTTCGAGAATGATGCGGTCTTCGGTCATGCGGTTGGCTCTTTTGCGGTCGGTCCGTACAGCGTCGCCTCGGCAATGTTTAGCGCATCGCGATTGGGCCGGACGTCATGGACGCGGAAAATATGCGCGCCGGCCATGTAACCGAGCACGGTGGTCGCGATCGTCCCCGCCCCGCGTTCCTTTGGATCATTGTTGAGGATGTGGCCGATCATGCGCTTGCGCGAGGTGCCGACCAGCAGCGGGAAGCCGAGCTCTGAAAGTTCATGGAGTCGTCGCAGAATTTCATAGTTTTCGGCCAGATCTTTTGCAAAGCCGAAGCCTGGATCGAGGATCAGCTTTTCGCGGGCGATGCCGGCTTTTTCGGCAACCTCGATGGTGCGGGAAAAGAAGCGTTTGATCTCTCCCAACACGTCCTTTTCCCGGTCGCGTTCGGTGTCCCAGTGCATGGCGATGACCGGCGCGTCGAAGGCGGCGGCTACATCGGCCATTTCCGGCTCGCCCTGCAAGCCCATGACATCGTTGACGATATCGGCGCCCATCTCCAGCGCCTGATGCGGCGACGAGCGGCTTGCGCGTGTCGATGGAGATGAGGGCGCCTGTAGGGTTTTGCGCCAGACCTCCCAGCACCGGCATCACGCGGTCGAGCTCTTGCCTGAACGCCGACCTCTTCGTGACCGGGGCGGGTGCTTTCCCCACCGATATCGATGATTTGAGCGCCTTCTGCCACCATCTGGCGCGCAGCGCTCAGCGCGGTCTCGACAGCAATGTGGTCGCCGCCATCGGAAAAGCTGTCGGGGGTAACATTGAGTATGCCCATGACGCAGGCATGCCGGCCGAGGCGGAGGATTTCGCCATTGGCCAGCGGTAGGTCGATAGCGACGTGGTGGGCTGTCACTGCACCTTGTCCGCGCGGCACGGCGTAGAGATCGTATTCGTCGGATTCGACCACGCGCACGCTGACCATGTCGCCGGGCTTGATCCCGTCGGCATCGTCGATGACCACGGTGCCGTCGATTTCCGGCGCATCCCATTGCGAGCGGGCAATGGCGCGGTTTTCTTCCGGGACTCACATCGTCGACCAACGACGTCGATGGTGCGGCCGACCCGGGAGGCGAGGCGCTTGGCGCTGAAACCTCTTGCAGGCGCCAGCATCAGACGTTCATAGCGCTCGCGCTTGACCTCGTCCGGCACGACGCCGTCTAGCTCATTGGCCTTGGCGCCGGAAACCGGCTCGTATTCGAAGCCGCCGGCGCGGTCGATCTCGGTCTCCTCGCACCCAGTCGAGCAGCATCTCGAAATCTTCGTCAGTCTCGCCGGGAAAGCCGACGATGAAGGTCGAGCGGACGGCAAGGTCGGGGCAGATCTTGCGCCAGGATTTGATGCGGTCGGCTGTCTTTTCCTGATTGGCCGGACGGCGCATGGCCTTGAGCACGGTCGGGGAGGCGTGCTGGAAGGGAATGTCGAGATAGGGCAGCACCTTGCCCTCCGCCATCAGGGGAATGACGTGGTCGACATGCGGGTAGGGGTAGACATAGTGCAGGCGAATCCAGGCATCGAGCTCGCCCAGTTCCTCGAGCCAGATCGAGGAAACGCGCCGGCACATCGCGGCCGTGGAATTTGGATTCCTTGTATTTGAGATCGACGCCATAGGCGCTGGTGTCCTGGGAGATGACCATGATCTCCTTGGTGCCGGATTTGACCAGCCGCTCGGCCTCGTAAAGCACGCTGGCGACGGGCCGCGAGACGAGATCGCCGCGGATCGAGGGGATGATGCAGAAGGAGCAGCGATTGTTGCAGCCCTCGGAAATCTTCAGATAGGCGTAGTGGCGCGGGGTGAGGTGCAGGCCCTGCGGCGGCACCAGATCGAGCTTGGGGTCATGCACCGGCGGCAAAACGCCATGCACGGCCTCGACGACCGCTTCATACTGATGCGGGCCGGTGACGGCGAGAACGTTGGGATGCGTTTCGCGGATCAGCGCTTCCTCGGTGCCCAGGCACCCGGTGACGATGACCTTGCCATTCGCGCCAAGCGCTTCGCCGATGGCCTCGAGGCTTTCCGCCTTGGCGCTGTCGAGAAAGCCGCAGGTGTTGACGATGACGACGTCGGCGCCGTCATAGGACGGCGAGAAGCTGTAGCCTTGCGCCCTGAGGGTGGTCAGGATGCGTTCGCTGTCGACCAGCGCCTTGGGGCAGCCGAGACTGACAAGACCGATTTTTGGCGCTGCGGCCATGAGCAATTCCCTGTGGCCAAAGCCGGCGCCGCCCTTAAAGGCTGAGGGGAGGCTGACACCGCAATACGGCCAATCTGCGTTGGAGAAGCCGCTCTCATAGCGCAAAGCGCGCAAAGGTCAATGTTTTCGACGCATAGCCGATATGCCCGAAGTCAGGCTTTTGGTGCTGTTCGAAGCCTTGGCTGCAGGGGGCGTGCGCTTGGCGGTGCGCCGCGCAGGCTTGCGCTTTGCGGCCGCCACCTTTGGAAGCCGCGCCGGATTTGGCCGGCGAGGTTTCGACGGCAGGATCGGCGGATGCCGAGACGCCCCCTTTCAAGGGCGCGGAGACAGTTGCCGTCGTGTCGCCCGAGGTGCGCGCCGGGGCTGCGCGGACGGGGCCAGACGACCGCCGCGGCTCCGGCGGGTCGTAGTCGTCGTCTTCGCCGGCCAGATCTTCTATCGCGCCGCGCACTTCGTCCATCAGGGAGGCGTGGCCACTTGCAGCCTGCCTGCCGCTGGAAGCCGGTTCATGCGCCTTGAAGAAGACGATTCCCGCCTCGCACACGATGCGCAGGCCGGTGATCATCAAAAGGCCGAAAACGAGGATCTCGATGATACCCCAGAGGCCTTCCGCAAAGCCGAACGCGAAGGCGTAAAAGAAGTGGCTTATGGCCCAAAGGGCGATGGCGGCCAGGCCGAGCACGTAAAAGAACTTGATCAGCCGCGGCGCGGCGATGTGCTCAAGGCTGAGGAACAGCGAACGGCTGGCGACACGTCCGATATCGTCGGGGGTCATGGCTTGGCTCCTTCTTGCATGGCAATTCGGGGCAAGGCCTGTCGGCCACGCTAAATCTAGGCGGTTTGATCCTGCAGCAGTTCAGCCCGTTCTGCAACAACAGGTCCGAACCGCGCTTCGAACGCCGTGCGGAGCGCGCTGTCCACCTCGGGCATGGAGATGAGGTGCCCCAGATCCTCGAAACTGGTGACACCATGCTCAGTGATGCCGCAAGGCACGATGCCGTCATAATGGCTGAGGTTGGGCGCGACATTGAGCGAAATGCCATGGAAGCTCACCCAGCGGGAAACGCGCACGCCGATGGCTGCAATCTTGTCCTCGCGCCCAAGATGCGGACGGGCAACCCATACACCGATCCGCCCCTCCCGGCGCTCGCCCTTGATGTTGAAGGCGGCGAGAGTGTCGATGATCCAACCCTCCAAGGCATTGACGAAGCAGCGGATATCACGCCCGCGTTCTCTCAGATCGAGCATCACATAGGCGACCCGTTGGCCAGGGCCGTGATAGGTATATTGCCCGCCGCGGCCGGCGGCGAAGACGGGGAGGGCGTCCGGCTGTCGCAGATCCTCGGGCCGGGCGGACGTGCCGGCGGTGTAAAGCGGGGGATGTTCGAGCAGCCAAACGGCTTCGCGAGCCTCGCCGCGCGCAATGGCGTCAGCGCGGTCCTTCATGGCTCCTACTGTCTGCTCATAGGGCATAAGCCAGTCGAAAATCTGCCAGGACGCAGGTTGTGCATCCGGGCGGACCATCTTCGAACCGCATATGCTGGAGAGGTTTTCGTTCGCCATTAACGCTTCAATAACCTTCCTGACCCAATGCTTTAGCCAATCTGCTGCTTCGCGCAAAAGCACATCTGACAGCATAGGTTGGTATGAACACCATAGACCAAATCGAGGTGGATATTACGGTTGAGCTGGGGGCGACGGTCATGCCCGTCCACCATCTCTTGCGCATGGGGCGCGGCGCCGTGATCGAGCTCGATACGACCGAGCACGACCATATGCGCATATATGCCAACAACCGGCTGATCGCAAAGGGCGAGGTCAAGGTCGATGACGGCCGTCTCACTGTGCATGTGAGCGAAAAGATCTTCAGGCGGCCCTGAGCGGCAACAGGCAGATTGCCTGATTTAAGCGCTTGAGCATCCCAAACGGATTTGCTACAGGCTAGCCCGCTTCGCAACGGCGGAGCCTTTCCATGGCAGTGCGGTCGTGGCGGAATTGGTAGACGCGCAGCGTTGAGGTCGCTGTGGGGCAACCCGTGGAAGTTCGAGTCTTCTCGACCGCACCAGTCATCTCCCCTGCAATTATGTGCTGAGGCCTGGGTGCTTGCCTCCTGCGGCAAGGCGTGACACAACCTGCGCCCATGAGCAGGCAGGTCGGCTTTTATCCTGGTTCCTTCGACCCGGTGACCAATGGTCACCTGGATGTCATCGAGCGCGCCTGCCGGCTGGCGAGCAAGCTGGTGGTCGGCGTCGGCGTCAATATCAAGAAAAAGCCGCTGCTGCCGGCCGAGCAGCGTATAGCGCTGCTCAAGCAGACCTGTGCACCGATCGAAAAGCGGACAGAAACCGAGATCGAGATCGTCGAGTTCGAGGGGCTGATGGTGGCGGCGGCCCGCCATTTTGGCGCCAAGCTGATCATTCGCGGGCTCAGGGACACCACCGACTACAATTACGAGATGCAGATGGTGGGCATGAACGCCCAGATGGCGCCGGATCTGCAGACGGTGTTCGTGCCCTCCGGTCCCAGCGTCCGCCATATCTCGGCCACTCTCGTGCGCCAGATCGCGGAAATGGGCGGCGACGTCTCCGCCTTCGTTCCCTCCATAGTTCTCAAGGCACTGACCGAGCAATGACCCAATCCAAATCGTTCGCCGAACGCGCCATCGGCATTCTGGCCCTCCTTTTCGTCTGCGTTTTCGCAGGGGCACTGGTCTACAACAATCTGCAGACGCCTGCCGTGGCGCAGGAGAAGGCATCGACCGAGCCTGTCTACGCCATCATGCAGCTCAAGGACGGACCGGTGAAGATCGAGCTCCGGCCCGATCTGGCGCCCAAGCACGTCAAGCAGATCAAGACGCTGATCGAGCAGGGCTTTTATGACGGGCTGGTGTTCCACCGCGTGATCGACGGCTTCATGGCGCAAACGGGCGATCCCACCGGCACGGGGTCCGGCGGTTCCGATCTGCCCAACATTCCGGCCGAATTCTCCGACGAACCCTTCGTGCGCGGCACCGTGGGCATGGCGCGAACGGCCGATCCCAATTCGGCCAACTCCCAGTTCTTCATCGTCTATCAGGATGCGCCGCACCTGAACGGGCAATATACGGTCGTCGGCAAGGTCGTCTCGGGCATGGAATATGTCGACCAGATCAAAAAGGGTGACCCGGCCGCCAACGGCATGGTTGAAGACCCCGACAAGATCATCTCCTTCAAACTCGCTGACGAGAGCAACAACGCCTCGCCGGCTTCGAATTCGCACTGAAAGGACATTTGATGGCTGACATCAAAGACCCCGAAAACACCATTTTGATGGAAACCACCAAGGGTGACGTGGTGATCGAACTGCGCCCTGACCTTGCGCCCAGGCATGTGGAGCGCATCAAGGAACTGGCGCGTGACGGGTTCTATGACGGCATCGTCTTCCACCGTGTCATCGATGGCTTCATGGCGCAGGCAGGATGCCCGAACGGCACCGGGACCGGCGGCTCTGACAAGCCCGACCTGAAGCAGGAGTTCAATGCCGAGCCGCATGTGCGCGGCACCTGCTCCATGGCCCGCACGGCCAATCCGGATTCGGCCAATTCGCAATTCTTCATCTGCTTTGGCGATGCACCCTTCCTGAACAAGCAGTATACGGTCTGGGGGCAGGTGATCGACGGCATGGACAATGTCGATCAGCTCAAGCGCGGCGAACCCGTGCGCGACCCGGACAAGATCGTTTCCATGAAGGTGGCCGCCGACGCGGCATGATCTTATGCGCGGGGGCCTGACGGACATGGGCCTTTATCTCTGGACCCTCTTGGGCATTTTCTCGGGCGCCTGCATTGCCGTGCAGGCGCCGATCAATGCTGCGCTGGGGCGCGGGCTGGGCCTTCCGGTGGCCGCCGCCGCAATCTCCTTTGCCGCGGGGCTGGCCGCCCTGGTCCTGGTCGGTGTGATTATGGTCAGGACCCAGGGGCTGAACCTCAACTGGTCGGCGCCTGCACCCTGGCTGTTCGTCGCGGGCGGGCTGCTCGGGGCGATCTATGTCACCTCTACCATTCTGCTGACCCCGCAGATTGGGGCGGCCGCGGTGATGGCGCTGGCGATCACGGGTCAGCTTCTTGCGGGCATGCTGCTTGATCGGTTCGGCTTTCTGGGCATGGAGGTCAGGGAATTCTCTCCGGGCCGCCTGTTGGGCGCGTTGCTTCTGGTTGGCGGCGCCCTGATGATCCGGTTTCTCTAGAGCCGTTCATGTCACACCGGCTCCATCTCATTGTTTTGTCGCGCTTCCGGACCGGAAAACCGTTCCCCCTTTTCCTGGCAGCGCTTTAGAAAAAAGAAGAGAATGCGCGTCGACGATTTCGACTTTGAGCTGCCCTCCGAGCGGATTGCGCTGCACCCGGCCGAGCCGCGTGACAGTGCGCGCATGCTGGTGGTCGGTGGCGAAGGCCAGCTGCGCGATCGGCGCGTCACGGACCTGGTGGAGATACTGCAGCCGGGCGACCTTCTGGTCGTCAACGATACGCGGGTCATTCCAGCCGAATTGCAGGGCGTACGCGTTCGCGGCGAGAACCGGGCCCATGTGTCATTCAATCTGCACAAGCGGCACGATCCGTCTCGCTGGGCGGCTTTCGCGCGTCCAGCGAAACGCTTGAAGCCCGGTGACCGGCTGATCTTCGGCAACGAGACCGACAATGCCTGCGCGCTGACGACGCTGGAAGCCGGCGTGGAGGCCGTAGGCGAGGGCGGCGAGGTGACACTGGCCTTCGATCTCAGCGGCGCCATTCTGGACGAGGCTATCAAATCCTTCGGGGCCATGCCCCTGCCGCCATATATCGGGGCGAAGCGCGCATTCGAGGAGCGCGACCGCACCGACTATCAGACCATCTATGCCGCTCATGACGGCGCTGTGGCCGCGCCCACGGCAGGTCTTCATTTCACGGAGAGCCTGCTGAAGGCGCTGCGCGAGCGGGGCGTGGGAATCGCAGAGGTGACCCTGCATGTGGGGGCAGGCACTTTTCTGCCGGTGAAGGCGGAGACGACCGAGGCCCACAAAATGCACGCCGAATGGGGCGTCATCAGCACAGAAGTGGCTGACCGTATTCGCTCGGTGAAGGCGAGCGGCAAACGCGTGGTCGCTGTCGGCACGACGAGTCTGCGGCTGCTGGAAAGCGCGGCAAGGGAAACCGGGGAGGTGCGAGCCTTTTCCGGCGACACCGACATTTTCATTACGCCCGGCTTTGATTTCCGGGCTGTCGATGTGCTGATGACCAATTTCCATCTGCCGCGCTCGACGCTGTTCATGCTCGTCTCTGCCTTTTCCGGGCTTGAAACCATGCACGCGGCCTATGCCCATGCGATTGCCGAGAAATACCGGTTCTACTCCTATGGCGATGCCAGCCTGCTGTTCCGGCGGGAGCCGAAGTGATGCCGTTTTCCTTCACCCTGCTCGACACGGACAAGCGCGCCCGCCGCGGCGTGATCGACACTGTGCGCGGCGAGATCCACACGCCGGCCTTCATGCCGGTGGGGACGGCAGCCACCGTCAAGGCCATGTATCCCGAGCAGGTGCGCGAGACCGGCGCGGATATCCTTTTGGGCAACACCTATCATCTGATGCTGAGGCCCGGCGCCGAGCGCGTGGCAAAGCTTGGCGGGCTGCACACGCTTCATGGACTGGCCGCACCCGATCCTGACCGACAGCGGCGGCTTTCAGGTCATGTCGCTGGCCAAGCTCAGGAAGCTGACAGAGCAGGGCGTGACCTTCCGCTCCCATATCGACGGGTCGGCGTATGAGCTGACGCCGGAGCGCTCCATCGAGATCCAGACGCTGCTCGACAGCGACATCATCATGCAGCTCGACGAGTGCATTTCGCTGCCGGCGGCAAAGCCAGAAATGGAACGCGCCATGGAGCTGTCGCTGCGCTGGGCCGAGCGCTCCAAGGCTGCGTTCGGCAATCAGCCGGAGCGGGCGCTGTTCGGCATCGTGCAGGGCGGCGACGACGCCGATTTGCGGGCGCAATCGGCGGCAGGGCTGGCGAGTATCGGCTTTGATGGCTATTCGATCGGCGGGCTTGCAGTCGGCGAGCCGCAGGAGGTGATGTTCCGCGTGCTTGACGAACTGATCCCCCAATTGCCGGCGGACAAGCCGCACTATCTGATGGGCGTCGGCAAGCCCGACGATATTCTTGGCGGCATCGAGCGCGGGCGTCGACATGTTCGATTGCGTGCATCCCACCCGCGCGGGCCGGCACGGCCACGCCTATACGCGCATGGGCGTGATCAATCTCAAGAATGCGCGGCACAAGGACGATCCGCGTCCGCTCGACGAGGCCTCGCCCAATCCCAATTGCCGCCGCTTTTCGCGCGCCTATCTGCACCATCTGGTGCGGACCGAAGAGATTTTGGGCGCGATGATCCTTTCCCAGATCAATCTCAGCTACTATCAAGAGCTGACGGCTGGCGCGCGTGCGGCAATCGCGGCCGGCACGTTCGAGGAATTCGCAGCATCAGACGCGGGCTGCCTGGCAACAGGGCGACCTTGCACCTCATGCCTGAGCTTCAGGAGTTCTCCAAAATGTCCAAGCGTAAAGACGCGTTCGCCGCGCTCGAAAAGCACAAGAAGCGCCTCGCCAAGACACATATGCGCGAACTGTTCGCCGAGGACCGCGGCCGGTTCCGCAAATTCTCGGCCATGTGCGGCGACATTCTGCTCGATTATTCCAAGAACCGCATCGACGAGGAGGCGATGACGGCGCTGTTCGATCTGGCGCGCGCGGCCGGCGTCGAGGAGCGGCGCGACAAGCATGTGGGCGGGCGAGCCGATCAACGTCACCGAGGACAGGGCCGTGATGCACATGGCGCTGCGCTACGGCGGCGACCAGCCGGTCATGGTCGACGGCGAAGACGTGATGCCCGGTGTGCGCGAGGTGCTGGACGCATATCGCGCCAGTTCACCGACCAGGTGCGCAATGGCGAAATCCGCGGCGCCACCGGCGAGCAGTTCACCGACGTCGTCAATATCGGCATTGGCGGCTCCGATCTCGGCCCGGCCATGGTGACGCTGGCGCTCGCGCCCTATACCCGGCCCGATCTGCGCGCGCATTACGTCTCCAATGTCGATGGCGCGCATATTAACGACACGCTCTACGGGCTCGATCCGGCAAGCGACGCTGTTCATCATCGCCTCGAAGACCTTCACCACCGACGAGACCATGACCAACGCCGCATTCGGCGCGCAAATGGCTGGCCGACACGCTAGGCGAGCAGGCGGTGAACGATCATTTCGCCGCCGTCTCCACCAATCTCGAAGCCTGCGACGCCTTCGGCATCCGCCAGGACCGCATTTTCGGTTTCTGGGACTGGGTCGGCGGGCGCTATTCGGTCTGGTCGGCCATCGGCCTGCCGGTCGCGCTGGCCGATCGGCTTCGAGAATTTCTCGCTCGTTCCTGAAGGGCGCCGGCGCCATGGACGACCATTTCCGCACCGCGCCGCTGGAAGAGAACCTGCCGGTGATCATGGGCCTGCTTGGGCGTGTGGTACCGCAATGTCTGGGGCTTTGCGACCCACGCCATTCTGCCCTATGACCAGCGGCTTTCCCGCTTTGCCGCCTATCTGCAGCAGCAGGACATGGAATCGAACGGCAAGTAGCGTGACGCTGAAGGGCAATCCGGTCGCCTGGAACACCGGGCCGGTGGTCTGGGGCGAGCCGGGCACCAATGGCCAGCACGCCTTCTATCAGCTTATCCACCAGGGCACCTCGGTCATTCCCTGCGATTTCCTTCTCGCGGCCAACCCGCAGGAAGACATGCCGCCGCACCACGCCAAGCTGGTCGCCAACTGTTTTGCGCAGTCCGAAGCGCTGATGCTCGGCAAGACCCAGGAAGAGGTGGTGGCCGAGCTCAAGGCCTCGGGCATGGACGAAAAGGCCGATCAAGGCCCTGGCGCCGCACAAGGTGTTTCCGGGCAACCGGCCGTCCAACACGCTGCTTTACCGCAAGCTCGACCCGGCGACGCTCGGGCAGCTCATCGCGCTCTACGAGCACAAGGTGTTCGTGCAGGGCACGATCTGGAACATCAATTCCTTCGACCAGTGGGGCGTGGAACTGGGCAAGCAGCTGGCCAAGGCGCTGTTGCCGGCTGTGCAGGGCGAGACGGGGGGCGATCGGCACGATGCCTCGACCGAAGGCTTGTTGGCGTATTATCACCAGTTGCGTAGCTGAAGTTAGTTGCAGCAGCCGATAAGTCAGGGAAACCCGGTCGGCCGGACTTGCCGAATCCGAAACTTTTGGGCATATGTGGCGTTTAGCAGCAGCCACCTGCTTAGCGGACTCTATCATGACCACCGACCAGCAGCCAAAATATCCAGCCTTTTCAAAGGCGCGTGCCTTTGAGGACGCGGTGCGCTTCTGGGTCGGCTATTCCGCGCTATTGCTCCTCACTCTTCTTGGTCTCCTCCTTATCGGCCCCTAGGCACCGGCGGCTCCGATCGAGCGGGTGTTTGGGGGATACGACTTAAGCCGAACGAATATTTGTCCGGCCGCGTCGCTTCGTCTAACATTCGTGACGCCGCGCGAGCCGTGTGACCAGGACCAGAGCAATGACCAAGACCGAACCCCAGAGCGAGCAGAACACAGATCGCGTCTATATTTTCGACACCACTTTGCGCGACGGCGAGCAGTCTCCCGGCGCTACCATGACGCTGGAAGAAAAGCTCCAGGTTGCCGAAATCCTCGACGATATGGGCGTCGACATCATCGAGGCGGGATTTCCGATCGCCTCCAATGGCGATTTCGAGGCCGTGGCCGAAATCGCCCGCCGCGCTGACAATGCCGTGATCGCGGGTCTGGCGCGCGCCATTCCGGCGGATATCGACCGGGCCGGCGAAGCCGTCAGACATGCCAGGCGCGGCCGCATCCACACCTTCGTTTCCACCTCCCCGATCCATCTGGCGCATCAGATGAAAAAGACCGAGGAGGAGGTGCTCGAGATCGTCACCAAGACGGTGACCCAGGCCCGCAACCTTGTCGAAGACGTCGAGTGGTCGGGCATGGACGCCACCCGCACGCCGCTAGACTTCCTTGCCCGCTGCACCGAAGCGGCCATCCGCGCCGGAGCGACGACGATCAACATCCCCGACACGGTTGGCTATTCCACACCGGAAGATTATTACCAGCTCGTCCACGATCTGATCGAAAAGGTGCCGGATGCGGACAAGGTGATCTTTTCAACCCATTGCCACAACGATCTGGGATTGGCTGTGGCCAATTCGCTGGCGGGCGTGCGCGCAGGGGCCAGGCAGGTCGAATGCACCATCAACGGGCTGGGGGAGCGCGCGGGCAATGCCGCGCTTGAAGAAATCGTCATGGCGATCCGCACCCGGGCTGATGTCATGCCCTATCATACTGGCATCGAGACGACGCAGCTTTCGCGCGCGAGCAAGATCGTCTCGGCGGCGGCCAATTTCCCGGTGCAGTACAACAAGGCGATCGTGGGCAAGAACGCCTTCGCGCATGAAAGCGGCATCCATCAGGATGGCATGCTCAAGAATGCCCAGACCTACGAGATCATGACGCCGGAAAGTGTCGGCATCAAATCCACGTCGCTGGTCATGGGCAAGCATTCGGGCCGTCATGCCTTCAAGAAGAAGCTGGAAGAGCTCGGCTATGCCTTGGGCGACAACCAGTTCCAGGAGACGTTCCAGCGCTTCAAGGACCTCGCCGACCGCAAGAAGCACGTCTATGACGAGGACATCATGGCGCTGGTCGATGACGAACTCGGCTCGGCCGCCGACCGCATCAAGCTCGTCGATATGGAAGTGGTCTCAAAGACCGGCGGCGTGCATCGCTGCGATTTGACCATCACCATCGACGGGGAGCGGAAGTCCGTCACCTATGAGGGCGTCGGCTCCGTTGACGCCATTTTCGGCGCGATCAAGCAGGCTGTCGGCAAGGAGCCGCACCTGGTCCTTTATGCCGTGGACGGCGTGACGGGCGGTACCGACGCGCAGGCGAATACCCATGTGCGCCTCGAGATGAACAATCGCATCGTCTCTGGCACCGCCGCCGAACCGGACACGCTGGTTGCTTCGGCCCGCGCCTATCTCAACGCTTACAACCGGCTGCTGCTGGAGCGTGGCGCTGCCGCGCAGGGTGCGCTGGCGGGGTAGGGGGTGAGATAAGAAAACAGAAAAGGGCGCTTCGGCGCCCTTTTGCGTCTCGAGCGGCAGTGGCACACCGGATTAATGCGCGGCGGCCAAATCAGAGATCGAGCGCCATCTGCCCGTTGGGATCGCGCAGCCGCGCCCGCTCCATCTCCAGCAATCTCTGCTTGGTGCGGCTGCCGCCGGGGGCGGAAAAGCCTCCGATCTTTCCCGAGGCAGCAACGACGCGATGGCAGGGGATGATCACAGGGCACGGGTTGGCTCCCATGGCCTGCCCGATCAGTCGTGCTCCGCCAGGCATGCCGAGCATTCTGGCCAGAACGCCGTAAGTCGTCAGTTCACCCCAGTTGAGCTTACGCGCTTCGGCATAGATGGGAAGATAGGCGGGCGGCACCCCCTCCAGATCCAGCTCAATGCCAGTGAAATCAATTTTCTCGCCGTCGAAATAGCGTTCGAGCAAATCGACGGCGGCGGCGACGTTACCGCCCGGCCGTGTCGGTTCATCCGCGCCTGTGAGCCTTTGCATTCGGCCGACGAGCCGTTGCTTTCCGGTATCCGGCAAACAAACAAGTCGAATGCCACGCGCCGAAAAAGCCAGACCGGCCGTTCCCAGCTGTGTATCCAAGAGACAAAAGCCTGACCTCGTCTTCATGCGCGGCCTCTTTCCGCCTTACCGAAGAGGCGTTGGCCGTTTCCCAGGAGACCCTTGCACTCAGTACCTGCGCAGGAGCCCAACCAACCGACCCTGCACCTTGACTCGATCCGGGCCGAAGATGCGGGTCTCGTATGCGGGGTTGGCGGCTTCCAAGGCAACCGAATTGCCCTTTCGGCGCAGGCGCTTCAGCGTCGCCTCTTCTTCATCCACCAGCGCCACGACGATTTCGCCGTTGCTGGCGGTGTCCTGCTTGTGGATGAGCACCGTATCGCCGTCGAGAATGCCGGCCTCGATCATGGAATCGCCGCGCACCTCAAGCGCATAATGCTCACCGCCACCCAGCATCTCCGGCGGCACCATCACAGTGTGCGAGTGGTTCTGGATCGCCTCGATCGGCGTACCGGCAGCGATCCGTCCCATTACCGGGATGGAGACCGGCCTTCCCGCATCGGGGTCCGCTTGCTCGGCGCGTGCGGGAGGGGCGGCCATCTTTCCCAGATTGCCTTCGATCACACTGGGAGAAAAGCGGCTCTGGCGTCCGCCAAGAGAGGGGTTCATGGAGTCGGGCAGCTTGATGACCTCCAGTGCCCGCGCCCTATTGGGCAACCGGCGGATAAAGCCGCGTTCTTCCAAGGCCGTAATCAACCGATGGATGCCCGATTTCGATTTGAGGTCGAGAGCTTCCTTCATCTCATCAAAGGAGGGCGGAATGCCGCTTTCCTTCATGCGCTCGTGAATGAACATCAAGAGCTCGTGTTGCTTGCGCGTCAGCATGGGCACCCCAATCGGGAATCGGAACATAGACGGAACAGTCATACATGTTCTGGTCCTGTTCTGCAAGTCATTGCGCTGACAAGGAAGCCGAGTACGGCTTTTTCAGATAAGGAACAAAGCGGGGCGGGCGCGTGTTCGCTTCGAAAAGATGCGGGAGCGGAGCATACATGGCGGCCCATTCAGGTTCGAGGATCACGATTTATGCGGCACTGGCTGGCAACTTTCTCGTGGCTGTCGCCAAATTCGTCGCGGCCTTCTTTACCGGCAGTTCGGCGATGCTCAGCGAGGGCGTGCACTCGCTGGTGGATACCTCCAATCAGTTGCTGATGCTCTACGGCCTGCATCGCGCTGCGCGGCCGCCCGACGATGATCATCCGCTCGGCTATGGGCGTGAGATCTATTTCTGGAGCTTTGTCGTCGCCCTGCTGGTCTTCGCGCTCGGCGCCGGCATCTCCTTTTACGAAGGCGTCATGCACATCCTCGATCCGTCGCCGGTCGAGAATCCGATGGCGAGCTATATCGTTCTGGGGCTGGCCTTCCTGTTTGAAGGCGCGTCCTGGTGGATCGCCCGCCGAGAGTTTGACAAGGAGCGCGGAAACCTCGGTTACCTGGCGGCCGCACGGCGCAGCAAGGACCCGACAAACTTCCTGGTGTTGTTCGAGGACAGCGCTGCGCTGCTCGGCATCGTCATTGCCTTTATCGGGGTTTTTTCTGCCGAGCATACGGGCGTGGAAATTCTGGATGGTGTGGCGTCGATCGGCATCGGGATCGTGCTGGCCGCAACCGCTATCTTTCTGGCGCGGGAAAGCAAGGGCCTGCTGATCGGCGAGCGTGCGTCCGGCGAGCTGCAGGATGCCGTGCAGCGAATTGCTGCGGCCGATGAAGCCGTGGCGGGCGTCAATCGCGTGTTGACCGTGCATCTGGGGCCGGACCAGGTGGTCGTGGCCCTGAGTGCGGAATTCCACGACGATCGTACGGCGCCAGAAATCGAAGCCTGCGTCGAGCGCATCGAAGACAGGCTCAAGGCCGAGCATAACGATGTCGCTCTGGTCTTCGTCAAGCCGCAAACGCGTCAGGAGGCAGACGAGGAATTGGCGGAGTGGACACAGCAGGAGCAAGAGGCCGTCGCAGAGAAGGGCGGCGAGGCGTGAGCTGAAAATAAGTGCGCCCGCTAGCCCAGGGCGCTGACCGCCGCCCAAGGCAGGAGAAGCACGGGAACGAGCGCCCCGGCCTCGCGTGCCGACTCGTTTTCGGCCTGAATGATCAATGCATTGGCGGATGCCAGAGAGGAGAGATGGGCGCTATCGGTCTCGTAAAGCGGAGAGGCGGCGAGCAGGCCGTCTTCGCCGGTATGAACTTTCGCCCGCAGAAAGTGGCGGCGCGGGCCGTTGGCGGGCAGGGAGGCCGAAAGAGGCAACATGATGGGGATGCCGCGGGGTTCGGGGCAGCCGGCCAACAGGCGCAGCGCTGGCAGAACAACGGCGAGCGCTGTGACCATTGCAGAGACGGGATTGCCCGGCAGCCCGAAGACAAGCGTCTTGCCAAAAGTGCCGAACATCAATGGCTTACCCGGACGGATGGCGATCTTCCAGAAATCCATCTCGACGCCGAGCGACTTGAGCACGGGCTGCACCAGATCATGATCGCCAACGCTGGCGCCGCCCGTCGTGACGATGACGTCCGCGCCGCTTTGGAGCATTGATTTAAGCGTTGCCCGGAGGTCATCCTCGATGTCGGGCGCTATGCCGAAATCCTCGATCTCCTGGCAACAGCCTGAGAACAGCGCGCGCAGCCCCGGCGTGTTGGAACTGACGATGGCGGCATCTGCGAGATCGGCGCCCGGCGGCACGAGTTCGTCGCCCGTCGCCAAAATGCCGAGTACCGGCTTTGGGAAGGCGCGCACATAGTCATTATTGCCGGCGGCGGCCAGCATCAGCGCTGCTGGAGTGAGCAGGCGGCCGGCCTCGAGCAGAATGTCGTTATCGGAGAAATCGCGCCCCCTGGCGCGGATGTTCTGGCCTTTTTCGGCAGGTGCGGTGAACCGGACGCGAGTGCCATCCCGCTGGGCCTGTTCCTGCATGATCACCGCATCGGCGCCCTTGGGCACAGGCGCGCCGGTAAAGATGCGAACGGCCTGTCCTGCGGCCAAAGTGCCCGGCAAAGGCTGCGCCGGCCTGGGCCTCGCCGATGAGCTCAAACTCTGCATCCGGCGCGACGTCCTCAGCTCGTACGGCATAGCCATCCATGGCAGATGCAGCAAAACGCGGTTGCGCGGTTCTGGCCCGGACGGCGTCGGCAAGATAGTGCCCGGCGGCTTCATCCAGCGGCATGCGCTGCGGGGGCAGGGCGCGTGCGGCCGAAAGCACGCGCGTCATCGCATCATCGAGGCTGATCATTGCGCAGACCTTTTATAGTCGCCGGATTTGCCCCCCGATTTCTCATCGAGCTGAACATCGGAGATGCGCATGGCGCGATCGAGCGCCTTGGCCATGTCGTAGAGTGTCAGCGCCGCGACGGAGACGGCGGTCAGGGCCTCCATCTCGACGCCGGTCTTGCCGACCGTTTCGGCGCTGGCCTGCAGCCTTATCGTTGTGGCGTCGATCTGCGAAATCTCGACCTCGACATGGGTCAGAGGGATGGGATGGCAGAGCGGGATAAGCTCGGAAGTCCGCTTGGCGGCCATGATGCCGGCAATTCGGGCGGTCGCCAAAGCATCGCCTTTTTTCAGGCTGTCGCTCATGATGGCCGCTATGGTGTCAGCATTTGCCGTCAGGGTCGCGGAGGCGACGGCGCGACGCTTCGTTTCGGCCTTGTCGCCGATATCGACGATATGGGCCTCGCCGCGGGCGTTGAGATGGGTAAGCGGCTCGGAATCGGCCATCAGGCGTGGACGCTGCCCAGCAGCTTTTCGGTCGCGGCCCGTACGTCCGCCTGGCGCATCAGGCTTTCGCCGATCAGGAAGGTGCCGATGCCGGCCGTGTCGTGCAGCAGATTTGATGTCTTCGGGCGTGTAGATGCCGCTTTCGCTGACCAGGTGCACATCGTCGGGCAGGCCGGTCGCCAGGGTGATGGTGGTCTGCAGTGTCGTTTCGAAGGTCCTCAGATTGCGGTTGTTGATGCCGATGAATTTGGCATCGAGCGCCAGCGCCCGGTCCATCTCGATCTGGTCGTGCACTTCGATCAGCGCATCCATCTTCCACTCGGCCGCGGCGTCAAGCAGGAAGCGGGCGGTGTCGTCGCCGACGGCGGCGAGGATGATCAGGATGCAGTCGGCGCCCCAGGCGCGCGATTCGACGACCTGATAGGTCTCGAACAGGAAGTCCTTGCGCAGCACCGGCAAATTGGTGGCCGCGCGGGCCTCGATCAGATAGCGGGGGGCGCCCTGAAAGGTGGGGTTGTCGGTCAGCACTGAAAGGCAGGCCGCACCGCCGGCCTCGTAGGCGCGGGCGATTTCCGGCGGATCGAAGTCTGGGCGGATCAAGCCCTTGGACGGGCTTGCTTTTTTGACTTCGGCGATCAGGGCATATTCATCTTTGTCGCGCTTGCGCCTGAGGGCGCTCAGAAAGCCGCGCACCGGCGTGGCGTCATGCGCCTCGGCGACGATTTCGGGCCAGGGCTTTCATGTCTTGGCAGCAGCGATTTCCTCGCGCTTGTATTCAGCGATGCGGGCAAGAATGTCGGACATTTTTGCTGACTTGACCCCGTGGATGCCGGCTAACCTCTTGCGCAGGCTAGCCAGAAGCTCTTTTCACTATACCTCAACGGTGTGTGCGGCAACCGCCGCTCCGACTTCAGCTGTTGCTGACAGCGACCAGCCTTGCCAGCGTCTCCTTCGCGGCGCCGCTGTCGATCTGGCGTGCCGCCATGGCCACGCCCTCCTTCAGATCGTCAGTCTTGCCGGCGACGATGAGGGCGGCGGCGGCGTTGAAGCAGCACGATGTCGCGATAGGGGCCGGTCTCGCCCTCCAGAAGGCGGGTGAGGGCGGCCGCGTTCTCTTCCGGCGTCGCCGCCCTTGAGCTCTTCGGGCTTGGCCAGAGGCAACCCGGCATCGTCAGGGGTGATCTCGAAGCTCGTCAGATTGCCATCCTCAATGGAGGCAACGAAGGTGGGCCCTGTCGTGGTGATCTCGTCCAGGCCGTCGCTGCCATGAACGACCCAGGCGGATTTGGCGCGATTGGCCAGCAGCGCGGCCGCCACCGGTTCGACCCATTCGCGATCGTAAACGCCGAGCATGTAATGGCGCACGCCCGCCGGATTGGACTGCGGGCCCAGCAGGTTGAACATGGTGCGGGTGCCCATTTCGGCACGCACCGGCCCCACATGCCTCATGGCCGGATGGTGATAGGGCGCGAACATGAAGCCGATGCCGGCCTCGCGCATGCAGCGGCCGATGGCGTCGGGCGGAATGTCGAGCTTGACGCCAAGCGCCTGCAGCGCCTCGGAAGAGCCGGACTTGGATGAAAGCGCCTGATTGCCATGCTTGGCGACCGGCACGCCGGCTGAGGCGACCACGATCGCCGCACCGGTCGAGATGTTGTAGGTGCCGCCGCCATCGCCGCCCGTGCCGACGATGTCGATGGCGCCGGCGGGCGCGTCCACCGGGACCATCTTCTCGCGCATGATCGAGACGGCGGCAGCGATCTCGCCAACGGATCTCGCCCTTGACCCGCATGCCCCATGAGAAAGGCGCCGATCTGGGCTGGGCGTCGCCTCTCCGGCCATGATCATGCGCATGACGCCGCGCATCTCTTCGCCGGTCAGATCGTGCCCGTCGGCGATCTTGTTCAGGGCGCCCTTGATGTCCATGTTTCCCCCGGAAAACGTGCTCAGGCGGCGCGGCCAGGTTGAAGTCGCGCGCCATGTTGAGGAAATTCTGCAGGATGGCGTGTCCGTTCTCCGAAGCGATGCTTTCGGGATGGAACTGCACGCCATGCACGGGGTGAGACCGGTGCTGCAAGCCCATGATCTGCCCGTCATCGGCGGTCGCCGTCACCTCCAGCACGTCGGGCAGGGTTTCCGGCTTCACCATCAGCGAATGGTAACGGGTCGCCTCGAAGCCGTTGTTGACCCGCGGAAGATGCCCTTGCCGGTATGGGTGATGCGTCGAGTCTTGCCGTGCATCAGGGCAGGGGCGCGCACCACTTCGCCGCCCATAGGCCTGGCCGATGGACTGATGCCCGAGGCACACGCCGAACATCGGAATTTCGGCGCCGAAGCGCTCGATCACATCGAGGCAGATGCCCGCCTCGTTCGGCGTGCAGGGGCCGGGCGACAGAACGATCGCCTCGGGCGCCATGCCGCGATCTCGTCGAGCGTGATCTTGTCGTTGCGGAAGACCTCGATCTCCGCCCCCAGCTCGCCGATCAGATGGACGAGATTGTAGGTGAAGCTGTCGTAGTTATCGATGACGAGACACGGTCCGCATTATTGCGCCGATCCCTGCTTCGCCGGCATAGCGTAGCGCCTCTTCGGCGGCACTGAAAAGGGCGCGCGCCTTGTTCTCGCATTCGAGCTGTTCGAGCTCGGGCTTTGAGTCGGCGACGATGCCGGCGCCGGCCTGCACGTAAAGCTTGCCGTCAGCGACGATGGCGGTGCGCAGCACGATGCAGGTGTCCATGGTGCCGTCGGCGCCGAAATAACCCACGCAGCCGCCATAAATGCCGCGCCGCGAGCTTCTCCAGTTCGTCGATGATCTCCATCGCGCGGACCTTGGGCGCGCCCGGAAACGGTGCCGGCGGGAAAGCCGGCGCTCAAGCGCATCGACGAAGTCGTGTTTCGGATCCAGCACGCCAACCACGTTGGAGACGATGTGCATGACGTGGGAATAATATTCGAGGAAGAACTTGTCGGTGACCTTCACCGAGCCGATCTTGGCGACCCGGCCGACATCGTTGCGGCCCAGGTCGAGCAGCATCAGATGCTCGGACAATTCCTTGGGGTCCGACAGCAGCTCCTCGGCCATTCGCTTGTCATCTTCGTCGGCGTCGCGCCGCGCTTGCGCGTGCCGGCGATGGGTCGGATGGTGACCTCACGGTTCTTGTCGACCCGCACCAGAATTTCGGGGCTCGATCCGGCGACGGCGAAATCGCCGAAGTCGAGGAAATACATGTAAGGGGAGGGGTTGGTGCGCCGCAAAGCGCGGTAGAGCGCAGTCGCGGGAAGATCGAATTCGGCCGAAAAGCGCTGGCTCAGCACGACCTGGAAGATGTCGCCGGCGCGGATATAGTCCTTGGCCCGCTCGACCATGGCCAAATAATCCTCGCGCGGCGTGTTGCTTGCGATATCGATCTGCTCGATGTCGGGCAGGTCGATGGTGTGGGGCATGGGGCGGCCCAGCCGCGCAACGGCATCCTCGATGCGGGCTTGCGCGGCTTCCCAAGCCTGGCGCGCCGTGACGCCCTCGCGCGGATAGACGGGCGCGGTCAGATAGAGTTCGTCCTTGAGCGTATCGAACACGGCCAAGAGCGAGGGACGCATGAGGATGGCGTCGGGCTGGTCGAGCTCTTCTGGGTTTCCGTCGGGCAGCACCTCCATCTGCCGCACCATGTCGTAACCGAGATAGCCATAGACACCGGCAGCGGTGGAGGGGCAGGCCTTCGGGCACTTCAGCCTGGATTCAGCCACCAGCGCCCGCAGGGCCTCGAGCGGCGGCGTGTCGACGGGCACGAACGCCTCCTGATCGTAGAGCGCCTTGCGGTTGATCGCGGCCTTGCCATCGACGACCTTGAGGATGACGTCGGGCTCCAGACCGATCATCGAATACCGGCCGCGCACCGTGCCACCCTGCACCGATTTCAAGCAGAAAGGTGTTGGAGCGGCCTTCCGCCAGTTTCAGATAGGTGCCGACGGGCGTGTCGAGATCAGCGACGATCCGGCGCCACAGGATTTGCGCGGAGCCTGAATCATAGGCAGCGACAAACCTCTCGAAAGCACCGTCCGACATTGGGGAGTTCCGTTCTATTGCCCGGTGTTGAGCGCCAGCGTCTGCGACAGGGTCTGCTGGGAGATGTGCACGCCCGCATCCTGTGTCAGGGCCTGCACGAACTCACCATAGATGTCGTCGCGCATGGCGTTGGCAATGGCCGATTTGACCTGAGCGGTTTTGACGTCCTCGGCCGGGGTGACGCTGATCACGTGGAAGATGACATAATCCCCCGCCGAATTCTCGGCAGACCCGACATAGCCGACTGGGCCATTGAAGGCCGCGTCGGCGACTGTCGCGGAAATTGCCGCATTGTCGCCGGCACGCGTGAAGGGCTGCGAGATCTGCGGGAAGATGTTTCGGCCGGTTGCGGCCTCCTCGATGCTTTGGCCGCCGCGCACAGCTGCAAGCACCTCGTCAGCCTGCTTGGCAAGCTCTTCAGCGGTGCGCTGATCCATGATTGCCTGATGCACCTGATCGCGCACCTCGTCGAGCGTCTGGTCGCGCGCCGGGGTTACCTGCTCGAGATCGAACCAGACATTGAGGTTGGAGCTGAGCGGGATGCCAGCCGTCAGATCCCCCTGCTGGGCAGCGAAAATGGCATCGGCAACACGCTGCCGGCTGTCCTGTGGTAGGCCAGGACACCTCGGAGAGGGCCTCACCGTCCGCGGTCAGCTGGACCTCGGTCGCCTTGAGGTCAAACCGCTCGGCGATCTTGTCGAGCGGCTGGAAGGCGGCACGCAGTTCCTCGATCTGGTCGAGCACGTCCACATATTGGTTGCGCGCCTGCTGTTGGCGCAGTTTTTCGGCAATCTGGTCATGGGCCTCTTCAAGGCTCATCTGACCGCCGGCCTTGACGTCACTGACCGTGACGGCGCGCTGTCCCTGCGCCGCCGGTATCAGGGTAAAGCCGCCCTCATCGAGCGAGAACGCTGCATCCGCAAGTGACTGATCACTGATCTGAGCCTTGGTGAGTGTCCCCAGGTCGGTGACTGAAACGCCGGTCTCGGCCACCAAGTCGTCAAAGCTCTTGCCCGCATCCAGCCCCTGCTGGAACGTCTGGACGGCGGCGTCGTTGGGCAGGACGGCCTGCCTGACGTGCCGGGTCTCGACCTTCATATAGTCGGCTTTGCTTTTTTCGTATTCAGCGGCGATGTCGTCTTCGCTCACCTTTACATTCGCGGCGAGCTTTTCCGGCGACAGCACCAGAACCTTGGCGGTACGAGTCGGCGTGGTACGGAAATCCTGCTGGTGATCCTTGAGATAGGCCGCCATCTCGTCTTCGGTCGGCTCTGCCGGCGGCAGCAGGGATTGCCCGCTCAGCGTCAGATATTCGACCGTGCGCTTGTCGTTGGCGTAGCGGCCGAGCAGGTTGAGCGCTGCGTCAGGCACCGGCACATCCTGGAACACGGCGGTGACGATCTGCTGGCGCTTGGCGCTGTTGCGCAACTTCTTTAGATACTCCGCCTCGGTGTAGCCGCCATATTGCAGGGCGCGCTCGAAACTGCTGCGGTCGAACTGGCCGAGGACGCCGGCGAAGCTGGGGTCCTCGCGCACCATGTCGCCGAGCGTATTATCGGATGCGCCGAGGCCCATTGCGTCGCCCAGATCGGTCAGTGCGGCATCGGCGGAGAGCTGGTTGATCACCCGGGACGGGATGCCCAGGGACATCGCCTCTTCCGAGGTCGGCATCTTGCCGGTGCGCTGGGCCACGGCGTTTATCTGGTTCTGATAGGCGCGCTGGAATTCTCGCGTTGAAATGTCGGTACCGCCAACCCGGGCCACGGTGGTGGTGCCAATGTTGGAGATGACGCCGGAGATGCCAAATCCCGCAAGGCCGATGAGCAACAGCACTCCGAGCAACTTGCCGACCCAGGTCGAGGCGAAATTACGCAGACTATTCAGCATATGAATTCATTCCATTCGTGTGGCCGGCGGCACGGCTAAAGTCGGTTCGGCACCATTGCATTGCAAGGGCGGCGGATATTAGACAGCAAGGCGGGTTACGGCAATCGGCCGCGCCGTGCAAGGGGCGACGGGAAAGGCAGGACAATGAGGCGTTTGATCGCGGGTAACTGGAAGATGAATGGCACCATCGGGTCGCTGGCCGAAATCGTGAGGCTCGACGAGATGGTGACGGCCGATATTGCGCGCAATTGCGACGTCGTTATCTGCCCCCCGGTGACGCTGTTGCGGCCGGCCAAAGCCGCAGCTCCCGCGGGACGCGTTGCCTTCGGAGCGCAAGATTGCCACGCCGAGAAGAGTGGGGCCTTCACCGGGGACATCAGCGCCGAGATGCTGGTGGAGGCCGGCGCGCGCTACATCATAGTCGGCCATTCCGAGCGGCGGGCCGCCTATGGCGAGTCCGATGCCGACGTTCACGCCAAAGCGAAGGCGGCCATCCGGGCGGGAAGCGTTGCGATCGTCTGCGTCGGGGAGACCGAGAAACAGCGCGAGGCGGGCGAGGCGCTCGATATCGTCGAGGCGCAGCTAAGAGATTCGGTTCCCGGCGATGTGGATATCGCCAAGTTGGTGGTGGCCTATGAGCCGGTTTGGGCCATCGGGACGGGGCGGATCCCCAGCCGGGATGACATTGCCGAGATGCATGCCGCCATCCGTGCACAACTGCTCGCCAGCTTCGGCGACAAGGGCAGCCAGATCCGCATCCTCTATGGAGGCTCCATGAAGCCCGACAATGCCGCCGGCATTCTTGGGATTGCCAATGTCGACGGCGGGCTCATCGGTGGGGCCAGCCTGAAGGCGGAGAGTTTTTTCGCCATCATCGCCGCAGCCTGACAGCTTTGAACCAAAAATGGCCGCAAGTGGCTGGCAATTGGGAAAACATGCGTGTAGAACGCCGACTTCTTCACTATATGAGGGTCGCATACGGCCGCCATTGGCGGTGCTGGTGCTTGGTTGAAGCGGCCCGATATCGACGGAATTCTTATAGATGGCGACTGTCCTTCTTGTAGCCTATTTGCTCATCGTGCTGGCCATGATCGGCGTGATTCTGGTGCAGCGGTCCGAAGGCGGCGGCCTCGGGATTGGTGGGGGCGGCGGTGGCGGCTTCATGTCGGCGCGCGGCTCGGCAAACCTTTTGACCCGCACCACGGCGATTCTCGCGGCGCTGTTCATGGCGACCGCCATCGGGCTGACGATCCTCAACGAACTCGACCGGGGCTCCGAGAACATCCTCAATCGCGCCGCGCAAAACCCGAATGCGCCGGCAGGCACGACCACTGCTCCGGACGCCAGCACCAGCGTGCTCGATGCGCTCAACCAGCTGCAGGGCGAAGACACCACCGCTCCGGCGACCAGCGGCTCCGAGCCGGCGACGCAGAATTCGGGCGCCAGCGATACCACGAGCGGCAATGGCGCCAGCGGGGCGGATACCACCAGCTCCGGTCAGTCCGCACCGGCTGGCGATGCGCCGGCTCTGGCCGTGCCCTCGCAATCTTCGAGCGGCAGCAGCGGCAACGGAAATTGATGGGGCGACCGAGCGGTCAGCCGAGCGGACAGAAAAAAGGGGATGGAGACATCCCCTTCTTCTTTGTGGGAACGGTTCTAGCCTTTTGCAAATTGAAATCACGGAGATAGGATAGGGGTCCATGGCGCGGTACGTTTTCATCACCGGTGGCGTGGTTTCTTCCTTGGGCAAGGGCCTGGCTTCCGCAGCACTCGGTGCTGTGCTGCAGGCGCGCGGCTACAAGGTGCGCCTGCGAAAGCTCGATCCCTATCTCAACGTCGATCCCGGCACGATGTCGCCAACCCAGCATGGCGAGGTGTTCGTCACCGACGACGGGGCAGAAACCGATCTGGACCTCGGCCACTATGAGCGGTTCACCGGGCGGTCCGCCAACCAGAATGATAACGTCACCACGGGACGCATCTATTCCGACATCATCGCCAAGGAGCGGCGCGGCGACTACCTCGGGGCAACCGTTCAGGTCATCCCGCATGTGACCGACGCGATCAAATCCTTTGTGCTGGAAGGCAATGAGGAGTTTGATTTCGTGCTGGTGGAAATCGGCGGCACGGTCGGCGATATCGAGGGGCTGCCCTTCTTCGAGGCCATCCGGCAGCTGGGCAACGAACTGCCGCGCGGGGATGCCGTTTATGTGCATCTGACGCTGATGCCGTTCATCCCAAGCGCCGGCGAACTCAAGACCAAGCCGACTCAGCATTCCGTCAAGGAACTTCGCTCGATCGGCATTGCGCCGGACATCCTGCTGGTGCGCTGCGACCGCGAAATCCCGGCCGGCGAGCGGCGCAAGCTGTCGCTCTTCTGCAACGTGCGGGAAAGCGCGGTCATTCAGGCGCTGGACGTTTCGTCGATCTATGACGTGCCCGTGGCCTATCACAGAGAAGGGCTCGACAGAGAGGTACTTGCCGCGTTCGGCATCAAGGACGCACCGGAGCCCGATCTGTCCGGATGGGAAGAGGTCTCGCGTCGGGTCCATAACCCTGAAGGCGAGGTCAACATCGCCATTGTGGGCAAATATACCGGTCTCAAGGACGCCTACAAGTCTCTGAGCGAAGCGCTCAATCATGGCGGCATCGCCAACAAGGTGCATGTGAATCTCAAATGGATCGACAGCGAAATTTTCGAGCGCGACGATCCAGCGCCCTATCTCGAAGGCGTGCACGGCATTCTGGTGCCAGGCGGGTTCGGCGAACGCGGCTCACGGGGCAAGATCAATGCCGCACAATTCGCGCGGCTCAAGAGCGTGCCCTATTTCGGCATCTGCTTCGGCATGCAGATGGCTTGCATAGAGGCGGCACGGAATACGGCCGGGATCAAGCTCGCAAGTTCGACCGAATTCGGCCCTACAAAGGAGCCGATCGTGGGGCTGATGACCGAATGGATGAAGGGCAATGAGGTGCTGGAGCGCACCGAGGAGACGGATCTCGGCGGTACCATGCGACTCGGCGCCTATCCCGCCCAGCTCACACGTGGCAGCCGGGTGGCAGATATCTACGGCTCGACCCGCATATCGGAACGTCACCGGCATCGCTACGAAGTCAATATGGGTTATCGCAAGCAGCTCGAGGCCAATGGCCTCCTGTTTTCCGGCGTTTCTCCGGACGGCCGCCTGCCGGAGATCGTGGAGCGCACCGACCATCCCTGGTTCATTGGCGTGCAGTTCCACCCCGAACTGAAGTCACGCCCGTTCGAACCGCATCCGCTGTTCGCCAGCTTCATTTCCGCAGCAGTCGAGCAAAGCCGCCTGGTCTAGCAACCGGGATCGGCTTAGCCTTGATAAGCCAGGAGGCCAGCCATGCCGACATTGTCCGATTTCACCGCCGACCGCCTGACGGGAGAGCCGACGCAGCTATCGGACTATGCCGGAAAGGTCGTGCTGGTGGTCAATGTCGCCAGCCGGTGCGGACTGACGCCGCAATATGAAGGGCTGGAAGCCCTCTATGAGCAGTACGGGCCGGATGACTTCGCCGTTCTCGGCTTTCCGTGCAACCAGTTCGGTGGGCAGGAACCGGGCAGCGCGGAGGAAATCGCCGAGTTCTGCACGCTCAATTTCGGCGTCAGCTTCCCGATGTTCGCCAAGGTCGAGGTCAATGGGGAAGGGGCCGATCCCTTATACAAATGGCTCAAAGAGACCACACCCGGCTCCGACGGCGCTGACATCGAGTGGAACTTCACCAAGTTCCTGATCGATCGAAGCGGGCGGCCTGTCAGGCGTTATGCCTCGCAAACCCAGCCCTCCGATCTTGCCCGCGACATAGAGGCCCAGACCTCCGCCTGATATCGCAGCCCGCCGCGCAGCCAAGGGGAGGCGGCGGGCACGCACGGAGTCCAATCAATAATTGCTGGCGAACACCAAAACTGGCTTGTCCTGCCAGAGATCTGGATACATCGCCTGCATATCCTTGATCTTGGGAATGTCGAAATAGGCCAGATAGCCCGGATTGACCTTCATCGTATAGGCGTTGTCCTGATGATAGTCCTCGGCCGTGTAGAAGGTCGAATAGGGCGTAACCGTCGTAACGATGTCGGAGGGGTACACACCCGCCTTTTCGAGCTGGTCGATATAGGCGGACGCCACCTTCTTCTGGCTGACATCCATTACGAACAGCGCCGAACGATAGCTGGCGCCGACGTCGTTGCCCTGCTGGTTGAGCGTCGTCGGGTCAGTAATGACCGAGAAAAAAATCTGCAGGAGCTGACCGTAGCTGACCTGGCTCGGGTCATAGGTCACCTTGACCGCTTCGGCATAGTTCGTCTGCTCGCTGCTCACCAGCTCATAGGTCGGGTTTTTTTCGGTTCCGCCCGCATAGCCGGAAACAGCGCTTTTTACGCCTTTGACGTGCTGGAAGACGCCTTGCACGCCCCAAAAGCACCCGCCGGCGAAGACCGCGGTTTCCGTGCCTTTCTGTGCGGGTTCGTCGACTGCCGGCTTGGGCAATTGTACGGGCAGCACACCCTCCGCAACGGCACCGGTCGACCAAAGCGACAACCCCAGTGGCAATAAAGCTACAGCCAGCGCCGCGCCGATGGTTTTTGACAAGGTCATGAAAAACCTCCCTGGGCCTGAGCCCACTTGCTGATTAATTAGACCCCTGCGCCCCAAAGACGTACTACGCCGGGGTATTCGTTGCCGATAATATTGCGGCTGCAGCCCGCATCGCCAATGTCTGCATGACAAATTGTGATCCAAGGTGAGGACATGGCCGAAATCGTCAATCTCCGCATGGCCCGCAAGCGCAAGACGCGCGCCGATGCAGAAAAACAGGCCGAGGCGAATCGCCTGCAGCACGGCCGCAGCAAGTCGGAAAAGCAACTGACCAAGGCCGAGAAGGCGCTTCAGGGCCGCCAGATCGACGCTCACAAGCGTCAGGAGTAGGGCGCGCCGCCGCCTGCTTTGGATATCCGGAACCGCCGCTGATTTTCTGCGTTTGTCGCACAGAAGACAGAACGCAGGAGAGGCACATGCCGACACTCAGCGGACATACTACAGCCATTCGCGGATCTCGCGTCATCGGCACCGATGTGTGCAACACCGAGGGCGAGAAGATCGGCAAGGTCGAGGATATTGTGCTCGACAAGACCGACAACACGATCATGTTCGCGGTCATCGGCTTTGGCGGCTTTCTTGGCATGGGCGAGAAATTTCACCCCATTCCCTGGGCTGTTCTCGACTATTCGCCAGATCACAACGCGTATGTCGTGCCCTACACCAAGGCGCAGCTCGAAGCAGCTCCTAGCGACAGCATTTCTGAACTGACCCGCGACGATGGCCGAGCCATCCGCGATTCGGTTTATGACTACTATCAGGTCCAGCGCTACTGGCATTAGTCAGTTTCGATCTCCAGACACGGACCTGAAGCGGCGCCCCCGAAAGGGGACGCCGTTTTTGTTTTGGACGCATGGTTGGCGCGGAGCGCCGCGAGCGGCTAGGATCGATTTGAAAGGGAGATTTGTTCATGGCGCGTGTGGTTGTGATCGGCGGTAGCGGGCATGTGGGAACCTATCTGGTGCCCATGCTGGTCGAGGCGGGGCATTCGGTGTTCAATGTCAGCCGGGGCGAGGCGAAGCCCTATCAGCCGAATGCAGCCTGGGAAGAGGTCTATCAGATCACCATCGACCGCACCGTGGCCGACGAGGCCGGCACGTTCGGCGATACAATTGCCAATATCGGTGCCGATATCGTCATCGACATGATCTGCTTCACGCTCGACAGCGCGCGGCATCTGGCTGAGGCGCTCAAGGGCAATGTCTCGCACTTCCTGCACACAGGCACGATCTGGGTCCATGGCCATTCGCTGACCACGCCGACCCGCGAAACCGATCCCCGCGATCCCTTCGGCGATTACGGCACGCAGAAATCTGCGATCGAAGATTATCTGCTGCGCGAGGCGCGGCAGAACGGCTTTCCCGCCACTGTCATTCGCCCCGGCCACATCGTCGGTCCAGGCTGGGCGCCGCTCAATCCGGCGGGGCATTTCAATCCGCAGGTTTTCAAGGATATCAAGGCCGGCAAAAAGTTGACCCTGCCGAATTTCGGGCTGGAGACGGTGCATCACGTTCATGCCGCCGATGTGGCGCAGATGCTGATGCGGGCGATCGAGAACTGGAGCAATTCGGTGGGCGAACAGTTCAACACCGTGTCGCCGGCCGCCATCTCCTTGCGCGGCTATGCAGAGGCCATGTTTCGCTGGTTCGGGCACGAGCCCAAGCTTGACTTCAAGCCCTATGCCGAATGGGCCAAGAGCCAGACGAAGGAAGAGGCGCAGGCGACCTGGGAGCACATCGCCCGTTCTCCCTGCCATTCGATCGAAAAGGCGGAGCGGCTCTTGGGCTATTGCCCGCGCTATTCCAGCCTTGATGCAGTCAAAGAGAGTGTAGCGGCGCTCTTGGCGAAGGGTTGAGCAGCGGACCTCCTTTCGCCCACTTCCAATCGTCATGGTCGCGCGCTAAGAAGCCGCCAAGCCGCGCTCGCCCAAGAATCCATGAAAGGAATCCGCGCCATGTCCACCATCATCGACATTACCGCCAGGCAGATTTTCGACAGCCGCGGCAACCCGACCGTTGAAGTCGATGTGGTGCTGGATGACGGCAGCTTTGGCCGCGCCGCCGTGCCTTCGGGCGCCTCAACCGGCGCCCATGAGGCTGTGGAGCTGCGCGATGGCGGCCAGAAATACATGGGCAAGGGCGTGCTCAACGCCGTCGAGAACGTCAATGGCGAGATCTTCCACGAGATACAGGGCATGGACGCGCTCGACCAGATCGGGATCGATCAGGCAATGATCGAGCTTGATGGCACGCCGAACAAGGGCAAGCTCGGGGCAAACGCGATCCTGGGCGTGTCGCTCGCCATTGCCAAGGCTGCGGCCGAAAGCTCGTCCCTGCCGCTCTTTCGCTATCTCGGCGGGCCGAACGCGCACATCCTGCCGGTGCCGATGATGAACATCATCAATGGCGGCGAGCATGCCGACAACCCGATCGATATCCAGGAATTCATGATCATGCCCGTCGGCGCGCAATCCATGGCGGAGGCCGTGCGCATGGGATCGGAAGTCTTTCACACGCTGAAAAAGAATCTCGGCGCCAAAGGGCACAATACCAATGTCGGTGACGAGGGCGGTTTCGCGCCGAATCTGTCGTCGGCGGAAGAGGCATTGGGCTTCATCATCGGCGCCATCGAGAAGGCTGGATATACGCCGGGTGAAGATGTGTGCCTGGCGCTCGATTGTGCGGCGACGGAATATTACTCCTCCGGCAAATACGAGATGAAGGGGGAGGGCAAGTCGCTCTCCGCGGATGAAAACGTCCGCTATCTCGAAGATCTTGTGTCGCGCTTCCCGATCATCTCGATCGAAGACGGCATGGCCGAGGACGATTGGGAAGGCTGGAAGGCGCTGACAGAGGCGATTGGCGGCAAGTGCCAGCTGGTCGGCGACGATCTGTTCGTGACCAATACCGAGCGGCTGAAATCCGGCATCAAGATGGGCGTGGCCAACTCCATCCTGGTCAAAGTCAACCAGATCGGCTCGCTGAGCGAAACGATGGACGCGGTCGATACCGCGCACCGCGCCTCCTACACATCGGTGATGTCGCACCGCTCGGGTGAGACCGAGGACACGACCATTGCCGATCTGGCGGTGGCGCTCAATTGCGGGCAGATCAAGACCGGCTCTCTGGCGCGTTCGGAACGCATTGCCAAATACAACCAACTTATCCGCATCGAGGAGCAGCTCGGATCGTCGGCACACTTTGCCGGAAAATCCATTCTGCGCGGCTAGCCGAATATCCAAATGTGATGGCGCCCAGACTAAATGTCTGGTGAGCGCTCGGGCTTATGCCGGAACATCGCTTCGTGCGCCGACGGACAATCCGGGCCAACTCAACACCTCCTTAAGACCTCTTGGGCAGTATGAGGCAGCGTCAGATTGTGTTGCGTAGTCCATGCCCACCCGTCTCAAAAAACCGTCGGTGCTCAAGCAGCTTTTCCTGACGGTTCTGCTGCTCAGCTTCCTGGTCTATCTCGGCTTTTCCGCCATTGGCGGACAGTTCGGCATCGATAGCCAAAGACAAATGGTGGCTGATATCGAGGTGCTGGGCGCTGACAAGGCAAGCCTTCAGGCCGAGATCGATTCCCTCAAGCATCGCATCCTGCTGTTCGATCCCAAACGTCTCGATCCCGATATCCTGACCGAACGTGCCCGTGCCCTGTTGTCCATGGCGCATCCTGACGATATCATCATTACGGAACAACCCGTCGACAGTAACTAGTTTTTGGTTCATTGTGCTGATTAACTGTTTTCGGGTTAAATGACCGATATTGTCGGAAAATCAGCACCTTGCGGGATAAATCTGAACCTAACAGTTCATTTGCGGATGTTCACCGATCCGCTAAACTGACGCCAGCGTCCGGTTCCATCGGCGCTGTCCGCAACTTCCTCGGAGGACTGCTTATGGCGCGCAAGGCGACGGCGACCAAGGCCACACCCAAAACCAATGCTCCCGAGTTCACCAAGGATGAGGAGCTGCACGCCTTCCGCTCCATGCTGCTGATCCGACGGTTTGAGGAAAAGGCCGGCCAGATGTACGGCATGGGTCTGATCGGCGGGTTCTGTCACCTTTATATCGGGCAGGAAGCCGTGGTCACCGGCATCCAGATGGCTGCGCGCGACGACGATGCCTCGATTACCGGCTATCGCGACCACGGCCATATGCTGGCGGTCGGCATGGACCCCAATGGCATCATGGCGGAGCTGACGGGCCGAGAAGGGGGCTTGTCCAAGGGCAAGGGCGGCTCGATGCACATGTTCTCCGTGGACAAGAAGTTCTACGGAGGCAACGGCATTGTCGGCGCGCAGGTGAGCCTTGGAACCGGGATCGCCTTTGCAATGAAATATCGCGGCGATGATGATGTGTGCCTGACCTATTTCGGCGACGGCGCGTCCAATCAGGGCCAGGTCTATGAGAGCTTCAACATGGCCAAGCTCTGGAAGCTGCCCGTCGTCTACATCATCGAAAACAACAAATACGGCATGGGCACCTCGGTCGAGCGGGCCTCATCGACGACCGACCTTTCCCAGCGCGGCCGCAGCTTCGACATCCCCGGCGAGCAGGTCGACGGCATGGACGTCCGCTTCGTTCGCGCAGCCGCCGAGCGGGCGATCGAGCATGCGCGGTCGGGCAAGGGGCCATATATTCTCGAAATGCTGACCTATCGCTATCGCGGGCATTCCATGTCCGATCCGGCCAAGTACCGCACCAAGGACGAGGTGCAGACCATGCGCGGCGAGCACGATCCGATCGAGCAGGTGCGCAAGCGCATTCTGGAGAAGAAATACGCCTCCGAGGACGATCTGAAGGACATCGAGAAGGATGTGCGTGCCGTCGTCACCGGAGCCGAGAAATTCGCCACCGAGAATCCCGAGCCGGATGCCTCCGAGCTGTGGACGGATGTCACTCTTGAGGAGGCGCGCTGATGCCCACCGATATCCTGATGCCGGCGCTCTCGCCCACCATGGAAGAGGGCAAGCTCGCCAAATGGCTGGTCAAGGAAGGCGACACAGTATCGCCGGGCGACGTGATCGCCGAGATCGAGACCGACAAGGCCACCATGGAAGTCGAGGCGGTCGACGAGGGCAAGATCGGCAAGATCTTCGTCGAGGAAGGCACCGAGGGCGTGAAGGTCAACACGCCGATCGCCGCGCTCTTGGGCGAGGGCGAAAGTGCCGACGACGTGGCGACGCCCGAGATCTCCAGCGACGAGCCGAAAGAAAGCGAAAGACCCGGACCGGGCGACGAAGATACGGCGCCCAAATCTCAGCCAACGGTGAAGGAAACGGCGACGCCCAAGGCGCCGCAATTCAGCCCTGCAGAAGACCCGGACCTGCCCGACGGATGTCGAGATGGTCGAGATGACCGTTCGCCAGGCGCTGAACGAGGCCATGGCCGAAGAAATGCGCGCCGACGAGACCGTCTTCATCATGGGCGAGGAAGTCGCGCAGTATCAGGGCGCCTACAAGATCACCCAGGGCCTGCTGCAGGAATTTGGCGACAAGCGCGTGGTCGATACCCCGATCACCGAGCACGGCTTTGCCGGTCTCGGCGTGGGCGCCGCGTTCGCAGGTCTGAGGCCGATCGTCGAGTTCATGACCTTCAACTTCGCCATGCAGGCGATCGACCAGATCATCAACTCCGCCGCCAAGCAGCTTTACATGTCCGGCGGCCAGATCCAGGCGCCGATCGTCTTCCGCGGCCCGAACGGCGCGGCAGCCCGCGTCGGCGCCCAGCACTCCCAGGACTATTCGTCCTGGTACAGCCACGTGCCGGGGCTGACGGTGATCGCGCCCTATAGCGCCGCCGACGCCAAGGGGCTGTTGAAGGCGGCCATCCGTTCGCCCAATCCGGTCGTGTTCCTCGAGAACGAAATCCTTTACGGCGCGACCTTCGAGGTGCCCAAGGTCGACGATCTACGTGCTGCCGATCGGCAAGGCGCGCATCGCGCGCAAGGGCAAGGACGTGACCATCGTCGCCTATTCGATGGGCATGCGCTATGCGACGCAGGCCACGGAAAAGCTGGTGGCCGAGGGCGTCGATGTCGAACTGATCGATCTCGCACGCTGAGGCCGCTCGACATGCCGACCGTCATCGAGTCGGTCAAGAAGACCGGTCGCTGCGTCACGGTCGAAGAAGGCTGGCCGCAGGGCTCGGTCGGCAATTATGTCGCCGCCAAGCTGATGACGGATGCGTTCGATTATCTCGATGCGCCGGTGCTCGTCGATCACCGGCAAGGACGTGCCGATGCCCTATGCCGCCAATCTCGAAAAGCTTGCGCTGCCGAATGTCGACGAAGTCATCGCGGCGGTGAACGAGGTCACCTATCGGAGCTGAGCGGATGCCGACGCGCGAAGAGATGGACAAGCCGTTTCTCGATGCCGCCTATGAGGAGGCGCAGAAAGGCTTGTCCGAAGGCGGCATTCCCGATCGGCTCCGTGCTGGTCCGCAATGGCGAGATCATCGGGCGCGGGCACAACCGGCGCGTGCAGAAGGGCGATCCGATTCTGCATGGGGAGATGGACGCCATCCAGAATGCCGGGCGCCAGAAGACCTACAAGGACGTCACCTGCTACACTACGCTTTCGCCCTGCATGATGTGCACCGGCACCATCATCCAGTTCGGCATTTCCCGCGTGGTTGTGGCGGAATCTAAGAATTTCAAAGGGTTCCAGGACGTGCTGAGCCTGGCCGGCGTGGAGGTGAGCGATTATGCCGATGAGCGCTGCACCCACATGATGGCCGACTTCATCGAACAGCACCCCGAACTCTGGAACGAAGACATAGGCGAGTAGCAGATCATGGCGACACCGCAGGAATTGCCGATCCCTTCGGCAGCTTATGAAGCCTCGCAGGCTGTGGAAGTGTTCCGCGCCTGGATCATCGGCAATGGCTTGCAGGTAGCGCTGCAGCGCGGCTTCGAGGATCCGGCGGTGTGGGGCATTCTTCTTGCCGACAGCGCCCGGCACGCCGCCCGCGCCTTCGCTTCCGAGGGTGTCTGCTCGGAAGAAGAGGCGCTCGAGGCAATCAAGAAGACCTTCGACGCGGAATGGAAGCGTCCCACCGATCTGGGCGAGACCCGGGAAACGAAGCGGAACTAGCCATGAGCATCAATATCACAATGCCCGCCCTCTGCCCCACCATGGAGGAGGGGACACTTGCCAAATGGCACGTCAAGGAGGGCGATGCCGTTTCCGCCGGTGACGTGATCGCCGAGATCGAGACCGACAAGGCGACCATGGAAGTCGAAGCCGTCGACGAGGGTAAGATCGGCAAGATCGTCGTGCCCGAGGGCAGCGAGGACGTGAAGGTGAATGCCGTCATCGCCGTGCTGCTGGAAGAAGGCGAGAACGCCGGCGATATCGGCGATGTGGGAGCGGCGGAAAAGCCCAAGGCCGATGCCGGCCCGAAGCAAGACGCCGCGGAAGCCGACACCAGCTCCGACCAGAAGCCGGTCGGAGAAGCCCGGCCGGGCGGCAAGCCTGAAGTGAGTGCGGCGCCGGAGCGGACGACGCAGGAGGCGCCCAAGCCCGCACCGAGACCCAATGGTGCGGATACGGGCGGGCGCATTTTCGCTTCGCCGCTGGCGCGCCGCCTGGCCAAGGAAGCCGGGATCGAACTTTCCGCGCTGAGCGGATCGGGACCGAAAGGCCGTATCGTCAAGGCCGACATCGAAAAGGCCAAGACAGAGGGCGTGCCGCAAAAGGCTGCAGCCGGCGCCAAGGGTGCGCCGGTACTGGCGCCATCCATGAGCCGGGACGCAGTGATGGCGCTTTACGAGGAAGGCACCTACGAAGTCGTGCCGGCGGATGGGATGCGCAAGACGGTTGCTGCGCGCCTGACCGAAGCCAAGCAGACGGTGCCGCATTTCTATCTGACCATCGACTGCCGCATCGACAATCTGCTGAAAGCGCGCGAGGACATCAACGCTGCCGCCCCCAAGGACAAGGAGGGCAAGCCGGCCTACAAGCTCTCGGTCAACGACCTGATCATCAAGGCCTGGGCCATCGCGCTGCAGCAGGTTCCAACTGCCAATGCGACCTGGGCGGGGGATGCCATCCTCTATCACAAGCATTCCGACGTGGCCGTGGCGGTGGCCGTGCCGGGCGGGCTCTTCACGCCGGTGGTGAAATCGGCCGAGACAAAGACGCTGCGCCAGATCTCCGAGGAAGTGAAGGATCTGGCGGGCCGGGCGCGCTCCAAGAAGCTCGCGCCGCATGAATATCAGGGCGGGGCGACGGCCGTCTCCAATCTCGGCATGTATGGTGTCAAGCACTTCGCCGCGGTCATCAACCCGCCGCACGGCACCATCCTTGCGGTCGGGGCCGGGCGAGGAGCGGGTCTATGCGGAAAAGGGCGAGGTCAAGACCGGGACAGTTCATGACCGTGACGCTGAGCTGCGATCACCGCTCGGTCGATGGCGCACTCGGAGCGGAATTGCTGGCCGCCTTCCGCAAGCTCGTCGAACAGCCCGTGATGATGCTGGCCTAGACCAATCAAGAGAGACCGATGAAAACCATACTCTGCTATGGCGACAGCCTGACCTTTGGGGCCAATCCCGAGCCTGATGGACTGCGCCATCCCTTCGAGGACCGCTGGCCCTCGGCGCTGGAGGCGGCACTGTCGGGCAAGGCGCGCGTGATCGCCGAGGGGCTTGGGCGGGCGTACGACCGCCTTCGACGACGGCACCGGTTCGGTCGATCTCAATGGTGCGCGCATTTTGCCCGTCCTGCTCAAATCGCACGAGCCGCTCGACTGCGTGGTCATCATGCTGGGCACCAACGACCTCAAACCGTATGTGAACGGCACCGCCCATGGCGCCGCCATGGGTATGCAGCGCCTGATCGAGATTGTCCGGAAGCACCCCTACAATCACCAGTCCGAGCCGCCCGAGGTTGTGATCGTGGCGCCGCCAAAAACGGTGCGCACAGACCACGTCATGCTGGGCCCCATGTTCGTTCGCGGCGGAGAGGAAAGCGCCAAGTTCGCAGGCTATTACAGGCAGGTCGCGGACGATGCCGGGGTGGCGTTTTTCGACGCTGCGGCGGTCGCGGAAGCCTCCCCGCTCGATGGCGTGCATCTCGATGCCGAAAACACCCGGGCTATCGGCACTTCGCTCGCGCCGGTGGTCGCCAAACTGCTCGGCCTTTAAGCAAAAACAAGAGGCCGTGCAGGGAGATAAAGTGAGCGCGATCAATTTGGCGCGCAAGGCGTTCTGTAGGTAGAGATCCGGCAGCCTAGCCGGGACAACACGAACAGAAAGGCAGATCAAAATGTCACATACGCCGCACGAACTTGCAGCCGATTTTCCCGAATATGCAGACAAGATTTCCGAGCTGAAGCAGAAAGACGAGACCTTCGCCAAGCTCCACGACCGCTATCACGAGGTCAATCGCGCCATTCACCGGGCCGAAACGGACGTAGAGCCGGTGAGCGACGATTACATGGAGGTCATGCGCGAACAACGCGTTGCCCTCAAGGACGAACTTTACTCAATGCTGAAGGCGCAGTAGCGCCGGCAACTGCAACGACAAGAGGTCTTCATGCCCGATATGTACGATGTGATCGTCATTGGTTCCGGCCCCGGCGGCTATATCGCCGCCATTCGGGCCGCCCAACTCGGGCTGAAGACCGCTATTGTCGAGCGCGAGCACATGGGCGGCATCTGTCTCAACTGGGGCTGCATTCCAACCAAGGCGCTGCTGCGTTCGGCGGAGGCCTTCGGCCACATCGTTCACGCCAAGGACTACGGGCTGAAAGCATCCGACTTCGAGGTGGATATCGAAGCTGTGGTGAAGCGGTCGCGCGGGGTCACCCAGCAGATGAGCAACGGCGTCGGTTTCCTGATGAAGAAAAACAAGATCGATGTCATCTGGGGCGAGGGGATCGTTACCGGGAAGGGCGAGGTGACCGTCTCGCCGACGAAAAAGCCGGCCGTGGAGCCGCAGAACCCCAAACCGAAAGGCGTGTTGCCGGACGGGAAATACCAGACGAAGAATATTATCGTGGCCACCGGTGCGCGGCCGCGCGTGCTGCCCGGTATCGAGCCGGACGGAGAAACCATCTGGACCTATTTCGAGGCGATGAAGCCGCAGAAACTGCCCAAATCTCTTCTGGTCATGGGATCGGGCGCCATCGGCATCGAGTTCGCCAGTTTCTACCGCTCCCTGGGCGTTGAAGTCACGGTGGTCGAGCTCTTGCCGCAGATCATGCCGGTGGAAGACGCAGAGATCGCCGGCATTGCCCGCAAGCGGTTGGAAAAGCGTGGCATTCGCATCCTGACCGATACCAAGGTCACCAAGGTAGAGAAATCGAAGTCGGGCGTGACGGCCCATATCGAGCTCAAGGGCGGACAGACTGAAAAGATCGCGGCAGAAAAGCTGATCTCGGCCGTTGGTGTCGTCGGCAATGCGGAAAATCTCGGGCTCGAGAAGCTTGGCGTGAAGATGGATCGCGGCATCATCGCCGTCGATGATCACTGCCGCACCAATGTCGAGGGCGTATGGGCCATCGGCGATGTGGCGGGCGCGCCCATGCTGGCGCACAAGGCCGAGCATGAGGGCGTGATCTGCGTCGAAACGATTGCCGGCAAAAAGGTCCACGGCCTCGACAAGAGCAAGATTCCGGGTTGCACCTATTGCGATCCACAGGTGGCGAGTGTTGGACTGACTGAAGCCAGGGCCAAGGAAGCCGGGCGCGACATCCGCGTTGGCCGCTTTCCCTTCATCGGCAATGGCAAGGCCGTAGCCATGGGTGAAACCGATGGCATGGTGAAGACCATTTTCGACAAGAAGACGGGAGAGCTTCTGGGCGCGCATATGGTCGGCCCGGAAGTTACCGAACTCATTCAGGGCTTTGTGGTGGCGATGAACCTCGAGACCACTGAAGAAGAACTCATCCACACCATCTTCCCGCATCCGACACTTTCCGAGGCGATGAAGGAGAGCGTCCTTGACGCCTATGGCCAGGCGCTCAATATCTGAGGGGAATGAACCGATTAGGCTGGTCGTGGTTTAACAAGAGCAACCTAATGCCGAACTGAAAACCAGGAGGACTTGCTTATGTGGGGCTTTATTCTCGCGATCATTATTGGTGGCATTGCCGGCTGGATCGCCGAAAAAATCATGAAGGTCGACCATCCCTGGTGGTTGAACATTATTCTCGGCATCGTGGGTGCCTTCGTCTTCACGTTCATCGTTTCGTTGATCTTTCCAACAGCGGGTGGCGGGATCATCTGGCAGCTGATCGCAGGGATTATCGGCGCGTGCCTGCTGATCTGGATTTATCGCATGTTCGAAAGTCGCCGCTAGCGCTGGCACTTTCGATAGCGGCGATCAATGCTCCGGCGGTCCAGCTGCCGGAGACATTTTAGGGGTTAGGGATTTCGATTGGTAACGCTTCTCGACACACGCGACAGCGCAAAGCCGCGGCATCCGGAAAAGGCCCGCAGGCCTGAAATCAGAGGTCCAGCGCAAGCCGGACTGGATCCGCGTCAAGGCGCCGGGATCACCGGTCTATCAGGAGACGCGGCAGATCGTGCGGGAGAACAATCTCGTTACGGTCTGCGAGGAGGCCGGCTGTCCCAATATCGGCGAGTGCTGGTCGAAAAAGCACGCCACCATGATGATCATGGGCGAGATTTGCACTCGTGCCTGCGCCTTCTGCAATGTGCGCACCGGATTGCCTCTGCCGCTCGATCCAGAAGAACCCGAACATGTCGCCAATGCGGTCGAAAAGCTCGGACTTGAGCATGTGGTGATCACCTCGGTGGACCGCGATGATTTGGCCGATGGCGGCGCCCAGCATTTTGCCGAGGTCATTGGTGCGATCCGGGCGCGCCGACCGCAAACCACCATCGAAATTCTCACTCCGGACTTTCTGCGCAAGCCCGGTGCATTGGAGATCGTTGTCGCGGCGAAGCCTGACGTTTTCAACCACAACCTTGAGACTGTGCCGTCCAACTATCTCACCATTCGGCCCGGCGCCCGCTACTTCCATTCCATCCGTCTTTTGCAGCGGGTGAAGGAGATCGACCCCCAGATATTCACCAAGTCCGGGATCATGGTTGGCCTTGGCGAGGAGCGGAACGAAGTGCTGCAACTGATGGACGATCTGAGGTCGGCCGATGTCGATTTCCTTACCGTCGGGCAATATCTGCAGCCGACGCGCCGGCATGCGAAGGTAGAGCGTTTCGTGACACCGGATGAATTCAAGGCGTATGAGACGATCGCCTATTCCAAAGGCTTCCTCATGGTTTCCTCCAGCCCGCTGACCCGCTCGTCTCACCATGCTGGCGAGGATTTCGCCCGTCTGAGGGCGGCACGACAGGCCCGCGGTTAGCCTGCCGATGCCCAAGCTCGACTTCGAAAAGGAAGTGCGGTTTTCGGCCGAACAGATGTTCGATCTCGTGGCTGACCTGCAAACCTATCCGGACTTCATTCCCAATTGCAGCGCCATGACGGTCACGCCCGGCGACCGGCCGAATATCAAGCAGGCCCGCATGTCGATCCGGTTCGGCCCGATCAGCCAGTCCTATACCTCGACCGTGACGCTGGATAGCGAGGAGCGGACCATCGCGGCGCATGCGACTGACGGACCGTTTTCGCATCTGGACAGCCTGTGGCGGTTTACCGAAATTCCTGGCGGCACACACATCCATTTTGCCATCGATTTCGCGATTTCGAATCCTTTGATCCGCATCGCGGCCGAGCCGGCTTTCGCCTCCAAGCAACGTGAGATTTTGCAGGCCTTCATCACCGAGGCCGGCCGCCGCTATGCTTGATCTTAGAAGGGGCTCCGCTTAGCCGAGCCGCGCTGCCAGTAAGTCGAGCGCCAAAAGCACGGTCGATTGGCGAATGCCATCGCGGCCATTATCGGGAAACAATTCCCGATGATGGGTGACACCGTCGGGACCCGCCAATCCGAAATGCACCAAGCCCACCGGCTTTTCGTTGGTGCCACCGGTAGGACCGGCAATTCCAGTCACCGCGATCGCCCAATCCACGCCGCTTGTGTTGCGGGCGCCTTCGGCCATAGCGCGGGCAACGGGTTCGGAAACTGCACCATGCTCGGAGATGAGCGCCTCCGGCACGCCGATCATTTTTGCCTTGGCGTTGTTTGCATAGGTTACGAACCCACCATAGACGGCAGCCGAAGAGCCGGAAACCGAGGTGAGGGCGCCGGCAATCAATCCGCCGGTGCAGCTTTCAGCCGTCACGACCATCTCGAGGCGCGCCGTCAGCCTTTCAACGACGTGGTTTGCCTGTACGGTGATTTTCTCCGGCACGCTCATGTCCGGCCTTCCGGCACTTCGACGGTCGCCGTGCCCATAGCCGCGAGCCCCTCGCGGCGGCCGACAAAGCCCAGCCTTTCCGATGTCGTGGCCTTCACGGAGACGCGGTGCACGTCGATCCTGCAGATATCGGCAATGTTGTTGCGCATCTGCTGTACGTGAGGTCCGATCTTTGGAGCCTCGCAGACCAAAGTCAGATCGAGATGAAGGATGCGGCCGCCGCGCGCCCGCACCCGCTCAGCCGCAAAGTTCAGGAAGGTCTTCGAGGGTTCGCCGCGCCATTTCGCGTCACTCGGCGGGAAATGGGTGCCGATGTCGCCCTCGGCCAGTGCGCCCAAAAGTGCGTCCGTCAGCACATGGAGGCCAGCATCGGCATCCGAATGGCCCTTGAGTCTTGCGTCATGTGCGATCTCCACCCCGCCGAGGGTCACGGCCGAGCCCGGCTCGAAAGGATGGACATCAAAGCCGGAGCCGACGCGCGTTTCCATGCCAGTTGCTCCTGAAAGAAGATGCGCCGCGCGGGCGAAATCGGCAGGATGGGTGATCTTGATGTTGTCCGGGTCGCCCTCGACCAGGGCGATCGGAATGTCGGCCCATTCGGCAATGGCGCAATCATCCGTGAAACTGTCGGAGAAGGCGGCTGCACGCCGATGGGCCGCGCGGATCGTTTCGTAACGGAAGCCTTGTGGTGTTTGCGCTGCAAAGAGTTGCGTTCGGTCCTCTGTCCCTCCGACGGTCTTGCCGTCCGAGGAGCGCTTGATGGTGTCGATCACCTGGGTCGCGGGCAATACCGCTTCCGCCATTTCGAAACCGCGCGTGACGCGCAGGATCAGGCCCTGGGTCACATGGGGGCGCGCTGCGTCGTGGATCAAGACGAAGGAGGGCGCCAGGTCAGCGAGCGCCTCGAGCCCGTTGCGTACGGAGATCTGCCGGGTGGCTCCGCCGAACACCGGCGGCAACACCCGCGCGTCGTCAGGAGCGACAGCTGCGTAAAGAGTTTCATCTTCTGCCCGGATGACGGGAAGGATCACATCAATTTGCTGGGACTGCAGAAAGGCATCTATGGCGTGGGCCAATACAGACTTTCCTGCCACCGCGCGGTACTGCTTCGGGAGCGCGGCGGCACCTGAGCCCGCGCGTTCGCCTTTTCCGCCGGCTACGATCAAGACTGCTGTTTTGGGGGAGGAGGCCAATTTGCGGAACGCTTTCCTGTCTTGAATGTCCTCTAGCGCGCCATGCGGTCAGAGCCAAGGCATTCGACAATCTGAGCGCTCAAATTTTGCGCATATTCGCGTTGCGCCTCCTGCAAAAATGACTATTGTGCGGGCAATTTTAGCGACAGGGCAATATTGGTGCAGATTGTGACCTCGCAGGCGGCATTGACCATTGGGGGCGTGGCGCTCGGTAACAAGGCGTTTCTGGCGCCTATGGCCGGCATTACCGACGCCCCATTCCGCACATTGGCAGAGCGCTTCGGCGCCGGCTTGGTCGTGTCCGAGATGATCGCCAGCGCCGCGCTCTCGACGGGACACGACGGACATGGCGCGCAAGCTTTCGAAAGGCGGGCGCCTGCCACATGTCGTGCAACTCGCCGGCTGCGAAGCGAGATGGATGGCGCTTGGCGCCAAGATTGGCCGCGGACGCGGGCGCCGACGTTATCGATATCAATTTCGGGTGCCCCGCCAAGCGCGTCACCAATGGCTACGCCGGCTCCGCGCTGATGCGGGTGCCCGACCTGGCGCTGAAGCTGATCGACGCGGTCATAGGCGCCGTTCACTTGCCGGTGACGGTAAAGATGCGGCTGGGCTGGGACGACGACAGTCTCAACGCGGCCGACTTCTCGCCAAGCGCGCCGAGGACGCAGGCGCGCAGATGATCACCGTCCACGGGCGCACGCGGCAGCAGTTCTACAAGGGCAATGCCCGCTGGGAGCTGGTGCGGCCAGTGGTCGAGGCGGTTGATGTGCCAGTGGTCGTCAATGGCGACATCGTCGACATCGCAAATCCGCGCGCCAGGCGCTCGACAAGTCCGGCGCAGCAGCAGTCATGATAGGGCGTGGCGCGCAGGGGCAGCCCTGGCGCGTCGGGCAGATCGGCGCCGCCCTCGAAGGTCGGCAGCCGGCGGCCGGGCCGCGTGGAGAGGACCTCAGCCAGCTTGATCGCCGAGCATTACGACGTGATGCTGACTGAATATGGCAGCGGAGCTCGGCGTCCGCGTCGCCCGCAAGCATCTCGGCTGGTATCTCGATGCTGCCGGATCACCCTGTGCACCCGAAGCGCGCAAGACGCTGCTGACATCCAGCGATCCCCGGGAGGTGCTGGGACCGCATCGCTGCCATCTTTGCCGATCCTGCGAGGCAGGCCGCATGAAAATGGCGAAGGATATCCAATTGCAGGGCGCCGTCCTGCAGTCGCTGCCGCAGCCCGTCCTCGTGTGCGGGGAGGGGAATGCCGATCCACTTCGCCAATTATGCCGCCGAAGCCTTTTTCGGCGCGTCTTCATCCTGCTGAGCCGGCAGCGGCTCGACGATCTCATCGCCTTCGGCTCGCCCATCCTCAGCCTCGTGGAGACGGTCAACAAGCGCCGTGCGCCGATGACCGAATATCGCATGCAGGTCGGCTCCTCGCGCTTTGGCGAGGACCGTATCGTCGATGTGTTTGCCACCCCGGTGAATGAGCATGACGGACGAGGTGGCGCTGCTGTTCCAGGAACGGACCATGGCCGACAAGATCGACCGCCAACTCGTCTCGCGCGGCGCGGCGCGTTCGGTGACCGGTCTGGCCGCGATGCTGGCGCACGAGATCAAGAACCCGCTGTCGGGCATTCGCGGCGCGGCGCAATTGCTCGAGCAGTCCGTCGATGACGAGGAACTTCCTCTTGCGCGGCTGATCCGGGACGAAACCGACCGCATCGTGGATCTGCTCGACCGGGTCGAGGTGTTCGGCGACGACCGGCCGCTGGAGCGCGAGCCGATCAATATCCACGTCGTGCTGGAGCGCGTGAAGCTGCTGGCGCAAGTCCGGCATGGCGCGGTCGATCACCTTCCTCGAGGAATACGACCCCTCGCTGCCCCCGGTCTAGCGGCAATCGCGATCAGCTTATCCAGGTGTTCCTGAACCTGATCAAGAATGCCGTCGGAAGCGCTTGAGACGTACAGCGAAACCGGAAATCAAGATTACGACGGCCTTCCGCCCGGGCATCCGGATCAGCGTGGCCGGGGCGCCGGAGCGCATTTCCTTGCCGCTTGAGATCATCATCGAGGACAACGGGCCGGGCGTGCCGGCCGACGTGCTGCCCTTCCTGTTCGATCCGTTCGTGACCACGAAATCCAATGGTTCCGGGACTCGGTCTGGCGCTGGTGGCCAAGATCATCGGCGATCATGGTGGCGTCATCGACGCGGACAGCCGGCCCGGGCGCACCCGGTTCCGCGTCCTGCTGCCGGTCGCCGAGCAGAGCGCAATTCCGGCCGCAAATGACATTTCGAGCGAGACAGCATGAGCGGTCAAACCATTCTGCTTGCCGACGACGACGCCGCCATCCGCATGGTGCTCAACCAGGCGCTGACGCGCGCCGGCTACGAGGTGCGCCCGACCGGCAATCTGTCGACGATGTGGAACTGGGTTTCGCCGCGGCGAGGGCGATCTGCTGATCACCGATGTGGCCATGCCGGACGGCAACGCCTTCGAAATCATGCCCAAGATCAAGAAGTTGCGGCCCGATCTGCCGATCGTGGTGATGAGCGCCCAGAACACGTTCATGACGGCGATCCGCGCCTCCGAGGCGGGCGCATACGAATATCTGCCCAAGCCCTTCGATATCGCAGAGGTGCTGTCGGTGGTCGCGCGCGCTCTGGCTGAAGCCAAGCCAGCCCAGCCAGGGTACGCGATCGAGCGATGAGGGCGCCGACAACATGCCGCTGGTCGGCCGCTCGGCCGCCATGCAGGACATCTATCGCGCGCTGGCGCGGCTGATGCAGACCGATCTGACGGTCATGATCACCGGCGAGAGCGGTACCGGCAAGGAACTGGTGGCGCGCGCGCTGCACAATTTCGGCAAGCGCCGCAACGGGCCGTTCGTTGCCATCAACATGGCGGCCATTCCGCGCGACCTTATCGAGGCGGAGCTTTTCGGCCATGAGAAGGGCGCCTTTACCGGCGCCACCGCACGGTCTTCCGGCCGGTTCGAGCAGGCCGAGGGCGGCACGCTGTTTCTCGACGAGATCGGCGACATGCCGATGGATGCCCAGACGCGGCTTCTGCGCGTTCTGCAGGAAGGCGAATACACGATGGTCGGCGGGCGCACGCCCATCAAGACCAATGTGCGGATCGTCGCCGCCACGCATCGCGACCTCAGCCAATTGATCCGCCAGGGGCTGTTCCGCGAGGATCTGTATTACCGGCTCAATGTCGTCCCGCTTGCGTCTTGCCGCCCCTACGCGAGCGCACGGACGACATCGCGCGATCTGGTCGGCCCATTTCCTGCGGGAAGGCCAGCAGGGAAGGGGACAGCCCGAAGACTGTCGCGCCGGAAGCGATCAAGCTGATGCAGAATATTCCTGGCCGGGCAATGTGCGCGAACTGGAAAATCTGGTGCGGCGGTTGTCGGCGCTTTATGCCGACGAGACCATCACGGCGGAGATCGTGCAGCACGAACTGAACATGACCGATCACATGCCTGGCAGCGGCACCGCGGCGCCGCTCGATGTCTCGACAGCAGTCGAGGCGCATGTGGCCCAGCAGTTGCTGCGAATACGAACCCGACCTGCCGCCGCCGGGGCTTTATCAGCGCGTTCTCGACAAGATCGAAGTCGCCGCTGATCGCCATGGCGCTCAACGCCTGCGGCGGCAACCAGATCAAGGCAGCCGAACTGCTCGGCCTCAACCGCAACACGCTGCGCAAGAAGATCCGCATCCACGGCATCGAGATCGTCAAGCAGTCGCGCCGCGCCTGAAAATCATCCGCGCCAGAATTCGGGCAGCACCACGACGTAGAAGGTGACGAGCTCCAGCCGTCCCAATTCCATCGCCAGCATGACGATCCATTTTGCCGATGCTGGAATTGCGGCAAAGTTCGTTGCGGGACCAACGAGAGGGCCGAGGCCTGGACCGGCATTGGCCATGCCCTGGGCAATGGCTGATGTCGCCGAGAGAAAGTCCAGTCCAGTCGCCATCATCGCGAGCGAGAGCACGATCAGGGTCATTATGTAGAGGAAGAAGAAGTTCCTCACCCCCCCAACGCTGTCTTCGTCGAGTTTTCGTCCCTGATACATGGTCGTGAACACGCCATGGGGATAAAGCATGCGCCTGAAATTGGCGCGGGCGGCAGCGAACAAGATTTGCCAGCGGAAGATCTTGATGGCGCCGGCCGTCGATCCCGCGCAACCTCCGACAAGAAAGAGCAGGAAGAACAGCCCAATTGCGAAATTGCCCCAGGCGGAGAAGTCAGAGGTGGCAAATCCGGTATCGGTGAGGATGGAAATGACGTTGAAGGCCGAAAGCCGCAGCGACATGCCGGCGGGTGTGCCTTGGGAAATATTCCATATGGTCGCCGCACCGATTGCGAGCGCGGTCACCATGAGAAAGACGGGTATTTGACCGTCGATCGCGCCTTCGGCCCGCTTGCCTCCTCTCCGCCAGGGACGGCGCATCAGAACCAGGGCGTAAAATGCAAGCGGCAGCGCCCCAGACACCATAAAGATCTCAGTGACGACCTCCACCCTTGGAGAATGAAAATAGCCGATAGAAGCGTCGTGCGTTGAAAATCCGCCGGTCGCGATCGTCGCCATCGCATGGTTGATGGCATCGAAGAGGTCCATGCCCGCCCATAGCAGTCCGACCGCACATAATGCGGTCAGGGAAAAATAGACGATGCCAATGGCGCGCGCCATCTGGCCGACGCGGGCGAATGGTTTTTCAGAGATATCGGAGGATTCGGTCTTGAAGAACTGCATGCCGCCGACCCGCAGCTGCGGCAGGATGATCAAGGCCATGACGACGATACCGATGCCACCGAGCCACTGAAGCAGAGAGCGCCATAGCAGCAGCCCCTTGGGCATGGTGTCGAGCCCGGCAAGCACAGTGGCGCCGGTCGTAGTCAAAGCCGACGTCGTCTCAAACACGGCATCGGTCAGAGACAGGTTGAGTGTGGATAGTTTGAGCGGCAGCGCCCCGAGCAGGCTGATCGACAGCCACGAGGAGACTGTAACGAGAAATCCCGTTCGGCGATCCAGACTCTGCGGGCCGCTCCGACGAAGGGCAAGCGCGAACATCGCGCCGATCAACCCCACGATGGCCGCCGATGTGAAGAAGGCTGCGGCGTCCTTGCCGCTACCGGTCAGCAGATCGATGACAGCCGGCACCAGCATTGCCGCTGCCAGAGCCACCAGAAACAGGCCGTTGACATAAAGGGGAAAGCGAAACCGCCCAAAATCCATGAGGAGGCGAACCCTTTGCGCTTAGGTACGGATAAATTACAAGGACGGGCGCAAGGCCATTGCGGGCCGTGCATACTCCCTTGCCATGTGCAATAACAAGATCAAGCGCGGGAGATGTTGCAGCAGGCATGCATTCGCCACACGCGTTAGTGTCACATTTTAGCAACATTTATCTTGAACATCCGGCACGAATAAGAGACGCTACCCCATCGCAGAAGCCTCGACAGGAGCCGCCCATGCGGCGCAGGACATGAACGAAACCTCTGTCGATAGCAGTGCTGGGCTGGAGGCGCCTCGTGGGGCGGCGGTCTGGCAGCGCGGCAATGTCATGCGCACGCTTGGAATCGTCGTCGTGCTGGCAGCCGTCGCCGTGTCCTCTTTCTCCTTTCTGGTTCTCACCGGGGCAACCCCGATCCAGCCGACACAGGAGATGTGGACGGTTATCTGGATTGCGAATGCACTTCTGATCCTGATGGTGATCGCGCTGGTTTTCACCGAGGCCGTGCTCTTGGTGCAGGCGCGCATAAAGGGGCAGGCGGGTGCGCGGCTGCAGACCCGCATGGTGACCATGTTCGCCATTGTTGCGGCGGTGCCGGCTTTCATCGTCGCGGTGGTTGCCACCATCGCCCTCAACCAGGGGCTGGATCAGTGGTTTTCGGAACGCACGCGCGCCATGGTGGAAAGTTCGCGACTGGTCGCGCGCTCCTACATGAACGAGCACGCTCAGGTGCTGCGCGACGACATCATCTGGGTGGCGAGCGAGCTTGAGCAGGCCCGCGGCACCTTCGCCACCGACCGTGACCGTTATCAGCGCATCCTGACGGCGCTCGCCGCAGACCCGTTCGCTGCCCTTCACCTCGCTGATCGATGCGAGCGGCAAGACGCTGATGCGGGCGCAGATCAATGCACCAGGTACGCCGCCCGAAATGCCCGACGGGATCATGCAGGATGTGGTGGAGGGGGTGCCGACCCTGATCGCGCCCGGATCGACCAATCTCGTCGGCGCCGTGGTCAAGCTGCGCGGCTATGACAACACCTATCTGTTCGTGGCGCGGCCGGTCGACCCTGAAGTGCTCGAATTCATGCGGCTGACCGACGAGAACATCACCGAATACCGGCAATATGCATCGAACCGGCTGGTGTTCCAGATCACCTTCACCATCATGTATGTGGGCCTGGCGCTGGTGCTGCTGCTGGCGGCGGTCTGGATCGGCATCGCGCTCGCCAACCGCTTCGTCGACTCCGATCCGCAATCTGATGATCGCCTCGAACCGGGTCAGCCGCGGCGATCTCGACGTGCAGGTGCCGGTGCAGCAGGGCCGGGGGTGATCTGCGACGATCTCTGCGCACCCGCTTCAACCGCATGACCCAGCAATTGCGCAGCGCAGCGTCAGGCGCTCCTGCAGGCCAACGAAACCAACGAGAAGCGGCGCCAGTTCACCGAGGCGGTGGTGGAGGGCGTCTCGGCCGGCATCATCGGCCTCGATCCCTTCGGGCTGGTGACGCTCGTCAATGCGCGGCCGTGCGAGATGTTCGGCAAGACCGAGATAGACCTGCTGGGGGAAGAGCTGCAGGGGCTGCGTGCCAGAGCTTGCGCCCGATCATCGAGCGGGCGCGCCAGGCCCGGCGCGGGCAGATCCGCGACCAGATCGAGCTCGGCTGGCCGGCCCGGACTACCGCGACCTATCAGGTGCAGCTGACGCGCGAAGGCACGATGACCGAGTCCAAGGGCTTCGTGGTCACGCTCGACGACATCACCGACCTGGTCTCCGCCCAGCGCACCAGCGCCTGGGCCGACGTTGCGCGACGCATCGCCCACGAGATCAAGAACCCGCTGACCCCCATCCAGCTCAGCGCCGAGCGGCTGCGCCGCCGCTATGCCAGCAAGCTGGGCGACGACTTCGACGTGTTCGACAAGTGCATCAACACCATCGTCCGCCAGGTCGGCGACATCGGGCGCATGGTCGACGAGTTCTCCTCCTTTGCCCGCATGCCGACCGCCGCGCCGCAGGCGACCGATCTCAGCGATACCATTCGTCAGGCGGTTTTCCTCGAAAGCGTGCGGCTGCCGGAGATCGAGTTGCGCGCCGATTTGCCGGAGACGCCGATCATCGGCGTTTTTCGACAACCGGCTGATCTCCCAGGCGCTGACCAATCTCATCAAGAATGCGGTCGAGGCATCGAAGGCGCCGGGCTTGGAGACGATAGCCGACTCCGACAGTCGTCGTCTCAGCCCGTACCGAAGGCGACATGGCGCGTGGTCGAGGTGTCGCGACAACGGCAAGGGCTGGCCGACGGAGAACCGGCAGCGACTGCTCGAGCCCTATATGACGACGCGCGAGAAGGGCACGGGGCTTGGCCTTGCGATCGTCGCAAAGATCATCGAACAGCACGGCGGCACGGTCGAGCTGCGTCGATGCCGAACCTGACGCCGAACGGGCGCGTCGGCGCCTGCTTCAGCTTCACTCTGCCGCTGCACAGCCGCAGTCATTGCGGAGGCCGCAGCCGGGCGATGACGACAACGACAAGCCGAGTCGCAAGGAGGAGGAGCTGTCAATGACTGTGGCAGCGGCAAAGTAAGCTAGATGGCACTCGACATTCTGATCATCGACGACGAAGACGACATTCGCGACCTGATCGCCGGCATCCTCGAAGACGAGGGCTACGAGACCCGGCAGGCCCACGATGCCGATTCGGCGCTGCAGCGAGATCGCGCGGCGCCGGCCGAGCCTGGTTTATCTCGACATCTGGATGCAGGGGTCGCGCCTCGACGGGCTGCAACTGCTGGACGTGTTCCAGAGCCAGCACCCCGACATGCCGGTCGTGATGATCTCCGGGCATGGCAATGTCGAAACGGCGGTTTCGGCCATCCGGCGCGGCGCCTACGACTATATCGAGAAGCCGTTCAAGATCGACCGGCTGCTGCTCGATCACCCAGCGGGCGATGGAGGCCAGCGCGGCTCAAGAACGAGGTCGCCGAGCTCAAGCAGCGCTCAGGCAATCCGGTTAATCGAAATGGTCGGCATCTCGCTCGTCGATGCAGCAGGCGCGCGCGCTGATCGAGAAATCGGCGCCGACCAATTCGCGCATCTTCATCTCCGGCGCTTCCGGCACGGGCAAGGGGCTCTGCGCCCGCCTGCTGCACCAGCGCAGCCAGCGCGCCAGTGGCGCCTTTCGTCGAGATCAACTGCTCGCTCTACGCTCCCGACGAAGTGCCGGTCATGCTGTTCGGGCGGGAGACCCGAGACAAGGCCGGCGCGGTGCGCACCGAAGTCGGGGCGCTGGAGCGCGCCCATGGCGGCACGCTCTATCTGTCGGAAGTGGCCGCACTGCCGTCGGCCGCCCAGGCAAGTCTGCTGCGGACGCTCGTCGAGAGCAAGTTCACGCGTGTCGGCGGCGCAGACGCCGGTTGCCGATCGATGTGCGCGTCATCGCCTCGAGCTCGCAGAACGTCGCGCACTCGATCGAGCACGGGCAGTTCCGCTCCGACCTGTTCCACCGCCTGTCGATCGTGCCGCTGCAATTGCCCCCGCTCAAATCGCGGCGCGAGGACGTGCCGCCGCTTGTCGACATGTTCATCGACCAGGTGTGCCGCATGCATAACCTGCCAGCGCATGCGCATCGGCGAGGATGCCATGGCGGTGCTGCAGGCGCAGGATTGGCCGGGCAATGCCCGCCAGCTGCGCAATTCGATCGAGCGCCTGCTCATCCTGCTCAAGGATCAGGCGCCCGCCGACGGCATGATCACCGCGGCCATGCTGCCGTCCGACATCGGCGAGGTGCTGCCCACCGTCGGCGACACCGACGCGTCCGCGCATCTGATGAGCCTGCCGCTGCGCGACGCCCGCGAGGTGTTCGAGCGCCAGTATCTGCTGGCGCAGATCGAGCGCTTCGGCGGCAACATCTCCAAGACCGCCGAGTTCGTCGGGATGGAGCGCAGCGCTCTGCACCGAAAGATCAAGTCGCTTGGCCTTTAGCCGCGTGCTAGGTCCTGTCCGGCCGCCCAGGCGGCTCGCTGCGCGCCTTCCGGGTAGGTCGGGCGCCGCAGACGTTTCAAGACGCCGGAAAAACCGGCATCCTTGCGCGGGAGTAACCGCAATATGCGAGTAATCATCAGCGGCGCCGGCCAGGTGGGCTACGGTATCGCCGAAAAGCTCTCCACGGAGGGCATCGAAGTCACGGTCATCGACAACAATGCCGATCTCGTGCAGCGCGTGCGTGACACGCTTGATGCGCGCGGCGTGCATGGTCATGGCTCGCATCCGGACGTTCTGGCACAGGCCGGCGCGCGAGACGCCGACATGCTGATCGCGGTTACCCAGGTGGACGAGGTCAACATGACGGCCTGCCAGGTGGCGCACTCGATCTTCGATATCCCGACCCGCATCGCTCGTATCCGCTCGCAGACCTATCTCAACCCCGAATGGAGCAATCTGTTCGCGCGCGACCATCTTCCCATCGACGTGATCATCTCTCCGGAAATGGAGGTGGGCGATCTCATTTTGCAGCGCCTCGGCTATCCAGGCGCTTCCGAGATCGTCACGTTCGAAGACGAGAAGGTCGTGGTGCTGGCCGTCGATGTGCGGGAGGACTGCGCTGTCATCGACACGCCTTTGCGTCACCTGACCGACCTGTTTCCCAACCTCAATGCGACGGTTATGGGTGTGCGCCGGAACGGGCAGACGCACATCCTGCATTCACGCGAGAGCCTTGATTGCCGGCGACCAGGCCATTGTGGCCGTATCCAGAGATCAGGTGTCCCGCGTTCTGTCGCTCTTCGGACGCGACGAGCAGCCCCCCTCGCGCATCGTGATCGCAGGCGCTGGTAATGTCGGCCGCTACGTGGCCCGCAAGCTCGAGGAGCGCGGGGAGGGGATCGCAGTCCGACTGATCGAAAGCAATCGCAACGTCGCGCAATTGGCCGCCGAAAGCATGCATAATGCCATCGTGGTTTATGGGGACGTGCTGCAGGAAGAAATCATGCGCGAGGTCGACGTGCGCGACGCGCAGATGTTTCTGGCGCTCACCAATGACGACGAGACCAACATCCTGAGTTGTGTGCTCGCGAGCGAACTTGGCTGCCATGCCAATTTTGCCCTGGTCAACCAGCCGCAATATCCACGTTTTGCCCGGCGCCTGGGCGTCGATGCCTTCATCAACCCGCGCACCGTGACCGTCTCCAAGGTTCTGCGCCACGTTCGGCGCGGGCGTATCCGCGGCGTCTATTCGCTGTTCGACGGTAGCGCCGAACTTCTGGAAGCCGAAGCGCTGGAAACCTCGACACTGGTGGGCAAGCCTTTGCGCGAATATGAGACGGGCCCCGGCATCCGCATCGGCGCGATCGTACGCGGCGGCAAGGTTATCATGCCCTCGGGCGAAACCCGCATCGAAGTCGGGGGATTTCGTGATCGTCATGGCGTTGTCCGCGCAGGTGCGCCAGGTCGAACAGATGTTCCGCGTCAGTATCGATTTCTTCTGATCTCTGGCACGGGATGTGCGGTCCGCACGTCTTTTCTGCGAGGCTTGGTTGTGGGCTTAAACCTCCCCTCGCTGCCGGTCGAGCGTCCTGCCCGGATGATTATTTCCCCAAAATCGGTAGAAAACGCACAGCGTTACGCCCCCTGTAGGAATTTTGACGCAACTGTGGCATAGTTGGGCACGTTAACCTTTAGGTTAAGGCAAACGCGCGTGGCCGGGTCAAGCGGCAAGAAGATGGTGACCCCGAACATGCCCAAGTCAAAGGCCAAAAAATGCCCAGCGAGAAGGCACAGAACCTCCAGGATTCCTTTCTCAACCACGTCAGCAAGCAGAAGGTCCCGGTCACGATCTTTCTCGTGAACGGGGTGAAGCTGCAGGGCGTCATCACCTGGTTCGACAATTTCTGCCTGTTGCTGCGGCGCGATGCGCAGTCGCAGCTGGTCTACAAGCACGCCATCTCGACGATCATGCCGGGAGCGCCGATCCAGCTGTTCGACCCCGAACACGCCGGAGGCGATCACGACTGACAAGCAGGACCCGTGTCGAGCCGAGGGGGCTGGTGTCGACTTTCAGCGGCCGCGCGGGACCGTTGATCGAGACGCGGCGCCAAGCCTGCGTCGGGCTGGGCTCGTTTGCCCCGATCTGCGCGATCTCGGGGCGACCAGCGCTCCGTCGAAGCGCGCGCCAGGCGGAATTCGACAGGCCTGTGCCGGCGCCATCTCGCTCGATATCGTTTTCACCGAACCGTGCGGCTGCGCGAGGTCCGGCCGGCGACCTATCTCGGCGGCGGCATCGTGGAAGACGCTAGCCGAACGGATCAAGGCCGAGGAGATCGAACTGCTGCTCGTCGATGCCCAGCTCAGCCCGATCCAGCAGCGCAATCTCGAGCGCGCGACCGGCGCCAAGGTGCTCGACCGCACCGGCGCTGATCCTCGAAATCTTCGGCGAGCGCGCCGTCACGCGCGAAGGCGTGCTGCAGGTCGAACTGGCCCATCTCAACTACCAGAAGAGCCGGCTGGTCCGCTCCTGGACCCACCTCGAGCGCCAGCGCGGGCGGGGGCGGTCGTGGCTTCCTCGGCGGTCCGGGCGAAACCCAGATCGAAAGCGACCGGCGGCAGTTGCAGGACCGCATCGCGCTGCTCGAGCAGCGGCTCGAAAAGGTGCGGCGCACGCGTGGCGCAGCAGCGCAAGTCACGCGCGAGCGGTGCCGTTTCCCGTTGTCGCGCTGGTCGGCTATACCAATGCCGGAAAATCGAGCCTCTTCAACCGGCTGACCGGCGCCGGCGTGTCGGCGAAGGATCTGCTGTTCGCAACGCTCGACACCACGGTGCGCAAGGTGGATCTGCCGCATGGACGCGAGGTCATGCTGTCCGACACTGTCGGATTTGTCGCCGATCTGCCGACCGAACTGGTCGCCGCTTTCCGCGCCACGCTCGAAGAAGTGACCGAGCGCCGATGTCATCCTGCATGTGCGCGATGTCGCCAATCCTGACCACCGGCGCAGGCGGAAGACGTGCTGACGGTGCTCGACGATCTCGGCGTGAAGGGCGAGGAGACGCCGATCATCGAGGTGTGGAACAAGATCGACCTGTTGCGCCCGCGCCTGGCGAGGAGGACAAATCGCGCGAGGAGCTTTTAGCGATGCGCGTCAGTCCAGTCGGCAGTCCGGCTGCCGCCGTGCCGGTGTCGGCCGTCACAGGTGAGGGGGTGGACAGGCTTCTGCTCGCTGTTCGAAACTGCCCTTGCGGCCAATGCCGGTGTTTTCCGAGTAGTTGTGCCGCACGAACAGAGCCAGCAGCTCGGCTGGCTCTACGCCACGACCGAAGTGCTCGAACGCGGCGAACCGACGGAGCAGGGAACACCGCTGACCGTGCGCGTCCAGCCGCGTGACCAGGTAGAATTCGGCCGACGCTTCGGAGGTCAGGCGGAGCGCCTAAGCGCTGCCTGAGACCTTGTCGGCCTGCCGCACCTCGTTCCAGTAGCCATCCAGCCGCTCCATGCCGGCTTTCCGCTATGTCGACACCGTCTTGCCGGCAGCGCTGCTCGACGTGCTGGAACCGCCGCGTGAACTTGAGATTGGCGTCGCGCAAGGCCGCTTCCGCGTCGATGCCGGCGTGCCGGGCCAGGCTGGCGACGGCGAACAGCAGGTCGCCGAGCTCTTCATGGGCGGCGGCCTCGTCCCCAGCATTCAGCGCTTCGGACAGTCTCCTCGATCTCTTCGCGACATTTTTCCAGCACCGCATCCGTATCGGGCCAGTCGAAACCGACTGAGGCGGCGCGCTTGTCGAGCTTTTCGGCGCGGACAAGCGCGGGCAGGGGCAGCGGCACGTCATCGAGCACCGATGGGATGTCCTCCCTTGCGGCTTTGCGCTGCCTTGCCCGCGCGCTCCTCGGCCTTGATCTCTTCCCATTGGCCCTTGGCCTTCCGGCCTCTTTGGCCGAGGCATCGCCGAAGACATGCGGGTGCCGGCGGATCAGCTTTTTGGTGATGGCTTCGATGACGTCACCGATATCGAACAGCTGTTCCTCGGTCGCCATCTGCGCGTGATAGACCGGCTGCAGCAGCAGATCGCCGAGTTCCTCGCACAGTTCATCATATTCCTTGCGCTCGATGGCATCGGCGACCTCATAGGCTTCCTCGATCGTGTAGTGGCGGATGGTCGAGAAATCCTGCTCCAGATCCCAGGGGCAGCCGGTCTGCTTGTCGCGCAGCGCCGCCATGATTTCGACAAGGCGGGAAAAATCGCGGGAAGGATGCATATCGGGCCTCAAATTATCGGGAATCGCGGCCTGAGCATAACGGGTCAATGCTACCGGGACACCCCGGGGTTACAATGCCGCACCCGGTGGTCCCTGGTTGAAGCAGAGTGGAAGATAGGCGTCCAGTCGGTGCCGCGGACCGCAATCGAAGCGCTCATCTTCGGTCCCGGCTCCCAGGTGAAGAAGCCCCATTCACCTTCAGGGGTTCGCAGCGCGGTTGCCCCGCTTCGGCTGATGTCGACCTCGATGCTTTCGGGGGGAGCGGTTAGTCCCGATCCCCGAAGTTTCAGGTAAGCTTCCTTGCGGGTCCAGCAGCGGTAGAGCGCGTCTGTGCGGGCCGAAGCATCGATCGCCATCAGCGCCTGCCGCTCGCGTGGAGCGAGAAAGGGTCCCAGCTCTGCCAAAGTCAGGGAATGATCACCATAGCTCTCGAGATCGCAGCCGACGTCCTCGCCGGTGGAGATTATGCACAGCATGTGATCGCCAGAGCTCGACATGTTGAAACCCAATGACGGCCCCTCGACTGAGGGCTTTCCCCATTCGCCAATCACGATGGGAACGTCCCTCGGGCTGCGGCCAAGCCGATCCGACAGAAGCTTTCTTAAAGTGGCATGCCGCGTCACATAGCGCGCACGGTCCCGCAGAAAATGGAAGCATTCCGCCCGCGCTCTCTCCTCCGGAGCGAGATCATCAAGATCGCGTTCCGCGTTCGACGTGTCAATGGCAAGGAATAGACGTCGAGCGTGCGGTTGCTCACGCTCAAGCGCCCCTGGGAGACGACTGATCTGTTCCGCGGCTTAAACAGTCGTCGAGCCGCTCGGCCAGCGAGGTCACGAGGGGCGAACGAAATGCAGCGACGTGTCGCCCTTGCACGTCGGTCACCGCGAGGTTCGAGGCAAGCAGTTCTTGCCAGCCCTGATGGGCATCGCGCCCGTCCTCGGATTGAAGCAGCATCACAGGCCCGTCATAGCGCGAGGGGACATCGCAATTCACGATTCCGACGAACCGCTTGTTGAGCCGGAGCATCGCCGTTGCCTCGCCGGTCCCCAGCAGGAATTGCTGCTGAATGCGCACGAAATACTCTGCGATGAGTGCGTGGGTTAGGGCGCCTCGCTGGTCCGGCGTGGTGGCATTGATCTGGCGCAGGCGATAAAGAAAATTATCCAACGGGCTGGGACGCAGTGCGGGGTTGGTTGTGTCGAAGAGGATCAGCAGATCCAGATCGGCACCGCGCTCCTTCAGCTGTCGGGCAAGCTCATAGGCAATCACGCCGCCATTGCAGTAGCCGCCGACACTGAACGTTCCGGAAGGACGGCTGGCGAGGACCGTGTCGGCCAGGCGTTCGGCGAGTTGCTCCACGCTCGACCGTTCGAGCATCGGGTCGTCCGGGAAGTCCAACGGCAACCCCAACATGGGACGACCGCCCCCTAGGCTGGCGGCCAGGCTGCGGAACTTTCCGGGCCGAAAATTTGGAAGCGCGTCGATCCAGAATAGAGGTGGTGTCGCGCCGGCTCCAGAATGCAGCGGCACGATGGACTGATGCACGGCAGCCTCTTCACGGGCTGCGATCTGAGCAGCAAGACGGTCCACAGTCGCGGCGGTAAGAAGGATTCCGAGCGGCAAGTCCACGCCAAACTCCCTGCTTATCCGCGATAGAAGCTGCACCGCAATCAGGGAATGACCGCCCAGATCGAAGAAATCGTCGGTTGCGCCAACGCGTTCGACGTGAAGCAGTTCTTCGAAAAGCCCAGCCAGGCGCAGTTGCATTTCGCCTTTTGGCGGAATCCAAACCCTTTCTCGCGAAAGATCTTTCTCGCTATCGAGATGCGCGAGCGCCTTTCGGTCGATCTTTCCGTTGGCTGTCGCCGGAAGCGCTTGGACGGCGACGATTTTCGCCGGCACCATATAGGAGGGCAGCTTTTCTCGCAGATAGGGATTGAGGATCGAGGAACTCAGTGCGGGGACCCCATGCCTTGCGACTACAAAAGCTGTGAGCACAATGTCTCCGTCGGTGCCGGGAAGTCCCATGACGGCCGCCGCCGCGATATCAGGGTAACTGCACAGAGCGGCTTCGATGTCGCCGGTCTCGATGCGAAACCCGCGCAGTTTCAGCTGGTTGTCGCTTCGGCTGAGCCATTCAATGGCGCCGCCGGCGCGCCGGCGCACGATATCCCCGGTCTTGTAAAAGCGGGCGCCGTCCACTCCATCAATGGAGACGAATTTTTCGGTCGTAAGCTCTGGATCGCGGTAGCCGCGCGCCAATCCCGATCCGCCGATGTAAAGCTCCCCGGACAGATTGCGAAAGACCGGATGCTGCGTCTCGTCCAGCACCAGGAATTGTGTGTTGTCAACGGGATCGCCGATGCTGATCTGTCCCGGCGCTCCGATCCGGGCGACACTCGACCAGATGGTCGTCTCGGTCGGACCGTACATGTTCCAGAGGTCCATGTCCGCGGCCACGAGCCGCTCGGCGAGATCCCCGGGCAGCGCCTCGCCGCCGCACCAGATTTTCAGCCCAGGCTTGCCGCGCCACCCGTTCGCAAGCAGGCCGCGCCACATCGCCGGTGTCGCCTGGACGACGGTACAGGCGGAGCGGTCGATTACCCTGGCAAGTTGGCGCGGGTCGGCGATTTGAGGCTCCGGCACGATCTCGACACAACCGCCACTGATTAACGGCAGGAAGATCTCGAGGACCGAGATATCGAACGAAATCGTGGTGACCGCCAGAAGACGATCCCGGCTTGTAAAGCCGGGGCGAGCGCGCATCGCGTTCAGGAGGTTGACGACGCTGCGGTGTTCGATTTCGACCCCTTTGGGGATGCCCGTCGAACCCGACGTGTAGATGACATAAGCGAGGTCTCGAGGCTTGCCGCCGGGCGGGGTCCCGCCCTGGGCGTAATCGGGATCAAGCAGGTCAGTGCCAAAGAAACTCGGGCCGGTCCATGCGGGAAGGCGGTCGGAGAGGTTCTGTTCGGCGAGCAGAAGCTTGGGCCGTGCGTCCGAAAGGATGAGCGACAGCCGTTCTCTGGGAAAGGATGGATCAAGCGGCAGATAGGCTGCTCCCACCTTCAGCACGCCGAGCAGCAGGACGGGCAGGGTGATGCTGCGAGGCAGGCATACGGCAACGAGATCTCCTGGCGACACACCCGCTCTTGCCAGCCCGGCCGCCACGGCATCTGAAAGAACGTCGAGGTCGGCATACCGCATCACTTGCTTGCCACAGGCAATTGCGACTGCATTCGGCGCACCCTTGGCCACACGGGAGACCAGCCGATCGATGGACGTATCCTCGATCTCGAAATCGCGCCCAGCGATCAAAGCGGACTGCCATTGCTCATTGACCGGGAGGTAAGCGATCTCGGCCAGAAGCTGGTCGGGATCGCGCACAATCTCTTCCAGGACCTTCCGCCAGTGGGTGATCATGTGCCGAACCGTCTCTGCCTCGAACATGTCGGCGGCATAAAGGAAGCGGGCCGCCATGCTGCCGTCGGCCCGTTCGTCGAGTTCGAGGTACAAATCGAACTTGGCGCCCCCGACGCTGACATCCATCTGCGTGAGTTCCCAGCCCTCGGCGAAAATGGGGGCGGGCGGTTCCATGGAGAAAAAGACCTGGAATACCGGGTGACCGGATGGGTCCGGCCGGATGCCGAGGGCCTGGACGACTTGTTGAAAGGGCACATCGCTTGCATCGAGCCCCGCCAGGACAACATCGCGCACCTGACGCAGATAGGCGCTGAAGGTTTGCTGCGGGTCTGGATAGGTCCTGAAAGCCAGGCTGTTGAGAAAATAGCCCATCAAGCCCTGAAGTTCCTCGCGCCGGCGCGTGTCGGTGACGCCCCCGACCACAATGTCGCGTTGACCGCCATAGCGGTGGATGAGCGTCTTGAAGCCCGCCAGCAGGAGCATGTAGAGCGTGACGTTCTCCCGCCGTGCCAGCGTCTTGAGCCGCGCCAGCAACTCCTGATCGAGCTCGAAAGTCTCCATGCCTCCGTGGTGGTTGCGATGGGTGGTCCGCGGCCGGTCATATGGGAGTTCGGTAAGAGGCAAATCCCCGCTCAGCGCCTGGCGCCAATAATCGAGCTGTCGTTCGAAGCGGCCAGTCCCTTCAGCTCTCGCCTGCCATACGGCGTAGTCTCCATATTGCAGGGTCGCAGGTGCGAGGGGGGGAACGTCCTTGCCAGTCATGCGGGCATAAGTCTGCTGCAGTTCGGGCACCAGGATTTGGTATATCGTCACGCCATCGAAGATAATGTGGGACAGGGTCAGATAGAGCCGGTGCTCGGTCTCCGAAAATCTGAGCAATTTGCCGCGCATCAGTGGCGCACGGTCCAGATCGAAAGGCTCCACGGCGTCGCACCAGGCCAGATGCTGTGCCTGTTTTTCCCGGTCGTTGGGGTCGAGGTGGGACACATCCACGAGCGGAAATGAGATTTCGACGTCCGAGTGGACGATCTGAAAGGTTTGATCGGACCGGGTCGAAAATGACGTCCGCCATATCTCGTGCCGTTTCAGTATCTCGCGAAAACTCGCAACGAAGATGTCGTGGTCGAACGGCCCGCGCACATGGATGGTGATCGCCTCGTTGTAAAGCGGCACGTCCTTCTGGTTGTTGATTTCGAACCAGACATGCTGCTGTTCGAGCGTGAGTGGTATTGGCGCATCTGGATCGCGCGGCCCGATCCGCTCGAGTGGACGTGACTGGCGCTGGAGCAGTTGCCCGATAAGCCGACGGCGATCCATTGCCCCCAGGTCGTTCATGACCAGACCCCAACGTCGACAGGCTGGGTTGCGACCCTGAGTGCGGTGAGGCCGCGCAGACCAAGGTTTTCACGCCAGACAAGAGGCGCTGGCGCCAAGTGGAACTCCGCCACGCGCTCGAGCAAGACGTCAAAGGCAATCTGGCCCTCGAGGCGGGCGAGGGGGGCGCCAAAGCAGAAGTGGGCCCCCCAGCCGAATGCGACGTGCCTGTTGGGCGCGCGGTCGAGAATAAGTTGATGAGGATCGGGAAATTGATCGGGGTCGCGATTGGCGGCGGCCATCACCGCCATCACGGCATCACCCTTGCGGATGGCCTGTCCGCCTAGTAGCGTGTCAGCCGGAGCGATGCGGGCGGTGTGCTGGCTGGGACTTTCGAACCGCAGCAACTCCTCGATGGCGCTTTCCAGTAAATTGCGGTCTGTCCGCAATTGCTCAAGACAGGCCGGATGGCGGATGAGGCTCAGCAGCCCGCTTGCGATGAGATTTGTGGTTGTTTCCAGGCCGCCGACCAGAGTGACGATGACATTGGCCACGATCTGCTCGTCATTGAGCCGGACCCCTTCGGATTCGGTGGCAATGAGAGCCGCGATCAGCCCCTCGTGCGGGTGCGCATGTTGCTCTGCGACGGCATCTCTCACATAATCTGTGAGCTCTTCGGCCGCCTTCAGGATGGCCTGGGCCTGGTCCGGACTATGCTGGAAATTGCCGAGCAGCCCGGCGAACGTCGCCGACCATGCTTTTAATCGTCTCCAGTCCCGCTGCGGCAGGCCCAGAAGCTCGGTCGTTATCTTGGCCGGTAGGGGTTCGGCAAAATCTGCGAGAACGTCCCATTCAGGCCTGTCAGTGGCCTGGTCGAGCAATTCGTGCGCGATCTGACGAATTTTGCCGGCAAGCTGATCGACCCGCCGCGAGGTAAAGGCCGCAGCGCACACCCGCCGCAATTTCGTATGGGCTGGCGGATCGAGGAACAGCATCTGTTCGACCATCACCCGGGCGACCGGCTCGAGGCCCGGCATCCCCATGGCGCGAAGTTGATCGGGCGTCGGGGTGCGGTCGGCAGAAAACGTCTGGAGGACAGTGACGACCTCGGGATAGCTGGTGACCACCCAGGCATGAAGGTAAGGGTCCCAAATGACTTTGCCCTTGGCGCGCAGCGCATCATAAAGGGGATAGGGATCGCTCAGGACGTCGGGATCGAGCAATCGATAGAGACTTACCGCCGGCTCGGCGGCCGACAAGGCCGCGGTCATTTTCTCGCATCCGCCGCCGAAGACAAGGCAGCCAGTTCCGCCTCGCTGAGCGCGCCAATCCTGCTGAGCAGGCGCTCCTCAATCACGCTGGCGAAGGTTTCGATCGTCGGTGCATCGAAGAGATCGCGGAGGCTTACATCGACGTCGAAAGCTTCGCGGCTGCGCAACACGACTTGTGTCGCAAGCAATGAATGGCCGCCAGCCAAAAAGAAGTTCGCATTCTTGTTGATCTGGGGCTGATGCAGAACGTCGGTAACGATTTCGCTTAGCCTGCTTTCAACCTCGCTTAGGTTTGTGTCCCCCTCAGATCCCTGTTCCGGAGCCTGCGGGATAGGCAGTGCTGCCCGGTCCAGTTTGCCATTTCGCGTGACGGGAAGGTGGTCGAGATGGATGAATGCACTCGGCAGCATGGCGCTTGGCAGGAGATGGGCAAGATGGGCGCGCAATTCCTCGGGTGCAGGCCGCGCCCCCTCGGACGTCACAACGTAGGCGGCAAGGTATTTGCCGGAAACATCGTTTTCCTGCGCGACAACGGCTGCAGCATCAACCGCAGGATGAGTTAGCAGCGCGCCTTCGATCTCGCCCGGCTCGATGCGGATTCCGCGCAGCTTCACCTGGTCGTCCACGCGACCGCAAAATTCGAGTTCGCCGGTTTCGAGCCAACGCCCGAGATCGCCTGTCCGATAGAGCCGAGTAGCCCCCGGTTTCGAAGGATTTGGAGATGAACTTTCTTTCGGTGAGAGAAGCGCGGTTGCGGTATCCCCGTCCGACCACACGCCCCCCGATGCAGATCTCGCCCTGCTCCCCTGGTCCGACCGGGTTGGCGTTCTCATCAAGCAAATGGATTTCAGCGCCGGAAATGGGGCGCCCTATCGACGGTAGTGGCGATCTCATATGTTCGCCCGCGGGTACCTGTCCCGAGGTGGCCACAACCGTGCACTCGGACGGTCCGTAATTGTTGACGAGGTCGAACGGAAGCGTGACCGGAGGGCCAAAATGCAGCCTGTCACCGCCGGTCAACATCAGGCGCAGCGCACATTGTTCGGGCCATTCCATTACGAGTAATTGTTCAGCCATCGGGGTCGGCACGAAGCAGACCGTGACGCCCTCGCTCAAAATCCAGTCGCGCAGCCGCTCAGCAGCCGTCCGGGTAAAGGAGCCGGCAATTGCCACCGATGCTCCCGCGCAAAGATATGGCCACATCTCCCAGACTGCTGCATCGAAAGCCGGACTGGTGATGTGGGTCGCTCTGTCTTTGCTGGTTACCGCGAACGCCTTGTTGTGCCAATCCACCAGATTGGCGAGGTTCGCTTGGGTGATTTCGACGCCGTTCGGCACCCCTGTCGAGCCCGAGGTATAGACCACATAGGCCAAAGAGTCGGGGATCTGGCAGGGGAGTGGCCACAGTGTCCTGCAGGGCCGGTCTGGGCGCAGCCATGTCGATAATCTGAGGTGATGTGCCGCTGAAAATACGTGCGCCCGCCGCATCGGTCACAATCGCCGTAACTGCGGCGTCCTCGACGACTGAGCGCAATCGTTCTTCGGGGTCGGCAGGATCGAGCGACAGACTGGCGGCTCCCGCCTTCATGACCCCGAGCAGAGCAATTGCATAGTCCAAGGTTCGGGGGAGACAGACCGCCACGACGGCATCGGCCACAACGCCGCTGTGCTGAAGTACGCCAGCGAGCCCATCGGCTTCGGCATCCAGCTCGGCATAGCTCAGCGTCTTACCCTCAGCGATAAAGGCGGTCGCCGAGGGCGTGCGCTCTACCACGTCCCGGATCAGACTGAGTATGTGGGCTCTCGGGAAAGATTGCTCTGGTTCGGCTGCGCCAGGGCCCCGGGTGTGCCCGCTAATCGCTGGAGTTTTCCGCGTCCACAGCATGAGATACCCCAAATATTCAAGAAAGAACGAAAAATGCTGTAAAGCTGGGCCCGTGGATAATATTAATGCCGCAGTTTGCCTCCCGGAGAAATAACTCCTTCTGTGTACATCGTTCGGAGGGCTGGTCAGCGGGCGGCTGAAATCGGTAGCGTCGAAGGCTGCCGAAACGCGTCGCGCGTCCTGGCAGGCTTGCTTGGAGCCATGTCTTGGCGATTTTCGCTTCTTCTTTTCGCAGCTTCTGGCTGGCCGATCGGCCGGTATTCGCGCTTGGCCAATCAGTGGTATTTCAAATGGCGATCGCGGCGCTAAATGTAGTTACGGGCGTCTTGACCGCCCGGCTACTGGGTCCCGACGGGCGCGGAATTTTTACGGCCGTGACGCTCTGGCCGCAGCTTCTGGCACTGATCGCCATTTCCGGCTTGCAAAACGCCGTCGTCTATCACCTCAGCAAGGGGCTCACGCCCCGCACGGTCTTTACCGCCGCGTTGCTTTGCGGCTTTGTCACCAGCAGCTTGGCGCTCGGCATCGCCTTTTTCGCCGTGCCGCTCGCCCTTCAAAATTATCCGCCATGGGTTACGGACCTGGCTCGCGTTGCCTTGCTGGCCATCTATGCCAACGCGGTCCATATGCTGATGAAACAGGTTCTGGTCGGCTTGCAGCGCTACCTGCTGCTCAACCTTATGTCGATTGCGCCACCTTTTTTCTACGTCCTGTTTCTCGGAGCGTCTGCCTTGATGCGCGAAGTCGGTCCGACCCTTGCGGTCTTCTGTCTTCTGGGCTCCGCCATTCCTTCGGTACTGCTTTTCGTGCCCTCTATCGCCAGGCTGGCGCCTCTGGGCCTGTCGGACGTGGAGACGGGGCTCGGCGCCCTGATACCCTATGGCTTGCGCGCGGCACTGATGGATATCGTCGCAGCGCTAAGCGGCTATGTCGACCGCCTGATCCTCATTCCTTTGATCTCACCGTCCGAGCTTGGCATCTATATCGTCGCCTATGCCTTCTCGCGCCTGATCATGGTTCCTCAGCCTGCCATCGCTTCGGTCGTCTTTGCCAGCATGGCCCTGCGCGACGACGCAGCGACCAAGCTCCTGCACGACCGTGTATTCCGGCTGACTGCCATGGCTGCTGTTCTGGCTACCGGCTTGCTTCTATCTGTGGCGGAGCCGGCGATAAGGCTTTTTTACGGCGCAGAATTCGGCGGGGCGGTCGTTCTGGTGCGGTTACTGATAATTGAGGCGGGGCTGAGCCTTCTGTCCTCGGTCACCGTTTACATGTACCTGGCACGCAACCGGCCCGGAATCGTCTCCACGATCCAGGTCGCATATCTGGGCACGGCGGTCATCTGCATTGCGGTGCTGGCGCCGCTCTATGGGGCAGGGGGCGCTGCGGCTGGTCTGCTGGTGGCTGCTGCCTTGCGTCTGGCACAACTATTGGGCGGCCTGCCACTCTTGCTCGGCCTACCCGTGCCGCGCCTCTATCCAAAGCGCGAAGATTTCGTCTTCCTCAGAGAGAGATTGGCGGCGAGATGATGTATGGACGTGCATTGAAGTGGATGCGAAGTGGGCGGCGCTTGTTGGCCATCTCGGCGATCTTCGGGCTTGCGCAGCTGTCGATAACAGAGGGGGCGCGGGCGGAGCCCTATCTGCTTCAGCGGGGCGACGTGCTTGAGCTGACCGTGGTCGGATTTGCCGATCTGCATCAACAAATTCCGATTGATGTCGACGGCAATGCGATGTTTCCGCTGGTGGGGGCGGTGCCGGCTGTGGGGCGCACGATCGATGAGATCAACACGACCATCAAGGCTCAACTCCCCCTGCACGGGATTGTCATTCCGGGTACAACTGGTGGGGCCACGATCTCTCCGCCTGCCGACAGCGTCAGCGTGAATATCGCGCAGTACCATCCGGTCTATGTAAGCGGTGACGTTTCGCACCCCGGAGAACAACCCTATCGCCCTAGTCTCACCGTCCGCCAGGCAATCGTGCTGGCCGGCGACTATGACATTGGCCGGTTCCGTATGACCGATCCATCCCTACAACTGGTCGACCTCCAGCAAGATTATACGACGCTTTGGACGGACTATGCCGCGGCGCAGGAAAGGGTGGGCCGGCTTCGCGCCCAATTGGATGGCGACGCGGTGATCCCGCCTCTCGACACCTCAAATCAGCCACTCGGCGGGACCGTGGTTGGTCAGATAAGGGCGACCGAGCAGCAGAGCCTTGATCTGGTGCGTGCCAGCGAAGCCGACCAGAACACGCATCTTCAGGCCACCGAGAAGCTCATCCAGTCGCAGATAGATCTCCTCAAGCAGAAACACGATGCGGAAGAGGAGGGGTACAAGGCCGACAAGGCCTCCTATGCTGCACTGCAGGCCGCGCTCGCCAAGGGGTCGGTTGTGGCGAGCCGAGTGGACGAGGCGCGGCGGGCATTGCTGTTTTCCTCGACGCAAATGCTGCAGACGGAGGCTGAGTTGTCGCGCGCGCAACAGGCAATAGCAGATCTCGGCAGCCAGCTCAGGGAATCTCAAACCAAGTCGCGTCAGGCTGCTCTCGAACAGTTGCAGGCGGCGACCGTGACGCTCAGCGAACTCACCGCGCGTATTCAGGCCACCAATGAAAAGATCTATACGGTGGGAATTTTGCGATCACGCCTCACCGGGCCTTCCCGAGCGCCGGTCATTACCATTTCGCGAGCGGGGAGTTCCGAGAAAATGACTGTGACCGAAGACAGTGAGTTGATGCCCGGAGACGTCATCAATGTCTCACTCAGCGGCGATCTGCTTCCATCGCCGGAGGTTGATCAACCCGCTGTTGCTGCCGATAAATAGTGCCGGCCCGCCGCATGCACAGCGGGCCGTCTTGTCCCGGGGTTGGCCTCAGGAAATTACGATATGATCGGCGCCGAGGTCGATGTGTGCCATGCCCTGGAGGGTAAGGGTGCCGCCGTCATAGTCGATCTGCAGATCGTGCCGTACCGTGTGACAGTGGTCATAGACGTCCTGAAAGTCGGTGAACTTGGCGAAGCTGAGATCGAGCACATCCTCTGCGGGATTGAAATCCGTGACACGGTCGTGGCCAGCGCTTGCGACGAACGTGTCCGCTCCAGCGCCACCCGTCAGAACATCGTTACCGGCGCCACCATCAAGCTGGTTTGCGAGCGCGTTACCAACCAGGCGATCCCTGCCGGAACCGCCAATGGCGTTTTCAAACCACATGACATGATCCGAGCCGATTTCGCTGCCCTTGGCCGATCCATCCACAAGATCGAGATTGACACGGACACCTCTGGTCGTTGTGGCATAGGAGATTGTGTCGACGCCCACACCGCCATTGACCAAATCGTTGCCCTTGCCGCCAATGACGAGATCGTCGCCCGGACCGCCAAACACCGTGTCATTTCCGGCACCGCCTTCCAGGCGGTTGTTCAGCTCGTTGCCAACCAGCAAATCGTTGCCTTTGCCGCCGATGGCGTTTTCGAACCACATGACATGGTCTGAGCCGATCTCGGCCCCTTTGGCTGTACCGTCCATGAGATCCAGATCGACCTGGACACCCCGAGTGGTGGCCGCATAGGAAATCGTGTCGACGCCCACGCCTCCATTGGCGAGGTCGTCGCCCGCGCCGGCGATCACCAGATCATCGCCGCCTCCGCCGAAGACGGTGTCGTTCCCCGCGCCTCCGATAAGGGTGCTGGCGTCGTCACCGGCAACGATCAGGTCATTGCCGTTCCCGCCGTCGAGAACATCGTGCCCGCCGCCGCCAACGATATGATCATCTGCATTGGTCCCTGTGAGCTTTTCGGAAGCCGCCGTGCCAATCAGTTCGCCGTTGTGCTGGGTTGTTGAACCGCCTGCATCCTGACTTTGCTGGCTTCCGCCGCTACCGCTACCGGATGCGTTTCCATCCTGCTGCGGAGGTGTGGACTGGCCATCTCCGGCCCCGTTCTGCTGGGGCGGAACGACGACGTGACCGTCGCTGGCCGTACTTCCGTTACCGCTCTGCTGAGGGTCACCGCTGGTGCCGCTGCTCGCCGGGGTGCCCTCGATGATCTTGAGCAGAACGGCGTGGTCTGGAAGCTGCACCGTGATGTGATGGTCCGGCGTTTGCGCAATGGTCGTTTCGACGTTGGTTACGGGATCATAGAGATACGCCTGGGACCACTCATCAGGAAAATTCAGCGTCACGCTTTGCGGGGCGACCGAAATCGGGGTGTTCTTTGCCTCGTCCCACAATAGCGTATCGTTCCACAGCGCCACGACGTAGGTGTCCTGCGCAGTCTGCAGAAGGAGATCGTTCCCCGTTGCCGGCATGCCGGAGACGTCGAAGGCAAGGCTGCCAGCGTCAAAATTCCCGTCGCTGTGAAGGTAGTTGGTCATATTGTGGATCGCGGTCGCCGCGAGCTTGGGGGTACCGTCGGTATGGAACAGACCGAAATGTTGTTCCGGATCGGCGTTCGAGCCGGCCGTGTTTCGGTCAAGCAGCTCATAAAGGTAGGTTTTTTGTACGCCTGCCTTGAACTGGTCCAGCAGCAGATCGACGGTGTATTTGGCTTGGACAAGCTCGGACACACCCGTCCAATTGGTGCTGCCTGTGGCCGTGTGGTAGCCGGCTTCCGTAGAAATTACCGGCTTGCCCGGCGCAAGAATGTGCGCCTCATCGATCCGATCCTGAACGATGCGAGCCGGATTCCATCCCCAGGCGGCGTAACTGTGTGCGGTTCCCACATCGGCATATGGGGTGAAATCCACTGAGAGCGTCGAGCGGTCGGTATTACCAAAGGTGAGCTGGGCGAGCGGCACATTGGCACCATCCGGACCCAGTTGGGGGTCGGTCGCAAGCCAGTGATCCAGATCGCTCATCATGGCTTTTGCCGCATCCAGTCCGGTCAAATTGCCATAGCTGACGGGCCAGTTGTCGACCTCATTGGGCCCCTCAATGTAGTCGATCGAGTCCGCTCGTGCTTCCAGTGCCGTCTTCTGATAAGCAAGATCCTCGTTGGCGATATAGTAACAAAAATCAACGCCATGGGCCGCCAGGGTATCGAAGCTGGCCTCCGCCCACGGAAAGATCGCATCCCGCACGTTGGCGACACCGAGATAGTCGAGCGAAGACTGGACGAGATTGACGTCCGAATAGGGGGTGTCGCCCCACGAAAGGTGTGTGTTGACGCCAATTGTGTCGACGAAAACGGACGCGGCTACCGCCTGCGTATCTGCTGGTGAACTCATTGTTGGCCTCTCCAAGAGTACATCGATTTGTGATCATGCGGCTGGCCCGCACCTTCAGCGAGGGCCTCGCCGCAGGGACATTCCCAAAATCTCCGGATCAGGAGCGCGCCAGTGGCGGCGCATCTTTCTGTTCCGCAGTGCGCAAAAGTTGGCGGGCGCAATAAGTCTTTTTTTCGGCGGTTAACCGGGCTGCCGCGGCCAACCCGCGCTGGCGCGGCCCAGGCGCTGCTGCGGGACCGGTGCCGGGAAATCCAATATTTCCTTTGACGATAATCACTTCGGGTTAGCTCAAAGTGGCAGCTATGCCGGATTTTCCTACGGACCATAATTCTTCACAGGCCACCCTTGCGCACTGCGGCAGAGGGGTGAGGGGGTCACAGTGACCCGTGCTGGGCGCCTTTGGCACACAGAAAAGCCAGATTTGCACCAACACGAAAATTCGGGACGCAGAAATGAGCAAGCCCGTCGAAAACGCTACCGTCAGCCTGACCCATATCGCTGCAACCGTGTGGCGCAGGAAGTTTGCCGCACTGGCGGTTTTTCTCGCCGTCTTCGCATGTTCGGCGGTGGTCGTGATGCGCCTGACGCCCGCCTATACGGCCACGGCGCTCCTGCTTATCGGGACGGATCCGAGTTCACGCCTCGACAAGAGCAGCGCCAACACTGATTTTCCCACGGACCCCTTTGTGGTACGGGGCGAGGTGGACGTGTTGACGAGCGATGCAGTTGCGCAGCGCGTCATCGACAAGCTTCATCTTGCAGACAAGGCAGAATTTGCGCCCAGACCCCGCGTCAGCCTTCTTGACATGCTGCTCGGGTCGCGCCTGCCCGCGGAAGCGTCGAATGGCCCAGCGGTCGATGCTCCATCGGACGAAGCGGCAGTCATTCGCAAATACAAGTCCGAGCTTGGCGTCTTCAATGACGGGCGGTCGCTCAGCGTCAGCGTCTCTTTTACCTCCCAGTCGCCGCAACTGGCAGCCGACATCGCGAACACACACGTCGCGGAGTATCTCGCCTTGCGTGCCGAGCGTCAGGCCGAGGCGCGTCAATCGGCAGTAGCCTGGCTGCGCTCCGAACTCGACGCCAGTGCGGGAGAGGTGCGCGCCGCCGAAACGGCCAGTGAAAACTTCCGCTCTCAGCAAGGGCTCGTAATGCTGCAGGGCGAATCCAAGGAACACTCGCTGCTTGACGACAAACTGCTGCAACTGGGCACGCTCCTGACGACTGCCCAGTCAAATCTGATCACAGCCAAGGCGCGGCTGCTGCAGGTGCAGGACCCCAACCTGCCGAGTTCGGCGACAAGCGAGCCTGTCGCCTCTTTCAGCCTGGATACCCCGGTTCTAAACCAGCTGCGTCAACGCCAGGCCGACGCGCAGATCGCGCTCGACCGGCTCGACGGCACGCTGCCTTCCGGCAGCAGTGCGATCGCTGCCGCCAGGATGGATCTCGACAACGCAAGGGCGGCGGTTGCGGCTGAAATCGGCCGGTTGCGCAAAGGGTTGCAGTTGGACATCAATGCGGCCCAGAGCACGGTTGACCAATTGCAGGCCCAGCTCAAGGACACCATCGCGGCCAAGGCAGGACTGGACACTGCCCGCGTGCAATTCCAGGCGCTGGAGGCCACGGCGACTTCACTGCGCACGATCTACACCACGGTGCTCGACCGCTACAACACGCTTCTGGCCGAGCAGAACTTCATTGCGCCTGTCGCAATGCTTGCGTCAGCTGCGCGTGCCCCCGACATGCCGTCATTTCCGCGAACCACACTTTTTCTCGGCGTTGCGTTGATCGGTGCATTGGCCGTTGCGGCGATTGCGGCGATGGGGCTCGATCGGTTGTTGCGTCCCGGGTGGATGGCAAGGCATGGGAAAGAGCAGGTCTTGCCGGTGCTCGGTCAACTCGATTTGTACGAGTTCGCAGCTGCGCGCGACGCAGGGACCGAGACCGCCATCGAAGATTTGCGCCTGATGCGAACCCGTCTGCTTGCAGAGGGGCAGAGCAAGACACGGATATTGTTCGTGACCAGCCCGGTACCGGGTCGGGTCGGTGCGGCGGTTTCCATGGAACTCGCTGCGGGCCTTGCGGCGACGGGCGCCACAACGCTTCTATTTGAGGCCGATATCCGGCAGCCGGTGAGTTCGGCGCTGTTCGGAGCCGATGCCGACCCCGCGGGCTGGATCGATGCCGAAGAGGGGCGCATCGAACTCGGCAAGGCGGTCGTCAGCGTCAGCAATTCCAGATTCGATCTGCTTACGGCGGGACGGGCTACGAGGCCCGGGGTGGACCCCGTTGCGTGGGTTGGTCTGCCCGATCTTTTGGCCAATCTGCAGCGAACCTATCGCTATATCGTCATGTGCGGCGCCGAGATCGACAGAATCAGCGAAACGGCGCCCTTTGCAAATTGCGCGGACACGCTCATTCTGGCCGCTCCAGCGCCCTACACGTCAGCTGACTATCTTGGCGCGGTCACGCCGTCCTACGCAGAGCTCGGGCTGCAATTCGACGGGGTGGTGGTTGTGAGTGCCCGCGCTCATGGCCTGTTCGCGCATCTAAAGCGTAACAAACTCGCTGATGCTGCGACGAGCGTGTTGCGGCCCCGGGCAACGATCCGCAATTTCGAGCCCGATCGCGAGAGCGAGCCGGCGCTGTCGAAATGAAGATCACGGTCATCATTCTCACCAGAAATGAAGCCGGCTTCGTCGAGCGGGCGATAAGAAGCGCGTCGTGGGCTGACGAGATACTCGTCCTGGATTCCGAAAGTACGGACAACACTCGCGAGCTGGCAGCTCATCTGGGTGCAACAGTCTGTACCCAGCCCTGGCTGGGGTGGCTGGGGCAGAAGGCGCGTGCCGTCGAGCTTGCGAAGCATGATTGGATTTTCTCCCTTGATGCAGACGAGATCATCACGCCGGAGCTGGCGGCGTCGATCCGGCGTCTGAAGGCGTCCGAGCCGCAAGCCGAGGAAGGCTTTGTGGTCGACCGCCAGGACGAGTTTTTGGGCCGGCTCATGCCCTCCATACGACGCCCATCCAAGCGTGACAGTTTCGTTCGGCTCTTCAACAGGACCCGCAGCGGGTGGGACCCTGCCGTCATCGTACACGAGGAGGTTGTGTGTCCGGGCCGGCTGCACAAGCTGGGCGGCCCGTTGCTGCACTGGCGCAACTACCAGATCTCCGAGCAGCTTCAGACCCTGAACCGGAATTCTGATCTTGAAGCGCGCATGCTTCAGGATCAGGGCCTGTCGAGGCTCGTCCTTGGGATGACAGCCAAACCACTGCTTCGGTTTGGATGGATATATTTGTGGTGCGGATGCTGGCGTGCGGGATGGCGTGGCTTCATTTTCGCAGCTTTGCATGGTTTTACCGAATGGCTCAGGCACGCCAAGGCATGGGAGGTCCGGTTTGCGGAGCCGGCGAGGAATCCCCCGCCGGCGATTTATGTGCCGGAGCCAGATCACGGGGAGCACCAGCATGCTCACAGTTGATCGCCAAGTCGGCGGAGTGACCACCGTGCCGCGCGTCCTTCACGTCAACCGGGTTGGCTTTCTTGGAGGCGTCGAACGGGTCATCCTGACGCTCGCCCAAGGTAGCCGGCCGCGTTTCGAAGCATTGATCGCCTGTCCGCCAGGCGCATTCGCGGATTCTGCCCGGGCAGCAGGCACAAGAGTGCTCGCGACGGATTTCAATCGCATGCGTGCGTCGGGCAATCCGGCCGTTTTGGCCCGCTATCCCTTTGCGGTGTATCGGTTTTCTGGGGAAATCCGGCGCCTGTGCCTGCTCGAGGGCATCGATATCATCCACGCCCATCATCCTGTCGGGGCCCTTTATGCGCTGCAGGCGGCACGAAATTTGGGCCTCCCGCTGGTCTTGCACGTCCACGAGATACTACCGGCCAAGCGCCTTTATAGATTGGCGCTTCAGCGGGCAGCCGATGCGGCCGATGCGATCATATGCGTCTCTGGCGCTGCCCGCGAACTGGCTGAGACGGCCCACCCGGACCCATCTGTCGTGCAGGTCATTCCCAACGGTGTTCAGCAAGGCTTGGCGGCGGCCGCCGGTAAGCCCCCAAAATTCGTACCGGACGGGAAGGGGCCGCATATCGGCATTTTCGGCGTTCTCGAACCACGCAAGGGGCAGGACGTGTTCCTGCGTGCGGCAGCACAAATCAAGGCACGGTATCCCGGCGCCAAGTTCTGGGTGGTCGGCGCACTCTCGCTAAAGGACAAAAGTTGGTATCTCGACCGGCTGCGTGCGCTGGCGCAGGTGCCCGTTCTCGAGGGAGACGTCGTGTTCACCGGATATAGGCCGGACGCGACAGACATGATGAAGGCGATGGATGTCGTCGTGGTGGCATCGGTGGCGCAGGAATCGCTTTCGATGGTGCTGCTTGAAGCGCTGACCCTCGGCCGCCGCGTCGTGAGCAGCCGCATAGGCGGAACGGGAGAAGTCATAGCCGATGGCGTGACCGGGCTGCTTGTCCCTCTAGGCGATGCGGAAGCACTGGCGGGTGCCGTTGACAAGATGCTTGGGCCGGGCGGCGCCGCCATGGCCGCAAACGGCCGTAGCGATGCGGCCATAAGATTTTCGCCCAATGCGTTTTGCACGTCGGTTGCCGAAGTCTACGACCGCGTCCTGGCCCGGGCCTACGATCAAAGGAGGGCGTCGTGAAGGTTGCACTCGTTCATGATGCCCTGTGCGTCTACGGCGGCGCCGAGAAGGTTCTGGAGGAGCTCCATCATGCCTTTCCCGAAGCCCCCATATTCGTTCCGATCTATCGCAAAGAGGCCTTTCCAGAGGCGTTGCGACAGTGGAACGTAATACCCTCATGGATGAACCGGATACCGCAGATCCACCGCTTCTATCGTTCGGCCTTTCCGCTTTATCCCTTCGCCATGGCAGCGATCGATCTCGACGATTTCGACGTCGTCATCAGTTCCTCGTTCAACTTTGCCCATAACATCGTCACCGGGCCCGACACACGGCACATCTGCTATTGCCATTCGCCCGCCAGGTTCCTCTGGGACGCCAACGCCTATGCTGAACATGAGAACCTGCGCGGCCTTTCACGGGCGCTCTACATCGCGGCGCTGCCGCATTTCCGCGCTCTTGACCGCGCGGCGGGGCAGGGGGTCGACGAGTGGATCAGCACCAGCGGCCTGGTGCGCGACCGCATCCGCAAGATCTATCATCGCCGCAGCACCATTGTTCCGCCGCCAGTGGATACAAACGCCTTTCCATTGAGCGCGGCCAAGGGCGAGTATTTTTTGCTGGTGATGCGGCTGGTTGGCTGGAAGCGGGTCGACATCGTCATAGAGGCCTGCAACAGGCTGCAATTGCCGCTCGTCATTGCGGGCCGCGGACGTGATGAGGAACGCCTGAAATCTCTTGCCGGCCCGACGGTGCGATTTGCAGGATGGGTGGACGGCCGGCAAAAGGCAGAGCTTTATGCCCATGCGCGTGCGCTGATCGTGCCATCGATCGAGGATTTCGGCATCACGATGCTGGAGGCCATGTCATGCGGCAAACCGGTCATCGCGGTCGGGAAGGGGGGCGCGCTCGACACTGTTGTGGAGGGAATGACCGGTATGTTCTTTGCCGAGCAAACCACCGATTGCCTCGCCGAAACGCTCGCCCGCTTTCAGCCAGATGACTACGACATGAATCTCATCAGAAGTCGCGCCGAGTTGTTCGACAGCCGTGCCTTTCGGGCCCGTATGCGGCACTTGGTATATGGCCGCCAGGACGCGCCGGAAGTGGAGGCTCCCGTGCTCAGGGCAGCTGAATAGCGGGATTGCCGGGGTTCAGGATGCGAGTTGCAATTATCGAGCCTGATAGACCGGCAGAGCTTGGCACCAAGACACCGCTCGGCGCGTACGGGCTGCAGTTGCAAATGCTTTCGCTCGTGGCACTGCTGGTCGCGCCGGCGTTTATGGGAATAGGCGGTTCGTCGCTTCGGCTATTGGTCCCTGTTGCATCAGCCTCGATCGCTGGAATTTTCATCTTGCGGTCCGATGTCTCCCGCTATCTCAGTTTCACGCTCTGGATGTTTCTGGCGACGCCGTTCGTCCGCCGGCTGGTTGATCTTCACGCCGGCTGGGAGAGCGTCAACCTTCTCATGTTCGCACCTTATGCTGCCGCCGGCTTTTCGGTCCTCGTGATCCCTTGCGTCATCTCGGATCGGCGATTTCCAGCCCGTGGCGCCTTTCTTGCCATTTTCGCAGTCATTGCATACGGGCTGCTGCTGGCCATGCTCAACGGGCGAGTTCTGGCTGGCATCTTTGATTTTCTGCGCTGGACCCTGCCGCCAAGCCTTGCTGCGTTCGTCATCTATTACCGGCAACTCGTACCGCGTCTGCGCCAGGAGATCGAGGCATTTGCCATCCTGTCGCTCATTCTGACCGGGCTCTACGGGCTCTTCCAATACCTCTACGCGCCGTCCTGGGACACCTACTGGATGGTGCAGTCGCAAATGAATTCGATCGGCACGCCAGAACCTTACGGAATCCGTGTTTTCAGCACGCTCAATTCTCCCGGCTCCTATTCCTTCTTTTTGCTTGCGATGCTGCTTGTGGGCCTCGCCGGGTCCGGGGCGTTGCGACTGCCGGCCCTGGGAATTGGCGCGTTCATGCTTGGACTGACCCTGGTCCGGTCGGTGTGGATGGGGCTGGCGCTGGGCCTGCTGGTCGTTTTCATCACCGGCGGAAAGCGATTGCGCGCCAACCTGATGATCTTTGCAGTGATCGCGGCAATTGGCGCTCCCGCTATTTTGGCCATGCCCCTGGTCGGTCCGCAACTGCAGGACCGCGTCGGTACAATGGGAAGCCTCGGGGGCGACGTCAGTCTCGCCGACCGCTGGCACGGCTATGAGCAACTGGCGAGGCAGCTTGACAGCCATATCATTGGCAGCGGACTTGCCGTGAACGGAACCTATGCGGGCAACGCAGATGAGGGGGAAACCCATATTCTTGACGGCGGACCTCTCGAGATCTTCCTGGCTCTGGGGCTTCCGGGCGGCGTCCTCTACTTCAGCGCTCTGCTCGTCCTTCTGCTTGCTTCGATCCGCGCCGCTGGCGGTACCGCCGACGCGGGCCATGTGAGTATCGTTTTTACCTTTCTTGCCTTGATGGCCTCGGGGACGACGACGGTCGGGGAGATCGGGCTTTTCTTCTGGCTGTCTGTCGCCGTTCTACTGAGTGGCACGCCCAGCCCATCAGAGAGTTTGTCGGTCGAGGCGGCCAGGGCTGAAAGTGGTGCGGCGTAATGTCTCTCCTGGATCCCTAGAAGGGCGCGTTCGTGGAAGGACTGCTTCAAACACCGTCCGGAAACGCGATTACTGCAATAGCTTAAATGGGTTAGCTGCTAATATCTATTGAACGAGTTCGCGGGGCGAAACACACTCGGTCCAGACAATATTCTTGGCCCGAAGACCATGCGCTGGCGACTTCCAAACCTCGATTTATTTAGCACTGCTCCGGTCTTCACCGCGCCCTTGAACGTAGCCGGCGAACAGGGAAGCGTATTGGCTGCCAAAGAGGGCCAGCTAGACGATCACGGTTTGCCGCTTCTCATGGGCGGAGGAGTTCCATTGCGCAGGCTGGTGGATCCTGCGCTGGAGGCTCAGCTTCTGGTGAAGCGGGTTATGGATGTGGTGTTGAGTGGTTTGGCGCTGGTTGTGCTCACGCCACTTTTCCTCTTCGTTGCTGCGCTTGTCCGTCTCGACAGCTCTGGCCCCGCGTTTTTCTTGCAGACGCGGGAGGGCTGCGGGGGCCGCCCGATCCGGGTCCTGAAATTCCGCACCATGCACATGAACATGTGCGATCCCCTGGGCGTGTCCCAGGCCGTGGTGGGGGATGTTCGCGTTACGGGAGTAGGGCGCTTCCTGCGCAAAACCAGCATCGACGAGCTACCCCAGATCATCAACGTTCTTAAGGGTGACATGTCGCTTGTCGGTCCACGCCCGCACGTCTCCGGCATGATCGCTGCCGGGCGGCCGTATCAGGATCTGGTTCCGTACTATCGCGAACGTCTCGCCATGCGTCCCGGGCTCACCGGCTGGGCGCAGGTCAACGGCCTTCGTGGCGAAACGGAGACTGCTTGGAAGGCGCAGGCACGCATCGATCATGACATCGCCTACATCCAAAGCTTCTCCATCATGCTCGATGTAAGGATTTTAGGTCTGACCGTGATGCGGGAATTCATTACCGGCCATGGCAATTGAAGTCATTGAGGATTTTGCCGCGCGGCCTATCCCGCAGTGAACAGTCCTTCACAGTGGGGCCGCAAAAGGACGTCTGCTTCGCCACAAAACGCCCCTAATCGCCGCAAAGATGCCTGACAGCACCTGCTTGGTGCCAGCCCATCAATTGTGAGTGATCAGGGAGACGACCCCCAATGGGAGTGTGCGTTGAATGAAGTCTGAGCTAGGCGGAGTGGTAAGAGCCTGTGGCCCCGCGGTGGCAACCCTGGGGTTGCTTAGCGGCGCGACCAACGTGCTCGCGCTGACCGGGTCGATCTTCATGTTGGCGGTCTATGACCGTGTCATCCCCAGCGGAAGCGTCGCCACGCTCGTGGCGCTGGGTGTCCTGGCTCTGCTGGTCTACGCTCTGCAGGGGGCAATTGATATTCTGCGCGGGCGGATGTTGACCAGCCTGGGGCACTTGATCAAGGAGACCCAGAGCTGCCGCGCCTATGACATTATGGTCAGGAATGCAGCACTGGGCGACAACAGATCCGCTGGTGCCATCCGCGATCTGGATCAGGTGCATGCCTTCCTGTCATCGCTTGGCCCGACAGCTTTGTTCGATCTGCCGTGGCTGCCCATCTATCTGATCCTGTGCTTCTTTTTTCATTTCTACCTGGGGCTGGCGGTAACCTTCGGTGCGCTCTTCCTGGTCGGCATAACCCTGTTGAGCAACGTGCTTACCAGGAGCCCCAGCCGCGAGCTTGAAGTGCACATGCAAAGGCGTGCCGCCTTGGTTGCGGAGGGACAGGGGCATTCAGAAGCCCTTTTCGCCATGGGCATGATCCCGTCCATGGCCATGCTGTGGCGGCGGACTGACCAGGCAATCGTATTCTTCACCCGCAGAACCGCCAATATCAGCGCCGGTTTGGGTACCTTGTCGCGGGTGTTTCGCACGGCCCTGCAATCCATGGTGCTCGGCATTGGCGCCTTTCTGGTCATCCAGCACCAGGCGACCGGCGGCATCATGATCGCGGCTTCCATTCTGTCGGCGCGCGCGCTGGCCCCTGTGGAGCTGGCGATCTCCCACTGGAAGAATTTCGTCGCCTTCCGGCAGAGCTGGGATCGGCTCAACGCCCTGTTTCGGGCGCATCCCCACGAGGTCGCGCCCTTCGCCCTGCCTAGGCCCTATCGGAGCTTTTCGTGCGAGCAGGTGTCTGTGGCCGCGCCGGGCACCCAGTTTCCGGTCGTCCGTAACGTCTCGTTCAAGCTGAAAGCCGGAGAGGCATTGCTTATCCTTGGCTCCACCGGCTCCGGCAAATCCTCCTTAGCGCGTGCCTTGGTCGGCGTGTGGCCCATGATTATGGGTGAGACCCGCCTCGATGGCGAATTGACGTCGCGCTGGAGTTCGATCGAAAAAGGACGCTTCACCGGATATGTGCCCCAGGACGTTGGGTTGTTCGAAGGCACCATTGCGCAAAACATCGCACGTTTCGATCCTGGAGCGGATAGCGACCGGATCATCGAGGCAGCCAAAGTGGCAGGCGTGGATCGAATGATCGCCCAATTACCGCTTGGCTACGATACGCGGTTGGGACCGCACGGTGCAGGGTTGAGCGGAGGACAATCCCAACGCCTTGCATTGGCGCGGGCACTCTACGACAAGGCCTTTCTGGTTGTGCTCGATGAGCCCAATTCCAATTTGGATGGGGAGGGGGAAGCCGCGCTCGAACAGGCGATTGCCCATGTCAAAGGATATGGGGGCATTGTCATTGCGATCGCTCATCGGCCGTCCTTCTTGTCCACTGTTGATCATTTGTTGGTGATGTCCAGGGGCCAGGCTCGAATGTTCGGGCCCCGCGACCAGGTCATGCGTGCAATCGCGCAGCGTTCCGCGCCATCGGAGGCGGGGACGGCTGCATGAAGATGTCCAAAACGAGCTGGCTAAGCTCACTAACTCGCCATATTCTGGAGCCGACATCTTCCGCCGCGCTGGTGGAAGACCGCGCCGGCTTATCGCCCGGACGGCCGGCTGCGCCCGGCTTGCTCTTGCCCCCACCTCACTCGACCGAGAGCTTCGTTCACCTCCGGCAAACGGGGCGCACCGCGCTTGCAATCCTTTTGGTCGCCGGCTTGGCGTTGGGTGTGCTTTTGCTCAGAACTGTCATAGCCGGGGCAGTGGTGGCGAGCGGTAGCCTCGTCGTCGCCTCCGGGCCCAAGAGCGTGCAACCGCCGACGGCCGGCGTGATTTCCGAACTGCTGGTGGCGGAGGGCGGTTCGGTGAAGTCCGGACAGTTGCTGGTCCGCATGGACGACAAGCTGGCCCACGCCCAGTTGCACTCGGTCGTCTTGAACCTGGCCCAGCAGCAGGCACGGTTGGCGCGCCTGCTGGCCGAACAGGATGGCCTGCCGAAGGTCTCGTTCGACTCTGTCGAGCAAAGCCCGGAACTCTCCGCGGAAGAATACCAGACGATATTCTCGCGCGAGCGCCGTCAATTTGAGATCGGCGAGCAGGAGAGGGACGGTCAGAAAAAGAAACTGCAGGAACAGATTCTGCAAGCGGAGCAAGCAATTGAGGGTGAGCGCGCCCAGCTGGACGCCAGCAAGTCCGACACAGCATTGGTCGAGGATCAGTCCAGAAAGATGCGCAAGCTTTTCGAGCAGAAACTGGCGACGTCGAAGCAGGTAAATGATCTCGAGCGCGTTCTGGCACAGTCGCGCGGCACGGAGGGGACGCTCAAGTCGCAGATGGCTGCTAATCGCGGCAAGATATCGGAATTGCAGCTGGCTATCGTTCAGGTCGACAAGACGCTGCGATCGGTGCTGACCGACCAGATTGCCGATGCGCAGACTGCCATTGCACAACTTGTGGAACAGCGTTCCATAGCGCAGACTCTATTGGACCAGACGCAGATAACAGCGCCGGAGGCGGGCAGGGTACTCGATCTTCAGATTCACACTGTGGGTGGTGTCGTTCAGCCGGGCCAGACGCTAATGACCATCGTGCCGGACAAGGATGTTCTTGTCGGGTCGATCCGGATCAAGCCCGCGGACGTCGATCAGATTTATCCCGGTCAGGAAGTCAACATCCAGTTTTCCGCCTTCGATCGTGGCACCACGCCCACTGCGCAGGGAACGCTCAAGTCGATTTCGCCCGACCTGGTGCGCGATCCGGCGACAGGGGCTGCCTATTACGAAGCTCGCGTTGAAGTGAACCAGCCCGCCTTCGAGCACGCGACAGGCGTTAAGCTGGTTGCCGGCATGCCCCTCGAAGCGTTCGTCAAGACCAATGACAGAACCATCCTGACTTATCTCACCAAGCCTCTATCCGACCAAATCAATCACGCATTCCGCTGACGCCTCCAAAGGCCGCAGAGCCGCCTTGCGCACGCTGTCATGACAACTTGGTGATCTGTGTCAATGTCCATGCGGCAAAATTCGGGACATGATAATATGCGAGTTTGGAGTGTCGGCTCCAATTTGAACTTGCGACGGTCGATCCCCCGCAACCAGTCCCTGTTCCAGGGCGTTGTGGGCATCGGGTGACGCTAAGCCGGCAACATCACGCGAGACTTGCATTGTAGATCAGAAGACCTCTATCGCGCCTTAGGGCGCGCCCGGATTGTGAGGTGTACCAATGTCGGGGCAAGTACGGGCGATGTCGGCCGACGCGCGACGGGCAGTGCCGCATTCAGAATTGAAAGACCGCATCATCGTTATTGCATCGCAAGGTGCACTTTTCGAAGGCCTCACCGGTGTTATCGGAAATCGGCTGCCTCAGTATGATGTCGAGCTCTATCAAAACCATCATGCGATTGCGCCGGAACATGGCAGCATAAAGCTGATCGTCCTGCATGCTTCCAGGCACGAGGAGGCTGCGGCGACCGCCCAGTTGCTTCACCAAGCCTATCCGACGGTGCCTCTTGGCTATGTCGTGGACGAGCCGGGAGTGGAATCGAGCAGCGACGGTCTTCTCAATGCTCATATCGTGCAGGGTATCTGGCCGACCAACTTCCAGCTCGACATGTGGATCGCGGCGATGTCGATCCTTCTCAATGGCGGTGAGTGCCGCTTTCCGGCCAGGGCACCGGCCAGAAGCTCTGTAACTGCCCATTTGCCATCGAAGACCTTCGCCGACAGCGGGGCTGTAGTTGGCATGAAGCGTGGCGTCAGGGACGCCATTGCCGAGACGTATTTGCTCACGTCCAGGGAGTTCCAGATTTTGGAATTGGTGGCTCAGGGCTACCAGAACAAGCTCATCGCGGACCGCATGAGAATTTCCGAGCAGACGGTCAAGGTTCACGTGCACAATCTGATTGCCAAGCTGCGTGTTACCAACAGGACGCAGGCGGCGGCAATCTATCGCACCGGAGACCGGAATGGCGCGATGCGGCCCCTCGATTTCTCCAGAAGCTCATCCGACGGGGCATAGAGCAATCCGGGACGATCCGTTGTCTGGAGTGACCGTCCCATCAAGACGACAGGGGACACCCAAACGGGGAGCCGATCGATGGCCAAGACAACCAACGCAGCGCTCCCCGGCAATATCTGCGATTCGCATAAGATATATTATGGAACTTAAATGCGAATGACGGACAGCCGCTTTGGTCGTCTCTCTAAGGTTTGCCCTCAGTCGGCGCTCCGGCCGCTAACTTATGCTCGTCATGAGCGGCCTCCCACACTTCCCGTGCCGCGTCGAGGTTAAGGGCCGCGATGCCCAAGCCGACGATCACGTCGGGCCAGAGCGAGGCTGTCATTGCTGTCACCAGGCCTGCGACAATGATTGCCAGATTGGCGATGGCATCGTTACGTGCCGAGAGAAAAGCTGCGCGCGTCAGACTGCCGCTATGGCTGCGGAAACCTGCGAGCATGAATGCGCATGTGAGATTTACCAGCAATGCGCCGCCGCCGGTGAGCGACAGCGCGAAAGGTTCTGGCGGAACCGGATTGTGAAACTTGCCCCACAACCCCCAAAGGAACGCCAGCGCGGGTACCAGCAATATGCCCGCCATTCCCATGCCGATCTTGGCTCTTGCTCTGGTCGACCAGCCCAAGGCCAAAACAATCAGCAAGTTGACCGACGCATCTTCCAGAAAGTCGACGCTGTCGGCGAGCAACGACACGGATCCTATGGTCAGCGCAACGGCGAACTCGATGCCGAAATAACCCATATTGAGCAGCGCCACGATCGCCACGATGCGCCGAAGGGTTGGCTGCGGTTCTCGGTTGCTCATGTCATCTCTGGATAATCTTGCCGGCCAGCACGTCGATCTTCATGCCGTCATAGGCAGCGTTGACGTTTGCCGGCGTTTCCGCCTCAATGGCCGCATAGTCCATGTCGGTATGCATGTCGGTAAGCACGGCATGGCGCGGTTGCATCCGCGCGATCCAGTCCAGCGCTTCCCTGAAACTCAGATGGCTCGGATGCGGGGTGCGTTTGAGGGCGTCCAGCACCCAAAGATCCAAGTCGCTCACCGCTGGCAGCGATTGCTCCGGAATGCCGTTCAGATCGCATGAATAGGCAAAATTGCCGATGCGGAAACCCAGAGACTGGATCTCCCCATGTTCCTGCAGGAAGGATGAAATTTCTATCGCGCCCCCCGGCCCGTCTATATGCAAAGTCTGGCCCGCGGCGATCTCGTGCGCGTTGAGGATTGGCGGATAGTTGCTGCCCGGCGGAGTCGAAAAGCAATAGCCGAAAGCTTGGCGAATACGTTCGCCGGTTTGGCGGGTGAAATAGACATCGACCCGCTGATGATTGTTGAGCGCCAGCACGCGCAGATCGTCGATGCCGTGCGTGTGGTCGGCGTGTTCATGGGTATAGAACACGGCATCGACGGCCTTCACCTCCGCGTCTAGCAGCTGCTCGCGCAGATCGCATCCGGTGTCGATGAGGATATTGGTTTTGCCGTCCATGCCGGGTGTGGTCCCGGTCAAGAGCAGTGCACAGCGGCGCCGGCGATTTTTCGGGTTATCGGGATCGCAATCGCCCCAGATATTGCCGATGCGCGGCACGCCACCGGATGAGCCGCAGCCGAGAATTGTGGCCACGATGCGCTCGGCTCGAGCCGTCATACGCCGATCCCGGTTTTGGAGAACAGCCGCCCGAAATTCTGCGTCGTTTGTGCACCGATTTCCTCAATGCTCATCCCGCGGATTTCAGCAAGCTTTTCAGCAGTATGGCGTACAAAGGACGGCTCATTGGAGGTGCCGCGATGCGGCACTGGCGCCAGATACGGAGCGTCTGTTTCGACCAGCATGCGGTCGGCCGGAACGAAACCCGCAACTTCTTGAATTTCCTGCGCATTCTTGAAAGTCAGAATGCCGGAAAAAGAGACATATCCGCCCAGCGCCAACCCTCGCCGCGCCAGTTCGGCACCGGAAGAAAAGCAATGCAGAACAAACGGGAAGGTCCCCTTCCCGCTTTCTTCCTCAAGGATTTGGGCCATATCGTCATCCGCCGAGCGGGAATGGATTACGAGCGGCAGGCCGGTTTCTCGGGCGGCGGCGATGTGGCGGCGAAAGCCCTCGGCCTGCGCCTCCCGGGGTGAATTGTCGTAGTGATAATCCAGGCCTGCCTCGCCGATGGCGACGCACTTTGGGTGCTCGGAGAGTCGGATGAGATCCTCGGTCGTCACGTCGAGCTCTTCATGCGCATTGTGCGGATGGGTGCCGACGGAACACCAGACATTCGCGAATTTCTCGGCAATGTGCGTGATCTTCTGGAACTGCTTCACCCGCGTCGAAATCGTCACGCAGCCATCGATGCCGGCCTCGTGGGCACGGGCCATCACGCCGTCGAGATCAGCGGACAAGACATCGAAGTCGAGATGGCAATGGCTGTCGATCAACATGAGGCGGTCAGGCCTTGCCCGCGTCGTCGTCCACGAAGCGCGGAAAGATAGCTTGCGGTGCGGGCAGCGCTGATCCGGGCGTCAGGCGGCCGTTTTCGCCGAGACTGGAGAAATCGCGCGCCGTTTCGTCGAGCGCGAGCAGATCGAGCAGACGAGCCGCCGATTTGGGCAGCACCGGCTGCGCGAGAATACCCACTTGCCGGATCACTTCGGCGGTTACGTAAAGCACCGTGGCCATGCGCTCGGGATCCGATTTGCGCAGTGCCCAGGGCTCCTGGGCGGCGAAATAGCGGTTGGCGTCGCTCACCACCTGCCATACGGCACTCAACATCTGGTGGATGGCCTGCAGATCGAGCGCTGAGCGCGCCCGGTCCAGCAACGCATCGGCCGCGGCGAGCATGGCCGTGTCGTCTGCCGAGAGCGCACCCGGCTGGGGCACCGCCGCGCCGCAATGCTTGTTGACCATGGACAGCGAGCGCTGGGCGAGATTGCCAAGGTCGTTGGCGAGGTCCGCATTGATGCGATTGACGATGGCGTCGTGGCTATAAGAGCCGTCCTGGCCGAATGGCACCTCGCGCATGAAATAATAGCGCAACGCCTCGGCGCCGTAGAGCTCTGCAACCTGGAACGGGTCGACGACATTGCCGACCGATTTCGACATCTTCTCGCCCTTGTTCAGCATGAAGCCATGCGCAAAGACGCGTTTCGGCAGTTCGATTCCGGCGGACATCAGAAAGGCCGGCCAATAGACTGCATGGAAACGCACAATATCCTTGCCGATCATGTGCAGGTCGGCCGGCCAGTAGCGGCGTTTGGGGCTGCTGTCATCGGGAAACCCGGTCGCCGTCAGATAGTTGGTCAGCGCATCGACCCACACATACATGACGTGGTCGTCATTGCCGGGAACCTTGACGCCCCAATCGAAGGTCGTGCGCGAAATGGACAAATCCTTAAGGCCGGATTTGACGAAGCTCGTCACCTCGTTGCGCCGTTCGGCGGGCAGGATGAAATCGGGATGCGCGTCATAGTGCGCCAGCAAGCGCTCGCCATAGGCGCTTAACCGGAAGAAATAGCTTTCTTCCTCCACCCATTCCACAGGCGAACCCAATGGCTCGCGCCGCACGCCGTCCGGCCCGACGGTGGTTTCCTTTTCGTCGAAAAAGCCTTCCTGGCGCACCGAATACCAGCCCGAATAACTGTCGAGATAGATATCGCCATTGGCTTCCATCCGCCGCCAGATCTCCTCCGATGCGGTATGATGCCTTGGCTCGGTCGTGCGGATGTAATCGTCATAGGAGATGTCGAGCAGTTCCCAGAGCCTTTTGAAGACTTCGGAGTTGCGGGTGGCCAGCTCCAGCGGCGTCAGCCCTTCCTTTTGCGCCGTCTGCTGCATTTTCTGGCCGTGCTCGTCGGTTCCGGTCAAAAACAGCACGTCCTTGCCATCCAGCCTGTGAAACCGGGCCAAAACATCACACGCCATAGCCGTGTAGGCATGGCCGATATGCGGCACGCCATTGGGATAATAGATCGGGGTGGTGATGTAGAATTTCGGTTTGGTCATCGGAAATCCGCCGGCGCCGGGTTCGCTGTCCGGGAATGGGATAAAAAGGCATCGAAGATGGCCACAAGCGTCTGCCGTGCATCGAGATTGTAGGTCTCGGCCTCGGCAAACATGGCTTGTGCCTTCTCCCATAGCTCGGTTGCTGAGGCAAGGCGCATCCTGTCCGCGCTATTCTCCACGGCCTGCAAGCGCGCTTCCGCCGCCAGGTGCTCCAGGATCAAATCGCGGGCGAAACGCTTTTCGGCGTCCCCTGCCCCGGCAATAGCATCCGCCAGCGCTAGGTGAGCGCCATTGGCGGCGCCGACGGGATCATCAAGCCAGCTGCGAAGGCGTTGAAGCAGTTCCATGCCGCCATGCACGAGGATTTCATAGGCGCGCCGGGGCCGCCCGGCGGCCAGCGCGATGGCTTCCGCCACGCTTTCCGGTTCGCCCGCTGGCGCGTCCGCGATGACCTTGGCAATGTTCTCGTCGGATAAAAGGCGCAGAGCGTGGGCGTGGCAGCGCGAACGAATAGTCGGCAGAAGCTGGCCAGGGCGGTGTGAAACCAGAATGAAGAGCGTTTCGGAGGGCGGCTCCTCGAGGATTTTCAAAAGTGCGTTGGCGGCGCTGAGATTGCAGTCGTCGATGCTGTCGACGATGCAGACGCGGAAGCCGCTGCGTCCGCGCGTACGGTGCAGGCGCGCGATCAGCGGGTCGGCTCCGCTGTTCTGGCGCTGGGAAATCTGATCGATAAGTATACGGGTGGCGAAATTGCTGCCCGTCTTGTTCATTACCCGTCTGAGCACAAAGACGTTCGGATGGCTGCCCTGGGCGATCTGTTCGGCAATGCGCTCCGCCGGTTCGTCGCTCGTCGCCGTCAGCAAACGCCGCGCACATTCGAAGGCCAATGTCGCCTTGCCGATGCCATGCGGTCCATGCAGCAGCAATGCGCTCGGCACGCGCCCGATCCCGATAAGATTTGAAAAATCGGTCAGGAAGTTGTCATGGCCGAAGACGGCTTCGCGCTCTTCTGGCAGGGGTACGCCTTCGATCTGATCTGCTTCCCGCAGATCGGATTTGGAACTCACCCCGCCTGCTCCTGCCGAAGTTCGGGAAAGTGAGAGAGGACGGCCTGCCAGATGTCGGCCTCGATCTCGTTCTCTTCGCGATCGGCCTTGATCACCACGCAGCGTTCAGGGTGAGCGCGGGCGATTTCGAGAAAATTTTCCCGCAACCGCTGGTGCCAATCGATATCTTCCTTCTCGAAGCGGTCGGTGACGTTGGCGATACCATCCTCGGCGGCACGCTGCGCAACGCGTTCGAACGCCAGTTTCGGCTCCATGTCGAGCACAAGGGTAAGATCAGGCCGATGGTCATCGACAGCCAATTCTTCGAGGGCCGAGATCAGCTTGTTGTCGACCCCGCCATTGAGCCCCTGATAAGCCCTGGTGGAATCTGCGAAACGGTCGCAGATCACCCAGCGGCCGGCCGACAGATTGGGCGCAATGAGATTGGTGACATGGTCGAGCCGCGCCGCCGCGAACAGAACCGCTTCGGCCCCCGCGCCCCATTCTTCCGATCGGCCTTGCAGGATGAACGAGCGTATCGCCTCGGCCCGCGGTGTGCCGCCCGGCTCACGCGTCCTGACCGCGGAAATTCCGGCACGGCCAAGATTCTCGATGAGTTTGCGGACCTGGGTCGACTTGCCGACACCCTCCCCGCCCTCAAAGGTTAGAAAACGCGCTTTCGGCGGCGATGTCTGGTCGGTCATGGGCGCCCGAGTTACAAGGTTCAGATCCAGCCCAAGGCCAATTGCTTGAGCGCGTCCGTCGCCTTGCGCACAAGATCGCCTTCTCCAACCAACTCGGCGGCAAAAAGCGGCGCGGACTGTATAAGCTGCCCATCGCACAAGACGTGCAGATCGGCAAGCTTGGTGCCCTTTTCAACCGGCGGACGAATGGGCGCATGATAGGCGACTTCGGCCGAGAGGCAACGTTTTGAGCCTTTGGGGACGTAAAGGTCTATCGGCCCCTCCCCGACCACGGCGACGTTTGGCTGCTCACCGCCATAGACATCCACATAAGCGACTGCCTCGTCCTGCTTGAAAGCCGGTACCCTTTCGAAATTTCGAGTACCCCAAGTGACGAGCTTGCGCGCTTCCTCTGCCCGCTCGCGCATGGATTTGAGGCCATGCACGACCGCAATCAGGCGGCGGCCGCCCTCGGTCGTCGAGACGACCTCGCCATACCCCGCGCTTTCGGTGTGCCCTGTCTTGAGCCCGTCAACACCAATGCCCATTTCCAAAAGCGTGTTGCGGTTCTGCTGTTTGATGCCGTTCCATTCGAATTCGGGAATGGAGAAAATCTTGTAATATTCCGGATAGTTATGAATGATGTACCGCGCCACCGTCGCCAGATCGCGCGCCGTCACATGCATGTCCGGGTCGGGCAGACCGGTGGCGTTGGTGAAATGGGAATCCTCCAGCCCTATCTCCTTGGCCTTTTCGTTCATGATGCGGGCAAAGGTTTCTTCCGTGCCGCCGATCCCTTCCGCCAGAGCGATTGATGCGTCGTTGCCGGACTGAATGATCACCGATTTGATCAGATCCCCGACCGGGACCTTGGAATTAAGCTTGGCGAACATTGTGGATCCGCCAGAGGCAGCGCCGCCTTCGCGCCAGGCATGCTCGGAGATGAAAAACTCGTCGTCCATGCTGATCCTGCCGCTTTCGAGCATGTCGAAAACTACGGCAATCGTCATCAGCTTCGCCATCGAGGCCGGCTCGATCGGTTCGTCCGCGTTCTTTTGATAGAGGACGGTGCCGGATTCGGCATCCATCAGCAGCGCGTAAGGTGCCGCCGTGTCGAAGTTGAGCTGTGCGAATACCGGGGCCGCACCCAGCATTATTGCGATTGCGAGAAAAATGGCTGCGATCTTGGTCAAGAAACCGGCTCCCACCAGGTTGTCAGGGGCCGCCGCGGCGCATGCCCACGGCGGCGAAGGTGGACGGAGTTCTTCAGACTCCACTATTCCGTACGCGCTCTAGTTGCGCAGGACGACGTGCCTCAGATCATACTGGCGCACTAGGTCGAACACGTCGCTTCGTGTGACGCCCGGCTTGAGGTAAGTCAGGCGCAAGAGCGTGGCCTCCCGTCCGTTCAGCTTCACGCTATCCTCCTCGACCGCCCCTAGCAACGCAAAGGCGCTGGAAAGTCCCGATATGGTTTCCGTGTCGGTGAAGGCGCCAAGTTCCAGATCGATCTTGCGGGCGTCTGCGTCCACGCTGTCGTGCCATTGGCCCAAGGCATCTGCCCGCGTCGCCATCGCCTTTGTGGCGGCAAAGGCAGTATCGATCATTGATCCGGTCTTTTGCGCATCGAATCCAGGCGGCGCATAGAACATCACATTCTCAGGCTCGCGCACCTCGCCAAGGCCAAAGGAGATGGCCTGGAGGCCTGAATTCCCGGATTGAGAGGGCCCGGCGGCGAGGGCCATGGGCTGGCGGTCGAAGCGGGGCGCCACGTCAGGTGCCCGCTCGGGCAAATCGGCGGGCCGTGGCGCAATTTGTGGCGCCGCCTGCACCGGCGCGTCGAGCTGGGCGACGCGAATATCGGGCTGTTGCGGCTGTCGTGAGAACGGACCACCGGCGTCATAGCTCGCCAACAGGAAACGCGTGTCGTCACCTTCGAGCGGCGCCTGGCCCACATATTTGACGCGCACGCGGGCAGAACCCGCGTTCCTGAAGCCGAGCATGGCGGCGGCGCGCTCGGAGACATCGATCAACCGCCCATGCACATATGGACCGCGATCGTTCACGCGGACGATGATGGAATGGTTGTTTTCGAGATTGGTCACCCGCACATAGCTGGGCAGCGGCAAGGTCGGATGGGCGGCAGAAATGCCGGCAAGATCGAACACCTCGCCATTGGCGGTTTTACGGCCGTGGAAATTTGGGCCGTACCAGGACGCAAGGCCAGTGGCGTCGTAACCGGGGTCGTCCTTGGGTGTGTACCATTTTCCGGCGACCTTATACGGCTGGCCGACCTGATAGCGCCCTCCCCCCTTCGGCACATGGCGCGAGGTAGTGACGCGCGGCGACGCCTTTACACCGTACTCCGCCGAGGAAAACTTGGTCTTGGTATTGATCAATGACGACATGTCGCCACACCCGGCCAGCAAAGGCAGGGCTGCGCCGGCAAGCACAAAAACGCGCGCAAGCCGCGCCACTAAACGGTGTCTGCCCACCAACTCACTACTCCAACTCAAAGGCCCGACCAGATTATTAGATTTTGAGACGAATTGATCGGGCGCCCCGTGCTTATGGTTTCGCATGGGTTAATAGTGGCTTTAATGCCACCGCTTTGCGGCAAAGCTGTGTCGCTGCCTTGCTTGCGCGCCGCACTTCGGTCATATAAAGATATCTTTATATCCCGGCGGCGGCCACGCTGCTGCATCCGAATGCGCCTGAGCGGAGTTCCCCCAAAGATGACCAGCAGACTCGACCGTCTCGAAGACATCATGAAGTCGCGCATTGTGTTGCTCGATGGCGCCATGGGCACCATGCTGCAGGCCTACAAGTTCGGCGAGGCGGATTTCCGTGGCGAGATGTTCAAGGACTGGCCGCGCCAGCTGCAGGGCAATAATGACGTGCTCAACCTGACCCAGCCGGACGCCGTGCGTGACGTGCACCTGGCCTATCTGCGCGCGGGCTCCGATATTCTCGAGACCAATACGTTCAGTTCCACCTCGATCGCACAGGCAGACTATGGGCTCGAGGATTATGTGGGGGCGTTGAACGAGGCCGGCGCCCGGCTTGCGCGCGAAGCGGCCGACATCGCGGAGAAGGAAGACGGCAAGCCGCGCTTTGTTGCCGGCGCCCTCGGTCCGACCAATCGCACCGCTTCGATCTCGCCTGACGTCAACGATCCGGGCTTCCGCGCCATCACGTTCGAGGAATTGCGCTCTGCCTATGCCGAGCAGGTGCGCGGGCTGGTGAAGGGCGGCGCTGATTTGCTGCTGGTCGAGACGATCTTTGACACGCTGAACGCCAAGGCCGCGCTGTTCGCCATAGACGATGTGGCGGCGGAACAGGGTGTGGTGTTGCGGGCAATGATCTCGGGCACGATCAGCGACATGTCCGGACGCATCCTGTCCGGGCAGACGCCGGAGGCCTTCTGGAACTCGCTGCGCCATGTGCGCCCCTTCGCCTTCGGGCTCAATTGCGGACTCGGCGCCAAGGAGATGCGCTCCTACGTTGCCGAACTCTCCAAGCTGGCGGATGTGCCCATCTGCGTTTATCCCAATGCCGGGTTGCCGAATGAATTCGGCCTTTATGACCAGCACCCGCATGAGACCGGCGAGTTGCTGGGCGAGTTCGCGGATTCGGGCTTTGTGAACATTCTGGGCGGATGTTGCGGCACCACGCCGGAGCATATCCGCGAGATCGCAGCCAAGGTTGCAGGCAAGACGCCGCGCTCGCTGCCGGCGCACACCCACTAAGGACTTCACGTTTTGGATCGACTTCTCCGCCTTTCCGGCCTCGAGCCATTCACGCTCACGCCGGAAATCCGCTTCGTCAATGTCGGCGAGCGCACAAATGTCACCGGCTCGGCGCGCTTTCGCAAGCTGATCGAGGCCAATGACTATGCGGCGGCGCTCGATGTGGCGCGCCAGCAGGTCGAGGCCGGGGCGCAGATCATCGACGTCAACATGGACGAGGGCCTGCTTGATTCCGAGGCGGCCATGGTCAAGTTCCTCAACCTGGTGGCCTCCGAGCCGGACATCGCCCGCGTGCCGGTCATGATCGACAGCTCGAAATGGAGTGTCATCGAGGCGGGCCTCAAATGCGTGCAGGGCAAGCCGATCGTCAACTCGATCTCGCTCAAGGAAGGCGAGGAAAAGTTTCTCGAACAGGCGCGGCTGGTGCGCCGCTATGGCGCCGCCGTCGTGGTCATGGCCTTCGACGAAGAGGGTCAGGCCGACAGTTTCGAGCGCAAGACGCAGATTTGCGCCCGCGCCTACAAGATTTTGACCGAGACTGTCGGGTTTCCGCCTGAGGATATCATCTTCGATCCCAACGTCTTCGCGGTGGCGACAGGCATAGAGGAGCACAACAATTACGGCGTCGATTTCATCGAGGCGACGCGCTGGATACGGCAGAACCTGCCTTATGCGCATGTGTCGGGCGGCGTCTCCAATCTCTCCTTCGCCTTTCGCGGCAATGAGCCGGTGCGCCAGGCCATGCATTCGGTCTTTTTGTACCATGCCATCGAGGCGGGCATGGACATGGGCATCGTCAATGCCGCGCAGCTGACGGTCTATGACGAAATCGATCCAGAACTTCGCGAGCTCTGCGAAGACGTCGTGCTCAACCGGCGTCCGGATTCTACCGAGCGCCTGCTGGATGCGGCGGCGCGGTTCAAGGGAGACGGGTCGGCGCGCGAGAGCAAAACCGATCTCCGATGGCGGGAATTGCCGGTCGAGAAACGGCTCGAGCATGCGCTGGTCAACGGTATCACCGAATATGTGATCGAGGACACGGAGGAGGCGCGGCAGGCCGCCGAGCGTCCGCTGCACGTCATCGAAGGTCCGCTCATGGCCGGCATGAACGTGGTCGGAGACCTTTTCGGCGCGGGAAAAATGTTTCTGCCGCAGGTGGTCAAATCGGCCCGCGTCATGAAGCAGGCCGTGGCCTATCTGATGCCCTTCATGGAAGAGGAAAAGAAGACCCTCCCCGATGCCGGCAAGTCGACGGCGGGCACGGTCGTCATGGCGACGGTCAAGGGCGACGTGCACGATATCGGCAAGAACATCGTCGGCGTCGTGCTGCAGTGCAACAATTACGAGGTCATCGATCTCGGCGTCATGGTGCCCTCGGCCAAGATCATCGAGGCGGCCAAGGAGCACAAGGCCGACATCGTCGGACTTTCCGGGCTGATCACGCCGTCTCTGGATGAGATGGCGGGCGTTGCCGGCGAATTCGAGCGCGAGGGGTTCGACATCCCGCTGCTGATCGGCGGAGCGACCACGAGCCGAGTGCATACAGCGGTCAAGATCGCACCGAACTATAATCGTGGCCAGGCGATCTATGTGACTGATGCCAGCCGCGCCGTCGGCGTTGTCTCCAACCTTCTGTCACCGCAGCAGCGCGATGGCTATATCGCCGGCATTCGCGAGGAATATGCCACGGTTGCGGAAAAGCACCGGCGCTCGGAGGAAGCCAAGCAGCGCCTGAGCCTCACCAAGGCGCGGGCCAATGCCATGAAGCTCGACTGGTCGGCTTACGCCCCGCCGGTTCCGAGCTTCACCGGTACGCGCGTCTTCGCGGAATGGGACCTCGCCGATCTCGCCAGATGCATCGACTGGTCGCCCTATTTTCAGACCTGGGAATTCAAGAAGCGCTTCCCCGAGATTCTCGACGACGCAGAACAGGGTGAAGCTGCGCGCGCGCTCTGGGCCGACACGCAGAAGATGCTGAAGCGTATCATCGATGAGAAACTGTTCAGTCCCAAGGGCGTGATCGGGTTCTGGCCGGCTAACAGCATTGAAGACGATATCGTACTTTATGCAGGCGAGGACCGGCAGCGGAACCTGACCACGCTGCATGGGCTGCGCCAGCAACTCGTCAAACGCGCCGGCCGGCCCAATGTCTGCCTTTCCGATTTCGTTGCGCCGCAGGACTCTGGCCTGCTCGATTATGTCGGCGGCTTTGCCGTCACCGCCGGGGCCGAGGAAGAGGCGATTTCAAAGCAATTTGCCGAAGCGCATGACGACTACCATTCGATCATCGTCAAGGCGCTGGCCGACCGCTTCGCGGAAGCCTTCGCCGAGCGCATGCATCAACGTGTGCGCAAGGAATTCTGGGGCTATGCGCCGGACGAGACCATTCTGGACGAGGACTTGCTGCGCGAAGGCTATCGCGGCATCCGCCCCGCCGCCGGCTATCCCGCGCAGCCCGACCATACGGAAAAAGGGACGCTCTTTTCCCTGCTTGATGCCGAAAAGACCGTCGGCATCAAACTGACAGAGAGCTTTGCCATGTGGCCCGGCTCATCCGTCTCGGGGCTCTATTTCGCTCACCCCGACGCCTATTATTTCGGCGTTGCCAAGATCGAGCGGGATCAGGTTGAGGACTACGCGCAGCGCAAGGGCATGAGCATCGAGGAGGTGGAACGCTGGTTGGCGCCTCTCCTCAACTACCGGCCCAGCGACTACAAGGCGGATGCTGCCGAATAGGCTGAGAAAACCCGTCAGCGCAAAGTCGAGGTCAGCTCAATCGCAAGCGTGTCGAATGTGGCCTGCTCGGTGACATCGATCACCCGCATCCCCAACTCCCGGGCCTTGGCGGTGAGAGTGGACGCGTCGCGCAACGAGCGGGCGATGAAGGCGTCGATGATCCGTCTTCGCTCTTCAGGCAGATCGGCATAGCCGCTGGCATCTTGCATTCTTTCGCGCAGGACTTCTGCTTGCGCGGACAAGCCCACGATCAGGATGTCCTTGGGTGCCAACAATGACAGGTTCTCTGGCCGCAGCGCCGCGCCCTCGAGGATGAAGTCCTGATCTTCCGCCAGAAAGCTTTCGATTCTCGTGCTCAACAGAGGCCACATGTTCTCGTGATGCGTTCGCAAGAACCAATAGATAGTCTCTGGCGATAGCCGCTCATAAAACTCCTTCACAGGCGCCTTTACATCCGGCCAGGGCCGACCGGGATGCCGGCCCATCTTGTCGGTCGAATAAACCGGCCAGCGGAGTGTCGCACCGACACGCTGTGCCAGTGTCGATTTGCCGACATGCGAGCTTCCAAAGATCAGTAAAGCTGACAATGCTCGCGCTCCGGTTGAAGGCCGATCAAGTCAGGCCGTCAGATCCCTTGGTGGCGTCAGCCCGTTGATCAGGCAGAAAGTCGTTACCGTATTCGCCAGAAGGCAGGCGATCGTCATAGGCCCTACGCCGCCGGGCACGGGGGTGATGGCGCCGGCGACGTCTTTGGCGGCGTCGAAATCTACATCGCCTACCAACCGCGTCTTGCCCTCCCCGCGTTCGGGGGCTGGGATGCGGTTGATCCCCACATCGATGATGGTTGCGCCGGGCTTGATCCAGTCGCCCTCAACCATCCTGGGCCGCCCGACCGCGGCCACCACAATATCGGCACGGCTGACAACGTCCTTGAGGTCTTTTGTGCGGGAATGCGCCATGGTCACGGTGCAATTATCGCGCAGAAGCAGATGCGCCATGGGCTTGCCGACGAGGTTGGAGCGACCAAGCACAACCGCTTCCTTTCCGGCCAAGTCTCCCAGCTTGTCGCGCAGCAGCATGAGGCAGCCGAGCGGCGTGCAGGAAACGGGGCCCACCTGCCCCGTGACCAGCTTTCCCACATTCTGGGGGTGGAACATGTCCACGTCCTTGGCAGGATCAATGGCATTGATCACGCGGATCGGGTCGATGTGGTCCGGCACAGGCATCTGCACGAGAATGCCGTGCACGTCGGCACGCTGGTTCAGTTCGTCGATGAGGAGGAGAAGTTCTTCTTCGGCGACGGTTTCCGGCAGCTCGTATTTGAACGAGGCCATGCCGATTTCGTCGGTCTGACGCGCCTTGTTGCGCACATAGACCTGGCTGGCCGGGTCTTCGCCGACAATCACCACCGCCAGCCCGGGCGCATGACCGGTTTCCGATTTCAGCCGTGCAACATGGCCCGCGATGCGCGCGCGCAATCCTTCGGCAAAGGCTTTCCCGTCAATGATGTCGGCAGTCATGGGCGCGGCTCCGAAAGTTTTTGCAAACTGCGGCCGGTATCGCCCAGATCGCTTGAGACTTCAATGCGGTGAAGCGGCTCTAGAGCGCCGCGCCAATCACGACGCCTGCATCGATCAGGGCATCACGCACGCGCCTTGCCAATTCCACGGCGCCCGGTGTGTCGCCATGCAGGCAGATCGAGCGGGCTGACGACTGGATGATACGGCCTTCCAGGGTGACGATCTCGCCCTGGCGTGCCAGCCGCACGCATTGCGCCACCACGGCTTCAGGGTCGGTCAGGACAGCGCCATCATTGCTGCGCGGCGCCAGCAGGCCGCCGCGGGTATAGGCGCGGTCGGCATAGGCCTCGCGGACGATCACCATGTCCAGCTCCTGTGCAGCCTTGACCTGCTCGCTGTTGTCGATGGTCAGGAGCGCGAGGCCGGGATCGTGCGCCTTGACCGCAGCAAAGGCGGTCAGCGCAACATCGCGGTTTTCGGCCGCCATGTTCGCCAGAGCGCCATGCAGTTTGACGTAGCGCAGCTGCACTGTCTCCTCGGCGGCCAATGCGCTCAGCGTTTCGAGTTGCGAAATGATCTGCTCGGCGAGTTCGTCTGGCGGCATATCGAGCCGCCGCCGGCCGAAATGCTCGGGATCGGCGAAACCGGGATGCGCGCCGACCACCACCAGGTTGCGTCGCGCCAGTTGCAGCGCCTCGCGCATGGTTTCTTCATTGCCGGCGTGCCCGCCGCAGGCGATAGAGGCGCTGGTGATGAGGGGCATGAGGGCTGCGTCGGTGCCGGCGCCCTCCCCCATGTCGGCGTTCAGATCCATGCGTGGCATTTTCTCATTCCCTGATCGATTGTGCGTGCTCAACGGTAACGGGCACGAAGCGCAATTCGGTTCCCGGCCTGAGTTGCGCAAAGAGGTCGAGATCCTGCGAGATGACCGTGGCGATGCGAGGATAGCCGCCGGTCGGCTGGTGGTCGCGCATGAGAACTATGGGCGTGCCGTCGCCCAGGATCTGGATGTCGCCTGCCACAACGCTGTCGGAAACCAGCGACAAATGGCGGCTGTCGGCAAATACGCCCCCGGTATCTTTGAGCCGCACGCCCATGCGGTCGAGTTGCGGCGAGACGATGAAAGAAGAGCCGACAAAACGCTGGCGGATGTCCGGGGCGAACAAATCGGCATGAAGGCCCCACGTCACCCGAACCGTGCCGATAAAGCGTTTCTGGTCGACGGCCGGCTCCGCGGTGCTGGCATCGGTGGCAACCAGGTCGAGTGCATCCCCTGCCTTCAGTGCACGCCCTTCATGCCCGCCGAGTCCAACGATGAGATTTGTCGCGCGACTGCCGAGCAGTTCGGGGACGTCGATCTTCTTGTCAAAACGGACATAGCCGTAATTGCCAGCGGGGCCCGGTGAAATCTCCACCCTGTCGCCGTCCGAAAGATCGAGCACGCAGGGCCATGCACAAAGCCTGCCGTTCAGCTTGAGGCCGAAGATTCCGCCGTCGAGCCCGGCCTTCAGCGGCCCGCCCTGCACGGCGAAGGCGAGCCCGGCCATGGTGAATTCGAGTCCCGCTGACGCAGGGTTTGATATCAGCGCTGCGGCGTTCACAAACGCGGCGCGGTCCATTGGCCCGGAAGCCGAGATGCCGTAGCGCAGCGCACCGAAGCGGCCAGCGTCCTGGACCGTGACGAGCGGCCCTGCCCGGGTGATGACGAGACGCGCGCTCATCGGCTCAAAGCCCTGAAGCTTACGCTGTCGCCGGGCGCGAGCGTGACGGGTGGGTTTGCCGAGGGATCGAAATTGACGAAATAAGTGCGGCCGATCACATGCCAGCCTGTGGGGATAGGTGTGGCTGTGATCGCTGTCTGTCCCGCTGCAAACAGGATGGACCCTGCCGGCACCCTTGGCCGCACGTCCTGCCGCCGGTCCAGCCGAAGCGCGTCCTGGTGAAAGCCGCAATAGGTAAAGCCCGGCGCAAACCCGATCGCCAGCACGCGCAGCGGTTCGGCATTGTGAGCCGTGATGAAGGCATCGGCATCGAGCTCGAGCGACTGGCAGACCTCCTCCAGGTCGGGTCCGTCTTCGCCCCCGAACCGGACATCTATCTGGTGAAATTGTGCCTTTTGAGCTGTGTCTGGGGCCGTTTTCGACACGGCCAGCCGCACCTCGCCGGCGAGCGCATCATAGCGGATGGTCCGCGGATCGTAGCGCAGCAGCACAGAGACGAGATTTGAGGTGATTTCCTCCACGCCGGGCAAGTGTGCCCTTTCAAGCGACTTGCCAAGGCCGATGGCGCGCAGATTGGCATCCGGGTCGAGCCGGTCGGAAAAGCGCACGAGAAGCGCCGTATCTCCCAGGGGAATGAGGGTTGGCGAGATCTCGCTCACACGCTGAGGCTTCCATCGTCGCCGAGCAGGCCTGCTGCCTTGAGCGCAGCTAGAGCATGCTCCCGCCCCTCTTCGTGGGACGCGCCAATCTCGGCGGCATTGGCAGCCGCCACCGCGGCGAGCGCAGCATGGGCGTGAGGCGGCATCTTGTGCTGCATGGCACCCCCGAGGCAGAGCGCGCGGTACCAGTCATAGGGCTTTTTCGAATGGCTGATATAGCCGGGCTGCGGACGGTAGGTGACCGCCGTGACGCTCTGCCCGTCCTCCATGCGCACAACATCAAGCTGCTCGCGCTGATAGAGATCGGGCGTGCCCTCGAACCGATCGAGGATCGGTTGTTCGGCCCATGGCACCTCGAACAGGACGCCCCAAGCCTCGCTGCCTATTTCCCGGATTATGCCGGCCTTGGCCGAGCCGTCGCTGCCAACGAGGCAATAGCTGACGGCATGGTCGGGCGCATAGGCGACGCCAACGGGCTTGGCGCCGGGGCAGCGCGCGACGAGGCGCTCGGTCAACATGTTGGAGCCGTAGGCGAAGTAGAGAAAATTGGTCATGGCGATCCCGTGATAAGGACGGTCGGCGGGCGTGCGACTGCGCCGCCCGGGCAGTTCAGCGGTGCGGGCAGCCGGGCCAGCAGCATGGCCGCCTTTTGCCATCGGAGAGATTTTCGCAGCCCCAAGCGATGCGCTTCTGGCGGGTCTCGATCTTTTTGGCGGACTCGATCCAACAGATCCACTCATTGCGCGCAAGCGGCGTAATGTCCTGCCAGGTCGCCAGCGCGTTGGGTTGCGCCACAAGCGCAGCCTCAAGGTCGTCGGGCAGGTCGTGCACGACACCGCCGGGCAGAACATCCTGCTTTACTGCACTGTCCATGGCCGGCTCCTCTTGATGGCCGCAGAACATGGCGGGTGGGGAGGGATTCGAACCCCCGGGACGCTTGCACGCCCGCCGGTTTTCAAGACCGGAGCAATCGACCACTCTGCCACCCACCCGGTTCGTTGGGATTTACCGGCTTGCCGCCTCAGTGGCAAGCCGACGCGCGCCCGCTTAAGGCCGCAGCACGGTTGCGCCCTTGGTCTTGCGGCCCGCCAACGCCTCATGCGCCTTGGCCGCGTCGGCAAGCGGGAATTCCTGTCCGATGGAAATCTTGACGGCGCCGGAGCGGATCTTCTCGAACAGCTTGTCGGCTCCCGCCTGCTCTTCCTCCGGGGTGGTGAAATAGCCGGCAAGCGTCGGGCGCGTGACATAGAGCGACCCCTTTGAGGCGAGAATGCCCAGCGTCTTGACCGCAACCGGACCCGAGGAATTGCCGAAGCTGACCATCAACCCGCGCGTGCGCAGGCAATCGAGCGAGCGCTCAAACGTGTCCTTGCCGATGGAATCGTAGACGACGTCAACGCCCTTGCCGCCGGTGATCTCGCGCACGCGGGCGACGAATTCCTCTTTTTCCAGGTTGATGACGTGATCGGCGCCAAGATCCTTGGCGATCTTGATCTTTTCATCCGATCCGGCCGTGGCGATCAACGTTGCGCCGATGGATTTCGCCCATTGTACAGCGATCTGGCCGACCCCGCCGGCGGCGGCATGCCAGAGGATGGTTTCACTTGCCTTCACCGGCCAGGTCATCTCAAGCAGGTAGCAGACGGTGAGGCCCTTGAGCAGCGAGGCCGCCGCGACATCTGCGGGAATGTCGTCCGGGAGCCGGATCAACTTGGAGGCCGCAATATTGCGCTCATCGGCATAAGCGCCGAGTGCGCCCTGGTAGCAGACCTTGTCGCCGGGCCTGAAGCTATTCACTCCCTCACCGACCGCCACAACCTCGCCGGCGCCTTCCTGGCCCGGGGTGAACGGCAAATCCTGCGGATAGAGCCCCGTGCGGTGATAGATGTCGATAAAATTGAGCCCGACCGCGTCGTGGCGGATGCGCACCTCGCCCTTGCCCGGCGCCGGCAGGTCGACATCCTCCCATTTGAGTTGTTCGGGCCCGCCGAAGGCATGGACACGGATCGCCTTGCTCATTTTCTTGCTCCTTGTACTGCTTTGGCTTTCTTGCGCGACTGGGCGATGATGTTGATGGCTTCAACCAGGACAGCGAAGGCCATGGCCGAATAGATGTAGCCCTTGGGGATATGGAAGCCGAGACCATCGGCCACCAGCGTCACGCCGATCAAGAGCAGGAACGCCAGGGCCAGCATTTTGGTTGTCGGGTGGCGGGCGATGAACCCGGCAATCGAGCCGGAGGCCAGATACATCACCCCCATAGCGATAATGACGGCGGCGATCATGATCTCGACATGCTGGGCCATGCCGATGGCGGTGACGATGGAATTGATGGAGAACACGGCGTCGACGGCGATGATCTGCAGAATGATGGCGCTGAAGGCAGCCTCGGCGACCTTTTCGAGGTCCGGTTCTACCGGTTCCTCGATGGCATGGTGCATCTCGTAAGTTGCCTTGTAGATCAGAAACCCGCCGCCAGCGATCAGAATAAGGTCGCGCCATGACAGATCGAAGCCGAAAGCGGAGACGACCGGCTGCGACAGGCCAATGATCCAGGTCAGTACCAGCAGCAACAGGATGCGGAAAACGAGGGCCAGAATGAGCCCCAGTTGGCGGGCCCGGTCGGCGGTCTGCTTTGGGAGCTTTGAGACCAGTACCGAGATAAAAACGACATTATCGATACCGAGCACGATTTCCATCGCCGTCAGCGTGACGAGGCTGGCCCATATGGCGGGATCGGAAAGGAATGTAAGCATGACGGGTGCGTCCAATTGTCCGGAGCGGAGGCTAACGGCGGATGGGAAACGTTTGAAGGCCCAAAGGCTTTTCCCTCAGTAGTTTTGGGCGAAAAGGCGGACGCCGTCAGCGACATCTGCTAGACAGGCGCTGCCTCCTTTGGGGGTGAACCAGTCAGATTTGAGCGATCCGAAAATGACCCAGAAATTTGACATGGCGGTGGTGGGCGGCGGCCTTGCGGGTATGGCGGCAGCGGTGACGGCGGCGCGTACCGGCCGCTCGGTGGCCCATCTCGCCCCCCCGCCCCGGTGGATCGGCGTACGTCTGCCCTGATGATGCCGACGGTCGACTTTCTGCGGCACGAAGAGCTGATCGACGATCCTGCGGAGATTGGCGTGCCATTGACGGCCATCCGCATCATCGATGCCACATCGCGCCTATTGCGTGCGCCCGAAACGTCTTTTGTGGCGGGTGAGGCCGGACTCGATGCCTTTGGCTGGAACTTTCCCAATGCGCGGCTGCTTGCCCAGTTCGAAACGGCGGCACAAACCCTGCCAAGGCTGCATCGCATTCCGGCAACGCTGACGGATATGTCGAAGAGCAGCGTTGGCCATGACCTTGTCTGCAGCGACGGCCAGAAATTGCATGTGGATCTCGTCGTCGGCGCCGATGGCAAGCGGTCCTTCGTGCGCGAGACGGCAGGCATCAAGGTTCGGGAACACCAGTTCACCCAGTCGGCGCTGGTTGCAGATTTGATGCTGGAGCGTCCGCTCGACGGCGCCTCGGTGGAATTCCACTACGAGAACGGTCCGTTCACGCTGGTGCCGGCAGGCGGCAACAAGGCCAACCTCGTCTGGATCGACCGCGGGAAAATCCTGGCCGAGCACACGCAGATGGAAAAGCCAGCGCTGGCCGAGCGGCTCTATGCAAAAAGCCAGCATCTGTTTGGCAAGGTCGAACTCGTGAGCCCGGCCTTCGTCTTCCCCCTGTCCACGCTCTCGGTGGCTGCGGCGGGGCTGGGTGGTGTGGTACTGGTCGGCGAGGCCGCGCATGCCTTCCCTCCCATCGGCGCTCAGGGCCTGAACCTCGGCTTACGCGACGCCGAAGGCCTGGCAGCCGCCTTGCAGGCCAATCGCGGGGATGCCGGTGGAGATTGGGCTTTGCAGGTGAGCAGCGACTATGCCCGCCGGCGCGCTGCCGATCTGGCGCAGACCGGAGTGTTCGTCGACACGCTGTTTCGTTCGCTGCTGGCGGGAATGCTGCCGGCGCAGATGCTACGGGCGGGCGGACTATGGGCGCTCAAATCCCTGCCGGAATTGCGAAGACGGGCCTTTTCGCTTGGCATGGGCGCGCGCGTCTGAACTCACAAAAAAGCCCGCCAAATGGCGGGCTTTTTTAATTCCTGGCGGGCCGCCTATTGAGCGGGCGCGGCCTTGCCGTCCGCGGGCGCGTCAGCAGGCGCCGCATCACCGGATTTTTCACGGCGGATCTGCTCGGCCCGGTCCTGCAACACCTGCTCGAGAGCATTGTTGCCGCTCGACTGGTTGCGGAACTGGTCAAAGGTCAGCGCGGTATCGCCGTCATAAACGGAGGTAAAGCCAGCCAGGTTGATATTGACCACCAGATCCTTGTTTTGCCGGTTCTTCGCCGTGAGCGTCAGTGTGGCGCCCTTCTTGAGGCTGTTCACATAGGCTTCGTTGATCACGAGCTGGGTCGCGCAGGACTGCGGATCGCACAGCATGAACGGTACGCGGATCGGCTTGCCGCCGTCGATCTGCCAGGTCAGGCCGAAGGGCAGCAAGACGCCAAGCGGCACCGCCGCTACGGCCAGCAGGCGGCTTTCCTGTCCGGGATCGTCGCGCAGCAGGAAGGAGCCCAGGAACTGGCCGTTGTTCACCACGACCTGCCGCATGATGCAGGCCTTCTTGCCGTTGTCCAGCGGATCGCAAACCTTGAGCCAGTTGTCCTCGGGCTTGCGCTCGGCGTCGACCGCCTTGTCGGTCACCGCGCCCGCGGGAGCCGGTGTCGGCGCGTCCTGAGCGAATCCGGCTGTAACTCCGAAAAGAAGGCCCGTGACAGCGAGGCCGGCAACAAGCGCACGTTTGAAGGTCATGAAAAGTCCTGTTTCGTGAAGTTCACGCGGCTGAGGTGCCGCATTTTTCTTGAGTGCTCTTCAAGGCAAGAAATCGGGCAATAACATGACACCGCCGCCATTCCAATCGCGTTAGTCCAGCGACAGTGACATTCTAGCCCTCCGGCTGGGCCAGCTTGGCCAGCCGTGAAAGGATAGAGGCAGTGCCCTTCAGCCGCTGTTCCGGCTCCGGCCAGTTGCGGGCAAATACGAGCTTCTGATCGGGTTTCACGCGCACCATCTGCGCCGGGTCGGAGACGAAACGCACCAGCCCGCTCGGGATTGGGGAATTCGTTGTTGCGTAATGCGATGACGCACCCTTCGGCCCGGCATCGACCTTTTCGACATTGGCCTGCCGGCACAGAGACTTGACGAGGATGACCTTGAGCAGCGCCTCCACCTCGTCGGGCAAAGGCCCGAAGCGGTCGATCAGTTCCGCGCCAAAGCCATCGATCTCGCGAGGCTCGGCCAGTTCGCCCAAGCGCCGGTAGAGCTGCATGCGCACCTGCAGGTCGGGGACATAGTGCTTCGGGGATCATCACCGGCATGCCGAGCGAGATCTGCGGCGACCATTCGCCCTGCTCTTCATAGCCCAGATCGCCCGCCTTTAGTGAGGCGACCGCCTCTTCCAGCATCGTCTGATAAAGCTCGTAGCCGACCTCGCGGATATGGCCGGACTGCTCCTCGCCGAGAAGATTGCCCGCGCCGCGGATGTCGAGGTCGTGGCTGGCGAGCTGGAAGCCGGCGCCCAGGCTTTCGAGCGATTGCAGCACCTGCAGCCGCCGCTGCGCCGTATCGGTCAGCTTTCGGTCAGCCGGCACGGTAAACAGCGCATAGGCACGCTGCTTGGACCGGCCGATGCGGCCGCGGATCTGGTAGAGCTGGGCGAGGCCGAAATTGTCGGCCCGATGCACGATCAGCGTATTGGCGTTGGGGATGTCGAGGCCCGATTCGACGATGGTCGTCGCCAGCAGCACGTCGAACTTGCCGTCGTAGAAGGCATTCATGATGTCGTCGAGTTCGCCCGGCGGCATCTGCCCGTTGGCGACGACGAAGCTGACCTCCGGCACTTGCTCGCGCAGGAATTCGGCGATCTCCGGCTGGTCCTTGATCCGCGGCACCACATAAAACGCCTGGCCGCCGCGATATTTTTCACGCAGCAGCGCCTCGCGGATCATTAGCGGATCGAACGGCGACACGAAGGTGCGGATCGCCAGCCGGTCCACCGGTGGCGTTGCCAGCAGGGACAAATCGCGTACGCCTGTCAAGGGCGAGCTGCAGCGTGCGCGGGATCGGCGTCGCGGTCAGGGTCAGCACGTGGACGTTGGTCTTGAGCTCCTTGAGCCGTTCCTTGTGCCCCACGCCGAAATGCTGCTCCTCGTCGACGACGAGCAGACCCAGATCGCGGAATGTGATGGTCTTGCCCAACAGTGCGTGGGTGCCGACGACGATGTCGACCGAGCCATCGGCGAGGCCGTCCTTGACCTGTTTGAGTTCATTGGCCGGCACCAGACGCGAGGCCTGGGCGATCTTGACCGGCAGACCGGAAAAGCGCTCAGCGAAAGTCTTGTAGTGCTGGCGGGCCAGAAGCGTCGTCGGCACCACGACCGCCACCTGCCGTCCCGCCAGCGCCATTGCGAAGGCGGCGCGCAAGGCAACTTCGGTCTTACCGAAGCCCACATCGCCGCAGACCAGCCGGTCCATGACCCGGCCAGAGGTCAGATCGTCGATGACCGTGTCGATGGCCTGGAGCTGGTCTTCAGTCTCGTCGAAGGGAAAACGCGCTGCAAACTCATCATAGGCGCCGGAGGGCACCTCGATGGGATCGGCCGTACTCAAGGCGCGCGCCGCCGCGATCCGGATCAGCTGCTCGGCCATGTCGCGGATGCGTTTCTTGAGCTTGGCCTTCTTGGCCTGCCAGGCCCCTCCCCCAAGCTTGTCGAGCTCGACATGCTCCGTTTCCGAACCGTAGCGGGACAGGAGCTCGATATTCTCGACCGGCAGATAGAGCTTGGTCCCCTGCGCATATTCGATTTCGACGCAGTCATGCGGGGCCCCCGCAGCCTCGATCGCCTTGAGGCCGAGGAAGCGGCCGATGCCGTGATCGACATGCACGACCAGGTCGCCCGCGGCCAGGCTGGAGGCTTCGGTCAGCGCGTCGGAGGCTTTCTTCTTGCGCTTCTGCTGGCGCAGAATGCGTTCGCCCAGAATGTCCTGCTCGCTGAGCACGAGCACATCATCTGTCTGGAAACCGGTTTCGAGCCCGAGGACGACGAGCGCTACATTGCCGGGCTTGTAGTGCATCGCATCGGCCCAGTTCGCCGCCAGATGCCGGTTTTTCAGGCCATGGTCGCCGAGAATCTGCGACATCCGGTCGCGGCTGCCCTCGCTCCAGCAGGCCAGAATGGTCTTGCGGCCATTCTTGGCTTCGCGCTGCAGCAGATCGACGACGGATTCGAAAATGTTGACGTCAGATGCCTGCCGCTCGGCGGCGAAATTCGGCGCCATCCGTCCACCCGCGTTCCGGAAGCTCTTTTCGGTGGCATAGGGCGAAAGCTGGATGATCTCTGCGCCGGCCAGGTCGGGCAGCTCAGCGTCCGTTTCGTACAGGAGTTCTGCCTTGACAGGCTTGTAGGGAGTGCCACCGCCTGCGGCCTGCGGCGTCGTACGGGCCTCCTCCCGGGCGCTATAATAGTCGATGATCTGCTGCTGGCGTTCCTGGAGCGCGTGGTCGGCCTGATCGTCGAAGACGAAGGGCGCATCGCCAGTGAAGGCGCTGAGCGGGTCCAGATGGTCGTAGAAGAAGGGCAGCCAGTGCTCCATGCCGGGATAGCGCTGGCTCGCGCTGATCGCGGCATAAAGCTGGTCATCGGCCGTGTTGCCGCCAAAGGCAGCTGTGTAATTGCCGCGGAAGCGCTTGACCGTCTCGGGGTTCAGCACGACCTCGCTCATCGGCGACAGCGCCACCTTTTTCAGCGTGCCAGTGGTGCGCTGGCTGTCCGGATCGAAGCTGCGGATGCTTTCGAGCGTCTGACCGAAAAAGTCGAAGCGCAGCGGCGCGTCATAGCCGGCGGGGTAAAGGTCGACCAGCCCGCCGCGCACAGCATATTCCCCGGCCTCGCGCACTGTCGGCACGCGCAGATAGCCGTTGACCGACGCCCATTCGATCAGCTTCTGGCTGTCCACCACATTACCGGCTTGCCGCCGAGAACGACATATGCGCAACAATCTCGCGGGGCGTCAATTTCTGGACCAGGGCGTTGACCGCCGTCAGCACGATGGCGCCGCGCGTCTGCGGATCGCACAGGGCCGAGAGCGTTGTCATGCGCGCGGAAATGGTGACGCCATTGGGCGAAACCCGATCGTAGGGCAGACAGTCCCAGGCCGGCAGGGTGAGCACGGGATGGCCCGGGAGCAATTGTTCCAGCACTTCGGCCATGTGCTGCATGCGGCGGCCATCGCGCGCCACGAAGACCAGGCTGACCGGCGCTTCCGGCGCCTGTTTTGCGCGCGATTCGACCAGTTCGGCCAGCACGACGGGCTGCATGCCGTCGGGCACGCTGGAAATCACCAGTGCCTTGTTGTCCTCAGCCGTTTCAGCGATCACGTCAGTCATTTCTGTCCCTGTTCCGGGCGAATTCGGCAATTTCAGCGATGAGGTCAACCGGCGCATCTTCGGGTGGGACGGTTTGCCCCATGAACCAGCCGAGCAGATCGGTCTCTTCTTGTTGCATCAGTGCTTCCAGCCGATCGATGTCCGCGCCGGACATGGTGGCGGCGTGCGTTTCGGCATAGGGCCCGAGAATCATGTCGAGTTCGCGCGTGCCGCGATGCCAGGCGCGATAGCGCAGGCGCTTACGGCGCGTCTCGATATCTGGCTCCTCCGATGGAGAAAGGGGCATGATGGAAGTCCGGAGAAATACAAAGCGGTTCTTTTAGGAGCTTCGCTTCGGCTTGTCAGCCTTTTGAACCGGCAAAGGCCGGGTTAAGTTGCAGGTCACTTCTCCTCAAGGCGAATCCCCGTGCCCCGTCCGCAATCCCTCACGCCGCTGTTCCGCTCTCTTCAGTCCTTCAAGGGCGTCGGTCCGCAGCTATCCGCGCTGCTCAACCGCTATTTCAGTGGTCCGGATGCACAGGCTGCAATTGCGCTCGACGTGCTCATGCACATGCCGACCGGCGTCATCGACAGGCGGCGGCAGGTCGGCATAGCCGAGGCTTACTTCGGCGCTACGGTGACGCTGCTGCTGCATGTCGACCGGCATCAGCCGCCGCCCAAGGGCAAGCCGCAGGTGCCGCACCGGGTCTTCGCCCATGACGAGACTGGCGAAATCCAGCTCGTCTTCTTCAGGGCGCAGGGCGGCTGGGTAGAAAAGGCGCTGCCTGTTGGAGAAAAACGATATGTGAGTGGCGAGATCGGCTTTTTCAATGGCGAAAAGCAGATCACCCATCCCGACTATATCGTTGCCGAAAATGAGTTCGGCTCGATGCCACTGGTCGAGCCGGTCTATCCGCTGACCCAAGGTCTCTCGTCCAAGGCGCTGCGCAAGCTGGTGCATCAGGTGCTCGATGCCCTGCCCGAGCTCGACGACTGGGTGCCGCAAGGCCGAAAGAGCGGCCGGGGCTGGCCCACCTTCTCAGATGCCATGCGGCAGGTACATGCGCCACAAAAACCGCAAGAGGCCGATCTTGCCGGACCGGCCCGGTCTCGGCTGGCCTATGACGAATATCTGGCCGGCCAACTTGCCCTGCAGATCGTGCGGGCGCGTCTGGGCGAAGCACGGGGCATTGCTCGCCAGTTCGACGGGCATTTGATGGACAAGGTCGCGGCCGCCCTACCCTTTGCGCTGACGGACGGCCAGAAGCAGGCGGTTGCGGATATCTCCGGGGATCTGCGCGGCCCCAACCGCATGTCGCGACTGTTGCAGGGCGATGTCGGGGCGGGAAAGACCGTGGTGGCGCTGATGGCCATGGCGGCGCTGGCCGAAAGTGGCGGGCAATCGGCGATGATGGCGCCGACCGAACTTCTGGCGGCACAGCATTTCAAGACGTTGGCGCCACTCTGCGAGGCGGTTGGCCTCAACTGCGTGCTGCTGACCGGCAAAATGCCCGCTGCCGAGCGTACGGGCCATACTGGCCGGCATTGCGTCGGGTGAGATCGATATCGTCGTCGGCACGCATGCGCTGTTCCAGGCGGGCGTCGCGTTTCACGATCTGGGGCTGACGGTGGTCGACGAACAGCACCGCTTCGGTGTGCACCAGCGGCTGGCCCTGTCCGACAAGGGCAAGGGCACCGATCTGCTGGTGATGACGGCAACGCCGATCCCGCGCACGCTGGTGCTGACCCATTTCGGCGACATGGCCGTCAGCGTTTTGCGCGAGAAGCCCAAGGGCCGCCAGCCCATCGACACGGCTGTGCTGTCGATTTCCGAATACGACAGGGTCATCGCCCGCCTGCAGGCGCGGATCGCGGAAGGCGCGCAAGCCTTCTGGGTGTGTCCGCTGGTCGAGGAAAGCGAGCAGCTCGATGTGGTGGCGGCGCAGGACCGGCATGCCGAACTGAAAATGGTCTTCGGAGACAAAGTCGCCCTGGTTCATGGCCGCATGTCGGGCAAGGACAAGCAGGAGGCGATGGACAGGTTTGCCTCAGGAGAGGCGCAAATCCTTGTTGCCACCACGGTCATCGAGGTCGGGGTCGATGTGCCCAAGGCAACGATCATGGTCATCGAGCATGCAGAGCGCTTCGGGCTCGCGCAGCTGCATCAATTGCGCGGACGTGTGGGGCGCGGCAGCGAGCGCTCCGCGTGCCTCTTACTCTACAAGGAGCCACTGAGCGAGACGGCCAAGGCGAGGCTGGATGTCATCCGCAAGACAGAGGACGGCTTCGAGATCGCCGAACGGGACCTGGAATTACGCGGCCAGGGTGACGTGCTCGGAACTCGGCAATCTGGCATGCCCGGTTATAGGCTTGCGGTGCCAGATGTGCACAAGGGCTTGTTGGAACTGGCCCATTCGGACGCGCGGTCGCTGCTTGACCGCAACCCGGGGCTGACCGGGGCGGACGGCGATGCGGCGCGTACGCTGCTCTATTTGTTCAGGAAGGATCTGGCGATCCCGCTAATCCGCGCGGGCTAGACCTTGGTGTCCTCGGGCTCGAGGGCCTGCTCCTTCTCGACGGCCTCTTCGGCCAGTTCCGCTGTCTTTTGATAATATGCCGGGCTGACGAGACCAGCTGAAATGATCAGCTTGGCGGCGTCCTCGGTCGTCATGTCCAGAATGACCACCTCTTTGCGCGGCACAAACAGCAGAAAGCCGGAGGTCGGGTTCGGCGTCGTCGGCAGGAAGACGCTCAGAATATCCTCTCCATCCGCCTTATGCGCAACCTCGCCTCTGGCTTCGGTGGAGATCAGCACCAGCGCCCACAACCCCTTGCGCGGGTACTGGATCAAGCCAACCTGCTTGAAGCTGGTTGAGGACTGGTTGACCACGGTCTCGAATATCTGCTTGAGGCCCCGATAAAGGATCGAGACCATCGGCACGCGGCCGAGCACCTTCTCGCCGAACTGCAGCAGCGAGCGCCCGACCAGATTGGCGGCCAGAAAACCGATCAGCCAGATGGCGATGGCGGCCACCACCAAGCCGAAACCCGGCACATGGATGGGCAGATAGGTGTCGGGATTGTATTGGCGCGGGATCAGCGGTTTGACGAAATCGTCCACCACCGTAATGATCCACCACGCGATATAAAGGGTGATGGCGATTGGGCCGGCGATCACCAGACCCGTGAGGAAATAATTAGTCAGGCGCCGCCTGAACGGCACATGCTTGGACGGCCCGCTGGCAGGTCCGGGCGACATGGTCAGGTCTTCCAAGTCAGGTTTCTCCACACGATAGGCAGGAATATAGGAGCGGCGCGACCGAACGCCAACACAATTGGCGCATGATCATGGTCCGTGCTTACTCGACGGTAACCGATTTGGCGAGGTTGCGCGGCTGATCGACGTCCGTGCCCATGAACACAGCCGTGTGATAGGCGAGCAATTGTACGGGGATGGTGGCAATGATCGGGGCGGTGAAGGTGTTGACGCGCGGGATCAGAACCGTCTCCGCCGCGCCCGTGCCCGCCTTTTCGGCGCCATCCTTGTCAGTGATCAGGATGATGCGTCCGCCCCTTGCGGCAACTTCCTGCATGTTCGAGAGCGTTTTTTCGATCAGATCGTCCGACGGGGCGACGACGACAACGGGCATGTCCTCGTCGATCAAGGCAATCGGTCCGTGCTTAAGCTCGCCGCCGGCATAGGCTTCGGCATGGATATAGGAGATTTCCTTGAGCTTGAGGGCGCCTTCCATGGCGATCGGGTACATCTGTCCGCGCCCCAGATAGAGAACATCCCGTGCCCGTGACAGCCGCTTGGCAATCGCCTCCACGCGATCCTCGCATTTAAGAGCTTCAGTGACGGCGGCCGGAAGGTGGATCAGCGCCTCAACCAGTTCCCTTGCATCATCGTCCTGCAGCGTGCCTCGCGCCTGGCCTACGGCAATGACGAGGCTCGCCAGCACTGTCATCTGTGCGGTCAGTGCCTTGGTCGATGCCACGCCGATTTCAGGGCCGCAAAGGGTCGGAAACACGATCTCGGACTCTCTGGCGATCGTTGATTCCGGCACGTTGACGATGGAGGCGATATGCAGCCCCTGCCCCGCGCAGTAGCGCAGTGCGGCCAGGGTATCGGCAGTCTCTCCGGATTGCGAAATGAACAGCGCCAGTCCATCCTTTTCCAGCGGCGGCTCGCGGTAACGGAATTCGGAAGCCACATCGACGTCGACAGGAAGTCGCGCATAGCGTTCGAACCAGTATTTGGCGACGAATCCGGCAAAGGAGGCCGTGCCACAGGCAACAATGGTCAGCCGGCTGAGGGCGGCGAGATCAGGCACGCCTTGGGGCAGCACCACCTCGCGCCGCGCCATGTCGACATAGTGGGCGAGCGTATGGGAGATGGTTTCAGGCTGCTCGTCGATCTCCTTGGCCATGAAATGGCGGTGGTTTCCCTTGTCGGCCAGGATGGCGCTGGCGCCCGATAGCGATGGCTGGCGATGGACGTGATTGCCGTCGAAATCGCGAATCACGGCACGGTCCGAGGTAATCACCGCCCAGTCGCCTTCTTCGAGATAGGTGACCCGGCTGGTCAGATTGGCGAGCGCATAGGCGTCCGAGCCAAAATACATCTCGCCCTCGCCATGCCCGATGGCGAGCGGCGACCCTTGGCGGGCCGCGATCAGCAATTCCGGATGGTCCTTGAACAGGAAGACCAGACCGAAGGCGCCGCGCAATACCTTTAGTGTATTGGCGACGGCCGTTTCGGGATCGGCGCCGCGGTCCAGCTCGCGCGTTACCCAAAGCGTCACCGATTCCGTATCGGTCTGGCTCTGCGGTGCGTAACCGTCCTTCTTAAGGTCGGCGAGAAGTTCCTGAAAATTCTCGATGATACCGTTATGCACCACCGCCACGCGCTCGGTGGCGATGGGATGGGCGTTGGTTTCGGTTGGAGCGCCATGGGTTGCCCAGCGGGTGTGGCCGATGCCCGTGGTGCCCTCTAGCGGCGTGTCTTTCAGCCGGTTTTCGAGGTTGATCAGCTTGCCTTCGGCGCGCCGCCTGGCAATCTCGCCGTGGTCCAGCGTTGCAACTCCGGCGCTGTCGTAGCCGCGATATTCCAGCCGCTTCAGTGCCTCGACCAGACGCCCGGCCACCGGTGCCTGGCCGACAATGCCGACGATACCGCACATGCGCTCAGGCCTCTTTCTTCTTGGCTTTTTTGAAGGCTTGCGCCCGCTCGCGAAGGTCTGTGGCGTATCCTTGTTTGTTCACCTGCCGGCCACGCCCGAGCGCCAGAGCATCTTCGGGGACATCCTCGGTGATCACGCTGCCAGACCCGATATAGGCTCCATCCCCGACCTTTACCGGTGCAACAAGCGAGGTGTTGGACCCCACGAATACATTGTCTCCGATCTCGGTGCGGTGCTTGTTCACACCGTCGTAATTGCAGGTAATCGTGCCCGCGCCCACATTGGTGCCGGCGCCGACATCGGCGTCCCCGATATAGCTGAGGTGATTGATCTTGGCTCCCACGCCGACATTGGCCTTCTTCACTTCGCAGAAATTGCCCACCTTGGCGCCGCCTTCGAGCACGGCCTCCGGACGCAGCCGCGCAAAGGGGCCGATCTCGGCTCCCTCCCCGATCTCGGCGCCTGCGATATGGCTGAAGGCGTGGATCGTAACATTGTCGGCGATCGCTGACGTCCGGGACCGAAATAGACGTTGGGTTCAATGGTGACGTCCCGTCCCGAGGACGGTGTCGTAGGAGAAGAACACCGTTTGGGGATCGATCAGGGTCACGCCGGTTGCCATTGCGGCATGGCGCAGCGCGCTTTTGGTAAAGGGCCTCGGCTCGCTGCCAGCTGCTGACGGCTGTTGACCCCCATCATATCGTCTTCGGGCGCCAGGGCATACGTCACCTTCAGCCGCGCCGCGTTGGCTAGCGGCACGAGGTCGGTGACATAGTATTCATTCTGGGCGTTGTTGTTGTCGAGCCGACCGATCGATGAGTGCGCGAAAATGTTCGGCACTGAAAGGCCAGGATGCAGGCATTGCATAGGCGGATCTCGCGCTCCTCTTCGCTGGCGTCCTTCTGCTCGCGAATGTCGAGCAAGCGTCTCGCCCTCGACGATGAAGCGTCCCTAGCCGGTCGGGTCGATAGCTTCGAAACCCAAGGATCGCGGCGTCAAATCCCGGATCCAGCCTGTCGGTGACCAGGCGGAAATGCTCCGCCTGCAGCAGCGGGATGGTCGGCATAGACCACGGCGACATAGCCATTGGCGCTCACGAAAGGCGGGCGTCGGCCATTTGCGCCGCGTGACCCGTTCCCAGGCGCTCCGACTGCTCGAAGAATTGCGCCGTCGGCGCGACGGCGTAGACCGCATCCGCACGGCATGCTGCCCCGGGGCGGTGACTGACGGCGATTCGATCGGCCCGCCTCCAGCGCGGCAGCCACGACATGGCCGACGATGGACCGGCCCGCCACCTCGTGCAGCACCTTGGGCCGCGCGGATTTCATGCGCGTGCCCTCGCCTGCCGCGAGAATGATGGTCAGCAGTTCGGTCATGGCCCGTCCCCGTTCGCCCGACAATGCATTTCCGTGGATTTGTGGCAGCACCGCGTCGGAATGCCAATAAGTGCGGCAAGCGGTGGTAAATTACCCGGGCAAATGTGATTCGACCAATCCAGTGAAGGCCGAGGGGCAATCCGTGGACAAATTCCGCCAGGCGGACGTGACCTTCTGGGGCAGTGTGGCCCTGGCGTGCGCCGGTATCGCCGTGATCAGCGCCAATATCTCGGCTGCGTTGCCGCCAAGGCTGATGGCGGGCCTGCATGCGACCCGACTGGAACGCGGCAATCTCGACGCATTGAGTGCGGAGGTCGCAAGCCTTCAGGACGAGGTTCTGCGCGCCCGCCAGGAGAACGGGCGCATGATGGCCATGATCACCACCGCGAGCAAGGGACAAACCGACATCGCCAAGCGGGTCGGCTCGCTTGAGGATACGTTGCCGGCGCTGCTGGAATCGCCGAAGGGCTCGCAGTTCGCCGGGATCGACACCTCCGCTGTCACAGCTTCGATCGGAAGCGGGGTGACCCACAGCCAGCAGGTCGAGGGCGGCAGTGTGACCTACTCCATCGAGCCGCTTTTCGCCGAACCCAGCACGACCGAGAGCACGACGGCCATGACCACCGACGGCGGTGCCGAAGCCTCCGAGCAACCCATGCCGGACACGGCCGTTCCGCCGCCCGATCTGGAACGCATATCCACCGATTCCTATGGAATGGCCATGGGCCCCGCGGTGGCGATCCCGGACGCCTATCTTGCCTGGGTCGATATCCGCAACAAGGTCGGGGCGCTGCTTATGGGCATGGATCCGATCCTGGGCGACGGTCATGATGGCGGCTACCGGCTGGTGGTGGGGCCTGTGGAGGCTGTGTCGCAGGCGGAGGATCTGTGCAAACGCATCAACAGCGCCGGCGTGCCCTGCCTGCCGGCGCCCTATGACGGATACGCCCTGCCCCGTTGATCAATGCGGACCACCGGAACGGTGGGCTGTCAGCGAAGATTGGTGATGGAACTGTCACTTCCTGACGAGGGGGGCGGCAAGGGCTGCAAACTGTTCTGCCCGCTCTTGCGTATGATGTCCTCGATGCTTTGCTGCCGCGTGGCGGGCAAAGGCTCTTGCTGCGGGGCTGGAGTGGCCGACGAGCCATTGTCCTGAGGCTGCGGCTGCGGTTCGGTTTGCGAGGCGGCTTCCTGGGCCTGGCGCTGTTGCTCGGCCTTCAGCGCTTCGTCAGCTTTGCGCTTCGCTTCTTCGGCCATGCGTCGTGCACGTTCCTCGGCCGCGGCACGTGCCCGGGCCTCGTCCTGTGCCCGCAATTTTTCGAGCCGGTCCAGTTCGATTTCGAGCGCACGTACCTGCACGGCATCCGTCATCGCGGCGAGATCGAGCAGACGCAGGGGGGCGAGAAGCGTGCCTGCAACCCGCGCAACGATGCGTGCGGTGGCCGGGGTTATAAGCCCATTCTCGTCCACCCGCCCGGAAGGCGTGAGCGTGAACATGCCATCGAGACCGAGATCGGAAATATCGAGCGTCAAGCCGCCGAACAAATTGGCCTTGTCGTTGTCCGCGCCAAGATTTTCGGCACGCAGCCGCCCGCCAGCCAACGACAATGTGCCGCTCATGCTCGCGGCGGAAAACGCACCATCATTCAGCGCATTTCTCACACCGGCAGCCAGATCGTCGGCCGAGACCTCCGTTATGTTGTCGATTTCGGCCGCGGCCTGGAATGCGGCGGGATCGAGATGCGCGATCGACAAATCGCTGAAGGTGAAGCTGCCCGAACCCGTCAGCGCGGCAGCCATTGCGGCATAGCTTTCGCCCGTGGCCTCGAATTTGAGGCTGCCGTCCACCGTACCGTCCAACGTTTCAGCTGGCGCCGGCGGCATCAGGGCGTCAGCCGCGACGCTATCTAGTGCCAGCTGGCCGGAGACCTGCCGGGACGATAGCGTCCCTGAACAACAGATTCCCGCATCGAGCGTCAGATGACCGCCACCGAGATCGGCGGTCAAACGGCTGATACGAAGATTGGTCTCATCCCAGACGAGACCAAAACTCGCATTCTGCGCCAGCTTGGTGTCACCCGAATTTATACTGGCTGCACTTACGTCGATCCGGCCAACGGACGTGCGGGCGGTGTCGTCCTGCGAAAAAGGTCCGTCGGGCCATATGCCGTCGGTCTTGATCATCGCGGCGGGGCCGCCGGCCAGCTCCGCCACAGCCGCCACATCGAGCCTGTCGAGTGTCAGGTCACCGTCGAAAGTGACACGTCCTCCCTGGAACCGCCGCGAGACCTGGCCACTCACATTGACGCCATCGGCGTCGACGCTGAGGGCTGTGGCGGTCAAGGCACCATCCTGATCGAGGGCCAGTTCACCCGCCCCCTTGAGCGGAGGCAAATAGAGCCCCGCCGCACCCAGCATTTCTGCCCAGGGCGCGGGGTCGGTGCTCTTGAAATCGAGCTTGCCGCGCGTGCGCGGATGCGCGAGGTCCGAGACGACCATCGTCCCGGCATAATGTGCGCCGTCTTCGGAGGCATTGAGGGATGCTTCCACATCGAGACTATTCATGAGGGCGCCATCAGCATTGAGCACGAGCGACACGCCGTCGGGGCTGGCGGGGAAATCGGCATTACTGGCGCCAATCAACCCTGCCAGCTCGTCAATGCCCGGCGCATTCAACCTGGCCTGCATGCGCACCGGCGCGTTCTGCGCCGCCATGATGCCGTTCGCGAAGTCGACATCGGCCACGATATCGGCGCCGGCGACACGCCCATCTATACTCAGGGTCTGAAGGCTTGCGTCTCCGGGGGCAGAGAGGTCGACCTCGACGCTGGCCGGAAACCAGTTTGCCAAAAGGACGCGCACGGCTTCCGGGGTGCCGAGCGCGTCATAGATCAGAGGTAAAGCGCCTCTTTGTGCAGATGACGCGACATTGACGCGCCCCCGACCGGCAATGACGGGTTTGTCCAACGCACCCGATGCCGAGCCGTTGAGGGCGAAACTCATGCCTCCAATCGAGCCATTGAGGGCATCGAAGACCATGCCCGTCTTGTCCCATTTCCCCCGGGCGACCAGATCCTGGCCTTGTTCATTCCAGAGGGTCAGGGCCTGAGCGTTAAGATCGAACGTGCCCGACTTGAATGCGTCTGCCACAGGACCACCAACCGGATCTTGCGGCAGAAGCGCGCGTAGCGCCGCGCTCTGCCGCGCATCCAGCCGTCCCAAGTCAGCCGTCACTGACAATTGCTGCGTGTCGCTCAGGGAAACCTTTGCAGAGACGCGGTTGTTGACGTCATCCAGCGTCAAAGTCCCTTGGGTCAGGGCCAACTTGTCCGGCGAAAAGTCTACCAGTGCGGTCAGCGACCCCGACATACCCATGAGCGGATTGCCGTCGGCGGGGCGCCGCCACATCTGGGACAGCGCGTCGAGCCTGTCGCTGGTGATGCTGCCCTCGCCGTTAAAGACGGGATGTTCGGCCTGCGCGGCCAAGTTACCCCTGAGCGTGAGGGCGCTTTCCCCCGGCAATTGAGCGTCGAAGCGATCGACGGTCCAGCCGTCGCCATTGCTTTTTGCGACGAGTTCCACGTTCCTCAAAGAGAGATCGCGCATATCGAGCTGCCCGACACTCGCCTGTATCTGCCCATCGATCGGGGGCACTGGCGGCGGCGGCAGCGCCTTGAGGAAAGCGAGCGCCACTTGCACCGGATCCTGGTTGGCATCGGTCACCTCGGGCGGCGACAAGGCCACGACACCTCCTGTCGCGGTGAGGTCGAAACGCGGGTCGGCGCCCAGCTGCACCTTACCCTCACCCGTCAAGCGCGTCGCTGGCCGGTTCTCGTCAGGCTGCAGTGTGTATCCGGTGATGCGAACTTCGCTGGGACGCGCCTCCACATCCGCGTCGAGCACCAGATCGCCAAGCACTACATCGGTTCCCGGTTCGGGCTGGGGCGTCTGGCGATAGGTCGCGCGTCCGCTGAATTTGGCATCGACCCCGGTTTGAACCTGCCCGTTGGCTTCCAGTGAAAAGGCCTGAGATTCCGGACGCACGAAGCTCGTCATCTGCATGATGCCATCCGAGTTGATGGCCGAGCTGGCAAAGCGGACCTGATAGCGCTGGCCCTCGAATATGCCAGAACCTTGAACGCTGAAGGGGCCGCGCAGAGCGGAAATCTTCAGGGAGGCATCCGCTTTACTGAATTGCCAGCTGTCGCCGCTGCGCGCGTCCCGAAGCGTGAACATGCCGTTTGCGATCGTGGCATTGGCGATCGAGACATTGGTGGTGCTGATCGATTCGGGCAGCGAAATGGGCGCGACCAGCCGGCCTTCCGGATCGATGTCGAGGACAAAATCGGGGTCGGTAAGGCGAAGATTTGCGACCGCATACCGGTCGCGCAGAAAATCGAGAATGGAGCTGAAGCGCGCTTCGACAGCATCGATCCGGGCGACTGGGGCCTCGGGCGCGCCAACCACGACGGTGTCGAATTTCAAGCCTGGCTGGGGCAGCAGGGTAAAGCTGATGTCACCCTTGATCGCAACAGGCGCGCCCAGGGCCTCGCTGGCAATGACCTCCATGCGTTGCCGGAAAACCGACCAGTCGAACAGCATCGGCACAATGAACGTCGCCGTGATCACCAGGATCAGCAGTACGCCGACGACGATATAGAGGCGGTTGAGCACCCGGGAGCAATCCTCTCCTTTTTGCGCCGAGTTTAGAAAATTCCTGCCGCCGCGTCATCTGCTCGGCAAGCTATGCCCTCACAAATCATTGTAAGGCTTCTGCATTGATCGCGCCGCCGACTATTCTCTAAGCATAATGGTTGGCGATAACGGCGCCGGCGATCTCCGAGGAATTGATGATCCCCACCACGTCCTGGGGGCGCGGCACGCCGGCCGGACGCGCCACCACGATGGCAAGCGAACGCTGGCGCTGGTTCATGCGCGATATGATGGTGTTGAGGATGCTCGTTTCTGCCGCGATGACAAAATCGTCCTCGATCATCTCCCTCAGCGTCTCACCCGAGAATCGGTCGGGCGTATAGGCACCCGCCAGCCGGGCGAAGCCGGCGATGCGGCCCTCCTCGGAGACGATGATGTGGCGCGCCTCGCTTTTGCGCACCTCTGCCAAGGCTTCCTTGACGGGCGTGTCGATCGGCAGCACGCAGAATTGTTTGCTCATCAATTCCTGCGCCTGGCGTACCAGATACATGTTGGTATGGCGGTTCGTCGGAATCGGCCGGCCGCGATTGCGCAGCTTGATGGTGTAGATGTTCTCGGCCACCAGCGCGCGCCTCACGCCCGTCGCCAGAGCGACCGCAAGAACCAGCGGAACGATGACGTTATAGTCGCGGGTCATCTCGAAGATCATCACGATCGCGGTCATCGACGCGCCGGTGGCGCCACCGACCAGGGCGCCCATGCCGACCACGGCGAACTCCACGATCGGGAAGCCGATGGAGGGGAAGATCAACCCGCCAATGCCGCCGACAGCCGCGCCCAAGGTTGCGCCGATGAAGAGCGACGGCGAGAAGACGCCGCCGGATGCGCCGGACCCGAGGCTGATGCAAGTTGCGATCAACTTGCCGACGAAGAGCGCAATAAGCAGCCAGACCACCGTCTGATCGCCGCCCAGCACCGACTGGATCGTGGCGTAACCGACGCCGGACGTTTCCAGATGCCCCGTCATCAATTCGAAGCCATAGGCGAGAAGGCCGATCAGCAACATGCCGATGATGTTTTGCGTATAAGCGTTGCCGGGAAGTGCGGGAAACAGATCCTCGGCATAGGCCAGAAGCTTGATGAAGCCCCAGGAGGCGACGCCGGCCAGGATGCCGAGAATGGCGAACGCCAGAAGCTCCATGGGATGAATGCCGATACCCGGCATCATGCCTTCGGGCGGCACGAAAAAGGCCGGCTCGAGACCGAAGGCAATGCGCCCCACCGAGGTGGCGGTGGCCGTGGCGATGACCACCGGCAGGAAGGTGCGGTTGCTGACTTCCGGCAAAAGGAGTTCGACCGCGAACATCACGCCGCCCAGCGGTGTATTGAAGGTCGCTGCGATGCCCGCGCCTGCGCCTGCCGAAAGAAGCGTGATCTTTTGCCAGCGGGCCAAATTCAGCGTCCGGGCGAGCGTGGACCCGAAGGATGCGCCGATCTGAATGATTGGCCCTTCGCGGCCCACCGAGGCGCCCGAGCCGATGGAAATCGCCGAGGCGAGCGACTTGATGACTGCCACAATGCCGCGGACGTCACCCTTGTTGTGATAGACCGCGTACATGACTTCGGGCACACCGTGGCCCTTGGCCTCAGGGGCGAAGGTCTGCACCAGCCACACCACGATCAACCCGCCGATCACTGGCACAAGGATCACCCAGAATCCCCAAGGATTGCCGGGGTCATAGTGATTGGCGTCGTAAAAGAAGCCGAACTTGCCCAAAAAGAAGAGGTTGTGGACAAAGGAGATCAGCATCCGGAAGATGACCGCGCCGAGCGCCGCAACGATACCGATGACAAAAGCGAAGACGCAAAGCACGGGCAGCGTCACGATACGACCGTCGACGGAAGCAGCTTCTTCCGCCTGCAGGAGGGCAGATCTTCTAAGGGCCAGCATTTTTCTTTGATCTTGGAATGAGGTGGCTGTGGTCTGCACCCGGCCTATAGTGCGAGTCAAGCCAATCGCGGCTAATCCATGCCCGCCTTTGCCTGCGTGCAAAAGCCGCAGCCCCGTGTTGCCGTGCCATCGGTCGCGTGAGACAAGATCCGCATGAAGATCAATCTGGTGAGTATCCCCGAACAGGATGGCGCGGGCCGCATGGGCTGCGAAATGGGTCCGGGGGCGTATCGGACCGCCGGCATAGCTGCTGCGCTTGCGGCCCTTGGCCACGAGGTCATGGATTTCGGCACGGTGGACCCAGGGCCGATCTCGGAGACGCGCCATCCCAACGCTGCTGTCCAGAAGCTTGGCGCCATCTCAGCCTGGACCGAAGCCATCACCGAGGCCGCTTTCTCGGCCAGCCGGGAAGCATTTCCGATCTTCATGGGAGGCGATCACGCCATTTCGGCCGGCACACTCGCCGGCATGGCCCGGCGCGCCGACAAGGCCGGACGTCCACTGTTCGTCTTGTGGCTTGATGCGCACCCCGACTTTCACACACTCGAGACCACCAGTTCAGGCAATCTGCACGGCGTTCCCCTTGCCTATGCCTGCGGCCTGCCTGGCTTCGATGGCTATTTTCCGCCGCTCGCCGCGACTATCGATCCAAAGAATGTCTGCACTCTCGGCATCCGCAGCGTCGATCCTGAAGAGAGGATGGCGCTCGCCCATGCAGGGGTAACCGCCCACGATATGCGCGCCATCGACCAGCACGGCATTGCCGTTCTGCTGGAGCGCTTTCTGGCGCGGGTTGAGGCGGCGGAGGGCCTGCTCCATGTCAGCCTCGACGTCGACTTCCTTGATCCCGCCTTTGCCCCGGCGGTGGGCACTTCGGTCCCCGGCGGTGCAACATTGCGCGAGGCTCATCTGGTGATGGAGATGCTGTCGGACAGCGAACTGGTCACCAGTCTCGACCTGGTCGAACTCAACCCCTTCCTCGACGAGCGCGGCAAGACGGCTTCGGTCATGGTCGATCTGGCCGCTTCTCTACTCGGTAAGCGCATTCTGGATCGGCCAACCCAGGCGTTCGCACGCGCGCCGTGAGCTGTCAGTAGCAGAACTTACCTCGCCGGCCGGGCACTATAAGCAGTCCTAATGGGACAATATAGAAAATCCCCCTGCCAAGCGCCGGAACAAGCCCTCTTGCGCCGACTTCTCTGCTTGGGGAGCAGCCAGAGCTTCGCACCCCGAACCATCAGTCACACAAGGGAGCGAGCGATGAGCAAGGCGCCATCGAGCAAACGTCAGAAGGTCAGCTATAACGACCAGCAGGTCGAACAGGGCTATGGTGGGGAGACCCATCAGACCACTGCTTCGGGCGCGCCGGTGATGACCACCCAGCAGGGTACGCCCATTGCTGACGACCAGAATTCGCTGCGCTATGGCGGGCGCGGCCCAACGTTGATGGAAGACTTTGTCTTTCGCGAAAAAATCTTTCACTTCGACCACGAGCGCATCCCCGAACGCGTCGTGCATGCGCGGGGCTTCGGCATCCATGGATATTTCGAGAACTACGAGGACCAGTCCGCGCTTACCAAGGCAGACCTTCTGCAGCGGCCGGGGGAAAAAACGCCCGTCTTCGTGCGTTTTTCCACGGTCGCCGGCAACAAGGGATCTTCGGACCTGGCGCGTGACGTTCGGGGCTTTGCCGTGCGCTTTTATACCCAGCAGGGCAATTGGGACATTGTCGGCAACAACATCCCGGTCTTCTTCATCCAGGATGCCATCAAGTTTCCCGACCTGATCCACTCGGCGAAACCGGAGCCCGATCGGGGCTTTCCGCAGGCGCAGACGGCCCATGACAATTTCTGGGATTTCATGTCGCTGATGCCCGAAGCCACCCATATGGCCATGTGGATCATGTCGGATCGCGCTATTCCGCGGTCCTTCCGCTTTATGGAGGGGTTCGGCGTCCACACGTTCCGCTTCGTTAACGCAAAGGGCAAATCCACCTTCGTCAAATTTCACTGGAAGCCGAAACTCGGCATGCAGTCCGTGGTCTGGAACGAGGCGCTCAAGATCAACGGCGCCGATCCCGATTTCCATCGCCGCGATATGTGGAATGCCATCCAAGCGGGTGATTATCCAGAATGGGAACTGGGCGTGCAGACGTTCGACGAGGCGTTTGCCGACAGTTTCGATTTCGACATTCTGGATGCCACAAAGATCATTCCGGAGGAGCTGGTGCCGGTCAAACGTATCGGTCGGATGGTGCTCAACAAGGTCGTGGACAATTTCTTTGCCGAGACCGAACAGGTCGCCTTTCAGACCAACAACATCGTGCCGGGCGTCGACTTCACCAACGATCCGCTGCTGCAGGGCCGCAATTTCTCCTATCTCGATACCCAGTTGAAACGGCTCGGCAGCCCCAATTTCGTGCATCTTCCAATCAATTCTCCCAAATGCCCTTTCCATCATTTCCAGCAGGATGGCCACATGGCCTTCCACAACCCCACCACACGGGCCAATTACGAACCCAATAGCTGGGGGGCGGAGGAAGGCGGTCCGCGCGAAGATCCGGAGATCGGTTTCACCTCGGTGGATACCGAGGAACAGGGACCCAAGGGACGCATCCGGTCCGAGAGCTTTGCCGATCATTATTCACAGGCGCGGCAATTCTATATCAGCCAGACGCCGGTCGAACAGGGTCACATCGCGGACGCCTTCACCTTCGAGCTGTCCAAAGTGAAACGGACAGACATTCGTGCCCGCATGGTGTCGCACCTGCTCAATGTCGATGAAGGGCTGGCAAAGACGGTCGCGGAAAAACTGCGTCTCGAACTGCCCAAGCCGGCCAAGCCCGCCAAAGCACCCATTACGGACCTGCCCGAATCCCCTGCCCTGTCCATTCTCAAGAACGGGCCGCAGAGTTTTGCCGGGCGCAAGGTGGGCATTCTGGTGACAGACGGCACCGATGCGACCCTGTTGGCCGCACTGCAGGATGCGCTGAAGAAGGAGGGCGCCATGGCGGAAATCGTGGCGCCGCGGGTCGGTGGCATAAAAGCCTCCGACGGGTCGATGATCGAGGCCGACGAGAAAATCGATGGCGCACCCTCGGTTGTTTACGACGCCGTCGCGGTCATCCCTTCGGAAGACGGTGTTGCCGATCTGGCCATGATGCCGCCTGCCCGCGACTTCGTCTCTGACGCCTTCGCGCATTACAAGTTCGTCGCCTATAACGACGCCGCCAAGATGCTGTTCAAGAAGGCCGGCCTGCCGGACGATCTTGACGCCGGTTTCCAGCCCCTTGGCGCTAAGACCGACGCGGAAAGCTTCGTAAAGGCGTGCCGTGATCTCAGGTTCTGGGAGCGGCAAGACGCAGCTTGAGCGCTTGTCCCCACTTCGTAAGGCCGGGCTCCGCCCGGCCTTTTCTTTTCGCCGTCCCTTTACGCAGAATTATGCTCCGGCAGCGAGCCCGCCGACCAACCAAAACTAGCTCTTCCCATGTCTATGGCCGTTCAGGCGTGCGGAGCGGTCTGCCTCAAAACACGCACCGGAAAGCCGGACCGAACGGAATTGCCGACCGTTGAATCGGCTTCAGCCCGCGCCAGGAGGGCATCGAGGTCAGCTGCGGGATCAGAGGCTGCGATTTGCACGAAGACATCTGCCCGGGTTACCAGCAGCGGCTCGCCCGTCAGGGTCACGGTGACGCGAACATCGATGTCCGTGAGCTCTATCCCGTCGGCATGAGCAACATAGCGCAAATCGTTGCAAAGACAGCCGCCGATGGCGAGCGCGATCATCTGCCCACCATTGAAGCCCAGACCCTGGCCGCCGGCACGGCCCTCGGGACGGTCGATGACAAGAGTATGCCCACCTGCCCATCCGAGGGCCGCTTCAGTGCCGGGAATGTTGCGAAGACTGACGCTGATCTCTGCCATGCCAGCCTCCCGTGCTTTCCCCTAAATCCCCAGCTTGTCCTTGAGAATCTGGTTGACGGCCTGCGGGTTGGCCTTGCCCTGGCTGGCCTTCATCACCTGGCCGACGAACCATCCGAGCATTGAGGGCTTTTCCTTGACCTGCTCGACCTTGTCCGGATTGGCCGCGATCACCTCGTCCACAACCTTCTCGATGGCGCCGGTATCGGTGACCTGCTTCATGCCCCGCTGTTCGACGATGGTCGCCGGATGTCCGCCCTCGGTCCAGACGATCTCGAACAAATCCTTGGCGATCTTGCCCGAAATGTCGCCCTTGGAGATGAGATCGACGATTTCGCCAAGCTGCTGGGCGCTAACGGGGCTGTGATCGATGTCCAGGCCTTCCTTGGAGAGGCGTCCGAACAGCTCGTTGATCACCCAGTTGGCGCAGAGCTTGCCATCGCGGCCCTTGGCGACGCGCTCGTAAAAGGCTGCGCTCGATTGGTCGAGCACCAGAACGGAGGCGTCATAAGGCGTAATTCCATACTCCTCGATCAGCCGTGCCTTCTTCTCGTCCGGCAGTTCGGGCAGCCCCTCAGACAGCATTTCGATGAAAGCGTCGTCGAATTCGAGCGGCAGCAGGTCGGGATCGGGGAAATAGCGATAGTCATGCGCATCTTCCTTGGAGCGCATGGACCGCGTCTGGCCGGCCCGCGGGTCGAACAGGCGGGTCTCCTGGTCGATCTCGCCGCCATCTTCCAGAATGTCGATCTGGCGGCGCGCCTCGTATTCGATGGCCTGGCCGGCAAAGCGGATGGAGTTGACGTTCTTGATCTCGCAGCGCGTGCCGAATTCGCCGCCGGGCTTGCGCACCGAGACATTGATATCGGCGCGCATGGAGCCCTGCTCCATATTGCCGTCGCAGGTGCCGAGATAGCGCAGGATGGTCCGCAGCTTGGTGAGGTAGGCCCGCGCCTCGTCCGACGAGCGCAGATCGGGCTTGGAAACGATCTCCATCAGCGCCACGCCGGACGCGGTTGAGGTCGACGAAGCTCATGTTCGGGTGCTGGTCGTGGATCGACTTGCCGGCATCCTGTCTCGAGATGCAGGCGCTCGATGCCAATCTCGATCTGCCTTCGTCGCCCATATCGAGCAGAACCAGTCCCTCGCCCACGATCGGATCCTTGTACTGGGAAATCTGGTAGCCCTGCGGCAGATCCGGATAGAAATAATTCTTCCTATCGAAGATCGAGCGCTTGTTGATCTTCGCCTTCAGCCCCAACCCCGTACGCACGGCCTGGCGCACGCATTCTTCGTTGATCACTGGCAGCATGCCGGGCATGGCGGCATCGACAAAGCTCACATTGGAATTCGGCGGCTGGCCGAACTCGGTCGAAGAGCCGGAAAAGAGCTTGGATTCGCTTGTCACCTGAGCATGCACTTCCATGCCGATGACGATTTCCCAGTCGCCGGTCGCCCCCTTGATGAACTGCTTGGGGTTCGGCGTGCGCGTGTCGATGATGGTCATTGGCTGTCAAACTGAATGGAAAGCGGAATTTCTCTGCTGTTTGCATCACGCCGAGCAAGGCATCAAGTCAATTCCCGGCCAAAACCGCGAAGAAACCGGGGTTCGATACGAAGTGGGTCGACCGGCCAGGACTAGTCGATGTCGCGGATCGGACCGCGGAACGGATTGAGCTTCTTCTCCAGCCGAACGCTCATCAGCGGTTCATGGGGGCTGCGCCCGTCTGTCTTTACCGCCAGAATGCGATAGCCCTGCCGCTCATAGAACTTCACCGCGCTGACGTGATCGGCGGGGGTCTCCAGGCTCACACGCTCATGCGCCTCCAGTTCGAGCAAGGATTCCATCCGGCGCAGCAGCGTCGTGCCGATCCCCCTGCCCTGCACGCCCGGCAGCACGAAAAGGTAGGGGATGTAGGCCCTATCGCGCGAACGAGAGCACCAGCCGACGATCTCGTCGTCCAATTCCGCGACGATGATGCGGGCGATGTTGTCATGTACATAGGTGGACAGGCGGCGCTTTTCGCTCTCGCGCATGCCGGAGCGTTCGCGAAACAGGGGCAGGATTCCCTTTTCCCAGGCGAGGTAGGCCAAAGCCGCGAGCTCCAGCGACTCCTTTGCCTCGGCATGCCGGATCGTCAGTTGGTCGGACATGACACTCCTCCTCAGGATCTCTCTCGTGCGGCGATCAGCGTCTTCTCATAGTTTACATTCCAGTCGATCAGCGTGCGCCAGAGCAGTTCCGCCTGATCGCCATCGAGATCCAGAGCATGCGCCCGCGCGCGTATTTTGCCAATCACTTCTTCGATCCGTACGGGATCGTGCGCTTCGGCAGCGCTCGTTTTGAGTTCCGCCACTCGGTTCACATAGGCGTGACGCTCCGCCAAGAGCTCGATGATCGCATTGTCGATGCGGTCGAGTTCCCTGCGCACCTCCTGTTTCGTGGTACACTGGGCGGGCGGTATCGGCATCGTTTCGAGAGGTCCACTGGCTGGAAAAGGGCAAATCGGTTCGCATGAAACTGGCACTGCGAGCGCCCGATTTCAACTGCTTTGAAGCAGTAGAGTTCGCCCCTCAATTCGTCTAAAATCTGACGCCCTTTTCTCAAGCGCCAGCAGCGCCCCTAACCCTGCTTTTCGCTTTCCGGCGTCAGTTCCTCGACAAGGTAGGCCCACTCCTCGGCGACGTTCTTGCCATGGCGCTTCTCGCCCGCCATGCGGTACCAATAGTCGGAATTGCCAAAATCGGCTTCAATCCAGTGCAGGAGCGCGTGAATCCAGTCGAAGGGCTTGGCCCCCTCCATGGCCTGTGCGATGCGATGGGCCTCTTCCCATTCCGGCCCCACGTGGAAGCCGCCCTTCTTGATCCACCACAGCGCCTGCAGCGGCTTGCTCATGTTCGAAGGCGGCTCGGAATAGTCGATTGTGGCGGTCACGGGATCGGTCATTGCACTCAAACCATATTGCTCTAACTTCGCCTGTTCTATCCGTTTTGATCTGAGGATGCATCCCCATGACCAACGCGACCGGACCTTCTGCGAGCCTGGCGGAGAAGGGCGACGGATTCTTCCGGCTGCATCATCGCGGCCATCCCTTCGTCATTCCCAATCCGTGGGATGTGGGGTCGGCGCGCATTCTCGCCGCCAAAGGCTTCGAGGCTCTGGCCACGACCTCCGTCGGTGTCGATCACATGATCGGCAAGCCCTCGGGGTCCGCGGGCCGGGCGGGCATCCTCGCCAACGCGCAGCTCATTGCCAGCGCCACCGACCTGCCGCTCTCCATCGATCTCGAAGATTGTTACGGCGCGGACGCCGAGGGTGTGGCCGAGACCATCCGCATGGCAGGAGGTACCGGTGCCGTGGCCGGGTCCATCGAGGACGCACGCAATGGCGGGGGCGGCGAAATCTATCCGTTCGAGGAAGCGGTGGAGCGGGTCGCGGCCGCCGTGGAGGCGGCGAAATCGCTGCCCTTCAAATTTACGCTCACCGCCCGCTGCGAGAACTTTTTGTTCGGCAACCCCGATCTCGGTGACACGATCGAGCGGCTGAATGCCTATTCCGATGCCGGCGCCGACGTCCTCTATGCGCCGGGCCTTACATCGTTCGAGGAGATCGAAACCCTCGTCACCAATGTCGACAAGCCGGTCAACGTGTTGTTGGGGCTGGCCAATACCACGCTGACCATGGCCGACATGCACCGGCTGGGCGTGGCGCGCATCTCGCTCGGCTCAGGGCTCCACCGCGCCGCCATGACGGCCTTCCTCAACGCCATTAACGAGATCCAGTCCACCGGCAGCTTTGCCTTCACCGGGGGACTGAAGGGCATGGACGAGATCGACGAGATGCTGAGGTAGGCAGAATGAAACTTTATTTCAGCCGCAATCCCAATCCCCGGCTCGGCGTCGCGACTGCCCGCTATCTGAAGGCATCGGTCACATTCGAACACGCCTCGCCCTTTGCGCCGGTCCAGCGCGAAAAGTTCCGCAAGCTCAATCCCAATCTCTCTATCCCCATTCTCGAATTTGAGGATGGCGCGACCCTTTGGGAGGCCGACGCCATTGCCTGTCATCTGTCGCGGCTGGTCGGGTCCGATTTCTGGCGCCAAGGCGATGCCGAGCCGGAGATGATCAAATGGCTGAGCTGGGCGATGTGGAATTTCGTGCGTGCCTGCGACCGGGTGCATTTCGAGCGCGGCACCAAGCAGCGCTACAATCTCGGCCCTGTCGATGATGAGGCGGTCGCCTCGGGATTGAGGGAATTCGCCGCGACGGCCAAAATTCTCAACGATCACCTGTCAACGCGTGACTGGCTGCTCGCTGACGGACTCTCCTATGCCGATTTCCGCATGGCGTCCTACCTGCCCTACAACGATGTCGCGCTTTTGCCGCTTGGCGATTTTCCAAATGTGCAGGCCTGGTATGACCGGCTGATGCGGATCGAATCCTGGCGCGACCCGTTCGAAGGACTGGAGGCGCCGGAACTGCCGGCGGTCAGGACGGCCTAAAGCTTCGATCAGTGTCACTTAGCCGGTCTGAGGGCTAGGTTTCCCCCACTATTCGCGGGCACGATAAGTCAACCCCCATTTTGCGTGTTCGCCTTCTTGCGCACGATTTCGATCTAGGTCCAAGCTGCGCAGCAGCAGAGCAGCACCTGATTCGCTTTTTTTGGTGAAAGGTGTGCCTTGTGAAAATCCCTCAGAAAACGCCCCGCTCCTATTTGGATCGGCTGACAATCCGGGTTGGGCAGTGGTTCGAAGCGAGCGCGCAGGGCAAACTCGCCATTCTTGCCACAATTCTTGCTCTGATCATTTTAGTAGCGGCGAAATTCGCCGCATGATCAGTCTACCACCACTTCTCCGGCTCGAACCCGCCGCCAGCGGCGTTTTCGATCACCCGGCCCGGCGGCAAACAGGGTTTCCTCGTCAAAGGGCTTGCCGATGAGCTGCAGCCCCAGCGGCAGGCCAGCAGCATCCTTGCCCGCGGGCACGGCGATGCCCGGCAGGCCGGCCATGTTCACGGTCACGGTGAAGATGTCGTTGAGGTACATCTTGACCGGATCGGCGTTCATATCCTGATCGGCGACACCGAACGCCGCCGAGGGCGTGGCGGGGGTCAGAATGGCGTCGACGCCATCGGCGAACACCTGCTCGAAATCGCGCTTGATCAGCGTCCGGACCTTCTGCGCCCGCACGTAATAGGCATCGTAGTAGCCGGCGCTCAGCACATAGGTGCCGATCATCACCCGGCGCTTCACCTCGCGTCCGAAGCCCTTGGCGCGGGTTTCCTCGTACATGTCGGTGATGTCCTTGCCGCTGACGCGCAGGCCGTACTTCACGCCGTCATAGCGGGCGAGATTTGACGAGGCTTCGGCTGGGGCCACGATGTAATAGGCCGGCAGCGCGTATTTGGTGTGCGGCAGCGAAATGTCCTTGATCTGGGCACCCTCGGCCTTCAGCCAATCAATCCCCTCTCGCCAGAGCTTTTCGATTTCTTCCGGCATGCCGTCCATGCGGTACTCTTTTGGAATGCCGATGGTCAGGCCCTTCACCCCGCGTTCGACGGCGGCGGCGAAATCGGGCACGGCCATCTCGACGCTGGTGGAATCCTTGGGATCGAAACCCGCCATGGAGGTCAGCATGATCGCCGCATCCTCGACCGTGCGGGCGATCGGCCCGGCCTGGTCGAGCGAGGAGGCAAAGGCCACAACGCCCCAGCGCGAGCAGCGCCCATAGGTCGGCTTGATGCCGACCGTGCCGGTGAAGGCGGCGGGCTGGCGGATGGAACCGCCGGTGTCGGTGGCGGTCGCCGCGGCACAAAGCCAGGCCGAGGTTGCAGCAGCGGACCCGCCCGACGATCCGCCGGGCACCAGGTCCTTGTTCGATCCCCTGGCGCGCCAGGGGTTGATCACCGGGCCGTAATAGGAGGTCTCGTTCGACGACCCCATGGCGAACTCGTCCATGTTGAGCTTGCCGAGCATGACAGCGCCGTCGCGCCAGAGATTGGAGGTGACGGTCGATTCATATTCCGGCTCGAAATGATCGAGCACATGGCTTGCTGCCTGGGTATGCACGCCCTTGGTGGCGAAAAGGTCCTTGATGCCGAGCGGCACGCCCTCCAGCGGGCCCCCCTCGCCTCTTTGCAGCTTCTCGTCGCTCTTTTCGGCCATCTGGCGCGCCTGATGCGCGGTCACCGCCACATAGGCATTGAGCTTTGGGTTCGCCGTCTCGATGGCGCCGAGATAGGCCTCCGTCGCCTCGACGGAGGTGAAGTCCTTGGCCTTGAGGCCGTCCCTTAGCGCTTTGAGGCTCAGTTTGGTCAGATCGGTCAAGTGTCTACTCTTTAACTTGCAGCGGGTTTTCGTCCCCGCGAAACGCCGCGATGCGGCTGGGATCCTATACGGTCTCGACCGCCGGATCGGCGTATTCGATTTCCAGATCGAAAAAGGCCGACCAGCCGCTGTCGGGATAATCGAGCACGGCGCCGCAGCGGGAGAACCCGCCGCGCTCATAGAGCCGCCAGGCCGGCAGGAAACCGTCACCCACGCCGGTCTCCAGCACGAGGCGGGTCAGTTCCATGTCGCGGGCCAGGTTGACCAGCGCCTCGAGGAGCTGAGCGCCGACCCGCTGGCCGCGCACCTCCGGCAGCGTGAACATGCGCTTGATTTCACCCAGACCGCCGCCATGCTGCTTCAAAGAGCCAGTGCCAATGGCGCGGCCTTTTTCGTCGCGCGCCACCAGCACGGTCGTTTCCGGCTCGGCCATCTGCTCGACGGTCATCTGAAACTGGAATTGAGGCGGCGAAAGCGGGCGCAGATGGTCATTGAGCGCGGCGATCATCTCGCGCAGCTCGTCCTGCAACGGCGATTCGGCAGCAATCGTGATCCCCATCGGACGCTACTCCACGACCTTCGGGACCATGAAGAAATTGTCTTCGCTGAGCGGAGCATTGCCGGTGACCTTGTCGGCATAGCCGCCATCGGTCACCTCGTCCTCGCGCCGCCTCAGCTTCATCGGGGTCACCGAGGTCATGGGCTCGACGCCCGACACATCGACTTCGTTGAGCTGCTCGACAAAACCGAGGATGGCGTTGAGCTCGCCGGCATAGGAGGCGACTTCGTCTTCATCGAGCTTGATGCGCGCCAGGCGCCCGATCCGCTTCACCGTATCGGCATCGACCGACATATGCGACTCTCCACTTGAACTTGGAAATCCAACTCGAAGTTGGATTTTTCCCGCTTCTATCAATGCCGCGCCCGCACATGCAACAGGCTTGCGCGTGCCGGCCGTTCACACCTCGAGCGCCATAGCCTTGTCGAGCACCTGGATTGGCGTTCCGCCGCCCAACGCCGTGATGTCCGGGAATGCCGTGTCGGCGATATTGACCGCCGCCAGCGCCACCAGCCGTGGTCGGGCTCCCGCCACCAGAACCGCAAAGGGCTTGGCGTCCGCAACGGCGTTGGCACAAAAAACCACGAGCGCATCGTCGGCGAAGCGGCCCCATTGGGCTAAAACATAGGGCGCTATGATCACCAGAGGCTCGTCTGACGCCGCGATCGCCAGCCCAGACTTTCCGAAGGACCAGATGCCCAATTCATCATCCTCCGGGGCGTCGATCAGCGATCGCCGTCGCCTCGGCCGAAAGGTTTGGGTATCGAAAGCCGGCAGGTCCGCCTGCCCCAGTTGCAGTACGCGGTCGGCGCCAGACACCAGTTCCTGCGCATCGACACCCTCGGGTGCCGCCTCGGGATCAACAACGACGATCTTGCCGCCGACATGAAGCCTGAAACAGGTCTCGGCGAACCAGGTGATCTTCATATTCTGCCTTGTCTTGTCGGCATCGCCGCCGCAAAAGGGCAGCAGAAAGGGGTTCACCCATGCATATTTTGGCTCTGGATCATGTGCAACTGGCGATGCCGCAGGGCGGGGAGGACGCCGCCCGAGGTTTCTATACTGGCGTCCTCGGACTGACAGAACAGCCAAAGCCGGAAAACCTCGCTCGCCGCGGCGGCGTCTGGTTCACCTCGGGCGATGTGCGCGTGCATCTTGGCGTCGAAGCCGATTTCCGGCCTGCCCGCAAGGCGCACCCGGCCTTCAGGGTGGCCGATCTGGCAGGCCTTCGCGCCAAATGCGAGGAGGCAGGACACCCCGCACAAGAGGACGAGCCGCTACCCGGGTATGAGCGCTTCTACGTCGATGATCCCTTCGGCAACCGCATCGAATGCCTCCAGCCCAAATCGAGCGCCTCCGCATGAGCGTGCCTCCTGATCTATCTCCCGAGACGCCGGGGGCTCTTGCCGCGCTGCCGGAGCGAGGCAAGCTGATGGGGCTCGATCTCGGCACGAAGACCATCGGCGTGGCGATCTCGGATGCCATGCGCTATTCGGCCACGCCGCACGTGACCCTCAAGCGCACCAAGTTTACCCAGGATGCCGAGGCGCTGCAGCGCATCATCGCCGACAATGCAATCGCGGGTATCGTGCTGGGCCTGCCGCTCAACATGGATGGCAGCGAGGGGCCGCGCGCCCAGTCCACCCGCGCCTTCGCCCGCAACCTGGCGCAGCGCATCGATTTGCCCCTCGTCTTCTGGGACGAACGCCTGTCCACCGCCGCCGTCACCCGCACCCTGATTGAGGCTGACGTCTCGCGCGCCAAGCGCGCCGGGGTGGTCGACAAACTGGCAGCCAGCTTCATCCTGCAGGGTGTGCTGGACCGGCTGAGCGCCAGCACCTAAGCTGACGAGCAATTCTCCTGGGACGTTCGTCCAACCCTCCTCCCCTATCGGCCCTTCATGCTCAGCGTCTATGCCAGCCTCACGCCCGTCTTTGCCCTGATCGCCATAGGTTTCGGCCTGCGCAAATCCGGACTGGTCGCAGCCGAACAATGGCGCGGCATCGAGCTCTTGTGCTTCTGGGTGCTGTTTCCCGCGTTGATGATTACGGTCCTCGCCAATTCCACCCTCAGTTTTGGCGAAGCCGCGCCGTTCGTGCTTGCCCTTTTTGCGCTCTCCATCGTCATGCCGGCGCTGATGTGGCTTCTGCGCCGCCCGCTCGAGGGGCTGGTCGGCATGAACGGACCGACGTTCACCAGCTTTTTTCAGGCGACCACCCGCTGGCACGGCTTCATCGCTCTTGCGGTCGTCGGCAATCTTTTCGGGGCGCCGGGCCTGGCGGTGATCGCGCTGGCCTTCGCCGCCCTCGCTCCCCTCCTCAATATTTTTGCCATTCTCGTTCTGGCGAGCTACGCATCGGGCCAGCCGGCCACGCCCGGTCTGGTCGCAGCGACGATTGTGCGCAATCCCGTCATTTTGTCGGTGATTGCAGGGTTGGCAATCAAGATGTCGGGACTACCCCTGCCGGAAATCGTTCACACGACTCTGGGGCTCGCCGGAGATGGCGCCCTTGGCGTGTCGCTATTGGCCCTTGGCGCGGGCCTGAGCTGGAATGCGGTTAAACGCTCCGGCCCCGCAGTCCTGATCGCGAGCCTCTGCCGGTTGGTTCTCACCCCGATGGTCGCGTGGACGATCGCCAGCGCGTTCGGGGTTGGCGGGATGTCTTTCGTCATCGCCATCATCGCGGCAGCTGTGCCAACCGCGGTCAGTGGCTACGTGCTCGCCCGGACAATGGGCGGCGATGCCGAATATTACGCAGCAACCGTCACGGCCCAGGTCATCCTGTCGTTCCTGACCCTGCCCCTTTTCATCTGGGCGGCAATGACTTGGAGCGGTGCATAGGCTGCGCAATACCTTGCCCCGGCTGATTGCATGGTCTAGATCGACGGTCGCCGGACTGCTTCAAGAGCACACGCAGCGCGGACGGGGAGAAAGCGGGTGGCCATGGAGCCGAACCACAGGGCCGACACGAGCCAAGCCGGCGCTTCTGCCTTTCCGCATCGCCATCTTCTCGGCATTTCCCAGCTCAATCAATTCGAGATCGCCGATCTGCTCGAGCGGGCCGAACAGATGATTCCCATCTCGCGGCAGCCGCGCAAGACACTGCCCACGCTCAGCGGCAAGACCCAGATCAATCTGTTTTTCGAAAACTCAACCCGCACGCAGGCAAGCTTCGAGATTGCCGGCAAGCGTCTCGGCGCGCTGGTGGCCAACATGTCGGTCAGGACCTCGTCGGTTGCCAAGGGCGAAACCCTGATCGACACCGCGACCACGCTCAACGCCATGCGGCCCGATGTCATCGTGGTGCGCCACAGCGCAGCCGGTGCGGTCGAGCTCTTGTCACAAAAGGTCGAGTGCTCGGTCATCAATGCGGGCGATGGCGCGCATGAGCACCCCACACAGGCCCTGCTCGATGCGCTGACCATCAAGCAGCGCAAGGGCCGCATCAACGGGCTCACCGTCGCCATTTGCGGCGACATCGCCAACTCCCGCGTCGCGCGCTCCAATCTGCTGCTGCTCGGCGCCATGAACGCCCGCACCCGCGTCATCGCGCCGCAAGACCCTGCTGCCAGCCGGCATCGAGCAATTGGCAACCGAAGTCTTCACCGATTTCGAGGAAGGCATACGCGATGTCGACGTGGTGATGATGCTGCGCCTGCAGCACGAACGCGCTAACGGAAGTCTGATCCCCTCGGTACGCGAATACTATCGCTTCTATGGCCTCGACCGCGAGAAGCTGGCCCTGGCCAAGCCCGACGCGCTCGTCATGCATCCCGGCCCGATGAATCGCGGTGTCGAGATCGATCCCGCCGTTGCCGATGGCGTGCAATCGGTCATCGCCGAACAGGTCGAGATGGGGGTCGCGGTGCGTATGGCGGTGCTCGATGCGCTTCTGCGGGGGCGAGGCTGCATGAGCTGCCCTCGTCATCAAGAACGCTCATATCGTCGATCCCGCCTCCGACACCGATCTCGCCGGCGCGGTGCTGGTCGAAAACGGCAAAATCGCCGACATTGCCGCCGGCGCGCTGCCTGGTGCTCCGGAAGGGGCGGAGACGGTGGACGCCAAAGGCATGCTGCTGGCCCCCGGCCTGATCGACATGCGCGTCTTCACCGGCGAGCCCGGGCACGAATACCGGGAGACGCTGCAAAGCGCGTCCGAGGCGGCTGCTGCCGGCGGGATCACGAGCTTCGTGGCCATGCCCGACACCATGCCCGTCGTCGACGATGCCGCGCTTGTCGATTTCCTCGTCCGCCGTGCCGCCGCCACGGCAAAGGTCAATATCCTGCCGGCCGCGGCCATCACCAAGGGATTGGAGGGACGCGAACATCACCGAGTTCGGACTGTTGCGGGAAGCTGGCGCCGTCTGCTTCACCGATGGCAGGCGTTCAATCCAGTCAGCGGCGCTGTTGCGCTCCGCATTCCTCTATGCCGCCAATTTCGGCATGCCGGTCGTCCACCATCTCGACGACGAAACTGCTCGGCGACCGGCGTGATGAATGAAGGTCTCTTGCCAGCGTGCTCGGTCTCAAGGGCATTGCCGCGCGAAGCCGAGTCCATCCCGCTCGACCGCGATCTGCAGCTCGCCCGCCTCACTGGGCGTGACGCTACCACGCCGCCCAGATATCGACCGCGCTGTCCGCCGACATCATGCGCCGTCACAAAGCTCAGAGCAGCAAGCCTCTCCTGCGGCGTCTCGATCAACAATCTGTCGCTGAACGAAAACGACATCGGCTCGTACCGCACCTTCTTCAAGCTCTCCCCGCCCCTGCGCAGCGAGGACGACCGGCAGGCGATGATCGAAGCACTCAAGGACGGCACCATCGACACCATCCATTCCGACCATGACCCGCAGGATGTCGAGGTCAAGCGCCGGCCCTTCGCCGAGGCGGCCGACGGCGCCATCGGGCTCGAAACGCTGCTGGCGGCGGCGTTGCGCCTGGTGCACACCAGGAGGTCGATCTCAAGACGATCCTGCGCGCCATGACCAGCCGGCCCGCGGAGATCCTGGGCCTGGACGCCGGCCGCTCGCCCTCGGCGCACCAGCCGACTTGATCCTGATCGATCTCGATTATCCCTGGGTCGTGGCCGAAAGGGATATCGTTTCGCGCTCGCGCAACACCACCTTCGAAGGGGCGCGACTTTCAGGCAAAGTCATGCACACCTTCGTATCCGGCCAGAAAGTCCACGAACACAGGAACGAACCTGCCAATGCCTGATCCCGTCTCCGTCATTGCCGCCATCGTCTTCGGTTATCTGCTGGGCTCCATTCCCTTCGGCCTCTTGCTCACCCGCATGGCCGGATATGGCGATATTCGCAAAATCGGCTCGGGCAATATCGGCACGACCAATGTGCTGCGAACGGGCAACAAGGGGCTGGCAGCGGCCACGCTGATCCTCGATGCGGGCAAGGCCGCTGTCGCCGTGCTGGTCGTGCGGTATTTCGTGCCCTACCCGCCCCTTGCCTATTCGCTGGCGGGTGTCGCGGCATTCCTTGGCCATCTGTTTCCCCTCTGGCTCGGCTTCAAGGGCGGCAAGGGCGTTGCGACCTATATCGGCGCCATGCTGGCCATCAACTGGATCGTCGGCGCTCATCTTCTGCGCGGTGTGGCTGTTCATCGCCTATTTCCAGCGCATGTCGTCGCTCGCCGCACTGACCGCGGCCGCTGACCGCACCGATTTTTGCGTACGTGTTTTCGGGTCCGCATCTGGCGGCGGCTGCCTCCGTCATGTCCGTTCTTCTGTATTTCAAGCACCGACCGAATATCCGCAGGCTGATCGACGGCACCGAGCCGAAGATCGGCGGCAAGAAGGCCTGAGCGTGCTCGCGACCGTCGGCCACGTTCTCTCCGACAGCGAGCGCATCGCCTGGCTGCGGCTTATTCGCACCGACAATGTCGGTCCCGCCACCTTCCGACAGCCTGCTCAACCGCTTCGGGTCAGCCGACGCAGCCCTCAGCGCCCTGCCCCGCCTCAGTCGCCAGGGCGGCCGATCCATGCCCCTGAGCCCCTATCCGGAACAGGCGGCACGGGATGAGTTCGAGGCGCTCACCGCGCTCGGCGGGCGCCTCGTTGCCATGGGCGAGCCCGACTATCCGGAGCTTCTGCTTCACATACCCGGTCCTCCGCCGCTGATCGCAATGAAGGGCGGCGATAGTCTCGACTGGTCGAAAACTGTCGGCATCGTCGGCGCCCGCAACGCCTCCGCCGCCGGTCAGCGCATGACAAAGCTCTTGGCCAGCGAGCTGGGCGCGGCCGGCTATCTCATTGTTTCCGGGCTGGCGCGCGGAATCGATGCGGCAGCTCACAGGGCCGCCCTCGAAACGGGCACCATTGCCGTTCTCGCTGGCGGGCTTGACCGCATCTATCCGGACCAGAACATTCCGCTGGCCGAAGAAATCGTCGAGGCGGGCGGTGCACTGCTCACCGAAATGCCGCTTGGCTGGGAGCCACGCGCCCGTGACTTTCCGCGGCGCAATCGCCTTGTGTCAGGCCTGTCGCTCGGCGTCGTGGTCGTCGAAGCAGCCCGCCGTTCGGGTTCGCTCATTACCGCGCGCATGGCGCTCGAACAGAACCGCGAAGTTTTCGCGGTTCCCGGCTCGCCGCTCGACCCGCGCGCCGAAGGCGGCAACAGCCTCATCCGCGAGGGCGCGACCCTGATCCGCTCGGCAGCGGACATCATCGAAAGCCTCGCAACTGCCGACCCCTCCCGTCTGCCTTTGTTTGAAAGCGGCGAGGACAGCGACTTCGTGCCGGCCGCAGAGGATGACGTCGATGAGCCGACGGGAGACGCCCGTCAAATTCTTTTGCAAGCGCTGAGCGTCACGCCGGTCGCTGTCGACGACCTTGTCGAGCAGACCGGATTGCCTGCTTCAACTGTTCAAACAGCGCTTCTGGAGCTCGATCTCGCCGGCCGCCTTGAGCGCTCTTCTGGCCAGCTTGTCGCCCTCCGGGGCTGATCTAGGGTTGCAGCCGCGATTGACACTGCCCAAGTGAATGACCATGTTGCGCTGCCATTCGGCAGGCCACTTTGCTGATTTGCGAACCCGCCCCCGCCATTGTTGCGTTGCCGCGTAAGCTGAGCCCCCTGGAGCGTTAAGGCATGAAAGTCGTCATCGTTGAAAGTCCGGCCAAGGCCAAGACAATCAACAAATATCTGGGCAAGGACTATGAGGTCCTCGCCAGCTTCGGCCATGTGCGCGACCTGCCCGCCAAGGACGGATCGGTGCGTCCCGATGACGATTTCGCCATGTCCTGGGAGGTCGACAACCAGCTCCAAAAAGCGGCTGACCGACATCGCCCGCGCCGTCAAGGATGCCGACGAACTGATCCTCGCGACTGACCCGGACCGCGAGGGCGAGGCCATTTCCTGGCACGTGCTCGACGTGCTGCGCAGAACGCAAGGTCTGAAGGACAAGCCGGTCAGCCGCGTCGTTTTCAACGCCATCACCAAGGGCGCCGTCACAGAGGCGATGAAGCATCCGCGCGATATCGACGCGCCGCTGGTCGACGCCTATCTGGCCCGCCGCGCGCTCGACTATCTCGTCGGCTTCACGCTTTCGCCGGTCCTCTGGCGCAAGCTGCCCGGTTCGCGCTCGGCGGGGCGCGTGCAGTCGGTCGCCCTGCGCCTGGTCTGCGACCGCGAAGCCGAGATCGAGCGGTTCAAGCCGCAGGAATACTGGAGCGTTCGTGGCGACGCTGATCGAAAAGCAGAAGCCGTTCGAGGCCCGGCTTTACGCCGTCGACGGCAAGAAGACCGACAAGCTGGACATCGGCAGCGGTGCCGAGGCGGAAACGCTGCAAAAGGCTATCGAAGCCGGCAACTTCCGCGTCGAGAACGTCGAGAAGAAGCCGACCAAGCGCAATCCCTATCCGCCCTTCACCACCTCGACCCTGCAGCAGGACGCCTCCAGCCGCGCTTGGTCTTCGCCCCGGCGCGCACCATGCAGATCGCCCAGCGGCTCTACGAGGACGGGGCACATCACCTATATGCGGACCGACGCCGTGCAGATGGCGCCGGAAGGCATCGATCAGGCCCGCCGCGCCATCGCCAAGGAATTCGGCGACAACTATCTGCCGGAAAAGCCGCGCATCTATTCAGACCAAGGCAAAGAACGCGCAGGAAGCGCACGAGGCCATCCGCCCGACCGACATGTCCGTGCATCCGGATGCGCTTGGCGCCGATGCCGATCAGAAGAAGCTCTACGGCCTGATCTGGCGCCGGACGCTGGCCAGCCAGATGAAATCGGCCGAGATCGAGCGCACCACCGCCGACATCGCCGTGCAGGACGGATCGTCGAGATCACGCTGCGCGCCGATCGGCTCGGTCGTCACCTTCCCCGGCTTTCTGGCCCTTTATGGCGTGCAGGCCGCCGAGGACCGCGATCCCGACAGCGAGGACGAAGACAGCCGCGAGCTGCCGCCGCTTGGCCGTCGGCGATACACCGGCGCTCAAATCCTGCCAGATCGAGCAGCATTTCACCCAGCCGCCGCCGCGCTACACCGAGGCGAGCCTGATCAAGAAGATGGAAGAGCTCGGCATCGGCCGTCCGTCCACCTATGCGGCGACGATGTCGGTGCTGCAGGACCGCAATTATGTGCGGCTGGAAAAGCGCGCGCTCATTCCGGAGGACCGCGGCCGGCTGGTCACCGCGTTCCTCGAGAGCTTCTTCACCCACTATGTCGAATTCGATTTCACCGCTGATCTCGAAGAGCAGCTCGACCAGATCTCGGCCGGCGAGCTCGCCTATGCGAGCGTGCTGCGCCAGTTCTGGAACGATTTTTCGCACCACGTCGCCGAGATCAAGGATCTGCGGGTTTCCGAGGTTCTCGACGCCCTCAACGAGATGCTGGGCGACCACATCTTCCCGGCCCGGGAAGATGGCTCCGATCCGCGTGCCTGCCCGACCTGCGGCACCGGCAGCTGTCGCTGAAGCTTGGCAAGTTCGGCGCCTTCATCGGCTGCTCGAACTATCCTGACTGCAAGCTACACCACCCAGCTCTCCGACAGCGCCACCGGCCAGACCGCTGAAGTCACCGGCGACGGCGAACTGGGCGTCGATCCGGACACGGGCGAAACCGTCTATCTGAAATCCGGCCGGTTCGGCCCCTATGTGCAGCTCGGCGACGGCAAGGATGCCAAGCGCTCGGGCCTGCCCAAGGGCTGGGAGCCGGCGGATCACTGACCTCGAAAAGGCGCTGCGGCTGCTGTCGCTGCCGCGCGAGGTGGGCGCTGCACCCCGAAGACGGGCAAGCCCATCACCGCGGGCCTGGGCCGCTATGGCCCCTTCATCCTGCATGACGGCACCTATGCCAATCTGCCCGATTTCGAGGAGGTCTTCACCGTCGGTCTCAACCGCGCCGTCGATCTTCTGGCGCAAAAAGCCGCTGGCGGCGGCCGGCGCGGTGCCGCTGCAACGCTGAAGGACCTTGGTGCGCATCCCGATGGCGGAGCGATCACGGTCAAGGACGGGCGATACGGGCCTTATGTGAACTAGGGCAAGGTCAATGCCACCCTTCCCAAGGATCAAAAGCCAGAAGATGTCACCAAGGAACAGGCGCTGGAACTGATCGCCGCCAAGGCCGGGTCGAAAAGCAAAACCAAAAAACCGGCAGCCAAGAAGACGGCCAAGAGCAAGGCAAAAGCGAAAACCTGATGACCAGACCTCCCGGCGGAAAATCGAAGTCTTCGAAAACCCGCCGCCACACCGTCGCGGCGCCGCGACGGCACGCCACTGGCGTGCTGCCGAGCCGCGAGGATGTGCTAGAGGCGCTGGCCAATGAGCCGGGTCTGAAGGGCAAGCGGGACCTGGCGCGGGTTTTTGGCATCAGGGGCGATATGCGCACGCCCTTCAAGCTCTTGCTCAGGGAGATGGAGGCCGAAGGCCTGATCGCGCGCAACCGCAAGACGCTGCGCCGCGCCGCCGAACTGCCCTCCGTCACTGTTCTCGACATCCCCCCGACGGCCGATCCTGATGCCATGATCGCTTTCCCGGCAAGCTGGGACGAAAGCGAGGGGGAGCGCCCGCTGGTCGTATTGGACATCGGACGCAACGCCCGCGTCGTCCCCGCGCCCGGCGACCGCATCCTGGCGCGCATCGAGCGCGGCGAAGGCCCCGCCCCCGCGTATCGCGGCAGGCCCATGAAGGTGCTCGACAAGCCGCGCCGCGCCCAGATCGGAATTGTGCGTCTGGACGATGATGGAGCCCGGCTCGTGCCCATCGACCGCAAGCAGAAGGAGATGCGCATCCCGGCGGGCGATCTCGGCGACGCAAAAGACGGAGACCTGGTCGAGGTGGAATCGACACTCTCCGGGCGATTGATGCTGCCGCGTGCGCGCGTCACTGCCGTCATCGGAAACCCGCGCTCGGAAGGCGCGGTGTCGATGATCGCGCTGCACAATCTCGATATCCCTTACAAATTTCCCGCCTCGGTCATTGAAGCGGCCGAAAAGGTCAAGCCTGCAACGCTCAAAGGCCGCGAGGACTGGCGCGAGCTGCCGCTCGTCACCATCGACCCCAAGACCGCCAAGGATCACGACGACGCCGTCTTTGCGGAAGTCGACGACGACCCGAAGAACCCCGGCGGGCACATCGTTTATGTCGCCATTGCCGACGTGGCCTTCTACGTCCGTGACGGTTCGCCGCTCGACAAGGAAGCCTATCTGCGAGGCAATTCGGTCTATTTTCCCGACCGGGTCGTGCCCATGCTGCCCGAGCGGATATCGAATGATCTCTGCTCCCTGCGCGAGGGCGAGAACCGCGCCGCGCTCGCTGCCCGCATGGTGTTCGACGCCGAGGGGAAAAAGCGTAGCCATTCCTTCCATCGGGTGATGATGCGCTCCGCTGCCAAGCTCGCTTACGAGCAGGCACAGGCAGCGATCGACGGCAAGCCCGACGACATCACTGGCCCCTTGCTGGAGCCGGTGCTGAAGCCCTTATGGGCCGCCTATCGCACCATGGCCGCCGCCCGCGACAAGCGCGGACCGCTGGACCTTGATCTACCGGAGCGGCGCATTGAGCTCGACGCAAATGGCATGGTTTCCCGCATCGACGTTCCCGAACGGCTAGAAGCGCACCGGCTGATCGAGGAGATGATGATCGCGGCCAATGTCGCTGCCGCCGAAACGCTCGAACAGCATCAATCAGCACTCATCTACCGGGTGCATGACGTGCCGGGGCAGGAAAAGCTCATGGCTTTGCGGGAATTCCTCGCTTCGCTCGACATGAGCTTTTCGAAATCGGATGCAGTGCGCCCCATTCATTTCAACGAGGTGCTGCGCAAGGCCAAGGCCTCGAACCGCTCCGAGCAGGTCAGCGAAATGGTGCTGCGCTCGCAGGCCCAGGCTGAATATTCGGCCGCGAATTTCGGGCATTTCGGCCTGCATCTGGAGCGCTATGCCCATTTTACCTCGCCCATTCGCCGCTATGCCGATTTGATCGTCCATCGGGCGCTTATCACTGCCCTCGGTCTCGGCGATGACGGGCTCGGACCTGATGACGTCGCGCGCCTTCCCTCTATCGCCCAGCATATTTCAGCCACGGAACGGCGCGCCATGGCCGCTGAGCGCGAAACCGCCGACCGGCTTCTGGCCCAGTTCATGTCCGAACATATCGGTGCGCGCTTTGCCGGTCGGATTTCGGGCGTCACCCGTTCTGGCCTGTTCGTGCGCCTGACGGAGAATGGCGCCGACGGGTTCATCCCGGCCTCGACCATCGGATCCGATTATTACCGGTTCGTCGAGGAACAGCAGGCCATGATTGGTGAACGGTCCGGGGAACGCTTCCGACTGGGCGACAGTGTCGAGGTGCGACTTCTGGAAGCAGCGCCGATGGCTGGCGCTTTGCGCTTCGAGCTCTTATCTGAAGGCGAGCGGGTGAAGCCCCCTGCCCGCGGCGGGCGTGGAAAGTCGCGCGTGCCCCAAGGCCGGAAGCGCCGGCAGAAAAGGTAGAACGTCATGGCGGTAGTTGTGCGCACCGACGATCGCGAGGCCGGGAAGGCCATAACCAACGGCCTGCGCTGCAAATGCCCTGCCTGTGGCAAGGGCCAGCTTTTCCGCGCCTATCTCAAGGTCAACGACACCTGTCCCGAATGCGGCGAAGAACTGTTTCACCACAGGGCTGACGATCTTCCGCCCTATCTGGCGATTATGGTCGTTGGTCATTTGCTGGTCGGCGTCATGCTTCATCTTGAAATGGCCTGGCACGTGGCGCCGAGCACTTATCTGTTGTGGCTCCTGCCTCTGGCGGTCGTGCTGCCACTCGCCATGCTGCCCTCGACCAAGGGCGCGGTGATCGGCCTGCAATGGGCTCAGCGCATGCACGGCTTCGACCGCTCTGGACGCCTGCCCGACCCTGCCCGTCCGGAGGACGAGGAGCAGGCCGGCATCTAAGCCAGTTGACTTGACTTTCGGCGACAAATTTGTAGTTTGCGCGCCAAGTGATGACCGCGCCGCGTGAGATTTTCCGCGCGGCCGTTTTTTCAGGAATGCACAAATGGCCAAGGCAAATACCGTCAAGATCAAGCTCGTGTCGACCGCCGACACCGGCTTTTTCTACGTGACCAAGAAGAATTCGCGTACCATGACCGAGAAGATGGCCATGAAGAAGTACGACCCGATTGCGCGCAAGCACGTCGAGTTCAAGGAATCCAAGATCAAGTAGTCTCGCTGCTTCTGATGATCATAAAACCCCGCCTCTCGAGGCGGGGTTTTTTATTGGCGCGTTTGGAAAACTGGCCTTGGCGACGACCTGCCAAAAATAAAAGGCCGCGAGCAGATTGTGCTCGCGGCCTCAAAGGGTTGGCTGGCCCGGAACGGCATGTCGAAGAGGCCACTCTGTCCGTTACCGGACCAGCCTCCCTACGGACTCAGGAGTTGCGGCGGACCTGAGATTAACCGTAGGGGTCTTTTGGGATCTGCCGCCTCCAGAGAGCCGCCACATCCGTTGACCCGAAACTAATCCTGAACCGCCGAAAGGCAAGTGTTTATATAGAAACGACGCCTTATTGATTTGTTAATGATGAATTTTTACGCATCGTGTTAACACATGTGCTCTGTAAAACAATATATCTCGCATTATTATAAAATACGATTAGATTTTTATTATTTTCCGAGGGTCGCCTGAACCTTAGGCCGCGTCGAACACGACCCGGTTGCGGCCTTCGCGCTTGGCGCGGTAAAGCGCAATATCGGCCCGCTTGAGCAACAGGTCCGGCGTATCGTCCGCGCCTTCGTTGAGCGCCAGTCCCACACTCACGGTCAGGCTCAGGGGATTGGCCATCCCGATGCCGAACCGCTGGTCGGCAACAGCCGAGCGCACGCGTTCGGCGACGTTGCGCGCCTGCCCGATGTCAGTGTCGGGCATCAGCACCACGAATTCCTCGCCGCCAAAACGGCAGGCGAGATCGACGCCGCGGATGTTGCGCTGCAGCCTCAGGGCGAAATCCTTGCAGCACCGCATCGCCGGCATCATGGCCATGCGTGTCGTTCACCGCCTTGAAGAAGTCGAGGTCGAGCATCATCACCGCCATGTCGCGGTCCTGCTCCTGCGCCTTGCTCAGCATGAAGTGACAGATGCCGGTCGAAATAGCGCCGGTTGTAGAGGCCGGTCAGTTCGTCGACCACCGCCATCTGCAATGTGTGGTTGACGCTCTCGCGCAACTCCACCGCATAGCGATGACGCCGGATCTGGGTGCGGACGCGGGCGGAAAGCTCGTTGCTGTTCCACCGGCCGCATGATGAAGTCGTTGACGCCCATCTCCAGGCCGCGAACGACCTTGGGCCGGTCGGCCTCCTCCGCGATCAGGATGATCGGGCAGGGAGCGCGTGTGCTCGAGCGTCCGCATCTGCGAGCAGACACGCAAGGGGTCGTAGCCGTCCAGCGACATCGAAACCAGGATCAGCTCATAGCCCTTGCCGGCCGCCTGATAGGCGGCGTCCGAGGGCTTGGTGAGCAAGTCGACGCTGTGTACCTTGTTCCAGATACCCCTTTATGCGCCCGCCATGAGCGGTATCCGTATCAATGATGAGCAGGCTCCCGGCATTGGAATCGATGGAATCCATTGCCCGGATCGCATCCTCGATGGCGATCTCGCTGGCCGGTCATTGCGCGTGCGCGCAATTCGTCGGTCAGCGACTTCAACCGCACCAGGCTTTTGACCCGCGCCAGAAGCTGCACGTCGTCGACCGGCTTGTTCAGAAAATCGTCGGCCCCCGCATCGAGCCCGGCAACCCGGTCGGACACCTGGTCCAGCGCCGTGATCATCACCACCGGCAGATGATGGGTCGCCGGATCGGCCTTGAGCCTGCGGCAGACCTCGAAACCGTCCATCTCCGGCATCATTACATCGAGCAGAACGATGTCGACCTCGCCGCGGGCGCAGATCTCAAGCGCCTGCTGGCCTGAAGTGGCACCAATGACGTCGAAATATTCCGCGGCTAGCCGGGCTTCGAGCAGTCTCACATTGGTCGGGATGTCGTCGACGATCAGCACGCGTGCCGTCACGGGCCGGACTCCTTGAGTACACGGATTACGCGGAGTGCGGAGGCTTAGTCCGCCTGGCCAATGTACTGTTCAATCGTTGCCAAAAAGTGAGGCACCGAGATGGGTTTGGAGATGTAACCCTCGCAGCCGCCCTGCAGAATCCGCTCCTCGTCGCCCTTCATGGCGAAAGCGGTGACGGCAATCACCGGAATGGCGGCAAGGTCGTCGTCCTCCTTGAGCCATTTGGTCACTTCAAGCCCCGAGACTTCCGGCAGCTGGATATCCATCAGGATGAGATCGGGATGGTGTGCCCGCGCCAGTTCGAGCGCCTCGAAACCGTTGCGGGTCAGGATGGTGGCGTAGCCGCGCGATTCCAGAAGATCATTGAAGAGCTTCATGTTGAGCTCATTGTCTTCGACGATCATCACGGTCTTGGGCATTTTCGCCCCCTGCCGCGGCGGAAGGGCACGCAGCTATACTTCGTTTTGCCCAATGCTTGGGCTAACATCAAGTGATTACGAAATTCCTGAAATGGGGTAGCCGGTGCCGACGCAGAGCGCTGAAGCAGCTGAACTGGAGACGATTTCGGACGCGTGCTTCGCCTATCTGGTCAACAGGCCCGAGGATCTGGCGCGCTTCATGGCCTTTGCCGGTTATGACGGGGCGGCCCTGCGCCAGGCCAGCGGATCGCGCGAACTGGGGCTGGGCATGCTCGATTATTTCGTTTCCAATGAGAGTGTCCTGGTCGCCATGTGCGGCGAATCAGGGCTGCCGGTGGAACGCGTCATGCGGGCCTGGCACCGTCTCAACCCCTCAATGTAGGGCGCGCCTTGGCAACCCCCTATATCTGCCGGGACTGCGCAGGCACTGGCATCGGCACGCCCGTGCGGTGTCCGGAGTGCGGTTCGCCGCGGCTGCTGTCGCATCCCGAGCTGGAAACGCTGACCATCGCCCATGTCGATTGCGATGCCTTTTACGCCTCTATCGAGAAGCGCGACCATCCCGATTTGCGCAACAAGCCGCTGATCATCGGCGGCGGTACGCGTGGCGTCGTTTCAACCTGCTGCTACATCGCCCGCCAGTCGGGCGTGCGTTCGGCCATGCCCTCCGTCACGGCGCGGCGCCTTTGCCCCGATGCCATCTTCATGAAGCCCGACATGAAAAAATATGTCGGCGTCAGCCGCCAGATCCGGCAGATGATGGAGGCTCTGACCCCCGTGGTCGAGCCGCTTTCCATTGATGAGGCGTTCCTCGACCTGTCAGGGACCCAGGCTTTGCACAAGCTGCCGCCGGCTGCCGTGCTGGTACGCTTCGCCCGAAAGGTGGAGCAGGAGATTGGGGTCACGGTGTCGGTGGGGCTGAGCCACAACAAGTTCCTGGCCAAGATCGCCTCGGACCTCGACAAGCCGCGCGGCTTTGCCATCATCGGCGCGGCGGAAACGGTCGACTTCCTGGCACCCAAGCCGATCAGTCTGATCTATGGCGTCGGCAAGGTCTTCTCCCAAACCTTGGCCCGGGACGGCTATTCCACGATCGGACAACTCCAGCAGATTGCACCGGAAGATCTTGCCCGACGTTATGGCGAAATGGGTGCGCGACTGGCCCGCCTCTCGCGGGGCCTCGATGCACGGCGTGTGGAACCTGATTCCGCCGCCCGCTCTGTGAGCACGGAGACGACCTTCAACACCGACATCGCCGATTTCAACGTGCTCTGCACCGAGCTTTTGTCCGTCTGCGAGCATCTCTCCGAGCGCCTCAAGGAAAAAGATCTCGTGGGCGCGACCGTGACCCTGAAACTCAAGACGGCAGGGTTCCGTATTCGCACCCGCGCGCGGCAGCTGATGATTCCGACCCAGCTCGCGCATACGCTTTATGAAACGGCGCGGCAATTGCTGGCACGAGAGGCGGATGGCACGGCCTTCCGTCTGATCGGCGTTGGCGTCAGTCATCTGGAGGCGGCGAGCGGCGAGGACCCGGTCGATCTCATCGAGCCGGAAATCGCGCGCAAAGCGGCTGCCGAACGCGCCATGGACCGTGTCCGCTCACGCTTTGGCCGGGAGGCGGTTGTCCGCGGACGGCTTTACCGCCATAACCCCTCCGACACAGCCTCTCCAAGCAAGGGAAAAGATCAATGACCCCTGAAGAAAAGCTCAAGTCCCGCGGTTACGAGCTGAGCAAGCCGGCAGCCCCGGCCGCCAACTACATTCCCGTCAGCCGCGTCGGCAACACCATCTATGTTTCCGGTCAGATTTCCGCTGGTCCCGACGGGGTCATCAAGGGGCATCTCGGCAAGGACCTCGACGTCGCAGCCGGCCAGAAGGCGGCCGAGCGCTGCGCCGTCGCGCTGATGACGCAGATGGTGCATGCGGGCAATACCTCCCTGGACAAGGTACGCATGGTCAAGCTGACGGTCCTCGTCGCCTCCGTGCCCGACTTTTTCGAGCAGCATCTGGTTGCCAATGGCGCGTCTGATCTCTTCGTCGAGATCCTTGGGGAAAAGGGTCGTCATGCCCGCGCCGCCTTTGGTGTCGCCGCGCTGCCGCTCGGCGCCGCCGTGGAGATCGAAGCCATCGCGGAGATCGAGGACTAGAGCGGTCATCACAGTGTCGTCTCGCCCCGCGCAAACGGTGCTATCCCCTCCCCCAAGCCAGCCCGGCCGATCATGAACACCCGCCTCACCTTCGACCGCCCCATCGCGCATCGTGGCTATCACAGCCGCGACAATGGCATTATCGAGAACAGTGCTTCGGCCTTCGCCGCGGCCATCGACAAGGGCTATGCCATCGAGTGCGATCTGCAGCTCTCCGGCGACGACAGGCCGATGGTCTTTCACGACGACAAGCTGGAGCGGCTGACGGGACACAAGGGCACCCCGCGCCTCATCAGCGCGGGCCAGCTCGGGCGCATCCCGCTGACCGGCAGCTCCGCCGGGGACTGCCCGCAGCGTTTCGAGGAACTGCTCGAACAGGTCGACGGACGGACGGGTCTGGTCGTGGAATTGAAGCACCAGAGCGACCAGGAGGCCAACCGCATGCTGGCGCGCCGGGCGGTCGAAGTTCTCAAGACCTATAAAGGCCCGCTGGTCCTGGAATCCTTTTCGCCGCATTTGCTGCAGTTTGCCCGCGAAGCCGGCTACAAGGGCGCGCTGGGCATCGTCATGATGCGCAAATATTCCGGCGAGGACGGGTCCTTGGGGGCGCTCGATGCTTTCCTGCTGCGCCACCTGCTTGCACTGGCCGCAGTCACGATTCAGCTTCATTTCCTGCCATAATGTGGCTCTCGACCTGCCCATGGTGCGCTTCTGGCGTAGCCGGGGCATGCCGGTTACCAGCTGGACCATAAGGTCGCAGGATGAAGCGGATGCGGCTCTTCGGCATGCCGACCAGATCGTCTTCGAAGGATATGAGGCGCCTATTGGCTGATGAGACGCTGACCGCCAGCATCGTTTCGGCAACAGCAGACATTCCAGCCGAGGTGTGGAACGGCCTCGTCCCGTCCACAGACGGGGTCACGGACAACCCCTTCCTCGATCACGCCTTTTTCCTTGCCCTCGAACAGGCGGGCTGCGCCACGGCGCGAACCGGCTGGCAGCCGCAGCACATTCTCATCGAGCATGAGGGCGAGCCGGCGGCGCTGATGCCGCTTTTTCTCAAGTCGCACTCGCAGGGCGAATATGTCTTCGACTACGGCTGGGCTGACGCCTTCATGCGGGCGGGCGGCGACTACTACCCCAAGCTGCAATCCTCCGTACCCTTCACTCCGGCAACTGCGCCGAAGCTGTTGACGCGCGAGAGTGACGACCGGATGCGGCGCGCCCTGCTCTCTGCCGCAGAGCAGCTTTGTGTCAGGCTAGGCGCCTCCTCGGTTCACGCCACCTTCGTGCCCGAAGCGGAGGAAGCCCTGGCACATGACGCAGGCTGGCTGGTGCGGCACGACACACAGTTCCATTGGCACAACCAGGGCTTCGACAGTTTCGATGACTTCCTCGGCTCCCTGGCCTCCCGCAAGCGCAAGACCATCCGTCGCGAGCGCCGGGACGCCTTGGCCGAGGAAGGCCTGCGCGTCGAATGGGTGACCGGCAGCGATCTGACCGAGGCGCATTGGGACGCCTTCTTCACCTTCTACATGGACACCGGCTCGCGCAAATGGGGCCGGCCCTATCTCAACCGCAGTTTCTTTTCGCTGATCTCGGAAGCCATGGCCGACCGCATCGTGCTCATGTTCGCCTATGACGGGGACGAGCCCATTGCCGGGGCGCTCAACTTCCTCGGCAAGGACACGATCTTCGGCCGCAATTGGGGCTGCACGCGCGATGTGCCGTTCCTCCATTTCGAGCTCTGCTATTATCAGGCCATCGATTTCGCCATCGCACACAAGCTCAAGACCGTCGAGGCTGGCGCCCAGGGGGAACACAAGCTGGCGCGCGGCTATGAGCCGACCATCACCCGCTCGATCCACTGGATCGCCCATCCCGGCCTTAGGGACGCGGTCGCGGACTATTTGCGCCGCGAACTCGTCTCGGTCGATCACGACCAGGAAGTGCTGCAGCGCTACACGCCCTATCGCAAAGGCGAGGCCTGATCCAAGCTGGGCTATGGTCAGTCTGCTCATTGATTGGTAAGCAGAAACGAACTGCACCACAATGAGAGGTCCGGTCGTGAGCGCCTATGAGTCCGACAATATCTTTGCCAAGATCCTGCGCGGCGAAATTCCCTGCCACAAGGTCTATGAAGACGACATCGCGCTGGTAATGATGGACATCTTCCCCCAAGCACGCGGCCATACGCTCGTGGTGCCCAAGGCACAATCGCGCAACCTGCTCGATGCCGATCCGGAAACCCTGCGCATGGTCATGCCGCTGGTGCAGAAGGTGGCAAAAGCGGTCAAGGACGCGACCGGCGCGGCAGGGGTACGTGTGGCGCAGTTCAACGAGCATGAGGCGGGACAGACCGTCTTTCACCTGCATTTTCATGTCATTCCCGCCTATGCGGGCGAGCTGCTGAAACCGCATGGCAGTGAAAAGGCGGATGATTCCGAGCTGGCTGACCTTGCCGTCAAGATTGCCGATCAACTGGCTTAGCCTTCTGCTGTGACGCCAACCTCAAAACTGACCATTGGCATCGTGCTCACGGCCAGCGCCGGGTTTATCGACGCCATCGGCTTTGTCCGGCTCGGTGGCTTTTACACCTCGTTCATGAGCGGCAATACCACCCAGACCGGCGCCAGCCTCGCCCAGGGTGACCTGACGGCAGTGATTCTTCCCATGACCCTGATCGTGGGATTCTTCCTTGGCAGTTTTCTTGGCAGCCTTACCGCATTGGCGAGCGGGCGCTGGGCATCCCCTTCAGTCTTGCTGTTCGTTTTGTTCATGATTGCGATGTCGATGGCGCTTGGCTTTGCTGCTGCACCGCTCACCTTGCCCATGGCAGCCCTCGCCTGCGCTGCCGGCGCCCAGAATGCCGTTATCGCGCCGAGCGGCTCGGCCCGTTTGGGCACGACCTTCGTCACGGGCACGCTCTTCGCGGCCGGACAGGATCTGGCACGGGCGACGAGGGGAGAAGCGCCGTCGAAGCGCTGGCTGCAACATCTGCTCGTCTGGCTGTCGCTGATGCTGGGCGCCGCAGGAGGCGCGATCGCCTACCGGAGCTTCTCCGTTGCCGCGTTACTGATACCCGCGGCAGTCTATGCCACGGTCATGATCGGCTTTTTCGTCGTCATCGGCTGGAGGTCGACCTCGTCCCAAAAGGCGGATGTCCCCGCCGGCTCCGAGAGCCTGTTTTTCGGCAAGTCTTGATATAGCCGTGATTGCAGTCCATAATAGCTTCATACGTTTGAGCCTCATGGCTACCTGATCGACCGGATTGCCGGTCTGTTTAGCTGACCCCTGATTTGCGAACGTTGACCCCTTGGCGCGTTGCCTTGGGGCAAACTGCCCGTCCGCAAAAGCTGCCCGGGCCACTGACAAGGAAAGATGCCATGACGACTGGCACCGTTAAATTTTTCAATTCCACCAAAGGTTTCGGCTTCATCTCCCCGGATGATGGCGGCAAGGACGCTTTCGTGCATATTTCTGCCGTTGAGCGTGCTGGCATGACCACCCTGAACGAGGGTCAAAAGGTCTCTTACGACCTGGAAGCCGGGCGCGATGGGCGCAGCTCTGCAACTAATCTGCAGCCCGCCGACTAAAACCGAAAAGGCCGCCGCAAGGCGGCCTTTTTTTTAACGGGAGGGGGAAGCAATGGTCGAGACCCCGAGATCCAAGGCGGAACAACGGTTCGCCTCGCTGGAAAAACGCGTGCAGACGGCCATGGCCGAGCAGGAACAGCTCGCCGAGGCCCGCCGCAAGAATACTGCACGCCTGAGAGAATTACGCTTGGCCAAAGAGGCCGACGAGGCCGCCGACAAGGCCGCGGCCGCGCCGGCACGGAAAAAGCCTGCCTCCAAGGGTAAGACCACAAAGGTCAAAGCCCGAGCCTGACAGCTCTGCTGGCAGATTTGTCAGCCTTACTGACAAAAAGGCGGGAGAACATCTCCCGCCTTTTTTATTGGTACCAGAAACCGCTCAGTCCTTGTCCTGGGTTTCTTTGCTGCTCTTGGAGCCGCCCGATTTTGAGGATCCGGACTTCTTGCCCGTCTTCGGGCCGGTGATGGCCTTGGGACGCGCCGGGCGCCGGCGGCACCGGCACCAGTTCGAGCCGCGCCTCGCTCGCCCTCGCCGACCACGGCGACGGTGACCGAGCCGCCCTTCTGCAACTCACCGAACAGCACCTCGTCCGCCAGCGGCTTCTTGACGTGCTCCTGGATCACCCGGCCCAGCGGCCGGGCGCCCATGCGCTCGTCATAGCCGCGCTCGGCCAGCCAGTCGGCGGCCTCCGGCGTCAGCGCGATGGTCACGTTGCGCTCGGCAAGCTGGCTCTCGAGCTGCAGCACGAACTTCTCGACCACGCGGCGCACCACCTCCGTCGGCAGCGGCCCGAAGGAGATGATCGCATCGAGCCGGTTGCGGAATTCCGGCGTGAACATGCGGTTGATCGCTTCCTCGTCGTCGCCCTGCCTCGCGCTTGCGGCCGAAGCCGATCGGCGATTTCTGCAGCTCCATGGCGCCGACATTGGACGTCATGATCAGGATGACGTTGCGGAAATCGACCGACTTGCCGTTGTGATCGGTCAGCTTGCCGTGGTCCATGACCTGCAACAGGATGTTGAACAGGTCCGGATGCGCCTTCTCGATCTCGTCGAGCAGCACCACGCAGTGCGGATTCTGGTCGACGCCGTCGGTCAGCAGCCCGCCCTGATCGAAGCCGACATAGCCCGGAGGCGCGCCGATCAGCCGCGATACGGTGTGCCGCTCCATATATTCGGACATGTCGAAGCGCAGCATCTCCACGCCCAGCGTATCGGCGAGTTGCTTGGCGACTTCGGTCTTGCCGACGCCGGTCGGACCGGTGAAGAGATAGGAGCCGATCGGCTTTTCCGGTTCGCGCAGGCCGGCCCGCGCCAGCTTGATCGCCGACGACAAGCGCCGCGATGGCCCGATCCTGACCGAACACGACCCGCTTGAGGTTGGTGTCGAGATTGGCCAGCAGCTCGGTATCCGACTTGGAGACCGATTTGGGCGGAATGCGCGCCATGGAGGCGATCGTGGCCTCGATATCCTCGACGTCGATCATCTTCTTGCGCTTGTCCTCGGTCACCAGCATCTGGCTCGCGCCGGTCTCGTCGATCACGTCGATCGCCTTGTCCGGCAGCTTGCGGTCATTGATGTAGCGCGCGCTCAAGCTCGACCGCCGCCTTGAGGGCGTCGTCGGTATACTTGAGCTTGTGATACTCCTCGAAATAGGGCTTGCAGCCCCTTCACGATCTCGATGGCGTCGGGGATCGTGGGCTCGGCCACGTCGATCTTCTGGAAGCGCCGCACCAGCGCCCGGTCCTTCTCGAAGAACTGGCGATATTCCTTGTAGGTCGTCGAGCCGATGCAGCGGATCGCGCCGGAGGCCAGTGCCGGCTTCAGCAGGTTCGAGGCGTCGAGCGCGCCGCCCGAAGTGGCGCCGGCGCCGATCACGGTGTGGATCTCGTCGATGAAGAGGACGGCGTTGTCCTTCTTCTCGAGCTCCTTCATCACCGCCTTGAGCCGCTCCTCGAAATCGCCGCGATAGCGCGTGCCGGCCAGCAGCGAGCCCATGTCGAGCGCATAGATCACGGAATCCTTGAGCACTTCGGGCACGTCGCCCTCGACGATCTTGCGCGCCAGACCCTCGGCGATTGCCGTCTTGCCCACGCCGGCGTCGCCGACATAGATCGGGTTGTTCTTGGAGCGCCGGCACAGCACCTGGATGGTGCGGCGCAGTTCCGCGTCGCGGCCGATCAGCGGATCGATCTTGCCGTTCTTGGCCTTCTCGTTGAGGTTGACGCAGAAATCGGCGAGCGCGGAATTCTGCTGCCCGAGCGCTCGCCGTCCTCCTGACGGCCCTCGCCTTCTCGGCACCGCGCACCGAGCGCGGTCCTCGTTGGGGCCGGACTTGGTGATGCCGTGGGAGATGAAGTTGACCGCGTCGAGCCGGGTCATGTCCTGCTGCTCGAGGAAATAGGCGGCATGGCTTTCGCGCTCGGCGAAGATCGCCACGAGCACGTTGGCGCCGGTCACCTCCTCGCGTCCGGAGGACTGCACGTGGATCACCGCGCGCTGGATGACGCGCTGGAAGGCGGCCGTGGGGCGCGCATCCTGGCCATTGGGCACGATCAGGCTGTCCAGTTCCTCGTTGATGAACTCCTCGAGATCGGCCTTGAGCGCTTCGATGTCGACGTCGCAGCCGGTCAGGACCGCGATGGTGTCGCGGTCATCCATCAGCGCCAGCAGCAGATGCTCCAGCGTGGCGAACTCGTGGGCGCGCTCCCGGGCCAGGTTCATCGCCTGGTGGAGCGCCTTTTCGAGTCCGCGGGAAAATGAAGGCATATTGGGGTCCTATTGCTTTTCCATCACGCATTGCAGCGGATGCTGGTTTTTCCGGGCCGCATCCATAACGCGGGTGACCTTGGTCTCGGCCACCTCGTATGGATATACGCCGCACTCCCCCACCCCCTGATTGTGGACGTGCAGCATAATCCGCATGGCGTCTTCCCGGCTCTTGTTGAAGACATCCTGCAGAATGAGAACGACGAACTCCATCGGCGTGTAGTCGTCGTTGAGCAGCAGCACCCGATACAGGCTCGGACGCTTGGTCTTCGGCCGGGTCTTGGTGGCGATCCCGGTCCCGCTATCGTCGGCGTCGTCGCCTTTGTTCCCATCGTCGTCCATCAGGGCCCGAAACCACTTTCTGCATTTGCAGGAAGAAGGCTCGCTGCCGACGTCTCCGGGGAGAAGGGTTCAGCACCAGCGATGAAGTCGAATGGAGTCATGGTGGACCCATTATGTAGGCAAAATCCGGCCGGTGTTAAGAGGTCATCTCGACCCAAATCTTCACCTTCGCCGTGCCGCGTGCGCAGCTTTACCGATTTGTAACGGCCATCCTTCATTCTGGCTCCATCACAGCAGGGTGCCGGCGAATGATCTGGGGGACATCGGTCGGCACTGGGGCGAAACAGGGGCTGCGTAAAGCCCTGAAAGTAGTGAGTTGGAGTACCGGGTGTTTACCCTATTACGCAAAGCCGCGCGCGCCGGCTTTCCGCGCGCCGTCATCCTCCTGTTCGTTGCGGTGTTTTCGGCAGCCACGCTGACCGAGAGCGCTGAAGCGGCGAGCGTTCCCCGAAAATATGCCGGCATTGTGGTCGACGCGAAGACCGGCAAGACCCTTTATGCCAACGCAGCGGATTCGCTGCGCTATCCGGCTTCCGTCACCAAGGTGATGACCCTTTACATCCTGTTCCAGGAACTGGCCGCCGGGCACATAAAGCTGACGGATACTTTCACCGTCTCCAAGCATGCCGCCGCGGCGGTGCCCACCAAGCTGGGTCTGCCCGCCGGGTCCAAGATCAAGGTCGAAGACGCCATCATGGCGATTGTCACTTTGTCGGCCAACGACATGGCGCGCACGATCGCCGAGAACATCGAGGGCTCGGAATCCAAATTCGCCGAACGCATGACCCGCACGGCTCACGCACTCGGCATGAGCCGCACGAACTATCATAACGCTTCGGGTCTGCCAGACAGCAAGCAGGTGACGACAGTGCGCGACCAGGCCCGGCTTGCAGTCGCCATCTACCAGCACTTCCCGAAATATTACGAGTATTTCCAGACCCGCGTGTTCAACTATCACGGACGGTCGTACGGCAACCACAACCATTTGCTCGGCAAGATGGGCATCGACGGCATCAAGACCGGTTATATCAACGCAGCTGGCTATAATCTGCTGACCGCGGCGCGTACCGGCGGCAAGCATCTCGTCGTTGCAGGGTTTGGCTTCGACACCGGTGCGAGCCGCAACGCAAAGGTCGCCAGCCTGGTCAAACAGTATCTGCCCAAGGCGCGGTCCGGCGATTACCTCCGCACAGCGCTGATCGCGGCGCCCGGGACAACGGGCCCCGTACGCTCGTCGCCGCCATTCCTGTGGACCCCGCCCCCTATCCGGCCTGGCGCGATACGCAGGTGGCGCTGGCGCAGCCGATTCCAGCGCCGCTGCCGGTGAGTGCGCAGCCGCAGGAGGTTCTTGTGGCCGCGCGGGACGCGTCTGCACCATTCCCGAAGGCCAAGCCGATCGATCTCATTTCGACGCCCTCTGCGGCCGATGCGACCGCCTATGTGGCCAGCGCAGCGCCGGCACGCAGGGCCGCCGCCTCCAATGACAATGACGTCATCGGGGCATGGATGAGCAAGACCTTGCGCTTTGAGCCCGGCCCCGGCAATAACGGGTTGGTGCCCCCCTCGCCGATCGGGATGGCGCCCGCCGGCGCCCGGCCAGCCCAGGCAATCGACCTGATGACCTCGGGCAGCATTGGTCGTGAAAAGCGGTCGATCAGCGGCTGGGTCATCCAGATCGGTGCCGCGCCGACCGATGAAGGCGCGCGTACGCTTCTGAGCAGCGCCAGTGACTCGCTTGGCAATGACTACCGCTCCTACGTCGAACGCTTCGAGAAGAACGGTCAGGTTTTCTATCGCGCCCGTTTCGCCGGCTTTGCTGAAAGGCAGCAGGCGGCATCGGCGTGCGAGCAACTCAAGAAGAAGAATATGAGCTGCCTCGCGCTCCAGGGTTAGGGGAACGCGGGGATCCGGCGCCGTCGCCCTTTCGGCAGCGGCAGGCCGGATATTCCGGTTGGGGCGTGTTTTTGCCCCAGACGGCAGATAGAGCAAATTTGGCGCAAGTGTAAGGAGTAGCCCAAATGAGCGATGTTTCGGCCTTGACCGAACTGGCCGGGTTCGTGGCCAAATCGCCCCTCGCGTCCGACAACCGGCAGGTGCGCCGGCTGATCGGCGAAGTCGTGAACCACACTGAGACGGCGGTTTCCGCCCGCAAATCCACCGACCTTCTTGGGGCGGTGCTGGCGCTCTCCGCCCGGACACGCCGCGTGATTCAGCCCCACGTTGGTATCGATCTCGACGTCTTCGCACCGAATGGAAGGCGCGCTGCCCGCCTGCACATGAGCTAGGACGTCGTCTTCGTTTTTCAGACAGCGTCCTCCAGAAGCTCGGGGGCGGCTGCGTGCAGCTTGGCGTGCCCACTGGCAGGCGAGCCTTGAGTTACGGGCAGGTTCAGGGCCGAGACGAGGGTTTTGTATTCCTCTCGTGCGCTGACATGGGAGTTGGTCGGCATGCCGCCCAGCATATCGTCGTCGAGCGGGTCGAAGACGGTCAGCCCCAGCGGAAACAGCGAGCGGAAGATCACGCGTTCTGCGATGCCGTCTGCGATGCGGCAGCCCAATCTGATAGACAATTGCTCCATCCCCGCCTGCACCAGCCGCATGTTGCGCGACGCCAGGTTGGAGATGCGATTGCGGACCAAAATCCAGTCGATGCTGCGCCCATCGACCGAAAGCCGTTCCTTGCGGGCCCGCTGCACGAGCCGTGCATAATGGCTGAGTTCGCGCGTCTCCCCGTTCGAGGGGTCGACATGGGCCATGACATCAAGATCGACCAGGCTATCGTTGAGCGGCGTGACCAACGTATCGGCCAGCGAATGCGCTAGCCGGGTCAGATTGGTATCGAAGCCGGGCGTGTCGATGACGAGGAAATCCACCTCGCCTTCGATTTCGGTGACCGCCTGGCGGAACATGTCGAATTCGAGCCGCTGGTTTTCCGAGATCGAATCGCCGCGCGTGAGCGGCAGGTGATAATGGGTCGCATGCGGCACGCGCAGGCCCTGCATGCGCGCCCAATTGCGGCGGTTCAATACGCAGTTGGTGAGCGTCTGCTGGCGGCTGTCCACGTCGATCGTCGCCACGCGGTAGCCTTCATAGAGCAGGAAAATGGCGAGATGGAAGGCCGTGGTGGATTTACCCGACCCGCCCTTTTCGTTGCCGACAACGATTACGTGCGCACTTGACCTTTGCATACTCGCCTCCGGGGGCTACGCCGCAACGTCATTGCACGGCCAAGACCAAGCCCCATGCTCGGAAGCCTATTCACAAAGGTTAAAGGAATCCTAACCGGCGACAAAAATAGTCACGCTTGTGTCCAGTTTTCTGACAGAACGGGCTACACGCCGCGGTGGAGAGGCTTACAACAGGCCAAGTTTGGCCAATTCCTCGATGATCTCGCCCTCACCGGCCTCGCCTCCCGCCTCGAGATCCGCAGGCGCATCTTTGGGGTCGAGATAACGCCAGCCCTGGAAAGGCCGCTTGGGTTGTGGGACCGTGCGGATGACGCCTGGGGCCATGACGATCTGGCAATGGGAGCGACCATCCGGATCGGTGCCCGATTCCAGGGCCATTATCGGCTGCCGCCCTCGAATGGCGCCGTCGATCACCCAATAAAGCGACCCCTGCCCCACGATGTCGCTGGCGCGCTTGGGCATCATGCGCGTGCGGTGGGCGTTGAAGCCGTCGGGGCGCCCCAATCCGCGAGCGCGCCGCTCGGCCCGCCAGTCCTCCAGTTCCTCGACGGAACTGACCCCCACGCAGAGCTTGATCAGATGAATCATGTCTTTGTTGTCGGCCTTTGGAACGATCTGGCTCCGCCAACTTTCTTGCAAATGAAGTAGAAAAAGAGAAGGGCGCCGCGTTTCCGGGCGCCCTTAACTCAGAAACTCTACAGGTCGGCCCTTCGGCCAGGGAAATTACGCCCCCGCGACCACCGACACAACCAGTCCCAGCGAGACGAGACAGACGAAAGTCCAACTTGCTGCTCGCCAGCAGACGGTCTTGGCTTGGCTGCGCATGCACACTCCTTATGAACAACCAACTCACGTTCGCAGCCCCAACTATGCCGGGCCACCAATAACGATTGGTTAACCAAAGCGTGAAGGCTTTTCAAGAGCATTCAGTGCCTCTCGCGCAGGACTTTTGCTGGCGCGGTTAATGGCTCAGAGCAAGCCCAGCCACCACTTCGCCAGACCGAGAAAGGCAAAGAAACCAACGACATCGGTGACGGTGGTGACGAAGGCGGATGATGCGACGGCCGGATCGATATGCAGTTTGTCGAGCCCCAGCGGAATGAGAATACCACCTATGCCGGCTGCGAACATGTTAACGATCATGGCCGCTCCGATGACGAAACCGAGTTGCAGATCGGCGAACCAGATCGATGCGATCAGCCCGATAATGGCGGCGAACACCACGCCGTTGACCAGCCCCACAAGCAATTCGCGCGTGATCAGGCGGCGCATGTTGTGCCGGTCCAACTCCCTCATGGAGAGCGCGCGCACCGTAACTGTCATGGTCTGCGTGCCGGCATTTCCGCCCATTGACGCGACGATCGGCATGAGTACCGCCAACGCGACCATCTGCTGAATGGTCGCCTCGAACATGCCGATGACGAGAGACGCCAGGATCGCCGTCACCAGATTGACCAGCAGCCAGGTTACCCGGCTCTTTACCGCCTCGAACACATTGTCGGAGATCTCTTCGTCGCCGACACCGGCCAGAGCGCGGATATCCTCATCGGCCTCCTGATGGATGACGTCGACCATGTCGTCGATGGTCAGGATGCCGACCAGTCTCTCCGTCTCGTCGACCACCGCGACCTCGACGAGGTCGTAGCGTTCGAAGACGCGGGCGGCCTCTTCCTGATCCTCCATCGCGTCGATCTCGATGATGTTGGTATTCATGATCTCTTCGATCTTGGTGGGGCGCTTGACCCTCAGGATGCGGTCGAGCGGCACCGTTCCCAGCAGCTTGTAGCTCGGGTCGACCACATAGATCTGATAGAACTCCTCGGGCAGGTCTTCCTCGGTCCGAAGATAGTCGATCGTCTGCCCCACCACCCAGAAGGGCGGGATGGCAATGAAGTCGGTCTGCATCCGACGCCCGGCGGATTCTTCCGGATAGTCGAGCGAACGCTTGAGCGACAGCCGATCGAAGGCCGGCATGCGCGCCAGAATCTGCTCGCGATCGTCCTCGTCGAGATCCTCGAGGATGTAGACGGCATCGTCATTGTCGAGTTCGGCCACGCCGCGGGCGACATCGGCATTGGGCAGCTTCTCGAGCAGTTCGAGTCGGATCGATTCATCGACCTCGGTCAGCGCCGAGTAATCGAAGTGATCGCCGAGCAATTGCACCAGGGACAGCCGCTCGTCGGCGGTCAGCGTCTCCAGCACGTCGCCGGTGTCGGAGACGTGCAGCGGCTCCATCTGGTGCTGGACCTCGAAGGCATCTCCCGCCTCGATATGCGCGCGTAGCGCCTCCAGCCAATCCCCACGCAGCCGGCCGTCCTCGTCACGGAATTCCACGGCGGCGTTTTCGGGCGCATCGATGACTTCTGGCTGCTCGCTCTGGCTCATGTATCGCCGCCCGCAATAGGATTGCTTTTCGATGCGCGACCATTAGCGGTTCGGCGCCGAACAGGCCAGAGCAGCCGGCTTCAATGGCCAAGATTTTTGGTCGGGTGGCGGCGCTGGATGGCGGCCGGAGATCGCAAGGTTTGGTACGCCCGGATGGATTCGAACCATCGACCATCCGATTAAAAGTCGGATGCTCTACCACTGAGCTACGGGCGCCCGGCGGGCTCGGAGAGCCCGGCAAGACGTTCCGGGCTTATGACGGCAAGCCCGGGGCCGGAGATTGCGGCGGAACATAGTTGCTCGCCTTGTCCTGTCAACCGCTAATCGGCAGGCGTCGCGGCGCTTCCGGCGCCGGTTCCGACGGCCTCAGCCGAAGGCGAGCACCGCGCAGAGCACCACCAGAATGGCGACGACGCCATTGATCTTGCCGGTCAGTGCTACCCGGGCGCTTGCTCCCGTATCGCCTGCAGAGAATTTGCGATAGGCGGCCGAGCCCATGCCGATCGAGGCGCTGAGCACGATCACCAGAGCGATCTTCACCCAGAACCAGGGGCTCAGCCCGCCGATGCCGCCATAGCGCAGCCACAGGATCAGCGGCCCTGTGACCCACAGCAGCGCGAGACCCACATGGCCGTTGCGGGCAAACCGCGCGCCGATATTGAACATCAGGCTGCGTTGATCCTCGGTCGCCGTGCCATGCAATGGCCCGAGCACGCTGAGCGCAATGCCCGATCCCATGCCGATGACCAGGCCCATGAAGTGCAGAAAAATCAGTAGTAGAATGACAATATCCACCGCGCGCCCCCAATCCCGTTGCAGGGGACCCTATCGCGAGGCGTTGCGGAGGAAAACCGGGATTGCGCGCCTATGCGCCGAAATCGAGCTCGCCTTCGGCGATGACCACCGCCGAGCCGCCAATACTGCCGCGTTTGAGCTCGCCATTGTCGAGCGTATAGGTCACCTCGATCAGGCTTGGGCGCCCCATTTCGCGGCCCTGCCGAATGCGTGCGTGGTGCTGGCCGCCCCCACCCTGTTTCGTCGCCAGAAGACCGATCAAAGCTGCAGCTGCCGACCCGGTCGCGGGGTCTTCCGACAGGCCCATGCCAGGCGAGAACATGCGGGCAGCAATGTCGTTGTCACTTTCCTCAGGCGTTGTGGTGAAGACATAGGCGGAATGCTGGCCGTGCGTGAAGATTTCGGCCCAGCCACGCCGTTCCAGATGCACGCGCGCCAGGATGTCCGCGTCGCGGACAGGCACCAGATAGAATGGCACCCCGGCCGAATAAAGCGCCGCCTCGTAATCCCCGCAGCCAATCTCCGCAGGTGCGATTCCCAGCACGCTGGCCATTGCCTCGGCGGATGGAGCGTCGCCCAAGCGCTCAGGCAGTCTCGGCAGGCTGAATTGCGCATGGCCATGCCGGCGCCCACCGCGCTCCATCACGCAGGTGATCACGCCAATCTGCTCTTCGAGGCGCACTGCCTGCAGCCTTTGCATCAGCCCCAGCAAGACGCCTGTCCCCACCGTTGGATGACCGGCAAAGGGCAGCTCGGTTCGCGGGGTGAATATCCTGAGGTTGGCGGCGTGGTGGTCCAGCCGTGGCTGGCGCACGAAGACGGTTTCGCTGAGATTGAACTCGGCCGCGATCGCCTGCATCTCGCTATCCTGCAGATGATCAGCTTTCATCACCACGGCTAGCGGATTTCCGGCCAGAGGCGTGTCGGTGAAGACGTCGAGCAGGTGGTATTTGAGTTTCATTGGCCCCTCCCGCGCCGCGTGCCGTGAAGGCTCACTTGCCTTCTTCGGGCAAGGCTATTTCGGCATAATCGATGTTGAGCACCCGGGCGAGCGTCGAGGCGACCAGTTCGTGATCCTGACGTTCGGGCAAACCGGACACCGTGACGGCACCGATGCAGCCCAGCCCTCGCAGGGTCAGCGGAAAGCCGCCGCCGGCGAAAACGTAGTCGGCCGGATCGGTGCCCCAGAGCGGGGGCAGCAGCCGGCCGGAATCGGCACGCTCCAGCATCAGGCGATAGGTGCTCTTGTGGAAGCGCTGCACCACATTGGCCTTGCGCCGCACCCAGTGCTCATTGTCCGCCGTCATTCCCGGCATGGCGAACCAGAAGAGCCGGCGGTCCCACAGCCTCACGTCGATGACGACCGATTGCTCGAGCTGTTCGGCCCGCGTCTTGATCGCGGTGCCGATCTTGAAGGCGGTGTTCTCATCAAAGGCGGAAAAGACCAGTCGGGTCTCTTGCACGCTGATGGCTTGGATGTCGTCGGAGGCGGACACGAGGAACCTCGAATTCGGAAAGGCGGGGCCCAACCGATTAGCACCGCCTGCCCGGCATGGCGAGCCGCAGACGTTGCTTATGGCGCGGTTTTATTCGGCGGCGGGGGTAAATTGGCCGTGCCGCGCCTTTTCGAGCCGCTTTTCCTGATCGAGATAAGCGCGCGCCGCATCGGACTGGAAGAGCTCGCGCTCCTCCTCATGGGCGTCCGGCGGGGTCGTGGCAAAATCGATGTAGTCGCGCTTTGCCGGATCCTTGTCGACTTTTTTGAGCTTGAGGCCGAAGCGGACGTAAAGGCCCACCCAGCGGCTCCACTTGTGGGCCGTCTCCGCCCAGTATTTCGGATAGAACAGGATGGGCGGCTCGATCTTCATGCCGGAGCGGCGGGAGAGCCGGTCCTTGCGCCTGAGTACACCGCATTCGAGCGGGTGCACGCCCTCGATCTTCAGCGCGCCCAGAAACCACACCATCAGCAAGAGGATGTTGGAGGTGGAGATTTCGCTGGCCGCCGCACGCCTCAAAATCGTTTCGGCGTGCTCATCGGTATAATAGCGCTCCCACGCGTCGCGATATGTGCGCTCCCACTCGTCTGCCGACATCTTCCCATGTGCCGTCGTCACATGGTTGAGATCGTATTTGTTGAGGTCCGGGTCCATCTCGACGCCGGCGCGATGAAGGCGCTGATGATCCTCCGAGCCCGGCAACGGCGTCAGATAGAAGAACTCGAGGATATCGATGGGCAGTTCGCGCTTGATGACGTCGATGTCGTGCATGATCGAGTTATAGCTGTCGGCTGAAAAGCCGGTGATGTAGCCGGCATAGGTGATGATCCGGCGCGCCTTCCAGTCCAGCAGCATCTGGCGGTATTCGGTGATCTTGTTCTGGCGCTTCTTGGCTTCTACCAGATTGGCCGGATTGATGTTTTCCAGCCCGATGAAGACCCGCTTCACCCCGGCTCGCGCGCATTTGTCGACAAAATTGGGCAGGCGGTGGCAGAGCGTATCGACCTGAATGAAGAAGTTGAAATTGAGCCCCTCGCCTTCCCTGAGCGCGATCAGGCGGTCGAGGATCTGTTCCCAATCCTTGTTGCGGGCGAAATTGTCGTCGGTGATGAAAAAGCGGTGGACGCCCTGCGCCAGGTTTTCGCGGATGATCTTCTCGATATCGTCCGGCGAACGGCGGCGGGATTTGCGCCCCTGCACATTGATGATGGTGCAGAAGGAGCACTGATAGGGGCAGCCGCGGCCGGCATCGAAGCTTGTGAGGTTATAGGCTGTGCGCCCCACATGTCCGGCCGGCATGAAGGGCACCGGTGTGTCCTCGATGCCCGGCAGATCGTTCATGAAATTATAGAGCGGTTTCAGAGAGGCATCGCGCACATCGCGCAAAACCTCTTCGAGCCGTCCCTCCGCCTCGCCGGCAAAGACGGAAACACCCATCTGTTTGGCCTCTTCCAGCCCCTCATCCTCTCCATTCAGCATGGAGATGACGCCGGAGACGTGGAAGCCGCCGATGGCGACCGGAATGCCCTGGGTCCGCAGGGGCCGGGCGATGTCGAGGGCGCGGGGGAATTGGTTGGACTGCACCCCGATCAGCATGACCATGCCGAGATCGGCCGCTTTCACCTCCCGCGCCACCGTCATCGAGGCGCACGCGCGTATTTGTCTCGTCGATGGTTTTGATGTCGATGTCCCAGTCGTCGCCAAGCACCTTGCGGCGGTCGCAATCCAGCGACAGGGCATTGACCGAGGCCAGCGAGTTTGACGGGATGGGCGAGCGGAACCACTGGATCACATAGCCATCGTCGTCATAGTGCGACGGCTTGATCAGGTAGAGGCAGAAACGACGTCGAGACGAAGACATGAAGGCTTCCTCGCTGTCAGAATGGTTTCAACCTAACAGCGCCGACCCAGCTCTCCAAGCCGCTCTACTTGGCTTTTTCGAAAAGATACTCGGCGGTGGCGATCGCGTAGGGCTTTGTTGCAGTTTTGTCGATGTCCTCGGTCGTTTTCAGGACCACCATATCGGCGAGCTCAGCGTTTTCCTGCGTACAAATGTTGTCCCTGATCTGCTCAAGAAGTTCAGAGGCCGGCGCGTCATAACGAAAGACACGGGTCACCGAGATCAGCTGTCCCCACCACACGACGAGGTCGCCTTCGATTACGGCGCCGTCGCCCGTCAGCCCGGTCTCCTCCTCCATTTCCCGCCGGAGCGACTTGAAGATATCGACGCTTCCGTCGGTCTCGGTATCGCCCGGCTCGAGACTGCCGCCAGGCGGGTAGATCATTCCGGCACTCGAAGTATGATCGCCCATCTTGCCGAACAGCAGATGCCCCTCACGGGAGCGGATCACCGCCGATCCGAACACCGAATAGTGCGTTGGATCCGGAAAACCCCAGTCGCGCCAGGCGAGATAGGCGGCGAAATCGGTCTCGACCAGCTTCGCCTCCAGATGCCCGTCGCTCAAAACCGGCTGCCGGGCCCGCAGAATGCGGCCATTCCACAAGGCGGGATTGCTGTCACGGGCTTCCAGCCAATGGCGTTCTATCCGATCGGCCTCGCGCTTTGCGAAAGGCCAATCCCCCGGCTCCACCTGAAGCGTGCAGCCGGAAACTGGTTCTATTCGCGTCGTCGGAGTGTTCATGTGTGGCGACCTAGCATTGTCCGCCAAAAAGCCAAAACGGCAGGCAGGATTGGTGCAATGACGCGCCCTATCTTCACCTTGAGGCAAGCCTGTGGCGTTACAACTTAGGATGAACAGCCGGAGTGAGCCATGCCCCCAGCCCTTCAGATCGACAGCCTCAGCAAGCGTTTCGAGCGTCCCGCGGTGGACGGCTTGAACCTGACGGTGGAGCGCGGTGCCTTTTACGCCCTTCTCGGCCCCAATGGCGCCGGCAAGACGACGATCCTGCGCATGGTGGCGGGGCTTCTGGCGCCTGATGTGGGGCGGATCGAGGTCTGCGGCATCGATATCGCCAGCGATCCGGTGGCCGCCAAGCGGCTGGTCGCCTGGGTGCCGGACGAGCCGCTGGTCTATGACCGCCTCACCCCGCGCGAATATCTCGAATTCGTCTCAGGCCTTTGGCAGATGCCGGCGGAGGAAGCGGAGGCGCGGGCGGAAGACCTTCTTGACTGGCTCGGCCTCGCCCCGCACGCAAATGAGCGTTGCGGCGGGTTCTCCAAGGGCATGCTGCAAAAAGTCGCTCTTGCGGCTGCGCTCATCCACGACCCGCAGTTGATCATTCTCGACGAACCGCTGACCGGGCTGGACGCCGGTTCGGCGCGCCAGGTCAAGGACGTGCTCAAGCAAAAGACGCGCAACGGCGTCACCGTCGTCATGACCACCCATATCCTGGAGGTGGCCGAACGCATGGCCGAAAGGATCGGTGTCGTCTCGGCGGGAAGGCTGATTGCCGAAGGCACGCTGGCGGATCTGCAGCAGCGGGCCGGCAAGTCCGGCTCGACGCTGGAAGAGGTGTTTCTCGACCTTATCGCAGCGCCGGAAATCGCCGCATGAGTTTTGCGCCCGCCTCCCTGCCCTGGTTCGCCGCACATGAATTGCGCCTGCAATGGCGCGATCTGACCGGCATGCTGACAGGCGGCAAGCGCCGCCGCGCTGTCGGCGTGGCCATCTTCGCCATCATCGCGGCCATCGTCATGCACCTGCTGGCGAACGTCTTGGTCAAGGGTTGGGTCGCTTCCGGCATCCCGCATAATGCCGCCACCTTCGCCCAGATCACGGGGTTCGGCCTGCTCTTTGCCACCATGTCGCTCAGTCAGGCCATGGAATCGGTTACCCGCGCCTATTATACGCGGGCCGATCTCGACCTCATCCTGTCATCCCCGGCCTCGCCCAAGCGTATCTTCGCGGTCCGGACACTGGCTATTGCCGTCACATCCACGCTTTTGAGCGGGCTTTTGATCCTGCCCTTCATCGACATGCTGGTGGTTCTCGACGGACCGCGCTGGGCGATGGCCTATTTCGTCATCGCCGCCGTCAGCATGTGCACGACGGCGCTGGCCGTGCTGATCGTGCTGGGGCTGTTCCGTGTCCTCGGCGCACGGCGCACCCGCATCGTCTCGCAGATCCTCGCCGCCCTTGTCGGCGCGTCGCTGGTCGTCGGCATCCAAGTAGCTGTCATTCTCACCACCGGCAACACGACGAATATCGGCCGCACGATCTCGAACGCCGCTTTGGGACTGGCGCCCTCCGGAAACAGCTTTCGTCTGGTCGCCTGCCCGCGCCGCCATGGGCGAATTTGGCCCGCTGCTGGGCTTTCTGGGCTTCAGCGCCGCCCTGCTCGGCTTTGCCGTATGGCTGTCAGCGCGCAGCTTTGCCGCCATTGCGTCTGCGGCGCTCGGCAGCACGGAAATCCGCAGCGCGCAGAAATCGCGTCGCTTCCGTTCCGGCACACCAGCGCAAATGCTGAGGCGCAAGGAATGGACGCTGCTTTTGCGCGATCCCTGGCTCTTGTCGCAAACCCTTATGCAGCTGGTCTATCTGGTGCCGCCGGCCATCCTGCTCTGGCTCAATTTCGGCTCCGGCGGATCGGTCCTGCCCATCGTCATGGCCATTGTCGTCATGGCGTCGGGCCAGCTTGCCGGCGGCATCGCATGGCTGACCCTGTCGGGCGAGGATGCGCATGATCTTGTCGCTTCGGCGCCGATCACGCGGCGGCAGCTTTATCTGGCCAAAGTCCAGGCTGTGATCGGCGTGATCGCCGTCGTCACCGCTCCCCTGATCCTCGGCGTCGCCCTTGGCAACCCCCTGCAGGGTGCCATTCTCATTCTCGGCGTCAGCTGCGCATCGGGGTCGGCCATTGTACTCCAGCTCATGTTCCGGGTGCACGGCCGGCGCGCGCAGTTCGCCCGGCGGCAGACAGCCTCGCGCATCGCCACCATATTGGAGGCGCTGGTTTCGATCACCTGGGCGGGGGCCACCGGTCTTGCCGCGGTCGCGCCTGTTCTCGGCGTCGTGGCGGCCCTTCCGGCAGTGGTGATCCTGGCGCTGGTGGTCTTGTTCAGACGCAATGTCACGCCCTGACAAACCGCGCTATCCTCGATGCAATCTTCGCGTTTGAGGAAAACTGCCATGAGCGAGACCGTTCAGACCGGGGCCGGTGCCAAGCCGGCGCGCTTTTCCCTGCGGCACAAATCGGCCTACCCGCCGCCGGACACGCTTGGCGAGGCGCTGGCCGACCGGATCGCCGCCATTGTCGGCTCCTGGCCTTTCATCATCACCCAGTCGATCCTGCTGGCCTTGTGGCTGGTCCTCAACATTGTCGGGTGGACCCAGCATTGGGATCCATACCCTTTCATCCTGCTCAATCTGGCGCTTTCCTTCCAGGCCGCCTTTACCGCGCCCATCCTTTTGATGTCGCAGAACCGCCAGACCGATATCGACCGGGAACGCGCCCAACTCGACTACAAGGTCAATCTGCAGGCCGAGGTCGATATCGAGGGGCTGCACCGCAAGCTCGATCTGCTGCGCGAGCAGGACATCGGCCGCCTGATAGGATTGCTGGAGACCCTTACGCAGGAGCGGATCGCGCGCGAACTCCGCGGACGAGCGCACACAGGATTGAAAAAAGGGCGGCCCGTGAGCCGCCCTTATAGTGATGCTTTGGAGGTAGAACTATTCCGCCATGGCATGCGCCCGCTCGGCCGGGTCGGTGACCGGCTTGGGAGCGCTTGCGCGGAGCAGGAAGATGATGGGCATGGCCAGAAAGGTCACATACATCATCAGCTTGAAGTCATCGAGATAGGCGATCATCGCCGCCTGCTGGCTGACCAGCCCGTTGATCATCGCCACGATCTGCGCATTGCCCGACAAAAGGCTCGGGACCAGATTGCGCACACCGCGCGCGGTTGCCGTCAAACTCGAGCCAAGCTCGGCATGGTTCACCTGGATCATGTTGGACAGAACCAGGCTCACCAGAGAAATGCCGACACCCGAGCCGATATTGCGCACCAGCGAGAAAAGACTCGTGGCATCCGTACGGAAATGCGGCGCAATGGTCGCGAAGGTCAGCGTCGACAGCGGCACGAAGACAAAACCAAGCCCGAGCCCCTGCACAACGCCGCTGACGATGATCGGGCCCTGCCCCATTGCGAGGTCGAATTGCGTCATCATGTACAGCGAATAGGCAGTCGCTGCGAGACCTCCGAAAACCAGGAGACGCGCATCCACCTTGCCGACCAGCCGGCCGACGAAGATCATCGAGATCATCGTGCCGATGCCGCGCGGGCGCCATCACGAGGCCCGTCTCGATCACCGGATAGCCCATCAGATTCTGCAGCAGCGGCGGCAGCAGCGCCAGGCCCGAGAACATGGTGAGGCCGACGATGAAGATGAACACCAGACCCATCGAGAAGTTGCGGTCCTTGAAGATGTTGAGGTCGACGAAAGGATGTTCGGCCGTCCAGCAGTGGACGATGAACACCCACAACCCGCTGAGGCACAATCCCAGTTCGATCCAGGCTTCGGTTGCATCGAACCAGCCGATCTCGCCCCCGCGGTCCAAAAGCAGTTGCAGCGCGCCGATCGACAGGGCCAGCATGCCGAAGCCGAAGAAGTCGAAGACGCGCTTCTTGATCTCGGTTGCGTGCATGAACACAAAGATCATGGAAAAGGCCAACGCACCCACGGGCAGGTTGACCAGGAACACCCAGCGCCAGTTGAAACTCTCGGTCAGCCAGCCGCCGAGCGTCGGACCGATGATCGGTCCGACCATGATGCCTGCGCCGTAGATGGCCATGGCCTGCCCGATTTTCTCGCGGGGATTGATGTCGAGCAGGACCGACTGCGCCATGGGAACGATAACCGCGCCGCAAAGACCCTGAAGAACCCGGAACACTACCATTTCATCGAGACTGGTGGCGATGCCGCAGAGCAGCGACGCCGAAGTGAAGCCGGCAATGGCGATCAGGAACAGCCGCTTCTGCCCCAGCCGGTCGGCCAGCCAGCCGGTCAGAGGCGTGGCGATGGCCGCAGCCACGATATAGGAGGTCAGGACCCAGGTGATCTCGGACTGTGCGGCGTTGAGCGCGGCCGCCATATGCGGCAGCGCCACATTGGCGATCGTGGTGTCCAGCACCTGCATGATGGTGGCCAGCATCAGGCCCGCCGTCAGCAGGCCGCGATTGGCCACCTCCACCTTTGGAGCCGAAAGAGCCTGAGGCTGCTTTGCCATCTTACTTGAATCCGTCGAGCCGCGATTTACCCGTGTCGACCGTCACCTCTGCGCTCATGCCCGAACGAAGGGGCACATCGGCCGGCCCGGTCAGCTCGATGCGGACCGGAATGCGCTGAACGACCTTGACCCAGTTGCCTGTCGCGTTCTGGGCCGGGATCAGCGAGAACTCCGAGCCCGTCGCCGCGCCGATGCTGGAGACCTTTCCATGCAGATCGGCATCGGGATAGGCATCGACATGTACGTCTGCGGGCTGGCCGACCTTGATGCCGCCAAGCTGGGTTTCCTTGAAATTGGCCTCGATCCAGCTCGAACCGGTGTCGACCAGGCTGGCAATGGTGCTGCCGCCATTCACGAACTGGCCGGTATTGAGGCTGCTGACCTGACTGACGACACCGTTAGTCGGTGCGGTCACGGTCGTCTTGTCGAGGTTGCGCTTGGCACTTTCAACAGCTGCGAGGGCCGCACGCACGGAAGGATGGTTCTCCGTTGCGATTTCGGGATCGCCGCCCAGCGCCGCAGTGGCCGCTGCTACCGACTTCTGTGCGGTGTCGACTGCGGTCTGCGCCTGCTGGAATGCCAGAAGGCTGTTATCGGTTGCCGCCTGGGTCGAAAAGCCCTTGTCGGCGAGGCTTGTCGTGCGCTGCTGCGCACGCTGGCGGATCTGCAGCGTGTTCTGCGCGGCCTGCAGCTGCTCCTCGGCCATCTGGTAAGAGACACGCAGCTGATCGACGTTCAGCCTGGCTGCCGCCAAAGACGCCTCCGCCTGATCGAGCGCAATCTGGAACGGCTCGGGGTCGATGCGGAACAGCACATCGCCCTTGTTGACCGTCTGGTTCTCGTGCACGTCGACTTCGACGATGCGGCCAGAAATGTCCGGCGACAGGGACACGATCGTCTGCTGCACATAGGCGTTGTCGGTGTCCTCATAGCGGCCACCGGTCAGCCAGAAATAGCCGCCCCCGACCGCGAGAACGACCGGCACGGCCAGCATGATCGCCAGACGCCGGCTACGCCGCTTCTTCGGCGCCGCGGGCGGAGCTGCGTCGGCTGCAGTTTCGGTCGCAGTGTTCTTTGGCGCTTCGACCGAGGTTTCCTTGGGAGCCGCGGCAGGCTGGGCCTCGCCCACTGCAGGCGGTTTCACACGCGCGTTCATGCTGGTTCCTTGAGTGTCGCCTGGGAGGCGTTGCTAAGATTTTGGTGCAGGCGCTCGATCACGCTCATGGCAAGCTGACGTTCTTCGTCGCTGATGCCCTCGAAGGCTTCCTTGAACAGATCGTCGGCGAGCATATGCATGTCCTCGATCAGCGCCTGGGCCGTTTCGGTGATCGTCGCGATCTTGGCGCGGCTGTCCTGCGGGTCGGGTTTGCGCTCCACCAGATTCTTGGTTTCGAGCCGCTCGAGCAGACCGCTGACAGTCATCGGATCGGATTCAATGAGTTGGGCAAGCGCGGACTGGCTGAGCCCGCCCTGCTTGTAGAGCGTCGCCAGTGCACGCCATTGGGGCAGCGTCAGACCGTGCTCCTGCGCACCGGCTTCGAACCGCCGGCGCAAAAGCCGCGACAGATCGTGGATGGCGTAAAACATCCGCGAGGACGGGTTTTGAAATTTCGATCTCATATCCATTCCGCAACTGACGGCCAAGGCCGCCTCGAGGCGCATAATGTTATGTGCGCTTATTGTCTGCACACATATAATAAGCACACTTACAAAGGCAAGTCCTTCACGTGCAATTTTCGGCCCTCATCACGCGTCAGTTAACACTTTGGTGTTGACTTAAGTGTCGGTTGGCGCATAGTTAAGCCTATGCCTAACCATGATACCCAACTCGACCAGATGTTTCATGCCTTGGCGGATGCCAACCGGCGCAGGATCATTGACCGGTTGAGCCGGGCGCCGGCCTCGGTCAGCGAGATCGCAGAACCACTCGGCATTTCACTGCCGGCCGTCATGCAGCATCTTGGCGTCCTGGAGGAGTGCGGGCTGGTGCGCACGAAGAAATCGGGCCGCGTCCGCACCTGCACGCTCGATACCGGCGCTCTCAGCCGCGCCGAGCACTGGATCAACGAGCGGCGACAATTGTGGAACACGCGGCTCGATGCACTTGGCGCTTTCCTTGACAGCCAAACCGGCACGGAGACCGAAGATGACTGACCGCAATGTGGTGCATGCAACCTTCAGCCTGGAGCGCAACTATGCAGCGCCCCCTGCCCGCGTCTTTTCGGCCTTTGCCGAGCCGGAACAGAAAAGGGCCTGGTTCACTGGCCTCGACGGAACGGAGCACCAGCTGGACTTCCGGGTCGGCGGCCGCGAACAGAGCGCCGGTAATATGCCCAATGGCGGGGATATGCGCTATTCGGCGCTCTATCTCGACATCGTTCCCAATCAGCGCATCGTCTACGCCTATGAAATGGCCTTCGGGGGTATGCGTATCTCCGCAACGCTTGCGACCATCGAGCTGCACCCCTCCCGCGACGGCACCACGCTGAAGCTGACCGAGCAAAGTGCCTTTCTGGACGGGTTCGATGGTCCGAAATACTGGCAGAGCGGCACCTCCAGCCTGCTCGACCGGCTCGCATCTCATCTCAAAGACTAAGGAGTTCTGGCAATGACCGAACGCAATGTCGTGCACGCCACTTTTGTCATCGACCGCACCTTCAAGGCGCCACGCAGCAAGGTTTTCGAGGCTTTTGCAGATTTTGACAGCAAGCGGAAATGGTTTGGCGGCGGCGGACCCGGCATCGACTGGAACATGGATTTCCGCGTCGGCGGACGCGAGCACAGCGAAGGAGAATTCGAAATCCATGGCACAAGCCACCACTCCCGCTTCGATTCCATCTATCTCGACATCATCGACGATGCGCGGATCGTCTACGCCTACGATATGGATGTGAACGGCGATCACGTCTCCGCATCCCTGACCACCATCGAGTTTTTCGATACCTCCGAGGGCACCCGTCTGAAATTCACCGAACAGGGCGCCTTCTTCGATGGGTACGAAGACCCGAAAATCCGCGAAAACGGCACAAAAGGCTTGTTGGACGCCCTTGGCAGAGCCGTTGAAGCCTAGGAGCACATCATGAGCAAGTTGATCGCCTGGAATATCATGACGCTGGACGGCTATTTCGAAGGCTCCTCTCCCTGGGATCTCGGCATGCATGAAACCATCTGGGGCGAGGAAGCGGAGGCCTACAGCCAGCGCCAGCTCGACGACATGGAGGCGCTGCTGTTTGGCCGCCGCACCTATGAGGGCATGGCCGATTACTGGTCAAAAAAGACCGGCGCGATCGCGGATGCCATGAACAGCCTGCCGAAGCTCGTGGCATCGCGCACCCTCGACAAGGTGAGTTGGAACAACAGCCGCCTGCTCGGCGATGACCTGGTGGGCGAAGTCCGCGCCGCCAAGCAATCCGCCGCCAAGGACATCTATGTGTTCGGCAGTGCCGACCTCTTGAAGACGCTGATCGAGGAACGTCTGCTCGACGACTATCACCTCTGCCTGGCCCCGATGACCTATGGGCAGGGCAATCCGCTGTTCAAGCCATCGGACCAGAAAGTCAGATATGATCTGCAGCGGGTCCAGCAGCTCAAGGGTGGCGGGGTCATCCTCGAATACGGCCTGAACTACGGCGCCTGACACCGGCTGGAACCGCGAGGTCGGGATGTCCGTTTTCTCCTGATAGCCATAGGGAGATGACGCCATGACCAATCCCATCAACAGCGTGCGCGAAGGCATGCACGTGTTCGACAAGGCCGGTCACAAGATCGGCCATGTCGATCAGGTTCAGATGTCGGACGAGGACACCGAAACGGCAAATGTCGAAGTGGTCGCCAACGAGCACGCAGAAGACGGCCGCAACACCTTCGCCGAAGCCTTGCTCGAAGCGTTCCGGATCGACGATGTACCGGAAGAGCTCCACGAGCAGCTCTTGCGCGAAGGCTTCATCCGGCTCGATGCCGACGGCCTGTTCGCAGCGGACCGCTACATTCTGCCCGAGCAGATCGCCAGCGTTTCCAATGACGAGGTCAGACTGAAAGTCACGAAGGACGAGCTGATCAAGAGCTGAACCCGAAACTAAATATCGGACGTTTCGAAGGCGGCTGATCGGCCGCCTTTTTCTTATCGCGATGTTATAGTGGCCGACATGTCCGCTGCTGCCGACCTCAAGACCCTCATTACCGACGCCGAGCGCATGGTCGTTTTCACTGGCGCCGGCATCTCGACCGAAAGCGGCATCCCCGACTTCCGCAGCCCGGGCGGCGTCTGGTCGAAGATGAAGCCGATCACCTATCAGGATTTCGTCTCCTCCGGCGAAATGCGCCGCGAGGCTTGGAACCGGGTCTTCGCCAATTCCGCCGGCTGGACTGGCGCCGCGCCCAATGCCGGCCATCGGGCAGTGGCGCGTCTCGCCGAAATCGGCAAGATCACTGCCGTTATCACGCAAAACGTCGACAATCTGCACCTCGATGCCGGCACGCCGCCGGACAAGGTGATCGAGCTGCACGGCAATGGCGCCTATGCCAGATGTCTCGATTGCGGCCTTCGACATGAGTTTGCCGATATCAAACCGGCCTGGGAGGCCGGAGACGAGATCGTCTGTGCTGACTGCGGCGGCTTGCTGAAAAGCGCCACCATCTCCTTCGGCCAATCCCTGCCCGAGCGGGAGATGCAGCTGGCGGCCGAGCACTCCCAGAATTGCGATCTCTTCCTGGTTCTCGGCTCCTCGCTAGTGGTGCAGCCGGCCAATCACTTTCCACTCATCGCCAAGCGCGCGGGGGCTCGCCTCGTGATCGTCAATCGCGAGCCCACGCCGCTCGACCCTTACGCCGACCTGGTGCTTTCCACCAATATCGGCCCGCTGATGGATGAGGTGATCACGCAGCTTGATGAGGCATGAAAAAGGGCGGCCTGCGCCGCCCTTCGTATTCGTTTACGCTCGAATTAGTCTGAACGCCGCTAGTTCCGCTCTTTATTCACCAGCGCGCCGGCCTTGATCCACGGCATCATGCCGCGCAGCTTTTCGCCGACTTCCTCGATCTGGTGGCTGTCGTGGCCGCGGCGGGTCGCCTTGAAGCGGGCCGCGCCGGAGCGGTATTCCTGCATCCAGTCCGAGGTGAACTTGCCGGTCTGGATATCTTTGAGCACCCGCTTCATCTCCGCCTTTGTCTCGTCGGTGATGATGCGCGGTCCGGAGACATATTCGCCCCACTCGGCCGTGTTCGAGATCGAATAGTTCATGTTGGCGATGCCGCCCTGATAGATGAGGTCGACGATCAGCTTCACCTCGTGCAGGCACTCGAAATAGGCCATTTCCGGCGCATAGCCTGCCTCGACCAGGGTTTCGAAGCCGGCACGGATCAGTTCGACCAGGCCGCCGCAGAGCACGACCTGCTCGCCGAAGAGGTCGGTCTCGCACTCTTCCTTGAAATTGGTCTCGATGATGCCGGAGCGGCCGCCGCCAACGCCCGACGCGTAGGCCAGCGCGATGTCGTGGGCGTTGCCGGAGGCATCGTGATGTACCGCGATCAGGCAGGGCACGCCGCCGCCCTTCTCGAATTCGCCGCGCACGGTATGGCCCGGGCCCTTCGGGGCGATCATGATCACGTCGACCGTCGACTTTGGCTCGATCAGGTTGAAGTGCACGTTAAGCCCATGCGCGAAGGCAATCGCCGCCCCATCGCGAATATTGGGCGCAATCTCGTCCTTGTAGATATCGGCCTGCAATTCGTCCGGCGTCGCCATCATCATGACGTCGGCCCATTTGGCGACGTCCGGCACGCTCATCACCTTGAGGCCGTCGGCTTCCACCTTCTTGGCAGTCGAGGATCCGGGACGCAGGCCGATGGCGATATCGGTCACGCCGGAATCCTTGAGATTCAGCGCATGGGCGCGGCCCTGCGAGCCGTATCCGATAATTGCGACCTTCTTGTTCTTGATCATGTTGAGATCGGCATCCCGATCGTAATAAACGCGCATTGGTTTCTCCCCTTTTGCGTCGGCTTGGCGTTGCGCCAAATTCACATCGCCGCCCTCCCCTAGGGGAGCGCGGCACCAATTCACGCCCCCAGGAGCGCGAAAAACTGCTCAGTCCCTGCCTTGGCCTCTGCCGCGATTTCGGACGACGATTGCCGCAGATCGTCGCCAAGTAATAGGCGCACCTGCACATCGCGCACGACCAGACCAAAAAAGATGCGGAAAGCTGTCTCGCTGTCCTCGAATGTCAGGAGGCCGGCCTCCCTTCCTGCTTCAAGAACGGGCTTCAGCCGCTTGCCCATGGCAAAGCGGCCGTTCTCCAGAACCACCTGCCCGAGCCCACCGTTGTCGCGCCCGGCATGCGATATGGCCAGTCGGTTGAGCGCCACGGAAGTCTCGCTCGACAGCACCGTCAGCAGTCCGCGCGCAAACGATTCTATTTCGCCGCGCAACGCATCCGCCGACAAATGTCCCCGGTCCACATGCGGCACGCCCACCTTGGCTGCCTGCCACTGTACCACCGCCGTGAGCAACCCATTCCGGTCGCCGAACCATTTGTAGAGCGTTTCCTTCGAACAGCTAGCCTTTGCGGCTACTGCCGTCATGGTCAGCCTGTCCCCAGCCGTCACCAGCAGAGACAGCGCCGCATCCAGCACCTCGCCCTGACGCGGGGTCAGTTCGGCATCGCCATCGTTGAGAGCGGCAGCTATGGGGGTCACGGTCAGCCTATCCAGTTCGCCTGGGCGCCGCATCCGTACCGTACGTTACGGTTCTGTGCAAGCTTTGCCTTGCTGCGGCGAAGCGACACGTCCGCCCAGATATCGGAACAGCAGGGTCCGGTTGACCGTTACCTCAACACCGCCTGGTCAAAACCATGCGCTGCCAGCCATTTAGTCAATGGTTGGGCCGCGCCTTTCGTCCGGAGGAGTTCATGCCTCAACACAGCACCGCCTCATCAGTGGGGGCCGCGATTCTGATCGCGGGAGCGGTCATCGGCACCGCCTTGGCGATTTACAACTTCGCGATCCCGATGACCGGCGTGAACGGCACCATCGGCGCCGTCCTCGTCGTCGTCTCCAGCCTGTTGCTGGTGCTCGATGGCATCATTTTATGGATGCGGCGGCATGGCGGGGTGTTCTGGCTGTTTTGGGTCCTCGGCGTTCTGGGGGTTGTCGGAACGGCCGCCGCCGGCTGGTTCCTGCACGAATGGTTCCTGATTGGCGCAATGGCCGTGGTGCTCATCGGCCTCGTGCTTACACTGTTCCGCCGCTGATTTTGTCCAGACTGAGGGCTTGAAAATGTCTTTGTATCGTCTCCCGAAAAAGCTCGCACTGGTCACGCTTATCGGCGCCCTTGGTCAGCCGTTGCTGTCCCCTGCCCTGGCCCAGGACGCCACTCCAGCCACGCAAGCGCCGCCGACCAGCACGAGCCAGCCGGAGACACCTTCCAATTCGTCCGGTAGCGACGCAGTCACTGTGCCGCCGCCGGGCAGCAATTCACAGCCATCGTCGCCGCCTGCCTCGTCGACCTCACAAGAGCAGTCGCAGAGCGCCCCGGCGGCCTCCTCCCCCGCCGCGCCGGCCTCGCAACAGAGCGCGACACCGCAGCAGACGACATCCGCCGCGTCAGGCTCGTCCGCGCAATCGGCTCCGGAGCAACGCCAGATCGCAAATCCCGACGCACCACTCGTGCCGCAGGGGGCCGTCTGGAACACTTTTCATGGTCAGCTGAACGCGCAGAAATATTCCCCTCTTGATCAAATCACGGCGGACAACGTCGCCAATCTGAAAAAGGTCTGGGAGTATCACACGGGCGATGTTGCCGACGGCTCCGGCGACAAGCCCGAGACGGTCTGGTCCGCCACGCCGATCTTCGCCAATGACACTCTTTATGTCGGCACACCGTTTTATCGCGTGGTTGCGCTCGATCCCGGCACAGGCGAAGTGAAATGGACCTTCAATTCCAATTCAACGCTGAAGGCGCTGACGCAGCCCGCGCTCAAAAACCGTGGTGTCGCCTATTGGGAGGCCAAGAACCCGGTTCAAGGCGAGCCCTGCCAGAAGATCGTTTATCTCGGCACGATGGACGCCCAGCTCTTCGCTCTCGACGCGGACACCGGCGAAAAGTGCAAGAATTTCGCCGATGGCGGTGTGCTGAACGTCAACCAGTGGAACACCACCAACGCCATCTTCCCCTTCTCCCTTCTGCAGCCGCCTACCGTGGTCGGCAATCACGTCATCATGGGTTGGGCAGGCGCCGACTGGGAGGATGAAGTGACGCCTCCGGGCAATGTCTTCTCCGTCGATCCACAGACAGGCAAGCTGCAATGGACGTTCGACACCATTCCGCCCGACATCCGCAAGCAGACGGGTACCGCCAATGTGTGGACCGCGATGTCGGTCGATGAGAGCCTTGGCCTTGTCTATCTGCCCGTCGCCAGCCCCTCGCCCAACTATTGGGGTGGCAACCGCACGCAGAAGATCCCTTATGCCACCTCCACCACCGCGCTCGATCTCGAAACCGGCAAGGTCGTGTGGTCGCGCCAATGGGTGCATCACGACCTCTGGGACTACGACATCAATTCGGCGCCGACCCTGATGGACATCGAGGTCGACGGAAAGAAGATCCCGGCCCTGATGCAGGCGACCAAAATGGGCTTCCTGTTCGTGGTTGACCGCCGCACCGGCAAGGATGTCTGGCCGATCGAGGAACGTCCAGTTCCCCAGGGAGATGGCACGATCGACGGCGAGGTCTATTCCCCCACCCAGCCCTTCCCCACCAAGCCGGCTCCGCTGCTCGACCAGTCGAAAAAGCCCGAGATCTGGGGCATAGCCGACGCGCTGAGCGGTGGCGCCTGCTCGAAACTCTGGGACAATACCTGGTATGAGGGCATGTACACGCCCCCGACCCATAAGGGCGAAGGTACCTTCACCTATCCCGACTCCGCCGGCGTCGTGCAGTGGGGCGGCGTGGCCTTCGATCCCAAAAGCGAGACGGCGATCGTGAACGCCTCGCATATCGTGCAATATCTCAAGCTCTATCCGCGCGACGAATACGAGAAGAAGGCAGCCAAGAGCTCTGGTATCGAAAAGGGCTTCCATCCCCAAAAAGGCGCCCCCTATGGCCTGTCGCTCGACAATGCGTTGAACTGGCTGGGCATGCCCTGCTGGGCGCCGCCCTATGGCGAGCTTGTCGCGATCGACATGCATACCGGCGATGTCAAATGGCGTCGTCCGCTCGGCGAGTCGCAGAAATACGGCTTCTACATGCCCGAGAGCATGGGGTCTCCGACGATTGGCGGGCCGGCGGTGACGGCCGGTGGCCTGATCTTCATCGGCTCGACCATGGATGCCAAGGTGCGCGCCTTCTCGCTCGATTCCGGAAAGGAGCTCTGGTCCGATATCGTGCAGGCTCCGTCCGTGTCGACGCCTGCCGTCTACGAATACAAGGGACGCGAATATGTGGCCTTCATCGGTGGCGGCAATCCGATCCTGAAGGATGAGGTGGGCGACCAGGTCGCGGTTTACGCGCTGCCTCAATAGCTTCCACGCCCAACACTCGGCCTCGCGCTTGGCGCGGGGCCGTGCGGTTCAACCTCCCGCGCGATAACCTCATCACGGTTGATCACACCGACATGAGAACGAGGAGAGTCTCGCGCCAGCATGTGTGAGCGCTGTTGATTTCCAACCGCGCCCCTTCCCGCCCTAGCCTTGTCGCGCCGCTAAAGGCGATATTTCCATAGGAGGGAACGAAAATGCATGCATTCAAGCTGGCTGCAGCAGCAGCGCTTCTGGCTTCGCTGGCCGTGCCGGTTGTGGCGCAGGAGAAATCGGGCGGCGATGCCATGAAGTCCGATGATTCCATGATGTCGGATAATTCCATGGGCACCATGGGCATGATGGAGGGTGGCGAAGTCATGACCTTCATGGGCGACGGTCACATGGGCAAGGCTATGGTCACCGACAAGGCCATGATCGACCAGATGATGCAGGGAGCAAAGCCGATCGACGGCTGCGTCATGATCATGACCGGCGCCGACGGTAAAACCTATATGGTGGACACCTCCATGCAGGCGAATATGGACCAGTGCCAGAAAATGGCGATGTAGTTCCAGGCTCTCGCTTCCTGCCCCGGCCGCAAATCTCGGCCGGGGCTTGCCTTTTTATGACCATTTCGCTCCTTCAGGCGTTGGATAAACAGCATCCAAACATCAGCGAGGGGCTCCAAAATGAAGATCGGCATGCTCGGCCTGGGACGAATGGGCGCAAATATGGCGCGCCGTATAATGGCCGCCGGCCACCAGTGCGTGGTTCATGACATCAATCCCGAAGCTGTCGCCGCGCTCGAAGCAGAAGGCGCCGAGGGCGCGGCGTCTCTCGCCGAAATGGCCGAAAAGCTCGACGAAAGCCCGCGCGCCGTCTGGATGATGCTACCCGCCGGCCAGATCACCGAAGAGGCCGTCGAGAACCTGTCAAACATCCTCTCGGCGGGCGATATCCTCATCGATGGCGGCAATTCCTTTTACAAGGACGGCATCCGCCGCGGCCGCGAACTTGCCGCCAAGGGCATGGAATTCGTCGATTGCGGCACCTCGGGCGGTGTCTGGGGTCTCGAGCGCGGCTATTGCATGATGATCGGCGGCACCGACCGCGCCGTGAACCACCTCGACCCGATTTTTGCTGCCCTCGCGCCCGGCATGGGCAGCATCGAGCGCACCCCCAACCGGCAGGCTGGGGACCGGCGTGTGGAACAGGGCTATCTGCATGCCGGCCCGACCGGCGCCGGCCATTTCGTCAAGATGGTCCACAATGGCATCGAATACGGGATCATGCAGGCCTACGCAGAAGGCTTCGACATCCTGCGCAACAAGGATTCAGGCGACCTGCCGGACGATGAACGCTTCGACATCAAGGTCGCAGACGTTGCCGAGGTCTGGCGGCGCGGCAGCGTGATCTCCTCATGGCTGCTCGATTTGACGGCCGATGCGCTTGCCAAGGACTACCAGCTTGCCGAATTCGCCGGCGCCGTGCCCGATTCTGGCGAAGGGCGCTGGACGGTCGAGGCCGCCATCGAGGAAGCCGTGCCCGCCGACGTGCTGACCACCGCTCTCTTCAAGCGTTTCCGCTCGCGGCGTGACCACACCTTTGCGGAAAAACTTCTCTCCGCCATGCGCTTTGGTTTCGGTGGCCACGTAGAAGGTCACCAGCCCAACATCAATGCCGCGGCGCTGGAGGACAAGGACTAGCGCCGCCCTGCCCTGCCAGCTAGGCTTCGCTGAAATGGTTGGGGGCGTGGATGCGCAAATTGGCAATTGTCACGGGCGGAGGCCGCGGCATAGGTGCGGCTATCTGCACCCTGTTGGCGCAGAACGGTTATGACGTCTGCGTGAATTATGCAGGAAATTCGGATACAGCCGAGGCGACCGCGGAAAGATGCCGCACCCACGGCGTTTCTGCCAGGGCGTTTCAGGCCGACATATCGGATTCTGGCGGGGTGGACGCCCTTTTCGCCTTTTGTGATGAGCACTTCCGGTCACCCGACCTGCTCGTCAACAATGCCGGAATCGTCGGCGAGACTGCCCGTTTGGTCGACCTGACGGATGCAGGACTGCAAGCCGCCTTTGCCACCAATGTATTCGGCGCCTTTTACTGCTCCCGCGCCGCCGCTAGGCGTATGTCAACAGCTATGGGCGGCGCCGGGGGTGTCATCGTCAACATCTCATCGATTGCCGCCACCCTAGGCAGCCCGGGGGAATATGTTCATTATGCTGCTTCGAAGGCGGCTGTGGACGCCATGACGATCGGACTGTCGAAAGAACTCGGCCCGGAAGGGGTAAGGGTCAACTCGATCCAGACAGGCACTACCAATACAGACATCCATCAGCGGAGCGGCAATCCGGAACGGCCGGCCAATGTCGCACGGATAGCGCCTTTGCGCCGGGTCGCGCAACCACACGAAATTGCCGAAGCAGTACTGTTCCTGGCCTCGGAGAAGTCAGCCTATACGACCGGCGCGATCCTCAGGGTCGGCGGCGGGCTCTGAACCCGCCATCACAAGCCTGCGTCATTCCTTGCTCACTCGCCAGATCGAACCGCTGCCATCGTCGCTGACGAACAGTGACCCGTCCGGTCCGATGGCGACGCCCACCGGACGGCCCCACACGCCGCCGTCCTTGGTGATGAACCCGGTCATGAAATCCTCATAGACGCCGGTCGGCTTGTTGTTGTCGTCGAACTCGAGCTTGACGACCTTGTAGCCGGTCCGCGTGCCGCGGTTCCATGACCCGTGCATGGCAACAAAGGCGTCGCCCTTGTAGTCGGCACCCCACGCATCGCTTGTATCGAAGGCGATGTTGAGCGGAGCGGAGTGCGCCTGGAACAGCACGTCCGGCACCGTAACCTTGGCACCGATATCGGGCGCATCGCCTTCCCAGCGCGGATCGGGGTGATCGCCGAGATAGTACCAGGGCCAGCCATAGAAGGCGCCTTCCTGCACATGCGTCGCATAGTCGGGCGGCAGATTGTTGCCCAGTTCGTCCCGCTCGTTGACCACGCACCAGAGGTTGCCTGTCGCCGGCTGGATGGTGACCCCGGAGCAGTTTCTGATCCCCGTGGCATAGATCTCGACGTTCGATCCATCCGGGTTCATTGAGAGCACGTCGGCGCGCCGCTCCTCGGCGCCCCACGCCGCACCCAGCGGATGGTTTGCCTGCCAGTCATCGAGGCCGCCCGGCGGCGTGCGGTCGATCTCCTCGGCGACATTCGAGCCAGACCCAACCGCGTAATAGAGCGTCTTGCCGTCCTGCGAGAATGTGATGCCGCGCGTCCAGTGGTAACTCGACGGGATGTCGCTCAGCAGCGTTTCCGGATCGCCGCCTGCCTGTGTGTCGCCGGATTTGTAAGCGAAGCGCACCAGGCCGTTGGAGTTGCCGACATAGACCCATTGCGGATCGTTTTGCGGATAAAAGGCAATGCCATAGGGCTGGTTCAGCCCCTTGCTGGCGAAAACGGATTTGGTCGGCTTCCCGCCGTCTTCGCCAAAATGAAAGACCAGCACCTGATTGCCGCTGGAATTGGCGACGAAGAGATCGCCATTGGGCGCAAACTCCATTGCGCGCGGCCCCTGAATGCCGGTCGCGACGAGGTCGACCTTAAAGCCCTGGGGGACCGTCGGCATGGCGCCGTCTGGCCTGGCGATGACGTCGGGCGCATTGGAAACCGATTCCGACTGCATCGGTTGGGGCAGCGCATCGACCGTGATATGGCGCTTCACGCCGATCTGGTTGGCGTCCCAGCCGCCAAAGGCATCGGCGCCTTGCAGCACCTTGCCTGGCCCGCTCGACTGATCCTGTGCGAGGGCGCCGGTCGCCATCAGGGCGGCGACGGAAAATGTACTCAATAATGTCTTGATCACGACCATTCCTCCGACCGAATTATCTTTTCGTCCAACGTGACCCTTAAGGGCCCGTTCCCTGATACGGCGGCGCTGCAATCAAATCGATGTGTTCATCGGCACTTGCCGATGGAGGCGTGCTGTTGCAAACTGCCTGCTCTTTCCTACCGCCTGCTATGGATCCTTCATGACCGACCTGTTTTCGCCGCTGACGCTGCGCGGCCTGACCTTGAAAAACCGCCTCGTCGTTTCTCCCATGTGCCAATATTCCGCCAGGAACGGTTTTGCTGACGACTGGCATCTGGTGCATCTGGGGCGGTTCGGACTGGGCGGCTTTGCGCTGGTCACCGTGGAGGCTACCGCGGTCACGCCCAGGGGCCGCATCACCTATGGCGATACAGGCATTTGGGACGACGACCACATCGCGCCTCTCAAGCGGATCGTCGACTTCCTGCACACCCAGGACGCGGCAGCGGGCATCCAGCTCGCCCACGCCGGCCGCAAGGCCTCGGGCCCTATCCCCTGGCGCGGCGGCGTGCCCGAAACGGAGGCCGACAAGCAGGAATGGGCCTATGACCATTGGCAGCCGGAAGCGCCGAGCCCCCTGCCCCACGCCGAAGGCAGCCAGACCCCGCACGAGCTCAGCCGTGCCGAGATCGCCGGCCTGGTCAGCGCCTTCGCCGACGCGGCGCGACGCGCCGACAGAGCCGGGTTCGACGTGGCCGAGATCCACGGCGCCCATGGCTATCTCATCGACCAGTTCCTCTCCCCGCTCGCCAACAAGCGCACGGACGAATATGGCGGCAGCCGCGAGAACCGGATGCGGTTTGCCCTTGAAGTGGTCAAGGCGGTCCGCGCCGTCTGGCCCACCGAAAAACCCCTTTTCATGCGGTTCTCGGTGCAGGACTGGCATGAGGACGGCTGGCAGGTCGAAGACAGCGTTGCGCTGGCCCGTGCGGTCAAGGCGCTCGGCGTCGACGTCATCAATTCCTCGTCCGGCGGCTTTGCCGAGGGCAAGGTCGTGGCCGGCCCGGGCTATCAGGTGCCGCTTGCCGATGCGGTGCGCAAAGGCGCCGATATCGCGACCATGGCCGTCGGGCTCATCACCGGCTTTGCCCAGGCCGCCGAAATCATCTCCGAGGGCCAGGCCGATCTCATCGCGCTCGGGCGCGCAGCGCTGGACGATCCGAACTGGCCGCTGCATGCACGCGAAGCCCTCCCTAGCGCCGAGACTGACTATGCGGACTGGCCGAAACAGGCCGCTTACGCCATTCGCGGTTTGCGCAAAGCGGTGGGTCGGCCATCTTGACGCTGTGCCGCGTTTGCAGGCGACACGGGCGATGACCATCTATATGACGTAATCGGGGCGCACGGGCGTCACCCGCCGGCCGGCAGTTGGCGGGTCCTTGTAGAACGGACATCTGAAGTCAATGCGTGAGAGCGACCCCAATCTGCAGCCGGCCGATCCCGAGGGACCGCTGCAGTTGTCCGGCCGGCAATGGCTGATCGCGGCCGGCGTGGGAGCACTGGTCATTGCCACGGTGGCCGTCGCCTATTTCAACGCGGCGACCATCGCTGCTTACGTCGAACATCTCGATTCGCTGATCCGCCAGGGCGGCATCTGGGGTGTCGTGCTGATCATCGCATTGATGGTCGTGCACAGCTTCGTGTTCTTCCCGCTCGAAATCCTCGCAGCCATCGCTGGGGCCACCTATGGCTTCTGGTGGGGCACGCTCTATGTCTGGCTCGGCGCGATGATCGCGGCTGCCATCAGCTTCCAGCTGGCGCGCTGGCTGGGCCGGCCCTTCCTCGAACGCCTGTTGAGCGCGCGCCACCTTCAAATGCTCGACGGCTGGTGCGCCCGCAGCGGCACGTTGACCTTGTTCACTGCGCGCTTTCTGCCCATCATCTCGTTCAATATCGTCAACTACGCAGCAGGGCTGATGCCGGTGAGCTTTCTCACCTTCATGGTCACGACCGCCATTGGCTGCATACCGCTGATCGCCCTTTCGGTACTGGTCGGGGTTGGCTTCGACCTTCTGCCCCTGCCCGTTATCATCGCCCTGAGCATCGCGCTGATCGCCGCCATTCTTGGCGGGCACTGGTTGGCCCACAAGCGCGGCTGGCTTTGAGGACAAGGCTTGAGCGTCAGCTCTTGTCCAGGATCGCCCTGTAGCGGCGCACCGCTTCGGCGAAGCCGAGGATCAGCGCATCCGAGGTGATGCCGTGCCCGATGGAGACCTCGTCGACCGGCCCCACCTTGGCAACGAAGGCGGGAAGATTTTCCAGCGTAAGATCGTGCCCGGCATTGATCCCCAAACCACCGGCGCCATTTTCGTTGCCGCCTGCCAGACGGGCGGCCTCGGCCGTGTCCGACAAATTCTCTAGATGAGCAGCCCCTTCCGGGGTCCTGAACGTGCCGCCATAGGGGCCGGTATAAAGCTCCACGCGATCGGCACCCACCATCGCCGCAAGGGCAGGCACGGACGGGTCCTCGTCGATGAACAGCGCGACCCTCATGCCAGCGTCCTGCGCCCGTCTGATGGTCGTCTTTAGAAGCTTTTCGTTCGCCTCGATATCCCACCCATGATCGGACGTCGCCTGCGCGGGATCGTCGGGCACGAAGGTCGCCTGGTCGGGCTGCACCTCTTCGATCAGCTTTAGGAAATCCTCGGTCGGATACCCCTCGATGTTGAACTCCGCCTCCGGATACTCGTCGCGCAGCAATTTTGACAACTCATGGACGTCGGAGCGCCTGATATGCCGTTCGTCGGGGCGCGGATGCACCGTTATCCCGGCCGCGCCAGCATCCAGCACCACCCGCGCGATCCCGGTCACGCTCGGCCAGCCGACGTCGCGGCGATTGCGCAATTGCGCGACGGCATTGAGGTTGACGGAGAGTGCAGTCACGGCAGTGCCCCCGATGAGAATTGTCAGTTCCGATGTCTGCGGCATGATTTCGCCCCTTGCAAGCAAGACGCGCAAAAAAAGAGCCGCACCCCGAAGGATACGGCTCTCCGCCTCGAAGGAGCCGGGGCTAACCGTTATTCGGCCGCCTGGCGCTGCTCTTCGTCTTTCTCGCGCCCGTAGCGGGTCACATCCACCCACCAGGCAAGCTGGTTGAGCATGTCCTTGGCGCCCGGCAGGATCGCCGGTTCGATCTCGGAAATGGGCTTGTCGGCATTGCCGCCCAGCGGATGCACCTTCATTAGTTCGCTACCGGCGATGTGAACGGCTGAACGCACCGGCACCATCTGCAGTTCAACGGCAATCGTACGCAGATGCTCGACGGCACGAGCCGCGCCTACCGAGCCATAGCCGACGATGGCGGCCGGCTTCTTGTTCCACTCCACATAGGCCTGGTCGAGCGCGTTCTTGAGGGAGCCGGGGATGGACCGGTTGTATTCGGCGGTCACGAAGATGTAGCCGTCGAATTCGGCGATCTTCTTCTGCCACTTGATGACGTTGGGGTCCTGGCTCGGCACCCAGAGATTGGACGCGACCTCGTTGAAGAACGGCAAATTGTAGTCGCGGATGTCCACAATCTCGTAGTCGAAATCGGGCTGCTCGCGCTTGGCGACGTCCAGGATCCACTGCGCCGGCTTTTCAGCAAAACGCGTGTCGCGGGTGGAGCCGAGGATGATCGCAATCTTTGACATGGAAACACTCCTGAGTCTGGTTTCTTTCGGTTAGTAGCGCTAATGTAGAAACCGGATGAAGGTTGCCAAGGAGGCACTTTTTTGAAACCAGCGCACCAAGTCGAAACCGAAGACTGCCGCCATATCAGCGAGGTGCTCTCTCGCGTTGGCGATAAATGGTCAATGCTTATCGTGACTTACCTGGGGGATCAGACGCTGCGGTTCAGCGATTTGAGGCGGCGCATCGGGGGCATTTCGCAGAAAATGCTGACCACAACGTTGCGTAATCTCGAACGCGACGGGTTCGTCCAGCGCACCGTTTATCCAACCATCCCGCCCAAGGTGGAATACCGGCTCACGGCGCTGGGCAAGGAATTGCTCGTGCCGATGCGGGGCCTGGCGGACTGGACGCGCGCCAATGTCGCGAGGATCGAAGCCGCGCGGACACAATTCGATGCGCGCCAGCAGGAGGGCAAGGCCGGCCAGGTCGCCGCCGAATAGACGGCGTCCTGCCGGAGCAGCGCTGCCGCCAGAACCTTACATCCCCTCCGCACCGCGCGAAATTGCCGTCAGCCCAGTCCGCACCACTTCGACCAGTCCCAATGGCACCATCAGCGCGATGAACTGCTCGATCTTGGAGGACTTGCCGGTGATCTCGAAAACGAAGCTCTCCGTCGAGGCATCGACCACCTGGGCGCGGAAGGCATCGGCCAATCGCAGCGTTTCGACCCGGTTTTCGCCCTTGCCTGCCACCTTGACCAGCGCCAGTTCGCGCTCCAGCGCCTGACCTTCGGCCGTCAGGTCGTGAACCTTGTGCACCGGCACCAGCCGTTCCAGCTGCAGCTTGATCTGGGCCAACACCTTGGGGCTGGCAACCGTGACGATGGTGATGCGGCTGAGGCCTTTTTCATGCTCGGTTTCCGAGACCGTGAGGCTGTCGATGTTGAAGCCGCGGGCCGAGAACAGCCCGGCGATGCGGGCGAGAATTCCCGGCTCGTTGTCGACCAGCACGGACAGCGTGTGCTTTTCGACCGCGCTTGTCTCGGTGGTCAGGAAATAGGCCGATCCGCTCGGCTGAAGATGGGCGTTCATCTGTTTGTCTCCCCGATGATCATTGGGTCGAGTGCGGCAGATGCGATCGATGTCGTCATCCGCCGCCTTGAAAGTCATTGAAACTTCACCGTCGCGGCGATGCTGTCGATGGTGTCATGCAATTGCTCGAACTGTGCCGGAGGCGCAAAGGCGATCATGCGCACGAAGTTTCCGTCAGTTACGCTGATCCACTGGCCGACCCGCACTATCCCGCCGGAATCGGGATCGTCAGCCAGACCCTCGAGGTAGTATCCCGGCAGCGCAGCGAAGGTTACCGCCTTCTGATCATCGAGCTTGATCTCCTCGAACCCGGAAACCGAGCGCAGCAATTCCTCGGAGACCCCCTTGGAATCGGGAATGTCACCCAGGTTGAAGGCGCAGTCGATGATGATCGTGGGGGCAACCATGTCCGGGTCGTCGCCTTGCGGTCCGATCATCGCCAGATTGTCGCTCTGGTTGCCCCGCAGCATCTGGAACGGCGCTTTCGTCTCAGCGGTGAAGGGCATGGCGGCAAGCATCTCGTCGAAAGTTTCGATCTCGACGGTCTTGAGCATGGCCTCGACATCCGAGGTCTGCAGCAACCCCGGCAGCGAGTTGAAATTGATCAGCGCGGTCGCGTCACCGCCCGCCGAGGCAACCCATTTCTCGATCTCCACATCGTTCAGCGTCTGGCGGCCGTGAAGGTAATAGATGGTTCCGGTTTCACCCTTTACGGATGATACCGCGTCGACCTTGATGCCGTCCTCGCCGCCGAATTCCTTGTCGGCGCTTTCAATCGTCGCGAAGACGTCGCTGGCGCTGTCGTAGAGACTGGCTTCAGCACTATCGACGCCGAGATTGGCCGTGCCTTCGGGGTTGGTGAGCCCGTCGAACCCTTCCGCCGCCTCCCACCCCGCAGGTGGGACAAGCGATACGCCTGTGTGCCCGATCGTCACCCGATCCTGGGCCAGTGCCGCGCCTCCCATCAGGGCGAGCGCGACCGCCAGCCCCCACCGACGCATTGCGGCCGGCCCCTCACACGACTTAAACAAGCATTTTCCCCTTTTCATCGATGATCGACCCCACATCCGCGGTATCGGGCAGGATCATTTCGTTATGGGCCTTGCCCGACGGTATCATCGGGAAGCAGTTCTCTTCCTTGGACACCAGGCAGTCGAACAGCACCGGCCCGTCATAATCGAGCATCTCGGCAATTGCGGCGTCGAGCTTTTTCGGGTCGTCGCAGCGAATGCCCTTGCCGCCATAGGCTTCTGCCAGCTTGACGAAGTCCGGCAGGCTTTCCGAATAGGACTGAGAATAGCGCCCGCCATGCAGCAATTCCTGCCACTGGCGCACCATGCCCATATACTCATTGTTCAAAATGAAGACCTTGATCGGCAGCCGATACTGCACCGCGGTGGAAAACTCCTGCATGGTCATCTGCACGATGCCTCGCCGGCAATGTCGATGACCAGCGCATCCCGATGCGCCACCTGCACGCCGACAGCCGCCGGCAGGCCATATCCCATCGTGCCCAGTCCACCTGAGGTCATCCAGCGGTTCGGCATTTCGAAGGGGAAGAACTGTGCCGCCCACATCTGGTGCTGGCCGACCTCCGTGGTGATATAGACATCGCGCGTCTTGACCGCCTCATGCAGCCGCTCGATGGCGTATTGCGGCTTGATGATCTCGTCGCTTTGCCGGTAGCGCAGCGATTTGACCGCCCGCCATTCATCGATCTGCTTCCACCAGGGCGCCAGCGCCTCCTGCCGGCTCTCATTGCTCTTGGAGCGCCAGAGCCGGATCATTTCCGACAGCACGTGGTCGCAATCGCCGATGATCGGCAGGTCGATGACGACGTTCTTGTTGATCGAGCTCGGGTCGATATCGACATGGACCTTGGTCGAACCGGGCGAGAAGGCGTCGATCCGCCCGGTGATACGGTCGTCGAAGCGCGCCCCGATATTGATCATCAGGTCGCAGTCATGCATCGCCATGTTGGCTTCGTACGTGCCATGCATGCCCAGCATGCCGAGCCACTGCCTGTCGGAGGCGGGAAACGCCCCCAGCCCCATCAGCGTCGAGGTCACGGGAAACCCGGTCAGTTCCGCCAGTTCGCGCAGTCTCTCGGAGGCTTCGGGTCCGGAATTGATGACGCCGCCGCCGGTATAGAACACCGGCTTTTCCGCCTTCAGCATCAGCTTGACGGCTTCCTCGATGGCGCCGAGATCGCCCTCGGTCTGCGGGTGATAGCTCTTGTGCGAGGTCACATCGACCGGCTTGAAATAGTCGCCGAGCGCGAACTGGATGTCCTTGGGCACGTCGACCACGACCGGACCGGGCCGCCCCGAGGCCGCGATATAAAAGGCCTCGTGCAGCACGCGCGGCAGATCCTCGATCTTCTTGACCAGGTAATTGTGCTTGGTGCAGTTGCGGGTGATGCCGACCGTGTCGCATTCCTGGAAGGCGTCCGAGCCGATCAGCGCCGTCGGCACCTGTCCGGTGATGCAGACCATGGGGATCGAGTCCATCAGCGCATCGGTCAGCCCCGTCACGGCATTGGTCGCGCCCGGGCCGGAGGTCACCAGAACCACACCGACCTTGCCGGTCGAGCGGGCATAGCCCTCCGCCATATGGGTCGCGCCCTGCTCGTGGCGGACGAGGATGTGCTCGATCTGCTCCTGCTGGAACAGCGCGTCATAGATCGGCAATACGGCGCCGCCGGGATAGCCGAAAATGTGCTCGACCCCCTGATCCTGCAATGCGCGGACCACCATCTCCGCCCCGGTCATCTTCTCGGCCATTGGTCTAGCTCCGTCTTCCGTTTCGTCCCGGACTGCCTCTTCCGGGAATTCCAGCTTCAAAAAAGCCCCCTTTGGAGCGTGCACAGCGAAAGTGGTTTGCACTTTCGCGTTCCAGCGCGCGACCACCAGGAAAACCCGAGGCCGGCCTTTTTTATGGGTCGCGCAGCGACCAATAAAAAAGGCCCCCGAGGGAGCCTTGGCGCGCACCGTCACTCGCGAGGTTTTACCTCACGTTGCCGGTGCGCTGTCCTACTACGAGAATGTCAAACCGCATTGTGCCGGTCTTTCGCCCACGAAAAAATCTTCGGGCGAATGTGTAGGCGCGTTTGGGCGTCCGGTCAAGCACAACCGGTCGGAATTCAATCCGCATGGTCCTCGGCCGTCAGGCCGAAAGCGTCCCAATTCGCCTCGGGAATGATCGCGCCCACTTCGAAGGCAAAGGCGGTCACCTCAGAATAATCGGCACTCAGCGTGCATTCGTAGTGCAACTCGTACCAATCGCCATGGCTCTGGAAGGCTGCGCCTTTCGCCGTGAACACGCTGTCGGCCAGCGTTGTTTCCTGCCGCGCATAGGCCACCACGCCTTCCGGCTCGAGGTCCTGCTTCCACCGCGCGATCTGCTCGATCGCCTCGATGTCGCAAAGCTGTTCCGCCTGCGTATAGGCATCCATTGTCTTCAACCCTTCGCGGGCGGCCCTGTTCTTGGGCTCGCTCAACGCCGCCGCCGACAGCATTTTCTCCGGCCGGATCATGCCCGCACCCGAAGGCTGGGCCTCTTCCGCCCCCGGTGGTGTCAGCGCCGGCGAAACTTGCGGAGGCATTTCCGTTGTCGCTGGCGCCGCATCGGTGTTGCCGGCGGGCGCAGAGGCGATCTCTTCGGCAGCCGGTGCCTTGGGCGGCTGCAACACGTCCTGGGGCAGTAATTGCACATCGACCACGGTAAGCGGCGCCTCGAAGCGCTGAGGCGGCGCAACCAGCAGCAAAGCCAGCACCAAAATGCCGAGATGGACGAGCACGGACAGGCTCAGCGCCAGCGTCGATCGCAAGTTTCGGTGGCCACTATCGGATGCCGGCGAGGGACCCTGCCCTTTGCCATGCAGGCCGCTGCCCCAAAATGCTTCTGATGTCGCCAAGCTCAAGCCCTGACCCTACGCCTCGTCCCGCGCCGGCGCGGGACGGCACCCGGTTCTGCCCCTAAAAGCCAATTACGGCCTTTTGCAAGCGCGCGCCTCCGCGCCATCCGATCCTGTTGTGTACAAATGCCACATGACAAAGTGCGCTCGGCCCGGCTATTGCTGCCCGCACGGAGGGTGCATGCAGCAGGCTCTCAGAGTTTTACGACGGGATCTGGTTTCGGCGCTGACGGTGTTGGCGCTGGTGCTGTTCTTTTATGGCGGCCCGCCCACGGCCCTGCCCGCCTCCGGCGCTCCCATTGCCGCGGCCGGCCTCGACTTCGTGCCCAGCTTTTGTGGAGGCGGCGGCCCAGGCGACAATCATCCCGTCCACGGCCCCTGCCACGCTTGCCGCTCCAATGCTGCAATTCTGCCGCCGCCACCCTGCGTGGCCGAAGTGGCGTTCGGCACCGTCACACGTGTCGTCTTCGGCATACATCGTGACGCTCTGCGCTCTTCCGAGTCCGCCCAAACCTATCACCCGCGTGCGCCTCCGGTCCTGATCTGACCTTCGCGGCGGCCCTGCCGCACATCACACAGATCAAATTCCGGAGTTCAAACATGAACCGCGTTTTCATGCGCACCGCCTTTGCGGCCGCGCTCGCATACATGACCCTTTCAGCCGCCCTGCCTGCGCTCGCCGAGGGCAGTTCTTCTGTGCAATCGACAGGCTCGGCCAGTCCAACCGTCATCCTTGGCGATCTTACGCTCAGCTCCAGCTTTGCCCGCGCCACCCTGCCCAACGCGCCGGTCGGCGCGGCCTATCTCACCATCACCAACAATGGTTCCGAAGACGACACGCTGGTCTCGGCCGCCTCGCCGGCCGCCGGTGCGGTGCAACTGCACAATATGAGCGTCGAGAACGGCGTGATGAAGATGAAGGAGATGAAAGGCGGCATCCCCATTCCAGCCGGAGAAACCGTTACGCTGAAGCCGGGCGGGTTCCACATCATGCTCATGCAGCTCAGCCACCAGCTCAAGGAAGGTTCGACCGTGCCGGTCACTCTGAACTTCCAGAAAGCGGGGACCGTCACCCTCGATATTGGCATCCGCGATCCGGGCGCGCTGGATGCCGGCATGGGCGGCATGGATATGTCCCATGGCGGTTAGCTCTATGCGCAAACTGGCCTTCGTCCTGTGGGGGCTGCTGATCGCGTGCGGTCTTGGCGCCTGCGTGCTCTATTTCTATCGCGCGCAGTCGGAACCGACTTCAGGCGGCATCGGCGGGGGAAGCTATTCCCTCGTCGACCAGACCGGTGCGCCGCTCGATCAGTCCATGCTCAAGGGTCATCCCTCGCTCTTGTTCTTCGGGTACACCCATTGCCCGGATGTCTGCCCCACGACCATGGCGGAGATGCAGGTCTGGTTTCGGGACCTTGGAGATGACGCCAAAAACCTCAAGGGCTATTTCGTCTCCGTCGATCCGGAACGCGATACGCCCGATGTCATGCACGGCTACGTGTCCTGGGTGTCCGACCGCATGGTCGGCGTCACCGGCTCACGCGCCGAAATCGACAAGATCATAAAGGCCTGGCACATCTATGCTGAAAAAGTTCCGACCAGCGATGGCGACTACACCATGAACCACACTGCCACGGTCTTTCTGGTCGGTGATAATGGTGAATTCGAGGGCACCATCGATTACGGCGAGGACAAGAAATCGGCGGAACACAAGATCAGAAACCTGATCACAAAATCCTGACGCTTCTGGTGGAACGGGCTTTGCGGCCGTTCCGCCCCGCCTCACGCCGCCTTCAGCGCCACGAGGAAGGCCTGCCCCTTCTTCGGCGCCCAGTCATGGTCGATGACAAAGCCGGCCTCGTTGAGGCTTGCGATCAGCTCCTTCTTGGTCATCACGTCCAGATGGGGCAGCAGGCCTACGCTTCGGCCCAGCGGTGCGATGTACTTGAAAAACGCCACATTGTCCCCCAGGCAGGCCGTGCTGGTCACATAGGCGCCGCCGGGCTTGAGCATGCGGAAAACCTTGGCGTTCACCGCGTCCTTGTCGCGCATGAGATGCAGCACGTTGAGTCCCAGAACCACGTCATAGCTTCGTGCGGGTGCCTCGAACGTATCGATCCCTGCCTGCCTGAAGCTGACATTCGTCGCCCCAGCCGCCTCGGCCTTGCTGCGACAGATCTCGATCATCCTTTCCGAAAAATCGATCGCATCGACCTGGCCCACCAGAGGCGCATGTTTGAGCGCGGTCGTGCCGGTACCGCAGCCAAACTCGAGCACTTTCATGCCCGGCCGCAGATAGCGCCGCGTCGCCTCGAGCTTGGTTTGATAGATCGCCTCGTCCGGCACCGGCCTGGTCGCATATTTCTTGGCGATCCGGTCCCAGAACCTTGCCTGTGAGTCTGTCATTTACGATCGCGCCCTTTTCCCCGCGGTCGAGTATAACCAGTCGAGGGCTCGCGGCCATCCCGGCGAGAAGATCGCTGCCGCCCCGGCGCGCGTCGACCAGCTTAAAAGAATCCACCGCCGAAGCGGTGGATTCCACAATCAGGGCATAGCCCGTTTCGCCACCGTGGAGCGCCTCACAACGCCTGCGGATTGAATCCGAAATATTCCAGATAGGGGTCGAAATACTTTTCGACGCCGTTATTGGCTTCGAAGGAGCGGGCATCGGTTGGATATTCCTCCCCGCCCAGATGCGTGCCCCATGCCGTCGGCATGCCGGCGCAGAAGGTGTAGCCGCCATAGGTTGTGGACAGATCGACCGGCTTGCTGCCGGTGACCATCAGCTTGCCCGAGGCCTTGTCGATGTCGAGGCTCGAAATATACATCGTGCCCGTGCCTTCCTCGAACTGGGTGATGGTATAGAGCTGGCCGTCCTTGGTGCGGATCAGCGAGGAGTGGTCGGGCGAGGTGGAAACGCCCTCAGGCAAATCCTGGGCCGAATAGTCGAGCATCGGTTCGCCGTTGATGTTGATCGCCTGGCCGAACACCGTATCTCCGACCTTGTCGCCGGAACGGAACAATGTCGTTGTAGCCGCTCAGCGGAACGATGTCGCCATTGACCGTCATTGCCGGCGTAAACGCCGCTTCGCGCTTTTGTTCGTCGGTCGTGGCCACCGGCAGGGGTGCAAAGGCGATCTCGTCATCGGCCTTGATCTTTTTTGGAAAGATCACATAGCCGATATAGGCCCGCGTATCGGCAGGTGACATCGCCATGTCCTGGTCGCTCTCCCCATAGGGGTGCTGCACCACGGTCATCATGTAATCGTAGTCGTCACTGATGTTGGAATAGTAGAAGGGCGAGGTCGTTTCCGACCCATAGGGCGTGGTGAACACGCGGGTCAGCGACTTGTCGGCAAGATTGTAGGCCCACACCACGTCGTTCTGATGCAGGTCGGTGTCTTCGCCGATGAACAGGATGTCGTTGGTCGGCCCCATCACCACATTGTCCGGGCTGGCGATGTTATTGATATCGCACGCGTTGACCGTTGCATTGCTGTCGTAGGGTCCGCCGGCGACCAGCACTTCCATGTCGGTGGTGACCATGTTGTCGTCGACGCTGAGCTGATAGACGGCGCCGCATTTGTTGGCCGCGACATTGATGTCGTCGGACACATCTTTGAGCGTTGGCTTGCCGCTCATGCCTTTGCCGACTTCGGAGATCGACATGTAGAGCTTGGAGCGGCTCTTGTCGAAGGTGATGCCCTCGAATTTGCGGAATTCGGTCGTCGCGCCCTTCATGGCGGCATAACGCAGCGTTTCGATGCGCGAGGCGACCGTCTCGATCTCGTTTGCGCTCATGCCGAGGCTGTTCTCGGTCTTGAGCTTGAGGCATTCGGGGCCCGCCTCGCCTTCCACGGCGGTGAAGCCATCGGCACAGGACCCGTCGGTCACATCGGCGGTCTCGAAAATATCGGAGAACTGGATGCCCTTGGAAATCGCCGCATCGATCTCATCGTCGCTGGCATGGCCGAGCGAAATCCACTCGATGTCGAAGGTGCCGTTGGGCGCGCCGGCTTCGCTCTTCTGCTTCAGCTTGGCCGCGAACAGCTCGCCGGAGGTCAGATCCTCGGCGGTGTCGGCAACGAAGTGGAACATGCCGCGATTGGTGCCGTCGTCACCTGCATAGACGGTCTTGGAATCGGGCATCACATAGGCGAGTTCCCAGGCCAGCCGGCCCATGGAATAGTGCTTGGACGCCTTGGCATTGGCAGCGAAGGCCTGGTCGCCGAGGCCGGTGCCGGACTCGATGGCGACTTCCACCGGGTAGCCGACGCGATAGACGGACGTCTTGGCCAGCGCGTCCTCGCGCGACTGGGCGACAGGGTCCTGCGCCTGCGCGGCGGAAACGGTGACACAAAAAGCGGCGGCGACTGCCAGCGCCGAGGCCGAACTGGTCGAAAGAAGAGTGCGTTTCATGATGTTCCCCTATTTTGCAGATCGGGAGTCAGCGGCCTTTTTGCCTGATCATGCGTCCAGTGGCTGCGCGCCCGAGCGGGCGCTCTCCCCGACGGCTGAGGTATGAAGCGGCAGTTACGGCTTCATGACGGACTTATGAAGAATGCATGACGGCAGCCGGAGCTGACGATGAAGGCGGAGAACGGCTGCTGTGCGGCCGGTTGGGCAAGGCTATCCAGGCGCATTCATTTATCCCCGCCCCTCCAAAACCTGCCTATCCTTGGCTCATGGTTTGCACCAGAGCGGCTGTGCACACGAGCGCGGCGCAAACCACCGGTGAAGGGTGCGGGTCGCCGCGTCCTTGGCTGAAACCAGAGGCCGCTGCCTTCCTTCCTGAAGGAAGACGGCGCGCGGATGGGAGAAGAGCGTTCCGGTACCTGTTCGCCGGGCCGTGTCGGGTGACTCTGCGGACGTCGGTAACGGGCGGCGCGGTCAGCTCAGCCCCCTTCCGAAATTCCTCCTGGTCCGGCCTTAAATCCCGGATGCATGGGGCGCGTGAGCCTCACACATTTCGCCGGGTGGCCTTGCGCCACGAACACCACCGGCATCGAGGTGATGCGCGCCCCATGCCCGCTCAACCCTTCGCTCCAGAGACGAAGGGAACTTTTGGCGTGCGCCGAGGCAAGCCACCTCACACCCCTGGCTATCAACGATTTGGTTCCAGCCGAAAGTGGATTCGTTTGCCAAACTGGGGCCTTTGTGCGCTCATTGAGGGCAATATTTTGCCGCATCCGCGTCCCCGCAATTGAAGTGTCGTGGCGTTACGCGGCGGCATCTTCGAGCACGTATTTGATTGAGCACGTTTTTTCCCGCATTCCACCGCTGAAGGCTTGCCCCGAGGCTACCGAGGCAGCCCCGTTCCGGTTGTCCACAGGTGCCATTGTTAAGGCTCCAGCCCTGGCCTTAGATGCCCCTGTTGGGGACGAAAACGGCATTGGCTATCGGGGCGGTGATGTACCAAGGTTTGGGTGAGACGAGAGGGTTCTTCGCAACGCAGCAGGCTGCGGGCGAAGCGACGGCCGTGAGGCTGCCGAAGATGCTGGAAAATGCGGCGCAGGTCTGGCGTTCTGGCCAAAAGGGCTGGGGCGCATGGGCGGTCGAGTTCGTCTTCGGGGTCAAGCCGGCAAAGAAGGAACTTGGCTGGTCGGACGTGCAGCAGGCGGTCCAATCCGTTATGCACCCGCCGCGGCCGCCACGCTACCTGATGGTCGCCTGGGCGGGCATGGCAGGCCGGCTCGCCATGTTCAGTATTCTTTTGGGCGGCACCATGGTGCTGCTCTCAGCCATCGTTTAGGGCGCGCGGCAGCCCTTATAGGCGGGACGGCGGGTTTGGGGGTCACCCCGCCGTCCCGCAATTGCATCAGCGCGGTTTGCCCCGGCGCCACAGCGTCCAGCGCCGGGACGCCCAGATCAGAAACCGGCTGACCGGGCGCCTGAGCGGCACGACATCGATCGCCAGCAGCAACAGGCCGAGCGGCAGCATCCAGATGCCAAGAACCGGCAGGATGCTGAAGATTCCGCCCAGCACCAGCAGTATGCCAAGCGGAATGCGCACCAGCCGCACCGCCGGCTGGCGCAGCCAATGCAGGGAGCGCGCAAGCGGCTTGGGGATGGAGCGTTCCAGCCTGGCGAACTGGCGCTCCATCCGCGTCGCGTCCTTGTCTCGCCGGTCCGGCGTCTGCTCAGTCATGGCGATTTGCAATCCGGCTCAAAGATCAGCAAAATAGGCGTCCCTCCTCTGGCCCGGTGTCGCGCCAGCTCAAATCCGGCACATCCGTTACACAACACAAGATTGGAAAACGCGTGCAATACCGACGTTTAGGCAAATCTGGTCTCAAGGTCAGCGAATTCTCATTCGGCGCATGGGTCACCTTCGGCAAACAGGTGGACGTCGATGCCGCCTGCTCCCTGCTCGGCACAGCCTATGATGCCGGCGTCAATTTCTTCGACAACGCCGAAGGCTACGAACGCGGCACGGCCGAAGAGGTCATGGGCGAGGCCATCAAGCGCATGGGTTGGGACCGCCAGACCTATGCCGTCTCCACAAAGGTATTTTTCGGCGGCGACGGGCCAATGAACCGCGGTCTCAGCCGCAAGCACATCATGGATGCCTGCCATGCCGGGCTCAAGCGCCTGCAGGTCGATTATCTCGATCTCTATTTCTGTCACCGCCCCGATCTCGAAACGCCCATCGAGGAAACCGTTCGGGCCATGCACGACCTGATCACCCAGGGCAAGATCGCCTATTGGGGCACCTCGGAATGGACGGCCCAGCAGTTGACGGAAGCCTATGCCGTTGCGCGCCAGTACAATCTGACGCCGCCGACCATGGAGCAGCCGCAATACAATCTCTTCGCCCGCCAGAAGGTCGAGGGCGACTATCTCCCGCTCTACGATCTGTTCGGGCTCGGTACCACGATCTGGTCTCCCCTCGCCTCCGGTCTTCTGACGGGCAAGTACAATGACGGCATCCCGGAGGACAGCCGCTTCAACCTGCCCGGCTATGAATGGCTGAAGCGGACCTATGAGAGCGAAGAAGGCCAGAAGCGGCTCGACAAGGTCCGGAAGCTGGCCAAGCTGGCCGACGAAGCGGGAATGCCGATCCACCACATGTCCCTGCTGTGGTGCCTGAACAACCCCAACGTCTCGACGGTCATTCTCGGCGCTTCGCGCGAAAGCCAACTCAAGGACAATCTGTCGGCGCTCGACCACCGGGACAAGATGACCCCGGACCTGATCGACCGCATCGAGCAGATCGTCGACAACAAGCCGGCTGGACCGCAGAGCTACTAAGCCCACGACAGCGGCGTTCCGGCAAGACCGGAATGCCGCTCTGCGCCTCAGGCGTCGCCGTGCTCGGGCTGCTTGTCCGGCGCGGCGTCCGCGGGCACGTCCCGCACGACTTCCACCTTGACCTTGGCCAGAAGGCCTGCCAGCACGCCCAGAATGGCGAGCGCAGGGGCTCCCAATGCCAGCACTCCGCCCAGTGCCGCTCCGGCCGTCAAGGGGACCTCGATATTGATGTCGCCATTCTCCGAGGACACCCTGAGCTTTCGCACATTGCCTTCGGCCACAAGCTTGGTGACAAAATCGACGAGCTGCTTGCCGGCAACTTCGATCTCTTCGGTGAAACGGCGGCGTTGATCCTTGTGTTCGTCGGTCATGGCGGTCTCCTTGGGCGATCTGCCTGATAAAGACATGGCGCGTGCATCACGGGCTTTCAAGAAAGCACTGGGCGCCATCTTGCCCCATGACCCAGATCAACGGGGCTTCTGATCAGGAAAAAAGGGCCGGACAGCATCCGGCCCTTCACCATTCCTGTCGCCCCGTCGCCTCTAATGGTTGTCCCTGGGTAATCCCCGGGTCTGTGCAATGCGCTGATAATCGACGGCAGGCTTGAGGACGGCGCCATCGCCGAGCTGGTCCGTGACAGCACGCTGGATTTCCTGCCAGGGCGTTTGATGCGCAGGGAATTTGTAGCCGCCGTCTTTTTGGAGGGCAGCTCGGCGCTCGGCCATTTCGGCATCGGACAGCAGCACATTGGCGGTGCTGGTCTTGAGATCGATGCGCACCCGGTCGCCGGTTCTGAGCACGGCCAGTCCGCCACCTGCCGCAGCTTCGGGCGAGGCATTGAGAATGGAGGGAGAACCGGAGGTGCCGGACTGACGGCCATCGCCGACACAGGCCAGCGAGCTCACGCCCTTCTTGATGAGATAGGCAGGAGGCCGCATGTTGACCACTTCGGCAGCACCGGGATAGCCGATGGGGCCAGCGCCGCGCATGAACAGGATGCAGTGTTCATCGATATCGAGTTCGGGATCGTCGATGCGGGCGTGATAGTCCTCCGGCCCGTCAAAGACGATCGCTCGCCCCTCAAAGGCTTCCGGGTCGTCGGGGTTCGACAAATAGCGCTGGCGGAATTCCTCGGAGATCACAGAGGATTTCATGATGGCGCTGTCGAACAGATTGCCGGACAAAACCAGGAAGCCGGCGTCCTTCATCAGCGGGAAGTTGAAGGGCCGGATGACGTTTTCATCGGCGATCTTCACGCCACGGCAGTTCTCGCCGATGGTCTTGCCGTTCACGGTAGGCGCGTTCTCGGCAATCAGCCCCTGTTCCATGAGCTGGTTGACCACGGCCGGCACGCCGCCGGCATGATAATAGTCCTCGCCAAGATATTCGCCCGCCGGCTGCAGATTGACCAGCAGCGGCACCTTGTGCCCTCGCGTCTCCCATTCCTTGATGTCGAGCTTGACCCCGATATGGCGGGCGATGGCATTGATATGGATGGGGGCGTTGGTCGACCCGCCAATGGCGGAATTGACGACGATGGCATTATGGAAGTTGTCAGGCGTCAGGATGTCGGACGGCTTGAGATCCTCGGCCACCATGTCGACAATCCGCATGCCGGTGCGATAGGCCATTTCGGCGCGGTCACGGTAGGGCGCCGGGATGGCGGCGGAGCCCGGAAGCTGCATGCCCAGCGCCTCGGCCAGCGAATTCATCGTGGTCGCCGTGCCCATGGTGTTGCAATAGCCGGTCGAGGGAGCGGACGACGCCACAAGGTCGATAAAGCCCTCATAATCGAGTTCGCCCTTGGCCATCATCTGGCGGGCCTTCCACACGATGGTGCCCGAGCCGGTACGTTCTCCGCGGAACCAGCCGTTGAGCATCGGGCCCACAGACAACGCTATCGCCGGAATGTTGACCGTCGCGGCGCCCATGAGCATGGCCGGTGTGGTCTTGTCGCAGCCAATGGTCAGAACCACGCCATCGAGCGGATAGCCATAGAGCACCTCGACCAGGCTCAGATAGGCAAGGTTACGGTCAAGCCCGGCTGTCGGACGCTTGCCCGTCTCCTGGATCGGATGCACGGGGAATTCGAGGGCGATACCGCCCGCCTCGCGGATGCCTTCGCGCACGCGCTTGGCCAGTTCGATGTGGTGACGGTTGCAGGGCGACAGATCCGAACCCGTCTGGGCGATCCCGATGATCGGCTTGCCGGATTGCAATTCCTCTCGGCTGAGGCCGAAATTGAGATAGCGCTCCAGATAGAGCGCTGTCATGTCCGGATTGCTGGGGTTGTCGAACCAGGCGCGCGACCTCAGCTTGCGCCCGCCTGTTCCGTTCTGGCCGGCGCCATTTGCTGCCTTGCCGCTCATCTTGAATCCTCCTCGTGAAGCCGCTCATGGCTTGCCGGTGTAATAGCGGCTCATAGAGGGTCGGTCAAAAGTATTATGTTTCAGGCCGCGTCGAATTTCGACCTCCGAGAACCTGCAGCCCATTGATCCACTTGACTTTCGTGCCGGGTGCCCGCGACATATCAGCCGATTTGAGGAGAATGGTTTGAACAGCAAGACGGAATGGTTGGCGGTAGACTGGGGCACGTCCAATCTGCGGCTCTGGCACATAGGCAGCTCGGGAGAGACGCTTTGGTCCACGAGTGCCGATCGGGGCATGGGGCAATTGAAGCGGGACCAATATGCCAGCGTGCTCGCCGAGCTTTCGCCAATAGATATCGACGCGGAGGGCCCGGTCGACGTCGTTGTCTGCGGCATGGCCGGCGCGCGTCAGGGTTGGCTTGAAGCGCCCTATCTGGAGGTGCCCGCCCGACTCGACCATTTGGGCGATAAGTCTGTGCGCCCCGCCATGGCCAATTCCCGGTTCTCGGTCAGCATCCTGCCCGGACTCTGCCAGCGGGCGACGGGAAGCGAAGACGTCATGCGCGGAGAGGAAACCCAGCTTCTGGGGCTGAGCGTGCAGCGGCCTGGCTTTTCAGGCCTCGTCTGCATGCCGGGTACGCATGCGAAATGGGTCGATCTGCAGGACGGTGGGGTCGAGCGGTTCTCCACCGCCATGACCGGCGAACTCTATTCGATATTGTCCAAGCAATCTGTGCTGCGGCACTCCCTGACCGAGCCTCTGGATGACACCGACAGGGAGGCTGGATTTGCCGCCGGGATGTCCGCCGGCATCGAGGCGCCAGAGCGGTTGACCTCACTCCTGTTCAAGACGCGCTCGGCCAGTCTCTTATCCGATCGGTCCAGCGGCTGGTGCGCCGGATATCTATCGGGGCTGTTGATCGGCGCGGAGGTTGGCGGCTACCGTTCATGGCTCACCCCATCCCCGGTAGTCGTGATCGGTGCGGGAAATCTCTCCACTCTCTACGTCCGGGCGCTGGAGCATCTGGGCGCCAGAACGGATGTCATCGACGCAAGTTCGGCAACACTTGACGGCTTGAAGGCCGCCAGAAAGCAGATTTCGCATGTCTGAGCATCGCCGCCTCATCGCTATTCTCCGCGGCATCACGCCCGAAGAGGTCGACGGCATCGTTGGCTGCCTGATCGAGGCGGGCATCTTCTACATCGAGGTGCCACTCAATTCACCTCGCGTGTTCGACAGCATCGCCCGTGCGGCGAAAGCCTTCGGAACCGATGCCATGATTGGCGCCGGCACGGTTCTTTCCGAGGGCGACGTGAAGTCGGTTGCCGACGCCGGGGCAATGTTCGTGGTCTCCCCCGACTGCAACGAACCCGTCATAAGCTTGACCCGCGCACTGCAGATGGAGAGCTATCCCGGCGTTTTTTCGCCGAGCGAAGCCTTCCGCGCCATTCGTGCCGGAGCCGACGGGCTGAAATTCTTTCCGGCCGAAATTCTCGGGCCGCAAGGCATTGCGGCGATGAAGGCGGTGCTGCCGCCCGACATGCCGCTTTACGCCGTCGGTGGCGCCAGACCCGACAATTTCGATCAGTACCGCGCCGCCGGCTGCGCCGGGTTCGGGCTCGGCAGCTTTCTCTACAAACCCGGTCGCGCGGTTGACGAGGTGGCCACGGCCGCGCACGCTGCCGTCACAGCCTATGACAAGCTGGAGAACAAATGAGCCTGACGCCTGAACTCTTCATCGACAGCCGCAACGTCCTTGGCGAAGGTCCTTTCTGGCATGAAGCGCGCCAGCAACTCTTCTGGTGCGACATCACGCCGGGCCTGCTGCTGTGCGCGGATGTTTCGGGGAAGCTGATCAAAACCTATCAGTTCAACCAGCCTGTGGCGGCCGCGGCGCTGATCGATGCCAAGAGGCTGGCGATCCTGACGGCCACGGGGCTCGTCGACCTGAATATCGACACGGATGAGCGCACCGAATTCTTGCCGATCGAGGCGGACGACCCGCGCACCCGCGGCAATGACAGCCGGGTGTCGCCGCAGGGCGCCTGGTGGATCGGCACCATGGACAAGACCGGCAAGGGCCAGAACGGAAACGTCTATCACTACCGCAAGGGAAAGCTGACGACGATCCGCAGCGGCGTCGGCATTCCCAACGCGACGTCCTTTTCGCCCGACGGCAAAACGGCTTATTTCACCGATTCCCCAACCCGGCAGATCCTCAAGGTGGCCCTAGACCCCGAGACCGGCATGCCGGTTGGTGACTGGGAGATTTTCGTCGACAAGGTCGATGGGGGCGGCGTTCCGGACGGCGCAGTTGTCGATGTCGAGGGGTGCCTCTGGAATGCCGAGCACGGCAATGGCCGCATCACGCGCTATACGCCCGACGGCAAGATCGACCGGCAGATCGCCCTGCCCGTCAGCCAGCCCACCTGCCCGTGTTTCGGCGGCCCGGACCTCAAGACGCTCTATATCACCTCGGCAAAGCAGGGGCTGAGCGCAGAAGCTCTTGCCTCTCAACCGCATGCCGGGTCGGTTTTTGTGCTCGACCCGGGCGTCGCTGGCCAGCCCGAGACACCTGTACTGCTGTGAATTGAGGCCGGCCGTCAGGGACGGGAGGTACGCCAGGGCCGATTGACGTCGGTGATAGCTGCCCGAACTTCAAAACGCTTCCGCTCAGCATTCCAACGCAGCCAGTGCACGCCCCCAGTCTCGAGATCTTCGGGATCGATCACCTGCGTTATATCCCGACAGGCATCGGGCGCGGATACCCGCGCCACGACGAGGGCGCTCGACCGGCAGTCCTCGGCAAATGCCGCCGGACTTTTGAGCACAGAGATTTCGGCGCCATTTGGCAGCGCGCCCACGCAGCCCAGTTCGTCGCAGCCATATCCGGCGTCGCCTTGGGCGATCGGCTCTCCATAGGTCTCGCTCCACACATCTGTTATGAAGCTGCCGGTGCGCCCGGTCAGCAGCGCCATGCCCTGATCGGTGCGCAAGGCAACAGCCTGCGTTGAATCTGAAATGAGCACATCAGGCGGTGCGTCCAGACAGAACAATAGCACGAGTGGCAGGACCAAGGCTGGGCCGAGAAAGCGCCAGCGGTCGGTCAGAAACACGAACCACGCCAGAGCTGCGAGCCCGACAGCCAGCGCTTTCGGGCGCAACAAAGGCGCATAGTCGAGGCCGCTGCTCAGGGCTGCCACCCAATGTGCAATCGCCAGCACCCAGGCGATCGCGTCTCCCATCGCCCAAAGAAAGGGCTGTTCAAACCCAAGCGGCATAAGAAATACGGCGATGACGGCGCTCGGCAGCATCACGAAGCCAACCAGCGGCAGCGCGAGAATGTTGCCGATCACGCCCAATGGCGCGGTCTGCTGAAAATGGTAAGCCGCAAAAAGTGCCGTCGCCAACCCCGCAACAAAGCTGGTCAGCGCCATCCCGGTGACAAAGCGCCAGGCCCGTCCGGCCCAGCCGATGTCGGCCTCCTCGCGCCGGCCAGCCATCTCGTAGACGGCGACCAGAGCCGCGACCGCGGAAAAGGAGAGCTGAAAGCCCGGCCGAAAGAGACTGGCGGGATCGAAAACCAGCAGGAACAGCGCCGCCAACGCAACATTGCGCATGGTCAGCGCCCGGCGTCCGACCAGAACGGCGCCGAAGACCAGAAGCAGCATGATCGTCGCACGCACCGCCGACACACCGGCCCCTGACAGCCCCAAATAAATGAGCGCTACAGCCATTCCGGTCAGCGCCGCGATCTTCTTGACCGGCCAGGACTGCGCCGCGCCGTATGAAAGCGACAGCAATATCCGTATGGCCGCGAAGATGCCACCAGCGACGAGGGTCAGGTGCAGGCCGGATATTGCGAGGACGTGAGCAAGTCCGGCGGCAGCCATGGTGGCGCGCGCCCCGTCGTCAACCTGGCTCTGATCGCCGATGATCACGGCCCGGGCGATGCCGCGCTCGGGCTGATCCAGCGCCGCGTCGATCCGCGCGCCGATAGCGCGCCTGACCCTGTCGAAGCCAAGGGCTGACCAGCCTCCAGCCGAGACGACTTCAGGGCGGCCGGTGGTGTTGCCATAGGCGCCGATGCCATCAAAAAAGGCATGAAATTGGGAATCGAAACCTCCGACCGTCGCCGGCCCGGGCACTTTGGCGAGACGCATGGCCGCCTCGATGGTGTCGCCTGCGTGCAGCTCGGGGCCATTGCGTACGAACAGCCGCGCCTTGCGGATCGGCAGGTGCGGTGCATCCGCTAACGGTTCAAGACTGCCGATAATAATACGTTGCGCTTCCGGGCTGCCGGAGAGGACATCAACGACTTTAGCGCGATAGCTGCCGAACACGCTGCCATAGAGCATGGGTGTGCCGAACAGCGCTCCGTGTATTCCAAGAAGCGCAAAGCCTAGGCAGAAAGCCAGGACCAGTCCCCACAGCCGGTATGACGCGTTGCGGGCCAAGGACCATGCGAAAAGGGCCGCGACAACCATTCCGGCGACGAGAACCAGGCGCAGGTCGGGCTCGAACGCGGCAGCGCGGTACGTCAAGAGGCCGCCGATGATGGCAAAAGGCAATAGAACGAACAGCCGCCGCGCCTCCAGCGCCTCGGCGATGCTGCGAGCGAGCGTCCGGCGCGGTGACAGGAAGCGGCCAGGCAAGCCGTCGGGAGAGGACCACCGGCCCACCGGGCGCCGGTTTCTCCCGAAAGCCCCGGAGCTCCCTTGGGTTGCGGTATGATCGCTCAACGCCGATGCACCTTGCGCTTGGTCTCGCCTATGCTACACACGCTCCCGTTCCAAAACCAAGTGCAGTCCTCGTCCATGACCAGACCCGTCATCACCCGTTTCGCGCCCTCACCCACCGGATATCTGCATATCGGTGGCGCCCGAACCGCCTTGTTCAACTGGGTCTATGCCCAGAAGACGGGCGGCAAGATGTTGCTGCGCATCGAGGACACCGATCGGGAACGTTCGACCGAGGCGGCCACGCGCGCCCTGCTGGATGGACTAAGCTGGCTCGGGCTAACCTGGGAGGGCGATCCGATCTCCCAGTATTCGCGTGCCGCGCGTCATGCGGAAATTGCGCGGCAGCTGCTGGCGTCGGGCCACGCCTACAAATGCTATTCGAGCCCGCAAGAACTGGATGAAATGCGCGAGAAGGCACGGGCGGAAGGCCGTCCGCCGCGCTATGACGGGCGCTGGCGCGACCGGGATCCGTCCGAGGCACCGGAGGGTGTCGCTCCGGTGATCCGCATCAAGACGCCGCAGACGGGCGAAATCGTCGTTCAGGACCATGTGCAGGGACGGGTCGTGTTCAAGACCGAGAACCTCGACGATTTCGTGATCCTGCGGTCTGACGGCAGCCCCGTCTACATGCTGGCGGTGGTTGTCGACGATCACGACATGGGCGTCACCCACATCATCCGCGGCGACGACCATCTGACCAATGCCGCCCGGCAGATCGTCATCTACAACGCCATGGGTTGGGACGTGCCCGAAATGGCGCATATTCCGCTGATCCATGGCCCCGATGGCGCCAAGCTTTCCAAACGCCACGGCGCAATGGGCGTCGATGCCTACCGCAAGATGGGTTATCTGCCCCCAGCGCTGCGCAATTATCTGGCGCGGCTGGGTTGGGCGCATGGCGACGACGAGATTTTCTCGACCGAACAAATGGTCGAGTGGTTCGACCTCGACGGTCTGAACAAGGGCGCATCGCGCTTCGATTTCGCCAAGTTGGAGAACCTCAACGGCCATTACATCCGCGAGGCGCATGCCGGAGGATCTTTTCGAGGTGATGGTGGCGACGGCCTCGGAAACCGGACGGCCGGTGGACTTCGTGGGACTGTCGGAGAACCGGGATCTGGTGCTCCGGGCGTTGCCGGAATTGCAGCCGCGGGCCAAGACGGTGCTCGATCTCATCGACCTCGCCCAGTTCATCTATGTGGAGCGTCCGCTGCCGATCGATGAGGCCGCCACCAAGCAGCTCAGTGACGACAACCGGCGCATGCTGCGGGAAGTGGCTACTGCCCTGACTGCGCTGAGCGACTGGTCAACGGACGCCATCAGCGACCGGGTGCGCAGCTTTGCCGAAGAAAGGGAATTGAAGCTCGGTAAGGTTGCTCAACCCTTGCGGGCAGCCTTGACCGGCCGCACTGTCTCCCCCGGCGTCTTCGAGGTGATGGAGTTGATCGGCCGGGAAGAAAGCCTTGCGCGCATCGGCGATCAGGCTCTGTCTGCATAGTCGCCTCGAGCAGCCGTACGGCTCAACCTGCCGGCCGCTACATTGCGCGGGCAGCAGTTTTCGGGTACCGAGTGCCCCTATCTTGGATCGGTTCAGTACGCCGCGCGTCCCGCTGGCACGCGCTGGCGCAATCGAAATTTGGAGACATCGATATGGCGGAAGAGACTGCGAAACTTTCTATCGGCGGCGAGACCTTCGAGTTTCCTATAATGGAAGGAACCACCGGCCCGGATGTGATCGATATCCGCAGCCTTTACGCCAAGACCGGCATGTTCACCTACGACCCCGGCTTCACCTCGACGGCCGCCTGCGACAGCTCCATCACCTATATCGACGGAGACGAAGGCGAGCTGCTCTATCGCGGCTATCCGATCGACCAGCTAGCCGCGGAAAGCCACTATCTCGAAGTCTGCTACCTACTGCTCTATGGCGAGCTGCCGGACAAGGCGGAGCTCGCTGGCTTCGAAGACCTCGTCACCAGGCACACCATGGTGCATGAACAGATGCACTATTTCTACCGGGGCTTCAGGCGCGACGCGCACCCCATGGCGGTGATGTGCGGAGTGGTCGGCGCGATGGCCGCATTTTACCACGACTCCACCGATATCGGTGATCAGGACCAGCGCGAGATCGCCTCCATCCGCATGATCGCCAAAATGCCGACGATCGCCGCGATGGCCTATAAATATTCGGTCGGTCAGCCCTTCGTCTATCCGCGCAACGATCTCGATTACGCGGCCAACTTCCTGCACATGTGCTTTTCGGTGCCGGCGGAACCCTATGAGGTCAATCCGATCCTGGCGCGTGCCATGGACCGCATCTTCACCCTTCATGCCGATCATGAGCAGAACGCCTCGACCTCGACGGTCAGGCTCGCTGGCTCTTCGGACGCAAATCCGTTCGCCTGCATTGCCGCAGGCGTGGCCTGCCTCTGGGGACCGGCGCATGGCGGCGCGAATGAAGCTGCGCTCAACATGCTGCGCCAGATCGGCACGCCGGACCGCATCCCCGAATTCGTCGCCCGCGCCAAGGACAAGAACGATCCTTTCCGCCTGATGGGCTTCGGGCACCGCGTCTACAAGAACTACGATCCGCGCGCCAAGGTGATGCAGGAGACCGCAAAGGAAGTGCTCGACCTGCTCGGCGTCGAGGACAACCCCACCCTGCAGGTGGCACAAGAGCTGGAAAAGATCGCACTCGAGGACGACTATTTCGTACAGCGCAAGCTTTACCCCAATGTCGACTTCTATTCCGGCATCATCCTGGACGCTATGGGTTTCCCAACCTCCATGTTCACCGCAATCTTCGCCGTGGCCCGGACCGTTGGCTGGATCGCACAGTGGAAGGAAATGATCGCCGATCCGCAAAAGAAGATCGGCCGCCCGCGCCAGCTTTATTGCGGCGCGACGAACCGCGACTATGCGCCAATCAGCAAGCGCTGAACCGCGCGCTAAGTATTGAGATGAAAAAGGACGCGGTCCGCCGCGTCCTTTTTTTTGTGCCCTGGCACCCCGTTCTGCATCAACTCGGCGAGCCGGATGAAGCCCTCCCGCTGCCTGTTGCGCAACTTCGGTTCGTCAAGCAATCCGCGCAACGACGCGAGCGCCCGTTGGGCATAATCCTCGCCCGGGACGATCTCGGGCACCACCTGCTCGCCGAGCACGATGTTTGGCAGGAGCACGTTGGGCCGCCCTGCCCGCTCGAAGACGCGCATCTGCGCCGGGTCAGGAACGTAAATTCCGATGCTTGGCACACCGGCAAGCGCCAGCTCCAGCGATACCGTGCCGGCGCTGGCGAGCGCTGCGATGGAGCTCTTGAGGACGGTGGCCCGCGCCTCCGCACCGCTGACGACTTCGACCGGCACCGACCAATTGGAGACTTCAGCTTGAAGAGCTGGCGCCAGGCTCGATAGCGTTGGCAGAACGAAGCCAGAGACGGCCTCATGAGAAGCGACAGCTTCGGCGACAGTCTTCATCAATGGCAGGTGGCGACGTAGTTCGCCGCTGCGGCTGCCGGGTAACAGCGCGAGCCTGCCCCGCTCGCCGGTAAACCAGTTGTCCCGGCTATAGTGAGCAAGCGCGGGATGTCCGACATAGGTCGTCGTCGGACCGCCCAGATCAGCCATGACCTTTGGCTCGAATGGCAGGACCGCCATGACCTCATCATAAAGAGGCCGGATATGCGCGGCCCGCTGCGGCCGCCATGCCCAGACAGTCGGGGCGACGTAGAGCAGAATACGACCGCCGAACCCGCGCCGGCGCAACCGTCGGGCAATCATGTGCGAAAAGACCTGCGCGTCAATCAGAACCACAACCTCTGGCCGCTGCCTGAGTATGGCCTGAACGGTCTGATGCAAACGCCAGAGCAGTTTCGGCAAGCTGGACAGCACGTCGGCAAAGCCCATGACCGAGAGGTCGGCCATATCATAGAGGGACGATAGACCTGCCGCCTGCATCTGCTCGCCACCGACGCCTGCCACCTCCAGCCTCTGGCGTGCCGCAAGCTGGCTCAGCAGGTCGCCGCCGATCATGTCACCGGAGGGCTCGCCGGCGAGAATAAAGAGGTCCGGGGCGCCCGCTCCGCCTGAGGCATGCGTTCGGCTATTCGTCGCGGCTACCATTGCGCGGCATGCAAATCGCCCGTTCAGAGGCATTGGCGATGAACGTCACCACGTCCTGGACCAAGGGCTCGTTCTTGAAGATCTCTGCGGCGTCATCCACCCGCTCCCGCAGCGTACCCTCGCTCGAAAAGATCATGCGATAGGCTGTTCTGAGGCTATGGATCGCTTCGCGGTCGAAGCCGCGTCGTTTCAACCCTACCAGGTTGAGGCCGGCCAGCTTGGCCCTGTTGCCGATAGCCATGCCATAGGGGATGACATCGGCATCGATCATGCTTTGCGCACCGATGAAGGCATGGGCGCCGATGCGCACGAACTGGTGCAGCCCGACCATGCCGCCAATGGTGGCAAAATCGCCAATGGTGCAATGTCCGGCGATGCCGGTGAAATTGGCAACGATGACGTTGTTGCCCAGCTCGCAATCATGGGCGACGTGTGCGCCTGCCATGAGCAGGCAATTGTCACCAATCGCCGTCAGCATGGTCCCGCCTTCGGTGCCCGGGTTGATGGTGACGTTCTCCCGGATCGTGCAATTGCTGCCGATCTTCAGCCGGCTCTCCTCACCATGATATTTGAGGTCCTGCGGCTGGTGCCCCACGGAGGCAAAGGGGAATATGCGGGTCCCTGGTCCGATCTCGGTTCGCCCGGTGACCACGGCATGGGAGATGAGCTCCACGCCATCTTCAAGCACCACGTCTGGACCGACCGCACAGAAGGGGCCGATCTTTACGTCTTTGCCGAGCCGCGCTCCCGGAGCGATTTCGGCGGCGGCGTGAATATTTTGGGAAGCCAATACCGGCTCACTCTTCAGTGATCATTGCGCCGATTTCGGCTTCCGCGACAACAACTCCGTCCACGATGGCCTTGGCCTCGTAGCGCCCGACGGTGCGGCGGCGATGAATCTTGCGGATGTGATATTCGAGCCGGTCTCCGGGAACCGCCGGCTTGCGGAACTTGGCCTTGTCGATCGTGAGCATATAGACGATGAAATTGCGGCCTGCCTGCATTTCCTGAGCGATGACGATCGCGCCCGCCGTCTGCGCCATGCCCTCGACGATGAGCACGCCCGGAAAGACCGACTTGCCCGGGAAATGGCCCTGAAAGATCGGCTCGTTATAGGTGACATTCTTGATACCGACAGCCGCGTTGTCGCCGTCGATATCGATGATCTTGTCGATCATCAGGAACGGGTAGCGGTGCGGCAGGCACTTGAGAATGTCGCCCAGATCCAGGCTGGTCAATGCGCGGCCACGCCCCCTCGTTTTCCTCAACATCCAAACTCAAGCTCTGTCCCCTTTTGCAAGGCGCCGCAGCATTGCCAGCTCCTTCCAGAATTCCTTTATATCCTGCGCGGGAGCCCCCGCAAGTTTGGAGCCCTCCGGCCAGTCTTTGGTCACGGCAGCCCGTCCATGCACATAGCTGCCCGAGCCGATGGTCAAATGGCCCGACGTTCCGACGCCGCCGCCAATCAACACACTGTCGCCGATGACCGTCGAACCGGAAATGCCGGTAGTGGCCGCAATCAAGCAATCCCGGCCGATTCGGCAATTGTGACCAATCTGCACAAGATTATCGATTTTGGTGCCTTCGCCAATCACTGTGTCGCCCAGAGCGCCACGATCCACCGTTGAATTGGCACCGATCTCCACGCGATCCTGAATGATCACCCGTCCCAGCTGCGGCACCTTGCGATTGGACTTGCCAAGGTCGAGCCAGCCGAACCCTTCCGTGCCGATCCGGGCACCCGCATGAATGACCACGTCGTCCCCAAGATGCGCACACTCGATGCTCGCCCCAGGTCCGATCAGGCAGTTTCGTCCGATGGTCACCCCGGCGCCAATGACAGCACCTGGCCCGACGAACGTCCCATGGCCGACCTCTGCTTCGGGACCGATCACGGCATTCGGTCCCAAAGTGACACCCGCTTCGAACCACGGGCGCGCGCCGGGCTGGCAGGTCGCCTGCAGCAACGCCCTGGTGGTGTCAGGGTAAAGCTGGTCGAGAATATCGGTAAACAAGGCCTGCGGATCGTCAGCCACAAGGGGCACCGTATCCTCCGGGACCGCGTCGGCCAATGTCCGGGCAACTACAGCAGCACTTGCCTTGCAGGCAGCCAGTTGTTCAGCGTAGCGCTTGTGGCTTGCCAGCACCACATGTCCGGGCCCCGCCCGCTCAATCTCTTCTGCGCCTTCGATCACAAGGGCACCTGCCCCTTCGGGAAGGTCCACATGCTGGCCGGCACCCGCAAGCAAGTCAGCGAGCGTTTTGGGGCCGGCATAGGGATGAAAGCGATGATCGACCATTGTCCGTCAGCTAAAAAACAAGCCGCGGCAGCACGGCCGCGGCTTGTATAAACCAATGTTAGTCCGAGCGCGAGGCTCGCCGAGCAGCGCGAAGGCAGCGTCTGCCTTCGCGCCTTCAGCCTTAGAGCAAGGTTGACAGAGTCTAGGGCGAAGAACTGCGTACGGTCGCCCGAATCCTTCTTGAGGACGTGAGCAAAGTCGCCACGCAGCGGACCGAAGGGCGAATCCCAGATCAGGGAAGCGCCGACGGATGCCCTGAGCGGATCGGTCGCGCCAGAGGCTACCGGAACCGCAACAGCCGTCGAGGCATCGCCCACATAGCCCACATCCGCCCAGACCGCGCCGCGCAGGCCATAACTCTCCGGCAAGACCGGCAGGGGGAATTCAACTTCTGCAGATGCGCCCGCATACCACGTCGCGCCGAGCGATTCGCCCGATGCTGCCCGCGGCCCGATACCGCCGGCCTGGAAGCCACGCACCAGATTGGAGCCCAGCATATAGGTTTCGGTCGGATGCACGCCATTTCCATCAAGCGCGTTCACCACGCCGGCCTGCCCCTTGATGCTGGCGATGAGCCGGCCATCCTCTAGCACTGGCAGGAAGTACCGCCCCTTGACCTCGGACTTGACGTAGTTGTTGTCGAGCCCGGCATATTGCTGGGTGAAGGTTCCGTAGAACCCTTCCCTTGGATGCTTGACGTCATCGATGGTCGAATAGGTGAGCGTGTACCCCACGAAGGCCTTGTCGCGCTCCTGTCCGTTGAACACCAGGGCCGAATTGTTGTCGGCGTCCTTGATCGTGTTGTGTTCATAGCCACCGAACACCGTGGCAGTGAGGTTGTCGCTCAGCGGCAGACCGAACCGCAGCTGTCCACCCGTGATGTCGGTCCCGTAGAAATTGTTCGAGTTCTCGTCCGTCACACGCTTGTAGAGATCCACGCCCGCCGACACCTTTAGACCCATGAAGCGGGGTTCGGTGAAGGAGAAGGCGTAGTTGCGGCCGGACTGAGAGGCTCCCACGGCCACGCGGAGATACTGACCGCGACCCAGGAAGTTGCGCTCGGTGAGCGAAATCTCTCCCAACACACCCTGTGCCGAGTCATAGCCAGCCGTGGCGCCGTAGTCGCCGGTAGCCTTTTCGTCGACGGCGATATTGATCACCACCTTGTCCGGCGCACTTCCCTGCTCGGTGCTGATATTGACCGAGTTGAAGTAGTCCAGAGCTTCGATGTTGGACTTGCCGCGCGTTACCAGCGTCCGATTGAACGGATCGCCTTCGGCGAAATCGAGTTCCCGCCGGATGACGAAGTCGCGCGTCTTGCTGTTGCCGGTGATATTGATGCGCTCGACATAGATCCGCGGCCCTTCGTCAACCAGATAGGTGACGTTGAAGATCTTGTTTGCGATGTCGCGGTCGAGACGCGGGCGCACATCGGCGAAGGAGTAGCCCTGATCGGTTGCAGCAATGGCAAGGTCTTCCGTGCTGCGCTGCAGATCCTTGTAGGAGTAGCGATCACCATTGTGGGTCCGGACAGCCGAACGCAACGCATCGGTGTTTAGACCGGGAATGCTGGTCTCGATGCCGATGTCGCCGAAGGCATACTTTTCACCTTCTGAGATGGTGAAATTGATGAAATAGGCGTTCTTCGACTTGTCGAGTTCGGCGACGTGCGACAGCACCTGCGCATCGGGATAGCCGCGATTGGCGTAGAACAGCCGGATCAGCTCCGCATCGGCGGCAAGACGATCCTCGTCATAGTTGTCGTCCTTGAACAGCCAGCTGAGGATGTTCGATTCCTTGGTGCGGATCACGCCCTTCAGCGTGCCGGCATCGAAATGATCATTGCCGGAAAACGTGATGGAAGCGATGCCGACACGGCCGCCTTCGTCGATCTCGAAGACAACCCGGATGCGGCCGTTGTCGCTGCGCTCGGTGCGGGCGGTCACTTTCGCATTGTTATAGCCCGCCCGCTCATAGGCCAGCTGGATGGTCTGGATGTCGGTCTGCAGGCGGTCCTGTGAGAACGCGCCACGCTGGTTGAGCGTGACCATGTCGATCAGCGTCTTGTCGGGGAATCGCCTGTTGCCTTCGAACAGGACGGAACCCACGATCGAGTTCTCGTCGACTCTGACGTTCAAGGTGTTGCCGGACATGGCAACGTGCACGGACGAGAAGAGACCCGTGTCGAGCAAGGCGTTGGTGGAAGAAGCAATATCCGCGGACGTCGCCGTCTGCCCTACCCGAACCGTCAGATAGGAGATGATGGTCGCGTCGTCGACGCGGGAATTGCCCGAAATCGCAATGCGATTGACCGTCTGCGCCTGGGCCGCGACGACCCCGATTACACCACCTGCCGGTCCCGCAAAGGGCCCAACCAACATAAGGCCGAGCGCGAGGAGCAGGGCGTAGCGCAGCTTATTCAGATGGATCATGATCGTCTTTCGCTTCTGAAACCCAGGCAGAGGGAATCGCTGCGAACAGCCCTTCCCCCAAGCTAAATCCATTGAAAGCTATTACTGTTTTTTTAACCAAGGGCAAGGCCGCTGCCGGATTGCACAAAAGGAAAGATGAAAGAATGTGCATTCGCGCAACAGCCGCTACTCAGGCTGCAAGCTCTCAAAGGAGGTCGTTCACCAGCGTGAATACCATTAAGGTAAGAACGATCATCAAACCGACCCTGAAACCGAACTCCTGCACTCTTCGACTCAGGGGCCGGCCAGCTATCGCCTCGTAGAGGTAATACAGCAGGTGACCACCATCGAGCATGGGTATGGGCAATAGGTTAAAAATTCCGATATTCAGCGACAGCAGCGCCATCAGATTTATGAGCGCAACGACGCCCAAAGTGGCCACTTCACCCGACACCTGAGCCACTTTTACGGGGCCTCCGAGTTGCTCTAAGTCCCCGCGTCCAAAGAAGAAATCACCAATGAAGGCCGCCGTGCGGTCAACGATGAAACGGATCTCGGTAAAAGTGTCTCCAATCGCTTCGATCGGTCCGGGTCTGTAAAGATTTACCTCTTCCGAGCTCGCGTTTCGCACCACACCGATCCGACCGATTCGCTGCGCATTGCCGAACCGGTCCTTGATCTCGGTCGCCTCCGGCGTGAGCGTAACGGGCACCTCGGCGCCGTCCCTTTGCACAACGACGTGCACTTCCCGATCGGGCGCCGTCGCGATCAGCCGCTGAAAATCGGAAAAGCCGCGCACATCGAAGCCGTCGACGCTGACCACGAGGTCGCCGGGCTGAAGTCCTGCCTCCGCAGCCGGGCCTCCGGCCGTCACCTGGTCGATTCGGGCGGGGATTTCATATCGTCCGTAACCCAGCAGCAGCGCGTAAAGGACCAGGAAAGTGAAGATTACGTTGGCTGCCGGTCCCGCCACGACCACGGCGATGCGCTGCCATACGGACTTGTTGACGAACAGGCGCGGACGCAGCTCCGGCGCGATTTGTGCCTCCGCGTCCGGATCGGGAATGCTCGCGGCGTTCATGTCGCCGACGAATCGGACATAGCCGCCGAGGGGAATGGCCGAAATACGCCAGCGGGTGCCCTTCTTGTCGTTGAAACCAATCAGTTCGCGGCCGAACCCAAGCGAAAAGGTCTGGATCGCGACGCCATTCCAGCGCGCAACCAGATAGTGGCCCATCTCATGGACGAAGACGATGACGCTCAGAACCACGAGAAAAGGCAGAATGTAGGACAGCAGCCAATAGACGAAGTCGATCATGTCGTGATCCCCCACAGCAGGGCGGTTAGAGCATCAGATTATGGCGCGTTTGCGGGAATAAGCGCGTCCCGTCATTCGCTGAGCACTACCAGGACAGCAGGTCCGCTGCCTCGGCCCCGGCGCTCCCGTGAAGCACGCCAATCAGGAACCATACGATAGCTGCCAATGTGAGGCTGTCGAGCCTGTCCATCAAGCCACCATGGCCCGGAATGATGTCTCCGCTGTCCTTGATCTTGAAACGCCGCTTCAAGGCGCTTTCGCCCAAATCGCCCAACTGGCCTGAAATGCTCAGGACCGCGGCGAAAACGATCCCGCCCCACCAGGGCGTGCCCCCGCTCCACAGCCACACAATAAAACCGCCCGCGACGCCCATTGCCAGGCCGCCCAGCGCTCCGGACCAGGTCTTGGAAGGCGAAATGTCGGGGGAGAGCTTGGCTCCGCCAATCTGGCGGCCCGCGAAGAAAGCCGCCGAATCGGTAAGCCACACCGCAACGCAGAGAAAGAGCGCCGCATAGAGCCCGGCCATGCCCTCGCCCCGAATGCTGATAAGAGCGAGCGTGACCATGGCAATTCCCACGAGGCCCGCCAGGCGCCAGATCCGGGCGCCGCCGCCGAGGAGAAGTACCAGTACCGCACCTCCCGCCAGCAGCAGTGCCGCCGGCCACAGTCCCCAAAGTGCGAAAAAGACGGGCTCCAGGCCTACAATGGCGGAGAGCAGGTTCGCGGTCAGGCCGGGTTGCTCAACCGCGACCATGGTGTCCCATTCACGATAGACGCCGGCAAAGGCCAGCCCCGCCAGGATCGCCAACCACACTCCGCCCAAATAGAGGGCAACCGCCACCAGCGGCACGAGCACCGCGGCGGAAAGCAGACGCGGCATCAGATCCGACCAGGAGCGCTTCTGGCCGGTGGAAGGCGTTGGCGTCTCGTTCACTTGTTCTTGGCCTCTATGCCGCCAAAGCGCCGCTCGCGACGCCCATATTCCTCGAGAACGCGCACGAACACTCCTTCGTCGAAATCGGGCCAGTATTCATCAACGAAGATCAGTTCGGAATAAGCACCCTGCCAGAGCAGAAAATTCGATATGCGCAGCTCTCCGCTGGTGCGCAGCAACACATCCGGATCGGGAATGTGCGCCGTCATCAGTTCTCCTGCCAGCATATCTTCGGTGATGTCAGCGGGGGAAATCTGACCCTTCGCCACCTTTTCGGCGAGATGCCGGGCCGCCCTTGTTATATCGGCCTTGCCGCCATAGTTGAACGCAACTTGCAGGCAGAGCCCGGAATTGGCCCGGGTGCGCGCCTCGACGTCCTCGATCAGCTTGCGCAGGGACGGCTCCAGCCCCTCCCGTTCGCCAATGATCTGAACGCGCACATTGTTGCGCACCAGCTTTTCAAGATCGGACGCCACGAAGCGCCGCAACAGCCCGAAGATGAAGCGGATTTCCTCGGCTGGACGCGACCAGTTCTCCGAGCTGAAGCTAAAGACCGTAAGATATTCGACGCCATAGCGAATGCTGTATTCGACCAGGCGCCGCAAGGCCTTGATACCCTCGGAATGACCTTCCGTTCGCGGCTTGCCGCGGGCTTTCGCCCATCGGCCGTTCCCATCCATGGTGACGCCGAGATGGCGGGGAATTCTAAGTGACGCCCTTCGCTGGCTCAGCTCGTCTATCGCTGGATCGGTCGGCATCGCCAGGTCCTTGAAGGCTTGAAAACTAGACCTGCATGATCTCGGCCTCTTTGGAGGCCAGGATCTGATCGATCTCCGCTACGGCCGCGTCGGTGGCCTTTTGCACCAGATCGGCCTGCCCCCGGCTGTCATCCTGACTGATGTCGCCGTCCTTTTCCATCTTCTTGAGCTGGTCCATGCCGTCACGCCGGATATGACGCACAGCCACGCGCGCCTGTTCCGCATAATTGTGAGCAACCTTTGTCAGTTCGCGGCGGCGTTCCTCGTTGAGCTCGGGAAGCGGCACGCGAATGACCGCGCCTTCGCTGGCGGGATTGAGCCCCAAGCCGCTCTCACGGATGGCTTTTTCGACGGCAGCGGCCTGACCGCGGTCCCACACCTGCACGGACAGCAGGCGCGGCTCGGGAACGGAAACTGTCGCCACCTGATTGAGCGGCATGGACGAGCCGTAAGCCTGCACCATGATTGGATCGAGCAGGCTGGCGCTGGCCCGCCCCGTCCGTAAGCCGGCAAACTCCTCCCTGAGCGAAGCAATCGACTTGCTCATGCGCGTCTTGAGATCGTCCAGCGAAAATTCTGCCATGGGGTTTCTCCCTTATTTGCCTATCAGGGTGCTGGGGGTTTCTCCCCCTAAGACGCCCGGCAGGCCTTTTGGATGGTCCAGGGCGTACACGATGATCGGCAGACCGTTGTCGCGCGCAAGCGCGAAGGCCGCCGTGTCCATGACACGCAAGTCGCGGGCAATCACGTCCTCATGGCTGAGGGTGTCATAGCGTTCCGCCTCTGGATTCTTGAACGGGTCATCGGAATAGACCCCGTCCACCTTGGTGCCCTTGATCAGCACATCGCAGCGAAGCTCGATCGCCTTCAACGCCGCAGCTGTGTCGGTCGTGAAGAAGGGATTGCCGGTGCCGCCCGCGCACAGGACGACCCGCCCATGTCGAGCGCGGCAATCGCTGCGCGCTGGGTGAAGGTGTCTGCGATAGAGGGCATGGTGACCGAGGAGAAAACGTGGCTCTTGACGCCCTGCCGGCGCACGGCATCTCCCAGGGCAAGCGAATTGATGACCGTGCCGAGCATGCCCATATGGTCGCCGGTCACACGGTCGCCGCCCTTGGCGGCCACAGCCATGCCCCTGAAAATGTTGCCGCCGCCTATGACGATGGCGATCTGGGCGCCCGTCTTTGCGATCCCCGCAATCTGGCCGGCCAGTCCTTCCAGAAATTCCGGAACGATTCCATATGATTGATCTCCGGCGAGCGCCTCGCCGGAGACCTTGAACAATATCCGCCTATATGCCGACGCGGTCATCGACCGACCCTTCTTGACAGCCTCATCGCGCACCGACTCCGCCGCGCGGCGGCACGTTACGCGGTGCCGGCAGTTGCCGCAACCTCGGCGGCAAAGTCGGTTTCTTCGCGCTCGATTCCTTCGCCAAGAGCGAAGCGCACAAAGCGCGTGAGCTTGATGGGCGCACCGGCATCCTTTTCGGCCGCCTTGAGCGCATCGCCGACAGTACCTTCGCCGGTTATGACAAAAGTCTGCGAGAGAAGGCAGACCTCCTCGTAATATTTGCGCATGCGGCCCTCGACCATTTTCTCGGCGATTTCAGCCGGCTTGCCGGACGCCATGGCCTGCTCCTTGAAGATCGCGCGTTCGCGCGCAACAACTTCCTGGTCCAGCTCGTCGGGCGTAATGGCCAAGGGATTGGTCGCGGCGATATGCATGGCGACCTGACGACCAAGGCTCGCAAGCGCTTCGGACTGCCCCTCGGATTCAAGGGCGACCAGAATGCCGATCTTGCCCAGATTCGGCGCAACGGCGGCATGCACATAGGAGCCGACGACGCCCTTGTCGACGCGAAAGCTCTGCGGTGCGGCGCAGGGTCATGTTTTCGCCGATCTTGGCGATGGCTTCGGTAATCTCCGCGGACACGGTGCGGCCGGTACCGGGATAGCCCATTTCGCCCAGGGCGGCGACATCACCGTTCGCCTTCAGGGCCAGTTCGGCAGTATTGGCGACAAGCGCCTGAAAGGCTTCGTTGCGCGCCACGAAGTCGGTTTCGGAGTTCACTTCGACTACCGCGGCATGATTGGCCTCGGTCGCCACGCCCACGAGACCTTCGGCAGCGACGCGACCAGCCTTCTTGGCGGCTTTGGCGAGACCGCGGCTGCGCAGCCAATCCACGGCTGCGTCCATGTCGCCGTCGGTTTCCTGCAGCGCCTTTTTGCAGTCCATCATGCCGACGCCGGTCATTTCACGCAGTTCTTTTACCTGTGTGGCGCTGATAGCCATTGTCCAATACCTCTTTGTCTGCCCCTTGGCGGGGCGCCATATTGTGTGTTCGGTTCGCCCTTATGAAGGCTGGCGCCGCGCCGATGTGGTCGGCGCGGCAGCATCGGGAACTCAAGCCTTGGCGAGTTCAGACGCTTGACCCAGCCAATCGTCGCGATCAATCCGACCCTTGAAGTTCAGGGCGGTGTCGACCTTGGCGACATCCTCGCTGGAGAAGCCGGCGATCTGGCTATATTTGGTAATACCGATCGCGTTGAGCTTCTTTTCCAGCACGGGACCGACGCCGGAGATCTTCTTGAGATCATCGGGCTCGCCCTCTGGAGCCTCGAACAGAACCTCGACTTCCTCTTCCGCCGGAGCCTCCGCAGGCGCCTGTTCTGCCGGAGCCTCGGCCTCAGCAGCCAGGGCCGGCTCTACCGGCGCTTCGACCGACGCGCCGAGGTCGGCGCCACTTGCCGACGCAGAACGCGAAATGCCGTCGATGGCAGCCTTGGAGACCAGCGAGCAATAGAGCTCGAGCGCGCGCGCGGCGTCGTCATTGCCGGGAATGGCGAAATCGACCACGTCGGGATCGGAGTTCGAGTCGACGATGGCCACGACCGGGATACCGAGGCGGCGCGCTTCCTTGATGGCGATCGATTCCTTGTTGGTGTCGATCACGAACAGCAGATTGGGCAGATTGCCCATATCCTTGATGCCGCCGAGGTCGCGCTCGAGACGCTCCTTCTCGCGGGTCAGGTTGAGGCGCTCCTTCTTGGTCAGGCCGTGCATGCCCTCGGCTTCCTGCGCCTCGAGCTCGCGCAGCCGCGAAATCGAATGCGAAATCGTCTGCCAATTGGTCAGCATGCCGCCGAGCCAGCGGGAATTGACGAAATACTGGGCGCTGTCGCGGGCGGCATCGGCAACGACGGGCGCGGCCTGGCGCTTGGTGCCGACGAAAAGCACGCGGCCGCCCTCGGCTACCGTGTCGGACACCAGCTGCAGGGCGCGATGCAGCAGCGGAACGGTCTGGCTAAGATCGAGGATGTGGATGTCGTTGCGCACGCCGAAGATGAATTGCTCCATCTTGGGGTTCCAACGATGCTTCTGGTGACCGAAGTGGACGCCAGCTTCCAGAAGTTGGCGCATAGAAAAATCGGGCAATGCCATAGCGGCAGCTCTCCTTTACCGGTTTTGCCTCCGCAAAGGATCGTAGCGGGTTTGATCCGCCACCGGTTGGACCGCCGGAATGCCCGGTGCCCGCCTTTGCGTGTGTGATGGCGCGCATATAGGGCAAAAGGTACCCAGGCGCAACAGGCTTGAGAGCCGGCGCGCCTTCCAGCGCCCGGCACGAGGGTTCTCAGCTGGTGCCGCTCAGTTCAGGCGTACGTCCAGCACGCCCTCCGCCGCCTTGATACCGCCGGCGAGTTCCCGCGTGAGCTGGAAGTTGCCAGGCAATTCCACCTCGTATTCCCTGGCGCCATTGTCGCGAATGACGACGAGGCTGACGACGCCTTCCCCGCCTCGCTTCAATTGCGACTGGATCTTTGGCAGCGAGTTCTCGTGGCCCAAAAACACGGTCATGTGCCGTCCGAGCTTTTCGGCCGCCTTGGCGATGGGCTTGGCGGCAATGAGGCGCAGGCTCACCCCGTCGGGCCTTGAATCGGCCTCGACCTCGATGATGACCGAACTGCCCGGCTCGAGATGCTCGCCATAATCGAGAATCTGCTCGGAGAAGGCCAGACATTCATAACTACCGCTTGGGTCGCTCAGCGTCAGGATGGCCATGGCCGATCCCTTGCGTGTCTTGCGGTCCTGCCGGCTGGATACGGTGCCCGCGAGCCGGCCGGCCCGCACGCCTTCCCGCACAGCGCGTTCGAAATCCAGCCAGCGCTGCACCCGCATCTTGCCGAAGAGTTCGACATAGTCGTCCAGCGGGTGGGCGGAGAGATAAAAGCCGATGGCCGAGAATTCGCGCTCCAGCCGCTCGGTCAGCGTCCAGTTGGAACACCTGGCGGATCCAGATTGATCGGCTCGGGGCCTCCGGCGGCAAACATGTCGACAATGCCGTCGCTGCGTCCGCTGGTCGCCCGCTGGGCCGTGCCGAGAATGGCATCGATGGCGGCAAAGGCCTGCTCGCGCCGCGGCACCAGCTGATCGAAGGCACCAGCATTGACCAGCGTTTCCAGCGTGCGCCGGTTGACGATCTTGGGATCGATCCGCGTCGGCGAAGTCGGCCAAGTCACTGAAGGGCTTGTCGCCGCGCACCGCAACGATATGTTCGGCGACGTTCTTTCCGACGCCCTTGACCGCGCACAGGCTGTAATAGATCCGGTCCTCGCTTGACGCGAAAACTGCACTTCGGACCTGTTGATGCAGGGCGGCACCACCTCGATGCCCTTCTTCTTCGCCTCGCGGCAGAAATCGGAAAGCTTGTCGGTCTTGCCCCATGTCGAGCGTCATGGAGGCGGCGAAGAATTCGTGCGGAAAATGCGCCTTTAGATACGCCGTCTGGTAGCTGACCCAGGCATAGGCGGCGGCATGGCTCTTGTTGAAGCCGTAATTGGCGAATTTGGCGAGCAAGTCGAAGATCGTGTCGGCCAGCCCCTGCCTTGATGCCCTTTTCCAGCGCGCCGCTGCGGAAGCGGTCCCGCTGCCGGTCCATTTCCGCCTTGATCTTCTTACCCATGGCGCGGCGCAGCATATCCGCTTCGCCAAGCGAGTAGCCCGACAGGACCTGGGCGATCTGCATCACCTGCTCCTGATAGACGATGATGCCATAGGTCTCGGCCAGGATCGGCTCCATCAGCTCGTGCAGAACCGAGGTGTCCTCGCGCTCGTGCTTGCGATTGACGAAGCTCGGAATGTTGTCCATCGGGCCGGGCCGATAGAGCGCGTTCATGGCGATGAGGTCTTCGATACGGTCGGGCACCAGGTCGATCAGCGCCCGTCGCATGCCGGGACTTTCAAACTGGAAGATGCCGAAAGTGTCGCCGCGCTGGTAGAGCTGGTAGGTCTCTTCGTCCTCGATCGGGATGTTGTCGATGTCGAGCGGGCGCTCCACCTTGCCGCCCTTGTTGATCATGCGAACTGCGTAGTCGATGGTCGTCAGCGTCTTGAGGCCGAGGAAGTCGAACTTGACCAGTCCGGCCGGCTCCACCCATTTCAGCGAATACTGGGTGACCGGCATATCGGAGCGCGGATCGCGGTAAAGCGGCACCAGTTCCTGCAAGCGGCCGGTCGCCGATGACGATGCCGGCGGCATGGGTCGAGGCGTGGCGGTAGAGCCCCTCGAGCGCTCTGACCGATGCGCAACAATTCGGCCACGGTCTCGTCCTCGTCGCGCATGGCGCGCAGGCGCGGCTCTCCTTCGATCGCCTCGGCAATGGTTACCGGATTGGCGGGATTGGCCGGCACCAGCTTGCAGATCCGGTCCACCTGCCCGTAGGGCATCTGCAGCACCCGGCCGACGTCGCGCAGCGCGGCGCGCGCCTGCAGCGTCCCGAAGGTGATGATCTGGGCGACCTGCTCGCGCCCATATTTCTCCTGAACGTAGCGGATGACCTCCTCGCGCCGGTCCTGGCAGAAGTCGATGTCGAAGTCCGGCATCGAGACGCGCTCGGGATTGAGGAAGCGCTCGAACAGCAGCTCGTAGCGCAAGGGATCAAGATCGGTGATGGTCAACGAGTAGGCGACCAGCGAGCCGGCGCCCGACCCGCGACCTGGTCCCACGGGAATGCCATGCGCCTTGGCCCATTTGATGAAGTCGGCCACGATGAGGAAGTAGCCGGGAAACTTCATGTCCCGGATGACCTTGAGCTCGAATTCGAGCCGGTCTTCGTAGGTCTTGCGGTCCAGCCCTTCTGCCATGCCATATTTCGCAAGCCGCGCCTCAAGGCCCTCCCGAGCCTGGCGCGCCAGTTCCTCGCCTTCGGCCTCACTCGCTTCATCCGCGGACAGCCCCGGCGGGGCGGCAAAATTCGGCAGAATGGGGCCGCGAGTGAGCGGGCGATAGTGCACCCGGCGCGCAATCTCGACCGTGTTGTCCAACGCCTCCGGCAGATCAGCGAAGAGCTGCGCCATTTCGGCGCGCGTCTTGAAATAGTGCTGGTCGGTAAGCTTGCGCCGTTCAGTCTGCGCGACGACCGTACCGCCGGCGATCGCCAGCAGGGCATCATGGGCTTCGAAATCGCCGGCCTTGGAGAAATAAGGCTCGTTGGTCGCCACCAGCGGCACGCCGCGCCGGTACGCGTAGTCAATCAATTGTTCCTCGGCGACCATCTCGTTGTAGCGGCCGTGGCGCTGCAACTCGATATAGAACCTGTCGCCAAACAGGCCAAGCATGGCGTCGAGCCGGGTCTGCGCCGGCGCATCCAATCCCTGCACCAGCAAGGGATCGATCGCGCCCTCCGGGCCGCCGCTGAGACAGATCAGGCCTTGGGTGTTCTCCGCGTCCAACCAATCAAGCCGGCCAACCGCCCTGCCCTGCTCGCCCTCCAGATAGGAGCGACTCACGAGGCGGGAAAGATTGGCGAACCCGGTTTCGTCGGCGGCCATCAGCACGATGGAGTTCTTGGCGTGGGACTTGCGGTCGCCCGGCCGGTCGCCGCCTTCGCCGAAATCGATCATCAGCTCGCAGCCGATGATCGGCTGAATGCCCTTGCCCGAAGCCTTCTCCGAGAATTCGAGGGCGCCGAAGAGATTGCCCGTATCCGCGATGCCAAGAGCGGGCTGCTTGTCCGCCTCGGCCAGTCCCAGGAGTTTGCCGAGCGGCAGCGCCCCTTCCAGCAGGGAATAGGCGGAATGGACGTGCAGATGGATGAAGCCTGGACCCGTCATGAGGACCTCCTGCCGCCTTTTCTCCCATCACGCATCACAGGCCAACCTCCCTGCGAACGATTTCCACTTGCGAAGGGCGGTTATCCCAGCCGCGTTAGCACATCAGCCCAGGTCAGCGCCGTCAGCGCGAATGCGCCCAGAGACATGGCAGCGAGCATTTCCTTGATCAGAACGAGCATGACAACCTCCGCAATTCACTGTTCGTTCTTATATGTTCCTTTTTTGTTCCCGTCTAGTCCGGCCTGTTTTGCGGCAACCTTTAGGGTTAACGAAAGATGACGGCGACAAGCGGGCAAGCTCAAGCGGCCGCTGATCTGCGGTCTCGCACGAATAAGGCCGGAATGGTGGTCGACCTTCAGAGCGTCGTCGGGACGATCAAGCCGTTTTCTATCGTCACGACGCGATCGGCGCGCCTGGCGAGATCGTGATTGTGGGTCGCGATCAACGCCGCTGCTCCGCCACCCGAGATCAAATCGGCCAAGGCTTCGAAAACATGATCACTGGTGGCGGGATCCAGATTGCCCGTCGGTTCGTCGGCCAGAATCAGCTGAGGCGCGTTGGCCGAGGCTCGGGCGATTGCGACGCGCTGTTGTTCGCCGCCCGACAGCTCCGCCGGCCGGTGCGTTGCGCGGGGGGCGACCCCGAGAAGGCCCAGCAGCTCGTTGGCTCTTTTTTCCGCATCGCGCCGGCCGCGGCCCGCTATCAGCTGCGGCATCACGACGTTTTCGAGGGCCGTGAATTCGGGCAGCAGATGGTGGAACTGATAGACATATCCAATGCGGTCGCGCCGAACCTGCGTTCGGGCGCGATCCGACAGGGTGGCGCAATCGATCCCGCAGATTTCGATGCTGCCGCTCTGCGCGCGTTCCAGAAGGCCGCTGATGTGCAGCAGGGTCGATTTGCCGGCGCCTGACGGGGCGACAAGGGCGACCATCTCTCCAGGCATGACCTCGAGGCTGGCGTCTTCGAGCACATGCACGAGGGTTTCCCCTTCCCCATAATGGCGATGCACGTGGGTCAGTCTCAGATAAGGCTCACTCATAGCGCAGCGCCTCGACCGGGTCGTATTGGGCGGCGCGCCAGGCGGGATAGAGCGTGGCCAGAAAGCTGAGCCCCAGCGCCATGAGCACGATCAACGTCACTTCCGAGGGTTCGATGCGGGAAGGCAAGGCGGACAGGAAGAAGACTTCGGGCGGGAACAGCCGCACCCCGATCACCTCGGACAGCCAGGATCTGAGCGACTCGGCGTTTGCGGCAATCAGAAGGCCGAGAATGAGCCCTGTGAGCGTGCCGATGAAGCCGATGGCCGTGCCGGTCATGCAGAAGATGCGCATGATGGACGCACGTGTCGCCCCCATGGTGCGCAAGACCGCGATATCCTTGCCCTTGTCCTTTACCAGCATGACCAAGCTCGAAATGATATTGAACGCGGCGACGACGACGATCATCGACAAGATTACGAACATCACGACGCGCTCCACCTGCAGGGCGGAGAAAAAGGTCTCGTTACGCTGCTGCCAGTCGGTGAGCATGATCGGGCGGTCGACGGCGTTCTGCAAAGGCTCCCGCAAGCGGTCGACCGAGTCCGGATCGGCGAGAAAAACTTCGGCGGCCGTCGCCTGGTACTGGCGCTGATAGGCGGCATCGATCTCGGCGTCCGTGGCGTCGATCGGCGGCGGTTCGGCTCCGGGCTTGAGCACATCCTTGTAGAGATTGAAATAATCCTGCGCCGGCTGCATCGGCAGATAGACGAAAAAGGTATCGAACTCGATCATGCCGAGATCGAAGATGACCGATACCGGATAGGACCGGATTTGCAGGCGTGGTGCCGAAGGGGGTTACGGCGCCGTTGGGGCGCACAAGCGTGATCTTGTCGCCGATACGAACGCCGAGTTTTTGTGCCAGACGCGACCCGATGGCCGCGCCCTCGCCTTCGTCCCAGCCATCCCAGCCGCCCAGCGCCGCGCCGTTGTAGAGAAGTGGCAGCTTCTTGATCGAATCGAGACTCATGCCGCGCACGGAAACCCCCGAACTTCCATAGTCGGACGAAACAAGCGCCTCGCCCTCGACATAGGCGATCGCATGCACGACGCCGTCGACGCTTTCGAGCTGTTGCACCGTCTTGTCGTAGTCGGTGAAGGTGCTCTCGATCGGATAGACGGTGAAATGGCCGTTGAGGCCCAGAATTTTCGACAGGAGTTCCTCACGGAAGCCGTTCATCACCGAGGTGACGACTATGAGCGTGGCAACGCCTATCGCTACCCCGGTGAGGGTCAGCGCAGCAATGACCGAGATGAAAGTGTCCTTGCGGCGTGCCCTCAGATAGCGGCCCGCGACGATCCATTCGAACGCCGAAAAGGGTCGCGTGGCGCGCGGGGGCTTTCCGTTGGTGGCGTCTGTCACACGGCGTCCATTCTCTGTGGCGCAATGAGCCCCTGCAAACGGTCAACGGCCACTTCGATCGATAGCGTCTGCCGCTCGCCGGACTTCCGGTGCTTGATTTCCGCCTCGCCCGCTTTCAGCCCCCGCGGCCCGATGACGAGCTGATAAGGAATGCCGATCAGGTCGGCCGTGGCGAATTTTGCCCCGGCGCCCTGTTCGCGATCGTCATAGAGCACATCGACGCCGGCGCTGCGCAGCTCGGCGTAGAGCTTTTCGCATGCGGCGTCGCAATCAGCATCGCCGACCTTCAGATTGATGAGGACGACCTCGAAGGGCGCAACGCTGACGGGCCAGATGATGCCGGCATCGTCATGGCTGGCCTCGATGATGGCGGGCACGATGCGGGTGAGGCCGATGCCATATGACCCCATATGCACGGGTACTTCCTGCCCGTCCGGTCCGGTGACGGTGGCCCCCATGGGCTCGGAATATTTCAGACCGAAATAGAAGGTCTGGCCGACCTCGATGCCGCGTGCCGAGATGCGCTTGTCCTGAGGCACGGCGGCTTCGTATTCGGCCATGTCCGCCATGTCTTCGGTTGCGGCATAAAGCGAGGTCCAGTCCGCTACGATCTCGCTGAGATCGCCGTAGAAATCGGTATCGGGGCCAGGAATGGGTTTGTCGAGCATGTCGGCGTGGCAGAAGACGGCGCTTTCGCCGGTTTCGGCGAGCACGATGAATTCATGGCTGAGGTCACCGCCGATGGGCCCGGTTTCGGCGCGCATCGGAATCGCCGTCAGCCCCATGCGGTGATAGGTGCGCAAATAGGCAACGAACATGCGGTTATAGGCTTCGACCGCCCTGTCCTTGTCGAGGTCGAAGGAATAGGCATCCTTCATCAGGAACTCGCGGCTGCGCATGGTACCGAAGCGCGGGCGGATCTCGTCGCGGAATTTCCACTGGATGTGGTAGAGATTGAGCGGAAGGTCGCGGTAGGAGCGCACCGAGGCCCGGAAGATGTCGGTGATCATCTCCTCGTTTGTCGGCCCGTAAAGCAGATCGCGCTCGTGCCGGTCGGTAATGCGCAGCATCTCCTTGCCATAGGCGTCATAGCGGCCGCTCTCGCGCCAGAGGTCGGCGGATTGCAGCGTCGGCATCAGCAGTTCGATGGCGCCGGCCCGGTTCTGCTCCTCCTCGATGATCTGCTGCACCTTACGCAGAACCTTGTAGCCGAGGGGCAGCCAGGCGTAGAGGCCCGAGGCCTCCTGCTTGATCAGTCCGGCCCGCAGCATCAGCCGGTGCGAGACGATCTCGGCTTCCTTGGGATCTTCTTTCAGGACGGGGAGGAAGTAACGTGACAGTCGCATCAAAAATCCTTCGCTTGGGCCGAACTCATAACATGCCCGGCGCGCCACAGTGAAAGCGGAGAACCGTCGATGCGCGCAAGGCTTAGCAGGCATGCAGATTCCGCGTGACAGCTTGTCGCATGCTTGTTAGGGTCCCGCCACAATAAAGACAGGCGGCGACAAGCCGCGGACGCCGACAACGTCAAGGGAGGAGCGCTGGCCGCCATCTCGAATGTGCCTAAGACCAGCGTATTGTCGTGAGACTTTTTGAGCAGGGCTTCGGCCCTGCTTTTTTCTTTTGAGGCTTGGTATCGCCGCTTGATGACGGCTGGATGAATGGATGTGGGGAAAGGTCCGTCCGGTCAGCGCCAATATTGCTGCAGGGTCGGGTTGGACAGGGCCAACATCACCAGCCCCAGGACCACTGCCGACACGATCGAGGTCGCGACCAGCTTCGGCCAGATGCGGAACAGGACCGGCGCACCCGGTTCGCTGCCCGCAAAGACGTCGCCGACATCGGATTGGGTCTTCTGGCCAAACGGCAGCACCGCAAAAAGACAGAGCCACCAGATGATGAAATAGAGCGCGATGAGGCTGGCGATGGGCATGTTCAGGCCTTGAGTTTTCAAACCTTGTGTACGAACACCGTAACATTGGGCTTCTTGCCCCAATAGGCATTCAATTCGCCGCGCACCGCGCGCCGAATGGTCTCGCCAAGGGATCCTGGATCAGTGCGGCGGTTTCCAGGCAGCGAGCGGAATACGCCGCGGACAATTTGACGCACGACCTTCTCCAGCGGCTCTTCGTCCGGATCGTCGAGCTGAGGTAGGCCCTCAATGAACATGTCGGGACCCGAAACCATCTCGCCCCGGCCATTTATGCAGAGGCTGAGCGCAACCATGCCACCAAAACTGAGGCGCCGCCGCCCGCGTACCCCGCTTTCGTCCGGCGTGCACAGGATCTCGCCGTCGAGATAGAGCTCGCCCGGAAGGCACCTCGGCCGGATAGGCCATCGGTTCGGGGTAGAGACGGATGAGGTCGCCATTGCGGGCCTCCAGCACAGTCTTGATCCCTTCGGTGCGCCCGAGTTCGGCATGTGCATGCAGATGGGCGGCCTCGCCATGCACCGGCACCAGCATGTCCGGCTTCACCCACTGATAGAGCTGCTTGAGTTCGGAGCGCCGCGGATGGCCGGTGACATGGACGAGCGCATTGGAATTGGTGATGACCTCGACGCCCTTGTCGATAAGGCGGTTCTGGATGTCGATGCACCGCCCGCTCATTGCCCGGGATCGCCCAGGAGGAAAAGATCATCCAGTCGCCGGCATTGAGATCGATAGCCGGATGCTCGCCCGAGGAGATGCGGGCCACGGCCGCGCGTGCCTCACCCTGGCTGCCGGTGCACAACAGCACCACCTTGGAGCGCGGCAATTGGCTATAGGCATCCTGATCGAGGAAAGGCGGGATGCCCTCCATCATGCCCAGTTCCCGGGCGATGGTCGACGACGCGATGCAGCGCACGTCCCGACAGCACGACCTGCCGTCCCGCTTTGGCTGCCGCCCGCGCCACCGAAATGACGCGGCCCACATTGGAGGCAAAGGTGGTGATCGCCACACGGTGCGGCGCCTCCGAGATCAGCCGGGTCAGCGTTTCGCTGACATCATGCTCGGACGGGCTCTCGCCCTCTTTCATCGCATTGGTGCTGTCGCAGATCAGGGCCAGAGGACGATCGTCCTCTCCAAGCGCCTTTAGCCGCGGCACATCGGTCGGGGGGCCAGCGACCGGATCGAGGTCGATCTTCCAATCGCCCGTATGCAGCACTCGCCCCAGTTCGGTTTCGATCAGAAGCGAACAGCTTTCCGGGATCGAATGCGCCATGGTGATGGCTTCGATGGTGAACGGCCCGATCTCGATCTTCCTGCCCGGTTGCATCGGCAGAACTTCGACGCTTTCGGCGATATTGTTCGCCGCGCGCTTGGCCCCGAGCATGGCGGCGGTGAACGGCGGTCGCATAGACCGGCCGGTCGAAGGCCGGCCACAGATCGAGCACCGCACCGTAGTGATCTTCGTGGCTATGGGTGAGCACCAGAGCCAGAACGTTGTCGGCCTCGTCCTCGAGAAAGCTCGGATCGGCGCATGAATGAGTTCGACGCCGGGCAATTCCGGCCCGCCGAACGTCACGCCGCAATCGACCACGAGCCATTTTCGGTCGTGTGCGGGACCGAAGCCATAAGCCGCCATGTTCATGCCGATTTCGCCCACGCCGCCCAGGGGCACGAACACCAGTTCGTCGCGCATTCGGTCTGTCATGTGGTTATCCTTATTGTTGTGTGCCGAGGCTGGCGGTGGCGCCGAAATGAACGTCGCCGGCTGTAATCGTCATTTGACGACCATTGTCGCGCCTGACGATGAGCCGCCCCTCGTCGTCTATGGTTTCAAATATGCCGCGGATCACCTCGCCATTGCTGGAAATGGCTACCGGCGCTCCGATGCCGGCGGCGCTTTGCCGCCACCGGTCGAGTATGTCGTTGCAACCCCAGTCCGTCGTCCCAGAGATGGAACGCCTCGACCCAATTTTCGGCCAAGGCCGTGAGGACTGTTGCGGCGTCGAGGCCCGCTCCCATCGCCCTCAGGCTGGTGGCAGGATATGGCAGGCCATCGGGTGCCGACACCACATTGACGCCGAAGCCGATGATAATGGCCTGCTTGCCATCGGGAACCCTGCGTCCTTCCAGCAGGATGCCTGCCAGCTTTGCACCGTCGGCCAGCACATCATTGGGCCATTTGAGCGCGATCCGAGCGCCCTGTCCGTCCGCGCCATCCAGCCCCAAGCCGATTTTTGCCTCGGGGATCACATCACGCAGCGCCTGTCCGAGCGCCACGCCGGCCACGAATCCCAAGGTTGCCGCGCGCGCCGGATCGACATCCGGCACGGTCAACAGGCTCGCCGCCAGATTGCCGTGGGGCGTGGCCCAGTTACGCCCGCGCCGCCCCCGCCCCGCGGTCTGCTGCAACGCGCAGAACCATATCTTCGCCGGGATCTCCGGCAAGCACGGCTTGCATGGCCTCGGTGTTGGTCGAGCCAATGGTGTCGAAGGCGGCAAGCCGATATCCTGCCGCTAGCGCCTTGGGTCCGAGGCTGAAGCCAGTCACCTAGAACAGGCTTCCCGCCGCCACATGGGCGAGCGCGGCGAGCGGCGCGCCGACCGTCAAGAAATAGGTGACGACCAGAAATCCGGACAGCGCCATGATGAAGCGCAATTCGCCCGGCACCGCAGCAAATTGCTGGCGCCGGCTCGTCGAAATACATGATCCTTGACGATGCGCAGATAATAGATAGGCGCTGACCGCACTGGCCAGCACGCCGATCACCGCCAGAACATACAGCTGCGCCTGGATGGCCGCCAGGAAGACCTGCCATTTGGCGAAGAACCCGGCGAGCGGCGGCAGGCCGATCAACGAGAACATCAGGATTGCCATGATGGCCGCCACGAAAGGACGCGCCTGCGCCAGGCCGGCCAGATCGTCTGATCTCTTCGACAAAGCCGGTCATCGGTTCGCAGCGACAGGATGCAGGCGAACAAGCCAACGGTCATGGTCATGTAGATCGCCATATAGACCGCCACGCCCTCGACGCCCACCTGGGTGCCGGACGACAGCCCCACAAGCGCAAAACCGACATGGCCGATGGAGGAATAGGCGATCAGACGCTTGATGAGTTCGTCTGCCCGATGGCGGCAAAGGCCGCCAGCACCATCGATGCAATCGACAGGAAGATGACGATCTGCTGCCAGTCGTGCGAGACCGGGCCGAAGCTCTCCATGACCAGGCGCACCAACAGCGCCATGGCCGCCACCTTGGGGGCGGTGGCCAAGAAGGCGGTGACGGGGGTCGGCGCGCCTTCGTAGACGTCGGGCGTCCACATGTGGAACGGCACGGCCGAAATCTTGAAGGCGATGCCGGCGAGCAGGAACACCAGGCCGAAGATCAAGCCGAGCGAGCGGTCGCCCTGCGGCGAGCACCTGCGCGATCTGGTTGAGCTGGGTCTGGCCGGTGAAGCCATAGACCAGCGACGCGCCGTAAAGCAGCATGCCCGAGCTGAGAGCGCCCAGCACGAAATATTTGAGGCCGGCTTCGGTCGCCTTGCCGCTTTCGCGCTTCATCGCCGCCATGACGTAGAGCGCCAGCGACTGCAGCTCGAGGCCGATATAGAGCGACATCAGATCGTTGGCCGAGACCATGACCATCATGCCCAGCGTCGCGAGCACGACGAGCACCGCGTATTCGAACTTGGCGAGGCCGTTTTCGGTCGCCGAATTCACCGACAGGACCAAGCGCGAAGGCCGACCCGGCAACCACCAACATCTTCATGTAGCGGGCAAATCCGTCGGCTATGAACACGCCGTTGAAGATCACGCCGTCGACCCGATAAACGATTACCAGTACGAAGACTGCCACCAGAAGTCCGATGGCGATCCCGGTCAGCGGAGCCGTGTTCTCGCCGGCTTATGAAGACACGCCGACCAGCAACAAGCACCAGAGCGCCGATGGCCAGGATCAGTTCGGGAAAGGCGGGCGCCAGAGCCAGTGAAGCTCGACAGATCGGAACTCATAGAATACCTCCTAGTGCGCCAGTTCCGGCCACGGCGGGCGCGGCAGCACCGACGGCGTCTCGGAATACTGACTGACCAGCGCGTTGACCGAGGCCGACATCGCATCCAGGATCGGCGCGGGATAGAAACCGAAGAAGATGACCAGCACGATCAGCGGCACGAGGATGGCGCTTTCGCGCGGGTTGAGATCGAGGATCGCCTTGAGAGCTTCCTTGTCGAGCGCCCCGAAGATCACGCGGCGATAAAGCCAAAGGGCATAGGCGGCCGAGAAGATGACGCCGAAGGCCGCAACGAACGCGACCCAGGTGTTGACCTGGAACACGCCGATCATGGTCAGGAACTCGCCGATGAAACCCGATGTGCCGGGCAGGCCGACATTGGCCATGGTGAAGACCATGAAGGCAAAGGCATATTTGCGGCATGCGCTCGACGAGCCCGCCATAGGCGGCGATCTCGCGGGTGTGCATGCGGTCGTAGATGACGCCGACGCACAGGAACAGCGCGCCCGAGACCAGGCCGTGGCTGATCATCTGGAACATGGCGCCCTGCACGCCGTTCACGTTGCCGGCGAAGATGCCCATGGTCACAAAGCCCATATGGGCCACCGACGAATAGGCGATCAGCTTCTTGATGTCTTCCTGCACCAGCGCCACCAGCGAGGTGATGATGATGGCAGCCACCGACAGCACGAAGACGAAATTGGCGAACATAGGCCGAGGCGTCCGGGAACATCGGCAGCGAGAAGCGGATGAACCCGTAGCCGCCGATCTTCAGCAGGATCGCCGCCAGGATCACCGAGCCGGCGGTCGGCGCCTCGACGTGCGCTTCCGGCAGCCAGCGATGGAACGGCCACATCGGCATCTTGACCGCGAAAGCTGGCGAAGAAGGCCAGCCACAGCCAGAACTGCATGCTCGGGCGGGAACTCGGACGTTCAGCAGCTGCGCGATGTCGAGCGTGCCGGCCTGCCAGTACATCGCCATGATGGCCAGCAGCATCAGCACCGAACCGGTGAAGCTGTAAAAGAAGAACTTGTAGGCTGCCTGGACGCGCCGCTTGCCGCCCCAGATGCCGATGATCAGGAACATCGGGATCAGGCTGCCCTCGAAGAAGACATAGAACATCGCCAGGTCGAGCGTGGCGAACACGCCCATCATCAGCGTTTCGAGGACCAGGAAGACGACCATGTATTCGCGCACGCGCTTCTGACGCTCTCCCAGCTGGCGAGGATGCACATGCGGCATCAGAAGACCGGTCAGCACGATGAACAGCACCGAGATGCCGTCGACGCCCATGCGGTAGCCGATCGACGCCGCCGATCCAGTCGTAGTTCTCCACGAACTGGAAGCCGGGGTTGGAGCTGTCGAACAGCGCCCACATCACAAGCGTGAAGACGAAGGTGATCAGCGTCGTGGCCAGCGCGATCCGGCGCATATTGGCCACGGCAACGCTCGTCGCGGCCCGGCACGAGCAGCACGAACAGCGCGCCGACCAGCGGCAGGAAGGTGATGATCGGTCAGGATGTTGTTGTCGAAATAATCATCTTAGAGGAGTCCCCCAGCCGCGATGGCCCAGGTGAGCAGCGCCGCGACGCCGATCAGCATGGCGAAGGCATAGTGGTAGAGATAGCCCGACTGCAGCTGGACGACGCGAGCGGTCACGTCCTTGACGCGGTGGCCGAGGCCTTCGACGATGGTCTTGTCGACGAGCCAGTCGTCGAAGCCCTGCCAGAGCGAAGCGCCCGATCCAGAACGCCGGCCGGACGAAGATGGCGTCGTAGAGCTCGTCGAAATACCACTTGTTGAGCAGGAACTTGTAGAGCCCGCGGTGCTGGTGCGGCCAGCCGCGCGGGCAGCGATCGGGTCGACGATATACATCTGCCAGGCGACGCCGAAGCCGATCAGCATGGCGATGGTGGCCGCCCACTTGGCCCAGAGCGGCACGCGCATGGGCCGCCTCGAGCGCCGCTTCGCTGACGACAACAGCGACCCGCCGAAGAAGTGGTCGATGTGCTCGGCGTGGCCGAAGAACATAGCCGTAGAAGACCACGCCGGCCAGCACCGCACCGGCCGCCAGCACATAGAGCGGCCAGCACATCACGCTGGCGGGCTTCTCGATGGGCATGGTCGTAGGTGTGGTGGATCGGCGCGTTGGTTCTCGCGCCGTGGAAGGTCAGGTGGATCAGCCGCCAGGAATAAAAGCTCGTGAACAGCGGCCGCGATCACCAGCGACCAGAAGGCGAAGATGCCCGCCGTCGCCGCCAACGCCCTAGGCCGCCTCGATGATGGCGTCCTTGGAGAAGAAGCCGGCAAAGCCGATCGGCGTGCCGGGAATGCCGACGCCGGTCAGCGCCAGCGTGCCGATCATCATCATCCAGTAGGTCACCGGGATCTTGTGCGCAGACCGCCCATCTTCCGCATGTCCTGCTCGTGATGCATGGCATGGATGACCGAGCCGGCGCCAAGGAACAGCAGCGCCTTGAAGAAGGCGTGGGTGAACAGGTGGAAGATGCCCGCCGAATAGACCCCTGCCCCGAGCGCCACGAACATGTAGCCGAGCTGCGAACAGGTCGAATAGGCGATGACGCGCTTGATGTCGTTCTGCACCAGGCCGACCGTCGCGGCGAAGAAGGCGGTGATGGCGCCGATATAGAGCACGACGGTCATGCGCAAACGGCGACGCTTCGAACAGCGGCGACAGGCGCGCCACCATGAAGACGCCGGCGGTGACCATGGTCGCGGCATGGATGAGCGCCGAGACCGGGGTCGGGCCTTCCATGGCGTCCGGCAGCCAGGTGTGCAGCAGGAACTGCGCCGACTTGCCCATGGCGCCCATGAACAGCAGCAGGCAGATCACCGTCATGGCGTCCCAGTCGCGCCAGAGGAAATGCATGGTCGATCCCTGCATGCTCCGGCACCGCCTGGAAGGCGCCGTCGAAATCGAGATGGCCGAGCACGACGAAGGCGCCGAAAATGCCGAGCGCAAAGCCGAAATCGCCGACGCGGTTGACGACGAAGGCCTTCATCGCCGCGGCATTGGCGGAGGGCTTGGTGTACCAGAAGCCGATCAGCAGATAGGAGGCGAGACCGACGCCTTCCCAGCCGAAGAACATCTGCAGGAAGTTGTCGGCCGTCACCAGCATCAGCATGGCGAAGGTGAAGAGCGACAGATAGGCGAAGAAGCGCGAGCGGTGCGGGTCGTCGGCCATGTAGCCGATGGAATAGATGTGCACGACGCTGGAGACCGTCGTCACCACCACCAGCATGACCGCGGTCAGCGTGTCGACGCGGAGCATCCAGCGCAGGTCGAGGTCGCCCGACTGGATCCAGCGGAACATTCGACCTTCATGGCCGCGACGTGCGTGGCGCCCTCAGGCGATCCCTCGCCGCCTGCTCCGCCGAAGACGAAGGGCAGAAACACGATCCAGCTCAGCACGGCGGCGATCACCAAAAGGGTCGAGGTGATGAATTTCTGAATTGCGGTGGCCGATGCGCGCGGCCGAACAGGCCGGCGATCGAGCGCCCCGATAAGCGGGAAGAATACGATTGCCTGGAATCATGACCCGCTCAGCCCTTCATCATGTTGACGTCGTCGACCGCGATGGAGCCGCGATTGCGGTAGAAGATCACGAGAATGGCCAGCCCGATGGCCGCTTCGGCGGCGGCCACCGTCAGGATCAGCAGCGCGAAGACCTGGCCGGCCAGATCGTCGAGGTGGGCCGAGAACGCCGACGAAGTTGATGTTGACGGCCAGCAGGATCAGCTCGACCGACATCAGGATGATGATGATGTTCTTGCGGTTGAGAAAGATGCCGAACACGCCGAGGGTGAACAGGATGGCGCCGACGGTCAGGAAGTGACCGAGCCCGATTTCCGTGCAGCCATGATTGCCCCCTAAAGCCCCTGCCCGCTTTTGACCTTGACCAGCTTCGACCGCCGTCGCCGGCGTGCGCGCCACCTGGGCTGCGATATCCTGCCGCTTGACGTTCGGCTTGTGCCGCAGCGTCAGGACGATGGCGCCGATCATGGCGACCAGCAGCACCAGCCCGCGCCTTCGAACAGGAAGACGTAGCGCGTGTAGATGACCTGCCCGAGCGCCTCGGTGTTGCTGACGCCGTGCATCGATCGGCACGCCGCTGCCAGCGGCGACTTCGCGGCGACACGACCCAGCTGCCGGCGACCAGAAGCAGTTCGAGCAGCAGGATGACGCCGACCACCACGCCGATCGGGCATGTATTGCAGCATGCCCTGGCGCAACTCGGCGAAATCGACGTCGAGCATCATGACGACGAACAGGAACAGCACGGCCACGGCGCCGACATAGACGACGACCAGGATCAGCGCCAGGAACTCGGCCCCGGCCAGCATGAACAGGCCGGCGGCATTGACGAAGGCGAGGATGAGGAACAGCACCGAGTGCACCGGATTGCGCGAGCGATATGACCATCAGCGCCGAGGCAACGGCGATGAACGGAAAACAGTAGAAGAAGAATAGTGGCAGGGTCATCCCGCACATCCTAGCGATACGGCGCGTCGAGCGCCATGTTGCGGGCGATCTCGCGCTCCCAGCGGTCGCCATTGGCGAGCAGCGTCTCCTTGTCGAAATAGAGCTCTTCGCGCGTCTCGGTGGCGAATTCGAAGTTCGGGCCCTCGACGATGGCATCGACCGGGCAGGCTTCCTGGCAGAAGCCGCAATAGATGCATTTGACCATGTCGATGTCGTAGCGGACCGTGCGGCGGGTGCCGTCGTTCTGGCGCGGGCCGGCCTCGATGGTGATGGCCTGGGCCGGGCAGATCGCCTCGCAGAGCTTGCAGGCGATGCAGCGCTCCTCGCCGTTGGGATAGCGGCGCAAGGCATGCTCGCCCCGGAAGCGCGGGCGAAATCGGCCCCTTCTCGAACGGATAGTTCAATGGTCTTCTTGGGCGCGAAGAAATAGCGCATCGACAGGAAGAAGGTCGAGACGAACTCCCTGAGGAGCAGCGCGTTGAGGAACTGGAAGAAGCGCATCAGATTCTCCTTAGGCGATGCCGCCGTGCCAGCCCCAGCCGGTGAGCTGCAGGACGAAGGCCACGACGAACACCATGACGAGCGACAGCGGCAGGAAGACCTTCCAGCCGAGACGCATCAGCTGGTCGTAGCGGTAGCGCGGCACGAAGGCCTTCACCATGGCGAACATGAAGAACACCAGGCAGAGCTTGAGCATGAACCAGATGACGCCCGGCACCCAGGTGAAGGGCACGATCTGGAGGGGCGAAGCCCAGCCGCCGAGGAACAGGATCGTGGTCATCGCGCACATGAGGATGATGGCGACATATTCGCCCAGCATGAACATCATGTACGGCGTCGAGCCATATTCGACCATGAAGCCGGCGACCAGTTCGGATTCGGCTTCCGGCAGATCGAAGGGCGGCCGGTTCGTCTCCGCCAGGGCCGAGATGAAGAAGACCACGAACATCGGGAACAGCGGCAGCCAGAACCAGTTCGAGAAAGCTCAGCCACGGCACGCCCGAGCATGTAGGCAAGACCCATCGGATTGCTGGGCGAGCACGATATCGGTGAGGTTCAGCGAACCGACGCAGAGCAGCACGGTGATGATGACGAAGCCGATGGAGACTTCATAGCTCACCATCTGCGCCGCCGAGCGCAGCGCGCCGAGGAAGGGGTATTTCGAGTTCGAGGCCCAGCCGCCCATGATGATGCCGTAGACGCCGAGCGAGGAGATGGCGAAGATGTAGAGGATGCCGACATTGATGTCGGCCAGCGCCCAGCCGGCGTCGAGCGGCACCACGGCCCAGGCCGCCAGCGACAGAGCACGCGTCACCAGCGGCGCCAGCAGGAACACCACCTTGTCCGAGCCCGCCGGGATCACCGGCTCCTTGAGCACGAACTTCAGCAGGTCGGCAAAACTCTGCAGCAGGCCGAAGGCGCCCACCACGTTCGGGCCGCGCCGGATCTGCACGGCCGCCCAGATCTTGCGGTCGGCCAGCAGCACATAGGCCGTGAAGATCAGCAAGCGCGACCAGCAGCAGCAGCGCCTTCCAGACGAAGCCGATCATGGTGCCAAGGCCGAGGAAGGACAGGCCGAAGAGATAATCGAGCGCCGTAAGAAATGATATCCATCAAGCCCTACTCCGCCGCCTGCTTGAGACCCGACGGCGACCTGCGCACATTCCGCCATGACGGCAGAGGCCCGCGCGATGGGGTTGGTCAGTAGTAATCGCGCACCGGCGAGGTCAGGACCACACTTGTCGCCTTGGACGGCTTGGCCGCCAGTCTCGCGACGGCAGCCGCGTCGCCGGCCTCGCTGATGGTCGATGCGCGCCAGATGCGGATGCCGCTCGTAAAGCTCGGCCCGAAGCTGATTAAGCGAGTTGTAGGGCAGCGGCTTCCCCACATGGGCCGAAAGAGCACGGATGATGGCCCAGTCTTCCTTGGCGTCGCCGGGCGGGAAGACGCGCGCGTCGTTTGCTGCACCCGCCCCTCGGTGTTCACATAGGTGGCGGATTTCTCGGTATAGGCGGCGGCCGGCAGGATCACATCGGCGCGGTGGGCGCCGGCATCGCCATGACTGCCGATATAGACGACGAACGCCTCGCCCATGGCCTGCATGTCGTATTCGTCGGCGCCGAGCAGGAACAGCACGTCGAGGTCGCCCTGGCCGGCAGCAGCGATCTGATCGGCAGAGCAGACGCCGCCATCATGCGGGACGAAGCCGATATCGAGTCCGCCGACACGCGACGCCGCATTGTGGAGCATGGCAAAGCCGTTCCACTCTTCGGTCAACGCACCGGCATTGTTGGCGATTTGGGCGGCAAGCGCGAGCACGTCGCGTCCCGCCTGCTTGCCCAGGCCAGCATGGCTGACGGCGCCCTCGCCGACGATGATCAGCGGGTTTTTGGCATCGCCCAGGATCTTGGCGAAATCCCCCTGCCCGTCTGCCAGCGCAGCCAACGCCTCGGTGTCGGTTCCAAGATGCAGATAGTCGTAGGTCAGGTCAGCCGCTTCGCCGATCAGGCCGATCGGGAAGCCCGCTGAGACGCCAGGCCTTGCGGATGCGGGCATTGATGATCGATGCCTCGGCGCGCGGATTGGTGCCAATCAAGAGGATCGCATCCGCCTGCTCGATCCCGGCAATGCCCGGATTGAAGATATAGGCGGAGCGCGGCGTGTTCGGATCGATGCCCGACATTGGCGGCCGGCAATCGGTCATACCCGACCCGAGCGAAGCGAGAAGCTCCTTGAGAGCGAACATCTCCTCGACACCGGCCAGGTCGCCGGCGATGGCGCCGATCCTGTTGCCGGCCTTCTTCATGGCCTTGGCGACCGTCGTCAGCGCCTCGTCCCAGGTCGCAGGCGTCAGCTTGCCTGTTCTTGCGCACATAGGGCCGGTCGAGGCGCTGGGATTTGAGCCCGTCCCAGATGAAGCGGGTCTTGTCGGAGATCCACTCCTCGTTGATGCCCTCGTGCACGCGCGGCAGGATGCGCATCACGGCACGACCCCTGCTGTCGACACGGATGTTGGAGCCGACGGCATCCATCACGTCGATGCTCTCGGTCTTGTTCAGCTCCCAGGGCCGCGCATGGAAGGCGTAGGGCTTGGAGGTCAGCGCGCCAACCGGGCAAAGATCGATGATATTGCCCTGCAGTTCGGAGGTCAGCGCCCGCTCGAGATAGGGGGTGATCTCAGCGTCCTCGCCTCGGCCGATCAGACCAAGCTCGGAGACCCCGGCCACTTCGGTGACGAAACGGACGCAGCGCGTGCAGGCAATGCAGCGGTTCATCGAGGTCTTGACCAGCGGGCCCATATATTTGTCTTCGACCGCGCGCTTGTTCTCCCAGAAGCGGGTCGAATCGACGCCATAGGCCATGGACTGGTCCTGCAAATCGCATTCGCCGCCCTGATCGCAGATCGGGCAGTCGAGCGGATGGTTGATCAGCAGGAACTCCATCACGCCTTCGCGGGCCTTCTTGACCATCGGCGTGTTGGTGAACATCTCGGGCGGCTCGCCATTGGGTCCGGGACGCAGATCCTTGACGCCCATGGCGCAACTTGCCTGCGGCTTCGGGCGGCCCGCCCTTCACCTCCACCAGGCACATGCGGCAATTGCCGGCCACGCTGACAGGCGCTCATGGAAACAGAAGCGCGGGATTTCCGCGCCCGCTGCTTCGGCGGCCTGCAGCAGGGTGAAATGGTCCGGAACCTCGATGAGCGTGCCGTCGATCTTGATATTTGCCATGGCTCTACTCCGCCGCCACGGACGGCACTGCACCGTCCTTGTCCGAGCGATAGGTGTAAGCGTCGATGCGCTCTTCGATCACGCCTCTGAAATTGCGGATCAGGCCCTGAATCGGCCATGCCGCCGCGTCGCCGAGCGCGCAAATGGTGTGTCCTTCGACCTGCTTGGTCACTTCGAACAGCATGTCGATCTCGCGCTTTTCCGCCCGCCCCTCGACCATGCGGGCCATCACCCGCATCATCCAGCCGGTGCCTTCGCGGCAGGGCGTGCACTGGCCGCAGCTCTCGTGCTTGTAGAAGGCCGAAAGGCGCCAGATTGCCTTGATGATGTCGGTCGACTTGTCCATTACGATCACGGCGGCAGTGCCGAGCGAGGAGCCGACCTCGCGCAACCCGTCGAAATCCATCATCGCGTCGGGCATGTTCTCGCCCCGCACGACGGGCACGGATGCACCGCCCGGAATGACGCCGAGCAGATTGTCCCAACCGCCGCGAATGCCGCCACAATGCTTCTCGATGAGTTCGCGGAAGGTGATGCCCATCTCCTCCTCGAAGGTGGCCGGCGTGTTCACGTGGCCCGAGACGCAGAAGAGCTTGGTGCCGGTATTGTTCGGCCGCCCGAAGCCAGCGAACCACTCGCCGCCGCGCCTGAGGATCTCCGGCACGACCGCGATCGATTCCACATTGTTGACCGTCGTGGGATTGCCATAGACGCCCATGCCAGCCGGGAAAGGGGGCTTAAGGCGCGGCTGGCCCTTCTTGCCCTCGAGCGATTCCATCAACGCCGTTTCTTCGCCGCAGATATAGGCGCCGGCACCGTGGTGGACGATGATGTCGAGATCCCAGCCATGGACATTGTTCTTGCCGATCAGGCGCGCGTCATAGGCTTGCTGCACGGCCGCCTCGAAGCGCTCGCGCTCACGGATGAACTCGCCGCGGATATAGACGAAAGCCAGATGCGCATCCATGGCGCGAGCCGCCAGAAGGCACCCTTCAACCAGGTGATGCGGATCGTGCCTCAGGATTTCGCGATCCTTGCAGGTGCCCGGCTCGGATTCGTCGGCATTGACCAGCAGGTAATGCGGTCGGCCGTCCGACTGCTTGGGCATGAAGGTCCACTTCAGCGCCGTCGGAAAGCCGGCTCCGCCCCGGCCGCGCAGGCCGGATGTCTTCACCTCATTGGTGATCCAGTCACGCCCCTGGTCGATAAAGCCTTTTGTACCGGACCACGACCCGCGCGATCTGGCGCCTTCGAGGCCCCAGTCGCCCTGGCCGTAGAGGTTGGTGAAGATGCGATCCTTGTCCTGCAGCATGGCGGCCGGTTCCTAGCGCGGAGTCTTGTTGTTTGAAGGCGTGGCGCCGGAAGCATCTTCTTCCGCCAGCCGCCGGGCCTGCTCGACCCAGTTTTCGCGGCCAATACGCCCTCTGAAATTCAGCTCGGCATCCACCCTGTCGATATCGGCCTGAGTGAAGTCCGCGATCTGCCGGAACCGCGTGATGCCGATGCCATTGAGCTTGGCCTCTATGGTCGGGCCGACACCGTTGATCCTTTTGAGATCGTCCGGCGCCCCACCCTCAGACGTTGCGAACATCGGCTCGACATCGTTGTCCGATCGTCCCGGCGGGCCGGCGCGATCGACGCCTTCCGACGTATTTGTGCCCTCGGCCGCGCCAGCGCCCGGCTTGTCGCCAGGGGCCGCGACCATCTTGGGATCCACCGTGGGGCCAGTCGGCTTGCCGACGGCAGCACCGCCATCCAGTTTTCCGCCCGCCGAGCTGCTTCCCTTGGCTTCTTCGCGCTCCGCCTTGTTGGCCTTGCCCTGCTTGTCCTGCGGCGTTTCGTCCTTGTGCTTGGCGTTTTCGGCCTCGCCTTCGCTGACCTTGTCGCCGTTCTTGGGCTCCTTGACCGCGGGAGCCGCCTCCTCGGAGACTTCGCGCTTGCGTCCCGGCTTGGTCGGCTCCTGGTCGCGTGCAGGGGCAGCACGTCCGGCCTGCGGGTGGCGGCCGCCGTTCAATTCAGTCAGAGTGGTCGCACCCGTCTCGGCCGCCGAATAGCGGCGGTCGATCTGCGGACCCGGTTCGATGCTGTCGCCCCTGCCTTCCGCGAAGGCATCGATGATCTCTTCGAGCCGTTCGGGTGTCAGGTCCTCATAGGTATCGTGGCCGATCATGACCATGGGCGCATTCACGCAGGCGCCCATGCATTCCACCTCTTCCCAACTCAGCGTGCCGTCGGCATTGGCGTGGTGGGGATCGTGATGGATCTTTGCTTGGCAAACGGCCCGCAATTCCTCCGCACCGCGCAGCATGCACGGCGTCGTCCCGCACACCTGCACATGGGCTTTGGTGCCCATCGGCTCGAGCAGAAACTGCGTATAGAAGGTCGCGACCTCGAGCACGCGGATATAGGGCATGGAGAGCATGTCGGCGATGCGTTCGATCACCGCCCGGGTCACCCAACCTTCCTGCTCCTGTGCCCGCCACAGGAGCGGAATAACGGCAGATTGCTGGCGACCGGACGGATATTCGGCGATCTTGGCCCTGGCCCAGGCCGCATTCTCTTCGGTAAAGGCGAAATCGGCCGGCTGAACAGCCTCTTCCGCAAGGCGACGCACACTCATCAGCGATCCACCTCTCCAAACACGATGTCGAGCGAGCCGAGGATGGCCGACACGTCGGCCAGCATGTGGCCACGCGTCATGAAATCCATGCCGCTCAGATGCGCAAAACCCGGCGCCTTGATCTTGCAGCGATAGGGCCGGTTGGTTCCGTCCGACACCAGATAGACGCCGAACTCACCCTTTGGCGCCTCAACGGCGGCATAAACCGCTCCCTCGGGCACCTTGTATCCTTCGGTATAAAGCTTGAAGTGGTGGATCAAGCCTTCCATGGACCGCTTCATCTCGCCCCGTTTCGGCGGCACGACCTTGCCGTCCGTGGCAGAAATCGGCGTCTTGCCTTCCGGCGAATTCAGCAGGGCGATGCACTGCTTCATGATGCGGACCGATTGCCGCATCTCGTCCATGCGCACCACATAGCGATCATAGCAGTCGCCATGCTTGCCGATGGGAATATCGAAATCCATGCGGTCGTAGCATTCATAGGGCTGCGCCTTGCGCAGATCCCAAGCCGCGCCCGAGCCGCGCACCATGACTCCGGAAAATCCCCACTTCCACGCATCCTCCAAGGTCACGACGCCGATATTGACGTTGCGCTGCTTGAAGATGCGGTTTTCGGTGATCAACGTCTCGAGATCGTCGCACACCTTGAGGAACGGATCGCAGAACGCTTCGATGTCATCGATGAGGTCCTGCGGCAGGTCCTGATGGACGCCACCGGGACGGATATAGGCGGCGTGCATGCGGCTGCCGGAGGCACGCTCGTAGAAGATCATCAGCTTTTCGCGCTCTTCGAACCCCCAAAGCGGCGGTGTCAATGCGCCGACGTCCATGGCCTGGGTCGTCACGTTGAGCAGATGCGAAAGCAAACGACCGATCTCGCAATAAAGCACGCGGATCAGTTGTCCGCGCAACGGCACCTCGATGCCGAGCAGCTTTTCAACTGCCAGGGCGAAGGCATGCTCCTGATTCATCGGCGCCACATAGTCGAGGCGGTCGAAATAGGGCACGGCCTGCAGATAGGTCTTGTATTCGATCAGCTTCTCGGTGCCGCGGTGCAGCAGCCCGATATGCGGATCGACCCGTTCGACCACCTCGCCATCCAGTTCCAGCACAAGACGCAGCACGCCGTGCGCCGCTGGATGCTGCGGACCGAAATTGATCGTGAAATTGCGAACGTCGGCTTCGGACATTTTAAGCGTTGCCTCCCGCCTTTTCATCGCCCGGCAGCACGTATTCGGCGCCTTCCCAGGGGCTGAGATAATCGAAGGTGCGGAATTCCTGGGCCAGCCTCACCGGCTCGTAGACCACGCGCTTGCGCTCCTGGTCGTAGCGCACCTCGACATATCCGGTAAGCGGGAAATCCTTGCGCATCGGATGGCCATCAAAGCCGTAATCGGTCAAAAGCCGCCTCAGATCGGGATGGCCGGAGAACAGGATGCCGTAGAGGTCATAAGCTTCGCGCTCGAACCAGTCGGCACCGGGGAAGACTTCGGTGACGCTCGGTACCGGCGTATCCTCATCCGTGCTCAGTTTCACCCTGATGCGCAAATTCTGCGTCGGGCTGAGCAGATGGTAGACGACCTCGAACCGCTCGCTCCTGCCCGGATAATCGACACCACAAAGATCGACGAAACTGACGAACCGACAGCGATTGTCGTCGTAGAGCGTGCGCAGCACTTCGACAATGGCGTCGCGGCGCGCGGTCAGCGTCAATTCGCCGAATGCGATGTCATAAGTCTCGATGCTGTCGGCCAGCTTGAGCGAAACATATTCGCCAAGTTCAGCAAGAACCTCGTCCATGAAGGCGCCTTATCGTTCGATGGTACCGGTACGCCGGATCTTCTTTTGCAGGAGCAGCACGCCGTAAAGCAGCGCTTCGGCCGTTGGCGGGCATCCGGGCACATAGATGTCGACAGGCACGATGCGGTCGCACCCGCGCACGACTGAATAGGAATAGTGGTAATAGCCACCGCCATTGGCGCACGAGCCCATGGAAATGACATAGCGCGGCTCCGGCATCTGGTCGTAGACCTTGCGCAGCGCAGGCGCCATCTTGTTGGTCAGCGTGCCCGCAACGATCATGACGTCGGACTGGCGCGGAGAGGCACGCGGGGCGAAGCCGAAGCGTTCCGCGTCGTAGCGCGGCATCGACATCTGCATCATCTCGACGGCACAGCAGGCCAGACCGAACGTCATCCACATCAGCGAGCCGGTGCGCGCCCAGTTGATCAGGTCGTCGGTCGCTGTGACAATGAAACCCTTGTCGGCGAGCTCGTCATTGACGTCGGTGAAGAAGGGATCGTCCGCACCTACCGGCTTACCGGTACGTGGATCAAGGACACCCCTAGGCTGCGGAGCGACCACTGTATTGCCGGTCTCGCTCAGTCCCATTCCAGAGCTCCTTTCCGCCACTCATAGACAAATCCGACGGTGAGCACGCCGAGAAAGATCATCATCGCCCAGAACCCGAACCAACCAACCTTGTGAAAGGCGACAGCCCAGGGAAACAGAAACGCGACTTCGAGATCGAAGATGATGAAGAGAATCGACACAAGATAAAACCGCACGTCGAACTTCATGCGCGCATCGTCGAACGCGTCGAAACCGCACTCATAGGCCGAGACTTTTTCAGGATCGGGACGCTTGATAGCGACGATGAACGGCGCCACCAGAAGCGCCAGACCTATGACCGCCGACAGTCCGATGAAAATGACAATGGCCAGATAGTTGCTGAGGAAACCGGGCATACCGCAACCTGTGTCTGAAGAATTCTTGGGCAAGAGCGCCCAGGCGTGGCAGCGGACGCGGGAACGCCGTTGTCGCCGCGCTTCGGCTTATCCCAGCGTCTGATGTGTTTCAAGGGGAGAAGCTTTCCGAAAGGCGCACCGTCCGCACCTTATCCGCCGCGCAGAGCGCGGTTATTCGCCTACCAAAAACAAAAAAGGCCCCGCATAGCGGGGCCAAGGTTGCCTGAGGTCGTCTTCGTTCAGTTCATATGGGCCACGGCGCCGAGAGTCGCCCTGGCTTTTGAAGGTCCATTCCCCCAGCTGCCCGTGCCGAGCAGCTCGCCCCTTACACCCACCGAGTTCGGTTACCAGCATTTCCGCGCCGCCTCCCAAGGCATAAGATCCGCTGCCCGCTACCCAACCGCCGCCAGCAGCCCCGTAGACGAGCGTGTCGGGATTGAGCAAGGCGCCGGCACGTCCCAGCATCAGTGCGTCGATGCCGCCCAAATCGCCTGTCGTCAGCCCGCCCTGAACTTCCAGCCCGGCCCGCATCGAATCGGTCACGGCGAAATCCGTGCCGACCATTGCGCCGGCATTCAGGCTGGCGCCGGGATTGAAAGTCCCGCCAACATACCCGCCCCCATAAAGGCCATCAAAAGGCAGGGCACTGGAGTAGTTGTATTCCTGCGCCTTCGGAGAAGCGCTGACGACAATCAGCGCAACGCCAGTCAGGAACGCTTTGGCAATAGCAATTTTCATGGGCCGACCCTCCAGGTTGGAAGCAGCCCCAAAAAGCCTCGACGTGCCTTGGATTTCAATCAAATCCTATCGATACGGGTAACGAGGCGTTAACGCCGCAGCTTTCCCCTCCCCAAGCGCCCAAAAGAAAACGGCGCCCGAGGGGCGCCGCTTCCTTAAGGCTTTTACCTCGCCGCAAACTCAGAAGTGGAAGTTCGCGCCGATGGAAACCTGGTCGATCGGAGCAGAACCTGCGCTGCCGGTGTCGAAACCGTGCAGGTACTGGCCCTTGACGCTGACATTGTCAGTCACGGCATATTCCAGACCGCCGCCGACCAGCCAGTTGCTGTCGGAAAGGGTCGTGGAGCTGCCGAGGTCGCCACCATAACCGGCAGCGGCATAAGCAACGAAGTCATCCGTCAGGACAGCGCCGGCCTTGGCCGTAATCTGCCCATAGGTGCCGGTGACGTTGTTGTTGTCGAACACACCGAGCAGCGCGACTTCGGCACCCAGAAGGACAAAGTCAAACTGGGTGTTGATGCCCGCATTGGCGCCAATGGCAGGACTCCAATTGGTGGAAGACTGGTTCTGCCCGCCGGCGAAAACGCCAACATAGAACCGATTCCAGTCGAAAGATGCGTTGTTATAAACAGGCATCGTCTCGGTGGAGGTGGCCGGGGCCGTGTAGAGGTCGGCAGCAGATGCCGCCGAGGTAAATGCAACGCCCGCAAGAGCGGCCACTGCGAGGGTCTTTACGATAGTCATATTCGATCTCCTTTCAGCGATTGGCGTTGGAACGGAGCGTAACTCACGATAGTTCCGTCCGCCTTTGCTGTCATCAGCTTGTTTTTCATTGCCGCTTTTGACCCCGAAAAACGTGCCAAACGCCTGTGTACCAAGGTGTTTCAGTCCCGTGGCGTAAATGCGGACGGTCTGTGGCGGGATGAAGGCTGTTGCGTTCTGTGACAAATTTGACACGAGACCAACCGCCGACAACTCGAACCACATGGCCATCCGCCATGGTGCCCCCATGGGCAGAAATTGCCTAAGAGGCAGAAGCAGGTCAACATCACAAGGTGTTGAGCCAATAATCTAAAGCGCAGCGTGACCTATTAAGCACAGGCCCAGCTTGCGCCTGATCAAGCTCGCTCAAAAACATTTAGAGAAAGGAAACGAGGTGGCGGGAGTGACGGGACTCGAACCCGCGACCTCCGGCGTGACAGGCCGGCGCTCTAACCAACTGAGCTACACCCCCTCAGCGGAGCAAAGCGCTCCTGCAAGGTGGCGTCCGTTTACCGGGGCAACCTGGGCAAGTCAAGCGGCGAAACGCGGGATATCGGCTGGCTCCGAAATTATCTGAGCGAAGCGGCAATTCGCGGAGCGACATGCGTTGTGGAACGCGCAATGTCCGCATGCTTATCGACAACGTAAGCGGCCAAGGCAGGGAAGAACTGGTGGGCGATGACAGGCTCGAACTGCCGACATCCTCGGTGTAAACGAGGCGCTCTACCAACTGAGCTAATCGCCCTCAACGATCGGCCGCTGAGGCGGTCTTCATTGGGAGGCACGTGATAAGATCAAGTGCCCCTGCCCGTCAAGCTGTGCGCAGGCCGCGAGAGCAAAGGCAGCGCGGGATTTCGTCATGTGCCCCAACAATGCAAAAGGCCTTGGAGTTCCCAAGGCCTTTTTGAGGAAGCGCGGGATTGCCGGGCCGCCGCCGCAAGTTTTGCGCCGGGGCCGACACAATCCGCAATCCCTAGTTGAGCGCGTCCTTCAAGCTCTTGCCGGGCTTGAACTTCGCCTGATTGGAGGCGGGAATGGTGATTTCCGCGCCGGTCGCCGGGTTACGGCCCTTGCTTTCCTTGCGCTTGGAAACGGCAAAGGTTCCAAATCCGACCAGCCTTACTTCCTCGCCCTTTTTGAGGGTGGAGGTGATGGCTTCGAAAACTGCATCGACAGCGTCAGACGCCTGGGACTTCGTTACGCCAGCCTTGTCTGCAACCGTGGCGGTCAAGTCGTTCTTGTTCATAATGTTTCCTCGTGAGAAAATTCAGCCTTGGTTAGCAACCGAAAGCGGCAGCCACCTTTTTTCAATTCTGGCCAAAAAGCAAGGAATCGTGGCGCTTTCCGGCCATTCGAAAGTGAAAAACCGGCACTTTCGCGCCGGTTTTGTCATTTTTGCCTACAACAGCGTTAATGGGACAGCGTTGGAGACTGCTCGTCCGGCGACTCGATGGGCGAGACGACGGGCGATTCCTCGAAGTTCCACTCGATGGGTTCGGGCATCTCCACAAGGGCATTGCGGAGCACCTCCTCCATCCGGCTCACCGGCACGATCTCCAGACCCTTCTTGACGGCATCCGGAATCTCGCGGAGATCCTTGACGTTCTCTTCGGGGATCAGGACCTTCTTGATCCCACCCCTCAGGGCCGCCAGGAGCTTCTCCTTGAGCCCCCCGATCGGCAGCACCCGCCCCCGCAGGGTGATCTCGCCCGTCATCGCCACGTCGTGGCGTACAGCAATCCCGGTCATGACCGAGACGATGGCCGTGGCCATGGCGATCCCTGCTGACGGACCATCCTTCGGCGTCGCCCCTTCCGGCACGTGCACATGGATGTCCCGGCTGTCGAACAGGGGCGGCTTGATGCCGAAATCGACGGCCCGCGACCGCACGTAGGCGTTGGCCGCAGTAATCAATTCCTTCATCACGTCCTTGAGGTTACCCGTAACCGACATGCGCCCCTTGCCCGGGGCGATCACACCCTCGATGGTCAGTAGCTCGCCGCCGACCGGCGTCCAGGCCAAGCCCGTCACGATACCAACCTGCGGGTCCGCCTCGATCTCGCCATGCCGGAATGGCGGCGGGCCGAGATACTCCTCGAGCCGGGCATCGTCGATAACGATCTTCTTCTCGCCGGTGATCATGAGATCCTTGACCGACTTGCGCATAAGCTTGGAGATTTCCCGCTTAAGGTTGCGCACGCCCGCCTCGCGCGTGTAGCGCTGGATCATCTTGGTCAGTTCCGCGTCGGGAAGTTCGAACTCGTCCTCGCTCAACCCGTGCTCCTTCAGGTTCTCAGGAAGCAGGTGCCGGCGCGATATCTCGAACTTCTCCTCTTCGGTGTAGCCCGACAGCCGAATGATCTCCATGCGGTCCATGAGGGGCCCCGGAATGTTCAGCGTATTCGAGGTCGTCACGAACATCACATCGCTGAGATCATAGTCGACCTCGAGATAGTGATCGGAGAACGTCGAATTCTGTTCCGGATCGAGCACCTCGAGCAAGGCCGAGGACGGATCACCGCGGAAATCCATGCCCATCTTGTCGATCTCGTCGAGAAGGAAGAGCGGATTGGACTTGCCCGCCCGCTTCATCGACTGGATCACCTTGCCCGGCATGGAGCCGATATAGGTGCGCCTGTGGCCGCGGATTTCGGCTTCGTCCCGAACGCCGCCCAGCGACATGCGCACGAACTCGCGACCGGTCGCCTTGGCGATCGATTTGCCGAGCGAGGTCTTGCCGACGCCCGGAGGGCCGACAAGGCACAGAATCGGCCCCTTCAGCTTTCCGGTGCGCGACTGCACGGCGAGATATTCGACAATGCGTTCCTTGACCTTCTCCAGCCCGTAATGATCCTCATCAAGGATATCCTGGGCGCGCACAAGGTCGGTCTTGACCTTGGACTTCTTGCCCCAGGGCAGGCTCAGGAGCCAGTCGAGGTAGTTTCGCACCACAGTTGCTTCGGCCGACATCGGGCTCATCTGCTTGAGCTTCTTGAGCTCCGCATTGGCCTTCGCCTTGGCCTCCTTGGACAGCTTGGTCTTCTTGATGCGCTCCTCGAGTTCCATCACCTCGTTGGAGCCGTCCTCGCCATCGCCAAGTTCGCGCTGGATCGCCTTCATCTGCTCGTTGAGGTAGTACTCGCGCTGCGTCTTCTCCATCTGGCGCTTGACGCGACCGCGGATGCGCTTTTCCACCTGAAGGACGCCGATTTCGCCCTCCATGAGCATCAATATCTTCTCGAAGCGCTTGATCACCGACACGGAGGCCAGAAGGTCCTCCTTGTCCTCGATCTTGACCGCCAGATGGCGACGCGATCGTGTCGGCCAGCTTGGAGTGGCCCTCGATCTGCTTGACCGCCCCGACGACTTCCGCCGAGATCTTCTTGTTCAGCTTGACGTAATTCTCGAACTCGTTGAGCGTCGAACGCGCCAGCGCCTCGACCTCGACCCGGTTCTCCTCGGGTTCCTCGAGCACCGTGGCCTCAGCCTCGAAATAATCCTTGGTCTGCAAGTACCGATCGATCTCGGCACGCTTCATGCCTTCGACCAGCACCTTGACGGTGCCGTCGGGCAATTTGAGCAATTGCAGCACGGAAGCGATCGTGCCGGTCGAATAGATATCCTCCGGCGCAGGATCGTCGTCCTGTGCATCCTTCTGCGTCACGACAAGGATGTGCTTGTCGTCGCGCATGACTTCTTCCAGCGCCTTGACCGATTTCTCGCGTCCAACGAACAGCGGAACGATCATCCCCGGAAACACGACGATGTCGCGCAAGGGCAAGACCGGATAGACCCGGTCGCGCTGGCTGGTATCAAGTGTCGATTCCGACATTACCTGGTCCTTTCCAAGGCGGCAGGTGGGAGGGCGCCGCCTCGCTATGCTTTTCCGGCGCCCGCAATGCGCCGAATCCTGCTCATAGATAGGGTGAACCACCTGCAGGACAAGTCAACTGCGCAGATGATTTATCGCAAAAAAGGGATGGAAGACGCAAATCCCGCAGCTGAAAAGCAAAAGGCCGCGACGATGCGCGGCCTTCATAGGCTTTGGCGTGCTTCTTGGCGATCACGCGCCGGCGCTGAGGTCTTCCTTGTGGCGCTCCGCATAGATGTAGAGCGGCCGCGCATCCGTGCCGGTGACAACATCGCTACTGATGACGACTTCCTCCACCCCTTCAAGGCTGGGCAGGTCGTACATGGTGTCGAGCAGGATGCCTTCCATGATCGAGCGCAGGCCACGCGCGCCGGTCTTGCGCTCGATGGCGTGCTGGGCGATCGCCTTGAGCGCATCCTCGTGGAAGGTCAATTCGACGTCTTCCATCTGGAACAGACGCTGATACTGGCGGACCAGAGCGTTCTTGGGCGCGGTAAGAATTTCGATCAGCGCCGCCTCGTCGAGATCTTCCAGCGTGGCGATAACCGGCAAGCGGCCGATGAACTCCGGGATGAGGCCGAACTTCACCAGATCCTCGGGCTCCACCTCGGCCAGCAGTTCACCGACACGGCGGTCCTGCGGGTCCTTGACCTCGGCCCCAAAGCCGATGGACGAGCCTTCACCGCGTGCAGCAATGATCTTCTCGAGCCCGGCAAACGCACCGCCGACGATGAACAGGATGTTGGTGGTGTCCACCTGCAGGAATTCCTGCTGGGGATGCTTGCGCCCACCCTGGGGCGGCACGGAGGCAACCGTGCCTTCCATGATCTTGAGCAAGGCCTGCTGCACGCCCTCGCCCGACACGTCGCGGGTGATCGAGGGGTTGTCGGACTTGCGCGAAATCTTGTCGACCTCGTCGATATAGACGATGCCGCGCTGGGCCTTCTCGACGTTGTAGTCGGCCGCCTGCAGAAGCTTGAGGATGATGTTTTCGACATCCTCGCCCACATAGCCGGCTTCGGTAAGCGTGGTGGCATCGGCCATGGTGAACGGCACGTCGATGATGCGCGCCAGCGTCTGGGCCAGCAACGTCTTGCCGCAACCGGTCGGGCCGATCAGAAGGATGTTGGACTTGGAAAGCTCAACATCCTGGTTCTTGGTGGCGTGGTGCAGACGCTTGTAGTGGTTGTGCACCGCCACTGACAGCACGCGCTTGGCGCGCTTCTGGCCGATCACGTAATCGTCGAGGACCTTGCAGATATCGGACGGAGTCGGCACGCCGTCAGCCGACTTCACCATCGAGGTCTTGGATTCCTCGCGGATGATGTCCATGCACAGTTCCACGCATTCATCGCAGATGAACACGGTCGGACCTGCGATCAGCTTACGCACCTCGTGCTGCGATTTCCCGCAGAACGAGCAATAAAGCGTATTTTTCGAGCTATCGCCGGTCGAGTTGTCTTTGGACATTACCGTCACTCCTTGTGGGCCAACGGCCCCGCCGAAACTGCGCCAAACTCAACGCTAGCGCCGAAGACCTAAACAAACTGTAGCCGGACAAACCTTAAAGACCGTATCCGACTCGCGCAATCGCACAAACGCCACACACACCGAGATGTCGCAATGACGTTAACGAACGAGGTTCACGATGCGTTCGGGCACCGCCCGCTTCTCGTAGACGTGATCGATCAATCCGAACTCCTTCGCTTCGCCGGGGCTGAGGAAGCGGTCACGCTCAAGCGTGTCCTCGATCTCCTCATAGGTACGCCCGGTGTGCTTTTCATAGATCTCGTTCAGGCGCCGCTTGAGGCTTTCAACTTCGCGCGCATGAATCAGAATGTCTGTCACCTGGCCCTGGAAACCGCCGGATGGCTGATGGACCATGACCCGCGCATTGGGCAGCGCAGCGCGCATGTCCTTTTCGCCGGCGGCCAGCAGAAGCGAGCCCATGGAAGCCGCCTGCCCGATGCAGAGCGTTGCCACGGCAGGACGGATGAACTGCATGGTGTCGTAAATGCCGAGCCCCGATGTCACCACGCCGCCAGGCGAGTTGATGTACATCGCTATCTCTTTTTTCGGATTTTCCGATTCGAGGAAAAGCAGTTGGGCCGTGATGAGCGAGGCCATGTTGTCCTCGACGGGCCCGGTCACGAAGATGATCCGCTCCTTGAGGAGGCGCGAATAGATGTCGAAGGCGCGCTCGCCGCGGTTGGTCTGTTCGACCACCATGGGCACCAGCATGTTCATGTAAGTATCGACGGGATCTTTCATTCTTTCCATTGCCTCTGGGAAGTTTCCGCGACCAGGTGGCGACCGGCTGGTGTTGAGGAACGCTTCACTTGGAGATGCCGACGCATGTCACCGCAATTCCGGTGTCCACCCATTGCTACATGCGTCCTGGCTAACGAATTGGCTTCTTAACGGCTGATTGCAGACTTTGCCAAGTTAATGGCGCGTAAAGGGACAGATAGGCCGCAATGTGGCGGCCTTCAATGGGGACGAAGGGTCGAATTTTCCGGTCGATTGACGCTGCTGCCGCGCGAATGCAAAATTGTCCGAAGAGTGGAGGATCAGCGTTGGACGCGCGTTCAATCTGAAGCCGAGAGACTGCTGCGGTTGTCGAGGAGAAGGCCCACAGCTGACTAGCTCGAAAAAGTGACCTTTATGCCCTTTTGGCGGAAGTAGGACTGAAGCAGCTTGCGGCCCTGGCGATTATTCTGTGCCAGCCTTGCCGGTTCCATCACCAGTTCCTTCCGGCCCTCACGCACCATCGACGCCTTGAGCACGGCGATGTGCTCGTCGAGGTCGCGGTTATCATCCTTTATGGAGGCGTAGACCGCTTCGGTTGCCTGTTCGACGGTGAGATCGGTCAAGTTATCCTCTTTGGCCGGGATGCCATTGGGCGCAGACAGAACTCATGTGGCGCCAAAGATCAAGACGCCACAGGCAAGGCGAAACCGCACACCCCGGGGCTCGACCACCGGGGTCTCGGTTCATAGCGACCGAAGGCCAACGCCATCGTTCAGCGCACCTTTTCCATCGGAGCGGTCGGCTTGACCTGCGAAGCCTGCGGCCCGTAGGGACCCTCCCCGTCCGCGACCCTGACCAGCACCGCATCGCCTTCCGCCAAATCGTCGAACTCCCCATCAAACACGTCCGCGGAGAAGAACAGGCTCTCGCCAGTGGCCATCTCGATAAAGCCGTTGTTGACGGTGCGGTTCAGTTTGCCGATCCGCCCGACGCCGGCATCGGCCGGGGAGCTTTTTACCTCGTGCCCGCGCATCTTCTCCATATGAGATTTGACCTGTGCCGTCGCGACCTTGAAGGCCTCGGTCGCCGCCTTGTCGAAACTGCGCTGACCGGCGGGGGACGGAAATTCGGCTGTACGCTTCCCGATCGCTTTGCCGCCCGGAATGCTGAGTTCGACGGCGATCTCGACCACGACCTTGTGGCCGTGCCGGTTCCGACCGTCCACGATGACGCGGCCCGAGGTGATGGAGTCTTCGAACGCCTCCAGATCCTCCACCATCTGGTCGAGCCGCTCACGGATCAGGTCGGTCGGTTCGAAATGATGAAAGCTGATCTCGATGGGAAGTGCCATGACGTCCTCCTTTGGGCGGGTGTTTTCCTCTCAACATCAAGACGGGACTGTGGTTCCCGTATGGTGGAAAGCCGGTTCCGATTTCCTTATCTCAGCGCCCGCCGCTCCCCTGAAGTCCGGCGAGCGCGAGCGGGATGAGGCCGGGCATATCCTCGGAGACAAGGCCCGGCTTGCCGAAAGCCGCAGCCGCTGCGCCATGCAGGTAAACGCCTGCAGCCGCGGCATATTTCCCTTCCACATACTGTGCCAGCAGGCCGCCGATAATACCGGCGAGAATGTCTCCGGTACCGGCGGTCGCAAGGGAAGCCGGCGCGTTGGCGTTGACTGCCGCCCAACCATCGGGGGCTGCGATGATAGTGTCAGCTCCCTTGAGCACGACGATGGCGCCCGAGCGTTTGGCCGCTGCCCGTGCCATGTCGAGCTTCGAGCCTTCCAAATCCTTGAACAACCTGCCGAATTCTCCCATGTGCGGCGTCAGCACGACGGGCGCCTGCCGCGACTTTATCAGCGCAAAGAGCTGCTCGGTATCCCCGGCAAAACTGGTCAATGCGTCGGCATCGAGCACGGCCGCGGCGTCAGAGGCGAGGATCGACAGAACGTGCTGATGGGTCACCGGCCCTACCCCAGCGCCGGGTCCGATGACCACGGAATTCAGCCGTTTGTCCTCGAAAATTCCATGAAATTCCTCGTGGTTTTCAGTCAGTTTCAGCATGATCGAGGTGACGTGAGCGGCGTGGACCAAAAGCGCGTCTTTTTCGCCGACGATGGTGACCAATCCCGCCCCTGCCCTCAGAGCCGCTTCGGCCGCCAAGCGGGCGGCGCCGGTCTTGAGCTCGTCGCCGCTGACGACGACGCAATGCCCGTAATCATATTTATGCCCGCCATGGTGTCGCTGTGGCAGGCTCCAGAGCTTGGGCGCATTTTCGAAAGCGGTCGCGCCGATGTCCTCCAATACGGCCGAAGGAATGCCGATGTCGGTGAGAATAATCTCGCCGCAAGCCAGGCGGCCTGGCAGCAGCAGATGGCCCGGTTTTTTACGGAAAAAGGTGACGGTGAGGTCGGCCTTTACCGCCACGCCCCGTTCTTCACCAGTCTCGCCATCAAGCCCGCTTGGCACGTCTATGGCGACGACGGGCACGCTGGCTTTGTTGACGGCATCGATCAATTCGGCGAGCGGTCCCGTGACATCGCGGTCGAGTCCGGCCCCCAAGAGCCCGTCAATGATCAGTTCTGCCCCCTCGACGACGAAGGGTTCGGCCGGCGAGACCGGTCCGTGCCAGCGCTCGGCGTTGGTTTTTGCATCACCCTTGAGTTTTGCGGCGTCGCCAAACATGGCCACACGCACCGGCCAGTCCGCCTCGGCCAGGAGCCGCGCAACAACGAAGCCGTCGCCGCCATTGTTTCCCGGGCCACACAGCACCAACACCTTGCAAGGATGGTGGTGCGCCGAAATAGCCTCGAATACCGCCCGGCCGGCGCTCTCCATCAGCTCGAGCGAAGGCACGCCCCTTTCTTCGGCCAGTTTGTCGGCGCGCGCCATCTGGGAAGGTGTGAGAAGTTCGAGACCAGTGGGCATGACTTTCCCCCGCAGTTCAGTGTCCGGTGACAATGCCCGAGCCTATGCCGTGGTTCACCTTGGCGGTTGGGCCGGCAAAAGAAAAGGCCCGCCGAAGCGGGCCTTCATAATGTGCGGATGCAAGGCGCCACCGATCAGTGGTGGTGTTCCTCGGGAACCTCGTTCTCTTCCTCGTCCTGCTCGATGAGCTTGCCGAGTTCCTCGCGGCTCATGGTCTTCTCGTTCTTCTTTGCCAGTTCGGCGACGAAATCGACCACCTTGTTCTCGAAGACCGGAGCGCGCAGGCCGGCCAGCGCCTGCGGGTTCTGGCGATAATAGTCGTAAACCTGCTGCTCCTGGCCGGGGAAGCGGCGGACCTCGGCGATAAGCGCCTGCTGGTGCTCCTCGTCGGTGACCTCGATCTTGTGCTCATTGCCGATCTCGGCGACGACCAGGCCGAGGCGGACACGGCGCTCGGCGATCTTGCGATACTGCTCGCGCGCCTTCTCCTCGGTCGTGCCCTCATCCTCGAAGGAGCGGCCGTGATGTTCGATCTCGTGGGTCACGCGCTGCCAGATGCTGTCGAACTCGGCGTTGACGAGATCTTCCGGCACCTCGAATTTGTGCCCCTCGTCCAGCGCATCGAGAATCTGGCGCTTGACGCGCTGACGCGACATGGAATCGAGCGCGTTGCGCATCTGGCCCTTGACCGCTTCACGCACGCCGTCGAGATTTTCCATGCCGAGCTTCTTGGCGAAGTCGTCGTCGAGCTTGCCTTCGGCGGGCGCGTCGATATGCATGACTTCGACGTCGAAGGTCGCGTCCTTGCCGGCGAGTTCTTCGCTATTGTAGTCCTTGGGGAAGGTAACCGCGATCTCGCGCTTCTCGCCCTTCTTCATGCCAATGAGCTTTTCTTCGAAGCCCGGGATGAAGTCTCCCGAACCGACGATGAGATGCGCATGGTCGGACGACCCGCCCTCGAAAGGCTCCCCGTCGATCTTTCCGACGAAGCTGAGGCCGAGCCGATCGCCCTCAGCCACGACTGCGTCATCGCCCTTGTCCGCATATTCGCGATTGTTCAGGAAGACGCGCTTCATTTCCTTTTCGACGTCTTCATCTGCGATCTCGACCACAGGCTGTTCGATGGAAATCTTCTTGAAATCCATCAGCTCGACCTTGGGCAGAACCTCATAGCTGACATCGAAGGCGAGATCGGACTGCCCTTCCAGGACCTTCTCGATCTCCGTTTCGTCCTCGGTGAGGTCGATCTTCGGCTGCGTGGCGGCGCGCTCCTCCCGTTCGCTCAGGGTCTCCTGAACGCCGGTGTTGATCGCTTCCTGCATCACCTCGCTCATGGCGGAGCGGCCATAGACCTTCTTGAGATGGGCGACGGGCACCTTACCGGGGCGGAAGCCCTTAAGATTGGCCCGTCCCTTGAGATCCTCGAGCTTGGCATCCAGCCGCGAATTCAGATCGCTAGCCGGGATCTTCATGCTCAACTTGCGCTTGAGACCTTCATTGAGGGTTTCTGTCACCTGCATTCGGTTGCTTCCCGTGTCGTCTTTACTGTCAAATAGCCGGGCGATGGTGCGGGTGAAGGGACTTGAACCCCCACGCCTTGCGGCACGAGAACCTAAATCTCGCGTGTCTACCAGTTTCACCACACCCGCAAAGGTGGCCCGGAGCCGAGTTGGCGCAGGGTCTATCCCAAGTCGTGCAGCCAGTCAAAGCCTGTTTACACCCGGGGTTTGGCAGCCATTTGCCATTCGCAAAACGGCCTGCGCCGATGCTGAATGAAGACCCGTCATGCCTGCTGAAGACGGATCGCGCCGGCCATGGGCCCGCATCCAGGAGAATTCTGTGCGTTTCACAGCGGCCTGGGTGGATTCCGATCGGGTTCTGCGTCGAGATATCAGCGGTCATCCCATGCCCGCTCATCTTAGCTGTCACTCAGCCTACAAAGTACTTCTACAGCTAAAGATCGAGCCGTGCCTTGGAGCGTGCTTTTAAAGCAACATTACGCGCTTTTTTTGGCCTTCAGGGAGAAGGGAGCACTTGAAGAGGAGGACAGTAAGCAGACCTTTTTTGTACTTCTGTTTTGATTGCCGGACGGGCGATTCACAAGTTAAGCAATACTTAACACTGCAATCGTCATTCTGCAGAGCGGCCGCTACAGGCCTGGGGGGTTTCGGTTGATGTCCAAAAATGTCTTGGCTCTTTGTCTGGGCACGGTCGCAGCGGCCGGTGCGGCCAGCGCGTATGCTCAGGATGCCAGTTCCCTTTCCGCCCCATACGCCCTGGCGCCCTCCGTTGGTGTCGTTTTCATGAATTTGCCGGACATGGATACGGGTGTACAGGCCAGCGGCATTGGCGATTTCCATCCGACCATCAGCGGGTTGGACATCGGGGTCGAGACCGGCCTCAATTTCGGGGCGAAGGTCGGGGAAATGGGCGGCAATGATCTATTGCTCGGCCTTACAATGACCGGAGCATTTTCCGGAAACAACAGTTCTTCAAAGAATAGCTTCACCGGCCCCGGGGTCGTGGCGGTCAACTCCTATTCTCCGCCGACAACGTCGATCAACCTGGTGACGAACAGTAACGGGGTCAATTCGACATCGACGGTTACCGGCACGGTGACCGACATCAGCGGCACGGGCGCCATCAACTCGACCTTGACGTCAGCTGGGTATGACAGCGCCATCCATTTCACACCTACCGGTGGCGGGGGCACGGGCGCAGCCTTCGACGCATTAGTGGATCGGGGGCCGAACAGCGCGGCGGCATTCTACGCTGCCGCGACACCCGATGGCGCCACGTTTCTTGCCGTCGGTGACCTGACCGGATTGAACATCACCTCCGGGATCAACGAAGCAGCATTCCAGACTGGCGCCGACATCACGTTTGGCATGGGCGGCGGCGAGGGCAATACCTATCTGCAGGGTTATGTTGGCCCGACCGTGCGGTATCTCGGACGCAATATCGACAGCTCCACAACATTCGATATACCTGAGACTGCGGGCGGTCCGAGCATTCCAGAATTCAGTTTCAATCGGTACGAAGACCTCAACACCACCTATTACGGGGGTCTGGTCGGTTTAAGCCTGACGCAGATGCTGGATTCCGGCATGTCCTTTACCCTGGGCGCCGAGGGGGGAGTCTACGGGTTCACGGCCATTTTTGCGGGTCGCGAGCAGTTCAGCCTACCCAATGGCACGGGCGGCCTTTTCACGGTCACGTCGAACACTAAAGAAGACGAACAAGCCAATGGCGTCGCCTGGTTCGCACGCGCTCAGGCAGCGACGACACTGCCGGTTTCGCAGAACAGCTCACTGACCTTTGCAGGATCTCTGGGCTATTTATCGAAGGTACCAACCATCAGTCGCAGCAACAATCCGACCTATACCAATACTCAAGCGGGTGACGACGCCAACCTGACCTTTAGCTCGACCGCCGGCACGAACGACAATGCCAATATCGGGTTTGGAAGCATGTGGAACTTCGGGGTGTCGGCCTCGCTCACCACGAGTTTCTAGAACCGGTCAAAAAGGATCCTGCGAGCGCGCCTGAAAGTTGCAGTCCGGCTCGCCATTTTCCCACTCTAGCTCCAGTCGGGCCACGAACGAGGCGTCTCGAGCGTGATGTAAATGCATTTCCCCCACCTGCATCCATGCACCCGGAATGACTGCCACGTCGCCGGATTGCGTCATGTTGGCGGTGCCAGCAGTGCTTGATTGGACGATGGTGAGCGGTAGCGGGCAGCAGCGGACACTCGGACTGCGGGCCAGGCCGTTGATTTCCACTGTGGCATCAGCGGCACGAATTTCCATCCTGCAGCTCCTGGGAGACGCCTTGGCGAAGCCGCTAGGCACAGCCTGCAGGGATAACCCCAGCACGAGGCAAGTGTGAGGCGGGATCTTATGTGCCATGCGCACGGATAACGTCGCCTCCCTTCCGACCTCGCAACGATCGGACGGCCCGCTCACCGGGCAGTGCGACCAAGAGTAACGCAACAGGCACGGTCCTGAAGTGGCGAACAAATAGGGCGGCGCACGATGCGCCACCCCTTGTTTAAGCTTGAACGGGCGAGCCGCTTAGTTGGACTGCGAGCTGTTGAAGGACCCGCCAGTACCCGTCTGGCTCCAGACGACGACATTGCCGTTGCCCGACTGGAAGACGTGGGCATCGTTAAAGGCGCCGGTCTGACTTACGTTGGAGTAGTTGTGGGTTCCGACCTGCCCGACGAAGGCGTCATTGCCCAAGCCATGCTGCTCGATTGTGGACTGGTTCTTCGCGCCGATCTGACCGACATAGGCCCCGTTGTTCCGGCCGCCCTGCAGCAGAGAGGACTGGTTGCGCTTGCCAAACTGAACAACCACGGCGTCGCCGTTGTCGCCCTGCTGCTTGATGTAAAATTCGTTGCTCTTGCCCCACTGAAGGTTGAAGGCGTCGTTCTTTTTGTTGGACTGATTGACCTGCGAGTAATTGTGCTTACCCTTCTGGACAACAGTGGCGTCCTGGCCCCAGCCCGACTGATAGGCATCCACCTGGTTCTTATAGCCCGGCTTCCACCAAGTGGCGCCCTTCTGGGTGATGTCGAGATTGTGGCCTGCGCCGGTGATTTCACCATAGACGTAGTTCTTGCTGCCGTCCTGTACGACATGCTGATCGTTGAAGTTTCCGTGGTCGAACCCTTCGATCCAGTTACCGGGCGTGGGGACTGGAAAGGCGCTCGCGGCGCCGGTCATCGCCAGCAACGCAGCAGCGGAGATGGCCGAAATAAAAATGCGGTTCATACTGTTGATCCCTCATGCGTCAAACGCGTTGATTGCAAGAGGGGAAATCCGCTCCCCTCTGCGCAAATTCATGCGCAGAGGAGCTCATGTATTTGAACTGATATGACGTAGCCTCAACTTGTGTTATCGAGGCATATTAATTTTTTTTATGAGTATCTTTTCGAACCAACATCCTACAGGGGCGCTCAATTGCTTCTCTCCTGCAGCGTTTCCCCAATATTGGGAGTACGAAAGCCACAATTATTGGTATCAGTGTAGCTCGATCGCAAGCGGGCTCGGAATTGAGTGGTACAAACGTACTAATCAGTTTCCCGGATATGGAGACACTCGCCCAAAAAGCTCGACGACGAGGCTTTGAGCGGCGCCTGACATTCAACTGCGGGCGAGGTGCAGGCGGTGATGCATCAAATTATACAGATTTACCACGCAAGCAAACTGCATGCTTAACTTGTCAATAACCATTTGCGATTTTCCACCACTTTCAATAGCCATGGGGCAGATGTCGAGCCGGAAGCGGCAAAGGCTATCCCGTGTGCGGGATATTTGCCCCCTCTTCGCTCTGCATCTGAACAGCGACCAGCCGTCCATGCGGGCAGGCAAGAATGCGGCGACAGTGATGCTGTTTGAGGAAGAAAAGTCGATGAAGAGGCATCGGCTGAGCAAGAGCAATCGCCGCGGCGGGCACGTGTTTGGATGCGGATGGTATTATGGGTTTCACTCAGAACAGGCTTACGGCCACTATCTATGATCTCGCCCTCGGGCGTGCGGGCTGGGAAGATATTCTCGACATATTGAGCTCCAGCTTTCCGGGCTGTCTCGTGCTGGTTTCCGCGGACGATCTGGCTGGACGGAAAAATCTCGGTCTCGCGCAGCGCGGCTTACAGCCTGCCGCTGCAGCCGAGTACACTGCGCGCTATGCACCACAGAACCCGTGGCTCGAGCATGCTGGCGAAGTGCCGCTCTATCAGGTCTATCAGGACACGCAGCTGATGGACCGGAAATCAGTTCTTGCCACGCCCTTTGCCAACGACTGGCTGCTGAAGCAGGGCGATTTCGCCGCCGGGACCGGGGTCGCCATCCTGCGGGAGGGGACGCGGCAGCTGACCGTGGAAGTCCGCTATCCCACACATGCGGGCGATCTTCGCGATAGCGCGACACGCATACTCGGCGATGCCGCGCCGCATTTCGGCCGCGCCTTCGAGATCCTCGCCCGCGGGCGATTTGCCTCGGGCGGCGGCTACATCGACAGCCTGGTGGACGACCTGCCGTTTTCGGTCTTCTTCGTGACCGAGAACATGCGCATTCAGCATTGCAACGCTCAAGCCAACGCCATGCGGCTGCAGAACGCCGGGCCCTTCTCGACGAGCGATGGGTTCCTCAGGACGCGCGACGGGGAAACGGATGTGCTGCTGCGCCAGATGGTGAGCAAGGCAGCCGCCTCCAAGCGGGCGCCGACGTCCGTGCTGCAGATCACGCCGGCGGATGGCGGGCCGCGCCATTTCGCGATTGCGCGGCAGGCGACGCATAACGCACACATTTTCGGCTTGCACGATCTGGTGCTCGGTGCGGGACCGCTGGTCATGCTTGTGGTCCATGGCGGCGAGGACACTACAACTCTGCCGGTGGATCTTCTGTGGCGCACTTTTTCGCTTACCGATGCCGAGGCGAGCCTCACCGAAGCGCTGGTGAACGGCGACACGCTCGCGGACTTCGCCAAGAAAAGCGCCGTCTCCAAGCAAACCTTGCGCAATCAGCTCGTTGGCGTCATGCGCAAGACTGGCACCAAGCGCCAGAGCGAACTCGTCGCCCTGCTCACCCGCTTGTCGTTCTCCTGCATCTGAGGTTCCTGCGCGGCAAAGCGTCGTGCGTAGCTCAGTATTCGCGGAAAGCGCGGGCCATGCTGTCGACGATCGGCTTGGTGAGATACTCAAAGAAGGTCCGCTCATGCGTCTCGATGAGGATCTCCGCCGGCATGCCGGGTGTCGGCGCGAAGCCTTGCGCCGCGCGATTGAGCTGGTCGGCAGCAATGCTGACCCGCGCCAGATAGACGTCGTGGTTCGACGTCGTGCCGGCAACCGTGTCGGCCGACACATAGATCACCTTGCCTTCGATCATGGGCGTGGTGCGCCGGTTGAGCGCTGTCAGTCGCACCCCTGCCATCTGTCCCACATGCACCTCGTCGATCTGGGTGCGCTGGATCTGCGCCTCCACGACGAGCGGCACGTCTGAGGGCAGGATCTCGACGATCGGCTTGCCGCTCTCGATCACACCACCTGGCGTATGATAGTAGAGCCGCACAACCACGCCTGACACCGGCGCCTTGATCGCCGTGCGTGAAAGGACATTGTCCGCACCGCGCATCTGCTCCTTGATGGCGTCGAGTTCGGCTTCGGCGTTCTGCAATTCGTCGAGCGCGGCCTGCTTGGCATCGTCCTCAGTCTGCAAGATCTGCTTGTTGAAGCGGGCGATCTGGGCCAGGGCCACATCTGCCTCGGACTGGAGGCGGGCCCCCTCGCCCTCGGAATCGGCGATGGCACGTTCGACGGCATTCACGACAGGACGGGAAATGATGCCCTTCTTGTAGAGCCCCAACTTGGCGTCCCGCTCCTCAATTAACAGGGCATGCTGCCGGTTCACCGAGTCCAGCTGGCCTTTTGAACCGGCGTGCTGGGACTGAAGCGCCGCGATGTTCTCGTTGAGCACCTGTATCTGGTTGTCGAGCTTTAATCGCGCCGAGCGGAAATTCTCGCGCTGACTGTCATTTATTGCGCGAATATCGGGATCGGCCAGCCCCTCGGTCACCGAAGCCGGAGGATCATACTGATCCTGTCCCCGCGCTTCCGCCTGCAGCCTTGCGATAATCGCATCGAGGCGGATCTTGCGCAGGCTGAGCTGGCGGGCGTTGGACTCTGCAACGGTTTCATCAAGTTTCACCAATTCGTCGCCAACCCGCACCGTATCCCCTTCATGCACCAGAATGGCCTTGATGATGCCGCCCTCGAGGTGCTGGACGATCTTGTTGTTTCCGGTGGCCACGAAGCTCCCCTGGGCAATGACGGCCGCAGCCAGCGGCGCTAGCGCTGCCCAGGCGCCGAAACCGCAGAACACCACCACGATGAGCACCAGCCCCAAAATCGTGTGGTTCCGGATCGAGCGCGGCACGCCCGAATACCATTCGAGCGTGTCCCCGCCCTGCGAAGCGACCAGCGACATTGCCTACTCTCCCTCTTGCGGCCCAATTCGGCCCACACCGCCATTCGGCTTGTTGCCGGCCTTGTCCGCCGTGATTGCCTTGAGAACTTCGGAACGCGCGCCGAACATGGACACCGAACCGTTGCTGAGCACCAGAATTTTGTCGACGACATTGAGCAGGGAGGTGCGCTGCGTGATGGTCACCACGGTGATCTTGCGCTGACGGGCCTGCTGGATGGCCTTGGCCAGGGCCACCTCGCCCAGGGAATCGAGATTCGAGTTCGGCTCGTCCAGCACGACAAGCTTGGGATCGCCGAAGAAGGCTCTGGCCAGAGCGATGCGCTGCTTTTGCCCTCCGGACAGCGGAGCGCCGTCGGCGGCAACGAAGGTCTCGTAACCTTGCGGGAATGACGCGATCAGCTCGTGGCAATCGGCCAGAACTGCCGCCTCGAAGATCTGCTTGTCGTCCACATCCTCGCGCATGCGGGCGATGTTGGCCTTGATCGTGCCGGGGAACAGCTGAACGTCCTGCGGCAGATAGCCGATGTTCTCGCCGAACTGGCGCTGGTCCCAGTTGCGCAGATCCATCATGTCGAGCCTGACGCTGCCAGAGGTCGGCAGAATGGAGCCGACGAGCATCTTGCCCAGCGTCGTCTTGCCCGCACCGGAGTTGCCGATCACGGCCAGGGATTCGCCCGGCATCAGCGAGAAGGAAATGCCGTTCAGGATCACCTTCTTGTTCGGCGGCGGCACGAACAGTATGCGCTCCACATCCAGCCGGCCTTGCGGATCGGGCAGCAACAGGCGCTCGAAATTGAAAGGCGATGTCTGTAGCAGGTTGCGGATGCGCTGGAAGGAGGAACGGAACTGGGTGAAGCTGTGCCAGCCTTCGATGGCGCCCTCGATCGGGGTCAAGGCGCGTGCAGCAATGATCGATCCGGCGATGACCATGCCGCCCGTCATCTGACCCTCGAGCGCCAGATAGGCACCCCAACCCAGCATTGTGACCTGGGTTATGAGCCGGGTCAGCTTCGACATGGTCGCCATAATGATGTTGCGATCCTGGGCCCGGACCTGAGCGGTCAGAGAAAAAGCGGTGTCGCGTCCCCAGATCCGCACCGCCTCCGGGATCATCGCCAGCGCGTTGATGATCTGCGAATTGCGTGACATGGAATCCACATGCAGCGCCGCCCGGCTGACGAAGGCGTTGGAATCGGCGAAGTGCTTGGCGGTGAGGCGCTGGTTGATCACGGCTATGATCAGCAACCCGAATGCGGCCGCCACAACGATGTAGCCCAAATTCGGGTGGATCAGGAAAACCGCTAGAACGAAGAGCGGCGCCAGAGGTGCATCAAGGATGGCCAATAGCGTGCCCGAGGTTATGAAGCTGCGCAATTGCTGCAGATCGCCCAGCACCTGATAATCACGCGTGCTTCCGCTCAGCGAGGAGCGGGCTGCTGCCGCCAGGATCGGCGCACCGAGCTGGACCTCGACCTCAACGGCGGTGCGCATCAGCACGAAGCGGCGTATGGCGTCGAGCACCGCCTGCAAAAGGATGGCGCCGATGACGAAGAGGGTCAGCATGATCAGCGTGTCCAGCGAGCGGCTGGTCAGGACGCGATCGGAAATCTGGAACAGATAGACCGGGATGGCCAGCACCAGCACGTTGATGACCAGCGTGAAGATCATGACCACAACGATGTTGCGCCGCACCGCGACGAGCCCCTTGTGGTAGGCCTCGGAGAAATTGGGCATCTCGGCCCGCTTGTGAAAGCCCGTCGGCCCGCCGCCCCCGCCGCCGCCAGAAGGTGGGGTCGGTCTTCCGCCATTGCTGCCGCCCCTCGCCTTCTCCACTGAGTTGAGCGGTCCCTTTTCTCCCTCGATCAGGGGCGCGATATGGGGTGTCTTCCGGGCTTGCGGCTCGGTCTCCTCCGTCTTGCGCGCCTCAGGTCCGGGCGTTTGAGTGCTGCGGGCCTGAGGCTGTGGCTGGACTTCTTGCTCAACCTCGGGAGTGGCCGTCATGACGGTATCCGGTTCGCCGGTATCGGCCTCAGAAGGATCAGCTTCAGCCTTCCCTAGCTGTTCAGCCTCCGGCGCCAGCGTCTCGCTGCGCTCAGAAACCGGTTCTGTTGCGGGCGCCTCGATTTGTTCCTTGGCAGATTGAACCCCTTGTTCTGGCAGTGGTGCATCGGCATGTAGCGCGTCAGCGCCATGCGAAGGCTTCATTGGCGAAAGCGGCCGATCGACAAGGCCGGGATGGAGCGGCCTGGCATGCGTGCGTTTTGGAATTTGCGTCGCCTGCGGTTGAGCGGATGCGAGACGCAGGGCAGAGGGGCCCGGCACCGCATCTCTGCCCCAGACCGACCGGGAGCCTTCCCGAGCCAGTTCGGAAAGAGATCTCGGCGCACGCTTGGGCCGCAGCTTTTCACGAGGCTTGCGGCTTGCCTCAGCCGCATCTTCTTCGCGCGACGACGGATCGCTTTCATCGGCCGCGCCGGTGACACGATCCTCGGAATCAGCCAAATCCTCCAACCGCCGGACGGCCGCGTCGATATCCCCATAGGGATCGCTGTCGGCAGGGGCGGGCCCCTCCCCGGCGGGCCGATGGACGGAATTGCCGGCATCCCAGTGGCTGCGGTCGCGCTCGAATTTCATGGTGAAATGTCCTTACTAGGCAACCATGGCGTGCAGGGCGTCCAGGGGTGCTGCGTCCGTATGCGATGTGACGGGGGCGCCCGTGTCGTAATCGGAGGGTGAAGGAAGGCTCGCATCATCGGTGTCGAGGAACGCGATCACCTCATTGACCAGAGCGTCTCCGGTCTGCTGGGTCAGCGACGGGCCGGAGTCGACGATGTCAGCCTGGATCAGCAGCGAATCCGAGTATTGGTGGCCGCCCACATAGCCGGTCGTGCCAACCGTATCGTAGTCGACGATGGTTGCGACGTTGAGCAGCGCATTGCTGCCCGTCGTCACGTCCCATTGCGTGTCCGGACGCGCATCGGTCAGGTTCTGCTCGTAAAGCGCCAGATAGTCGCCATCGGCAAGTATGTTGACCTGCTGAATATAGTGAACGTCGAAGATGTTTCCGGCGACGTAAAGGACGGACAGGTCGCCAAAGCCCTGGAACGACGGGTCGGTCGCGTAGCTGGCCGGTAAGCCTGCCTGCCCGCTGTTGAGGCCCGAAATCGTGTCCGAATAGGCATCGGGCAGGCCAGATTGCCAGTTCGTCGCGCCAATATTGAGAATGCTGGCCTGGTTCCACAGCAAATTGCCGCTGGTCGAAAGCGCGCTGCCTCCGGCCGCGGAGACCGGCGTCAGCAATTGCAGCGTGTCATTGTCGTAGAGCACGTTGGTCTGGCAGATGATGTTGGCGTCGTAGAGGTTGCCGCCAATGATGATCACATCGTAGAGGCGCCCAAGATCGGCAAACGACACCGAATCCAGCCCCAGATTTTCGCCAGTCGTGATGGTGGTCGTCGTCCCACAGGTCGTCAGGACATGAGAATCCATGTCCGAGGTGAAGCTGTATTGGGAGACCCAATCGAAAAAGATCAGGTCGCCCTGGACCATGCTCACATGCCAGGAGGTAGGAAAGACATCGGGATGGGCCTCGGCTTTCGCGGCCGCGGTATCGCGGACCTCATGGCCGAAATCGGCGATGTTGTAGGCGGCCGTTGTTGCGGAAGGTATCGCCGGGGCGCCCGGGAAAGCCGGGTCGACGACGTCCTGATCGCAATAGGCGTTGGTCTGAATGATTGCGTCGATGCTGTGATAGTCGCCGGCAACGGCGAAAAAGGTCGACGCAAGTCCGGCATTGACGAGCGAGACCTGGTTGAAGAGCAGGTTGCCGCCGGCATCGACCTCCATGGTCGGTGCGATGTCCTGTCCCACGAGCTCGACGCTTGGGGGAGCCTCCGGGGTGTCGTCAATCGTGTCGCCAAAGACCGCCGTCTTGAGATGCCCGGGCAGCAGGTTTTCCAGTTCGGGCAGATCGTCAACCGCTTCGCCGTTGACAAATTGTCCATCGATGGTCGACGCCGAAATCGTCAACAGACCGTCTTCATGCGTATTGCCGATGAGCGAGATCTGCTCGTGAACCCCGGAGATAAAGCCGTCTATCGCCTCGACCGACTTGACCGGCCCCAAATTCGTGATCGGTGAAGAAACCGCCAGCGCCTCCGCGGCCAGCCCATCGACCACGGCCGAGGTCAGGTTGGGATGATGCACCTCGAAATCGGGATTGCCGGTGACGATACGGTCGTCGTCGAAAAGAACCCTTGTCTGCTCGACATAAAGGATGCTGGAACCGGGTAGCGGCCCTGTAGGCAGGGGCGCCGGTTCGCCAAGATGTAGCGGCTGATAGAACGGCGCCTCGTGATGCGGCAGCCAGTGGACCTTTGGAAGGGTGACATATGGCGCGTGAATCTTCAGCGCCGCGATGTGAGGCTGCTGCTCCTCTCCGTCAAACTCGGGCATATAGGGGATGTGCGGAATGTAGAAACGCAAATCCAGCTGCTGCGAGAAGCGCGCGTCGTTGTTTGGGAGTTCGGGGGCCGGGTCCGCAGCAGGATGCGGTCGGTGAAAAACGTCGAATCCCTGCCTGATGCGCATGTCATCGACGGAAATCTCGAAATACCCGATGAAATGGGCGATGACTTCCGACAAACTGTCGCTGGTCGCAAACATGGCGCGTCCCTCCTGCCCTCTGGGCGCGGCCACTCGCGTTGAATGGCCCCGCTCAGATCCGGTCTGCGCGGAAACCGCGCAGACCTCGCTTGTTGTATTGGGCTGAACTTAGAAGTGATCGCCGCTGGTGTCGGTCGTGTCGTTGTCCATGTTGCCGCCGACCACCGTGACATCCGCAGCATTCTGCTGCAGGTTGGCGCCCAAGACGATATCCTGGTTGAAGGCGGACGCCGTGACATGTGCGCTGCCATCGGCCACAAGGTTGGCGTTGTTGCCGGCATGGACCATCGGATCGGAGCCACCACCGCCGTGGCCGAACATGCTCGGCCCCATATCATGGCCGCCCCAGCCGCCGCCGCCATTGCCCGACTCGAAGCTGGCGTCGTCAGCATTGGCCTGGGCGTTGAACGTGCCGTAGTTGTTCTGGGTCACGCCGCTCAGGTTGTCGTTGTCGACGATATCGGCCACTTGGTTGAACGCGAAACCGCTATTGCCGCCGCCGGCACCGCCGCCGAACGCGCCATTGAAGACGTTTTCGAAATTGACGTCGATTTCACCGAAATGCGAGCTGTAATCGTAGTGCTCGCTATTGTCGTTATAGGAGTCTTCGGTGTCGTTGAAGGCGTCGTCGATCCTGCTGTCGATCCTGACGTTAACATCGGTGTCGTAGTGCTGCGAGTTGTCGTTGTTGGAATCTTCCCACTCGCGGTTGTCGGAGTTGTCGGTGTTGTAGGAGTCGTCAGTATTATAGGAATCGTCGGTGTTGAAGGCGTCGTCCGTATTGAACGAGTCATCTATAGAATTGTCCGTATTGAACGAGTCTTCGACTGAATTGTCGGACTCGTCATTGAATGAATCGTCCGTCGAATGGTCGGAGTCATCATTCTGCGAGTTGTCCGAGTGATTCGAATAATCGTTGTTCTGGTTGGACAGATTGTTTTGGGAATTGTCGAGATCGTTGACGTCGTCATCGGACTGATCGTTATTCTGATTATCCAGATCGATGAACGGCGTGTAATGATGACGGTTGGACATGGCTTCGCTCCCTTGCCAATGAGGTTGAACTCCAGCGGCGCGGCCAAATCCCTATACATTTTTAACGGGATCTTTCGGTCGCCCTACTGAGTGTGTCCCGAGCTTGTCAGATCGCAGACAACGTCAAAGCATGACCAAGAGGGGCAGCTTCGGTAAGCTAGCTTTTGGGTCTAAGGACTCCCCCAAAGCGGCGGGATGCTCATCAATTGGTATTAGAACCAAGGGTTGAGGCTTATCGTTCGATTGCGCACCGTATTGCGGCGCGTAACTGCTGAAAGCTTTCAGAGGTTCAAGGGCTTATTGGTTTTCGAAGATGGCACGGCGCTAGCTCCAAAGAACTAAACGAGCGTATTGGCAAGGCAAGGGTGAGCGATCCAACTCCGCCGATACATCTAAATATCACGCCCGAGTCACGCTCAGCATGTTAATGTTTTGTTAATACTTGTGCGGCTGGGCGGCCCAAAGAGGCCGACCCATTGGGGAGGCCATCATGTCCTTGCATCTTGTAAGCAACACTGCCTCGCAAACCTCCAGAGTGCGGGAGTCCGGGGCGGTCGTGCTGGTCACGCGTCGCAGCGACACGCTCTTTCAGGCGCTCGCCCGGGCAATCGAAACCTATGTGCCGGGCGTCCATGTGCTCCTGGTCAAGACGATCGAAGACGTGACGCCGCGCGACGGCCGGGTCGAGCTCATCCTGCTGGCGCCGCAAGATGTCGACGACGAGGCGGCACTTTCTGAATTGGTGCGTGCGTGCAGGGAGAGATATTCCTCCCCGGCTCTCGCCGTCATGATTCCGGAAATGAGGGAATCGCTCAATGCCTGCAAGGCGTTGTTCCAGGCTCGCTTGGTGCAAGGACTGTTGCCCGTCACCCTAAAGCTGGACGTTTGGCTTGCAGCCATGTCGCTTCTGCTCAGCGGCGGCGAATTCTACCCGTTCCTGCATGCTACGGAAACCGAAGATCCGGCACCGCGCCGCTCCTGGCAGGATTCCGATGCCGCACAACGCGAAGATCGTCCCTACGAAGCGCAAAACAATTCACGTAACACAATGACGGCTTCTGGTGACATCGAGGTGCTCAACCTGACGGCTCGGGAAGCAGAGATCATGGAGCTGGTTTCACAAGGCTATCAGAACAAGGTCATAGCGGACTTCATGGACCTGTCCCAACACACGGTGAAGGTGCATGTTCACAACATCATCACCAAGCTTCGCGTCACCAATCGCACCCAGGCGGTCGCGGCGATGTGGGCAGCGCGCGACGGCACGAGCAGATTGGGCACGTCGCGTCCGGCGTTGCCTTCTTCACCGGAAGCCGCGGCCATCGTACATGGCGGCGGGGAATGACAAACCATAACGACAAGGTTCTGCTTCTGGTTGGGCGGCTGAACTATACCTGGACCAATACAGAGAGCTTGTTGATCTATTTGATGGCCAGGCTCATGGGCACCAGCAAGGAGGTCGCGATCGTGACCTTCCTGACCTTGAACACCACCCGGGCCCGCATCGAACTTATCGAGCGCCTCGCCAAGCTTGGACCGGTCGATGCGTCGATCCGTTCGAGCGTTCTGGACATTACCGCTCGCATGAAGAGCGCGTCCCGAATGCGCAACAAATACAATCATAGCATCTACTCCTTCGACGAGCGTGGCGAGATCGAAAGCACGCAATTGCTGCGCATTGCCGAGTTCGGAGAGGATGTGAAGTATGGCAAGGTGGAGAACGTCGACGACGCCGAGATCGCTCGGATCGATGCCACGATCAAGGAAATCTCGGAGATCAACAAGGCGATCTGGCTCCATCTCGGGCGCTTGAAGGGCGCCGCCTGAGGCGCCTTGCTTTCCGGAGACGGACAAGGCATTCGCAAGCCTGGACACCGATCAAGCACCCGCCAATCGTCGGCTCGCGCCGCCTTGACCAAGGTCAATGAAGGTGGGCTCGAAGGATGAAATTCTCGTGCCGGCGATGGCCCCCACGAAAATGTGTGGGCACAAGCCGACATCGAGATGCTAAATCGAAACTTATTTTCCGTGGCTGGCAGCGATATTGGCAACTTCGGATCGTGTCTTTAATGTGCCCGAAAGCCGGAGCGAGCCGACGGATGAAAACCGATCACACCGCGCAGGCTGACTGTTTGAAACGGTTATGCCGGTACGCATGAAAGGTATGTCCTTGCGAACGAACCTTGTTTCCGTCGTCCTGCTGGGCGCCTGCGGGCTGAAGGTGGGCGCCAAGGTGATCGACAGGGTGCCGTCCAGTTTTTATCGCATTGTCGCCTATCTGATCGTCGCCGGCGAAGACGCCATCGTGTCGCGACAACGCCTGCGTGCCCTTTTGTGGTCCGAAGCCGGTGACGCCCAGGCCAGCGCAAATCTGAGGCAGGAGCTTAGACGCATCGAAACCCTTCAGCGCCGAAACAATTTCTATTTCATCGGGCGCAACTACTCCTCGGTCTTCATAGCGGACTCCGCAAGCGTCGCCTGCGACCTGAGGGATGTGATGGAAGTGCTCCAAACGGGGGCGTCGAGCCACCCCCTGGCATTGGTGCACGCCTATAAGGGTGAGTTGCTCGCGGACATCGGAACGAGCAGTCCGGCCTTCGAGGAATGGCTCTCCGAGACCCGCGAACGTCTGAACACCGAAGTCGCCGACCAGCTCCGTTCTGTTTTGACGTCGGCGCACAGCGTATCGCCGCAGAACAAATCCGCTTGTGCGCGGCACCTGATCAAGCTCGATCCCTGCAGCGAAGAGGCCTACATGTACCTGATGCGCGAGGCCGCCGAGCAGGGAAACCTATCGCGGGTCCAGTCGCTGTTTGAAAGCTGCATGCGCAATCTTCGCAATGAACTGGGTGTTCCGGCATCGGACAGCCTGTTGAACCTGCATTCCGAACTGGTGCGCCGGGACTGACGTGAAGGGCGCGGCCGTGGCACCCTGCCGCGCCGATGGCCGCATCAACCGGGTCGGCGCGCGGCCATCACATTCGGGACATATGACAGACCGCGCCTATTCTTCCTTAAACGTCTTTTCCAGCTGATCAGCGATGGGTTTGGCCAGATAGGACAGAACCGTCCGCTCGGCCGTTGTAACCAGGACTTCCACGGGCATACCCGGCACCAGCTTCTGATCGCCCAGCTTGGATATATCGTCGCCGAAATTCACCTTGCCGGCATACCACTTCATCCCCTTGGTGCCGTCCGAGGAAGCGGCGGCGGCCAAATGGGTCAAGGTGCCCGTGATCTCCGGCGTCGTTCTTTGGTTGAAGGCGGCAAATCGCAACCGCACCTGCTGGCCGATATAGAGCTGATCGATGTCGGTGGGCGCAAAATTCACCTCGACCGCCAGCTTTTCCTCGACGGGAACGATGGACAGGATCACCTGCGCCGGCGAGATGATGCCGCCGATGGTATGAATGGCGAGTTCATTCACAAAACCCGTCTCAGGTGCCCGGATAACCATGCGGGACAGCTTGTCGCGCGCCTGTGCGATACGCTGCTGCAGTTCCGAGGCGCGGGACTCCAGAGTGCTCAAGTCCTCCTGCGCCTGAACTCGCATGGATTGATCGAGACCGATGATCTGCAGTTCGATTTCGCCCTTCTTCTGCGTGGCGCGTGCAATCGCGGATTCTATCGAGCCGCGTTCACCCACTATGCGCGCCACATCCCGCTCCGCCGCGTTCACGCGCGCCACTTCGATCAGCTTCTTTTCATAGAGGGAGCGGAGGCGGTCGAGATCACCCTTGGCGAGATCGAGTTCGCGACCCTTGGCTTCATCCTGCGCCTGAAGGCCGGCAAGCTCGGCCCCGATCTGGTCGATCTGAACCCGCAATTGATCCTTCTGGCCGTCTCGCATAGCGAGATTGGCAAGGAATATGCGCTGTTCGGCCTCAAGGGCATCGCGATTGGTATCTTTGGGTTGCGCCATGCGCTGCGCGAACATCTCCGGCCCGATGTTCTCGACCTCGGCGGCCACTCTCAGCCTGCGCGCCGTTACCTGGTCCATCTCCGTCGTGAGAATGGACAGCTCCGTTTGCGTGTCGGCCGCATCAAGTTCGATCAGCACGTCGCCAGCCTGCACCCTGTCTCCGTCATCGACCAGGATCGATTTGACGATGCCCCCGTCGCGATGCTGAACACGCTTAAGATGCCTCTCGACCGTCACTTGCCCGGTCGCGATGACAGCGCCCGAAATCGTGGCTTTGGCCACCCAGGTGCCGCAGCCAAGTACCAGACCGGCAGCAACGACAAAGCCCAGCGCCATACGCCGGCCGACCCCGTATTCGGGACGCTTGGCCTTGCCCGTATTATCGGTTGATACTGCGTTTTTGTTCTTCATGACCTTTGCCATCGCTTAGTGGCCCTCGGGATTTATGTGCACGTCCAGGCTGTGATGCCCGTCGAGGCTGATGACATGTTCCAAATCGGTGTGCTGATCATCCTGCAGCCTGATGCGGGTATATTGACCAGCTTCGTCGTCCTCGTAGCGGATCTCGAACCGGAGGAAGTCGCTCAGGCTGATATCGCCGTCCGCATCGAGTGCGTAGGCGCTGGCGAAGGCGTCATCCTCGCCATCCGCGTGTTCTCGAATTTCGGCTTCCGCGAACCGCACCACGTCCCCAACCGCAAAATCGCTGACCGTTATGAAGAGCGGGCGATCCTCGATCACCGTAAAGAAGTACTGATCGTCGCCCTCGCCACCCGTGATCACGGCGTCTCCGGACGATGCGATGAAGCAATCCGCTCCGCGTCCTCCGACGATGTGCTCGATGTTCTCGAACGTATCACACCCGGCTTCAACCGACTCTATGGTGCCCTTGTCGAAGTCGACGGTGATGGATTGGCGCAGATCCGACATATCGAGCGTGTCGGTATCGTCGCCCCCGTCATAGTGGTCATCGCCATCGCTGGTGGTATCGGACATTTCGCCCGAGAATTGCCTGACGAGGAAGGTGTCGTCACCTGCGCCGCCATGACCGCTGTCGTTGCCGTCACCGAGCAGGATGGTGTCGTTGCCAGCGCCGCCGTCCACGCTGTCGGCGCCTGAACCCGCGTCAATGAAATCATCGCCCGCGTCGCCATTGACCGTATCGTTGCCCGATCCGGCATCCATCACGTCAGCGCCAGCCCCCCCTGACATGGTGTCGCTACCGGCGTCCCCGTCCATCACGTCGTCGCCGTCTCCGCCATCCATCACGTCATTGCCATCGCCGCCCGACATCAGGTCCCGGCCGTCATCGCCGAAAAGGATGTCGTCGCCGTCATCCCCGTAAAGGCTGTCATCGCCGTTACCGCCGATAAGGGTGTCGTTGCCATCGCCGCCGAAAAGGCGGTCATTGCCGTCGCCGCCATTCAAGGCGTCGTTGCCGCCGCCGCCATAAAGACTGTCGTTTCCGCCGCCGCCCCATATGTGGTCATCGCCGTCGCCGCCATAGATTACGTCATCGCCTTCGCGGCCGTAGATGAGGTCGTCCCCGCCCAATCCATATATTTGATCCGTGAACGGTGTGCCGATGAGGAAATCACTGCCGTCGGTGCCATAAATGTCGTCGTGCGGCCCTTCGACCAACAGGGCATCGGCGTGCTGCGCGATCGAGAACTCGCCGTCGGTGATCTTGAAGCTGAAGGCTACGGACTGTACTTCGGCGTCATCGGCGACATAACTCCAAGTGTCGTCGCCCATGAAGGTCAGTTCGCCTGAGGAGACGGTGAGATCAAGGATCTGCAGCTCATCGTCCTCTGCGTCAGTCGCGCCTTCGAGGAACTCCGCCAAGGACAAAAGCACCGGCTGGTGCAGATAAAGCAGCCCCAAAAAGACGCTGCTCGAGACAAACGGTGCGCTGTTGGTGCGGCCCGGCAGGGGGTTATCGCCGCCCTGCCCCAGATCTTCCTCGCCGTCATCGTCAGGCGGGGAAACGACGTCACCAGGCGCCGGGTTATCATCGCCGCCCTGCGGCGGGGTCTCGGGGGTTACGGGGTCGGTACCGTCCAGCCAGGGCGTGGGAATTGGGTTGTCGTTGTGGGAATCCGGGCTGCCGTTCCGCATGGGCAGCAGGTTGTTGAGGCGGAAAATCTGGTGGTCCCCCCAGGTGATGGGGGAAAAATTGTAAGGGGTCCAGGCAGAAAGATAAGCCTGCGGGAAAGCGTCGCTGTCAAACGACTGCCAGTCGAAATGCTGCAGAAAAGGGCCTATGGACGCGATGGAATGGGGGTGCCCGGCTCCGTCGCCGACCTTCCCGGGCATTTGTTGGCTGGTTACTGACGGCGCCGGGTCATCCGAGGTCGAGCTCGTCTGGATGGGATCGGTTGGGTAGGTGTGCTTTCTGGCTCCGGGAAAGAAGGAGCATCCGTAAAGCGACAGCGTTCCCAGCAAACCGCCCATGATCGACGCCGCCCGATACGGCTTGTCGTTCGGCCGCACTTCGAACTTGTCGGCAGCGGCGCCGGTGCTGTCCGGTTTTTGCGGCGCCCGGCCCTTGTTGAACATGTCCAGAAAGAACATTTCGCAACCCTCCTTGCCGCGGCCTAGCCCTGGACCGGCCGAAGCATCGGCTCCGCGCCGGCGGCGACCGCCGGCCGCTGCGCCGGAATGATCTTGTCTTTGGGGCCGAAGGCGGCCAGCCGTCCGCCCTGGATCACACCGACCATATCGACCGCGGCGAGCGCACTGGGACGATGCGCCACCACAATGGCGATGCCGCCACGGGCCTTGATGCCCTCGATGGCCGTCGTAAGCGCGGCCTCGCCCTCAGCATCGAGGTTCGAATTCGGCTCGTCGAGCACGACCAGGAACGGATCGCCATAGAGCGCCCGCGCCAGGCCCACACGCTGGCGCTGACCCGCCGAAAGCGCATCGCCCATTGGCCCCATCTGGGTCTGATAGCCATCAGGAAGTTTCACGATCAGCCGGTGCGCGCCTGCATTCTCCGCCGCAGCGATAATCGCACGCGCGTCGGGCTCGGGTTCCAGGCGGCCGATATTTTCGGCAATCGTGCCGTCGAGCAGCGCAACACCCTGAGGCAGATAGCCGATATGCCTGCCCAAATCCTCGGGCTTCCATTGGTCGATTTCGGCGTCGTCGAGACGCACGCTGCCGCGCAGCACTGGCCAAACGCCGACCAAAGCCTTGGCGAGGGTCGTCTTGCCGCCACCGCTGGGGCCGATCAGGCCCACGGCCTGTCCGGCTTCCACCTCGAAGCTGACATCGGCCAGCAGCACGGTGCCCGAGCTGGGCGCTGCTACGGTGAGCTTGTCGATGGTGAGCTTCTTTTCCGGGCGGCCGAGGTCGAGCTTGGTCTCGTCTTCACCGAGCGCGCACAGCGTGTCGATCAGGCGCGCCCAGCTGCGGCGGGCGGCGACCAGGCCCTTCCAGTTGCCGATCGCCATATCCACCGGGGCGAGCGCGCGCGAGGACGCAACCGACGCGGCAATGATCGCACCGGCGGAAAGCTGCCCCTGCACCACCAGATAGGCGCCGGTTCCGAGCACCGCCGACTGCAAGATCATGCGGATGACCTTGGAAAAGCCGCCGAACGTTCCCGTGACATCGGTTGCGCGGGTCTGCAGGGCCAGGTGTTCTTCATTGGCCTCCTGGAACCGCGCGACGGCCCTGCCCGACAGCCCCATGGCGCGAAGGATATCGGAATTGCGGGCATTGGCATCGGCCACGGCGTTGGAGGCGATCGCCGCCTCCTGCGTACTGGCCGCCAGGCGGTGCGTGGCCAGTTCGGTAACGATGGTGAGAAGCGCCAGCAAAAAGGCGCCGCCGGCGGCCAACGCCCCCAGCAGCGGATGAAGCACATAGGCAAAGCCGATATAGAGCGGCATCCAGGGCAGATCGAACAGGGCGATCGGTCCGGGGGTGCCGAAAAAGGCGCGCACAGTGTTGACGTCGCGTCCGCGCTCGAGGGCTTCCGCGGTGGAGAAGCCGAAGCGGGGCATGTCGATGGCGACCCGATGCGCCAGAGGTGAAAGCTTCTTGTCCAGCCGGGCGCCGATCCGGATCATGATCTGCGACCGGATGATGTCGAACACCCCCTGGAAAAGATACAGCCCTATCGCGAGAGCCGAAAGGGCGGCCAGGGTGGACAGGGACCTGCTGGACAAAACCCGGTCATAGACCTGCAGCATGTAAAACGAACCGGTCAGTGCCAGAACGTTGATGATGCCCGACAGGAAGAAGAGGTAGATCGCGGTGCCCTTCAGACCCTCCGAGAGGGTCTTGACGCTCTTGCGCCGCAACAGAGCCTTGGTCCCGGTTTTACGCATTTCCTAACCCCGAAAAACACTTCACGCCAATAAAGGGGCGGGAGCCCTGTCCCCCGCCCCTTCCGTGTCGTTATCCGACCAGGTTTCCGCCATTGCCGGAGTTGAAGGTGTGGTTGCCGGCCACTTCGATGGTGAAGTCGGCATCCGTGTCGTCGTCGATGTTGCCCGAGATCAGCGTCACCTCGCCGTCCGGCCGGACGTCGTGGGAGATGATGACCTGCCCGGCCTGGGTGAACACCGTGCCGGCGAACAGGACGAAGGACTGGTGTCCCTCCACCATGGGCTGGAAGTCGATTCCCGACAGGTCCACCTTATCGCCCACCGAGAAGTCGGCGATGGTGTCGCCATCGGCCGCAGCCGCCGAGCCGAAGACGAAGGTGTCGTTGCCGGCACCGCCGCTCAGGATGTTGACGGCATTGCTTGCGTGGATCTCGTCATTGCCTATGCCGCCGACCACATTCTCGATGCCCGAGATCGTGTCGGTGCCGCTCTGGCTGCTGGCCACGAAGCCCTGATCGAGGCGGACGACCGTGTCGGCCGTGAGCGCCGAGAAGTCGAGCGTATCGGAGCCGGCATCGCCAAAGTAGCGGTCGTTGCCGTTGTCGCCCTGGGTCATGACGAAGGTGTCGTCGCCATCTCCGCCATGAGCAGTGTCACTGCCCATCCCGGCTTCGATGTAGTCGTTGCCCTTGCCGCCGGTGATGGTGTCATTGCCATCGCCGCCGAACAGCAGGTCGTTGCCATTACCACCGTCGATGGTGTCGTCGCCATCTCCGCCATCGATGGAGTCGGAGCCATTGCCGCCGAGCAGGATGTCATCACCCTTGCCGCCCATCAGCATGTCATTGCCGTCACCACCGAGGATGGTGTCATCACCCTTGCCACCGATGAGCGTATCGGCACCGGCCCCGCCGGAGATGGTGTCGTCCCCATCGCCGCCGACCAGCGTGTCGCCGGCATTGCCACCCACAAGGGCGCCGCCGGGCAGGGAAACGATCGCATCATCGGACGATCCGCCCGAACCCGACTGCGCGGGCAGCAGGTCAAGCGATGCCGTCTGGCTGACCGAGGTCGTGCCGTCACCAATCGAATAGGTGAAGGTGACGTCGGAGCTGTCGTCGGTGCCGGGAGTGAACATCCACTCACCCGGATTTGAACCCGGCTCGACGGTCCCCGAAGAGGCCTGCAGATTGCTGACGGTCAGATCGTCGCCATCCGCATCGGCAGTGTTGGCGAGAAGCACGGCCGCCGTCAGCATCACTGGCATGTTCATGCCGCTCGCCGGCAGGACCACCGAACCGGTTGAAACAGGTGCGCGGTTGCTGTTGCCGCCTTGGCTCTCCTCGTCCTCCTCCTCATCGGAGGAGCTAGAGCCATTCCCGCTGTTCGATCCCGATGTGCTCCCGGAGTTCATGCCGTTGACCACGTCCTGGGGACGCAGATTGCCGACCACGTGACCATTGGCATCGGTATTGAAGACGATGCGGTGATCCGAAGTCAGGCCGGAGATATCGACCGTGTCACCGCCATCCTCGTCGTCGATGGTGATGGTGTTATAGTAAAGGCTCGTGCCGGAGAAGTTGCCGTGGACGCCAACCGTATTGATGCCGCCACCAGTGTTGATGGTGATTTCCTCGATGTTGCTGAGTTCAGCAACGATCGATGTTCCGCCGAATCGGCCACTTGTCGTTCTGGTGATGACTATTTCCGTGCCGGCCGCGAAGTCAACGTTCAGAATGTTATTCAGGTCGACGTTCTGACCGTTGGTCAGGGCGTAAATGTCAAAGGTTTCGTTCGAGCTGTCTCCATTTAGGAAGAACCGGTCACCGACCTGCCCGTTGGTGCCACCATCCACCAAATCGCTTCCGTCCCCGGCATTCCACACGACGATGTCATCGCCTGAACCGGCGTTGATGATGTCGTCGCCGCCGCCAGCGTCGATGACGTCGTTGCCGCCATTGGCGTTAATCGTGGAGGCATTGCCATCGCCCAGAATGATATCGGCGCGGTTGAAATTGCTGCCCGTGCCACCATCGAGGTTACCATTGGTGTCCTGAATGACATTAACTGTCGCGGAATGGCTGCCGGACGCGTAGTTGAATGACCCGCCGGCCCCATAGGTGTCACGGAACGAAACGGACTGGCCGCCGGTTGAGTGGTTGAGACCGCTGAGGCCGGTGGCACCGCTCACCCCGGAGATTACAACTCCGTCGACGTCTGTATCATTGGCCCCCAACATCCAATCCGCAACCGTTAAGGTCGGCGCGCCGTTGCCGCCGTTCGAGTACCCGATGTTGGTCACGATCGTATCGTTGGCCAGCGCGGTTGCAGGATCATCGATTCCAGTAACGTTGATCGTCGTCGTGGCAGGCGCACTGTCGCGATAGCCGTCATTCACGGTCACGTCGATGTGGCGGGTCCTGTCGGTGCCGAAATCGGTCGGATTGTCGCCCGTGTTCCGGAATGTCACGGACTGTATCGCCGCCTGGAAATCCGCAGGGAGAAGACCGCCAGCCGCCGCGAAGGTCACTGTGCGCTTGTCTGCCGAAATTTCAGTCGTGATAGCGTTGGGTACATTGGCAAGCGCAACCGCCAGTTCGTCACCGGTCACGGTTTCGCGAATATGGACCGTCGCGCCGAACACCAGCGTGTCGTCAACATCCGTGATGTGGGTCGTAGCAGAGATTGCTGTTGCCGTTCCCCCTTCCGTGAACAAAGTCGACCAGTCGTTACCGGGAGCACCATCGTGGAAGGTCGTTCCTGACGCGGTAATCTTAACATTGTCTACCCAGAACTGATCATTACCCGCCCAACCCGCATGCGCACTGAAGCGGATCTGAGAGTTCGCGGAGAGCTGGCCGCCGCTCAGCACCACCTCGTAAGTGCCATTTGCTGTCCTGCCATTCCCCGCACCATAGAAGCTGCCACTGCTGAGTTGCTGCCAAGAATGTGTTGTGTCGTTCCATGCTTCGACCGTAACGCCCTTGCCCGACTCCAGATCATTCATTCCGTAGTTGAATGTTAATTTCGCGCTTGTCAGGCCGGACAGGTCAACCTTGCGAGCGATCGTCTCGTTTCCGTCAATGCTGGCATTATTGCCCCCCGTGTTTCCAAAATTGATCCGGTAATTCCAATTCTGAATATCGCCGCTCGAATTGCCCACGCCGGTACCGTCGTTCGTTTCGGTCCAGTTGGATTTCCATCCGGTGCCCCCGCCGTAAGGGCTAGAGGTATTGTTCAGATCGTCGAAAGCGACAGTCGCGCTGTCGGCCAACGGGACATAGTTCAGGTCGACCACCGGAGCGATGTCGAAATAAGCTTCAGGGCTGATGGTCTGATCCGCAAAGACCAACTTGTCGACCCCGATCAGAAGGTCAGTGCCCTCATTGACCAAGGGATTGCCGTTCGGATCCGTCAGGGGATTGCCGGTGTCGCCATCGACGAGGTCGGCCGGCGACCGCATGTCGACAATCTTGACAGCGAACACGCTGGACCAATTAAGGTGGGGATTGGAGACGACCTGCCCCTGTGCATCCAGGGCAGTCAATTGGTACTTGGCCAGGTTGCCCGTATACACAGCGGCATCGGCCGTCCCGTCGACACCACCGTCACCGAGCACGGTGTTCTTGAACATGTCCGTACGCAGCATTTCGGTGAAGTGCTTGTCGAACATGGCCGTCTCGGCGTGACCGAGCAGGCCGCTGTTGTCGAGAACATCGGCGTAGCCGACACGATGAGATGCACCCTGGTAGAGGGCATCAAGAAGCTGATCGTGATCGTTGAGCCCGTCATTGCCGTTGTTGTGATCGTAGGTCGAGGCATTGCCCGTCAGGATCGGATTGCCGTTGCTGTCGAGCACGGCAAAGTCATCGGCGCCATACTGCACGTCCATATACTTGCCGATCAGAGCATCGAGCCGGATGGAGCCGCCAACGATGATGTCGTTACCGCCAGAGCCGGTCATCGTATCGTTGCCCGAGCCGCCGATGAGCCAGTTATTGCCAGCAATGCTGATGTCCGCGCCGGATCCGGCTGTGGTTTCGTCACTGCCGATCAGGGTGTCGTCGCCAACCGAACCGACGATACCGTCGAGCTGGAAGGACTGAACCTGTGTCGACGACCCATTGGGCGTCGTCGCCGGGTTCGCCTGGTTCTGCAGGTCGAAGGTTACGCCCCCCGGACGCATTGTGTTGTCGGAGAAGTCGATCAGGTCGAAGCCGATGTCGTTCTGGTCGACACCGTCGCCGCCCAGCACTTCGTCACCTCCGATGGTCAGAGCGCCTGTGGGGTCGCCCGGCAGCAGGATGTCGTCGCCGGCATCGCCGAAGAGCTGATCCTGGTCTGCGCCGCCGACGACGATGTCGTCGCCATTGTCACCGTAGAGGATGTCGCCGCCCGAGCCGCCATCGACGTAGTCGTTGCCGTCGCCGCCATGGGTGAACGGATCGGTGTCTTGGCCGCCATAGACGCGGTCGTCGCCCGACCCGGCCGACAGCTTGTCGATGCCGATGCCGCCATCGATCCAGTCATTGCCCGAGCCGCCGATGAGTTGGTCGGAGCCGTTGATGTCGGTACCCGAAGATTCGCCGAAGATGAAGTCGTCGCCCGAGCCACCATCCATAAGATCCGGATTGTCGCCACCATACATGTGGTCGCTGCCCGCACCGCCGTAGAGCCGGTCGATGCCGAAGCCGCCATAGATGAGTGTCGTCGCCACCATCGCCGTAGACAGTGTCATCGCCCCCTTGGGCATAGATCAGATCATTGCCCTCGGTACCGACGATGACCTCGTTGGATTCGGCGCCGGAATTTGGCGTGCCGTCGAGGTTGACGTAGTCGTTCTGTGCGTAGACGTTGTCGCCGCCATTATATTCGGCGCTGAGCGGATTGTCGGCCGACAGGCGGGTATCCTGGATGTAGTCGACGCCATTGATGGTGATAATCTGACCATCATGGGCGGTGCTGACACCGCCGTTTGAATAGACACCAATGTGCGGGTGGCTGGCCTGGGCGGTTGTCAGGGCACCGTCGGCAATTTTTGAGCCAGAAACCAGGTTGCCATTGGAGTCGTAGTAGTCGGACGTGTAGACGTCGCCATATTTGTGCTCGTTGCCGCTGGTCAGCATTTCGTGCGTTCCGTCCGACACTTCCTTTCTGGCGCCCAGATCGATGTACTGGTCGGCGTAACCGAAGATGTTGCCGTTGAGATGGACGAGGCCCGTATTGCGCTCGACCAGATCCTTGAGTTGGCCGTTGGCCACTTCCTCGCCGAACTGCTGATCGGCCAGACGGAAGAGGTAATAGAAGCGGTCGCCGTCCATTAGCGATTCGATCTGAGTGCAGAACACCACGTCGAAGGTCTCACCGAGCAGGCCGCCCGGCTGATGAATTTCGGCCAGGCCGCCAAGCCAGGTGTCGATCTGGTTGAAGGCGAGAGTCCCTTCCCCGCCTGCGGTTTCATCACCGCTAAGGAAGGCGAGCGCCTGGGCGGCATTGAAACCCGAAGCCTCGGGCGTGCCATTCAGGATAGAGCCATTGGCGAGCCCCATAATCGCTTCCGCCTTGCCCATATCGCCATCGAAGGCATAGGCGGCGATGAAATTCACCAGCGAGCCCGGGTGCTGCATGTTCTGGCCGAAATCGTTCCAGCTGGTGTATTCGGCCAAGCCCAGACGCATCGCGGAACTCGTTCAACGTCGGCATGCCGACATCGCGGCCTCGGGCAATGTTGATCGCGGCCAGATCGAGCGGCTGACCGAGCAGACCCTGGTTGAGCGCCGGGGTGACGAATTCGTCGACCTCGTTCATCTGCTGGTGGGTCATGCCGAGCAGGATGGCCGCCGGACCGATCGCCCCGAACATTTCCGGGTTGAGGAAAGCATCATGCAGCGCGTAGCCCATGATCTTGCCGGTGATGCCGTGATCCGGATCGATAGTGTCGATGGTCTCACGCAGGGTAGAATGGCCGAAGCGGAAAGCGACCTGCGAATACTCCATCGTCACGTCGGGCTGCTTGTCAGGCGAATAGCCGACGAACTCCTGGATATTTGGCGACACGTTACGGGCATATTGGTCGACCGCGGCGTGCTGGTATTCCATCTCGACGATCAGCTTGGCGCCCTGGAAGATCTTTTCCTCGTTCCAGGCGATAGATCCGTCGTCGTAGATGAAGTCGCCAGCAGTGTTCATCGTTCCGGTGTCGATCTGGAACTCGTGGAGCTTGACGTGATCGGTATCGTCCGTGGCGATGTCCTGCCGGTGCAGCGCGTCGATCAGGTTCTGGACCTGGAAATTGTGCTCCTCGTGGAACACGTGATGGATGGAGGTCAGGCCGAAGTTCTCGTTAACGCGGCCGTCGCCGGCGATGTAGTGGTCGCCTACCGAGGCCAGCAGAATGTCGCTGACGGCGCTGTGCACACTCGCGTCAATCGGACCACCAAACGCGTGGTCGTCCATGATCGAGAAATTGGCGAAGTTTACCCACGGGTAGAGAGCGCTGGCGCCGGTCAGCGTCATCGTCCCGCCCATGCCGTCGGGAAAGCCTGAAAGGGTCAGCACGCCGTTGACCACTGCCAAGCTGGCACCGTAGCGGGACACGGCATCCGCGTTCAGCTCAGCAATCGCGTCGGTTACTCTGGCCCGTTCGACGTCGCTCTGTCCCTGCGCGTTGAACAGATGCGCCTCATCGAAGCGCGGATTCATATCCAGCAGAAGCGATTCGCCACTTCCGCCAGCACCCGGCTGACCGTCGGCGATCACGTGCCCTGCGGCATCGCGGTTGCGGAGGCTTGCGATGTCTTCCCATGTCAATGCATCGCGGTGGGTAGCCGCCATGTAGTCGCGCAATTCGTTGAGCGTTGGCAGCGTATCGGTCGTCATACGTCCCGTCGGGCTTGGCCCAGGGCGTCTGAAGGGTCGAGCCGTTGAAAGATTCATGCCGGCATGAAAGGTCTGGTCCCCATCCGTTGAAACCCATTCGCGCAGCAAATTGGTGCGCTGCACATCCGAGCCATAGGTCTGGCTCTGGTCGATGAAGGGCGAGACGTGGTTGACGTATTCGCTTCCCTGATCGTCGACCGTTTGCACGGTCGCGCGGTTGATCGTGATCGCGTTACCGGCTGTCCGTCCGGTCCCATCATGCCGTAAAGCGGATCGTCAACGGCAAGGGCTATCTTGATCGTCACGTTGTTGCCGTTGCCGTCCAACTGGCCCTTGTCGATGAAGTCCAGGCCATGATCGAAGAACTGGCCGAACAGCACGAAGAAGCCGTTGGAGGGCGACGACGCCGGGGTTGAGGCTGCCGATGAAGTGATCGCCTTGGCCGGCCGAACCAGCTCAGCCGTGCCTGGGTGTCGATCTGGCCCTCCCCGCCATTGGCGACGGTTTCCAGCTTGCCCCAGTCGAGCACCTGGGCTTCGCCGGTGGCGCCGTAGTAGATTTCGCCCGCCTGATGCTGCTGATCGGCAGGGAGCGCTGCATTCTCGGCTGCGTGATTGGCCCATGTGTCGTAAGTGACGCCGGCCGTGGTCACGGTGCGGCTGATCATGCGCGGCGTATAATCAACGACGTTGTTGATGTTTATATCCATGCCATTCGAAGACGCGGTGTCGCCAAACGCAACGCTGCCCACATGCCCCGCCTTCACGGTATAATCCTGATGATCGAGGGCATACTGGGTCTGGCCGGCGGAGTCCGACTTCGGCACCGCCGTGGTGAAGCGATGATACATGCCGTCCAGTTCACCGCCGGACATCACGACCTCGCCCGTGACGGCTCCAGTTGAACTCGGCGTGCCATAGCTGATGACGTGCTCGCCGCTACCATCCAAAATCATGCTGTTGACTTGGGTGGTGGTGGTGGTCGTGGTCTGGCTCAGGTTTACAAAGACGTGGTGTCCGTCAACGAACTTGGTGGAGGCGACCTCCCCGACCACTGTGCGTTGCCAAATCTCGTAGCTGACACTGTATCCGGGGCTATTCTGAGGCATTACGGCCACGGAGCCTGGCACGTGCATGCTGTCGGTGGAAGTCGAAGAGGTCGATGTGGTTGCCGTCACTCCAGCAAGGTCGGCAGCAACCGGCCGCACGGTGGGACTCAGTGCCGTGCTCTGCTTGAGGTAGTTGGAATAGCTGGCGTCGATCATGCGGGGAAAGGCAAAGCCCGTGTCGCCATAGTGCCGGAGCTCCGGCGTCAAATTGTTCCAGAAGCCGCTGACATCGCGAGTGCCGGAAAGATCCGTGAAATTCTGGTATGACTGACCCCATTTCGCAAGATTGGCGGCCGCGCTGCCCTGGTCCGCATACCGGTTTCCGAAAAAATCGAAAACCGGCCCCGTGCCATCCCAGGCAACAATAACATTTCCCGTCGCGTCGAAGAGCGGCCGGAAATTGACCTGGTCGATGAGGAACTGGATATCGGTATTGTTGATGACGAACGGCTTCAGCGACTTTGAAATTGTAGACATGACAGTTCCCCGTTTCCCTGAGCCCTCCGCTGGCGGATGGCTTCTATTTCGATAGGAGTGCTATCGCCGCCCCCTAAAAAACCCTGTTGCCAAGTAACCATCCGTAAGAGCGCCGATTGAGAAGAGTGGCGCGATCAGGCACATGGCGGTAACCTTTCGTTAAGGATCGCACAGGGACGCGAAATGGAAATGGGCGGAGGTCGAGCGAATTACGGGACCAACCGGTCCATTTCCAAATTAGACCAAGGTCCAGAGGCAAGGGACCAAAGGTCTAAACTTTCCGACCTTGTCCCGCCTTTGCTACGCCGATGGTGGACCCACCGGACGCTGGCGCAGCAATTCGTTCTGGCGGCCTCGATCGTACTCGGACTGACCATGGCCATTCTAGGATCGTGGCTGAATGCGCGGATCACCGCAGGCGTTCTGCAGAGCACGGCCGAGGCCGGAGCGCTCTATCTGGAGACCTATCTGGAGCCGCACATTCAGGCTCTGGGGTCCGGCCAGGACCTTTCGGCCGAGGACATCGCGGCGCTCGACCGCATCAGTCAGAATTTCGCGTCTCGCCGGCACATCCTGTCGATCAAGATATGGAAGTCCGACGGGACGATCGCCTATTCAAACCTGCATTCCCTCATCGGCAGCCAGTTTCCCACCGACGAGATCGAACCGGCGCTCAACGGCATAATCAAGGGATATCTGGAACAGCTGGACGAAGACGAAAACGCGTTCGAGCGGACGCTGCGCGTGCCGCTCTACGAAGTTTATGCCCCTCTTTACCGGACCGGCACGGCCGACATCATCGCGGTTGGAGAAATCTACGAAAATGCCAAGCAACTCGACGCGGAACTGGCGCGCGCCACGCTGGACATGTGGCTGGTCGTAGGCGGATCGACCTTTGTGATGCTCGGCGTACTGTTTCTCATCGTCAACCGAGGCAGCCAGACGATCGTCAATCAAAAGCTGGCGCTGCAAGAACAACTGGTCCAGCAAGAGCGCCTTTACGCCGCCAACAACGAATTGCGCAATAATGTAGACGACGCAATGCGGGAAGCGGCGCGCATCGACGAGTTGAGCCAGCGGCGCATAGGCGCGGAGCTGCATGACGGTCCGGCGCAATTGCTCGCGTTTATTCTCATCCGGCTCGACGACGTAAAGAGCATGTTAGCCTCGAGTGCGAAATCCGGCGTCGTGAAACAGAAGCTGGCGGTAGTGGAAGAATTGCGGAAGGCGGCGGAAGAGGCGATGGCGGAGATCCGGCATATCTCCAAGGGCCTCTTCCTGCGCTACCTGGACGATATCGGCAGCCTGGACGAGGCCATGCAAGTCATCATCGGGGAACATGAGCGACGCACCGGCACGCGCGTGACGCTCATGACAGGCGACATTCCGACCCGGGTTCCGATGGATGTCCTCAAATGCGTAGCACGAATTGTCCAGGAGGCGCTTGCAAATGCCTACAAACATGGCGGCGGGAACGACCAGCGTGTTAAGGTCGCGCGGGAGGGCGATGAGTTGCGAGTGGCCATTTCTGACAGCGGGCCGGGCTTTCCGAAGGATTGGCACGATAATGCCGGTCGGCAGCAGCGCCTGGGCCTTGTGGGAATGAAGCATCGCGCCGCATCCATAGGGGGGGATTTGTCCGTAGAGTCTCCGCCCGAAGGTGGCGCAAGAATCGTCTGCCGTGTTCCCTTGCGCACAGAAGACTTCGCAACTACCGAAGCGCCGACCTAAGGGTTAGACCCAATGTCGTAAACCAAACTTCTCGCGAATACATCAAATGATATTGACTCCTGCGCCTGCTCTGCGAGACTAGCCTTGTAAAGGGAGCGATAGTACCTATCGGTACTGCCTACCCTTCGGGTGTGTTTAATATGCCGAGTAATTTAAGTAAGACCATTTCAGTTGCGGTCGTAGACGATCATCCGGTGGTCCGTTATGGGCTCAGGATGGTTCTGGAGGGAGAACCGGGCTTCAAAGTCGTTGGCGACGGGGAAACGGCTGACGAGGCAGTGGCGCTTGCGGCCAAGCACAAGCCCGCCGTGATGCTTCTCGATTTGACGATGCCGGGAGGCGGCATCGACGCGATGCGGCGCGTTATGGAAAAATCGCCGGGGACGCGGTGCATAATCCTGACAGTATGCGACGAGCCCGACACGGCAATTGAAGCCCTTAAAGCAGGCGCCCGCGGCTATGTGCTCAAAGGCGTCAGCGCCAGCGAGTTGAGGTCTGCAATCTGGGTCGTGGTGAAGGACTCTGTCGTTTATTTCTCCGGAGTTCGCCACGCGCCTGTTACAGGCTGCGCAGACGCCGCACAGGATGCCAACCCCGCACGATGTGCTCACCCATCGCGAAACCCAGATCATCGACGAGGTCGAAAAAGGTCTGACGAACCGCCAGATCGCCGAGAAGCTGAATGTCAGCGAAAAGACGGTCAAGTACTACATGACCAGCGTCATGACCAAGTACAACGTGAACAATCGGGTCAGCGCTGTGGTAGCACACCGCAAGAGGTCCGAGGGCTGACGGGCGGGCCTTGGTGCCGCAGCACCTTTTGGGCGCTGTCCGACCTCATTCCGCTCCAAGATATTTGTACCGGGTCTCACTCCACCAATCGGCGTGGATGAGGCTCAACAGCGCGCGATCCACCGGCTCGCGCAAGCTGCTTCCGTTCGGAAGCGCCACCGCATAGCCTTGCCGGTCGAATTCAGCCGGAAGCACGGTCAAATGCTCTTCGCCCCGCTGCTGAACTGCATATTGAAGCAGTGGCCGGTCATAGACAAAGGCGTCGAGACGTCCGCTCTCAACCGCATTCAACCCCTCTCCCAGGCTCCCAAAATGGGAAAAACCGATCCGCTGTCCGCTCAGATAGGAGGCGCTCGAAGAGCCTTCCACGCTGCCCACTGCGACCGAGGGCAAATCATTCGGGCCGGTGACACTGCCCTGCAGCTGCGCGGTGGTCAGAGCCGCGGTGATCCCGGCAGTGATACTTGAAATGATGATGACAGAGGCGAACATCCAGCCGATCGCCACCAGCCGTCCCGGCAGAGTGGTCGGTGCCTTGTCGCCATAACCGACCGTGGTCATGGTCACCGCCGACCACCAGAAGGCAGAGCCAAGCCCCTTGGCCGGCCCGCCCCCGAACTGGTCATTGCGGCGCCGCTCGAACAGCCACAACAGAGCACCGACGATGAAGAGGAGCAGCGCCAGCCCGAGGACTGCCTGAACGAAGCCGAGGGAGAAAACGCCGCGTACGACGTTCCATATACCGTTGCCCCGTTCGCGGGTAGCGATTCCGAGGCCGGTCGTGAAATAGGGCTGCGTGAAGTCGAGTGTCTGTTCGCGTTCCGCTGTGACCGTGATCGCGGCAATGGAGGCGTCCAGTTTGCCGGCGGCGGTGTCGACCAGCAGATCGTTCAATGGCTCCTCGACAAAGCGCGTCTTCGTTCCAAGCTCGGCAGCGATCCGGTTCCACAAGTCGATGCTGATGCCAGTCCAGGTGCCCTTGTCATCCTTCATGGCAAAAGGCGGCACCTGCTTGGTGCCCACCACCAGTTCACGCCCTGCCAAGGCAATTGCAGTCCCGCCGGACGCTGCTTGTCCCTGCGAGGCATCGCTTCCCGGCGTCGCCTGCACCACCTCCTGGGCCGACACCATGTGCGCGCTCAGGGCGAGGAGGACGTAGACCAGTAGGCCGGAAGCGATGCGGGAGACGGGTGGCATGCGGGGCGATCCTTTCCGAGATGTTCTCCTGGGAACGGTCCACTCCCGCTGATAGTTCACCCCATGGCCCTTGTGGCCTCCCTACCCTGCCGGGTGGGAAACACATGACAGAGATTTAACTGGCGGCAAAAGACCCTCCCGCCAGACCGCCCTTGCCGTTGAACCGATTATTGAGGCCTTTTCCGCATGCGCCACTTCCTGGCCCGCTGGGGTACCACTCTGATCTATTGGTCGTTTTTCATCACCGCGGTGACCGGCGTGCTGCTTTTCTACCGGATACACACGCCGCCCAACGAGCAATTGCACACCTGGATCGGTTGGTTGATGATCATAGCCTTCCTGTTCCATCTGGCACGCAATTGGCGGTCGTTCTGGACCTATTTCAAGAAACCGCCACTCTATGTGGCACTGCTGGTCACGCTGATCATTTCCGGATATTTTGCCTATCCTTCGCTGACGGGTGGCAATGGGGAGCGTGGCCGTGAAGGCGGCCGCCCCGATTTTCGCGCGCTGACGAGCGTTACGACAGCTATGGAACATGCGGCTCTGGCCGATCTCGCGCCCATCGCGCACACCGATACTGCGGGACTGATGGCGCGCCTCAATGCGCTGGGCGTGCCGGCAACAGATGCCAATGCAACCCTGGATGATGTCGCCACCGCTGCCGGCAAAAATACAACCACAATTCTCGGGGCACTTTTCGGCCGTCCGAATAGAGATGCAAGCCGGTCGAAGTGATGCTTTTCTTTACGTCCGACACCCATTTCACCGACCGGCGGGTGCTGGTGATCGACAAGCGCCCGTTCAAAACCCTCGAAGAGCACGATGCGGCGCTCATCACCAACTGGAACAGTTTGGTCGGGCACGGTGACGAAATCTGGCATCTCGGCGATTTCGCCAAAGGCGATCGGGCTCATGTGGAGTTGCTGATGAACCAGCTTAACGGCACCAAGCATTTGATCATCGGCAATAACGATCCCGTGGCGACCACCAGCGCCAAAGGCTGGGCCAGCGTCCAGCACTACGCCGAACTGCATGTTGAGGGCCGACATCTCATTCTTTGCCACTACGCGTTTCGGACCTGGAACCAGATCGGCAAGGGAAGCATCAACCTGCACGGCCACTCCCACGGCATGTTGAAAAAGCAGACACGGCAATATGATGTAGGTGTCGACGCCCAAAACTATCGTCCGGTCACACTCGACGAGATCCTGCCGGCGCGGCTGAAGAAACCGGCAGCGAGCGCGGCGCGCTAGCTCAGGCTGACGCCGTCGACGTCGCGGTCTGCCCTGAGCACGCCATCTTCAACCCAAACCCGCGCGACGTGGATCGTGGTGCGCCGCTCCTCACCGGTCTCGGGAACCTCTTTGGCTGCTTCATCCCATTGGGGATGGGTGAAATAGAAAAGGGCGGCTTCCTCGCCGGCCACAACCACATCCGCATGCCGGGCAAAGCGACGATCCATTGGATCCCTTCCCGGCCTGTCGAGGATGAGGCCCTGTCGCGTCCAATGCCGCATGTCATCCGATCGATAGACCGCCTGCCCCCGCCACTCGTCTGTGATAAGCCAATGATGGCCGGCAAGGGTAAAGACGTTCGGCCCTTCATGCGGCGGCGCATCGGGTGCGCCAGGAATAACCCGTTCCTCGATCTGCCAGTCGTAAAGGTTGGGGCTGGCGGCAGCCCAGGTGCTCGAGCCGTCCGCCTCGTCCTTGTACCAGAGCCGATAAAGACCGTCGGGACATTTGGCGACGCAGGCATCAATCACGTTCGGTTTTTGCAGCGGCAAGACGGATTGCCGGGTCCACTTCATCAAATCAGGTGAGGTGAAGTGGGTAATATCGCGCTCAGCGACGTCAAAGCTTTCCGGCGCGCCGGGAAAATAGGTCAGATACATATGATATTCGCCTTCGGCGAAGATGACCTCCGGTGCCCAATGCGTATTCAGGCCTATATCTTCCGCACGGTCCAACCCCTCGGCGATGCCGCGATATTTCCAGTCGCGCCCATCTTTCGACGTCGCGATACCAATGGGTGATCCCACAATCCATCCCCAGCCCTGGCCGGGGTGATGGGCGCGCCGGTTCGTATAGAACATCCACCACTCGCCGCTCTGTCGGTTGCGGATGACTGTGGGATCGGCCGCGCCGTCCTGAACGGGATCGACGAAAATGGGTGCGGACAAGTTTGATCCTCCTCTTCGACGCCCTCTTGTTCGGGACTTCGAGCAATGAACCAGTCCATAGACTTGGCTGATTGTGTGGAGGGCCCGAGCCAGGTGCCGCGCAGGGGCGGCCGCGGGCAGCAATCGGGAGTTTCCAATGAGCGCGGGCAAAAAGAAAGGCGGCCGAAAAGCCGCCTTTCGAAGTTCTTTGCCAGAGACGCTTAACCGCGCGGGCAGACGTCCTTGTAGGTGCGGCCATAGCGGTCGCGGTAGTAGCACATGTTGTCGCTGTCAGCGACCTTGCCGATAACTGCGCCAGCAACACCGCCAACAGCGGCACCGACAGCTGCACCAGCCACCGAATTCGTCGTCACGCCACCGATAACGGCGCCCGCACCGGCACCAACAGCAGCGCCACGCTCCGTCGACGAGCAGGCGGAAAGAGCCAGAACGGCGAGGATCATTACGATAATTTGTTTCATTTGTTCGCTCCCGAGATAGTCTTCAAAGTCGATAGCCGGCTCGCCTCCCGGCATGCCGCATCATCGGCTAGAAGGCGTTCCTGCCCCTGGCCGCATTGCGGTTTAATGCATGAAACCAAAGCAAGTTCCATTGCTGCGCGTCAAAATCCTGTTCAACGCCTTCCATTTCGTCAGCTTACGGAATTGGCGAGGTACTCGGTACGGATTTGCCGTCCGGCATCTCCGGGCATTTCCTCGATGTTCCGGAACAGTTGCACAAGGGCGGGACAATAGTCATCGTTCTGGGTGTCGTTCTTGATCAGCAGGTCGGCATAATCCGCCGGCACGCCGTCCGCACGCATCTGCGCATCGACCGCAGCCCAGTCCGATTGAGTCGGCTCGGCCGCCGGCTGCTCATTGCTTTCGCGCGCCGCCGCCAGGGCCATCAGTAGCGCCGCGTTCCGCGCATCGAGCTTTTCCTGCAATTGCGCGCGTTGCGCGACGTCGGAAAAGGCCTCCGAGCCCTGATCCAGAAAAGCCCTGCAGAGTTTGGGCCCGCCGGCCGCCGTCACGGCCTCGATGGAATCAGCGACCGTCGCCAACCAGGCCTTGAGTTCCGGCTCCGGCGCGCGCCTTGCCACATCGGCATAGCGCGCCGCGATCGCTGCCGAGGCGGACGTCAGAACGCCCCGCAGTTCGGCGTTGCCCGCGCCATTGCTTCGCAGGTTGACCGCCCGGTGGATGAGCGCCTCGTAATCCTTGGGGAAGCCTTTTTGCAAAGCTTGAACAAAGCGCGGAGACTCAGCCTGAAAAACAGCCGCCACGCTGGCCTCGCTCGGCCGCTTCGGCCCCAGGGCACGATCAGCAATGACGTAGACGCCCACCGCTGTCGCGATGACGCCCACGAGCAAAAGCACCATCACACGCGGCGTCAATTTCATACCCAACAGCACTCCACTCTGCTCGACCAGCTATCGCACCGGCATGGCAAGAGGCCAAGCCAAAACTATGATTTCAATCCACTCCCATGCCTTCATGTGGTGGCGGAACCATGTCCGTTGACGCTTGGCATATTGATGCGTCGCAATAATGGCTCGGGCCATCGCTTCCTCGTGCGAAAGCGTGCCCGCGAGGAACTCTGCAATCTCCCGGACGCCGATGGCCTTCATGGCCGGCAGGTCTGGCGCCAGTCCCATGGCCATCAGCGCTTCAACCTCCTCGATGGCGCCAGTTTCAGTCATCTTGGCGAACCGGGCGGCGATGCGGTCGCGCACAATTTCGCGGCCCGGGTCGAGAACGTACCGGTCGAGCGTCCAACCGCTAAGCGGCGCGTCCGGCGTCTCCGCCTGCCAGTCGGCGAGCGACCGGCCCGTCGCCCTCAGGACCGACAGCGCACGCACGACCCGCTGCGGATCGGGCTCTAGGAGCCGGACCGCCATCTGCGGATCATGCCGGTGCAGCAAAGCCGCCCTCTCCTCCCGGTCCAGGCCGCCAACTTCTTTCGCCGTGACGGCCACCAGATCATCCGGCACGTTGGGTATTTCCGCCACGCCTTCGGCCAGCGCCTTGAAATAAAGCCCGGTGCCGCCAACAAAGACCAGGGGGCGATCGGCCAGAGCAGGGTCGGCCAGCATCTTGTGCACATCGCGGAGGTAGGCACCGGTCGAATAGCGGCGCGACGGCGACACATGGCCATAAAGCCGGTGTTCGGCTCGCGCCAGATCGTCCGGTTCGGGCCGCGCCGTCAAAATGCGCAGGCCATCATAGACTTGCATGGAATCCGCGTTGACTATGACACCGCCCTGCCTTTGCGCCAGGCGGAGCGCCAACGCCGACTTGCCGCTCGCGGTGGGACCCGCTATCAGAACCGCTCTTTTGCCGTCAGCCATGGGCATAGAACATGTCGGTACTCTGTCTCATTGCCAATCCTGCCGAGCCGGCCGTCACCGCCGATCTGTCCGCACGCATTCAGCGCGAGGTGAAGGGCGAGATCAACTGGCTGGCGCACGGCGTTGCCTGCGAAATCGTAGCGCCCAAGGCCGCCGATCCGCTTGCCGATGCCCGCGCCATCATCGGCTCCGAGCCTGTGGATGCTGCATTTCTTCCCCTCGCCCACCGTCGCAAGCATATGCTGATCGCGGACATGGATTCCACCATGATCAACGAGGAATGCATAGACGAACTGGCGGCAGCCCTCGGCATCAAGCCCGAAATCGCAGCCATCACCGAACGCGCCATGCGTGGCGAACTCGATTTCGAACAGGCGCTCGACACGCGCGTCGCGCTGCTCAAGGGGCTGGACCGCGCACGCATCGAGCAGGTGCGGCGCGAGCAGATCACCCTCGCCCCCGGCGGACGGGCGCTGGTGCAGACCATGAAGGCATTCGGCGCCTACACAGTTTTGGTGTCTGGCGGCTTCACCTTCTTTGCCGACTACTTCGCCAAGCGCATCGGGTTCGATCGGGCGATCGCCAATGTGCTTGAATTCGAAGGGGAAACGCTAACCGGCACAGTTCGAAAGCCGATTATCGACAAGGATGCCAAACTGGTCAGCCTCGAAACCATCGCAGCCGAACGCGGCATAGCCATTGCGGATACGCTGGCCGTTGGCGACGGCGCCAATGACTTGCCCATGCTGCGGGCAGCCGGTCTCGGCGTTGCGCTACACGCCAAACCGGTCGTCGCTGCGGAAGCACGCGTTCGGATCGATCATGGCGATTTGACTGCCCTGCTCTACCTGCAGGGGTTCAGCGACGACGAGATCGTCAGGTGAGGCTCGAGACCGAGCGGCTCATCCTGCGCCCGTTCGAGGAGCGCGACCGCGTGCCCTTTGCGGCCCTCAATGCAGACCCCAATGTCATGCGCTACTTTCCGGCGACGCGGACGGCTGTGGAAACGGACTGGCTTCTGGCCTCGCTCCGGGACGGACTGGCACGCAACGGGATCGGATTTCTGGCCGCCGAACTGCGCGATACTGGCACCTGCATCGGCATGATCGGACTGGCCTTTTTCGACGACGACATGCGCCAGGCCATTCCCGGACACCCCAAGGTCGAAGTCGGCTGGCGACTGGCCCGCGATTATTGGGGACAGGGCCTGGCCCCGGAAGGCGCCGTGGCCTGTCTCGACTATGCCTGGAAAAGGCTTGGCCTGCCGGAAGTGGTTGCCATCACATATCGCGACAACCTGCCGTCGCGGCGGGTCATGGAAAAAATCGGAATGACCTACGATCCACACGGAGATTTCGTGCATCCGCGCCTTGCGCCCGACCACACGCTCAGCCGGCACGTTCTCTACCGGATCGAAAATCCCGGGGCCGTTAGAGCCGAGCAAGCGGCTAGTTCAGCTTGACGGCCACGAAGCGTTTGCCACCGCTCGGGTCGACGAGCTTGAAGAGCACAGCGGGCCGGCCCTGCTCGCGCGCAGCCCCGACCAGATCGTTCACCTGGGCAACACTGTCCACCTGCCGCTGATTGACTTCCCGGACGATCAGCCCTGCCAGAAGACCCTTCTCCTCGGCGTCCGATCCCGGCTCGACCGCGGTGATCACCATTCCGTCAATATCGGCGTCGATGCCAAAGAGCTCGCGCGTCTTGGCAGACAGCGGTTCGATCGTGAAGCCGACCAATGCGTCGAGGCCGACCTTCTCCGGCGCTGCGGCACTATCGGACTTCTCGTTTGTCGGGCACCGGATCGATATTGGCAAGATGGGCTTCCGTCTCGAGACGGCCGAGGGTTACCGGCACGTCCATTTCATGCCCGTCCCGCAAGACATGCACCGGCACCTGCGCACCAATGGCGGTTTGCGCCACAAAGCGTGGAAGATCGCGCATTTCAACGATCGGGCGGCCGTCAAAGGCCAGAATGATGTCGCCGTCGCGAAGGGTCCCGGCCGAGGGCCCGTCTGCCGTCACATCGACGACCATGGCGCCATGCGTATTCGGGCAGCCCAAGGCTGGCTGCAATGTCGTAGCTGACATCCTGAATGCCAACGCCGAGCCAGCCCCGATGCGTCTCGCCATAGGTCGCCAGCTGTTCGACCACCGGCCGCGCAAGATTGGCGGGCACGGCGAAACCGATGCCGAGGCCACCGCCGCCCCGCGCATAGATCGCCGTGTTGATGCCGACCACCTTGCCGTCCATATCGAAAAGTGGACCACCGGAATTGCCCTGGTTAATGGCCGCATCGGTCTGGATGAAATTGTCGTAGGGACCGGCATGGATATCGCGATTGCGGGCAGAGACGATGCCAAGGGTCACCGAGCCGCCGAGACCGAAGGGATTGCCGATGGCCATCACCCAGTCGCCGACATCGGTGGCATCACTGTCGCCGAATTGAACAAAAGACAAATCGTGCGGCGGGTCGACTTTCAGAACGGCCAGATCGGTCTTGTCATCGGCCCCGACCACCCGCGCATCGAGCCGCGTGCCGTCATTGAGGAAAACCACGATTTCGGTCGCCTCCTCGATGACGTGATTGTTCGTGACGATCAGGCCGGCCTTGTCGATGATGAAGCCGGAGCCGAGACTTCGGGCCTCCCCGAGCGCCTCGTCGCCCATGCCGCTATTGGGATTGCGATCATCGAAGAGATCGCTGAGTGGCGTGCCGTCGGGCGCATCGGGGAACGGCACGCCGGCAACGCCATAGGTTCGCGTGGTGCTGATATTGACGACGGCCGGCGACAGCGTTCGCGCCAATGTGGCAACCGAATCCGGCCCCTTGGCCAACGCACCGGCCAGCCCGCTGGCGATCAGGAAAAGGACCAGCGCAACGCGAACCAAAGATCGCTCGAATTTATCCATGACCGGCCTCCCCGCCGCGACGGTCCCAATTACCGCAAATCAGATGCTAGAGACTTGGCCGAAAAAGGGCAGATCACTTTTGCAACGGTTTGCCGGAGAATTCACGCGCGCACGGCGTAAAGCAGAACGAGCCCGGCCGCCGCGCTGGTCAGCGCGACGACACGCATTGTTGTGGACGGCGTTTCCATCAAGGCCGCCAGAGCCCTTTTCATCTGATCGGGAAAGGCTGCGTAAAGCAGCCCTTCCAAAGTGATGGCCAGTGCTATGGCGGAGAGAAACTCCCTCACTGGGGGGCGGCTCCCGATGTCGTGCCACCACTGGTGTCAGCCCCGGCCCCGGCCGGAGCGCCATTCCCGCCATTTGCGGGCGCGGCACCGGTCGTTGCCGGAGTGGGCGACGTGGTGGTGCTCGAACCGGTGGTGGCGGGCGCCAGCACAGTGCTCCCATCAGGATTGAGCGTCTCCTGACCCAGCGTCGGCTCGGTCGGCATATCGGTCACCGTCGGCACCGGCACTTCGGTCGCGTTGGCCGGAACGGTCGCCGTTGCCGCACCGTCATCGGTGAAGTAGCGGAAGAACTCGCTATCCGGTGACAAGACCATTGTGGTTTTGCCGCCCTGCAACGCATCGCGATAGGACTGCAACGACCGATAGAAGCCGAAGAAGGACGGATCCCGATCATAGGCCTGGGCAAAGATATTGGCCCGGTCGGCATCGCCCTTACCACGCAGGATCTCGCTGTCGCGGTTGGCATCGGCAACGATGCCGATAGCCTGCCGGTCGGCAACGGCCCGGATGGTCTGGGCCTGCTGCTGACCGACGGCACGCAGCTGGGCAGCCTCGGCAAGACGTTCGGCCTTCATCCGGTCATAGGTCTGCGCCAGCACCTGGTCGGTCAGATCGGTGCGCAAAATGCGTACGTCCACGACATTGATGCCCAGGGAATCCGTCTCAGCTTTGATCAAAGCCTGCGCCTCGTTCATCATTTCGTTGCGCTGCTTGGACAAGGCCTCCTCGAAGCCGCGCAGGCCGTAGACCTGGCGCAACGCCAATTCCAGCCGCGTGTTAAGCCGCTGCTCGGCTACCGGCAGGCTTCCGGACAGTCTTTGGCGGAACTCACGTGGATCATCGATGCGATAGGCGATGAAGGCATCGACATTATAGAAGCGGCCGTCCTTCACCTGCAGCGTGATGTTGTTGAGATCGAACCGCAACAGCCGCTTATCGACATATTGCGCCTTCTCGATGAAGTCGGTCGGCAACTTGAAGTACAGCCCCGGCTCTTCGACCACGCGGGTAATCTCTCCGAACCGCGTGACGATCACCTGCTGGCGCGGGTCGACCACGAAGATCGACGACAGCAGCAGATAGAGGGCGATGACGACCGCAACGGCGGCAACTATCCAGCGGTTCATTGTCCACCTCCCGAGCCTGACGTGCCCGTCGGGGGCACATCACTGCCTCCGGAAGTTGAGGAGCGGAGTTCGGGCAGGGGCAGATAGGGAATGACACCCGAGCCGCTGGCCCCCTTTTCCATGATCACCTTGTCGGACTCTCCCAGCACCTGTTCGAGGGTCTCCAGATAGAGCCGCTTGCGCGTCACCTCGGGTGCCTTGATGTATTGGTTGTAGATGGAGTTGAAGCGTGCGGCTTCACCTTCGGCTTCCTTGACCACACGATCCTGATAGGCAGCCGCTTCCTCACGGACCTGCGCCGCCTGCCCGCGCGCCGCACCAAGCTTGGTGTTGGCGTACTGGCGCGCTTCCTCCTGGAACCGCGTCTGGTCCTGTTCGGCGCGTTGCACTTCATCGAATGCATCGGCCACCTCGCTCGGCGGCGCCACCTGCTTGATGGAAATCTGGTCGACATTGACGCCTGTGCCATAGGAATCGAGCACCTTCTGGGTGATCGCATTCACTTCCAGCGCAACACCGGCACGGTCATCGCGGAAAATGTCCTGCGCTGGCCGCCGGCCGACAACCTCGCGCATCGCGCTTTCCGCCGTGCGGCGTACCATGTCGTCGGGATCGCGCACGTTGAAGAGGTAGTCAGGCGGAGTGGCCACACGCCACAAGACCGAAAAGCTGACATCGACGATGTTCTGATCGCCGGTGAGCATCAGGCCCTCGTTGCGCTGGCCACCCGCATTCACCGAACTGATCTCTGTCTGATTCTCGGTCAGGTTGACCTTTTCGACATGCTGGAACGGCCAGGCAATGAAATGCACCCCAGGCTCGCTGAGCTGGTCGCTCGGCCGCCCGAAAGTCGTTTCAACTCCGACCTCCTGCGGCTGCACCTGATAAATGCACTGGGTCAGCCAGATGGCGATAACGACCAGTACGCCTCCGATCCAAAGCCAGCGCCCCCCTGGCATGCCACCTTGGAAACTGTCGCGGCCGCGATTGAGGATATCCTCGAGATTGGGTGTGCCGCCGCGGCGCGGTCCGCCACCTCCCCCACCCGGCGCTTGCCCCCACGGCCCGCCGCTGTTGCGACCGCCGCCGCCGGTATTGTTATCCCAGGGCATGTTCAGCCTTTCGGTTGATGAAATTCGATTGCTCTGTGGCCGACTATATAGGCAAGGCGCCTCTTGCGATCAATGCGCCCGCGGCCCGCGGCGTTCGTAGACCGCGATGGTGTAAGGGTATTCGTCCTTCGGCGACGGTTCGGCATCCTCCCGCGTCACGAGCTGCCAAGCTGCCGGATCGATGGAAGGAAAATAGGTGTCCCCTTCCGGGCTTGCGCCGACATGGGTAATGTAGAGTCTATCGGCCAGGGGCATGGTCTGGCGGTAGATGTCACCGCCGCCGATCACCACCGCTTCGCCCTGCCCGTCCGCCGCAGCCATCTCCCGCGCGTGGTTGAGAGCCAATTCCAGGTCGTTGATCACAATTACGCCATCCGGCTGATACCCGTGCTTGCGGGTCACGACGATGTTGACCCTGCCAGGCAGCGGACGACCGAATATCTCGAACTGGCGCCGGCCCATAATGATCGGCTTGCCCAGGGTCGTGCGCTTGAAATGCGCCATGTCCGATGGAATGCGCCAGGGCAGCTCGTCGCCGCGTCCGATGACGTTGTTCTCGGCCACCGCGGCTATCATGGCAATGGCAGGTCCGTTCGCCATCAGGCCAGCCACTCGCAAATCTTCTGCATGTGAATCGATCCTTTCTCAAGGGTCTCTTGGCGCGCTGCCGGTTCAGACAGCCTCCGATACGAGACGCCCGTTATCCGGACAAGGTATCCACCTTGCGCAGCGCGGGAAACAGCCGAGCCCACATCAGCACGATCACGATCGTGCCAACACCGCCGAACGCCACCGCAGAGATCGGTCCGATCAGCCCTGCCAACATACCGGACTCGAATTCGCCGAGCTGATTTGAGGTGCCGATGAACAGCGAGTTGACGGCATTGACCCGCCCGCGCATCTCATCCGGGGTGAGCAATTGCACAAGAGAGCTGCGTATGATGACGCTGATCGTGTCGGCCCCGCCGAGTGCCATCAGCAGCACCACGGACAAGATGATGTTGGTCGAAAATGCAAAGACGATGGTGGCCGCGCCAAAGAACGCAACGGCCCAAAGCATGGTCACACCCACGCGCTGCCGCAGAGGAAAACGCGACAGGAACAGCGACATGGCGACCGCTCCGATCGCCGGAGCCGTCCGCAGGAAGCCCAGCCCCCAGGGCCCGGCGTAAAGGATATCGCGCGCATAGACGGGCAAAAGCGCTGTCGCCCCTCCCAGAAGCACCGCGAACAGGTCGAGCGAGATAGTGCCAAGCATGACCGGTTGGCTCTTGATGAACGCAACGCCGGCAAAAACCGACTTCAGTGTCATCGGCGCGCGTACTGCCTTTTGCGCGGGACGCTCTATGAGAAAGCCATTGACCGCGGCGACGGCGAAAAGTACGGCGGAGACAAGGAACGGCACCGTCGCCCCGAAGCCGTAGAGCACGCCGCCCATGAGCGGCCCGATAATGCGCGACACCTGCAGAACCGAGGTAGTCCCCGCCACCGCGCTCTGCAATGAGGCCGTCGGTACGATGCCGGGCAGCAAGGCGGCCTGAGTAGGTCTTTCGAAGGCCTGGGCAGACCCGACGATGGCAACGCCGAGAAAAATGCCCCAGGTGGGAAGCCAGCCCTGAAACACGCCGAGCGCGATCATGGTCATGGCCAGTGCTTCAACAAGCTGACACACCAGGACGATGCGCCGCCTGTCGAACTGATCGGCCACATGTCCCACAAAAAAGGTCAGCAGCAGGACGGGGAGAAACTGGCACAGGCCAACCAGTCCCAGATCGAAGGGGTTTCGGGTGCGATCGTAGATCAGCCAGCCGACAGCAACCGCCGACCCCTGAAAGGCGATATTGGAGCAAATGCGGGACGCCAGATAGTAACGGAAAGAAGGCAAACGGCGGAGCTGGGCGGGCGATTCTTGAGACATATACCGGTCAGGGCTGGCGATGAGGGAGCAGACGGCCGACAAGCTCGCCGCGCCGTTCGACGGCCGGCAGGTCACCAAACCGGTCCTGGCGGCTCTGGTAACACGGCGATTCGGCCTTCGGGCCATCCCGTCCCGCAGACAGCGTAAAAACTTGCGCTTTCGGCAGGCCTAAGGTGTCCTAGGTACCGCCAAGCTGCGCCAGAGCCGGCCCATCGAGCCTGCACACGGTCCATTCATCCATTAATTTGGCGCCCAGACTTTTGTAAAATCCGATGGAGGGCGCGTTCCAGTCGAGCACCCACCATTCGAGCCGGCCGAGCTTTTCACTTGCGCAGCGCGCAGCAAGCCCGGCCATCAGCGCCTTGCCGATGCCGTGACCGCGAAATGGAGGATGGACGAACAGATCCTCGAGCCAGATGCCGTGCCGGCCCCTGAAGGTGGAATAGGTGTAATACCAGAGCGCAAAACCGGCCGGTTTCCCCTGCCATTCGGCGATGTCGCAGAAAACGCGTGGGCTAGGGCCGAACAGATCGCGGCCGAGATCGATTTCTGTTGCCTCGACCTCGTGCCCCAGCTTTTCGTAGTCGGCGAGCGCTTGGATGAAGTCGAGCACCAGCCCCGCCTCGCCCGGGCGGACGGAGCGGATCGACAGGTCATCTTTCATACAGCGATCGGCGCCCTGATCGTGGGATCGGCGACATAGTCGACGATCTCGAAATCCTCATATTCGAAATCGAACAGGGATCGCCGCTTGGTCTTGATCTCAAGCCGGGGCAATGGCTTGGGCGTGCGCGTCAGTTGCAGGCGGGCCTGCTGTTCATGGTTGGCATAAAGATGGGCGTCTCCCAGGGTATGCACGAAATCGCCGACGCCGAGCCCGGTCACCTCTGCCACCAGATGGGTGAGCAGCGCATAGGAGGCGATGTTGAAGGGCACGCCGAGGAAGATGTCGGCAGAACGCTGGTAGAGCTGGCAACTCAGCTTGCCCTCGGCCACGAAGAACTGGAACAGGCAGTGGCAGGGCGGCAACGCCATCTCGTCGACTTCGGCCGGATTCCAGGCCGTGACGATATGACGGCGCGATTCCGGATCGTCCCTGATCTCGTCGACGACCCGGGCGATCTGGTCGATACTGCCGCCCTGGCCATCGGGCCAGCTGCGCCATTGCGCTCCATAGACCGGACCCAGATCGCCATTCTCGTCGGCCCACTCATCCCAGATGCTCACGCCGCGGTCCTGCAGCCAGTGCACATTGGTTTCGCCGCGGAGGAACCACAGCAGCTCGTAAAATATCGAGCGCACGTGCAGCTTCTTGGTGGTCAGCAGCGGAAAGCCAGCCCCCAGGTCGAAGCGCATCTGGTAACCGAAAACGGCGCGCGTGCCCGTGCCGGTGCGGTCGTTGCGCACGGTTCCGTTTCTCAGCACGTGGTCGAGCAAATCGAGATATTGTTGCATAATCGCGCTTCTAGCCGATTCTGGCAGCCGCATATGGAGCTTCGGCGGCTATCCCAAGCTTTCGCTTGCCCCATGTTGCTCTCAATTGAGGCGATTTGTCATCCGCAGGCGTTAGGAATGTCACCGTCTTTTACTGGAGGCCAAGATGAATTTGGACATGATCGTCGTACAGCCGCTTATCGCCCTGATCGCGGGCATTCTCATTCTCGTCGTGCCGCGCCTGCTCAACTATATCGTTGCGATCTATCTCATCGTCGTCGGTCTCACCGGGCTGTTCCCCCATATCCTGGGCGGCTGAACCGCATCGGCATCCGGCCCTTCTTCGGCGCCGTGCGACCCCGATAGAAGCGCTCGGTGATCTGCGCTAATTTCAGATCATGGATCTGCTCAGCATCGGCAACAGTTCACGCTCAGTGCAGGTTGGGCTAGCGCTCGCGGGGCTCTTGATGGGCGCCGCCGCTGGCCCACTTGGCTATGGGTCGTGGTCGCCCGCGATCCTGACCCTCGCCACGCTGCCGATCCTGGCAACGCTTATTCTGGAGATCGTCACGAGCTTGCGGCGCGGCGATTTCGGCCTCGACATCATTGCGGCCCTGTCCATGACGGCCGCACTTGTGTTCGGCGAATATCTCGCTGCACTGGTCGTGGCCCTGATGTATTCGGGCGGCCAGTTCCTGGAAGCCTATGCAGGGCGGCGGGCCCGCCGCGAAATGACGGCGCTGCTGTCACGCGTCCCGCGCAGCGCCATGCGGCACCGGAACGGGGGGCTGGAAGAGGTTGCCCTCGATGAGATCGCACCTGCCGACCGCCTGCTGATCCGGAATGGCGATGTCGTTCCAGCGGACGGCGCGTTGGCCGAAGGCATCGCCGTCCTCGATCAATCGGCCCTGACCGGTGAACCGCTACCCGTGCGTTTCGGACCGGGCGATGAGCTGATGAGCGGATCGACCAATGTCGGTCCCCCGTTCGATCTGTTGGTCAGCCGGCATGCTGCCGAAAGCACCTATGCGGGCATTGTGCGCCTGGTCGCGCAAGCCGAGCAGTCAAAAGCGCCAATGACGCGCCTGGCCGACCGCTACGCCATCGGCTTTCTGGCTGTCACCGTGCTGCTTGCCGGCGGTGCCTGGTATCTTGCCGGCGATCCCATACGAGCCGTCGCGGTGCTGGTCGTGGCAACGCCCTGCCCGCTCATTCTTGCCGTACCGGTCGCGCTCGTCGCCGGGCTGTCCCGCGCCGCCGCCTCCGGTATCCTCATCAAGGGCGGCAGGGCGCTCGAGACCATGGCGCTGGTGCGCGCGCTGGTGCTCGACAAGACGGGGACCTTGACGGGCGGTCAGGCGCAGCTGGTCTCTATCGAGACGTTCACAAATATCCAGGAAGCCGAACTGTTGCGGCTGGCGGCCTCTCTCGATCAGGTCTCCAAACACGCCATCGCGCGGGCGATCGCCGACGAGGCCCGCACCCGCAATCTGACGCTGTCCGTCCCCGGCGCTGTCAAAGAGGTGGCCGGAGAGGGAATCGAGGGGCAGGTCGACGGGCATGCCGTGATCGTCGGGGGGCGCAGATTTGTCGCCCAGGCACTGCTGAAGGAAACCGTATCATCGAAGTCGAGTTCACCCGGAGCGGTCGCCGTCGCGGTAGCGGTGGACGGCCAGCTGGCGGGCGAGCTCATCCTGTCGGACGTTCTGCGGCAGGGCACGCCGGCACTCCTTAGCCGCCTCCGCGAGCTTGGCATTGCGCGGATCGTTCTGGCAACTGGCGACCGACGTGACGTCGCGGACGCACTATCGGGCGAACTGGGCTTCGACGAAGTCTTCACCGAGCTTGCGCCCGAAGACAAGGTGGCGATCGTCCAGGCCGAGGCAAAGAACAATCCGGTGATGATGATTGGCGACGGCGTCAATGATGCACCGGCGCTGGCCGCTGCCAATGTGGGGGTGGCGATGGGTGCGCGCGGGGCAGCAGCTTCCGCGGAAGCCGCCGATGTCGTCCTGCTGGTCGACCGTCTCGACCGTATCGTCCCGGCCCTCGAGATCGCCAAGGCCGCCCGGCGCATTGCATTGCAAAGCGTGATTGCCGGCCTCGGCCTTTCCATTGCCGGCATGATCGCAGCGGCGCTCGGCTTTATTACGCCGGTTCAAGGTGCGCTGCTGCAAGAAGCGATCGATGTCGCGGTCATTCTGAACGCTCTACGGGCGTTGGGCATCTCGTCGGGCCCTGCATCGGGGAGCGCACAGGCCGCTGCCGCCTGAAGGCAATCCCATCTGAAATGTGCGCGCTACAGCTTTGCATTCCGCGCCGCGAGCTCCTATATTGGCGGTGCCCGCAAGGGCTATGGCGATAAATGGCTATCGTAATAAACCCATCGGACCCGGGGGCAGTACCCGGCGCCTCCACCAAATTCCTCTTCGCCGAGGGATGTTATGGGGGCGAAACAGGATCGACGAGGGTGTAAAAGGTGTGCTTTCGCTCGGTATTGTATCCGCCGTTATCGGGCCAAATTTATAGTTGCCAACGACAACTATGCTGAGGCCCGTCTGGCTGCGTAAGCGGTGCGACACCTCGAATTAAAGCCCTGATCCTGTAGCAGGGATTAGGCGGGGTTCGCAGGCACCTGGCAACAGAAGCCTGCACTTCCCTCGCTTCCCATGCCGCAACTGTCACCAAGGCCCGAAAGCCGTTATCTGGTCTGCGGAACCGGGTCATGCGGTGCGGGTTGCATCTGAAAGTGCGGCAAAACGGACTATTGGTTTGCAACTCGCCGCGCCATGCAAATATGCTAAGGGCTGCATTTCGAATGTTATAGAATGTGGCCGAGGCCGAGAGCCAGCCGGAGTGACCATGGCCGAAGATCAGATCCGTTACGATATTCTTGCGCAGGAAGCGCTGCGTGGCGTCGTGCGCAAAGTGCTATCGGAGGTCGCCAAGACGGGGCTGCCCGGCGAGCATCACTTTTTCATTTCCTTTGTCACGCGCGCGCCTGGCGTTCGGATCTCGCAAAGGCTGCTGGACCAGTACGACAAGGAAATGACCATCGTGCTGCAGCACCAGTATTGGGACCTCAAGGTCACCGATACCGGCTTCGAGGTTGGCCTGAGCTTCGACGGTCAGCCGGAAAAGCTTTCCATCCCCTTCTCCGCTATCAAGGGGTTCTTCGATCCTTCCGTGCAGTTCGGGCTGCAATTCGAGCCGGCAGGGTCGGATGAGACCGACGTCACCCTTTCGACCGCCACGCCGGCCGAACCGGCAAGCGATCACGCCGAGACCAAGGGCGATGCGGCCGAAGAGGCAGAAGGCGAAGATGGCGGGCAAAAGGTCGTCAGCCTCGACAGTTTCAGGAAGAAGCCCTGAGCGGGTTAGTCAAACGGTCTTTGTCGATCGCCGGCCATCGGACCAGCATTGCGCTCGAACCGCAATTCTGGGAAATGCTGGAGCAGATGGCGGCCGCAAATGGGCAGAGCCTCTCCGCCCTCATTGCCGAGATCGACAGCGGACGGTCCCTCCCCAATCTATCCTCTGCGCTTCGGATCGCCGTACTCGACGATTTGCGCCGCAAGGCCGGAGCCTCGGCCGGTATGCATCAGGGGCATGACTAGCCTTCTGAAACAGCTTCCGCCATTGTGCGTTTCGTGGTGAGACCATCCGCCTGAAGCTGATCCCTGGCGCCACTTCTCATGCCCGATTTACAGACCACACTTCTTTTGATGCCTGACTGGGCGGTGAGCCTGGCAACCTTCGCCCTCGCCGTCATTGTCGCGCTGGCCGTGAATTGGATCGCCTTCCAAATCCTTGGCAGGTTCGTCGCCAATCGCGACCTGTTCTGGCGTTCGCTGGTCAGCCGCAGCAAGGGGCCGGCGCGCCTCGGCCTGATCATGGTGGCGTTGGCCATCGCAGCGCAATTCGCACGGCTGACACCCTGGCAGGCCAACACGCTCAGCCAGATTTTTGTGGTCTGTTTCGTACTGCTGATGGGCTGGCTGGCCCAAACCGCGCTGCACATCTTCTCCACCATCTACATGCGGCGCTTCAGCCTCGATTCCGAGGACAATCTGCTGGCGCGCAAACATGTCACGCAGATCCGCATCCTGCGGCGCATCGCGAACGTGCTGATTGTCGTCACCACCATTTCCATCGCGCTGATGACCTTCGACAGCGTCCGCCAATATGGGGTAAGCCTGCTCGCCTCGGCGGGCGCGGCCGGCCTCATCGTCGGCCTGGCGTTGCAACCGCTGTTCAAGAACATCTTCGCCGGCATCCAGATCGCCATCACCCAACCCATCCGCATCGACGATGCCGTGATCGTCGAGGGTGAATGGGGTAATATCGAGGAGATCGGGTCCACCTATGTCGTCGTCCGCATCTGGGACTTGCGGCGCCTGATCCTGCCCATCAGCTATTTCATCGAACAGCCGTTCCAGAACTGGACGCGCGAAGGCGCTGCCCTGATCGGCAACGTGATGATGTATCTCGATTATCAGGCGCCAATGGATGAAATCCGGGCCAAGGCCAAAGAGATCGTCGAGGCGGAACCGACCTGGAACAAGGACGTGTTCGCCGTACAGATCACCGATTTCAAGGAGCGCGTGATGGAAGTGCGCGTCATCGCCAGCGCGAATTCCGCCGGCAAGGCCTTCGATCTGCGCTGCAATATCCGGGAGAAGCTGATCACGTGGATCCAGAACGAGCACCCCGAGGCCCTGCCCCGCACGCGAAGCGAGATCGATGCCATCCCGGAGCATGTGTTGCAGCGGGCCATGAACGGAACGAGAGACGGCGCGAACAAGCAGGACGATGACCGGGAGAAAGATCCTGGTCGCCAAGTCAGCGACCAACCGTCAGCGCGCAGCCGTCTCGGGGGAAAATGAGGGCACGACCCGCGATCGCAACGGACCACACGTTCATATCCGCTTCCGCAGCGCTAGCCGCACCCCGCACGACATCACGAATCTTGCCGAACACCCTGTTCAGGATCGCGGTCCGGGTATGGGTCAGGACCTGACCTAACTATTCACGTTTGTTGTTCTTCTAAAGCCCAAGGCTTCTGAGGCACTCCAGCGACCGCCTGGCAAAATATTTCCAGTCACTGGGGTCGTCGTGTTCGGTGACGAGGTGATCGGCCCTGGTCTGGCGAAATAGTGGTGCGAGCGTTTCCCAGTCTATAATACCGTCGCCCGTCGCAGCCCAGCCGCCATCCTCCTTTGTGCCCAATGGTGCTGTGTCCTTGGTCTGGATGATGGCGATGCGTTCGGCGAATTTCTGCAGTTCCGCTGCCGGATCCGCACCGGCACGGACCACCCAGCCGCAGTCGATCTCGAGCCAGAGGTCGTCACCGCCCGCCGTCAAAGATGTGGTCGATCGGGACGGGTGCCATCTGCCATGGCGACGAACTCGAAATCGTGGTTGTGCCAGGCGACCTTCAGCCCTGCAGCCTTGGCACGCTCGGCGCCGCGCGCCAGCTTTTCGCCAAGATCACGCCAGAAGCCGGTCGTGTCCCCGCGCTCATGCGGCGCAAGATAGGGCGGGATCAGATAAGTTGCGCCCAATTTCTTGGCGATGTCCATGAATCGGTTCGGATCCTCAACGAGCCCTTGCAGCGACATGTGAAAGCCAAAACAGGCCAGCCCCGCATCATCGATCATGCGGCGGAACTCGTCGGCCCCGTTTTCATAGGCTGGCAGCCAGGGCTCGACCGCATCATACCCCATGGCCTTGAGCTCTTTCAGCTGGGGCTCCAGTGGCCAGAACTTGCGCGAGGAATAAAGCTGGAAGGCAATGGGGTAATTCATAGTCATATTGGCCGCGAGCTTAACCCTGCGGTTCCTTGTCGTTGTCGAATTCCAGGAGCTCGATCATGACCCCAAGATCCGGCACGGTGTCGTAATAGGCGTAGCGGCCGTGGCTGCCGTCGAACTCGCCGCGCTGCAGAAGCTTGTGGCCCTTTTTCTCCAGATATGCGTCACGCTCGGTCAGATTGCGCGTCTTGAACGCGATATGATGACAGCCAGGGCCCTTCTGCTCGAGCAGATCACGCCAGGCTGATTTCTCGGGGCCGGGCTCCAGAAATTCAACGTCGATATTGCCGAACTTGAACATACGGATCTTGCAGCCGACGCGGGCGGGTTGGCCGTTATAGACCGCCTTGGCCTCTTCGGGCTCGGCGGCCTTGCCAAGCGGAGGCATCGGCTTGCCGGTGAGGTCGGCGAACCATTCGGCGGATTTATCCACGTCATCGGTGACAAAGCAGATCTGCATCACCGCATCCTCGTCGAGAAGTCTCTTATCCATTTGCCTTGTCCAGAACTGGTCTGCCGCGCCATTTTTTGGCACGTCGGCAGAGATTGATTTTGCGGAACGGCTTTTGCGCCGGAGATGCTCTGGAGGCGGCGCCAAGCCGCCTCCAGCACTGGGACCCAACCTCGGTTGTCAGCCCAGGATGGTCTCGTAATTGTCCTTCATCTGGGAGATGGCGTCATCGACGCTCATGTCCGGATTGCTCCAGAAATTGAAGACGACGTCCCAGATGGAGTTCTGCCAGTCGGCATCGGCAGTGTTGTGCGGATTCGGCACCTGCTTGGCCGGATCGTTGAGCACATTGAGAACAGCATCGGAGCAGGCATCGAGGCTGTCCTTCGGCGCATCGAGCCGCGTCGGGGTCGAACCCTTCACCTTTGCGAATTCGCCCTGAATCTTGGGGTCGAGCGTGGTCGCGGCGAAGTCGAGTTCGGCCTTTTCGATCTCGGGCGGCTGGTTGCCGAGCAGCCCCCAGGCATCCACCGTCACAACCGAGGCCTTGGCGCCGGGGATGGGCTCGCAGCCATATTCCTGGCCTGCGGTCTGACCTGCGGCGGTGAACTCGCCCTTCATCCAGTCGCCATGCAATTGCATGAGCGCCTTCCCTGTGATCACCATATTCGTGGTCACGTTCCAGTCTCGGTTGGCCGATCCCTCATCGGCCGCTTGCTGGAATTTGCGCAGGGTTTCAAGCACGTTGCGCATTTCGGGGCTGTCGATTGCGGCCGGATCGGGCTTGGCGCCGTAGATCTTGGTATAAAAGTCCGGACCGCCCACCGCTGCGGCCAAAGCATGGGTCAGATAGCCGACCTGCCACTGCTGGCCACCGATGGCGATGGGGATATAGCCCGCTTCCTTGACCTTGGGAAAATCGGCGAACATGTCGTCGAGCGAGGTCCAGCTTTCGGGATCGACACCCGAATCCTGGGCGACCTGCTTGTTGTAGTAGATCATGCCGTCGATGTGGACAGCGGTCGGCACCTTCATGATCTTGCCGTCGACCGTGATCGACTTGACCACGGCGTCCGGCAGATGGTCGAGATAGCCGTTTTCCTTGTACCAGTCGGTCAGATCCTTGGCGAGGCCGAGACCTTCGAGGTCGCGGTAAACACCCGGGCTCGATTCCATGAAGACGTTGGGCGGGTTGCCCCCGGTTACCAGGCCCATCAAATTGACGTTGGAGCCCGTATCGTGCGGAATGGCGAAGTCGGTCCAGGTGTTGCCCTTGGCCTCGAAATCCTTTTTGAGCACGTTGAGCGCACCCACTTCCGGGCCCGACGACCAGGTGTGGTAGACAACGATATCAGCGGCCATGGCCCCAGAAATCGTGGTCGCCAGCATGGCGGCGCCGGCAAGGCCGGCAAGCGTTCGTTTCAGCATCTCGGTTCCTCCTCTTGATGCCAGTTAGATCGATTGGCAGCGATCAAAGCCTCCTGCCGGTCGCTGCGTCGAACAGGTTGGCCCGCCCCTTCGGGTAGGCCACTTTGACATTCTGTCCCTGCCGAAGGCCCGCCGCATGAGCGGGGTCGAGCCGCAAGGCCAGAAGATCGTCCTCGAGTTTGAGATAGGCCGTGGCGTCCGAGCCGGTCCTCTCCGCATGTTGCAGCGGCAGATCGAACACGGCGCCGGGATCGGCCAGGGTTTCGCCCGGCGCGCCGAAATGCTCCGGCCTCAGCCCGAGCATGACCTCGGCGCCATCCCGCGGCTGCACGTCATAGTCGCTGGCGCCGAGAACGAGCCGTTGCCCCGAAGGCAGAACCGCCTCCACTTTGCCGCCGCCATTGGCGATACGCGCCTTGCGCAGGTTCATCGCCGGCGAGCCGATGAATCCGGCCACAAAAAGATTGGCCGGCTTTTCATAGATTTCATCGGGGGTGCCGAATTGCTGGATGACGCCATTGTTCATGACCGCGATCTTGGTGGCCATGGTCATGGCCTCGATCTGGTCGTGGGTCACATAGACGATGGTTGATTTCAGCTCGTCATGCAGCTTCTTGATCTCCAGCCGCATCTCGGTCCGGAGCTTGGCATCGAGATTGGACAGCGGTTCGTCGAAAAGGAAGACGCCGACCTGCTTGACCAGCGCGCGGCCGATGGCGACGCGCTGGCGCTGGCCGCCTGAGAGTTGGGCCGGCTTGCGGTTCATCAGCGGCTCGATCTGCAACAGCTTTGCGGCCCAGGCCACCCGCCGTTCGACCTCTTGCTTGTCGAGCTTTTGGGCACTGAGACCGAATTTCAGGTTCCCGCTGACGGTTTTGGTCGGATAGAGCGCATAGGATTGAAACACCATTGCGAGCCCCCGGTCCTTGGGGTCGAGGTCGGTGACGTCGCGGTCGCCGATCATGATGCGGCCGTCGGAGACTTCCAAAAGTCCCGCAAGCAGGTTCAACAAAGTGGTCTTGCCACAGCCCGATGGACCCAGCAGCACAAGGAAATCGCCATCTTCCACCGAGAGGTTGAGGTCCTTGAGCACGGTGACCGCGCCGAAGGTCTTGAAGATGTGCTCGAAGGAAACACTTGGCATTGGCTATCCCTTGATCGCGCCGGCGGTGATGCCCTGCACGAAGAACTTGCCGAGCAGGAAGTAGATGACGAGCGGCGGAATGGCGGTCAGCAAGGCCGCGGCCATGTCCACATTGTAGGAGGCGGTGCCGGTCGATACGACGACGGTATTGGCCAGAATGACGGTCATCGGCTGGTTGTTGATGCCGCCAAAGGTGACGCCGATCAAATAGTCGTTCCAGATGGAGGTGATCTGCAGGATCAGCACCACGATCAGAATGTTTCCCGACATGGGAAGGATGATCTCGAAGAAAACGCGCCAGAAGGAGCCTGAATCCATCATTGCGGCGCGCATCAATTCGGACGGAATGTCCTTGTAGAAATTCCGGAAAATCAGGGTCAGCACCGGCATGGCGAGCACGGCATGCACGAGCGCTATCCCGATCAGGGTCGCATAGACCTTCAGCTGGGCCGAGAGCACGATCATCGGGTACATGATGATCTGGAAGGGCACGAAGGCGCACATGAAAAGAACGAAAAGGAAGGCGCCCGCCCATTTCACGTTCCATAGCGCCAGGGCGTAACCGGTGACACAGCTGAGCGCGATGGACAGCGCCAATGAGGGGAACAGGATCATGACCGAGTTGAAAAACCCGACCTTGAGCCCGTTGCACTTGATGCCCGAGCAGGCATGGTTCCAGGCCTGATCCCAGGCGGAGAAATCCAGGTTCCAGGGGAGCGAGAAAATCTCGCCGATGCGGATCTGGTCCATGGATTTCAACGAAGTGACGACCACCACATAAAGCGGCACGCAAAAGAAGAGCGCGCACAGGGTCAGAAACACGAGGATGGCAATGGAACGCCCGGTGATGCCCTTTTTCTTGCGCGGGAAATACGGCCCCTCACGCTCTTCGACGATCTCGGCTCCGACAGCCTCCTGGGTTACGGTCAGATTGCTCATGCGCCCGCCCCCGCCTCGGACCGCCGGCGGCTCAGCGCTGTCAGCAGCACCAGCGGCAGGAAGATCACGAGCGTGATCGCCAGCATCATGGTTGCGGCCGCCGACGCATAGCCGAGATTGCCCTTGGGACCGAGCGCGTTGATGGTGAAATAGGCCGGTACCCAGGTCGATTGGCCAGGCCCGCCATTGGTCATAGCGATGACGATGTCATAGGCCTTGACCACGCCCAGCGAGAGCAGGATGGCGCAGGTGAGAAAGGTGAATTTCATCATCGGCACAATGATTTCGATGTAGAAGCGGAAGACATTGACCCCGTCGAGCCGGGCCGCGCTCCAAATCTCGGAATTGATGCCTTTGAGCCCTGCAAGCATCAGCGCCATGTAGAAGCCCGAGCTCTGCCAGATCGAGGCGAGGATGATGGCGTACATGGCCGTGTCGCCGCTCGCCAGCCAGTTGAAGCTGACGAAGGTCAGGCCAATGGAATGAAGGAAATTCTCGAGCCCCAATTGCGGGTTGAGGATCCAGCGCCAGGCGACGCCGGTGACGATCAGCGACACCGCGAGCGGATAAAGGAAGACGGTGCGGAAGACGCCCTCGCCGCGCTTTTCGCGCTCGATCATTGCCGCAAGGACAAAGCCGACAGCAATGGCGAGGGCACTGCCCAAGCCGAGGATAATGAGGTTCTTCAGTGCGATCTGCCAGCCGGCATCGGAGAAGAGACGGTCGTACTGGCGGGTCCACCTTTCCCACTCGATCGCATAGTCAGGCAGTCGGCGGCTGCGCGTCAGCGACAGATACATCGTCCAGAATATGCCGCCGATGAAGACGACGAGCGTGACCGCGACGGCGGGCGTCAGCGCGAGCTGCGGCGATAGCCGGCTCCAGCGAAGAGCCATTCTTCCTCCTCCCGCCGCGACGTCTTGATGCGTTTTCCTGCGACCGCTTATTGCCCTCTGGCGCGAAGTCCGGCGGGCGTGTATTAGCGTTAATCTAGAGGCGGAGCCAAAGAGCCGTCAACACCTATTATGGCCCAGTCGGCAGGAAGAGAAGGTACGTTGCGGGCGCTACGCCCAGGGTTCGAATATTCCGGGTTATGAGCCCAGGGAGAGCGGCACGCCGAGAAAACTAGATGTTGCGCGGGCGCGTGTGGCCGGACAATTGACAGCAGGCCGCGGGAGATTATGGTCCGGCAGTTCAAGGAACGGAAAGATGGCCAAGGGCGCTGTCCGCCTCAAGGACATTGCAGATAGGACGGGATTCTCGACCAATACCGTCTCGCTTGCGTTGCGCGACAGCTCACGCATCCCCCCCGACACGCGGGCTCTGATCCGCAAGGCGGCGCTCGAGCTCAACTATCTGCCGAATTTCATCGCCAAATCGCTGGTCAGCCGGGAAACGCGCACCATCGGTCTGGTGTTGACGGACATTACCAATCCGACCCTTACGCACACTGCCCAGGCGCTTGAGCTGGCTTTGGCCGAACGCGGCTATGCAACGCTTTTTGCCACCTCCAACAACAATCTGGAGGAAGAAAAAAAGGTGCTTGAGCTGTTCCGGTCCAGACAGGTCGACGGGATGCTGATCTATCCCACCAGCCATCGGCAGCTCGACCACATCCGCATGCTGCGTGCGGCGGGCCACGCAGTGGTGCTGCTCGTGGGAGATCCCGATGCCGGAGTTGATGCCGTATGCGTGGACGAGCGGCGCGGCGCCAGCAAGGCCACCGAGCATCTCGTCGCCACCGGCCACAGGCGCATCGCCTTGATCGACAGCGCCAATCCCCTTGGCAATCTGGAAAAACGGGAAGGTTTTTTCAATGCGCTCACGGCTGCCGGGCTTGAGCAGGATCCCGCACTCGCCGTAGACCCCAAAGGACACTCGGTAGCGAGCGGCTATTGGGCCATGGACAGACTGATGAGCATTCAGCAGCCGCCGACGGCCGTTTTCACCGCCAATGATTCCCTTGCTATCGGCGCATTGCGCTGGTGCCTGAAGAACGGCGTTTCGGTCCCGGACGATCTGGCCATTATCGGGTTCGACAACATCGAATACGCGGAGCACGCCGGCGTCCCCTTGTCCAGTGTCGACTACCCCGTCGAGCTGATCACGCGGATGGCCGTCGAGAGGGTGCTCGACCTTATTCAGGCCGGAGATAAACTGCCCGCGCCGGAAGTCACGCAAATCGATCCGGAACTCGTCATCCGAGACAGCACGCTACGCCAGTAATTCCGGCAAGATCCGCTGCGTTCAGATCCCTGCAGGTTCCGACGATCTGTGAAAGTGCACAGCCACAGCCTGGGTCGGCTGCGGCCTTCACGCCAACTCGGCCTACATTGCTAACGGGATGGGTGGACGCATGTCTTCGGCCCGCGACATTTGCGCCGTCGCAAGAAACGGGTGTGGCCGCCTATCAATACTCTGGCGTTGTCGCCTATCAATACTATTGTTTAGCGTCAGTCGTCTTGCCTGCCCGCCAGCCCTATGCCACGCTTCGCGCCGTGGCTCGCTGCTCCACGCCAGCCGGCGGGCTATCACAGGGAGGTTATCGATATGAAGAAGTCCATTATTCTCAGTGCGATCGCCCTCGGCCTGATGGCCAGCTCAGCTTATGCCGATACGTCGGGCAAGCGCATCGCCTTTTCCAACAACTATGCCGGCAACTCCTGGCGCCAGGCCATGCTCAAAAGCTATGATCTGGTAACAAAGAAGGCGGTCGCGGACGGTGTCGTTGCCGCCGCCGACGTCTTCACCACAGCCGATCAGGAAGTACCGACCCAGGCCGCGCAGATTCAGAACCTGATCCTTCAGGGCTATGACGCCATCGTCATCAACGCTGCCTCGCCGGATGCCCTCAACGGCGCCGTCAAGCAGGCCTGCGACGCGGGCATCGTCGTTGTCTCTTTCGACGGCATCGTCACCGAGCCTTGTGCCTATCGCGTGGTCGTCGACTTCAAGGCCATGGGCAAGGAAGAGGTCAACCAGATGGCCAAGTTCCAGCCGGACGGCGGCAATCTGCTTGAAATCCGCGGTCTTGCCGGCACATCCATCGACCAGGCTATCCACGAAGGCATCATGGAAGGCGTGCAGGAACATCCCGAGTTCAAGATCGTCAATTCGGTGACCGGCAATTGGGACCAGACCACGGCGCAGAAAGCGGTCGCGACTGTCCTGCCCTCATTGCCCGATATCGTCGGTGTGGTCGACCAGGGGGGCGACGGCTATGGCACGGCGCAAGCCTTCGCCGCCGCCGGGCGGTCGGAACCGACGATCATCATGGGCAACCGCTATGACGAGCTCGAATGGTGGAAGCAGCAAAAGGAAGCCAATGGCTACACGACCTGGTCGGCCTCGATTGCACCGGGCGTGTCGACCCTGGCCTTCTGGGTTGCTCAACAGGTGCTCGATGGCCGTACCGACATTCCGCACGATCTGATGGTGCCCTATCTGGCCTTCACACAGGACGATTTCGAACAAGCGCTGAAGGATATTCCAGAGGGCGGCGTCGCTAGCCACGAGTATAGCCTTGATGAAGCCAAGGCTGCCATCTCCGACAACATGTAAGGTTGACCAGAGGTGATGCGGCATACCCTTGTCTCGCCGGCCGGGAGCGGCCGGTGATGGCAAATGCTGAGGCCAACATTGTCACGCTGAACGGCGTCAAAGTTCAATTTGGCGCCGTTCGCGCGCTGGACGGCGTGGATTTTTACGTCAACGCAGGCGAATGTGTGGGGCTTGTCGGCCATAACGGTGCCGGCAAATCCACTCTCATGCATGTCTTGGCGGGAACGCTCACTCCGACAAGCGGCACGATCGGCGTAACCGGAAACGAGCAGTCCGGCTACAATGTGCAACTGGCGCACAGTCTCGGCATTCGCTGCGTCTTCCAGGAACTCTCGCTTTGTCCGAACCTGTCGGTGGCCGAGAACGCGCGGGTCAATCATCCATCGCTCAAGGGGCTCGGCTGGCGACGCCGGGCCGGCGAGCTGATTTTGCAAAAACTCGACGAGATCTTTCCCGGCCACGGAATCGGCGCTTCCGAAGTGATCGGCGATCTTGCCATTGGCAAGCGCCAGATGGTCGAGGTCGCCCGCGCCTTCACCGTTACCGAAGAGCCCTTGCGGCTCGTTATACTCGACGAGCCCACCTCTTCGCTCGACGCCCATACGTCCGGCCAATTGCTCGCCCATGTCCGCAAAAGCGTTGCCGCGGGCACCAGCTGCGTCCTGATTTCCCATTTGCTCGGCGAAATCCTCGACAATTCCAGCCGGATCGTCGTCATGCGCGATGGCACCGTGGTCGCCGACGATCCGGCCAGCACCTATGATCGCGCGCGTCTTGTCTCGACCATGGGCGGGGTTTCCGAAACCCACAGAACCGAAACGACTGATGGCCCCGGCGCGCGCGGCACCGGTCCTGTGCGCGTGCGGGCGCGACCCACCGCCCAGGGTAATGGCGATGAACTGGTGGCACATGAAGGCGAGATCATCGGAATGGCTGGGCTTTCGGGGCACGGGCAGACCGAATTGCTGCTCGACGTCTTCAGCGGCGCCCAGAACCGCAAGCCGGGGGTTACGGTCGCGGGCAAAGTAGCCTTTGTTGCCGGCGACCGGCAGTCTGACGGCATATTTCCGCTCTGGTCGATTGCGCAGAACATCGGCATCCGCTCCGTACGGCGCCTCAGAAAGGGGCTGCTGATCGCACCCGATGCAGAGGACAAGATGGCTGAGCAGTGGAAGGATCGCATTGGCATCCGCACACCCGACATTGCCAACAACATCCTCTCGCTGTCCGGCGGCAATCAGCAAAAGGCGCTGTTTGCGCGCGCCCTCGGTTCAGACGCTGAAATCATTCTCATGGACGATCCCATGCGCGGTGTCGATGTGGGCACCAAGCGCGAAGTCTACGATCTTATTCGCAGGGAGGCGCAGAACGGCCGCACCTTTGTCTGGTACACGACCGAAACCGAAGAGCTGGAGAATTGCGACCACGTCTATGTGTTTCGCAACGGGCGTATCGTCGCCGATCTCCCGCGCAACGAGCTGAGCGAGGAAAAGGTCATCCAGTCCTCCTTCGAAGAAGCCTCCTGACATGACCTCGCCCGCCCTCACCGAAAGCGCCGCCGGCCGAACAGGCCTTTCGTTCAATCCGCGCAGGATCCTGCGGGCGCTGCTGCCGGCACTCTCGCTGAGCATCATCCTTCTGGCCATCGCCTGGCTCAACCCGCGCGCCATTAGCTATTTCGGCTTCACCCTGATGCTGAACCTGGCGGTCCCCATCGCGTTGGCGACGATTGCCCAGATGTTCGTACTGGCCGTCAACGAGCTCGACCTGTCGATCGGCACCTTTGTGGGCTTCATCGGCTGCGTCACGGCAACCTTCCTGCATGATGCGCCGCTGGTCGGCGTTCTGATCATCATCTGCGCCATCGGCGTCTATGCCGCGCTCGGGGCGCTGATCTATCTGCGCAATCTCCCGTCCATCGTCATCACGCTCGGTATGAGCTTTGTCTGGCAGGGCCTTGCGATTCTGGTGCTGCCCACACCCGGCGGCAAGGCGCCGGACTGGCTGCTGGCCCTGATGGCGGTCAAGCCGCCCATCGTCCCCTTCCCCATTGTCGCCGCCGTCATCATCGCGCTCGTCGTACATTTCGGCCTTATGCGCACGGCCTATGGCGCCATTTTGCGAGGGTCGGGGGGCAATCCCGTCGCCATCAGCCGCGCAGGCTGGTCGATCCTCAAGACCAAGGTGATCATGTTCGCACTCGCGGGCATGTTCGGCGTGCTTTCGGGAATGGCGCTGATCGGCATCACCACCTCGGGCGATGCCAACATCGGTAACGGCTATACGCTGCTCTCGATTGCCGGTGTCATTCTGGGCGGCGGCGAATTCGTCGGCGGACGCGTCTCGCCCATCGGAGCGGTTCTGGGCGCATTGACCCTGGCGCTCGCGGCTTCGCCCTTGCTCACCTTCATGCACATCCCGCCCGACTGGCAGGTCGGCGCAAATGGCGTCATCCTCATCGTGGTGCTCGCCGCCAGGGCGCTGATCATCAGGAAGGAGAATTGAGACCATGACCGCCGTCTCGAAACTCCTTCAAAAGCCCTGGATATGGTCCTTTGTCGGCGCGCTCGCCGTCTGGCTGGCGGCCGCCATCTTCACCCGCGGCTATGGCGCGGGCGGCATGCTCACCGCCGCGTTATCGCTCGCCGTCTTCATGGTCATCGTCGGCATCGGACAGATGTTCGTCATCACGCTCGGACCCGGCAATGTGGATCTCTCCCTGCCCACCAATATCGGGCTGGCCAGCGCGGTCGCCATGAAGACGATGGGCGGCTCCGACGCCATGATCGCCGTGGGATTGCTGGCGGCGCTGTTGAGCGGCGCGGCGGTCGGGCTCTTCAACTATCTGTTGATCCGGCTTTTGCGTATCCCGCCGATCATCGCCACCCTGTCCTCGAGCTTCATTATCCTGTCGATCGACATCTCCTATGGGCGCGGGCTGCAGATCAAGCCGCCGCCGGCCTTTGCCGCCTTCACCAATGTGCAGATCTTCGGCATTCCTGTTCTGGCGATCCTCACGGTACTCTTCGCCATCGGCGCCGGCATCGTCCTTCAGCGCATGGTCTATGGCCGTTCGGTGCTGGCCATTGGACAAAACCCGCACGCCGCCTGGCTCGCAGGCATACCGGTCGAGCGCATGCGCCTGCTCACCTATATGCTGTCGGGCACGCTCGGCGGGATCAATGGTGCTCTGCTGGCCGGATATTTCCGCGGCGCCAATGTCGATATCGGCAATGAATATCTGCTCTCATCCATCGCCGTGGTCGTCATCGGCGGCACCTCGGTTGCAGGCGGCAGATCCAATGTCCCGGGCATATGGGGCGCGGCGCTGTTCCTGGTGCTGCTGTTGACCATGCTCAACACCTATGGCGTCAGCGCCGGCGTGCGCATGGTCATCACCGGCCTCGTCATCGTTGGCATCATCACCGCGGCCGGAGGGCAGAAGGCCCTACGCTAAAGGTCTCCAGGGAGGAGTACATGCCATTCGTCAACATCAGGCTCGTACGGGACGTCATCGCTGATGATCCCGAGGCCAAGAAGGCGAAACTCGCCAGCAAGATGGTCGACGCCGTCAACGAGGTAACTGGCATCGCCAAGGACGATGTCTGGGTGGTGTTCGAGGAAGTCGACGCCCGTGATTGGTATGTCGGCGAGAGGAATGTCGCAACGCGGCGCAGATCGTCGTAGTGATCGTCTGTGAGTGCCCGTATGGGCACGTGCCTACGCAGCTACAGCCGCTCCGCCGGCACGTTGCCGTGCCGCCAGCCGAGCAGGCGTTCGGCCTTGGAGGAGTTGAAGAAACTCCTGTGGGCGCCCCACTCGCCCTTGATCGGCATGCCGGGGAAGAATTCTGCCGCAAGTTCCCTGCTGGGCGTATCGGAAATCGTATCCGGCGCCACGATGTAGAACGCCTCATGCCCGGTGAGCGGTGCGTCGAGGCTGAGCAGGCAGGCGTCTGCCGCAGCGTCGCGACGCGTATAGGCCCAGAGATGCCTGCCCTTGTCGGGGCGCGGATCGTAAAACTGCTTGGCGATCGAGCGGTCGTCGCAAACGAAGTGAAACCGCATGCTTGCGATGACCATGTCTGGATAGCGCCTCACGAACGCATCCGCCTGCTGTTCGCAAATCCATTTCGACAGGCTGTAAGGGTCTTCCGAATAGTTGGGGTGCTCTTCGTCGATAGGGAAATAGTCATAGCGCGGCTGCTGGCTGAAGGAATGGCCGATGGCGTTGACGCTGGAGGCCTGGCACACGCGCCTAATGCCGTTATCGGCTGCGGCCTGCAGGGCGTTATAGCTGCCGACGACATTGTTGTTGTGAACGATATGGTCGGGATGGCGTCCGGGAGACGGAATGGCGGCCATGTGAATGACAGCGTCGCAACCGGCAAAAGCGTCCAGCATGGCATCGAAATCGTCCATGTCGCTGAGGACGAACCGGCGTCCGTCCCGTGCCGCCACATCCGGATGCTCCACCCTGTCGATGGCGACGACTGTGTGGCCGCGCTCTTCGGCCTGTTGGACGATGGCCCGGCCGATACCGCCGCTGGCCCCGGTGATAGCGATTTTCATGGTCTTTCCTGTTCTGCGTAGACGGCTTGGTGCAGGCCCCGGATGTAGCCGATGGCGTAAAGGCGGCCAAAGGCCGAGTATCCGGCATTGTCATTGCTGTCGCCTTCGACGGTCGGCACATGGTCGGGCCGCAATACGCCGTCAAAGTCAATGTCACGATAGGCCTTCATGCAGGCGAGCATGTCGGTCTTGCCGGCGTCGTGCCAGGTCTCCTCGAAGCGGGTCGGAACGCCCTTCACGTCACGGAAATGCACAAAGGATATGGCCTTGCCGAATTTGCGGATCACCGCCGGCAGATCATCTGTCATAAGGGTGAAATTGCCCTGGCACAGCGTGATGGTGTTCATCGGGCTCGGCGCGAGATCGAGCAGGCGCTGGTAGTTTTCGATGCTGCGCATGATGCGGCTGACGCCCCGGATCGGAGTGATCGGGGGATCGTCGGGGTGCATGGAAAGCTTGACGCCCGCCCTTTCGGCCACCGGCAACACGCGCTTGAGGAAATATTCGAGATTTTCCCAAAGCGCTTGCTCGCTGATCGGCGGATTGGAGGTGATGTCCTCGGGCACGTCATCGGCGTTGAAGCTCGTCACGACGGAACCGCCGCGTGAGGGCGTGGCAAGGTTGGTGCGCACCCAATTGAAATCGGTCATCCATTCATAGCACCAGACGGGGATGCCGAGCTTGCCCATGCTTTCGATCAGCGTGCAGACTGTGTCGATTTCCTCATCCCGCCCCTCAAGGCCGCGCTTGGCCTTGTTGAGCGGCGGGCGCGCCTCGATGACGCGCAGTTCGAACCCGCCCTCCTCGTAAACCTGTTTCATGCGGGTGAGCGGAGCGAGGTCCCCTACCCTTTCCCCCGGTTTCAGCGTGTCGAAGGGCAGCCCCCCGACGGCAAGGCTGACGCCCGCCTGCTGCGACAGCTTCCACAGTGGCGTCGGCTTGGGGGGAATAAATTCGGCGATTTCGAGCATAACTTTACCAGTTCGTTACCGATCCATCGCGGCGTCGCAGATGCGGCGCTTCCCAGAATTTGAAGCTTTCCGCCGTCAGCCTCGCCTCATCGACCTCGATGCCAAGCCCTGGCCCTGTGGGTACGGGAAAGGTGACGCCCTCCAGCCGCGGCTGGACGGGGAAGATTTCGCTGCCGCCGGTTGCCCCGTAAAGCTCGGCCTCAGCGACGCGTGTTTCGAGCCAGGCGAAGTTCGCGACGGCGGCGGAGAAATGGATGGTGGCGGCGGTGCAGATCGGCCCCAGGGGATTGTGGGGCATCAAGTCGACATAATGCGCCTCGCTCCAGCCGGCCACCTTCATCGCCTCGGTAAACCCGCCGACATTGCAGAGGTCGAGCCGGTTGAACTGGTGTATGCCGCGTTCGATATAGGGCAGAAACTGCCATTTGGAGGCGAATTCCTCGCCGATGGCGAAGGGCACGTCGGTCAGCTTGCGCAGCGCCTCATAGGCCTCCGGCGTCTCGTCGCGGATCGGCTCTTCGAGGAAATCCAGTGTGCCGGACGGCATCTTCTGGCAGAAGCTCGCCGCCTCCGCCACCGACAGGCGATGGTGGTAGTCGATTCCCAGCACCACCCCCTCCCCCAGCTGTTCGCGCGCCTTGACCAGCCACTTTGCCGTTTCCCCGATCGACTCGCGCGGCTCGAAGATGTTCTGGTCGTTGCCCCAGGCTGCCGGGAAGAACCGGATGACGTTCCAGCCGCGCGCGATCAGTTCGGCCGCTTTCTCGATCGGTTCGGGACCGGCAATGTTGCCCGCCGAAGGAAAGGTCGGGATGACGTCTCGCTGCTTGCCGCCGAGAAGTTCGTAGACCGGCACGCCCAATGCCTTGGCCTTAATGTCGTGCAGGGCGATATCGATAGCGGATTGGGCCGCCAGCAGCACGCGCCCGCCCTCGAAATACTGGGAACGGTAGAGTTCCTGCCAGATCCGGCCGATCTGGTTGGGATCGCGGCCAATGAGGAATTCGCGGTAATGTTCGATGGCCCCGCAAACGGCTTTCTCGCGCCCGGAAAGCCCACTCTCTCCCCAGCCAAAGAGGCCTTCATCGGTTTCGATCTTGACGATGAGCTGGTTGCGGTGACCGACCCAGACCGGGAATGGCTTTATGGCTGTGATTTTCATGAGCTTGGCCCGGTGGTCAGCGAAGTTGGTGATGAAAGGCGACAGCGGTCGGCGAACCGACAGGCACGGGATCGCCGAGCGGATCCAGCGCCCCGGTTTCGGAGCGGTAGTGGAAGAGATTGAGGCGGTCGCTCTCCTGGTTGGCGACGGCGAGCACCTTCCCGCTCGGATCGAAGGCGAAATCGCGTGGCACCCTTCCGCCACAGGGTGTGGTGCCCAAAAAGCGTGCCGCGCCGGTCTTGGGGTCGATTTCGAAACGGGCGATGCTGTCATGAAAGCGATTGCCGACAAACACATGCCGGCCACCCTTCGCGATGGCGATGGCAGAGACCGCCGCGCCTTCCCCTTCGCCGGCTGGCAACGTCGAGAGCGTGTCCGTCACCTCAAGCGTTCCTGCCTTGGCGTCAAAGGCCAGCGTCGCTAGCGTGCAATCGAGTTCGTTGGCGCAATAAACGACCGGCAATTCGGGGTGGAAACAGAAATGACGCGGGCCCGCGCCAGCCGGCAGTTTGACCTCACCGTGGGTGGCGAGCGCGCCGTTTTTTTCGTCGAACCGATAGATTACCAATCGATCGATGCCGAGATCTGCGACGATGAGAAAGCGGTTGTCAGGCGTCCAGCGAACGCAATGGGCGTGCGGCCGCTCCTGGCGTTGGGGGTCAGCTCCAGTCCCCTTGTGAGCCATTTCGGCGGCAGGCGCGCCAAGCGATCCATCCTCGCGAAGCGGGTAGATTACAACCGACTGATTGGGCTTGGCGTCCATCGGCAGGCCCGCGTAATTGACGCTGGCGGCGTAGCGACCGGAATGGTCGAAGCCGAGATGGCAGGTGGCGTCGCCACGCGTCGGCTGCTTGTTCAGATAGGTCAGCGCCGCGGTCTTGGTATCGATGGCATAGGCCGAAATCGTGCCCTCGTTCCAGCCGGCGACTTCGCTGACCGCAAGAAGGGAGTTCCCATCGGGCGCAACCGCCGCGAACGTGGGATTGTCGATGCCGCCGGTCACTCCGAGCGATCGGGCAGCGCCCGTCTCCAGATCGATCAGAAAGGCGGCGATGCCTTCGCCCGCGGCTTTTGCCACATAGCCGATCGGGCGATTGACGCCGCCAATATAAACTAGCGCCGCACTCACTGTTTACGGCCCTCCGCTTCAAGAAGGCCGGCATATTCCGCCATGCGCACCAGCCCCTGCATGTAGCCGATCGCGTGGGCGCGGCCCCTGTGGTTCCAGTCGCTGTCGCCATCCATTTTCGGCACATGATCGTCGAGCAGGAAGCCATCGAAATTGTTCTTGGCCAGCAGGGCGATCACCTGCGCCGGGTCGTAATTGCCGTCACCGATGAAACATTCGGTGAAATCGGGCACCGAGCCCTGAACATCGCGGAAGTGGATGTAGGCAATGGCACCGCGGGGGGCGAAATACTCGACCATCTCGATGACATTGGCCTTGCCGCCGGGCATTTCAGAGCAGCAGCCAAGGCAGAGATCCAGCGCCCACGCAGGTGACTGGTTGGCCATCTCGTAAGCCTTGCGAAAATTCTCGGGCTTGTAGAACAGCCGGGCCACCCCGCCCAGCACCGGCACCGGCGGATCGTCGGGATGAAGGGCAAGACGAATCCCCTCCTCCTCGGCGACCGGCAGCACCGCATCGATGAAATAGCGGTAGTTCGCCCACATCTGCTCTTCGCTGACATGCGGCCCGTCCTTGCCGAACAGCGGCATGGAACTGGCCCGGCCCAGCGTTGTCGGCATGAACGATCGCAACAGGTCCAAATCATTGGCATTGGCTTCGACAACGGCCATGTCGAACTGGCGGGCCGTCGCCCCTCCGCGCGTTGTCGCGTTGCGGCTCGTGGTCCAGACCGAGTTGGGCATGAAGTGATAGCCGAGCACCGGCACGCCGGCGCGCGCCACCGCCCTGATCGTTGCGATGTAGTTCTCGATCTGCGCGTCACGCCCATCGAGCCCGAGCATCACCTTGTGATAGAAATGGGTGGGGACGTTCTCGATTGCCTCGAATTTCAGGCCCGCTGCCTCGACCTTTTCCACTAGCGCCCGAACATCCTTTTCCTCCCAGCGCGTGTCGCCAGGCAGGTTCGGATTGTTCATCTGGATACCGCTGGCCCCGATCTGCGCGGCAAAGCGCAAACGCTCCTCGGTCAGCTCCTGAAACTGTCCCACGGCAATCCTGATCGCCATGTTCTCCCCCTATTCTCGCCCCTCGCCTGACAGCCCCGATGCTGGCGCGGCTTTCGTCACGGTTTGAAGAAATCCTTGTCTTCTTCCGCCAGATATTTGGCCGCTCCCTCTGCATCGATATCGAGGCCGAGCCCCGGCGCCTCCAGCAGGTCGACCATGGAGTTGGTCACGATCTGGTCGGGCAGGCCGATCACGATGTCCTCCCACCAGGGATCGGACGCACTAGGATATTCGAATGCGATGAAATTGGCCGGCAGCGTGGCGCAGACATTGATCAGCGCACCCAGGCCCAAAAGCCCGTTCGCGGTGCCGTGCGGCGCCATCATGATCGAATGCATGTAGGCGAACTCCGCCACCCATTTGAGTTCGGCGATGCCGCCGATATCTGCGGGATCGGGCCCGACGACGCGGATGGCTTGCGTCTCGATCAGCTCCTTGAAATTGTGCCGCAGGTAAATCTGCTCGCCGGTGTGGATCGGCGTCGAGGTCGACGTCGTAAGCTCCCGATAGGCCTGCGGGTTGACCCAGGGTACATAGTCCCCTGTCAGCATGTCCTCGAGCCACATGAGGTCGTATTTCTCGACCGCGCGGGCAAAACGAATGGCGTCGTTCAGGAACCAGCCCGGTCCGCAATCGAGCGCCAGCGAAACCTTGTCGCCCAGAACCTCTTTCATGGCCGCCACGCAATCAAGCATGTGGTTGAAGGCATGTTCGGAGATCTGACCCTGATCCATCGCTCCATGATAGCCGGCGGCCCTGTTGCGCACCCCATAGTGAAAATCGTCGATGCTGGTCTTCATGTTGGAGTGGAAGCTGATGCCCTGCTTGACCATGAAGAAATTCTGGGGCTGTTCCATCATCCATTTGACATCGGCCGCGTAGTCCTCCGGCCTGTCGCCGGAGCGCTTGCGCCGGATCGAGCCATTATAGACCCGCACCTTGTCGCGCACCTTGCCGCCCAGAAGCTTGTAGGCCGGCACCCCGGCAGCCTTGCCGGCGATATCCCAAAGCGCATGTTCGATGGCGCTGACCGCCGCCCCATAAGGCTTGAAGCTGCCACGCTGACGGATCTTGAGCATGCAGCGTTCGACATCGGTTGGGTCTTCGCCGATCAGCGCTTCGCGGAAATGCAGCACCCAGGGCTTGAGATAGGGCTTGGTGTACTCGACCTCCCCCAGCCCGTAGAGCCCCTCATCGGTGACGATGCGCACAATTGGATGACGGCCGATGACGGCGCAGCGCAAATCGGTGATCTTCACGGTAATCCCCCTACTGAACCGCCGAAAAGGCGGTCGGAGTTAGAAACTGGTTGCTGACGCGCGCGACAATCGGCCCATCGCGTTCGGAATTGTTCTTCGCCGCAATCCAGTCGGGATCGCCGATGAAGGCGTCCCATTTCGACTGCCGCTCCGTCAGCGAATTCCAGGCGATGAGATAAGTCAGCTGGTTGTTGCTCTCGCCGACGATGGTCGTGAAGAACCCTGCCTGCACGATACCGTGCTTGTTCCAAAGCTTCAGCGTGTGGTCGGTGAAGCGCTTGAGCAGGGCTGGCAATCTGCCGGGCACACACTCGTAAATCCGCAGTTCGTAAATCATCTTGGCCTTAAGGTTCCAGGTTCGGGTGGGCAGCCTTTGTCAGCTCCAGGTGCGATCCCAGGAGTATTCCTCATCCCACTGATCGGTCGGCTGCCAGATGCCGGTCACGCCCTCCTGCAGATGCTGGCTGATCACCTCGTCGACGACATCGTCGATGCCGAGCCCGGGCTTGTCGGGAACCTCGATGAAGCCGTCCTTGACCAGGGGCTTTGGAAGACCAGTGACGATATCGTCCCACCAGTCTACGTCGACGGAATGATATTCGAGCGCCATGAAGTTTTCCGTGGCGACCGCGACATGAGCGGCGGCCATGGCTGCGATGGGGCTTTCCGCCATGTGGATGGCCATGGCAATGCCGTGATCCTGAGCAGCGTCGCCGATCTTCTTGGTCTCGAGGATGCCGCCCGAGGTCAGAAGGTCGGGATGGATGACCGAGACGCCGCCGGACTTCAGCAGAGGCTCGAAGCCTTCCTTGAGATAGATGTCTTCGCCGGTGCAGATCGGCACGGTCGTCGCGTCCTGCAGCGTGCGGTACTGATCGGCATATTGCCAGGGGATCACATCCTCGAGCCAGGCCGGGACATATTTCTCGATGCGCCGCGCCAGGCGAATGCCGTTCTGCAGCGAAATATGACCGACATGGTCGATGGCGAGCGGGATGTCCATGCCGATCACCTCGCGCACCTCGGCGATGTACTGCTCCAGCAGATCGAGGCCCTTGTCGGTGAAATGAAGGCCGGTGAAAGGGTGGCGCACATTGTGCAGATCATAGGCTGCATTGCGGGCGCGCCGGTCCTCCATCGTCTTGACGGGACCGCGTCCGGGGTGAACCCGATACCCCTCCAGCGAGCCGGCGGGAGCGACAACGGCGCCGGAAACGTCGGCGATCTGCATGAGCCCGAGATCCATCTTCAAAAAGGTGAAGCCGAGGTCCATCCGCTCCTTGAGACGCTTGCCGGTCTCGGTGCCGCTCGGGACGGTCGCATCGGTATCGCAATACATGCGCACCTTTTCGCGGAAGCGTCCGCCGAGCATCTGATAGATCGGCACCCCATAGGCCTTGCCCGCCAGGTCCCAGAGCGCAATCTCGACTGCCGAGACGCCACCGCCCTGCCGGCCATGTCCGCCGAACTGCTTGATGCGGCGGAACAGCCGGTCGACATCGCAGGGATTTTCTCCGAGCAACCGGCTCTTGAGCATCAGCGCATAGGTCGCGCTTGCGCCGTCGCGCACCTCGCCCAGGCCCACAATACCCTGATTGGTGTAGATCTTGACGAGTGCAGAGGTGAACGGCGCGCCCACGATCTCGGCAACGCGCAGATCGGTGATACGCAGATCGCTCGGGCGCGATGCGGTGCGGACATTGCTCGAGATGGTGTCGGCTGCGTCCCTCTCAGTAGTCATTGATCCTCTTCCCTTTTGTTCTGGCGGGCGGGCCATGCGTGAAGACAGGGGTGCGGCACGCGACCCGAAGTACCGCACCTCGATTTCAGATTTGAGTTGTCGGCTAAGCGAGTTCGATCTGATTGGCCTCAAGGTAACCGCGATTGAGCTCGATGCCGAGTCCCGGCGCCTGCGGAATCTTGAGACTGCCGTTGGAGTTGTCGAGGGGCGTGTTGATGAAGGGATTGTACTTGCTCAAATTCCACTCCGACGTCTCGAGCTTGTAAAAGTTCGGCACGGTCATCATCACATGGGCCCCGGCGATCACATTGATCGGGCCACTGGCGTCATGCGGCGAAATCGGGACGTAATAGGCCTCGGCCAGAGCGGAAATTTTCTTGAGTTCAGTGATGCCACCGGTCCAAGTGACGTCGGGCATGATGTAGTCGGCCAGGCCGTTTTCCAGGATCGGCACGAAGTCCCATTTCGTGTGGCCTCGCTCTCCCCACGATATCGCCGCACTGACCTTTTCGCGGACCTGTGCGAGCGCCTTCCAGCTCTCGGGCGGCACGGGTTCCTCAAACCAGTCGATCTGTCCGGCCTCTTCCAGCGAGCGGCAGAGCCGGATGGCGGTCGGCACATCGAACCGCCCATGTGCGTCGATCAGGATTTCGATATCTGGCCCCGCCGTCTCGCGGATCAGCGCCGTCAGCTCAGCGGCCTTGCGCTGGTCTTCGCGGGTCATGGCGCCATCGAGATAGCCGTCCCGCTGCTCGCGGTCGCCCTGATAGGGGAACGGGTCGAATTTAAGCGCGGTATGCCCGGAATCGACGATCGCCCGGATTTCGTCGACCACGCCCTGTTTGGAGGTGAATTTCGACTGGTTGGGGTGGGTATAAAGGGCAATATCGTCGCGCACCGGACCGCCGAGCAATTCGTAGATCGGCTTGTCCAGCACCTTGCCGCGGATGTCCCACAGGGCAATGTCGATGGCGCTCACGCATTCGACCGCCGCCCCGCGGCTGCCCATATAGGTGAAGCTGCGAAACACCTTGTGCCAGAGCATTTCGATATTCGCCGGATCGTGACCCGCCAGCATGTCGCCAATCTGGCTGAGGATGGAGCAGAGCGCGCGGTTCGCAAGCTTGGTTGTCGTCGTGATCTCTCCCCAGCCCGTGACGCCCTCATCGGTCGTGACCTCAACGAACAGCAGTTCTCCCCAATAAGAGCCGGCATTCTTTACGAGCCAGGGCTTGACTCCCGTGATCTTCATTTTTTTCTCTTTTCACTTTTGTTGTTGAATTCCCGATGCAGGACCCGGTCAGCCTGCCTGCGCGGCATCGACGGCGCGCATCTGCTCGAGGATATGCCTTCCCGATCCCTCGACATGCCGGGCGATAAGTTCAGCCGCGCCGCCGGCTTCATGGGCCTTTACCATCTCGATCAAGTCACGGTGCTCACGCAGAACCGTCGCCCTACGGGCGAGCGTGAAATTGTAGCGGCGTCCCACCGCGCGTAAAATCTCGCGGTGTTTCCACCACAGTTCGATTGCGTGCCGGTTGTAATGGCGCTTGTACATTACGGTGTGGAAACTGGTGTCGAGTTCGCTGTGCAGGGCGGCATCCGCAAAATTGTTCTCTTCGATGAGCATCTGCAGGCGCTCCAGCTCCGCGATGTCGTCGTCGGTCGCCATGCCAACGAACCAGCGGGTCAGTGCCGGCTCGATCAGCACGCCGATTTCATAGATATCCCGCACGAAATTCTGGTCGATCGGCCGCACACGCGCGCCTCTATTCGGAGCCAGCACCACAAAACCCTCCCCCCGAAGCTGCTGAAGCGCCTCGCGCACGGGATTGGTCGAAGTGCCATGCCGTTGGGCGAGCTCTGCAACGACCAGTCTGTCATTCTCCTTCAGGCGTCCGGAGATGATGTCTTCACGAATGAGCTCATAGACCGAGGCCTCGCCCTTCGAGGCGCCGAAGGCTTCGATCTGTGTGTGCCGTTTTTCCTTGGTTCTGCCCTTGGTTCGCGCCAACACATACCTCCTGTTCACCCGTTTCCACACCTTACCCGGCGGCGATAATGTATAATCATCTCTCGTTGACACGCAATTTGCGTTCTGTAACGGTGTCTGGGGCCGGAGCAGTACACAAGAGGCCGGGAAGGCACAACTGTGAGAACGGCGCGGGTCGTCGCCACACGCGACCCGGTGGGAGAACAGGAGGAGTTCAATGAAGAGTTTCAAACGCGCCCAAAGGTTTGGGCGGGCCTTGGTGGCCGCCGGATTGGGCGTGTCGCTCATGGCCAGCACGGCCATGGCTCAGAGCGTGGATCTGAGCAAGTGGTCTCCGGAATATGTGCGCTCGATCGCCGGCACCGAGGACTTCGACACCGTCGGGCACTGCAACTCCGTCGTGCCGACCGACTACAAGGGCCGGCTGACCTTCTGGTATCAGGGCATCTTCGAGGGCGATCCCGAGATCATGCGTCAGAACTATAGGGACTTCTTCGCCGCCTTCCGCCAGACCTATCCCAATATCGACCTTGAAGAGCAGGGCATCACCTATAACGAATTGCTCGACAAGTTCCGCACGGCGCTGCTGGGCAATGCCGCACCGATGGCGATCCGCCTGCAGATTCTGGGCGGCACCGAGTTCGCCGCCAAAGGGTATCTGCAAGAGCTGAAACCCGAGGATGTAGGGTATTCGTCGAAGGATTTCTGGCCGGGCGCCATGAAGGCGGTGACCTGGAAGGGCAAGACCTACGGCATCCCGACCAACAACGAGACGATGGCGCTCATCTGGAACGCCGACATCTTCAAGCGGGCGGGTCTCGATCCTGAAAATCCCCCCGCGACCTGGGGCGACGTGGTCGAATATTCCAAGCAAATCCACGACAAGCTCGGCATCGCCGGCTACGGCCTGGTTGCGCGCCAGAATGCGGGAAACACCCCTTACCGCTTCATGCCGATGGCGTGGGCATATGGCGGGGGAGCTCTCGACGAGGCCAGCGACAATCCGACCTATGACAAGGTCGAGATCAACAATGCCGGCACAAAGGCGGCCTTGCAGGCGGCATACGACATGTATGTGCGCGACAAGTCCGTTCCCGTTTCGGCGCTGACCAACACGCAGGCCGACAACCAGGCGCCGTTCATCGCCGGCCAGCTCGGGATGGTAATCTCGCACCCCTCCGAATATGCCCGCATGCTGGAGCTTGCCGATCAGGCGACCGGCAGTGACAAGGAGACCGCCAACAAGGTCGTCGAGAACATGCGCTACGGCCTGATCCCGGCCGGGCCAGATGGCAAGCGTGCCGTTGTTTTCGGCGGGTCGAACATCCACATCGTCAAGCCGGAATATGTCGATGGCGGCAAGGTTGACGAGAAAGCCGCTCTGGCTCTCATCTGCATGTGGACGAGCCCCGAATGGTCGCTCAAGCTGGCATGGTCGGCGTCGAACCCGGGCAACCTCAACGGCTTCAAGACCAAGTGGATGAAAGAGCGTCTGGACGAGATCAAGTTCCTTGACGTGACCACCTCCATGCTGCCCTACGGCATCCCCTTCCCGGCTATTCCGGAAGCACCGGAAATTATGAACATCATCGTTCCGGACATGATGCAGAATGCATTGACCGGGGCCATGACCGTGGATCAGGCTGCCGATGACGCGGCACATAAAATCGAGAACCTCGTCGGGGGCGGCATCTAGCCCTCTCGCCAACAGAGCCGGCGTCCTGCGGACGCCGGCTTCCGCTCACAGCAGGGACTAATCGCGTGACGACTGCAACCGGCCGGACCGAAGCTGCGCGGACGCCTCGATCAGAGAATTCCGGGCTGATCCAGCAGATTTGGGAGCACCGGTACGACTACGCCTATGTGTTGCCGGCAATCGTGGTGATGCTGATCGTCATCGCCTACCCGGTCTACTACACGATCGACCTGTCCTTCTATGACACGCCGGCCAGCCTCCAGCTGCGCGACAAGCTGTTCACAGGCACAGATAACTACCAGAGGATCCTGACGAGCTCGGTCTTCTGGAAAGTGACCTGGAATACGGCCGTGTGGACCATCGGGTCCACATTGTTTTCCTTCATTTTGGGCTTCGCAGCAGCGCTGGCCCTGCATCGCGAATTCGTCGGGCGCGGCGTCCTGCGCGCGATCCTGCTCATCCCGTGGGTCGTCAGTGCTGTCGCCGCCTCATATGTATGGCGCTGGATTTATCATTCCGACTTTGGCGTCATCGGTGCGGTGCTGGTCCAGCTCGGCATTACCGAGCGGCCACCCAACTTCATCGACAACGTCAATACGGTGCTGCCGTCGCTCATCGTCGTGAATGTGTGGCGCGAGTTCTCGTTCGCGATGATCATGCTGATGGCGGGATTGCAGACGATCCCCGAGCAGTTGCTGCGGGCGGCCTGGGTCGATGGAGCGAATGCCTGGCAGCGCTTCTGGCATGTCACGTTCCCGCACCTGCGCGGCGTCTCCACGGTCACCGTCCTGCTGCTGGCTGTGTCGAACTTCAACTCCTTCATCATTCCGTGGATCATGACGGGCGGCGGACCGGCCGGGGCATCACATATCTGGATTACCCATATCTACGAGCTCGCCTTCGGGCGTCAGCGATGGGGCGTAGCAGCCGCCTATTCGGTCCTCCTTTTCGTCATCCTCATGACGCTGGGATATTTCTACATCCGCGCGCTCACCCGCGGTGACAAGGCGAGGCAGGGCGCATGACCGCAATTTCCGATAGGCCGCCCGCAAGGCGGCGAAAGCCCATCGACGGATGGCGCTGGGGCGGCCGCATATTTCTGGTCTTCATGATCTTGTTCACGACCATCCCGATGGCATGGATGTTCCTGACCTCGCTCAAGACCGGCTTTGCGGCCATGCAGTTTCCGCCGCAATGGTGGCCGGCTGAGCCGACGCTGAGCAACTATCTCAAGCTGATCGATCCCAAAAACAGCGTGGGGCAGGATTTCCTGCACTATTTCTGGAACTCGATGTTCGTGTCGACGGCCACAACCGTTCTGGCAGTTGCGGTGGCCGTACCGGCTGCTTACGCCTTCTCCCGGTTCAGGTTCCCGGGACGCACCTTCCTGTTCTTTGCCGTTCTGCTGCGCAACATGTTTCCGGCAGTCATTTTCCTGGTTCCGCTCTTCATTCTCATGCGCACCCTCGGCCTGGTGAATACCCATGCCTCGCTCATATTGACCTACCTCACCTTCGGTCTGCCGCTGGCCATCTGGCTTCTGAAAGGCTTCTACGACAATATCCCCATCCAGCTGGAGCAAGCGGCGCGCATCGACGGCGCAACACGGTTTCAGGCATTCCTGCTCATCGTCATGCCGCTGTCCGCGCCGGGCATCATCGCCACCGCCATCTACAGCTTCATCCTGGCGTGGAACGAATACATCTATGCCTACACATTCCTGAGCAAGAACGACCAGATGACGCTGCCGATCGGCATTCAGCGCTTCTTTGCGGAAAACACCACCGACTGGCCAGGCCTGATGGCGGCGAGCTTCATCATGAGCGTGCCCGTCGTGGTGCTGTTCCTGGTCTTGCAGAAATACTTCGTGCGCGCCCTGACCGAGGGCGCTGTCAAACACTAAGGAGTGAACCATTGGCCGAGGTCGTCCTCCGCAATGTCATGAAAAAATACGGCAATGTAAATGCCGTCAACGACGTCTCCCTGACCATCGAACATGGCGAATTCGTCGCTCTTGTGGGGCCCTCCGGCTGCGGCAAAACCACTACGCTCAACCTGATCGCGGGCCTGTTGCCCATGTCGGGCGGCGATATTTCCATCGGCGACAGGCTGGTCAACGACCTCGATCCCAAGGATCGCGACATCGCCATGGTCTTCCAGAACTATGCGCTCTATCCGCAAAAGACCGTCTTTCAAAACCTGGCGTTCCCCCTGCAGATGCGGAAAATCGCCAAGGCCGAAATCGACACCCGAGTGCGGCAAGCTGCAGAGGTTCTCGATATCACCCATCTGCTGGAGCGCCGGCCCCGCGAGCTCTCGGGAGGCCAGCAGCAGCGGGTTGCTTTGGGCCGAGCGCTGGTGCGCAATCCGCTGGTCTTCCTGATGGACGAGCCCCTGTCCAATCTCGACGCAAAGCTGCGCGTGCAGATGCGTTCGGAGATCAAGCGCTTCCACCACAATCTTAACGCCACGATCATCTATGTCACCCATGACCAGCTCGAAGCCGTGACCATGGCCGACAAAATGGCGGTGATGAATGGCGGTGTCCTGCAGCAATATGATGCCCCCGCCAATGTGTTTGCCGATCCGGTCAACATGTTCGTCGCCAGTTTCGTTGGCAGTCCGGCCATGAGCCTGATCCCGCTGGAAGCGGTCACCCATGGCACCGGAATGGCGCTGGCAAGTCCGGAGGGGTGGGAATTGCCGCTATCGGCGGAGAATAAAGCCAAGGTCTCCAGTTCGACGAGCAAGAAGGTGGTGCTGGGGGCGCGTCACTCTACCCTCACCCTGCACAAGCAGCCGCATGAAGGCGCCGTGCCGGGAACTGTTTATACGGTCGAGCCGACGGGAGACATCACCTTTGCACAGGTCTTCATCTCCGGTTCGGTCGTCAATATCAGTCTCGATCCCACCGTTGTGATCGAACCCGACGACAAGGTCTGGATCGAATTCGATCAGCAGCGTATGCATCTTTTCGATGCTGAGACGACGAAGGCGCTCAAGCCGGCCTGACGGGATGTGTGCCCGAAACTGCGAGACCCTTGATGTATGATGTTCTGAACGGCTCTTCCCACCCCAACGCCCCCGCCGAAATCGCGCTGACGGCGCTGCCGGACGACGAGCGCGTGTGGGTGCCGCAGGCCAAGGATGTCTGGTTTCGCCCGTTGATGCTCAACACGATGCAGGGGCAATGGTGCAATCTGCTGCGCGTACGCCGGTCGGGCGTGCTGTCGCGCCATCTGCATACCAATCCGGTGCATGGCTATGTCATCAAGGGCAAGTGGTTCTATCGCGAGCATGACTGGGTTGCGGATACCGGGTCTTATGTCTTCGAGCCGCCCGGGGAAATCCATACGCTCGTCGTGCCGGAGGATTGCGAGGAGATGATCACCTTCTTCAATATCACCGGCTGCATGTATTACGTCGACGAGGATAATCGGCATACCGGTTTCGAGGACGTGTTCACCAAGATCGACATGTGCCGCAAGCACTATGAGACCGTTGGCCTTGGCGCCGATTATCTCGACCAGTTCATTCGATAGCGCATGAACACGAGCATCCCCGAACAAGCGAGCCATGACTGGGCACGGCAATGGTTTGAGGGCCGCACGGTTCTGGTGACCGGCGGCACATCCGGCATCGGCGCGGCAATCGCCAAGGGCTTCGCCGGTGCGGGCGCGAATGTGATCGCGACCGGTGTCTCCGATGCGGAGGTCGAACGGGCGGCGGCCGACCCTTTGTTGGCCCGGGCGCGGCTCCTTGTGCTGGATGTGCGCGACGCGGGAGCGATCTCCGCTCTGGTGGAAAAATTGGACGGCCTCGACGTTCTGGTCAATTGCGCCGGAATCATCCGGCGAAGCGAGGAAATCGACCCCGAGGTTTTCGCCTCGGTGATCGACATCAATCTCAACGGCACCATGCGCATGTGTGCGGCCGCCCGTCCCTTGCTCGCGCGCTCGCAAGGGAGCGCAATCGTCAACCTGGCGTCGATGCTGAGCTATTTCGGCGGCGGGCTGGTGCCCGGCTATTCGGCGAGCAAGGGCGGCATTGCGCAGCTGACCAAATCGCTCGCCATCGCCTATGCCGGGGACGGTATCAGGGTGAATGCCATTGCTCCGGGCTGGATCGCGACACCCCTCACCGCCGCGCTGAGGGCCGACGAGACGCGCAGCAGTGCAATCCTCGGACGCACGCCGCTCAAACGCTGGGGTACGCCGGAAGATTTGGTCGGCGGCGTGCTCTACCTCTGCTCGCCGGTCGCCGGCTTCGTTACCGGCACCATTCTCAATATCGACGGCGGCTACGCCATTAGCTGATGACCGCCTGGGCCTTCAGGAAGGCGTCGATCTCCGTCGGCGTGGAGCTGCCTTCCATCGGCCCCCGCCGCCCCACAGCCAGCGCGCCCGCCGCGTTCGCCCGTTTGAGGTTTGTCGCCGGCGCGACGCCTGCCAGCCAGCCGGCAACGAAGGTGGCACCGAAGATGTCACCCGCTCCAGTCGGATCGATCTCCTCGACCGGGAACGCCGGCAGCGCGATATCGGTCGAGGCGTCTCGATAGCGCGCACCCTGGCCGCCCTTCTTCAAGACAATGGCCGAAATGCCGCGCCGGAGCAGTTCGTCAAGAGCAGCGTCTTCTTCCTCGGCGTCAGCGAGGAACTGGAGCTCGGGGCCGCTGGGCAGAAGGAGATCGGTCAGGGCAAGGACCTGGGCCAGTGCATCTTCAAAACCCGGAGCTGCCATAACCTCCTTGCGCACATTAGGGTCGAAGGAAACGGTACCGCCCCTCCCCTTTATGGCTTTCAGTGCGAAGGCAACAATCTCCGCAATGGCGGGCGCGGTGAGCGACGACCCGACGACATGCAGATGGTCGGACCGCGCAATGACTGCCCGTGCGGCATCGTTCAGGCTGATATGGCGGTTGGCGCTGAGGGCGAGATTGAAGATGAAATCCCGCTCGCCATCTGGCCTGTAGCGCACAAAGGCGCTTCCGGTCACCGCCTCACCCGTTTCGGCAATAGCGGACACGTCCACGCCGTCGCGCGACAAGCGGTCGACATTCAGCCGGCCGAAATCGTCCTTGCCGACGCAGGCGATCAGGGCGCTGGTGCAGCCCTGCCGCGCCAGCTGATCGGCAAAGATCGCCGGCGCCCCCGACGGAAATGGGCCGACAAGATCGAGAGGTTCGGTGAACCCATAGCCGACCGATGTCGCCATGATCTCCACCAGAACCTCTCCAATGGTCACGACATTGCGGGTCATCGACCGCTTGTCTTCTAGAGGCGCTTGCCCGTCTCCGCGTCGAAGAGATGAATCTTGCTGACGTCCGGGGCGATGGTGAGCGTCTGGCCGGCGCGCTCGGTGATCCGTTCGCGCAGTGCTGCGACGATGTCGTGCCCGGCCCAATGCAGGGAAACCTGGGTTTCGGATCCCGTCGGTTCCACCGTGACGATCTCGCCCGCGACGCCGTTGGGGTCGAGGTGCAAATGCTCCGGCCTTATCCCAAGCACGGCCTTGCGGCTGGCTCCCGCCGCCCGGTGGCCGCCGAGGTCTATCTTCTGGCCGCTGTCCGCGACGAATTCATTCTGTTCGATTCGTCCGGAAATCATGTTCATGGAAGGCGAGCCGATGAACTCGGCCACGAAGATGTTGGCGGGTTCGTCGTAGAGTTCGAGCGGCGTACCGATCTGCTCGATGTTGCCGTCATGCATGACGACGATACGATCGGCCATGGTCATGGCCTCGATCTGGTCGTGGGTCACGTAGACGGTGGTCGTCTTCAACCGCTGGTGCAGCGCCTTGATTTCGGTGCGCATGGCCACGCGCAGCTTGGCGTCGAGATTGGACAAGGGTTCGTCGAAGAGGAACACCTCCGGATTGCGCACGATGGCGCGGCCCATGGCGACGCGCTGCCGCTGGCCACCGGAAAGCTGGCGCGGGTAACGGTCGAGCAGTGTCTCCAGGCCCAGGATCTGCGCCGCCTCGCGCACCCGCCGCTGGGTCTCCTCCTTCGGCGCGCGGGCCAGCTTGAGAGAAAAGCCCATGTTCTGCGCAACCGTCATGTGCGGGTAGAGCGCATAGGACTGGAACACCATTGCGATGTCGCGTTCCTTGGGCGGCAGATTATTGACTACGCGTCCGCCGACGCTGATCTCGCCCGCGGTGATATCTTCAAGCCCGGCGATCATGCGCAGCAATGTCGACTTGCCACACCCGGACGGACCGACGAGGATGACGAACTCCCCATCCTCTATGTCGACATTCAATCCGTGAAGGGCCTCCATATGGCCGTAACTCTTGCGGACATCTGCGATTTCAACTGCGCCCATGACTTAACCTCCAGGCCTGGATGTTGCGCTTGCCTGCATGGACGCAGGCGGTTTGCGTAATGAGTATATTTGCACTGCCACGGCTTTCACGAAACCGTTCCCGTCGCGATGGCGTAAGGTTCCAGTGCTGCGCCGACAGCGGCAAGGCAGAGTGTTCGCGGCTCGGGGACAATCTCGCCGGCAACCACGCCGGGATAAAGCCGGGCCAGGTGCTGGCTGATGAGCGTCTCCGGAATGGGCCGATCCGAAAGCCTTGCAAAGAGCCGGTCGACGGCGGCTTGCGCTTCCGGGCGGTTCCAGTAATAGCGGATGCGATCGCTATAGGAGAAATGCCGCTGCAGGCGCTGCTCCTCGGGATCCCCTGGATAGTGTGATTTCCAGTAGCGCGGGTCATCCGACATCAGCCTTTCCATGCTCTGCTGCACCGATCCATCGGCGGCGCGGCCATCCAGTTCGGCGGCAATCGCATCGAGACCGTAAAAGGCTTCGCGCAGTGCAAAAGTCAGGCCCGGCCCCACCTTCAGGATGACAAAGCCGTCGTCGACCAGCGCCGCGAGCGCGGAAGCGGGCTGGTAGTCGGTCGAGTGTGCCTCGAACACCAGGTTCGGCATCTGGTTGAGCGCCGAACTCAGCTCCCTGGCGCGCTCGGGCCGGTAGACAACGACATTGGCATTGCCGAATTCGACCCCGGGCTGCACGACGATGCCGATCACCCGGTCCAACGCATCGGCGACGCCTTCCTTTTCGAACGCCTGCCTATGGACCTCGAGCGTTTGTGCGACATCCGATGCCGCGGTGACTTCCAGCTCGTCGATCGCATGGGTCGCGCCACCGGGCGGCGGCACTTCGGTGCCGATGATATAGACTGGCGCCGGCATCCCGCTTTCGGCCGCCTGCTGTTCGGCGACGCGGGCCAGCCGCGCCGCGCGGGCCGCGGTCATCTCGTCGGCCAGCGCCACGGGCTCGCCGGCGCAGCCCATCGAGGTGTCGAGGTGGATTTTGCGAAACCCCGCCGCCACATAGGCGGAGACCATTTGCTCGGCACGGGCCAATGCGTCTTCGGCTGGCAAATCCTTCCAGGGGTTGGGACCGAGGTGATCGCCGCCAAGGATAAGATTGTCGACAGCGAAACCGCATCGCGCGGCGATATCCTCGGTCATGCGGCGGAAATCGGACGGCGTCATGCCAGTATAGCCGCCTTCGTGATTGACTTGGTTGCAGGTCGCTTCGATGAGAACGGGCGCGCCTTCCACCTTCCCCCGCCGCAGGGTCGCCTCGAGCACCAGCGGGTGCGCCGAACACACCGAGGTAATGCCGCGCGGCACACCACCGCCGCCGCCAATCAGCAGGGACAGGGCCCGGTCCCTGCCGGGGGGAAAACTCGGCATCATTTGAGCGTGACCACCTTGGTCAGATGACGCGGCGCCATGGTGTCGAGCTGGTGCTCCTGGGCGACGCGCTCGCCAAGGATTTGCAGGGCAGGCAGGCAGATCAGCCCAGCCAGGGCGGGCTCCCCCGTTATTTCGAAACTGATGTCGCCGGGCCCTCCGAAGCCGATGACGCTCGCGCCCTTGTCCTGAAGCTCGGAGGCCAGTTGTGCCTCGGAGTCCCTTTGATCCCTTGTGTAGAGAATGACTGCCGCGCTCTTGGGGTCGATCAGGCTGATGGGGCCATGCCGGTATTCGAGCGGGTGGAAGCCTTGCGTAAAGGTCTGGCTCATTTCCATCAGCTTGAGCGCACCTTCCAGGGCGACGCCATAAAGGCTGGCACCGCCGAGAAAGACGAAATGCGAGCGGCTGGCCACTGCGCTCCTATGGCGGGCATCAAACTGCTCCAGAACGCTGCGCGCCTGGTCCGGCAGCGATGACGGCATCTTGATCCCGATCGCCTTGAGACCGAGCAGGAGCATCAGACTCGCCGACGTGGTCATGACGATCCCCTCCTCCGGATGGGTCGCCGCGTGCAGCAGCCGGTCGCAAGTCTTGGCGATGGAGCTCTCTGCTTCCATGGTGATGGCAGTCACGAAGGCACCGGCCTTCCGGCTGGCCTTGGCTGCGGCAACTGTCTCGGTGGTCTCTCCGCTGCGCGACAGCACCACCACATGCGCCTTTTTCCAGTGCGGGCTGTAAAATTCGGGCCGTACCGTCCATTCGCCCCCCGGAACGGCTATGGACGGAATGCCCGAAGCGTTGGCCTGGGCGGCGAGCGACAAGGCCAAATTGTAGGAGGTGCCACAGCCCACAAAGACCGTGACGTCTGCGCCCTTCAGCGGATCAACGGGATCGAGCGCCTTCTCCCAGAAACTGAACTGCTCGAAGATGGTCTTCTCGGTTACACCCATAATAGTCTCCGTTTGATACGCCTCACTTGACCGAGCCTGCCAGCAACCCGCTCACCAGATAGCGGTTGAGGAAGATCACCACCAATGCGGGAATGACGATTGCGATGGACCCGCTGGCCGTGATGAGGCCGTAGTCGATGAAGTTTTTTGTCGCGAATTCGGGAATGAGCACCGTCAGCGGCTTGGTCGCCGCCGGCGAAAAGATCAACGGCACCATGTATTGGCCCCAGGCGCCCAAAAAGGTGAGGATCGCCGCCGCGGTCAGTCCGGGCCCTACCAGCGGCAGGACGATGTGAAAGAAAATGTAGAGCCGCCCTGCCCCGTCCAGTTGCGCGGCCTCTTCGAGCGCGATGGGCAAGGATTCGAAGACCGAGCGCATCAGCCACAGCGACAGTGGCAGGAAGGCGGAGACATAGATGAGGCTGACGCCGACATAGGTGTCGACCATGTGCAGCCCGATCATCAGCCGATAGAGCGGAATGAGCACCGCATAGCCCGGGATCGCGATCGTGGCCACGAGGGCGATGAACAAGGTATTCCGCCCGGGGAAGTTGAGCCGGGTGAAGGCATAACCGCCGAGCGCGGACATCGCCACGCAGATAACCGTCGCCGCGAGCGCCGTGACGATGCTGTTGAACAGCGCCGCCCGGAATTGCGCCCAAACCTGCACGCCGCCGATCGTGTCGACATTGATGCCGAGCAGACGCATGAAGTGGTCGAGGGTGAAATGCTGGGGGAAGAAGTGGATCGGACGCGCTGCGAAATCCGCGTTCGGCGTCACCGCGCTCTGTACCGTCCAATAGATCGGCCCGAGCGACCAGATCAGCAGCAGGGCCACCCCGATCCAGATCATGGCGCGATAGGCAAGGCTTGATTTCATCATTCGAACCTCGTGCTCCGGTAGACGCGCAGGACGTAGACGAGCGAGACGAGCAGCGACACGAGCGTGATCGCCAGGGATAGGGCCATGCCGTATGAAAAGTGCAGGTTCTGGAAGGTCTCGAGGTAGATCTGGACGAGGACCGGCCGCGTTCCGAGGCTCGAACCGCCAAGCACCCAGGCTTCATCGAAAAGGTTGAAGGCCTGCACGGTGCCATTTGTCATCGATACCGCGAGCGCGCTGCGGATCAGCGGCAGGGTGATGCCGGTGAACATCTGCCGGCGCGTTGCGCCGTCGATGCGGGCGGCTTCGTAAAGATGATCGGGAATGCTCTGCATGGCTGCCAGCACGATGACGACCGTCAGCGGCATCATCCGCCATACATGCACCACCGTCACCGCAATGATGGCGCTGGCGCGGTCGTTGAACCAGACGTGGTTCTCGAAGGGCAAGCCGAACGACGTCAGGATGCCGTTCAAAAGACCGGCGCCCGGATGGTAGATCCACAGCCAGATGACCGCGTTCACCACACCGGGCAACGCCCAGGGCAGAATGACTGCCGCCAAGAGCCATTGGCGCCCGACCCTGACCTGGTTGATCAGCGCCGCTGCGAGCACGCCGAAGATGGTTTCGGCCGCGACAGCCAGCGCCACATAGATGAAACTGTTGACCCAGGACGTGTTGAGCTGACTGTCCGAGATCATGCGGGTGTAGTTTTCGAGCCCGACGAATGGCGTGCCGGGCAACATCGGATTGACCCGATGGAAGCTGTCCCAGAAGCTCTGCGCCAATGGATAGAACACCAGCGCCACCATGGTCACCAGGATCGGCGTGACCAAAAGAATGCCAAGCATGGCATCGGCATTGCCGATACCATGCCTGGTTTTAGCGGCTGGCGAGGCCACAGCCGTCATTGCGCCATTGCCTGCTTGGTGGCGTCGGCAATGTTTTGAACGGCCTGATCGACGGAGATCTGGCCCTTGGCGGCACTGTTGATTGCCGTATTCACAGCACTGGAGAACTGCGGGTACCAGGTCGGCGTGCCCTGCTGGAACAGCGGCTCGACATATTTGGATTCCTCCACGATCACATCGCCGCTGAGCAGCTTGCCCTGATCGTTGAGCGCGGCCAGAGCGGAGGTGCGGGTCGGCAGGACGCCGTTCTTGTAGTTCTCGATCTGCTGATCCTTGCTGGTGAACCAGCGGATGAATTCTGCAGCGGCATCCTTGTTCTCGGCCACCTTCGGAATGGCGAGCCCTTCAAGCAGGCCATAGCTGCGGGTCTTGCCACTGACGGTCGGCACCAGGATGGCTTCCGCGTCACCGGCGATCGAGGATTGCGCCGGATCGTTCATCTGGCCCAGACGGCCGGGCTCGCCGGAGATCATGATCGAGGTCTGGCCCTTGGCGAACATGGAATCATTGATCTGGCTGTCGCGCAGACCGGTCGACGCGGGGTCGACCAACCCGTCCTTGAGCAGCTGAATCTCGAAGGCGAGCGCCTTGTATCCAGCCGAATCCGGGGAGGTGAACTGGGGATTGAAATTGTCGTCGAAAAGATCGCCGCCGAAGGCCTTGGTCAGAAGGTACCAGCTTGTCGAAGCCCCCTCGGTCGCCGAAAGTGGCAGTCCGATCGGGTATTCGGTAATCCCGGCTTCCTTGATCTTCTTGGCGTCCGCCACCAGTTCGTCGAGGGTCTTGGGCATTTCGGTGATACCGGCGTCAGCGAAATGCTTCTTGTTCACCAGCATGGTGCGGAAATCATTGGTGTAGGGAATGGCAAGGATTTTGCCATTGATGGTGAAGATCGACGTCCCCTTGATGTCGTCCACGGTCGCCTGATCGACCACGTCATTTAGGGGCATGAACCAGTCGGCGGCGCTGAACTGGCCGGTCCAGGACCAGTCGAACTCGACGACGTCGGCCGGTGAGGTGCCGGCGATGAGCGCTGTCACCAGTTTCGGGCGGATATCATCCCAGGACAAGGTTTGCAGATCGACGTGGATCCCCGTGTCCTTTTCGAAATTGGCAGCAATTTCCGGACCTTGCGGTGAAGGCATGAGCACGGTGATCGATTGACCGGCCATCGGCTTGGCGTCCTGACTGAGCGCCGGAGCCGCCAGGGTTAGGGCTGCGAGAGCAGCGGCGGATAAGAAAAATGCACGCATGTGTCCCTGTCTCCTATTTTATCGGTTGCAGTCCGTCGGCACTTGCCAGCGCGGCGTTGATCCTTGTGGCAAGTCCCTCGATCCAGGCCGGCGGCACCGGCCAGTCGAGCTCTTGTGCAGCGGCGAACAAGGCGCCGCCGATGGGGGGAAGTTTCGGTGGGGTCGGCCCAGAGCCGATCCGTGCGGTCACGGCATCGAGCAATGCCCGGCTGGCAAATGTTCCGCCGGCATAACTCCAGGGGCCATCGATGCTCGCCTCACGGGCAATGGCGGTGAAGTGGCGCGCCAATTCCTGTGCGGCAGCGTCCATGACGGCGCGCCCGCCCGCTTCGCCGGCGTCGGCCAGTGCTCCCGCCAGGGCTGCAAGGCTTGCGATGCCGGCCCTGGGGTTCTCCAGATGGGCCACCCATGCCTCCAACCCATCCATGGGTGCGGCACGATTGATACCCAGATGATCGAGCACGGCTTCGACAAGGGCGGTTGGTTCGGCACGCCCATCCATGCTTTGGCTGATGCGGCTGAGCACGGCGCGCCCGATCCAGTGGGCGCTGCCTTCGTCCCCGATCGTCTCGCCCCATCCGCCGACGCGATAGGACCTTCCGGCGGCATCGCGGGCCCAGGCCATGGAGCCGGTTCCCGACAGGATGAGGATGCCGGGCCCGCCCGCAAAGGCGCCAAGATGGGCGCCATCGACGTCGTTCAGGACGCGCTGAGGAACGTGCGGAAAGGCGGTGGCGATGACCTCGCGCTGTTGCGCCGAAAAGGCCTCTACCTCGCCGTAGGCGGGCAAGGCGGCCCCGACAGCGCGGATCCGGCTGTCCCCGGAGAACGGCTGCAGTTCCGCCTCCAGGATTTCACGCCATTTGCGGTTGTCTACGGGGTTCACGCCCCTGCCCCGCGCGGCCTTGACGATCCGCCCCTGCTGGTCGGCCACCATCAGCTGCACCTTGCTCCCGCCGCCGTCGATTCCGAGGATCAAATCGCCGCTCATTCGGCCACTCCGGTTTCGACTATGGTGGTCGCGGCGGAGACCTGACGGAGGCGGTGACGCCACTCCGGTGACAGTTTGCTGTCGGTGATGGCGTGCACCTCTGAGAGCGGCGCAACCTTATAGGTTGCCAGGCAACCGAACTTGGAGGCATCGGCCAGAATGAAGCGCTGGGCAGAACGAGAGAGCATGCAGCGGTTAAGGCTCGCCTCGGCGCTGTCCACGCTATAGATCGCGCCATCTTCCCCGATGGCGCTGGCGCCGAGAAAAAGCTGATCGAGCCAGAGCGATTGCAGCATGGCCTCTGCATGCGGGCCGACGACCGAACTGTTCTCGCTGCGCAATTGGCCGCCAAGCAGCGTCACCTCGATCTGCGGCAGGTTCGATAGTTCCTGGGCTACCGGCAGCCCATTGGTGAAGATGCGCAATGGCAGGGGGTTGATGCGGATCAGCCGCGCCAGCTGCAAAACCGTCGTGCCGGCATCGAGAAAAAGACTCGAGCGCGACGCCAGTTTTTCGAACGCAGCAGCAGCAATGGCCCGCTTGGCCGCCAGGTTTGTGCGCGCCCGCTCCTGAAACGCCACTTCCACGGACGACCCCTCGGCGATCCTTGCCCCGCCATGTACGCGGTCGACGGCGCCTTCTCGTTCCAGCTTTTGCAGGTCGCGCCGGATCGTCGCCACCGAGGCGCCGACAGATCGGGCAATCGCATTGATTGTGGAAAAGCCATTTGCATAGAGGTGGCTGCGAATGGCATCGAGGCGCTCCACCTTGATCTCGCCAGTCTGCGTCACGCCGACCCCCTGGTTCACACTTGATCAGGTTTCCATCTCAAATGATCGATGTCAATCATCCAGTTGAGCGAATGTGCAATCTCCTGCAAAGCAAACCGGCGCCCGTGGGGGCGCCGGTTTGAGGATGAACTGATCCGCTTCAGCGATCATTGGCCGCCCGGACGGGGGTGAGGCACTGGCTCATCGATATTGGGGCAACAGATCGCCATGCGCCTCGATGAGGTCGTCGACCAGCGACCAGATCTGATCGGGCGTCAGTTCGGCGGCGGTGTGCGGGTCCATGAGCGCCGCGTGATAGATGTGCTCGCGCTTTTTGGTCATGGCCGCCTTCACCGTCAGTTCCTGAACCGAGACGCTCTGGCCTATGACGCCGGCGAGCTGCGCCGGTATCTTGCCGATGCGCGTCGGCTGCACGCCGTTGCGGTCCACATGACACGGCACCTCGACGACGCAGTCATAGGGTAGATTTTCGATCAGCCCCTGATTGGGAACGTTGCCATAGATCAGGGTGGACTGGCCCGTGACAGAGGCGTGGATGATGCCGGCGGCGTATTCATTGCTCCGGCAAACCTCGATCGGGCTGTTGCCTTCGAGCTCCTTGCGCAGCTCATGCCACTCGGCGATCTGCACCTCGCAGCGGCGGATATATTCGTCGAGCGGGATGTTCAGGTCTTTGACCAGGTCGTTGCGGCCATCCTTGATGTACCAGGACGTATATTCAGAAAAGTGTTCGCTGGATTCGGTGACGAAATAGCCGAGCCGCTTCAGCACGTCGAACCGCACGCGATCGTCGTCCGGCACCTTCCCCTCCCCTTGCAAGGCCTTGAGCCGGGGATAGAGATCTTCGAGCGTGCCATCGGCATGGCGCTTCTGGAATTTCAGGAAGAATGCCACATGATTGATGCCGGCCGAGATGTAATCGATATCGGCGATGTCCTCGCCCAGGCATTTCGCCAGGTGCTCGGAGGTATGCTGCACGCTGTGGCAGAGGCCGACGGTGCGCAGCTCCGGCGCGAGTTCCTTTATGGCCCAGCAATTGATCGCCATCGGATTGACGTATTGCATCATCAGGGCGTTGGGGCAGACCTCCTGCATGTCGCGGCAGATTTCCTCCAGCACCGGAATGGTCCTCAGCCCGCGGAAAATGCCCCCAATGCCGAGCGTATCGGCGATGGTCTGCCGGAGCCCGTAGCGCTTGGGCACATCGAAATCGACAACGGTGGCCGGCTTGTAGCCGCCGACCTGCATCATCAAAATGACGAAATCGGAGGAGGTCAGCGCTTCTCGCCGATCAAGTGTCGCTTCGATGCGCACCTTATTGAGGTTCAGCTCGTCGCAAATCCGCCGGGCTACGATCTCGGAGGTTTTCAGCCGTTCGGGATCGATGTCGAAAAGGCTGATCACGCACTCCGAAAGCCCGGGATTGGAGAGCACATCTCCGAGGATGTTCTGGGCAAATACGGTACTGCCGGCGCCGACAAGGCAAATCTTGATCATGATCGTCTCCGGTTGGCGGGCCAAACACTGGCCGCTTTTTTGAGACTCCACTAACCCTCTTCGATTGCGGATTTCTTCCGGATTTGGCATTGGTTATTCCGGAATCCGCGCATCATTCATGTTCATAGGAGTGAGCAGCCATCGATACGGGCGACAGCGATGCCGCGTTCAATCTCTTCGAGGAGCACTTCCAGCTCGAAAGGCACACCGCCGACAGGATGGGCGCGGCCCATTGGCATGAGCATATCGAGGTCAATCTGCTGCTGAGCGGCGCGATGACCTATCTGTTCAACGGGCGCAGCGAGCAGGTCGAAGCGGGACAGCTTGTTCTGTTCTGGGCAGCAATCCCGCATCAAACGGTCGAGGTGACCGCCGAGTCTCCCTTGATCTGCATCTATTTGCCATTGGCCGATTTTCTCGCCCTGCCCCTGCCTCGGGAGATCAAGCGATCGGTTCTGCAGGGACGCTTCTTTTCGGTCGCGAGGGCGGTCCCTTTGGACAGACCGATGGTCGAGCGCTGGGCCGAAGAGTGGCGGGAGGGGGACGAGGTGCGGCGGCGACTGATCGCCGATGAGGTGCGCCTGCGGGTGCGGCGCATGGCGCTCGACGGCCCGCGCCCGCCGCAACGCGAGACGCAGCGGGGGGAACCTAGATCGATGGCCTATAAGCGGGTCGAGGCGCTGATCGAATTGATCAACCTTCATCATTCCGAGGAACTGAGCCTGACAAAACTCGCCGAAATGGCGGGCGTGCATGCCAGCACCGTCAACAGGGATTTTCGCTCGGTGCTCGGGCTGCCGTTGAACGAATATCTCATGCGCTACAGGCTGGCGCAGGCCATGCATCTGCTTGCCGACACCGAGGAGTTGGTGCTTCAAATCGCCTATGGCTGCGGCTTTGGATCGACGAGCCGCTTTTATGAGCTGTTCAAATCCCGGGTCGGGGTCACGCCGCGCCAGTTCAGGACCAGACTGGCCGGCGGCCGCTCGTCCGGTCCATGATAAAGCGTCGATGACAGGAGACATCATATGCGCATCGGAGTTTTGGGAACGGGCGAAGTCGGCAGCGCGGTCGGCGGCAAACTCGCCGCCCTCGGACACGAGGTGATGCTGGGGTCGCGCGATCCCGCCAGCAGATCCGCCAGGTTTGCCGGCATTGCCAATCTCAGCTGCGGCACAAATGAGCAAGCGGCCGCGCATGGCGAGTGGGTGGTCAATGCTTTAAGGGGCGAGAGCGCGCCGGGCATTCTCAAAGACTGCGACATCGACGGCAAGATCCTCATCGACATCGCCAATTACGACAGTGCCGTCGATCAGCCGATCAACGAGCCGCTCGGACAGAAGCTGCAAAAGGCTTTTCCGAAGGTGCGGCTGGTCAAGACGCTCAACAGCGTCAGTGCCCACCTGATGGTCGATCCCGGCCAGTTGCCGCATCGGCATAGTGTCTTCATCGCCTCCGATGATGACGACGCCAAAGGTGCGGTGAAGGAGCTGCTGAAGAGCTTTGGGTGGGAGGACATCGTCGACCTTGGCGATCTTGGCGCCTGCCGCGCCATGGAGCAGCTCATCCCCTTGTGGATGCGGCTGGAGGAGAAGCTCGGCGGTCCGCAGTTCAACCTTTCGGTCATCCGCCCCTGACGCCACCAGCGTCAGGGATTCTGGCGCGACTTTGCGCATGACGCTTATTTCTTAGGCAAATACCGATCGGACAACTGCCTTTTCTGCACGCAGACTTGCTGCTTGCCTTTGATTTTGCTTATGTTCCGGCGTCTTTGGGAAGGTGGCACAGGCTGTGCATAAGGGTGGGCAGCACCCGAGACAGGGAGCATTGGAGGCACCAGATGAAAAAAATCGAGGCTATCGTAAAGCCGTTCAAGCTCGACGAGGTCAAGGAGGCGCTGCAGGAAGTTGGCCTGCAGGGCATCACCGTGACCGAGGCCAAGGGCTTCGGCCGTCAGAAAGGGCCATACCGAGCTCTATCGGGGCGCCGAATATGTCGTCGATTTCCTGCCCAAGGTGAAAGTCGAGGTCGTGTGCCCCGACGACTTGTGCCGAAAAGGCGATCGAAGCGATCCACAACCGCCGCCCAGACCGGGCCGCATCGGCGACGGCAAGATCTTCGTCTATACGATCGAGCAAGCCATCCGCATCCGGACCGGCGAAATGCGGCGACGACGCCCTCTAGCTCGCGGCTTATGCGCCGCCGGGCTCGACGACAGCCTCAACCAGAACAACACCAGAACCCAGCAGACGAGGAAGACTAATGAGCTCTGCAAGCGATCATCTTCAAAAAGATCAAGGACGAGAACATCAAATTCGTCGACCTGCGCTTCACCGACCCGCGCGGCAAGCTGCAGCACGTCACCATGGACCAGTCGGTCGTCGACGAGGACATGTTCGAAGAAGGCATCATGTTCGACGGCTCCTCGATCGCCGGCTGGAAGGCCATCAACGAAAGCGACATGGTGCTGATGCCCGACCCGAAGTCGCGCCTATGTCGATCCGTTCTTCGGCCAGTCGACCCTGGCCATCAACTGCGACATTCTCGAGCCGCTGACCTACCAGCCCTACAACCGCGACCCGCGCACCACCGCCAAGAAGGCGGAGGCCTATGTGACGGAATCGCGGCATCGGCGACGCCGTCGTGTTTCGGCCCCGAGCCCGAATTCTTCCTGTTCGACGACGTCAACTATTCGGCCACGCCCTACAAGGTCGGTTTCGAAGTCGATCATTTCGAGCTGCCGACCAACAACGACGCCGAATACGAAGCCGGCAATACCGGCCACCACATCGGCACCAAGAAGGGCTATTTCCCGGTGCCGCCGCTCGACAGCGCCCAGGACATCCGCGGCGAAATGCTCGCGGCCATGGGCGAGATGGGCGTGGTGATCGAAAAGCACCACCACGAAGTGGCTCGGCCCAGCATGAACTCGGCATCAAGTTCCAGCCGATCATCAAGGCCGCCGACAGCGTGCAGATCTACAAGTATGTGATCCATCAGGTTGCCAATGCCTATGGCAAGACCGCGACCTTCATGCCCAAGCCGGTCTATGGCGACAATGGCTCGGGCATGCACTGCCACCAGTCGATCTGGAAGGACGGCAAGCCGCTGTTCGCCGGCGACCAGTATGCCGGCCTGTCGATGGAATGCCTCTACTACATCGGCGGCATCATCAAGCACGCCAAGGCCATCAACGCCTTCACCAACCCCTCGACCAACTCCTACAAGCGTCTGGTGCCGGGCTTCGAGGCGCCGGTGCTGCTGGCCTATTCGGCCCGCAACCGTTCGGCCTCCTGCCGCATTCCGTTCGGCCAGTCGCCGAAGGCCAAGCGCGTCGAAGTCCGCTTCCCCGATCCGCTGGCCAACCCCTATCTGGCGTTCGCGGCCATGCTGATGGCCGGCCTCGACGGCATCAAGAACAAGATCCATCCGGGCGACCCGATGGACAAGGATCTCTACGACCTGCCGGCCGAAGAGCTCGAGGAAATCCCGACCGTTTCCGGCTCGCTGCGCGAAGCGCTGGAGAACCTCGACAACGACCGCGAGTTCCTCAAGGCCGGCGGCGTGTTCGACGACGACCAGATCGACGCCTATATCGAACTGAAGATGGAAGAAGTCATCAAGTTCGAGCACACCCCGCATCCGGTCGAGTACGAAATGTACTACTCGGCCTGATCGTTCCGAAGAAACGACGCATACGGAAAGGGGCCTTGCGAGGCCCTTTTTCTTTGTGCGGGTCAGCGCACCGGGCTAAAATGGATGTGTTCAACAAGGCGACGCAACTGTGACACGTGCCCTCGTCAACGCCTTTGCCGCCACCCTGCCCGGCGCGGTAGTCTCCGATCCGTGGGGCGGCGGACACGACGCCTGGAAAGTCGGCGGCAAGATGTTCGCACTCGTCGGTACGCAGGATCTCGGGGTTAACGTCAAGTGCCGGGATGAGGAAACCGCCAGCCTGCTGATAGAGGCCGGCGTCGGGGAACGGGCGCCCTATTTGCACAATAGCTGGGTCCGAATTCCCTGGGGCCGGATCGACGATCGGGAACTGAAGGACCGCGTGGCCGAATCCTATCGCATCATCCGCGAGAAGCTGCCGAAAAAGGTACAGGCCGCACTTGGATAACCGCCTCATGCGCCGCTTTGCCTTACGAAACTAATCTACCGTCTTTGGCGTCAAGGCCTTGCGGGCTGGTTTGTCTTGAGCACGGCGTTGAGGATGACGACGAGCTTTCGCATGATGGCCGTGAGGATAAGCTTGTTGGGTTTGCCGCGTGCTCTGAGGGTCTGAGCGAAGGCCTTGAGTCTGGGGTTGAATGTCCTGGCGACCAGGGCGGCCATATAGAGGCTGGTGCGCAGGGATTTGCGACCACCGCCGATATGGCGGGTGCCCCTGTGCTGACCTGAGTCGTTGGCGTGGGGTGCCAGGCCGGTGATGCCAGCGGCCTGGGCTTTTGTCAGGGTGCCCAGTTCGGGCAGGTGTGCGAGGATGGCGGCGGCGGTGCCGGGACCGACGCCTTTGATGGACTGCATCAGGCGGGCCTTGTGGCTGAGATCCGGGGAGGTCTCGATCAGCGTGGCGATCTGCGCCTGGAGGGCTTTGCACTCGCCCTCGAGCCATTTGCAGTGCTGGCGCAGGGACGCCTTGCTGCGCGGATGCGCTGCGTGCTGCATGCGGTTCTTCTCCATCCGCAGCATCTGTATCAGCTGGTCGCGCCGGACGCGCAGCTCGCGCAGCGCTGCCAGTTCCGGGCCGGGAGCTTGATAAAGGTGCAGGTCCGGAGTGGCCCGACCATAGAGGGCGAGCAGTCTGGCGTCGATGGGATCGGTTTTGGCCCGCTTGCCCTGATAGCGGGCGAACAGGCGGGTGCGACTGCCATGGGCGCGGTGGGTGGCGAGCCCGAGCCCGCCGGCCTGGGCCAGAACATGGCGTTCATAGCCGCCGGTGGCCTCGCATACGACCAGCAGCACGCCCAGATCCTGCGCCTGGCCACGCTTGTGCTCGCGCTTGAGCAGGCGGCGCACCGCCGCTGCCGTATTGACGATCCGCTCGCCGGTATCGGCGGGCAGAATGTGCACGACCAGCTCGTGCTTGCTCACCTCGAAGGCGACGACGTGGTTGAACTGCGATGGGGTTGGGCTCATGCTCATCGTGCTGTCCGTTGGTTCCTGGATTACATGCGGCCGTCAAAGGCCTCTCTACCGTTCGGATGGCCGGACAAGGTGCAGCGGGGGGTGAGATAAGTTACGGCCGTCACGAGGCCTATCCCCGCTAAACCCGCCCGCTGCCCATCGGGAGCCGGCCAGCTCCCGATGGGCCATTCTGCCGCCAGAACCCGACGCCAGAACAGCGCCGTCAAATATGTAATCCCCGCCCTCTAGCACCCGATCTAATTTTGCGGCTGCGCCGCACCATAGAGCGAGGATGCATACGAGCTTCCGGTGTGAGGAGGTCAGTCAGGAAAAGCATGTCCTCGGAGTTGATCCGGGGATGCGAGCCGTTTTTCCGGTTCGACTGATCGGCCACTTCCAGGCGCCCCGGGTCCGATGAGGGTCGCCTCAGCGGAGGCCCAAACCGTTTGCAGCTGATCCGAAGCGCGCCGCAAGGGACTTCGGATAGTCTCGAAAGAGAGTGGGAAATCCCAGGCTGGCCTGACAAGGCTTCAAACAGGCGGATTAAGCCCAAAGCTCCCGGGAAGCATGGGGCGCGCAGCGCCTCTTTTTCGCCGGGTGGCCTTGAGCCACGAACACCGGCACCGAGGTGATGCGCGCCCCATGCCCGCTCACTTAATTGGATAAACCCGAGGCGCATGCCGGCGGGCGCTTTGGTGTGCCTATCGCTCACCCGTCATTCCCGCGCAGGCGGGAATCCAGCAGCGCCGTGTCTGCCGTGCACAGAGTCTTAAGGCGTGCTGGACAGCACGCCGCTGGATCCCCCGGACAAGCCGGAGGATGACGAAGAGAGGATGAGAGGACTGCGTGATGAATCGAATGCGTGATGACGGACGAGCGCAGCGAGGACCCCGGCCGACGTTTCGGCCGCCCCGCCGGAGGCTCAGCACGAGGCATAGCGACCAGCGTCATGCCGAGTGCGATGCGAGCCGCGAGGCAAAACAACTACCCGGGGGAGAGCGAGGTGAAGAGGAATTCAGCCGAGATAGAAGAAGGCCGCCAGCACTGCCATGACAAGGGCGCGTGGCAAACTGAGATGGGCAAGCCGGTACGCAAAACCAATTAATCCGGCTTGCAGCCATCCGAAAGTTTGAACGGGTCGGGTTTCCCCGCCGGGATACGCAATACTTGAGGCGGACACGACCCTCATACGGCAACTCCAGACACGAACCGTATGAGGACTGTTCTATCAGGGCGGCTTTAAAAAAGTGCCAATGAGGTGCGAATCAATCGTAAAGAAAACCCGGCTTTGGCGGCCGGGTTCTCGAATTGAAACAAAGAGATGGTTCTGGGCGTCTTCACAACTCAGTAATGACGGCCGTATCCATCGTGCCCCCAGCCGTGACGATCCCACCCGCCCCTACGCAGACGCTCGACGTTGGAAACCTCGCCGGTGCAGCGGTTGACGTCGAAGCTCACCGTGCGGCCGCGGAACTCTCCGACGGCATTGATGCGGGGGCCGCGCCAGTCGAGGAAATCAACGTCGCGGAAGCCCTGCCGGGCGACGGCGCGCTGCAGGCCGCGTTCTTCAAGGCAGACGGGGCGGCGGTCGTGCTGCGGACGGAACTGGCGCGACTGAACGCCGCCATTGCCGAAGTTTATCTCGCCGTCGGGCGTTTGGATAGAAAAGCTGAACTGGGGTTCGGCAGCCTGGGCGGGCGCCGTGGCCAGGGCAAAGCCGGCGCTGAGGCCGAGAGCGGCTAAACCAATGCGGGCGGCGGACTTGAAGGTGTGGATGGAAAGGGTCATTTTCTAGTCTCCTCATTTTCGGCCGCAGCCGTTCGTGTTTGATGAGGAGAGAATGCTCCGGCTGGACTGAACCGATCCGGAAGCCACCATTCATGAGCCGTTCAGACTGCGGAGGCCAGGCCGCCTCTGCTAATATGGATATCCACACGCTCGATTCGCCGGGTACTTTTGCCCGCTGGAGATTGCATGACGCAAAGCGATGATCTTTTCGATGCCCCCCCTTCCCCACCGGCCGCGCCGGCGCCGGCCAGCCCCAGCAAGGCCGCCAAAGCCGGTTCGGCTCAACAGCCATCCGGCAGCTATTCGGCCGCGGATATCGAGGTGCTCGAAGGGCTCGAGCCGGTGCGGCGGCGGCCGGGCATGTATATCGGCGGCACCGACGCCAACGCGCTGCACCACCTGTTCGCCGAAGTCATCGACAATTCCATGGACGAGGCGATCGCCGGCCATGCCAGCCGCATCGAGGTGCATCTTGGCGAAGACGGCTATCTGACCGTAACCGACAACGGCCGCGGCATCCCGGTCGACGAGCACCCGAAATTCCCGGGCAGGTCGGCGCTCGAGATCATCATGACCACGCTGCATGCCGGCGGCAAATTCGACTCCAAGGCCTATGAGACCTCGGGCGGCCTGCATGGCGTCGGCATTTCCGTGGTCAACGCTCTTTGCGACGATCTGATCGTCGAGGTGGCGCGCGACCAGAAGCTTTACCGCCAGCAATTCTCGCGCGGCAAGGCGATGGGGGCCCTTGAGGAACTCGGCAAGGTGCACAACCGGCGCGGCACCACCCACCGCTTCCACCCCGACCCGGAGATCTTCGGCCCCAAGGCCGGCTTCTCGGCCGCGCGCATTTTCAGGATGGCGCGCGCCAAGGCCTATCTGTTCGGCGGCGTCGAAATCCGCTGGTCGTGCGACGAAAGCCTCGCCAGCGACGACGTGCCGGCGCGCGAGGTCTTCCATTATCCCGGCGGGCTGAAGGATTTCATGGAGAGCCGCGCTCGGCAGCGAGACGCGCATCGTCGACGACATCTTTTCCGGCAATTCGCGGCAAGCCCGGCACGCATGGCGCCGTGCGAATGGGCCATCGCCTGGTATGTCGGCGACAGCTTCGTCAATTCCTACTGCAACACCGTGCCGACCCAGGATGGCGGCACGCATGAAGCGGGCCTGCGCACCGCCCTGCTGCGCGGCCTCAAGAACTATGCCGAACTGACAGGCAACAAGCGCGCCTCCATGCTCACCGCCGAAGACGTGCTCAGCCATTGCGGCGCCATGCTGTCGGTGTTCATCCGCGAACCGGAATTCGTCGGCCAGACCAAGGACCGGCTGTCCTCGGGCGAAGCCACCCGCGATCGTCGACAACGCCGTACGCGATGCCTTCGATCACTGGCTGGCCGCCTCGCCCAACCAGGCCGAGCAAGCTGCTCGACTGGGCGATCGAGCGCGCCGAGGAGCGCCTGCGGCGGCGCAAGCAGAAGGAAATCGACCGCCAGAGCGCCACGCGCAAGCTCAGGCTGCCCGGCAAGCTCGCCGACTGCACGCAGAGCGCGGCGCAGGGCGCCGAATTGTTCATCGTCGAGGGCGACAGCGCCGGCGGCAGCGCCAAGCAGGCGCGCAACCGCGCCAGCCAGGCCGTGCTGCCCCTGCGCGGCAAGGTTCTCAACGTTGCCGGCGCCAGCCGCGAAAAGCTGCACGCCAACCAGCAGATCGGCGACCTCATCCAGGCGCTTGGCTGCGGCACGCGCGACCGCTACCGCGAGGACGATCTTCGCTACGACAAGATCATCATCATGACCGATGCCGACGTCGACGGCGCCCACATCGCTTCGCTGCTGATCACCTTCTTCTTCCAGGAGATGCCGCAACTCATCGACGACGGCCATCTTTACCTGGCCATGCCGCCGCTCTATCGCATCACCCAGGGCGGCAAGACGCTCTATGCCCGCGACGATGCCCACAAGGACGAGTTGATGGAGACCGAGTTCACCGGGCGCGGCAAGATCGACATCACGCGCTTCAAAGGGCTTGGCGAAATGCCCTTCGCGCATCTGAAGGAAACCACCATGGCGCCGAAGAGCCGGACGCTGCTGCAGGTGCGTGTGGTGGACGACCGCGCCGACACCACATCCTCGGTCGACAGACTCATGGGCAACAAGCCGGAAGCCCGCTTCGACTTCATCCAGGAAAATGCGGCCTTCGTGACCGACCTCGATATCTAGCCGCAATCTGGTCGTTTTTTCGAGTGTTCCTGCGGCGACAATATTGAAACCGCCTCGCAAGTCCGGCCGTTAATCCAAACGTGCATTGGTCGTTGACTTGACATCATCTATCGCTATGGTCCCCGGGCGTCGGGGCCACTCGTGCCGGCATTGCTATGCCGGCCTCACACAACCGCTTTGAGTGGACATTAAGGTTTGATCGAAAATTTCAACGAGCTCGGACTGAGCGAAAAGGTGACGCAAGCTGTGGCGTCGGCCGGCTACACCATGCCGACCGAAATCCAGGCGCAGGCCATCCCGCATGCGCTGCAGCGCCAGGACGTCATCGGCATCGCCCAGACGGGCACCGGCAAGACGGCCTGTTTCGTCCTGCCCATGCTGACCCTTCTCGAAAAGGGCCGGGCACGGGCCCGCATGCCGCGCACGCTCATTCTTGAGCCGACGCGCGAACTTGCGGCGCAGGTGCACGAGAATTTCGAGAAATACGGCACCAATCACAAGCTGACCGTCGCGCTGCTGATCGGCGGCGTCTCGTTCGAAGACCAGAACAAGAAGCTCGACCGCGGCGCCGACGTGCTGATCGCCACGCCGGGCCGCCTGCTCGACCATTTCGAGCGCGGACGCTCCTGCTGACCGGCGTCGAGATCCTGGTCATCGACGAAGCCGACCGCATGCTCGACATGGGGTTCATTCCCGATATCGAGCGCATCTGTTCGCTGCTGCCGCCGCGCAGGCAGACGCTGTTCTTCTCGGCGACCATGCCGCCGGAAATCTCCAAGCTGACCAGCCGCTTCCTCAATGATCCGGTGACGGTGCAAGTTTCCCGGCAGTCCACTACCGCCGAGACGATCGACCAGAAGCTGTTGAAGACGTCGAACAAGCCGGCGGAAAAGCGGGCAACGCTGCGTGATGCATTGCGGGCGGCGGACGGGCTGACCAACGCCATCATCTTCTGCAACCGCAAGCGCGATGTCGCGACCCTCGCCCGCTCGCTGGAACGGCACGGCTTTTCCGTTGGCGCCCTGCACGGCGACATGGACCAGAAGAGCCGCATGGACACGCTCGACAAGTTCAAGACCAACCAGTTGACGCTGCTGGTCGCCAGCGATGTTGCGGCGCGCGGGCTCGATATCCCGGCGGTGAGCCATGTCTTCAATTTCGACGTGCCGACCCATGCCGAGGACTATGTCCATCGCATTGGCCGCACCGGGCGTGCTGGCCGGGCCGGCCATGCCGTGACTTTGGTGACGCCAGCCGAAGGAAAGTATGTTGACGCGATCCAAAAGCTGATCCAGCGCGATATTCCGTTCGAAAGCGCTGCCGGCGCTTCCGGCAATGGAGAGCGCCCTGTTGCCGAACAGGGGACGAGTGACGAAAAGCCTGCGCGGCGGGGACGTGGGCGCGGTCGGGAGAAGGCGGCGGCAAAGGAAGATCAGTCCTCCGCGTCAACTCCCAAGCGCGCGCGCAAGCAATCCCGAAACGGCAAGTCGTCGAATGTATCTGTGGACGAGGGGTATGACGAGAATTCCCCCTTCGGCAGCGACGGCCCCATACCCGCATTCCTGCTGCGGCCGGCCATCAAGGCCGGCTAGGGCTTGTGGGGATTCACAAATCAGCGTTGATGTGATTCACGCTTTGGATGGATCGCTTTGTGCTGACAGACGCCCAATGGGCGAAGATAGAGCCGCATTGTCTGGGTAAGCCGACGGACCCTGGGCGGAGCGGGCGTAACAACCGGCTGTTCATTGAGGCTGTGCTGTGGATCGTGCGCACCGGCAGCCCGTGGCGCGACCTCCCCACTGCGTTCGGCAACTGGAGCACGGCGTTCCGGCGGTTTCGCGATTGGCGGGAAGCCGATGTCTTCAAACAGATATTCGATGCCCTCTCGGATGAGCCGGACATGGAATACGCCATGGTGGATGCCACCATCGTCAAGGTTCACCGCCACGGGCAGGGCGCAAAAGGGGGGCTCAGAGCCAGGCCATTGGCCGCTCCAAAGGCGGCATGACCACCAAGATACTGGCCCTCACCGACGCCTTGGGCAATCTGGTGCGGTTCGAGCTGCTGCCGGGCCATCGCTTCGACACCGTCGGCGTCGCCCCTCTCATTGAGGGTGTTGAGTTCGGTGCGCTGCTTGCCGACAAGGCCTTCGATAGCAACGCCATCATCGCCGATCTCGATCACCGCGGCGCCAAGGTGGTGATCTCCCAGCACCCGCGCAGGGCCTCGCCCCGCCAGATCGACGCGGAGATCTACAAGTGGAGGCACCTCGTCGAGAACTTCTTCTGCAAACTCAAAGAGTTCAAGCGCATCGCCATGCGAGCTTGCAAGACCGACCGAAGCTTCCAAGCCATGATTTACCTCGCCGCAGCCGTCATAAATTCCCGATAAATCCCCACAGGCCCTAGGCTGCAAGCGAGACGTTTGCCTATCGGCGCATGCTAGAGGCTCGGGTTTGGGGTTCGGTAATGTCACCGGAAAGCCGCTAATCGTGCACTTCGAAATTGCATGATTTCACAGACGGTTCCAGACGATCCGCGCAAAGCGCCTGAAGGACGCGGTGTGCCGTTGAAGTTCTGTTCACATCAAGAGCCGTTTGCGGCCAGCATCTATGGCATTGAGCTAATTTGTTAAGCTGGTTTTAGGACTGCATGGCCAAAATTGGCATTTCAAGCTTTCGTTGGTCAGAGCAGACGCGTGTCCAGTAAAGAGTTCCAGCAGGCGGTCAAACACGGCGACAACGCCATGAGCCTTTTGAAAGAAGGCAACATCCCGCCTTATCCGCAATTCTACGAGCTGCTCTACACCTATGTTACCGGCGTCAACCCGGCACTGAACGCCCGCATAGACGCCCTGATGAACAACGGCGATGCGCCGAATGCGGACCTCGCCGAGAAGCTTTATAACGAATTCCTGCGCGCGCGGGATTTCGAGGACCGGCTGAATACGGTGTCGGACGAGATTTCCGAAAAGATCAGCTCCGTCAACAAAGCCATCGAAGGCGCAATCTCTTCGACGAGCTCCTATTCCGGCTCCCTGGAAGCGGCGAGCGGCGTGCTCGCCGGCGACATGGACAAGGACACGCTGAAGGCGCTGGCCATGCGTCTTCTCAGCGAAACGCGGCAGATGGAGCAGAACAACCGGGCGCTCGAGGAACGGCTTAAATCTTCGCGCTCCGATATTGCCCATCTGAAACGCGACCTCGACGATGTGCGGCGCGAATCCATGCTCGATCCGCTGACCAAGATCTTCAACCGCAAATGTTTCGATCAAGGGCTGGAAGACGCCATCAAGGATGCAGAGCGCAACAAGGAACCGTTGTCACTCCTGCTGCTCGACATCGATCACTTCAAGCAGTTCAACGACAATTTCGGCCATCAGACAGGAGATCAGGTTCTGCGGCTGGTGGCGATGACACTGAAGTCGAACGTCAAGGGCCGCGACATGGCGGCGCGTTATGGCGGCGAGGAATTCGGCGCCATATTGCCGCACACGGACCTCAAGGGTGCCGTCGGGCTTGCCGAGGCTCTCAGACAGGCCATTCAGGCCAAGGAGCTGCTCAAGCGCTCGACCAACGAGAAGCTGGGGCGCATCACGGCGTCGGTCGGCATCTCGACCTTCCGCCCCGGGGATAACGCCGTTTCGCTCATCGAGCGCGCCGATTCATGTCTCTATGCCGCCAAGGGGCTTGGTCGGAACAGGGTCGTGCACGAGCGCGACCATGCCGCCCTCAGAAGCGTCAAATCGAAGTCGTCGGCCGCATGAGGCTTCTGTTGCCCAGTCATTGTTCCATCAAAACAAAAGGCCACCCATCGGGTGGCCTTTTTGACGAGAGCTCGGCGCTGCATCAGGCCGTGGCGCGGGCCTCGGCCAGAGCCTTGAGATCGGCCGGTGCGAGCTGTACGCTTTCGCCGCAGCCGCAGGCGCCGGTCTGGTTGGGATTTTTGAAGGTGAAGCCGGACCGCATCTTTTCGGTCTCGAAATCCATCACCGTGCCGAGCAGGAACAGCGTCGCCTTGGGATCGACGAAGACCTCGACGCCCTTGTCGGAGACGTGGTCGTCGCCGGCTACCGGTTCGGAGACATAGTCGAGCGTATAGGCCATGCCGGCGCACCCGGCATTCTTGACGCCGACGCGCACGCCGGTAACACGGCTTCGTCGCATCTTCGATGATCTCGCGGATGCGCTCGGCAGCGGCATCGGTCAGGCTCATGATCTTGCAGCGCCATTCGCTTCATCCGGTTCGAGCCTCGTGCGTATTCGATCAGACGCGATTCGATCCTGCAGACTTGATCCAGCGCCGGAAACGCTAGATTACCACCAGTTCAGCGCAACCTGCGCTTCCTCGCTCATGCGGTCGGGATCCCAGGGCGGGTCGAACACCATGTTGACCTCACGTCCTGCACGCCTTCGACACCCAGAACGGCGCGTTCTCGACCCAGCCCGGCATTTCGCCGGCCACCGGGACAGCCCGGCGCAGTCAGCGTCATGTCGATCTTGAGGTTGCGGTCGTCGTCGAGCTCGACCTTGTAGATCAGGCCGAGTTCGTAGATGTCGACCGGGATTTCCGGGTCGTAGACCGTCTTGAGCGCCCCGATCAGATCGGCGGTGATGCGCTCGACTTCCTCGGGCGGAAGCGCCGGACGCACCGGCCGTATGCACGCAGAGACTGCTCTCCGGCTTCCGGTGCGGCGGTCGTCGCCTCGTTCTGTTCTGCCGTATCGGTCAAGCTGACCTCGCTCTGGCTCAGGCGAAGAAGGTCCTGCGCCTTCTCGATGCCCTCGACCAGCGCGTCGACGTCGTCCTTGCCATTATATAGGCCGAACGAGGCCCGGCAGGTAGAGGTGACGCCAAATCTCTTCAGCAGCGGCATGGCGCAATGGGTGCCGGCGCGCACCGCGATGCCATAGCGATCGAGGATGGTGGAGACGTCGTGGGCGTGGGCGCCCTGCGATCTCGAACGAGAAGATGCCGCCCTTGCCCGGCGCGTCGCCGATCAGCCGCAGCGAATTGATGCGCTTGAGCCTTTCGGCTGCGTAGTCGGCGATCTCGTGCTCGTGAGCGTCGATCGCGTCGCGTCCGAGCGCCTCGATATAGTCGAGCGCCGCGCCGAGGCCGATGGCCTGGACGATCGGCGGCGTGCCGGCCTCGAAGCGGTGCGGCGGCTCGTTGTAGGTGATCGTCATCGAGCGTCACCGTGTCGATCATCTCGCCGCCGCCCTGATAGGGCCGCATCTCGGCGAGCAGGTCATAGCGGCCGTAAAGCACGCCGATGCCCGTCGGCCCGTAGAGCTTGTGGCCGGTCATGACGTAGAAATCGACGCCGAGCTCCTGCACGTCGACCTTCGGTGTGCACCGCGCCCTGGCTGCCATCGACCAGCACCGGAATGCCGCGGGCATGGGCGCAGCTCGACCATCTGCTTGACCGGCGTGACGGTGCCGAGCACGTTCGACATATGGGTGACGGCCACCATCGTGGTCGCGGTCGGTCAGCGCGGCCTCGAAGGCATCGAGTGTCGAAGCTGCCGTCGTCGTTGACATCGACCCATTTCAGCACCGCGCCCTGCCGCTCGCGCAGGAAATGCCAGGGCACGATGTTGGAGTGGTGCTCCATGATGGTGAGGACGATCTCGTCGCCCTCGCCGATGCGCGGCGCGGCAAAGGAGGAGGCGACGAGGTTGATCGCCTCGGTCGCCGACCTGGTGAAGATGATCTCCTCGACCGCGTTCGGCATTGAGGAAGCCGCGGACTGTTTCGCGGCCGCCCTCATAGGCCTCGGTGGCGCGGTTGGCGAGCGTGTGCAGGCCGCGATGCACGTTGGCATATTCGTGCGCGATAGGCGTGCGTCCATGCGGTCGAGCACGGCCTGCGGCTTCTGCGCCGAGGCGCCATTGTCGAGATAGACCAGCCGGTTGCCGTGGATCTTCTCGGCGAGGATCGGGAAATCGGCGCGGACTTTGTCGAGGTCGAAGCTCAATGAGCCGCCTCCGGGATAGCGCGGACCAGCCAGTCCTCGACGACGCCGGACAGCGCCTCGTTCAGCTCCTCGTCCTCGATGGGATCGAACAGTTCGGCGAGGAAGGCGCGCACCAGCATGGTTTCGGCCTCGGCTTGCGGAATGCCGCGGCTCATCAGGTAGAACAGCTGATCCTCGTCGAGCTCGCCGCAGGTCGAGCCGTGGCCGCAGACGACGTCGTCGGCATAGATTTCGAGCTCGGGCTTGGAGAAGATCTCCGCCTCGTCCGACAGCATCAGGCCCTGCGCCATCATCTTGGCGTCGGTCTTCTGGGCGTCGCGGGCGACCACGATCTTGCCCTGGAACACGGACCGCGCGCGGCCGCGGGCGATCGCTTGTAGAGCTGGCTCGACGTGGTGTGCGGCACGGCGTGATGAGCCTCGAGGGTGATGTCGGCAGTGCTGGCCGTCCTCGACCAGGTTGAGCGCCGGCGAAATCGGCATGGGCGCCCTCGCCCGCGAACCGGGCGAAGAGCTGGGTGCGCGCGAGACCGGCGCCGGCATTGATCACCAGCGTGCGCAGCTTGGCGCTCCTCGGCCGATCTCGTATTCGTTGGTGGCGAAATGCCGGACCGGCTCGGCGCTAGAGATCGACCATGATATGGGTCACCTCGGCGCCCTTGCCCGCGCGAGATGTAGGTCGCGTGGTTGCCGAGATGGCGGCTCGGCGCTGCCCGAAAAGGTCTCGACGATGGTCGCGCTGCCGCCATCGGCCGACGAAGATGCTGGACGCCGTCCGCGACATGGGCCGGCCTCGCCGTCGATGCGGCGGTCGATCTGGATGACCGGCATCGACCTGCCTGTCGAGTTCGACGCGTCAGCGCTTTCTTCGCCAGCGCCGCGTTGAGGCGGACCAGCACATCGTCGCGCTCGGTCAGCGCCGAGCCTTCGCGCCTCGCCGACGATCACGCCCGGCGGCGCCGTGCCCGTGTGCTCGGCATGCGCCGTTGACGATCGGCAGGCGGAAGGCGCCCGGAATGCGCAAGCGCCGGCGCGCCGGTGCCCTGCGCCGTCTGCGCCAGCGCCGGCACGTCGCGCAGCAGCGTCTTGAGGTCGGTGTAGTGGTAGCTCTCGACCCGCCGCGTCGGCAGGCCGGCGACGCGCAGCCGCTCGGCCTCGTCGGTCGGCGCCGGCGGCCTCGAGCTGCTCGATCAGCGTCTGCTTCGGCCGGGCCGAGCCGCACGGGAAACCTGTCGTGTCATTCGCCCTCACGCCGCCGCCTCGTCGAAGCCGGCATAGCCCTTGGCCTCGAGTTCGAGCGCCAGCTCCTTGCCGCCGCTCTCGACCACCCGGCCGTCCGAGAACACGTGCACCACGTCGGGCACGATGTGGTTGAGCAGGCGCTGGTAGTGGGTGATGACCAGCATCGAGCGGTTCGGCCTCGCGCAGCGCGTTGACGCCTTCGGAAACGATCTTGAGCGCGTCGATGTCGAGCCCGGAATCGGTCTCGTCGAGGATGCACATCTTGGGCTTGAGCAGCGCCATCTGCAGGATTTCGGCGCGCTTCTTCTCGCCGCCGGAGAAGCCGACATTGAGCGGCGCGCTTGAGCATGTCGCTGTCGATCGTGCAGCGTGCCGCCGGCCTCCTTGACCGCGCGCATGAAGTCCGGCGTCGACAGCTCGGCCTCGCCGCGCGCCTTGCGCTGGGCGTTCATGCGCCGCCTTGAGGAAGGTCATGGTGGCGACGCCCGGAATTTCGATCGGGTACTGGAAGGCGAGGAACAGGCCGGCCGCGGCGCGCTCGTCGGGCTCCATCTCGAGAATGTTCTCGCCATCGAGCAGCACTTCGCCCTCGGTGACCTCGTAGTCCTCCTTGCCGGCCAGCACATAGCTCAGCGTCGACTTGCCCGAGCCGTTGCGGCCCATGATGGCGTGCACTTCGCCGCGCGGGCACGATCGAGGTTCACGCCCTTGAGGATTTCGCGCTCCTCGATGCGGGCGTGCAGGTTGCGGATTTCGAGCATGGGGGTGGTCATTTGTCTTCTCCGATGTCTTCGCCGTCCCAGTAGTCGAGGCTCGAGCTTTCGCGACGCCGAGATGGCGAATCGTGGCGCGCTGTCATGCGGTCGCCGTGCTGGAACGGCTGTAGACGCCGAACTTGCCGGAATCGGGATATTCGCAGACGTCGGTCGATCGACATGGTCGAAACGCCGTAGTAGCGCAGCGGACGGCGCCGGTATTGATGAGCTGGTGGGCCGTCTCCGGTCCGCCGGCCGGCGCGCCGAGCACGTCGCCGGCCTTGATCGGATAGCTCTCGTCGCCGAACCGGTAGGTGCCCTCGCCTTCGAGGATGATGAACATCTCGTCCTCGACGTGATGGTTGTGGAAGGGACAGGCGGACTTGCCGGGCGGCACTTCGATAGATGCCGAGTTGGCCCCGATCATTGGCCGATGCGCGCGTCACGCCATCGTAGAGCGACCAATCTTGTCGTGGCCAGCTCGATCACGATGTTGACACGGTTTGTCAGCCATGGATCACCAGAAGAAATAGCGGATCACGACGGCGATGCGGCGATACGCCGGCGCCGATGCCAATGTCCGGGATGTCGTCGCCCTGCCCTTCACCCGGCGCCAGGTGAAGGCGCCGCCCGCGACGCCGACGACCAGCGCCAGCAGGAGCGTGGCGAAGACGTCCACTATCCAACGCTCCCCTCGAGCGAGATCGAGATCAGCTTCTGCGTCTCGACCATGAACTCCATGGGCAGGTGCTGCAGCACGTCGCGCGACGAAGCCGTTGACGATCAGCGCCACCGCCTCCTCCTCGTTCAGCCCGCGCTGCTGGCAGTAGAACATCTGGTCGTCCGAGATCTTGCGACGTCGTCGCCTCGTGCTCGAACACCGCGCGTGGAGTTGCGGCTCTCGATATAGGGCACGGTGTGCGCGCCGCACTTGTCGCCGATCAGCAGGCTGTCGCACTGGGTGAAGTTGCGCGCGTTCTTGGCCTTGCGCATGCGCCGAGACCAGGCCGCGATAGGTGTTGTCCGAAAACCCGGCGGCGATGCCCTTGGAGATGATCCGGCTCGACGTGTTCTTGCCCAGATGCAGTCATCTTGGTGCCGCTGTCGATCTGCTGATAGCCGTTGGAAATGGCGATCGAATAGAACTCGCCGCGCGATGTCGTCGCCGCGCAGGATGCAGCTCGGATATTTCCAGGTGATGGCCGAGCCGGTCTCGACCTGCGTCCAGGAAATCTTGGAGTGGTCGCCCCGGCAGTCGCCGCGCTTGGTGACGAAATTGTAGACGCCGCCCTTGCCGTCCTTGTCGCCCGGGTACCAGTTCTGGACCGTCGAGTACTTGATCTCGGCGTCGTCGAGCGCCACCAGCTCGACCACGGCGGCGTGCAGCTGGTTCTCGTCGCGCATCGGCGCCGTGCAGCCTTCGAGATAGCTCACATAGGCAGCCCTCGTCGGCGATGATCAGCGTGCGCTCGAACTGGCCGGTCTTCTTCTCGTTGATGCGGAAATAGGTCGACAGCTCCATCGGGCAGCGCACGCCCTTGGGGATGTAGCACGAACGAGCCGTCGGTGAAGACCGCCGAATTGAGCGTCGCGTAGAAATTGTCGGAGACCGGCACGACCGAGCCGAGATATTTCTGCACCAGCTCGGGATGCTCGCGGATCGCCTCCGAGATCGAGCAGAAGATGATGCCGTGCTTGGCCAGTTCCTCGCGGAAGGTGGTCACCACCGAGACCGAATCGAACACCGCATCGACGCGCCACCCGCTGGCCGCCTTCGACGCCGGCCAGGACTCGCGCTCCTTCAGCGGCACGCCGAGCTTTTCGTACATCGTCGAGCAGTTCGGGATCGACCTCGTCGAGGCTCTTGGGGCCGGATGCGTTCTTGGGCGCCGAATAGTAGTAGATGTCCTGGAAGTCGATCTTGGGGTAGTGCACCTTGGCCCAGGTCGGCTCGTGCATGGTCTGCCAGCGCCGAAGGCCTCGAGCCGCCAGTCGAGCATCCATTCGCGGCTCGTCCTTCTTGGCCGAGATGAAGCGGATGGTGTCCTCGTTGAGGCCCTTGGGGGCCTTGTCGGTCTCGATCAGCGTCTCGAAGCCGTATTTGTACTTGTCGACGTCGAGCGCCAGGACCTTTCGACGGTCTCGTGATCGATCTCTTCCTTGAGCGTCGGGAATGCTGTCCCGAGTGAATCTGCTGCATGATCCGCCATTTCGTTCACTCCTAGTCCGGCAGCGCCTTCAGGCGGCCTGCCCGTGTCTGGCGCGCTGGCGCGCCAGCGATCTTCGTCAAAGGCCGCAAGAAAGGCCTCGATGTCAGCTTCGTGTCGAGTCCAGCCGAGGCTGACCCGCAGGGCGCACTCGGCCAGCGTCGTCGGAACGCCCATTGCCGCGAGCACGTGGCTCGTGCCGACCTTGCCCGACGAGCAGGCCGACCCTGACGACACCGGCATGCCCATCAGGTCGAGCGCCATCATGGCCGACGGCCGCCTTGATGCCCGGCACGGCGAAATTGGCTGACATTGCCGAGCCGTTCGGCATCTGCGCCGAAAATCACCGCGTCCGGCGCCAAACGCCGTCAGCTCTGCCTCAGATGCGCCGCGCAGGTCCGCGACATCGCGCACGCAGCATAGGCGTCCGGAAACGCCTCTGGCCGCCGCGCCGAAGCCGGCGATCAGCGCCGCGCGCCTCGGTGCCGCCGCGCCGGCCCTTTCCTGGCCGCCGCCGGGGATCAGCCGAACCGGTCGCAATGCGCCTTCACCAGCAGCGCGCCGATACCGGCCGGCCCGCCGATCTTGTGGGCCGCTGATCGCCATCATATCGGCAGCGCGAGCCGGCAAAATTCGAGGGGCAGCTTGCCGAAAGCCTGCACCGCATCGACGAACAGTAATGCGGCGTCGGGCCGACCAGCGCCTCGATCGCGCCGAGCGGCTGGACCACGCCGGTCTCGTTGTTGACCCAGTGCACCGCGACCAGCAGCCCGCTTGCGCTCGCCGAGTCAGCGCGCTGCAACTCGACGTCCAGCGCCTCCAGATCGATCGAGCCGGACGCAGTAGCGGCAGCTTGCACGACCGGCAGCCCCGTCGCCTCGGCCGCCTTGCAGCACCGCGGCGTGCTCGCCGGCGCCGACAACGATCTCGTCGACCCCGAACGCTCTTGGCGCCGCCGACGATCGCCTGGGTGATGCGCCTCGGTCGCCGAGCCGGTGAACACCACCTGGTCGCGCTCGGCGCCCGCCAGCTTCGGCAACCGTGCGCGCGCGCGTTTCGATCAGCGCGCGCAGCGCCCGGCCGTGGCGCATGCACGGAAGAGGGGTTGCCGTCAGAGCCAGCGCAGCCACAACGCGCGTCGCGCGCCTCAGGCAGCAGCGGCGCCGAGGCATTGTGGTCGAGATAGATCGCAGACTGTGCCATCATCTGAACACCTGTCTGGCGCGTGCAACGGTCGCGCCGCGAACCGCCACGAAACAATTCTTGAAATTTCGCGCGCGCACCTTCGTTACAAGAGCGCTCGCCAGATACGCCGGCAGTGGCGCGCCGAAAATCGCAGTTTCGAATAATTCTAAACTGATTTTCCGAGCCCTGTTTTAGGAAGCGCCGGCGCTTTCGTCAAGCCGCGCTGCCGGGCTTGGTCCGTTGCGCACACCGCTTGTCGTCGACGACCGGGGTCACGGAGTAGCAGTCATGCCAGAAGTCATCTTCAACGGGCCGGAGGGCCGCCTCGAAGGCCGTTACCAGCCGGGCAAGGAGCCCAACGCGCCGATCGCCATCGTGCTGCATCCGCATCCCGAGTTCGGCGGCACGATGAACAATCAGATCGTCTATCACCTGTTCTACATGTTCGCGCAGCGCGGGTTCGCGGTGCTGCGCTTCAATTCGCGCGGCGTCGGCCGCTCGCAGGGCCTGTTCGATCACGGCGTCGGCGAACTGTCCGATGCCGCGGCGGCGCTCGACTGGCTGCAGTCGCTCAACCGCGAAAGCCGCGGCTGCTGGATCGCCGGCTTTTCCTTCGGCGCCTGGATCGGCATGCAGCTGCTGATGCGCCGCCCGGAGGTCGAGGGCTTCATCTCGGTCGCGCCCGCCGGAAAACCTCTACGATTTCTCGTTCCTCGCCCCCTGCCCCTCCTCGGGCCTGATCATTCATGGCGACAAGGACCGGGTGGCGCCGCCCGCCTCGGTGCAGAAGCTGGTCGACAAGCTCAAGACGCAGAAGGGCATCACCATCGAGCAGCAGATCGTGCGAAGGCGCCAACCACTTCTTCGAGGACAAGGTCGACGAGCTGATCGAGCGCTGCGCCGAGTATCTCGACCGTCGCCGCGCCGAGATCGCCGCCGGCGGGGGGCGGTAGCGCACATCGGCGCCCGGACCTCGACCTTCGACAGGCTCAGGATGAGGTCCTTGCATGCACCGGGTCCAGCAGCCCTCATGGTGAGCCTGTCGAACCACGAGGGCGTGAGCACCAGATGACCAAGTACAAGTCCGATTTCCTCAACGTGCTCGACGAGCGCGGCTTCATCCACCAGATCTCCGATCCCGAGGGGCTCGACGCGCTCGCCGCCAAGGAGCACGATCACCGGCTATGTCGGCTACGACGCCACGGCGACCGCGCATCCATATCGGCAACCTGATCACCGTCACCATGCTCTACTGGCTGCAGGAGACCGGCCACCGGCCGATCAGCCTGATGGGCGGCGGCACCTCCATGGTCGGCGACCCGTCCTTCCGCGACGACCAGCGCCAGCTGCTGACGCGTCGAGCAGATCGACGCCAATATCGAGAGCATCAAGCGCGTCTACGGCCGCATCCTCGACTATGGCGACGGCCCAACCGACGCCATCATGGTCAACAATGCCGACTGGCTGCTGAAGCTCAACTATGTCGAGTTCCTGCGCGATGTCGGCCGGCATTTCTCGGTCAACCGCATGCTCAGCTTCGACTCGCGTCAAGCTGCGGCTCGACCGCGAGCAGTCGCTGAGCTTCCTCGAATTCAACTACATGATCATGCAGGGCTACGACTTCGTCGAGCTCAACCGGCGCTACGGCTGCGTGCTGCAGATGGGCGGCTCGGACCAGTGGGGCAACATCATCAACGGCGTCGACCTCGGCCACCGCATGGGCGGCCCGCAGCTCTACGCGCTGACCACGCCGCTGCTGACCACCGCTTCCGGCGCAGAAGATGGGCAAGTCCGCCTCCGGCGCCGTCTGGCTCAACGGCGACCTCTTCAGCCCCTACGATTTCTGGCAGTATTTCCGCAATACCGAGGATGCCGATGTCGAGCAGTTCCTCAAGATCTTCACCCGCCTGCCGCTCGACGAGATCGCCCGGCATCGTGCGCAGGTGCCGAGCTCAACGAGGCCAAGAAGATCCTCGCCACCGAAGTGACGGCCATCGTCCACGGCCGCGAAGCCGCCGAGCAGGCGGCCGAGACCGCCGCGCGCGACCTTCGAGGACGGGCGCGCTCGACCTGTCGCTGCCGACGGTCGACGTCCCGCAGCGGCGAACTCGACGCCGGCATGGGCATGCTGGCCGCCTTCGTGACCGCCGGGCTTGCCGCGCTCGAACGGCGAAGCGCGCCGGCACATCCAGGCGGGCGCGCTCAAGCTCAACGATCAGGCGCTGAGCGACGAGCGCCGGACGCTGACAGAGGCGGACCTGCTGCCCGAGGGCGTGATCAAGCTCTCAGTCGGCAAGAAGAAGCACGTGCTGCTGCGGCCGGTCTAAACGCCCGGCCATCGTTTCAGTCGGACCCAACCCGTTCCGCCGTTTCCAATTCCGGCCGCATCACCTACTCGGCCGCTGAGGGGATTTCGGCTGGAGGCGGCTCGTCATGCGAGCGGAACTCCATCAGGGCCCGGAAGACGCCCGGCAACAGAATCGAGGCTGGGTTGACGAGGAACTGCGGGTTGTCGAGATCGCCGCGAATGGCGAAAGTAACGCCTACAAGGCCCTCGCCGTCCCTGCCGCCGAGAATGCGTCCCAGCAGCGGCACCTTCTGGAAGATATTGTTGAGCCCGAACAAGCGGCACATAGGTGCCGGTCAGGTCGTAGCGCCGGCTCGATGTGTAGATGAAGCCGCGAATGGTGCCCCCGACGGACGGGCCATTGATGATGCCGTCGGTCACTTCGATGCGGTCGGGTGTGCGCACGAAGCTGGCGCGGGCGCGGGTAAAATCGAGCCGGTTCTGCTGGGAGATGAGTTGTTTGGAATCCTTGTGGGAGCCGAGAACCTCAGCCACATTGCCCTCATCAACCAAGGCAAAATCACGCAGACGCAATTGGCCGACATCGGTCTTGTTTTCCGTGTTGCTGGTCATGACCAGACTGCCGCTCCCGCCGACGAGGCGCGGATAGACATTTGCAAACCGCAACAATGTTCCAAGATCGTTGAAAGCGGCGGTCATGACCTTGCCTGTGCGCGCCGGGTTGGTGGTGATGGAGACCGAATTGTTTTCGGCGAACTGGGCCTGCAGCGAGATGCCCTGCAAATCCTCGCCCTTGAGCGACAGGTTCGCCTCCAGGTTGTAGGCCGTCGCCCGATAAAAGCCCAAGGCCCGCTTGAGGCTCACATCCAAGGTCAGTGTCTGGTCTATCGCTGTCGCCGTGGGGCCGCCTGTCGAGCTCTTGTCGAGGGCAAAGAACCGCTTGAGCAGCGGTTTCAGGTCGAGCTGGTTCCCGCTCACATTGATGGCATAGCCGGTATCGGTCGGTTTGAGCATCACCTGTGCGCTGTCGCCGGGGGAAAGGGCGAAATCGGTCAATTCAGCTGATTTGAGGCCAGTGTCCTCATCCCAGACGAGATCTCCCTTAAGGCTTACGGTGCCAAAATCGAGCGTGATCTGGCTGACCTCGGTAGTTTTGCCCTTCTGCATGATGGCGGCAGTCAACTTACCCTGCACGCCCTTGGGTTTGGACAGACCCAGATCCTTAATGGTCAGCTCGGCCTGCGACAGGTCCACCGCCAGCTGCAAACTGCCATCTTCCATTGGCTTGCCGACAAAGCGGACATCGCCCGAGAGGAACTGGCTGACGTCAAAGCCGAATTTGGAGAATTCAGATGCATTGATCGACGAGGCGACGTGCAGTTCCGGCGCCTCGTCCATCTTGCCGTCGACAAGAAGCTCGGCGGGCAGGCCGTCGAGAAGGGCGGTGCCCGCCACATGGTAGCCTGCGGGCGTAACGCTAAAGGTGAGCTCACCTTCATCAATGCTGCGCGAGGAAATCTTTTCCGTGCTGCCAAAACCGGAGATTTTGCCATGTGTGGCGTAGTCGATGCTCTTCACGTCACCTGAAGCCTGGCGGACGATAGTGGCCAGAACGGTGCCATCTACCGTGCCATGCAGCGCATTCACGTCCAATGGCAGATCGCTGCCCGCCAGAGCGCCTGGAGCTCTTTGCCGGGTCAGAGCCACGGCAGCGGGAATCGTTCCTGCTACATCGCCCGAGAGTTCGAAGACCGTCTCACTGGGGTTCGAGGCATCAATAAGAACGGCTCCGGCGGTCAGCGTCACCGGGCCCTTGCCTGTCTCCAGCACACCGCCATCAAGTCCAATCGATGTCTTGGCATCGCGTACCTTGAGGCGCGTTTCGCCATCGACCGGCACAGGGTCCATTCCGGGGACCGGGGTAAAGCTGAGATTGGTGCCGACCACATCGATGCTGAGTGCCCCTTTGGGAATCGGGATGTGGTGGTCCTCATTGTCCATGGGCAGGGTGCCGACAGGAAAATCGAACTTCATATTCGCGTCGCGCACCTTGCCGCTGGAAACGTTATCGACGAACCATTGGCGGGCCTCGGTAGCGAGGAAATAGGGCCAGAGCCGCTTGATGTCGTCGGCTGTGGCCCCCTCGCCTCCGATCTGCATGTCAATGCCGGCTCCACTACGCAGCAGGTCCAGTCTGCCCTTGCCGCGCAGCTCGACACCAGGCCGGCTTACGACCAGCCGATCAATGCCCACAGCCCCATAAAGAGGAGCTGACCAGCCGGCAAAGGTGATTTCATCGAACGGGAGCCCCTCCCCTTCAACATCACCTGGATTGAGGGACACATCGGTGGCCCTGAGGGACATGCCGAGCGTCGGCCCGTAGACATCATCCAGACCGAGCACGAACGATCCGCCGAGCGTGGCGGAACTGCCGGCCGCCGCGAGCTTGACATCCTGGAAATCAAATCGCGAAAGATCAGGGCGCCAGTTGACATGGATATCGGACGCCGACAGCGGATAATAATCATCGCGAATGCGCAAATCGGCGCTCGATAGCCCGACATCGAAGATCCCGCCCAGCACCTTCTGCCCGGTGCCGTCGTAATTGACCCGGCTCTCGAGCCGGCCGGCACCCCGAATGGCCAGAAGGCCGTCCGGATCGTCCAGAAAAGGCAGCAGAGCGGCAAAATCGAGATTTTCGACATCTGCGGAGAGCGTGGGGGCGCCAGTTGTATCCAGGCTGCGTTCGAACTCGCCGGTGATGGTGCGTCCAGCAAGATCGGCCGAGAACCTGCCGCGGGTCGGCTCATCATTCGGGCGCGGCGTGATCTCGAAGGAAAGGGCCGAAAAATCCCGCAGAAGGCCGTAAACCGTATCATGGAGCTGAAGCTCTCCATCGACGATCCGAAGCCGGGAGAACTTTCCCTGGCCGGCCAGGGAGATGAGATTTTTCAGGGAGGCTTCCGCCGACTCGAAGGTGTTGATCAGCCACTCATTGTCGGAGCGCAGCCCCTTTCCGTCGCTGCCGGGGGGAAGAGATCCCTTGACCTGCAGCCCGTCCGAGCCGATGCGGACCGACGGAAACACCTGACTGCCCTCGAGAATTTTTACGGTGGGGCCGCCATCGGGGTCGTTGACCACTTCGAAGCTGGCCAGTCGCTGGCCAAAAAGATCCTGAACCACCTGCAGTTGGGGATGCACCAGCGTGACGGTTGCTCCCGGCTGTCCGAACAAGGCCAGCACAGGTGAAAAGCCAACGGTGAGACTGTCCATGACAACGGTTGCGCGGGTCGCATTGTCGGTGAACTGGACGGGTGCGAATTTGACGACCGGGCGAAACCAGCTGTCGAGCGCAAGGGCCGCCGGTCCGAGATTGAGATCGGCGTCGGCTGGCAAGCTGCCGCGAACCGCCTGCTCGGCCTGATCGGTCAGGTACGGCACCTGCAGCGGCCCCATGAGCAGCCGGAAGAAAAGTACAAGTATGAGAACCGCGGGGATGCCGAACAGCCACAGCAGGATGCGCGCGCCCAAGCGGGCCCGTGCGCGCAGGCTGTCCGACCTCGATTTCAGATTCCCCTATGACTGCTGCCACCAAGCCGCGCTGCGCCCATGCCGAAATACCACCGAGCGGGAATTGCCGGTGGCACGCCCTGTTTAAGCAGTATATCGGCTGCAATGTGGCGCGTAGCGGTCAAGTTCAGCGTTTCCCGCACTATTGCGCCCTATGGGCCTAGCGGGCCGCGATTTCGCCGTCGACCACGTCCGCGGCCTCCTGCGCCTGTTTGCGCTGATCTGCAGTTGCGATGGACATGGCCTGATCAAGCAGATCAGTGACCCATTTCTCATCTGCCGTGCCGATGCAGTGCTTGTGAGCGACGATGAGCCACATCAAGCCTTCCACCGGCTGCGGCTCTATCCCCTGCCCGTTGAACAGCAGATCGCCGAGCCTTGCCTGCGCGGCAACATGACCCTTCCGGGCAGCAAGGGAGAGCCAGCGGGCACTCTGCAGCGCATTCACGCCCAGCCCATCTTCCTGCAGGTAAAGTTCGCCGACGCGGTATTGGGCATCGGCATCACCGAAATAGGTGGCGGCATGCAGCATCAGCGCCTCGGCGCGATCGCTATCGGCCTTGATTCCGGCGTCCGGCAGGCCGACGCGGTAGTAATCGCCCATCTTGATGAAGGATTGCGCCACAATGTCCGCCTCGAGGGACCGCGGCGGCGTGTTGGCGTGCTCGTTGGCGATGCGGGAGAAATAGCCGAAGGCCCTCAATTGGTCCTTTTCGACGCCCTCACCGTTTTCATACATGACGCCGAGCCGCCACATGGCGATGGGTTGACCTGCATCGGCAGCGCTTTGCAGCGCGGACAACAGGTCGCTGCTCGAGACACCACCCCCGGCGCCATCGAACATGTTGGCCATGGCCAGGGCTGCATCGGCAGCTGTCGCTGGCGCACTCGCCTGAAGAGGGGCGACAACGGCCGCGGTCTGCTTGCCAACCGGAATTTCGGCGGGCGGCAGAAGCGGCTTGGCCGGCATTCCCTTGGCCGCGGGACCGTCCAGAGGCGGCAGCAGCTTTTCAGCTGCCGACGCCTGCTGGGCATAGGCGGGGCCAAAAGCCGCGCCGGTCATGAGCGCAGCGCAAAGGGCGACAAGCCTTATGGCCGAATGGACATTATATGTCCGCATAGCACTCCTTCTCGCCGCTGGCTCCAGGATTGGTCAGCGCGCCGTAGCGTGCCGGCCCAACCAGCTGCGCATACTTCCAGATCGCGCCAGACCCATATTCGGTCTCGCGCGGTTTCCACTCCGCCTTGCGGCGAGCGAACTCGTCCTCGGACACGTCGACCGAAATTTCCCCGGTCGTTGCGTCAAGGGTGATCATGTCGCCATCGCGCACCAGCGCGATTGGGCCGCCAACGGCCGCTTCCGGACCAACATGGCCGATGCAGAAGCCGCGCGTGGCGCCGGAGAAGCGACCATCGGTGATCAGCGCAACCTTGTCGCCCATTCCCTGACCGTAAAGCGCGGCAGTGGTCGACAGCATCTCGCGCATTCCCGGGCCGCCCTTGGGGCCCTCATAGCGGATGACGAGGACATCGCCTTCCTTGTAGAGCTTCTTGTCCACGCAGGCGAAGCACTCTTCCTCGTTGTCGAAGACGCGCGCCGGGCCGACAAAACGCTGGTTCTTGAGCCCCGCGACCTTAACGATGGCTCCATCGGGCGCCAGATTGCCGCGGAGACTGACCACACCACCTGTTGGCGTGATCGGATTGGAGGTAGGGCGGATGACGTCCTGCTGGTCGTTCCAGGGCACGTTTGCGAGGTTTTCGGCAACAGTCTTGCCGGTCACGGTCATGCAGTCGCCGTGCAGATAGCCGCCATCGAGCAGCGCCTTCATGACGAGCGGGATACCCCCGGCTTCGAACATGTCCTTGGCGACATATTTTCCGCCCGGCTTGAGGTCGCCGATATAGGGCGTCTTGCGGAAGATTTCGCCGACATCGAAAAGGTCGAACTCGATCCCGGCCTCATGCGCCATGGCAGGCAGGTGCAGGGCCGCATTTGTGGAGCCACCGGTGGCGGCCACCGTCATCGCGGCGTTCTCGAAGGCCTTGCGCGTGGCGATATCGCGGGGACGCAAATTCTGCTTCAGGAGCTGCATGACCTGTTCTCCAGCTGCCATGCAGAAGCTGTCCCGGATTTCGTAAGGGGCCGGCGCGCCACAGGAATACGGCAAAGCCAGCCCGATCGCCTCGGCCACCATGGCCATTGTGTTGGCGGTATACTGTCCCCCACAGGAGCCGGCGGTCGGACAGGCGACGCGCTCCATTTCGTCGAGCGTCTGATCGTCCATTTTGCCGACCGAATGCAGGCCGACAGCCTCGAACAAATCCTGCACCACGATTTCGCGGCCCTTGTACTTGCCCGGAAGTATGGACCCACCATAGATGAAGATCGAGGGTACATTGAGGCGCAGCATCGACATCATCATGCCCGGCAGCGACTTGTCGCATCCGGCCATCGCCACCATCGCATCATAGCAGTGGCCGCGCATGGTCAGCTCCACGCTGTCTGCGATCACATCGCGCGAGGCAAGCGACGACTTCATGCCGGCGTGCCCCATGGCCATGCCGTCCGTCACCGTGATGGTGGTGAATTCGCGCGGCGTGCCCTTGGCGGACGCCACGCCCTTCTTGACCGCCTGCGCCTGCCGGCCCAGCGAGATGTTGCAGGGCGCAGCCTCGTTCCAGGCCGTTGCCACGCCGACGAGCGGCTGGTGAATTTGCTCGGAGGTCAGCCCCATGGCATAGAGGTAGGAACGGTGCGGTGCGCGCTCCGGACCTTCCGTCACATGCCGACTTGGCAGCCGAGATTTGTCCACGTAATTGCCGTCCATCGATCCACTTCCTCCTGTTGAAGCCGACAAGGCTTTGATCCTGTTACAGGATGCTTTTATCGGCCCCAAGGCAGGGCGCAAGGGCGGAGATCAAGACTGACACTCGGCTGGCGATGATTTCGCCTTCCGGCACGCCTACTGTCGCCGCCCCGCCCGCGTTCTTTGCTTCGTTTGAGGTAAGATTGTGGCGCGAGCAATGACCGAAGAGTTTACACTTGGCGGCCGACGACGCTTTCACGTCTGTGTTGCAGGGATACAACTAGCCCCTCGCAGGACTGATCTCGGCCTCAGAACCAGCGGCGCTTCCGGAACCACATGGTCTGCGCGACGGCGACGACGATCATGGCAAGCATGACCCCTCCGAAAGCCCAAGGCGCATTCTGGAAAGGAATAGGCACGTTCATGCCCAAAATGCCGGTCACCAGCGTCAGCGGCATGAAAAGCGTCGTGAATGCCGTCAGAACCAAAATGGTCCGGTTCATCTGATCCGAGCGGGCATCGAGCAACTGCTCATGGATCAGGCCGCCGCGCTCGGACAGTATCTGCAATTCCTCGCCCAGCCGAGCGGCCCGGAAGCCCGCTTCCCGCAAGCGGACCCGATCGCGTTTCGAGAAGAAGGGCAAATCCTCGATCTCGAGCGTGTCGATCACATCCCGCAGCGGCCAGATGAGCCGCCGGAAGCGGATGAGGTTGCGGCGAAACCGAGCAAGCTTGTGCCCTTCGCCGCCATCGGCGCCCTTTTCAAGGCCTTCCTCGAGATCGTCGAGCCGGTCCCCCAGCCTCTCGATGTGCGGCTCCAGGCGCTCAAGCGCCCGCAATGCCAGCCGCGCGACAAGGTCGGCAGGCGATGTCGGGGCAAAGCGGGAGTTTTCGGCGTTCTTGAGGCCCAGCAATTCGGTCACCTTCAGGTCGGAAGCGACGATCACCAGCCCTTTTTGCAGCAGCATGGTAACCAGCCTTCGACCGACATCTTCCCCGGACCCCGAAGACACGACGCGCATGACAACGATCGCCCTGTCCTCCAGAGCATGGCAACGCGGCCCGGAAGAAGCATTGGTCATCTGCTCGAACTCAAGCGGAGGCAACTGCTCTTTCAGCCAGTTCGCGAATACCTCTGAGCGGATGGATCCCACGACCAAACGGAACGCCTTTGACGGATAATTGCCGCCGGGTGCGGAAAGCGCACCCTCGGGTAAAATCCCGCCTTTGCCATCCAGGTCGAGCACGGCTGCGCCTGCCTCTGGTGGAGGGGCCGGCTGGGGCTGCGTCGACTGCGGGATTTCCGTCATCTTGCTCTGCTCAAGGCCCTTGCGGCTAGCTCAACCTCTTTAGTGCAGCCTCAATCCGCCCTCGGCGGTCGACGGCTTCTTCGCGGCGGCTGCGCTGTTCCTCGACGACCTCTTCGGGCGCCTTGGACATGAATTGCGCATTGCCGAGCTTCTTGTCGATCTTGCCAATCTCATCGTCCAGCTTGCCGATATCCTTCTTGAGCCGCGCCTGCTCGGCCGCAATGTCGATGATGCCTTCAAGCGGCAAGGCAAAGGTTGCCTCGCCGACTATGATTTGCGCCGAGCCTCCCGGAACGGTGTCGGCAAACTCCATCGTCTCGATACGGGCGAGACGTTCGATGGCCGCTGCATGGGTGGCAATGCGGGCGCGCGTCTCGACATTGGCGCCGACGATCACCAGCGGGATCTTGGCACCGGCCGGTACATTCATTTCGGCCCGCACCGAGCGTATGCCCGATATGGCGGCAACAAGCCAATCGAGTTCGCTATCCGCCTCCGGCACCTCCATGCCCGCCATGTTCGGCCACTCTGTCAGGATGAGCATGTTCTCGCGTGCCGCGCCCTTGGCAGTTTCGGCCCAGAGTTCTTCGGTCACGAACGGCATGAAGGGATGCAGGAGCTTGAGAATCTGGTCAAGCGTAAAGGCGCCGACGGCGCGCGTCTCGGCCCTGGCTGCGTCGTCCTCGCCGGTCAGAACGGGCTTGGCGAGTTCGACATACCAGTCGCAGAACGTGCCCCAGACGAAGTCATAGGCGGCATTTGCAGCTTCGTTGAACTTGTACTCCTCGATGCCTTTGGTGAGGGCATCGACGGCGCGTGCGGTGGAGCCGATGATCCACTGGTTGAGCGGTTGTTGGACGGATTTCGGATCGAAGCCTTCGCGGCGCTCGCATTCGTTCATCTCCAGGAAACGCGCGGCATTCCAGAGCTTGGTGACAAAGTTGCGATAGCCCTCGACGCGGCTCATGGCGAGCTTGAGGTCCCTGCCCTGCGCGGCCATGGCGGCGAGGGTGAAGCGGGCCGCATCGGCGCCGTAATCATCGACCAGCACCAGGGGGTCTATGACGTTGCCCTTGGATTTGCTCATCTTCTGCCCCTTCTCGTCACGAACGAGCGCATGGACATAGACGGTGTGGAAGGGCTCGGTGCCGGTGAACTCCAGCGCCGCCATCATCATGCGGGCAACCCAGAAAAAGATGATGTCGAAGCCGGTCACGAGCACGCTGGTAGGGTAATATTTCTTCAGCTCGGGCGTCTCTTCGGGCCAGCCGAGGGTCGAAAACGGCCACAAGGCCGAGGAGAACCAGGTGTCGAGCACGTCCTCGTCGCGGGTCAGTTCGACCCGCTTTCCATAGTGTTTCTCTGCCGATGCAATGGCAGCCTCTTCGTTCAGTTCGACGAAGACCTCGCCATCGGGGCCATACCACGCCGGAATCTGGTGACCCCACCAGAGCTGGCGGGAGATGCACCAAGGCTGGATGTTCTCCATCCAGGCAAAATAGGTGTTCTCCCAAGTCTTCGGTACGAACTGGGTGCGTTTTTCGCGCACGGAGGCGAGCGCTGGCTTGGCCAACACATCGGCGCGCACGAACCATTGGTCGGTCAACATCGGCTCGATGACGACCTTTGAGCGGTCGCCAAAGGGCTGCATGATCTTCTTGTTTTCGACAAAGGGGATGTCGTTGCCCTCTTCGTCCTTCGTGGTGACCGCCAGTCCTTCGGCAGTGATCGCCTCGACGATCCGCTTGCGCGCCACATAGCGATCGAGACCGCGATATTCGTCCGGCACGATGTTGATCGCCGCAATCTGCTGCTCGTCGAAATCCCGCTTGCCCTCGGCAATCTCCTGGGCGATGGCTGCCTGCTCGGCATAGGGAGCGCCGTCGGCGCGCAGGGACGCCTGCTCATCGAACAGCGCATACATCGGCAGATGGTTGCGCTTGGCGACCTCATAGTCGTTGAAGTCATGCGCACCGGTCACCTTGACCGCGCCCGAGCCGAATTCCGGGTCGGGGTATTCATCGGTAACGATGGGGATCAGGCGGCGATGTTCTTTGGGTCCGACCGGAATTTCGCAAAGCTTGCCGACGATCGGTGCATAGCGCTCATCATCGGGATGGACGGCAACCGCGCCGTCACCCAGCATGGTCTCAGGGCGCGTGGTCGCGATGGAGATGTAGTTGCGCTCCTCCTCGAGCACGACGTTTCCATCCGCGTCCTTTTCAACATAGGTGTAGGTTTCGCCACCGGCCAGCGGGTATTTGAAATGCCACATATGGCCGTCGACCTCGATGTTCTCGACTTCGAGATCGGAGATGGCTGTCTGAAACTGCGGATCCCAGTTCACCAGCCGCTTGGCGCGGTAGATGAGGTCTTTTTTATAGAGCTCGACGAAGACTTTGAGGACGGCGCGGGACAGCCCCTCGTCCATGGTAAAGCGTTCGCGCGACCAGTCACAGGACGCCCCCAGCCGGCGCAGCTGGTTGAGAATGGTGCCGCCGCTTTCCTCTTTCCATTCCCAGACGCGCTTGATGAAAGCTTCGCGCCCCATCTCGCGTCGGCCCGGCTGCTGACGCTCCATCAGCTGACGTTCGACCACCATCTGGGTGGCGATGCCAGCGTGATCCATGCCCGGCTGCCACAGAACATCCTTGCCGCGCATGCGCTCAAAGCGGATCAGGATGTCCTGCAGCGTGTTGTTGAGCGCATGCCCGATGTGAAGGGACCCCGTGACATTGGGCGGCGGAATGACGATGGAGAAACTGTCCGCACCTGGCTTGGCGCCGGCGCCGGCTGCAAACGCGCCGGCATCCACCCATTGCTGATAGATGCGCTGTTCGACTGTTGTGGGGTCGTAGGTCTTGTCGATCATGAAGGCGCTTCCAAAAGGCAAGGACCGGCCAGCGGCAGGTCGGGGAAAGATGCGGGTTCAAGGTGTAAAGCCAAGCGGCGGCACGAAGTCAACTGGCGCCGTCGGCTCAGTGGCGAGGTCCCGAAGGGCAGGGTACCGGCCGCTCAACGATCGATCGGGCGTTTTGCTTCGGTGAGACTTCGTCGACTCTCCACTTTGTGGACAAGCTGAAGGAGGTGCAATTCGGCATCCACGATGGCGTCATCTGGCGGCGAGCATTTGGAACTGGCTTGACAGTCCGGCGCCCGCCGGGTTTTGTGCGGGCTGTCGAGGACTCGGGTCGTGTTGCAACAAACGAAGCCCGTTGCCGCCCGATATCGGAACTGAACGAATGGCCGGGCGGCTTTAGCGGATCCGCGAGCCTTTCCGGCCGTGACGAAAGCGGACAAGGACGCATTATGGTCGCTCGTATCTATCGCCCGTCACGCAATGCAATGCAGTCGGGAAAAGCCAAGACCAAGCAATGGGTGCTGGTGCACGAGCCGGAAACCCCGCAGGAAGTCGAGCCGCTGATGGGTTATACGTCCTCCACCGACACCTCCCGCCAGGTACGCTTGTCCTTCGATACGCTCGAGGCCGCAGAGGCCTATGCCCGCAAGGTCGGAATTGCTTACACCGTGCAGCCGGTGCACGAATCGACGCCGAAGCGCGTCTCCTATTCCGACAATTTCCGGCATGACCGCCGCATCCCCTGGACGCACTAACCAGCGAACGGCCTAGAACTTCTGCTTGATACCACCCGCAATGGCACCCCGTTGGGCGCCTTTCACGTGCCCGGCATCCATCGCATAAAGGGCGCTGAACGACCATGTCCCGTCCTCTCCGAACGGCATGACGTAGTCCAGCGAGATGTCCGTTTCACGGCCCGAAGGCGTCAAGGGTGTTTGCACGTCGGCATAGGTAATCGTGCCGTCGCGGGTGCGGCCCGAAGGCAGGCGCATGGCCAGGACGCCCGATTCGAGGCGGAGCGGCTGAGACAGAGCAAGTGTCAGCTCGGCATCGGTGACAAGTACATCGCGTGCGGTGACCCCGGTGCGAAAACCGGTGAAGCCGAGCGCCGAGCCGTCCGCGATCAGTCCCCCGGCCCCGCTTCTGGCAAATCCATATTCGAACCCCGCAAAAGCGCTCAGCCTTTCATTCAGAGGTTGCTCAAAATCGGTCCGGAAGGCCGTGATCGCCGTGGTCCCGCCGAAATCGAAGGCGTCATTGGAGCGCATGCCAAGCACAGCACCCTGCTCCGCCATCTGCCCCAGCGAGGCCGTTACCTGTCCCGATCCGACGGCGAAGCCAAGCCGGACGCCCGCACCGGACATTGCGGCGTCCTGCAGACCGGCGTGGGTGGCCGTGAAGCCGAGAAATTCGACGTTGACCGGACCAAAATCGCGTGACGCCGACATCGCGAGGCTGTCCTGGGCAAGCGAAAACACCGAGGTCCGGCCTGCCGCTGTCTTTCGGCCCATCCGGGTGGACATGTCGCGCGTAAAGCCAAAAGTCGTATGCCACGCCTCGTCATCGGCGGCGGCAGCCCCTGTCTGGCTGAAGCTCAGATCGGTGGCATCGCCAAAGGGCATGAATGCAGTACTTGTTCCGGACGCCAACTGCGCCGCCGGCAGGTCGAGAGCAAGGTTCTGCACCTGCGGGCGAACGAAATCGCCGGCATTGGTAGCGAAATCACCATTCAGCGCGTCAAAGACCACGAAGTTCTGTCCATCGAGCGCTGCCTTCAGGCCGTCGCCATAGGTCGCGGGCGTGTTGAGCGCGGCCGCATTCAACGGCACCCGTTCCGACGAGGCGACATTGGCGCCGGAGAGCACGGACAGGCTCCCGATCGGGCTCAGGGCGGCCTTGATGTCGAGGACGCCATGCCCCCATTCCTTCGAATAGGCATGAGTGACGCCATTGCCGAAATCGACGCTGCCATCGACGGACACTCCCTGGGCGGAAAACCAGGAATTGTTGGCGCTGGCCAACAGCCGGTCGGCCCAGTGTTCGGGCGTCAGGTTTGGGAATGCCTGGGCGATCAAGGCCACGGCGCCCGAGACCTGCGGCGCGACATAGGAGGTGCCGGTGCCGAAATCATAATCAGTATTGGACGCGGCCTCGGACGAGATCGTCATGCCGTCCGCAGCGAGGCAGAAGGGAGCGGCATAACCGCACTGACCCGAGATACGGACTGCCGTCGTTATGTTGTCGTTTGCGTCAGTCTCGTAATAGCCGTTGACGACGGAAATCCAGGCCTTCGCCAAAGAGGAGTTGAAGGCTGGCAGGCTGGCCATCATGGATCCGTTGGCGAAAGTGTCATCGTTCGTCACGGCATAGACGACGACGCCGCTATTCTCGAAATTGCGGAGCGCGTTCAGATAATTATTCAGATCGGAACTGCTGTAGCCGATCTGGGCTTGCATGCCCTGCGCAAGACTCGCAGAGGGATGTGACGCAAGATAATTGGCGAGAAGCTGTGGGTCCTTGTTGAAGCCCCAGCTGTTGTTCTGCGCGACGGCACCCAAAGCTGCGGCCGCATTTGTGCCGCCTACCAGATTGGGGAAGTCGACAGTCCCGCCTCCGGACGGGCTGAACGAGGTCATGTGCAGATTTGCGTCGGGCGCAACACCCATCATGCCCAGGCCATCATCGTTGGCTGCAGCAAGACCAGCCACGTGCGTGCCATGATTGAAGACCGGGACGGTTCCGTAAGTAGTGATCGTTTTTCCGGAGAATTCCCGATGCGTGATCAGCAATCCATCATCGACAATCGCAATGGTCTTGCCGGCGCCGCGCAGTCCCGCGGTGTGCGCGAACTGCAGCTTGATCAGTCCGTAAGGGTTGGACTGGTTGGCGCTACCGGGCGCACCACTGCTGGCGCAGGCATAATAGGCGCAGTCGATATCGGCGAATTTGAACTCAGCCGACTGTCGATACGCCGATGCTGCAGCGCTATTGAAATGTCCGGAATAGCTTCGCCGACATCCAGTTGCTGTCTACGGCCTGGGAGCCCTGGCCGGTGCTGTTGCCGTTTCCATTCCCCCCGCCGCCGCTGCAGGCAGCCAGCAGGCCGATCGACAATACGATGAGCAATTTTCCAAATGGCGTCATTGGATTCCAAACCGAATCACGCCCCCAGAATTGCGGATACCGGTCGGCTCCATCTCTTGCAAGTCTGCGACCAAGAGAATGCCGATGTTCTTGCGGAAACTAATATATTGGAGGCGGGTAGTGGCGCCGGGGCAACGGACACACAATGGAGCAGCCACAGGAATGCCCAAATTTAAAAGAATGACTGGCGCCCCATTTGCGAATTCAGGATCGGCCGGTATGGCGAGACGACATTTTCTGGTCATTCCAATGTTTTTGGCACTGTCACTGGCGGGGTGCGCGGCTATGTCAAAATCGCCCGAAGTGGCCAGCAGGCCGGCTCTTCAGGCAGCCGAGGAACCTCACACAGGCGATGTCGACGCCCTGATCAGCTATTATGCCGGCGTGCACCACGTGCCCGAAACGCTGGTGCGGGCCACGGTTGCGCGAGAAAGCAATTTCAACCCTGCTGCCCGCAACGGCCCCTATATGGGCTTGATGCAGATCGACCCGCGGACGGCACGGACCATGGGCTACAAGGGTTCGAACGAGGGATTGCTGGACCCGAAGGTCAATCTTGAGTTTGCCGTCAAATATCTCGCCGGCGCCTATATGGTGGCGGGAGGAGACCCAAAACTGGCGACACGCTATTACCGCCGCGGGTATTACTATGCGGCCAAGAAGAAGGGCATGTTGGAAGCAACGGGCCTCAGGCCAGCGCGCTGACCCGCGTCTCCTGCCCGAGCAGGCGATCTGCAATGACCGAGGTAAAGTCGGCAGGCTTGGCCGCCAGCTGAGCCGGCGAGAAGCCACGCTCCATCATGAAGTCGCGCGGCATCGCCGATACCACAACGAATGGAATGTTGCGGCTGGCCAGAGCTTGCGCCACGGGCTCGCTGGTGCCGTCCAGCAGGTCGTAATCAATGATCGCCGCATCAACGGTTTTGGAACTCAGGATCGCCAGCGCGTCTGCGATTTTCGCGGCTTTTCCGGCCACATGACAACCGAGATCCATTGCCGCCAGCTCTGCGTCGAGCGCGATCAATGCATTGTCTTCAACGATCAGCAATGTCTTGGGCGGGAATGTCATTTTTCGTACCTCGACGGCACAATGACATTCTAACAGTTTCGTTCGAATTAATTTTCAATTCATGGCAGATATGCTGAAGGAGCAGTAAACTTAATGCTCGTTAAGCTTTTGTATTTTCTGCCATCATACTTCATCCAGCTTCGTCCAGCGGCTGTCGTTCTGGCTGGACTTGACGGCTGCCATGATGAACTGGACGCCTTCGACTCCGTCGGCCATGGTCGGTAGAAGTCCGCCGTCGCTCTCGCCCCGTATAACCGCGGCGAACTCTTTATAGATGGTCGCAAAGGCCTCGAGATAGCCCTCGGGATGACCAGGGGGAATACGGATTTCCGCGCCTTCTGGTGCTTCGGCGCCGATTGGGGTCGCGCCGCCGCGCGTCAGCAACTGACGCGGCTCGCCAAAGGGGCAGAACCACATCTTGTTGGGTTCTATCTGGCTCCACTCAATGCCGCCCTTGTCACCATAGATACGGATATTCGGGCCGTTTTCGTTTCCGGGCGCCACCTGGCTGGCCCAGAGCATGCCCTTGGCGCCACCCTTGAACCGCAGCATGATGTGGACGTTGTCATCGACCTTTCGGCCCGGCACGAAAGTCGTGAGATCGGCGGACAGGGCATCGAGTTCGAGCCCTGTGATGAAGCGCGCAAGATTGTAGGCATGCGTGCCGATATCGCCGATGCACCCGCCTGCCCCCGACCTTGCAGGGTCGGTGCGCCAATCGGCCTGCTTGTTGTGCACTTCCTCGGTCAGCCATTCCTGCGGATAGTCCACCTGCACCACCCGCAAATTGCCAAGCTTTCCATCGGCTATCATCTTGCGGGCCTGCCGCACGAGCGGATAGCCGGTGTAATTGTGGGTCAGAAGGAATTTGGCGCCGTTCTTCGGCTTGACGGCCGCGAGTTCGCGCGCCGTTTCCAGTGAATTGGACAGAGGCTTGTCGCAAATGACGTTGATGCCGGCCTCCAGAAACGCCTTGGCCGGCCCCACATGCATATGGTTGGGCGTGACGATGGAGACGGCCTCGATGCCGTCCTCCCTGCCAGCCTCGACGCGGGCCATCTCCTCGTAGCTTTCGTAAATGCGGTCGCTGGCCAATCCCGAGCATACGGCCCGATTCCCGCGCCGTTTCCGCGTTGGAGGACAAAGCCCCCGCGACGAGTTCGAATTCGTCGTCGATACGCGCGGCGATGCGATGGACATAGCCGATGAACGAACCGGTTCCGCCGCCGACCATGCCGAGCCTGATGCGCGGTTTGCCGTTTTCGGACATTCGAGTTTCTCCTCCCTGTTCAGTCAGCGCGCACGGCGCTCATGCCAAGGCACGAACCGGACGCCCATCTGTTCGGCGACGGGCGCTCGATTGCCCAGCGCCGCCTTTCGAAAAATCGTCAGTTCAGGCCCAGCATCTTGCGGTTTGCCGCTTCGTCAGCGCCGGAGCCAGCGAAATCGTCAAAGGCATGCTCAGTGACGTGGATGATGTGGTCGGCAATGAATTGTGCGCCTTCGCGGGCGCCATCTTCTGGATGCTTGAGCGCGCATTCCCATTCGAGCACAGCCCAGCCGCCGAAATCATTGGCCGCCATTTTGGAAAAGATCGCAGCGAAATCGACCTGACCGTCACCAAGGGAACGGAAGCGCCCTGCCCGGTCCACCCAGGACTGGTAACCGCCATATACGCCCTGGCGCCCCGTCGGATTGAATTCCGCATCCTTGACGTGGAACATCCGGATCCGATCCTTGTAGATGTCGATGAAGTCCAGATAATCGAGGCACTGCAGGACGAAGTGGCTCGGATCGTAAAGGATATTGGCGCGGGCGTGTCCTTTCACCTTGTCGAGAAACATCTCGAAGGTGATGCCGTCATGCAGGTCCTCGCCGGGATGAATTTCATAGCAAACGTCGACGCCATATTCGTCGAACTTGTTGAGGATCGGGGTCCATCGCTTCGCCAGTTCATCGAACGCCTGATCGACAAGTCCGGCCGGCCGCTGTGGCCAGGGATAGACATAGGGCCACGCCAACGCTCCGGAGAAGGTCGCGTGTTCGGTGATCCCCATGTTCTGTGAGGCCTTGCCGGCCTTGAGCACCTGATCGACGGCCCATTCCTGGCGCGCCTTGGGATTGCCGCGCACTTCCGGAGCCGCAAAACCGTCGAACGCGACATCATAGGCGGGATGGACCGCCACCAACTGCCCCTGCAAATGGGTCGAGAGCTCGGTCACTTCGACACCGTGCCTGGCGGCGATGCCCTTGACCTCGTCGCAGTAGTCCTTGCTTTCGGCGGCTTTGGCGAGATCGATCATGCGCGGATCCCAGGTCGGGATCTGGACGCCCTTGAAGCCCAGGCCCGCCGCCCATTTGCAGATCGCTTCGAGCGAATTGAATGGCGCCTCGTCTCCGGCGAACTGGGCCAGAAAGATTGCGGGACCTTTGAGCGTTTTCATCTGTTCCTCCTCATTGCGCGGCTTATGGCTACGCCCGGCCGCCTTGGCGACAGCCCTTTGTTTTCCGGTCACCGGCCAGATTCAGCGTGGCCTGACATGATCTTGTCCAACTGCGCCGCCGGGCGCAGCTGGAAGGCAGTATTGCGAAAACGTTTTAGCTCTTCAACAGGGCCCGTGCCTGGTCGGGACCAAAGGCAGCCGGCCGCTCGCAGGTTGTGGTGAGGGTGATCACCTCGCCTTTTTCGCCAGCATGCAACAGGGACGTCATCACGTCGACTGCGTGCAGCGCAACATCGAGACCGCAGCGTGCCGGCCGGTTCTCTTCGACGGACATCATCATGTCGGCGAGCCCGGCTGTGCGGTAATTGGCGACGGAAGGCTGGTTGTTAGGCCGCTCCTGATTGGGCACGCCGAGCGGATGATCCCAGGGCGTCACCTTTTCCTTGGCACCTGTAATGTCCGTTACCGTTACGTCGCCGCCGAAGAAATTCGGATCGGGCACATAGAGGGAGCCCTCGGTGCCATAGAGTTCGATGTTGTGATGGCCGTGGCTGGCAACATCCCAACTGGCGCCGATGGTGACCACAGCGCCGCTGTGGAATTCGAGTACCCCATGGATTGTCGTCGGGGTGTTGACCTTGACTGAGGTACCCTCGAACGGGCCGGGTGCGGTCACGAGACGTTCCGTGCGGGCCATGTTGGTGAAGGCGGTGACGCGTTTGACCGGACCCAAGAGATGGATGAGGTCGGTCACATAGTAAGGACCGACGTCGAGCACGGGCCCGGCACCCGGCTGGAAGAAGAATTCCGGATTGGGATGCCAATGCTCCATGCCGCGGCTCATCACGTGAGTGGTGCCGGACATGATCTTGCCGATCCTGCCGCTGTCGATGATATCGCGGGCCTGCTGATGGGCACCACCAAGGAAGGTGTCCGGCGCGCTGCCGACGCGCAGATTGCGCTCGTTCGCCGCCTTCTTGACCGCCTCACCCTCTTCCAAGGTCAGAACGAAGGGCTTTTCCGAATAGGCATGCTTGCCGGCGGAGAGCACATCCATGGTCACCCCGTAATGAGCGGCCGGAATGGTGAGATTGACGATGACGTCGAGCTCGGAATTCTTCAGCAGTTCGTCGGGCGTCTGCGCCGCGACGCCATATTCCTCGGCGCGCTTCTTGGCAGCTTCGGGATTGATATCGGCGATCGCCCGGATCTCGATGCCCTTGAACAGCGGGGCCAGGCGCAGATACGCACCGGAAATATTGCCGGCACCCATGATGCCGACGCCATAGGTCTTGCTCATTTTCGATTACATCCCCATCTGGCGCAGCGCTTCGATCGAGCGCCTGGCGAAGCGGTCGGCATCGCTGGGCTTATCGTGCTCCATGACGAACCATTTGGCCTTGGTCTTGGAGGTCACGTTCTGCAGCATGGTCTTCCAGTCGATGGTGCCATGGCCGACATCGGCCCAGCCGTCCTCATCCACGCACTCGCCAGCCGGTGCGATGTCCTTGACGTGGATGGCGACGACGCGATCCGCATAGCGCTCGATCCAGGCCATCGGATCCTGCTTGCCGCGCACCACCCAGGCCACGTCGCATTCCCAAGCAATATTGGGCGCCTCATCGAGGATGATCTCCATCGGCCGCTTGCCCGACTCCAGCTCGACGAACTCGAAATCGTGGTTATGCCAGCCAAACCCATAGCCCTCGGCCTTGTACGTTTCCGCAAGTTCGGAGAGCGTTGCGGCAAGCGCCTTCCAGCCGTCCTCGCCCTGCCGGCGCTGGTCCTGCGGAATGGCGGGGCAGAACAAGGTTTTGATGCCCAAGGTCTCGGCAGTCTTCAGCGCCGTCGAAGTGTCCTTGAGTTGATCAAGACCGAAATGGCCGGTGGGCATGGTCAGGCCGGCCGATTTGATGGCGTCCGCCAGACCCGCTGCATCCGAATAGAGGCCGCCAAATCCCTCAACCTCGGCATACCCTAGCTGTTTGAGCTTGGGCAGGATCGAGGTGATCGGGTCGACGTTGCGGGCGCTGTAAAGCTGAAATGAGAAGTCCATTCTCTGTCTACCTGTTCTGAGTTCCGGCGCCTGAAACGGCGCCTTTAGATGACAAGCGGCCCATTGAGGCGCGCTCGAGCGAGTGGTTCGCGGGCGGCGGCTTCTTTTACAGCCGCTCGCCCGTGTTTTCGTCAAAGATCGAGCCGCGGGCCGGATCGAACCCAATGGTCAGCTTCTGGCCCGGGTCGATCTGGACTTCCGCATCCACGCGGAACGACAAGGGTTGGCCCCCTACATTCGTCCAGGCCAGCGTGTCAGAACCCATCGGCTCGACCAGCTCGATCTCGACCGGCAATTGCACGGGCGACTCGCTCGCGTTATCGCCGATCACCACATGCTCGGGCCTTATGCCCAAAACGACCTTTTGTTCCTTCTTCGCGGCCGAGCCGTTGGAAAACTCGTAGCCGGGGACGGGTATAGAGGTCCCCTCGACGGTCACGGCCGGATTTGCACCCGTCGTCAGCGTTCCTTGCAGAAAGTTCATCGCCGGTGAACCGATGAAGCCTGCGACGAAGAGATTGGCCGGCTTGTTGTAAATTGTTTGCGGCTTGTCGAGCTGCTGGATGATGCCGCCACGCATGATGGCGATCCGGTCAGCCAGCGTCATCGCTTCGATCTGGTCATGGGTGACATAGATCATGGTGTTCTTGAGCCGCTGATGCAGCCGCTTGATTTCCACGCGCAGATCGGCCCGCAGCTTGGCGTCGAGGTTGGACAAAGGCTCGTCGAACAGGAATACGTCGACGTCGCGTACCAAGGCTCGCCCAATGGCAACGCGCTGGCGCTGTCCGCCGGAAAGCTCGACCGGCTTGCGCTTCAAAAGCGGCTCGATCTGCAGGATCTCGGAAGCCCGGCTCACGCGCCGCGCGATCTCGTCCTTCTTCACCCCCGCCACCTTCAAACCGAAGCTGAGGTTCTTTTCGACGGTCATTTGCGGGTAGAGCGCATAGGACTGGAACACCATGCCTATGCCGCGGTCCTTGGGTTCCTCCCAGGTGACGTTTTTGCCCTCGATGAAGATCTGACCATCGCTGACGTCAAGAAGGCCGGCAATGCAGTTGAGCAAAGTGGACTTCCCGCACCCCGAGGGTCCGAGCAGAACCAGAAACTCCCCGGGATTGATATCGAGGTTGAGGTGCTCGAGAACCTTGATGTGCCCGAATTGCAGGGACAGATCCTTGATCGAAACGCTGTGCTGCATCGGCCTACCCCTTAACCGCGCCGGCCGCGATACCGCGCACGAACAATTTGCCGGAAATCAGATAGATGAAAAGCGGCACAAGGCCGGTGAGCAGCGTGGCCGCCATGTTCACGTTGTACTCCTTTACGCCCTGAACGGAGTTGACGATGTTGTTGAGCTGCACGGTCATCGGGTAGGCCTCGGCGCGGGTGTAGACGACACCGAACAGGAAGTCGTTCCAGATACCGGTGACCTGCAGAATGATCGCCACCACCATGATCGGCAGCGACATCGGCAGCATGATGCGGAACAGGATGCTCCAGAAACCGGCGCCGTCGACACGGGCCGCCTTGAACAATTCCTCGGGGACCGAGGCGAAATAGTTCCTGAACAGCAGCACAAGGATCGGCATGCCGAAGATGGTGTGCACGATCACGAGCCCGGCCAGAGAGCCGAACAGCTGGATCTTTTCGGTGCCGGTGCAATCCGACAACGGCCCGAGCGCCAGACACACGCCCTGTCTTACCAGTGTCAGCGGCAGAAAATCGGTCAGGAAGTTACCGGTTTCGCGCAGCATGATCACGATCGGATAGAGCATCACCTGATAGGGAATGAACGCTCCCACGATCAGCACGGTGAAGAACAGCTCGGACCCCTTGAACTTCCATTTGGACAGCGCATAGCCGGAAACGAGCGCGACAGAGATCGACAGAAGCACCGAGGGGACGAGAATGCGCACCGAGTTCCAGAAGCCTCGGCTGAGGCCATCGCAATTAACGCCGGTGCAGGCTTCGGACCAGGCCTTTACCCAGGGCTGAAAGGTGATTTCGAGGGGTGGCGCAAAGACGTTGCCGAGTCTTATCTCGGGCATGCCCTTCAGCGAGGTCACGATCATCACGTAAAGCGGCAGCAAATAATAGATCGAGACGACGAACAGCGAGCCGTAAAGGATGATGTTCCGCCGCGAAAGCGTGCGCGTGGGCTTCCGGCCGCGCGGACCTTCGAGCTTGTCGTGGATGGGCTCTTCGGCAACTTCCACCGCGGCAATCGTGCTGACATTAGCCACGCTTGCGTCCTCCGAATTCGAGATAGGCCCAGGGCACCAAAACGATGACGACCGACAGCAGCATCATGGAGGAGGCTGCAAATCCCTGGCCCAGATTTTGGCCGCCGAACATGGTGGTCATCACATATTTTGCGGGCACTTCCGAGGAAATGCCGGGGCCACCAGAGGTCTGCGCCACCACGAGGTCATACAATTTGATGATGCCGCTGGTGATGAGCACGATGGCGGTAATGAAGACCGGCCGCATCATGGGAATGATAATTTGAACGTAGGTCCGCCACACCGGGATGCCGTCGACCCTCGACGCCTTCCAGATATCTTCATCGATACCGCGCAAGCCTGCCAGCATGATGCACATGATCAGCCCCGTGCCCTGCCAGAGACCGGCAATGAGCAGGCCGAACATCACGATGTTGGGGTCATTGAGTGGGTTGAAGGTGAAGCTGGTCCAGCCCCAGGAGCGCACGACGCCCTGCACACCGTAGTCGGGATTGAGAATCCACTGCCACACCAGGCCGGTCACGATGAAAGACAGTGCGAAGGGATAGAGGAAAATGGTTCGAAAGACGGCTTCGCCGCGGACTTTTCGGTCGAGACAGGCGGCGAGCACGAAGCCGATGACCAGTGTGAACACCAGGCTGAATATGCCGTAAAGCGCCAGGTTCTGGATGGAGACGATCCACTTGGTGGTGCCCCAAAGCCGCGCGTACTGGTCGAGCCCGACCCATTTCAGCCGGGGCAGAAGGCCCGAAGACGTGAACGAATAGACGACGGTCCAGATGGTGCCGCCCAGAAAGACGACCAGGGCCGTCGCGATCATCGGGATAAGGGCGATCTTGGATGCCAGATTGCGAAACAGGCGGAGGGGTCGCTTCGCCCCGCGCGCCACCGCAACGTCGGTGCGGTCTGCACCTTCCGCAACAGTCATTGCGTCCTCCCTCGACGTCTCGATACCTCTATAGCATCGGAATGGAATGGGCCCCGCGCGGGGCCCATTCACAATATCGATTATGCACGCTTAGTCCGCAGTGCGGATGATGTCGGCATACTGCTTCTGCACCTCAGCCGGCGTCATGGAAGGCGTGTTCCAGAACTGGGTCATGAGGTCGTTGAGCTGGTTGGTCGTGTCAGGCGACAGCAACTCGGTACCCGCCGGCACGATATTGCCGTCGGCGAGGAGCTTCAGGCCCTTCTTGGTGCAGTCATTGACTGTCCCAAGATCGACGTCGCCGCGGATGGGCAGAGAACCCTTCTTGGAGTTGAAGGCCACCTGAACGGGCTTCGACAGCAACAGAGCCGCAAGCTCCTTCTGGGCCTTTTCCTTCTCGGGATCGCCCGTCACGGGAAAGTAGAAGGCGTCGCCACCGGTATCGAGGATCGCGATGTCGCCCAGGCCGGGCAGACATTCGTAATCCTTGCCTGCCGTCTGACCGGCCACGGCGAACTCGCCTTGCGCCCAGTCACCCATGATCTGGGCCGCGGCGTTGCCGGTGATCACGGCATTCGTCGCCTGGTTCCAGTCCTGAACGTCAAGGCCGTTGCTGAGATCGCGGGCTGCACCGAAGGCTTCGAAAACCTTGGTATACTCGGGACCCATGACCACATCGGCGTTCTTGTCCTGGTTCACAGCGAGCCAGGCGTCCTTGCCAGCAAGCGCAAGCGCCATCACGCCGAAGGCACCGTTCTGCTGCCAGGACTGGCCGCCCATGGCGAGCGGCACAACACCGGCGTCACGGAGAGCCGGAGCATCCTTGACGAACTCTTCCCAGTTCTTCGGCGTATCCAGACCGGCCTTCTTGAAGGCGGCGTCGGAAAGCCACATCCACTGCCAGGAATGGATGTTCACCGGGGCACAATAGACCTTGCCCTCATAGGTGCAGGCGTCAAGCAGCGACGGCGGATTGACGACTTCCTTCCAGTTGTTGGCTTCAGCCACATCGGTGATGTCGAGCAGCAGGCCGGCCTGGATCAATTCCTCGGCCTGGCGGCCATGGTTGAACTGGAAGGCACCCGGGGGATCGCCACCAAGAATGCGGCTGATCATGACCGGGCGCGCCGTGTCACCGCCGCCGGCAATGGCACCGTCTACCCAGTGATTGCCCGTGGCGTCGAATGCCTTGGCGAATTCCGCCACGGCAGCAGCTTCACCGCCCGACGTCCACCAGTGCATCACCTCCAGATCGACCGCCTGGGCAGCAGTCGAACAGAGGAGCGCCGCCGTCATGGCGGACGCGATCGTAAACTTCTTCATCAATGTCCTCCCAACACTTCACCTGGAGCGAGGCGCTCCGCGGGCGTCGACCTGACCGAGTTCTTGCCTCTGCCCTGCCGACGACATGTAATCGATTACATCCCTGGCGCTTCGGCCTGTGGTGAAATCGATGGCATAACATTCAGATACTTGTCCGGCGCGTGTCAAGCCGCATTTCTTCGGCCCTCGAAGTTTCTGCCGGCAGCATTCACGCAGGTCCGATTCCGATTATCCGCCGTACTTGTTAGGGCTGTGGCCCCAATGACCCGTTCATGAGGTCCGGATGTGACGCTGACAAGCGGGCCGGCTTGGGTTAAAGGGGTCGCGACGGCCCCGTAGCTCAGCTGGATAGAGCAGTAGCCTTCTAAGCTATTGGTCGCAGGTTCGAGTCCTGCCGGGGTCGCCATTTCTGCAAAGCCCGAGCTAATTAGCTGTTCGGGGTCAAGGTCCCGTGGGAACATGCGGCGCGGCTGGGGCTTCTAGCCTTCGCATCTTTGTGGAAAACTGACCTCTCATGACGCTGCCGCTTTCACCCTCCATCCCCGCCCTACACTCTTCGGACCCAGCCGCGGCGCCTTTCGCTTTTCTGCTGGAGGCCCGGCGCCGGGGCCTTGGGGGTGCCTTGGTGACCATAGCGAACTCAGTGGGCGGTTCACCGCGCCCAGTCGGCACCTTCATGGCCGTTCTCGCCGATGGCAGGTTTCAGGGACAGGTGTCCGGCGGCTGCGTTGAACCTGCCATCGCCGCAGAGGTACGACGCGTCATCGCGAGCGGCCGGGACCAGATTCTGAGCTTTGGCAGCGGCTCCCCCTTTCTCGACATCCGCTTCCCATGCGGCGGCAGGGTGGATCTCCTGGTGCATGTGCAACCGGCGGGTGAGCTCCTTGAAGAAACGCTCGCAAAACTCTCGACCAGGGAGCTATTTTCGCTCGTTTTTTCGCCGCAGACCGGATGCGCCCGTATCGATGCAAGGGCTCGGCCGACGGGTTGGCATAACCAGACATTTGTGCGCCAATTCGCGCCTCGCACACGCGCCCTGCTGGTTGGACGCGGCGAAGAGTTCGGGACGACAGCTCGGGTCGCACGTGCAACCGGGCTGGATCTGCATCTCGCTTCACCTGACGCCCAGCATTCCCCACTGGCGCAAGCCCTGGGGGCACCGTTCGATCTTCTATCAGTACCGAGCCAGGACTGGCACTTGCCGATCGATCCATGGACCGCCACCGTGCTGCTGTTTCACGACCATGATTGGGAAGCGCCGATTCTGGCGCGGGCACTAAATTCCAAGGGGTTCTATGTCGGCGCGCTCGGCAGCCCCAAGACCCACCGGATGCGCTGCGACCGCCTCGCCGGCATGGGGGTGCCACAGGAGCAAATCGCCCGCATCCATGGCCCGATCGGCATGATAGGACGCGCCCGCGACCCTGGCACACTTGCCCTGTCTGTCTTGAGCGAAATCGCCCAGAAGCGCATGGAGATGGAGCGCGAATGAGCGCCTTCGAGGGTACAGGAGCGCTGGTTCTGGCGGCCGGACGATCCTTGCGATTTCAGGGAGACAAGCTTTTGCATCCGCTGCAGGGCAAGCCGCTGGCCGCCCATATTGCGGATACGCTCGCCGCCCTCCCCTTTTCCTGCCGAATTGCGGTGTGCCCAGCCGACAATTCCGAACGCAGGGCGCTTTTCGCCTCTCGCGGCTTTGAAGTGATTGAAAATACGGCGCCGGGTGAGGGAATGGGCTCTTCATTGGCACTTGGCGCTGCCGCAGCAGAACTCAACGGCATACAAACACTTATGGTCTTTCTCGCAGATATGCCCTTCATTTCGGCAGAACATATTCTGGCGCTTCTGGCGACCCATGAGGATGGGAATATCTCGGCTTCCGAGACAGACGGGGTTCCACATCCGCCCGCTGCCTTTCCGCGCAGCCAATTCGAAATCCTTAAGTCTTTACAGGGCGATAGCGGCGCGAAGCACCTGCTGCGAGGAGCGCTAGATGTCCGCTGCCCGCCGGGCATGGCGAAAGATTTCGATACCCCCGCCGATTTCGCCTCATTCGAAGCGCAGGAACCGGTTCAGCGGGTTGGCAGTTCTCGCGCGCTGGGCTAGGTTCCCGGCTCTCACCACACCCTTCGCACATGACGACAAGGAGAGCAGCCATGCAACGGCGCCGCCTGGGAAAAACCGGCTACACTGTCTCGGAAATCGGTCTCGGCTGCTGGCAACTGGGCGGCGATTTCGGCGCGCTCGGCGACGAGACAGCAACAGATATTCTGACGACGGCGCAACGGCTTGGGGTGAATTTTTGGGACACTGCAGACGTTTATGGCGGTGGGCTCAGCGAGAGCCGCATCGGCGCGTTTGACAAAAAGCCGGAAGATCTCATCGTTGCGACAAAGGTCGGTAGGGGCGGCGGACTTTTTCCCAATAATTACAGCAAGGACGGGGTACGCGAGAGCCTTGTTGGTTCAGCCAAACGACTGGGCGTGGAAACGCTTGACCTGGCGCAGTTGCACTGTGTGCCGACGGACATCCTCAAGGACGGCAAGCTCTTCCAGATCATGGACGAGCTGCAGCAGGAAGGGGTGATGCGGCATTGGGGAGCCAGCGTAGAAACGCTTGAGGAAGCTGAAATCTGCCTTCAATGCGAAGGGGTTAGCACGCTGCAGATCATCTTCAACCTGTTCCGTCAGGACGCCGCCATGGGTCTTCTGGACAAGGCCGCGGGGCAAGATGTGGGCATAATCGTACGCCTGCCGATGGCCAGCGGGCTCCTGAGCGGAAAATTCGGCAAGAACCATCACTTCGAGGAGGGCGATCATCGTAACTACAATCGCGATGGCGCAGCCTTTTCGGTGGGGGAAACCTTCTCCGGAATCCCCTTCGAGAAAGGGGTAGAACTGGTTGAACAGCTTGAACAATTCGCGCCAGAGGGCTGGCCCATGTCGCAGTTTGCCATCCGCTGGATACTTGATCATCAGGCGGTTTCAAGCGTCATTGCAGGCGTCAGCAAACCGCGCCAACTCGAAGACAATGCTGCAGCGGCCGAGCGCGGAGCGCTAGCGGGACAAGCTGCATGCCGAACTCGCGGATTTCTACACGCGGCATATCAGGCCGCATGTCCGCGGGCAGATCTGACCCCAAAATTCTGCCGAACGTTCATGAAGTTTCGGCCGATGTTTCATGAAATTCCATTGGGCGCCGATATTCGTCGGCGCCCTATTTGTCGATGCGCGGATGATCGACCGAATCGCCAGGCTCAAGACCGATTTCGGCGGCGCGACCACCGGGGATTTCGAGGACGAAGCGGACCGGACCGTCAGAGGGGATAGAGGTGGGATCCTGCGGCCGCGCATTGGCGTGAATATTTCGTACCGTACCGTCGGCGCGGATGAAGACCATGTCGAGCGGAATGAAGGTGTTCTGCATCCAGAAGGCGACGGGACGCTCTTCATGGAAGTCGAAGAGCATGCCCGCATTGTCGGCCAACTCCTGGCGGAACATGAGGCCGCGGGCACGCTCGGCATCGGTCTCGGCGATCTCGACCGTGAAGGGGAAATCGCCCTTGGCCGTGTGGACCACGAGCGTGTTCTCCTCCGAGCACGCAGCAAGCGGCGCAACGAGAACAAGCAGCAGAGCCGTGAGCAGCGCTGCCAGATTTTGGCGGGCGGTTTTCGAGAAGGGGGTCAAGGCAAGCACCTGGGGGGACAGCACTGAGACATGCTTAGCCGAAAGCAAGGAGCAGGTCCATGCGGCGCAGGGTCATACCGACGGATGGAAAAGGCGCACCGCACCGCAAGGCAGTCCGGTCGGATACCAGTTGGACAGTCGCGTCAGTGTGAGGACGGCGCCTCGCCCCAGCCTTCGGGCCTGATCTCGGCAACCATCAACCCCTTCGGCCCATCGCCATACCGGGCAAGCACGAACTGGCCGGGCCGCAACTCGGTAATTCCATAGCGGCGAAGGGTTTCCATGTGTACGAATATGTCCGGGTGCCCCTCCCCCTTGGAGAGAAATCCGAAGCCGCGCACACGGTTGAACCACTTGACCTCGAGCCGCTCCAGCTTGCTTGTCGGTTCCACCACGACATGCGTGCGCGGCGCCGGCATCTGCGAAGGATGACGGGCGGTCGACTCGTCCATCGAGATGATGCGAAAGGCCTGCAGCCCTCCGGGTCTCGACAGCGCTTCGCAGACCACTCGCGCGCCTTCATACGCTGTCTGATAGCCGTCCCGCCTCAAGCAGGTAACGTGCAACAACACGTCGGCGAGACCGTTGTCCGGCACGATGAATCCGAAGCCTTTTGCAACATCGAACCACTTTATCGTGCCCACGATTTCGAGAACATCGAGTTCGTGATCCAGCCCGTCGGGAGATCGCAAATCAGGCGTCATATGTTCGCCTTCTTCACCCCTGACGCTAACGGGATCGTTGCCCTCGGCTGTGTATTTGGCCCCCATAGATCTCACGCCTTCCCCAAACTCGCCCGCAACAAAAGGTTGAGCTACTTCAGCACCAACGACACGCAGTCTGGCCGATTCAGGACCAAAAGTTAAGGAGTGGTTGCGATTTTGTTTACGCAAAACCGGACCTTGATGTCGCCGTGCAACGGTCGCGCGTTAACCCTATGATCGCACTTGTCTTTCCCATGGCTGGCTGCACTGCCATTGTGCCATCCGGCTGTACATAATAGACTCGCATTGGCTCGTTCCGGAGGCGGCCGCAAGCGCCGAAACCGGGTCGAGACGCCCGAGATTCGCCCTCGCAAACGCCGGAAGCGCGATTTGCCGAGGCCGCAATGCTTGTTACCTTACAGCGTAAGAAAAGGGATGAAGATGCGCTATTTGCATACCATGGTCCGCGTCACCGATGTCGACGCCAGCTTGAAGTTCTATTGCGAGGGCCTCGGTCTGGAGGAGGTCCGCCGCACAGACAATGAGAAGGGCCGATACACCCTGATCTTCCTGCAGGCGCCCAACGACAAGGGCGGCCAGGTGGAACTCACCTACAACTGGGATCCCGAGGACTATTCCGGCGGCCGCAATTTCGGGCACCTCGCCTATGCGGTCCAAGACATCTACGCGCTTTGCCAGCACCTCTCGAAGATGGGCGTGACGATCAACCGGCCGCCTCGCGACGGGCACATGGCCTTTGTGCGTTCGCCGGATGGCATCTCGATCGAACTGATCCAGGAGGGCGAGGCGCTGGCGCCGCAGGAACCCTGGGCGTCGATGGAAAACACCGGCAGCTGGTAATCGGCCTATTCCGGAGTGCGGCAGTCTTTACTGCCGCACTCTCAGCCGCACAGGCATGAGATATTTCTGGGGGTCGGCGCCATCAGCGACACCACCACCCCCGTGCCCATTCATTTCTGACTGCCTGCACCAGAGGGCGTAGCTTGGCGCGTTCTTGGTTCTGTCATGGGATCAGGCGGGGCCGGGCCTGCGCCGAAACAAGGCGGCCAGAGGCGGCAGCAGCAGCGCGCTGACATAATAGATAAAGACGTCGGGCTTGTAGTAGCCGTCGGCTGGGTCGAGCAGCTTCACGATGAAGACGTAGTCGAGAAGGACCGCAATTGCACACCACGCGGCGCCGAGTGCGATTGCTTGCGGCAGAGAGCCAACGCGCACCCATCTCCAAAGGACCAGCGCCGTTGCCGCCAGACCGATGGGCATGATGTACCAGCCGATGGTCTCGGCGGGTACCAGAGGGAAGAACAAGAAGCCGAGCGCGTAGCCGAAACTCCAAAGCAGCAGACCCCAGCCCAGACAATCGCGCAGAAGAAATCGTTGCATCTTCGATAGCCATCGTGTGCGAAAGCGCACCGGTGCCTAGCGCCCTCGGGCGCGTTCGTCCTTGAGGCCGATCAATCCAGTGGCAGCGCGCCCGTTCCGTTTTGCGTGCACCTCCGAAAGGTTTCGTTTTCCATTGCGGTCAACTTCGTTGCCGCCGCCACAACCCTGCCGTCCTCTCTTCGTTGTGGGGGCGGGGCCGGTGAACACGAGTGGAGTGGGAAATGGGAATGGGATTCGAGCCGCCAGCGTATAAGGGCATCGTGCAGGACGAGCGCGGCTGGTGGGCCGTCATCTATTCCGGCAGAACGAAAGTCGTGAAAGGGCCTTTTGCGACAGAAGACGAGGCACTGATTGCCAGCGTGGCGCCGAAGCGCCGCAGACAGTTGGGTGCGCTCCGGCCAGGCGAGGGACGGGTCGACCAAGGCGCTTATTCCGCTCGCCCTCCGGAATGAGGTCTGAGCGCGTGGCGGGGCCGACTTGCCGTTTCCTATCGCCCCTGGCGCTCGCGAGGGCCCCATTGGAAGAACATAAGAAAAGTTTTATGCTTCGACAGGCGCAGCGGGCAAGTTGAGAGATTCGCAGTGCTTTGCCGCGCGCGGGCCTTTTCAGTCCGCAGTTCCATCCACACCCCGGGCTTGCCGGTAGCGATCAGGTATTAATGACGGCAAGTGAAGTCAGATTGGGCGACGGGATCCTCTTTCTGGCAGGCAGTTGGGCCCTCACCCGCGACGCCATAGCCCCAGATGCTGCCGACCAGGCGCGCAAGGCCGTGGAGACAGGCGAGGTGCAAAGCGTAGACGTGTCGCACGTCACAGCACTGGACACCGCAGGCGCCGCCGCTATCGCCGATCTGTTCGAAATCGGCGAAGACAATGGCCAGACCCTCAAACTGGCTGGCGCCAACGCCCAGCACACCAAGCTTTTGGAGAGGGTCGGCAGTTCCAGCCACATATCGCACGACTATGTAAGGCCAAAGCCGCGGCGCCCCCTGCCCTTCGAGACGATCGGACGGGGTACGGCAAAGTCCCTCAGCTATCTGGAAGACTTCAGCGCCATGATGGGGGAGCTCATCGTCTCGGTGCGCGACGCCATGCGCAAGGAGTCCGGGTTCCGCTTCACCTCGGTCGTCGCGCAAATGGACCGGATGATCTTTCAGGCCGTGCCGATCGTTTGCCTGATCACCTTTCTGGTCGGCGCCATCATCACCCAGCAGTCGATCTTCCAGCTGAGGACGTTCGGCGCCAGCATCTTCGTGGTCGATCTGGCGGGCATCCTGATGTGGCGGGAAGTCGGGGTGTTGCTGGCCGCCATCATGCTGGCCGGCCGGTCCGGCTCGGCGGTGACGGCAGAATTGGGCTCGATGAACATGCGCGAGGAAATGGACGCGCTGCGGGTGATGGGCCTCAGCCCCAGCGTGGTGCTGTTGTTGCCGCGCGTCATTGCCCTGGTCGCAGGCATGCCGCTTTTGGCCTTTCTCGCCGGGGTTGCCGGTCTTGCGGGCTCGGCGATCGTCGCCGACATCTATGGCGGAATATCGCTTGGAGTCTTTATCGATCGGCTGCGGGACGCGGTGGGCCTGCACACATTCCTCATCGGACTGATCAAGGCTCCCTTCATGGCCGGCATCATCGGCATCATTGCCTGCGTGGAGGGGATGAACGTGGAAGGCTCCGCAGAATTGCTGGGCAGGCAGACGACCTCTTCGGTGGTCAAATCCATCTTCATGGTGATTCTGGCCGATGGCCTGTTCGCGATGTTCTTCGCCGGTATCAATTTCTGATGGAGCAGAAGCTGACCACGCCCTCGGCCCCCTCCAAGGACGAGACCGTCATCTCGGTTCGGGACCTCGTGATCGGGTTCGCCGGCGGGCGAAATGTCATCGACGGGCTCGATCTCGACGTCTACCGCGGCGAAATACTCGGCGTGGTGGGTCCCTCGGGAAGCGGCAAGTCGGTGACCCTGCGCGCCATTCTGGACCTTGTTCCGCATCAGAGCGGCAGCATCGCAGTGTTCGGCAAACCCTTCGAGGGACTGCACCGGGAGGAAAGGCTGGCGATCGAACGCCGGTGGGGCGTGCTGTTCCAGCAGGGAGCGCTGTTCTCCTCGCTGACAGTGATGGAGAACATCATCCTGCCAATGCGCATCTATACGCTTCTGCCAGAGCGGCAGAGACGCGACCTGGCGCGGATAAAGCTCGACCTGGTGGGCCTGCCGCAGGACGCAGCGACCTTGTACCCCTCCGAACTCTCCGGCGGCATGATAAAGCGCGCAGCCCTCGCCCGGGCCATAGCGCTGGATCCGGAGATCCTGTTTCTCGACGAACCGACGGCAGGGCTCGACCCCATCGGCGCCTCGCGCTTCGATGAGCTCATCCTGACTTTACGCGACACCCTGGACCTGACCGTCTACATGGTGACGCACGATCTCGACAGCCTTGCCACGGTGTGCGACCGGGTCGCAGCCCTGCTCGAGGGAAAGCTTCTGAAGGCCGGGCCGCTGCCCGAGATGCTGAAGGCGGACCACCCCTGGCTGGTCGAATATTTTCACGGGCCGCGCGCCCGAAACCTGGGAGAAGCGTGATGGAAACCAATGCACGCTACAGCCTGATCGGACTTTTCGCCACGCTTGTGGTCGTGGGTATGTTCGGTTTCGTCTACTGGATCATGCAGGCGGACAAGGGCACCGAGTCCAAGCTCTACGACGTTGTGTTCTCCGGTTCGGTGACCGGGCTCAACCGGGGCGCGGACGTGCTGTTCAACGGCATCCAGGTGGGCACGGTGCAAACGCTGCGCATCAGCCAGGCGGACCCCACCAAGGTTGTTGCGCGCATCCAGGTGGACAAATCCACGCCCGTGCGCACGGACACCAAGGCACTTTTGTCCTTCCAGGGCCTGACCGGCATCGCCTTTATCCAGTTGACCGGCGGCAAGCCCGACAGCCCGCCGCTCGAACCCTCGGACAACCGGCAGGTGGCCATTATCGAAGCCGACAAGTCGGACTTCCAGTCCATCCTCGACGGAGCCAAGGAAACCATTGCTGCAACGAGCAACGCAATGACAAGGCTCGACAATTTTCTGACCACCAATGAGCCCAAGGTGACATCGACATTGACCAATCTGCAGTCATTTTCCGATGCGCTTTCGGCGAATGCAGACGGGATGGAGACGTTCCTGGCCAGCCTTTCGGATGTGGGCCAGCAAATCGGCCCGCTGGCTGACGAACTGACAGTTTTGTCGCACGATGTGCGCGGGGTGGTGGCGGCGCTCGATCCCGACACGGTGCGCAAGGTGGTGGGCGATGTGTCGACCTTCACGGGAGCGGTGGCCGAAAACACCTCCAAGGTGGACGACGTATTCGACAGCGCGCGTACCGCCGCAAACAATCTGGTGGCGAGCACGGAGAGCCTTCAGCAGTCGTTGGACGCGGTGGACGCGCGCATCAAGGCAGTGGATCCCGAAACGATCACCACGGCAATGAACCGGATCAACGACGTGACCGGCGTGCTTTCCAGCAATTCGGCAGCGCTGGACACGACGCTGAAGAATGCGGCGGAGATTTCGACATCGTTGCGCGACGTGGTGGCCGCGGTGCCGCCCGAGCAGATAAGCACGGCGGTGAGCAACGTCACCAGCTTCACCGATACGCTTGCGGCCAACGACCAGGTGGTGGCCGACATCATCGGCAAGGCGAACACAATCGCCGATCAGTTGAACGCCAGCGCCCAGAACCTGAACGCGGTCATCGCGGCGGTGCAGCCCGAAACGATCACCACAGCGATGAAACAGATCACCGGCTTCACAGGCGTGCTGTCGAACAATTCCGCGACGCTCGACACCACCATGAAAAATGCTGCGGAAATCTCGCAATCGTTGCGCGATGTGGTGGCTGCTGTGCCACCCGAGCAGATCAGCACGGCGGTTGGCAACATCACGAGCTTCACCGACACGATAGCGGCTAACGATCAGGTGGTAGCGGACATCATCGGCAAGACCAATTCGCTGGCCGACCAGCTCAACGCCGGTGCGCAGGATTTGCGAAGGACGCTGGCAGCTGTCGACACACGTGTCGGCGCAGTCGATCCCGAGGCCATCAAGACGGCGATGACCCAGTTCGGGCAGTTCATGGCGATGGTGGGCAACAACACCGAAACAGTGGATGGCGCGGTCAAGAATTTCCGCGGCGTGTCCAACGATCTCAAGGCCATCACCGGAGCCTTGCCGCCGGGACAGTTCGAGACGGCACTGAAGAACTTCGTTACCTTCACCGATACGGTGGCGGCCAACAATTCGAATATCGACACGGTGCTGCAGAATTCGGCGACGATCTCGACCAATCTGGCGACGGCATCGGCCGGGGCCGACGAGACGATCGCCGAAATCCGCAAGGCGGTGGCCGCGATCAATGCCGATCGCATCAACCGCATCCTCGACAACGTCGACAGCTTCGTCGCCTCGTTCTCGGACCAGGGCGAAGAGGTCGACCAGACGATCTCCAATGCGCGACTTTTGTCCGAGCAGCTGAACGGCATTGCCACCCAGGTGGAAACGGTCGTCGCCAAGGTCGACAAGATGGTCTCCAGCGACGACACAAGCGGGGCCCTCAACGAAATCGGGGCGACGGCCAAGGCGATTCGCGTGCTGGCGCAGAACCTCGACAAGCGCTCTGCAGACATCTCCAGCGGCATTACCGACTTCACCGGGTCGGGCCAACGCGATCTGAAGGCGCTGGCCGACCAGGGGGCGCAGACGCTGCGGCGGCTGGAGGAGGTGCTGACCAGCATTCAGCGCAATCCGCAGCAATTCGTCTTCGGAGGAGACAGCGTGCGCGACTATCGGCGCTGACGGCATGGGTGGCGGGCTTGCAAAAATGCCGCAGGACCGAAAATTGTTGAAGTGCTGCAACGAAAAAGCGGCTCTAACGCGTTGTGCGGGTGAGACAATCAGACAAGTCTGGGGCGTTGGCGCGCTCAGATGGTGCGACTCGCGAACGAGGACTTGGAACTAATGCGCAGACTGCCGGCTCTTTTTGCCTTGTTGGCTGCCATCGGGCTGGCCGGTTGCGCGGCCACGCCGCCTGTCACCTACGACCTCGCCTCGGCGGGCACCGACGTCAAGGCGGCGCGCTCCGGTGCCTCCATCGTCGTGGCCGATCCAACGGCCGTACAGACGTTGGCCAGCACGCACATTCCGGTGCGCAGCGATGGCGGCGAGATCAGCTATCTGCCGGACGCGCAGCTGACCGACACCGTGACCCGCGTGGTGCAGATCAAGACGCTGGAAGCGTTCGAAAACGCCGGGATTGACAAGGTAGGTCTGCCTGGCGACCGCCTGGCGGCCGATGTTGCCCTGCTTATGACGGTACGGACGTTCGAGATCGATGCGGCAAGCGGCGGGATCGCCAAGGTGGAGATCAGCGCGCGGCTATTGCACGAGCGTTCCGGCCGGGTGCTGGCTGCCAAAGTCTTTTCCGGGCAAGGCCCTGCCCCGCTCGATACGGCGGCTTCGGCTGTCAACGGGCTCGACACGGCGCTGGCTCAGGTGCTGCAGGACATGGTGAGCTGGACCGGACAGGTTCTCTAGGGCCGTTCGGCTGAAGCCCGGACTGGCCACCGGCGCCTTTCTTTCATTGTCTCTTAACCATGCCGGTTAGCCTGCGGTTAGCGGGCACGGCCGTATTTTATGGTTTTCGTTTACCTTTGCGGACGGCGCCAGCGCCGCACGAGAACCATGCAGAACGTGCTGAAATCATTGGCGACCGCAATCGGGTGCAGCCTGATGCTGTCGGGGTGCCTGCCCATGGCCTTCCTTGCCAATGGCGGAGGACCCGCCTATTCCTCCTATGCGTCCAATCTCGGCGTCTACGTGTCGAACGGGAATGTGAACACGCTGTGCCTGTCCCCTACCCTGCGGCTGGCGATCTGGGACTTTGAAGGCTTTTTCGGCAAGAAGGTGGTGATGAATTCCGGTTACCGGACGCCCTGGCACAATGCCGCCGTGGGCGGGGTCGACGATTCCTATCACACCAAATGCATGGCCGCCGACATCTTCATCCCCGGCGTGCCGAAGGAAAAGCTGATCGCCTTTGCCTTCCGCAGCGCCTTTGTGGGCGGCCTCGGCTGCTATCCGGGCCGCACCTTCATCCACATCGACGTGCGCGAAAAGCGCAATGGACGTCCGACCACCTTCTCAGGCTGTTGAGTACAGCGGGTTGCAGCAGCGCTGCCGCACTTTTTGCAACTGGCTGCTTGCGTCTGGCGGACAAGCACCCTATACGGTCCACCGGCAGACCGATGCGCCCATCGTCTAGCGGTCCAGGACGCCGCCCTTTCACGGCGGAAACACGGGTTCGATTCCCGTTGGGCGTACCACTGCTTGCATGGCTGGCGCTATTCCGGTAATCGTCAGCAACATGGTTCCGCGCCCATCGTCTAGCGGTTAGGACGGCGCCCTCTCACGGCGCAAACAGGGGTTCGATTCCCCTTGGGCGTACCAGCTTCCCCCATTCTTCTGCCCAAGACCAGAATTGCAGAGGCTGTGCCCTGGTGGCGCGGCGGGCCGGCACGTCCGGTATTCCGCGACACGCCGCATGCGCAAGGTTGCCGAAATATTAGCATTTTGCGTTGTTAGGTAGTGATCCACCTCGCCGATCCTTGCGTAAGCGCTGGGAAAGGGCCGAGGCGCATGATGTATCTGGCAAGCATGACCGAACGACAAGCCCCTCCGCATGTATCGTCCGAGGATTTCGAGGACGCATCAGACTGTCTGGCGCGCATCGCCAGTGCGCGTGACAAGGAGGCGTTGTCCAAGCTGTTCGCTCACTACGGACCGCGCATAAAATCCATGATGATGCGGCTTGGTGCGGATTCCGCCGCAGGCAGAGGATCTAGCGCAGGAGACGCTCCTTACCGTTTGGCGCAAGGCCCATCTGTTCCACCCGAGCAGGGGTTCGGCGAGCACCTGGATCTTCACGATTGCACGTAATCTCCGGATCGATCACGTCCGTCGTCTTTCCAACAAGCCTTATGCCGATGTCGAGGCGCTGGAAATCGCCAGCCCCGAGCAGACGGCTCCGGCCCGGGTGGAGGAACGGCAGATCGTTTCCCGCGTGGGTGAGGCGCTCAGGGAGTTGCCGGAGGAACAACAGGAAGTGGTGCGCCTGAGCTACATGGACAATCTCGCCCATGCCAAAATAGCCGAGCAACTCGACATACCGCTCGGAACTGTAAAATCGCGGCTGCGGCTGGCTTATGAACGCCTCCGCCCGCTGCTTGAGGATCTACACTGATGAGTATCGACCATCATCCCGACACCGCTACGTTGATGGCCTATAGCGCGGGGACGCTGGACGAGGCCTATAGCGTCGTCGTTGCAACACATCTGGCCGCCTGTGCGCTTTGCCGCGACGAGGCCCGCGGGTCTCGACACGCTGGGTGGTGCACTACTGGAAGACGAGGCCGAGGTGGAGATGAGCGCCGGCGCGCTCGACAATCTGCTGGATTCTCTGGACGATGCGGAGCCCATTCGCGTTGCCGTGCCGGAAGCCGCAGAAGATGCTCTGCCCCTTCCCCTGCAGCGTTATCTGCCGGACGGACTCGAAGCGGTGAAGTGGCGGTTCGGTGGCCCCGGCATCGGCATGCTCGACCTGCCCGTCAGCCCCGGCGCCCATTCGCGGCTGATGCTGCTCAAGGTCGGTGGAGGACGAAAGATGCCTGAGCATTCGCATGGCGGGCAGGAACTGACGCTGATCCTTAAAGGGGCCTACACGGACCGGTTCGGCCGGTTCGGCTACGGCGATGTGGCGGACCATGACGAGGATGTCGACCATCAGCCGATCGCCGAGAAGGGCGAGGAGTGCATCTGCCTGGTGGCGCTGGATGCCAAGCTGAACTTCCGCGGACGCATCGTGCGCGCCCTACAGCCCCTTATCGGGATCTAGGAAGTACGTCTTCCGGGAGAGCCGGGCGTTCGATCGTCAGCTCAAAATCAAACCGGCGCAGCAGTTGCTCGCCGGAAAAGACCTCGATCGTATGCGGCCCGGCAGGATCGCCGGCTACAATGCACCAGCCGCCATCGATCATGCCTTGCCGGGGTACTGTGAAAAGCGTGGTTTCGACCGTCTTGCGGTCTTTGCTGATCTTTGTGGGCGAATAGGGATCGTCGTCTCCGGACACAAAAGCGGGGGCCGCCGGCAGCTTCAGCACTTCGCGATACTTCAGCAGCTCGTCCTTGCCGGACAGCCTGATTGTCCATGTGTAGCAAACACCGGGGATCAGCGGCACTTCCCTGGTTTCGAGAAGTGTCACGGATTCGTCGGGGTTGGGCAGCGTCACATAGAAATGCGACTCGACAACGGTCCGCTGTTCTTCGGCGCGGGCGGCGCCAACCAGAAGGGCAAGGGCCAGCGTTGAGAAGGCGAGCAGTCTAGCCATGAGCTGCCTCCTCTCCTTCTGCCTTACGGCCAGTAAGGTTGTCAGTCGACGCGGCGGTACTGGTAGATCCCGACGTCGATATTGCCTTCGTCGAAGCCTGCTTCGCAATAGCTGAGGTAGTAGACCCATTTGCGGCGGAAGGTTTCGTCATAGCCCAAGGGGGCGATAACCGGCCAACGCTCCAGGAAGCGGTCGCGCCAGAGCCTCAAGGTCTGGGCGTAGGAGCGGCCAAAGTTCTCAACCTTTTCCAGCACCAATCCGACGCGCTCGCCCTGCTCCTTCATGATGCGATGGGTGAGCAACATGCCGCCGGGGAAGATATAGCGCTGGATGAAATCGGGGCCCGACCGGTAATGCGGGAAATCGGCTTCGTCGATGGTGATTGCCTGAATGGCCGCGGTGCCGCCCGGCTTGAGCCGGTCACGCACCGTCTGGAAATAATCCGGCCAATGCTCCTCACCCACCGCCTCGATCATCTCGATGGAGCAGACATGATCGAACGCGCCCATGGTATCGCGATAGTCTTCCAGGTGTAGGGTCGCCATATTGTCGAGGCCCTGCCGTAGCATGCGCTCCGTGGCAAATTTGAGCTGCTCGGTGGACAGGGTGATGCCATAAAGACTGGCGCCATAGTCTTGGGCCACTGTCTCGGCAAAGCCGCCCCAGCCGCAGCCGATCTCGAGCACGCTGTCGCCCTGCTTGATGCCGGCGGCATCGGCAACGGCGTGGTATTTAGCCCGCTGCGCCTCTTCGAGCGACTGGTCGCCTGAAGTGAAAACGGCGGAGGAATAGGTCATCGAGGGGTCGAGCCATTCGCCGTAGAAATCGTTGCCGAGATCATAGTGCTCGGAAATGTTTTCACGCGCGCCTTGCTTGGTATTGCGGCGAGACAAATGGTAGTGAAGATCGTTCGCAGCCTTGCGGAAAATCCCGGGATTGGCCTCGTCGAAAGTGTCCCGGTTCTGCAGAAAGAAGCGCAGCAGGGCAGTCAGATCGTCGACCTCGATATCACCGGCCATATAGGCAGCAGCAAAGCCTAGCGCTCCGCGGCGCATGCACTCGTTGATGACCTTGAGATTGTTCAGCTTGAGAACGGCATGGAAGCCTGTGGCGGGGTTGCCGACAGTGCGGCTACGTCCGTCCGGAAAAATCACAGTCGCTGCGCCATGCTCCGGTGTCTTGAGCAGGCGCGCCCCGATCCACTCCACCAGGCGGGAGCCCACGCGCATTGCAAAGCCCGGCGACGCCGCGCTGCCCTCGGTCATCGTTTGATTCATACGCACACTCAATCCCCAACTATTGGCGCGGCTGGCTTTTTGGCGCTTCTGCGGCGCAATTTCAAGGTGAGGGGTACGCCTTTAAGCCGCAACAGCAGCGCTTCCCAGTGAATGCCGGCGATTATCTTAACGGTCATAAAGGGATATGCAAGCGCGAGTTTGGCCAGCTGACGGTCCGAGAGCGGCGCAAGATCGCCGCGAAAATAGGCCGAGAGCAGCGGCCGCCTTCCGACGTTGAGGACGATACCTGTGAAGACCCCGGCCCCGGGCGGGCGAATGGTGAACCGGTAGTCACCTTCAAGCGTGTTGAAGGGGGAGACATAGAAGGCCTTCGGGTTGTCGTGGGTCAATTCCGCCGCGTTCTGGCCAGAGACGTCGGCCTGGTAGAAATGCTTCTCGCCAAAGGTGTTGCGGACTTCATAGACAAGCATCAGCAAGCGATCGCCGGCGCCGTAGAGATAGAAGACGGTCAGGGGGTTGAAGGCGTAACCGAGGATACGCGGATAGGCGAGCATGTGGATGCGGACGATGTCGTCCCTCATTCCCGCGGCCCTCGCCTTGCGCTCAAGGAAGGCGCGCAAATCGGTACCGTCCCCGGGTCCGAAATCCTTGCGGTAGAGGGAGAAGAGGTTGAAGCGGTCCAGCGAGAAGAGCTTCAGTCTGTCGTCCAGGTCCTGGAGCCGGTCGATGTCGGCGAGCAGAGAAAAGACGCGATAGCGCAGCGAGTGACGCTTCGGGCGCAGGCGTTTGTGCACGACCTCCCCGACATAAAGGGCCCCGGCCTGGTGTTGCGGAGCAGACCGCATCACATTACTCCGCCGCCGCGGCTATGGCCTCGGCGCCGTCCCAGTTCGCGGCGATGCGGGCGCGCGGCTGCTCGACATTCCAAGGTCGTTGGGCCGGGCCGATGCGCTCGGCGATTTCGAGGCCCGACTGGAGGCCATCCTCATGGAAACCATAGCCGAGCCAGGCGCCGGCAAACCAGGTGCGGCGGGCGCCCTGGATGCGCCACATCTCGCGTTGGGCCGCAATAGCGCCCGCATCGAAGAGGGGATGGTCATAGCTCATGTCGGCGATAACGGTGCCCGGAGCGAACTCGTTGCTCGGGTTGAGCGTGACGAAGAGGTCGGAACGGGTGGCCAAGGGCTGCAACCGGTTCATCCAATAGGTGACGCTCAGCTTATCGCCGGCATCGTGCGAGGTGCGCAGATAGTTCCAGGACGACCACAAATGCCGGCGCCGCGGCATGAAGCGCGGTATCGGTATGCAGGACAGCGCGATTGGGCGTGAAGCTAAAGGCGGAAAGGACGTTACGCTCTTCCGCCGATGCATCGGCGAGAAGGCCGAGCGCCTGGTCGGCATGGCAGGCGAGCACGATCTCGTCGAAAGATTGACGGGCGCCGTTTTCGAAGACGATCTCGACGCCTGAGGCATGGCGGATGATTTGCGCGATGCCGGCATTGCAGCGCAAATCGAAGTCACTGTCAGCGCGGAGTTTTTCGATATAGGAGCTGGCGCCGTTGCGGACCGTGCGCCATTGCGGCCGGCCGGCGACCTGCAAGAGCCCGTGATTGGCGCAGAAATCGACAAAGGTGCGGGCGGGGAAAGCCAGCATGCCCATGGCCGGGGTCGACCAGATGGCCGCCGAAAGCGGAAGGATATGGTCGTTGATGAAGGTTTCGGAATAGCCGAAACGGGTGAGGAACTCGCCCAGGGATGTATCGGCGGTGCAGGTTTTCGCCTGTGCCTCGGCATAGCGGAAAAAGCGCAGGATGTCGGCGACCAGTTGCCAGTGGCCGGCGCGCACGATGTTGCGGCGCTGGCCGAAGAGGCCATTGAGATGGGCGCCCGAATATTCCATGCGGCCGCCATCGACGGAGACAGCGAAGGACATGCAGCTGGGGGCGGTCTCGACATCGAGATGGTCGAACAGCGCCGTCAGATTGGCGTAGTTGCGCTCGTTGTAGACGATGAAGCCGGTATCGACGGCAACGGGTCCATCGGGTGTCGACGCCATCAGCGTGTTGGTGTGACCGCCGGGGCGAGCGGCTTTTTCGAACAGTGTCACGTCGTGGTGACGCGACAGAAGCCAGGCGGCCGAAAGGCCCGCAATGCCCGATCCGATGATGGCGATACGCGCGCCCATAGTCTTGTCTCCTCGTCCGGCGCCGCGCCGGCCTGCATCTTCGTGCGCTTGGGATCGCGCCTGAAGGGTACGGCGCGAGCCACGAGGCGGATCAGGGGAATTTCTCACGAGGACGTGAGAGAACTCACGCAGGCGTGGCGTCGATCAAACGAAACTGAACCTGCTCGCGGCCCTGGTAATGATCGATTCCCAGCGTGCCGCATAGATGCAGGGGGCGGTTGTCCCGGGCTTCGAGCAGCAATTGCCCCAGCGGGGCCGTGGCGGAGCGGAAGCTTATGGCCTTGAGGCGCGCGCCATCGTCGGAGGCGAGAGTGAAACGCACATGTCCGCCCTGTCCCACCACCTCGGGGAAGCGCACACGATGCGCGGGAAAAGCAAAGACCGGCGTGGGGTTGGCTGTGCCGAAGGGGCCGGCGCGCTCGATCTCATGGACGAAATCGGTGGTTGCGCCGCGCGCGCTCATGGCCGCGTCGATCTTGACGGCGGTCTTGGCGCGCATCTCTGCTACTTGTGCGCCGAGTTTTTCCGAGATGAAGGCGCGAAAGCGCCCGAGCTGACCGGAGGCGATGGTGACGCCGGCAGCCATGGCGTGGCCGCCACCCTTGGGGATGAGGCCCTCGTCTACGGCGGCAATGACGGCGCGGCCGAGATCGACACCGGGAATGGAACGGCCCGAGCCGGTGCCGCCGCCACCCGGGCCGAGCGCGATGGCGAAGGCGGGGCGGTTGAAGCGCTCCTTGAGGCGGGCCGCGACCAGGCCGACAATGCCGGGATGCCAATTGCCTGAGGCCAGGACCAGTACGGGCGGCCCCTCCCCCAGACCGATTTCGGCCTCGGCGGCGGCACAGGCCTCTTCGACGGCGGCGGCCTCGATGCGCTGGCGCTCGGTGTTGAGTTCGTCGAGCTGGGCGGCGATGGCGAGGATTTCGTGCTCGTCATGCCCGGTGAGCAGGCGTGCGCCGAGCCCGGCATCGCCGATGCGTCCGCCGGCATTGATGCGGGGGCCGAGCAGATAGCCGAGGTGGTAGGCGTTGACGGGGCCGTTGATGCGCGCGGCCAGGACAAGCGCGGCAAGACCGGGATTGGCGCCGGCCCTGATCATTTCGAGACCGCGCTGTACGAAGGCGCGGTTGAGTTTTTGCAGCGGAACCACGTCGCAAATGGTGGCGAGCGCGGCCAGATCGATGAGCTGCATAAGATCGGGCAGGCCGCTGCGGCCGCGCTGGCGCAGTTCCCGGCTGACCGCGACCAGGGTCATGAAGGTGACGCCGGCGGCGCAGAGATAGCCAAGGCCCGAGACATCGTCGGGGCGGTTGGGATTGACCAGTGCATCGGCGGGCGGCAGGTCGCGGTCGGACAGATGGTGGTCGATGACGACGACGGTCGCGCCGCGTCCCTGCGCATAGGCGATGACTTCGTCGCTGGTGGTGCCACAATCGAGGGTGAGGATGAGTGTGGCGCCGGCGTCGACGAACTTGTCCATGGCAGCGGTGTTGGGACCGTAGCCTTCAAAAATTCGGTCGGGGATGTGGGTGATGGGCGTGAGCCCGAAATGGGTGAGATAGCGCGCCATGAGCGCGACCGAGCTCGCACCGTCGACATCGTAATCACCGAAGATGCCGATCTGTTCACCCTTCTCGACCGCGTCGGCAATACGAGCGGCGGCCTTGTCCATATCTGTAAGTGTCGAGGGATCCGGCATGAGGTCGCGCACGGTCGGGGTCAGAAAGCTTTCTGCCTCATCGATACCGATGCCACGCCCGGCGACGATGCGGGCGAGGATGTCACTCATCTGCGTTTTTTGCGCGATGGCAAGCGCGGTGCGGGCGGCGATGGGATCGAGCCGGTCGACCCAGGCGCAGCCGGAGATGGATTTTTCGACATTGAGGAAAAACTCAGGCATGCCTGACCCCTAGCCGGGTTCTCTGTCCGGGTCGAGTTGGTCTTGCGAGAGACGCTGGTTTATCAAGAGCAACCGGGTGCGCCAGTAGTGCGTTGGCCGATCTTCTCGCCTATCGGATTATCACATGGAAAGCTCAGACCTGCTGATCATCGCCCTCGGCGTATTTGCCTATGCTCTTTTCTCCCAGCGCGGCGAAAGCGGCAGTGTCACCGGCCCAATGGTCTTCACGCTGTTCGGCCTGATCGTGGGGGAATCGGTTCTGGGGCTGGTGGCGCTCCCCGTTCGCAACGAAGTCATCAATTCTCTGTCAGAAGTGACGCTGGTACTGGTCCTTTTCACCGATGCCGCGCGAATCGACATTTCGCGTCTCGATGCCCACCATAATTTGCCGATCCGGCTTCTGGCGATCGGCCTCCCGCTGACCATGATTTTTGGCACAGTCGTTGCCTATTTGCTGTTTCCGCAGATCGGGCTTTGGCCAGCCGCGGTGATGGCTGTGATCCTGTCACCGACCGATGCGGCGCTGGGGCAGGCCGTGGTCAGCAACAAGGCGGTGCCGCAGCGCATAAGGCAAGCCTTGAACGTGGAAAGCGGGCTCAATGACGGTCTTTCCTTTCCGATCTTGCTGATTGTTCTCTCGCTGGCGCTCGAGAGCCAGGGCGGGCGCGGGCCGGTAGAATGGGGGATGTTCATTGCGGGCCAAATTCTACTGGGACCGCTGGCCGGGATCGCCGTGGGCTGGGGCGGCGGCTGGCTGGTCGAATATTGTGCCAGGCGCGACTGGATGAACCGGGTCTTTCTGCAAATATCTGTGCTCAGCTTTGCGATCATCGCCTATGGCGGCGCCGAACTGATCGGAGGCAATGGCTTCATCGCCGCGTTCTCGGCCGGAATCACGGTGGCGCCGCGCTCTCGCAAATTGCTGGACGCTATCGAGGATTTCGGGGAGACCGAGGGGCAGCTTCTCAGCCTGATTGTCTTTCTGCTGTTCGGCGCCCTGCTCCTGCCGACCGCCTTCTCGCACATCGGCTGGCGGCATGTGCTTTACGCCGTGTTGTCACTGACCGTTATCCGAATGCTTCCGGTGGCGCTGAGCCTGATCGGGACCAAGTTGCTGCCAACGACGGTCGCGTTCGTTGGGTTCTTCGGCCCGAGAGGTCTTGCGTCCGTCCTCTACCTTTTGCTGATCCTGGAACAAGACAGTCTTACCGGCATCGACGATATCAGCGCCACCGTGCTGCTAACGGTTCTGCTCAGCGTGCTCGTGCATGGCGCGACTGCTGCACCCGGCGCCAGAGCATATGGGCGGCACCTTGATAGCATGAGCGACGAAAACACCGCGCCCGAGCGACGGCCCGTCTTCCCCTTCCCCACGCGGATCGGTCATCACCGTGAGCACAAGCAGCCGGCCGAAGTGGAGTGAACCCGCTTTTGGATCTGTCCCCTCACCCACCGCACCTTTGTCGGTCGCGTTAAGAGAGCGCCAGATCGCCGAGGCGTCGACCGCTTCGCCTCTTTCGACGAGCCCAGGATGAGGGAGATGTGAAAGGCGCAAGCCTCAGGCGTGCCGCGCGTGACGGGCGTTGATCCAGCGCATGGTGCCGGACCAGGAGCGCATGACGACGGTCGAGGTCTGCACGTAAGACGGCTTGACCTTGACCCCCTGCACGAGACTGCCGTCGGTGACGCCGGTCGCAGTGAAGAGCACGTCGCCGCTGGCAAGGTCGGTTACATCATATTTGCGGCTGGGATCGGTGATGCCCATCTTTTCGGCGCGTTCGCGCTTTTCAGACGTGTCGAGGATGAGCTGGCCCTGCATCTGCCCGCCCAGGCAACGCATGGCGGCAGCGGCGAGCACGCCTTCGGGTGCACCGCCAGAACCCAAATAGATGTCGATACCGGTATCTTCGACATTCGCCGCATGGATGACGCCGGCAATGTCCCCGTCGCCGATGAGCTTGACGGCCACGCCGGCGGTCCTCAGCTCTTCCAGCAGAGCGGCATGGCGCGGCCGGTCGAGCACGCAGGCCGTGATCTCGCTGACCGGCACCTTGCGAGCGGCGGCTAGTGATTTGACGTTCTCGGCCGGGCTCATGTCGAGATCGATCACGCCCTTCGGGTAGCCGGGGCCGATAGCGATCTTATGCATGTAGACGTCAGGCGCATTGAGCAGGCCGCCGCGTTCCGCGAGGGCGAGAACGCACAGAGAATCATACTGGTTCTTGGCGCAAAGCGTTGTGCCTTCCAGCGGGTCGACTGCGATGTCGACGTCCGGTCCCTCGCCGGAGCCGACCTCTTCGCCGATGAAGAGCATGGGCGCTTCGTCGCGTTCGCCCTCGCCAATGACCACCCGGCCACTAATGGCCAGATTGTCCATTTCGGCGCGCATCGCCTCCACCGCTGCCTTGTCGGCGGCTTTCTCGTCGCCCGCGACCGCGCCATCCGGCGGCAGCGACGGCGGCCCGCTCGGTGACCCTGACCAGCTCCAGCGTCAACTGCCTGTCGACGATCGCCGGAACGAGGTCGGCGTGGGTCTTTTTCAGCTTCATTGTGTCCTCCGGCCGCGCGGGATGGCGTGATTTCTTTTTGCATACGCATGCAAAAAGGGAAAGCGATCCGGGCCGCTAGTTGTTCCTGTCACAGTTCCTCGATGCGAATGAGCTGCGTGTCGCCAAGAACGAAACCGTCTTCGGACATGCGCGACAAGGCCGAGCGAATGGTGTCCTCCGCCGTCTCATAGGTAATGAGGACTACTGTGCGCGTCTCGTCGGCAGCAACTCCCGGCAATTCGACCCGGAGATCCGGCCGCTGGATGACGCTTTGCAGCGATATGTTGCCCTCGGCCATGCGCGTCGTGATCGAGGCCAGGGCGCCGGGAACGTCCCGCGCGTTCAGGCGGATGTAGTAGCCACCCTTATGCGCCCGCATAGGCGCCCGCTTGTAAGGTGCGAGTTGGCCGGTGGGAACGCCGAGCGGCGGCACGCGATGGCCACGCACGATATCGAGAATGTCGGACAGAACCGAAGCGGCAGTGGCTGCGCCCCCTGCCCCCGGACCCGCCAGCATCAAATCGGAGACGTGGTTGGTCTCCATGGCGACGGCATTGAGCACACCATCGACGCCTGCAATGGCGCTACCCTTTGGCACGAGCGTTGGATGCACGCGCTGCTCGATCCCGCCCTCGCAGATTTCCGCCAGCCCCAGAAGCTTGATCTTGTAGCCAAGATCGGCGGCGACCTTCATGTCGACCTGGGTGATGGAGGTAATGCCTTCGATGAAAATCTCGTCGGGGGCGATTTCGGTTTCGAAGCAGAGCGTGGTCAGCAGCGCCAGCTTGTGAGCCGTGTCGAAGCCCTCGATATCGAAGGTCGGATCGGCTTCGGCATAGCCGAGCTCCTGAGCATCCTTGAGGCAGTCTTCAAAGGAGATGTCCTCCTCGCCCATGCGGGTGAGGATGTAGTTGCAGGTGCCGTTCATGATGCCATAGACGCGGCTGATGCGGGCGCTGCCGAGGCCTTCGCGCAGCGTCTTGATCACCGGGATGCCGCCGGCAACGGCCGCCTCGAACCCGAGCTGTGTGCCAGAGCTCTCAGCCAGCGCGCGCCAGTTCCACGCCGTGGCGGGCGAGCAGCGCCTTGTTGGCGGAGACGACAGGCACGCCGCGCTCCAGCGCCGCGCGTATTGCGGCCAGCGCCGGCCCATCCTCGCCGCCGATCAGTTCGACGAAGAGATCGATCTCGTTGGAACGCGCCAAGCCTACCGGATCGTCGTGCCAGGTAAATCCGGAGATATCGACCCCGCGATCCTTGGATCGCGACCGGGAGGAGACGGCGGTGATGACGATATCGCGACCAAGCTTCTTGCCGAGGTCTGCGCCGTCTTCGGCGAGGATGCGTAAAAGCGCCGTGCCGACCGTGCCCAGGCCGGCGATGCCTATGCGCATGGGCGGAAGCCGGCCCTTGTCATGATATTCCTGCATGGCGCGCTGAATGCGGGCGCGTGTCTCGGAGCGCGGCTCGCGTCCCTCCCGCAGATCGAAGACGAAAAGCGGGTCGCCGGCCAATTCGCGGCCGAACCGCGTGGGGGTAAAGCTATTGGCCGAAAGGAAGTTTTCGACGGCCTGGCGGAATGTTTCGATGTCGCTCATGGCACTGCCGTCAATCCAACACTAGGGTGCAATAGGACTTATAGGATTTCTCCTACAGGTCAAGGGTGGCGCATGACAACCACCGAGCGAGAATAATTGTGAACGCGGCTTGAACCTTTCGACCGAAAGAGTAGTTTTGGTCATACCAAAAAGACATATTCGCTCGGCCCGCCCCCTGTGCGGCGGCCCTCATCATCTGACGTCTGGACATTTCGTGGCAAGCCTCACTTCGGGGAGCGCCGCGAGACACTCGATCTCGCGGGCGCATGTTAAAGCCGCTGGCTGGGGCCGCGGCCTGAATATCTTATTGCGCATTACAAGGATGGCGGCGCGCCATCCTTGGCAGGTGACAATCACGCTGGGGGCAACGGCCGTTGCCGCCAGCCTGCAATTGGCGATTCCACGTCTGCTGGGCTTGGCGGTCGATCAAACGCAAACGGCCGTGGAGGGTGGCGCGGCAGGCGCAGCAGCCGAACAAGCCCTCTGGAGCACAGCCCTGATCCTGCTGGTGGTCAGCATCGGGCGTGGGCTCTTCACCATGCTGCAGAACTATTTCGGCGAAGCGGTGGGGCACCATATCGCCTATGAGCTGCGGCTGGCGGCCTATGAAAAAATCCAGCGCCTGAGCTTTTCCTTCCATGACGGCGTGCATTCGGGCGACCTGATCACTGTGGGCATGCTCGACCTCGAAGGCGTGCGCATGTTCTTTTCCACCGGGCTTGTGCGCGTGGTGCTGTTGTCGATCCTCATTGGCATCGGCGCCTATTTGTTGATCTCGACCGATATCCTGCTTGGCCTGCTGGCGTTGAGCTTTGTGCCCTTCGTAGCCTGGCGGTCCTCGGTCACCCATCTGCGCATGCGGGCGACCTGGCTGGAGTTGCAGGAGCGGCTCTCCATCCTCACGCGGGTCATGGAAGAAAATCTTGGCGGCATCCGCGTAGTACGGGCGTTTGCGGCGCAGGCGCACGAGATGCTGAAATTCGACAAGGCGTCGAAGAGTGCGCTGGAACTGGCGCATTCGCGCGTGGCCCTAAGGGTGCGCAACACCTCGATGATGACTTTCTCGTTTTTTGCAGCCATGGGGCTGGTGCTGTGGGTCGGGGGCAACAAGGTGATCGATGGCGAGATCACGGTCGGCACCCTCGCCTCGTTTCTGACCTTCATGACGATTTTGCAGATGCCAGTGCGCCAGCTCGGCATGATGGTCAACTCGTTCTCACGCGCCTCGACCTGCGGGTTGCGCTTTTTCACGCTGCTCGACCTGCCCATTGAGGTGGACGACAAGCCGGACGCCACCGAACTGCAGGTCAACGAGGGTGTGCTGCGGTTCAACGCGGTCAATTTCGCCTATCCCGCCGATCCGGAACGGCAGGTGCTGCGCAATGTGAGCTTCGAGGCGCGGCGCGGCGAGACGATCGGCATTGTCGGCCCTCCGGGCAGCGGCAAGTCGACCATCGCGCATCTGATCCCGCGATTCTACGACGTCGATTCCGGCTCGATTACGCTGGACGGGCAGGATATCCGCGATGTGACGCTACAGTCGTTGCGCCAGGCGGTGGCGGTGGTGCAGCAGGATTCGTTCCTCTTCACGACCACGATCGAGAACAACATCGCCTATGGAGACCCCTGGGCGAAGGACCCGCGGATCGAACGGGCGGCGGAGTTGGCGCAACTGCACAACTACGTGCTTGGCCTGCCGGCCGGCTACGACACGGTTGTCGGCGAGCGCGGCGTTTCCCTCTCGGGCGGCCAGCGCCAGCGCCTGTCGATCGCGCGCACGCTGATGCTGAAGCCGGCGGTGATGGTGTTCGACGATTCCACCGCCGCGATCGATGCGGGCACCGAAAAGCGCATCCGCTCGGCCATGCGCCAATATGTGAAGGACCGGGTGACGATCATCGTGGCGCACCGGCTGAGCTCGCTCATGCACGCAGACCAGATTCTGTTTGTCGAGCATGGGGAGATCGTCGAGCGCGGCACGCATGCCGAATTGCTCGAAAAGGGCGGACGCTACAAGGCCCTTTACGACCTGCAGATCCGGCCGGGAGACGAAATGCTTGACGTGGCGGAGGGGAAGTAATGGCAACCCGGGTTCTTGAAGCCGACCGCATCGCCAGCGACGAGGACAGGAAGCGGCCGCCTCACGCGACGGTCGGCTCGCACCATGTCGAAGAGGAGATGTTCGGCAAAGCGTTCGACGGCAAAGTTGTCGGACGCATCTGGGAATTCGTCAGCCCCTACAAGGGCAAGATGGCGTTGGCCGTGGCAGCGGTGCTCATTTTCACGGGCACGCAATTGGTGATCCCACTGATCATTCGCTATGCGATCGACAATGGCATGGTGGCCGGTTCGGTCGACCGCTCGGCGCTGGGCTGGGCTGTCGGTGCTTTCGCCATCGCCATCCTGATCAATTTCGGCGCCAGTTACATGCAGGAGATCGTCGTCGGCAGCACGGCGGAAAACGTGCTGTTCGATATTCGCCGGGCGATGTTCTCGCACCTGCAGCGCGTGTCGCTGAGCTTCATGGACAAGACGGAAGTCGGACGGCTGATGAGCCGTTTGCAGGGCGATGTGAACTCCATGCAGGAGTTTCTGGAAACCTCTGTGCTGTCGGTGGGCGATATCGTTCTGCTGTTCGGCATTGTGGGGGTGATGCTGTGGCTCGATTTCCGGCTCGGCCTGTTGACCCTGTCGGTGCTGCCAGTGCTGTTCATCGTGCGCATCTTCTGGCTGCCGCGGGCGCGCAACGCTTTCATGGCCGCGCATGAGACGAACTCGGTCGCCAATGGCGCGCTGGCGGAGGCCATTCACGGTGTACGCGCGGTGCAGAGCCTTGATCGCGAGCGGGTCAATTTCACGCTTTACGACGACAAGGCGCATGCCAACCTCGTCTCGCATCTCACGGCAGCAAAATTTGCGCAGGTGATGGTGCCGATCGTCGACAGCCTGACAGGTGTCGCCATGGCGTTCGTTGTGGTGCTAGGCGGATCGATGGTGCTCAATGGCGGGCTCGATGTCGGCGTGATGGTCGCCTTCCTGTTCTACATCCAGCGCTTCTTCGACCCGATCCGTTCGCTGACCATGCAGTATTCGGTGATGCAGCGCGCCATGGCGTCGGGCAAACGGCTGACGGACGTGCTCGATGTGAAGATCGAGGTGCAGGACAAAAAGGATGCCAAGGTCTTGCCGCCGGAGATGGACGGGTCGGTCGAATTCCGCAATGTGACCTTCGGCTACAACCCCAAGCATCCGGTGCTCAAGAATGTGAGCTTCAAGGTCAATCCCGGCGAGACGGTTGCACTTGTCGGGCCCACGGGGTCGGGGAAGTCGAGCGCCATGGCGCTGATCCACCGCTTCTACGATATCCAGCAGGGCGAAATCCTGGTCGGCGGACATGACGTGCGCGACCTCACCCAGGAATCGCTGGGGCGGCAGATCGCCATGGTGCTGCAGGAGCCGTTCCTTTTCACCGGATCGGTGCTGGACAATATCCGCTACCACAAGACCGACGCGACCCGCGAAGAGGCGATCGCGGCGGCCAAGGCGGTGGGCGCCCATGATTTCATCGAGAGCCTGGCCGATGGGTACGAGACAGAACTGGGCGAGCGCGGCGGCAATCTTTCGCTCGGGCAGCGGCAGCTGATCAGTTTTGCGCGGGCGCTGGTCGCGGACGCCAAGATCCTGGTGCTGGACGAGGCGACGGCCAATATCGACAGCTATACCGAAATGCTGATCCAGAAGGCACTGATCAAGCTTTTGGAGGGCCGGACGGGCCTGGTGATCGCGCACCGGCTGGCGACCATTCGCGGTGCTGACCGCATCATCGTGTTGCAGAACGGCACGCTGGTGGAGACCGGCAATCACGACCAGCTTATGGCGACGGACGGACTATATTCCAAGCTCTACAACCTCAACTACGCCTCGTTCGACGACATCCCCGAGGATCAACTGGCCGAAGCCGGGGCCCCTGAAAGCAGTACCTAGAGCAAAATGCGTTCTATTTGAATCAGAACGCATTTTGCTAGCTGTCGATGATCGCATGGTTTTTCGCGAAAACCGGTATCCATTTTTTCGCACGATGCTCTAGGACGGACTTCTGGTGCGGTCGGGCGTGCCCACGTGCTCGGGGCGCGCGCCGATTCCGATGATGTAGGCGGGTATCGCCCCGGCGAACGGGATGCGCGCCAGCCAGCGCAGAATGGCCGGCGCTTCGATCGGTTCGCTGCGGGTGAGCAGGTTCTTGATCAGCCGGTCCTGGATGGTGAGCTGCAGGCGCTGGGTGACGCGGGTGGGGAATTTCCTGCGCTTTGCCACCTTCTCCAGAACATGGAGGGTGCAGCGCCCTTCCCTGAGCGGCTCGGCGAGAATGTTTGCGGCGGCGACGGCATCCTGAACGGCCAGATTTATGCCGACGCCGCCGATCGGGGACATGGCGTGGGCGGCATCTCCGATGCAAAGCAGGCCTGGCCGGGCCCATTTTTCGAGCCGGTCGACGGTGACTGTCAGCAGTTTGACGTCGTCCCAACTCGCAAGCCTATCCGTCCGGCCCTTCAGGAAGGGCGACAGTGAGACAAGGTCGTCGCGGAAGGCATCCAGTCCACGCTTTTTGAGCGTGTCGAAGCCGCCCTTGGGAATGACGAAGGCACATTGCCAATAGTCGCCGCGGTCGAGCATGATGAACATGTGCCCGGCTTCGGCGTGGCCGAAGGTCTCGCGCTCATCGCTCTTGTCGCGGGGCAGCCGGAACCACAAGACATCCATGGGCGCGCCGAGATCTGTTGATTTGAAGCCGGCGCGGTCGCGGATGAGAGAATGCCGGCCATCGCATCCGACAACGAGGTCGGCCCGCACCTCCAGTGTCCCATCCTTTGTTTTTGCCCTGAGCCCCCTCACCTCACCCTGCTCTTCGACAAGACCGGTCACTTCTGCCTGCATGTGCAGATGGAAGTCTGGAAACGCCTTGGCACGATCCGCAAGGAAATCGAGAAAATCCCATTGCGGCATGAAGGCGAGGAATTTGCAGTGGGTCGGCAGATGGTCGAAATCCGCAATCTGCAGGTGCGCATCGCCGATCTGCGCCGAGAGGTGACGCACTTCCTGATGCGGCAGCTTGAGGAAATCGTCGAGAAGCCCGAGTTCGTGCATGATCTCGAGCGTTGAGGGATGAATGGTGTCGCCGCGAAAATCGCGCAGGAAGTCGGCGTGCTTTTCAAAGATGTGCACTTCCACGCCCGCACGCGCGAGCAGGAAGCCAAGCATCATGCCGGCCGGGCCTCCTCCGGCGATGGCGCATGTGGTGCGGATGGACGATGCGGTCATGGCGTGCCCCCAATTGAAAAGTCGTCCCGATCAGGACCGGGACGACCGTCAGCCTAACAATTTCCCCGAGGGTCATTGACCTTTTTGTGGTCGCGCAGCCGAACCGCAAAACCGGTACCCACTTTTGCTGACCGCGCCGCCTGTCCTGGTGGTCGCGCGGCCGAACCGCAAAACCGGTACCCACTTTTGCTGACCGCGCCGCCTGTCCTGGTGGTCGCGCGGCCGAACCGCAAAACCGGTACCCACTTTTGCTGACCGCGCTCCTATCTCGGTTCGGCCACCACGCCCTTGATCAGCGCCACGCAGGCCAGCAACAGGATGATGGCAAAGGGGAAGCCCGTGGAAACGGCCATGGCCTGCAAGGCGCCAAGGCCGCCGCCCACCAGCAGCGCGATTGCCACAAGCCCCTCAAAGCTCGCCCAGAAGACGCGCTGGGCGACCGGGGCGTTGACCTTGCCGCCCGCTGTGATGGTGTCGATGACGAGCGAACCGGAGATCCGAGGAGGTCACGAAGAAGACGATGACCAGAGCGATACCAACCAGCGAGGTGATCTGATGCAGCGGCAAGGCCTCGAGCATGGTGAAGAGCTGCAACTCCAGAGCGGCGTCGGCGACGGCGGTGTAGCCTTGATTGACGTACTGGCTGATGGCCGTGCCACCGAAGGCGGTCATCCAGAGGACCGAAACGATGGAGGGGATGATCAGCACGCAGGTGATGAATTCGCGGATCGTGCGGCCACGACTGACGCGGGCGATGAACATGCCAACGAAGGGCGACCAGGATATCCACCACGCCCAGTAAAAGGACGTCCAGCCTTGAGAAAAGTTCTCGTCCGTGCGGCCAAAGGGCATGGAGAGCGCCGGAAGGTGTTCGGCGTAGGACCAGAGATTGGCAAAGAAGCCAGTGAGAATGGCGATTGTCGGCCCAACGATGATGACGAAGAGCAGCAGGATGGCCGCGAGCGCCATGTTGATCTCTGACAGGCGTTTGACGCCGGCGTCGAGGCCCGCGACCACCGAAGTCAGTGCCAGGCCGGTGATGCAGACAATCAGGATGATCATGGAGAGATTACTGACGGGAATGCCGAACAGGAAGTTCAGCCCCGCATTGGCCTGTTGTGCGCCGATGCCCAGCGAGGTTGCCAACCCGAACAGGGTGGCGAAGACCGCCAGGATATCAATGACATGGCCGACCCAGCCCCAGATGTGTTCACCGAAGATCGGGTAGAAGATCGACCGGATGGTGAGGGGCAGGCCCTTATTATAGGAGAAGATGGCGAGTGCGAGGGCCACGATGGCGTAGATGGCCCAAGGGTGTAAGGCCCAATGGAAAATGGTTGCCGCCATGCCCAGCCGGCGGGCCGCCAGTTCATTTCCGGCCGCTGCCCCCAAGGGCGCCCAGTCGGTGCGGACGCCATCCACCAGTTCCGTTCCGCCGAGCGACGTCGTGAAGTGGGTGATCGGCTCGGCGACGCCATAAAACATCAGACCGATGCCCATACCGGCAGCGAAGAGCATGGAGAACCAGCCGGTGTAGGTATAGTCCGGCTTGGCATCGCGGCCGCCTATGCGCACCTTGCCGTATGGCGAGACGATGAGAAACAGGCAGACCAGCACGAAGATGTTGCCCGCCAGCAGGAAGAACCAATCGAAATTCGACGTCAGCCAGTCGCGCAGGCCCACAAAGGCGTTGCCGGCAGTTTCGCCGAGAATGAAAGTCAGGGCGACGAAAACGATGATGGTGATGCCGGAAACAAGGAAGACCGGGTTGTGAATATCGAGCCCAAACGGGCCGATGCTTGTGGTGATGTTGTCCTGCCCGATCTCGTAGTCGGTTTCGATGATGTCGGTGGGACCGGACGGGGCCGGAATGGCCTCGACCTCTGTTGTGTCCGCCATGGCAAGCTCCTCACTTCTGGTTGTTTGGCGGCGCTGCCTTCTCGAGCGCGCCTGCCGTTTGCGTTTGTTCGTCTAGCGCACCACGAAAACCGATGCGCCTGTGTGGCCAACCAGAGCGTTGGCATGTCCGTGCCGGAAAATTTCGCCGAAGCTCGGCGCGTGCGTGGCCATCACAACCAGATCGGCCCCGGTTTCCTCCACGGCACGACGCAGCGTCTTGTCCAGGTCCACTGCCGGATCGTGACTGGCATAGGCCTTAACGCTCACAGGCTGACCGTGAATCACAGCCTGGGTGTCGGCAAAAGCCTCCAATGTCTTTTCGAATTCGGCCGGAGTATGTGCAATTGCCGTGGGCGCCTCGCTGGTTACGCCGACATAAACGACCGGGACCGCATAATGTCGTGCCAGATCAGCGCCGGTCTTGACCGCTTTCTCAAGCGCTTCCTCATGCTCAAGATCCACCGGGATCATGATTTTGTTATACAAATGTGCCCCCTCACTCCGCGCAGGCGCGGATTTTTTATTTAGCTAGTCTTGAGGATAAGGCTGGATTACCACGCTGGTTCCGCCACGTCACCCTTTGCCGCCGACATTGTTACGGGGCTTTTACACACGCAGGCGTCCCCGCTGCGGACGCAAATCGGAAGCGTTATGGCCAAATAGTGGTTTGGAACCAGGGCTGTGCCCCGATCAGCGGGCGGCGGAAAGCCTTGGCCAGAAAAAACCGGTCCGGCGGCGATAGGCGGCATATTCCTCGGCGAGAGGCGTGCCGGCGAATTTGGCTTCCTCCATTCGCGCCGCCTGCACGTAGAGCACTATGAAAAGGATGACGCTGGGGATGACCCAGACCGTCCAAAGCGCCACCGCCCATCCCAGCCAGAACAGGACATAGGAGACGTAAAAGGGATGCCGGATATGGGCATAGGGTCCCGACTTCACCAGGCCGTGCGGGTTTTCCGGGTCGAAGACAAATTTCAGCCGGGCCTGCCGCGAGGCGAGGATTGCTGCCACGAAGAGCGCGCCAGCCGCCAGTTCAAACACGAGGCCGGCGAGTTGAGCGGGAAGCGGCTGCGACCACAGCAGCGTCAAAACCGTGAATGCAATCGTGTGTCCGGAGACGAAGAGAGCGATGAAACCGGCACCGCGCGGCATGCCCTCAGAGGCGAAATGTCCGCGAACTGACCAGGTATAGGCCCCGACGGTCGCCAGACTCACCAAAAGAACGGCCAAATCACTCCACATACTTCCCCCGCCGGCTCCCTCACTTCAAGCCAATGACGCGGCCGTACTATTGCAGCATCGTCGAAACGCACTATGGCCCGGCGTAAAAAGGCAAGGCAACGCACAAAAAGCAGACAATACCGACAAATGGCAATCCTTAACCATATGCGGAAACCCCAATTTGAGACTTGGGCACGACAATACTCCCATTCAATTGGGGGATTGAAATGCGCTTCAACCGCAAGGTCGTGCTTACATCCAGGGGTCGCGCCACCGTAGCAGACGTTGGCTCAGGCGATTTGCCCATCGTCATGCTGCACGGGCTTGGCTCGTCGCTCGAGGCGTTCGGCAAGCAATTCGACAGTGCCCAATTGAAGCGTCACCGCCTGATCGCGATCGACCTGCCTGGGACATGGCGGGTCACAAAGGTCGCGGGATCCGAAGATGGATTACAAACTGCCGGCCGTAGCGGATTATGTCGCAGAAGTGCTGCAGCGGCTCCAGGTGTCGCGCGCAGTGGTCCTCGGCTGGTCCATGGGCGGGCACATCGCAATCGAAATGATGGCGCGGCATACCTATTTAGTGGCAGGCGTCTTGCTGACGGGCACGCCAGCCACCGGTCGCGGGCCTTTGGCCTCGCTTCGCGCCTTCCACTTTCGCCTGGACATGCTCCTGGGCTTCAAACTGAAGCTTACGGGAAGCGACGCCGAGCGCTTCGCCCGTCTTTGCTATGGCGAAGAAACCACGGGAAAGCTGGTTGAGGCGCTGCTTGCATCCGATGGCCGAGCCCGTGCAGAGATGGGGCGCAGCGTCCGACGCAATGATGGCGGCATCCAGCGCGAGATCATCGAAAGTTCTGCAATTCCGGTCGCGGTGGTGAGCGGGGAAATGGACCCGCTGGTGCGGACGGACTATGTCGAGCGGCTTGCCTACGCCAATCTGTGGTCGGGCCGCTGTCACACCATCGCCGGGGCCGGGCACGCCCCATTCCTTTATGCGCCAGATGCCTTCAATCGGCTGTTGGGGCAGTTCGCCAGCGACATGTCGGCGCGCGAGGTGCAACAGCCTCAGGAGCTTCGGCACCTCAAGCGCGCGTAAAGGCAAGCCAAAAGCTAGCCGCGCGCCCTCACCTTCACTCGAATGCCGTGTTTGGGCCTGAGCGTGACGGAGGCGACGAGTTCCACCTCTTCCTCGGCAGTCAGGCACTCGACATCGAACCGCCTGATGATGGTTGCCAGCATCAGCATGGCCTCCATCATGGCGAAACGGTTGCCGATGCAAATCCTGGGACCACCGCCGAAGGGGTAATAGGCAAAGCGCGGCAATTGCCGGCGGAACTCGGCGGTCCAGCGCTCCGGCTTGAAGGCCAGCGGGTCCTCGAAATAGTCGGGGCGGCGCTGGGTCACCCACGAACTCATGATCATGGTGGTGCCCTTTGGCACCTCGTAATCGCCAATCGAGGTGTCGACGATCGCTTCCCGGCCCACGCCCCAGGCGGCGGGATAAAGCCGCATGGTCTCGATCACCGCCCGCTCAAGCTTGGGCAGATTGGCGAGATCCTCAAAGGTAAGAACACGATCGCCGACTGCGGTCTGGACCTCCTCGGCGATTTCCGCCTGAATGTCGCGGTACTTGCCCAGCAGCAGGAACGCCCAGGCGATGGTCAGGCCGGTCGTCTCGTAGCCGGCCAGAAACATGTTGGCGATCTGGTCACGCAACTCATTGGCCGGCAGGGGGTGGTCGTTCTCGTCACGCGCCAGCATCAGCTGAGCCAGAAACCCGTCACTGCGGCCGCGTCCGGCTTTGTGCTCTGAAATCGTGCGGTAGACGATTTCATCGACGACCTTCACGCCACGCCTATATCGGACATGCCCGGGCAGCGGCACATAGTCGGGGATTTCCAATGGCCGCGTGAAGCGGGCTGCGATCTCGGCGTTGATCCAGTTCGCGGCGCGCTCCATCCTGGGCAGGTCTTCCTTGACATCCGTGCCAAGCAGCGTTTGTGCCGCGACCCGCAATGTCACGTTCATGGCTGCCTGATTGATGTCGAACTCCTCGCCATCCCGCCACTGCCTGACCTCGGCATCGGCAACATTCGCCATGTGGGGCGCATAGTTCTGCAGCGGATGGTTGGCGAATGCGGGGGCCGCGATCTTGCGCTGGCGCTGCCATTCCTTTCCCTCGGCGGTCAGGATGCCATTTCCCATCAACGCCTTGAGCTGCCGCCAGAAGACGCGGTTCTTCATGAAGTCCTTGTGCTTTTTGAGCAGGACCTCCTCGACGAGATCGGATTCGGTGACCAGAAGTGTGGGGAAGCGGCCAAGCTGCAGCGCGACAACATCGCCATATTGCTGCGCGGCCCGGTACAGGAAACCCAGCGTATCCTTGTTCAAGTCCACAAGGTGCCCGAGGACAGGCAGCCCCTTGGGACCAGTTGCCCGGCGCAGCGGCGCGCGCGCGCCATGCTCTTCAGCCAAGGCCATTGTCATCTCCACTCGGCATCACAAGTCGTGGATTCCGTTAGCATGTGCAGGGCCTTGCAGCAAAGCCTCAGCGAAGCGGCCGTGCCACAGAGCGCCTTGCGAAGGCGGCAAACGATTCTGGCTATTTGCCGCCGCTCAGCGCCACAACATTGGAGCGCTCATGACCGGCCATGAATTTCTTGACGGCGCGGGCGGCCTGGCGGATGCGCTGCTCGTTCTCCACCAACGCGAGGCGGACATAGTTGATCGCCATATTCGCCGAAGCCGACGCCCGGAGCGACGGCGACGCCGGTCTCCCTGATCAGAAGCTTGGCGAATTCGAGCGAACCGAGATCGGCGAACTGATCGTGGGATCGGCGCCCAGACGAACATGGTCGCCGCGGGGACGGGCAGGTCCCAGCCGGCGCGGCCGAAGCTTTCCACCATGACGTCGCGGCGGTTGCGATAGATGCTGCGCACCTCCTCGACGACATCGTCCGAGCCGTTGAGCGCGGCGGCGGCGGCGACCTGGATGGGCGTGAAGGCACCGTAGTCGAGATAGGATTTGACGCGGCTCAGAGCGGCGATCAGGCGCTCGTTGCCGACGGCGAAGCCGACGCGCCAGCCCGGCATGGAATAGGTCTTGGACATGGAGGTGAATTCGACGGCGATATCCATCGCGCCCGGGACCTGCAGGACGGAGGGCGGCGGGTTGTCGTCGAAATAGATCTCGGAATAGGCGAGATCGGAGAGGATGAAGATCTCGTTGTCGCGGCAGTATCTGACGACCTCGGCGTACAAGTCGAGCGTTGCCGTATAGGCGGTGGGATTGGCCGGATAGTTGAGAACCAGCGCGATCGGCTTGGGGATCGAATGGCGCACGGCGCGGTCGAGCGACGCGCAGGAAATCCTCGTTCGGCTCGGCCGGCATGGAGCGCACGACGCCGCCAGACATGATGAAGCCGAAGGAATGGATGGGATAGGTCGGGTTGGGCACCAGCACCACATCGCCCGGCGCGGTGATGGCCTGCGCCATGTTGGCGAAGCCTTCCTTGGAGCCCAGGGTCGCGACGACCTGCGTGTCGGGATCGAGCTTTACGCCGAAGCGGCGGCCGTAATAGCTCGCCTGGGCCTTGCGCAGCCCCGGATGCCCTTGGAGGCGGAATAGCGGTGGGTGCGCGGATCCTTGCACCGTTTCCTTGAGCTTTTCGACGATGTGCTCGGGGGTCGGCAGATCGGGATTGCCCATGCCGAGGTCGATGATGTCGACGCCCTTCGGCCCGCGCCTTCGCCTTGATCGGGTTGATGTGCTCGAACACGTAAGGCGGCAGGCGGCGGATGCGGTGGAAATCCTGATTCATCGCGGGCTCCTTGGCAGCGACAGTCCCTGGGACGGGTATCCCGGCACTGTGCCTGGACAATGCCGTGTTTTTGCATGTTTCACCAGTGTGGCGCCAGTATGATGGTGAAAGGCTTAAGGTTCCGCTGTTGGTTCCCGGCCGCATTTTCGTCTTCATTAGGTGGCTCAAGCGGCCCTGCCCTTGCCAAATGGGGATAGACACCCGACATGGGTTTGCCAGCGTGTCCATTCCGGGTAAGAGCGACGAGCTTGACATCAGGATGCATCATACCGAGTCGTAACGGATCGACGCCTGCATGGCCCGAGGGCTTCGCGGAAGTTGCCTTATAGGCCGTCTCGCCCGGCGTTGCTACCAGGCGTAGGGAGCTTGTAAGGAACGTGTGTCTAAAAGGTCCGTTTCTACTCGATCGTCCTGATGAGGTAAGTTGGAGCCGCAGCGCGCCGTTGGGCGCCTGAGCCTTGTGTGAGAGAGACAATGGCAAAACGCATTGCGATCGCCACGATCGGCACGCAAGGTGACGTTCAGCCTTATGTTTCCCTGGCCATGGCGCTCAAGGCGCGCGGCTATTCGGTGGTCGTGGGCGCCTCTTCGGATTTCCAGGACATGATCGAGGGTCGCGGCCTCGAATTCCGTTCGCTTGGGGCAATCCATCCAGGATTTCCTGACCCATGCGCGCTTCGAGAACGCGATGAGCCAGTCCATGCTCATCAACGGCCCCGCCCTGTTGCGCGAGGGCCAGAAGATCGTCGACCGCGCTGCCCGGCGCTCCTGGGTGATGGCGCAGGGCGCCGATGCGATCATCCTGAACATCAATACCAGCTTCGGCATCGACATTGCCGAGGCGCTGGACATTCCGCCGATCATGGTGGCGCTGCAGCCGCTCAACACCACCAGCGAATTTCCACTCTGCTCCTATTACGGGCCGGATCTCGGCAAGGCTTTCAACCGGCTCAGCCATGCAGCAACAAGCGTGCAGCAGGCCTATTTCGATCTGCCGCGCAACAAGCTCAGGCGCGAGTTGATGGGGCTGGAGCCACGCAAGGCGGGCGGGTTCTTCAAGGACAATGACGGGCGCAATCTGCACACGCTCTATGCCTATTCCGCGCATGTTTCGCCGCGACCGCGCGACTGGCCGAAAAGCGCTATCGTGACAGGCTACTGGCAGTTGGCGGACAACACAGGCTGGACGCCCTCCCCGCAACTGGAGCGCTTTCTCGAGAAGGGCAGCGAGCCTGTCTATATCGGCTTCGGCTCCATGCCTTTCGGCGCCGAGCGGAATACGCAGATCCTGAAAAAGGCCGTGGCCCAATGGGGCGGCCGCGCCATCGTGGCGCGCGGCTGGGGCGGCATCAATCCCGACGATCTGCCCAACTCGATCTTTGCCTTCGACCGGGCGCCGCACGACAAACTTTTTACCCATGTCGCGGGCGTCGTGCATCATGGCGGCGCCGGCACCACGTCGGCCGGACTGCATGCCGGACGCCCGACCTTCATTGTGCCGCAATCGGTCGACCAGCCCTATTGGGGCCGGCGGGTACATGAACTGGGTTGCGGCCCGGCACCGGTCAGGCTGCGCAAGCTCACGCCCGAGATCCTGGCAGAGGTTCTTGACGATCTGACGACAAACCCAGCCTATGCCGAGCATGCGGCAGCTCTTGCACAAAAGCTCAATGCGGAGGACGGCGCAGCCAAGGCGATCCGTCACATCGAGCGGATCATGAACAATTATCGTCCGCGCGCGCTGAGGCCCCGGAAACGCCTGGTGATCAATTCCGTCTTCTCGGCTCAGAGGCGGCTGCAGGCGCGGGCGAAGGCCGCCTCCAAAGTCAGCGGCTGACCACCGCTGACTGTCCCGGAGCTATTGCTGGCGAACGGCCAGTGTGTAGCTGATGAGGATGCCACCGATTACCGGCAGCAGCGCGCCAGCGAGCACAACGCCAATCATTGTCGCAGGCGGCAGCCCGATGAGCGCAAAAGCGATCACGAGCGCCCCGGAGAGCATCATCAGCCGGCCCGTCCAGCGGTGCGTGACACGCCAATTGGCAGGGTCTCGCAAGGTCCACGGCAGCCGAATGCCGGCGACCCAGTTCGGCTGCGACTTGGGCAGCACATTGCCAATGACGATCAGTATCAGACCGAACACGAAGGCGATAAGACGCGGCATGTCGACACTCATGCCGAGCCCGATCGCGATGAACGCACCCTCCAGACAGACGGCGAGCGCGGCGACGATACCAATGCTGGCGTCGATGACGTGGCGACCCGCTTCGAAATCGTGTTGAAGGCGCGCCATCCGCATCGCCGCCAGCAAACCCAGCGTTGCCAGAACGATAGCCGGCGGCAGGAGCAGCGCCACCGAGGCCGGGGCAAACCCATCGGCTTTTCCGCTCAGGCCCCAATGAATGGGAAGCGACTGATCGAGCGGCACGAGAACAAACCCCGCTGCAACCAGCACCCCCAGGAGCGCCAGCAGAAACAGGTGGAATCTCGAGACGAACGGCATGGCCTTCATTTCCTTGGTCCCTTCAGATCAAGCAGACCGGCGAGCGCTTCTTCGAGCACGCTCATGTTCAGCGAATAGATCAGGCTTGTGCCCTGGCGCTCGACCACCACGAGACCGGCTTCACGCAACTTGGCGAAATGGGCCGACATGGTGGGTTTGCTGACATCGAAGTGGGATGCAAGCGCGCCCGCCGTCATGTCGCCCGACTTGAGCAGCGCGAGGATGCGCCTGCGCACCGGATGAGACAGGGCATCGAAAACCGCATTCACGCTCAATCACCGATCTCCATAGGGCTTATTTAGTCTGTCCTCTAATTTGATGCAAGACGAATAACAGAACAGAAAAAAAGGCCGCGACAGGCGCGGCCCCTTTCGAATTTTGTCGCGCCGGGTTTAGCGCTTGGAGAACTGGAAGGACCGGCGGGCCTTGGCCTTGCCGTACTTCTTGCGCTCCACGACGCGGCTGTCGCGGGTCAGGAAGCCGCCCTTCTTGAGCACGGAACGCAGTTCCGGCTCGTAATGGGTCAGGGCCTGGGAGATGCCGTGACGCACGGCACCGGCCTGGCCGGACAGGCCACCGCCGGAGACGGTCGCGACGACGTCGTACTGGTCCTTGCGCTCGGCAGCGATGATCGGCTGCTGCAGGATCATCTGCAGCACCGGGCGGGCGAAATACTCGCGGTATTCCTTGCCGTTGACGGTGACCTTGCCATTGCCGGGCTTGATCCAGACGCGGGCAACCGCGTCCTTGCGCTTGCCGGTGGCATAGGCGCGGCCCTGGGCGTCCAGCTTCTGCTCGTAGACCGGGTGCATCGGAGGCGACGGGAGCCGCCGTGCCGAGATCTTCGAGGGAGTTGAGTGGTCTCGGCCATTCTTACTTCACCCGGGCGTTCTTGGAGTTCATGGAGGCCACGTCGAGCGCCTGGGGCTGCTGGGCTTCGTGGGGATGGCTCGGCGCCGGCATAGACGCGCAGGTTCTTGAGCTGCTGGCGGGTCAGCGGACCGCCCGGCATCATGCGGCGCACGGCATTCTCGAGCACGCGCTCAGGGAAACGGCCCTCGAGCAGCTCGCGCGCAGTGCGGTCCTTGATGCCGCCGGGATAGCCGGTGTGCCAGTAGAACTTGTGCTGGTCGAGCTTCTTGCCGGTCAGCTTCACCTTGTCGGCATTGATGACGACGACGTTGTCGCCCATGTCCATATGCGGGGTGAAGGTAGGCAGGTGCTTGCCGCGCAGGCGCGGCGGCGATGACGGAGGCCAGGCGACCCACCACCATGCCCTTGGCGTCGATCAGGACCCATTTCTTCTCGATCTCGCTCGGTTTGGCCGAGTACGTCTTCATGGTCATATTCCTTGATTGTCCGAGCCGCGCGCGAGATTTGCTCGTCGCATCGTCTTTTGCGAAAAACCGGTAACAACTTTTTCGCACGATGCTCAGAAAAACAGGCCTCGCGGCCCTGTTGGAGCGCCTCATAGCGGGGCTGCCAGATGCCGTCAAGCAGAAAGATAATTATCTGCAATAACAGCTACTTAGGTCTGCGGTATTATTTTACCGCAGAAGCCCTCGTCATGTCGGCGAGATACGCGGCGCAAGCGCCCACAAGCATAAAGGCCAGTGCCTGATGCCCAGACGCCAAGGGCAGCGGCACAACCAGAAGCAGCGTCGAAATCCCGAGCGCCACCTGCAGGACGACCAGCAGCGCGATGCGCGGCAGCCAGCCATGTACGCCCGTGAATCCGGGCTCCCTCTGCCCGCGCCAGAGCAGGATCATTGCGTAGGCAAAGACTGTGTAAGCGATCATGCGGTGAATGAACTGCACCGTCAGGGTGTTTTCAAAAAGATTGCGCCAGAACGGCTCCATCGTCCCGAGGCCGGCGGGAATGATAGCGCCCTCCATCAGCGGCCAGGTGTTGTAGCCGAAACCGGCGTCCAGTCCGGCAACAAAAGCGCCTGCCAGGATCTGCACATAGATGAGGGCCGCGAAGGCGGCGACCGACCAGAACCAGACGGTTGGCACCGCCTGCGCAACAGTCCTTTGCGGCGTCAGCCGGCGGGCGGCCACGATCAGTGCGATGAACAAGATACAGGCGGTGCCGAGATGGATCGCCAAGCGGTATTGGGAGACATCGGTTCGCTGCGTGAGACCAGAGGAGACCATCCACCAGCCGATCAGCCCCTGCAGGCCGCCCAGCAGGAACAGGGTGCCCAGCATGGGCGCCAGCTTCCAGTTCAACCGGCGCTGAAACACGAAGACAAGGAAGGGAACAGCGAAGACCAGGCCGATGAGCCGGCCCAGGAAGCGGTGCGCCCATTCCCACCAGAAGATGAATTTGAACTGATCGACGCTCATCCAACTGTTCTGGATGGCGAATTCCGGAATCTTCTTGTAGGCGTCGAACTCGGCCTGCCAATCGGCCGCGCTAAGGGGCGGAATGGCGCCTGAAATCGGTTTCCAGCTGGTGATGGAAAGGCCGGAATCGGTCAGCCGGGTAATGCCGCCGACGATCACCATGGCGAGCACCATCAGCGCGAGCAGGTAAAGCCATATGCGCACTGGGCGCAGTTTGTCGGTCGTGACCATGGCGGGAGCCGCCGACGCAGTCCGCGCAGAGGCGGCAGGTTGTGCAATGGAATTGCTCATGATGGCGCGGACTGATAGTCCCGGCGCACCCTATTGGCAAATGTTATAAAGTCGCAGGAGCTCAGCGGCATGGGAACGCGGACGCGCAAACTAATCGGCACTATACTGGTGATCGTGGTGCTGGTTCTCTACGTCGCCGCTGCCAGCGCCATCTATTCCACCTTCCTTACCGGTCTGCCGTCAGCCGTTCTGCTCGCCTATTTCGCTGTCGCCGGAATTGGCTGGGCCGTTCCTGCGGGACTGGTGATCAGATGGATGCAAAGGCCGGCGTCCGAGTGAGCCTCAGCTGGCCCGGCTGGCGGAGGCGCTCCTCTGAGATGCGGTCCGTTTGCCGGAGGTTGGCTTTTTGCGGCTGAGATCGGCCTTGAGCTTTTGCGCCAGCACCTTGCCCAGGTCGTTCACCTGCAGGGGACGGCCATAGAGGAAGCCCTGGATCAGGTCGCAATCAAGCTCCCGGAGCACCCTCGCCTGCTCTTCGGTCTCGACCCCTTCGGCGGTGATCTTAAGGTCGAGCACGCGCCCCAGGGCGATGATCGTCGAAAGTATCTCCCGCGACTTGCTACCCTTGTCCGCAAGATCGGTCATGAAGGACTTGTCGACCTTGAGCTTGTCGAAGGGGAAGCGCCAAAGATAGGCCAGCGAAGAATAGCCGGTGCCGAAATCATCAAGCGCGATCGAGACGCCGAGATTCTTGATGGCATGCAACTCCGCCAGCACCTTTTCGGTGTCGTCGATGAGCAGGCTTTCGGTGACCTCCAGCTCCAGCCGTCGCGCCGGCAGGCCGGTCCGCTCCAGAACCTGTGCAACCAGGTGCGGCATGTTGTGGGAGTGAAACTGGGCCGGCGAAAGATTGACGGATATGATGAGATCATCAGGCCATTCGAGCGCCACGCTGGCCGCGGCATTGAGGACCCAAGCCCCTATTTCGCCGATCAGTCCGGTTTGCTCGGCGATCGGAATGAACACGGCAGGCGAAATCTGCTCGCCATTGGCGTCCTTGAGGCGAAGCAGGGCCTCGAAGCCACGCAAATGGACGCCGTCGGTGCTATAGTGCGGCTGGTAATTCACCTCGAAACCATCATGCAGAAGCGCGTCGCGCATCAGCTGCTCGATTTCCTGGCGCTGCTGGCGCTCCTGCGCGATTGACGGCGAATATTCGACGGCACCGCCGCGATTTGCCTCCTTGGCCTTGTGGCCGGCAATGTCTGCGGCCCTGATGAGGGCGAGCACACTGCGTCCGTCACGCGGAAAGCGGGCATATCCGATCGAGCCGCCGATGCGGATCTCGAGATTATCGATGAGGAAGGGTCTTGCCATTTCGCGCACGATTTCGCGGGCAAGTTTAGCGACCACCTCGGGAGATGAAGGGCCATAGGGCTGGCAGATGGCGAATTCGTCGCCGCCAAGCCGCGCAAGACGCTCGCGGGTACCAAGAAGACGCTGCAACCGGGCGGACACCTGGCGCAGCAACTGATCGCCGACGATATGGCCGCGGGTTTCGTTGACATCCTTGAACCGGTCGAGGTCGAGAAAATGCACTGCGACCTGCTGGTCCCTCGCATTGGCCTGCTGGATCTGCTCGGCAACGACAGACGAGAAGGTGGCGCGGTTGAGCGCACCCGTCAGTTCGTCATACTGCTCGGTCTGCTTCAATCGCAGCGACAGGAATTCCAGCTGGCCGGCGCGGCGCAGGTATAACAAGCCCGGTATGAGGAATGCCAAAAACAACAGTCCCGCGAGCTGGATCGCCGCGAGGTTGAAGCGGTCCTCGAGCATGCGCCACGCCTGGGTTTCGTCGGAATACCCCTCGAAAACGCCGACGGACCGCCCGTCCTTTACGAGAGGCTCAAGAATGCGACCGATGAGCCGAGCCGGCTCTTCGGTCGATAACCCAGTCCGGAAGTCGCCCGAGCTGCGTCCGATAATTCCGGCGACCGCCCGGTCCGGCTCACCGAACGGAACAAAATTATCGGTAACGGGATTGGCGGAGTCGTAGCGCAGATAGCCCAGAACGTCATAAATCCGATAGCGGAAGAAACGGTCGGCATCGGGAGGCGAGCGGAAATATCGGGCAGCAGCGGCCGGCGGCCGGGCGCCCAAAAGCACATCGTCCAGGCCGGGCGCCTCCTGCATGACGATGCCGCCCCATTTGCGGGCGCTGGACTCCACTGTTGCCTGCAAAACACCAGATATGGCGCCGCGCCCCACAGCATAAGCGCCGAACGCCACCACCATGACCGCGGCCAGGAGCGGCACGATCCGCAAAAACCGCAGGCGCGAAAGCGTCGACATCGCCCGAGACTGCTCCCCCAAATTCCGCGGCAGAAGGCACCCGCCAATCCCACCGCGCGATTACCTGACGCTAAACTCAGGTTTTATGGCAGAGTGCCGATATATCCTTAACAAAGGCTCAAATGGCCGTTGCGCAGTCATGAGCGGCGATAGAGCGCGCCGGTCATCAGCACGTCCAAATAATGTTGCTGTTGAAACCGGCCGTTGAGCGAGACGCGTGGCAAGGCTTCCGGGCGGGTGTTGCGGTAGACCCCGCCTGGCCGGGTGGTCACACCGCTCGCCAAACCGCTTTGCCGCACGATTTCGTATTCGCGTTCGCCGGCCGCGATCTGGCTACCTATGGGGTAGGAGAAATGGCGAGGCTTCCGGCCGAGCTGCTCTTCGAGCACCTCGACCGATTGCCGGATTTCTCCGCTGGCCTGTTCATGCGGCAGCTTCGATAATTCGTAATGATGCACGGTGTGGGCGCCGATGGTGCACAAGGGTTCTGCCGCGATATCTTTGAGCTCGGTCCAGTCCATGATCAGGTTCCGGCAATGGGCAGCCAGGTCAAGCTTGTGACGTACGGCAAGGTCCCTGAGGAATGCGACGCGATCCAGCTCGGGCATCGTCCGCATGCGGTGATAGAGCCGGTCATAGACCTGCTGTTTGGCGGCAACAGAAGCAGTGTCGAGATGCTCGATTGCGCCCTCGTCGCGCAATTCAACAGTGTCATTGCCGGCGATGATATCTTCCAGCGCCTGCCACCAGACCTCCCCTGTTCCATCGACGAGAGCCGTTGGTACATAGAGGGTAAAAGGGCAGTTTTGCTCTTGCAAGACCGGGAGAGCTTCGGTGAGGTTGTCGCGATAAGCGTCGTCAAAGGTGAAGACGACAAAGGGCCTGGCGGCTCCACCGGACCTCGCCCGCGCCATGGCTTCGTCCATGGAAACGGTCTCGAAACCCAGACGACGCACCTGACTGATGGCGGCTCGCAGGAAAGCGGGCGTGACCTGCAGGATGGCGTTCGGTGCGAATTCGGCGGGCGGCGCGGCCACCACACGGTGCAGGGTGAGGATCACGCCCCTGCACCGGGAGAACCGGCGCATAACCCTTGGCAGCCGCGACAGCGCAAGCGCCTCCAAAGCCGCCCTGATGGCGAGATAGCGTGCGGAGGCCATTGTCAGGCGACCTGCGCTTCCTCCTCGCCCACCTCGACCACTTCCAGGCGGTCAAAGCCGAGAGCCGCGACGTCTTCCGTGATGCTGGCGAGCGTTGCGTCTTCAACCGCGGAAGGCGAAGCGAGCAGCACGCATCCCTCGGCGCCCGCAAACAGAGGCAGGCTGGAAGCGACGCCAGGGCGGCCGGTGGTGACGATCACGGCGTCGTAGACGTCAGAAAGCGCCTCAACGAGGGTTGCCGCTTGGGCTGAACGGTGATCGAGCAGCTCTTCCTGCCCCCAGGGCACGCGCCCGACATTGGAGTTGCGCGAACGGTGAACGACATCGCCGAAGCCGGCCTCGCCGGCACAGAGATCGGTCAGCCCCAGATGAGCGCTGGTCTCGCCACTGGAGGCATCGACCAGAACCACACTCGTCTCGCGCTCGAGAAGAGTGTCCATGAGCCGATCGACGGCCGCATCCGCCTCCCCTTCCCCGCCCAGCGTCGCAACAAAAACGATGTGCTCCTTGCCCTCCACGATATCATCGACGAGCGCGCCAATGTCGGAGGCGACAGCTGCGGCGGTCGCAGGCTGATTTGAGCCCTGCAGAGATTTTGGCGCCGTGTCGCGCCAAACGGGCAGCATCTGCCGGTAGTCGGCCTCGGCCCCTCGGCGGCGCAGGACAGGCGCGGGCACGACCTCAGCCTCGGCCTGCTCGTCCGCGTTTTCCTCAGAAGGCTCGGTTTCCAGCTCGTCGTCGGGCTCGTCTTCGGGTTCCTGCGCTGCTTGCGCTCGCACCGGGGAGCCGAATTTCCGACGCGCAGGGGTCCGCACCTGCACTTCAGCAGCAGCAAGGGACACGTCCGCTATTTCTGCTTGGTCGATGACAATGGAACGTCCGGACAGCAGTTCGGCGAAGACGAGATAACCCAGCTGGCCGACAAGCGCGACGATGAAGACCGCAAGCAGGATCAGAGCAGTCTTGGGTGAAGCCGGATTGACGGAGGGCGCCGCAACGCTCACCACACGCACATCCGGCAAGGCCGAGCTGGCGTCGGTCCGGGCGGAGGCGTCGCGGTAGCGGGCCAGATAGGTTTCGAGCAGGTCGCGCTGCGCCTTGGCCTCGCGCTCGAGCTGGTTCAGTTCCACCGTGCTTTTTGTCGCTCCGGAGGACTGCAGCTTGAGCCGAGCCAGTTCGTCACGGAGCGACTGCTCCACATCGGCCTCGACACTGGCCTCGGCGTCGAGCGCATCGGCGACCTTACGGGCTTCCGCCACGATCTGGCGGTCGATCTCGTCGATCTGGGCAGTCAGCGCCTGCACGTCGGGATGGTTGGGCAGAAGGGTCGAAAGTTTCTGCGCCCGCTGGGCCGTCAGCGTGCCTTTTTCCTGGATAAGTTGCTGGATCGTCTGAGAGTCCTTGACCGCCGGCGCCCCATCGAGCGGCTGCCCCGCCTTGATCAGGCTGCGCAAAACGGTCGCCTTTGACTGAGCCGCGCTCTTGCGCTCCTGGGCGGCCTGGATCTGGCTGGACACCCCGGACAACTGCTGATCGACCAGACTGACGTTGTTGCTGCCGACGAAGAGGTCATTGTTGACGCGATAGGCAGCGACCTTGGCTTCGGCTTCGGCGACGCGGCCACGCAATTTGTCGATCTCCGTCTCGAGCCATTTGGTGGCGTCGGCGGTGTCTGCCAGCACAAGGCCGGCGCGGCGTTTGACATGCGTCTTGGCGATGGCATTGGCCACGCGCGCTGCAAGCTGCGGGCTCTCGGACCTGAACAGGATGGTTATGATGCGGGAATCCCGCTCCTGAATAACCGTCAAACGGCTGTTGACGTTGGCCAGGACGATCTCGTCAAGACTTTGCGGCGTCCTGCCCTTGCCGAAGAGGCCGAGCAGCATGCCGAGCGGAGACTGGTTGACGCCGTTAAGTTCGGGCTCGTCGCGCAAGTTCTCGCTGTCGATGACGCTGAGAAGATTGTCGCGAGATTCGATAAGCTGAATGTGGCTGGCGACGGCTGTGGTGTCGGTATAGGAGCCGCTGGCGGTGTTGCCGGGATCGTTAGTCGCGCTGAGATAGGCGCTTTCGCGCGGCTCGACCAAAAGACTCGCCGATGACTCGTACATCTTCGGCACGAACAGCAAAATGACGAAGGTGACAATCAATGCGGCCGCGGTAACGGCGGCAATGCGGACCCGGCGCTGCCAAATGGCGCTTCTTATACTCGCCATGTCTATGCGCATGTCACGGTCAGGATACTCGACAGACATCACACTCTCCACGTTTGCCTCAGCAGGTAACGCGAGCATGGTAAGTATTCGGTTAAGGAGGGGCGCGGCGACCCGGGGAAATAGAGGCGCAGGAGAATGTTAACCATGCACTGGCATAAGTTGGCCATCGCTCGGTTCGAGGGTAATTTTGATGTTTGTTCTGCGTATTCTTGGCGCCTTTCTCCTTTTGGTCACTCTTTCCGCCTGTGCCACCGCACCCGCGCACAGGGGTGTTTATCCGGTGGCGACAAAGGGAGAGTATCTGCTCGATTCCGGCGACACCTTGCGCATCACCGTCTACGGTGACCAGACGCTTACCAATGTCTACAGGCTGGACGACCAGGGCGAGATCGCATTTCCGCTGGTCGGCCCGATCATGGCGCGCGGTCTGACGACAAAGGCGACTGCCGCCAAGATCGCAGCTGCTCTGGCGGACGGCTATATCCGCAAGCCGGACGTCTCGGTCGAGATCGCTGAATACCGTCCGTTCTTCATCCAGGGCGCGGTATTGACCAGCGGCAAATATTCCTACGTGGATGGTTTGACCGTGCGCGCCGCGATCAGTATGGCGGGCGGGTTCACCGAGGTTGCCAACCGCGACCGGGTACTGGTCTACCGCAAGCAGGGCGGCCAGATCATCAAGGGGTGGGTCGACCTCGATTTCCCCGTCTATCCTGACGACACGATCGTCATTCAGGAGCGCTGGCTCTAGCGGCCGTTCGCTCAGTCAACCAACAGTGACTGGAGATGGCATGAGCACGCAAACGCCTCTGCGTATCCTGCAGGTTCTGCGTGCGCCGACCGGTGGCCTCTGGCGCCACGCGGTCGATCTCAGCCGGGAGCTGGCCAGCCGGGGCCACCTGATCGGACTGGTAATGGATAGCCGGTTTTCCGATGCCCAGACTGAAAGCCGGTTGGCAGAAATCGAGGCGCACCTCGCCCTCGGCGTTCACAAGATGCCGATTGCCCGCATGCCCGGCCCTGCCGACGTCCTGACCGCCTGGCGCATCCGAAGATTGGCGAAGCAACTGAACGCCGACGTCATCCATGGCCATGGCGCCAAGGGTGGTCTCTTCGCTCGCCTCGCCAAGGTCGGCAAGAGGCGCCCCGCGGCCTTCTACACCCCTCATGGGGGTGTTTTGAACTTCGAGCCGACCTCTCCGGCGGGATTTTTCTATCGCAGGGTGGAGGGGCTGCTCGGCGGCGTCACGGATGGCATCCTGTTCGAAAGCGCCTTTGCGCGCGACGCCTATACAAGTCAGATCGGCAAGCCGCGATGCTCCTCGTATGTCGTTCACAACGGGCTGCGTCCGGACGAATTCGTTGTCGTGGAGCCAGCCGCCGATGCAGCGGACTTTGTCTTTATCGGAGAATTGCGGGCGGTGAAGGGGCTGGATCACCTCCTGCCCGCACTTGTGCCACTCAAGCATCCGGACGGGACAGCGGCGACCCTTGAACTTGCGGGCGACGGATTGGGCCGTGAACGGATCAAGGAACTTGCGCAAACGCTCGGCCTCCAAGGGCGCGCAACATTTCTTGGTGTCCGGCGGGCGCGCGACATGTTTGCCCGCGGACGTTGCGTGGTTGTACCCTCGCTGGCTGAATCCCTTCCCTATATTGCGCTCGAAGCAATCGCGGCCGGCAAACCGCTGATCGCCACCGATGTAGGCGGCATGAAGGAAATATTCGGCCCTGATGCTGAAAGCCTGTTGCCGGCCGGGGACACGGCTGCGCTGCAACGGGCGATGCAAACCTTTCTGGATGCTCCCGAACAAGCGCATGCGGCTACTGCCGACCGGCGGGCCTTTGTGGAGGCGCATTTCTCGGTTGAACGGATGACCGACGCGATCGAGGCGGCCTATCTGGCTGGCGTCAAGGGTACGTAAACAAAGCAATTTCACCTTGTTTTCATTCCTTGGGGCGAAAGTGGCGCAAGCTGGTATAGCTTCGCACGCAGGACGTTAGATGTTTCGCCTCGATCCCAAGCAGACAATACTCGAACACGCCACCCAGGGCGCGGCCCAATCTTCGGCGGATGCAGCGCTATCGTCGGCAGCCGAAAAGGTCGCCGACCAGCCGGTAGAGGCCACCTATTCGGCATCGGTAATCGTCGGCTTGACGCAACTCGTCGAGACGCTGTTTCTGGTGGCGCTGGGCATGGGACTTTACTGGTCCTATGTCGGGGGCGGTGTCGATGGGTTCTATGTCCCGGCCATCGCTGGTACGGCCATTCTGGCCAACATCCTGTTCAATGCCGGACAGTGCCATTCGGTACGCGCCTATCGCACGCTTGTTCTGCAGACCGCGCGTGCGCTGGCTGCCTGGTCGGTGGCCTTCGTGATCCTGACCGTGACGATCTTCGCGCTCAAGGCCCATGATCAGGTCTCGCGCGTATGGACGATCAGCTGGTATGCGACCGGGGCTATCTCGATTGTCATGTTCCGGTTGGCGCTTCGCTCCCTGGTCCGGCATTGGAGCGCGGAAGGCCGACTGACCCGGCGCGCAGTGATCGTCGGTGGCGGCGAGGATGCAGCTGCCCTGGTCGAGGCGATCCGCAACAGCCCGAATTCCGACATCGAATTGCTCGGCCTGTTTGATGATCGCGTGGACGCACGTTCACCCGACAATGTCGCCGGTTGCCCCAAGCTCGGGACCGTGCCGGCGCTACCCGAGTTCGCGCGTCGCACCAAGCTCGACCTGGTGATCGTTTCGATGCCGCTGAGCGCGGAAAAGCGCGTGCTGGAAATGCTCAAGCAGTTGTGGGTGCTGCCGGTGGATATCCGTCTCAGCGCCCATATGAGCAAGCTGAAATTCACCGAAAAGGCCTATTCCTATGTCGGCGACGTGCCGGTCTTCGACATGGCGGACCGGCCGATTTCGGACTGGAACCTCGTTTTCAAGTGGCTGTTCGACAAGGTCGTGGCGCTGGCCGCGCTCATCCTGCTTGTCGCCGGTGATGATCGCCGTCGCCATCGCCATCAAGCTCGACAGCAAGGGGCCGGTGCTGTTCCGGCAGAAGCGCCACGGCTTCAACAACGAACTGATCGAGATCTACAAGTTCCGGTCCATGTATGCCGATCAGGCCGACCTGACGGCAGCAAAGCTGGTGAGCCAGGCATGATCCGCGGGTCACCCGCGTCGGCCGGTTCATCCGCAAGACCTCGATCGATGAGCTGCCGCAGCTTTTCAACGTGCTCAAGGGCCAGCTCTCGGTCGTCGGGCCGCGGCCGCATGCCCTGCACGCCAAGGCCGCGAACACGCTCTATTACGAAGCGGTGGACGGCTATTTCGCCCGCCATCGCGTCAAGCCGGGCATGACCGGCTGGGCGCAGATCCATGGCTGGCGCGGAGAAACCGACACGCTCGACAAGATCATGCAGCGCGTCCATCACGACCTTTACTACATCGAGCACTGGTCGGTCTTTCTCGACCTCTACATCCTGTTCATGACGCCCTTCGCGTTGCTGGTGCAGCGCGACGCAGCATATTGACGACGGCATCCCCGACCCTTTCCGCGGAGACGATGTCTCCGCGCCCGGTCCTGCGGCGCGATGGATCGCCCTTGCGGGGGTGGCTGACAGGCGTCGTGGCATTGTGGATATTCGCCGGAGGGTTCGTGCTCATCGAACCATCCCCTTATGAATTTGCCTTCGTGCTGGTGCTGCTGGTTGCGCCAGTATCGGGCTTCAGGCTGCATCGCACCGGGCTTCCCCCCTTCCTGCTGCTGATCGGCTTCATTCCCTTCGCCCTGATCGGCGCCTTTCAGGTCAAACATTCCCAGCTGCCGGAAAATCTCGTCTTCGTCGCAGTGACCGTTTTTCTTTGGCTGACGACGATATTTGCGGCCAATTATGTAGCCGACGCGCCGCACAGGCGCATGCGTCTGATCATGAAGGCGTATATGGCGGCAGCAGTGATCGTGTCCGTGATCGGTACGCTCGCCTATCTCGGCCTGCTGCCTGGCAAGGAGATTTTCCTGCTCTATGGCCGGGCCAAATCGACCTTTCAGGACCCCAATGTCTACGGGCCATTCCTTGTCCTGCCGGCAATGTTCGCGCTGCAAAAAGTGCTGTTGGCCCGTCCCCGGCGCGCCCTTTTCGCAAGCGCCATCTATATATTGTTGTTCATCGGCGTCTTTGTGAGCTTTTCCCGGGCCGCATGGGGCCATTTCGCGGTATCGTCCCTGCTCGTTTACGCGCTGGTGTTCGTGCTGGAGGCAAAGGCGAAGGACAAGATCCGCATGATCATCCTGGCCATGGTCGGCGTCCTTGGTCTGACGGCCATCCTCGGCGGTCTGCTCAGCATCGACTCGGTGCGCTCCCTTTTCAACGAACGGTTCGCGCTTGAGCAGAACTACGATAGCGGTTCAACGGGGCGCTTTGGACGCCAGGCTTATGCCGTCGGGCTAGCGATCACCCACCCGTTCGGCATCGGGCCGAAGGAATTCCGGCAGCTGCGCATCACCGAAGAACCCCACAACACCTATATCAGCGTCATTCTGAACTATGGCTGGCTGGGTGGCATGGCCTTCATCACCATGCTGCTGACGACGCTCTGGCGCGGCGTCTCGCTGCTTCCCCGCGGCTCCCCAAACCGCTTCCTGCTCATCCCACTGGTATCGGTGTTCTTCCCGCTTCTCGTGGAAGCGGCCATCATCGATACCGATCATTGGCGCCATCTCTATCTGGTGGCGGGGCTGATCTGGGGCGTCACCGCAGGCTACCAAACGCGCTCTGCTTCACAGAGCCATCGAGAGGGCGCGCTGATCTGAGGCGACTACTGCCAGAGCGGCCTGTTCGAGAGGTAGCGCTCGGCCAGTGCCAGTGTCCCTTGAGCAAAATCCAGAGCATGAGATTGCGCCAGCTCGGTCTCGCTGTGCGAGCCGATCCAGGCCAGGAGCAGCATGCGCCGCGCCATAATTGCAGCGTCGCGCATGTCCATATCCTCGGGCCGCAGGTCGCGGACGCTCCCATAGCCGGTGAGCCAACACTCCCAGAGGTCCGGCACCACCGGATCATCTTCGAAGAAGGACACCGCGGCCGCAAAGTCGTAAATGAACCAGGAAAAACCGCAATCGTCGAAATCCAGCAGGCGAAGCTCGCCCTTGTTGACCAGCAAATTCGCCAGCCGCATATCGGCGTGAATGAGCCCAAACTGCTGCCGACCGTATCCATAGGCATTGAACCGGCTCTCAAGACTTCCGGCGACCCGTTCGAGCATCTTCATCCCCGGGCGATCGAGATTGGGCCCCTGTCGCCAATCTCCCCACAACCCGTTCGTCCCCAGCATGGCGGGCATATCCCACCGCGGACGATAAAAGCGCTCCGGCGGCTGCCAGTTCATGGCGTGCAGATGACAATGGGCCGTGAGCCTTCCAAGTTCGTCGAACAGCCAGTGCATATCGCCGTCTGACGCGGGTTCGACGCCGGGCATGTAATCAAAAAGCACCGCATTGGCGCCGCCGGCAGACTGGACCAGATTGCCATTGCTGCCTTCTACCGGCTGCGGCACCGGCACAATCGTCTGGTCGCCCAAAGCGGAAACCCAGGTGAGCTCGCTGACGATGCTTGCGCGCGATTGATAGCCCTGACGATGGACACGAAGGGCATATGTGCGGCCATTCGGGCAATCTAGGCGAAAGGTATGGTTTTCAGAGAGATTGATGAGCGTTGCGCGAGCGCCGGACACACCGGGCCAAAGGTCAAGAAAGGGAAAGATATCGTCTTGTTTCAGCGGCGCCACTTTTTGCCTCACGTCCCGAGCCGGCGCAAATTAGCGGGCGGGCCGATGAGCGCAAGTGCAAATGGCCGAAGTCCTTGATTTTACGAAAAAGCCCGGCTTTTCCTCTCGCGAGCGACCGATTTGTCCCGCGGCAAAAACCCAGCGTTCCACGTCTTGCCTTGGCGCGGGAAAACGACTAACTAGACCTCAAGTCGGGGCGTAGCGCAGCCTGGTAGCGCATTTGTCTGGGGGACAAAGGGTCGTCGGTTCAAATCCGGCCGCTCCGACCAAATCTCCCCTCTCCTACGCTCTATACTTGCCCCGAAAATTCAGGATGACCGCGGATTGCGAAATCGCTTTGCGGTCTGGCGTGCCAATCACGCCTGATGAACGGTCCCTCACATGCAGTTCGCCCACCGTTCCCAAAGGGAATCCGCAGCGCGAACAGCTCAGTTCACAGCCTTCGATATCACGGACCGTTTCCAGAATATTGTCCTGGCTGCATTCCGGACAGACCACCGACAGATGAACAAGCGTCTCCGTTCGCGCCATGATTTACAACCCCGCAAAGTTACCCCGCGAGTATTAGGCAAGCATTGGACGAACTTGGCAAGAAGCAACATCAACGGTACCGCAACGGACAATTCCGCCTGTGCATATCTCGTCGCAATAACAGCAGAAATTCAGGTGCGGCGCGCCTGATCCAGAGCGCGTTTGCAGTCGAGCAATTCCTTGAGCACCTCATTGAGGCGCTGGCGGTCCTTCTCACTCAGGCTGGGATTGAACGAGGCGCCTGCGGCAAGCGCGAGTGCATCATCGCCCTTTTCAGCCAATTGCTCGATCGAGCCGCTCTCGCCGATGGCGATCACCTGGCGCACGCCCTGGTCCTTGAGGATGCGCTGGACCCCTTTGATGGTGAATCCCTGATCGTAGAGCAGATGCCTGATGCCCTTGAGCAAAAGCAGGTCGTCCGGCCGATAGTAGCGTCGGCCGCCGCCCCGCTTCAGCGGCTTGATATGGGAAAACCGGGTCTCCCAGAACCGAAGCACGTGTTGAGGAAGATCGAGCTCTTCGGCGGCCTCGGAGATGGTGCGGAAGGCGTCAGGCGACTTGTCCATGACAACCCTTCAGGCACGTCAGCGCGTCCTGCCGACAGGCCCCAAACCGCGAAACACAGCGGTAGCCTGCAAAATGTGAGCGGGCATTCCGCAATACAAACATGCCGCCTCGCGCAAGAAACCTTTATTTTCCAGCGCCGACCATAGTTTTGTTGATCTTGCTTTTCAACACATTGCTGGGCTTGAACACAAGAACCTGCCGCGGAAGGATTGGCACCTCCTCCCCGGTTTTTGGATTCCGGCCGATGCGCTCGTTCTTGTTGCGCACCTGAAAGGAGCCGAAGGAGGAGAGCTTTACGTTGTCTCCGGCGACCAGCGCATCGCTGATCAGTTCGAGAACCCGCTCCACCAGTTCCGCAGACTCGGTGCGCGACAAGCCCACCGCCTGATACACCGCCTCTGCGAGATCTGCGCGGGTGACCGTTTTCTGCGCCATTTGCCCTCCGATCGCCTTGATTGCCCCTGAACAAGGACGTTCTTCCGCGCCCTATGCGGCGGCAACTTAGCGCTGAAAAAGGCGCGTGGTCAATTGGACTTACCAGCGAATCAGTGCGGCACCCCAGGTGAAGCCGCCACCCATCGCCTCGATCATGACGAGATGGCCGGGCCTGATGCGGCCATCGGCCACGGCCACGCTGAGGGCAAGCGGCACTGAGGCTGCGGATGTGTTGGCGTGGCGATCAACCGTGAGTACGATTTTTTCGGCCGGGATGCCCATCTTGCGGCCGGACGCGTCGATGATGCGCTTGTTGGCCTGATGGGGCACGAACCAATCGAGATCGGACGCCTGGTACCCCGCCTTTTGCAGAGCCCCGTCAATCACATCCGAGACCATGCCGACGGCATGCTTGAAGACTTCCGGGCCTTGCATGTGCACGGTGCCGACGGTCTTGGTCTTGGAGACGCCGCCATCGACGTAAAGCTTCTGCCAATGTTCGCCAGCCGAGCGCAGACTGGCCGAGAGGACGCCGGTGCCCCTGGCGCGGTCCGCCGGCACGGCCTCAAGCACCATGGCTCCGGCGCCGTCGCCGAAGAGAACGCAGGTAGTGCGGTCGTTCCAGTCCAGAATGCGCGAGAATGTTTCTGCGCCGATGACCAGGGCGCGGGTGCCAAGGCCATTCTTGAGCATGCTGTCCGCGGTCGCCACAGCATAAACGAAGCCCGAGCAGACGGCCTGGATATCGAAGGCGTAGCCATGGCTCATGCCGAGCTTTTTCTGCACGAAGGTTGCAGTCGACGGAAAGGTCAGGTCAGGCGTGGTGGTGGCGACAATGATGAGATCGATGTCGTCCGGCGTCAGGCCAGCAGCCTCCAAGGCTCTCCGGCTTGCGTTGACGGCCAGATCGGAAGTGAGTTCCCCCTCTTCTGCGATATGGCGCTCCTTGATGCCGGTACGCTGAACGATCCACTCATCCGAGGTGTCCACCATCTTGGACAAATCGTCATTGGTCAGGACGCGGTTCGGCAGATAGCTGCCGACCCCCCGCACGATCGATCGGGTCTCACTCACGAAGTCTTCGCCTCCGATTCCGTTTCGGGCTCGTTTTCGGCGGGGGGCGTAAACTGCCGCAGGCCCTCCCCGATTTTGTCGATCAGGCGGCTCCGCGCCATTTCATAGGCCAGGCCCAGCGCGCTCTTGAGGCCGATCTCGTCGGTGCCGCCATGGCTCTTGATGACTATGCCGTTGAGCCCCAAAAAGATGCCGCCGTTCACGGTGCGCGGATCCATCTTGTAGCGCAGGGCATTCAGCGCGCGGCGGGCCAAAAGAGCGCCCAGAGACGACATGAAGTCGGCCCTGAGCGCGTTGCGCAAATAGGTGCCGACCTGGCGGGCCGTCCCTTCAGCCGTCTTCAGGGCGATATTGCCAGCGAAGCCTTCGGTGACCACCACATCGACCGTCCCCTTGCCGATGTCATCGCCTTCGACGAACCCGTGGTAGCGAAAGCCGGCGCCGCTGCTGTCGGCAAGGATGCGGGCAGCGCCCTTGACCTGATCGAGGCCTTTCACCTCCTCGACGCCAACATTGAGCAGACCGACCGTGGGGGCGGTCTGATCGAACAAGGCGCGGGCAAGCGCGGCGCCGAGAATGGAGTGGTCGACGAGTTGCTGGGCGTCGCCCCCTACCGTCGCGCCAACATCGAGCACGACGATATCGGCCCGGAGCGTCGGCCAGATGGCTGCGATTGCCGGACGCGAAATGCCGCTCATGGGTTTGAGGCAAAACGTTGCCATGGCCATGAGCGCACCAGTATTGCCGCCTGAAACCGCCACGTCCGCCTGGCCGTCCTTCACTGCCTGCAGGGCCGACCACATGGAGGAATTGCCGCGCCCCTTGCGCAGAGCCTGGCTGGGCTTTTCATCCATGGCGATGGCAATATCGGCATGATGTATCGTGGAGGCCGCCTTAAGCCGGGGAAACTCCTCCAGCAACGGCTCCAGCACCTCACGGCGGCCATGCAGCAGAAACTGCACATTGCGCTTTTCCCTCAGGGCGAGGTCGGCGCCGTGCAGAACCACGCGCGGGCCGTTATCGCCGCCCATGGCATCCACTGAAATCCTGATTGTACCGTTCATTGCTGCCTGTTGGATGGTGCCGAGGATGCTGCGCGTGCTGATCGCCCTCCGATCAGCTGCAGTGTGCGCGAGTGTTGAAGATTTCTATTGCCAATTCGCAAATTTCCCATGTGCGCGACAAGCCCAGGGAAGCTTGGAACCGTTCTGGGGCCGGGCGGTCAGCTTTACACCGCCAGCGCCGCCGCCTCAATCCTTTGCCGGTTTGAAGTCCTTGAGGCGGGAAAACGGGGAATCTTCCTCAGGTTCCGCGTCAGCGTTGAATTCCGGCGGGACCTCGGCTCCTTCTTTTCGCGGATAGGGATCGATGGCCAGGGACAGGACCTCGATGAGGAGCTCGCTGAGATCGATCTCGGGACCTTCGAACCGATCAGGCAGGTTTTCGTCTTCGAGGTCGACGAATATTTCGGCACCAGGCTGGTAGGTGGCCGTGTGCTCGTGTCCGGGCAGGAAGATGCGCTCAACCGGCTCGTCTATCTTTTGGGTAACGGGATCGAGGGTGACGACGCAAGGCTGGGTAATCTCCGCCTGGAGCTGTCCCTTCACCTCGATGCCGCCCTTGAACTTCTTGGCCTCCAGTCGGGCTTCGAAACGTTCGACAGTGGAGAGGTCGAGCCGCTCGGCCAGCCGCTCACGCTGCTCGTCGTTGGCGGTGACAGCGATGCTTCTGCCCTCGGGGGGTAGAGCGTCGAGCCGGATAGAGGCATCAAGAAGAGGTTCTTCGGGGACCCGTCGTGTCATGCCGCTTCCAACTTGTCTGGCGTGGTCAAGTTGCCGGCCAGGATGGCCTCGACCGATTGGGCCTCGAAACAGTCCGCGAGCATGCGGATATAAACCGCCATCGCGGTGAGGCTGGGATGGTCCTCGCCGCCGTATATGTTTCGCTTGAGCACCGTCTCCAGCGCCTCCGGATTATCGCCATCGAGAGCGGCGGTCAGCTTGGAGAGCAAGCCGTAAAAGAGTTCGCCCATCTTGGCGATTTGCTTGGGCACGCCGATATCGGTCACGCCCATTTCCCTCAGCGAACGGTCCATGTCCCTGAAGAACAGGTCGAACAATTCCTGTGAAAACTGTTTTGTCTCGGCGTCCTGTCCGCGCAAACGGCGGAACAGCACGCCCATGTGCAGGCTGATCATGTCGAAGCGGCCGGTCAATGTGTCCGGCACGCCCCATTCGGCGTAAAAGCGGGAGTGTCGGGATTGCGCCACAATAGCGTTATAGACGCCGAAAACCGGCTGCTGCATGGCGCGCGTCTTGCGCTGGAAGGGCCAGATCATCGATAGGAGCCGGACAATTTTCAACAGGATCAAAAATGGCTATGCGGATCGCGCGGCCAACTTGCCAGATGCGCCCGTTCGCGGCTACACATCCTGCGCCGCTGCCGTTCTGGCGTGGCTATAAGCGAGTACGAGCGGAGAAGTCAATTCCATGCCCAAATCCCCTTTGATCCGGCAGGTAGCGCTTTCAGCCGGCATTGTCGTACTCGGACTTTCGGTCTCGGGCTGTTTGCCGGGAATGGTGAGCACGCGCACGCAGGGCTACGAAATCTCGCAGTCGGCGCTCAAGCAGGTGCGCCCAGGACAGAGTGCAGATCTGGTCGTGGCGGTGCTCGGTTCGCCCATGACCACCAATACATTCGGTGACGAGACTGCATATTATTACGTGCAGACGCGGATCAGCCAGACCGCGTTCGGGCTGACAAGCGTTCAGAGCCGCACCGTCCTCGCGGTCTATTTCGACAAGAACAAGCGGGTCGTCGACAAGGCGGTATACGGGTTGGAAGACGGCAAGGTGGTCGATATCGAAAGCCGCCGCACGCCCAGCTTCGGCAAGGACCGTACCTTCGTCCAGTCGATCATCGATTTGGTGCTGTAGCTGCGAGGGGCCGCTGAGGTCCTCGAGGGGCAGAAGCTAGGCTGTCTGGGTTCGGCCGCGGAAATCGGTCCAGGCGAGCAGCAGAATGGCGCCGGTCGCGACGGGGATGGCCAGGATGTTGATCGATTGCCATCCAATCGTCTGCAGCAGAACACCCGAGCTTATCGAAGCGACCGCCATGATACCGAAGACAAGCTGCTCGTTGAGCGCCTGTACGCGCGCCGCGTCCTCGGGGCGATAGCCCTGGGCCAGCAGGGTCGTCGAGCCGATGAAGCCGAAATTCCAACCCAGGCCCAACAGGATCAGCGCCAGATCGAAGTGCCAGATCTCTGTGCCCTGCAGGGCGATGACGGCACAGCCGGCAATCAGCGTCAGTCCTATTCCGGTAACCAGCCGCACGCCGATGCGCGCTATGATTGCGCCGGTGAAAAAGCTGGGGGCGAACATGGCCAGGATGTGCCACTGGATGGCGAAAGCCGCCGATTCCTTCGGATGGCCGCAGACCACCACCATGGCGAGAGGCGCCGCCACCATGACGAAGGTCATCAATCCGTAACTCGCCATGCCGGTGAGAATGGGCACGAAGTGCTCGGGCGCTTTGAGCAGATCGAGGAAGCTTCTTTGGCTTTCCTTTGCCAGACGCCGTCCGGCCTTTGGCAGGCGTGTTTGCAACAGGATGAGGATCGTGAGGGCAGACAGGCCGGCTATGCCGATGAATGACCCGGCATATTCGGCGCCGGGCACCCAGGTGCGGCCGGCCCAGGCCAGGCCGGGGCCAATAAAGGCGGCGGCGACGCCACCCGCAAGCACCCAGGAAACAGCCTTGCCTTTCTTTTCCGGCGGCATGCTGTCGGCCGCAGCGAAACGATATTGCTGGCCGAAGGCCGCGGCCGTGCCGGAAACCCCAAGAGCACAGGCAAAAATCACGAAATTTGCAAGATAAATGGCCAGCGCAGCGAGCATTGCGCCGGAGATCGCCAGCCCCACGCCGAGCAGAAAAGCACGCTTGCGCCCGAGCCTGTGCGACAGCCAGGCGGCCGGTGCGGCAGCCAGAGCCAGCCCGACGATCATTGTCGTGGTCGGCAGGGTGGCAAGACGGGGATCCGGCGCCAGCCCGACACCAACCAGCGCCCCCACAGCCATGATCAATCCCTGCTGGGAGCTGATGATGGCCTGGGCGGCCGAAAGCAGGCCGACATTGCGCATGTCGCCCAAAGGCGCCGCGGCGCTAGCCATTGGAGGACTGCGCCGTCTTTTTGGCGATGGCATCGAGCACCGCATTGACCACACCGGGCACCTCGTCCTCGAAGAAGGCCTTGGCGATGTCGAGGTATTCGGAGATCACCACCTTTTGCGGGATGTCCGGCCGGCGGATGAGTTCGAAGGCGGCCGCCCTGAGAATGGCGCGAAGCGTTGCATCGATCCGTCCCACTGGCCAGTCGGGCGTCAGCGACTTGTCGATCATGGGGTCGATGGTGAGCTGGCTCTCGATGACACCGCGCACGATCTGGCGGAAAAAGTCGGCGTCCGCGGGCAGATATTGCTCGCCTTCGATTTCCCGGCCCAAATGATGGGCGGAGAACTGCGCCAGCGTGTCTTCCAGCGGAACACGCCCTACATCCATCTGATAGAGCGCCTGCACGGCGGCAAGCCGGGCGGCGCCGCGCTGATTGGCGCTGCGCCCCTGTTGGGTCCCGCCGGTGCGCGGTTCGGCCAAAGCCATAAGAGAAGCCTTTCGTTCTGCCCTGCCGGCGATCAGTGGGTCTCGTCTTCCGGCTCGCCAAGCTCAGCGAGAAAAGACCGAAAGTCGTCGGCGGCGGCAAAGTTCTTATACACCGATGCGAAGCGCACGAAAGCGACGTCGTCCAGGCCCTTTAGCCCTTCCATTACGAACTCACCGATCTGATCGGAAGTCACCTCCACGTCGCCGAGACTTTCCAACTGGCGAACCACGCCGGAGATCATGCGTTCCACGCGCTCGGGCTCCACGGCCCGCTTGCGCAGGGCGGTAAACACAGATCGGGCCAGTTTTTCACGGTCGAAGGGCACCTTGCGTCCCGATTTCTTGACCACCACGAGGTCGCGCAACTGCACACGCTCGAAGGTGGTGAAGCGGCCACCGCACCCATTGCAGACGCGGCGGCGGCGGATGGCAGCAGAGTCCTCGGTGGGACGGCTGTCCTTCACCTGGGTGTCGTCATTGCCGCAGTAAGGACAGCGCATGAATCCCTCGCTTACTGGCCGTATATCGGGAAGCGCGCGGTCAGCTCGGCAACCTTTTCGCGCACGGCAGCTTCCACCTCGCCATTGCCTTCGTCGCCATTGGCTGCGAGCCCATCGAGCGTCTCCACCATGAGCTTGCCCACGCGCTCGAACTCGGCTTCGCCAAAGCCGCGAGACGTCGCTGCCGGCGTGCCGACACGGATGCCCGAGGTGACAGCTGGCTTTTCAGGGTCGAACGGCACGGCGTTCTTGTTGCAGGTGATGTGGGCGCGTTCGAGCGCCTGCTCTGCGGCCTTGCCAGTCAGACTCTTGGGCCTCAAATCCACCAGCATCAAATGGTTGTCCGTGCCGCCGGTGACAATATCGAGCCCGCCCTTGACCAGCGTATCCGCCAGGACTTTGGCATTGGCGACCACCTGACGGACGTAAGTCTTGAACTCCGGCTCGAGCGCTTCGCCGAAGGCCACGGCCTTGCCGGCAATGACGTGCATGAGCGGACCGCCCTGGATGCCGGGGAAGATCGCGGAGTTGATCTTCTTGGCGATCGCTTCGTCGTCCGTCAGGATCATCCCACCGCGTGGACCGCGAAGGGTCTTGTGGGTTGTCGTGGAGGCGACATGGGCATGCGGGAACGGGCTGGGATAAACGCCGCCGGCAACAAGACCCGCGACATGGGCCATGTCTACGAAGAGATAAGCCCCGACTTCGTCCGCGATGCGACGGAATTCGGCAAAATCCAGCACCCGTGAATAGGCCGAGAAGCCGGCGACGATCATGGCCGGGCGGTGCTCTTTGGCCAGCGCCTCGACCTGCTCCATATCGACGCGTCCGTCCTGCTTGCGCACGCCATATTGAATGGCGTTGAACCACTTCCCGGACTGGTTGGGCTTTGCGCCATGGGTCAAATGGCCGCCCGCGTCCAGGCTCATCCCCAAAATGGTGTCGCCCGGCTTGATCAGCGCCTGGTACACGCCCTGATTGGCCTGGCTGCCAGAATTGGGCTGCACATTGGCGAAGCCGACGCCGAAGAGCTGCTTGGCGCGCTCAATGGCGAGGTCCTCGACGATGTCGACGAACTGGCAGCCGCCATAATAGCGCCGTCCGGGATAGCCCTCGGCATATTTGTTGGTCAGCACCGAGCCCTGAGCTTCAAGGACTGCGGCGGAGACGATGTTTTCGGAGGCAATGAGCTCGATTTCGGACTGCTGACGGTGCAGTTCCTTGCCTATGGCGCGCGCCACCTCCGGGTCGGTTTCGGCCAGTGAGGCGGAGAAAAAGCGGGCAGACGGCGAAAGGGTGGCTGCAGTGCTCATGAGCGGCCTCCTTCTTTAATGGCTGGCATGTGCGGCTTGGCTGCGTCTATCACGCAGCTGAAGACGATTCCAAGACGGAACCTGCAGGCAGGGAAAGCAGACATTGACAACATTTCGGGCTCCCATTGGTTTAAGGGTGCCCAGGCGAACGGCGTCAAAACGTTCGCGCTTCCCGATGGTGACCCATCCTATCTCGCCAGTCGCGCGAACCTTCATACTATGCCGCAAGTCCGCCGATTGGGAAAGCCCCTGCCCTGTTCGGCAGCCTAGGACGGGGCACCTTGTTGCATGCGGCGCCTGAGCTTGGCCAAGGCAACCTGCTGCATCTGCGCACGGCTGGCCGTCAGCGGGGCAACGATGATGACTTCTATTCCCGTGTCACCATCGATTGCTGCGACACGCATCTGCTGGCCAATTTGCTGGAATTCGAAAAGAACTTCACCAGACGGCGGCTTTTGTTCCCCCAATCCTGCCTCCCTCGCAATGGGCGAAGAGGCTGCCGCTCCGGCGGCAACCCCTGCTCAATTCGCGCTGGTCCGGCAAGAGTTTAGCGCAGAATCCTCGCGCCTATGCCTCGTCGAAGGTGACCTTGCCGGCCGCGTCGAACTCATAGACGTCCTCACGGAAGGATACCGTACCCTTCCGATTCGCCCAGGCAGAAACATAGGTGGTGTGGATCGGCACCGCGTCCGCGACGGTCACGTCCAAACGCTCATTGGATTCGAAGGTCGCCTGCACCTGCGGGAGATCATAGCCGTTGCTGGCCAAAATCCACGCCACGAGATGATCGACATCAGCCACACGAACGCATCCGGAGGAATGGAAGCGCTGGTTTTCGCCGAAAAGGGATTTGGTCGGCGTATCATGCAGATAGACGTCATACGGGTTGTGGAAGTTGATCTTCACGTGGCCCATCGAGTTTTCCGCACCCGGCTCCTGACGGAACATGTAGTTGACCGCATCGTCGGTCGACCAGTCGATGTCGGTCGCCTGCAGTTCTTTACCCGCCGCATCATAGATGTGGATCCGGTACTTCTCGAGATATTGCGGATCTTCGTTCATGTACTTGATCAGGTCCTTGCGGATGATGCTCTTGGGTACATGCCAATACGGATTGAAGTTGATCTGGGTGATCTTGGAATTCAAGATCGGCGTCTGACGGTCGATGCGCCCGACAACGGCGGTGTGGCGGCGATGGATGACGCCTGCCTCCACCGCCTCGATGACGGCTGCCGGGATATTCACCACCACATATTTGTCCGATTTGTTGCTGTCGGTCAGATTGGCCGCCATTGCCTCGACGCGCTGCAGGTTCAGCCGCAATTGCTGAAGGCGGTAATCGGCCGGAACATTCAGAGCGTAATAGGTCTCTGCATCGACCTTGCCCGATATCAACAGACCGTGCCGTGCCTGGAAACGGCGGACGGCTGCGTCGACATATTCGTCGAACATGGTGTCCACGCGGGTGTCGGCAGGCAGGTCGCCCCCGATCATCAGGCGCTTGCGCAGCGTAGCAACAGATTGCCGCGAGACACCGGCGATCAGGCCATGAACGTCGCGAGGCATCTCGCCCCAGCCGCCACCGGCCACGATCTGTTCATAGGTGCCGATGGCATTCTGCAGGTTATAGGCCGTGTCGTAGGACAGGATGGGCTCGATCGTATCGACGGCATCGAGCGCGGCTACCGTGTTTCCGTCGCGATCGGTGTTCCGCAGCACCCGGTTGCGTCCCAGAATATCGCTCAGGGAGTCCTGTCCCAGCGCGGAGCCCGAAAGCGCACCTGCGGCGCCCAGAGCAGCCATGCCCGAGAGGAGCCTGCGCCGGGAAATGCGGGAAGACCAAGTGTTCGGCATCTATTTACCCTTATCCGTTTGCCCCTGAACGGGCTTGTGGCGGCCTCAGCCTTCGGCCGCAAGGGACCTCAGGCAAATGTGATGGAGTTATCCACGCAACGCGTTAAACCGATTCGACTTCGGCTCGCGTGACAGAAAGGCGCTAGGGTGAGTTTGCGGCACAAATAAGAACGCCGGCCCGAGGCCGGCGTTAGCTTGTCGATTGTGGCAATTGCGCCACTTCAACTTTGGCTCTTCTTAGAGCTTGTAGAGAATTCTGGTCGACCCAGAAGCGCTCCAGACGGGCCAGAGCGGTATTGAGCTCGGCGAATTCGCTGCCGCCCAGGCCGCCGACCTTGTCGATCGACTTCAGATGACGGTCATAGAGTTCATCGATCACTTCGGCGACTTCCTGGCCCTTGGGGCTCAGACGGATGCGCACCGAACGACGGTCCGAGCGCGAACGCTCCTGGAAGATATAGCCGGTGTCGACGAGCTTCTTGAGATTGTAGGAGACGTTGGAGCCCAGATAGTAGCCGCGGGAACGCAGTTCGCCAGCGGTCAGTTCGCTGTCCCCGATATTGAACATCATCAGCGCCTGCACGGGATTGATATCATCCCAGCCCATGCGGTCGAATTCATCCTTGATCAGGTCGAGAAGGCGACGGTGCAGACGTTCTACACGCGCAACGGCCTCCAGATAGAGCGGCTTCAGGCCTTCGGTCTCGGCGGGGCTACGAACCTCCGCAGCATTCGATTGGATACCCATGTCTTTGCCTCACTGTAAATCGCACGAATTTCTTCCGTGTCTCAGGGGGCAATCTAGCCGCAGGCAAATAAGATCAGCTTAAGGGACAGGCTTAAAACTATCTTACTGAAAAAGTTCAGGATTTTTGCTTTCCCAATAGTTACCCCCGGTTAGAAAAGCGTAACCTCAATCAATCGTGAATTGTCTCCATGAGGCGCCATTGCACGTATGACAGGATCGCCGCCGCGCCCAGCAGCAGCAGCAGCCGGACAAGTATCGCAAAGATCGGCAGGTGCACATTGGGGTTGCCCGTCAGGGCGAGACCGAGCTCGGTCGCCATGGCGCCTATAAGGACGACGGCCCCCCAGCTGGACTGGATCCACAGACCAACGGCGGCGAAGAACTGGGCCACGGTGAAGACGGCAAGATAGACGAAGCCGAGCGCGCCCAGCGATGCGATCGGGTCCGCGGCGCCGGAAACGCCCAACAGCCGGGCCGCATTGTAGAAGGCAAGCAAGAGCACGATAAGCCCGAGGATACGGGACAGCCGGCCCATCAGCCGGGCGCGGAAGTCGGTGTTCATCTGTAGCTCCTCGCAAATCGTGACCGTGCTCTGCAATTAGCGCGTTCGACAGCGGCGCAGCAAGTGTCGAGGCTACTTTGCCTGCTTGCCAAGGCCTGCTAAGCGTCACCACGCACTGACCTGGAGACGACAATGAGCAGCTGGCCGCGCCATGACATGAACTTTCTGAACGGCAAGCGCCTGCGCCGCACGCGTCAGGCTGCGTGGAGCCGTGCCATGGTGCGCGAAACTAATCTGACGCCGTCGGATCTGATCTGGCCACTCTTTGTCATCGAGGGACAAAACGAAAAAACACCGATCAAGACCATGCCGGGTGTCGAACGGCTTTCCATCGATTTGTGCGTCAAGGCGGCCAGGGAAGCGGCGACGGCCGGCATTCCGGCTTTGGCGCTTTTTCCCAACACCCCTGATCATTTGCGCAGCGAGAGCGCGGAGGAAGCCTACAATCCGGATAATCTGATGTGCCGGGCGCTGAGCGAGATCAAGCAGGCGGTGCCCGAGATCGGCCTCATCGCGGATGTGGCGCTCGACGAATATTCGGCCAATGGTCAGGACGGGTTGGTCGCTGACGGTGTCATTCTCAATGACGAAACCGTGGAGGTGATGTGCAAGTCGGCGATCGTTCAGGCGCGGGCGGGCGCCGATGTGATCGCGCCATCGGACATGATGGATGGCCGTATCGCCGCGATCCGGGCGGTGCTGGACTCCGAAGGTCTGCAGAACACCATGCTGATGTCCTACGCCGCCAAATATGCGTCCTGCTATTATGGCCCTTTCCGCGAGGCGGTGGGTTCGGGCAGCCGGCTCAAGGGGGACAAGCGCACCTATCAGCTCGATTTCGCCAATGCCGACGAGGCCATGCGCGAAGTCGAACAGGACGTTGCGGAAGGCGCCGACATGCTGATGGTCAAGCCAGGCCTGCCCTATCTCGATATCGTGCGGGCAACAAAAGACAATTTCGACCTGCCCCTGTTCGCCTATCAGGTGAGCGGCGAATACGCGATGATCGAGTTCGCTGCGGCTGCTGGCGCCATAGATCGCGATGCTGCCATTCTGGAAGCGTTGTGGGCCTTCAAGCGCGCCGGGTGCGACGGTGTCCTGACCTATCACGCCCTGGAGGTTGCGCGCAGGCTCGGGTCATAGGCACGCCGGCAACCCCATGATCTTGCAGATGGGGCCCTCCATCCCAATCTATTGGGCAATCGGGCACGCAACGGGGGTAAGGACACCATCGATGGACAAGGATTTTGTCTTGCCGGATCCGGCCAGTGCGCCGGAGCTTTTCGAGGGGCTGCTGACGCGGCGGGTGATCGCGCACATCATCGACCTTATCATCCTGGGGTTTCTCGGGCTTGTCGCCATCATGATCGGCACGATCACCGGCTTCCTGACGCTGGGCCTGGGCTGGCTTTCCATCCCGCTTTTGGTGCCCGCGGCTATCGCGCTCTATTACATCGTAACGCTCGGGACTTCCCGGCGCGCAACGATCGGCATGCAGATGATGGATATCGTCATGACGCCGGTCAGGGGCAAACCCCTGGACGGCTGGCAGGCGCTGGCGCATCCTCTGGTCTTTTGGATCACCTGCTGGATCCTGCCGCCCTTCTCGCTGCTACTGGCCCTTTTCACGCCCAGGCGGCAGCTGCTGCATGATCTCATCGTTGGCGTGCTGTTCGTGCGCCGGTCGCCCATGACCCGGCACTGGTCGTCCGTGCAGGCAGCTTAAGCCCTTGAAGACATTCAAAAAGCCGCGGTCGTCCTCGTAGGGGATGGCGCGGCTTTTCTGTCAACCCGGCAGGGCTACCAAATTATCGCGCCGGCTGCGATAATTCGCTGGAACCTTCATCTTAACTTCGCAAGATGCGCGCCATGTTCGACCTGCTCATGCTGCCGGACGCGGCCTACATGTGGATCACCTTCGGGGTGATCGCCCTTTCGATGGTCTTTTACGCTACCGAATGGGCTTCCATCGAGACCATCTCGCTCGGCGCGCTGACGGCATTGCTGGTGCTGGCGGCCCTGCCGGGCAGCGGTCTGTCGGCGGACGCCCTGCTTGCTGGGTTCTCAAATTCCGCTCTGCTCACCATTCTGGCGCTGCTCGTCGTCGGACAGGCGTTGATCCAGACTGAGGCGCTGGCCGGCCTGACCGAATGGCTGGGCAATCTTTGGCCGAAATATCCGGTCCGCGTGGTACTGGTGGCGCTGGTGCTCGCCGCTACGGCGAGTTCGGTCGTCAACAACACCCCGATCGTCATCGTCTTCATGCCGGTGCTGGCGGCAGTTATCTCCCGGCGCCGACTGGCGGCCTCGCGCTACATGATGCCCCTAAGCTTCATCTCCATTCTGGGCGGCATGACGACGCTCCTCGGCTCATCCACCAACCTGCTGGCGGCCGGTGTTGCCCGGCAATCGGGCATAGACAGCGTCACCTTCTTTTCATTCGCCGTTCCCGGCCTGGCCATGGCTCTGGTCGGGGGAGGGTATGTGCTGTTCGTCGTGCCGCGGATCATGAAGGACAATGTCGACGAGAGCGCCGCCGCCCGTGCGCGCAACACCCAGTTCATCACTGAAATCCGCCTCACTCACGGCCACCCGCTGATCGGCGACCACACGGTTGCCGGCATGTTCCCCAAGCTGACCACGATGACGGTGCGGGCTGTGCGGCGGGGGCGGCACGATTTCCTGCCGCCCTTCGACGACATAACCTTGCAAGCGGGCGACACTCTGATCATCGCGGCGACCCGGGATGCGCTGACCGAGGCGCTGCGCAGCTGGGGGACCCTTGATGAAGCGCACCAGATCGCGGCGTCCGACGAGGACGACGCCAGCATCTTGTTGTGCGAATCGCTGGTGCCTCCCGGCTCGCGGCTCGTCAACAATGGCGTCGACCAGGCCGGATTTCTGGCCCAGCACGACGTCCTCATTCTGGGCGTCGAGCGGCGCAGCCGCATGCCCCGGCAGCCCCTGAGCGAGATCAGGCTCGAGGCGGGCGACGTACTGCTGATTGCGGGGCGGCCGAAGGCCTTCGAGCGCATGCGCGGGCTGCAGGATCTGATCGTCATCGAATGGAGTGCCTCCGAAGTGAAGCCGACGGGGCTGGCGCGGCGGGCGCTGATCATCTTCGCACTGACGGTGGCAGCGATCGCGAGCGGGCTTGTTCCCAATGTGGTCGCGGCCATTGCCGGCGCGTTCGCGCTGATCGCCACGGGGTGCCTCAACATTCGGCAGGCGGGCCGGGCCATCGACCGCAAGATCATCCTTCTGGTGGGCTCCTCCATCGCCATGGCCACAGCTTTGCAGGCGACCGGGGGCGCGCAATTGGTGGCCGACGGGGCGCTCGGCGCGCTCGGATCGGAATCCCCTGCCCTGTTCATGGGCGGGCTTTTCATCATCGTGGCGCTGATCACCAATTTCCTGTCGAACAATGCGACCGCCGTGCTGTTCACGCCTGTCGCCATCGCCGCGGCCGAGCGGCTGGGGATCGATCCGCTGCCGCTGATCGCCACAGTCATTCTTGGCGCCAATGCCTCGTTTGCCTCGCCGATCGGCTATCAGACCAACCTCCTGGTCATGGGTGCGGGCCACTACCGGTTCCGGGACTTCATCATCGCCGGCGCCCCTCTGATCGTTCTGGTCTGGCTGACGTTCTGGCTGGTGGCGCCCTGGTATTACGGCGTTTGAAAACAAGGCGACCCGACAGTTTTCATTCCGTCACGCCAATGCCGCAGTTGGGTTCGAGAAGGTTCGCCTGACGGTGCCGGCGGGCCCCGGGCGCGTTCGCAGCGGCGACTTGTCCACCGTGCCGATGCAAGGTGTGCAGCTCCTGCTGATTTCGCATCCATTTTTTACGAAAACGGGATAGAATACCGGTGTTATTGCCGGGCCTGAACATGACCGATCAATCACCGGAAACCACACAGTTCTTTCTCACCGCCCCAACGCCCTGCCCCTATCTCGACGGGCAGCAGGAGCGAAAGCTCTTCACCCATCTGAGCGGAAGGCGGGCCGGCATGATGCATCACGTCCTTTCCGACCACGGGTTCCGACGCAGCCAAAATCTCATCTACCGGCCTGCCTGCGAGGGGTGTTCCGCCTGTCGGTCTGTACGGATCGTTGCGCATGCCTTCGAGCCGGGACGGCGGCACAGGCGGGTTCTGGCACGCAACAATGACGTCAGGGGGCAGCGCACCCTGGCCCGCGCCACACCCGAACAGTACGAATTGTTCAGCCGCTATCTGGAAGCGCGGCACGCCGGCGGCGGCATGACGCAGATGAGCTTTTCCGATTATGAGTACATGATCGAGGACACGCCGGTACAAACGACGATCATCGAATACCGGCGGGAAAACACGGGCGCGCTCATCGGCGTGGCACTGAGCGATGAGATGAGCGACGGCCTGTCCATGGTCTACAGCTTCTTCGACCCTGACCAGCCGGCGCGAGGGTTGGGCAATTTCATCATTCTCGACCATATCGCGCGCGTCCAGGCCGCATCCCTTCCTTATGTCTATCTGGGCTATTGGGTGAAGAATTCCCCCAAAATGGCCTACAAGGCCCAGTTCCAGCCCATGCAGGTGCAGGCCGGAGCCCTGGGCTGGCGCAGCCTGAACACCGAAACCCTCTAATTGCGCCACGCCCGCCGAAAGGCTCCTCTTAACGCTTCGAAGGCGTATGGCATTGCGATTGCCGGCCGTTCTTGCTTTTGTGCCCGACGGTTGGGCATTTGAGTTCGGGCGTATGACGGTTTTCCTGCTGAGGCTGGTACAGATCTGCCATCTGCTTTTTGCAGTGGTGTTCTCGCTGCTGGCGATCGGCGCCGGCCTTGGGTTCGCCAATCCCTTGCTCGACAGCCTCAACCACCTCCAGTTGCTGTGGTTTTTCGGCACGCTGGCGCTTCTGCTGATGACGGCGCCGCTCTATGTCGCCTATCGGCTGCGGGCCGCGCTGATGGCACTAACGGCCACCGGCTTTCTGGCCTCCGCGATCATCGTCATTCCCGAGGCCCTGTCCGCATTCCTGCCGCAGGACGCCCTGCCCCAAGACGGACGGCCTGTCTATCGGATCGTCACCTACAACATGTTCGGGATGAACTATTCCTACGGCGACGTCTACGCGATGATTGAGGACGAGGATCCCGACATCCTGGCTTTTCAGGAATACTTTCCGGAGCAGCGTGCAGGGCTCGACAAGGTGCTCAGCGCCACCTATCCCTATTCCGAACTCTGCACCGGGCCGAAGCGCACCAACATCGCGATCTACGCCAAGCTGCCGTTCACAACGGATTCAGGGGGCGACTGCAACAGCCTCGACAATGGCCGAACGGCGCAGCTGATCGCGCACTTCACGCCCGAAGCGGCGCCGGCCTTCGATGTGATGACGACACAGCTGGACTGGCCGGTCCAGATCAGCCAGTGGCAGAACGGTTCCGATATCGGGGACCGCATCGCACGCATGACGGCACGTCAGCAGAACCAGTTTGCCGAGCTCGCAGGAGCGGTCGAGAAGGTCAATGCACCGCTGATCCTGGTTGGGGACTTCAACTCGACCCCGTGGAGCTACACCTTGCGCAACTTCGTGCGGGAGGCCGGGCTCAACCGGCGAACGCACAATCTGTGGACCTACCCGAAGCTCCTTTATTTCGACCAATGGCGCAAGACGCCGGCCTTCCTGCCACTCGATCAGGTGATGACCAAAAACGGCGTCGCCGTCCATGATGTGCAGACGGGCCGCCCCGCAGGCAGCGACCACCTTCCGGTGGTGGTGGACTTCTCGGTCGACCCATCGCAGGTTCCGTCCAAGACCATCCTCACGCTCAAGAACTGAGTCTGCTAAACCGTTTAGCCCTGGAACCTGTTGTTGCGCGGGAAGCCGTTTGGCGCCTGACGCCCGGCCTGGGCGCGGTCGCCGCGCCAGTCGCGCATCTCGTTCATGTGCTTGTTGAAGACGCGGCCAGAACTGTCGGTCCAGGAGAAGCCATCCTCGCCCTTGAACACCTTTGCGTCGCTCAGGCCGCCATCCTTGTATTTCTGCAGGCGCACGCCCTTGCCGCGGCTGAGCGTGGTCAATTGCTCGAGCGGGAAGATCAGGAGCTTGCGGTTCTGGCCGATAATGGCGGCATGATCGCCCTCTGCCGGTACGCAAAGCCTGGCTTCGACCGCCCCGGTGACATTGAGCACCTGCCGCCCCTTGCGGGTGTTGGCGACCATGTCGTCTTCGGCAACGAGGAATCCGTCGCCCTTGGTCGAGGCGATCAGGCGCTTGCTTCCGGGCTTGTAAACGAACATGTCGACGATGGCGTGACTTTCCTCGATATCGACCATCAGGCGCACCGGCTCGCCATGCCCACGCCCGCCGGGCAGCTTGTCGGCGCCGAGGGTGAAGATCTTGCCGCCGGTGGTCAGCAGCAAAAGCTTGTCCGTCGTCTCGCACCGGACCGCCAGATGCAGGCTGTCGCCGGATTTGAAGGCTTGCGCATCGACATCCGCATTGTGCCCCTTCATGGCGCGGATCCAGCCCTTTTCCGAGAGAATGACCGTGATCGGCTCCTTCTCGATCAGCGCGGCGTCGATATCGATGTCACCGGTATCGGGAGCCTCCCCGAAGGTCGTGCGGCGTGCCCCGAGGGGATTTTCCGGCCCATAAGCCTTTTTCAAATCCTCGACCTGCTTGGCGATGGCGCCCCATTGCTTGCGATCGGAGCCCAGAAGCGCTTCCAACCGCTCCTTTTCGGCCGTCAGATCGGCGAACTCCTTGCGGATCTCGATTTCCTCGAGCTTGCGCAGGGCGCGCAGCCGCATGTTGAGGATGGCTTCGGCCTGCACGTCGGTGAGATCCCAGCGGGCCATCATGACCTGCTTGGGTTCGTCTTCCTCGCGAATGATGCGGATGACCTCATCGATGTTGAGATAGGCGATGAGATAGCCGCCCAGCACTTCCAGGCGATGGTTGATCTGGTCGACGCGGTGCTGCGAGCGGCGGACGAGCACTTCCTTGCGGTGCTCGAGCCAGGCCTTGAGCGCTTCGGCCAAGCTCATCACCTTCGGCACCGTACCCTTGTCGAGCACGTTGAGGTTGAGCGGCACGCGCGCTTCGAGATCGCTGTATTTGAACAGCGATTCCATCAAGAGCACGGGATCGACCGTGCGGGCGCGCGGCTCCAGCACCAGCCGGATATCCTCGGCGCTTTCGTCTCGAACGTCCTTGAGCAGCGGCAGTTTGCGGGCCAGCAGCAGTTCGGCGATCTTTTCGACCATGCGCGATTTCTGCACGCCATAGGGGATTTCAGTGACGACGATCTGGTAGACGCCGCGGCCCGTCTCCTCGACCTCCCAGCGGGCGCGGACGCGGAAGGAACCGCGCCCGGTCTCATAGGCGTTGACGACGGCCTGCCGGTTTTCGACCAGGATGCCGCCGGTCGGAAAGTCCGGACCGCGCACCAGATCATCGGCACCGAAGGGCGCCGTGGGATCCTTGTGAATCAGATCTTCCACGCTGGCCTGCGGGTTGTGGATCAGCTTGAGCGCCGCGTTGCACAACTCGACGACGTTGTGCGGAGGAATGGATGTCGCCATGCCAACCGCAATGCCCGAGGAGCCATTGGCGAGAAGATTTGGGAAATTGGCGGGCAGGACGATCGGTTCTTCGTCCTCGCCGTCATAGGTGTCGCGGAAGTCGACCGCGTTCTCGGCGATGCCCTCCATCAGCCGCGCCGCGACATCGGTCATGCGGCTTTCGGTGTAGCGCATGGCCGCCGCGCTATCGCCGTCGATATTGCCGAAATTGCCCTGGCCGTCGACCAGCGGATAGCGCAGTGCGAAATCCTGCGCCAGGCGCACGAGCGCGTCATAGACGGACTGGTCGCCATGCGGATGGAACTTACCAATGACGTCACCGATGATGCGGGCCGACTTCTTGTAGCCCTGCCCGGGATCGAGCCGCAAAAGGCGCATGGCGTGCAGGATGCGGCGGTGGACGGGCTTCAGGCCGTCGCGGGCATCGGGCAGCGCGCGCTGGGTGATGGTGGAGAGCGCATAGGAGAGATAGCGCTCTTCCAGCGCCTTTCTCAGATCGACAATGCGGTGCTCGCCCTCATCCGGGGGCAAAATCTCGTTCATGGCGTCGGCCTTGGGTTCGAATCAGTTGCGATTATAGCGCCGTCAGCAGCTCTACGAGCCGGTCCCGCATGGCTGGAGGCGGTACGTTGCGCGCAGACCACACATGGCGGTCGAGAAAGTGCCCGGAGAGCCGGAACGCTGCCCTTACATCGGGCGCGTTCGGCTCCGCGCCTTCAAGCAAAAAGCCGGGCAGCGCCAGTAGCTTGTCCTGATAAGGCTCCGCTGCCTTTGCGGTTACCGCCCGGCCGGTGCGCGGCGAGACATGGGTCAGCCCGGAGGTCTCGCCTGTGACCGCACAAGAATAAAGATCGAGCCCGAAGCCGAGTTCGTCGAGCAGAAGCAGCTCGAACGCAGCGACTTCCGCCCCCAGCGCCACAGGATCGAGTTCGGCCTCGATCAACAGCAGCGCCCGGGCCAGCAGACGGTCGTGCGGGTCCCGCTCGGGAAGCAGGCGCAGATGGTCGCAAACGAGCTGGCTGAGATAGAGCCGCGTGCGGTCGGCGATCAGATCGGCGGCGCGGGCCCGGATGAGTTCGACCGAGAAGTTTCCCAGATGTTCGGGGATGCGGGCCCGCCAAGTCAGTTGCACGCTATTGCCGGGCTGCAGGGTCGCCGCAAGCTTGGACGAGCGTCCGCCGCGCACCAGCCCGAGATGCCGCCCCTTCCCAGCCGCCATCGCCTCGACGATGACGGAGGACTCGCCATGGCGGCGCACGCCGATGATCAGCCCCTCACCGCTCCATTCCATCTCTTACTCGCGTGGAAACTCCAGCCCCATCTCGCGATAGCGCTCGGGATCGTTCCCCCAATTCTGGCGCACCTTGACGAAGAGGAAGAGGTGCACCTTGGTCTCGAAGATATCCATCATCTCGGCGCGCGCATCGGCCCCGATGGCCTTGATCGTCTGCCCGCCCTTGCCGAGCACGATCTTCTTGTGCGTGTCGCGGGTGACATAGACCACCTGGTTGATCTTGTAGGCCCCGTCCTTCTGCACCTCGAAACTCTCGGTCTCGACGGTGGCATTATAGGGGATTTCCTCGTGGATGCGTAAGAAGAGCTTTTCGCGCGTCACCTCGGCTGCCGTCAGCGCCAGCGTCAGATCGGTCAGCTGATCCTCAGGGAAATGCCAGGGGCCGAGCGGCACGCTGTTGGCGCACCACTGCAGAAAATCGCCGACCCCGTCGCCATTTAGCGCAGAGATCATGAAGGTCTGCTCGAAGCCGACCGCCTCATTAAGCTTTTGAGCGAGGCCCAGAAGGGCGTCATGGCGGACCGTGTCGATCTTGTTGAGCACAAGGAGCTTGCGATGCGGGACCGCTTTAAGTCCTTCGAGCAGCGATTCAACTTCTGCGTTCAAGCCCTTTTGCGCATCGATGATCAGGGCGACGAGATCGGCGTCCCCTGCCCCGGTCCAGGCCGACTGCACCATGGCCCGGTCGAGCCGGCGCTTGGGCGCGAAAATGCCGGGAGTGTCGATGAAGACGATCTGATCGTTGCCCTCGGTCACGACGCCGCGGATCTGGGCGCGTGTCGTCTGCGCCTTGTGGGTGACGATCGAGACTTTGGTCCCCACCAAGGCATTGAGCAGGGTCGATTTGCCGGCATTGGGCGCGCCTACCAGGGCAATAAAGCCGCAGCGTGTGTTTTCGCCCGACTGCCCGGACGGCGTCTCATTTGTCATGACTGTGTGCCCGTCCAGACGTTCTCGCGCAAGAGGAAGGCTTCCGCCGCAAGATGTTCGGCGATCTTTTTTGACCGGCCCGTCGCTTCCGCCCGCTTGAAGCCGGCGACGACAGCGGCCACGGTGAACTCCGGGGCATGGTCGGGTCCGGTGCGTTCGATCTCCTCGTAAACCGGCGGCTCCAGTCCGCGCGACTGCGCCCATTCCTGCAGGGCCGTCTTGGCGTCCGCCCGCCGGGCGACGGCCGGATCGACCAGATCGCCAAACTGGGTGGCGATGAATTCATAGGCAGGCTCCAGCCCGCCATCGCAATAAATGGCCCCGATTACCGCCTCGCAGACATCGGCGAGAATGGCGTCCTTCTCGGCGCCACCCGTCCTGGCTTCCGCATCTCCCAGCCGCAGAAAAGCGCCGAGGTCGAGCGCGCGGGCTACGCTGGCGCAGGTTTCCTTGCGCACAAGCGCATTGAGCGAGCGCGACAGTTCGCCTTCATTCGCCTTGGGAAAGCGCGACTGCAGCAGATCCGCAACCACCAGTCCGAGCACGCGATCGCCGAGGAATTCGAGCCTTTGATAGGACTGCTCGGTGCGCTTGCCCGGCGATATCGCGCTGGAATGGGTGAGCGCCTGCTGGAGCAGCGTCGGCTTGTCGAAGGTGTAGCCGAGACTTTGCTCCAGCGCAGGCAGCGCAGCCGGTGCCTTGCGGCCCATCAGTCGTAGACGGACTGGAACATCCGGTCGAGCCGGACATTGCCCGGCCAGCGCCAGATCTGCCAGGGCGGAATGTTGTCGGTAATCGAGAAGAAGCGCACTTCGGCCTTGCCCTCGAGATTGCCTTCGGGGACGTAGCCGACCTGCGACAGAACGCGGCTATCCGCCGAGCGGTCGCGATTATCGCCCATCATGAAGAAGTGGCCGGGGGGCACCTTGTAGACCTCGGTATTGTCGAGCGGCCCGTTGTCGGAAATTTCCTGAATGCGGTGGACCACCCCGTTCGGCAGTGTCTCGTCATAAAGATTGACGGGAACGGTGACGCCGTAGCTGTCCTTGTCCTCGCTCTTGCCGACGAATTTGCGTTCGACCGGCGTGCCGTTGATCTGCAGGATGCCGTTCGTCACCTGGATCGTGTCGCCCGGCATGCCGATGACCCGCTTCACATATTCGTCGCCCGTCGGGGCATTGTAGAAGACGGCGATGTCGCCGCGATTGGGCTCGCGGCCAAGGATACGGCCATTGAACGGAATGAGGCCGAAGGGGAACGAGTAGCGGCCATAGCCCCAGGTGTATTTGGAGGCCAGAAAGTAGTCGCCGATCATCATGGTCGGCTGCATGGAGGCTGTCGGAATGGAAAAGGGCTGAAACAGGAAGGTCCTGAATACAAGCGCGATCAGCAGGGCCTCGATGATGACGGTTGCCGTTTCACGCCATTCGCTGCGCGGCGCCGCCTTGTTCTGCACTTTGTCCGGCATTCCGAAGCTTTCTGAAGATTTGAGAGTGAAGTCTGGTTACGAGGATGCGAGGGCCGGGTCAACCGGAAGTGCCTCTATGATGACGAAGGCCTGAGCCATGCCGCCATCATCGGTTATGGTGAGGTGAATGTGGGGCCGATGCCCGGGAGGAACAAGGGCCTCAAGCGCGCGTGCCGCGCCGTTGGTCAGGTTCATCGTGGGCTTGCCGGACGGCAAATTTATGACGCCCAGGTCCCGCCAGAACACACCTCGCGACATCCCCGTCCCCAGCGCCTTGGCACAGGCCTCCTTGGCAGCAAAGCGCTTTGCGTACGAAGCCGCGCGCTGCGCCCGACGGTCGGATTTGCGCCGCTCGATGTCGGTGAAACACCGATTGGTGAAGCGCTCGCCATAGCGGGCCAGCGTCTTTTCGACGCGGGTGATCTCGCACAGATCGTTGCCAAGGCCGACGATCATTAGGACAATCCCCGGGATCCCGGCTTGACCGCAGGTATGGCGGCCAACTCAGGCGGCAGCGCATCGGCGGGATAGGCCGGCACCTTGTATTGGGTCAAAGCGACAAGCGGCACGCCGACATCGGCCTCGCCGGCAGAGCGGTCGACGAGACAGGCTGCCGCCACGACATCAGCGCCGAGGTCTTTGAGACAATCGATGCATTCGCGGATGGAAAGTCCGGTGGAGACAATGTCTTCTACGACCAGAACCTTTTCGCCGGGGGCGATTTCGAAGCCGCGACGCAGCTGGAAGACGCCATCCACGCGCTCGGTATAGATCGCCGGTTTTCCAAGATGCCGCGCGGTCTCATAGCCGGGGATGATCCCGCCCACCGCGGGCGAGACGATCTGGCTGACGTCCCCGAAGCCTTCTGCCTTGATCTTTTCCGCCAGCGCCCGGCACAGCGTTTCGGCCTTGTCGGGATGCATGAAGACGCGCGCCTTTTGCAGAAAGACCGGCGAGCGCAGGCCGGAAGACAGGATGAAGTGCCCCTCCAGCAGTGCATCGCAGGAGCGAAAGACGTCTAGAACTTCTTGCCTGTCCATTTAGTCTGCCTTTGCGGGTTCGGCGATGAGCTTGATGGGCTCGGGCAGCACCCAGTCGATTTCCGAAATGGCCGAGGCCTCCGCGATGGTGGCGCGGCGAACCTGCGACAAGCCCACCGTCCGTTTCAACGTGGTCAGCACGTCGGAAAGCTGTGGCAGGTCGCGCACTTCTATTTCAAACAGCAACCGATGGAAATCCGGCGAGGCCATTTGCATGACGAGGTTATGGATATTGGCCTCGCAGGCGGCAATCGCCGAGGAAATCTGCGCCAGCGCTCCGCGGCGATTCATCGACAGCATGGATATCGCCGCCTTGTACTGGCGGTCGTGACGATCGGCAATGTCCCAGCGCACATCGATCCAGGCAACGTCGGAATCGTGCAGCTCGATCAATGCATCAGAGTGGACGGGATAGACAGTCATGTCGCCGCCCGGCGTCAAAATGCCGATGATGCGATCGCCGGGCACGACCCCTTCGGGCGAGATGCGCACCGCCATGTTGAAGTCGAGCTTTCGAAGGGCCTTCCTGCCAACGGCCCCCAGTTTCTGGCCGCCGGGAATGCGGAACTTGAACAAATCCGTCGCCCGCAGGGCGAACCAGCCATCGGCCTGATCCGCGACCGGCAGGTCCATCTTGCGGCGGCGCCGGCGCCGCACACCCTTGAAGCTGGCGGCGGCCTCGGCGAGGGTGTCGGGCGAAATGCGCGCCTCGCCCAATGCCACCAACAGATCCTTGCGGCCGGAAACGCCCAGCTTTTCGGCAAGTCCGTCGATCTCGCTCTGATCCAGAACCAGGCCCTCGCGCTGCATGACCACGTCAAGCACGTTCGACCCAAGCGTCAGCGCCCGCTGCTGGCCGGCAGCACGAACGGAGCGCCGGATTGCCGAGCGCGCCTTGCCGGTGGCGGCGATGCCCTCCCAATTCGCAGGCGGCACGTGGTTGGGATCAGTGATGATCTCGACCTCATCGCCCGAGCGCAATTGGGTCACCAAGGGAGAGATCGCGCCATTGATCTTGGCCCCGGCGCAGGTGTCGCCCAATTCGGTGTGCACGGCATAGGCGAAGTCGATCGGTGTCGCCCCACGCGGCAAGGCTATAAGGCGGCCGCGCGGGGTGAAGCAGAACACCTGGTCCTGGAAAAGTTCAAGGCGCGTATATTCGAGGAATTCCTCGGTCGAGGAGCCCGCCGTCAGGTGCGCGATCATCGAACGCAGCCAGATATAGGCCCGGCTTTCCTTTTCCAGCCGCTCAAGGCTCGCAGTCACATTGTCCTTGTAAAGGGCGTGCGCGGCGATGCCGTATTCGTCGATCTCATGCATTTCCTGAGTACGGATCTGCAGTTCGACACGCTGCCGGCCCGGACCCACAATGGTCGTGTGGAGCGATCGGTAATCGTTGTATTTGGGAACAGAAATATAGTCCTTGAACCGGCCTGGAACCACCTTCCAGGAGGTATGGACCACGCCCAGTGCCCGATAGCAGTTCTCGACCGTATCCACGATGACGCGGAAGCCGATCATGTCGGAGAGCTGTTCGAGAGCAATGGATTTGCGCTCGATCTTGGAGAAGATCGACCAGGGGGATTTCAGCCGGGCACTCACGCGGGCTTCGATGCCGTCCTCGGCGAACCCCTGGCTGAGTTCGGAATTGATGGTTTCGATAACGGAGGCGTTCTTGGCCTCCATCGCCGCCAGCCGGTCGCGAATGGCCGCGTAGTGATCCGGCTGGAGGACGCGGAAGGCGATGTCTTCCAGTTCCGAGCGCATATCCTGCATGCCCATGCGCCCAGCCAACGGGGCATAGATATCCATGGTCTCCTGAGCGATGCGCCGCCGCTTTTCTTCCGGCACGAAGTCGATGGTGCGCATGTTGTGCAGGCGGTCTGCCAGCTTGACCAGCAGCACGCGCACATCCTGCGAAACGGCCAGGAGCAGTTTTCTAAGGTTCTCGGCCTGGGCCTGCTCGCGGGTGACGAGCTTGAGCCGCTCGATCTTGGTCAGCCCTTCGACAATTGCTCCGATCTCGGAGCCAAAAAGCTGATCGATCTCGGCGCGTGTCGCGTCCGTGTCCTCGATGGTGTCGTGCAACAGCGCCACCGCGATTGTGGCATCATCGAGCTTGAGATCGGTAAGGATAGCCGCAACTTCGAGCGGATGAGCGAAGTAAGGATCGCCGGAGGCGCGCATCTGCGTGCCATGCTTCTGCATCCCATAGACGTAGGCCTTGTTCAAAAGAGCCTCGTCTGCGGCAGGGTTATAGGCCAGCACCCGCTCAACCAGTTCGTATTGACGCATCATGAGCGTCGCACCTCTACCCCTACGCCGCCGGGCACATCCAACCCTTGGCCGTCACGGCCAGGCCTCAACTCGGCAGTGCAAGCCGGGCGGGCCGATTTAACCGCCAGCACGTTAAGATTTTGATTTCACATCCGAACGCGCTTTAGGCACTAAAAAGGGCGCCGGCTTGCGCCGGCGCCCTTAGGATATATGCCGGGCAACCCCGGAATCAATCTTCGCGGCGCTCGGGCGGTGCAAGGCTCTCGATGCCGCGCAACAGCTCTTCTTCGCTCATGGTGTCGAAGCTGATGCTGTCATCCTGATCAGCAGCATTGCCCTCGATCACGGGCGCGGCATGCTGTTCGGGCTCGTCGACTTCGACATATTTCTGCAGCGAATGGATGAGATCTTCCTCGAGATCCTCGGGCGAAATGGTGGCGTCGCCGATTTCGCGCAGAGCAACGACGGGGTTCTTGTCGTTGTCGCGGGAAACGGTGATCTGGGCGCCGGACGAAATCATCCGAGCCCGATGGGCCGCCATCAGAACGAGGTCAAAGCGGTTTTCGACCTTCTCAATGCAGTCTTCTACGGTGACGCGTGCCACAGACGTCTCCAAGTTTTGGGGAATGAACGGCGTGCTTACACGACCCCAAGGGCAAAAACAAGCCCAGGTCTGCTGGCCGCAATTTTGCCGAAAAGGGGGCGGAAGCAGGAAGGGCGGGATTTGTCATTTGACACATTTTTGGGTGCAGCCGCGGCCCTTACTACGCACTGGCTGAGTACTTGCAAGGCTGACAAAAGTGTCGGCAGTCAAATTCAAAACACCTCTCGACCATTACCCTTTCCGCGTCACACCTGCCCTTTTGCGGAGAACACGTAGCTTTCATGATCGACCCGCGTGAAAAGATCGCCCTCTTCCTGGACGGTGCAAACCTCTACGCGACCTCGAAATCGGTGGGGGTGGATATCGACTATCGGCGCCTGCTGGAGGATTTCCAGTCGAAGGCCTATCTGACCAGAGCCTATTATTACACCGCGCTCATAGAGGATCAGGAATATTCCTCCATACGTCCGCTGATCGACTGGCTCGACTACAATGGCTATCGGGTGGTGACCAAGCCGGCCCGGGAATTCACCGATGCCGCGGGACGGCGCAAGGTGAAGGGGAACATGGACATCGAGCTCACGGTCGATGCGCTGGAGATGTCCCCCTATTACGACCACATGTACCTGTTCTCCGGTGACGGCGATTTCACGGCGCTCGTCGCGGCCCTGCAGCGGCGGGGGAAAAAGGTGACCGTCGTCTCGACTCTGGCAGGCCCCTCCCCGATGATTTCGGACGAATTGCGCCGCCAGGCCGATTATTTCGTCGACATCGTGGATTTGGCCAAGACGGTCGGACGTGCGATTCACAACGAGTAGTCCGCCTCCTTTGAAACGTCTTGGGACGAAATCCGCCCGTGCCGGAAACCAATCCGCCGCCAGACTGTCCGCTTTGTCCGCGTCTCGTAGAGTTTCGGCAGCAGAACCAGTCGCTTTATCCTGCCTGGTTCAACGCCCCGGTTCCGAACTGGGGCGACCCCAACGCCCATCTGCTGATCATCGGGTTGGCACCCGGACTCAGGGGCGCCAACCGCACCGGGCGGCCCTTCACCGGGGATTACGCCGGTGACCTTCTTTACCAGACGCTGAAACGCTGCGGCATGGCAACCGGCGACTATCGCGCCGATCCCGATGACAGCCTGCAACTGACAGGATCGATGATCGTCAATGCGGTCAGATGCGTGCCGCCCCAGAACAAGCCGACGGGCCCGGAAATCTCGACCTGCAGGCGCTTTTTGACCGCGACGCTGGACGCCCATCGCAAGGGTGGCGTGTATCTCGCACTGGGGCGCATCGCCCATGACAGCGTGCTCGCGGCATTGGACGAAAAACGCAGCGCCTTCGGATTTTCACATGGCGCTCGACATCGCTTGACGGCGGGCGGCGTGCTTTATGACAGCTATCACTGCTCGCGCTACAACACGAATACGGGCCGATTGACCGAAGCCATGTTCGAGGAGGTCGTGTTCCGGGCGGCGGACGAAGCGCGGGCGCTCAGTGCGCCTTGAGGATGCGCGCTTTCTCTCGGCTCCAGTCGCGCTTCTTCATGGTTTCGCGCTTGTCGACGGTCTTCTTGCCCTTGCCCAGGCCGATGAGAAGTTTGGCAAGTCCACGGTCGTTGAAGTAGAGCTTCAAGGGCACGATGGTGTTGCCGGCGCGTTCGACATCGCGGGTCAGCCGGCTCAATTCCTTCGTCGACACAAGCAGTTTGCGCCTGCGCCTTTCCTCATGGTTGAATCGATTGGCCTGCAGATATTCGGGAATATGGGCGTTGATCAGCCACAGTTCGCCGTTTTCGGGCGAGGCATAGGATTCGGCGATCTGGGCCTTTCCCGAACGCAGCGACTTCACCTCCGTCCCGGTCAGAACGATGCCCGCTTCGAGTGTGTCTATAATCTCGTAATCGAAGCGGGCGCGGCGGTTTTCCGCCACCACGCCGGTGTTCACTTCGGGCTTTTTCGCTTTCTTGGCCATTGGTCCTTTTGAGGCATGTAATCGGGGCGACCTGCCGACAAGGCCGCCGGCTGATATATGAACGCCAGACGGGAATTAAAGGCAGGCGTGCAAGTCCTAAACGAGCCCGGCGTGGTCCAGCGCCTCGTCGACCGCCTTGCGGCCAGCGGCGCTGACCGGCATGAGCGGCAAGCGCATGTCTTCCAAGCAAATGCCGAGCTTCGCGGCAGCGTATTTGACGCCGCCGGGATTGTTTTCCAGGAACAGCGCCCGGTGCAGCGGGGCGAGCTTGTCCTGCAGGCTCAAGGCCTTGGCATAGTCGCCCTCAAGCGTCGCTTCCTGCAGCTGTGCGCACAAAGCAGGGGCGACATTGGCTGTGACCGAGATGCAGCCCTGCCCGCCATGGGCGTTGAATCCGAGAGCGGTCATGTCCTCGCCCGAGAGCTGGATGAAGTCGTCGCCAAGCCGGACCCGCTGCAGGGACGCGCGCGCCATGTCAGCGGTTGCGTCCTTGACGCCGGCGATGTTGGAACAGGCTTCCCTCAACCGGGCCATGGTCTCAAGGCTGATGTCAGTGACGGTGCGGCCGGGTACATTATAGAGAATGACAGGAATGCCAATGGCATCGGCCACCGCCTTGAAGTGCTGGAACAGCCCTTCCTGCGTCGGCTTGTTGTAATAGGGCGTGACCGTGAGCACCGCATCGGCGCCTGCCTTTTCGGCGAATTGCGCCAACGCGACGGCCTCGGCGGTCGAGTTGGAACCCGCTCCAGCGATGACCGGCACGCGGTCATTGGCCGCCTCGATGCACATTTCGATGACGCGCCGGTGCTCCTCATGGGTGACGGTGGGCGACTCGCCTGTCGTGCCGACCGGCACCAGCCCGTGCGTCCCCTGCCCGATCTGCCAGTCGACCAGCGCGGTGAAGGCTTTTTCGTCCAGACCGCCGTCACGAAAGGGCGTGATGAGCGCTGTGATCGATCCGCGAAACATTTCTGGTCTTCCTCTCTGGCGCCGGCTTCTTCCGGCTGGTTCATGTTGCGAGCGGTGCATCACCAATCGGTGAAGCTGCCCTACGGCGCGGCGACAATAGTCGGGCTTTGGCGCTGCCACAAGGCGAGCCGTGCAAAGGCCTTAAGGCAGATGAAGAATTGCCATAGTGCCGACACCAATCAAGGGCATATCTGGCTGCCTCAGAACCGGATGAGGTCATGACTTTCGACAAGCGCATGCGGCTGCGCTCCCGAAGCCTTGCAGCCCCCCTTATCGCCCTCGCCCTTACGGGCCAGGCCATCGCCGAATCCCCCCGCGGCCGGCACCTCCCCGCCAGACCATTTTGGCTGGCGCGGCCGAGGCTCCGGTGCCCGCGCCACCGCGCGCCAAGGCGCTGGCCGACGTGCCGAAGCCGGAGGTGAGTTTCGCCTCTGCGCTTTCCCTGGTGCGGCGCGGTGACGCCGCACGCGCCTTCGATATGGCATGGGATCTTCCCAATGCACTGGAGCGGCGGACCGCCCAATGGGCGGCCATTCAGTATGGCGGCAGCAAGCTCGGCTACAAGGAGATCGCTGCCTTCGAGGCCGAGGCGCCGCATTTCGCATCCGCGTCACTGTTCAAGACCCGCAAGGAGCAGGCTCTGGCCAAACAGGATCTCTCGTCCAAAGAGATCATTGCCCGGCTCGGCGGCGCCATGCCTAACACAATTGCGGCTCAGATTGACCTGGCCGCTGCCTACATCGCCGACGGGCAGAAGGCGCGGGCGGGCCGGATCGCGCGGGTCATCTGGATCGACAATTATCTCGACCGGGAGTTGGAAGCGGAGGTGCTCGACAAGCTCGGTTCCGTGTTGAGCAACAAGGATCACTGGGATCGCGCAGTGCATCTTCTGATGCATGACCGGGCCACCGGCACCGAACGCATCATGGACCGGTTGACGCCGGCTCAGAAATCGCTCGCCGCGGCTCGGATCGCGGTCGCCCGCAAAAAGCCGGAGGCCCAGGACCTGCTCGACAAGGTTGATCCGAGCCTGCGCAATCACCCGCTGTTCCACTTCGCCCAGGCGCAACTCGCTCACGACAGGGGTGATCTGTCGGCCGCCCTCGATGCGCTCGATGCGCAGAAATCGGCCAATGTGCCCGATGGTGCGTTGTTCTGGTACGAGCGCCAGCAGATCGCGCGGCAGGCATTGGCCAAACACGACTACAAACTCGCCTATCGCGCTGCCGCCGGCTTTACCGACGGGCCGGAAGGCCGGGTCGTCGAGGCGCAGTTTCATGCCGGCTGGATCGCCCTTGAATTCCTGCACGAGCCTGCCCGGGCCGCAGGACATTTCAAGGAGATGGCTGCCCTGTCGACACTGCCGGATTCGATATCGCAGTCGAATTACTGGTGGGCGCAGGCGCTGAAGGCACAGGGCAAGACTGACGAAGCGCAGGCCAAATATGCCGAAGCCGCCAAGCACAGCACGCAGTTTTACGGGCAGCTGGCGCGCGAGACGCTCGGGCAACCGCTCGTCACCTTGCGCAGCCTGCCGCCATGGCGGGACCGGGAGCCGGTCTTCGATGATATGGAGCTGGTCAGGGCCGTCCGGCTGCTCGCAAAAGCGGGGCAGCCGAAGATGGCCGAACCGCTGGTGCGCACCCTCGCCTATTCTTTCAAGGACGGGCCCGACTTATTGCTGACGGCGCGCCTGGCGCAGGAAATCGGCGCGCACCAGATCGCCATCCTGACCGCCGACATCGCCGATCGAAGGGGCGTGGCGCTCGATCTTTTCAACTATCCGCGCGACGGATTGCCGCCCCATGCCGATCTCGCAGCGATCGATAACGCGGCCATATATGCGATCGCCAGACAGGAGAGCCGTTTTCAGGTCGACGCGGTCTCTGGCGCGGGCGCACGCGGCATCATGCAACTCATGCCGGGGACGGCGCGCGAGACAGCGGGCCGCATCGGGCTTGCCTACTCCGCTGAAAAACTCGTTAGGGATGCGGAATACAATGCCTTGCTCGGCTCGACTTATCTCGGCTATCAACTTGATCGGTATGACGGATCGCTCTTGCTTGCTGCCGCGGCCTACAATGCCGGGGCCGGAAATGTGAACAAATGGATCGACCTTTACGGCGATCCGCGCGACGCAAAGGTGGATCCGGTTAACTGGATAGAACTCATTCCCTTCGAGGAAACCAGGACTTATGTGCAACGTGTGCTGGCCAACTATACCGTTTATCGCGTTCGGCTCGGCCATCCCGAAGCACGACTTGCGGAGGCGCTCCGGCGCATTCCGGACTAGCCGCACACCAGCCGTCGCATAACGGCCAGATCAGCTTAATGGCCAAGTTTCCCACGCCACCAGCGGATCATCCTGCATTTGCCGATTTGCCAGTGCGGCTGATCACGATCGGCGGCGGCAAACTCGGCATCGCGGTGCATGCGTCGGGTGATTTCTCCGCCGGGCTCGTGCCAGTTGTGGGGCTTGCCGGCTATCACCGGAACATGAGCGATTTCGCCGGTTTCGCGGTCCGGTTCCGGACGCGCAAGAAGGCGGATTGGCCGCTCATCCTCATCGATCTTCCAGGTCGCGGCCGCTCCGGCCGGCGCCGCGGCCCCTCCCAGTATTCGACGCTCGACGACATGGAAGCCATCGCCGCCGTGCTCGCGGCGCTGATAGTGCCCCGAGCAATCTTTCTCGGCCAGGGCCATGGCGGCCAGGCCATCATGACGCTGGCGGCGCAGCATCCACTTCTTGTGGCCGGTGCCGGACTGATCGATGCCGGGGCGGTTGCCGATCCGCGCGGCCTCGTCCGCTTGCGCAATAATTGCGCCTATCTCGACGGGCTGCGTGGCCCCGCCGACAGCATGCGGGCGGCGCTGCGGCAGATCGCAGCGGCGGACTTTCCCGGACAGACGCCACAGGGGCTGGATCGGCTTGGGCTGCGCACTCATTTCATCGACAAACGTGGCCGCATCCGCCCGCTGTTCGATCCGGCTCTGGCCAAACGTCTAGAGCGCTTCGACACAGATGACGTCTTCGAGCCGCAATGGCGGTTGTTCGAGGCGCTCAATCACCGCCCGTTGCTGCTGATGCGCACGCAGCTTACAGACCAGCTGCGGCGCGAAACCTTCGAGGAAATGTGCCGCCGGCGGCCCGATGCCCTGGCGCTCAGCATCGAGGGGCAAGGCTCACCGGCCCTGCTGGAAAGCGAAGAAGAGATCAATGCGATCATGGCGCTGGTCGAGACAGTTCAGAGCCTGGAGGACGGAGACGCAACCGAAGCGATGAGGGCTTAGCGGGCCCACGCTCATCGATCACGACCTGGCGGCATCCAGTTCTTTGGCCTGCGCCACCCAATTCTCCCGCTCGATGCGTCCGCGGCTTCCGAGTTTGTTCTCCATCCAGGAGATCGCCTGATCGTCCCACTGGGCGATCTGTCCGAAGGTGTAGATGCCGAAGCTGTGAAGCAGCGCTTCGGCTCGCGGCCCCAACCCCTTGATCAGACGCAAATTGTCGCGATCGAGTGATGAAGTGGATTGAGCAGGCGGCAGAGTTTCAGCGGCGGCAAACTCCGGCTCGGAAGTGGCCATATCTACCGCTGCAACAGGTTTCGGCACCGGCTGCGCAGCAGGCTTTGCCGTATTCTGGCGTGCTCTCCCCTGCCCTTTGTCCAGCGCGCGCCGCAGCGCATAGCCGATACCGCCGCCGATAGACGAAGCATGCGATGAGCGCCAGGGCGAGTGCGACGCTTGGAACGGTCCCGATCATGGCCGCTCGCTCTCCCGCCGTTCTGGTTCTGCGGAGAGCCAGCCAGCGGCAGCGCCGAGGATCAGCGCCGCCAGCAGGAATGGCCAGAAACCGCGCCAGATTTCCAGCGCTGCATCCATCACCAGCGTCATTGCTGCAAATCCTCCGGATGTTCGAGGATCTTGAATGCGATCCGGCGGTTACGCTGCTTGCCTTCGCGGGTATCGTTGCTGGCAATGGGCAGGCTTTCACCGTAGCCGACAGCATAAAGGCGCTGTGCGTTCACCCCCCGCTCGACAAGCGCATCCCTGACGGCTTCCGCCCGGGCGACCGACAATGCCATGTTGGACGCCGCGTCCCCGTCGGAATCGGTGTGACCTTCGACCTCTACCGTGGCAGTCGGGCATTCCTGCAGATAGGTCGCCAGTTCGTCGATCGCCGATCGTGAGCCTTCAGTGAGGCGGTCGCTGCCGGAGTTGAAGAGGATGGCATTGCGGCCGGCGAGTTGCTCAACGTGGTTTCGACAGATGTCGAGCGGCGCCGGACTGTTCACCTCGACGCGCCACTGGGCGGCATCGGGCAGTGCCGCGACCTGCGCTTCGATCTGTTTGCGCGTCGCTTCGTCATGAACGGTACCGGTCAGGGTCCAAATTCCGTCACCATACCGCAGCTCGCCTTGTTCCATCGTCCTCAGCGCCTCGAGGCCCGATGTCGCGTCGGTGATGAAGTGCGGCGGTGCATCCGGGCGGATGCCAAGCGCATTCGCGGCGTCCCCGGTCGCAACAACGGCGAGATAGCGGGCCGCCGGACCAGTCGGCGCAGCTCCCGAGAGGACGGGCTTACCGCCACGTGCGAGCGTGGCCACGAACGGGTAATCCCGCACAACCGCCTGCTGCTCGGGCTCTGCCGGTCCTGATGCTGGAGCCGCTTTCGAGGCGGCTGCGGACTCTTCAGGTTGCTTTCCGATCTGCGCCGCCCCGTCGGAGGACGTGTCCGCCGCTCCGGCCTCGGTGCCCATATCGTTGTCAGACGCAGGGGCTAGGGCCTCCTGTTCTATCGCCGGGGCGGCAATGGCGGGCTGGGCACTTTCGTTCGTCTGAGGGTTTTGCCCCGTGGCGGACACAGCGGGAGCCGTCTCCGGCGGCGTATCCTGTTGTTGTTCGGGTTTCAGGACCGGCGCCGCAGGGGGCGCGGCGATCGCGACCTTCCATTTGGACGCTGGTGTATCGGCCTTTTCCAACAGAGCCTTGGCCGAATCTGCGGCCAAGGCCGACTTCGCCCTGCCCGTCAGGCGCCATATGGAGCCGTCGAAATTCGCGGTGCCGTTTTCGAGCTCGGCCAAAGCGTCGATGGCCGCAATGGAATCGCTGATAAAGCCATCGGGCGCGCCCGCAGCCACTTTCGTCTCGTCAGCCGCACCGCCTCCGACGCGCGCTTCAAGGTAGCGCTGGAGCTGTGGGGTCGGCACAAATCCCGTCAGGGACAGCTGACCCTTCCCGGTTTTTTGAACTGCCCAGGTATATGGAGAAACAACGGGCGGCGGCGGCAAAGCGATGCTCGCTGTCCAGGCATCGTCAGCGCCGATAACCGCTTGGGCCGCTGATCTGGCTTCAGCGGATTTGGCGACACCCACGGCGTTCCATTTTCGGGCGCCGAACGTGACCTTTCCTTCCGCCAATTGGTCGAGAATATCGAGAGCCGCCATGACATGCGGGACAAAGTCTTCAGGCGCGCCCTTCGCCAGTTTCGTATCATCGGTGCCGGACTTACCGGCGCGTATTTCCTGATATTTCTGAAGTGCCCGGGCCGGCACATATCCATGGAACCTGACCGCGCCATCCTCAGCCTTTTCAGCCGACCATTCGTATGCTTCGACCTTCGGCAGCTCAGGCGCGGCGACGGCTACCGGCTTCTCAGCGTTCGTTGCGGCCTTGTCCGATTTTTCTTTTGCCGAGATTGTGCCAACTGATTTGGCACCAGCTTCCGCCTCTGTTTCAGCAGGCTTCGGCGCCGTCTTTGTAGATGGCTGAGGCGCTGTCTCCTCGGACACTTTCGGCATCGCAATTTCGAGCTGCCAGGCCGGTGCGGCGATATCATTCTGGCGCATGGCTGCTTTTGCCAGTCGTGCGGCCTCCGGATCGGTCGTGGTTCCGGTGAGATGCCAGGCGCCGTTGGAGAAGTTGACCTCGCCAGATTGCAGATGCTGGAGAACTGCAAGCCCGGCCTCAGCCATTTGCTCGAAATCAGAAGGTGCGCCAGCACGTACGCTGGCGATATCGACAACATTGTCGCCGGCCGCGCCCCGTAAAGACTTGCCCGCCTGCAATGACGGCACTTCGCCCGAGATGGTAACGGCGCCGGTTTCCGCCTTGCGCGCGGACCAGGAATAATCGGCGGCGACATCGTTCTGCGCCACGAGCAGGACCGGAGTGGCCCCTTCAACCACCGCGGGCGAAATGGCGAACGAGCGCTGCCCGCCATCTGCAAGAGCAGGCGAGGCAACAATCGAGCTTGAAAGCATGAGGGCAAGCGTGAGACGGCGGAATTCTGGGCTCAAGGGAAACATCATCCAATGGAATGGGCGGGGCGGCGACTCTAATGCACCTGCCCGCGATTATAACCCGGTGCGGAGGGCCGCCAACATCAGCATTGGACTATCACCTGCAACTTGCCTCTTGAATGCAGAAAGGCCCGGCAAAGCCGGGCCTTTCCGATTGTTCCAGATGCAAGCCGGAGCTTACTGGAAGGTCTTGGCAGCCTTGAACGTGGTCTTGTAGGCACCGTCGTCGTAGACTTCGACCTTGGCCGACGAAGAGAAGTCGCCGCCAGGAGCCCAGGCCAGTTCCACAGCACCGTAGATGGTGTCCGTGTCGGTGACGCGCCGTACCGGTCGCCACCGAGCGGCTTGTTGGTGCTGAAGTAGCCCAGTTCGCCGGTGACCGTCATGGTCTCGGTCAGAGCCGCAACCAGCTGGACAGCCGTCTGCCAGGATTCCGTTATTCGCGGTCGACGTATTGTCGTCGTAATAACGGAAGCCGACATTGACAGTCACGCCATCGGTGACGCCCGCACCAGCAGAAGCGCCGAAGCCCAGCTGCTCGTTGTTGGCGACAGAGGTGCTCGGATCAACGTATTCGACCGAACCCGCCAGGGTGAAGATGTCGAAGGTCGCCTTCGCCGAAGCCAGGGCATCCAGGTAGTTGTTGTCGTCATAGGCCAGAGCGGCAACGAACTGCACCATGTCGAAGGTACCGGAGAAGCCGGCATGCATGGCCCAATCTTCGATGTTGCCATCCAGGAAGCCGCCACCGACTGACGCTCAAGTGAGCAGCGATATTGTCGCCGGCATAGGCCACAACACCGACCAGCGAACCGGACGCAGCCGAACCAGCGGTATCGGTGTTGCCGCGCCGAGGCCAGCGCCGAGGGCGCTGTCGAGGTTCTCGGCACCGACACCGACCGACAGGCCGTTGCCCAGATCGGAGACGACCTGAATGGCAGCGGACGGGCCGCCGTCATAGAAGTCGCTGATCGGGGTATCGACACCGACGTCAACACCTTCGGAGTTGAACAGGCCGAGGAAGTTCAGCGGAGCATCGTCGCCATTCTTGAAGATCGAGCCCTTCTGACCAACCATGAGGACGGTCTGGTCGCCAACCTGCACATAGGCATTTTCGATACGCAGGCCTGCGCTCTGCGAAGCGGTGTTACCGCCAGCAGCCAATAGCTTCGTTGTTGTAGTCGCTGTCATAGTCGTAATCGAACTTGATCACGGCCTGAGCGGTACCGAAGTCGGACTTGGACGCGGCCACGAACTGGATGAAGGCATCCATTTCGGAGTCCCAGTCCATATTGGCGTCGGTCGTTGCAGCCGTAGTCGTTGTTCGGCACGGTGTAGGTGTCATGACCCGAAGTTCACCGTGAAAGCGGAGCCGTTGTAGTCGCCCCACTCGATGCGGTAGTTCACCTTGCCGGTGATGGCGAGGCAGTTCGTGTCGGACGAAATCGTCAGACCCGACATACCCAGAAGGTCGCAAACGTCGAGCGACGTCAGGACATTCAGGTCAGCAGCGAAGGCACCGGTCGAGAGACCGGCCGCTGCAACAGAACCCAGAAAAAGGCTCTTGAGTTTCATTGTTGACCTCCAAAGTCAGTCTTTAGGAACCGGATTGCTGTCCGGTTGGTTTGTCGAAGCGCGACCACACTTGTCGTGTCGTGTTTTGCCGTCGCGCCGCGACCGACAAACGATCCCATGCATGGATTCGCAATAAGCACTCTAGTCATCCCCGCCCCCGAAGCAACTGGCGCAGCAGGGTTTCCAAGAGCTTTCACCATGGTTGTTGAGGGAATGTTGCAGATTCAGCACACAGATAGAAACGATCTGTTAACCTTGGTAAACAGCACTTAAGAAACACCCGGAATTGGCGGGGTTTTGCTGCTATTGGCGAGGTGATGAAGCTTCTGGGATCAGGTGTTGGTCGCAGAATCGGGTTCTAGCGAGCGTGCGCTTTGGGAGGATGACAGTGAACAAGAGCGGATCGGTGGCGGTGGTCACGGGCGCGACTTCGGGAATCGGACGGGCAGCGGCCGTGGGATTCGCGAAGGCCGGCTACAAGGTGGCGTTTTGCGGCAGAAGAGAATCGGCAGTGGCCGAAACCGTCAAGATGTGCGGGGGAGACGAGGTGCTTGGTCATCCCTGCGATGTTAGCGATGCCGGGTCCGTCGAGGATTTCTTTTCAGCCATCAGGGAACGGTTCGGCAGAATCGACGTCGTCTTCAACAATGCCGGGCGAAGCGCACCGGCCGCCGAAGTCGGCGATATCGCGGATGATCTGTGGGATTCGGTGGTGGCCACGAACCTCAACGGTGCGTTCTATGTGGCCAAGCGGGCGTTTCGCATGATGCGGGACCAGGATCCGCAAGGCGGACGCATCATCAACAACGGGTCGATCTCTGCCTACACGCCGCGCCCGCATGCGGTTGCCTATAATGCCACCAAGCACGCTATCACTGGGTTGACGAAATCCATCTCTCTGGATGGACGCCCCTACTCCATCGCCTGCGGGCAAATCGACATCGGCAATGCCGGCACCGACATGACAGCCAAAATGCAGACCGGCATGCTGCAGGCAGACGGGTCGGTGAAACCCGAGCCGGTCTTCAATGTCCAGCATGTGGTTGAGGCGGTGCTGTTCATGGCCGGCCTGCCGCTCGATGCGAATGTGCAAACCATGACGGTGATGGCAACCAACATGCCCTATATCGGGCGCGGCTGAATCGTCCCGGTGGCGATGAACCTTATGCGTCGCCGCCGGGCTTGGAACCGACCTGGCTCATCGCCTGGAGCTTCTTGATGGTCGTATCCGCTTCGGCGGCCGGAATGGCTTCGTAGGCTTTGACCAGCGTTGCGACATCCTTCATCGACTGACCGAGCGTGTTGGCGCGCATGCGGGCAATCGCCTCGAAGGTCGGCGAGCTCAGCTTCAAGGCGCGGCAGAGAACCGAAATCGGGCGACCATTGCGGTTGAACAGCGCCTTGGAGACCATGTCCTCGGACACCCGACCGGCATCCTTGAGCGCGATACACAGGGCACCCGACTGATCCGCCTCGGCCATCTGGCGGGCGATCTTGTCGAGACGCGAATTGACCTCCAGCGGCTCAGCAGAGGGGGCGGCAGGCTTCTTCGCCGCGACCGGATTCTTCTTGGAGCCGGTTTCCTTGGCGATTTCATCGAGGCTGTCGAGCAGGCTCGGACCCTGGCGCTTGCCGGCGGCATTGATGGGTCCACCCGACTGTGCAGCCTGAAGCTTGCCGCGCAATTCCTCGGACAAGAAGGGCGCGATCTGCACGGCCAAAGCCTGGGTCAGGTCGGCCCGCCCTACCAGCCTTTCCTGCAGGAGCGGGTCGGATTTAGCCTTCTCGGCGACGAGACGGTATGTCTTGTCGGAGAAGGAGGCACCGGGATTGGCCGCCATGGAGCGCACGATCTCGGGGTCGCCATGCGCCACCAGAAGGTCGGTGATCTTATGGCCGAGTTGCTTGCGCCGGGAGATCGAGAGCGAGTGCTCGGACGTCTTGGCGCCGATCACATCGAGCAGATCGGCATCCTTGAGAACCGGCGATTTTTCCAGAACGGGCGCGGCGACGGCGTGCTCGTCCTTTGCCAGACGAAGCACCACCCTGCCGGGATAGTGGACTTCCTCGGAAATGCGCTGGGCGAGTTCCATGCGCCCCTCTTCGTCGACCTGCTCGAGCAAGCGGCAGACAATGTCCGCATAATCATCGCCGTAGCGGGAGGCATTTGCCTCGGAATCAGAGAGGAAAATGTCGGTCAGACCACTGAGCAGACGTTCCCAGTTCTTTCCACTCTGGTCCTTGGCCCACGCCTTCATATCGTCCAGCGAAGGGATGTTTTGCTTTTCTGCAGCCGCCACCACAGGACTCCTAATACATTGTGGAACCGGAGAAATGTAGCCAAAGAACGTTAATGCAAACTTGTTTGGTCCAAATTACCTGAAAACCGTCCAAGCAAGACCTGTGGAACCTTGGAAAGAGGCTGGTTGCGCCTGGGCTCAAATCGGGGCATGATCCTTTCATCGTCAACATTTCGGAAGGAGGTGATCCAATGTCTAATGAGCTGAAGGTGCTCGTAAGGGACCTTGGAAGTGCGGTGAGTATTGCGAGGCAGCCCTCGTATTAAAGCCCACCTCCTCAAGGGTGAATGTTCGAGTTCGCCCGGGTCCTGCGTGACCTGATCTCATGGGGGCCGCCGCAAGGCGGCCCTTTTAATTCTTTCCTTTGTTCACGCCGCACACCGCTTGTCTGTCTGCCTCACGGGTCCGCACCGCCAGTCTGTTTTGTCTCAAGCCGCGCATCGCTCCGGGCATAACGGCGCTGCTCTTTTTTGCCTCGCGCCGGCCGGCTGGCGCGCCTATGCCCTACGTGGCGAAAACGTTCGTCGGCGTCTTCGGCCGCGCCTGGTCCATGCCAAAGTCCAGCTCGCTGGCAGTTGCCGCAGGATTGAGCGGGATTTCGGTGTCGAAACCCAAGGAAGATGGACGAACCAGGGAGCTGGCCGCGCCGCCCGTTACCGACGTCCGCAGAGTCACCCGACATGGCCCGGCGAACAGGGGCCGGAACGCTCTTTGGTCAGCCGCGCGCTTCCGGTCGAGGTGAAAAGAGCGGCCCTGGATTCGGCCGAGGACGCGGCGACCCGCGCCCTTCACCGGCCGGTTTGCGTCATGCTCGTGTACACAACCCGCTGATGCAAACCGATGGGTGAAGTATAAACGAGGACAAGGGGGGCGGGATCAAGTTTGTCGTCCCTTAGCTCCGCACCACCCGTCTCGAGCTAAGGCGAGCAATACCGCAACGCCAACGCAGACGCACCGACGTCCCTGCCATGCCGTCCGGTGTCCTGGCGCTCAAGCCTGCGGCGAGGCCGGCTCATCGATCTGCGCTCCCAGATTTTCGAGCGGCGCGATCAGATGAAACGCAAAGCCATGATCGCCGAATTCCATCGACACGGTGCCGCCCGTTTCCGCCTGCAAGACTCGGCAGATCAGAACCGTGCCAAAGCCGGTCTGCTCCGGTTCCACGGCCGGAGGGCCGCCCTGTTCGACCCAGTCCATCTCGAACGTGGTGTCCCCTGCCCGCCAGTCCACGGAGATGCGGCCTTCCGGCGTGGATAGCGCCCCATACTTGACCGCATTCGTCGCCAGTTCGTGCAGTGCCATCCCGAGCGCCGATGCCGCCTTGGGACGCAGTCCGATCGTTGGGCCTTGGGCGGTCACGAGCTCGCTGTTGCCGCCAATGAAAGGCGAGATGGCGTCGCGAACCAGATCCTCCAGCACTGCGGAATGATCGTCCTGCTTCAATAAATGCGCGTTCGTGGCGATGATCGCATTGATGCGGCCTTCAAAGGCCTGCACTTCCGGTGAAACGTCAGGCCGCGCCAGCGTCTGTCTGGCGATGACCTGAATGATCGCGAGGAGGTTCTTCACCCTATGCTGAACCTCACGGGCGTAGAGGTCGCGCTGCTCCTCCGCACGGCGCTGCAACTCGGCCCGCTGATCCAGCTCGTCGAACAATTCGTCGACGGTCGTGCCGATCCTTCCGAACTCCGAAGCGTCCATGGCAAGGCCGGTTCTGGCCTCCTCGTCACCCGAGCGCCGTGCCGACAGCGTCTCGTTCAGATACATCGACGGGACGCTGGATGAACCTTTCTCCTATGAACCAGGCGAGAGGAAGGCGAGACCGGATCCTGCCAGAGCAATCAAAGTATTGGTTACGCCCGCCCGGTTGATCGGGGCCATCAGTGGCGCCTCGGGAAGGGCAAAGATGGTTGCGAGCGGGAGCCCCTCGCCCGCGGGCCGATAACCTATTATTCGGGATACCCGTCGCTTCCGGTGAGTCGGACCGAGCCAGGCCCCTCCGCGTTGACGAATTCCTCAATTGGGCCGGCACCGGCTGCCCCTGTTGCGCGATGTCTGCGGGCAAGGCGAGCAACACGGTGCCATTGCGGTCGGCCACGATCGTTCTGGCGTCCTCAAGACCTTTCGTTGCGGTTGTGAGCTCGGATACGAGCTGGTCCATGTTGACGAAAATCTCGATGTAAGCCTGAGCCTTGCCGTCCGTCCCGCGCGATACCATGCCGATGGGGAGGGCCGGTCCCCGCGCCGTTTGCGTGTAGGTGCCAACACTCAGACCCTTGGGGTCCTTTGCGACCAGGTCATCGATGGCGGATTGCAGCCCGGCCAGTTGCGAGCCACCGGTGTGGCAGTAGATTTTGCCGTCGACGCCCGCTATGGCCACATCGGTAATGGTGACGAGATCCCGCTGGATCGAATGACGTATACGCCTCACACGCCCCGGCGTCGTGCTGCAGAACGATCGCCGTTCGGCCCATGGAGACCATGAGTGCGCCCGCCACCGATAGCCCCCGCGTAACCTCGTTGCGCACGACATCGGTCATCCTGACCACGTAGGAATCGACCTCGCCCGAACGCAGCGACCGAAAATTCAGCTGGTTGGCCAGAACGATCACGAAGGCGGGGAGCAGAGCGAGGGCCGTGAGCAGCAATAGCCGGTGCCGCAAGCTGAACCTGTTCGGGCGATCGCCGACACCCTGGGCGTTCTCAGAGGAACGAACTGATCTTGTAATCATTATCGACTTCAACCATAGGCTTGCGGGCGTCATTCGGCAAAACGCGAGACGACCTTTACCCGGGGGCGACCAGCATTGCCACACGTTCTCGGTGAGCGCCACCCTTCAGGCGCGCGCCGCAGCCACACATATAGCCTGCGGCGCCGCCTATAGGACATGTCGGAGCATCAGCCGTTGACCCGGGTTCTCTACGTCGAAGATGAAGCCCTGCTCGCCATTGCCATGGAGTGGCAATGTTGAACGACGGTTTCGAAGTGCAACTGGCTTATGATGGCGATGCGGGAATTGAACAGGCCAAATCGTTTCAGCCCGAGGTGATTGTCACCGACTACATGATGCCGCGCATGGATGGCCTGACGATGGTGCGTTCCCTGCGTGAGGACGGAATGAATGTTCCGATCATACTGACGACCGCCGTTCCGGAAGAAAAATTCGACGATGAGCTGCGTCGGCAGTTCGATGTCTATATCGGCAAGCCGTTCACCGAAGCCGACCTGCTGAAAGCCCTTCGCGACTCGATGGCCGGCGCCGCGAAGCCCGAGACTTAGGTTCCGCTTGCCTTTCGGGGCATGGACGCCAACCCGGAGGAACCCGCAGTTGGCAATTGCTGGCAGTCGATCCCGGTGCTCCGACGCTCCTTAAAATCTTGCCCTCACCCCCGGACGATCTTATATTCCGCGCGTCCGGCCATTGTTCGGACGACAAAGTAACGTTCTCAGGGCGGGGTGGAAGTCCCCACCGGCGGTATTGGGAGCAATCCCTGAGCCCGCGAGCGCCAACTCACTTGAGTTGGGTCAGCAGATTCGGTGCAATTCCGAAGCCGACGGTCATAGTCCGGATGAGAGAGAACGGGAGCAAGACTGGCCGAAGCAGGGGTGCGTCACGCGCCTCGTTTTCGGCCATTCGATCCCCCGTAACCCTGAGGCACTGGGTCACGAAAGGATCGAAAGATGCGCCCTACTGCCTCCCCTAGCCTATCCCGCGATTTGATGCTCGCCACCGGCCTGATGGTCGGCGCGCAAGTGCTCTATGCGGTGGTCAATTTTTCCTACGACGTCATTACCAACCCCTGGAACCCGATGCTCGGCGACGCCAAGATGAGCTCGTCGGCGGCGGTGTTCTGGCAGTATTTCATCGCCACCTTGTTCGCGGTGCCGCTGATCTTGCGCATCGGGCTCGACAAGCTGAAGACGCGCCACCCCGTCTGGCACGAACTCAGGGCGCTCGCCTCGGCGCTCGGGGCGCAGGTCTTCGTTTTCGGTTTCGCCTCGGGCGTGCCGGTGTGGCAGATGGTGGGGCTGTTGCTGACCGGGCCGTTCTTTGTCATCGCCGGCTCGGTGCTGTTCCTCGGCGAGCGGCTGTCGGCCGGTCGGATCGGCGCGTCCTGCGTGGCGTTTATCGGCGCGTTCCTGATCGTGGGGTTCGGTACGGACGCCTTCACCTGGGCGTCGCTCCTGCCGGTGCTGGCGGCGGCGCTGTGGAGCGCAACGACCGTCATCTCCAAATATCTCAGCCGCGAGGAATCGGCGGAATCGCTAACGCTCTGGCTGTTGTTGCTGATCGTTGTGAACCATGCGGTGATCGGGCTGGTGCTTGGCCTTCTGGCGGTCGGCGTGCCGGGTCTTTTGCCGCAAAGCCTCGCGGGCGGGCTGGATCTCGGCCTGCCGCATGGGGATGCGATCTGGTGGATGCTGTTTTTGGGGCTGATCACGGCGGCCACGCAGTATTTGCTGTGGAGCGCCTATGAGAGGGCCGACGCCACCTATCTGCAGCCCTTCGACGATCTGAAACTGCCGCTCAACACGCTGATCGGCTGGGCGCTGCTGAGCCAGATGCCGAGCAATCTGTTCTGGCCGGGCGCGGTGCTGATCATCGGCGCGTCAGTTTATGTGGCGACGCGGGAGAATGGCAAGCGGACGCAATTGCAGGCGGCTTAGCCGCCGAACCGGCGGGCAGCGTCGAGCGTCAAACCAAGCCCGACGCTGCCAAAGGCATCCGTTTCGACGAAGCGGGCCTGGGCAAACATCGCATCCAGCGCGGAACGGATGAGGCCGATCTGGGTGGAGCCACCCGTCATGATGACGGTCTCGATGCGGTCGGCGGTGAGGCCGGCGCGCTTCAGCGTCTCGTTCATCTGAAACGGAATCTTCGCGGCGGTTTCGGCAATCGCCGCCTCGAAGGCTTTGCGCGTGATGTCCCGCTGCAGCGAGACGCCCAGGGGCTCGAAGGCGAAATGAGTCTGGTCGGCGTCGGTCAGGGCGATCTTGGCGTCCTCGACATGGGCGGCGAGCAGATGGCCGTAACGGCCCTCCACGATCTTGAGAAACGTATCGAACTTCTCCTTTTCGGCGGCCTCGCGGCGGGTAGCGGCACAGGAGCGCATGCGCCTCGCGGGTGTAGAGCCGGTTGATGCGGTGCCAGGTGGCGAGATCGTGGAAAGGGCCGACGGGCAGGTCGCGGTCGCCTGAGGTGGTTTTCGGTATGAAAGCCCAACTCGGGCATGATCTCGGCCAAGGACAGCAGGCGGTCGAAATCGGTGCCGCCGACATGCACGCCGCCTGTGGCGAGGATATCTGCCTGCCGGTCGATGCGGCGGGCGCGCTCGGGCGACAGGCGGACCACGGTGAAATCCGAGGTGCCGCCGCCGATATCGGCGACGATGGCGAGCTGTTCGTCGTTGATCGCCTGCTCATAGTCGAGGGCGGCGGCGATGGGCTCGAACTGGAACTCGATATGCTCGAACCCCTGCCCGCGGATCGCCGTTTCGAGCTGGCGCTGGGCCTCGCGATCGGCGGCATCGTCGTCGTCGACAAAGCGGACGGGGCGGCCGGCAACGGTGCGCTCCAGCGGCTGGCCGGCGTCTTCTTCGGCACGGCGGCGCAGTTCGCCCACATAGGTGCCGAGGATCTCGGTGAAGGGGACCCGGCGGCGCCTTGATGCGCGTCTCGATCGTCCATCAGCGAGGAGCCGAGCAGGGATTTGAGCGCGCGCATCATGCGGCCCTCGGCGCCCGAGACATATTCTGCGATGGCGGCGCGGCCAAAATGCACCTCGTCCGCCTCGAAGCTGAAAAAGAGAACGGAGGGCATGGCCGCCCTGCCCTCGTCCAGCGCCACGAGAAGCGGGCGCGCATCCTGGCCGACATAGCCGATGGTGGAATTGGACGTGCCGAAATCGAGGCCGCAGCTCAAGGCGGGCATGATGCAATCCTTCGGGTCCGGGAAAAATCGGGGACGCGCCTGATAGACCAAGTCTGGACCAATCTCAACCGGACAGGGTATTGAGCCAATTAGAGCAGGTCACACGTCAACGGAATCTCCTGACCTGCCCTAAGTTTTTGTTTTGTCGCGTTTTCGAACCGGAAAACCGTTTCCACCCCGGATCGGGGCCCGGGACATGCTTTTCCTGAAAACGCTCCAATCTCGCAGTGGGGGCACAAATGGCCGAGCATTCCTTCATCCTGACGCTGTCCTGCGCGGACCGGCCGGGCATCGTCGCAGCGGTGACGGCGGAACTGGCGCGCCTTGGCGCCAATATCGCGGAGAGCAACCAGTTCTGGGACCGCATTACAGGCAAGTTCTTCATGCGCATCGCCTTCACGGCCCCCGGCGGGGTGACGGAAGACGCGCTAAGGGCGGCGCTGGCCGGACCGGCCGAAAAATTCGGCATGGAACTGGCGCTGCAGGATGCGGGGCGGCGCCCGAAGGTCGTGCTGATGGTGTCGAAGTTCGACCACGTCCTTTTGCACCTGCTCTACCAGATCAAGGTCGGATGGCTTGAAGCGGAGGTCGTGGCCATCGTCTCCAACCATGAGGACAGCCACAAGACGGCGGAATATGAAGGCATCCCCTTCCACTATTGGCCGGTCACCGCGGCGACCAAGCAAGCCCAGGAGCAAAAGGTCCTCGATCTGGTCGAGACGAGCGGCGCGGACCTCGTGGTGCTGGCGCGCTACATGCAGATTTTGTCGGACACGCTTTCGCGGGGGCTGTTCGGAAAAGTGATTAATATCCACCACTCCTTCCTGCCCTCCTTCAAGGGCGCCAGGCCCTATCACCAGGCGCATGAGCGCGGCGTGAAGCTGATCGGAGCGACGGCCCATTATGTGACGCCGGACCTCGACGAGGGACCGATCATCGAGCAGGAGACGGCGCGGGTGACACATGCGATGAGCCCGGAAGAGCTGATCGCGCAAGGGCGCGACATCGAGGCGCGCGTGCTGGCGCGGGCCGTGAAATATCACCTGGAAGCGCGGGTCATGCTGAACGGAAAAAAGACCGTCGTCTTCGCGCAATAAACTTATAATTTTATTATATTGATATTTATTAGGCTTTACTCGTAGGGTAAAAACTATTTAAACGCTCTATATTTGCATTCCACCCGTCTTTGTTATTGCCTCTCCTCTCCCGGCGTGGTTTTGTCTCGGCGATTTTCGAAGAGCCTGAGGCCCGCGCGGCCGAAATGGATGAAGCCCTCCCGCTGACATTCGTCGCTGCTTCATCCGATGCGGAAGATGGAGCAGGCAGATGCCGGATCACCAGACGCACATCCTTTCGGTCAATCTGGAAGACTATTTCCAGGCCGCAATGTCGAGCCGGGTCATCCCCGGTGCGCACTGGCCGCGCTTCTCGCTCAGGATCGAAGAGAGCGCCGGAAAGCTGCTCGACATGCTTGACCGGCACGAGGCCAAGGCGACTTTTTTTGCACTTGGCTGGCTGGCCGATCATTGCCCTGATGTGATCCGGGAGGTGGCGCGGCGCGGGCATGAGGTCGCCTCGCTCGGCTATCACCACACACCGATGCCGCAGCTCTCGCCGGTTGCCTTGCGCGACGACGCGCTGAGGGCGCGCGATGCGCTGGAGCGCGTGGCGGCTACCGATGTGTTCGGTTTCCGGCCCGCGGACGGGTCCCTCCCGACCGATACCGTCGAGGCGTTCAAGATCCTGGCCTGGTGCGGCTATCGTTACGATTCCAGCATCCGGCCATTTGGCCGGGCGTTCCTCAACGACAAGGGCTGGCGCTCCATCCGCCAGATAGAACGGCTGGGCTGGTCACTGGTGGAAGTGCCTTATTCGAGCGTCAACGTGCTCGGCTATCCGCTGCCGGCGGGAGACAGCAGGTATCTGCGGCACCTGCCCGACAAGCTGTGGTCGAAACTCGTCACCGGGCGGGTCAAGCAGAGCGACGAGCCCTGGCACTTCACCTTCCACAGCTGGGAACTGGATCCTAGGCAGCCCCGGATTTCGGCGCTGCCGCGCCTCGAACGGCTGCGGCACTACCACAATATCGAGCGCATGCAGGCGCGGGTCGAGGCCGTCCTCGATGCACACCAGTTTGCCCCGATCGCAGAGCATCTGGGGCTGGAGGCGAAAACAGTGGCGGCGCGCGCGCTGCCTGAAAAGCCCGCCCCGGCTGCAACCAAGCGCGCCTATTTCGGCACGCGCACGCGCGCCACTGTTGTGGTGCCGGTCCATAATGAAGAAGCCAACCTGCCCAACCTTGCAAAGGCGCTCGGCACGCTGGCCGACAAGAACGGCTGGCTCGATCTCGACTTCGTCCTGGTCGACGATGGCAGCACGGATGGCAGCTGGGCAAAAATGCAGGAGCTGTTCGGCGGCCGCGAAGAGTTCGACCTAGAGCGGCACGAGAAACGGCGCGGGATCGCAGCCGCGACCATGACGGGCATCCGACAGGCCTGGGACGAGATCGTTTGCGCGATCGATGCCGATTGCAGCTTCGATCCGCAGAAACTTGCAGAAATGATCCCCCTTCTGCAGCGGGGCGTGGACATGGTGCAGGCCGCGCCGGTTCTGGATGACGCTGACGCGGCCGACGGGCGACAGGCCGGCTTGCTGTCGCGCCTTTACAGGATGCTGCTGCATCACAAATTCGCCAGCTATACGGCGCCCTTCCGCGTTTATCGGCGCTCAACCGTCAGGAAGATGGAGCTGCGCCAGCACGGGTTTGCGGGGCTGGCCGAAATCTTCGTCAAGCTCGACCAGAGCGGCCATAGCATGGTGGAGTTTCCGGTCGTGAGGAGCGTTCGGCTGTTCGGAAAGTCCAAAAGAAGGCCCCTGCAGGACGTATTCGGGCATCTGAGCCTTATCGGCCATCTGATCGTGCACAAGCTGACGCAGCGCCTGCTGCCGACGCCGCCCGCCGGCCGCGCCGAGCAGGAGGTCCGCTAGATGATCAGGCTGCGCGGCGCTGCGCATATCCCGGCAGCGGAGCGGATTGCATGAGCGCCGGACTGACCGCCTTGCAACTCGAGGGCTCGACCCATCTGGGCAGCCTCTCGCTCGACCTGGACAATCAGTGGGCGTGCATGAAGGCGGCCGGAATTGCCGGCTGGAAAATGTCTCCAAGCTATCTGGACCTGGCGGTTCCACGCATTCTCGATGTTCTGGCGCAGCACCAGTTGCGCATTACCTTTTTCGTGACCGGACAGGACGCCGCGCTAAAGACAAACCGCGAGACGCTCCGGACAATCGCAGAAGCCGGCCATGAAATCGCCAGTCGCGGCTTCGCACACAATCTGCAACTGAACCGGCAGCCGCGATCGGCGATTGCCGCAGACCTCGCCCGGGCGCATGGGGCCATTGCCGAAGCGACGGGCCGGGCGCCAGCCGGCTTCAGGACGCCAGGAGCCCGTCTTTCCACGGCGCTGATCGAGGTTCTGTGCGACATTGGCTATCTTTACGACGCCTCGACGCTGCCGAGCTTGCCGGCTGCGCTGTCGCACGGACCGACGGGCGGCAAGCTCGCCGAAGGCTTGCGCAGCCTCAGGCCCTATGCCTGGGAACTTGACGGGGCCCAGCTGATGGAGGTGCCGATGACGACCCTCCCGCTGATCCGCATGCCTTTTCACCCGAGCGCGCTGGCCCCTCTGGCGGCGCTGACCTCGCTGGGCGCAAAGACTTATTTCCGCAGTGCACTATCCGTCTGCAGGCTGGCGCGTGTGCAACCTTCGCTGATGCTGCATCCACTGGATTTTCTCGGCCAAGAGGACGTGCCGGAACTTGCGCAACTGCCCGGCATGAGACGCGACCTGCATGCAAAGCTCGACCTGCTGGGGGAGCTGCTCAAGAGTTTTACTGCCCATTACGAGGTGCTGACCGTAGCGCAGCATGCTGCGCTGCACCGGGCCTCCCCCGCGCTACATGGCGAACTACCGCATTTTGCCGCCGACGCGTTCGACCCGGAGCCGGAGCTTCCAGTGCAGCGCGCGCGTTGACGGCTGCAACCAAGACGACGGCCGCAGAAGAAGTCAGGCTTTGTATCTGAATTGAACGCATAAACCTTTCGGTATTAAGGTTTACAAAGCAATAAAATTGAATACCGCCACCCACACTTCATAATCACCTTCGATAGAAACTGCCGCCAGCAAGTTGTTTTTGTGGCCACATCCGCCACGAGAGACTGATGCGAGGCGGCTTGCGGTACATGTCGGAGGCGCGGCAATGACAGCCGATAGTGTTAACATCAGCGACGGGATCGATCCGGAACCCATCATGGAAAGTGCCGAACAGGCGCTTGATGCGCGGCATCTTTTCATCGCTGCACTGTTCGAGATCCATCTTTACAACAGCGTGCGGCGAGCACTCGCCTGATGCTGTCCAAGGACGCCGATACGCCCGAGACGACGGCTATTCCAGGCAAAGATGCTGCCGGGGAGCGGCTTCGCTCGAGCCTCGGGCGATGCCGGTCAGGCATCGTGCGTCCCCATGTCTCAGTGTCCGGATTGGAACAATTTTCACGCGCAGGGATCGTTAATGCCTTCGTAAACGTTGTGTTCCTTGGCGCGCCTCATCGGCACGGGCGCCCTACCGGACCTGCTTATCGGTCCGGCGCCGCCTTCGGCCCGAGGATTTTAAAGTAAAAATGAGTACTTATCCCCCTTTCATCAGCGTTGTCGTCCCCTGGAATAGCACCGAGTCCCATCTTTACCGAGCTCTCGAAAGCCTGCACATGCAGAGCTATCCGGATTTCGAGATCATCGTGGTGGCCCATGGCCCGGCGGTGGAGCGGCTCATGTATGTCGCCTCCGACGCGGCGCTGTCGGAATGCCGGTTCCTGATCTCTTCGAAAGCCGACACGTCCGCTGCCCGCAATGTCGGCGTACAGGCTGCGACGGGCGATTGGATCGCCTTCCTTGATGTTGAGGACCGTTTCGTAAGGCACAAGCTGGAACGTCTGGCCGAAGTCATCCAGTCCAATGTCGCCGACCTGCTGTTTTCGCGCGGGATAAGGGTGCTCGACATGCAGACCCGCACCTATTACCCGCGCCAGCTTCTGCAGACCAATGAGGATCCCGGCGAATATTTCTTCGGCCGCGGCGCAGGCTTCAGCGCCAGCGCGCTCGCCGTGCGTGCCGATTTCGCCAAGTCCCTGGGGTTCATGGAGAACCTGAAGGAGTTCGAGGCGGTCGATTTCGTTCTGCGCGCCCACGCAGCCGGCGCCCGCATTCGCATGCTGGCCGAGCCGCTCTATGAGTGGTGGGACGAATCGGAGGACGATGGTGGGTCATCGCGGCGGCCGGACACCCACGCCTTGCTGGAGTGGGCGGAGGCCGCGCGCCCTGCCCTGACGGACAAGGCCTTTTACGCTTTCAAGGCGCGTCATGTGGCTCCACACCACTATCCGCGGCACTTCTTTTCCGGTCTCAAGAGCTTTTACCAGGGCTGGCGGCGTGGCGGCATCCGGCTGAAGGAGACGATGATGTTCGTCATGCGCGGGTTCCTGCCCAAGCGCAGCGTCAAATGGCTGCTGACCCAGCGGGCCAAGCGCGACGGCGAATATGTCGCGGCATCGCTGCTCTATTCGAACAGCTTCAACCCCTAGGCTCTTTCTTCTCCAGCACGCTTCCCAGCGTCCGGTTTCGTGCCGGAACGGCTTGCAAGGGATCGCGTTTGGCTCCCGCGTGCCGAAAGGTGCGGTAGCGTAAAGGAGAAGCAAGATGACCACCGTAACCTATGAAATCGTCACCCATGACGGCGGCTTCGCCTACAAGGTGGGTGATGTGTTTTCCGAGACTTTCCCAACCCATGACGACGCCTATCAGGCGGCGGCCGACGCTGCGGAGCGCCAGCACGTGCAAGGCTCGACGCATGTGATCCAGTTCCAGGACGCCAAGGGGGACTGGCACACCGAAGTTGCGGCGGGCGGTGATCGTCCCGAGACGGCGATCAAGGACGACACCAGCGGCGACGAAGACGCGCCGCGCGAGGCGGAGCTGACGCCGAACACGGTCTTCACCAACCAGAGCTAGCGCCACCTTCCACAGGCGACTACCCAGTTTCCGCGCATTCGCCACCTGCGGCATTGCGCCGCAGTTTCGCCGTCAATAGCCTTTCAATCGCGGGAAGTCTCCGGGGAGGGAGACGTCCTGATTTATCGCGATTGGGAGGATATCACGATGAGCGAAGAGCAATCGAACGCGGTCTCGCGCCGCTCGTTTTTGCGTGGAAGTGCCGTTGCGGCAGGCGGCGTGGGCGCCAGCACCCTGGCAGCGCCAGCGGTGCTCGGGCAGAGCCCGCTTGTGGTCAAGATGCAGACGTCCTGGCCGGCGTCCGACATCTGGATGGATTTCGCCCGCCAGTATGTGGACAGGGTCGAGGCCATGTCGGGCGGCCGCATGACGATCGACCTTCTGCCTGCCGGTGCGGTGGTGGGCGCATTTCAGGTCATGGATGCGGTCAATGACGGCGTGCTGGATGCGGCCCATTCGGTGGCCGTCTATTGGTACGGCAAGCACAAGGCTGCCTCGTTTTTCGGCACGGGTCCGGTGTTCGGGGGCAGCGCCCAGACCATGCTCGGATGGTTCTATCAGGGCGGCGGCCAGGATCTTTATCGCGAGCTGACCCAGGACATTCTCGGACTCAACGTGGTCGGCTTCTTCGGCTTTCCCATGCCGGCGCAGCCGTTCGGCTGGTTCAAGCAGCCGGTGACGGCGGTGGCCGACGTGAAGGGCCTCAAATACCGCACGGTGGGCCTTGCCGCCGATCTGATGCAGGAGATGGGCATGAGCGTGGCCCAGCTTCCGGGCGGCGAAATCGTGCCGGCCATGGAGCGCGGGGTGATCGATGCGTTCGAGTTCAACAACCCCTCCTCCGACATGCGGTTCGGGGCGCAGGACGTGGCCAAGAACTACATGCTGTCGTCCTACCACCAGGCCTCGGAATCCTTCGAATATCTGTTCAACAGGGATTTCTTCGAGGATCTCGATCCCGATCTGAGGGCGATCCTGCAATATGGCGTCGAGGCGGCCAGCACCTCCAACCATGCGCTGGCGCTCAACCAGTATTCGACGGACCTCAAGACGCTGCAGGACAATGGCGTCAACGTTTTGCGTACGCCCAAGGAAATTCTCGACGCCGAATTGCAGGCCTGGGACGTGCTGATCGGCGACCTCGAGCAGGATCCGTTCATGAAGAAGGTCATGGACAGCCAGCGCGACTGGGTCGAGCGGGTGGTCTTCTACGAGCTGATGAACTCGCCGGACTATCAGCTCGCCTATGAGCACTACAATCCCGGCAAGCTGAAACTCTGAGGCCAGGGTTTTCAAGACTGAATCCGGCGGGGGTGCGCCCCCGCCCTTTCCTTGCATTCGGGGTGCGGCCTCATGCTTTGGTATATCCAATTCGCCGACCGGGTCTCGGCATGGTTCGGCAAGGCCTTCGGCTGGCTGATCATGGTGATGGCCTTCGGGGTCGGCTACGAAGTCTTCGTACGCTACGTGCTCAATTCGCCGACGGCGTGGGCGCTCGACATCTCCTTTATCATGTATGGGACGCTGTTCATGATGGGCGGCGCCTACACCTTGAGCCGCGACGGGCATGTGCGCGGCGATTTCCTCTACCGGCTGTGGAAACCCCGTACACAGGCCAAGGTCGAGCTGGTGCTCTATTTCCTGTTCTTTTTCCCCGGCGTTCTGGCGCTGGTGTTCTCGGGCTGGAAATACGCCTCGCGCTCCTGGGGCTATCAGGAGGTGAGCGTCAATTCGCCGGCCGGCATCCCGATCTTCCAGTTCAAGATGGTGATCGTTGCCGCCGGGGTGCTGCTGGTGATTCAGGGCATTGCGCAGGTCTTCCGCTGCATATTGTGCATAAGGGACGGCTACTGGACCAAGGCCGCCGAAGACATCGAGGAGACCGAGGTCTCGCTACAAAAGGAGTTTCACACCAATGCGCCTCTGGGCGACGCACCCGGGGATGAACGCAAATGAGTGATCCGCAAATCGCCCTGTCGATGCTGGGCATCTTCATCTTCCTGATTTTCCTAGGCTTTCCGATCGCCTTCACGCTGATGGCGATGGGGATCGGCTTTGGCTATTACGCCTATTTCGATCCTTCCCGGCAGTGGCGCGGGTTTGAGCGGCTGCTGGAGGCCGGGGACGCGGACTGGTTCAGCCTCACCCAGAACTGGATCGGGGGATTTTTCAACAACCGCATCTTCGACCTCTTCATCAACCAGACCTATTCGGTCATGGCCAATGACGTTTTGACGGCCGTGCCGTTGTTCCTTTTCATGGGCTATATCGTCGAGCGGGCGAACATCGTCGACCGGCTGTTCTCGACCCTGTCGGTGGCGGCGCGGCGCGTTCCAGGTTCGATGGGCGTGGCGGCGCTCGTCACCTGCGCACTCTTTGCGACGGCGACCGGCATTGTCGGCGCAGTGGTGACGCTGATGGGGCTGCTCGCCCTGCCCGCCATGCTGAAGGCGCGCTACAATGAGAGCTTCGCCTCGGGCATCATCTGCGCGGGCGGCACGCTCGGCATTCTCATTCCGCCCTCGATCATGCTGATTGTCTATGCGGCCGCCTCGGGCGTTTCCATCGTCCGGCTCTATGCCGGCGCGCTGTTCCCCGGCTTCCTGCTGGCGGGGCTTTATCTCGTCTATATCGTCGTGCGGTCCTGGGTGCAGCCAAGCGTGGCGCCAAGGCTCAGCGAGGACGAGGTGCCGCACGTGCCCTGGCCGAAACTGGTCTGGATGCTGCTGACCTCGTTCTTCCCGCTGGCCGTACTGATCCTTTCCGTGCTGGGCGCCATCCTTTTTGGATTGGCGACACCTTCGGAGGCAGCTGCGGTGGGCGCTTTGGGCGGCATGCTGCTAGCCGTGCTCTACCGGGCGATGACCTGGCAGCGTTTGCGGGAGAGCGTCTACCTGACCATCCGCACCACGGCGATGGTGTGCTGGCTCTTCGTTGGGTCCTGGACCTTCTCCTCGGTCTTTTCCTACCTGGGGGGCGAGCAGATCGTCGCCGACTTCGTCACCGGGCTCGATCTGCACCCGCTGGCGTTCCTGATCCTGGCGCAGCTGATCATCTTCCTTCTCGGCTGGCCGCTGGAATGGTCGGAGATCATCATCATCTTCGTGCCGATCTTTTTGCCGCTGCTGCCGCATTTCGGCATCGACCCGCTGTTCTTCGGCATTCTGGTGGCGCTCAATCTGCAGACCTCGTTCCTGACCCCGCCCATGGCGATGTCGGCCTATTATCTGAAGGGCATCGCGCCGCCGCATGTGCAGCTCATCTCGATCTTCAGGGGGGTGATGCCGTTCCTTGCCATGGTGTTCATCTCGATGATCCTGCTCTATCTCTTCCCGGAGATCGCTTTCTGGCTGCCGGGACAATTCTATGGACGATAAGGGCATGACCCAAGCCGACACCGCCTATCCGGAAGCGCGCGTGCTGCGCGAGCGTTTGGCATCGGGAGCGATGAAGGCCGTCGATGTGGCCGAAATCTATCTGGCGCAGATCGCGGCGCAGGACGCTGAGATAAAAGCCTTCGCCTGGCACGATCCGGATTTCGTGCGTGCGCAGGCCAAGGCGCTGGACGGCTACCGGCAGACGGGGCGAAGCCTGGGGCCGCTGCATGGCGTGCCGGTCGCGATCAAGGACATTGTCGACACGGCCAAGATTCCGACCGAGAACGGCTCGAAAGTCGATGCGGGGCGCGTGCCGGAACATGATGCGTTCATCGTCTCGAAGCTCAAGCAGGCTGGCGCGCTGATCCTTGGCAAGACGGTGACCACCGAATTCGCCTTCATGGATCCCTCGCCCACCCGCAACCCGCACAATCTCGCGCATACGCCCGGCGGTTCGTCTTCCGGCTCGGCTGCGGCGGTGGCCGCGGGCATGTCGCCGCTGGCGATCGGCACCCAGACGGCGGGGTCGGTGATCCGGCCGGCGAGCTTTTGCGGCGTGGTCGGCTACAAGGCCAGTTTCGGCGCCATACCGCGCACCGGCATTCTGGCGCAGGCGCCGAGCCTCGACACGGTCGGCGTGTTCGCAACCAGCGTGCCTGATGCTGCACTGCTTGGCGAAGTTCTGATGGGGTTCGACCCCGGCGATCCTGCAACGACGGCCAGCCCAACGTCCAAACTCTTCGAAGTCGCCACAAGCGCGCCGCCCGTGACCCCTGCCCTGGCCTTCGTGCGCCAGCCGGCCTGGAGTGAGGCGGAACCCGACCTGCAGGATGCGTTCGGAGAACTGATCCCGGCCCTGGGCAATGTGGTGGAGGAAGTCGAGCTGCCGGGTGTGTTCGCAGAAGCTTTGGCGGCGCAAAAAACCATCCAGCTGGCCGAACTGGCCAAATGCTTTCACGCCCATGCTCTGCGGGGGAGCGATCAGCTCGGCCCCAATCTGCGCAAGGGGATCGAGGCGGGAAATGCCGTTTTGGCGCGGGACTACATCGCGGCGCTGGACTGGCGGCAGATCCTCAGTCCGATGCTTGCCAAAATTTTTGCGCGTTTCGACGCTATCGTCACCCCTGCCGCGCCCGGTCCCGCCCCGGAAGGGCTCGGCTCGACGGGCAGCCCGGCGTTCAACAGCCTATGGACGCTTTGCGGCACCCCGGCGGTGACCATCCCCGCGCTGCAGGCCTCGAACGGCCTGCCCATGGGGGTGCAATTGGTCGGACGGCATGGCGATGACGCCCGGCTTTTGCGCACGGCCAACTGGCTGGCGCAACATCTGGCGGAGAAGAGGAATTAGGGAGGCCAATTCCATGCTCGACAAGCTCATAGCCACGGTCGCGGCGGCGTTCGTGGCAGGCTCGCTGCTGATTATCGCCTTCAAGGTACCGCATCCCGATCTGCTGGTGGTGATCGCCTTGTGCATCGCGATGGTGATCTACGACTTCACCAGTCATTTTCTCGAAGAGCGCCGGCAGGACAGCCAGCCCGACTGAACGGCCCGCCTCGTTCGGGGCGTTGGTATTGAAATGGTCACACCGGCTGCGTGGGTTCGACGGGTACGGGCTTGCGCGCGCCGCGGCGCGTGATCAACCAGCAGCCGCCGATGATCATGGCGCCGCCGATCCAGACGGCCAGGCCCGGAAGTTCGGCAAAAAACAACCACCCCCACAGCGCCGCCCAGAGCAGCGTCGTGTAATCCGCGAGTCCCGCCAGGCTGGCCGGCAAACGCGCAAGGCCAGATACGAACAGCAGATAGCCTGCCGCCCCGAGAAAGCCGGCGAGCAGGATGAGCGGCAGGTGCTCGATGCCGGGCATGATGAAACTTGGCGCCATGACCGGCAGCACCAGCAGGGCGATGAGTGCCGATTGCGCGAATGAGATGGAGGCAGGTGAGTCGTTGCCCGAATGGGTCTTCATCAGGACGACGGTCAGCGCATAGGTGATCGGCGCGGCGAGCGCGGCAGCCCAACCGACCGGGTCTCCTCCCCCACGTAGCGAAACGTGGGTATTGCCGAAGACGATGACGAGCGAGCCGAGCACCGCCAGCACCGTGGCGCCGACGAGGCGCGAACTCACCTCCTCCTTGAGCAGGACGCGGCCGAACAGCACCACATAGATCGGCCCTGTCATGACGATGGCGGTCGCCAGCGCCAGCGGCAGGCGGGTGAGCGCGGTAAAGAACAAAAAGGCGGTGGCGCCGAGCGAGAGGGCGCGCAGGAGGTGCCGGCGCCAATCCCTGCGCCGGGGCCAGGCTTGACGGCGGACGGCGATGTAGAGCGCCAGCCACAGCGCGGCGACCAGGAAGCGCAGGAAGAGAAGTTCCACCACCGGGAAATGGCTGCCCAACGCCTTGACGGTTGCGTCCATCGCCGCGACCAATGCCATGCCCGAGATCGCCAGCCCGAGCGGGCGGAGCGTCGACGTGTCTGATGCCATTCCCGCACCCTTCCTGGACGAATTGGCCTTACATTGGTGCCACTCTAAGCACCTGACCTAGCACGTATTTCGATAATTTGGAATGGTGGAACCACAAGTGGTATGCGAAAGGTGTTGCGCTGACCAAAGACTTGTCCAATAGTAGACGCATGGGGTTCATGATGGGAAATCGGGACGCATGAGCGCTGTCCGCTACCGCGCGATCGGGTTGATGAGCGGCACGTCGATGGATGGCATCGACGTAGCGGCCATCGAAACAGACGGCCATTCGGTGCTCTGGTCCGGACCGGGCATGACCTTTCCTTATAAGCCGGAAGACCGCGCGCGGCTGGCACTCGCCATCCGCAATCCCGAGATGGATGTGACGGCGCTCGAGGCCGACCTGACGGACCGGCACATCGCAGCGGTGAAAACCTATCTGGAGACGCTGCCCGCCGACAAGCGCAGCATCGATGTCGTGGGCATGCACGGGCATACGCTCATTCACCGCCCCGACAAGCATTATACCCGCCAGCTCGGCGATGCGGGGAAACTGTCGGCAGCCTTGGGCGTCGATACGGTCTTCGATTTCCGTTCGGACGACATGGCGGCGGGCGGCGAAGGCGCGCCGCTGGCGCCGGTCTATCATCAGGCGCTGGCGCGGCCCCTGCCCCAGCCTGTGGTGTTCGTCAATATCGGCGGGGTCTCCAACATCACCTATGTGAACGGCGACGAGATGCTGGCCTACGACACGGGACCGGGCAATGCGCTGATTGATGACTGGGTGGAGGCACATACCGGCCAGAGCTATGACAAGAACGGCGCTATCGCAGCCACCGGGACGGTCGACAAAACCGTTCTCAACGCCTTGCTCGACCACCCGTATTTCTCAAGGAAGCCTCCGAAATCCCTCGACCGGCTGGATTTTTCATCCGCGCCCGTGGAGGGGCTGAGCCTCGAAGACGGCGCGGCAACGCTGACCGCCTTTACCGCCGAAGCCATTGCGCTATCGGTGAAGCACATGACCGAAACGCCGCTGCGCTGGCTGGTGACGGGCGGCGGACGCCACAACGCCACATTGATGACCATGCTCGGCCAAGCACTTCCAGGTATGGTGGAGCCGATCGAGGCGATCGGCGCGGACGGCGACGCGCTGGAGGCGCAGGCCTTTGCCTTCATGGCGGTGCGGCGGCTGCTCGATCTGCCGATCTCGTTTCCGGGCACGACGGGCGTGCCCCACCCTATGTGCGGCGGCAGGCTGGTAAGCGCTGCCGGCGCGCAAAACTGAAATACCCAAAACCGGCCCTCAAGGCCGAACCAAAACAGGAGAGAGGAACACCGACATGCATTTGACCCCCAAGAAACTGATTACCGGACTTGCCCTTGCCGCAACTCTGACGGCAGGCACCGCCCTGGTGCCGATGGCAGCGCAGGCGGCAACGCTGCAGATGGCCTGGTCGCAGGACGCCACCGGGCTCGACCCGCACAAGCAGACCGCTTTCTCCTCGCTGCGCCTGCTCGAGCTCATCTATGAGCCGCTGGTGCGCAACGACGCCAAGCTCGATCTGGTGCCGGCGATTGCGAAGAGCTGGGAGTTTTCGGACGACGCCAAGACGCTGACCTTCCATCTCGATCCCAACGCCAAGTTCTCCACCGGCGACAAGGTGACCTCGGCGGACGTGAAGGCGTCCTTCGAGCGCATTCTCGACGAGCAGACCGGCGCCGCGGCGCGCGCGAACTACGCGCTGATCTCGTCCATCGATACGCCGGACGACGAGACGGTGGTGTTCAACCTTTCAGCAGCCGGATGCGCCGATCCTCGTCGCCATGGCGAGCGTCAACGCCGCCATCGTGCCGGCGAGTGCCATCAAGGACGGCTCCATCGGCACGGATGCCGTGGGCTCGGGCCCCTTCATGCTGAAGACTTGGGAGCCGAATTCCAAGGAAGTGCTTGTCGCCAACCCCAACTGGGCCGGCGGCAAGACGGGCGTCGACGAAATCGACATCTCGGTTCTGCCGGACGAGACGGCGATTGTCGCCGCGCATGCGGGCCGGACGCGTCGACTTCGCGCTGATCAACGATCCGCTGGTCGCCGACCTCATTGCCAAGGACAACAGTCTGCAGCTCAACCGCGAGCCGGGGCTGAACTACATCGTGCTCCAGCTCAACCCGTCGCGCACGCCGATGGACAAGCTGGAAGTGCGGCAGGCCATGTCCTGCGCCATCGACCGGCAGGAAATCCTCGACACGGCGGCGCTTGGCGAAGGCAAGGTGACGGGCCCCTTCACCATCCCCGCCTATGAGAGCGATCCCAATTCGCTGTTCTGCTACACGCAGGACATCGACAAGGCCAAGCAGCTGATGAAGGACGCCGGCATGGCCGACGGCTTCGAGATTTCGACCATAGCCGCCACTGGCGAGCCGCCCACCGCCTCCGCCGTGGCGCAGGTGCTGCAGTCGCAGCTCGCCGAGATCGGCATCAAGCTCAATATCGAGATGATGGAGCTGAACGTTTATGTCGACCGCTGGCTGAAGGGCGATTTCGACAGGCCGTGGCGCTGAATGGCGGACGTGCCGATCCCTACACCATGTACAATCGCTACTGGACCAAGGAAGGCAATCTGCAGCACGTCGCCAACTATATCGACGACGATCTCGACAGCCTGATGAAGCAGGGTCGTGTCGAGACCGATCCGGCCAAGCGCAAGGAGATTTTCCAGAAGTTCTCCGAGCATCTGGCCGAGAAGGCGCCGTGGCTTTGGCTCTATGCGCCGAACAACTACACCGCGCAGCTGCCCAAGGTCTCCGGTTTCGAGCCGACCCCGACAGGTTCGCTTTACGGGCTGAGCGCCGTTACGGTTTCGGAGTAAGCTTTCGGCCGGCGGCGGTTCCCGGAGCTGCCGCCGGCTACCCCGACCCCGCTCACCCTCCTCTCAAGGGCGAGGGAGCTGGCCGGGGCTCCCGACCGCTGGGGCAATTGCTGCGGTTGGTTTCGCCGCAATTCCGGACGGAAAACCGGTACCCCACTTTTCCTGGAATTGCTTGCATGAACTACCTGATCTCCCGCCTGCTGACCTTCCCGCTGATCCTGTTCGGCGCGTCCATCGTGGTGTTCCTCGCCATCCGCATGGTGCCGGGCGATGCGATCACCGCCATGCTGGGCACCGAAGCCGGGCTTCTGACCCCGGCGCAACGGCAGGCACTGTCGGTCTATTTCGGCATGGACCAGAACTGGCTGGTGCAATACTGGCACTGGATCACCGGCATCTTCCATGGCGATTTCGGCATTTCGGTCACCTATGGCAAGCCGGTGCTGCAGATGATTCTCGACCGCTTTCCGCTGACGCTGGAACTGGCCCTGCTCTCCATGCTGATCGCGCTGATCTGCGGCATCCCGGCGGGGATTTTCGCGGCAACGCACAATGAGAAATCCTCGCGACCTCGCGGTACGCGTGGTGGCGATGCTCGGGCAATCGACGCCGAATTTCGTCGTGGCGCTGGTCATCCTGTTCGTGCTCTCGGTCGGTTTCGGCATCTTTCCGCAGGTCGGGACCTTCATTCCAATCTATCGGGATCCCATCGGCAATCTGGGACAGCTGATCCTGCCCGCGATCACGCTCGGCTTTGCCTTCACCGCCTCGGTGACCCGCATCACCCGCTCCTCCATGCTCGACGTGCTGGGCGAGGATTACGTGCGCACCGCCCGCGCCAAGGGCGCCCCCGCCCGCGACGTGGTCTGGAGCCATGCGCTGCCCAATGCGCTCATCCCGGTGGTGACGCTGTCGGGCGTCGAATTCGGCTATCTGCTGGGCGGCGCGGTGATCGTCGAGCAGATCTTCGCCCTGCCCGGCCTCGGGCGGCTGACGCTCGATGCCATCAACCAGCGCGACTATGCGCTTGTGGAAGGGGCGGTGCTGTTCATCGCCGCCAATTTCATGCTGGTGAATTTGCTGGTCGATCTGGCCTATGCGGGGCTCGACCCGCGCATCCGGCTGGGGCGCGGCAAATGAGCATGTTGCGCGCGCTTCTTCGCCACCCCAGCGGACGCATCGGCGGACTGATCGTGCTGGTCTATCTGGGCTTGGCGCTGGCAAGCTGGGCGGGGCTGACGCCCTACGACCCGATCATGCAGAACCGCATTGCGCGGCTGAGCCCGCCCGACATGGCACATTGGGCCGGCACCGACTTGTTCGGGCGCGACGTGCTCAGCCGGTTGATGGCGGGGATAAGGCAATCCTTTTTCATCGCCTTTTTGTCGGTGGGCGCAGCGACGATTGCCGGCACGGTTATCGGTCTCGCATCGGCCTGGTGGGGCAATCTCGTCGACACCGTGCTGATGCGGACAATGGACGTGCTGCTGGCGTTTCCCGCCATCCTGCTGGCGCTGCTGATCATCGCAGTGCTCGGGCCCGGGGCGCTGACCAGCGTGCTCGCCATTGCCATCGTCTATACGCCGATCTTTGCCCGCGTGGCGCGGGGACCGGCGCTGTCGCTGAAGGCGCGCGAATTCGTCGAGGCGGCGCGCAGTTTCGGCAGCTCGCCTTTTTATATCCTCAGCCGCCATCTGTTGCTCAATCTGATCGCGCCGATGACGGTGCAGGTGACGCTGGCGCTGGCCTGGGCGCTGCTGACCGAGGCGGCGCTCAGCTTTCTCGGGCTCGGCACGCAACCCCCTGCCCCGTCGCTGGGGCTGATGCTGTCGGAGAGCCGGAATCTGATGGAATCCGCACCCTGGCTGATGATCGCACCGGGCATTGCAATCATGATCGCCATTCTCGGCTTCAACCTCCTGGGCGACGCGCTGCGCGACATCCTCGATCCGCGCATGCGCCAGCGGGAGGCGCGGGCATGAGTGCGAACACGGGCAAGTTGTTGAACGTCAGCGACCTCTCCATCGGGTTCGGCGCAAAAGCCAATCCGGTGGAGGTGGTGCACCATGTCGGCTTCGATCTCGCGCCGGGCGAGACGCTGGCGCTGGTGGGCGAGAGCGGCTCGGGCAAATCGGTGACCGCGCTCAGCGTCAACCGGCTGATCGATTTCGGCGGCGGGCATATCCTCTCCGGCAAGATGATGTTCGAGCGGCGCGACGGCAGCGTGATCGATCTGGCCACGGCGGATGAGCGGGTTCTGGGCAAAATTCGCGGCGGCGAGATCGGCATGATCTTCCAGGAGCCGATGACCTCGCTCAACCCGGTCAAAAAGGTGGGCAAGCAGATTGCCGAGGCGTTGCGGCTGCACCAGCATCTCGAAGGGCAGCAGGCGGACAAGGCCGTAAAGGCCATGCTCGACCGTGTGCGCATTCCCGATGCGACGCGCCGGATGCAACAATATCCGCACCAGCTTTCCGGCGGCATGCGCCAGCGGATCATGATCGCCATGGCGCTGGCCTGCAATCCGCGGCTGCTGATCGCCGACGAACCGACAACGGCGCTGGACGTGACGGTGCAGGCGCAGATCATGGCGCTCCTGGCCGAGCTCAAGCGCGAATTGCAGATGGCGATGATCTTCATCACCCATGACATCGGGCTGGTGGCGGAAGTCGCCGACCGGGTGGTGGTGATGCAGAATGGCGAGATCGTCGAACAGGGCGAACTGGGCAAGGTGCTGGACGCGCCGCAGCACGAGTACACAAAGCATTTGTTGAGCGCAGTGCCGCAGTTCCGGCATGGCGCGGAAGCGCGGGCGGCGGAGCTAGCGGAGAGCGGCGCCGATCCTGACGGTCGAAAATCTGGCGGTGCGGTTTCCGCTGGACAGCCATTTCTGGAGCCGCCGCAGCGATGCCGTACATGCGGTGGACGGGGTCGACTTCACGCTGAGGCCGGGCGAGACGCTGGCGATCGTAGGGGAAAGTGGCTCGGGCAAATCCACCACGGCAAAGGCGGTGCTGGATCTGGTCAGCGCGACCCGCGGCGCGATAAAGTTCGAGGCACCGCAGCGCGCCGAGGGCAAGCGGCAAAAGCCCGTGCAGATGGTGTTCCAGGACCCGTTCGCCTCGCTCAATCCGCGGCTTAACGTGGAGGCGCTGCTGGCGGAGCCCGCGATCGCCGCCGGGCTGCGCAAGGACGATAAGCTGCGGGAGCGCATGCGCTTCCTGCTCAAGCGCGTGGGGCTGCCGGAAGACTGCCTCGACCGCTATCCGCACGAATTCTCCGGCGGACAAAGGCAGCGACTGTGCATCGCCCGGGCACTGATGCTCAACCCGGCCATCGTGGTGCTGGACGAGGCGGTGTCGGCGCTGGACGTGTCGATCCAGGCGCAGGTGGTGGAGTTGCTGATCGATCTGCAGCAGGAGTTCGGGCTCGCCTATCTCTTCATCTCGCACGACATGGCGGTGGTGGAGCGGATCGCGCATCGCGTGGCGGTGATGTATGCCGGGCAGATCGTCGAGATCGGGGATGCACGGGCGGTGCTGTCGCAGCCGGCGCATTCCTACACGCAACGGCTGATTTCGGCGGTGCCGACCGTTGACCGGCGGCATCGCGAATTCAGCGTGGATCTGAGCGAAGTGCCGTCGCTGGTGCGGCCGCATGGATATGAACCGCCAGTCGCGGAGTGGCGCGAGATCGGGCCGGACCACCGCGCGCGGATGGAAGACGCTAGAGGCTGAGGGTCAACTGGCGGAAGCGGCGGAGCACGGTAAAGCCGAGCTTTGCATAGAAAGGCTGCACGTCCGGGCGGCCGATCCGGAAACCGGCATGCGGCATACCGGCGGCGCGCATGGCTCTCAGCGCCTCGACGGTCAGGGCCGCGCCGAGGCCCCTCCCCCGTGCTGCCGCGCCGACGGCCAATGGTCCGAAGCGCGTGCTGCGATAATGTACGGTACCAATGATCCGATCACCATCGAAGGCGCAGAAGGTCTCAGACGGCGTCGGGTCGCCATTGAGCGTGGCGAGGATCGAGCGCTCGAAATAGGCCCACCAGCTGGCATCGAAATCCTCCAACAGGAACGCCTTGAGAGCCGGGTAGTCGCCCGGTGTTGCGGCACGGATGGCCGGGTCGGATATATCAGGAACAGGCTCGGCGAAATCGAAGCCCATGGAGGCGACTTCGTCGCGCAAGGAAAAACCTCGCCGATCGAGCCAGTCGGAGGCTATCGGGAAGGTTTCAGGATCGACGCCGGCGAAGAAATAGCGCACCGGCACGTTGGCGACATCGAGCCGATCGATGCCCTCCTGGCGCAGATCGGCCAGCAGACGGGCGAGAAGCGCCGTGGCGATGCCCAGTTGCCGATGCGCGGCGGCCACGCCGAAACCGGCGAGCCAGGCGGTTTTTTTGGGGCCCCACGGATCATTGCGAGGCGCGAGCATGAAGCCGGCCGGCGTTGCGTTTCGCACGGCGACGAGCAGATGGTTGGGCTGAAAGCCCGAGGCAAGCAGGAAGTCGCGCGCGAGCAGCTTTTCGTCGATCTCGGGCAGGCCCAGCGTCTGCCCCATCAGCTGCGCCAGGGCCGGCAGGTCGGCAGCGCGGAAGGGACGGATGGCGATGGTCGTCACCCTCTGAGCCTTTCGTTGATGCGGTCGCCGGTTTCGGCACGAAGTGCAAAAATGCCGCTGTCGGTGTGGCGCGACGGATGCACGCGATTGGTCAGCAGCGTCCAGGCCAGCTTCTTGTCGAAATCGATCCAGAGCCCGGTGCCTGTAAAGCCAGTATGACCGATGACATCAGGCCCGCACCGATTGCCGCCCGACCAGCCTTCGAACGGCTTTTCCCAGCCATGGGTGCGGTTGCCGGCGATGGGCGTACGCATGAGGCGGACGACATTTTCGGAGGGCTCGTCGTTCAGGACGGCGTGAGCATAGCCGAGAACGCCATCGACTGTGCCGAAGAGGCCGGCATGGCCCGTACCCTGCAGGGCATAGCAGTTCTCGTCATGCACCTCGCCGACCATGACGCGGCCGCGCCAGGTGCAGTTCTCGGTGGCGGCGCAGTCTTGCGGGTCGGGACGGAAGCTCAGCCCTTCCCCGACATCGAAATCGCGGATGGTCTTGCCGTGGATGCGCTCGAGCGCGATGCCGAGCAGGATGTAGTTGATATCGGAATAGACGGGCGGGCCGGCCCGCCATTCGCGCTGCAGCACGAAGGCACGCAAGGTCGAGGGATCGGCCCCATAGGTATAGATCGGCTCGACGCCGGGCAGATGGGTCTGGTGACCGAGGCACTGTCGGAAGGTGATCTGGCGGTCGGCGCAGTTCACATCGTATTGGCGGAAATCGGGAATGACCGAGGTGAGCGGCGCGTCGAGATCGATCCGGCCCTGATCGGCGAGCTTGAGGATTTCGGTGGTGGTGAAGATGACCTTGGTCAGCGAAGCCAGATCGAACCAGGTGCCGGCGCGCATGTCGCGCGTCTCGGGCACGATCTGCGCCCTGCCCGTCACCCGCACCGCCTTTTGTCCGCCGGCGGTGACGATGCCGAGCACGGCACCAGGGATGCGTCCCTCTTCTATGCTGGCGCGAGCAGGCGCGAAAACGTGGTCGGCAAGCTGATCGAGATCGGGCAGTTCAGGCATGATTTGAAGCACTTACGGCTGAGGCAGGATGAGGTCCCTGCATACAACCGTTTGCCCCAAACCCAAAGGCGCCAAGAGGCCAATCGGCAAAGAAAAAGCGGCGGCCAAAAGGCCGCCGCGAGGTATTGGAGGTCGTCGCATTTCGAGCGCTAAAGGCGCGAAGTGCGAAAAGGTTTCATCCGATCTTCATTTTTGGCCAGGAAAGCGCATCCGCGGGACGGCTCTCGCTGATTGCCCGGGAACTATCGGCCGAACACTTACGGGAACGCCGATTATGCGGCGCCGTTGACCTTGCAAACAGCGTCAACGGAGCAAGCAGATGACTGAGAGCGCAATCTATCGGCTGACGCCGAACCCGCCGCAGAACGAGGAGGCTTTCGAGCTTTCGCGAGACCAGGGCATGGTCATCGTGCGCGCCTTGTCCACGGGCGATGCGCGGCTGGTCGCCGCAGAGGCGGAAGCAGCCGCTTCGGGTCATTCGGGCAAACTCGACACGCAGTTGTCGGCGAGCGCGTTCATGGACCCCACCCTTTATTCGGTGCAGCGGCTCGATGGCAGCGAATTCCCCTCCTCTGGTGAAAGACAGATGCTCGCAGGAGCCCTGCTGCCGGCCGATCCGCCGCCGGCTGCGGCCTATGACCAATAAGGAAGGCGGACAAGGACGTCCGGACCCAGCGCAGCGGTTCTGTTGCGGACAGTGCGGCAATGACCGGAACCCGCCCCGAGAGCCGCCGTTCAGCGGGGAATGATTGCCGAGGGGCGGATATCTCCCCTTCGCCATGAACCCCTTGGACAGGAGCCCGAGATGAAAGACCCCACCACCAAATATCCGCAGCCGCCGCAACCGCAGCAGAAGCAGGACATGCCGGGCAAGACCGGGAAGATGACGCCCGAGCCTGATCATGGGGAGCAAAGCTATGTGGGCAGCGGCAGGCTGAAGGATTGCGCCGCCATCATCACCGGCGCGGACAGTGGCATCGGCCGGGCCGTCGCCATCGCATTTGCGCGCGAGGGTGCCGATGTCGTCATCTCCTATTTCAGCGAAGACGAAGACGCCAAGGAAACGGCCCGCTGGGTCGAGGAGGCCGGGCGCAAGGCAGTCCTCATGCGGGGCGACATCAAGGACGAGCATTTCTGCAAATCGCTGATCGACACGGCCGTCGGAAAGTTCGGCAAGCTCGACATCCTGGTCAACAACGCGGCGCACCAGGCCACATTTTCAAAGATTGAAGACATCACGACCGAAGAGTGGCAGACGACGCTGAACACCAATCTTTCCGCGATGTTCTATCTCAGCCGCGCCGCAGTGCCGGTGATGAAGCCCGGCAGCTCGATCATCAACACGACTTCCATCAATTTCAAGGACCCGAGCCCGCAATTGCTGGTTTATGCCATGACCAAGGGCGCCATCGCCAATTTCACGGGAGGACTGTCGGGGCTGGTTGCCGACAAGGGTATCCGCGTCAACGCGGTCGCGCCGGGGCCGATATGGACGCCGCTGATCCCCTCAACCATGCCCGAGAAGAAGGTCGAAAACTTCGGCAAGAGCACGCCGATCGGCCGCGCCGGGCAGCCGGCGGAACTCGCCGGAGCCTATGTTTATCTCGCGTCCGAAGAGGCCAGCTACGTTACCGGAGCCGTGATTCCGGTTACGGGCGGGAGGCTGATGCTCTAGCGGCTGACCGCGCCCTGCTTCAGGTTCGGGAGGGCGGCGGCGAGGTGGGCCGCCTCGAACGGCTTCTCCCACAGCATCACGTGGGCGTGGCGCGGCGGCAGCTGGCGAGCGTCATAGCCGGTTGCAAAGACGAAAGGCACGCCCCGCTCCGCCAGAGCATCTGCCAGCGAAAAAACCTTGCCATCCTGCAGATTGATATCGAGCACGGCCAGATGGACGGGTTCGGGTGCGTCCAAGATGGCAAAGGCTTCGGCCGCCGCTGCAACCGGCCCCATTATCCGTGCGCCTAGCGCACCAAGCGCGCGTGCTATATCGTCGGCGAGGTAATACTCGTCCTCTACCACAATCACATTGCAACCCAAAAGTGGAGTGTCGCCGGGCCTCAATGTTCGCTCCTCTTGCCTTACCGCTGCCAAGGTTCACGCCATCGCCGGGACCAAACGTGGCGACGGAAAGCTGCCAGTTCGCGGTGCTGCTTTCCCCCCGCATGCCGATCACGCTCGATGCCTAGCCAATTTATCCGAAAGCTCGAGCAGTTTGTAGACCTCAATGCAGAGGACAAAAGAGTTCTGTCGGACATCGTCAGCGAACGTTCGCGCGTGGTTGCTGCACGGGAAGATTTGATCCGGGAGGGCGACGACCCGATCTACATGTACGTCATGCTGAGCGGCTGGTCCTTCCGGTACAAGATGCTGGAAGACGGCAGGCGTCAGATCATCGCCTTTTTCCTTCCGGGCGATCTCTGCGATCTCAATGTCTTTCTTCTGCCGGAGATGGATCATTCCATCGCAGCCCTGACGCCGTTGCGGGTTGCAGAAATCAGCCGCGAACAATTCAACAGGATCGAGCGCGATTATCCCAATGTCATGCACGCGCTCTGGTGGGAGAGCCTCGTGGCGTTCGCTATCCAGCGCGAATGGACGGTCAGCCTCGGGCAGCGCGACGCCATCGAGCGCATTTCGCATTTGCTTTGCGAACTCTATTTCCGTCAGGATGCAGTGGGGCTGGTGGACAACAAGAGCTGCGAACTCCCGGTAACGCAAAGCGAATTCGCTTCGGCTGCCGGTTTGTCGGCGGTGCATGTGAACCGGACGCTGCAGGAATTGCGCGCCCTGGGCGTGATCGAATTTCACAACAAGGTGCTGACCGTGCCAGACATCGATGCGCTCACGCGCGTCGCAGGGTTCAACCCCTCCTATTTGCACCTGAAACCAAGGGATTGAACCAGATGCGCGCCTACCAACGCAAAAATGCCGGCAGGAGGCATCTCAAGTGCCCCGGCTGCGTTGGGCCAATAAACAGCGTGCGCACATGATCGATGCTCCTTCAATACCACCCGATCCCGAATGGCCTCCCGGTCAAGGGGAGATGGCAAGCCGGATTCGCGACTACGACTGGGGGGCCACCGCGCTCGGCCCCTCGGAGGAGTGGCCGCAAAGCCTCAGGACCATCGTCAGCACGGTCCTGAACTCGCCCCTGCCGATGATGGTGCTTTGGGGCGACAGCCTGGTTCAGATCTACAATGACAGCTACAGGATCCTGATGGCCGAAACCCACCGCAACGGGCTGGGTCATCCGACAGAGGACGTGTGGCCGGAACTGAAGTCGCTGACGACACCCATCTACGAAGCTGTCCTGGAGGGTGACACGCGCAGCCTGCACGATCAGCGGCTCACCATATCGCGCTGGCCGGCGCCCGAAATCGGCTGGTTCGACCTCGTCTTCAGCCCTCTTCGCGAGGAAACCGGCCAAGTCGGCGGTGTACTGGTGACACTCGTCGACACGACGCTGGCGGTGCAAGCCAGCCAGGGGCTGCGCGAGAGAGAGGGGCTGGTCGACCATATCGTTCAAAGTGCACGCGACTATGCGATCTTCTCGCTTGACGCCGAGGGCGTCATCACCGACTGGCCAGCGGGCGCCGAGGCCGTGTTCGGCTGGACAGCCGCCGAAGCGCTGGGTCGGCACTTCGCCCTCACCTTCCCCAATCAGGACGTCGACGCGGGCGAACCGAAGAGAGAGCTGGCTGTGGCCCACGAAAACGGGGTGGCGCCAGACGTGCGTTGGCATGCCGGCAAGGGCGGGACCTTTGTGTACATAGACGGGGTCACACGGGCCCTGCGTGACAGCGATGAGCGCCTGACCGGCTTTGTCAAAATCGGTCAGGACGTTACAGCGCGGCGACAGATGCAGCAGGAGATCCGCGAAAACGAAGCCCGCTTGCGTACGCTGATGGAGGGAATTCCTCAACTGGTCTGGCGGGCCGTCGGGTCCGGTGAATGGACCTGGGCAAGCCCGCAATGGACGGCGCGCACGGGCCTGTCGGAAGAGGACAGTCGCGGACACGGCTGGCTTGAAGCGGTGCATCCCGCAGACCGGGACGCGGTCATGACCGCCTGGCGCGATGCCGAGCAGCGCGGCGTGCTCGATGTCGATTTCCGCGTTCTTCAGGCAGAAAGCGCCACCTATGGCTGGTTTCAGACGCGTGCCAGCCCCCTGCGCGACGACGGCGGAAACATAGTCGAATGGCTCGGCACATCCACCGACATCGACGAACTACGCCGCCTGCATGAGCATGAGCACATCCTGCTCGGCGAGCTCCAGCACCGCGTGCGCAATACCCTTGCGATTGTCCGCACCCTTGCCAGCCGCACGGCGGAAACCAGCCAGACGGCAGAGGAAATGGTGATGAAACTGACCGGCAGGCTCGATGCGTTTGCGCGTGTCCAGTCGGCGGTCACCCGCAATCCGAGTGGCGGCATGGAGCTTTCCACCATTATCGCCGGAGAATTTCTGGCCAACGCGGTCAAGGAAGGAGATCGGCTGACTCTGGATGGGCCTTCAATTACCTTCAACTTCCGGTCAGCCGAGCGCGTTGCCCTTGCAATTCACGAACTGGCGATGAATGCGTTCGAGCACGGGGCGCTGACCAAGCCGGGCGGAAAGGTCAGTGTAAAGTGGCGTGTGGAGAAGAAACAGGACGCCGGATGGCTTGTCATCGACTGGCAGGAAACCGGCGTGACGTTCGATGAAGCCCCCCTGCATAATGGCTTCGGGCTCGAACTCATCAAACGCTCGCTGCCCTACGAGATGAAGGCGCACACGGAGGTTCACCTTGAACGAGGGGGCATGAACTGCCTGGTCGAACTGCCGCTAAAAGGGCATGTTGCGGAAAACGCGGAAGATTGAGCGTTACGGACGAAGGGCGCAGAGAAGTGCGAGCGCCCTCCTGCTGGAAGCGCGCCCAGACCGGAACTGTGCTACGATTTCACGAAAAGCTGGACGGCTCTAGCGCTCCGGCCTTGCCCGTTCCTTTCGCTCCGGGGCGCGCAGCCCGTGGTCGGCCGGGGCAGCAAATTCGATGGCCAGACCCTGCCTTATGGATTGGGCGCACAGGGCGTCGGAGATCAGCGTCTCCATCTCGGGTGCACAATTCTGCTCGCTGAGAATACGATGCGTCGTTTCATGCAATCGCATGATCCCATTCGACATCCTGGCGCGATCGACTGCTTCATGTACCGCACGCAGCATTCGCGGCCTCATATCCATCGTGTCCATGCGGGCGCCCTCCATCCGAATCCCTGCAGATTGACGCGGTCGAGCGGCGCAAGCACTCACATAGGTTAATCGACTGTTAAAGCGACTTCATGGTCTTCGCGATATGCGGGCGCGGCCGGGACAGTATCCGGCCGGTAAAAACCCGCGGCCAAGCGCTCAAGTCCGGCCCGGTCCAGTACGGTGCAAAGACCGCGTGTGGATCGGATCAGCTTTTGGCCTTCCATGACGTGCAGCGCAACGGTGACCCCCGGCCGCCGCACGCCCAGCATCTGGGCCAAGGCTTCGTGAGTGACCGGAATTCTTTCACCATCCATGTGGTCAAGACAGACCAACAGCCTGCGCGCCAAGCGCACTTCGAGGGTGGCACGTGCGTTGGCCAGAGCCGTGTTGGAAATCTGCTTTAGCAGGTGCCCCACCCTGGGCATGAGCGCTCCGCGCAGATCGGCGTGGTCGCATAGGAGGTGTTTCAGCTGCAGGGCGGGAATGCGATCCGCCACGCCCGGCATCTGCATGACGACGTCGTGCAGGGCGTGATCGGTGCCCAGCAGAATCGAGGCACCCGACATGTCGCCCTTGCCCAGGATGGCTACTTCGACCGCTGGACTGCCGGGTTCGGAGGCCAGGACCGAAGCAATTCCGCGCTTCAGGAAATAGACGTGGTCCACAGCCCGGCCTGCTTTTTCAAGCATAGCGCCCTGCTGCAGATTTACCTTTTCAAGGTGTGGCTCAAGCAAGCCGACGTCCCTTGAGTTCAACTGGTCAAGCGCATCGGCTGTCGATTTGTCGTAAATGCCCACGCAGTGCTCCCCGCCGTCTAGGGCATTCTAGGCCGTGTGGGGATGCCGCGAACTAACATAGGTTGGTGAGGCCGACGCAGCCCGCGTCAGGCAAAGCACCGACAGGCTGCGGCTAAGGGGCGCGCTCCTCGATCACCCTCGACCGCGGCTTCTCAGGCGCACTTTCCGGTATGCGCCCACTGGGGGCAAGGGACAAACGCAGCGAGCGGACCGCGATCTTTTCGCGCGGCGATATGGCGGGGCGGATTGCGGGCCTCGTCTGGCGATCGACTTCGGTCTCGCTGGCGAGCTGCGTGAAAAGGCGCCAATCCAAAACTTCGATCGTGTCGCCGCTGACGAAGTGCGCCGCACCTTGATCAGACAGCCAGCGGCCAAACCGGCTGATGGTTTCGACGGTCGTTCCCAAAAGGTCAGCCAGATCCCTGCGCCCCACGGGAATGCGGATCAAAACCTGGTCGCTGCTGTGTCCGGCAGGCACGTAACGGAGAAAGTACTGAGTGAGGCGGACATTGACGCTGGCTCCACCCATTAGCCCGAGGCGCTCCCGCACCTCGTCGAGCTCATTCAGGGCGTCATGGAGAAACATCCTTCCCAGCCCTTCATGACGCTGGCTAAGGCTTTCGAACGTCTTGCGGTCGACGATCCAGGCAAGCGTCTCCTTGGCAGCTTCGATCGAGCAGCTCGAGACGGGGGCGAACAGCTGACCGAACGTGTCTTTCGACTTCCTAAAGCCAAGCAGATGGATGCGACCGTCGCCCGTGGCTCTTTGCAGCCGCAGCTTCCCCGCCAGCACGCCGCCGACAATATTGGCCGGCTCCTGCTCTGCGAGCAGGATGGTGCCGCTTGCGCATCGCCGCAGGTGAATGTGGCGCGATAACTGGTCGAATTCAGATACCGAAAGACCTGGAAACTGCTCAGCGTCCACCCAGTCGACCCTCGGATTTCCATGTTGCATAGACGCTGAATAGCTCACGACCATGGTTGTACCCCCACCAGCAACGCTGTTTTCGGCTGCGATTGCCGCTCCGAAAGATCGGGCGACCTTGAGCATGATCGTCGCAAGCCGGTGTCGCCTAGGTTCGGCAGATACGAATCCGATTGTATCAATGGTTGAAGGTTTGGAATGGTACAAACCCCGTTCTATGCTTATGCTGCGGACTCATGAGACTTGGACGAAGAGCCATGTCGGAACCAGCGGCGAGTTGGGAGGTGACCCAAAGGCCTCCCCATATCGTGGTCGTCGATGACGATCGCGCCATGCGCGAAATCCTGAGGTCATGCCTCGAGGCCGAGAACTACCGGGTGTCGGAGGCGGCCAACAGCGCCCAGCTCGATCAGGCGATGGCGAATGGGGACGTTGACCTCGTCACGCTCGACATCGGGCTGGGGGCGGAGGATGGCGTCGCGCTCGCGCGCAAGCTCAGGGATCGTTCGGAGGTTGGCATCATCATGGTCACGGCCCGGGAAGACTTGGTCGAAAAGGTGCTTAGCCTTGAGATGGGCGCCGACGACTACATCACCAAGCCTTTTCATCTCAGGGAGGTGACAGCGCGGGTCAAGAGCCTGTTGCGGCGGCGCAATGGCGACGGACCAACGACACAACCCGGCGAGCGTCTCGTCTTCAGCGGTTGGGTTCTGAACAGCTCCCAGCGCCAGCTGGTGTCGCCCGACGGCATGCCCTGCCCCCTCACAACCGGCGAATACGAGCTTCTCGAACTGCTCGTACAAAATCCGCAGCGCGTCCTATCGCGCGACCAGATCCTGGAGCATTTGCGCGGACCACACTGGATTGCCAACGATCGCGTGGTCGACAACCAGATCGGGCGGCTGCGCCGCAGGATGGAAGAAGTGGGCGGAGGCGACACTCCCATACAAAGCGTGCGCGGCGTGGGATATGTCCTGGCGGCACGGGTTGTTCCGGTTCGCGACGATGCCGCGCTGCCGGTCGTGCGCGGGCCGGGGAAGACCGATGGATGAGCCCCATAGCATCGTGTTCAATGAGGTATTCGAGCGCGCTCCCATCGGTATTATGATTGCCGATGCCGAGGGACTGATCGAACAATGCAATCCCGCCTATCGCGAATTGCTTGGCTATCAGGAGGAGGAAGTCGTCGGCCGCAAATTTCTCGACTTCGTGCATCCTGAAGATCGGGTGGCCAACCAGGCGCAGTTCAATCAGCTGAAGACGCAGGAGATCGGCCTATACGATATCGAGAACCGTTATGTCTCCAAGGACGGGGCTGAGGTATTCGTTCACAAGCACGTCTTCTCGCTGCCGAACACGCACGGCGGGGCTGTGAAGGTCGTCGGCCTTATCACGGATATGTCCGCTCAAAAACAGGTTGCGGAAGAAATATCGCACATGCGGCGGTTGGAGGCGATCGGGCGGCTTGCCAGCAACATCGCGCATGATTCGGGTAATCTGCTGTCAATCATCGCAGGCAATCTGGAGCTTGCCCTGCCCCACATACGCGGGCAATTCGCCCGGGAAAAAATCCGGAACGCCTTGACGGCCACGGATATCGGTGCAGCCTTCAACCGGCGCATCCTGTCCATGGCGAGGCGGCGGCCTTACCGGCCCGAAACCTGCGATCTCAACCAGCTTGTGCGCACCGCCTCCCCCATCATCGGCCGGGTTATCGGGGATGACATCGACCTCGTTCTCGACCTGGACAACGATCTGTCCTTGTGCCGCGTCGATCCGGGAGAAGTGGATAGCAGCCTGCTCAACCTCGTTACCAATGCCCGCGACGCCATGACCGGCGGCGGAGAGATCATCGTTGCCACCCGCAACGTGCAGAGGGTGAACGAGCAAAAGGCCGTTGGCTTTGTCGAACTGAGCGTCAGGGACAACGGGCATGGTATGTCGCCTGACGTGTTGCAAAAGGCCAGCGAACCTTTCTTTACGACCAAGCCGCAGGGCAAAGGCACGGGGCTGGGGCTTTCGAGCGTCGGCTCCTTTGCGCAACAGGCCGGCGGCATGCTGGAGATCGAAAGCCAGCCCGGTGACGGAACCGCAGTGCGGTTGTTGCTCCCCGCTACAGGATAGCTCAGTCGCCGGCGATCTGCTCCAGGCGTTCCGGCGCCTGCAGAACAAATTTGCGATTGCTGATCATGCGCACGACGCCGGTGCGCACGAGTTTTTGAAACTGCCGGCTCAACGATTCCGGCGTCGTTCTGAGAAAGCTGGCGATATCCCGGCGTGAGACCGGCAATTCGACGATTTTGGCTCCCTCCCCGTCCCCGTCGGCCGCATGCTTTGCGAGCACGAGAATAAAATATGCGACCCGCTCGGCGACGGATCCGCTGGCAATCCTGACCAACCAATTCTCCATGGTCCGAAGCTCTTCGCCCACGGCTTCGAGAAGGGCGTGTGTTGTCTCGGGATCGGCCAACGCTGTAAGGGCTGCGGACGTCGCGACACAGACCTGCGTATCGGCGGTCGCCTTCATCGTCTGCCCGTTGCCATGCCCATCGGCCATGCAGAAAATGTCGCCAGTCGTGAGCAATTCAGAGATCGTCTCGCGGCCGTCCTGCTCGACCCTGGTCAGTTTGAGCGCGCCGCTGCGCACCACCCCCACAATGCTGCCATGCGTGCCCTGAGCGGGCAGCTTTTCGCCGGCCCTTACGCGCTGGAGGCTTGTCAGAGCCACGAAGGTCGCGAGTTTTTCCCGCGAAAGAGCAGCACAAAACCGTCCCTTTCTGGCCAGGCAGCCAGTGCAGCGGTCAGGAGGGTTTGCAAGATCGACCCGCATGTTCATCTTCAGGCCCCTTCCGCCCGCAGTCCATCACCCAGATCGGGCACAAGTAAATATGCGCCGTTTTCCGAACTCCCGGTAGCCCCTGCAGCCGGTTGCACCTCATCGGGTATAATGTGCTCGCGCTGGCCCTCTTCTCATTGATCGCTGTCAACCGAAGGGCACAGATTGACGGTCATCAACGGCGAAGGGCTGCTCGATCTGCTTTCCTGCCAAAGGCAGCTTTCTTGACCGAAGGGGCAAAGGAGCTTTGGCAATGAACCAGCGGTACTGGCAGGACTGGCTTATCGCGCTTGCAGGCGTGTGGATCTTGGCAACACCATGGGCCATGGAGGCCGACTCCGGTCCGGCAGCCGGCCTCACAGCGGCCTTGAGCCATAACGCGCTCGGGCTTGCGGTGCTGGTGACGGCGTTGAGCGCGCTGCTTGCCTATCGGCCGTGGCACGAACTGGTCGAGATGATCTGGGGCCTTTTTGTTATCGGAACACCTTGGCTGCTGGGCTTTCAGCATTCCTCGCCGTGGACAGTCAGCGACGTGGTAACAGGCGTCATGATCATGTTCCTTTCCGGCTGGAAGCTGGTTGGATATCCGCAGCAGCGGGTTTAGGAGCGAAATTCAACCGGGAATGCGGTGGCTTTCATCCCCGCTGGCGGCGAGGCCGGATGCCGTGACGATTTATTTTCAAGACCGCGCAGATGCCGGGCGCCGGCTGGCGACGGCGTTGGGCAAACTCGATCCACACAATACGGTGATCCTCGCCCTGCCACGCGGGGGCGTTCGCGTTGCCGCCGAAGTGGCCGAAGCGGTGGGCGCGCCGCTCGACCTGATCTTCGTGCGCAAGATCGGCGCGCCCTCGGACCCGGAGCTCGCCCTGGGCGCAGTCGTGGACGGGGCCGAGCCGGCCACTGTCGTAAATGGAGATGTCGCAGCTTCCTATGGCTTGTCCGAAGAGCAGGTGCGCGCCCTCGCCGCTCCACTGCTCCCGGAAATCGAGCGGCGGCGCATGCTTTATCTGGGGGGACGCGCACCGCTCATCCTGACCGACAAGACCGTCATCGTCGTCGACGACGGCATTGCAACCGGCGCCAGCATCCGATCCGCGCTCACGGCCGTGCGGCGGCAGAACCCCAAGGAAATCGTGCTCGCCGTGCCGGTAGCATCTGCCAGGGTCCTTGCGCGCATCGAACCTCTCGCAGACAGGATCGTCTGCCTTCACACGCCTCAGGATTTCAGGGCGGTGGGCTCCTGCTACGCTCATTTCGACCAGACCAGCGATGCGGAGGTGCAATCCCTGATGGCGCGACTGAATCCGCAGCTCTGAACTGCTTTCCCGCACAGTTTACCTGCCGCGTTTGACGGCCATCAATGAAGCCGGAGGCCCGTGGCTTTAGCCGTAATTGCTCAGCGCCGGGCGGGCCCGGCACGTCAGAGGAAGGAGCACGAAATGGCTGATACATCCAAGCAAATCATGAAGGCAGATCAGGGCAAGGGATTGAGCGGCGCCGAGAGCTGGCGGCCGTTCGACATGTTGCGGCGCCAGGCGGATCGCCTGTTCGACGATTGGGAGACGTCCATGTTCTCCTGGCCGCTCGGCAGATCGCGGATGGCCATGCCCGTCCCGTCGAGCCTTGGCGCGATGGACTGGCCGAACCGACTGTCCGTCGATGTTGCTGAAACCGCCGATGCTTTCGAGGTCAAGGCAGACCTGCCGGGCTTCGACGAAAAATCGGTCGATGTGTCTCTCATCAACGGCAGCCTGAAGATCAGCGCGCAGCGGGATGAGGAGAAGGAAGAAAAGGACAAGGATTACTATTTGCACGAGCGGCAGAGCGGCAGGTTCGAGCGCACCTTCACCCTGCCCGACAGCGTCGATCGGGACAAGATCGAAGCAAGGTTCAAGAACGGGGTTCTGATGATCACCTTGCCCAAGACCCCCGAAGCACGGGTGCCGGAGAAGAAGATCCAGATCAAGGCCGCCTGATCCTAACCCAGCGACCTTGGCGGCGCAGCCTCGGGCCTGGGGCTGCGCCGCACCTTACTATCCCCTGCTCCTACCGGCTCGTCTCGCCCCGGCGGCGCACGACGACGTCAACGGTGATCGAGGCGAGCAGGACGATCGCCGTGGCCATGAGCTGGATTGCTGCGGGGAGCCCCAGCAGCGCCATGCCATTGACGATGGCGGCAATCACCACTCCACCCAGCACGGCGTGCAAGGGATGGCCGCGGCCGCCGAACAGGCTGGTGCCGCCAATAACGGCGGTGGCCACCACATAAAGCACCAATGTGCCGCCGTCGAAGCTGGTCGAAATCGAGCGCAGGCGCGAGGCATAGATGATGCCCCCCAGCCCGGCCGTCATGGCGGCAAGCGTGAAGGCGGTCGTGCGCACCATGGCCAGATCGATACCGGCGCGGCGGGCGGCCTCGGCATTCCCCCCGATCGCATAGATGTAACGGCCAAGCCGGGTGCGCCCGAGCACCAGCGACCACACGACAAGAACAACGAAAACGATGGGAATTACCCAGGGCATGCCGCTCAGCGGGAAGCGCGGGACGCCCCGGTCAAAATTGCAGATGAGGACGATGGCGGTGCCGGCAGCGGCAGCCGCCAGAATCTTGAGCCCCGTCAGGCTGGCCGGCGGCGCGACAAGCCCGCTCGCGCGCCTTGCGCGGTCGCGATAGGTGACCAGAACGGCGTAGACGATGACCGCTATGCCCGTGACGATCCAGCCGGCGAGCGGGCTTAGGGTGCCGTTGGCCAGAGCGTTGATGACTGCGTCGGGGATGGGGATGGTGCCGCCGGTCCCCAGAAGCTGGATCATTACCCCTTGGAAGCCCAGCAGTCCGGCAAGCGTAACCACGAAGGAGGGAAGACGCATGCGGGTGATCAGTGTCCCCTGCAGTGCGCCGATGACCGCTGTCGCCAGCAGTCCCGCCAGAATGGCCGCCCACCATGGCCAGCCCAGTCCCTGTTGCACCAGGATGGTCACCACGGTGCCGCCGATGCCGGCGACGAAGCCGAGCGAGAGGTCGATCTCGCCCAGCAGCAGCACGAAAACCTCGCCCATGCCGATGAGCATGAAGACCGAGCCCTGGACGAGCAGATTGACCAGATTGCCGGGCGACAGGAATTTCGCGTTCTGGGTCTGAAAGATCAGGGCGATGAGCACGGTGCCGAGAACCACGGGCAGAACGCCGCTCTGGCCGGCCATCAGCCTCACCCAGAGACCGCGCCCATATTCCCCGAGTGTTTGCCGGTGCTGTGCGCCAAGCCCCGTTTCGCCTTTGGCTTCGTCCGCCTGCTCTTCTTCCTGCTCTTCCTCTTCGGCTTCGTGCTCGAGTGGAACTGCCGCCTCTCTTTCAGGGGCCGGGCGCATGGGGGCGTCACTTCCTCCACCAGAGGGGCGTCCCTGCACCCGGCCGGTGGTCATCAATTCGACCACGCTCTGAGAATCGAACCCGGAGGCCGGCCCGCTGGCGACTAGCCTGCCGAGCCTGAGGACCGCAAAGCGGTCGGCGACGGCGAAGACGTCGTTGAGGTTGTGCGAGATCATGATCACCGCGAGACCCTGATCGGCAAGACGCCGGACAAGGGCAAGCACTTGCCGCGTCTGCGCGACGCCCAGCGCTGCGGTCGGCTCGTCCAGGATGACGAGCTTTGAGTTCCACATCACCGCCTTTGCGACGGCTATCGACTGGCGCTGCCCACCGGAAAGCGAGGCGACCGGCTGGCGAACCGAGCGCAGGGTGGTGACGCTGAGACCGGCAAGCGTCCGGGCGGCGTCCCGTTCCATCTCGTCCTCGTCGAGCAGGCCGCGCTCCAGCCGCTCGCGCCCCAGGAACATGTTCTGGACCACGTCGAGATTGTCGCAGAGGGCGAGATCCTGATGGACAACTTCGATGCCAAGACGGGAAGCCTCGCGGGGATTGGGAATGCTGACTTCCCTGCCCTCCCAGATCAGCCGGCCCGCATCGGGCGTAATGATGCCGGCGATGCATTTGGTCAGAACCGATTTGCCGGCGCCATTGTCCCCCACAAGGGCCGTGACCTGGCCGGCGGGTACGTCGAGATCGACTTCGGCGACGGCCTGTACCGCGCCGAAATGCTTGGAGATGCCGACCAGGCGAAGGAGAGGATCGGGTTGCGGCGCTGACACCTCGGTCATGTCACACTCTCTCAGACCACGACATGCCAGGGACAAAAAGAGCCGGGCGTCGAGCGCCCGGCTCAGTTGGGAGGATCATTTGGCGGAGATGCCCGCATCGGTGCAGGCGGTCGCAAGGTCGCCGGCACAAAGCTTGCCCGTCTCCACGAACTTGTCCTTGACCACGGTGTCGCCCATGTTCTTCGTGGTGACCCAGAGGGGCGTCGCCAGAACCGAGGGCACATCGGTGTTCTGTTGGCTGTCGGAGGTCTTTCCGTTGACCAGCCCCGAAGGCGGCTCCACGCCCGCCCGCAGATAGATAGCGAGCGCGGCCGCAGCCTGCGCCTCAAGGTAGATCGGCTTATAGACCGAACCGCACTGATAGCCCGAGAGCACATTCTGCATGCCGGTGAGCGTTGCATCCTGGCCGGTCGTCGGGAAGGTCTTCGGCGGGACGTTGAGCGTCTTGAGATAGGAGATGACGGCGTTGGCATTGTCGTCATTGGGCACCACCACGGCGTTCATGTCCGGATGGGCAGTGAACTGCTGTTCGAACGTGGTTCGGGCGGTGGCAGGGTCCCAGGTGCCGGCGGGTTCGCCGACATTCGTGTAGGTGCCATCGTCGAATTTGGGCTTTAGCACGCTCATATAGCCTTGCGCGAACAGCGTCGCATTGTTGTCGGTCGGGGCACCGCGCATCACCAGGATCTGCGGTTTTTCGACCTTCCAGTCCGTCAGGCACTGCTCCATCCCCTGCCCGATCAGCTCGCCGACCTTCACATTGTTGAAGCTGACATAATAGTCGCGGCTGCCGCCCAGGGTCAGGCGGTCATAGTCGATGACGGGGACATTGTGCTGCTTGGCATAGGTCTCGATCGAGGTGCCAACGCCGGAGGAGATCGGGTCCATCAAGAGAACCGTCGCGCCCTGCGAGATCGCCGACTGCGCCTGGGTCAGTTCGGTCGCCTCATCGCCTTGTGCGTTGGTGATGATGTACTGGTCGGCGGACAGCCCGGCGGCCTTGAAGGCCTGTTCGAGATAGGGCGCGTCAAAGGAGGTGTAGCGCGCGGAGGTCGTGGTTTCGGGCAGGAGCACACCGATCTTGCCTTTGCCCTGGTCTGCCAGCGGCTTGAGCTTCGACATGGCCGAAAAATCGGCGGTGAGGTCGCCGACCGAAAGGCTCGGGGACTGCGCGAACGCCGGCACTACCGACAGACCGAACGCCAGCGCCAGGCCCGAAATTACGCCCGTTGCCGGCACGCCCATGCGTCCGGCACGCACACATTCGCCGGGTATGCTGCTCGATGTCATGGATCATCTCCCTGTTCTTGCGCCTCAAGCGGCGATCGAGATGATCCAAGGCTAGTGATGCGGGCCGCGCCCGGCCATTGATGGCCATCAAAGCCTTGCAGTTTTAGGAGCTTTATCCTGACGACATCGGATGGGATGACCCTTTCCGAGGTAGATGGAGTTCATCATGGAAAATCAACGTTGGCAGGATTGGGTGACCGCCCTGGTCGGCGTGTGGATGGTTCTCGCGCCTTTCATTTTGCCGATGCTCGGTGCCGGTAGCGCTGACGGCCTGGCTGCCGCCGATCACTATATCGTGGGCATCATCGTGCTCGCTATCGGGCTGGCAGCCATGTTTGCCTACAAGGTCTGGGAAGAATGGGTCGGCCTGGTACTGGGCCTATGGTTTGCCGTTTCTCCCTGGATCCTCGGATTCAGCGCTGACACACCCTATATGATCAATGCCCTGATCGCTGGTGCGGTCGTGGTTGTTCTTACCGGCTGGGAAGCGCTGGCCGAGCCCGAACGCGCCTGACCATTCGATCATGACATGTGATCGGCCGGGATGCGTGGATGCCGATGCGTGCTTCCGGCACGCCCCCACGTACGGGGCACGCATCGCGCCCGCAACGCCGTTGGGCGTCGCGGATGCGGGGGCCGGTATGGTTAGGAGCGATCCATGTTGCACATTCCCGGCAAGAGCCGCCCGCCAGCAGTATCGGAGGCTGATCCCCAAGAGCGCCCCCTCAAGCGACGCCGGCGCAGGCGGTTTCCCTGGGCGCTCGCCATTGCCGTGCTCGTGGGGGTCGGTGCGGGCGGCTGGTGGTATTTCAACCGACCCGGAGAGGGAACGGGCAGCCCGCCCCCGACGACCGCGGTAACACGCGGCGACATCCAGCAGACCGTGCTGGCCACAGGCTCTTTGCAGGCCAATTCCGTCGTCAGCGTCGGGGCGCAAGTGTCAGGCCCCATCCAGAAGCTCTACGTCAAGGTTGGGGACGTGGTGAAGGCCGGCGACCCCATCGCCCAGATCAATTCCACGCAGCAACAAAATGCCGTCAATTCCTCGCAGGCGGCGCTGGCAATCGCCAAGGCGCAATTGGCGGAACAGCAGGCAACGCTGGAGCAGAACCAGGCGGCCCTCACCCGCGCAAAGTCGCTGGCCGGTCAAAGTCTGCTCTCACAGGCCGATTTACAGAGCGCGCAAGCCGGTTACGACGTGGCCAAAGCCAGAATCGACGAGACGAACGCCGCCATCAACCAGGCCCAGATCGCCGTCAGCACGGCACAGCACAATCTCAGGGAAACGCAGATCGATGCGCCGAGCGCCGGCACGGTGGTCGCGGTGCTCGTCAGCCAGGGACAGCAGGTGAGCGCCCAGCAGGCATCGCCGACGATCGTCAAGATCGCCGACCTCGATACGATGATCATCGATGCGCAAATCTCTGAAGCAGACGTGACCAAGGTGCAGCCTGGTCAGGACGTCTATTTCACCCTTCTTGGCGACCCCAGCCACAAGATCGCCGCCACGCTGCGCGCGATCAATCCGGCGCCCCAGGCCATCGGCACGTCGGACACCGGCATCGCCTCGACCTCTACCGCGATCTATTATGACGGCCTGTTCGAGGTGCCCAATCCCGATCACAAACTCAGGATTGCGATGACGGCCAATGTCACCATCGTGCTGAAGAAGGAAGCCAATGCGCTTCTGGTCCCCTCTTCAGCGGTGCACAGAGGCCGAAATGGCGGCGATGCGGTAACCGTCTATGACCCGGTAACGCATACGACGCGCTCCGTCCCCGTCACCGTCGGCATCAACACCAATGTCATGGCTTCCATCGAAAGCGGCCTGGACGAAGGCCAGCTGGTGGTGACCACCGGCGGCAGCCCGCCGGCCCCCGGCAGCAACGGTGGTTCCGGCGGGAGCCGGCGCTTCGGCGGCCCGCTCGGCCTATGACCGGGAGCAGGAGGCCATGAACGAGGCAACGCCCATCGGCATCAGGCCCACGCCGGGGCCCGCCCCCGGTGCGAGACGCGCACCCATCATCGCCCTCAAGGGTCTTGGGCGCAGGTTCCAGAGCGGCGAACAATCCATTGCCGTGCTCAATGACATCGACCTCACAATCGAGCGCGGGGAAATGGTCGCCATCATGGGTCCCTCGGGCTCGGGCAAGTCGACGCTGATGAACATTCTGGGGTGCCTCGACAGTCCCACATCCGGGCAATACACCTTCGACGGCCGCGACATTTCCACGTTCGATCCGGACGAACTGGCGGCGCTGCGACGCGAGCATTTCGGCTTCATCTTTCAGCGCTACCAGCTTCTGCCCGAACTCGATGCGATCGAGAACACCGAAATCCCCGCCATCTATGCGGGAACGGATGGGCAGGACCGGCAGGACCGGGCCATAACGCTTCTCACACGGCTTGGGCTGGGGGAGCGGCTGACCCACCGGCCAAACGAACTCTCGGGCGGGCAGCAGCAACGTGTTTCGGTCGCTCGCGCCCTGATGAATGGCGGCGAAGTCATTCTGGCGGACGAGCCGACCGGCGCGCTCGATTCACGCAGCGGCGGCGAGTTGCTGACGCTGCTGGACGAGTTGCATGAAGAAGGCCACACCCTCATCGTCGTTACCCATGACGCCGCCGTTGCGGAGCGAGCGGAACGCATCGTGGAGATCTCCGACGGGCGCATCGTGGCAGACCGGCGGGTAAGACCGCCGCAGGCGGAGCCCAAGCTTCAGGGCGGCGCCCTCGGGTCGCGGCGCCGCCTGGCGGAGAGGCGCCGACCGGCTGACCGAGGCCCTGCGCATGGCGATCAGGGCCATGGTCGCGCACAAGCTGCGCACCTTCCTGACCATGCTGGGGATCATCATCGGCATTGCCTCGGTCGTAACCGTGGTAGCGCTCGGGCAAGGCAGCCAGCAAGTTGTGCTGGAGCGGATATCGGCCATCGGCACCAACACGATCAACATATTCCCCGGTTCGGGATTTGGCGATCAACGCTCGGGTGGCGTGCATTCGCTGGTGCCGTCCGATGCACAGTTTCTGGCGCAACAGCCCTATGCCGACAGCGTCAGCCCCAGGGTCTCCACCAATCAGACAATCCTTGCGGGCGATGTTTCCGTCACCGCCCAGGTGCAGGGCGTCGGCGCCCAATATTTCCGGGTGAACGGGACCCAGTTCACCCAGGGGCTCGGCTTTTCCGAACAGGACGTCGCGCAGCTTTCGCAGCAAGCGGTGATCGATGACAACGCCGCCAAGACCCTTTTTCCAGGGCGCTCCAACCCGCTCGGGCAGGTGATCATCGTCAGCAATGTGCCGGTGGTCATCATCGGGGTCACCAGCACGACCGCCACATTCGGACCGGGCAGCGGGCAACCCAACATCTTTGTCCCCTACACCACCGCCATGACACGCATCATGGGGCGAAACTATCTGCAGAACATCACCGTGCGGGTGTCAGACACTTACGACATGCAGGCCGCCCAGGACGACATCACAGCCCTGCTGACGAAACTTCATGAAGGGCGGCAGGATTTCTTCGTGCAGAACACCAACACGATCCGAGAAACGATCCAGTCGACGACACAAACGCTGACGCTGCTGATCTCGATGATCGCCGTCATATCGCTGATCGTGGGCGGGATCGGGGTGATGAACATCATGCTGGTGTCCGTCTCGGAGCGCACAAGGGAAATCGGTATCCGCATGGCGGTAGGCGCGAGGCGCGGCGACATATTGCAGCAATTCCTCATCGAGGCGGTGCTGGTTTGCTTCGTCGGCGGCTTGCTCGGAGTGGCGCTCAGCTTCGGGATCGGCAGCGCGTTGACGCATTTCATCTCCGGCGCGCGCCTTCAATATTCACTCGCGACGATCATCGCGGCTTTCATCAGCTCCAGCCTGATCGGGGTGATCTTCGGCTTCGTCCCAGCCCGCTCCGCCGCGCGGCTCGACCCTGTGGAGGCGCTGGCGCGGGAATAGGCCAGGTCCACGCAGGCTGCATTGATGCAGCGCAAGGCGAGGACTTGACGCAGCCTTCATAAAGGGTGCGCAATCGGAGATCGTTCATGGAGCCGCGCTCAGGAAAACCAGATATGTCAGTGCCCGGCGCCACACCGCACGGTGAAGGGAGCGGGCCCGTCATCATCGGGCCCGGCGGGCTGCAAGCGCTGATCGATGCGCTGCAGGCGGAAGGCTATCGTACAATTGGCCCACGCCTTGAGGCCCAGGCCATCGTCTATGACGACATCTCGAGCGTGTCGGATTTTCCGAAAGGCTGGACCGATTCGCAGGACGGCGGACGCTATCGGCTCGAAAGGACCGATGACGAAAAGCTCTTCGGCTATGCGGTAGGGCCGCACTCCTGGAAGAAGTTCCTGCACCCTCCCCTGCAGACACTTTGGCGCGCAAAACGCGACGGGCAAAATGTGACAGTTGAGGCAGGCGCGGATCCCGATCGCCCCTTTGCCTTTTTCGGTGTCCGGGCCTGCGAACTGAACGCGATCGCCATCCAGGACACGGTGTTTCTGGAAGGGCCGCATGTCGATCCCCACTATGCGGCGCGTCGCAAAGGCGCCTTCCTGGTTGCCGTCAACTGCTCCAAGGCCGGGGGCACCTGTTTCTGCGCCTCGATGAACACCGGCCCCAGGGCCGAGAGCGGTTACGACCTCGTTTTGACCGAGATCGGCGATGGGGCAATGGTTTGCGAGGCCGGATCGGAGACCGGGCGAACGATGCTCGACCGCCTACCCTCACGTGCCGCGACCGGGGAGGAAATGGGCCATGCCGATGCTGTCGTCTCCGAGACGGCGAACAGTATGGGACGGCAGATGCGGTCCGACGATCTGCATGATCTATTGCTCAAAAATCTCGACCATCCGCGTTGGGACGAGGTGGCCGACAGGTGTCTTTCCTGCGCCAACTGCACCATGGTTTGCCCGACCTGCTTTTGCACCAGCGTGGAGGACCACAACGATCTCAATGGCCTCGATACGGCACGCACCCAGCGCTGGGATTCCTGTTTCACCACGGACTTCACCTACATTCATGGCGGCAGCGTGCGCCAATCCACCCGGTCACGCTATCGCCAATGGATGACCCACAAGCTGGCGACATGGATCGACCAGTTCGGCACCTCCGGCTGCGTGGGCTGCGGACGCTGCATCACCTGGTGTCCGGTGGGCATAGACATCACGGAAGAAGTCGCCGCGATCCGCGCGGATAACACCGGCACGGGAGGCGCGTGAATGACGGTCGAAAGTCTTGAGCGGATCGTCGGCGAGCACCGCTTCTTCGCTGGCGTCAACGATGCGTTCCGCAAGCTCGTGACCGGTTGCGCAAAGAATGTGCGCTTCGAAGCCGGCCAATATCTCTTTCACGAGAACGAGGCCACCAACGAGATCTTTTTCGTCAGGCATGGGCGGGTGGCGCTCGAAATCCTGTCGCCGGAACGCGGCCCGCTGACCTTCCAGACGGTTGGGCCGGACGAGGTGATCGGGCTGGCCTGGCTGGTGCCGCCCTATCGCTGGCGCTTCGACGCCCGTGCTCTTGAGTTGACCCGCGCCATTTCCATCGACGCCAAATGCCTGCGCGACAAATGCGAGGCCGACCACGATCTCGGCTATGAGATGATGAAGCGGTTCACCCCGGTGCTCGAGGACCGCCTGCACACGGCGCGGCTTCAGGTGCTGGACGTCTATGGAAAGCAGAGCTGACCTGATGGTCCATGCACCGGCCGCAATCGATCCCATGTTGCCGCGCTTCGCCCCTGTCTTGAGCAAGCGCAAGGAACTCGCCGACGTGGTGACGCTCGATCTTGGCGTGCCCGAGGGGACGGAGCCGTTCGTGCCTGGCCAGTTCAACATGCTCGGCCTGCCGGGCATCGGCGAGGTGCCGATCAGTTTTTCTGGCGACGCCGCGGAGACTGGCCGGCTCGTCCACACGATCCGCGCGGTGGGCGCGGTCTCCGCGGCCCTTACACGGGTCGAGGTAGGCGAGGCCGTCAGCGTACGTGGTCCCTTCGGGGCGGGATGGCCCATGGATGCGGCTGCGGGCAAGGACGTGATGGTCATCGCCGGTGGGCTGGGACTGGCGCCGCTGCGCCCCGCGCTTTACCGGCTTATGGCGGAGCGTGAGCGCTTCGGCACTGTCACCTTGCTCTATGGAGCGCGCGGCCCCGAGGAAATCCTCTTCCGGCACGAGCTGGAGCATTGGCGGCGCCGGCTCGACATGGATATCGAGGTGACCGTCGATCACGCGGCCGGCGATTGGCATGGCCATGTCGGCGTCGTCACCAAGCTGATCGCGCATGCCAGCTTCGATGCCGACGACACGGCAGCTTTTGTGTGCGGGCCCGAGATCATGATGCGCTTCTCGATGGCCGCGCTTGGCGATGCCGGCGTCGCGGCAACCGACATCTATCTCTCCATGGAACGCAACATGAAATGCGGCGTGGGGCTTTGCGGTCACTGCCAGTTCGGACCCGTTTTCGTGTGCAGGGACGGCCCCGTTTTCTCCGCCGCTCACATCGGGCCGCTGATGACAGTCAAGGAGTTCTGAACCGATGGCGGAAACCGGAAAGCCAAGGCTGGCGGTCTATAAATTCTCCTCCTGCGATGGATGCCAGTTGAGCTTGCTGGACTGCGAGGACGAATTACTTGGCATCGCCGGCGCCATCGAGATTGCCTATTTCCCTGAAGCCACGCGATCCGAAGACAAGGGGCTGTACGATCTGACGCTGGTTGAGGGGTCGATCACCACGCCGCACGATGCCGAGCGCATTCACGACATCCGCCGGCGCTCGAAAAAGCTGGTGACGATCGGCGCCTGCGCCACGGCCGGTGGCATTCAGGCCCTGCGCAATTTTGCCGATGTGCGGGAATTCACTTCGATCGTTTACGCGCATCCTGACTATATCGACACGCTGGCGAGTTCGACCCCCATCGGCGAGCACGTGCCGGTCGATTTCGAATTGCGCGGCTGTCCGATCTCCAAGCACCAGCTCATCGAGGTGATCTCCGCCTTCCTGGCCGGACGGAAACCGGCGACGCCGCCGCATGCCACCTGCATCGAATGCAAACTCAAAGGCAATGTCTGCGTCATGGTCGCCCATGGCGCACCCTGCCTCGGCCCCGTCACCCATGCCGGCTGCGGGGCGCTCTGCCCTTCTTACAATCGCGGCTGCTATGGGTGTTTTGGCCCGAAGGAAACGCCCAACCCCGTGTCATTGAGCGGGCAGCTGGCGGAGCTGGGCATGACCGAGGATGCGCTGAAGCGCATCTACCGCACCTTCAACGCCCACGCCCCGGCCTTCCGGCAGGAGAGCTCGCGCCATGACTGAGGACAGGGGCAACAGAACCGTCAAGGTCGATGTGCTGGCGCGGGTGGAAGGCGAAGGCGCGTTCAAGCTGGTCGTGCGCGATGGCAAGGTGGACCGGGCCGAACTCAGGATTTACGAGCCGCCGCGCTTTTTCGAAGCCTTGCTGCGCGACCGTGACTTTTCCGAAGCTCCCGACATCACGGCGCGCATTTGCGGCATCTGCCCGGTCGCCTATCAGATGAGTTCGGTGCAGGCGATGGAAAATGCGTTCGGGATCAAGGTCGATGGTCCCTTACGCGCGCTGAGGCGCCTGCTCTATTGCGGCGAGTGGATCGAAAGCCACGTGCTGCATCTGGCCATGCTGCATGCGCCCGATTTTCTCGGCTATGCGGGCGGAGTGGAAATGGCCCGGGACCATCCGGAGACGGTGCAGAAGGCGCTCGCGCTCAAGAAGGCCGGCAATGACATCATGACCTTGATCGGCGGGCGCGAAATCCACCCGATCAATGTGCGTGTCGGCGGCTTCTACAAGGTGCCGCACAAGCGTGATTTTGCCGAGCTGACTGAAAAACTGAAATGGGCGCAGGATGCGGCACGCGATATCGTGGCTTGGGTGGCCGGGTTCGAGTTTCCCGATCATGAGCGGGACTATACCTTCGTCGCCCTCAGCCACCCCGACGAATACCCGTTCAACGAGGGGCGGATCGTTTCCAATCGCGGCCTCGACATCGCGGCCGCCGATTACGAGACGCATTTCACCGAGACGCATGTTGCGCGCTCCAATGCGCTGCATAGCCATATGCTCGATGGATCGAGCTATCTGTGCGGTCCGCTCGCCCGCTACAATCTCGATTTCGACCAGCTCTCCCCGGCAGCGCAGCAGGTTGCGCAGGAGGCCGGGCTGGAGCGACGCGTAACCAATCCCTATCGATCGATCGTGGTGCGGGCCGTTGAGGTTTATTATGCGGTCGAGGAAGCCCTGCGTCTGATCGGCGAGTATGTGCAGCCAGACGCTCCTTTCGTGCCTGTGGAGCCGCGCGCGAGCACGGGCCAATGGGCGACCGAGGCGCCGCGCGGCCTGCTCTACCACCGCTACAGGCTGCGCGCGGACGGCAAGATCGCAGAGGCCAAGATCGTGCCGCCGACCTCGCAGAATCAACCCTCCATCGAGGAAGATCTGATGAGTTTTGTCGGCGACCTGCTCGATCAGCCGGAAGAGGCGCTGCAACATCGCTGCGAGCAAACCATCCGCAATTACGATCCCTGTATTTCCTGCGCCACGCACTTCCTCAAGCTCGAGATCGACCGGGGATGACAATGTCGGCGCGCGTCATCGGTGTCGGCAATCGGGATCGCGGGGATGATGGGGCGGGACGCGCCGTTGCCCGCCTGCTGTCGACACTGGACCTGCCGGGGTGCGAGATCCGGGAGGCAGGCGGGGAAGCGACAGAAATATTGGAGCTGCTGGAGGATGCGGAGGCGGTCTGGCTTGTCGATGCGTGCCAGTCCGGCGCAAAGGCGGGCGATATCCACCGCTTCGACGTGCGCCGCGCCCCCCTGCCCGAAGCCGCTTTCGGCGTCTCGACGCACGGCTTTGGGGTGGCGCAGGCGATCGAGTTGGCGCGGGCCTTTGGCATCCTGCCGGGAATCTGCACGGTCTTTGCCATCGAGGGGCAGACATTTGCGCACGGCACCGGCCCGTCCACGCGCGTTATGCGGGCCGTCGAGACGGTGGCGCAAACGATCGAAGACGAAATGAGACGGGCGCTGGCCGCCAAGCTGAAGGACTGAAACCCCGCGCCTCAGCAGATGCGGGGGAGCGGGTCGTCCTCCAGTTCGTCGAGAACGCGCGTGCCTCCGATGCCGGTCTCAAGGATAACCCTGCCGGTGCCGCCGGCAATCTCGCCGACGATCGCGGCATCAGCGCCGTCGGCGAGGCACCGCCAGGCCGCAAGCGCATCCTCTGCGCGCTCGGGCGCCACAATCGCCACCACCCGCCCCTCGCATGCGAGATAATAAGGATCGTAGCCGAGCATGTGGCAGACCGAGCGCACCGGATCACGGACGGGAATATCCCTTTCGCGCAGATGTGCGTCATGGCCGGTGAAGGCGGCGATCTCGTGCACGACAGTCGCCAAGCCGCCGCGCGTAGGGTCGCGCATGAAACGGACCTCCTCCATGTCCGCGATGGATTCGGTCAGAGGCGCGACCGACGCGCAGTCCGAGCGCACCGATCCCTTGAGATCGAAATCGCCACGGGCGAGCATGACGGCAACACCGTGATCGCCGACGGGTCCGCTGACGAGAATGCGGTCACCCTTGGAAATTTGGCCAAGCCCGAGTTTACGGTTCCGCGGGCGCGCGCCTATGCCGGTGACGCCGAAATATAGACCTCCCCCCTGCCCGCGCGGCACAACCTTGGTGTCGCCCGCAAGAACGCTGACCCCGGCCTTGTTGGCCGCCGCGCCGAGGCTCTTCACGATCCGCTCAAGCTGGGCGATCTCGAGACCTTCCTCGATGATGGCATTGAGAGTGAGGTAACGCGGACGCGCTCCGGCGACGGCAAGATCGTTGACGGTGCCGTTGACGGCCAGCGAGCCGATGTCACCGCCGGGAAATTCGAGCGGCTGAACGGTGAAGCCGTCGGTGGTGACGAGCGGGACGGCGCCGTCGTCCAGCGCGAAAGGCACGGCATCGGCGGTCACATCGAGGTCCGACCGACCCAGCTGTTTTGCGAAAATCTCCTCGATGAGTTCGCGCATATGACGGCCGCCATTTCCATGCGCGAGGGTGACGTGACGGTCTTCAAGCATCAGGCAGGCTTTCTGTTGTCGGAACCCCGGTATGAAGGGCCTCGACGAGTTGTCCGAAGGCCAGACCGCCATCGTTGGGCGGCAGGCGTGCGGGCACCCGAACATCGAGGCTCCGCGCGCGCAGCAGATTGGCGACGCGTTCGGTCAGGCGACGGTTCTGGAAAACGCCGCCCGTCAAACCGATCGCGTCGACCTTTTCGCGCATTGCCAGCACGTCCGCCTGTCGCACCAAGGCGCGCGCCACGCTCTCATGGAAGATCGACGCACGGCCTGAGGGGGCAATTCCGGTGTCGGCGAGCATGGGCAGCAAGGGCGCCCAATCGATGCGCAGGGCGCCGTCCGCCTCGACCAGATCGAGATCCACCGCCTCGTCGCAATCCTGCGCGAGGGATTCCAGCATCATCGGCCCCTGCCCCTCAAAGCTGGTGGCATTCAGTCCAAGAACGAGCGCTGACGCCGCATCGAAAAGCCGGCCCACCGAAGAGGTGGCAACGGTGTTGAGGCCGCGTTCCCAGGCCTGCCGGACGAGCTCGGCGCCGGGAATGTTCGGGGCAAAGCCCGCTGCTGTTTCCCAGCAAAGCGCTGCCGCGGACCGCCATGGCTCGCGGCCCACAAGATCGCCGCCCGTAACGCGGAATTGGCGCAGGCTGCCAACGCGCCGCCACGCCCCGGGCGATCCCGTGAAGGCCTCACCGCCCCAGAGCGTGCCGTCGGCGCCCATGCCGATGCCGTCCCAGGCGAAAACAAGCCAGCGCGCAATGTCGGGATATTCGCCCGCCAGCGCCGAGGCGTGCGCCATGTGGTGCTGGACCGCGACGACGGGTAATCCCCTGCGCACGGGCCCAGCGCGTACTGGCGTAACCGGGATGGGCATCGCAGACGATGACCTCCGCTTTCACCTGATAAAGGCTCTGCAGATCGCCGGTAACCTGTTCGAAGACAGTTTGAGCGCGCGCGCTGTCGAGTTCGCCGATATGTGGCGAAATGACAGCACGGCGTCCCCAGCCAAGCGCCACCGCCGCCTTCATATGCCCGCCAACGGCCACGACCGGGCGCTCAAGTTCATCCGGCAGTTCGAGCTCGATGGGCGCCAGTCCGCGGCCGATCCGCAGCGGGCGGGCAATACCATCGATGACGCGGACAACGGAATCATCGGCGGGGCGGATAATGGGCCGGTCGTGATGGAGGAAGGCGTCGGCCACCTTTCCGAGCCGCGCGTCCGCGTCCTCAGACGCGGTGATGACCGGTTCGCCGCTGATATTGCCCGACGTCGCAACGAGCGGTCGGCCAAAATCCTGGAGCAGAAGATGATGCAGCGGCGCATAGGGCAGGAAGACGCCGAGTTCGGTAAGGCCGGGCGCCAGGAGCGGGCTCAGGGGGCAATTCTCCAGCTTGCGAACAAGCACGATCGGACGCTCCGGTGCGGCTAGTGCTTCGGCTTCCAGCTCCGATGGCAACACAGCTTTCCGCACCGCCGCAAGGCCGTCTGATCCGGTCTGCGGAAACATCACCGCCAACGGCTTGGCCGGCCGATGCTTGCGCTGCCGCAAACGGGCGACGGCATCGTCATTGGCCGCATCGCACATCAGATGATAACCGCCGATGCCGCGCACCGCGACGATGCCGCCTTGCCTCAGCAGCTCAATCGCTTCCGCCAACGCCGCGTCCCCTTCGCTGTCAGGCTGACCGGCTCGCACAAATTGCAGTTTGGGACCGCATTGCGGGCAGGCCAGAGGCTCGGCATGGAAGCGCCGGTCGCCCGGGTTCTCGTATTCGGATCGGCAAGCGGGGCACATGGCGAACCCCGCCATGCTGGTCGCGGGGCGGTCATAGGGCAGATGCCTGATGATGGTGTAGCGCGGACCGCATTGGGTGCAATTGGTGAAAGGATAGCGATAGCGCCGCGCTTGCGGGTCCTGCATCTCGGACAGGCATTCATCGCAGCAAAAGAGGTCGGGCGGCAGATGGATGTCCGCTGGCGCTTGCGCAGCACTCTTCAGGATCGCGAACGCCTCCGCCCCTTCGCAGGGCGCATCCGTGCAGGCACTGATCAACGGGCGCGCCAGCGGCGGCGCCTCCGAGATCAACGCCTGCTGGAACCGGTCGAGATCCGGCACCTCGCCCTCAGCGTGGATGATAACCGCGCCCGCATCGTTGCGGACATGTCCTGCCACGCCGAAGCGCTGGGAAAGCCGGTAAACGAAGGGGCGGAACCCCACACCTTGGACGCGGCCATTCACAATGATCGTGCGGGCGGCGTGAGGTGCGGCCGACACTCTCACCTCAATACCGGGCCGTTGCGCCAGCGGCTTCCGTCCGCACGCCAGACGCCCACCAGATGCGGCACGCGCCTTCATCCGAGACCATGCAGGGGCCGATTGGATTGCGCGGCGTGCAGGCTTTGCCATAGAGGGCGCACTGGTTGGGGTAGAGCTTGCCGAGCACCACGCGGGCGCAATCGCAGCCCGGGGGCATTTCGCCGATGCGCTTGCCGGTGCGCTCGGCTTCGGCCCCGAACCGAGCGCGGGCGTCGTGGCCGGCAAGTTCCGGTTTCAGAGCGAAGCCCGATGCCGGGATGGTGCCGATCCCACGCCAGTTTGCGTCGTAAACATCCATGGTCTGAGCCAGGAGTTTGCGCGCAGTCGGATTGCCATCGGGCCGGGCGACATTGGCATAGCAATTGTCGAGAAAAGCCTCGCCTTCAAGACTTTGCCGCAGCACCGAATAGAGCGCCGCGAGCAGGCTTTCCGTCTCAAACCCCGCCACGGCGGCGGGGATGCCATGCTCTTCGGGAACGAAATTCCATTCCCGCGTGCCCATGACGGTTGCGACATGGCCCGGCGCAATGAGCGCATCGAAACCGGGCGTGTCGCTGTCGAGCAGCATCTTGACGGCGGGCCAGGTCAGCCGCCCGGACAAGAGGATCGACAGGTTCCCGGGCACCCCTTGCGCCAGAAGGCCGGCGACGGGCGCTGTCGTCGTCTCGAAGCCGGCGGCGAAAAAGACCACCTGCTCATCGGGATGTTCAAGCGCAATTTTTACCGCCTCCTGCGGGGAAGCAATCGGCACCACCTGCCCGCCGGCGGCGCGCGCCTGTTCGAGCGAGCGCGGCTCCTTTTTGGGCACGTTTGCCGGCACCCGCAGCATGTCCCCGAAAGCCACGAGGCGGACGCCGGGATGCATGGCGAGCCTGACAGCCTCGTAGACGTCCTCCTCCGGACAGACACAGACCGGACAGCCGGGACCGGGGATGAGCTCGATCGCCTCCGGCAACACGCCGCGCAACCCGGCCATGGAAATCGAGCGCTCGTGCCCGCCGCAGACATTCATGACACGGACGCGCTCTGGAAGCGGCAAGCCCGTTATCCGATCGAGCCAGGCTTTTGCATCCGGCATGTGCTACTCCGCTGCCGCTCGTTTTCGAAGGACCTGCCCACGTTCCCTTCGCAGCCAGTCGAGCCATGGCGCCAGGGCCCCAGCGTGGCGGGATGAGACGCTTAAAACCGGTGCTGCGTTGGCGAGGCTACGCACATGCGCTTCGGCCCTTTGGGGCTCGAAATCGTCGAGCACGGCCAGCAGATCGCTTTTCGAGAGCAACACCAGATCGGCGGCGCGGAACATCACCGGATATTTGGCCGGTTTGTCATCGCCCTCGGTCACCGACAGCAACACCACATTGGCGTGCTGGCCCAGGTCGAACCCGGCAGGGCAAACGAGATTGCCGACATTCTCGATGAACAAAATGTCGATGCTTTCGAGATCGAGCCGATGCAGAGCTTCATGCACCATTTCCGCATCGAGATGGCAGGCCTGTCCTGTTGTGATCTGAATGGCGGGAACGCCCTTTTTGCGAATGCGCTCAGCGTCGTTCTCGGTCTCGAGGTCTCCTTCGATGACCGCTATCCGGTATTCGGGACCCAGCGCTTCGATCGTCGCTTCCAAAAGGCTGGTCTTTCCCGATCCAGGGCCGGACATGAGGTTGAGAACGAGCGTGCCGGTTTGCGCAAAATGGGTGCGATTGTGGGCGGCCTGCCTGTCATTGACGCTCATCAGAGAGGACATGACGGGTACGGTCACCATCTTTTCGCTGGCCGACAGCGCGCTGCGGTGGTCGCCGCACCCGCATTCAGTGCACATCGGCAGGCTCCGCAATTCCTATCGGGGTCCCGCGTGGCACCAATCCAACGCTCTTGAGCAGCAGTTCGTCCCCGCCGGTGAACCGCACATCGCGGCTTCCGCACGCCGAGCAGAAAAATTTGCCGACGGAGGCCTCGCACTCGGCATGACACGTCTGGCACCTGACGCTAACCGGCCTGCGCTCGATCACCAGATTGGCGTGATGTGCAGGGCTTTCTGCCCTGCTGGCGCGGAAAGCGCGCTCCAGCAACGGGACTTCGACGCCTGCCAGGTCGCCGACCACAATCTCGATGACGGCGATCTTTGCATCGCCATGGGCTCTGGCAATCCCGGCCGCCTGCTCAATCAGCCCCCTGCATATGGAGAACTCATGCATGGTCCGCTGCCGTGACTTCGCCGCTCAAAGCCTGCTCGTACAGATCCCAAGCCGTGCGGGCCGCCTCTTCGCTCATCTTCTGGATGGCGTAGCCCACATGGACCATGACCAGATCCCCGGGGCCGACCTCCTCGTGCTGCAGGAGGAAGAGATTGACCTCGCGCTCGATACCCATCGCCTCGCATCTGGCCGTATGGCCGATCCGCTCGATGATCCGCATTGGTACGCCGAGGCACATGGGCGTCCTCCCACAGTCTGCCGCTTCTGCCGCGGTTCTGCTGAAACGCAGCAGGAAAGCCGATTTGGATCAATGCAAGCTGCCGCCCTTCGCACCTACTCTCATCGGTAAACTCCAGGACCATCGGAGCGGCGAAATGGGCAGGACCCGTGATCACATCAAAACATATGGTCTCGGGCCTGACACAGGCCTTGATCTGCATCAATGGCCGACGGGCCGGCGGCAGGTCTATGCCTTCGCAATCAGCTCTCGAGATTTGCCACCGTCGCGCGCCGGTGCGCGCCAGTCAATGGTGCCTTTGTCATGACCTCTCCATCGCGGGAAATGGTGGCTGACATGCCTTCTCTCGAAGCGCTCCGCATCAAGATTTTCATGGAGGGAAGCGACCTTGCAGCCATCCGCTCCGCAGCTTCCGACGCGCTCATCCATGGGTTCACCACAAGCCCGTCGCTGCTGCGCCTTGCCCGGGTCAGCAACTACGGGGCCTTCGCCCAGGAAGCTGCGGCTGCCGCTCAAGGCAAGCCGATCTCGATCGAGATATTTTCCAACGATCTGGAGGCAATGGAACGAGAGGCCAGGATCGTCTCGACCTGGGGCACCAACATCCATGTCGGCATCCCAATCACGAACGCGCAAGGTCAGAACACGCTAGAGGTCATCCGCCGGCTTTCCAATGACGACATTCCGATCAACGTCACGGCCATCCTGACGCTGGACCAGGTGCGGATCGCGACCGCTGGGCTGGCGCAAACGGGACCGGCCATGATCTCGGTCTTCGCCGGTCATCTCGCCGATACGGGACGGGATCCTGTGCCGTTCATGGCCGCCGCCCGGGAAATCCTGGCCTACAAGCCGAGGGCCCAATTGCTTTGGGCAAGCTGCAGGGAGCTTTTCAACGTCTTCCAAGCGGAAGCCGCCGGCACACATGCGATCGCTCTGCCACCGGCAATTCTCGACAAACGGCATCTGGTAGGCACGGACCTCGTGGCCTTTTCACTGGAAACCGTGAGGGATCTGGCCCGCGACGCACAGGCGGCGGGATACTCGATTGCGCACTGAGGCGGCCGCCCAGGGATCGAGGTGACACAAGGCGGTTAACCTTGCACGCTTGTATGGTTGGCTTGAGCGCCCCGCAAAGCACGCATGCAAATCTCCCGGCGCCGTCGCCTTCAGCGCCGGCCGTTGCCTGACGTCGGGCAGCGAAACCGTTCTTCCAAAGGAGATTCCCATGCGTGTTCTTCTTCCCGTTGCCCTGATTGCATCCATTGCAGTGCCGTCGATCGCCATGGCGGCCAGCACCATGGCGACTGGCACCATCAAATCCATGGACGCCAAAGCCTGCACCGTCACCCTGGCTGACAAGGCCGTATATCAGTTCCCGGCCAAGTGTGACTTCTCTGCCCTGAAGGTCGGCGAAAAGGTCAATATCGACTACTCCCTCAGCGGCAAGACCAACAACGCCACGACGATCGTTGCGGCCAAGTAGCCATCGAAGAGGAAGCCCCGGGGGGCGAGACTTCAGGTCCCGCCCCTTTTGATTTGACGAGCGCGCCACGCAGTTGAGTCCGTCGCCGAACCATGCTGTCGGCAAGTGATGAACCGGCTATCCCGGGTGCCCGGCGGGAACTTTGGCGGTGTCGGAGACCGAAGGCGGCGTGGATGAGGCAGGCGATACCGCAATGCGACCTATCACGACGTAGGCGAATCCGGCGGCCATGATCGCCGCAATGACGAGAAGATATAGTCCGCGGTCCACCATAGCCTCTTGCACAAGCATTTCCGGGCCCTCGAAACTATGAGGCGCCAGGTTTTGCCGGACCTCCCGGCGGATATACATCCCTGTAAGCTTTGTTATGGCCGAGCGAATTTTCGCCGTGCACGCAGCGGCGCGCCTTTCTTGCCGTTTTCTGCGGCCGCGGCGGCACTGTCCGTCTGGGGCGCAGGTGGCCGGAAACGCTCCACTGGCGGGAAAGTAATCGTTACCCTGAGGCCGGGATGATTATCGGCAAGTTCCACGATCGCACGATGCCTGGTGGCGATGGCATGCACCAGCGCGAGACCAAGCCCCGTGCCGTCGCTACTTCTCTCCGGGCTGAGACGGAAGAAGGGCTTCACGACCAAGGCTCTTTTCTCCAGGGCGATGCCGGGCCCATTGTCGGCAACGACAATGACGGGACGGCCATTCCGCTCGAACATCCGAACTTCCACTCTGGCGCCCTCCCCAGCGTAGCGTTCGGCATTCTCGATGAGATTGACGACCATCTGCTGGATCATGTGACGGTCGCAGAAGATCGCGAGCCCGGGGTTTGAGGGCGGTCGAAAGACAATATGCTGGCGCTGCGCCTCCAGCACGGGCTCGAAAGTCTGAACCAGATCTTCGAGAAGCGGCGCAATTTCAGAGACTTCAAACGCGCTGGTGTCATCGGAGGATTCGATGCGCGATATGCGCATGATCGTGTCGAGCACCCCCTTGAGACCGACGAGTTCCTTGTGCGCCGTTTCGACCTGCGCAAGAATTTCCCGCTTGTCCTTTGCCTGGGAGGCATCCTGGAGAAGGATGGAGACCCGGTTGAGGGGCGAGCGCAAATCATGCGCGATGGCGATGGCTGTATGGCGCAGGGTCGCCATGAGCTCGCTCAACCGATCAAGATGCGCGTTCACCTGCCGGGAAACATAGTCGATCTGATCCCCTGATTTGCCGACCGGCACCCTGGCTTCGGAATTGCCGCGAGACACCTCATCGAGCGCATCAGCCATGACGCGGAGTTTGCGGGAGGAAATCCTGCCGAAGAAAAATGCGGTGGCCAGCCCGGCCACTGCGATCAAGCCGCCGGCGATCGCCAGCGATTGCAGGACGGCATCCCCGACCACCCTGGCGACCTTCACCGACCGGCCGATGACCAATTGCCGGTCCCCCATGGGCTCCGAGAGGGCGAGGATGGGACCGGTTCCCGCCGGGGTGACGAGCTCCATCTCGCCCCAGCCGACGAACCCCGGGGGTTGCTGAATGGTCCCGGCGATGTGCTGGCCGTCGAGCGTGAAGATGCCGAAGGAAAATGCCGTCTGCGCGTGGGTCTTGTTGTCCCAATCGGCGAACCCCACCATGCCCTGATCACCATCGGCCTGATAGGCGTCCCGCACCAGTTCGAAGTCTTCGAGGATGTGCGACTTCAACTCGTCCTCGAGGGAACTCGTGGTCTTCTGATAGACAATCCATCCGGCCTCGCCCAGCACCGCCAGCATGATCAGAACAACGAAGACCATGACCCTAAAGGCGTCGCCCGAAGTGGCGCGGGCCCCTTGCGCGGTTCTAGCGAGGGCCATGGATCGAATATCCCGAGTTTCTGGTGGTATGGATCAGCGGGATGGCGAAGGGCTTGTCGATTTTGGCGCGCAGCCGGCTCATATGGGTTTCGACAACTGTCGTTTGCGGATCGAAGCTGAAATCCCAGACCTTTTCGAGCAGCATGGTCTTGGTGATGATCCGGCCCGCATTCTGCATGAGGATCTTGAGCAGGGCGAATTCCTTGGCCTGAAGCTCGATGTTGTGCTCGCCGCGCCTGGCCGAGTGCGTCAACAGATCGAGTTCGAGATCATGCACGACGAGCCGGGTGACCTCCGCCCCCTCGGCGGGCCGGCGGCTGATCACGGCCATGCGGGCGACAAGCTCGGAGAAATGGAACGGCTTGACCAGATAGTCGTCGCCGCCCGCCATGAGCCCCTCGACACGGTCCTCGACATCGCCCATTGCGGTGAGGAAGATGACCGGGAAATGCCGGCCGGCGGCCCTGAGCGACTTGACGACCGAGAGGCCGTCCATGCCCGGCATCATGCGGTCGACAATCAGCAGATCGCAGGGGTTGTAGAGACAATAGGACAGCGCATCGCGCCCATCCGCAACCGTCTCGACGCTATGCCCCTCCTGCGTCAGCCCCCGCGACAAAAACTCGGAGGAACGCTTGTCGTCTTCGGCAACGAGTATCTTCATTTCGCACCTACCGCGCTGTTTCGGGCGGCGATGCCAATTATATAGGATGAGCTGCGGCGCTGCTGCACATCAATTGCGGAAAAATCTTCGAGACGAACCGACAGACGCCCTGCGGCAGGTGGCTATTTCGGTGCCAGCCGAACGGCGCCGTCGAGGCGGATAACCTCGCCGTTGAGATAATCGTTGGCGATGCAGGAGGAGACGAATTCGGCGAATTCGTCCGGCCGTCCGAGGCGCGGGGGGAAGGGAATAGCCTCCGCCAGCGCCTGCTGCGCGTCCTCGGGCAGCTCGCCCAGGAGCGGGGTCTCGAAAATGCCCGGGGCGATGGTCAGGACCCTGATGCCGAAGCGGGCGAATTCGCGCGCAATGGGCAAAGTCATGGCTGCGATACCGCCCTTGGAGGCGGAATAGGCGGCTTGCCCGATCTGACCGTCGAAAGCCGCTACCGACGCCGTTGAGACGATGACGCCACGGGCGCCATCTTCGGATTCTTCCATCGGCTCGGCCTCGCTCATTGCCGCCCCAACCAACCGGATCATGTTGAAGGTTCCCGTGAGGTTGACCCGCAACACGCGCTCAAAGGTTTCAAGCGCCATCGGGCCCTCGCGCCCGACGACCCGGCCGGCGGTACCGATGCCGGCGCAATTGACCAGGATTTGGGGCGTGCCCAGTTCGCGCATGACCTGGTCGAGTGCCATCTTGACCGTCAGTTCGGAGGCGACGTCGCAAACGAGGTTGAGCGCCCCGCCCTCCCCGGGCTTCAGATCGAGTACGGCGACCTTTGCGCCCTTCATGGTCAGGTCGGCAACGACGGCAGCGCCAAGACCCGATGCGCCGCCGGTGACAATGGCGGTCTTTCCAGAAATGTTCATGGCTTGCCTCCTGATATTATGCGAATAATCTTTTGCAGGGCCTCAAGTCTTGATGTCGATCACACGGTCGCTGCCGGTGTAAAGTTCCTCGACCACGGCCTCGCGGTTCGAGATCACCGCACGCTGGTTGATCGAGCCCTTGTCGGTCACCTCGCCCTTGTCGATATCGGGCGGCGTGTCGAGCAGGATCATGCGACGCACAAGGGTCGAAGAACCGGTGCTTCCGGCTGCGAAAGCCTTCAGCTTTTCCGCATAGGCCGCACGCACTTCCCGGTGGTCCATCAGCTTCCGACCAGTCAGGCTGTCGTCTCCGGCAATCTCCTGAGCAGCGCGAATATCTGGAAACACCAGCGCGCCCAGATACTCGCGGTTGAGGCCGGTGATCGCGAGGTCCTTGACCAGGCCTTCGAAGGCATTGACGAAAAGGGTGCGCAAGCGCCCTACATTCACCCAGGTGCCGGTTTGCAGCTTGAAGTTTTCAGCCGTGCGGCCATCGAAATAAAAGCCCTTGAGGACGTCGTTTTCGTCGGCAAAGCGCAACGCATCGCCGAGATTGTAAAACCCTTCCTCGTCGAAGGCCTTTTCTGTCAGCTCGGGGTGCTTCCAGAAACCGGGCGTGATGCTCGGCCCCTTCAACCGGGCTTCCAGCTTGTCTCCGACGGGCACCAGCTTGAGCTCAAGTCCTTTGGAGGGAATGCCAACATTGCCTGCCTTTTCGGCCTCGATGGTGCACATGAGCGCAAACGGGCCTGTCTCTGTCGCACCGAGACCCGAGGCGATCAGGACGCGCTCGCCGGTGGCTTCGACAGAGAGACGCTGCAAATCTTCGAAAGTGTGCTGGGCGATGCCCGCGCCGGCATACATCAGCATTTTTACCCGCGAAAAGAAGCGGTTTCGCAGATCGGCGTCGCGATCGAAGGCGTGAACCAATTCCTCATAGCCGCGCGGCACGTTGAAATACCAGGTGGGCGCGACCTCCTTCAGATTGCGCACGGTGCGCGCCATGCGATCCGGCGTGGGGCGGCCGTCATCGATATAAAGCGTGCCGCCATTGAACAGCACCATGAAGAAGACCTTGTTGCCGCCTGCCGTATGGTTCCAGGGGGACCAGTCGAGCACGACCGGCGGCTCCTCTCTCATGAAGGCGTAGCAATCGGCGACCATCATCTGGTTGGCGCAGATCATGCCATTGGTGTTGATCACCGCCTTGGGCGACCCGGTGGAGCCGGAGGTGAAGAGGAACTTCGCGATGGTCTCAGGTCCCACCGCCTCGAACGCGGCATCGACCTCTGAGGTGGGCTCCGTCGCCAGCGCATCCTCGAACAGACCGTCTTTTTCGGTGTGCGGGTTGCGGGTGACCACCACCGGAGTGCCGGCGGGAATGGCGGCTGCCAGGGCCTTGTCGAATTGCCTGCCGTCCGCGGCAAAGACCAGTCCCGGCTCCAACAGCGCCACGATGTCCCTGAGCTTGCCGAAGTCGCTGGAGACCAACGAATAGGCTTCGGACAATGGCGCATAGGGCACGCCGACGGTGATGGCCGCCAATGCCAGTTGCGCGTGTTCGAGATCATTGCCCGACAGGATGAGAAGCGGGTGCTCCGGCGACAGCTTGCGGTCGAGCAGATACTGGCCGAGTTGGCGCACCCTGCCCCACATCTGGGCATAGGTGAGCTTGCGCCATTCGCCGTCCGGGCCGCGATCGGCCATGTAGAGTGCGTCAGGCTTGGTCTCCGCCCACTGCCGGAGGCGATCCGCAATGCGGCGCGGCGGCACGGGCAGCTCGCCCCTCTGACGCACATAGATGTTGCCGTTGTCGGCGCGCCGCACATCAACCACCGGATCCCAATAGAGTGCCTGCCGCAGTGGCGCCTTCAAGATGTGCGCGGCCGTTCTGGCGGTAGCGGTCATATCTCTTCCTCCCGAAGCGCCCCGACCAAGCCCCTTCGCGTGGTGCGGTGCGTTTACGTGCTCTTGACATTCAAACGCCATATTGTCCACTAGTAAACAAAAATCAGCGAACAGGAAAAGGCTCGATGGCGGATTTGCTGACGTACGAACGTGATGGCGACATTGCGCTGATCGGATTCAACCGGCCGGAAAAGCGCAACGCCATTTCCGATCGGGTGATCGAGGCACTGGCCGAGGCGGTTGCCCAGGCATCCAAGGAAGCCGGCGCCGCAGTGCTTTTCGGGCATGGAAAGCATTTTTGCGCCGGCCTCGATCTGGCCGAGCATGCCGAACGCGACCAGATCGCGGCCATTCACAATTCGCGCCGCTGGCACCAGGTTTTCGACACGATCCAGCGCGGCACCATCCCCTTCTTTTCGGCCCTGCATGGCGCGGTGATCGGCGGCGGGTTCGAACTGGCGGCGGCAACGCATGTCCGGGTAGCCGACGCCACGGCGGTCTTCGCGCTGCCCGAGGGACAACGCGGCATCTTTGTCGGCGGCAGCGGTTCGGTGCGCATTGCGCGGCTGATCAACGTGGCCAATATGACGGATCTGATGCTGACCGGGCGGGTGCTGAGCGCCGAGGAAGGGTTCCGCGTCAATGCCTGCCAGTATCTCGTCGCGGCGGGCCAATCGCTCGAAAAGGCCAAAGAGCTTGCCAAAAAGGCAGCGCAGAACGCCCCGTTGTCGAACTACGCGGTTATCAACGCCCTGCCACGTATCCAGGACATGAGCCAGGACGACGGTCTGTTCACCGAGTCGCTGATATCCTCGATCACTTCGGCCAGCCCGGAAGCACATGACCGGCTGAGGGCATTTCTCGAGGGGCGTGCGGAACGGCTGGTGCCGAAAACGGAGCCGAAGTCGTGAGCGGCAAACCGGGCTTCCCTGAAGAACTGACGCAGCTCATCGGCCTGCAATTGCGTCTGGCGCAGTTGCACTTTTTCGAGATTTATTTCGAGGAGTTCGGCGAGACAGGCGTCTCCCCGGCCGAATTCTCCATTCTGGCACTTCTGGAAGCGCACGGGCATCTGCGGCAGGGGGTCATCGGCGATCTGTTGAAGATCAAGCGCTCCAATATGAGCAAGGTGATGCGCGGGCTCGAACAGCGCGATCTGATCATCCGGCAGGCGCCGGAGGATGATGGCCGTGCCTTCGAGGTCAGGCTGACAGCGCGGGGACGGCAAGCCTATCTTGCGCTGTCGCAAAACATGCTGGCCAATGACCGGCGTGCAGCAGCCAATTTGACAGACGAGGAGCAGCACCAATTGCTGTTCCTGCTGAGAAAATCCGTAAGATCAAAGGCTACGTCTTTGGGACGGCCCCAAAAGGAGCTGGCTGATGGTTGATTTCGCCAAGGTACGCGCCATCGACGTGCACACGCATGCCGAAGAACCGTGCGGCACGCATGCCGATGACGGCTATGACGATTTTCAGCAGCACATGAAGTCGTATTTCCGCATGAAGCATTCCCCGCAGCCCACGATTGCGGAGACGGCGGCGTATTTCCGCGAGCGCAACATCGCAGCCTGCATCTTCGCCGTCGACAGCGAGCGCGAAACGGGATTCCGCCGGTTCAACAATTACGAGGTGGCCGAACAGGCCGCGGCGGAATCCGACATCCTCATTCCTTTCGCCTCGATCGACCCCGCCAAGGGCAAGCTCGGGGCACGGGAGGCCCGCGATCTGGTGGAAAATCACGGTGTGCAGGGTTTCAAGTTCCACCCTACCATGCAGGGCTTCTTCCCCAATGACCGCTCGGCTTACGTACTTTACGAGGCCATTGCGGAGACCGGCAAGCCAGCCCTCTTTCACACCGGCCAGACCGGCGTCGGAGCCGGCATGCCGGGCGGAATGGGCATGAAGCTGAAATATTCCAACCCGATGTATATCGACGATGTGGCGGCCGATTTTCCGGACATGCCCATCATTCTGGCGCATCCGTCCTTCCCTTGGCAGGAAGAAGCGCTGGCCATCGCGACGCACAAGCCGAACGTCTATATCGACCTTTCCGGCTGGTCGCCCAAATACTTCCCCGATATCCTGGTGCGCTACACGAACACCATCCTCAGGCACAAGATGCTGTTCGGGTCGGATTGGCCCGCAATCACACCGGACCGCTGGCTAGACGATTTCGAACGGCTCGACATCCGCGACGATGTGCGCCCGCTGGTGCTCAAGCAGAACGCCATGAAATTGCTCGGCGTCAGCTGAAGTTTAGTACTTGCACATACAAAAGGGGCGCCTGCCGGCGCCCCTTTCGCATTCAGTATGACCAGAGCTATTTGCTGGTTTCTTCCTCGACCAGCTTCTTGGCTGCGTCGTAGAGTTCCTGACCATTTTCGGTGCTGTCGATCCAGTTCTGGATCACCGGCTGGGCGGCGTCTTTCCAGCGCTGGGTCTCGGCTTCATCAAGGGTGATGATGTTGTTGCCGAGCTTCTGGGCCACCGCAAGACCCTTGGCGTCGCCCTCGTCCATGGCCTTGCCGAACTGGTCGGCGCAGGCAATGCCTGAGTGCTTGTCGATGATGGCCTTCAGATCGTCAGGCAGCTTGTTGTAGGCGTCCTTGTTCATGACCACACCGAAGGTCTGGGTATAAAGACCGCGATCCCCGGAAAAGCCGGTGTGGTTGTGGACCAGCTCGCTCGACTTGAGCGCGGTCGTGACTTCCCACGGAATTGTCGTGCCGTCGATAACGCCCTTGGAGAGGGCCTCGGGCACTTCCGGAACCGGCATGCCGACCGGCTCGGCGCCAAGCAGGGTAAGCATCTCGTTGATCAGGCGCGATCCCCCACGGATCTTCATGCCCTTGAGGTCTTCGAGCTTTTCGACCGGTGTCTTGGTGTGAAACAGGCCGGGGCCGTGGGTGTGCACGCAGATCAGGTGAACATCCTGGAATTCGTCCATGGCGTATTGCTCGACATAGCGCTGGAAGGCGCGCGAAGTCGCCTCGCCAGTGGACACCATGAACGGCGTTTCAAAGACTTCCGACTTGGGGAAGCGGCCAGGCGTATAGCCGAGCACCGTCCAGATGATATCGACCACGCCGTCCTTGGCCTGATCGAAAAGCTGCGGCGGGGTCCCGCCCAACTGCATCGAGGGGTAGAGTTCGATCTTGATGCGACCGCCGGACTCGTCCTCGATGGCCTTGGCCCAGGGGGCAATGGCCAGGGCCGGAATGGTCGCCTGCGGCGGCAGCATCTGGTGCAGGCGCAGCGTCGTTTCCTGCGCCAGGCCCGCGCCGGCCATCACTACCGAAGCGGCAGCAGCAGCAAGCAGAGTTGCAAAGTGTTTCATGGTCTATCCTCCCGTGGATATTGTTCAAGTCAGGGGTTTTGCCGCAGCGTTAAATGACGACACCCCGTTGGTCGACAAATTCTTTATCATCAACTACCCAGTCTTCCCACTCCCCGCTCCCGGCGTTGTTAATAGAGCCACCGCACCACGAACAGCGAGATCACTGGGAATGCGGTCAGCAGGCTCACGCGCAGGATATCGGAGATGACAAAGGGCAGCACGCCCTTATAGGTCTCGGTGATTGGCGTGTCGCGCGCCATCGAGTTGATGATGAAGAGGTTGAGCCCGACAGGCGGTGTGATCAGCCCCACCTCCACAACGATCAGTGCCAGAATACCGAACCACAAACCGAACTCGTCCGGCGCCACGCCGAAATCGAGTGCGGAAACGATGGGATAGAAGATGGGGATGGTCAGAAGGATCATGGACAGCGAATCCATGACGCAGCCGAAGGCGAGGTAAAGGAGCAGGATGATCGTCAGGATGATCCAGGGGTTGAAGCCTTGCTCGGTGACGAAGGCCGCCGTCTGCTGGGGGAGTTGGGACAGCGCCAGGAATGAATTGAAAACATTGGCGCCGAACACGATGAGGAAGATCATCGCCGTGGCGGTGGCGGTGCCGAGCACGGCCTGAACGAAGGTGTGGCGGTTGATCCCGCCGCGCAGAAGGGCGATGAGACCGGTGCCGACTGCCCCGACGGCTGCAGCTTCGGTGGGGGTGAACCAACCGAAATAGATGCCGCCGACCACGGCGAAGAACAGCAACAGGACCGGCCAGACAGCAAAGAGCGCCGAGGCCCGCTCGCTGTTGCTGGCCTTTTCGCGATAACCAGCCGATTCCGGCTTGAGGCGCACATAGATGGAAATGGCGATCACGTAGCCCAGCGCCGCCATGATGCCGGGAACGAAGGCGGCAACGAAGAGCTTGCCGATGTTCTGCTCGGTGAGAATGGCGTAGATGACCAGGATCACCGAGGGCGGGATGAGAATGCCCAGGGTGCCACCCGCCGCCAGCGTACCGGTCGCAAGCGCTCCGGAATAGCCGTGCCGGCGCAATTCCGGCAATGCCACCTGCCCCATGGTCGCAGCCGTCGCCAGAGACGACCCGCAAATGGCGCCGAACCCCGCACAGGCGCCGACCGCCGCCATGGCCACGCCGCCGCGGCGATGGCCCAGCCATGTCTCCGCCGCCTTGAACAGGGCCTGGGACAGCCCGCCGAGGGCTGCGAACTGGCCCATCAGCAGGAAGAGCGGAATGATGGAAAGCGAATAGGAGGAGAAGGTCGAAAAGGTCAGATCCTTCATCTGCGCCAGAACCGGCGTGAAGGAGCCGCGGATCAGATAATTGCCGCCAATGCCCACGATCAGCATGCTCAACCCGATGGGGATGCGCAGGAAGATCAGCAGCAGAAGGACCGGGAACGACCACAGGCCGATTTCAAGCCCGCTCAATGGACCGCCCCCATCGTCACGCTGCGCGGCTTGCCGGTGGCGATGGCGCGGCCATCGGCCCAGACGCACCAGACGCCGACGATGATCCAGCCAATCAGGCCGACGAGCGCGCCGGCATAGCCCCACCACAGGGGAAAGCGCAGGATGAAGGTGGTTTCCCCATAGGCGAACTTGTCCATAAGCCCATAGATGTGCCGCCATGTCATGACGATCGCGGCACCGAGCAAGAGCAGGTCGCCGATGAGGTCGATCACGGCGTTGACGCGCGGACTGAACTGGTCGGTGACGATGCCGACGCTGGCGTGACCTTTTTCCAGCTGGCACCAGGGGAGAAAGGCGCAAATGACGAAAGCGATAGAGGATTCAACGAGTTCCACGTCGCCCGGCACCGGCCGCAAGCCCGCCCACAAAAAGGCGCGGCCCGTGATGCTGACGCCGACCATGAGCGCGATCGCGACCAGCACGATACCGCCCAGTACGGCCAGAAAGCCGGCGATCGCCCGGATTAGGCGTTCTGCGCCTCCCATGTGAGCCCCTCCCCTTGCTGCCCTGTTACCGGACCCTTCTTAGCGCCAGACTTCAAGACTGGCTGCAGCAATCCATGAATTTCTACGGGAAATCCGCAGGCTTTTGGACAAATTCCAGAAATGCCCTCCCCGTTTCGGGGAAGGCATCAGACGAACCATCGGATGTGGGCCGGGCCCGGCTATTTGTCCACTCCGCCCCAGATGGCCTCGGCGGTCCTGACCACCAGATCGAGCTTGCGGCGCTGATCGTCATAGGTGATCAGATTGCCTTCCTCGGTGGAGGAGAAGCCGCATTGCGGGGCGATACCGAGCTGGTCGAGATCGGCATATTTGGATGCCTCATCGAAATGGCGCTTGAGGTCGTCGATATCCTCGAGCTCGGGCGTCTTGGTGGTGATGAAGCCGGGCAGCACGCGCTTGCTCCCCTTGGGCAGCAGGCGCAGCGGTTCGAGGCCACCAGCGCGGTCGGTGTCGTATTCCATGAAGTAGATATCGACATCGGTCTGGTTGAAGATCGCGTCCGCTGCCGGATCATAGGCGCCCTCGGCCACCCAGGTGGATTTGAAATTGCCGCGGCACATATGCATGCCGATGAGCATGTCCTTGGGCCGGTCGACGATGGCGTCGTGCATCATCTGGGCATATTTGCCGATCAGCCAGTCCGGATCCTCGCCCTTGGCCTTGCGCTCCTCGCGGATCTTGGGATCGCACAGATAGGCAAAGAAGATGTCGTCCATCTGCAGATAGCGGCATCCGGCCTCATAGAACTTTTCGACCGCCTTTTTGTAGGTGGCCGTGATGTCGGCGAAGTATTCGTCGGAATCGTTCTTGTAGGCGTCGACGTGAATGTCGTCCTGCGCGGTGCGGAAGTGAACCGCGCTGGGGCCGGGAATGGATATCTTGGGCACGACATTGGTGTTGGCCGCGACGAACTTGAAGTGCTCGAGCATCGGGTGGTCGTCGGGAAAGCCGAGCTTGCCGGTGATGGTCGGCACATGCGCCTTGGTGTTGGCGCCGTGGAACTGCACGCCCCCGCTTTCGCGCTGCTCGACGTCCAGTCCGTCCAGCATGCCCATATAGTCGAAGTGCCAGAAGAACCGGCGCTGCTCGCCGTCGGTGACGGCCTTCAGCCCCACATCTTCCTGCATCTTGATGAGGTCGCGGATAGCCTCGTCCTCGACCGACTTCAGCTCTTCGGCCGAAATCGACTTGTCCTCATAGAACTTCTTGCGCGCCTCCTTGACGGAGGGCGGACGCAACAGGCTGCCCACATGATCTGCGCGAAATGGCGGCTTCAGATCGGCCATGCCTAATCCTCCCGGTAATGGTTCATGCTTGTGCCGGGTTCTTAGCGTGCGCCTCCTGCTGCTGACAAGCGCCTGCACCAGTATCTGACGAGTGATCAGGCTGAGGGGCGTTCGCTGGGGCGCACGCCGACGCGATCCAGATGCCCGTCGCGCAGGATCGTGAGCCAGGCCTCATGTCCTATCGCCGGCCCGCCAAGCATGCGCAAAAGGGCGCCGGGATCACCGACAGGGCGTCCGTCGAAGGCGATCAGCACGTCCCCTTCCCTGAGGCCAGCCCGCGCGGCAGGTCCGTCCGACTGAATGGAGTGCAGCACCACAGCAGATGTACTCACGATCGCCGCAGCGTCGGCGATGCGGCGCGGCAGCGATATCCTGTCGGCCGAAAGCCCCAGCCAGGCGCGGCGCACATGGCCATGACGCAGGATTTCGGCGATGACGAAGGCCACAGTATTGCTGGCGACAGCAAAGCAGATGCCTTGCGCGCCACGGATCATGGCGGTGTTGATCCCGACCACCTCGCCGGAAGAACTGGCCAGCGCGCCTCCTGAATTGCCGGGATTGAGCGAAGCATCGGTCTGGATCACATCCTCGATCGGCCGGCCCGACCGCGCCGCAAGCGTGCGCCCAAGCGCTGATACAACGCCCGCCGTCACGGTGGATTCAAAGCCCAGCGGATTGCCGATGGCGACCGCGATCTGCCCGCGCCTCAGAGTGGCGGAATCTCCCAAACCTGCGCTGATCCAACCGCCGCCATCCGCCTTGACGAGCGCGATGTCAGTGTCCGGGTCGCTTCCAAGAAGGCGCGCGTCGACGCGGCGGCCGTCAGGTGCCGTCACCCTCAGGCCCGTGCCGGTTCCCGCCACGTGGTCATTGGTGATGATCAGGCCATCTGGCGCGATCACCACGCCCGATCCCATGCCGGCGCTCTGCCCTACCCCGGACCTTCCGATGGCCACGACAGCCGGACCGACGCTTTCCGCCACCGCGGTCACGGCAGTCGAATAGGCATCAAGCAGTGCGAAATCGGGCGCTGGCGGGCTTGCGTCGGCGGAACGTTCAGCGGCGGTAAGCATGACGCGGTTCTCCTGCAGGGCGTGATCGACATTCAAGAGATAGGACCGCGCGGCAGCCGGTACATCCTGCCCATTGGGGCAGCTGGCGGGGTGGCGTGCGTGGCGGCATGCTCCAGGCAGAAAGCGAGGTCCAAATGAGCAATTCTCTTGTTGAACTATCGGCTGCATTGCAGTCTTGCGTCGCGGCCGCGGCCGTCCAGGTGGTCGCGATCAGGGCACAAGGACAAGCGGCGACGAGCGGCATCATTTGGCGCGACGGCCTGATCGTCACTGCCGAAGAGGCGCTCGATCACGAGGACGGAGTGCAGGTGCTGCTGCCGGACGGCTCGATGAAAGACGCCAGCCTGATCGGACGTGACCCCAGCACCGACGTTGCCCTTCTCAGGGCAGAGACCGGCAGCGCCACCCCCTGGAAGGCGGCGGCCACGCCAGAGGTCGGATCGCTGGCACTGGTCATCGGCAAGGGGTCTGACTCGGCCATCGCCGGCCTGGCACTGGTCGCGGAGGCCGGACCGGCCTGGCAAAGCATGAATGGCGGCCGTATCGACGCGCGCATCCGTTTGGGGCTGGCGCTGTCCGGCCGCGCCGAAGGCGGCGCTGTCGTCACGCCGGAAGGCGCGCTGATCGGCATGGCCGTCACCGATCCGCGCCGGCGCACGATCGTTATCCCCGCCGCAACCATTGCACGGGCGGTGGAGCGTCTCTCAGAGCATGGCTATGTCGCACGGGGCTATGCGGGGATTGCGCTGCAGCCCCTTGCCCGGCGCGACCGTCTGCAAGGCGCTCTGATTACCGATGTGCAGCCTGAAAGTCCCGCCGCGGCTGCTGGCTTGGCGGTCGGCGATCTCGTCACCACATGGGAAGGTAATCCGGTTTCCGGTCCCTGGGACGTGGCCCGCGCGCTGGGCACCGACTCGGTCGGACAATCGGTGACTGTCGGCTTCCTGCGGGGCGGCGAGCGCCGTGAGTTGTCTGTGACAATCGGCGAGCGGCGCCTGGGCGCATGAGTGGTGGTGGAAAGAGCGGACGATGCGCGATGAGGTTCGGGACCGCGTGCCGATCGGTGTCGATCTGGAAGATAGTGGGCTCGAACGGGCCCTGCTCAAAGCTCTTGGCGCGTATCCGGGATTGCGCGCAGCTCAGCACGACGAGACGGCGGAGCTTGTGATTACCGACAGCCGGCGTGAGGCCTACGGCGCGCGCCTGCTTCGGGTCGGAGACGAAGCTGCAGGCTTGCCGCCTGACGATCCCGACCTGATCCTCGCCGCGACCCTTCTTGTGGCGCATGGCTACACTGTTCGGAGAGCCGCGGAGGGTCATGGGGCAGACGCTGGCGCGGCCCCGGCCCCGCACCTGACGGCGCGTGAGCGACAGGTGCTCGACCTGTTGATCGGCGGCGCCTCGAACAAGCACATCGCCAACGCCCTGGACATCTCGGTCCACACGGCGAAATTCCACGTGACGGCCCTGCGCGAGAAACTCGGCGCCCACAATCGCGCCGACCTGGTCGCGATCGCTCTCCGCCAAGGGCTGGTGACGCTTTAGAGAGCGACCGCTCCCCGGTTCATCTCCTAGCCCCTCGAACTGAGGGCGCGTCCGAAGAATTCGGAGGCGGGATCGGACAGCACAAGATCGCGCATGCGGTCCGACAGATAGCTTCTCAGCGCCACATATTTCTGGTCGGCGCGGGCGTCATAGGTCCAGCGCGGCCGTTCGAGGTCGACCTCGACGGATTCCACCACATGGCCGGGCCGCGGGCTGAGCAACAGGATGCGGTCAGCCAGGATGATCGCCTCATCGACGCTGTGGGTCACGAATACGACCACGGGGCGCCGCAGCGTCCAGATGCGCATCAGTTCGACCTGCATCAGTTCGCGGGTCTGCGCATCGATGCTGGCAAAGGGTTCGTCCATCAGCAGGACCGAAGGCTCCGTCGCCAGTGCCCTGGCCAGAGCCACGCGTTGCTTCATGCCTCCGGAAAGCTCGCCCGGATAGGCGCGACGGAACCTGGTCAGCCCCACCAGCTCGAGATGGCGGTCCGCCCGCTCCCGCCGCTCAGCCCGTCCAAGCCGCATGCTTTTGAGGGCGAATTCGACGTTCTCCTGCACGCTGGCCCAGGGGATCAGCCGAAAATTCTGGAATACGAATCCGGTGTCGGGACCGGGACTGGGCGGAGCGCCAAAGACTTCCACACGGCCAGCGTCACTCTCGATCAAGCCGTCTGCCAGCCGCAGGATCGTGCTTTTGCCGCAGCCCGAGGGACCCAACAGCGCAACGAACTTTTCCCGCTCGATGGCAAAGGAGATGTCGCGGACCGCCTGCAGCGCGTCGCGGGTGCTGGCGGTTGCGAAGGCCTTGCTTACGGACTGGAACAGGATGGCGGGCTTGGCACCCGGCGGAGCGGCTTGCGTTCCGCCGGCACTTTGGGGGGCGTATGCGTCATCTAGTCGGTTGGTCCGCTCCCGGCGCGGTGCCGAGGTCCGACAGAACGTCGTCGGCAACCGAGAAGTCGACCCAGTCATCGAGCACGATCGGGGCAACATCCTTGAAGTCTTCGGTCTGATAGAGCCAGTCCTGGGTGTACTGCAATTCCTTTCGGCTCATGCCGCCATTGATGCTCCAGCTGCCATCGAAGCTCTTGGCGAGCTTTTCCAGCTCATCCGGTGTCAGATTGCCGCCATAGGGCGCCATCGCCTTCGCCCAGGCGCCGGGATCGGCGGCGAAATCGCGCGAGATCTTGACCAGCGCCCGGACGACCGCCACCACCTCGTCGCGCCGGTTTGCGAGCGCGTCGGTGGTGACCACGTTCACCTTGTTAACGACGGGTGCGGCTTCGTAATAGGCATCCTGCGGAACCAGAACCGACAAGCCGGTGGTGTCGGGGATCGACATCCAGACACCAATCGACATGGTGGTGGCATCGATCTGCCCCGCGGCCAGTGCCTGCGCCCGCACGGATGGCTGGCCAAGGGTCACCAGATTGAGCGCATTCATATCGACGCCCTGGCTCTCCAGCACCTTCGAGCTCAGCGAATGGTCGAGGCTGCCGATGCGCCCCACCCCGAAGCTTCGCCCTTCGAGGTCGCCGGGAGTTGCGATCTCGGATTTTGCCGCGATCAGAAACGGCAGAGACTTGTTGGGAGAGGTCACGGCCCGCAGCGTGTCGGTGCCCTGGGCGACCAGCTGCAGCACGCCGTCCACGGAAACGTTGGCCATATCACCCTCGCCCGCCAGCAGCGCCGCCAGTGCCGAGGGGGTCTGCTGCACGCGGACCAGCTCGACGTCCACGCCCTCACGCTTGAAGTAGCCAAGTTCGAGCGCGAGATCCATCACCGAGTTCGGAACCAGGGGCGGCTCCAGATGGGTCAGGATGAGACGGAATGGTGCCGCCATTGCCACATTCGCCGAGGCGAGCACCAACCCCAAGATTGCGGGCAACAGCACCGCCAACCACTTGTATCGCTTCATTTTTCATTCCTCCCTTGCCGGCCGGTCCGGAAACACGGGTCGGCCAATATCCCTTCAGCCTGCCCCGCGCCAGCGCGCGAGGCGCGTCTCCAGAAAGCGGAGCGCTTCGGTCACGACCACGCCGACGATCGCCAGGGCAATCACGACGACAAAATATTCGGCCATGCGGAACGTGTTGCCGTAGATCGCGAGCAGCCCGCCGAGCCCGCTCACGGCCGTGTAGAGCTCTGCGACCACGGTGTTGATCAATCCGATCGTTGCGCCCAGCCGCATGCCCGTGACGATGAAGGGCGCAGCGCTCGGCAAGACGATGCTGACAAAGATACGCCGCCGGCTGGCCCCGGCCGATCGGGCCATTTCGACGAGTTCCTCATCGACCGCCATCACACCGGCATAGGTGTTGATCAGGATCGGCATGAGCGCACCGAGGAAAACGATGAATATCTTGGCGTCGGGGCCAAGTCCCAGAATGACGATGATCAACGGAATGAAGGCAACACGGGGCGTGGCCGCCAAAGCAAAGACGTAGATGTCGAGCGTCTTGCCCAGCGCCCTGAAGCCGCCCATCAGCACCCCCAGGGGAATGGCGCAGATGACTGCGAGTATATAGCCGGACAGGTAGACGCTCAGCGACGCGGCGAAGGCGCTCAGCAGCCGGCCTCCGGCGATCAGCCTCTGAGCGGCCTCGAACGTAGCGTACGGCGTCGGGATAACGTTGCGCCCGAAATGCTGGGCCGCAAGCGTCCAGAGACCCACCAGAAGGGCCAGAAACCCAAGGCGGTAGACCAAAATCATCCGCGTTCCTCATTTTGGCGGCGCGCGCCCCTCCGCAACCCCGCGCTCCGGACGTCAGACCTGATCCTGGCTGCGCGGTGCATCGGTACAATATATCGGCTTTAGCGGCGCATGCACGCTCATCCTTCGAGTGCAGGCTGCCTTGGCTTGGGGCCGAGACGAGTTCCGGTGCCACAGCCTCCGCTGCCATTTTTCGCCTGACCTTGACCTGTGTCTATTCCGCCGGTCGGGCCTCTGCTAGTATTTTTGGCGGAAACGGATCAGCTTGATGCGGGAGCATCCGTATTCCTTCTCGGCAGGCACGAGATGCGTTTGTGTTGGGTAGTTGTTTTTTCCGCCATAACCGTTGGGCCCTTTATTCAACCGGCCCATGCAGAGACATTTGCCTTCGAAGACCTCGTTTCGCTCGATCCTGCTCTTGCCGCCGCGATTGGCGGCAGTCCAGCCAATACCGGGCTGTTCAACAGCGGCTCCGGCAATACCGGCTATTTCAACGGCGGCAACGGGAACACCGGCTTGTTCAATGGCCTGCGCAACGACGACCCCTCCAGTGGCAACGGCAATGTCGGGTTCTTCAACGGAAACCGCAACACCGGCCAAAACGACGGCAACGGCAACCAGGGCTCATTCAACGGCAACGCCAATACCGGCAATGACAATGGCAGCGCCAATGTGGGCGCTTTCAACGGCAATCTGAACGGCTTTGGAAGCGTGGGCGCCAACAATGGCTCCGGCAACGGCAATAGCAATGAAGGCACGTTCAACGGCAATGCGAATGGCGCTTTTATCGCCGGAGATGACAATGGCAATGCGAATGGGAACGCCAATGTCGGTGACCTGAACGGCAACCGCAATGGCAGCATAGTGCTGCCTTCCGGTAGTTCAGGATCGGGAACAACTGGCATGGCAATAGGCGATTATGCAGCCGCCAGCGGCTTTGCCAGCGTCTCCATCGGGCAATTCTCGGCGGCCACGGGCCTGGCGTCGACGGCGGTCGGCCAGTTCTCGAGCGTCACGGGCTTTGCGGCAACCGGGGTCGGACAATTTGCAACGGCGAGCGGCTTTGCATCAACCGCCACCGGCCAGTTTGCCCTTGCATCCGGCTTTGCCTCGACGGCGAGCGGTCAGTTCTCGGAAGCTTCGGGCATTGCGTCCACGGCCGTGGGTCAGTTCGCGACGAGCACAGGCGTCGGCGCAACCACAATTGGGCAGTTCTCCGAGTCGACGGGAGCCTTGTCGACGGCGGTCGGGCAACTGGCCTCGGCCAGCGGACAGGCGAGTACCGCGATCGGACAGGGCGCATCAGCCGCCTATGCCAACAGCACCGCGATCGGCGCGGGGGCGCGTACCACCCAGGCCAATCAGGTGGTGATCGGCACCTCGACGCAAAACGTCGCCATCCCCTCTCTTGCAGCCGGGTCCGGCGCAACGGCGAGCGGCGATGCGCATTTCGTCGCGGCCGATGCAAACGGGACCCTGGGGCCGACCAGTTTCAGCATCAATGACCTCGATCGGCGGCTGGCTGACATCGGAAGGGGCGCGCAGGAGGGAACCGCCGTCGCCCTCGCCGTCCCCTCCCTCACCTTTCTCCCGCAAGGCCGGAATTTCGGCATTGCCGCCAATTACGCAAACTATGGCGGCGAGTCCGCCATGGGCCTTTCGTTTACGTCGCGGGTTTCGTCCAACGGAGAGGGCGATCTCTTCTTTGCAGGTGGAATGGGAGTTGGCCTTTCAACCGGCACCGTCGGCGGACGCGTAGGGCTGGCTTACACATGGTGATCGTCCACACATTCATCCGCCGGATGATGGCCATGGTGATCTTCGTGGTCTTGTGGGCCGGCACGCCAGGTCCAATCCGGGCCGAGGAACAGCAGGTCGCACCCGTACCAGCCCCCGCCAGACAAAACACCGCGCAGTCGTCCGATATCGGCCAAGGGCAGCCAACGCCCGAGACCAGAGGCGCAGATATCGATCCCCGCCTCGTGCTCATCCTGGTACGCAATGTATATACCGCTGTCGGACAAGCCATTGCGGCCGGGAACTATTCGGTGCTGCGCGATCTTGCGGCGCCCGACTTTCGCCGCGCCTATCCCGAAGCCCGGATCGAAGAGATCTTTCGGCCGCTCGCGGCTGGGGGTGCGGATTTCACGCAGGCGGTGTTGCTCGTTCCAAGAGATGCAACGGCCGAGCGGACAGCCGATGGTGGCCTGACGATCCGCGGACGCATGGACACCAATCCACCCACACGTTTCGTCCTGGTGTTTCAGCCGATCGCCGGCAGTTTCCAACTCCAGGCAATCGACTTGCAGCCGGCGAACGCAGAGCCGCCGGCACCACCACCCTCCCAGCCTTCGGAATAGCGGCGGCTCAAGGCCGCGTTTTGCCGATTTCGGGCAGCAAGGACCTCGGTTGCAGGCGGATTTTTAAGTGTGTACGCAGATCCTTGCCTACTTGGCTTGCGTCCCGGCCATTCTTCACCAAGAAATCGCTGCAAAGGCCAGCAGCCAAATTTGCCCTGGGCGGACAAGTGGCATCGTCGTTCATTTGCCCGCCATTGCCATTGCCATTGCTGCTGTTTGAATTGCCCTGGCCGCTGCCCTGATTTCCATTGCCATTGAACGACCCGGAATTGAAGTTTCCATTGTCGTTGCCGACATTGCCATTGCCGTTGAACGACCCTGAATTGAAGTTCCCGTTGCCATTGCCAATGTTGCCATTGCCGTTGAACGAACCGGAATTGCCGTTCCCGTTGCCGTTGCCGACGTTGCCATTGCCGTTGAAGTTTCCCGAGCCCGCATAGCTGACGCCGCTCGCGATAACGAGGGCCAACAACGCAAGCATCGGAATAGCGCTTGGCTTAGTCCCACCGGCGGCCCGCGGACGGGCAGTATCGACGCAGTCTAAGGGATGGTGTTTCCATTGCCGTTGAAGTTGCCGTTGAACGAGCCAATGTTCCCGTTGCCGTTGAACAGCCCTCCGTTGAAGTTGCCGTTGAACGAGCCGATGTTGTTGTTCCCGCTGGTCGGCGAAGTGTTGCTGTTGCCATTGAACGCACCGACATTGCCGGTACCGCCGTTGAAGGCGCCGACGTTACCTGACCCCGTATTGAAGGCCCCGAGATTGCCATTGGTGGACGGAGCTCCGTTGCCGTTGCCATTTCCGTTGCCATTGCCGATCCCGATATTGAAGTTGCCGTTGTTGTTTCCGTTTCCAATACCGACATTTCCGTTCCCGTTTCCGTTGCCATTGCCGATGCCGGCGGCCGAAGCTCCACAGACGAACGCGATCAATGCAAATGCCGCCAAGGCCGGTCTTGCTGAGTTGATGTTCATGATAAGGTCTCCCTCCTGCATAAAGCCGCGAATGGCCTGGTCTGGGGAATACGGCGGCTCTTCAGGCCGCCGTAATCCTTGTGCCACCGGCCGATGCAATCAGTGATTGCCGTTGCCGTTCAGATTGCCGTTGAACCAACCGGCGTTGGCATTTCCGTTGCCATTGCCATTGAGCCAACCGCTGTTGAAGTTGCCGTTCACGTTGCCGTTGCCGACACCGTAGTTCTAGTTGCCGTTCAAATTGCCGTTGCCGGCACCGTAGTTGTAGTTGCCGTTAAAATTGCCGTTGAAGGCGCCGATATTGGCATTGCCGTTGCCGTTGCCGTTGCCGATGCCAACGTTCCCGTTGCCGTTGCCATTTCCGCTCCCGAATGATTGGGCGTTGGCAAGGCTGGACATGGCAAGAACCGCCGCGGCGGCAAGAATGATACCTTTCATGTCGAGTACTCCCTTGGATTGACAGGTGGCGCCATCAAGGACGCCAACAACACGTGGAAGTCTGCTGTCGAAAAGGCCGATGCGAAATCGGGGGGATTACCCGTGCTTGCGAGGTATTCCGCTCATCGTCGGGCCGGGGTAATCTTGTACGGCGTCGGGGAAAGACCCGGCAGCGCGAGCCCATGCGCCGATGTTATCCTACATGACTGCTTAGCCGGCCGATTAAGGAAGCAGCAAATGCCTTCCGTATCCCGCGCGATGGTTCAGACAAGCGGATCTCATGGCATCCGTCCCATGGGAGGGCAGTTCAACGTGGAGCGGCAGTTTCTCAAAGTGGCCGCGGTTTGCTTGATCGCTGCCGCAGTCGTCATGGGTGCAGTGGCGGTGCACCGATACCAGTTCGACCTGCGGACTTCCAATCTGGACCAGAGCGGCATCCCCTTGGTCTTTTCGGTCCCCTTGTACCTCGTTACAGCGGCGCTGCTCGTTTACGTTTCGCGGGAAGCCGGGCTTGCAGATCGCGCGCGCCATGCGGCCGAAAAGGACGCACTTGCTCAGGCGAAACTGCCTCGCCGCCGTTGTCGAGCAAATCCCCGCGGCCGTCGCCGTCATCGGCCGACGACGCAATCTGGTGCTCAGGAACAGCCGGTACAACGAGATGTTCAAGACGGCCTCGTCGCCCGACCTGACCCACACGGGGTTCGAGGTTTGCGATACGCGCGGCGCGACCGTACCAGTCGACCGCTGGCCGAGCAGCCGCGCGCTCGACAATTCCGAATTGGTCAAGAACGAAGAGTTCCAGGTCATCTTTCGCGACGGTTCGAAAACCTGGATGTCGGTCAGTGCGGCACCGATTCAGGACGGCGAGGACAAGATGGACGGCGCGGTTATCGTCTTTACCGATATCTCCGAGCGCAAGGCGGCCGAAGAACAACGGACACGCGCCATGCAGGGCATTATCGAGATCCAGGAAAACGAACGTCTTCGCATCGCCAGAGAGCTGCACGACGACCTTGGCCAGCAACTCACGGCAATAGACTTGAAGCTCAAGCGTCTGCTCGACCGCGTGCCCGAAGGGCCATTTTCCGACGATCTGGTCGACTTCGGACGCATTGTCGACGGAATGATGGAGCGTGTTCGAGACATTACCAAATCACTGAGGCCATTGGCACTTGAAGATTTCGGCCTTAAGGCGGCGCTCATCGACTTGAGCACTAGCTGGTCTGACAGACTGGCCATTCCCATAGACCTGCATGTCGATGAGACACTTCCGCGGCTGCCCGATGAAACATTGATCGTCGTCTATAGGATGATCCAGGAGGCCCTGACTAATATTGCCCGGCACTCGGAGGCGTCGAACGTCAGCATAACGGTGCAGGCCGGACGAGACAGTCTGAGGGTCGTCATCGAGGACGATGGAAGAGGTTTCGACCCCGATCATGCAAATATCAATGAGGGGCATTTTGGCCTGGCCGGCATGCGCGAGCGCCTGTCCATGCTGAGGGGATCACTGCAAATCGAGAGCAGCCCCGGCAGCGGGACAAGAATCGTAGGCACGATTCCGCTTGATGGAGGAGCCTGATGAACACCAAATCCGCTATGCACAGGGTGTTTTTGGTCGACGATCACCCCATCATTCTCGAAGGCGTCCGCGCCCTAGTCGGCTCACAGCCCAATCTTATGGTCGTAGGTGCGGCCAACGACGCCGACGCGGCAGTGGACGGGATACACGAATCTTTGCCCGACCTTGTCATCATCGACGGCTCGCTGCGCTTTGCTGACGGTTCGTCCCTATTGGACGAGCTGATTCAGCGCTTCCCCCATTTGCTGGTCGTCGGGTTGACCTTCCATGAGGAAGGCACCTATGCGCGCGAATTTCTGAAGGCTGGCGCGCACGGTTTCGTTCTCAAGCGCTCGGCATCAGACGATCTGTTGAAGGCGATCCAGGTCGTCACAGCCGGCGGCATCTATATCGACCCGGCCGTTGCCTCCAAGGTTCTGGCGACAGTGTCCGAGGACCGATGCATCCTCCGAACTTCTCAGCCAACGAGAATCGGGCGTGGTCCGGCTCGTGGCGAGAGGCTTCAGCAACAAGGAAGTTGCCCGCGAACTCAGTTTGAGCGTGAAAACGATCGAGACCTATCGCGCAAGGGCCTGCGAGAAACTGGATATCCATACGCGCGCCGCCCTGGTCCGGTATGCGATCGACCAGGGATGGCTGGGCTCGGCAGACGTCCAAAGCGGTTGAGGGGACGTCGCCGGACATAGGGCAAAGATTCCGGCGGCTGCCGACCAGTCACACGCCTTCAGGCTGGGCTCGCGTGACCCTTAGGGGCGGCTGTTCAAGTTCGATCCCCTTGAGGGAAAGATCCTCGGCATAGTGACAGCGAACCATGTGACCGCTTTTCAGCTCGCGGAGATGCGGCATCTCCTTGGCACATCGTTCGGTCGCATACGGGCAACGCGGATGAAAATAGCATCCCGAGGGGGGATTGGCGGGGCTTGGGACCTCGCCCTCCAGCGGCTCCATCGCCGAGCGTTGGCGCGGATCCGGCACGGGGATCGTCGACATGAGCGCGGCGGTGTAGGGGTGCCTGGGTGTGGCGTAGAGGGCTGCGGTGGGCGCCAATTCCACGATCTGGCCTACATACATCACCGCGACCCGGTCGCAGATGTGGCGCACGACGCTGAGATCATGCGCCACAAACAGATAGGTCAGGTGCAAATCGGCCTGCAGCTGGGTCATCAGATTGAGAACCTGCGCCTGCACCGACACGTCCAGAGCCGAGACCGGCTCATCCGCAACGACAAGGCGTGGATTGAGTGCCAGGGCTCGCGCAATCACGATGCGTTGGCGCTGACCGCCACTGAACGCGTGCGGGAAACGCTTCATGTATTCGGGCCTTAATCCCACGAGCTGCAGCAATTCTGCCACCCGTTGGTTTCGCGCCGCCCTGTCGGTCATACCCCCGATGATTTTCAGTGGCTCGCCCAGGATATCCTGGATGTTCATGCGCGGATTGAGCGACCCGAACGGATCCTGGAAGATCATCTGGATGTGCCGGCGCAGCGGCCTCATCTCGCCTTCATCTATCGCCGCGATATTCGTCTCGGTGCCATCGGAAGCGCGATAAATGATCTCCCCATCGGTACAGTCCAGGGCCTTCATGATGCAGCGGGACGTCGTGGTCTTGCCACAACCGCTCTCGCCGACCAGCCCGAGCGTTTCGCCTTCGAAAATCGAAAAGCTGACATCGTCGACGGCCCGCACCTGGCCGACCACGCGACGGAAAAAGCCCTTTCTGATGGGGAAAAACTTCTTCAGCCCCCGCACTTCCAGTACGGGCCGGACGTTCGCCCGATGTTTGTCTTCAGTCATCACGAATCCTCGTCGGCAAGATCGTGGTGCAGGAAACAGGCCACCGACTGGTCCGTCGTAATTTTGGAGGGACGCGGGGTACGCGTGTCGCACTTGCCCGGCATGAAGGACGGGCAGCGTGGGTGAAAGGGACACCCTTTCGGACGATTGAAGGGATGCGGTATCGAACCGGCGATCGCCGGCAACGGTTCGCGCGAGGTCTGATGCACCGATGGCACCGATTCCAGAAGCGCACGCGTATAGGGGTGGAGCGGGCTGTGGTAGATGGCATCAACCGGCCCTTCTTCCATCACGCGCCCCAGATACATCACCACCACGCTGTCGGCGAGCTGGGCAATGACGCCAAGGTCATGGGTGATGAAGATCACCGACAGATTATGTTCCGATTGCAGTTTGCGTAACAGGCTAAGCACCTGCGCCTGCGTCGTTACATCAATCGCTGTGGTCGGTTCATCCGCGATCAAAAGCTCAGGGTCGCACACAAGCGCCATGGCAATCATCACGCGCTGACGCAGACCGCCGCTCAGCTCCCACGAATACATGCCCAGCCTTTCCTCAGGACTTGGCATGCCAACCTCGTTGAGCGCCTTGATGACGATTTGCTTGGCCTCCGCTCTGCTGACCTTGCGGTGCAAGAGAACCGCTTCTTCGAGCTGGTCGCCGATCGTGTGCACGGGGCTGAGCGCCGCCATCGGCTCTTGCGGTATGAGTGCGATATCGTCACCGCGAATGGCGCGCATCCTGCGGCCTGTCGCATCGAGCTTTGCAAGATCGACGGGCTCGGAGGCACCACTATCGGCATCCGACGGACGAAACAGGATTTCTCCACCGACCAGCTCGCCGGGCTGTTGCACGATCCGAAGGATCGATTTGATGGTGACGCTCTTGCCGCATCCGCTTTCGCCGACGATGCCCACGACCTTACCGCGGGGCACGCTGAAGCTCACCCCGTCCACGGCGCGCGTCAGACCTTCTTCGGTACTGAAATAAGTGCGCAGCCCGCGCACGCAAAGAATTTCATCTTCGGCGATCTTGGTGGTCATGTCTTACCGCTTACCGATAGGGATCTGCTGCATCGCGCAGTCCGTCGCCGACGAGATTAAGCGCCAACACTGTGACAATGACCGCCAAGGCCGGAATCAGGAGCCAGGGCGCGAGCGCGACCGATTGCAGGTTCTGTGCTTCCGCCAGCATCACCCCCCAGCTGATTGCCGGCGGGCGCATTCCGAGGCCCAGAAAGCTGAGAAAGGTCTCGTTGATGATCATGACGGGGATCGCGAGCGTCACCGATGCGATAATGTGACTGCTCATGCTGGGGACCATGTGCCGAAGCACGATCCGCATCTGACTGCAGCCAGAAAGACGTGCGGCGGTCACGAAATCCTCTTCCCGCAAGACCAGAAAGCGCCCCCGGACTTCGCGTGCCAGCGTGGTCCATGTGATGAGCGCGAGAATGGCGGTGATGGCGAGGTAGGTCATGGTCACGGACCATGTCCGTGGCAGGGCGGCCGAGAGCGCCAGCCAGATCGGAATGGGCGGAATGGACTGCAAAAGCTCGACGACACGCTGGATCACGATGTCGATGACACCGCCGAAATATCCGGAGATGCCGCCCATCACGATGCCAATGACCGTACTGAGGAACACCGCGAACAGCCCGATCGAAAGCGAGACCTGGGTGCCGAACAACAGCCTGGACCACTGGTCGCGGCCGAGCCTGTCGGTGCCGAGCAAATGAAGGTTGGCCCGAGATTTGGGGTCGGCCAGGGCGATGAAATGCAGCCGGGTCGGGATGATACCGAAAAGCTCCCATTCATAGCCTTGTCCCAACAGTCGGAGCGGCACCTTTTTCGTCTCGTCGATTTTCCACTCCATCCGCAATGTGCGCGTATTGCGGGCGCCAACGGCGTCATAGACAAAAAAGGCCGGTCCGTTGTCCCAGAAATGGATGGTTTGCGGCGGCTTGAAGGACCCCAGGGAATCGCTCTCATTCGGATCCTGCGTGCTGAAAAAGCCGGGAAAGCTCGCCAGGATCAGGATCACGATGAGCACGGCTCCGCCCAGAAGCGCGAGCTTGTTCTTGCGGAAGCGCCACCAAACGAGCTTCCAATTGGGCGCAACCGCGATTGGATCAGGCTGTCCGGTCTGATCGGCCGGCGGCTTTCCCTCAACGAGCGGAACTTCAACCGTCATGCCGCCTCCATCCGGATGCGCGGATCAAGCCAGGCCAGAAGGATGTCCGAGATCAGATTGCCGACCACGGCCAAGCCGAAATAGGACATCACGATCGCGCCTGCCAGGAACATGTCCTGCCCGATCAGCGAGCGCAGCAGAAGCGGTCCGATGGTGGGCAGGTTCAACACCGTCGCGACGACAAGGCTGCCCGAAAAGATCAAAGGCAGATACCAGCCAAGGCTGCTCACCAGCGGATTGAGCGCCAGGCGCACCGGATATTTCAGCACCAGGCGCCATTCGGACATGCCCTTGGCCCGGGCCATTTCCATATAGGGCTTGCTGAGTTCGTCGAGCAGGTTGGCTCGGAGAATACGGGCAAGCCTTGCCGTGCCGTCCAGCCCCAGGATCACCATGGGAAGCCAGACATGGCGGGCCAGATCCAGCGTCCGCGCCAGGCTCCATTTCGCATCGGCATAGTCGGGCGAGAACAGGCCCGTAATGGTGATGCCCCACTGTGTGTAGGCGATCCACATCAGGACCAGTGCGGTCACAAAGGTCGGCGTGGCCACGCCCACATAGTTGGTCACGGTAAAGATGTAGTCGAGGATCGAGTATTGGCGCGTCGCCGATATGATGCCGATGGGTAGCGCCACCGCGAAGGTAAACAGGAAGGTCGACAATCCCAAAATCACCGTCAAAAGCAGACGCTGCCCGATCAGTTCAGTGATGGGTTTTTGAAAATCCAATGACATGCCGAGATCGCCATGCAGCATGCGCACCATCCACTTGGCATATTGCACATACATGGGCTGATCGAGGCCATAGAGCTCCCTGAGCGCATCGATTTGGGCCTGGTCGACCGACGAGCCGGATGAGGCGAGTTCGGCGACATAGCTCGTCACGAAGTCTCCAGGCGGGGCCTGAATCAAGGCAAACGCGATGATGGAGAACACGAACAAGAGCGGCGGCAGTAGCAAAAGCCTTTTGACGATATACGCCAGCACCGGTCGGCCCCTCTCTGCAAAGTCACGGGAAGTCGAAGCGATCTTCTTCGAATGCCTATCCGAAAAAGATCCTCTTGTGAGTGCGGTGACGCCGGCAAGACCGGCGTCACCGCTTCAGTTCTACTGAGCGAAGTAGAATTGCTCGGGCCGGGTGTTGCCCGGCGTGCGCAACGGCCAATCATTGCCGGCGACGTCAGCGACATTTTTCAGCTTGTCGTTGACGACCACCACGCCCTGAACCATCGGCGTCAAACCGACCGTGCCGATCTCATAGACATTGTCGGCCCAGATCTGGAACAGCTCCTGGGCCAGTTCGACCTGCTTGTCATGGCCGGAGAGCTTGGCCTCATCGATGATGTCCATGATCTTTTGCAGCTCGGGCGTCGGCTTTACGCCCTTCTCGCCTTTGGTATTGACCCATTGACGCACCAGCGGCGCCAGCGTCATGGCCGGTTGGCTGCGCGGATCATAGTTGGGCTGGCCGCTGAACGGGAACCCGGTGGTGTCCTCGTTCCAGATCTCGATTTGCAGATCGTTGGAGTCGCGCATGGCGAAGTGCTGCGCACGTTCGCGCAGCTCGATATGCGCCCGCACGCCCACGTCGGCCCAGTCCTCGACGATCAACTGCCCGATATCGGCCCAGCTGGCGAAGGCAGGTACAACGCTGATCTCGAGGTCCATCCGGTCACCATTGGGCAGCAGGCGGAAGCCATCGCTGTCCTTCTTGGTCAAGCCGGCCTTGTCGAGCATCTCGTTGGCCTTGTCGATGTCATGCTGGGTATATTTGTGGGCGTATTCGTCCCCCGGATAATATGGGTGGAATGGCGCGGGAACGCCCTGGCGTGCTTCGCCAATGCCCAAAAAGGCCAGTTCCTTGATGGCTTCGCGATCGATGGCGTAGGACAGACCGATCCGGAAGTCCTTGTTCTGCAGGACCTGCCCCACGGCCGGATCGTTCTGGTAGGTCTGGTTGAACATCAGAACCGCATCAGACCCGCCAAAGGTCGGATAGGTGACGACGTGGTAGCCGCCCTTGTCCGAATTCTCCATCAACACCGGATAATTGCTCATCTCGATGTGTCGGCCCTGCATGTCGATCTGCCCGCCAACGGCCGCCAGGTTCAACGTTTCCTTGTCGGCAAAGAAGGTGAACTTGACCTCGTCGATATAGGGCAGTTGGTTGCCTTCCGAATCCACCGCGAAGTAATACGGATTGCGCTTGATGGTGAAGGTCTCGTCGCCCACCGTGCTTCCATCGGGAGCCCATGCGGCGGTGCTCGGACGCTTGCCGCTCAGGTGCGGGAGCGCCTCGACCTGGAACATCTGCACCCAGCTGTCATAGCCTGCATCAGACACTTTCTTGTCGAGTTCCGCCTTGTCCGTGTAGTCGGGGTGGAACTGCTTGAGATAGTGCGCAGGGGCGAAAGCAAGATTTGCAATCGACTTGTCGGCGCCGTCCTTGTTGGCCAGATCGAGCAGGAAGGCCGTGTTCGGCTGATCGAAGGTCCAACGGACCGTTTGATCGTCGATCTTTTCAACCTTGGCGACCGAGCCATCGGAATTCGACATCCAGACAGGGATCGACGGCATCAGCTCCTTGTTGTTAAGGATCGCATCATACCAGAACATGATGTCGTCGGCTGTGAACGGCTCTCCGTCCGACCACTTCATGCCCTTGCGCAGATAAACCGTCCATTGGGTGAAGTCGTCATTGGAATCCCAACCCTTGGCGATGTGCGGGATCACCTCGCCGCCCGTCGGCGAGAACCGGACCAGAGCGTCATAGACGACACGTGTGTAGTTGTTGTGGTCGGACGGGCCGAGAAAGCCGCGCCGCAAGGTGCCGCCATAGGTTCCGATCGAGTCCGTCACCTCTTCGACGAGCGGCTCGTCCGGCAACCGCTCGGCAACGGGCGGCAGCTTGCCGTTTTTCACCATGTCGTCGAACATCGGCGCCTGATGATATTCGGTCTGCGCCTGCGCCTGCAGCGGCGCGGCAAGAAGCAGTCCGAAGGCGACAGCCAGACTGCCGGATCGGAGTGCCTTCCAATTCAGATTTCTCATTTTGGGTATTCTCCTCCATTACCCCAAAACACCTCCACTCAGAGGCGCATCCTGAACACGGGTTGATCCCGTTTGTTGCTTTTTAAAGACTTTGAGCGTCCGGCCACTATAACGGTCGATTAACACTTTGGATAGGCACGCCGATTTCCAGTCTACTGTTTGGCAGTGGAAATTTTCGCGACTAAAACCCCTCCTGTCGCCTGACCATCCAGGGGCCGGCATAAGCCTGTTTTACGTGCATTTGCTTGCCGGCGCGATGCCAAACGACGAAACCGGCGGTTTCACCAATGCCTGGCATTTCTGCGTCAAGGCCAATGGCGCGAAGCGGATTGGTTCGCGTCAATGTCATGACGTCATCCAGCTCGAACCCATACCAGTCCATCACATTGCGAACCATCTGATCCAGGGTCTCGGCCGAACCCGCCAAATAGTTCGATCCGGGTATGCGGACAGAACCGTCGGCGGCGCGCTCGATGGTTTGCGGCCCGATCGTGAAAGTGCCTCCCCTGCCCGGCGCGCCTGCACCCGCAGAAGCGTCCGTCGTCAGCAAGGAACGTGACACGGTCTTGGCTCTCAGCCAGCACTTAAGGATGTCGCTGGGAATATGAATTCCGTCGGCAATAAAGCTGGCCATGAGTGCATCGCGGCTCAACTGCACCAGCATCGAGCTTTCGTTCTTGTTCAACAGATGCGGCTGACCGTTTCCCAGATGCGTGCTCATGATAGCGCCGGCAGCGATCGCGGCGTCGATCTGATCGCGGTTCGCCGCGGAATGCCCGATGGCGCAGGCGATCCCGCTATCCTTCAGCATGGGGATCAAATCCAGCACCCCGTCGACTTCGGGGGCAACCGTCATCATCAGGATCGGCCGGCTCGCGGCCTGCTGCAGTTTGCGCACCAACTCGGGCGACGCCTTCTGAGTGTGCTGGGGCGGGTGCGCACCGACATAGCCCGGCTCGGGCGACAAGAAGGGTCCCTCGATGTGGTAGCCGGGCACCATGAACGGGCCGAGCCTGCTTTCGCTCACCGCGGCATCGAGCGCTTCTACCAGCGAAACCAGATCCTCGGCGCTCGCCGTGATCAAGGTAGGCAGGCACCGCGTCACCCCCGTCGCCAACATCGCGGACAGCGCGGCATCCAACTTAGCCGCCGTCAGTCCGGCCGCATTGAAATCCACGCCGGCAAAGCCGTTGACCTGGATGTCAACCATACCCGGCGTGACGACAAGTTCTGATTCAGCAACGCGGGCATCAGGCCGGCACGCCTCGATGTACCCATCCGCGTTTATCGTATAGCTGCATGCCGCGCCGTCAGGTCCGGCGCGGACATCAAGTTGGATGGCCTCGCCGAGCCTTTGCAGGTTCACGACGGCCGGCCCGACTTCGCCTCATCGAGCGTTTTACGATCAAGCAGGCCTGCGGACTGGGGATCGAGATAGACAAAGGCTTGCGGGTGAGTGCGCAAAATCGAGGCAGGGCAAGCATTGGTGAGCGGCCCCTCAAGCGCGCCCTTCACTGCCTCCGCCTTGCGCGCATCCGGGACGGCGCAGATCAGGGTCCTGCTGCGCAAGATCTCTTTTATGCTCATGGAAATGGCCTTGGTCGGCACTTCTTCGAGCGATCCGAACCAACCCTCTCCAGCCTGCTGGCGCCGGCAGGCCTCGTCGAGATCGACCAGGATGAAGGGTTCGGCCGTGTCGAAATCCGCCGGCGGATCGTTGAAAGCAAGATGTCCGTTCTCGCCGATTCCGATAAAGGCGACATCGATCGTGACGGCAGAAATGGCCTGCGAAAGCCGCTGAAGCTCTCCTTCGAGGTCCGCGGCATCGCCGTCGACGGGCACGAACTGCTTGATCTGCCCGACCTTGTCCAGAAACCTGGTCTTGAGGTAGTTGCGAAAGCTGGCCTTGTGCGTGTCGGGCATGCCGACATACTCGTCCAGATGAAAGATCCGCACCTTCGACCAGTCGATATCTTGCGCGCCAATCAGTGCCTCGAGCGTGTCGAGCTGGCTGGCCCCTGTCGCCAGTATGATATTGGCCTCGCCGGCGCTTGAAATCGCATCCCTGATGCGGGCGGCTCCCTCTTGCGCTGCCTTTCTGCCGAGCTCCTTCGAATTGTCAGCCAAGACCAGATACATGCCTCTCCCCCTCTTTTTCCGGCAGCCTAACGACTAGCACCCGGACTGGCTAGTGTGCTGGCCGCATCATGGCTCCGCGCTTGGGGATTTGGCATCCGCTTGAGTGTCGTCAGCTTGCCCGAAGTCGGCTACTCGACCTTCTGGCGACCTGGCCCGGCCGGCAGCCATCTCTTGTCGATTTTGCAAGCCATCGTGTAGGCGGGGTCGTAGACATTGGCGACGTCGTAGCGGACGACCTGCCCGAGAAGATGGGCAGCCGCGACGCTGTCCATCCCGAAGTCCATGCGCAGCCAATCGAGCATTTCGGTCGTGGCGTGCTGCAGGGCCTGATCGAGCGGGCGGGCGTTGCCAATGGTGAAGATGTCGTCAGCCGTTTCTCCCCTCGGCCAGGAAATCTGCCGGCTTTTCTCCACCGTCAGGCGAACGGTGACCTCGAAGGTCGTTTCCACTCCGGTGCCGACGATCTCCCCGTCTCCCTGCACCGCGTGGCAGTCGCCCAGAAAGAACAGCGCTCCGGGTACGGCAACCGGAAACCAGACCGTCGTCGCCGGACCAAACAGCCTATAGTCCATATTGCCGCCGTGCGGTCCGCTGGTGGCGGTGGAGATTGCCTCGCCAAGAGCTGGCGCGACGCCGAAGCAGCCGATCATCGGTGCAAGCGGCACCGCCAGATCGCGAAGCACCTCGGGCGGCTCGGCCAGCCGTACCGTTCGGGCCTCCCCGTCAATCAGCCAGGTGCAGAGGTCTCGCGGCGGCAGGTCGCGCGCCGTCTCGGGGTCCACGACATTGGCGGCGAGCGCGGCCCGGGTCCAGCCGGTCGCCCTTGTCGGCACCATCTGCAAGATCTCGACCCTTAGCGCGTCGCCCGGCTCGGCTCCCTCCACATAGATCGGGCCGTTCATCGGGTTCGGGCTACCGGCAATCTGGCGCCCGTTACGATCCACTCCCGCAGCATCTATCGTTCCGGTGACGACAGTGTCGCCATCGGCAACTGTGAGTTCAGCGGGAAACGTGCCGATAGTGTTGTAGTATCTGGTTGGATCGAACCGGTGACTGCTCATAGAAATTCCACGTGAATTGTTGCCTGTTGTCGAAGGGACGTCCGGCGCCTCCTCTGCCGCTTTGGCCGGAGACCATTGCGAAGCGCCGCAACTGCGGTGGCCAAGCGCCTTTGAAGATGGCCTGGAAGCGCTTTCCCAAAGAACACGGACACATCCTCTGCGACAAGAGGGGCTACAGCGCGACCGCGCCGCGCTCAAGACGAACGCTTACCATTTCAATTTCAATCGTTTTGGCCTCAGGCCACAGCGCTTTTCGTTCGCGCCGCCCCCAATAGCAGCGTGCGGCGACGACGTTGCGACCAGAAGACAAACGCCAGCAGAACGAAGGCCGGCAAGGTGAACCAGTAACGCGAGGGCCGTTCGGCCGGCATTTCGATTGCGGTGATCTCGTCGCCGAACTGCAATCCGTATTTTCCGGCTGCACTACCAAGCCGGACATTGGCGATGGTCACGCTGTCGCCGAGACTGTTCACGTCCATGCCTGCCTGGCGCAGCCTTTCGGCTGGTGTGTTGCCGGCCGGCAGATCGAGGCGGACCAGCTTTTCCACCTCATTGCCGCTGAGATCGAGCGCCTTGACCTTGAGGTGCAGGGGCTGGCCAGCGGGGGTGTCGTTGATCGCCTGGGTGAGTTGCCCTGGCGGTTCGCTGACAAACGGGTCGTAGATCATGTCGAGCCAGAAGCCCGGCCGAAACAGGGTGAAGCACACAAGCAGCAGCGCAACCACTTCCCACCATTTGGTGCGGATGAGCAGCCAGCCCTGGGTGGCGGCGACAAAGGCCAGCATCGCGCAAATCGATGTCACCAGCACCATAATGAAGTCGAGCGGCCCCTCGATGCCAATCATCAGCAGCCCGCCATTGAAGATGAAGATGAATGGCAATAATGCGGTGCGGATTTCGTACTTGAACCCTTGGAAACCGGTCTTGACCGGATCGGCGCCCGAAATCGCCGCAGCGGCATAGGCGGCAAGCCCCACAGGGGGTGTCACGTCGGCCATCAAACCGAAATAGAAGACGAACAGATGCACCGCGACAAGCGATACGGCCAGATCGTTCTGCGAGGCCAGATTGACGATGACCGGGGCCATCAGCGTCGCCACCACGACATAGGAGGCGGTCGTCGGCATCCCCATGCCCAGAACAATGCATATCACCGCGGTAAAGAGCAGGATGATGATCAGGTTGCCGCCGGAGATGAGCTCGACGATTTCCGTCATCACCAGCCCGACGCCGGTCAGAAGGACGGTGCCCACGATGATGCCGGCGGTGGCAGTGGCGACACCAACCGAGGTCATGTTACGCGCAGCCGCCGACAGACCCTCGAACAAATCGATGAAACCCGCCCTCCACTGAGCGCCAATTCCTTGCTGCCTGCGGAAGAATGCGGTCAGCGGACGCTGGGTGATAATCAGCGCCATGAGCGCAACCGCGCCATAAAATGCCGAAAGGCCCGGCGACAGCTGTTCGATCATCAGGCACCAGATGAGCAGCACCACGGGGAGGATGAAATGCAGTCCGGTGCGTGCCGTTTCGCCGAAATCGGGAACGTGTTCCAGCTCAAGATCGGTCAGCGGCATGTCCGGGTAGCGCGCCCGGTTCCACACAAGCCCGACATAGGCGAGAACCAAAGCGGCGAGCACGATATAGGTCGCGGCGTCGCCGAACACGACCTTGGTCCAGCCCACGCCGTAATAGACCACGCCGGCCAGAACAATGAACCCGGCGATCCCCATCAAGCCGCGGAGGATACCCTGAACCAGGGGCGTCTTGCGCGCATCCGGCAAGCCGGTGAGGTTCATTTTCATCGCCTCGATGTCGACGATGTAGAACAGCGAGCCATAGGTGAGCAGCGCCGGAAAAAACGCGTGCTTGACCACTTCGGCGTAGCTGATGCCGACATATTCGGCGATCAGGAACGCGGCCGCGCCCATGACCGGGGGCATGATCTGGCCGTTGACACCTGCCGCGCATTCGATGGCACCGGCTTTGACCGCCGGATAGCCGACGCGCTTCATCAGCGGGATGGTGAAGGTGCCGGTGGTCACGACATTGGCGATCGAGGACCCGGATATCATGCCGGTCAGGCCCGAGGCCACAACGCCGGCCTTGGCGGGCCCTCCCCGGTATTTGCCAAGCAGCGAGAAGGCGAGCTGGATGAAATACCCCCCGGCGCCGGCACGTTCGAGCAATGTGCCAAACAGGACGAACATGAAAACGACATTGGTGGACACGCCCAAAGCCACGCCGAACACCCCTTCGGAGGTCAGCCACATCTGCGAGGCGACACGCGACAGGGACGAACTTTTGTGCGCAAGCAGCCCCGGCATATAGGGGCCCAGGAAGATATAGGCCAGCATCAGGGCCGCGATGATCGTGATCGCGGGTCCCACCGCCCGGCGCGCCGCTTCGAGCAGGATGAGAACGCCAATTATGCTGACCGCGATGTCAGCCGTCGTGGGCAGCCCCGGACGTTCGGAAATCTGAACGTAGAAGACGACAAGATAAAGCGCCGATGCGGCACCGGCGATCGCCAGTGCCCAGTCGCTCAAGGGAACGCGGTCGCGTGGCGACGACTTGAACGCCGGAAAGGTGAGCATGACGAGAAACAGCGCAAAGGCGAGATGGATTGAGCGGGCGATGCCGTCACTGATCACCCCGAAGCCAATGGCGTATGGTATTGGAGAGGCATACCAAATCTGGAACAGCGACCAGCAAAGCGCGACCGCAACGATGAGATGTCCCGAAAAACCGCCGGGCCTGCGCGCGCCGGTATCGGCATCGGCGACCATTTCGTTGAGCGCATCCGCGTCGAGTTGGCCGCTGGAAGGCGTCTCGATATGCTCGCGGCCTTCGGACGTTGCTGACATGGCTTTCCCCCTCTCGACAGTGCATCCCCGCCCCACCCGGGGATGGGTACAGTCCTGGGGGCGCTCAGGCGCCCCCAGGAAGGCTGAAGATTACATCCAGCCGCGTTCCTTGTAGTATTTCTCGGCACCAGGATGCAGAGGCGCCGACAGACCCGCAGAGATCATCTCCTTGGGGTCGAGATTTGCGAAGGCCGGGTGCAATTTCTTGAAATCATCGAAATTCTCGAAGACGGCCTTGACCAGATTGTAGACCACGTCATCGGGCGTGTTCGCGCTCGTCACCAACGTCGCCCGCACGCCATAGGTCTTGGTGTCGTCGGGATTGGCGTTGTACATGCCGCCCGGAATGGTGGCGTAGGAATAGTATGGATGCGCCTTGACCAATGCATCCACCGCCGGCCCCTCAAGCGGGATGAGCTTGGCATCGCATTGGGTCGTGGGATCCTGAATGGCAGCCGAGGGATGCCCGACGCCATAGAAGAACCCGTCGATCTTGTTGTCGCACAAGGCCGCACCCTGCTCATCTGCCTTCAGTTCGGCAGCCAGCGAGAAGGAGTTGTCGCTCCAGCCCATCTGCTTGAGCAATTCCTCGAGCGAAGCGCGTGTACCGGATCCGGGATTGCCGACATTGAAGCGCTTGCCCTTGAAGTCCTCGAACGTCTTGATGCCTTCGTCGGGCCGGGCCAGAACGGTGAACGGTTCCGGATGCACGGAGAATACGGCGCGAAGCTCGTCGACCTTCTTGCCGTCGAAATTGCCTTCTCCGTTGATCGCCTGATATTGGACATCGGACTGAGCCATGCCGAAATCGAGATCGCCGGTGTGGATGGCGTTCACATTGAACACCGAGCCGCCGGTGGACTCGGTCGAGCAGCGAATACCGGTCGTCGCGCGGTCCTTGTTCATCAATCGACAGATCGCACCGCCCACCGCGTAATAGACGCCAGTTACGCCGCCAGTGCCGATGGTTATGAACTTGTCTGCCGAAAATGCAGGTGCAGCCGACAAGGTTGAAGCGACGATGGCTGCCGAAGCTAAAGCCTTGATCACTTTGGACATGCAGTTCCTCTCCTCTGATTGACCCTCGATGGGGTCGCCTCATTTATTCCTGGGTTAACTCCAGGCTTTTCAACCCGCGCCCTAACTTCGAGGCGCCGGTCAAACTGGTTCGCCAATCTGCCGGACCTGAGCGAGCGCGTCGTCGACGGCCTCGCCCAGCCGATCGACGATCTTGTCGATCTGTGCAGCATCAACAATAAAAGGAGGGGCGAGCAGCACGTGGTCTCCAACTCCCCCGTCGACCGTGCCCCCCATCGGATAGACCATAAGACCGCGTTCCATCGCAGCCTTCTTTATGCGCGCGTGCAGTTTCAGCGCCGAAGCGAACGGCCTCTTGCTGGCGCGATCCGCCACAAGTTCGATCGCCTGGAAAAGGCCCCGGCCGCGAATATCGCCCACATGCTCGGCATTCCCGAACCGCTCTGTCAGACGCGACGCCAGGAGTTTGCCCATGTCACCAACATTGGCAAGAAGGTTGTCACGTGCCAGGACCTGTTGCACCGCCAAGCCTGCGGCGGCTGCCATGGGGTGGCCCATATAGGTGTGGCCGTGCTGGAAGAACCCCGACCCCTGCGCAATGGCATCGAATATTTTCCGGCTCAGCAGCACCGCGCCAATCGGTTGATAGCCGCCCCCCAGTCCCTTGGCGATGGTCATCAGGTCCGGCGCGATCCCTTCCTGCTCACAGGCATGCAGTGTGCCCGTGCGGCCCATGCCGCACATGACCTCGTCGAGAATGAGCAGTATGCCGTGCCGGTCGCAAATCTCACGGATATGTCTGAAATAGTCCCCCACAGGCGGCACCGCCCCTGCGGTGGCGCCGACAACGGTTTCGGCAATGAAGGCGATGACATTTTCACCGCCCAGTTCAGCCACCTTTTCCTCCAACGCCTGTGCGGCCCGCGCACCGTAAGCGATGTCGTCCTCGCCGGGGTCCTGGTAACGGTAGGCGAAGCAGGGATCTATGTGGTGTGTCTCGATCAGCAGCGGGCGGAATTGCGATCGGCGCCATTCATTGCCACCGGCGGCAAGCGCACCCAAGGTGTTGCCATGATAACTCTGGCGGCGCGCGATGATGTGCCTTCGTTGCGTCTCGCCGCGCTCGACGAAATACTGACGCGCCATTTTGAGGGCGGCCTCGACGGCTTCAGATCCGCCTGAAACCAAATAGCAATGAGACATGCCCGGTGGCGCGCCGGCAACCAAAACGTCGCCCAAGGCCTCGGCGACTTCCGTGGTGAAGAAGCCCGTATGAGCGTAAGCGATCTTGTCGAGCTGGGCATGAAGCGCTGCCAGCACATCGGGGTGGCCATGTCCGAGACAGGAAACAGCGGCCCCCCCGGATGCATCGATGTAACGCCTGCCGTCCGCATCCAGCACTTCGATACCCTCCCCTCCCACGGCGATCGGGGGCACGTTGAGGCTGTTACGATGAAGCAGGCTGCTCATTCCAGGTCCTGTCTCCGATTGACATAGATGTGTGTGTCAAATGCCGCCAACTGCTCGTCCGCCCGGCGCAAAGACTCGATCGCAGTACCACCGCCGTGGCCGGCTACCAGCACCGCCAGGACCTCGGCCAGAGCGTAGGCTGGCGCCATCGTATGAAAAAACGACGGGCTTTCGATCGGGGTGACGACAACGGCATCTGCAATCTGGGCCAGTGGGGCAACTTCGCTGTCGGTCAAAACCACGACCCGAACGCCCTGGTCCGCAGCATATTTGGCCACATCAAGCGTTGCGCGCGTGTAAGGGGCGACACTTACGGCAAACAGGACATCTTCCCGTGTCGCCTCCCGCAGAGGATCGACCCCCGTGTTGGCGACCCCATCAAGCAGCACACTGTTGTTGCCGAACAGGGACAAGATGTAGCGAAAATGCCAGGCGGGTCCGTAGCTTGATCGCAGACCGATACAGTATATGCGCCTTGCCGCGGCGAGCAGGCTTGCGGTTTGTGCGAGCCTGTCCACCGTTGACGGCGTGTCCAATCCGCTGAAATGCCGCGCCAGGGAGGCCACCATATTGGCTGCCATCGGGTTGTCGCCATTCACTTCCTGATCGCGCAGCTGCTCCCCCGCCCGGCTTGCAAAACCGAGGGCGTCGTACCGGATGGCTTCGGCATAGCCTCGACGAAGAGCCTGATAGCCATCGAGCCCGATGAACTGCGCAAGCCGTGTCATCGTGGCGGGCATGACACGGGCGCGCCGCGCCTGCTGGCGCATCGACAACAAGGCCACGTCATGGGGATTGTCGAGCACATAGCGTGCCGCAACCTGCAATTGGCGCGGCATCGAGTCATATTCCCTGACGATGGACTGGGTCAGCTCTTCCCTGTGCATTCCGCGAACCTATCGGCCAATCTTTGGTTGTGCAACAAGTGTTTAAAGCCACAACATGTTTGATACACTCGGATCACCGGAGAGACTATAATGACTGCGGCACGCCCACATTCGACATCGATCACCGTAGCGCCGAACGGAGCCCGCCGCACAAAGGCCGACCATCCCCGCCTGCCGCTTTCGGCCGTCGAAATCGCGGAGACGGCAGCCATGTGTCTCGCACGAGGAGCGGCAATGATCCATGTCCATGTGCGCGACGCTCAAGGGCTGCATCTGCTCGATGCCGGCGCCTATCGTGATGCGACACACTGCATTCGCCAAAGGGTCGCCGAACGTTTGATCATACAGATCACGACGGAGGCGGCTGGCCGCTATGGCCCCGAGGAGCAGGAGGCCGTCTTGCGCGCGACCAAGCCCGAGGCTGCATCGCTGGCCCTGCGTGAATTTCTCCCAAGCGCTGAACGGGAAAGGGCTTTCGCCGCATTGATGGCCTGGATGGCGCGGGAGCGCATCATACCGCAGATCATACTTTACACGCCCGAGGAGGCGGACCTGCTGAGCGCTCTCTTCGAGCGCGGCCTGATGCCATGGCCTTCGGTTCCGGTTCTCTACGTTTTGGGACGCTATGCAGCCGACCAACAATCATCGCCAGCCGATCTGCTGCCGTTTCTTTCGCCGACGGCGCCGCGGTTCGAACACTGGAGCGTCTGCGCCTTTGGCGAACAGGAAGCGGCTTGCACGACTGCGGGCGCGCTATTGGGAGGGCATGTACGCGTCGGCTTCGAAAACAACCTGCACCTCCCGGACGGCTCTCCGGCAAGCGACAACTCAGCTCTTGTCGAGACGGTGGCGCGCTCGGTGTCGGCTTTGGACTACGCGCTTTCCAATGCGGATGAACTGAGATCACAGATGCTGCGCATCCTGGGCGAAGCTTAATGCGCCGGTGAATTATGAGCCGCTGCTCGCTCTGCTGATTGCAATGCTGGTCGACGTCTCGCCTACTCTGCCGGCCACCTCGTCTGGCTTCATTTTGCCATCAGGATCGTGCACCTAATCATCTACCTTCGTGGTGGAGACGCGGCCAAAGTCGGCAATGGGAGAACCCTGCCCCACGTCGCTTCCGGCTTCGTCACGTTCATCATTATCCTCGCCGCAGCATGGAGTGCCTTGAAATGACGAATGATCGGCAGGAGCACTGGCAGGACGTTTACGCCGGCAAACGGGAGGACGAGGTCAGCTGGTTCCAGGAGGCGCCCCAGCCGTCGCTTGATCTCATACGTCTTTTCAGCAAGAGCACGGCCGACGCGGTAATCGATGTTGGTGGCGGCGCCTCCCGCCTTGTCGATCACCTGGTGGGTGCCGGATACAGCGACATCGCTTTGCTGGACCTTTCCGCCGCGGCCCTGGAGGTTGTCAGAAAGCGCCTGGGTCCGGCAGCAAGCGCGGTCGATCTGATCGTTGCCGACGCATGCGAATGGCGTCCCGCACGCCGATACGATATCTGGCACGACCGGGCGGCGTTCCATTTCCTCGTTCAGCCTTCTCAGCAGACAGCCTACATGGACGCCTTGAAGGCCGCCCTCAAACCGGACGGGAGGGTAATCATCGGCACCTTTGCTCCAGACGGCCCGGAAAAATGCAGTGGCCTCGCCGTTGCGCGGCATGACGCAGAGAGCCTTGGCGCGCTTCTCGGTGACAGCTTCACGCTCCTAGGCAGCCGCCGGCACGAACATGTGACGCCATGGGCCTCAGTGCAGAAATTCCAGTTCAGCACGTTTCGCCGGCTCGATTGATCGCCGCACAATCAGGGCCGCCGCCAAGTCGCTCTCCAGGCTGTTGGCTAATCTCGAATTTCCAATTGGATTTTGGTTCCCAGCGGCGGTACACGATCGCGATCAGAATGGGCACGAACCCCACGTTCAAGTTCGGCGCGTGGCAGACGCCTTGGGCAGGACACCAAGGAAGCCGATGCCTACACTCACCGGCAAGTTCCCCCGCCATCTTCTTGCAGAGGCCCCAAAAGCCCGATAAGTGGACATCGAACGCCGCGCCCTCTGTTCCGGCGCGTGGAGCGAAGACCGTGACGAATTTTCCGAAGAACGTCCTCATCGTCGATGACGAGACGCTCATTGCGATGTTCCTTCAGGATGTCGTTGAAGACCTCGACTATGACGTTGTCGGCAGCGCAGGCACCCTCGCCGAGGCGACAAGTCTCGCCGCTAAAAGCAGGCCCGGGATCGCCCTAGTCGACCTCAACATCAAGGGCGCGGGCAATGGCGTCGAGGTCGGCCGGCACCTTGCCGAAACCTATGGCACAGCCATCATCTTTTTGTCCGGCGAAGACAATTTGGCCGCGCGTGAAGATATCTCCGCGCTGAAGCCCGTCGCCGTTTTGACCAAGCCATGCTTGCCCGAAGAGATCGAACGGGCCCTGAAATCGGCGGAACTCAGCCTTGGTGGCTGAACCGACCATCAATGCTCTCGCCTGCGCCGGTCTGGCGCTGCCGGCGGGAATCCGACTTTTGCTTTAGGAGTAGTCATGGCACGCGCTGCAGCGAAAACCATTGCCGCCGAGGACCGCACGCTGTCCCAGGCGCAGATTTTGAGCGCCTTGAGGAAGTTTCGCCGCGGCGACTTTACCGCATCCCTGCCCGAAGACATGATCGGCACCGATGGGGCGATTGCCGAGGCGTTCAATGATGTCGTCTCCTACAATCTGGAGCTCAAGCGCGAGCTCGAGCGGCTGCGCAAGGGCGTGGGTCTTGATGGGCGGGTCGGAGAGCGCGGCCATCTCAAGGATCCCAGAGGCGGCTGGCAGGATTGCATCGAGACGGTCAACGCGCTGATCGGGGATACCGTCCAGCAGACGGCGGAGATTTCGCGGGTCATATCCGCCGTGGCCCAGGGCGACCTTTCCCAGGACATGGCACTCGACATGGATGGGCGGCCGCTCAAGGGCGAGTTCCTCAAGATCGCGCGCACCATCAACACCATGGTCGAACGGCTTGCCATGGTTTCGTCGGAAGTGACCCGCGTGGCGCGCGAGGTGGGTACGGACGGCAAGCTCGGCGGACAAGCCAAGGTCAAGGGCGTCGGCGGCACCTGGAAGGATCTGACCGACAACGTCAACGCCATGGCGACGAACCTGACCACGCAGGTGCGCAACATCGCCGAGGTGACCACCGCCGTCGCCAACGGCAATCTGACGGAAAAGATCACCGTCGATGTGAAGGGCGAAATCCTGGAGCTGAAAAACACCATCAACACCATGGTGGACCAGCTCAACTCCTTCGCCTCGGAAGTCACGCGCGTCGCCCGCGAAGTGGGCACCGAGGGCAAACTGGGCGGCCAGGCCCGGGTGGTCGGGGTCGGCGGAACCTGGAAGGACCTCACCGACAACGTGAACGCCATGGCCACGAACCTTACCGGCCAGGTCCGCAACATTGCCGACGTGACGACGGCGGTCGCCAATGGCGACCTGACCAAGAAGATCACCGTCGATGTGAAGGGCGAGATCCTGGAGCTGAAAAACACCATCAACACCATGGTGGACCAGCTCAACTCCTTCGCCTCGGAAGTGACGCGCGTGGCGCGCGAAGTGGGTACGGAAGGCAAGCTCGGCGGTCAGGCGCAGGTCAAGGGCGTCGGCGGCACGTGGAAGGACCTCACCGACAATGTGAACGCCATGGCGACCAATCTGACCGGCCAGGTGCGCAACATCGCCGAGGTCACGACGGCGGTCGCCAACGGCAATCTCACCAAGAAGATCACCGTCGATGTGAAGGGCGAAATCCTGGAGCTGAAAAACACCATCAACACGATGGTGGATCAGCTCAACTCCTTCGCTTCGGAAGTGACACGCGTCGCCCGTGACGTGGGCACCGAGGGCAAGCTGGGCGGCGAGGCCAAGGTCGAGGGCGTTGCCGGCACCTGGAAGGACCTCACCGACAACGTCAACATGATGGCGACGAACCTCACCAATCAGGTGCGCAACATCGCCGGCGTTACCACGGCGGTCGCCAATGGCGATCTGTCCAAGAAGATCACCGTCGACGCCCGTGGCGAAATTCTGGAACTCAAGAGCACGGTCAACACGATGGTGGACCAGCTCAACTCCTTTGCCTCCGAGGTGACGCGCGTTGCGCGCGAAGTGGGCACCGAGGGCAAGCTGGGCGGTCAGGCCAAGGTCGAGGGCGTTGCCGGCACCTGGAAGGATCTGACCGACAATGTGAACGCCATGGCCACCAATCTGACCGGCCAGGTCCGCAACATCGCCGACGTGACCACCGCGGTTGCCAATGGCGATCTGTCCAAGAAGATCACGGTGAACGTCCAGGGCGAGATTCTGGAGCTCAAGGACACCATCAACACCATGGTCGACCAGCTTTCGGCGTTCGCGGCCGAAGTGACGCGCGTGGCGCGCGAGGTGGGCACCGAGGGCAAGCTCGGGGGTCAGGCCAAGGTCGAGGGCGTTGCCGGCACCTGGAAGGATCTCACCGACAACGTGAACGCCATGGCCACCAATTTGACCGGCCAGGTCCGCAACATCGCCGATGTGACCACCGCGGTCGCGCGCGGCGACCTGTCGAAAAAGATCACCGTCGACGTAAAAGGCGAAATCCTCGAGCTGAAAAACACCGTCAACACCATGGTGGACCAGCTCAACTCCTTCGCTTCGGAAGTCACGCGCGTCGCCCGCGAAGTGGGCACCGAGGGCGAGCTGGGTGGCCAGGCCAAGGTCGAAGGCGTTGCCGGCACCTGGAAAGATCTCACCGACAATGTGAACGCCATGGCGACGAACCTCACCGGCCAGGTGCGCAACATCGCTGCCGTGACAACGGCGGTCGCACGGGGCGATCTATCCAAGAAGATTACCGTAAACGTGAAGGGCGAGATCCTGGAGCTCAAGGACACCATCAACACCATGGTCGACCAGCTCTCCTCGTTCGCCGCGGAAGTGACACGCGTGGCCCGCGAGGTTGGCACCGAGGGCAAGCTCGGCGGACAGGCGCAAGTGGTGGGCGTCGCCGGCACCTGGAAGGACCTCACCGACAACGTGAACATGATGGCGACGAACCTCACCAATCAGGTGCGCAACATCGCCGAAGTCGTGACGGCGGTCGCCAATGGCGACCTCAAGCGCAAGCTGACCGTGGACGCCAAGGGCGAGATCGCCGAACTGACCGAAACGATCAACGGCATGATCGACACACTCGGCATCTTCGGCGACGAGGTGACCGACGTGGCGCGCGAGGTGGGAATCGAGGGCAAGCTCGGCGGTCAGGCCAAGGTCCCGGGCGCTGCGGGCCTCTGGCGCGATCTGACGGACAACGTGAACCAGCTCGCCCAGAACCTGACGACCCAGGTCCGCGCCATCGCGGAAGTGGCGACGGCCGTCGCCAAGGGCGATCTGACGCCAACCATCGACGTCGATGCCCTGGGCGAAGTCGCGGCGCTCAAGGACAACATCAACCAGATGATCTCGAACCTGCGCGAAACGACGCAGTACAATACCGATCAGGACTGGCTGAAGACCAATCTCGCCCGCTTCACGCGCATGATGCAGGGCGAACGCGACCTGACCGGGGTATCGAGCCTGCTGCTGTCGGAAGTCGCCCCACTCGTCGATGCGCAGCACGCCGTCCTCTATCTCGCCAACGAACTCGAGGACACCAAATACCTCGAACTTGCCGCGAGTTACGCGCTCAACGAGCGCAAGCACTTGTCGACCACGGTCAAATGGCGCGAGGGGCTGGTCGGACAATGCGCCTATGAAAAGGAGCGCATCCTTCTCACCAGCGTGCCGCCGGACTACGTCACCATCCGCTCCGGGCTGGGCGAGGCGCCGCCGCTTTGCATCATCGTTCTGCCGGTACTGTTCGAGGACGAGGTGCTCGGCGTCATCGAACTCGCCTCGTTCACGCGTTTCAAGCCGAACCATCTGTCCTTCATGGAGCAGCTGGTTGAAAGCATCGGGATCGTTTTCAACTCCATCCGGGCCGGCATGCGCACGGAAGACCTGCTCAAGCAATCGCAGATGCTGACCCGCGAACTGCAGAGCCAGCAGGAAGAACTCCAGGATACCAACGACCGGCTCGAGCAGCAGGCGATGAGCCTTCGCCAGTCCGAGGAAAAGCTGAAGCACCAGCAGGACGAGCTGCGCAACAAGAACGAGGAACTCGAGGAACAGGCCCAGCAATTGCAGGCCGAAAAGCGCCAGGTCGAGGCGATCAACCGGGAGGTCGAAACGGCTCGTTTGTCGCTCGAGGAGAAGGCCGAGCAACTGGCGCTGACCTCGAAATACAAGTCCGAGTTCCTGGCCAACATGTCCCATGAACTCAGGACCCCGCTCAACAGTCTGATGATCCTGTCGCGGGTCCTGTCCGAGAACCGCACCGGAAATCTGGACGAGAAGCAGCGGACCCAGGCGCAGACGATTCACGAGGCAGGCAGCGAGCTGTTGCGTCTCATCAACGACATCCTCGATCTCTCCAAGATCGAATCCGGAACCGTCGTTCTGGACATCACGACCCTCGACTTCCCGCGCCTTGGCGAGCAGATCCGGCGCAATTTCGGCGAGCTCGCGCAGGAAAAGGGCCTCTCCTTCGAGGTCGAGCTGGAAGACGGGCTGCCGGAGGCAATGCAAACCGACGCGCAGCGCCTCACCCAGATCATCAACAACTTGCTGTCCAACGCCTTCAAATTCACCGAGAAGGGCAAGGTGACGTTCAAGGCCGGACGGGCCAAGGAGCGGCCGAACTTCCTCAATCCCAATGTCGCCGCGGCCTCCGGGCTCGTTGCCTTCTCGATCTCCGACACCGGCATCGGCATTTCGCGCGAACATCAGGCCATCGTCTTCGAAGCCTTCCAGCAGGCCGACGGCACCACCAGCCGCCGCTTCGGCGGAACGGGGCTCGGGCTGTCCATCAGCCGCGAACTGGCTCAGCTCCTGGGGGGCGAAATCATCCTCGAAAGCGAGGAAGGAGCCGGCAGCACGTTCACCCTTTATCTGCCGACCGAACGCGTGGCCAGCGCTGCCCTGCCGGCGCCGTCCTCCCAAAAAGCAGATGCGGGCTCCATCCCGGCTCCCAAAACGCCACCGGCTGAAGTCCGGGAAGCCAATCCGCCGGCACAGCTTGACGCCGCCAGTCCCGAGCTCAAGCCCGGACAGCCGGTCCTGCTGATTATCGAGGATGACCCGATCTTCGCCGGCATCCTGTCCGAAATCGCCGAGGAGCAGGGTTTCTCCTGCGTCGTCATCGCCTTCGGGCGGGAGATGCAGGCGGCAATCGACCGCTATCATCCGGATGCGATCAGCCTCGACATCCAGCTGCCAGATATTGGCGGCCTGACACTGCTGGAAATGCTGCGCAGCGATCCCGCCACGCGGCACATGCCGGTGCACATCGTCTCGATCGTCGAGCGTTTGGAGGAGATCGAGGCCATGTCCGATGTTATGGAATACAGCCCCAAACCGGCAACCCGGGAGCGGCTGGTCGAGGTCTTCGCCCGCATGGCCGATCGCATCAGGCGTAATGAACGCCGCGTTCTGATGGTGCGCAACGCGCAGGACGCAACCGAACTGGAAGAACAGCTTGGCCGGGTGCCGCAGATCGAGGTCGATATTGTTGCGCCGCGCAAGGCGGCAGAAAAAATCGCCGAAAATCGCGCCGACATGGTTGTGCTGGCTGCGCGCAAGCTCACCCCTGCCCTGCGCCCCCTGCTCAAACAGGCGCTCGAGGCAAATGGCGGCTCAGCGTCACGAATTTGCGTGGCCTTTGTCGATGCGCCATCCGAAGCGGACCGGGAATTCCTCGACACGCTCGAGATTCCCGGCTTCGTTGCAGCCGAAGACGGCGCGCGGATTCTCGACGCCGTGTTCAGTGCGCTGCAGATTCCTGCCGTTGATGCGGCTCCGGAGATCGTTGACCAGATCGGCAGCGCCGTTGCCCGTGATGGAAATATCTCGGGGCATATGGTCGGGGTGGTCGATGACGATGTGCGCAACATCTTTTCGCTCACCGCGGTGCTCGAAGGTCAGGGGCTCAATGTCGTCTATGCCGAAAATGGCCGCGACGGCGTCGCGCTGCTCGACGACCATCCCGAAATCGACATCATGCTGATCGACATCATGATGCCAGAGATGGATGGCTATGAAACGATGCAGGCCATCCGTCAGAGGCCCGATGGTGCCGGACTGCCCCTGATTGCGGTAACAGCCAAGGCCATGCCCGAGGACCGCGCGAAGTGCCTGGAAGCAGGCGCAACGGACTACCTCGCCAAGCCCGTGGACATCGACGAGCTCCTTGCCATGCTGCGTACGCATCTGCGCGGCACGCGCGCGACGAAATCGAAGAACTAGGGCGGACCTGGCGAAGTGCGCCAAGAGATGACTTCCCCCACCGCAGGCAGCGCCGGCATCCTGGTCGTCGACGACCAAGAGTTGAACCTTGTCGCGATGCGCGAAATGCTGGCCGAGCTCGGCCAGCCGATCGCCTGCGCCCAGTCCGGCACCGAAGCGCTGAGATTGCTGCTGCAACAGGAATTTGCGCTGATCCTGCTCGATGTCCGCATGCCTGGAATGGATGGCTATGAAACGGCGGCACTGATCCGGCAACGCGAAAGGACGCGCAATATACCCATCATCTTCCTGTCGGCCATCGACAAGGATGCCGGTCACCAATTCCGCGGCTATGCAGCCGGGGCGGTCGATTTCGTCTTCAAGCCGTTCGAGCCGAGCATATTGCGGGCCAAGGTGAAGGTGTTCATCGAGCTGCACGAAAAGGCAGAAGAAATCCGCCGCCAGGCGCAGGCCGAACGGCGCCTGCTGGAGGAAAATCTCAAGGTCCGGGCCCAGCAGTTGCAAACGGCCGAAGAGCTTCGCAACAGTCTGCTGCAGCAATCTCTCGTGCTCGGCGCACTGCCCATCGCTCTTTTCGTGACCAGCAGCGAGGCGGCTTTCGAGCGACGACGATTCATCGGCGGAAACATCGCCGGCCTTCTCGACCTCGACGAAAGCGAAACCGTAGCGCTCGAAAACGACTGGAGTGCGAGGGTGGTCGAGCAGGACCGCGAACGCAGCGGGGAACTCGCCCGCGACCTCAGGGAAACGGGCCGGGCCAGCATCGAATACCGCGTCACGGGCGGAGACGGGAAACCCCGCTGGCTGCTGGACCGCATGTCCAAGGCCGAGGCCACCGGAAACGACGGCGAGGACACGGTAGGATTCATTCTCGACATCTCGGCCCGCAAGTCGATGGAGGAGATGCTCGCCCACGCCCAGAAACTGGATGCCGTTGGACAGATGACGAGCGGCATCGCCCATGATTTCAACAACATGCTGGCCGTCATCATCGGCAGCCTCGATCGGGCGCTGGGGGACGAAAGCCTTTCCGACAAGACGCGCAGGCGTCTCGATCTATCCATGCAGGCGGCGCAGAGCTGTGCGGACCTGACCAAGCGCCTGCTGTCTTTCGCGCGGCGGCAGACCCTTGATGCCAGGATCGTCTCGCTCAATGAGGAGATCGTTCGCCTCAAGCCCCTGATCAGCCGGGCGCTGGGCGGCACGATCCGGCTCGAAATCAGGGCCCCTGAATGCTGGCAGGTACGTGTGGACCTCTCGCAACTCGAGGCCGCCCTGCTCAATCTCGCCGTCAATGCGCGTGACGCGATGCCGGACGGAGGCGATCTGACTTTCGTCATTTCCAATGTGGCGCTAGATGCCAACGCAGCCAGCGCCAAAAGCCTTGAAGCAGGCGACTATGTCGAGGTCTGTGTCAGCGATACAGGCTCGGGCATGTCCGAAGAGGTGAAGCGGCGTGCATTCGAGCCGTTCTTCACCACAAAGGCGCCAGGCAAAGGGACCGGGCTGGGCCTCAGTTCGATATTCGGCTTCATCCGACAGTCGGGCGGCGCGATGACGATCGACAGCGAACTGGGCAAAGGGACGGCAATCCGACTTTTGCTGCCGCGCTCGGACCGGCCGGCGGGCGAGACGGCAGGCCGGGCGGGAACAAGCGCATCCCTGCGACCGGGTATGACGATCTTGCTGGTCGAGGATGACGGAATGCTCTCGCAGTCGACACGGGATATGCTGGAAGGCTTCGGATGCCGCGTGCTGCTGGCCGGCAATTCCAGCGAGGCCTTGGAGATCGAGGCCAGCGGCGAAGATATCCATCTGCTCTTGTCGGACATCATAATGCCGGGAGACGCTGGACGGCCGGGCGCTCGGGGCCGAGATGGCCAGGCGCCGCCCCGGCCTGCCGATCCTTCTAACCTCCGGCAATCAGTTCAGCGGCGAAGACTTGCCCAATTCAGCGTTTCTGGCGAAGCCCTACACGCAGGATCAGCTCAAGACAGCTCTTGCAACCTTGCTCACCCGCCAGGCGTGAGGAGGTCAGGGCAAGGACGGTGCATAATGCGCCTGCACACGTCCCAGTTCGGCCCGGAAACTTGCGTCGCAAAATGGCTGGATCTTGGGGTGATGGCGGAGAGGAAGGGATTCGAACCCTCGAGACGGTTCCCCGCCTACGCCCTTAGCAGGGGCGCGCCTTCGACCACTCGGCCACCTCTCCGAGGGCGTGTCTAAAGGGCTGATAGGCGGGATGGCAAGGGTTTTTCTGCCCCCACCTCAATTTGTGGGGATTATCTGCTCCGATCGCGCGAAAACTGCCCGCCATCGCAGAGCCAAAAGTTTACCGCCAGCTTAATGCGCCGGATGGCATTTGAAGGTCAATTGGAACGGTTTTTCTTTTTTCCTCGCTTAGGATAAGACAAAACCGGGGTCATGAGACATCGGGAGAAGCTGCGGGTACGGAGGGGCACGTGACTAGAGCAGCACAATATTTTCAGGGAGTTGCGGTCGGTATCGGCCTCGGCGTTTGCGCCGCGATCGTTCCGGCCAGCGCACAGGGACCTGTCGAAGGTGTGTGGCGGACGCAGAACCAGGCGGAAGTCACGATTGCACCGTGCGGGCCGGATCTGTGCGGAAATGTGACACGACTTGCGGGCGATGCCGGACCGATATCAGACAATGGCCCGACGCTGGCCAGCACACAGGGCGCTTCGCCAGATGGAGCGGGTGGGCATAACCAGACAGCGCTCGGATTGCGCGTGCTCGTGATCATGACCCAGACGCCGGGCGGCGTCTATGAGGGCCAGATCTACAACGCCGCCGATGGGCAGACCTATGAGGGCCGGTTCGAGGTGATCGACCGGGATACCATCAAGCTGAGCGGCTGCGTTCTTTTTGGCGTCGTCTGCCGTTCGGAACAGTGGGTGCGCGTCAGCAATTCGACGGCCTCGCTGAGCAAGTAAGACCTCAATCGGGCTTGATGATCTCGATGCCGCGCCGCGTGCCGGGACGCGCGTTCATGCGCGCGTGCCAGGCGGCGAAATCGGGAAATTCATCGAGCGATATGTCATAGTGCTCATAGCCATTGGCCCAGCCTATGCACATGAAATCTGCGATGGATACCTCCCCGCAGATATAGTCGCGTCCCCTCAGTCTCCTATCGAGCACGCCGTAGAGCCTGTGGGCCTCGTTGGTGTAGCGCTTGATGGCATACGGGACTTTTTCCTTGGCGAAGCGCCCGAAATGATTGGCCTGCCCGAGCATGGGCCCCAGTCCCCCCACCTGCCAGAACACCCATTCATCGACCTCAACCTGCTGGCGCATGTCCTGCGGGTAGAAGCGGCCGAATTTCGTGCCGAGATATTTGAGGATCGCGCCGCTTTCGAAGATGGAGAGCGGCGCGCCGCCGGGGCCGTCCGGATCGACTATCGCCGGGATCTTGTTGTTCGGCGAGATTTTCAGGAATTCGGGTGCGAACTGATCATCCTTGCGGATATCGACCAGATGGTGCTCATAGGGCACGGCCAGTTCCTCCAGCATGATCGTCACCTTCTGCCCGTTGGGCGTGGGAAAGGAATGCACCTGAATCGGCTGTGAGGTCATGTCGCTCGCTTTCGGATTGGGAATATGAAGAGGTGTCGCTTGATCTTATATCGGCAAATGCCGATGGAGCAAAATCGTTCACCTTCCCGACTTTGCCCTCAGAGCGTCAGCACCATGTGCGGATGGCCATCCGACGTCTTCTCCGGTGACCGCCCCTGGGTGTCGATGCGGCAGGTAACGCGTTGGCGGAACATGGAAAAGCTGTCGAAGGGCACCACATCGACAGGCGTGTCGAAATGCAGGACCAAACGATAGTATCCGGCAGACGAGATGTCGGCCGAGCGCACCGTGCCTGTGAAAGGCTGCTTGAGGTAGAGCCCCGAGACCTTGTCGCCGAGCGCAACGGGACAAACCGGATCCCGCAGCAAAGCTGCGCTGGCGGCGTTCCAGTCGCGATAGCCATGGGCGTGCGCCACAGCCTCCAGGGCCTGAGAATGGGTCATGGGCGAACCGGCGGCCTCGCGCGCCTGTCTTAGAGTGCGGGCCTCGGCCTTGAGGTCTTCCGGGGTGGCTGAATTCGAATTGGTCATGAGGTCGCTCCAACGTCCAGGCGCAAAAGACATGGAGGTCTGCGTTGTCCATGACGGCCTGGTGGGGCTGACGTCACAAGATCCTGGAAAAACACCCCTTTATGTTCGGGGCGGGGAGCTTCACCACCGGACCATCACGTCCGCGCAGACGGCAGGTGCTCCCAGACCTCAGAGGCGGTTACGCCGATCCGGGATGATCGTCAAGCAGCAGTTTGGGTGATCGGTTCCATCAGCGCTATGCATTGGACATCGGATCGCAACCCCCTAAGGTGCGCCCCATCTTGGGAGGATTCTCGTTTTGCTGACTGCTCTTTTGCTGATCGCCGCCGGCATGCTCGGCGGCGCCATCAATTCGCTTGCCGGTGGCGGATCGTTCATCGTGTTTCCGGCACTTCTGGCGGCGGGCGTGCCGCCTGTCATGGCCAACACCTCCAACACTTTCGCCGCCCTGCCCGGCTATGTCAGCGGGATGATCGGGTTCTGGGACGACATCAAACAGCACCGCGACAAGCTGATCCCCTATTCGCTGGCCGCGCTGGTCGGCGGCTATGCCGGGGCGGAACTGCTGTTGCATGTCTCGGATAATGGGTTCGAGGCCGCCGTGCCCTGGCTCATGGCCTTGGCGGTTATCCTCTTCGCCTTCGGCGGCCGGATCAGCGGCTGGCTGACGGCCGGAGACGCAAACGAGCAGCGCGGCCGGCTCCGGCTCGTGCCGCTGATTTTGCTGGTGGTCGTCTGCTTTTACGGCGGTTTCTTCAATGCCGGCCTCGGCATCCTGCTGCTCGCCGCGTTCGCCGTGGGCGGGATGAGCAATCTGCACGCCATGAACGGGCTGAAGCTTCTGGTCTCGACGCTGGTTGCGGCCATCGCCATCGTCCGTTTCGCGGCAGCAGACAGCATTGCCTGGTATGAGGGCGGCCTCGCCTTTGTGGGCACGCTCATCGGCGGCTATCTGGCGGCCAGACTCGCGCATCTTATCCCGATGCGGATACTTAGAATCGGGATCATCGCCTATGGCATTGTGCTGACAGCGTTTTTCTTCTGGCAGGTTTATGGCGCCGGCTAATCCACAATTGGTAATATCCCCAGCTGGCCCAACTCGTGCAGAGGCTTGACCCTGCCCCCCATTGGTTTTTGGGGAGTGCTCATGTTCAAGAAATTTCTGTTTATCGCGGCAGCCGGTCTTCTTTCGGGTTGCGCCACCCGTCCTGCTGATGTTGCACCGACATATGTTTCCGACAGCGGCTACGAAAAGATGAGCTGCAAGAGGTTACGGGAGGAGGCTCAATACGTCTCTGAACGGGCTCTTGCCGCGGCCAACATGCAGGAAAAAGATGCCAGTCGCGACGCTGCGATGACGACAGTCGGCGTGGTGCTGTTCTGGCCTGCCCTGTTTTTCAACAAGGGCGACGGCGCCAACACTTACGAGCTGGCGCGCCTGAAGGGCGAGATCGAGGCGATCGACCACGTCAACAAGCAAAAGGGCTGCGGCATTACTCTGCAGCGTGTGTAAGGGCTTCTCGGCGCACCCACACCGCCGCATCATGGAAGGCTGCGCCGCCGAAAGGCGGGGAGGAATCGGCCCCGATCAGGGTGTTGATCCCCCTGCCCTCCTTGTGGGCCTTGTTGGGGTGAACGCTTTCGGCAATGACGACGCCGCGCGGCAGCCCGGCGAACAGGCGCACCGTCAGTGACAACTCGCCCCGCCTGTTGCCGACTTTCACGAGTTCGCCTTCGGCCGTGCCAAGTTCTGCCGCGTCTGCGGGGTGGACGAGCAATGAGGGCCGTCCCTCGCGGCGCTGGCTGCCGGGGGTCTCGTTGAAGGTCGAATTGAGAAAGCCGCGCGCCGGGCTGGTGGCCAGCTTGAAGGGATGCTCGACGTCGGTCTTCTCGTTGATATCCCAGAAATCGGCGAAGCGCGGCAGATCGGCTGGATCGCAGGTGAAATCCGCGCTCTTCTTCACTCGGACATCGCTCCAGTCCGGTGCAAAGCGGAAGCGTCCGTCCGGCCAGCCGAAGCCTTCGGCGAAATGCGCCTTCTGTGATGGACGGGCGCGTTCGACATAGCCCTTGGCCATGAAGTCTGCGGGATCGCCGAAGCCGGAACGGCGAAAGGTCTCTGCCACCATCTCAGTATCGGTGCGGGCGAAATGGACGGCATCCCCTGCCCCGAGCCGCCGGGCCAGTTCGTTGATGACATGGAGATTGGGCCGTGCCTCACCCGGCGCATCGACGATCTTCGGACCGTAGAGAATGCGGGTGTGGCCGCCGCGCGTATAATAGTCGTTGTGCTCGAGGAACATGGTGGCCGGCAAAACGATGTCGGCGAGCTCCGCCGTCTCGGTCATGAACTGCTCATGCACGCACAAGAACAGATCCTCGCGCATAAAACCTTCGCGCACACGGGACTGATCGGGCACCACAGTGGCGGGATTGGTGTTCTGCACCAGCATGGCCGTGACGGGCGGCCGTCCTTGAGCGCCTTGCGGTCGCCGGCGAGAATAGCGCCCACTGCAGATTGATCGAGACTGCGGGCCGTGCCTTTGGCGAGATCGGGACCGGTGATGGCGGATTTATCCAGCCCCCAGGTGCCGGAATTGGAATGCAGCGCGCCGCCGCCCCTGACGGACCAGGCACCTGTCATGGCCGGTATGCAGAGCGCGGCATGCATGTTGGTGGCGCCGTTGCGCTGGCGGGTGAAGCCATATCCGAGGCGGAAATAACTCGCCTTGTTGCGCCCGACGAGCCGGGCGAAACTGGTGATCTCGTCAACCGACAGACCCGTTATGGCGGCAGCCCAATCCGGAGTCTTATCCTTCAGATGAGATTCGAACTCTTCGGAGAAGTCGGTGTAGTGGCTTAGGAATTCGCGATCCGCCATTCCCTCTTTGAGCAGCACATGCATGACCGCGAGCGCCAACGCGCCATCGGTACCGGGGCGGAGCATGAGCCCCATATCGGCCTGCTGCATGGTCGCCGTGCGGTAGATATCGACGACCACGATCCTGGCGCCGCGCTTCTTGGCACGCATGGCGTGCGTCATCACATTGACCTGAGTGTGCACCGGATTGGTGCCCCAAATGACGATGCAATCGGCTTCCGCCATCTCTTCGGGGCTGACGCCGCCGTTCAGCCCGGTACCGGCGATATAGCCTGAGGACGAGACCATGTCGCAAATGGTGGAATAAAAGCGCGAATAGCCCATGGCGTGGGTCAACCGGTCGATGCCGTCGCGCTGCACGTGACCCATGGTGCCGGCGTAGTAGTAGGGCCAGACGGTTTCCGGACCGTGGTTGTCGGCGGCAGCCTTGAAGCGGGCCGTGATTTCGTCCAGCGCCTCGCCCCAACCGATCTTCTGGAATTGGCCGGAGCCCTTGGGGCCGGTGCGGCGGAGCGGATGGAGCAGCCGCTTAGGGTGGTGAACCCGTTCGGCATAGCGGGCAACTTTCTCGCAGATGACGCCAGCCGTGTAGGGATCATCTACAGCCCCGCGGACGCGGCCGATCGTGCGGTCGTCGAGCAGTTCGATATCCAGCGCGCAGGTCGACGGACAGTCGTGCGGGCAGACGGAACGGGCGGTGCGTTGGGGGACGGGCTTGTTCATGGCCAAGGCCTATCGCCGTTGATGACGCGCCGCAAGCGGCGTTGCGATCCGACAGCTAAAGGGCGAGCATTTTCTCGGGAAACGAGAGACGCCAGTTCAGCCCATCAGCCGGCCATTCTGCTTTGAAATCACCGTCCAGGGAAGCCACCGAAGACCTGATGAGCAAGGAGCCGAAACCGCTGCCGTGCGACTCTCCGTCGGGCTTCGGTCCGTCTTGCTCGCGCCACCCTATGGTGCAAGTGCCGTCGATAATTTCGGCTTTCACATCCACATGGCCCTCGGGCACCGAAAGTGCGCCATATTTCAAGGCATTGGTCGCCAGTTCATGGAAGACCAGCGCCAGAGTGGACGCTGTGTGGGCGCCGAGTTGCACGTCTTCGCCGGCGACGCGAATGCGTGTCTGCTCCTCGCTCTGATAAGGCGCGAAAAGCGTATCGAACAGGCGGTGCAGCGTGCCGGCACCAACCCCGTCCTCTGCGGGGCGTATAATTTCGTATGCGGCAGACATGGCGTGGATGCGGCCGCGCAAGGTGTCCAGGATGGGACGCGCCCCGGCGTTGGCCCGAGACGAAACACTTATCAGTCCCTCCACCACAGTGAAGATATTCTTGATACGATGAACGAGTTCGCGGCTCAGAAGATTGGCGCGCTGCTCGGCCTGGCGCTGTTCGGTTACATCGACATTGACGCCGACCATGCCCAGGAACTCGCCCTTTTTGGAAAAGCGCGGCTGCGCCCGGGTTTGCAGAAGGCGATATTGGCCGTCATGGCGCATATAGCGCGCCTCGACCACAAAACCCTCCCGCTTGGTCATCGCCTCCATGAAGGGCGCCGAAAGCACCTCGACGTCATCGGGATGGATGGTGCCGGTCCAGTCGAAACGGGGGACTTCGTCGAGCGTCACTCCCCAGAAGTGGCGCTGCGTCTGATTGAGGAAGATGCATTTGCCCGACGCATCTCCCATCCACAGCATAACAGGTACGCCTTCCACAACTTCGCGGAAGGTGTCCAAGTCGGCCGTCATGCGATGGTCGAGCACATCAGGCATAGCGAGACCTTGCCATTGTTCAGGGAAGTTTACATGCGCAGGTGCGCTCGGGCAATTGCGCCGGCAGGAGGCAGGTAAACGTCCGCTCCCAAGCATTTGTATAACTTTATGAATTTACCTTCAGGTGATAGCGACGAGCACCGCTCCGGCTCCGATAAGGGCAATCCCGGCCCACCCCAGCGGGCTGAGGCGCTCACCGAGAAAGATCGCACCAAAGATCGCGACCAGCACGACACTGAGCTTGTCGATCGGGGCGACCTGACTGGCGCGGCCTATCTGGAGGGCGCGGAAATAGCACAGCCAGGATGCGCCGGTCGCCAGGCCGGACAGGGTCAGAAAAAGCCAGCTCTTGCCAGCGATCGAGCCAATGCCTGAGAACCTTCCCGTGAAGGCGAGAATAAGCGCCAGCGCGGCGATGACCACCAGTGTGCGAATGAAAGTTGCGAGATTGGAATCTATCGATTCCACGCCGACCTTGGCGAAGATTGCCGTCAGCGCCGCAAAAGCTGCCGCCAGAAGGGCCCAGAACTGCCAGCTATCCTGCACGGCCTTCACTCCCTCAGTCCTCGCCGACAAAATTCGGCGATCGGGTTGCCTTATGGCCCAATTTATCGCCGCTCATGCGCACGTTATCACAAGGCATTGATCCCACCGCTTTTTTGGAAACTCAGTTAGCTTTTACCGAGACGCCGGACCCGCCGATGTTGATCTGGAGGTCCTTGGTCTGGCGATCCTGATAATATTGCCAGCCCAGGACCACAATGGCCACGACCAGCACTGCGATGATGATGTAAAGAGCGTTTCGGTTCAACGGCCCCTCCTGCCCGGTGTCGGCCGCCGGCCCAGTTCCGGCCAGCGCAATTCGAACTTAGCGGACCTTCGTTCGGCTTTGACGCGCTGATGCACTTTTCCCCTGCCAAATCGGCAAAAAAAGAGCGCTCCGCATCCGGAACGCTCTGTTGCTCGGCGGATCGGCTCGACCCGCTAGCCGACGATCTCGTCGTCATTGAAGAAGAATTTGATCTCTTCTGCCGCGGTTTCCGGGGCATCGGAACCGTGCACGGAATTCTCGCCGACCGACAGGGCGAATTCCTTGCGGATGGTGCCGGGGGCGGCGTTTTCGGGATTGGTTGCGCCCATGACTTCGCGGTTCTTGGCGATCGCGTTCTCGCCTTCGAGCACCTGAACGACGACCGGCTCGGAGATCATGAAATCGACCAGCTCGCCGAAGAAGGGCCGCTCCTTGTGCACGGCATAAAAGCCTTCCGCCTGCTCGCGGGTCATGTGGATGCGCTTGGAGGCAATGACACGCAGGCCTGCCTCTTCGAACTTGGTGATGATCTTGCCGGTGATGTTGCGGCGGGTGGCGTCGGGTTTAATGATCGAAAAGGTGCGCTCGAGAGCCATATCGTCTTCCTTGATAACTGGAGGAGCGGCCCGGTCCGCACAGCGTGGCAGCCCCTTGGGCAGCTCACCGACAGCAAAAAGGCCGCGAAATCGCGGGCCTTTTAGCGTGCGCTTGGCGGCTGCACAAGCAGCCGTGCAAATTGAGCGAATATGCGCCTAGCCGCGCGCCATGCGAGGCTCGGGGAAGGGAATGCCCGGTTCCGCCACAGAAGCGGTCGCGACGGCGGAGTTGGTGGCCCATGTCTGCTGCAATTCGGCATTGGCGACATTCATGTCGGAATTGTCGACGCGCGCAAAGGCGCTGCTGAAGGCGGCGAGCACACTAAGCACGACAACGGTTTCGACAAACAGGTCCTTCATGGGTTGGACATCCCTATCTATGCACGATATTTGCAGGCCGTAACGCCCCTTGCCCCCGATCGGTTGCATGCTCACCGTCTCCGACCTCGTCTACAAGATCGATAACCGCACGCTTTTCGATAAGGCGAGCGTCGTTTTGCCGACGGGATCGAAGACCGGCTTCGTCGGCAAGAACGGCTCCGGCAAGACGACGCTGTTCCAGCTGATCCAGGGCATCACATGCTGCCTGACGACGGCGGCATCGATCGTGCATCCCAAGGCGCGGATCGGCGCCGTGGCGCAGGAAGCGCCGGCGAGCGACATATCGGTGCTCGACATGGTGCTGAGCGCCGACAAGGAGCGGGCGGCGCTGCTGGCCGAAGCCGAGACGGCGACCGATCCGCACCGCATCGCGCGACATCCACACCCGGCTCGCCGATATCGATGCGCATACGGCCGAAGCGCGGGCGAGCGACCATCCTCAAGGGGCTCGGCTTTCGCGCAGGACCGGCAGATCGGCGCCCACGCTCGGAGCTTTCGGGCGGCTGGCGCATGCGCGTGGCGCTGGCGGGCGTGCTGTTTTCGCCAGCCCGACCTGCTGCTGCTCGACGAGCCGACCAACTATCTCGACCTCGAAGGCACGCTGTGGCTCGAGAAGCTATCTCGCCACCTATCCCTATACCGTCTTCATGATCAGCCACGACCGCGACCTGCTCAACAAGGCCGTCACCTCGATCGTCCATCTCGAGCACGGGCAAGCTCACCTTCTACCGCGGCAATTACGACACGTTCGAGGAGACGCGCCGCATGCAGATGGAGCTCAACAACAAGAGCCGCGAGAAGGCGCTCGACCAGATCGCGCACATGCAGAGCTTCGTCGACCGCTTCAAGGCCAAGGCGACCAAGGCCAAGCAGGCGCAGGCGCGCATGAAGATGATCGAGAAGCTGAGGCCGCCCGAGGCGCTGTTCGACGAGGACGCCCTGCCCTTCATCTTCCAGCAACCCGAAAAAGGCGCATGGCGTCGCCCGATGATCGACTTTCGACGATGTCTCGGTCGGCTATGGCGACAAGCCGGTCCTGCAAGCAGCATCACCTACCGCATCGAGCCCGACGACCGGATCGCGCTGATCGGCGTCAACGGCAACGGCAAGTCGACCTTCGCCAAGCTGCTGGCGGGCGACCTCAAGCCGATGGGCGGCGCAGATGCGGCGCGGGCGCGGAGCTCGACGATCGCCTATTTCGCCCAGCACCAGATGGACAAGCTCAAGCCGAAATGGAGCGCCGTTCGAGCATGTCGATCGACCTGATGCCCGATCGACAGCGAAGCCAAGCGCCGCGCGCGCGTGGCGCAGATGGGGCTTTCGACCGTCACGCATGGACACGCCGGCCGAAGAACCTTTCGGGCGGCGAGCGGGCGCGGCTGCTGCTGGGGCTCATCACCTTCGGCGGGCCGGGCATGCTGATCCTCGACGAGCCGACCAACCATCTCGACATCGACAGCCGCGACGCGCTGGTGGCCGCGCTCAACGACTATGAGGGCGCGGTGCTGATCATCAGCCACGACCGGCACCTGATCGATGCCACCGTGGATCAGATCTGGATCGCAGAGGACGGCACGGTCAAGCACTTCGACGGCGACATGGACAGCCTACCAGCGCATGCTGATCGGCGGCGCGCAGAGTTCGAGCGGGCAGCAATCCAAGGGCGCCGGCGGCCAGTCCGATCGCAAGCGCGCAGCGGCAGGAGGCGGCGCAGAGGCGGGCGGAGCTGGCGCCCCTGCGCAAGCAGATCAGCCAGATTGAGCAAAAGATTTCCCGGCTTAGAACCGAACTCGACAAGGTCGATGCGCGGCTCGCCGAACCCGCGCTCTATGCCCGATGCGAACCCCGAGGACGCAATCCGGCTCGGCAAGGACAAGGCGCGGTTCGAGGCCGAGATCGCCGAGGCGGAAGAGAGCTGGCTGGAGGTCAGCACCGCGCTCGAAGACGCCGAGGCGGCGCAGGCAGCCGAGACATGAGCGGGACGGCACAAGAGATCATCGAGACGCTCATACTGGAACGGCACCCGGAAGGCGGCTGGTTTCGCGAGATGTTCCGCGACAGCGACGGGGCTGAGGGGCGCGGGTATTCGACCGCCATCTATTTCCTGCTCGAGCGGGGCGACCGCTCGCATTGGCATCGGGTAGACGCGGTCGAGGTCTGGCATTTTTATTCTGGCGCGCCGCTCGAATTGTCACAGGCAGCATCCGATGGCGAAACTCCGCAGGCGCAGCTCCTCGGCAATGACCTCATGGCAGGACAGCGGCCGCAGATCGTGGTGCCAAAAGGTTTCTGGCAGTCTGCACAATCGCTCGGCGACTGGACGCTGGTCGGCTGCACGGTTGCGCCCGGTTTTCAGTTCGAGGGGTTTGAACTAGCGCCGTCGGGATGGATACCGGGCTGACCGGTTTCGGGTGGTCGCGCTGCCGAACCGCAAAATAAAGTGCAAACCACTTTTGCTGGCAACGCTCCGGTTGCGCCCGGTTTTCAGTTCGAGGGGTTTGAACTAGCGCCGTCGGGATGGATACCGGGCTGACCGGTTTCGGGTGGTAACAGCAAAAGTGCAAACCACTTTTGCTGGCAACGCTGGCGCCGACGGGATGGACGCCGGGAGAATGAGCGCTCACACATGCGGGCGCAGCATGTTGTGGATGTGGCGACGCTCGCTTTTCGAGCGAATCTGGTCGGTGCTGACGCTGAGCGCCTCCATCTCCCACCCATCTTCCATACGGTGGAGTTTGTAGCGCCGGAGTGCGGCGATCATCAGGTCCTCGGACGCGTAGTCTGCGATGACCTTTACCTCGGCGGTTATCTCATCCTCAAACTGATCGAGATGGGATGGCGTGTCATTGTCGGGGACGCGAAGGACGCGCTTCAGAAGCTGGTGAAAGCTGCCGATATCCATGTAGTCGCCCCGGCCCAGCGGCCCCTGGTGTGTCTTCTGCTTGCCGGTCGCGCTCTCGTCGCCAAGAAGCGTCTCGATGTCGGTGACCGCACAACTCCAGCTTTCGCCGCCGCTTTCAAGGCTGGCGATGATGCTTTCGATATAGATCGGCTCCGAACTCATGTTCGAGATAAAGCAATGAGCCTGCAGCTTGGCGCCAGCGCCCCGGTTGATGACGATCTTTGGCAGGACCTGGCGGCGGTAATTGCTCACGAAGGTGTTGAGATAGACAACCCAGACGATCAGCATGCAGGCGCTGATCAAAGCCGAGAGCAATCCGCTATAGTTGCTGAGCCATTCGAGCATGCGGCACACCCGTTGAGCGTTGTGTTGATGTCCGCGCCAACACAGCGAACCCATTTTAGGTTCCAGCCACTCCTTTGTGCCCTTCCACATCCGGGAGGCGGAAGCGTTTTTTGCCAACAGGACACGGAGCGAAACCATCTAGGGTGTCGTCGGTTTAGCCCTAAACCTCACGATTTGCCGCAGCCATGATGAAATCATGCCTTTGGGCGGCGGCATTGATCTCACCTCCCAAGCACCATTCTTCACCCCGACAGGAGCAGACAGTTGAAAAAACGCGCCTTGGGTCGATCCGGCCTTGAAATCTCACCTTTGGTCTTTGGCGGAAATGTCTTCGGATGGACCGCCGACGAACCGACGAGTTTCAAATTGCTCGACCAGTTCGTCGATCATGGCTTCGATGCCATCGACACCGCGGATGTCTATTCGCGATGGGTCGAGGGGCATCATGGCGGAGAGTCGGAGACCATCATCGGCGACTGGCTGGCCACCAATCCCGGCAAGCGGGAGAAGGTGAAGATCTTCACCAAGGTCGGCGGCGACATGGGCGACGGCAAGAGCCTTTCGGAACGCTGGATCATAAGGGAAGTCGAAGAGTCGCTGTCGCGGCTCAAGACCGACTACATCGACCTTTACTTCTCGCATTGGCCCGATGCGGACACGCCCTATGCCGAAACGCTAGGCGCTTACAAAAAGCTGATCGAGGAGGGCAAGATCCGTGCAGCTGGCGCCTCAAATCTAGACGCCGAACAGATGGAAGAGGCGCTCGAGATTGCCAGCTCCGAGAACCTGCCGCGCTATGAGGTTCTGCAACCGCACTATAACCTTTACGATCGCGCAAAATTCGAGGGGCCGTTGCAGGATTTCTGCATCGAAAACGAGATTGGTGTCGTCACCTATTTCAGCCTGGCGTCGGGCTTTTTGTCGGGCAAATATCGCTCCAAGGATGACCTTGGCAAGTCGGCACGCGGGGCCGGGATCGAGAAGTATCTCGATCAGAAAGGTATGCAGATTCTCGCCGCGCTCGATGATGTAGCGGCGCGCCATGGCGCGAAACCGGCCGAGGTCGCCCTCGCCTTCGTCATGCAGCAACAGGGCGTTACAGCACCGATCGCGAGCGCGACTAACGAGAGCCAGCTGAATAGTCTGGCCAAGGCTGCCGGACTGACCCTGTCGCAGGAAGATCTGCAAATGCTGGACGATGCCAGCGCCGCCGTCTAGGCCTTCTTGACCCAGCGGCCATTTGGCTCCTGCTGCCAATAAGTGCAGTCATTGCCATCGCGCAGGGCCTTCCAGGCATTACGGGCCTCGGCAACCGCGTCCGGATCGTGCCCGTCAAAGAGGAACACAAGTCGCTGATAGCCCTCCCCTGAGCGCGGCACGGCGCGGTCGACGAAAAAGCGGATGACCGCGCCGTTCGGATTTTCGTCGCCCGACGTCAGGATGATCGGCTGCTGGTCGTCGTTTTCGCCCCCGAGAACGGCGTGGGGCAGAAAGCTGTCGTCGCGCCAGGTCCAGAGCGCCGTGTCGAGGCTTTGCAGGCGCTCTTCGCTGGAAGCTTCCACCACCGCATGCCAGCCACGCTCCAGCGTCTTTTCCAACAGCACGGGCAGCACCTGTTCGAGCGGCTTTTGTTCGAGATGGTAGAACAGGACTTCGGTCATCTATTGCCTCACGCGCCGCGCCGCATCCGGCATGACGCTCATCGCTATGCCGCATGCTGGCACTCCGGCGGGGCGGCAAAAACGTTTGCCGGGGTCCTCGCGCCGCTCGTCCATCACTGCCTCACGCGCCGCACCGCATCCGGCATGACGCTAGCCCTCGCAGAAATCCCTCACCAGCCGGTCGAGCAGTGCAACGCCGAAGCCGGATGCCCAGCCGGCATTGGTTTCGCTGGAGGGCCCGCCGAACGCGGCGCCGGCGATGTCGAGATGGGCCCAGGGCGTGTCGTTGACGAAACGCTGCAGGAACTGCGCGGCGGTGATCGAGCCGCCATAGCGCCCGCCGGTGTTCTTCATGTCGGCGAACCGGCTTTCGATCATCTTGTCATAGGCGGGGCCCATCGGCAGCCGCCAGACCTTTTCGCCGGAAGAAAGTCCGGCTTCATAAAGGTTGCGCGCCAGATCATCATTGTTGGAGAAGAGACCCGCATAGTCGTGGCCGAGGCTGACGAGGATGGCGCCGGTCAGGGTGGCGAGATTGACCATGAATTTCGGCTTGAAGCGCTCCTGGGTGTACCAGAGCGCGTCGGCGAGCACCAGACGGCCTTCGGCGTCGGTGTTGACCACCTCGATGGTCTGGCCGGACATGGATGTGAGGATGTCGCCGGGGCGATAGGCATTGCCGTCCGGCATGTTCTCGACGAGCCCGATGACGCCGACGACATTGGCCTTGCGCCTTGCGCAGCGCAACGCGCCTTCATCAGACCCGTGACGGCGGCGGCACCGCCCATGTCGCCCTTCATGTCTTCCATGGCGCCGGCAGGCTTGATGGAAATGCCGCCGGTATCGAAGACCACGCCCTTGCCGACAAAGGCAACCGGCGCATCGTTGTTCCTGCCGCCCTTCCATTGCATGACGACCAGCCGGGCCGGACGCGCCGAGCCCTGGGCGACCGCCAGACAGCGCGCCCATGCCGCGCTCCTTCATTTCCTCGGGCGTCAGCGTCTCGATCTCGAGGCCATGCTTGGCAAGATCGCCCGCAATGCTCAGCGAACTCGACCGGGCCCAGCACATTGGGCGGCTCGTTGATCAGATCGCGGGCCAGCAGCGTCCCCTCGACCGTGGCCAGGCGCTGCTCGAGCGCCGCATCCACCGCGGCGGGATCGGCGACGTAGAGCGTGACGGCCAGATCCGAGGGCTCACCGTTCTCGTCGTCTTTGTTCTTTTTGGTCTTGTAGCGATCGAATTTGTAGTGGCGCAGCTTCAGGCCGGCGGCCAGATCCGCGATGGTTTCGGCGGTGTCGTCCGGTCCGTCGAGAAGCAGCGCCACCTCGTTGGCCCTGGATGCAAGGATGCGGGCCATAAGAGCTCCGCCCCTGTCGGTGCCGGCGGTTGGAGACGCCGGTTTCTTGTCTCCGGAGCCCGGGCCGCCGACCACGTAGAGCATGTCGGCGTCGAGATTGGCCGGTGCCGGAATGTCGAGAAGCTGGCCCGGTTTGCCCGCAAATTTGGTTGCGGCGGCCAGTCTTGCCATGTCGAGGCCCGTGCGTGCCCAGACCTGCTCCGCCGAGCCCGAAAGCGTCGCCCCCTCGGCAGCGAAAATAACCAGAAGGCCGGTCTTGCCGACCGGTGCGGCGGCCGTCTTGATAACGAGTTCCTGAGGCATGAAGCGGCTGGGCCTTTATGACGAAAACGTGAGAGAAATTGGCGGGCGGCCGGGCAAATTCGGCCTGCAATGAGCAATAGCCGGTTTGCCGGTGAGGTCAATCCCGCCCGCCGGTGCGGCAGCAATGCCACAAAGACCTGCGACATGATGGACAAAATGGGGGACGGGCAGGCTAGCAGTTGACCAAATCACCTTGAAAAGGCACTTCTTTTTGCATGAGCCGCCTTTCCGCCTACATCCTCAGACAATGCACGACGGCGGGGCTTTCGCTGTTCGTGACGGCGGCTTTTCTTGTCTGGATCACGCAGACGCTTCGCCTGTTCGACCTGATCACCGCCAAAGGGCAGGATCTTCTGACCCTGATGGGCCAGGCGGCCATGACGACGCCGCCTCTCAGCGGCGCCATCCTCTATATTTGCATGGGCATCGGATTGGCGCGGACACTGAGGGGAATGCAGGACACGCGCGAGCTGCATTCCATACATGCCGGGCGGAGGCTGCCGGGCCTTTTTGCCGCGATCATCTGGTTCGCGCTCGGGGGCGCGGTTGCCGTCGGATTGATCGTGCACTGGGCGGAGCCGATCTCCAAAAGGCTCTACCGCGAATGGCAGGCCGACGTCGCCGCCGATCTGGTGGGGCGGACGCTGACGCCGCACCGGTTCACCGAGGCCGCGCCGGGACTTGTCGTGTTCATTTCGCGGCCGCAACCCGGACGGGTCAGTTACCGGCTTTTTCGCCGAGGATTCCCGCAATCCCGCAGCGCGCCGGACCTACACGGCCGACAGGGCGGTGATCGCGACCAATGCGGGCGGCTATTTCCTCGATATGGGCCAGGGCACGCTCCAATATCTGCGCAATGGCGTGGATTTCTCGGAGGTCAGGTTTTCCAATTATCAGCTTGCGCTCGACAGGCTCACCGAGCCGGCGAGCCCCTCCGCCAGCATCGATGAATCCGAAAGCCTGCAGATGCTGATGCGGGCTGGCGGTTTGGACGGGCTGAACGAAGCACAGCTGCATGTGCTCTCAGGGCGCATGGCCGAGATCGGCCGCATCCTGGTGATGTGCCTTTTCGTGACCGCGCTCGCCGCCTTTCCGCATGCGCGCCGGCGACGCAATTTCGTTCCGATCGAGGTCCTGGTCATCGCGGCAGGTCTTGGGGACCGGGCACTCAGCCAGTTGGCGGAGCACTGGCCGACCGGGATTCTTCACCGGCCAGATCATCCTGCTCGCCATCTCGGTGCCGTCTCTGCTGCGGGAGGTGGGCGTGGTGCGCCTGCCCACATTCCGGAGGGCCATCGCATGAGCCGGCTCGACCGCCTCTTGTCCTGGCGTATCCTGCAGGGCGTATTCGGCAGCGTGCTTGTGTTCTACGCCCTCATCGCACTCAGCGAATCTCTGGACACCTGGCGGCTGCAATGGCTTTCGGAAACGCAGGGCCCTTTCGTCGCCGCACTGTCAGTCATCGCCTCGACGGCGCGCTGGAGCATCAAGGCGCTTCCGGTCACGGTGCTGATCGGGGCGATCATCTCGCTGTTGAACATGCAGGCAACGCGCGAATTGCTGGTCATCAAGATCGGCGGCAATTCCATCTGGCGTATCCTCAGGGGGCCTGTCGTGAGCCTCTTCGTGATCGGCCTGGTCATCGCCATCGTGCTCGATGCGGGCGTGACGGAACTCAACCGGGGGATCGCGTCCGTACCGCGCGCGACCAGTAATGCCACCGGCGGCGACATCTGGATCGAGCAGGAACGGGACGGCCGGCGCTTCGTCATCGAGGCGGCGCAATCGACCGCCGACAAGCGCGGCCTCGAACAGGTCGTCGTCTATTTGTCAGAAGAGGACGGCCCACACCGCATCCTGGCGGACAAGGCGCGCATGAGCGAAGGCCAATGGACTTTCACCGATGCCACGCTTTTCGAGCCCAACCAGCCGCCCCGCCGGGTCGCCTGCCTACACGATGACTACCGATACGAGCCTTGCCGATCTCGAACTCAAACTGTCGTCTGCGGAAGATTTCACCTTCATCGAACTGGCCTCGGCGCTCGCCTCCGGGGTTACCGACCCCCTCATCCGCTCGGCGGCCCAAACGCGCTTCCAGCGGCTTTTGTCCCTTCCCGTACTTCTGGTCGGTGTGCTCCTCATTGCATTCGCGTTTACGGCTGGTTATCGAAAAACGGGTTCATATGGGCGCGCGATACTTTACGGTGTCGTGCTGGGATTCGTGGTGTTTGTGATCAACGAGATGGCGGACAGGGCGGGGTCTGCCGGTGCTCTCGATCCAACGCTTGCAGCATGGGGGCCGGCCATCGTGGCCGTGGTCATCGGGTTGACCGTGCTGCTCTACAAGGAAGACGGGCGCAATGCTTGACGATGGGAGGAGCGTGCGCCGGTTGCTGCGGAAGACGATTGCAGCTTTCGCCATTACGATGGCGGCCAGTGCGCCGGCATTTGCCGCGCAGCTTCTGCCAGACAATTTCTTCGATCAGGTGCCGAGCGTCTCGGATGGGCAGGCAGCGGTCGAAGTCGGATCGGCTCGTTTTCGAGCGCGACGCCCATCTGATCACCGCGACCGGCAAAGTCGGCGTCAGCTATCTCGGCTATTCCGCCACCGCTGACCGGCTGGTTTTCAACCAGGCGACGCGCGACCTGGAGATGGTCGGCAATGTGCATATCGTCGACCCTAACGGGGTGACCTATACCGCCACCCGCGTCACGGTCACCGGCGGCTTCAAAAAAGCCGTGCTCGACGCCATGGTCATGGTGACGCCGGCCGGCGCGATGGTGACATCCACCTTCACCGAACGGCGCCCGGACGGCAGTACCTATCTGGCAGGATGCCACCTATTCGCCCTGCGGTACCTGCATCGATTCAAAGGGCCGGCGCATCGGCTGGCGCGTGCGCAGCCGGTCGGTCACCAACAATCCGGAGGCCGGACTGGTCGATGTCGATCAACCGGTGCTCGAAATCCTTGGTGTTCCCGTCGCCTGGCTGCCCTGGCTGCGCCTGCCGAGCCTCAATGGCGAGAAGATCACCGGATTCCGCTCTCCTCGCTACGCCTACAGCGAGCGGATCGGGTTCAAGTTCGAGCTACCCTATTACTACGCTGTGTCGCCCGATATCGGCCTGGTGCTGACGCCCGGTTATGTGACCGAGCAGGGCTTCCTGATGAGCGCCGAGGTCACGCACGATATCCCCGGGCCTCGGCAGTTACAGCGTCAGCGTCTCCGGCATCAAGCAGCGCAATCCCGGCAAGTTCGCAGGCGAAGTCGGCGAAAGGGATTTCCGCGGCGCCATCCAGACGAGCGGCGCCTTCACCCCGACCGACCGCTGGACCACGGGCTGGTCATATACCGCCTTCACCGATCCGGATTTCCAGCCGACCTATCTGATCCCCTACAACGACGTAAACCAGGTCTACGGGACGTATTTGGCACCGGACACTTACGCCGATCTGCGGGTCCAGGAATTCTTGCTCTACGGTAACGTGTCGCAGCAAACGCAGAACCAGCAGGCCCTCGCCGTGCCGAATGCACGCGGCGAGCATGTGGTCGACCTCGGTCCCGATCGCGGCGAGGTCGTACTGAAGGCCAATGTGCTGGGCGTGCAGCGCGGGCGCCGACGCGACCACAACCAGCAATGGTATTCCCTACACCTTTGGCTATGAGGGCGACCAAGATCCATGCCATGGGCGAAGCGAGCTGGCGCAACCGCATCATCAGCCGATCGGGCATCGTAACAACGCCGACATTGGGGCTGCGGGTCGATGCGGCGAACTATGACGGGGGAAGCGCTTTGATGCCCGCTTCATCCACCCTGCTCACGGCGACCCCCTTTGCCGCACTCGATGTACGCTATCCGCTACAGGCCCGGGCACAAGGCGTCACCCACGTCGTCGAGCCGGTCGTTCAGGCCGTCTATCATGGGTCCGACCAAACGGCCGTCGGCATCACCAATGACAATGCGCAAAGCTTTGTCTTCGAGGACACCAACCTCTTCAGCTTCAACCGCTTTTCGGGGACGGACCGGCAGGAGACCGGACTGCGCGCGAATGTCGGCGCGCATTACCAGGCCAGTTTCGACAATGGCAATTATGTGGACGTGGTGGCGGGACAGGCCTTCCATCTTTCCGGCGCGAATGCCTTCGCCGCTTCCGACCCGCTCAATATCGACCGGCGCTCGCTATTCGCCGACGGCACATCGGAACTGGTGGCCGGGGTGCGAGCCGGCGTCGGCATCCTGACCCTCGGCGCGAAGGCAGCGGTCGATCCTGAAGATTGGCGACTAACCCGGACTTCGATTGCGGCGGGCGCGGCCTTCAATGGCTGGGCGGTCAATGCGGACTATGCCTATACCGCCCCCATGGCTTCGCTCGGGACGACGGTCGCCCAGCAGGACGTCGGCGCTTCCCTGTCATTGCCACTGGCCGATTACTGGTCGGCTTCAACAGGCATCGCCTGGGATATCACCCGCAGCCAGTTGATCAGCTATTCGGCCGGGGTGACCTATGATGACGGCTATTTCCTCGCCTCGGCGAGGGTCGGCACATCCAGCACCGACATCGTGGGGCCGCAGTCATGGTCCTATCTTCTGACGATCAGGCTTAAAGGCCCGGATGGGTCCGGCCTCGGTGTCAGCGGAAGCGGGAGCGGCTTTTCGCCGCCGAGCCTCGCCCCTAGCATTTACTGAGGCAAAATCGATTGCGCGGCGGTCAAATTCATCCTAACCCGGCACAGACGACTTTCGGATTTTGGCCGCATTTTTTTGCGAAGCGGACATTACTCCCTCGAATACGGACAAAGAGCATGTTGCGCATTCTCAAAACCGCAATGGCGGCACTCCTCATCATCGGCGGCCTGGCGGCACCCAGTCTTGCAGCAACGGTGAAGGTTCTCGTCAACAATGCCGAGATTACCGACACCGAAATTGCAGCCCGGGCGGCACTTCTGCGGGTCGAAAGGCGGGGCAGTTCGAACAGCCAGCGCCTCAAGATGGCGACCGACGAGTTGATCGACGAGCAATTGAAATTGCAGGAGGCCGACCGGCTCGGCATCACGGTGACCAATTCTCAGGTCGACGACGCCTTCCTGTCCATTGCCCGCAATCTCGAACTGAGCGCGGACAAGCTGACGAACCTGCTCCAGCAGAGCGGCGTGAACCCCAACACGCTGCGCAGCCGTCTCAAGGCCGGGGTCGCCTGGCAAGCGGTCTCCCGCGCCGCCATCGCGCCACGCGTCCAGGTATCGGATCTCGACCTCGAAAAGAAGGCGGAGGCCCAACTCGATACCAAGAGCAGCTTTGACTACATTCTCAAGGAAGTCCGATTCATCATTCCGAAGGGCTCGGGCGTATCGACTTCGCGCCGGACGGCGGATGCCAATCAATACCGCCGGAGCTTTCAGGGCTGCGATTCGGCGGTTGATCTGTCCTTGTCCTTCACGGACGCGGCGGTGATCGACCTTGGCCGCCGGCATGCCACGCAGCTGCCCGACGCCATCGCCAACGAGTTGGCGGGGCTGAGCACGGGCAGGCATCACCAAGCCGCGCGTGGTCGACGGCGGCGTGTCGATGCTGGCCGTGTGCTCGAAGTCGGAAGCCCGCGACACGACTTTCATCAAGAACAATATCGAGCGCGAAGTCGGCTCCGAAAAGCTCAAGGCGCAGGCCGATGACTATCTGAAGCGCCTGCACGACCGCGCCGCCATCGTCTACCACTAGGCGCTTGTGACCGCGGGGGCACCATTAGCGGTGAGCATGGGGGAACCGGCCGGAATCGGCCCGGACCTCGTGCTTACAGCGTACGCCCGACGCACAGAACTTGACCTGCCTGCCTTTCAAGGTGTTCGGCCACGCTGCCTTTTTGCGAAAGCGTGCGGCAAGGCTCGGCCTGGATATCGACAATCCGTCCGCAATCGCCGCCCGACAAGGTGGATTTCGATCAGGCTCTCGAAGTTGTCGATCTCTCCGGAGACGTGCCGGACCGGCCGGGAAAACCCGTTCCCGACACGGCCGGCGTCGTCATCTCGGCCATCGAGCATGCCGTCAACGCTGTCCGCCGCGGCGAGTGTCGGGCTCTGGTGACCGCACCGATCCAGAAGTCGGCACTTTATTCGGAAGGCTTTGCCTTCCCCGGCCACACCGAGTTCCTCGCGGCGCTGACGGCAGATGACCGCCACACCCCTTTTCCGGTCATGCTGCTGGCGCATGAGCAGTTCCGCGTGGTGCCATTGACCATCCACGTGCCGTTGTCGGCCGTGCCGGGCCTGATCAGCAAAGATTTGATCCAGCGCACCGTTCGAATCGTCAGTGAGGATCTGACGCGGCGCTTCGGCATATCCGCACCGAAGCTGGCCGTCTGCGGCCTCAATCCGCATGCCGGAGAAGATGGCAGCATCGGCCGCGAGGATGTCGACATCATCGCACCGGCCGTTGCGGAGCTGCAGAAGGAAGGCCTTTCCATTGAGGGTCCCCTGCCCGCCGACACCCTGTTCTTCCCGGGCCATTGGTCGCGCTATGACTGCGTGATTGCGATGTATCATGATCAGGGCCTGATACCCATAAAAACCATCGCCTTCGACAAGGGCGTCAACGTCACATTGGGGCTACCGATCGTACGCACCTCGCCCGATCACGGCACGGCGCTGTCACTCGCGGGAACGGGCAAGGCGTCGCTCAACTCCATGCTTGCGGCCATTCGCATGGCCGACCAGATGACGGCCTCACATTGAGCATGGACGGCCTGCCGCCCCTGCGAGAGGTCATCGCCGAGCACGACTTGCGGGCGAAGAAGTCGCTTGGCCAGAACTTCCTGCTCGATCTCAATCTGACCGGACGCGTGGCCCGAACGGCAGCGCCGCTGGAGAACCATACCGTTATCGAAATCGGCCCCGGGCCAGGTGGATTGACCCGGGCGCTGCTGTCCGAGGGGGCTGGGAAAGTCATTGCCATAGAACGCGACGAGCGCGTGCTGCCGGCGCTCGCGCAGATCGCCGCAGGCCTATCCGGGTCGTCTTGAGGTCGTATCGGGCGACGCGCTGGAGATCGACTACAGGCGCCTGGTGGAAGGACCGGTCAAGATCGTCGCCAACCTGCCCTATAACATCGCCACGGTTCTGCTGACGGGCTGGCTGGCCGATCCCTGGCCTCCCTTTTTCGACAGTCTGACCCTGATGTTCCAGCGTGAGGTGGCAGAGCGCATAGTCGCCAAACCGGGCGCCGCCGCCTATGGACGGCTGGGAGTGCTCGCCGGCTGGCGAACGGAGGCGCGGATTGCGTTCAATGTCGGACGCGAGGCCTTCACGCCGCCCCCCAAGGTGACGTCTTCCGTGGTGCATCTGGTACCAAAACCGAGCGCAAAAGAGGTGCCGGCGCGGGCCGTGGAAATGGTGACGCGGGCGGCGTTCGGACAAAGGCGGAAGATGGTCCGGCAAAGCCTCAAGGGGCTGCCCGTGCCGGTCGATGCGCTGCTGGAGGCAGCGGGGTTAGAGGGAACGGAACGGGCCGAGCAACTCGACGTGCAGGCCTTCCTGAAGATGGCGACGGCCGTTGCGCCGCACCTCAAGGGCGCCGATTCAACCGTTTGAGATTGCAGCTGAAGCTGTTCTCAAAGTGAATCGATCTGCGCCTGCAAGCTGCTGACAAAGCTGCCGATTTCCTTCTGGCGGCGGCGCCAGAGCCGGGAAGAATCGAGGATCGCCTTGACGTCTTCCGTGGTCTTTTCAAGATCCTCGTTGATCAGCACGTAGTCGTATTCGTCCCAGTGGGCCATCTCTTCGCGGGCGTTGCGCAGACGGCGGTCGATGACATCGGCACTGTCCTGGGCCCGATGCTCCAGCCGGTCCTTCAGCGCAGCGATAGTGGGCGGCAGAATAAAGATGGTCACCATGTCCGGCCGGCATTTGCGGGTCAGTTGCTGGGTGCCCTGCCAGTCGATATCGAAGAGCACGTCCTTGCCGACGGAGATAAGATCCTCGACGTTGGCGCGTGGAGTTCCATAGAAGTTTCCATGAACTTCTGCGGACTCCAGCAGCTGGTCGCGCCGGCGCATATCCTCGAAGCGCTCCCTGGTGATGAAATGATAATCGACGCCATTGACTTCGTTCGATCGCTTGGCACGCGTCGTGACCGAAATCGACAGGGAGATGTTGTCGTCCTGAGCCAGGATGGTGCGCGAGATCGAGGTCTTGCCCGCACCAGAGGGCGACGCGATCACCAGCATGACGCCGCGGCGCTCGAAATTCATCTGCCTGCCCTTTCCTTTGCGCCCAATGCTATTCGAGGTTCTGAACCTGCTCGCGCAAGCTGGTCGATCACATGCTTGAGGTCGAGACCGATCGCCGTCAGCTCCACCGCATTGGATTTGGAGCACAGGGTATTGGCTTCGCGGTTAAATTCCTGTGACAGGAAGTCGAGCTTGCGCCCGACCGGACCTCCCTTTGCCAAAAGATCGCGCGCGGCGGCGACATGGGCTTTGAGGCGGTCGAGTTCCTCGCGGATGTCGGCTTTGGTGGCGAGCAGCATGGCTTCCTGGTGCAAGCGCTCCTCACTCAGCCCCTGCCCGGCTTCGCTGAGGTCGGCGATCTGCTGGCGCAAGCGCTCCAGAACCGCCTCGCGCGACCGGGACGGGTGGCGTTCTGCCTGTTCGGTAAGCCCGGCGATTTCGTCCAAACGCGCGCTCAGGATGGCACCGAGCTCGCCGCCCTCCCGCCGCCTGGAGGCAACGAGTTCGGTGAGGCAGGCATCGAAGGTTTCGAGAAACGACTGCTCAAGCTCGGCTTCGGCCTCGGGTGTCAGAGCCGGTTCCTGCTGCTCCAGCACGCCGCGAAGTCCGAGTATGGTCTCGATGCGCGGGGGCGGGGCATCCGGAACCCGATCCCTCAACGCTGAAAGTGCCGACAGCGCCGTCTCCAGGGCTTGAGGATTGATGACAAGTTCGCCGCCCCCCGTCTCGCGCCGAAGGCTTGCCGAGATGGAAACGGAGCCACGGGTGAGCTTGTCGGACAGCCTGCGGCGCAGTTCGGGTTCGAACCCTTCCAGTCCTGGCGCCAACCGTAATCTGAGGTCGAGCCCGCGTGCATTGACCGATTTGACTTCAATCTGAAAGCTGCAGCCTTCGGCCGAACCGGCGGCTCGGGCAAAGCCTGTCATGCTGGCAAGTGGCGATTTGCTCACGCTTCCTCCGAACGGGCCGCTCCAGACGCGGCCCCAATCCTGACTATTTGGCCACGTCCTCGCCGGCCTGCTTGGCAGCCTGGGCCTCAAGGTCCTCGCGCGCCTTTTCGGCGTCGGCGGCCGCATTGGCAGCCGCCTCGCGCTCGATGGCGCGCCATTTGGCGACGTTCTTGCGATGTTCGGCATAGGTTGCAGCGAACAGGTGGCCATCCGAGGGAACCGGACCAGCCGCAACGAAATAGAGATCCTTGGTGTCGGCCGGATGGGCGACGGCCTGCATCGATTCCCGGCCGGGATTGGCGATCGGGCCTGGCGGCAGGCCGTCGATCTGGTAGGTATTATAGGCTGTCTTCTGCTCGATCTCCGACTTCTTGAGACCGCGCCCAAGAGTGCCCTCGCCATTGGTGACGCCATAGATGATCGTGGGATCGGACTGCAGGCGCATGCCTTTTTCCAACCGGTTGATGAACACCGCCGCCACTTGCGGGCGCTCGCTGGCGATGCCCGTTTCCTTTTCGACGATCGAGGCCAGCGTCACAAGCTGCTCGGGCGTCTCGAAAGGCAGATCGGGATCGCGATTGTCCCATATCTCGGTAAGCGCTTCCTTCTGAGCGGCCTGCATGCGGGCAATGACGTCGGCGCGCGCCTCACCGCGCTGGAACTGATAGGTGTCCGGCATGAGCGAGCCTTCGGCGGGCGTCTCGTCGACGGCACCCGTCAGCTTGTCCTCCGCCATCAGGCGTTCCACCACCTGAAATGAGGTGAACCCCTCCGGAATGGTCACGGCATATTCGATGGGCTTGCCTTGGGTGATTTCCCGCATGATGTCGGCCATGGAGGCGCCGGCGGGAATGGCAAACTCGCCCTGCGGTATCCCCTTGTCGATCTTGAGCGCCCGCGTTGCCAGCTTGAACACAAAGCTCGACTTGATGAATCCCTGGTCCTCGAGCTTGGTCGCGACCGTGCTCAACCCGTCTCCCTGCTCGACCATGAAGGGTCGTTCCGTCGTGGTCGGGCCATGCGCATTGAACTCGATGAGGCCATAAACGAACACGCCACCGATGACGAGGATGCCGAGCACGACCAGCGACAGGATGCCATTGAGAATGTCGAGCACACCGCTGCGCCGACGCGGGCGGTTTTTCTTCCTGAAGAACATCAACTCAGCTCACGCTTGGGGATGCCGGCATTCTTGCGACAATTCCGGCAAAAACAAGAGATGCCGGGTGCGCCGAAGACTTCGTCCCCAGCTTCCGCCTCGCCTGCGGGTTTATGCCACGCGACGGAAAATCAGCGTGGCGTTGGTGCCGCCGAACCCGAAGGAATTCGACATGACGGTGTCGATCTGCTTTTCGACGGGCTTGTGGGGGGCAAGGTTGATCTGTGTGTCCACCGACGGGTTGTCGAGATTGATCGTGGGGGGAGCGATATTGTCCCGAATGGCCAAAAGCGAGAAAATCGCTTCTACCGCACCGGCGGCTCCAAGGAGATGCCCGACGGCCGATTTGGTGGAGGACATGACGACAGAGCCGGTATCGTTGCCCAGAAGGCGGGTCACTGCGCCGAGTTCGATCTCATCACCGAGCGGGGTCGAGGTGCCATGGGCGTTGATGTAGTCGATGTCCGAGGGGCTGATGCCGGCGCGCTTGACGGCAGCCGACATGCAACGGAACCCGCCATCGCCATCGCTGGCCGGTGCGGTGATGTGATAGGCATCGCCGGACAGGCCATAGCCGATGACTTCGCCATAGATCTTGGCGCCGCGGGCTTTTGCGTGCTCGTATTCCTCAAGCACCACAACGCCTGCGCCCTCGCCCATCACGAAGCCGTCCCGATCCTTGTCGTATGGACGCGAGGCCCTGGTGGGATCGTCGTTGAACCCTGTGGACAAGGCTCGGCAGGCAGCAAACCCCGCCAGTGACAGCCGATTGACCGGAGATTCGGCGCCGCCGGCCACCATGATTTCAGCATCGCCCAACGCGATCAGCCGCGAGGCGTCGCCGATGGCATGCGAACCGGTCGAACAGGCGGTCACGACCGAATGGTTCGGGCCCTTGAGTTGATGACGTATGGAGACATGGCCGGAGGCCAGATTGATCAGGCGGCCGGGAATAAAGAACGGGCTGACCCGGCGCGGCCCCTTTTCATGCAAGGTGACGGAGGCGTCATAGATGCCGCCAATGCCGCCGATGCCGGACCCGATAAGAACTCCCGCCCGTTCCTGATCCTGCTGGGTCTTGAGCTCGATGCCGCTGTCGGCGATCGCCTGATCGGCAGCGGCGAGCGCGAAGGTGATGAACGGGTCGACCTTGCGCTGTTCCTTGGGTTCCTGCCACTCGTCAGGGTTGTATTTGCCCTCTGACTTGCTGCCCAGTGGAATACGGCAGGCAATCTGGCAGGCCAGATCGTCTACCTGAAAATCGTCAATTCGGTAGGCACCGCTCCTGGAGGCCTTTATTCCGGACCAAACCGCCTCAACTCCACAGCCCAGGGGGCTGACGATTCCGAGACCCGTAACAACGACCCGACGTAACTCCATGAGAACGTGCCGCTTCCGAAGCCTTAGCTCTTGGCTTTGGTGAGGAAGGCGACCGCGTCGCCGAAGGTCTGGATGGATTCGGCCGCGTCGTCCGGAATCTCGACCTCGAACTCTTCCTCGAAAGCCATCACGAGTTCGACCTGATCGAGGGAATCGGCGCCCAGATCGTCGATGAAGCTGGCCTTTTCCGTCACCTTTTCCGGTTCGACATTCAGGTGCTCGACAACGATCTTGCGCACGCGATCTGCGATGTCGCTCATGTTAGATTTCCTTTTCACCAAAACCAATTTGTTGCTTGTTCAGCTTTGCCGCCCGTACACGATAAGGGGAAAAGCCGCAATCTTCTATCCGCCAATTCCGCCGGCTGGCCTGCCCTTTTTGCCTGAAAAGCGGCAGACTGCAAGCGGCCCTCATGCGGTGCCGGCCCTGCAAGTCCGGCGGGATTAACACAGTTTGAAGGGCTTGACCATATTGCCTCACCCCTCCCAAAGACCGGCTAAACCATGAGCATTCCGCCGTTCACGCTGAGGGTTTGACCGGTAATATAGGCCGCAGCGTCGCTTGCCAGAAACACGGCGCAGGCGGCGACCTCGGCACCGGTACCCAGCCGCCCGGCAGGTATCTTCTGCAGGATAGCCTCTCGCTGCTTTTCATTGAGCGCATCTGTCATTGCAGAGGAGATGAAGCCCGGCGCGATGCAGTTTGCTGTGATGTTGCGGGAGGCGACCTCGTGGGCAAGCGCCTTGGTCATGCCCGTAAGCCCAGCCTTGGAGGCAGCATAATTGCCCTGGCCGGGATTACCCGACAGTCCCACCACCGACGTCACCGAAATAATGCGGCCGAAACGCTGCTTCATCATGGAGCGCAGCACGGCACGCGACAAATGGAACGCCGCAGTGAGGTTGATGGCAATCACCTGATCCCACTCCTCATCCTTCATGCGCATGAAGATGTTGTCGCGCGTCATGCCCGCATTGTTGACGAGGATGTCAACGCCGCCCATCGCCTTTTCGGCCTCAGGCACCAAGGCGTCCACAGCACTCAAGTCTGCCAGATTACAGGGCAAGACGTGTGTCTTGCCGGGCATATCGCTGCTCAGGGCTTCGAGCTTTTCGGTGCGAGTGCCGCTCAGCGCCACCTCTGCGCCGGCGGAGCCGAGCGCCTTGGCGATTTCCTGGCCAATGCCGCCGCTGGCGCCCGTAACGAGTGCCCGTTTTCCCGACAAATCGAACATCAGCATTCCCCTCAGACGGAGCGGCGGTTTTCCGGTGCGCGGTCCCGAACCGCAAAACCGGTTCCCACTTTTGCTGGGACCGCTTGGCGCTGGCGCCCGTAACGAGTGCCCGTTTTCCCGACAAATCGAACATCAGCGATTCCCCTCAGACGGAGCGGCGGTTTTCCGGTGCGCGGTCCCGAACCGCAAAACCGGTTCCCACTTTTGCTGGGACCGCTTGGCGCTGGCTCCAGTGACGAGGGCGCGTTTACCCGACAGATCGAACATGTTTTCTGCCCCCGCAGTTCTTAGTCCGCCAATTCCTCGGCCTCTTCACCAGCATCGACGATGTTGCCGTCGGTGAACAGAATACCCTGAAGGATTTCACGCCATTCCGGCATCTTGCGCAGCAAATATTCGAGGTCCATGCCGAAATGCTTGAACTCCTCCTTGCGCGCGTTCTTCATGATGGCCTTCGCCTCGCCGTCCTTCTCGATCGAGATGCGCTGGGTGTACCAGTTTATCGCCTCGCACTCTTCCTGCAGGCCGGCGAACATGCGCGCCAGGGTGCGGGTTTCCTCGCTCAGCTCTTCAGGCGGCTCGTGATACTGGTCAAAACCCATGGATCGTCTCCTTGCTTTTGGAATTGGCAGACCGCCCTTGAACAGGGCAGCTAATCTGCCAATGCTTCAACGTCTTCCGGCGTTCCAATCGCCCTGGTTGCAGCGTCCGGTGCAATACGTTTGGCGAGCCCCGTCAGGACCTTGCCCGTGCCTAGCTCCCAAAGTTCTTCAACGCCGCCCTCGCCTGTCATCCACTGGACGCTTTCGGTCCAACGCACCATGCCGGTCACCTGATCGACGAGCCGTTTGCGGATGTCTTCAGGGTCGGTGATGGGACGCGCCAGCACATTGCACACCAGCGGCAGAGCGGGTGCAGTCATTTTCACCTCGGCCAGCGCCTGTTGCATGCGTTCGGCGGCCGGCTGCATGAGCGCGCAATGAAAGGGTGCGGAGACCGGCAGTTGCAGGGCCCGCTTGGCGCCCTTCGATTTGGCGATCTCGATGGCCCGCTCGACAGCGGCCAAGGCGCCCGAGACCACCACCTGGCCAGGCGCGTTGTCGTTGGCGACGTCGCAGACTTCGCCCCGCGCCGCTTCTTCGGCGACGGCCTTCGCGGTGGCGAGATCAAGTCCCAATAGCGCTGCCATGGCGCCCTGCCCCACAGGCACCGCCTGCTGCATGGCCTGACCGCGAATCTGCAAGAGCCTGGCCGTATCGGCCAGAGAAAAGGTGCCGGCGGCGCACAGGGCAGAATATTCACCCAGGGAATGACCGGCGACGAAAGCGGAGTCCTTGGAGAGGCTTATGCCCTTTGTTTCCAGCACCCTGACAATTGCAATGGAAGCGGCCATCAGCGCGGGCTGGGCGTTCTCGGTCAACCGCAGCGTATCCTCGGGCCCCTCAAACATGGTGACTGACAGTTTTACGCCGAGGGCATCGTCGACCTCGTCGAAAACCGCTTTTGCCTCGGGGAAAGCTTCGGCGAGAGCCTTGCCCATGCCGACGGCCTGGCTGCCCTGGCCGGGGAAGGTAAAAGCCTTCTTGGTCATTGCGTATCCACCCTGTTCTGGCTGCCGAACGCAGCTTCTTGGCATCTTGACCATGAGCCTATGCCGCGCTGGCTGCGGCTGGCAAGGTCACCTCACGAGGGCATGGGCATTGCCTTTCTCGCTTTGGCCTGTCAAGCGAGGAGCGGAAAGGATCGACAGTGGTCAAATGGTCTGAACAACAAAATGCCGCGCTGAAGGCCGTCGCCAAATGGCTGAAGGACCCGCATGCCGAGCAGGTCTTTCGCCTGTTCGGCTGGGCAGGCACCGGCAAATCGACGCTTGCGCAGCATCTGGCGGGGGATCTGGAGAAAGTGCGCTACGCTGCCTTTACCGGCAAGGCGGCGCTGGTGATGCGCAAGCGCGGCTGCAAGGGCGCCCAGACCATCCACTCGCTGATCTATTCGCTGATTTCGGACAAGGAGAGCGAGCCGCAATTCCGGCTCGATGCGGAATCGCCGGCGGCAGACGCCGACCTCATCGTCATCGACGAGGTGTCCATGGTGGACGAGGCGCTGGCGCGCGACCTCTTGAGTTTTGGCACCAAGGTGCTGGTGCTGGGCGATCCGTTCCAGCTGCCGCCGATCCAGGGCGCGGGCTTTTTCACCAATGCCGAGCCGGACATCATGCTGACCGAAATTCACCGGCAGGCGGCGGACGACCCCATCATCCGCCTCTCGCTCGATATTCGCGAGGGTAACCCCCTCGATTACGGCAGATTCGGCAACTCCAAGGTCATCACCCGCGAAGATGTGGAGCAGAGCGAAGTGCTCGAAGCCGATCAGGTGCTGGTGGGGCGCAACAAGACGCGGCTGCACTACAACAACCGCCTGCGCGAACTCAAAGGACTGACGGCAAACGAACCGGTCGTGGGCGACCGGGTGGTGTGCCTTCGCAACAATCCGCGCAAACGGCTTTTGAACGGGCAGATCTGGATCGTCTCGGAGGTCAAGCGCAAGAATGCCGGGCGATTTGAACTCATGCTTTTGCCCGAGGATGGCAGCGGACGGCTGGTCGAGACCAAGGTTTTGACCCATCGCGACTTCTTCACCGGCGCCGAGGAGGAAATGGCCTGGCCGGTGCGGCGGCAATTCGACGAATTCACCTTCGGCTACTGCCTCACCGTACACAAAGCGCAGGGTTCGCAGTGGGATAACGTCTATCTGTTCGACGAAAGCTTCGCCTTCCGCGAGAACGCGCGACGCTGGCTCTATACCGGCGTCACGCGGGCCGTGGAGAAGGTGACCGTGGTGAGTTGACGCGGCTCAAGACACCCCATTTCGCGCCCAGCTAAAAGCGCCGGAATGAGGTGCCGTAATGACGACAATTCTAGGCGATCTGGGCGTGTTCTTTGCGGGGTTGGGTCTGTTCTTTGCAGGCATCGGCGTGTTGTGGTGGATTTCGCTCAACAAGCCGAGAGGCGGCGACTAGAGCACGATTCTGTTTGAATCAGAACGCGTGCTCTATCTGCTTATGGTCGCATCGTCTTTTGCGAAAAAACCGGTGTCCACTTCTTCGCACGATGCTCTAGAGCCGCGCCAATTCCTGGGTCTTGCAGAAGATCAGTTTGCAGCCGCGCAGCTTCATGGTCTGCGAGTTGAGCAAGGTGACGCTGCCGCCAATGGTATCGCCCTTATAGCGGATCGAGCCATTCCATTTGTTGGGCGCAGCCTGTTCGGCGCCTTGAAGAATGAACTTGTTGAGATATTTGAGGTTGTCGGGCGTCCGTGCGTCCTTGCGCAGCCAGGTCAGCTTTGCACAGAGCTCGGTGCCATCGCCACAATAGGAAAATTCATAGCGGGATTCGCCCGATGCGGTCTGCCATTCGCCAACCGGCGAAAGATCGCCCGCAAAGGCGGGACCCGACACGGCCAAAACGACAAACACGCTGGCAAAAAGGTTCAAAAGGGATTTCATTGGCCACTCCGTTCGCTTTCACTCCACCACAGGCACCATGACAGCCGAGGTTTGAACTGAACTGGAAAGCTTCATTCATCTGGAATTCAGGCTTGCGGCCGAAACGCGGCTGCTTCCGAATTGTTCATTGCAAGCCTCACGGGCACTTGCCGCTTGATTTTTGCCCGGATTGCCTCTAGGTGAGCGCCACGTATCGTTTGGCCGGGGGCTGAACGGAGGGTCCGGCATTGCGTTTTCAGGCCGGATGGCGCATTTGGCGCCCGCCTCCCGTGTTCCCGCTCTTTGCAAGACTGCTTTGACGCCTTTCCGGCTTCAAAGAGGCTCCGCGCCGGTGATGCGAGATTGAAACCAACCGCAAGGAAGGCGTCTCAATGGCCCTTTATGAGCATATCTTTCTGGCGCGGCAGGACGTTTCCGCCGCAGCAGGTCGAAGAACTGACCAACGCCTATACCGAGCTGCTCGGCAACAATGGCGGCAAGGTCACCAAGAACGAGTACTGGGGCCTGAAGTCCCTCTCCTACCGCATCAAGAAGAACCGCAAGGCGCACTACACGCTGCTCAACATCGACGCGCCGCATGCCGCGGTTGCCGAGATGGAGCGCCAGATGGGCATCAATGAAGACATCCTGCGCTTCATGACCATCCGTGTGGACGAGCTCGAGGAAGGCCCCTCGGTGATGATGCAGAAGCGCGATCGCGACGATCGCGGCGATCGTGGCGGCCGCTTCGGCGACCGTGGCCCGCGCCGGTTCTAAGGAGATTTGATCAATGGCAATTCGTGACCTGACCACTACCCAGACCCGCCGGCCCTTCCAGCGCCGCCGCAAGACCTGCCCGTTCTCCGGCCCCAACGCGCCGAAGATCGACTACAAGGACGTTCGCCTGATGCAGCGCTATGTGTCCGAGCGCGGCAAGATCGTGCCGAGCCGCATCACCGCCGTATCCGCCAAGAAGCAGCGCGAACTGGCACGCGCCATCAAGCGCGCCCGCTTCATCGGTCTGCTGGCCTACGCCGTCAGCTAAGCTTTTCGGGTGCAGGCACGCCTACACCGCCCTGCCCTTTGGGGCGCTGAGGCTTCGGAATGGTCCGGAGCTTCTAACTGCAGAACTCCCGTTGATGGAATCTGCGGGACAGCATTGGAGATAAGAAATGAAAGTCATTCTGCTCGAGCGCGTGGGCCGTCACGGCTCCATCGGCGACGAAGTCACGGTCAAGAACGGTTACGCACGCAACTTTCTGCTGCCTGCAGGGCAAGGCGCTGCGCGCGACCGAGGCCAACCGCCAGAAGTTCGAGGCCGAACGCGCCGCCATCGAAAAGCGCAATGCCGAGCGCCGCGATCAGGCCGCAGGTGTTGCAAAGGGCCTCAACGGCCACACCGTGACGATGATCCGCCAGGCTGGCGAAACCGGCCAGCTTTACGGTTCGGTCTCGACGCGCGACATCGCCGACGCGCTGGTCGCCGACGGCTATTCGGTCGCCCGTTCGCAGGTGGACCTGGTTTCCCCGATCAAGACCGTGGGCCTGCACGAGGTGTCTTTGCAGCTTCACGCCGAGGTCGATGTGACCGTCAAGGTCAATGTCGCCCGCTCCGAGGACGAAGCCCAACGGCAGGCTGCTGGTGAAGACCTCACCGTCGTTTCTTATGACGACGAGGAAGAAGAAGGCGCGGCTGCTGGCGAGGAAGAACGCGCCGAGGGCGAGGAAGCCGGCGAACAGGCCGAAGAGCTGGCCGAGGAAACCGAGCGTCAGGAAGACGCATAAGTTTCTTCTTATATATTTTCGGACTGGATCGGGCCGGGGTCAAACCCCGGCCTTTTTCATGTGCAGAAAACCGGTTTTCCCCGATCTTCACGCTTCGAAAACCGAATCGGCCAAGAACGGAGAAATGACTCGCATCGTGGCCGTTAACAATGGTTAACAAGCCCGCCGGTGAGCCAATAACATCAGAGAATCGAGGACGTCATCATGGCCGACAATGTGCGGCATCTGCGCCCGCAGGAAGAGCAGAGTTATCGTCTCGCTCCCCACAACATTGAGGCCGAACAGGCCCTCCTGGGCGCCATGCTGGTGAACAACGAGGCCTTTTACCGCGTCTCCGACTTCCTCGAGCCCGAACACTTCTACGAGCAGATCCACCGCGAGATCTACGAGGTCTGCGGCAAGATCATTCGCGCCGGCAAGACCGCGACGCCGATCACGGCAAAGACCTTTTTGCCCGACCAGTTGGTGGCCGATGTCACCATGGCGCAATATCTGGCGCGGCTCGCCGCCGAGGCGACGACGGTCCTGAACGCCGCCGATTACGGGCGCGCGATCTACGATCTCGCCATCCGCCGCAGCCTCATCCTGGTCGGCGAGGAAATGGTCGGAACGGCCTATGATTCCGACGTCGAAACGACGCCCGCCAAGCAGATCGAAAGCGCCGAAAAGCGCCTGTTCGATCTGGCCGAGCGCGGCCGCTATGATGGCGGCTTCCAGGGCTTCAACGAGGCGCTGCGCGATGCCATCGAGATGGCCAGCGAGGCCTATTCCCGCGACGGTTCGCTGTCAGGCATGTCCACCGGGCTGACCGACCTCGACCGCCAGATGGGCGGGCTGCAGAAATCGGACCTCATCATCCTCGCCGGACGTCCTGGCATGGCCAAGACCTCGCTGGTCACCAACATCGCGGTCCACGTCGGCCAAGACCTATCGCGCCGAGCCGCAGGCCGGACGGGCACATGAAGACAGTCGATGGCGGCGTGGTCGGCTTCTTCTCGCTCGAAATGAGCGCCGAGCAGTTGGCCACCCGTATCATTTCGGCCGAGGCCGAACGTTTCCTCGTCCGACATCCGGCGCGGCAATATCCACGAGAGCCAGTTTGCCAAGCTGGTGGATGCCTCGAACATGCTGGCGCAGGTGCCGCTCTATATCGACGACACCGGCGGCCTGAACATCGCGCAGCTCATGGCGCGGGCACGGCGGCTCAAGCGGCAGAAGGGGCTCGACCTACTGGTCATCGACTATCTGCAGTTGCTGTCGCGGCTCCGCGCAAGCGCGCCAGCGACAACCGCGTCAAGAGTTGACCGAGATCACCACCTCGCTGAAGGCGCTGGCCAAGGAGCTAGAAGTGCCGATCATCGCCCTCTCCCAGCTCTCGCGTCAGGTCGAATCGCGCGACGACAAGCGCCCGCAGCTTTCCGACCTTCGCGAATCGGGCTCGATCGAGCAGGATGCCGACGTGGTGCTGTTCATTTATCGCGACGAATATTACCTGAAGAACAAGGAGCCGAAGGAAGGCACGCCCGAGCATCTGGCATGGCAGGGGGAGATGGAAAAGGTGCATGGCCGGGCCGAAGTGATCATCGGCAAGCAGCGCCACGGCCCCACCGGCACCGTTCAGCTGACCTTCGAGGCGCAGTTCACCCGCTTCGGCAATCTCGCGCGCGATGACTATCTTCCGGAGCGCATGGAATAGCCCGATCTTCTTTCGATTAGTTATTGATTTCGCCTTGGCGGTGGGGCGGCGCGCTTGCCATGCAAGAATGCTAAACTATAAGTCCGAAATCTTGGTTCAGCAGGCCGAGAGGCGATCTGGAGCATGGGCTGGGCGGTAAATCTCGAGTGGTTGCAATTCCGAACCGGAAAACCTTCTAAACATTCCTGGAACGTTCCAGGCATTGCGGGGAACACAGGTGGTCAATTCTGAACTCAGTGGGCGGTTGACCATCGACCTGGACGCCATCGCCAAGAACTGGACGGCGCTGGACCGGGTGAGCGCCAACGCCCTGACCGCAGCCGTGGTCAAGGCGGATGCCTATGGCACAGGGTTGATCGAGACCAGCCGCAAGCTGTTCGCCGCCGGCGCCCGCTTTTTCTTCGTGGCCACTCCCGATGAGGGCATCGCCTTGCGCAACGGATTGCCGGACGCGCACATCTTCGTTCTGAACGGGCTCTATCCCGGTGCGGCCGACACCTATGTGGCCTATCAGCTGATGCCGGTGCTCAACTCGCTGCCCATGCTGGAGGAATGGCTGGACGTGTGCACCGAGCACAATGAGGCCTTCCCGGCAGCGCTGCATTTCGACACCGGCATGAACCGGCTCGGCTTCCGGCTCAACGAGGTCGACACGGTGCGCGACCATATCGATCAGTTCGGCTATCTGCCGCAGATGATCATGAGCCATCTGGCCTGTGCCGATCATCCCAATCACGAAAAAAACCGGACGCAGCTCGTGCTGTTCCAGGCCTTGCTGGCCTCGTTTCCCGGCATACCGGCGAGCCTTGCCAATTCCGCCGGGCTCATGGCGGGGCGCGACACGCATTTCCAGATGGTCCGGCCCGGCATCGCGCTTTATGGCGGGCGCGCCGTGTCGGGACGGCCGAATCCGATGTCGCGCGTGGTGACGCTGGAAATGCCGGTGCTGCAGGTCCGCGAGGCACGAACGGGCGAGAGCGTCGGCTACGGCGCCACCTATACGCTCAACCGCGACAGCCGGCTCGCCACCATCGGTATCGGCTATGCCGACGGATTTTTTCGCGCGCTCGGGGCCAACAATGTCCGATCCGGCGGCAAGATGGCCTACCAAGGCCATATCCTGCCGGTGGCGGGGCGGGTGTCGATGGATCTCAGTTACCCTCGACGTCACCGATCTCGATCTGCCCCTCCATGCGGGCGACCTGGTGGAAGTCGTGGGACCCACGATCAGTGTCGACGAGCAGGCCGATGCCGCCGGCACGATCGGCTATGAATTCCTGACGTCCCTGAAGGGCCGCTACAGGCGCATCTACAAGGGCGGCGAGGAGGAGTAACCGTCGCGCAAAATGACGGACCCGCAAAGACTGGCCGCGATCCGAACCCTTCACACCGTGATCTATGTGATCATGGCCTCAGCCGTCTTCGTGGTGGTGTTCGCAGCCCTCACCGGACAAAGCGGTGTGTGGCTGTGGGTGGCGCTCGCACTGGTCGCCAGCGAGGGAGTTGTCTTCATCGGCAACGGGTTCCGCTGTCCCTTGACCGCCCTCGCCGTCCGCTATGGCGCACGCACGGGACACGCTTTCGACACCTTCCTGCCGGAACAGGTGACGCGTCACACCTTTCGCTTTTTCACCAGCCTTCTGATGCTGGCACTTCTGGTACTGGCGCTGCGATGGGCGGGCATTATCCACTAGCGGCGGGCCTTCGTTCCTTATTTGTTCTTGCCCTGCCGTGATGGATTCGGTTAGGGTTCGCTTCGTTTTCGGGATCAGTTCATGGCGCGCATTAAAACCTCCTTCGTCTGCCAGTCCTGCGGCACTGTTACCCCGCGCTGGGCGGGCCGCTGCGAGAGTTGCGGGGAATGGAACTCCATCGTCGAGGAACTGCTCGAGGGCGGCGTTGGCGCGGGGCCGAAGGCGGCGGTGGCCGGCGGGCGGCCCGCACCGCTGACGCCGCTTGCCGGCGAGACCGAAGACGCGGCGCGGGTCGTCAGGCATATCGGCGAACTCGACCGGGTGACCGGCGGCGGCTTCGTCAAAGGCTCGGCGGTTCTCGTGGGCGGCGATCCCGGCATCGGCAAATCGACGCTGCTTCTGCAGGCGGCTGCCGCGCTGGCCGGCGGCGGCAAGCGCGTCATCTACGTCTCGGGCGAAGAAGCGGTAGCGCAGGTGCGGCTGCGGGCGCAACGGCTGGGGCTCGCGGACCGGCCGGTGCAGCTTGCCGCCGAAACCAATGTCGAGACGATCCTCGCTACCCTGCAGCAGGGCCAGGCGCCGGATCTGGTCATCATCGATTCCATCCAGACGCTGTGGACCGACCGGGTGGAGAGCGCGCCCGGCACGGTGACGCAGGTGCGCACCAGCGCGCAGGCGCTGACGCGATTCGCCAAGAAATCGGGCGCCGCCGTGGTGCTGGTGGGGCATGTCACCAAGGACGGGCAGATCGCCGGGCCCGCGCGTGGTCGAGCACATGGTCGACGCCGTGCTCTATTTCGAGGGCGATGCCAGCCACACCTTCCGCATTCTGCGCGGGGTAAAGAACCGCTATGGCGCGACCGACGAGATCGGCGTGTTCGAGATGAGCCAGGGCGGGCTGCGCGAGGTCGCCAATCCCTCCGCGCTGTTTCTCGACCAGCGTGACGAGGGCGCGGCGGGATCGGCGGTCTTTGCCGGCATGGAGGGCACGCGGCCGGTCCTGTGCGAAATCCAGGCGCTGGTCGCCCCCTCCCCCCTCGGCACGCCGCGCCGGGCCGTGGTCGGCTGGGATTCGTCGCGCCTGTCCATGGTCCTTGCCGTGCTCGAAACGCGCTGTGGGGTGAGGATCGGGGCAAACGACATCTATCTCAATGTCGCGGGCGGGCTGAAGATCAACGAGCCGGCAGCCGACCTTGCCGTCGCGGCCGCGCTGATTTCCTCGCTGACGGGGGCGCCGCTGCCCAATGACGCCGTCTATTTCGGCGAGATCAGCCTTGCCGGCGGCGTGCGTCCGGTAGCGCATGCCTCGCTGAGGATCGCGAGGCCGCCAAGCTCGGCTTCGCCAGCGCCTGCACGGCGCGACTTCCCAAGGGAGAAGGCACAGACAGTATCGAAATCAACCAGTTCGAGGCTCTTATGGAATTGGTCGGCCGCATCGCAGCGGGTGCGGACCCGGCACAAGGGGATGAACGGGCAAATCCTGAGTACGCCGCTTCACATGCCGGCGAATAGCGGCTAAACGAAGCCATAGTTCATGCGAGGGCTCGGAGCGGCGCGTACATGTTGACTGCTTTCGATGTCGGGGTCGGCATTCTGGTGCTCATCTCGGCCATTCTGGCGACGGCGCGGGGGCTGACGCGCGAGGTCCTGTCGCTTGCTGACCTGGGCCGGCTCGGCGGCCGTCGCCATCTGGATGTGGCAGTATCACCCCGACATCGCGCGGAACTACATCCAGGAAGAGATCGTGGCCGATGTGGCGACCGTCGTCGTCAGCTTCATCATTGCGCTGATCGTCCTGCACCTTTTGACCATGCGCATCGCCGATTTCGTCGTCGATTCCCGTATCGGGCCGCTCGATCGCACGCTGGGATTCGTCTTCGGCGCCATACGCGGCATCCTGATCGCGGTGGTGCTGGTGATGTTCGGCATGTGGCTGTTCCCGACGCTGCCCCCCTGGGCGGCGGAATCGAAGTCGCTGCCCATGCTGCAAAACATCGGCGACAGCGTGATCGCGGCCCTGCCGAGCGATCTCGAACAGCAGGTCAACGACATTCTGCAGCGCTCGGGCGCTGGAGGCGAAGACCCCGGCGCAAATCCGCCGGCGGAAGAAGGAACAGACGCGGGAGAAACCGGGCTTGCAAACTGACCGGCGTCCCTGAACGGACGCGGTTCGGCACTTCTTGCAAGGCCATGGTGTGACTCAACGCGCAAAACCAGGGATGGTATGGCTGCCGACCGATCGTTTTATCGGGTCTCGGCATTTTTGAAGGTTTGGTCCTTTGAGCACACAATCTACTGGCCCCGGCCATGGCGTCCGGTTCGTTCCCGACTGGGACGCCGACACGCTGCGCGAGGAATGCGGCGTTTTCGGCATTCTCGGGCATGAGGATGCCGCCGCGCTCACCGCGCTCGGGCTGCACGCGCTGCAGCATCGCGGGCAGGAAGCCGCGGGCATCGTCAGCTTCGACGGCCGGCAGTTCCACTCCGAGCGGCATCTGGGGCTGGTCGGCGACCATTATACCGATCCGGTGACGCTGGCGCGGCTGCCCGGTGCCGCGGCCATGGGCCACGTGCGCTATTCGACCACGGGCGAAACGGTGCTGCGCAATGTGCAGCCGCTGTTCGCCGAACTCGATGTCGGCGGCATCGCCATCGCCCATAATGGCAATTTCACCAACGGACTGACGCTGCGCAAGCAGCTGATCGCCGTCGGGCGCGATCTGCCAGTCGACCTCTGATACCGAAGTGGTGCTGCACCTGATCGCCCGCTCGCAAAAGCCGCAATTCGGCCCAGCGCTTCGTCGACGCGCTGGCGCAGATCGAGGGCGCCTATTCCATGGTGGCGATGACGCGCACCAAGCTGATCGGCGCGCGCGACCCGAACGGCATCCGCCCGCTGGTCTATGGCGATCTCGACGGCAAGCCGATCTTTGCCTCGGAGACCTGCGCGCTCGACATCATCGGCGCGAAGTTCGTCCGCGACGTCGAGAATGGCGAGGTCATCGTCTGCGAAATCCAGCCCGACGGCTCGATCACCATCGACTCGCTGAAGCCCTTCCCGCCCAAGCCTGAGCGGCTTTGCCTGTTCGAATATGTCTATTTCGCCCGCCCCGATTCGATGGTTGGCGGCCGCAGCGTCTATTCGGCGCGCAAGCGCATGGGCATCAACCTGGCCGAAGAGGCACCGGTCGAAGCCGATGTGGTGGTGCCGGTTCCCGATGGCGGCACGCCGGCGGCGATCGGCTTTGCGCAGGCCAGCGGCATTCCGTTCGAATTCGGCATCATCCGCAACCACTATGTCGGGCCGCACCTTCATCGAGCCGACCCAGCCGATCCGCGCCTTCGGGGTCAAGCTCAAGCACTCGGCCAACCGCGAGCAGATCGACGGCAAGCGCGTGGTGCTGGTCGACGATTCGATCGTGCGCGGCACAACTTCGCTCAAGATCGTGCAGATGATGCGCGAAGCCGGCGCGCGCGAGGTGCATATGCGGGTGGCAAGCCCGATGATCACCCATTCCGACTATTACGGCATCGACACGCCCGACCCGGAAAAGCTGCTGGCCAACCAGTATCGCGACCTTGATGCCATGGCCGCCTATATCGGGGTCGGATTCGCTCGCTTCCTGTCCATCGACGGGCTCTATCGACGCGGTCGGCGGCGAAGACGCGCAACCAGGCAGCGCCGCAGTTCACCGACCACTATTTCACCGGCGACTATCCCACGCCGCTTGACCGATCTCGACGGCACCAGCAAGCACGCGAAAGAAAGCAGATTTCGCTGCTCAAGGAAGCGGGCTAATGGCCGAAACAGAACGGATCTCGAAGGGAAAAGTCGTGCTGGTCACCGGCGCCTCGCGCGGCATCGGCCAGGCGGCGGCACTGGAAGCGGCGCGACGCGGCGCGCACGTCATTGCGGTGGCGCGCACCGTCGGCGGGCTGGAAGATCTCGACGACGAAATCCAGGCGATGGGCAGCTCGACGACGCTGGTGCCGCTCGACCTGACCGATTGCGACGCCATCGACCGGCTCGGCGCCGCGATCTTCGAGCGCTGGGGGCATCTCGACGGACTGATCGGCAATGCCGGCCTGCTGGGCACGATCTCGCCGCTGCCGCATCTCGATCCCAAGGAGTTCGAGAAGGTCTTCGCGGTCAATGTCACGGCGAACTATCCGGCTGATCCGCTCGCTCGACCTGCTGCTGCGGCAGGCGGAGGCCGGGCCGTGCGGTCTTCGTTTCTTCGGGCGCCGCGCGAAGCGCCCGCCCCTATCTGGGGCCTTTATGCCGCGACCAAGGCGGCGCTCGACACTTTGATCAAGAGCTATGCCGGCGAGATGGCGCAGACCACGGTCAGGGCCAACATTTTTTATCCGGGCATCGTGCGCACTGCCATGCGGGCCAAGGCGATGCCGGGCGAAGATCCCGAGACGCTGCCGCTGCCGAGCGCCATCGCCCCGCAGCTGGTGGACATGATCTCACCGGACTTCGCCGGCAACGGGCAGCTCTACAACGCCGCCGACGGTTCGACACAAGACCTTTGAGCCGCACACGGGCGGGGCATTGGCCATCTTGCCGCCGATGCCTATTGGCGCCGCCACCAGGTGCTCGCGGGCTATCGCGGCGGCTGCGGCACAAAACCGACCAATCAGATGTGAGAGAGTTCTTGGCGCAGTGGCGCCAGAACTCCGCTCATTCCAGTGCGCTGTCCAATGGCGCTCGGATCGATGTGGGTATGGCGATCAAGGCGGACGGACAGGGGCGCAAGAGCGCGGCGGCAATCCTGGCTGGTGACTGATGCAAATGTGCATCTTGGTAACCTTACACAGGCATGTGACGCAACGCAGGCCGCGGTTCGGGCGTTAGGATGACTTCGAGTATCGGACTTTGCGTCCCCCGCCTGCATTCAGAGGATAGTAATGACGACAGACTTCAGACTTGGCCGCCGACACTTTCTCACCGGAGGTGCCAGCCTCGCAGCACTTTATCTCAGCGGTTGCGCCTCAGGGGGACCGGCGCGTCCGGGCGCAGAACTCGGAACACCTATCTCCTCGGAATATCTGATGATGTATTCGGGGATGCCGTCGGAGCCCTATCTGGTGCCGCCTGTCAATCTGAGACGGCTCGATCCCAAATATTATCGTCAGGTCGTCGACGACCCAACAGGCGAACGGCCCGGCACGCTGGTGGTCGACACGCAAGATCGGTTCCTCTACCTCGTTCAGCCCGGCGGCAAGGCCATCCGCTATGGCGTCGGGATTGGCCGCGAGGGGTTTGCCTGGTCGGGCCACGGCCATATCGGGCGGAAGGCGGAATGGCCGACATGGACGCCGCCGAAGGAAATGGTTGCGCGCGACGCGGCTGCAGCGGAATACGCCGACGGCATGGATCCCGGCCCAAACAATCCTCTGGGTGCGCGCGCCCTCTATATCTATGACGACAAGGGGCGCGACACGCTCTATCGCGTCCACGGCAACCCGGACGAAACCTCGATCGGGCGGGCCGTGTCGAGCGGCTGCGTGCGGATGCTCCAGCAGGACATCATCGATCTCTATAGCCGTGTCCCGGTGGGTACGCCGATCATCGTGACATAGGCCGCCCGCGTTTTCCCCACCATCCGCGGTCGGCACTGCCGCCGAGAACATTAAGTCCCGCTAACTGCGGGACTTTTTTTATGGCGGGACTGTGGCGTGTCTTCCATCGCACGCGGGGACGAATTTCCGGAACCATGCAGGGAATCCTGTCTTTCACCGCGCAGGGAGGCGATCTTGCCTTCCCCCGCTATCTTGGGCCCTCCGCCGTCCGGCGCCGCGGCTCATCCGACGCTCATCTGCCGTTGCCGCTCCTGGGCGCCCCGAAAGGAGGATTCATCATGCATGTAGACAAATCCGAGGCTCCATCTGGAGGGACTGGCCGCTCGTCAGGCAGGCATCTGCAACGGGTCGCGCTCGTCGGCGCCCTGTCCGGCGCTGCTCTTGCCGCGGCCCTTGCTTCGCCCGTTCTGGCGCAGTCGAACACGCCCGACGGCTCCAAGATCTATTCGAGCGCCGGATGTTCCGGCTGCCACGGCCATAGCGGCAATGGCGGCATCGGACCGCGGTTATCGGGGAACAAGGAATTGTCCGACGCTCATGCAGTGGTCGAGCAGATCCTCAATGGCGGCAAGCAGATGCCGCCGTTCAAGGGCCAGCTCTCCGACGCGGAAATCGCCGCCGTTGCCACTTATATCCGCACCGGCCTCAACGGAAATCATTTCGGCGATGTCAGCGAGCAGCAGGTTGCCCAGGCGAAATCCGGTCAGGGTGGTGGCAATGCCAATGCCCAGTCGGGCGATTCCGACGAGAAGTCCGGTGGCGGCGCTGCCGCGCAGTCCGACAAGGAAGCGCAACAGGCGTCCAACGACGAGGGCGGCGGCAACAAGCAGGACACGATGAAGGTCGGCGCGCCGGCGCAGAACCCAAAGCAGCCTTCCACCTCCGGCCCCGATCAGGCGGCGCTCGACAAGGCGGCCTCGGCCACCGACAGCTGGCTGATGTACAACAAGGGCTATTCGGCCCAGCGCTATTCCTCGCTCGACCAGATCACCGCCGAAAACGCCAGCCAGATTCAACCGATCTGCACCGCGCAGCTGGGGGAGCAGGCTTCCTTCCAGACGAGCCCGATCGTTTATGACGGTCTGATCTACGTCACGACCCCCTACTCCACATATGCGCTGGATGCAAAGACCTGCCACCAGAAATGGAGCTACACCTATTCTCCGCAGGGCGTAGAGCCATTCAACACCAATCGCGGCGTTGCCATTGCTGGCGGCCGGCTGTTTCGCGGCACCTCGGACGGCCATTTCATCGCGCTCGATGCCAAGACGGGCGATCTGCTGTGGAACATCCGCCCCGTCGATTCCAGCCAGGGCTATTTCCTGAGTTCGGCTCCCATCGTCTGGCATGACATGGTTTTCACGGGCACGGCGGGCGCCGACTGGGGCGCGAACGGCCAGATGTTCGCCTTCAACGTCAAGGACGGCAGCACGGTCTGGCAGTTCGACGAGATCAAGCAGGACACGTTCGGCAGCGCCGAGGCGGCGGCCACCGGCGGCGGGTCGAACTGGACTTCGTACTCGCTCGATCCGGATTCGGGCCTGATCTATGTGCCTGTCGGAAATCCGGCGCCTGACTTCGCGGCGGGCTATCGGCCGGGCAAGAACCTTTACACCAACTCGGTGATCGTGCTCGACGCCAAGAGCGGCAAGCTGGATCACTATTATCAGCAGATCCCGAATGACCCGCTGGACCGCGACACGGCGGCAACGCCGATGCTGTTCAACCTCAAGGACAAGAGCGGCAAGTCGACGCATTATACCGCGGTCGCCAACAAGGCGGGCCATATGTTCGTCTACGACGAAGACACGCAGAAGCAGGTCTACAAGGTTGAAACGACCACGCTGAAAAATGCCGACACACCGCCGACCCAGGAAGGCGTGCATGTGTGCCCTGGCATTGATGGCGGCGTCGAATGGTATGGCCCGGCCTATGATCCGGATAACAGCACCATCTATGTCGGCAGCGTCGACTGGTGCACGACCTTCAAGCTCGGCGAAGTGCGCTACACGCCAGGCCAGCTGTTCTTCGGCGGTAGCTACACCATGGACCCGGTCGACCAGGCTCAGGGCTGGATCAGGGCCTATGACGCAACCGATGGCAGCAAGAAGTGGCAGTACCAGTCCGAGCTGCCGGTGATCGCCGGTGTTACCCCCACCGCGGGCGGCGTGCTGCTGACGGGCGAACTTAACGGCGACTTCTCGGTGCTGGACGCCAAGAGCGGCAAGAAGCTCTACCACTACTATACCGGTGGGCCGATCGCTGCGGGCGTATCGACCTATGAGATGGACGGTCAGCAATATGTGGCTGTCGCCTCGGGCAACGCCTCCCGGACCTGGTCGCCGGACTCGCAGCCGTCGGCAACCGTCTTCATCTTCGCCATTCCCCAAAAGGCGGCGAAGGCAGCGGATGGGAACGCCAATGGGTAATCCCGCTTCACCTCTTCATGCGCGCCACAGGCGCGCATGGATCCTGCCGGTCGCAATGACCTTTGCGGCCGGTCTGGCCTTGTGCGCTCCGGCGCAAGCCTTCCAGCCAAAGCTCTCTGCATCGGATGCCCAAGCCGCCGTCGCCGAGGGTATGAAGCAGGCCAAGGACGCCACGCACGGCTATGTCGTCGCCGATTATGTACTTTACGACCGTAAGGACCCGTTGCGGATCGAGCCGGGCGACAACCTCGTCGATGCCGTGATCGTGGGCACGCCGCGGGAGCAATTGCTCTATCAGAGCTATCTGACGAGCTTCCAGGGCAAGACGCTTTCGGCAGAGCAAACGCAGAAGCTGACGAATGAGGCCAATGGCACGCTGGAGTTCCGGGTTTTCGCGCACGCGAACTCTTCCAAGCCCGAGGACAAGGATTTTCTGTCACAGTTCTCGCCGGCCAAGCTGGCGCTGAAGGGTGGAAAGACGCTAACGGCCGAGAATCCAGATATCTTCGGACCCTCGCAGGATTTCTTCATCGTCAACGGCAATCGCCACGCGTTCAGATGGCTGGGGTCGGTGACCTATCGCTTCGATCTCAACGATCTGGCACAGTCGGCTGATTTTTCAGGGTTGAGCGGTACGCTGACGTTCACGGACAGCTCGGGCCACGACTATAGCTTCGACGTCGATTTCAGCAAATACAGCTGAATATCGCTGCAAACGGCGGCTCCGCGCCGCCGTTTTTTTCAACGCTTCTTCGCCTGATCGGCGAAGGGGTTGTCCCCGCCGCGCAGCCACAACCGCAGCGGAGCGCCCATCAGACCGAAGGTCTCGCGCAAGCCGTTGACGATATAGCGCTGATAGGATGTCGGCAGCGCATCGGGCCGGGACGTGAAGAGAATGAAGGTCGGCGGACGCGACTTTGCCTGCGTCATGTAGCGCAGCTTCAGCCGTCTTCCAGCGACTGCCGGGGGTGGATGGCCCTCGGTCATGGCCGACAGCCAGCGGTTGAGGCGTGAAGTGGAGATGCGGGCATTCCATACCCGTTCAATCTCAAAGATGGCGTCCATCAGGCGCGGGATATTGCGACCCTTGAGCCCGGACAGGGTGACCAGCGGAACGCCGCGCAATTGCGGCAACAGGCGCTCGCAGGCTTCCTTGAGGCTGGCCAGGGTCGCGGGCTTGTCCTCGACGAGATCCCATTTGTTGACCGCGATGACCAGCGCCCTGCCCTCGCGCTCGACCAGGTCGGCGAGCTGAAGGTCCTGCTTTTCGAAGGGCATGGTGGCATCGAGCATCAGCACGACCACCTCGGCATATTGGATGGCGCGCAAAGCGTCGGAGACTGCGAGCTTTTCGAGCTTCTCCTTGACCCGGGCGCGCCGGCGGATGCCGGCGGTGTCGACGAGGTTGATCACGCGGCCCTGCCATTCCCAGGGGACCATGATGGCATCGCGCGTAATGCCGGCCTCGGGACCGGTCAGCACCCGCTCCTCCCCCACGAGCCGGTTGATGAGCGTCGACTTGCCGGCGTTCGGGCGGCCGATGATGGCGACGTTGAGATAGCGGTTGGGGTCCCAGCGCAGGGTCTCGGCGTCTTCCTGCACTTCCTCGGTGACATCGACTTCGATCTCGGGGCGGTAGTCCCGCGTCTCCGCCTGTGCCCCTGCTGACGCGTCCGCATCGATCGCCTCGGAGATGATGGCGTGCAGATCGGCCATGCCCTCGCCGTGCTCGGCGGAAATGCCGATCGGCTCGCCAAAGCCGAGGCTCCAGGCCTCTGCAATGCCGATTTCGGAAGCCTTGCCTTCCGCCTTGTTGGCAAGCAGATGCACCGGCTTGTCGGCCTTGCGCAGCAATTGCCCGAAACGTTCGTCGAGCGGGGTCACGCCTGCCCGGGCGTCGATCATGAAAAAGATCAGATCGGCCTCGGCGATGGCGGCCTCGGTCTGCTGGCGCATGCGCGCCTCGAGGCTTTCGTCGGTCCGATCCTCGAAACCGGCCGTGTCGAGCACCTTGAACCGCAATTCGGCGATGCGGCCCTCGGCCTCCCGGCGGTCGCGGGTAACGCCGGGAGTATCGTCGACCAGCGCGATGCGGCGGCCGACGAGCCGATTGAAAAGGGTGGACTTGCCCACATTGGGACGCCCGACAATGGCGACGGTGACACTCATGGGCGGTCCATTCCTGATCCGGTGTCCGCGCGCCGTGGCGCTGCCGGGCTATTGCCCGGCAGGTGCGGAGGCCGCTCCGTTAGCCGGCTGTTCGGCAGGCGTACCGACTGGCGCGCTCGTATCTTTTTGCGCAGGTTGTTCACTCTGCGGCGGCAGGGTGACGACAGTCTTGTCACTACTGTTTGCATCAGCCGGGGCGGCAGGGGCAGAAGCGGGCGCCTGCGTTTCCGCGGGCGCGGCGTTCGGAGCCGTGGTCTCTGCGGGCGCTGTCTCAGCAGGTGCCGCAGCAGGAACTGCCTCGGTTACCGGCTGGATCTGATCGTCCGGCACGTCGACGCCTTCTGCCGTCAACTGCGCAATGTAGAGCTGCACGCGCCGCAACTGGCCGAGCGAGCCCTGAGGGTCCTTGGAAATGACGTCGAAAGTCTTCTTGGCCGCTTCGAGGTCGCCAGCCTTGTATTGGGCCAGCCCGATGGCTTCGCGAGCTGTGTTGCGCAGGGGACTTTCCGAGGATGCAAGAGTGCCGATGCGCGATTCGACGGCGGTCACATCGCCGGAATCCACGAGTTCGTAGGCTGCCAGCACCAGCGCCAGCTCACGGAGCCTTTGCTGGGGCGCCTGGCCGGCAATGGCGTCATAGGCGGCGACGGCGTCATCGGTCTTGCCCTGAGCCGAGAGCAGGCCCGCTTCGCGGAAGCGCGCCAGCAACGGGTATTGTCCGCTGCCATTGGCCGCGATGTCGTCCAGCGCCTTGCGAGCGCCGTCCACATCGCCGTTCTTGGCCAGGTCGAGGGCCGCATAGAAGCGGTCGGAGGATTCGGCGGCGGTTCGCTGGTGCCACCAATTCCAGCCTTCGCTGGCGGCAACCACCAGAACCACGGCTATGGCCGCGCCGATGATGTAGATACCGTAGCGCTGCCACAGGCCGCGCATGCGCTCGCGGCGCAATTCCTCGTCGACTTCGCGAAATACGTTTTCTTCTGACATTCAGGCTTTTGGCTGTATGGGGTGAAATCGCCGGCACCATAGTGGCGCGGCCTGTGGATTGCAATCTGCGCTCCCCTGCCCGTTTCGGCGCGTTTGCGCAAGGACTTTCGGCGATGCTGCGTCGCCGCGTCACCCCAATGGGCTGACGCCGAAGAGCAGGCCGTGCAGCCAGAACAGGAACACGGCGTAGAGCGCAGCTCCGACAATGATCGCGATTAAATCTCCCCGCAGGGTCGGCTCCGCCACGACTGGCTGTGGCCGGGTCGTCACGGCAATGCGATCAACCACCGCGTAGACAAGGAAAGCGCCGAACAAAATAATGCCGGCCAAATCTCCATTGGCGAAAAGATGGGCGAGCGCCCAGAGGAAGATGCCGGTGAGGAATGGGTGCCGCAGATAAGCTTTGATGTGGTTCGGCGGAACGTAGGCCGCCTCCACGCAGATGAAGCCGAGCAACACCAGAAGCATCGCAAAATGCCGGCCCCATTCTGGCGGAACATAGATTTGGGGCGCCTGCGGGCGGTAGCTCATCCATCCCCAGACGATGAGCACGAACCCCAGCAGCGAAATCAGAGAATAAACGCCCTTCCAGGTTCCCTCTCCGCGCGCGGCAATGATGCGGTCGCGAAAGCCGGGCGCGACCATGCGCTCCGAGTGAATGGCAAAAAAGATCAACAGGCCGATGATGTATATAACCATTCCGTCCCCCAACCGTCCGATGGCCAATCTGTCGAGAGCTTCGGCAGCGTCGATTGCGTTTGCCAAAGCGTTCAGGATTCGCATTATAGCAGCAAATCAAGAATTCCCTCCCCTGCCTTCCCTTTCCGAAAGTTTGACCCATGGACACCGAAGAGGCCTTGAAAGCCGCCGTCGCCGCGGCGCGCGCCGCTGGCGCCGTAACCCAGCAATATTTTGCGCGCTTCGAGGACCTCGACATCGGGGTTAAGGGGCCGGCCGACTTCGTTTCGGAAGCCGATGTCGCCTCGGAAAAGCTGATCCGCGAGCGCCTGCTCAACGCCTTCCCTGATTTCAGTTTTCGCGGCGAAGAGCTCGATCCCGTGGCTGGCGGGAACGATGAATATTGCTGGCTGGTCGATCCGATCGACGGGACGACGAACTTTTTGAACGGCATGCACTATACGATTTCCATCGCGCTGCGGCGGGGCGACAAGACTATTTGCGGGGCGCTCTACAACCCGGTCAATGACGAGATGTTCACCGCAACCAAGGGCGGCGGAGCCTTTCTCAACGGAAAGAGGCTGAAGGTGCGCACGACAAGCGACCCGGCGTTCTTCGCCGTCGGCACAGGATTGCCGACCTCCAACCTCGCCCTCTATCCGGGGGCTTATGAGCGCCTGGATCGGCTGCGTGACCCCATCGGCGCGGTACGCATCGTCGGCTCAAGCGCCAATTCCTGCGCCCATGTCGCCTGCGGACGGCTTACGGGCTATTTCGAGGAAAGCGGTCTGTTGGACTGGGCGGTCGGCGTGTTGCTCATCGAAGAGGCGGGCGGGGTTGTCACCGACTGGTGGGGGCGTGGGCCGGAATTCTATGAAAAAACCGGCGCGATCATCGCCGCCAACCCGGCCTGCCATGCCTATTTGCTGGAACAGCTGAAGGACGCGCCGCGCAAAGACCCAAAATAGGCGTTCAGGCAAGGCGCCGTTCAGACAGGGCGGCGCCGAGCCCTTCCGGATCGTCGGTGGTGATCTGATCGGCCCCGAGCCGGATAAGGCGCTCGACCAATTTCAGCGAGTCCGCATCAACCTTCTGGATTGTCCAGGTGTCGACGCGCTTTCCGGCGTCCTGGAACGCGCTGATCATGTTGAAGCCGTGGTCGTCCGCCGCGGCAACCAGGTGGACGGACAAATAGATCATCTCCGCATCCGGTGACGTTTGCAGGGCGTCCCGGACGAAGCGCGAAAAATCATGGTCCTCGCGAAGCCGGCGCAGCGATTCCCCGTAGCAGGGATCATATCCGACGTGCAGTCCTGGTGTGGCGTCCGCGAGCAGCTTGACCGCATCCGCATCGCCTGCCGACAGGATCATATGGCTCGCGACGGGACCTACACTTTCGGCAAAACGGCCGACAGTTGCGGGATCAAGGGCGGCCAGATCCTGCTTATAGTCGAGTTGCAGCAATGCGTCCGGGTGAAGCCCGCCCTTCCCCAGAAGCGCGCAGAGATCCTCAAGCAGGAGCACGGGTTCGTCCGTCGGCGTCCCCCGATTGTCGAGAATGTGCTCCCGGCGTAATTCCTCCGCCGACTTGTCGGCGACAGCCCCATGCCCAGTGGTTTCACCACCGAGTTCGAGGTCATGCAGAACCGCGAAGCCTTGCCCGCCATGGACCACCAGATCGACCTCGACGCTGGCGCCAAGCGCCATGCCCTCAAGGATGCGCCGCCCCGTGAACACGGGGTCGGAGAGCCGTCTGCGGCCCCGATGCCATTTGAGAAAGACGCGCCGGCCACCGACCTCAAAAAAGATATCGCTGGTCAATTGGCGGCTTGCTTGTTGTCCATCCAGCTTTCGTTTTCCGGTACGGCGGATCGGAAGATCGCCTTGTTGTCGCGGAAAACGGCAAAAGCCTGCGGAGTCAGATCGATCTTCTGGCCCGATGACCAGACATCGGCCTCGGGCATCATCGATTTCAACCGCGTGCCGTCGGGGAGTTCCGCATCAATCAGGGCGTGGGTACCATAGTCGGTGACCCGGTGAATGGTTGCCATGGCTTCGCTCCCCTGCCCGGCCGCCGCGGCGGTCAGGGCCTCAGGTCGCACGGCAAGCAAGGCGGGGCCGCTGTCCGCGGGCACCTTGAGATTGAAACTCTCGTGCCTGAAGAGACCGTTTTCGATCGTGCCCTCGATCAGGTTCATCTGGCCGATGAAACCGGCGACGAAGGGGGTTTCCGGCACGCGATAGACTTCGGCCGGCCGGCCGATCTGTTCGGTCCTGCCATTGCGCATGACGACGATGCGGTCTGCCAGCGCAAGCGCCTCATCCTGACCGTGCGTCACAAAAAGCGTGGTGATACCCAGGCGCTGCTGAATGTCACGCACTTCCTCGCGCAAGCGCTCGCGCAAATGCTGGTCGAGGCTGGCAAAGGGCTCGTCGAGCAGCAGAATCTTCGGTTCGAGCACCAGGGACCGCGCCAGTGCGACGCGCTGCTGCTGGCCGCCGGACAGCTGGTCGGTGCGCCGTCCGCCATAACCGGAGAGACCCACAAGTTCGAGCACCTTTTCGACCCTCTCGCGGATTTCGGCCTTCGGCAAGCGTCGCAGCTTCAATCCGAAGGCGACGTTGTTGAAGACGTTCATATGCGACCAGAGCGCATGGCTTTGAAACACCATGCCGGTGGGCCGCCGCTCGGGCGGTTGTTTGACCACTTCCTGATCATCGATCGTTATGCTGCCGCCCGAGGGAATTTCAAATCCCCCGACCATGCGCAACAGTGTCGATTTCCCCGAGCCGGATGGTCCGAGCAGGCAAACGAGTTCGCCGTTGTCTACTGTCAGATCGAAATCGGCCACGGCAGTGACCTCTCCGAATAGCTTGCTGACATCCTTGATCTTGAGAACCGCCATGATGTGCCGCTTTTAACCCCCGAAACCACGCGCGAACGAACCTGAACTGATCACGCGGCGCGCAAACAGCAGGGCAAAGAAAGATGGCACCCACAACAGAACCGAAAGCACGGCGCCATATTGGATGACCGGTTGATTGTTGATGAAGGAAATCATCAGGATGGGCATGGTGCGCACTGCTGGCGCGCCGATCAGCCAGGCTCCCTCAGTCTCGTAGAAGGTGTTGACAAAGGTCAGCAGGACGGCTGCCGCGATAGTCGGAAAGGCCTGCGGCAGGGTGATCGACCAGAACACGCGAAATGGCGAAGCGCCGACATCGCGTGCCGCCTCCTCCATGCGCCTGTCGACGCCCTGGAATGCCGCCACGGGAATCCAGATCATGAACAGCAGCGTACCGACGAGCTGGATCAGAACGACCCCCCAGAATGTGCCAATCAGATGCAATTGCAGGAAGATGCCGGCGATTGCGACCAACAGACCGAATTTGGGGAAAGCCTGCCCGGCGAGAAACGAGAAGAACAGGATGTTCCGGCCCGGAAACTGCAGCCTGGCGAAAGCGAAGGCGGCAGGCAGACACACGGCCGCAGAGATAGCCGTGACCACCAGCGACAAGGAAATGCTGGTGGTGATCGCCGTCCACACGTCGGGCCGCGCCAGCGTCTGGTTCCAGAATCTGAGCCCGAACTGCTGCGGAATGATGTTGGGATAGCGCCATACATTGGCGAAGGCCCAGGTGCCGACGACGATGAGCGGGAAAATAATCAGAAGCGTCAGGCTGACGGCGAAGAAAACCCCCATCCAGTCGACACGGCGCTGTACTTTGGTCGCACTCATCTCAGGTCCTCTGGTTCCGGGCGACCGAATAGACGTAGAACAGCCCGAAAATGATGCAGAAGAAGAAGGAAATCACCGCCTGGGTAATGGCGTTGGTCGGGTCATACAGGTCGCGGAACGTTCGCTGCATGAACGGCCCCATCATTTCGGGCGCTGCGGGCCCGAGCACATAGGGCAAGGTGAAGGCCGAGAAGATGCCCAGCACGGAGAATGAGATCGCCACTAGGATGGAATTCCAGATGCGCGGGAGGATGATGTACCAGGTCACGACCAATGGGTTCGCGCCCACGTCGCGCGCCGCCTCGATCGACTGGTTGGACACGTTGCCCAGGCCCGAAATCAGGATGAGCACGGTCAGCGGAATGTGATCCCACACCAAGCCGATCACCGGACCCCAGGGCGTGAGATAAGGCGAGCGGATTTTCGGCAGATGGGCGGCGTTCAACAAGATGTCGACCATGCCGTTCGGCCCGAGCACGCGGATCACCGCATAGCTCAAGATGATCGAGGGCACGAACAAGGGAAAGATCGCCAACCCCTGGACGTAGGCGGCCAACCGGCCGCTGGCGAACCGCAGGTAAAGGGCGATCGGCATGCAGATGATGACAAGGAAAACCGCGCAAACCGCCGTGGTCCAGAGCGTGACGCCAAGATTGGCGAGACTGTAGGAGTCGGAAAAGAAGAAGCGGTAGGTCTTCAGACTGAGGCTATAGCCGCCATCTTCATTGGGCAGCCACAAGGTCGTGATGACCGCCGAAATGATGGGAAAGATGACCATCCATCCCACCAGAAACACCGGAATGGCGACGAGCAGGAGGCCAACCGGCCTCCCACTCTTCTGCCTTGACTTAGGCTTTTGCGGCGCGGCAAGCGCCGCAGTATCGGTTGTCACTGGTTGCGATCCACATTCGGGGCAACATTGCGGTACCAGCCCTCGTTGATGGCCTTGTCCCAATCGCCACCGGGGAACACGGGGATCGAGGTCGGAACGAGATCGGCATATTTCGCCTTGAGTTCGGGCGAGACATAATCCCAGGAGACGCCCGGGAAGCCGCCCAACTGGGTGACGACCTTGGTCTGGACTTCCTCGGACAGGATGAAGTCCGCCAATTTGATTGCCAGATCCTTGTTCGCGGCATTGGTCGGCACGGTGATGTGCGCGAAATTGCCGGGGAAGGCCAGATCGGTCAGCTGAAGCAGGCCGGTCGTCTCGGGCAGAACGCCCTGATTGATCGACTGCAAAGCCTGATCGGACCAGGCCGGGACCATTGTGACCGCACCCTGCGACAGAAGCTGGATCGACTGGGTATTGCCCGAGGTGTAGGCGCCCTTGTCCATGAGCGAGGGCGCGAGATCGTTCAGGATCGCCCAGGCCTTGCTGAGCATTTCTTCGCCCTTGGCCTGGTCGTAATTGTCAACCGTGAACATGGTGGGGTCGTTGCCATTGGCGGCATAAATGGCGCGGCGCACGAAATTGCCGCCCGAACCACCCTTGTCGGGCCGGTTGTAGATGAATTGGCCGGGATTGGCCTTGATCCAGGCGATCAGGGCGTCCCAGGTCTTGGGAGCGTCCTTCGGATCGAGCTTGGTCTTGTCGTAGGCCAGCAGAACCTGGCTGCCGCGATAGGGCAGATTCTCGCGCACATTGTCGATCTTGAAGGCGAGCGGATTGATCTTGTCGTAGTTCGACAGGCCGGCTTTGGAGAAGTCGACCCAGAGACCCTTGTCGAGCGCGCCGACCGGAAGACGGGCGTCGAAGCCTTCGAAGAAATCAGCCTGAGGGTCGGTGTTGGAGTCCATGGCAGCCAGGGCGCGTGAGGCGATGGCCTGCAGCCCGGAACTGTCGCCAGCATCGACGAGATTGATCGTCGCGCCGGGATTGGCAGCCTCGAAAGGTGGTTTGATGTAGTTGGTCCAGAAGTCCATGACGTTCTGATCCGACCCGGTGTACCAGTCGATGCGGCCCTGTTCGGCCCAGGCCGTGCGCGAAAGCGCAGCCCCCGCGGCGACGGCGCCCGCGGTAATCATGAATTGACGGCGTTTCATAATGCTGATTCCTCCTTGTAAGGACTTGGATCCAAATTCAATCTCGGCGTCGTGCCTGATGTTTCCTGGACCTCGGTGTAACGGTTCGACCCCCTGGCACGGGAGCATCCGCGACTCGAATTGTCACGGACAGCGTTGCCAAAATTCCTCCTCCAAATCACACCGATGTGACAGGTATGAAACAAAACTGACAATATGTCGACAGAATGGAACATTCATACCACTTTTTCCATCTCGGGTTGATTTTTCAGCCCGCGGGTGCGGGTGGCGTCCGCTCCAAGGACCCATCGCGAGCGCCCAATAACAAGAAAGGCTACCCAATGGAGATGGCGTATCGGGAGCGTTGGCAAGACGAGATTGCGGCGTTGCAAAGCCTCCTGTCGGAGTTCGAGCTGAAAGAGGAATGCAAATGGGGCAAGCCCTGCTACACGCTCGAGGGCAAGAATGTCGTCATCATCCAAGGGTTCAAGGACTATTGCGCCCTGGGCTTCTTTCAGGGCGTGCTATTGGAAGACCCGAAAAAGCTGCTCGTGCAGCTCGGACGGGTTCAGGCTGCGCGGGTGATGAAGTTCGCAAGCGTCCACGAAATCGAGGCCAAGGCGGTGACCATCAGGGCCTATCTGCGTGAAGCCATGGCGGCCGAGAAATCCGGAATGAAAGTCGAAACACAACCGCCGGAGATTGCCGTGCCCGACGAGCTGGCGGAGAAATTCCGGAAGACCCGAAGTTCAGGCAGGCATTCGAGGCCCTGACGCCGGGCCGGCAGAGAGGATATCTGTTCCACTTCTCCGGCGCAAAGCAGCCAAAGACGCGAACGGCACGGATCGAAAAGGCAATGCCGGCAATTCTTGCGGGTCGTGGATTGCTGGACCGGAGGTAGAGGTTAGCTGCCGGCGGGCGCCCCTCACTCCCACTCGATGGTGCCGGGTGGCTTCGAGGTTACGTCATAGACCACGCGGTTGATGCCGCGCACCTCGTTGATGATGCGGGTCGCGGTGCGGCCAAGAAAATTCATGTCATAGGGGAAGAAGTCGGCGGTCATGCCGTCGACGGACGTGACGGCCCTCAGCGCGCAAACGAATTCATAGGTGCGGCCATCGCCCATGACGCCGACAGTCTGCACCGGCAGCAGCACGGCGAAGGCCTGCCAGATCTCGTCATAGAGGCCCGCCTTGCGGATTTCGTCGAGATAGATGGCATCGGCCTGGCGCAGGATGTCGAGCTTTTCGGGCGTGACGCCGCCCGGGCAGCGGATGGCGAGGCCCGGTCCCGGGAACGGATGGCGGCCGACGAAGTGCTCGGGCAGGCCGAGCTCGCGCCCGAGTTCGCGCACCTCGTCCTTGAAGAGTTCGCGCAGAGGCTCGACGAGCTTCATCTGCATCTTTTCGGGCAGACCGCCGACATTGTGGTGCGATTTGATCGTGACGGAAGGGCCGCCGGTGAAGCTGACACTTTCGATCACGTCCGGATAGAGCGTGCCCTGGGCGAGAAACTCGGCGCCGCCAATCTTTTGCGCCTCGGTGTCGAACGTCTGGATGAAGAGCTTGCCGATGATCTTGCGCTTTTCCTCGGGGTCGGATTTCCCCTCCAGGGCCGACAGGAAAAGGCCCGATGCATCAACATGCACCAGGGGTATGTTGTAGTGATCGCGGAACATGGTGACGACCTGCTCGGCCTCATTGAGCCGCATCAGGCCGTGATCGACGAAAATGCAGGTCAGCTGGTCGCCGATCGCCTCGTGGATGAGCACCGCCGCGACCGAGGAATCGACGCCGCCGGACAGTCCGCAGATGACCCGCTTGTCTCCAACCTGCTCGCGGATGCGCTCGACCGCCTGCTGACGGTAGGCGGCCATGGTCCAGTCGCCGGCGCAGCCGCAGATCTTGTGCACGAAGTTCGAGTAGAGCTTCTTGCCGTCCGGGGTGTGATGGACCTCGGGGTGGAACTGCACCGCCCAGATGCGCCGCTCTTCATTGGCGATGATGGCAAAGGGTGCGCCTTCAGAGGTCGCGACCACCTCAAAGCCTTCGGGCAGCGCGGTGACGCGGTCCCCATGGCTCATCCACACCTGATGGGCGCCGCCAATCTCCCACACTCGGTCATAAAGTGCGCTTGGCTGCTTGACCGTCACATCCGCTCGGCCGAACTCGCGGTGATGCCCCCCCTCCACCTTGCCCCCCAGCGCCTTTACCAGCGCCTGCTGGCCATAGCAGATGGCAAGAATTGGCACGCCGGCCTCGAGCAGGACCGGCTCCAGTTCGGGTGCGCCCTCGTCGAGCACGCTGGCCGGGCCGCCCGACAGGACAATTCCCTTGGGCGCGAGGGCTTTGAGTGCCTCCGCAGCTTTCATGAAGGGATGGATTTCGCAATACACGCCCGCCTCGCGAATGCGGCGGGCGATGAGCTGGGTCACCTGCGACCCGAAATCCACGATGAGGATGGCGTCATGTTCTGGCGGCTGCATGGCCGGGCTTTATCGGGACTTGGCCGTTTGTGCAAGCAGGCTGGGTTCAGTTCAGAACTGCAAGCGAGGCATTGAGAATGGCGGCAAAGCAAACCCAGGCGAGATAGGGCACAAACAGCCAGGCGGAAACCTTCTCAAGGCGCCAGCTCGCGCGAATGAATGCGACAATCAGCGCGATCATTACCAGGATGACCGCCAGGGCCGGCCACAGAAGGTGCGCGCGAAAGAAAACCGGCGTCCAGATCCAGTTGATGGGCAATTGCGCCCACCAGAGCCACATGGCCGTGCTTTTCGGCGCCGTGACGAAGACGCGCCACCCCGAAATGCCGATCAGGACATAAAGGATGGTCCAGACCGGACCGAAGACCCAGTTCGGCGGGTTGAAGGGCGGCTTTTGAAGCGTGTCGTACCAGACATCCGGCGCCGCGAGGATGCCGATCACACTCGCCACGAGCAGCACCAGAATAATGAATCCCACCAGCAGGGCGATCTGCCGTGGCTTCTCGATGGCGAGTCGGGGCGCGGTGCTCATGAGACGAAAATGGCGGGTTCGGCGTTCCTGATCAACTCTTTCGCTCCAGTGCCGCGATGAAGAACCCGTCCGTGCCGGTCAGGCGCGGGGTTAGGATAATGCCGTCTCCGCTGCGGCGCCAGTGGCCATTGAGGGCGGGAAGCCGGCTCGAAATGGCGGATTGCAGGTCACGGGATGCAAAATTTGGCTGCGCGTTGAGAAAAGTCTCGACCTGCTGGCCGTTCTCGGGCGGCAGAAGCGAGCAAGTGATGTAAACCAGCCGTCCGCCCGGCTTCACATAGCGCGCAGCATCTTTAAGGATCGCTGCCTGCTCGGCGCAGCGCTGCTCGATTTGCTCCGGGCTGAGACGCCATTTCGCATCCGGCCGTCGTCGCCAGGTGCCGGTGCCGGTGCAGGGCGCATCGACGAGCACGAGATCCATTTTCTCCGCCAGATCGTCCAATGCCGCATTCGCCCCTTTTGGCGCGGTCCCGGACGGAAAACCGGTCCCCACTTTTCCTGGTTCCGCTTGTTGGGGCGGTCGCACCTGCACATTGCGGACCCCTGCCCGCTTGAGCCGATCATATATGGGCGCGAGGCGTTGGCGTTCGCTATCATGGGCGAAGATCTGGCCCTTGTTGCCCATCTCGGCGGCCATGGCGAGCGTCTTGCCGCCAGCCCCGGCGCACAAATCGAGCACCTGCATGCCTGGCTGGGCACCAGCCAGCAGGGAGACGATCTGGCTACCCTGGTCCTGCACCTCGACCCATCCCTTGAGATAGCTCTCGTCCGCCTGCACGTTCGGCGTACGGGCGTCGCGGGGGCCGGCGGGCAGCCTTAGGCCGAGGGGCGCGAATTCGGTTGTTTGCGGGGAAAAGCGGCGCAGCGCCTTCTCTACCTTGCCGCGGTCGGCCTTGAGCGCATTGACCCTGAGATCAAGCGGCGGACGATCCGTAAGCGCTTGCCCCTCGGCAACCCAATCCGCCCCGAACGCCCCGGCGAACAGCGGCGCCAGCCAGTCCGGAAGATCGGCTCTCACGGCATCGGGCGCATCGGCGAGGGGATTGGGCGCGGTCAGCAGCGCCATCTCGTCGTCGGTGATGACCTCGGGCGCGAATTTGTCCTCAGCGAAGCCGGCTGAAAGCACCTGCGGGTTCTCGCCCCAATCGCGCACGGCGACCGAGAGCGTCAAAGCGCGGCCGGTATCGCTTTTCATGGCGAAGGCATGCGAGGCGCGGCGGCGAAGGGCGTCGTAGACCAGATTGCCGATGGCAGCGCGGTCCCCAGCCCCGGCGAAGCGGTGGCTCAGCCCCCAATCGCGCAAGGCATCGGAGGCCGGTCGCCTGCGCGTCTCCAGATCGGTCAGCACCTCGATGGCGGCGGCAATGCGTCCAGGCAGGCGCATGATCTCAGCCGCCCAGTCCGAACAGCACACGCACGATCAAAACCAACCACAGCAAGGTCAGCAGAACAAAGCCCGAAATGTAGGCGGAGAAGCGCTGAAGCACGTTGTTGGAGGTGCAATGAATGAAGGCGTGCGCGTAGCGTGTGAGCACGAAAAGCCAGAGCAACCCAGCTTCCAGCCAGCCGGCGCCGAGATAGATGGCGATCGCGCCCGCCGCATAGACCAGCATGGGCAGCTGGAACTGGTTGTCGAAGGCGTTGGCGGCCTGTCTGGCGGTCTCAGGCCAGGGGTCGCGCGACAGTGCCACTGCGCCGACAGCGATCTCGCCTCGCCGGACGAGCGGCACACGCCTTCGTCCCAGAAGCAGCAGAATACCGAAGGTCAGCAGGCCGTGCGCCAGCACGGCCAATACGATCCAGTCGCTTGCCGGCACGCCTAGCTCCCCGCCCGATAGTTGGGCGGCTCGCGGGTGATCGAGACGTCGTGGACATGGCTTTCGCTGAGCGCGGCGCCGGAAATGCTGCACGAAGGTCGCGTTCTCGCGGAACTCCTTGAGAGTCGTGCGCGCCGGTATAGCCCATGGCGGCGCGCAGGCCGCCGGCGAGCTGGTGCAGCACATTGCCGGCCGGTCCCTTGTAGGGCACCTGCCCCTCGATGCCCTCGGGCACCAGCTTCATGCTGTCGCGCACCTCCTGCTGGAAATAGCGGTCGGCCGAGCCGCGCGCCATGGCGCCGACCGAACCCATGCCGCGATAGGATTTGTAGGAGCGCCCCTGGTAGAGATAGACCTCGCCGGGGCTTTCGTCGGTGCCCGCCAGCAGCGAGCCGACCATGGCGCAGGACGCACCGCCCGCCAGAGCCTTGGCCAGATCGCCTGAGAACTTGATTCCGCCATCGGCGATCACCGGCACGCCCTGCTTGTCGGCCTCCTCGGCGCAGGCCATGACGGCGGCCAGTTGCGGCACGCCGACGCCGGCGACGACGCGGGTGGTGCAGATCGAGCCCGGCCCGATGCCGACCTTGATGGAATCGGCACCGGCATCGATCAGCGCCTTGGTCGCCTCGGCGGTGGCGACATTGCCGGCGACGATGCGGGTGGCATTGCTCATCGCTTCTTGATCGCGGTCGACGGCCTCGGCGACATGCACGGAATGGCCATGCGCGGTGTCGATGACCAGCAGATCGACGCCGGCATCGATCAGCGCAACGAGCGCTCGTAGCCCCTTGTCGCCAACCGTGGAAGCGGCGGCGACGCGCAGCCGCCCCTGCGCATCCTTGATGGCGTTGGGGTTGAGCCGCGCCTTTTCGATGTCCTTGACGGTGATGAGGCCGATGCAGTTGCGGTCGTCGTCGACCACCAGCAGCTTTTCGATGCGGTTGGTGTGCAGCAGGCGCTTGGCGTCGTCCTTGGCTACGCCCTCGCCCACGGTGACGAGGTTTTCATGCGTCATCAGCTCGGCGACCTTCTGGCTCGGATTGGAGGCAAAGCGCACGTCGCGATTGGTGAGGATGCCGACGAGCTTGCCGGTGACGCGCCCGCCCGGTGCCGCCATTGTCGACGACCGGGATGCCGGAGATGCGGTTGCGCTCCATCAGCGCCAGCGCGTCGGCCAGTGTGGCGTCGGGGCCGATGGTGATGGGATTGACCACCATGCCGCTTTCGAAGCTCTTGACCTGCCGGACCTGCTCGGCCTGCTGCGTCGGCGCTCGAGATTGCGGTGGATGACGCCGATGCCGCCGGCCTGGGCCATGGCGATCGCCATGCCGCTCTCGGTGACCGTGTCCATGGCCGAAGACAGGATCGGCAGGTTGAGCTCGATGTCCTTGGTCACGCGGCTGCGGATGTCGGCATCGGTCGGCAGCACGTCGGAGCGCGCCGGCTGCAGCAGCACGTCGTCGAAAGTCAGCGCGGCTTCGCCGGTGATGGAGGTAATAATCTTCGCCAAGGCCAGACCCTCCGTGCCTTCATGTCAGTGCAGACGATGTCGTCGGAATTGAGCCGGGGATGCAGGTCGCCGGCTGCGGGTTGGCGAGGGTCAATAGCACCGGGCGTGGGATTTGGGAAGGGGCGCGAACCGCGTGTCTGGTTGCCTCGCGGGTCGCACCGGATCCTTTTTTGTCTCACGCCGCGCACCGCTTCGGTCACGACGCTGGTCGCTGTGACCTTCGCTGCGGCTGCGACGGCGCGGCGAAAACGTTCGCCGGGGTCCTCGCTCCTTTTCGCTTCGGCTTGTCCGAAAACCGGTTCCCACTGTTCGCTTGCGCGCACCTTCGGTTCGGGCCTCAGCCGAGCTCGTCCGTCTTCGTGCAGCGAGGCTTCACGCAATCCTCTCCTCCTCTCAGCGTCATCCCGGACCTGATCCGGGATCCAGTATCCGCCAATCTGGCGCTTCAAGCCGCGACGCCTGCGGCTACTGGATTCCGGCTTTCGCCGGAATGACGGCGGGGGTTTTGGGCGCGCCAAACTATCCACCCCTCCGTCTTCTTCCTCGGGCTCGACCCGAGGATCCATGCTGGCTCTCTCCCACAAACGCGTTCCTTGTTGCCCCTCATCATGGGCCCTCGGAAGTCTCTGCCCTCGCGCCGGACAGGCTAGTCCGAGGGAAGAGTGTAGGTGGGAGCTTCAAAACCTTATCTACCGTCTTTGGCGTCAAGGCCTTGCGGGCTGGTTTGTCTTGAGCACGGCGTTGAGGATGACGACGAGCTTTCGCATGATGGCCGTGAGGATAAGCTTGTTGGGTTTGCCGCGTGCTCTGAGGGTCTGAGCGAAGGCCTTGAGTTTGGGGTTGAATGTCCTGGCGACCAGGGCGGCCATATAGAGGCTGGTGCGCAGGGATTTGCGACCACCGCCGATATGGCGGGTGCCCCTGTGCTGACCTGAGTTGTTGGCGTGGGGTGCCAGGCCGGTGATGCCAGCGGCCTGGGCTTTTGTCAGGGTGCCCAGTTCGGGCAGGTGTGCGAGGATGGCGGCGGCGGTGCCGGGACCGACGCCTTTGATGGACTGCATCAGGCGCGCCTTGTGGCTGAGATCCGGGGAGGTCTCGATCAGCGTGGCGATCTGCGCCTGGAGGGCTTTGCACTCGCCCTCGAGCCATTTGCAGTGCTGGCGCAGGGACGCCTTGCTGCGCGGATGCGCTGCGTGCTGCATGCGGTTCTTCTCCATCCGCAGCATCTGTATCAGCTGGTCGCGCCGGACGCGCAGCTCGCGCAGCGCTGCCAGTTCCGGGCCGGGAGCTTGATAAAGGTGCAGGTCCGGAGTGGCCCGACCATAGAGGGCGAGCAGTCTGGCGTCGATGGGATCGGTTTTGGCCCGCTTGCCCTGATAGCGGGCGAACAGGCGGGTGCGACTGCCATGGGCGCGGTGGGTGGCGAGCCCGAGCCCGCCGGCCTGGGCCAGAACATGGCGTTCATAGCCGCCGGTGGCCTCGCATACGACCAGCAGCACTCCCAGATCCTGCGCCTGGCCACGCTTGTGCTCGCGCTTGAGCAGGCGGCGCACCGCCGCTGCCGTATTGACGATCCGCTCGCCGGTATCGGCGGGCAGAATGTGCACGACCAGCTCGTGCTTGCTCACCTCGAAGGCGACGACGTGGTTGAACTGCGATGGGGTTGGGCTCATGCTCATCGTGCTGTCCGTTGGTTCCTGGATTACATGCGGCCGTCAAAGGCCTCTCTACCGTTCGGATGGCCGGACAAGGTGCAGCGGGGGGTGAGATTAGTTACGGCCGTCACGAGGCCTATCCCCGCTAAACCCGCCCGCTGCCCATCGGGAGCCGGCCAGCTCCCGATGGGCCATTCTGCCGCCAGAACCCGACGCCAGAACAGCGCCGTCAAATATGTAATCCCCGCCCCTTCTCCTGCCACTATGCTTTTCCCATCGGTTTGCACCAGAGCGGCTGTGCACACGAGCATAGCGCGAACCGGACCCGGGTTGCATGGGGGTCGCCCCAGGCTGGCCCAAACCGTTTGCAGCTGATCCGAAGCGCGCCGAAAGGGACTTCGGATAGTCTCGAAAGAGCAGTGGGAAATCCCAGGCTGGCCTGCCAAGGCTCCGAACAGGCGGATTAAGCCCAAAACTCCCGGGGTAGCATGGGGCGCGCAGCGCCTCCTTTTCGCCGGGTGGCGTAGCACGAACCGGCACCGAGGTGATGCGCGCCCCATGCCCGCTCAAACCTGCGGCCAGCGCCAGCGGGAGATTTGGCATGAGACAACGCCGTTTAGTTCGCGGCTCGCAACCCGATCGGGCAGGTGGACACTCAAGCCAGCCCAAAACTCAGCGGCTCTCAGGCCTTCAGCCGGTAGCCGGTTTTGAAAATCCAGAAGATGATGCCGAGGCAGAGCGCCATGAAGCCCATCGTGGCCGCCAGGCTTACGCCGATATTGACGTCGGAGATGGAGTAAAAGCTCCAGCGGAAGCCCGAGATCAGATAAACGACCGGGTTGATCAGCGTCACCTTCTGCCAGAACGGCGAGAGCACCGAGATCGAATAAAAACTGCCGCCCAGGAAAGCCAGCGGCGTGATGATCAGCATGGGCACGATGTTGAGCTTTTCGAAGCCGTCGGCCCAGATGCCGATGATGAAGCCGAAGAGCGAAAACGTTACCGCCGTCAGGACCAGAAAGGTGATCATCCAGAGCGGATGCTGGATCTGAAGCGGCACGAAAAGGCCTGCGGTCAAAAGGATGATGGTGCCGAGCAGAACCGACTTGCTGGCCGCCGCGCCAACAAAGCCGATGACGATCTCGAGCGCCGAAATCGGGGCCGACAGATATTCATAGATGGTGCCGGTGAATTTGGGGAAATAGATGCCGACGGCGGCGTTGGACACCGACTGCATCAGGAGCATCATCATGATGAGGCCAGGCACGATGAAGGCGCCATAACTGACGCCCTCGATCTGCTGGATCCGCGTGCCGATGGCCGCGCCGAAGACGATGAAATAAAGCGATGTGGAGATAACCGGAGCAAGAACCGATTGCAGCAAGGTTCTGAAGGTCCTCGACATTTCCTGCACATAGATCGCCTGGATGCCGCGCCAGTTCATTTGCCGTCTCCCACCAGCCCGACAAAGATGTCCTCGAGCGAGGACTGCCTTGTCTCGATATCGTTGAAGCGGATGCCGGACTCCGCCAGATCGGTCAAAAGCGCCGTTATCCCAGTGCGTTCGGCGCGGGTGTCATATTCATAGTGCAGGATCATGCCGTCCTCGGAGAGGCGCAGACCCTTGTCCTGCAGCTCGTCCGGAAGCGTCTCGCGCTTCTCCTGAAGCTGGATGTTCAGCTCCTTTCGCCCCATTTTCTGCATCAATTCGGCCTTGTTCTCGACCAAAACGATCTCGCCGCGATTGATCACTGCGACGCGGTCGGCCATCTCCTCGGCCTCTTCGATGTAGTGGGTGGTCAAGATGATGGTGACCCCGGCGGCGCGCAACGCGCGCACCTGCTCCCACATCTCGCGGCGCAGTTCGACGTCAACGCCCGCCGTCGGCTCGTCGAGAAAAAGGATATTGGGTTCGTGCGCCAGGGCCTTGGCGATGACCACGCGACGCTTCATCCCGCCGGACAGCGCCATGATCCTCGAATCCTTCTTGTCCCAGAGGCTGAGATCGCGAAGGACCTTTTCGACATAACCATCGTCGCGCGGCTTGCCGAACAGGCCGCGGCTGAAGCTCACCGTCTTGAAGGGCGTCGAGAAGATGTCGAGTGCGATCTCCTGGGGCACGAGCCCGATGATGTCCCGGGTCTTGCGATAATCCCTGAGGATGTCGTTGCCGGCCACGCTCACCTGGCCCGAAGTCGGCGTGACCAGTCCGCAGATGATGGAGATGAGCGTTGTCTTGCCGGCGCCATTGGGGCCAAGCATGGCGAGAATTTCGCCCGGCTCGATATCGAGGCTGACGTTTTTCAGCGCCTCAAAGCCATTGTCATAGGATTTGGAGAGACCCTCAACGCGAATGATCGGCTCGGACATCGGGTCTTCCTCTTCAATTGCCGGCGCTGGCTGCAGGAGCCGCGCCGGCGGTTGGGCTCCTCACATAATTAACCGGAATTCGATCTACAACGGCGGGCGGCGTCATTGCTGACAAAAGTTTTCAGTCTTGCGCTTGAGTGGTCGCGCTTCCAAACCGGAAAACCGTCTCCACTTTTCCTGGGCGCGTTCCAGTCATTCCGGCAGGGGAAATTCTCGTTTGCGATGCGGGACATGGGCCGGAGAACCTGATAACCTGAAGGTCCGCACGCAGCACGTCAGCCTAACGACCCCTCTTTTCGATCGGATCATTGCGCTCGCTCTGGCGGTCGCCCCATATGGGACGCGGCTTCAAATTCTCGTTGCAAAGTAAAATGGCTCCCACCACGCCCTCTCCGGCTCCTGCCACCTTCAGCCGCTTCATTCCCGCCATCCTCGCCGTGGCGCTGTTCATGGAGATGATGGACGGCACGGTGATCGCCACCTCCCTGCCCGCCATCGCGCGCGACATCGGCACCTCGCCGATCGCCCTCAAGCTCGCTATGACCGCCTACCTGGTGTCGCTTGCCATCTTCATTCCCGTCAGCGGATGGATGGCCGACCGGTTCGGGGCGAAAAACGTCTTTCGCTGGGCCATTGTGGTCTTCATGCTCGGCTCGCTCGCCTGCGCCTTTTCCAATTCCCTGCCGGCCTTTGTCGGCGCCCGCTTCTTCCAGGGCATGGGCGGGGCCATGATGTCTCCAATCTCGCGGCTGGTCCTGATCCGGACGACACCGAAGAGCCAGCTCGTGTCGGCCATGGCCTGGCTGACCATTCCGGCCCTGGTGGGACCGATCGCCGGGCCGCCGATCGGTGGTTTTTTGACCACCTATCTTTCCTGGCACTGGATCTTTTTCGTCAACATCCCTATCGGGCTTGCCGGCATCGCGACGGCAACGGTGTTGCTGCCGCACATTCCGAGCGCCACCGCGCGTCCCATGGACTGGCCCGGCTTCGTGCTCTGCGGCACGGCCTTTGCCGGCCTGTTGTTCGGACTGTCGGTGATCAGCCTGCCGGCTCTGCCGCCGGCTCATCGGCATGGCCACAACGCTACTCGGGCTGATGCCGGGCATCGGCTATCTCCGGCATGCAAGGCGCACCGCGCATCCGCTGCTCGAACCGGCTTTGTTGAAGGTCACCACCTTCCGCCTGGGGCTGATCGGCGGTTTCCTTTTCCGGCTCGGGCTGGGCGCGGTGCCCTTCCTGTTGCCGCTGATGCTGCAACTCGGCTTCGGGATGACGCCCTTCCAGGCCGGGCTGGTGACGCTCTTCAGCGCGGTCGGTGCGCTCGGCGCGAAATTTTCTGCCCGTCCAATCTATGCGGCGGTGGGCTTCAAACCGATTCTCTTGAGCATGGCCGTACTGTCGGCCGGCCTGCTGATGGCGCTGGGGCTGTTCCAACTGGCAACGCCGGTCTGGGTCATGTCGGGCGTACTGCTGGTTTCGGGGCTCTTCCGGTCGACTTTCTTTACCGGCCTCAACGCCATGATTTTCGGCGGCATCTCGGACGAGCAAAGCGGACAGGCAACCGCACTATTCACCGTCTCCACCCAGCTCAGCCTCGCCTGCGGGGTGGCGCTGGCCGGCGGCGTGCTGGAGTTGATGACCCTTCTGCATGAAGGCGGGCCGCAGGTATCCGATTTCCAGCTGTCATTCCTCATCGTCGGGCTGATCGCCGCCACCGCGATCATCCCCTTCCTGTTTCTCAGCCGCGACGCCGGCTCGGAGATATCGGGCCATCGGCTGAGAAATCTGGAGGACGTGGCGCCGGAACCGCCACCGGCGACGAAATAAGCCGCCTCGCGCAGCTCCTTTTGTTTTGTGGTCGCATCGTTATATTGCGAAATACCGGTGTTTTTTCGCACGACGCTCTAGCCTTTGAAGCCTTTCGCCACGAGATAGGCCTCGGCCGAATCCGAGCGGCTGGCAGGCGGCTTGGCGTGAAAGGTTGTGGCAAAGCGGCGCTTGAGATCGGCCAGAAGCTGATGCTCGGTGCCGCCCTGGAAGACCTTGGCAACGAAGGCGCCGCCAGGCGCGCAGCACCTCGCCGGCGAAATCCGCCGCCAGTTCGACCAGCGCGATGATGCGCAAATGATCGGTCGCCTTGTGACCCGTCGTGGGCGCGGCCATGTCTGAAAGAACAAGGTCCGCCTTGTGGCCGCCCAGAGCCTCGATCAGCGCGGCCGGCGCATCCTCGTCGTTGAAATCCTTTTGCAGGATGATGCTGCCGGGCACCGGGTCCATTTCCAGATAGTCGATGCCGACGACCAGCGGGTTCTCCTCGCTCGAGCGCACCTCACGCACCGCAACCTGCAGCCAGCCGCCCGGCGCGCAGCCGAGATCGATGACCCGCATGCCGGGCTTGAGCAGCTTGTGCTTGTCGTTGATCTCGATGAGCTTGTAGGCGGCGCGGGAGCGGTAGCCTTCCGCCTGCGCCTTGCGCACATAGGGGTCGTTGAGCTGGCGTTGCAGCCAAAGCGTCGAGGAAATCTTGCGCCCCTTCGCCGTCTTCACCCGCGTCTTGAGAGTCGGGATCACGCCGGGCCCCTGCCGGTTGCTTGCCTTTAGCCATTCTTGCGCCTGCGGCGGGTGCGGCCGCGCCCTCCGGCCCACGCCCCATCCGCGTCCATGAGCGAAATGAGGATGCCTTCGCGCAGGCCGCGGTCGGCGACGCGAATGCGGTCGGTCGGCCATTCGCGGCGGATCGCCTCGAATATGGCGCAGCCGGGGATGACGAGATCGGCGCGGTCTCGGCCGATGCAGGGATGGGCGCAGCGGGCCGCATAGGTCATGCCGCAGCAGCACGCGCATGGTGTCGACGATCTCTTCATTGCGCATCCACAGCCCATCGACCTTGGCGCGCTCATAGCGCTCCAGCCCTAGATGGAGCCCCGCCAGGGTCGTGACCGTTCCCGAGGTGCCGATGAGATGCATGGGATGCTCGGCGATCATCTGCCTGAGCTTTTCGCGCCCGCGGAAATTGGCGAGATGGGCCGACACATGGGCGACCATCGCCTCGAAGATTTCCGGGGTGACGTCGGTGCCCCCGAAGGTTTCCGCGATCGAGACCACGCCTACCGGCAGCGACTGCCATGAGCGAATCGAAGCGGCCATGCGGCCCTGGCTGCGCGGACGGCCGCCGCGGAAATCGAGCCAGGCAAGTTCCGACGACCCGCCGCCGATATCGAACATCAAGGCGCCCTTGGCGGAACTCTCGATCAGGTCGGCGCAGCCGGTGACGGCCAGTTCGGCCTCGGTGCGGCGGTCGACGATCTCAAGCTCCAGGCCGAGCTCGTCGCGCACCCTGTCAAGGAATTCAGAGGAATTGACTGCGGCGCGGCAGGCCTCGGTCGCAATCAGCCGCATGCGCCGCGGCTCGTGATGGGCGAGCTTGTTGCGGCACTGGCGCAGCGCCTCGATGGTGCGGTCCATGGCCGGCTGGCCAAGCTCACCCGTCTGCGAAACGCCCTCGCCCAATCTTACGATGCGGGTGAAGCCGTCGAGCACGCTTGAAAGCTCGCCTCGTGCGGCCTTGCAATCAGCAGCCGGCAATTATTGGTGCCGAGGTCGAGCGCGGCATAGACCGGTCCGCGCCAGCGACGGCGGCTGGGAGGGATGTGATTTCTGGTCCGCTGCCCCGCAGCTCCGGGCGCCGATTGCGGCTGGAGCTCCAAGGGAAGTGGGGCACCCCTGCCCTTTCCCTCGAGGCGCTGGTCCGTCGCCAACCCGGTTGGTGCGCCAGCGGACCGATCGAGATCGGTCAACGTGAGTTCTCCAACAGCTCTGGTCGCCCACTGCCCTGCGGTCAAATGGCGCCCGGAGCCGAATATTACAGTTTCAAGAACAGAGTAGAGCGTTTGCCATCCGGGTGCAATCGCAGCGCGAGACCGGCGCCCTTCGCGGCAGCGGCAAAGTCCTTGTGTGACAGCTTGCCACATGATCGCCGCTTTCTCGCAGTTGATGCGACAAGTCCGTCGGGGAGCGCCGTAGAGCGCGGACAAACCTCAATGTTTTGATCCTCTTACGAACGTGTTGGAGTACCAGTGACTGCGTCTAGATTTTCTGTCGGCCGGCTGATCATTGCCGCCGCTGCCGTTATATCCTTATCCACACCAAGCTTTGCTGACAGCCTCGTCACCCTGATTTCGCAGCACCTGGGCGCCCATCGTCCCTCGGGCTGCCCGAGCAAATGGTGTGCCTGCTATCTCGACAAGGTGCTCGCGGCCGCGGGCTACAGGACGCGCGGTTCCTTCAGGGCCCGCGATTTCGCCATTTATGGCGAGGCGGTGAAGCCGATGACGGTCGGTGCGATCATGGTGATGCCGCACCATGTGGGCGTCGTCGCCGGACGGTGCCGCGACGGCCGGGTGGAGCTTTTGTCGGGAAACTATTCGCGCCGCGTCGGCGTTGGGTGTTATAGCGCGCACAAGGCCATCGCCTGGCGGGCGCCCATACGCTAGACAGGGAGCCAGCGGGCACGGGATGACGCCGTTTCACAACGGCCTGTCCCGCCCTTGCAATCGCAAAAAGGTGCGGCTATGTATGCCGCGCCGATGGCGAGCCGGTATCAGGCTTTTCGATGCCTCGGCCTGCTGGGGAATAGGTTAACGGTAGACCCACGGACTCTGACTCCGTTAGTCCTGGTTCGAATCCAGGTTCCCCAGCCAATCTCATGTTCTCGACAAATTGACGACCGCAGCTCTTTCGACGGCATGGCTCTGCCATCGTGCGCAAGGGCACATTCGCGTCGTCCGGAGATCCTGCAGCCGGATGACGCGATAGCGATCAGGAAATTTTCACCGCCTGCCCGGTCTTGAACGACTGGGTTGCTGCATCGGCCAGCTTTTGCGCCGCCAGACCATCCCGCCCGCTCGGCGCCGGCGTCCGTCCCTCAGCGATCGCCTCGATGAAGGCATTCACCTCGGCGGCGTAGGCCGACTGATAGCGGTCGATAAAGAAATTCTGGATCACATCGGCAGTGAAGCCTGACGCGTCGGCACGCTCCAAAGTGGTCATGTGGACATTGCCTGCCCGCAGCATGCCCCTGGCGCCATGCACCTCGACCCGCTGGTCGTACCCATAGGTAGCGCGCCGCGAATTGGTGATCACGGCAATGCGGCCCGATGCCGTCTGCATGTGAACGGCGGCGGTATCCGCATCGCCCGTCGGCTTTATGGCGGGATCGGTCATCACGCCGCCCAGGGCATGGACACTGACGAATTCCTCGCCCACGAGAAAGCGCGCCATGTCGAAATCATGGATCATCATGTCCCGATAGATACCGCCGGACCGCTCGATATAGGAAACCGGCGGCGCGCCGGGATCGCGGCTGATGATGGTCACCATTTCGACATCGCCGATCTCTCCATCGCGCAGGCGCCGTGCGAGCGAGGCGAAACTGGGATCGAAACGGCGGTTGAAGCCGATCATCAGCGGCACGCCGGCGGCTTCCACCACCGGCAGGCAGGCCTCGATGCGCTCGACGGACAGCGAAACGGGCTTTTCACACAGGATGGCCTTGCCTGCCCGCGCCGCCTTCTCGATCAGATCGGCATGCGTGTCGGTGGGCGTCGCGATCAGGACCGCATCCACGTCCGCGGCAATGACCTCCTCCACGGAGGCCACTTTCGCGCCGACCGATGCCGCCAAGCCAGAAGCGGCGTCAGCTATCGCATCGGCCACGAATGCCACTTCCGCCTTGGACGATGCTGCGATCGTCGCGGCATGGACCTTGCCGATCCGCCCCGCCCCCAGAATTCCGAAACGCATCAAGATCGGCTCCTTTCAAGCCTTGAAATCGCAGCCGGCCCGGCACAGATCGGCCATTCCTGGCTTGCCGGCACCGGGGCGCTGAAACACCATTTCAAACTGGAACGTTTGTTCTGAATATGAAGGGAGTCAGAATTGACGTTTCATTCCGGCAAGGGATACAACGAGGTAATTGAGGTGTCCAGCCGCATGCGGAGAAGTGCAACACAATGACAAATGAGCAGAAAAAAGCGCTCGATGTCATCACCATTGGTCGCGCATCGGTCGATCTTTACGGCCAACAGATCGGCAGCCGGCTGGAGGACATCGCAAGCTTTGCCAAATCGGTCGGCGGCTGCCCCGCGAACATCGCCATCGGCACAGCCCGGCTGGGACTGAAATCGGCGCTCGTCACGCGGGTTGGCGACGAACAGATGGGGCGCTTCATCCGCGAGCAACTCGACCGGGAAGGCGTGAATATCCACGGCGTCGCCACCGATCCGGACAGGCTGACAGCGCTCGTCCTGCTAGCGGTTGAGGATGAAGGCGTCTCCCCGATGATTTTCTATCGGACCGATTGTGCCGACATGGCGCTGTCCGAGGAGGATATCGACGAGGATTTTGTGGCCAGTGCCCGCGCCATCGTGGTCACCGGCACCCATTTTTCCCGCCCCGATTCCGAGGCGGCTCAGAAGAAGGCGATCCGCATCGCCAAGGCGCATGGCGGCAAGGTCGTCTTCGACATCGACTACCGACCCAATCTCTGGGGACTGGCGGGGCACGCCGCCGGCTTCGAACGCTATGTGAAGTCCGAGGTCGTGACATCGAAAATGCAGGCCGTACTGCCGGACTGCGATCTGGTGGTGGGCACCGAGGAAGAAATCATGATCGCCGCCGGGGCCGACAGCGCCCACGAAGCGCTCAGACGCATCCGGCAGGTGACCGACGCCACGATCGTGCTCAAGCGGGGCGCCATGGGATGCATCGTTTATGATGGCCCCATACCGGACGATCTCGATGCCGGCATCGTGGGCGAAGGCTTCCCAATCGAGGTCTTCAACGTCCTCGGCGCGGGGGATGCCTTCATGTCCGGCTTTCTCAGCGGCTGGCTGCGCGGCGAGCCGCATGCCCGCAGCGCCACCCTGGCCAATGCCTGCGGCGCCTTCGCCGTTTCCCGCCTGTTGTGTGCCCCCGAATATCCGAGCCAGACCGAACTGAATGCATTCCTCAAGAACGGCAGCGTGCACAAGGCGCTTCGCAAGGACGAAGATCTGAACCATCTGCATCGAGCCACGATCCGGAACCGGCAATGGCCCACCATCATGGCGCTGGCCATCGACCACCGTAGTCAGCTCGAATCCATGGAGGGTGCAGACCCCTCGCGCATCGCGCAGTTCAAGGTACTGGCTGTAAAAGCCGCAGCAAGGGTTGCGCAAGGCCGCGACGGCTTCGGCATGCTGCTCGACGACAAGTACGGGCGCAAGGCGCTGTTCGCTGCGGAACGGCATGGTTTCTGGATTGCCCGCCCGCTCGAGGAGCCCGGCAGCGTGCCTTTGCGTTTCGAGTTCGGCCAGGATGTGGGGTCACGGATGGTCGAATGGCCGCTCTCGCACTGCGCCAAGATCCTGTGCTTTTACAATCCTGCCGATGCCGCGGAGCTGAAGAATAAGCAGATCGGAAAGCTGCAACTCGCCGCCGATGCCGCGCACCGGGTGGGCCGCGAGTTGTTGATCGAGATCATCTGTTCGAAAACCGGCCCCGCAGGCGCGACGACGACCGCCGACGTGCTACGTGAACTTTACGATGCCGGGCTCAGGCCGGATTGGTGGAAGCTCGAACCGCAGACTTCGGAGGCCGGCTGGCGCGCCGTCGATGCAATCATCGCGGAGCGCGATCCCTATTGCCGCGGCGTCGTGATGCTGGGGCTGGATGCGCCGCTCGACAAACTGGCAGACAGCTTTGCCCTTGCCCACGACACACAAAGCGTGCGCGGTTTTGCCGTGGGGCGGACCATTTTCGGCGATGCCGCGCGGGAATGGCTCTCCGGCCACATCACCGACGATCAGGCCGTCGCGGAAATGGCGCGGCGGTTCGAGACGCTGGTTGATATCTGGAACGCGGGCGGCAAACAGGCGGCGAAAGGCGGCATGGCATCCGCCATGGCCTCGGGAGCATAATCATGAGTGGCAAGACCGTCCGGCTGACGATGGCGCAGGCGCTGGCGAAATATCTTACCCGCCAGATGACCGTGATCGACGGCGAAAAACTGCCGCTGTTCGGCGGCGTGTTCGCGATTTTCGGGCATGGCAATGTCGCGGGCGTCGGCGAGGCGCTCTATCAGGTGCGTGACGACCTTCCCACCTATCGCGCCCACAACGAGCAAGGGATGGCCCACGCCGCCATTGCCTATGCGAAGGCCAGCTTCAGGCGCCGGATGATGGCGGTTACCACCTCCATCGGCCCGGGAGCGACCAATCTGGTGACGGCGGCGGCGCTCGCGCACGTCAACCGCCTGCCCGTGCTGCTGTTGCCGGGAGACGTCTTCGCCAGCCGCAGTCCGGATCCCGTTCTCCAGCAGGTTGAAAGTTTCGGAGACGGCACCGTTTCCGCCAATGACGTTTTTCGGCCGGTTTCGCGCTATTTCGACCGCATCACCCGTCCCGAGCAGATCATCACTGCGCTTAACCGGGCGATGCAGGTGCTCACCGACCCTGCTGACTGCGGGCCGGTCACATTGGCGCTCTGCCAGGACGTGCAGGCGGAGGCTTTCGACTACCCTGAAGACTTTTTCGCCGAGCGCATCTGGACGCCGCGGCGCCTGCAGCCGGATGCCGAGGAACTGAAATCCGCTATCGCCGCGCTGAAGGCGGCGAAAAAGCCGGTGATCATCGCCGGTGGCGGTGTGCTCTATTCCGGCGCCGCGGCAGACTTGTCAGCCTTCGCGGAGCGCCATGGCATACCGGTGATGGAGACCAATGCCGGCAAGTCCTCCCTGCCCCACGACCATCCGTTGAACATGGGTTCGGTCGGCGTCACCGGAACGTCGGCCTCCAACCTTCTTGCCGAACAAGCCGATCTCGTCTTGGCCATCGGCTCGCGCCTGCAGGATTTCACCACGGGGTCATGGGCCCTTTTCAAGGAGACCGACCTTTCGCTCATCGGGCTCAACTCGCAAGTATTCGATGCCGGCAAACACCGCGCTCAAACGCTGGTCGCCGATGCGAAAGCAGGTCTTGCCGCGCCTCGCGGCGGGGCTCGGCGACTGGAAGGCTCCGCAGGCATGGACTGACACGGCGCGCGCCGCCAAATCGGACTGGCTCGATGCGGCAAGCACCGCCCTCGCCGCCTCCAACGCAGAGTTGCCGTCGGATGCGCAGGTCATCGGCGCAGTTCACCGCGCACGCGGCTCCGAAGCGACTCTGGTCTGCGCGGCAGGCGGTTTGCCAGGGGAACTGCACAAGCTCTGGCCGGCCGGCGCTCCAGGCAGCTACCATATGGAATATGGCTATTCGACCATGGGCTACGAGATTGCCGGTGGATTGGGCGTCAAACTGGCCAAACCGGACAGCGACGTCATCGTCATGGTCGGCGATGGCAGCTACATGATGATGAATTCGGAGATTTCCAGCTCGGTGATGCTGGGCGCCAAGCTCACCATCGTCGTGCTCGACAATCGCGGATTCGGATGCATCAACCGGCTGCAAATGGCGACCGGCGGCGCGAACTTCAACAATCTGTTCCGCGACACGCGCCACGAGGTTCTGCCGGAGATCGACTTCGTCAAGCACGCCGAGTCCCTTGGCGCGGTAGCCCGCAAGGTGAATTCGATTGCCGAGCTGGAAACGGCGCTAAAGGCGGCGGAAAGCGACACCCGCACGTCGGTCTTGGTCATCGACACCGATCCCCTCATGACCACGGAGCCCGGGGGGCACTGGTGGGACGTGGCCGTGCCCGAAGTCTCTCCGCGCACCGAGGTAAATACGGCTCGGGCCGAATACGAAAAGGCCCTCAAGGCACAAAGGTTGTAAGCAGATGAAAGCCAAATTGGGCATGTCCCCCATCGCATGGTGGAACGACGACCTCGTGGAGCTGAGTGACGATGTTTCGCTTGAGGAGTGTCTGAGGCAATCGCGTTCGGCCGGGTTCACCGGCATGGAAAAAGGCCGCCGCTTTCCCGAAGATCCCGATGTGCTTTTGCCGATACTCAAGCAGGCGGATGTAACCCTTTGCGGAGGCTGGTTTTCCGGCACTCTCGTCGACGAGGACATTGCCGTCAATCAGGACCGTATCGTCCCGATGATCGAGCTATTCAAGGCGGTGGGTGCGCCCTGCATCGTTTATGGTGAAGTGGGCCGCTCCATTCAGGGCGACCGATCCAAGCCGCTTGCGACCAAGCCGAAACTCGCCGACGCCGAGATGGCGGCTTACGCCCGGAAGGTCACATCCTTCGGCGAATGGTGCGCCGAACAGGGCATGCCACTGGCCTACCACCACCACATGGCGGCGGTTGTCGAGACCGAGCCCGAACTCGATGCATTCATGAACCACTCCGGCCAGGGCATCCCTCTGCTGCTCGATGCGGGGCATCTGGCTTTCGCCGGCGGAGACGTGCTGCGCGCAATCGACAAGCACCACGCGCGCATTGCGCATGTGCATGTAAAGGACATACGCCAGAGCGTAGTCGACGGACTCGACCGCACCCGGCAGTCCTTTCTCGACGCTGTCGCGCTCGGGGCGTTCACTGTGCCCGGCGACGGTTCGCTCGACTTCGGCGCGATCGTCCAGCGCCTGGCCGATCATGGCTACGAGGGATGGTTTGTGGTCGAAGCCGAGCAGGATCCAAAGAAGAATCCTCCCCTGAAAATGGCGCAAATCGGCCACGAGGAGCTTATGCGCGTCATGAAAGATGCCGGTTACACGGTTGAAACCCAGGGATTTCCGGCATGAGCAAGCTTCAGGTCAAACGGCCGGCTAACGGTCATATCCAAGTGACCCCGGAAAGCGCCGGATGGACTTACGTAGGCTTCGAAGTCGACACGCTTGAGGCCGGTCAATCCGCGCAGGACAATACGGGCGATCGCGAGCTGTGCCTGGTCTTTGTCAGCGGCAAGGGCCGCGTCACCGTTGGCGGCGAGGATCTCGGCGAATTGGGCAAGCGCATGAGCCCCTTCGATGGACCGCCCGCCGCCGTATATGTCCCGCCCCACACCGACTGGAAGGTTACAGCGACCACACGGCTCGAACTCGCCGGCTGCACCGCGCCGGGGGGCGGAGACCACCCTGCCCGCGTCATCGATGTGCCCGAACAGATCACCCGCGGTTCCGGCACCAATACGCGCCTGGTCACCAATATTCTCCCCGAGACGGACCCCGGTGCCAACGCCCTGCTCGTCGTCGAAGTCATAACCCCGGCAGCGCACTCCTCGTCCTACCCGCCGCACAAGCACGATCAGGACGACCTGCCACGGGAATCGCAGCTCGAAGAAACCTATTATCACCGGCTCAACCCGCCGCAGGGGTTTGCGTTTCAGCGGGTCTACACCGATGACCGCAGTCTCGACGAAGCCATGGCGATCGAGGATGGAGACGTCGTGCTGGTGCCGCGCGGCTATCATCCCTGCGCGGCCTTGCACGGCTATGATCTCTACTATCTGAACGTTATGGCGGGCCCGCGTCGCATCTGGAAATTCCACAATGCCGAGGAGCATGAATGGATGTTGCAGTCGTGAAAGACAATTGCGGTGCCAGCGCATCGCGGAGCCAAGCCCCCGCAGATGCCCGCGGGGCGAAAAAGGACGGGCAGATTTGATCGCGCGTGATTTCTCCCGCCCCCAGTGGACAGTCCGACCATGAGCCTGCCTTTGCTGCTGCTGAACCTGGCCGGTGCCGTGACGCTGCTCTTATGGGCCGTGCGCATGGTGCGAACCGGCGTCGAGCGCAGCCAGGAGCCTGCGCTGCGGCGGGTCTTGGGACAGAGCAAGGGCGGACATATCAAAGCCGCGGGCATTGGCGCCGCCATTGCGGTGCTGCTGCAAAGCTCCACCGCGGTTGCCGTTCTGGCCGCCGGCTTTGCCGGGCGCGGTGCGCTCACGCTCGCCACCGGCCTGGCACTGATGCTTGGCGCCGATTTGGGGTCGGCAATCGTCGTGCAGATCCTGTCGTTCAACCTCTATTTCGTGGTGCCGATTCTGCTGGTTTGCGGCGGCAGCCTGTTCTTCAGGGGTCAGAAGCGGGAGTGGCGGCAGCTGGGGCGCATCCTGATGGGCATCGCGCTCATCCTGATTTCCCTGCAAATGGTCTCGCAGGCGACGGCTCCCCTGCGCCATTCAGCGTTCCTGCCGGAAATCGTCACCTATCTTCGGGGTGACCTCGTCACGGCTTTCCTGCTTGGCGCGGCGTTCACCTGGCTGGTGCATTCGAGCGTCGCCTCCATCCTTCTGATTTCCGCCATGGCCCTGCAGGGTGTCGTTCCCATCGATTTGGGGACCTCGCTGATCCTGGGGGCCAATCTCGGGGCGGGCCTGATCGCCATCGGGCTGACCCGGCACTCCTTCGTGGAGGCGCGGCAGATCGCGGTGGGCAATTTCCTGTTCCGCGGCATTTGCGCGCTCATCCTGATGGCGCTGCTTCGGCTGACACCTCTCGTGCAATACCTGCCCGGAGCCGATATCGGCCGCCAGCTCGTCAATCTTCACCTCGCCTTCAACCTGATGGTCCTGCTCTTCTGTCTGCCCTTTGCGGGCCCGATGGCGGGCCTGCTGGCAAATCTGGTACGGGCCAAGGCGATGCCGGGAGAACAGGCCAATCCGCTGGCCGAGGCGCCGAGTTGCCTCGACATGTCGGTTATCGACGTGCCCGCCCTGGCCCTGGCCAGCGCGACGCGCGAATTGCTGCGCATGGCCGAGATCATCGAGCGCATGCTGGTGCCGTTGATGGAAATATACGAGACCGGCGATCCCGAGATGATCCGCCAGGCGCGCCGGCTCGAGCAGGCCGTTGATCAGGCCCACTCCGAAATCAAACTCTACCTCGCCAAGATCGAGTTTTCCGAGGAGGAAGACGCCAAACGTGGCCAGGAACTGGCAAATTTCGCGATTAATCTCGAATATGTCGGAGATGCCATCGCCAAGTCCTTGCTCAAGCTGGCAGAAACCCGCCGCAACCAGAAGCTGCAGTTCTCGCCCGAGGGCTGGCGCGAACTCAGCGACCTGCACCATCGGGTCGTCGCGAACATGCATCTGGCGCTCAATGTACTCGTTTCCAAGGACCGGGAATCGGCCCGTCAGCTTCTGAGCGAAAAAGATGCCATGCGGCAGGCAGAGCGCACCAGCTACCGCCAGCATTTGCATCGACTGCGGTCCGGCGCCGCCAAGAGCATCGAAACCAGCAACATCCACCTCGAGACGGTTCGCGCCCTCAAGACGATCAATTCGCTTTTTGCCAGCGTGGCCTACCCCATACTTGCCGAGAGCGGCGATCTTCTGGACAGCCGGCTGACTGGCAGGGGTTGATCAATGCGGGCCGCTGCCTCCACATTAACGGTCGCAATCGGTGCCATGCCGCATTTCAACCTGGGGGACTAGCGATCATGACAAGGGCCGATACGCAGGAGCCCCCGCGCGACTTCGCCGCCCTCAGGTCCCTGATCGGCGCCCGGGCCGGATCTTTGCCACGTCGCCTGATGCAGGTTGCCAGCTATGCGCTGGAAAATCCTGAGGAGATCGCCTTCGGGACTGCGGCAAGCATTGCCGGCGCCGCAGGTGTACAGCCCTCCACCCTGGTGCGGTTTTCGCAGACACTCGGATATGAAGGCTTTTCGGATTTGCAGGAGGTCTTCCGGGCCCGGTTGCGCGACCGGATGCCAAGCTATGACGAGCGCCTGAACCAGATGCGCCAGCATGGTCTTACGGCAAATACCTGCGATCTCTTGCTCGAAGGGTTTACGTCGGCCGCCAGCCGCTCGGTTGCAGCGCTTCGCCAGCAGGCAGACTCGGCCAGTCTTGAGCGTGCTGTCGGAATATTGGCGAAAGCACAAACCATCCATCTTGTCGGCCTGCGCCGCAGCTTTCCGGTGACCGTCTATCTGGCCTACGCCATGAGCAAGCTCGGCGTGCGCAATGTTCTCACCGACGGCATCGCCGGTCTCGGACCCGAACAATCGAGCTTCATCGAGCCACACGACGCCATGCTGGCCATCAGTTTCGCTCCCTATGCCAGCGAGACCGTCGCACTGGCCAAGGCGGCGCGTGCACGAGGCGCCAGCATCGTCTCGATCTCCGACACGGTCCTGTCCCCCATTGCCGAGATCGCGGATTGCTGGCTCGAAATCGCCGAGGACAATTTCGAAGGCTTCCGCTCGCTGGCCGCGACCATGGCGCTGGCGATGACGCTGGCGGTGGCCGTCGCCGAACACCGCCGCGAGAACGGCGCGGGGTGATCCCTCAGACGGCGCCGGTGCGGAAATGACCAGCGATGGTCGTGATAAGCTCCAGATCGGCCAGCGAATCCGCAAGACCGGTCTTCGGCGGTTCGCCAGTCGTCACGCAATGGTGGAAGGCGCCCAGTTCCACCCGGAATGCGTCCTCGTAGAAGGGGCCGACGATCTCGGTGCCGGTGCTTGTATCGGTTGAAGAGGTAATCTCCAGCCGCGTGGGCAGATTGCGGACATAGGGCGTGTCGTAATTGATCTTGTAGTGTTTGTCGTAGGTGAGCACTTCGATCGCGGCGTCGAAGCGCGCCACATCATGGATCACTGCTTCATAAACGGCCGTGAAGTCCTTGTAATCGAAGAGGATCGTTACGTTCTCCCCGCGGCACTGGCGCGCGGCGATAACGCCCTTCGGTGGCCCCAGCAGCTCGCGCATGGCCGAAAGGCTGTGCGAGGCGAGCCCCGTCAGAACCTGATAGGCGCGTTTCACATCGGCGGGCTGATCGGAGCCCACGACGCTTTCGACCAATTTGGCCGTCTCCTGCCGCCCAGCGTCCACGACGGATTGCGGCACGTCCGACGGACGGAAAATATTGCGCGTCTGGTCGACAAAGAACCGGCTCTCGCGGATCAGGTCGCGTATGCGGACGTGACGGATGTCGTCAGGAGAGGGCATCCGCTCCTTCAAAGCCAGGAAGGCAGGGGCATAGCGCCGCATATATCCAACGAAGACGATCCGGGAGCTCTCAGCGGCGCGGTCGACCAGGGGGCGCAATTGCCCTGCGGTAAGACAGGCCGGCTTTTCGATGAAGACGTGCTTGTTCGCGCCAATGGCTGCTTCAAGCAGCGGTGCGTGCAGATGGTCGGGCGTCAGGATGAAGACTGCGTCGAGTGCCGGGTCGGCGATCAGAGCCTCGGCGCTTGCGTGCCGCGTGGGCACGCCATAGCGCTCTGCGACACGCGCCATCAGGGCGCTGGAGACATCCGATATCGCTGCGATACGAAAGCGGGGATCGTCGGCAAGGAGCGGCAAGTGCATCAATTGTGCAACTTCGCCGAGGCCGATCAGGCCGATATTGAGCGTTTGGGTCATTCAGTTGATCGCATTCATATAGGTCAGATTGCGGCGCGAGAGCTCCAGCGGCGTCTCGTCGGAGGTGTCGGAGATATCCTGTTCGACGACAATGGGACCGTCGAAGCCCTTTTGCTTGAGGAAGGCCATGACGGCCTGGATGTCGACGGCGCCGTCGGGCAATGGGCACATCACGCCCGCGGCGTAGGAGCGTTCCACCGACAACGATCCGTCGAGCACGCGGGCGCGCACCTTCGGATCGACATTCTTGAGGTGCATATAGGCGATCCGCCCCCAAACCTTGTTCATGTAGGCGAGCGGATCCTGATCCCAGAAGGCGTGGTGCCCGGTATCGAAGCACAAATCGATGTCCGTATCGGCCAGGAGCCGATCGATCTGGTCTTCGCGTTCGACCGCTGTTCCGATATGCGGATGGAAGGAAAGCTTCAGCCCGAATTCGTCTTCGACGACCTTCTTGGCTTGCCCGAGCGCATCGACCATGCCATGCCAACCGGCGTCGTCCAGCTGGCCGAGCCTTTCCGGCGGATACCAGTTGCTTTCGTCCATGACCACCAGATGCCCTGCCCCCAAATCCTTGAGCAATCGCGCGAGGTCGTGCAGGGTCTCGATCAGGTGCGGCGTTGCATTTGTGTCCCCGAAGGTATGGACATGGGTCGCCCCGATCAGCGTCAGATCGCGCTTTGCCAGCTCGTCCTTGAGCAGCGCCGCGTCCTTGGGCAGAAAGCCGAAGGGCCCGAGTTCGGTGCCGCGATAGCCGGCGGCAGCGACCTGGTCGAGATATTGCTGCCAGGTGTAGCTGTTGCCGGTTGGGTAGGTGATGCCCCAGGAACAGGGAGCGTTGCCGATCAGCATCTTTGTGCTCCTCAATCGGTATAGATGGGATTGGTCAGGGCGCGGCGAATAGGCTGGGCATCCAGCTCCTGCCGGGAAATGGCATCCGGACGCTTCTTGCCGGGCAGCGCTTCGATCAGCTCGGAAATGATGGCGTCCCTGCTGGCCTTCGCCACCAATTCGGCCCTGATGAATTTGGCCGGCCTTTCGGCGAGAACAATCTCGGATCGCCACTCGCTGTCGGGAACGATTTGCTGGCCGACCGGCCCGTTCGCGTCGATCCAGACGAGGAGATCGCCCTGGCCACCCCGAACGTTTACCTGCACGGCGCGCGCATCGGCCGGCAGGTCGCCGCCCATATGCACGTCACCGGCGTGCAGGGACAGGTGCGGCCCGCGGGGGCTTTCGGTCATATAGCCCCTGCCCGCCTTCATCGCCTCGAGGATGGCGTCCTCGCTCAACTCGTCCAGCCAGAGCATGGTGGTCGGCCGTCCGAGCCCCAATGGGCCCTCCGCCTGCAGTTCGGCAGGCTGGTGGTAGTCGCTGCCACCGATCGCCGACAGCCGCATGCCGGAAGCCAGGCGCTGCTGGTAGCGCTCGAGGGTCACCCAATTCAGGTGCATCCAGGTCTCGTGGTAGACCTCCATGCAATCCGCGTCCGGCCAGTCATAGGTCCAGGGAATGGGAGGCTTGTCGTGGTTGATCGACAGCAAGCCGCCCTTCTCGTGGACGATCCGGGCCAGGGTATGCACGTCAGAAGCCCTGGTCATTCGAAAGTCGATCCAGTCGTCGACCCCGAAAACGTTGCAATGACCCTCTGCGGTCGTCACCTCCATGGCCCGCACGAACACGAGGTCGGGCGAGGACTGCGGGTGGAAATAGCGGCGCTGGGTGGTGGTGTTGTGATCGGCGATCGCGAGGAAATCGAGCCCGGCCTGTCTTGCGGAGGCGTGCAGCACTTCGGGGCTGCCTTGGGCATCCGAATGGAAGGTGTGGCAGTGCAGATCGCCCTTGTACCATCCCGCCCCTTTTCGCACCGGCATGGTGCGCTTCGGCTGCGGCGCGACCTTGCGCGGGCTATCATCGAGTTCGACGGTCACGTCCACGTCGGTCCCTGAGTCAGGCACCTTGTAGAGCCCGAGCATGACGTTCCACTCGCCGGCCGGGATTTCGCCATGCACGTAGCCCGGCGTGGCGTCATCGGTTGCAATGAAAAACCGGTCGCGGGCGCCGCCGCTCCAACCCCGGAACCCTTCTTCGCTCGGGAAGCTGCCGAGGCGCGGGTCGGCGCATCCGAGATCGATGACGCAGTCATTGGCCTTGGGATAGCTCAGGGTCACGTCGATCCGCGTCGTGCCCTCCGGCACTTCGAAGGGCACATAGGCGTAAGGGTCGCGGGTCCGGTCGGCCCGGGTGAGATGACGCCTGATCGTCCGCGCCATGATCTAGGCAACCTCGTTGTCAAAGGGCAGCCTTTTTCCGTCCGGGCCGAACAGGTGCAGATGTGCAGAGGCGAAGCCCAGTTGCACGTCGCGCTTCAAATCCATCGCATCGTCGGTGAAGATGCGCGCCGTCAGCCGATCCGCATCCCCACGTTCAAGCGTCACCAGGGCTTCCGGCCCCATGTTCTCGTTCGCGAACAAATGCCCTGAAATCGTGTTCTCGGCCTCGGGCGTTGCGATGGAGAGGTGCTCGGGGCGCACGCCGAGCGTGAGCTGGCTATTGCCCTCGAGGGCTCTTGCCGCGGATTTCGAAACAGGCAGACCCACCGTCTGAAGGCCGTTGGCCTTGAAGCGGATCGTGCCATTGTCGATCATCGCCTCGACCGGCAGGAGGTTCATCGGCGGGTTGCCCACGAAGTTCGCGACGAAAGTCGTCGCAGGGCGTCGATAGATCTCGAGCGGCGGTGCGTATTGCACGATCTTGCCGGCATCCATGACGGCAATGCGGGTAGCGAGCGCCATGGCTTCCGCCTGGTCATGGGTGACGTAGACGGCGGTCATGCCCATGTCGCGCTGCAGATGGTTGAGAAAGCCGCGCGCCTCAAGCCTCAGCTTGGCGTCGAGATTGGAGAGCGGCTCGTCAAAGAGATAGACCCCCGACGGATAAACCAGCGCGCGGGCGAGCGAGGTACGCTGCTGCTGCCCGCCCGAGATCTGCGATGGCATGCGCTCCATCAGGTGACCGATCTTGAGGACGTCGGCCACTTCCTTGGCGCGCTTGTGCCGGGCGGCTTCCTTCTCGCCGCGGACCTTGAGCGGATAGGCGATGTTGTCCGCCAGGTTCATGTGCGGATAAAGGGCATAGTCCTGGAAGACCATGGAGATCTGGCGATCCTTGGGATGGAGCGGGGTCACATCCTTGCCGCCGATGAGGATCTTTCCCGCGGTCGGCGTCTCAAGGCCGGCGATCATCCTGAGGCTCGTGGTCTTGCCGCAGCCCGAGGGGCCGAGCAGGCAGACGAACTCGCCGTCGCCGATCTCGATGTTCATGTCGGAAACGGCGGTGAAGCTTCCGAATGTCTTGCTTACGTTTTCAAAGAGTACTGAAGCCATGAACCTTATGCCTTGATGCCGCCGAAGAAGCGGAAGCCGAACTTCCAGCTGACGAACAGGTAGAGGACGATCACAGGGATCGAATAGAGAAGCGAGAAGGCAGCCAGCAGCGTCACGATGGGCGTGCCCGCCTCCGAATAGAAGGAGTAGATGGCGATCGAGGCCGGCATCTTTTCGCTGGAGCGCAGCAGAATGAAGGGGATGAGGAAACTCCCCCAGATGTTGACGAAGGCCCAGACGACGATCACGACGATGCCCGGACGGATGACGGGCAAAGCCACGTCGAAGAAGGCCTGCATCGGAGAGGCGCCGGCCACCATGGCGCTTTCCTCATAGCTCTTCGGAATGCCGTCGATGAAGTCCCTCAGAATGAACATCGCGGTCGGCAGCAGCCCGCCGGCGAACACCAGGATCACGCCGAGCTGACTGTCGATCAGCCCCACCGAGGTGATGATCAGGAAGATCGGCACCATGGCTGCCGAGCCGGAAACCACCGAGGAAAACAGGAGGAGCACATAGGTGATCATCTGCTTGCCGGGGATGGGCGAGCGCGAGAGTGCATAAGAGGCAAGGGTTGCGCCGGCGCCTACCAGGATGACGCCGCCGACGCTCTCGATCAGCGAGTTGAGGAGCCCGCGCAATGCAAAGCCGTTCTGGAAGACCTGGGCGAAGTTCGACAGGGTCCAGGGGTTCGGAATCGCCACGCCCATTTCCGCCCGCGCATTGAAGGGGGCGAAGATGAACCAGATCAGCGGCAGGGCAAACACCACTCCGATGATCGCCGCGATGACCGAAAAGCTTATGCGCGAGGCGTAAAGGGAGAGATAGCGCTTCATGCCTTCACCTCACGGCTGCGCTGGCGCGCCACCCACAAATAGAACAGGGCGAACGCCAAATTGATGAGCATCACGACGACGCCGACGGCTGCACCCTTGCCGAACTCGAAGTCGCGGAAGGCCACGCGGTAGGTGTAGATCGACAGGAGTTCCGTCTTGTAGGACGGCCCGCCATGGGTCAACAGGAACGGGGTGAAGACGTTGAAGGTCCACATGGTGATGAGGATCAAGTCCGTGACCACGTGCCCGCGGATCAGCGGCAGCCCGATGTCGCGGAACTTCTGGAAGCTGGTGGCGCCGGCCACGTCGGCGGCCTGGAAATAGCTCGGCGGGATCGAGGAGAACGCCGAGTTGAACAGCATCATGGAGAAGGCGGTGCCGCGCCAGGTGTTGAAGATCACGATGACCCAGAACGGGAAATCGAGGAGCCAGTCGCCGCGCGGCAGACCGAGCGCCGTCATCATGTTGTTAAGGGTGCCGGCGTCGTAGTTGAGGAAGGCGAACCAGGCGAAGCCGATGACGACCTCGGGCAGGATCCAGGCCGCGATGACGATCATCTCGGTGAGGTTCTTCAGCGTCTTTGGAACGGACTGCAACACCCAGGCCAGCACGATACCGAGCAGCGCCTGCCCGACCAGCGCAGACAGCAGCACGAACTGGATGGTCAGGATCAGTGAAAAGCCGAACTGCCCCCGGTCGAAGAAGTTCGAGGGATCGAACAGCGTCAGATAATTGGCCAGCCCCACGAATTGCGGATGCAAGGCCGTCGCGCCCAGAAGGCTGCGATTGGTGAAAGATACGAAGATGACCCAGAAGAACGGCACGATCACGAACGCGCCGACCAGGATGCCGGCCGGCGTCATGAACAACAGGCCGACCCGCCTGGAAAGAAGGGAAAACCGCTTCAAGTGCTACTCCTGATCTCCCCTGCCGCTTCCGGGCCGCCGTCCGAGATACGCAATACGAATGGCGGCGGCCACGGAAACGGTCAGTCGGGAGGACCGCTTCTGCCAATGCGAATGCGCGCCAAAGCGCGCATTCCCGGTGTAAGATTTGCGAGTGACCCGCCTACATCAGGCTGACGGTATTTTCCTCGCCAACGATCTTGGTGACCGCCTGCTTGTACTGGTCCATGGCCTCCTGAGGCGTCTTGTCGCCGGAAACAACGGCCTCGGTCATGCGCTGGATCTCGACGGAGACCTTGGCATAGTTGGCGTTGTTCGGACGGGCCGTGGTCAGCGGAAGCAGCGTCTTGGCCGTCTCGGTCAGGAAGGGCGAGTTCGGAACCGGAACGTCGTCACGCGCCTTGATGCCGGCCTGATAGGTCTGCAGCGCGTCCTGCTCCTGCTTGGAGTTCATGAACGCCAGGAGATCCCAGGCTTCCTTCGGGTTCTTGGTGTTCGGGTTGAGCACGTTGCCCGTGCCGCCCGAGATGGTCACGAAGTCCTGGCCGCGCAGGCCAGCGCCCGGCTTTTCCGCCGGCATTTTGGCCCAACCCATGACCTCGTCGCGGTTGTCGACGGCGAATTCGCTGCCGGGCTTGGTCACCGAGCGGTAGAACCAGTCGCCCTCGACGAGGAGCGCGGTCTTGCCGTCGCGGAAGTTGGCAAAGCTCTGGTTGCGCCCGTCACCGACGAGCTGGGCGCGCTGGTCGCCGAGATCCTTGTCGACATAGATCGTCTTGTAAAGATTGAGCGTGTCCAGAATGCCCTGGCTGGCGACGATGAACTTGCCGTCCTTGTCGACGACCCCATGACCGGTGCCGAGCACGGCCATGTAATAGCCCTGCATCGTGGTGGCTTCGCCCATGTTGACGCCCGCGTCGAGCTGCAACGGATATTCAACACCGGCATCCTTGAGCTTCTGCGCGGCGTCGAGAAGTTCGTCCCAGGACTTCGGCTGGAAGGTGTCCGGATCGATACCGGCCTTCTTGAGCAGATCCTTGCGGGTATAGATCATGCGAACGTCGGTGCCGTTCGGGATGCCGTAGACCTGCCCCTTGTAGGACATGATCGACTGGATGCCCGGCGAGATGTGGTCCCAGCCCTCCCAGTCGTCGACTTCCTTGCCGGCGACCTCGTCGAGCGGCTTCAGCAGCCCACCTTCGGCGAAGCTCGGGATCAAAAAGCCGTCGAAACCGGCGATGTCTGCGCCCGCACCGGTCGAAAAATCGAGCGCCTGCTGCTGGGTCATCTGCTCGTCGGAACCGCCGAACTGCTTAAGGGTAACGGTGATGTCCTTGCCCTCGGCCTTGGCCTTGGCCTCATAGTCGGGGATGACGCTGTTCAATATCCAGTTGGCTCCGGCATCGTTGGCGCCACCGACGACACACCGGCAGGTGATCGTCAGTTCGGTCGCGAATGCGGGGGTGGCAAGCGCGGACGCGGCCGCGAGCCCAAACATGAGTTTGCGCAGAGTGCGCATGGCATTTCCTCCCTGATTGTGGTCCCGATTTACGGAACCGGAATTTCGTTCCGGCACGACGAGGTGGTTGTCCTGTCGACCGTAGCGCGGGTACACAGTGAACACGATTTCAATTTGCGTCAATACCGGCACTGAACCATGCCGAGCCTTCTTTTAACGACGGCGATCATAGACGCATGAATTTCACAGGTTTATGACAGTTTCGGGCTTTCCTGAGCGTCCTGCGGCGCCCGTTCTTGACAGCATCCGGCAATGCGAGGACATTTTGCCCAGTGAACACGATTTCATAACTGGCGTTTTCGGTCAGGGACTTTGAACAAGCTGCAAACTGGAAGAAGACGGCGTGCAACGGCCGAGATGGTAGCGGAAGCCGCCAATGTCTCGCGGGTCGCCGTTTCCCGTGCTTTCAACCCCGGAGCGTCGATCCGCGCCGAGAAACGCGAACGAATCCTCAAGGTCGCGCAGGAATTGAACTACACGCCCGATCGCGCGGCCCGGGCGCTGGTGACGCGACGTTCGCATCTGGTCGGCATGATCGTCCCCGATGTCTGCAGCCCCTGGGAAGCGCAAGAAATCGACGCCCTGACCACGGCGCTGCAATCCGAGGGTTTTGCAACGCTGCTGTTCAAGGCGCGCACGGATATGAGCATGGATGAAACCCTGCTCACCTATATGCGCGGGTTCAATCCGGACTCGGTCATCGCTTTTCTCGAAAACGTCCGGCCCTATGTCCTTTCGCAATTCCTTGACCGGGCCGTGCCGATCTATGTGAACTATCTATTGGACGGCCACTCCGACGGGACCTATCCGGGCGAACCGAAGACGCTGTTCGACCGCATCGACATCGATCAGTGGGAAGGCATGGAACAGGCGGTGGCACTGCTGGCCGGCTATGGCTGCAAGCGCATCGCCTATATTGGCGGCAAGGAAAATTCGCTGGGCGAGATCGCCCGGCACCAGACGCTCGAGGCGCTGCTCGGGCAGCGCGGCCTTCCCCCGCCGATCGTGATGCAGGGCGATTTCTCGTACGATACCGGGCATGCCGCAGCCATCGACCTGTTCCGGTTGAAGGGCGGTGCCGACGCCATCTTCGCTGCCAATGACGAAGGCGCGTTCGGCGCCCTCGACGCGCTGCGCTACACGCTCAATTTGCGCGTTCCGCAGGACGTCAAGGTGATCGGATTCGACGACATCACCCAGTCGCATTGGCGCAGCTACAATCTGACCACAGTCAAGATCGACCTCGACGCACGGGTGCGCGCAATCGTGCGGCTCATCCTGCGGCGCCTGAAATCCCCGGGCGCACCCGCCATGGTCGAGAAACTGGGAACCCGCCTGATCGTACGCGGTACGGTGGGTTGACCAACTCCAGAGGCCCCATGTCCGCCAAAACCATTCATCTGATCTTCAAGACCCATCTCGACATCGGCTTCACCGACCACGCCGAGAAGGTGCGCCGCCAGTATCACGAGCGGTTCATTCCGCAGGCAATCCAGACCGGCGAGCATTTTTTCGCCGAAGATCCTGATAATCCCATGTTCATCTGGACGACAGGCGCGTGGCTGATCCATGATCACCTTGCCACGCAGCCGCCCGAAAGCGTCGACCGTCTCGAGCGGGCCATCGAGCGCGGCCTCATCCGCTGGCATGCCCTCCCCTTCACCACACACAGCGAGTTGATGTCGCCCAATTTGTTCCGGGCCGGCCTCTCCTATTGTGCCGAACTGGACAAGCGCTTCGGGCGGAAGACCACCGCCGCCAAGATGACCGACGTCCCCGGTCACACCCGCGGCATCGTCCCTCTTCTCGCCGAAGCGGGGGTCAAATTCCTGCATCTCGGGGTCAACACGGCCTCTCCGGTGCCGGACGTACCTGACATTTTTCGCTGGGCCGGCCCGGACGGGTCCGAAATTGTGGTGATGTACCAAAATTCCTATGGCGCCACCCAATTTCCGGAAGGATTCTCCGAGGGTATCAGCTTTGCCCACACCGGAGACAATCTCGGCCCGCAGGGCATTTCTCAAACGGTCGATATCCATCGGGCGTTGCGGCACCATGCTCCGGACGCCGACATCCGCGCCAGCGGGCTCGATGAATATGGCGAAATCCTTTGGCAGCGCCGCGAAGAATTTCCACGGCTCGATATCGAAATCGGCGATAGCTGGATTCACGGCAGTGGCAGCGATCCGATCAAGATCCAGAGATTTCTGGCTCTTCAGCGCCTTTATGACGATTTCTGCGCCGAAGACCTTACTCCCCAGCGACAGGCGTTCGGACGCGATCTGGCGATGGTCGCCGAACATACCTGCGGCGTCGACATCAAGACCTTCCTGCGCGACACCCTCGCATGGGACCGGCCGGCATTCGAGGCGGCGCGCCAGGCCGATTACCGCTTCGCCTATACCGAAGCCTCATGGGCGGAACAACGCCGATATCTGGACGCCGCGATGGCCAATCTGGGCGGTGCCGACAGGGCCAAGGCCGAAGCGGCCCTTGCGGCGGCCCCGGCAGAAAAACCCGCAGAATATTCAGAAAAAAGCCCAGAAGCTCCCCTGCAGGTGGGCGAGTGGGGCATCCGCATCGACCCCTCCACCGGCGACATCGCCCAACTGGTGATGCCCGGTGGGCTGGAAGTCGAAGGACGCGACGGCAGCCTGATGGGCTATCGATATGAAAGTTACGACGCCAACGACATTACTCGCCATCTCGATACCTATCTGACGCACCGTGAGGAATGGGCGATTCTCGACCATTCACGCCCGGGACTGGAAAAGGCCGAGACGGCGCGGTCTGAGACTTTCCGTCCCCGGCTGCTGGGATTTTCGGAGAACCGTCTGCTGCTCGAACTCGCGCCGGAAGCGCATGACACGCTAGGCGCCCCGCGCCAGATTGTTGTCGCGTTCAGAGCTTTGGACGACGGAAAGCTGGAAATCGCCGTCAGCCTTTTGGAAAAGCCCGCCAACCGCATGCCGGAGGCAAGTTTTCTGACCTTCACGCCAGATGGCGCCGAAGATTGGGCCTTCCACAAGACGGGGCTTTGGCAGCCCGCCCACCGTGTCGCTGGACGCGGGGGTGGTCAGTTGCAGGCGGTCAGCTCCGTCAGGACCCGCGTTGCGGACGGTGGCGCGATAGAATTGCGGCCCCTGGACACGCCGCTGACGGCGCCGGCCGACACGCCATTCATGCAGTTTGAGCACCGGCCGCCCAAATTCGATGGCGGCGTGCGGTTCAACCTGCACAACAACAAATGGGCGACCAATTTTCCCATGTGGTGGGAAGGAGATTTCTGCGCCCGCTTCGTGCTGGGGCCGGCCATCGAGACCGCGTAAAGAAGCCACGGGGATCTCGCCGTCAGCCAGCCCGCCATCGGCACTTATACGATGAGGTTGGCGCAGGAGAGCTACGGAACGGCGCGCCGCGTGCACGTGCCGTCCCGGATCATCGAGCGCGGCTCGACGGGCCCGGCCAATTCCAGGCCCTGAGCCGTCCGTTCTCTACTTCTCGTCGGATTGCGTCTGCAAATAGGCGATCACCGCCGCCCGGTCCTCTTCGCTCTTGAGCCCCGCAAATGTCATGCGTGTGCCCGGCACGGTGGCGCGCGGGTTGGCGAGATATTCAAACAACCGGTCCGGCGTCCACTCGCCGCCGAACGCCTTCATGGCCGGCGAATAGTTGTACCCTTCGACCGACGCGACTTTCCGACCGACGACGCCCCAGAGGTTTGGACCGACCCTGTTCGGGCCGCCCTTTTCGACGGTGTGGCATGCCTTGCACTGCCTGAACACGGTCTCGCCATGTGCCGGATCAGCAGAAGCGATCATCTCCTCGGGACTTTCGGCAATAGCTGCGCCCGCAAACACAAGACTGCAGGCGGCTGCGGCGACGTACAGTTTCAGATTTTTCAACTCAGCTTCTCCAATTCACACCATCTCACGCTCGCCCCCACAGACGCCGGTCATGTCCGATCAACAGCGCGTGGCAGGATAGACGCTTAGCACGCCAGGGAGTCGGGCGGAAGGTCGAAGGGCTTCGGGACAGGTGGGTTGCGAAGTGGCGTCGAGGGGCGAACGCAGTGACCGACAAATGATTGACGGCGTCGCGCGGACGGGCGTACCGTTGCTTTCGACCAGCCAGGACTCCCCGTGTCGGCAAATCCCAAACAAGCGCAAGTCGAGCCCGATGGTTGGCTAAAGTGGAGGGAGGAGACCACTCATGAAAAGACATCAGAAACTGGTTGCAGTGTTGGCGATGGCGGTGTCGGCGGCATCGCTCATGTCGGCACAGGCCGTGTTTGCGCAAGATAGCTCTGCGCAGGCCAGCCCGATCGACAACATCTCGCCGGTCACCGACGAAATGCTGAAAAATCCGCCCGACGGCGACTGGCTGATGTGGCGGCGCACCTACAATGGCTGGGGGTACAGCCCCCTCGACCAGATCAACAAGGATAACGTCAAGGATCTCAAACTGGCCTGGGCCTGGGGCATGACGCCCGGCGGACGTACCCAGGAAACGCCACTGGTCCATGACGGGATCATGTTCATCCAGAACTCGACACACCTGATCCAGGCACTCGATGCGGCCACCGGCGATCTGATCTGGGAACACCAGTATGAATTGCCGGACGGCGTGAACCCCAATGGCGAGCGGTCCAAGGCGATCTATGGCAATGAGCTGATCCTTGCGACCCGCGATGCCCATATCATCGCGCTCGATACCAAGACGGGCGAATTGGTCTGGGATCAGCAGGTTGCCGATTTCAACAAGGGTTGGGGGTATTCCAGCGGTCCGATCGTGGCTGACGGCGTGATCATCCAGGGGATGACGAGCTGTGGCAACGCCGAGCCGGGGGGGTGCTTCATTACCGGCCATGACCCCAAGACGGGCAAGGAATTGTGGCGGGTCCATACGATCGCCCGCGGCGATACGCCCGAGGGCAATAGCTGGAATGGGTTGCCGGTCGAGTCGCGGTACGGGGCTTCGGCCTGGATCAGCGGCGCCTACGACCCCGACCAGAATCTGATCTTCATGGGCGTCGGTCAGCCTTATCCGTGGAACGCCGAGATCAGCGGGCTTTCTCCCAAGAACCCGGATCCAAAATATACCAATGACGCGCTTTATACCGACTCCACGCTGGCAATCGATCCAACCAGCGGCGACCTGAAGTGGTACCATCAGTACCTCAAGAACGACACGCTCGACCTCGACTACGTCTATGAGCGCCTGCTCATCGATCTGCCGGTCAAGGGAGAGGACAAGAAGCAGGTGGTGACGACGGGCAAGCTCGGCATCATCGAGTCGCTGGACCGCACCAATGGCGACTGGCTCTGGGCCAAGGAGACGGTGCCGCAGAATGTGGTGGCGTCGATCGATCCGGTGACCGGAGAGAAGACCATCAACCAGGAAGCCATGCCGAAGATCGGCGAGACCACGGTCAACTGTCCGGCAGACCCGGGCGGGAAGGCCTGGCAGGCGACCTCTTACAGCCCCAAGACCAAGATGCTCTACATGCCGACGGTGGAATTCTGCTCGAACACCACTCCGAACCCTCTGGATCCGGGCACGATCTATACCGGCGGTGGCCTGCAGACCTATGCCCGCGTGCCGCGGCCGGACAGCGATGGCAATATCGGACAGGTCCGCGCCATCGATCTGACCGACCAGACCGAAGCCTGGCAATATCGTCAGCATCCCCCGGTCACCAGCTCGACCCTGCCGACCGCAGGGGGCGTGGTGTTCGTGGGCAGCCTTGACCGCAAGTTCATGGCCTTCGACGACGAGACCGGCAAAAAGCTCTGGGAGAGCGGCAAGCTGAGCAACGCGCTTGAATCGTTCCCCATCACCTATGAGGCCGACGGCAAGCAGTATGTGGCAATCGTCGCGAACTGGGCGTCCGGCCTGGGACGGCTGGCCTCGATCACTCCGGACGTGAAGCTTCCGCAGGACAATCCGGCAACGCTTTACGTCTTCGCGCTTCCCGATTCCGATAATACCGGCTCCACAGCCAGTACCAGCAGCAACTGATCGGATAGCGTCTCATCAAACCGCCCTGGCGGCCGGATTTCCGGTTGCCAGGGCGCCCCTCAAAGGTGCGGTCTTGAAACTCGCGTCGGCCTTTCTGCAATTCGCGGGCCTGCTGCTGGCATTGGCCCTGACCGTTCCCATTGCGCCGGCATCGGCCCAGCAAGAGCCGGAATTCTTCGACAAACCTTTTGCCCCGGGGCAATGGAATTACGGCCGAAGGCTGGATGAGTCACAGCTTCGCTATTGCGTCGACCCGCGTGACCCCGCCTGGGAGGTGCAGGGCGAGATCGCCGATGCCATTGCCGGCGCGCTGCTGCTCGAACCGCAGCGCTACGTGGTCAAGAGCGATATCGTCATGGAGGACATCACCAAGGTCTACGAGGTGATGCTCAAGCATTGCGACATGCATATGGGCTTCAAGCTGATCCCGGAAGGCTATGACAGCTGGGCCACCCTCACGCGTGCCTATTACAGCAGCCAGTACGACTTTGTGGCGGCGGACCCCAAGATCCACGCGGTCGCCGATCTCGCGCCCGCCGACAAGATCGGCGCGACGATGGGCACGATGGCCCATCTGAGGCTGATTTCCTATCTGATGGCCATGCCGGTGGACAAGCGCTGGGTGGCGTTTCCCTATGGCACCAACGAACTCTCCCTGAAATCCTTGCTCGACGGCACGGTCAAAGTCGCCCTTGTCTGGGCGCCGAGCCTTTGGGCCAAACAGCGGGAGGATCCCGCTTATGCCGATTTGCACGTTATCGATCCGGCCCCCTTGCCGCCGACCGCGCTCGGTGTCGGTGCGCTGGTGCTGAAGAAGAACACCTTTCTGCGCGCCGCGGTCGACGAAGCGATTGCAGCCCTGATTGCCGATGGCACCATACAGTCGATATTGGACAAGTATGGGTTTCCGGCGACGGCCAAGCCCTGAGCGCCGGTTTGTCCATCCTCGCCGCTTGTGCCCACTCCAATCCGCTGGCACCATCGGTTCCTGAGGAGATTTCCCCGTGAGCACTGCCGAGCCCGCCATCCGCGTTGACGCCGTGTCCAAGCGCTACGGGCGCACCCTGGCGCTGGATGCGGTCAGCCTTGCGGTGCCGCGCAATCAGGTCTTCGCGCTTCTCGGACCCAATGGCGCCGGCAAGACGACGCTGATGCACATCCTTTGCACCATCCTTGCCCCCGACAGCGGCTCCGCCGCGATTGCCGGCTTCGATGTGGTTCGCCAGCCTCTTGCCGCCCGCAGCCGGCTTGGCATCGTCTTTCAGGAGCCGAGCCTCGACGACCGGCTGACGGTGCGCGAAAATCTCAACCTGCACGGGCTGGTCTTCGGGGTCCCGAAAGGGCTGCGCCATCGGCGCATCGCCGAGATGCTGGATCTGGTCGAATTGACCGACTGGGCTGACAGACCGGCCCGCGCCCTGTCGTCGGGCATGAAGCGGCGGCTCGAAATCGCCCGCGCCCTCATCCACGATTCCGAGATCATGCTGCTCGACGAGCCGACAGTCGGCCTCGACGCCCAGACCCGCGAGCGCATCTGGGCCTATGTGCGCCGCCTGCAGGCCGAGCGTCAGCTTACTGTGCTGGTCACCACCCATTATATCGAGGAGGTCGAGACCTGCGATCGGGTGTGCATCATCGACAATGGCAAGGTTCTGGCCAACGATACGCCGGACGCGCTGCGGCGGGCTCATGGCCAGCAGCTCCTGCGCGTCGTCCCGCGCAGCCCTGCCGACCGCGCCGAAATCCTTCGGCGGTTCTCGGACCAGAAGGCACACGAGAGCGGCGCCGAGATCGTGCTCAACTCCGACGATGCACTGGTCGAGACGTTTCTGGGCGAGTACGGCACCCGTATCCGCTCCATGTCGATCGAAGTGCCAAGCCTTGAGACGGTGTTTTTGACGCTGACCGGACGGGAGCTGCGCGACCGCGGTGCGGGCGCGCGCGAACGGACACTGGCCTTCGGGCGGCAGGGCGGGGAGCACACAAGATGAGCCTCGGCAAACCACACGCGGACACGCCCGCCTTCACCCGGGACGCGCCGGCCGGCCAGCGGTCCTGGCTGATGATCCAGCTCGGCGGCCTTTACGGGTTGTGGCTGCGCGAAGTCATGCGCGCCATGCGCGATCGCGGACAGCTGATCGGCGGTGTGAGCCGCCCCATCCTGTGGGTGTTGATATTGGGAATCGGTCTCAATCCCTATTTCCGCGGGGAAGTCTATGGCGCGGTTACCTTCGTTGTGCCCTTCACCTATCTGCAATTCATCTTCCCCGCCGTCATCGCACTCAACATCATGTTCACCTCGGTTCAATCCGCGGTTTCGGTCATATGGGACCGCGAATTCGGCTTTCTGCGCGAGGTCCTGGTCTCCCCGCTGTCGAGGGCGACGGTACTGCTGGGCAAGATCCTGGGCGGCACCACCGTTGCTGTGCTGCATGGCTGTCTTGTGCTGATCCTGGCGCGGTTCGCCGACGTGCCGCTGACCTTCACCGACGTCCTCAAGGCGCTCGGTCTGATGGCGATGCTCGCCTTCGCGCTCACTTCTCTGGGCGTGGTGATCGCCAACCGCATCCGCACCTTCGAAGGGTTCGGGATCTTTTCGAACGCCGTCATCCTGCCGCTCTACTTCACCTCCAGTTCCATCTTTCCGCTCGACCCGGCCCTGTCGCAGGCCCAGACCCGTGTGGTCTACCCGGACTGGCTCGTCACCATTGTCGAATGGAATCCCCTCACCTATGCGGTCGATGCCCTGCGCGGCGCTCTGATCGGCTATAATCAATTCGCCCCATGGATGGGGATCACCGTTATGGCGGGCGCCGCTGTGGTTCTGTTCGCCATCGCTCTTTACGACTTCAGCCGGGCCTGAAACCGGTGCCGCCCGCCCGCCGTCTTGTGCGCGATTTCGGGGCTATCGGCCTGGTGCTCGCCCTGCTGATCGCCGTGACCCTGCTGCCGCCCGACACTTCGCTGAGCGAAGTGAGGGAAAGCGGATCCCTGCGCGCCTGCGTGCCGCCGACATACCCGCCACTGGTCACGGGGGATCCCGAACGCCCGGGCATCGATATCGAGCTTCTCCGCGCCGTGGCCGCACACATCGGGGTGCAACTTGCGCTCAACGTCAACAACGCCATGGGACGCGATTTCAATCCGCGGAATTGGGGCCTGAACCGCGCGCAATGCCAGGTGATTGCCGGTGGGGTCGTGGATTCCACACAGACACGCTCCTTCCTGGAGACCGGGCCATCCTACGCCCGAACCGGCTGGGCGGTGATCTCCCCCACCCCCCTTGCGGACCTTTCCGGCTTGAAGGTGGGCGTGCTGACCCTGGTGTCCGGTCTGGATCGCATAGGGCTGGCCAGCTATTTGCGCAGCGCCGGCCTGCAGGCGCAAATCGTGCGCCGGCCGGAAGACCTGGTCGCCGGCATTGCCGATCACCGCTTCGACGCGGGCATCACCGAGGCGCTGCTGGCCTCGCGCCTCGCCGCAGATAATGGCTGGAGCGTCGCCTGGATGCCCCCGGCGCTTGAGCGCTACAACCTGGTCTTCGGGCTGTGGAAAGGAGACATCACGCTCAAGCGCGCCATCGACCAGGCGTTTTCCGATCTTCGTGCCGACGGTACAATCGCCCAAATTCTTGCCCGCTATGCCGGCGCGCCGCTCGACTAGAGCCGTTCAGCCTTGCGTGAAATCGCAGCACGGCTCCAAGTCCTTGTTTGGTCGCGCTTCCGAACCGGAAAACCGTTGCGACCCCGGCTCAGGGTCCGGGTCATGCTTTTCCTGGAAGCGCTCTTAGCCGGCGACGGCGGCTCCGAGAACAATTGGTGCAATGACCTCATAAGCCGGGGTCAGCAGCATGCGGGTCCATCCCATGATCGAGACGGCCAGCAGCACCCATCCCAACACGAGGCTCGAATGCCGGGGCAAGGAAATGCCGAGGGCCGACAGAAAATGTGCCCCCGCCAGCGGCGGGATGGGCAACAGGCTGAACAGAGCCATGAAGACGCAGAGCCTTCCGGCAGCTCTGAGGAAGGCAGCGCTGGCCAGGCCAGCGGTATAGGGCAGAAACGTCAAAAGCGGTATCACCGCCAGCAAAAGCAGATATGCCGCGATCAGCAACGCCGCACTTCCCGCCAGAACCGACACCACCAGACCGACGCGGCCAATGCGCAGCTTGTCCGCCTCGATCGCAACCGGCAGGCCCCAGCCGAAACCGGTCAGCGTGATCGACAAGAGCCCCAGCATATCCGCATGTGCCGAAGGCGACAGCGTAAGCCGGCCATCGTATCGGGGGCCCGGATCGCCAAGACGTACGGCCGAAGCGGCGATGGCAGCGCCCTGCACGGCAAAGATGATGAGCCCGGCAAAAAGGCGCACCACAATCAGCTGTATGGTGAGGCCGAGGTCCGGCATCATCTGAAGGCCCCGCCGGCCCCCTTCGGGAACCGGCCGAGCCGCGCCCTGCTCACTTCTCGAGGGTCAGATTGTCGAGCGCATCGATGTCGGAGGGCAGCGGTGCGCCGGACTTGAAGCCGTTCTTTTTAAGGATATAGGCCATCAGATCGGCATAGGTCTCAGCCGAGTAGCGTCCCGGCGCATTGGGCGGCATCTGGGTGCTCATGAACAGGAACATTCCGGATGCTGGCGCGCCGTTGGCAAACTTTTGCTCAAAGCTCAAGCCGCGGAGCGGGGCTCCCCCGTTCATCCCGCCCTTGAGGTCGTCTCCATGGCAATCGATACAGTCTTTTTCGAACCTGCTCTTTCCGCGATCCGCCTGCGCCTCTGAATAGGTCGCCGGATGCGGGGCTGGCGTGGCGTCTGCCTGGGCGATTTCGATACGCTTTGGCGCCGCCGCAGCAAGGGCAGCGTTTGCAGACACGAGCGGCTCAGCCTCGGTTACGGAGGCCGACAAGACGAGCAAGGCGCCGGCGGCAAGTCCGGGGGCCCAGGCGAACCGCGATTTCGGGCTGTGATTAAAGGGGCTCATTGAGTGTTTCCTCCCGGTACTGGCCCATCGCCGCCGATGACGAGCGGGGCGATGTTTTCGGCTCGACGTATTCTACGATACCAGCTTACAGCGAAGCTGACATGGAAGTCGAATTGAAAGCTCTGTCGCGATTGTCGTTGACCTTGCACCGGATCGGAAGGGGATGGAGACGGCGAGATGCTGGCCAGCGGTTTTGCCAATGTCAGCGGACACCCGGCGTTCAGTCTGCCCTGCGGATTTGCCGATGGGCTACCGGCCGGCCTTCAGCTCGTCGGCCGCTGATGCAGGATGCCGGTTTGCTCTCCAATGCAATGGCCATCGAAACGGCGCTCGGCGCCTACCGTCAGCCGGTATCGACTTAACTGGCGATCAAGCTCCGCGCTGCAGGGCTGCGCCCTGCTGCTGCTCGCTATCGATCCTGAAGGCCTGGCGTTGTGCGATGATGGCGCAAACGAAGAGCTGGATCTGGTGAAACAGCATGAGCGGCAGGACGATGAGGCTGACCGCCTGCCCGGCAAACAAAATATTGGCCATGGGCAGGCCGCTGGCGAGGCTCTTCTTGGAGCCGGCAAACAAAAGCACGATCGCATCCGGATAGGGTAGTCCCACGAGACGCGCCGAGAGCCATGTGGTGACCATGACAATGGCCAGCAACACGATATCGGCGACGATCATGATGACAAAGGCCGGCGCATCGAGCTGATGCCAGATGCCGGCGATGACGCCGGCGCTGAAGGCGGAATAAACGATCAGCAAGATGGAGCCGCGGTCGACCACGCGCGTCAGCTTCGGGTGCGCCTTGATCCAGCCGCCGAGCAGCGGCCGCAGCACTTGCCCGACTACGAAGGGCAAGAGGATCTGCACGCCGATATCGAAAACGGCGCCGAAATCGAAGCCCTGCTGACCGGTGTGCAGCAGGATGGCGGCCATGGCCGGCGTCAGCACCACGCCGATGACGTTGGAGACCGAGGCGGCGCAGACGGCAGCGGGCACATTGCCATGGGCCAGCGAGGTAAAGGCGATGGAGGACTGCACCGTCGAGGGCAGGATGGAGACATAGATCAGCCCCATGGCGATCTCCCGGCCGAGATAGGGCGAGACCACGAAACCCAGAACAATGCCGAGAATGGGGAACAGCACGAAGGTGCTGGCCAGCACCATGGCCTGCAGGCGCCAATTGGTCATGCCCTCCACAACCGCGGAGGTGTCCAGCCGGGCGCCATAGAGAAAAAACAGCAGGGCCACGGCAAAGTGCGTGCTCAGGGAGACGAGGTCTGCCCCCTGCCCGCGCGCCGGCAGCAAACTCGCCAGGGTGACCGTGCCGACCAACAGCACGAGATAGAAATCGAGACCGATGCTCTTGAGCCGGTCGGATACGCTGAGGGCCATAGTCAGGAAGCGCTTTGAGCAGGAGAGGTGGCGAAGGATACAGAGGCGATGCCGTTGCGGGCCCGTTCGGTTTCCGCCTCCGCCATGCGCTTGTCAATCTCGGAGCGGTCGATCATGCCCGAGATATTCTGGCGGGTCGGCACGGCCTCGATGAAATAGAGATAGCGTTCCGCCGCGACTTGGTAGAGACGGCGGAGTTCGCTCAAAGGGTCGGCTGCATCGTCGGCGCGGATGTCGATCCAGGGATAGTCCTGATCCCTATAGATGCTCAGCGCCGCCGACTGCTTGCCGCGCTTATCCCCTCCGGCATCCTCTCCGGCCTGCATGGCAATGAGAAGACGTTCGCCGAAAGGCTTGTGTGCGTTCGATTTATAGGCTGCAAGGGTATCGGCGACCACGGTCGGCCCGGCGAGCATGTTGCCGGCGACTGAGACATTGTCGTCGACGAGGTGACCGGCCCAGTCGATGCAGTTCTCCCCGGTGAAGGCGGCGTTGCGGCCTTTGGCGTCGATCAGATGCACCTGACGCTGCGTCCGTCCCTCGTCATCAGCGATCACTGAATCGATAATCTCCTGAGGGGGTTTGCCGGCCTTGAGCAATTCCATGCCCCGTGTGCCGTAAAGCGGGCTGGCGAACGCCTGGGTGGCGATGGCGCCAACGCCGCCGCAGATATGCGGCACGATGGCGCCGACGGCGAAGAAGCGGCTGGCAACGGCGACCCCCAGCATGCCGGTTTCGGGATCGCGCGCGACGATGGAATAGGTCATCCGATCATCTCCCGACAGCGTAGGCCTGCATGAGCCGGGCCGTGGCACCGGCGCGCAGGACGCCGGCGCTGTCGCGGCTGGCGGCCGTCAACCGCCCTACGGTCTGCGGGTCAGCCACCTGCAAATCGTGCCCGCGCGCCTTCAATTCGGCAAGGGTCGCTTCTCCAATGTCGCGCTCGATCATCAGGCTGCCGGGCTGGCTGGTGCGCGGATAGAAGGAGGCGGGGAAATGCGCCGTGTGGAAGAGCGGCATGTCGATCGCAGCCTGCAGATTCCTGCCGTGGTGGACATGGCGCAGGAAGAAGGGCAGCTGCCACTGGTCCTGCTGGTCGCCTCCGGGCGTGCCGAACACCATGGCGGGCCTGTCTTCGTGCAGGCCAAGCGAAGGGGTGAGGGTCGTGCGCGGGCGCTTGCCGGGCGCGAGCGATGTGGGCAATCCCTCTTCGAGCCAGAACATCTGGCCGCGTGAATTGAGGCAGAAGCCGAGTTCGGGAATTATGGGCGAGGATTGCAGCCAGCCGCCGGACGGCGTCACGGCGACCATATTGCCCTCGGCATCGACGGCATCGACGTGGACGGTATCGCCGCGCTTCTCGCTCAGATGCGCCATTGTCGGCTCGTAGACCGCGCCCGACGGCATGCCCATGGCCTGCAGCATGGCCAGGGTCCTGTCCACCTGCCCATCGAAGCCGGGGATTGTTCCGGGACGGAGATCGAAAGATGCGGTGTCGCCGATGAGCTTGCGGCGCTCGGCGTTATACTCTTTCGACAGAAGCGTATCGAGCGGCACGTCGGCGAAATCGGGATCGCCGTAATAGGCCTCGCGGTCGGCAAAGGCGAGCTTTTCCGCTTCGATGACCGTGTGCACGAAATCGGGTCCCATCGGGTCCATGGCACTGATGTCAAAGCCTTCGAGCAGGGCGAGACTTTGCAGCAGAACTGGCCCCTGCCCCCAAGGTCCCATCTTGGCGATGGTCCAGTCGTGATAGCGGTAGGTTGTGGGCGCTTCTGTGGTTGCGCGCCAATTCGCCAGATCATTTGCGGTGAGCACAGCCTTGTGACGGGTGCCGCTGGCGTCCATCACCTCGGTCTTTTGGGCGAAGGCATCAATGGCTTCCGCGATGAAACCCTCGTAAAAGCAGGCGCGCGCCGCCTCGATCTGGTCATCGCGGCCGGATTTCGCCTCTGCCTCGGCGAGGAGCTTCTTCCAGGTTTGCGCCAGCACCGGATTCTTGAAGTTGGACCACGGTTCGGGTGCCGAGCCGCCCGGCAGCCAGGTGCGATGGGAGGTCGGCCATTCGGCTTCGAAAAACTCGGCCAGGCCCTTGATCGTCTTGGAAACATTAGGCAGGACCGGGTGCCCGTTCTCGGCATACCAGATGGCAGGCTCCAGGACGTCGCGCAGCCTGAGGCGCCCATAGTCGCGCAGCATCAGCATCCAGCCGCCAAAGGCGCCGGGAATGACAGTGGCGAGCAGACCGTCACCCGGAATGATGTCGAGCCCTTCGTTACGGTAATGGGCGATGGTGGCGCCGGCCGGCGCGGGCCCCTGCCCGCAGATGATTTCCACCTTGTCGCGCTTTTTGGAATAGAGCACCGCCGGCATGTCACCGCCCGGTCCGTTCAGATGCGGCTCAAGCACCTGCAGGACCAGGCCGGTCGCGACCGCAGCGTCGAAGGCGTTGCCGCCCATTTCGAGCGTCTTCATGCCGACAGCGGAGGCGATCCAGTGGGTGGAGGCCACGGCGCCGAAGGTTCCGACGATCTCCGGCCTGGTGGTGAAGGAGGTCATTTCTCTTCCCTTTGTTCTTGTTATTCGATTTCCCGCGGATCGAGGGCATCGCGCAGGCCGTCGCCGAGCAGATTGAAGCCGATCACCACCAGAAAGATGGCGATGCCCGGCCACAGCGCCATCCAGGGCGCCTGGTCGAGAAAGTTCTTGGCGACGTTGAGCATCGAGCCCCAGCTCGGGGCCGGCGGCTGCTGGCCGAGCCCGAGAAAGGACAGGCTCGCTTCCGCGATGATGGCGACGGCGATGCTCAGGGTGGCCTGCACCAGGATCGGCGGAAAGACATTGGGGAGGATATAGCGGGTGATGATGCGGAAATGGCTCAGGCCCACGGCGCGCGCGCCCTCCACATAATCCTCCGTCTTGACGGAGAGCACCTGACCGCGCGTCAGCCGAATGAAAATCGGCATGGCGGACAGGCCGATGGCGATCATGGCGTTGGTCAGGCTCGGGCCCAGAAACGCCGCCAGCGCAATAGCCAGAATGAGGAAGGGGGTCGCCAGCAGCGCATCGGTTATCCGCGAGATGATCTGGTCGGTCCAGCCGCCAAAATAGCCGGCGACAAGACCGATCGGCACCCCGACCGCCACGGTGATCATCACCGAAACGACGCCGGCGAGTAGCGAAGCCTGGGAGCCCCAGATCATGCGTGAGAGCTCGTCGCGGCCGATCTCGTCGGTGCCGAGCCAATGTGCCGCCGAGGGAGCCTTGCGCACGGCGCCCCAATCGGTCGCCGTGGGGTCTGGAATGGGCAGTATTGGCGCCAGAACGGCCATCGCGACGAAGAAGATCACGAGAGCAAAGCCGATCAGTGCGCTCCTGTTGGATTTGAACTTTTTCCAGGCGCGGTTCTCGGTCTTTTCGGTTCGGGTTGCTTCCGGAATGTCTGCGGCGATCGCAGTCATGTCGTCGCCTCCCTCAGCCTTGGGTTGAGCAGGACATAGGCGACGTCGGCGAGCAGGTTCATCAAGATGAAGGCGACCGCCGTGCACAGCACGATCCCCTGCACCACCGCGTAGTCACGGTTGAAGACCGCATCGACAATGAGCTTACCAAAGCCCGGGATGGTGAAAATCTGCTCGGTCAGCACCGCCCCCGCCAGCAATTCACCGAAGATGAGGGCGGCGAGCGTGACGATGGGAATGAGCGCATTGCGGAAAGCGTGCTTGAGCACCACGACCGTCTCGGTCAGCCCCTTGGCGCGGGCGGTGCGCACATAATCGGACTGCAACACGCCGAGCATGGCCGAGCGGGTGTGACGCATGAAGGCCGCGGCAATCGCCGTTCCGAGCACGAAGGCCGGCATGATCATCGTCTGGAACGAGCGTCCGGGGTCCTCCAGGGGCGAGACATAGCCCGATGCAGGCAGCCAGCCGAGCCGCACGGACACCAACAGGATCAGCATGATACCGAGCCAGAAATTGGGAATGGAGAGGCCGGACAGCGCAACGATGTTGGCGATGTAGTCGGTGAGCGTGCCCTTCTTGACGGCAGAGAGGATGCCGGCCGGGATGCCGATGACCAGCGCCAGGATCATCGCCATTACGGCAAGCTGCAGAGTGACGGGCAGTTTCTGCCCGATCAGGGTCAGCACCGGTTCGTTGGTGCGTAGCGAGGTTCCGAAATCGCCATGCGCCATGCCGCCGACCCAATAGAGGTACTGCATCGGAATGGGCTCGTTCAGATGGTATTTCTCGCGAATGAAGGCGATGGCGGCAGGGTCACGCTGTTCGCCGGCCATGACGAGGGCGGGGTCCCCCGGCAGCAGCTTTTGCAGCGAGAAAACGAACAAAGAGATCAGAATGAGCGTCGGAATGGCGATCAGCAGGCGCTTGCCGATATAGCGAGCCATGTCTTGTCCTTCTGGTACCCAGCCTGTCCAGGGCCGCTGCCGCGGAAACGGGAGGGCATTCTCATGCCCTCCCGAAAGCTCCGTTATTCCTTGGTCATGCCGGTGAGCCGGATCATGCCGTCGGGATAAGGCACGAAGCCTTTGACCGACTTGTCCAGCGCCCAGATCCAGGTCTGGTGGTAAAGATAGATGATCGGCAGATCCTCCGCCAATATCTCCTCGGCAGCGTCATAGTCCTTCTTGCGCGTGGCGGTGTCGGTCGAAGTCCGGGCGTTGTTGAGCAACTCGTCGACCTTGGGATTGCAATATTTGGAATCGTTGATACCGCCGTCGCAGGTGACGAATTCATGGATGTTGCCATCGGGATCGACGCGGCCCGACCAGCCAACCAGGTCCGCCTGGTAGTTGCCGGCCGTCTGTTCGGACAGCATGGTGGCGAATTCAGTCGCCTTCAGCGAGACATTGAAGCCTGCCTCGGCCACCATGGATTGGATCACCTGCCCGATCTGCTGGGATTCCGGCGCGTTCGGAATGGTGAGTTCGACATCCACTTTATCCACTCCCGCCTGCTGCATCAGCGATTTGGCCTTGTCGATGTCGCGCTCGGGGACAGGATCGTTCTTGTTGTACCAGGGGCTGGTCGGCGGGAAGGGCTGATTTCCGACGGCGAAGGCGCCGTTGAAGACCACCTGGTTCAGCGCGGCCCGATCGATCGCAAGCGAAAAGGCCTGCCTGAGCAGTTTTTCATTGCCGAACGGATTGTCGGCCGCCGCTCCGTTGTCGGTGTTGACGGTAATGCCCTGGTAGCCAAGGCTCACCGCCTGGGCATAGGTCAGGCTGTCGTCGTCTTTGACCGATTGCGCATCGGTCGCGGCAACTCGCTCGATCAAGTCGAGATCGCCAGACCGCAGATTGGCGAGGCGAACCGTTGCGTCGGGAATGGGCAGATAGGTCACCGTATCGAAGTGATAGTTATCGGCGTCCCAATAGTCGGGGAACTTTTCGAGCACGATCCGGTCCTGCTGCACCCGGCTCTTGAACGAATAGGGACCTGCGCAAACCGGATGCTCGCTGAAGGCAGCGCCGGCATCCTTGAACGCGGTCGGCGACATCATCATGCCGGAGCGGTCCGCGAATTGGGCGAGCAGGGTGGCATCGGGATTGGCCAGATGAAACTCCACCTGATAGTCGCCAGTGGCATCAACAGATTCGACTGACGTGAGTTCGCTCTTGCGCCGGGATTCTGGGAGGTTCTGGGACCGGTCGATGTTGGAGACGACCGCCTCGGCATTGAACGGCGTGCCGTCCTGAAATTTGACGCCTTCCCGCAAATTCATGGTCAGTGTCTTACCGTCATCGGACCAAGACCAGTCGGTTGCAAGCTGGGGAATGATGTCGAGTTCAGGCGTGATGTCGACGAGCTTGTCGCACATGGCCGCGAAAACGATGCGACCGACAAAGGTGCGTCCCTGATCCGGATCGAGCGCATCGGCATCATCGGCCAGACCAATTTTCAAATCGGCGGCAAGGGTCGGGGTGACCAAAGTCGCCGTGGCCGCCAGAAGAGCGGCCATCAAGAGCGTGTTTCGTCTCATGCTTCAGTTCCTTCCTGTTGATCGGCCGCTCAGGACGTGCCGAGTTTGGTGTTGGCCTCGTTCGAATCGGTTCCACTAAATTGGCGATAAAGGGCAAAGCGCCTTTCGGCCTGCGGGGTGCGATCTGGCATGACGGCACCCGACAGGCCCTGGTGCGGTATGTCCTTCCAGCGATGGCACGCAACGAAATGGCCATCACCGGAAGCGCTCAGCAGCGGGTTCTTCTGCTCGCAAATATCGATGGCGAAGGGGCAGCGGGTGTGGAAGCGGCAGCCACTGGGGGGCGATACCGGCGAAGGGATATCGCCTTTGAGGCCGCTTTCGACAGGTGTACGCCCGGGTGCCGGCACCGGGATCGCCTGGATGAGCGCTTGTGTGTAGGGGTGCTGGGGGGCATCGAAGAGATCCCGCGTCGGGCCTATTTCGACGATGCGCCCCAAATACATGACGGCCGCACGGTCGCTCATATGGCGGATGACGGCGAGATCATGGGCGATGACGATCAAGGTCAACCCAAAGGCGCGCTTCAGGTCGGCAAGAAGGTTGATGATCTGCGCCTGCACCGAGACGTCGAGGGCGGAGACAGGCTCGTCGCCAATCAGCAGTTTCGGAGAGGATGCGAGGGCCCGCGCAATCCCGATGCGTTGACGCTGGCCGCCCGAGAATTCGTGCGGATATCGGTTTGCATATTCGGGTCTCAGACCCACTTGACCGAGCAATTCGTCGACCCGCGCCCGGCGCTCCGCCGATGACAGGCGGGTATGAACCTGCAGCGGCTCCTCGATCAGCGTCCGAACGTTCATGCGCGGGTTGAGCGAGGAGAACGGGTCCTGAAAAACGAACTGCATCTCGGCGCGCCGCCGGCGCATTTCGGACGCCGAGAGCTCGGTCAGGTCGGTGCCTTCATAGACCACCTTGCCGGCGGTCGGCTCGATCAGGCGGAGCAGCACACGGGCCAGCGTGGACTTCCCGCACCCTGACTCCCCCACAATGGCGAACGTCTCGCCCCGATTGATGGAAAGACTGACCCCGTCCACGGCATGGACGACCGGACCTGAGGAGAAGGCACCATTCCCGACCCCGAAGTATTTTGTGACATCCTGGGTTTCGAGAATGGGGTCCGGCATCAGAGGCGCCCTCCGATATGAGTTTCAAGAGGCGCCTTGAAGCAGGCCCAGGCGTGGCCGCGCCCGTCAGGCAGCAGGGCGGGCACGTTTCTGCGGCAGTTATCGTCGGCAAAGGGACACCTTGTGGCAAAGCGGCAGCCGGGCGGCAGCGCCTGCGGTGGCGGCACCGAGCCGCGAATGGTCGCGAGCTTTTCAGCGCGCTCGCCGAGGGCCGGCATGGAGCTCATCAGACCGATCGTGTAGGGGTGCTGTGGATCGTTGAATATCGTTTGGACGGGTCCGCTTTCCACAATGCGGCCGGCATACATGACCGCGACCTCGTCGGCGATTTCTGCCACCACGCCGAGATCATGGGTGATCAGCAGCATGGCCATCCCCATCTCCTGCTGCAGATCGCGCATCAGTCTGAGGATCTGAGCCTGGATAGTGACATCGAGGGCGGTGGTCGGCTCGTCAGCTATCAGCAGGCGCGGATCATTGGCCAGGGCCATGGCAATCATGACACGCTGGCGCATTCCACCCGACAATTGATGCGGATAGTCGTCGAGCCGGGATTCCGGCGCGGGAATGCGCACCCGGCGGAACATTTCTAGCGCACGCTCGCGCGCCTCCATCCGGGAGACGCCGCGATGCCGCCGCACGGCTTCCGCGATCTGGCTGCCCACGGTAAAGACGGGATTGAGGGAGGTCATCGGCTCCTGGAAGATCATCGTCATCCGGTCCCCCCGGATGTCCTCCATCTGATGCCGTGACAGTTGCAGCAAATCCTCGCCTTCGAACCTTACACTGCCCGAGGGAATGCGGGCGGCCCTTGCCGGAAGCAACCCCATTACGGCGAGGGAGGTTACCGACTTGCCGCATCCGCTTTCGCCGACGAGACAAAGCGTTTTGCCTTCGGCAATCGAGAAGTTCACATCCTCGACGACGTTCACGGACGTTCCGCTGAAACCAACCGAGAGGTTTTGCACCTCAAGCACCGTCCTTGCCGCCGATGCGCCGGCCGGCGCGGCACGCAGATCGATATCCCGTTTTTCCAGCACGTCAGGACACATGGCCAACGGTCCTGGCAGTCGAGCGGCCGAGATTGTCGAGCAGAGCCTGGAGATGCTCGCGCATCGCCTCCCCAGCAGCATCGCCATCCTTATGGGCGATGGCATCGACGATCGCATGGTGATGGGCGTGGGCCTTGACCAGCGTATCGTGGTTGCGGGCCCGTTCACGCATCTCGATCCAGGCCCGTTCCTGGCGGACCTTGTCCACCAGATCGAAGATCGCGAGATAAATGCGATTTCCCGAGATTTCGGCAACGGTTCGATGCAGGGAGCTGTCCCACAACTCGCGCTCATCGGCGTCGCGGCTGGTGCTGATGTGGTCGAGCAGCTTGCGCAGGCGCTCAATGTCAGCCGGCCCTGCCCTTCTGGCGGCAAGCCTTGCCGAGTGCGGCTCGAAGCGCAATCGCACCTCCATGACGTCGAGATAGCTCGACTGGCGAAGAATATCCTCGATGCCTTCAAGGCTGGGCGCGGGCGCCGGGCCTACAAATGTGCCTGCCCCCTGCCGCCGCCAGATCCGGCCTTCCGCCTCGAGCACCTCAAGGGCGCGCCTGACGGCGCGACGGCTGACGTCCAACCTTTCGGCCAGCGTCCGCTCGGTGGGCAATTTCCGGTCCGAACCAAGCCGGTCCGGCTCCAAAAGGGGACGAATTCGCTCGAGAGCATAGCTGGAATTGTCGTTCACGCCGTCCGCCGGCATGGCCACCTCGATCGCTGGACCAATTCCCGATTGGTTCAGCTAGGCGCATAAATTCACTCAATGCAAGTGCAAACAACTCGCCTGCATGAGCACCCCGCACGACACCGCACAGCCAAATACGGCTAACCATTCAGTATTGCTTGTCTTTTTGATCGCCTAACATTTGAGCGCATTCCGGCGTCGCCCATTTTTTCACCTCCGAGCCAATTGACTCGTGCGGAAATCACGTTAGGCTGGACTGGAAATACCGGATCTGACCGGACGGCATTCGCGCCCCGAACCTGCACCTTTCCCATGGTCGCGGTTCGGGGCGTTTTCGTTTGAGGGTGTGCAGGTGAAGCGCAAGGTCCCACTCGGAATCCTCTATTCGCGCTCGGGCGGCTACGAGTTGATTTCCAACGCCTGCCGTGACGGTGCCCTCGCCGCCATCGCCCACATCAATGCCGACGAGGCCCTGCCGATCACTTTCGAGCCGGTGGAGCGCGATCCGAGGGGTAGCGTCGACGCATATGCGCCGCTCGCGGAAGACATTCTGCGGAATTCGGATGCCCGCCACATCATCGGCTGTGTCACCTCATGGAGCCGGAAAGAGACCATTCCGGTGCTCGAAAAGCTCGGGGGCACGCTCTGGTATGCCTGCCCTTATGAAGGCTTCGAGGCCAACGACCATGTCGTTTACACCCACGCCTGCCCCAACCAGCACTTGCTGCCGCTGATCGCCTGGCTGGCGCCGCGCTTCGGCGCCAATGGCTTTCTTTTGGGCTCCAACTACATCTGGGGCTGGGAGACCAATCGCGTTGCACGCGATCTCATTGCCGACGCCGGCGGCGACGTGCTTGGAGAACGCTATCTGCCCCTTGGCGAAACCGATGTCTCCCGCCTGATCGCGGAGATCGAGGTGACCCGCCCTGCCTTTGTTCTGAACAATCTGATCGGGCCCTCCTCCTACGCCTTCCTTCAGGCCTTTGCCGAACTCGGCCGTACCGATTCACATTTTACGCCCGAGACCTGTCCGGTCGTCTCCTGCAATCTGACCGAGTGCGAACTGCCGGCGCTCAAGGGCACCGCCGAGGGGCAGCTGGTCGTCGGCCCCTATTTCCAAAATGTCGCTCGGCAGTTGAACTGGCCTCTGGCGGGCGGGCAGCGCTGCACCTCCTCGTTCACAGCTGCGGCCTATGCCTCGGTCTGCATCCTGGCCGAAGTCCTCAGCCGGCAACCGGATCTGCAGGCGCAGGATCTGCAAAAGGCCTTTGCCGCGCAGAGTTTTGCGACCCCTTATGGCGATGTCCGGCTAGATCCGACCACCCACCACACCTCCCTGCCGGTCGTGATCGGGCGCATTGCCGGCAATGACGTCGAGATGCTTGAGGTCAGCCATGATGTCGCGCCAGACCCCTATCTGTCGCGCTACGACCGGTTAAAGACCTTTGGTCGTCCGGCCCTGCGGGTCGTGTCGTCATGAAGCGCAATGTCCGCATCCCCAATCTCGGTGGCGCGACGGCGCACATCCTGCACCGGCAGCATGCCACGGTCACCAGCCTCATCCGACAGCTGTCGGCCATCGGCATGTCCGCGCATCAGGTCTGGCCCGAACTCGGCGCGGACGCGCATGGCGCCGATTTCATCTTCTTCGATGCCGATCTCGGCCATGACGAACAGTTTCCCTGGTCCCCCGGCGAAGCGCCGATGCCACTGATCGCGCTTATCGGCTCGGAAGCGCCGGGCCGTATCGAATGGGTCCTGCACCAGAACGCCGATGCACATTTGCTCAAGCCGGTGGGAGGCGGAGGTGTCTATAGCGCGCTGCTGATCGCGCGGCGCAGCTTCGACGCGCGCAAGCGTCTGGGCGCGGAGATCAGCGAACTGAAGGACCGCGTCAATGCGCGCCAGTCGATCGTCAAGGCAGTCGCCCTGCTCGCGGCGCGCGGCATAAGCGAGGAACAGGCCTATGCGCAACTCAGGGCCCTGGCAATGAACTGGCAGGTGACCATGGAAGAAGCCGCCCGGCGTATTTCGGGGTGGTCGGACGACGGAGGGGCCGGTGAGCGAAGCGAACTCTCCTGACGCCGCCATCAATACCGCCGCTGGGCCCGGCGGGACGAGCCTGCTGGCACGCCTGATGCGGCGGCCGCTGGCGCTTTTGGGGTTGGCGATCATTGTCGTGACAGTGGCCGGCGCGATTTGTGCTCCGTGGCTGACGCCATTTTCGCCCGACGAACAGATGTTCGACGGCCTGACCATTGAGGGCTCGCCCCTACCCCCGGACGCGAAATTCCTGCTCGGCACCGATCTGCTCGGTCGGGATCTTTTGACGCGCATCCTTTATGGCGCGCGGACTTCCCTGATCATCGGCATTGTTGCCAATGGCGCGGCGCTGATCATCGGCGCTCTGGTCGGCGTGACGGCCGGATTTTTTCGCGGGTGGATCGGGGCCGTGCTGATGCGCTTCACCGATCTGATGATGGCCTTCCCTGCCCTGCTGCTGGCGATCTGTCTCGCCGCCATCTTTTCGCCCAGCCTTTGGATCGTCGCGATGGTGATCGCGCTGGTGAACTGGGTGCAGACGGCGCGGGTGATCTTCACCCAGACCAGCTCATTGGCAGAGCGCGAGTTCATCGACGCCGAACGCACGCTGGGCGCCAGCACGCCGCGCATCCTGTTCCGCCACATCCTGCCCCATCTTGTGCCGACGCTGATCGTCTGGGGGACGCTTGGCATCTCGACCACCGTGCTGCTGGAGGCGACGCTGAGCTATCTCGGTGTCGGCGTGCAGCCTCCCACCCCTTCCTGGGGCAATATCGTTTTCGAGAACCAGACCTATTTCCAGTCCGCGCCCTGGCTGGTGTTCTTCCCAGGCATCGCCATTCTGGGGCTGGCGCTCGGCTTCAATCTCGTCGGCGACGCACTGCGCGATCTGCTCGATCCCACCCAGAGGGGGCGTGGCTGATGGCGATCTATCTGCTCCGGAGATTGATACAGGCCGCTCTCATCCTTCTCGGGGTTTCGGCCATCACCTTCGCCCTGCTCTATCTGCTGCCGGCCGATCCGGTGCGCCAGATCGCCGGGCGTAGTGCCACCGCGCAAACGGTCGAGAACATCCGCCACCAGCTCGGCCTCGATCAGCCTTTCGTGGTGCAGTACTGGCGTTACCTGACAGGCCTCCTGCATGGCGATCTCGGGCGCTCCTATCTGCAGCGCTCGGAAGTCAGCACGCTGATTGCCGCGCGCCTGCCGGCAAGCCTGCTCCTGATGGTCGGCGCGATCACCTGCGAACTCGTCATCGGGCTCAGCATGGGGCTCTTCGCCGCGCTGAGGCGGGGCACGGCAAGCGACCAGACGCTGATGGTCGCCTCCTTCATCGGTGTCTCCGCGCCGCAATTCGTCGTTGGGTTGCTGCTGCTCTATTTCTTTGCAGTGCAGCTGCACTGGTTCCCCATCGGAGGCTATGGCACCTGGCGGCATCTGGTGCTGCCCTCACTGGCCCTCGGGATCATCGGCGCAGGCTGGTACTCGCGCATGATGCGCTCGTCGATGATCGATGTGCTCAACCAGGACTATATTCGAACCGCCCGCGCCAAGGGACTGGCCCGACTGACCATTTTGTTCCGCCACGCCCTGCCGAACGCCATCCTGCCGGTCATCGCAATGATCGGCATCGATATCGGCCTGTTCATGAGCGGCATCGTCGTCATCGAATCCGTTTTTGGCTGGCCGGGCATCGGCCAGCTCGCCTGGCAGGCTATCCAGCGCGTCGACATTCCCATCATCATGGGTGTCACGCTGGTTTCCGCCTGCGCCATCGTGCTGGGCAATCTGCTCGCCGACCTCGTAACCCCGTTCATCGACCCGCGTATCCGCCTCAAATGACAACAAGAAATACATTCAACAAGAAACAGGAGAGAACCATGAAGCACTGGCTGAGAACCACCGTTGCTGCTGCCGCTCTTGCAGCCGCAGCCTTCACCCTACCCGTCTTGGCGCAAGACGATACGCTCGATCCCAACGCCAAGGCCGGCGGCTCCATCATCATCACCTACAAGGACGATGTCGCAACGCTCGACCCGGCCATCGGTTATGACTGGCAGAACTGGTCGATGATCAAATCGCTGTTCGACGGGCTGATGGATTACGAGCCGGGCACCACCAATCTTCGGCCTGGACTTGCCGAGAGCTACGACATCTCCGAGGACGGCACGGTCTTCACCTTCCATTTGCGTTCCGGCGTCAAGTTCCACAATGGCCGCGAGATGACGGCGGATGACGTGAAGTACTCGCTGGACCGTGTCACCAACCCTGCAACCCAATCGCCCGGGGCCGGGTTCTTCGGATCGATCAAGGGCTATGATGCGGTCGCCAGCGGTGATGCGGACTCGCTCGAGGGTGTTGAAGTCGTCGATCCGCAGACGGTCAAGATCACTTTGACCCGTCCCGACGCGACTTTCCTGCATGTGATGGCGCTGAACTTCGCTTCCATCGTTCCGAAGGAAGCGGTCGAACAATATGGCGCCGATTTCGGCAAGCATCCGGTCGGCACGGGCGCATTCAAGCTCGCGGACTGGACCATCGGCCAGAGCCTGACCTTCGCCAAGAACGAAGATTATTGGCGCGAGGGACTGCCCTATCTGGACCAGATCACCTTCGAGGTCGGCCAGGAACCGATCGTGGCGCTGCTGCGCCTGCAGAACGGCGAAGTGGACGTGCCGGGAGACGGCATCCCGCCAGCAAAGTTCCAGGAGGTGATGTCCGACCCAGAGCAGGCCGCGCGCGTGGTCGAGGGCGGACAGTTGCACACCGGCTATATCACCATGAACGTCACCGAGCCGCCTTTCGACAACAAGGCAAGTCCGGCAGGCCGTCAACATGGCAATCAACAAGGACCGCATCGTCCAGATCATCAACAACCGCGCCGTTCCGGCCACGCAGCCCCTGCCGCCTTCCATGCCCGGCTATACCAAGGACTATAAGGGTTATGCCTATGACCCTGAAAAGGCCAAGCAGATGCTGGCCGATGCGGGATATGCGGACGGGTTCAAGACCGAACTCTATGTGATGAACACCGACCCCAACCCGCGCATCGCGCAGGCGATCCAGCAGGATCTGTCGGCCATCGGCATCGACGCTTCCATCCAGTCGCTGGCCCAGGCCAACGTCATCGATGCGGGCGGAGCCGGCAAGGCGCCGATGATCTGGTCGGGCGGCATGGCCTGGATCGCCGACTTCCCCGATCCCTCGAACTTCTATGGACCGATCCTTGGGTGCGCGGGGGCCGGCGAAGGCGGCTGGAACTGGTCGAAATACTGCAATGAAGATCTCGATGCCGAGGCCACCAAGGCCGACAGCTTCAAAGATCCCGCCGATCCCGAGCGGCTCAAGATGTGGTCCGACATCTTCATGAAGATCATGGACGACGCGCCCTGGGTTCCGGTCTTCAACGAACAGCGCTTCACCATGAAGTCGGCGCGCATGGGCGGCGACGACAGCCTTTATGTCGACCCCGTCTCGATCCCGATCAACTACGACTATGTGTATGTGACCGATGTGCAGTAACTGCGACTACACCATCCATCGCGCCCACCATCATTTTGGATGGGACAACAGCCTGACGCCGGCGGAGCATGTCTCCCCCGGCGCCACGGTCTATTTCGAATGCCTTGATTCCTCGGGCGGGCAGCTGACCAAGGACAGCACGGTCGAGGACGTCAAGGCGCTCGATTTCGGCAAGATCAATCCGGTGACGGGGCCGATCTTCATCGAGGGAGCGGAGCCGGGCGATGCCCTCAAGATCACCATCGACAGCTTTAAACCGTCCGGCTTCGGCTGGACGGCCAATATTCCCGGCTTCGGCCTTCTAGCCGACGACTTCAAAGAGCCGGCGTTAACGGTGTGGTCCTACGATCCGCAATCGCTGGAGCCGGCGGCGTTCGGGAAAGAGGGCCGCGTACCGCTGAAACCCTTCGCCGGCACCATTGGCAACGCGCCTGCCGAGGCGGGACATCATTCGGTGGTGCCGCCGCGCCGGGTTGGCGGCAATCTCGATATCCGCGATCTTGCGGCCGGCACGACGCTTTATTTGCCGGTGGAGGTAGCCGGAGCGCTGTTCTCGGTGGGCGACACCCACGCCGCACAAGGCGATGGCGAAGTGTGCGGAACGGCGATCGAGAGCCCGATGGACGTGACGCTCAAATTCGACCTCGTCAAGGATGCGCGGCTCAAGACACCGCGTTTCACCACGCCGGGGCCGGTGACGCGGCATCTGGACGCCAAGGGCTATGAGGTGACGACCGGAATCGGAGCCGACCTGATGGAGGGCGCCAAGAGCGCCGTCAGCCAGATGGTCGACCTCTTGGCGGGCCGCTACAACATGAATGCGGTGGACGCCTATATGCTTGTTTCGACCTGCGGCGACCTCAGGATTTCCGAGATCGTCGACATGCCGAACTGGGTGGTGTCGTTTTACTTCCCGCGTTGCGTCTTCGAATGACGGGACGCGTTTCTCCTCCCCACAACAAGGGTCCGGGTCTGGCGCCAAAAGGCGGCGGACCCGTGCTCGACGTGCGCGGACTGACGATATCTGCCCGTCTGGGACAGGGCGAGGCGGTTCTGGTGGACGATCTTTCGTTCACCCTCAAACGCGGCGAAACGCTCTGCATCGCCGGGGAATCCGGCTCGGGGAAGTCCCTCACTTCGCTCGCGATCATGGGCCTGTTGCCACAGCCGGGGGTCGGCATTACGCGCGGGGAAATCCGCTTCGGGGACAAGGACCTCACCCGCCTCAGCGAAAGCGCGATGCGCCGGATCAGAGGCGACCGCATCGCCATGATCTTCCAGGAGCCGATGACCAGCCTCAATCCGGTGCTGAGCATCGGACGCCAGCTGATCGAGGCGCTGCAGACCCATACCAGCCTGGCGACTGCAAAGGCCCGTGCCGAGGCGGTCGCGGCCTTGCAGGCCGTGCGCATTCCCGAGCCGGAACGGCGGCTGAAGCAATATCCGCATGAGTTGTCGGGCGGCATGCGCCAGCGTGTCATGATCGCCATGGCGCTGGCCCTCAGACCCGACATCCTGATCGCCGACGAGCCGACAACAGCGTTGGACGTGACGGTGCAGGGTGAAATCCTGGAATTGCTGCGCGATCTGCAGCGCGAATTCGGCACCAGCGTCATCCTCATCACCCACGACATGGGCGTCGTCGCCGAGATGGCCGACCGTGTCATCGTCATGCAGAAGGGCCGTATCGTCGAGACGGGCGATGTTCAGGCCGTGTTCGAGCGGCCGCAGGAAGCCTATACGCAGGCACTTCTTGCGGCAGTTCCCCGAATCGGCGCAGGCGCGCAGGCGGCGCATCCTGAAACGCAGGAACAGCACAGTACGGTCGCAAGGCTCGATGGGGTGAGCGTGCGCTTCGACATTCGGGGCGGGCTGTTCGGCCGTCCGACCCATCAGGTACGCGCGGTCGAGAATGTCAGCTTCGACATCCGGGCCGGCGAGACGTTCTCTCTTGTCGGGGAATCCGGGTGCGGCAAATCCACCATTGCCAAGGCGCTGGTGGGGCTGGTGCCGTTTTCCGGCGACATCAATCTGGCGGGCGATCCGGTTGGGCTGCGTGACCCGCGGCTGCAAAGCCGGATCCGGCGCAATGCGCAGATGATCTTCCAGGACCCCTACGCCTCTCTAGATCCGCGCATGAAAGTCGGCGAGCTCGTGGCGGAGCCCCTGGTCATTCATCGCATCGGGTCGGCCGCCGAACGGCGTGAGCGCGTGGACTGGCTATTCGGACGCGTTGGGCTGGAACCGGGCCATGTCGACCGCTACCCGCACGAATTCTCCGGCGGCCAGCGCCAGCGCATCTGCATCGCACGCGCCCTCGCCCTGCAGCCCAAGCTGATCATCGCCGACGAAAGCGTCTCGGCGCTCGACGTTTCTGTGCAGGCGCGGGTGCTGGCGCTGCTCAAGGAACTGCAGGCGGAATTCGGCATCGCCTACCTCTTCATCTCGCATGACATGGCCGTGGTCGAAAACATCTCCGACCGCGTGGCGGTGATGTATCTGGGGCAAATCGTCGAACTTGGCACGCGCGAGCAGATATTCATGAACCCTCGGCACACCTATACCAAAAGGCTGATCGAGGCAGTGCCTGTTCCCGACCCGCAAAGACGCCGTCACCACTTTCCGCGCCTCGATAAGGAAATTGCCAGCCCCGTCTTTCCCGTTAATGCGGATCGCGCGGCCGTCACCTTATCCGACATCGGCAGAGGACATCTGGTTGCGGCGGAGATGGCATGAACTGGTGGTTAGGCGAAAAGTCCGCAATTAAACAGGGTCGGGCTTTACCGCTCGCCCCAACCGCCACCGTTCGCCGTCGTTATTTCGATGATATCTCCAGGTCCCAGTTCCAGCCCGCTCACAAAGGCATGATCGGTGTGGGCGCCGCTGGCCCTCAACACGGAGATGGCATTGCGTCCGCCGGGGTCGCCGCCCGCCAGCCCCCAGACGGGCATCACATGCCGGCTGTATCCGGCCGAAAGCGTTGCCGGCGCATCTAGCCGGTAGGCGAGTGAAATGCCTTTGCCGCCGGAATGCCTGCCGCGGCCCTCGGAGGTATCATTGAGACGCTTGTAGAGGACGCCGAAACCGTAGCGGGCTTCGGCGATTTCGACAGGACAGTTGAAGGTCTCGCCATGGCTGGCCGAATACATGGCATCGAGGCCGTCGCGCTCGGCGGTGGCACCCCAGCCGCCCATCTGCGGCTCTACCATGGTGAAGCGGCGACCGGTGTCGGGATGGTTGCCCGCGATCACCGTCCCGCATATCGAGCCGAAATGGCCTGCCGGCAGCCGCTCGGGCATGGCGCGGGCCATGCACTGCCACAACATGTCGTAAAGGCGGATGCGGGTTTCGAAATAATAGCCATGCGGCGCGGTGCCTTGAGCATGGAAGATCGTGCCGGGCTCGGTCAGAACCTCGAGGGGCCGGAACGATCCTGCATTGGCGAACAGCGTAGGATCGCTCAGAGCCTTGAAGATCATCTGCGCGGAGATGACCGCCCCGTCACGGCTGGTGTTGTAGGGCGCGTTGCGCTGGGCGGGGTTGTTGCGTAGATCGACGGTGAAGCGGTCGTTTGAAATGGTGATGGCGGCCCGCCAGACCGCGCCATCGTCCTGTTCCTCCTCGATCTCGAAGGTACCGTGGGGCAAGGCTGCCAGTCCTGCCCTCCCCCGGCGTTCGCCTTCCTCGAAGAGATCGGCCAGTGCCGCAAAATAGGTGTCGCTTCCGTATGTCCCGACCAGTTCGGCAATGCGTGCGGCAGCCTTGCGGCTCGCTGCGATCTGGGCCCAGAGGTCGCCACGCACGAAATCGGGCAGACGCGAATTGGCGGCGATGATGTCAAACACCGAGGCTATGGGCTTTCCATCCGCGAACAGCTTGACGGCAGGCAGACGCAGCCCTTCCTGGAAGATCTCGGAGACATCGACCGCCATGGACCCCGGCGTCTTGCCACCCACATCGTTCCAATGGGCGATCGAGGCGGTCCATGCGACGAGCTGTCCGGCGACAAACACGGGCATGGCGATGACGACATCGCTGAGGTGGGTGACGCCCCCGTAATAGGGATCGTTGGTCACGAACAGATCCCCCTTCCCGATCGCCTTCTTGCCGTGGATGTCGATGATGCGGCGGACGGCCTTGTCGAGCACCCCGACAAAGGTGGGGATGCCCGCACCCGAACTGACGAGTTCGCCGTCCGGGTCGGTCACCCCCGTCCCCACATCGAGCACCTCGTAGATGATGGGGCTCATCGCGGTCTTCTTCAAAACCGCGAACATCTCGTCGGCGGCAGCCACCAGACCGGCCTGGATCACCGATGCCGTGATGGCGTCGAGCCCTTCGGCCATGCCTAGCTCCCGACGATTGCGGCGTCGCGCGGCAGTTCGGAGAGGATTTCCGGCCCATCGGCGCGCAGGATGACGATTTCCTCCAGCCTAATGCCAAAGCGATCCGGCAGGTAGATGCCCGGCTCGATCGAGAAGACCATGCCTTCGTCGAGGACGGTTTCGGCGACCGAGGTGATATAGGGCGGCTCGTGCACGTCGACCCCGAGACCGTGGCCGGTGCGATGAACGAAATATTCGCCATAGCCCGCTTCGGCGATGACATTGCGGGCAGCCGCATCAACCTCTTTCGCCAAAACGCCGGGCCGGGCCGCCGCCAGGGCGGCCTTGACGGCGCGATCGACTATCGCATGCACCTCGTCGAAACCCTCTGGCGCGTGTCCGACCACCGCCATGCGCGTAATGTCGCTTGGATAGCCGTTCTTGCGTCCGCCGATATCGATGACCACGGCATCGCCTTCGATGAACTTCCGGTCGCCTACCTGATGATGCGGAAAGGCGCCGTTGGGTCCGCCGCCAACGATCCAGAACTCGGGCGCCGCGCCTTCCGAGGCGAAGTGGTCGCGGATGATCTCGGCGAGTTCGGTCTCGGTCATGCCCGGCTTCAGGGCGCTGAAACCGGCCTGCATCGCGCGGTCGGCGATCTGGGCGTTCATCTTGAGCGCCCGGTATTCCTCCTGATCCTTGCGCATGCGCAGTGCGCCGACGGTGTCGTCGGTGAAGCGGCGGGCGGGGCCGTCCAGTGCGTCGAGCAGCAACAAGGCGAAGTCCGCCCGCATGGTTTCGTCGAGCACGACAGACTTGGAATTGGTTGCACCGATGTCTTCAAGCGTTGCCTGAAGAGCTTTGGACGGTCCCTCGGCGTCGCTCCAGGTATGGAAGGCCAGATCGGTGTGCCCGCGCGAGCCCTCGGCGTTGAGCGCCGGCATGAGAAATGCCGCGCTCTTCGGGCTCACCAGGAGCAGGCACGGCCGCTCATCGGCATGGGGATGGAACCCGGCAAGCCATTGCATGTGCGAGCCCGGCCCGAGGGCCACAAGATCGACGCCCGCGTCCCGCATCTTCTTTTGCAAGTCTTCCAGCCGCTGCCGGGTTTTCATCTCGACCTATCCTTCATCATCGCTTTGGGCCACACAGGGTGACTGCCCGTCCGCTCTCTCAGCCTTTGTAGCCATAGACGTCACGCGCACGCTCGGGCGCGACGAGGCCGTTTCGCACGTCTTCGGCAACGGCGGACCGATCTCGCTCGCGTGGGTCGCCGATACCGCCGCCATTGCCCGTCACCACCCGGATGACATCGTCGGTATGCGTGGTCAGCCCCGAGACGAAGGCGTATTTTTCGTGCTCTCCGGTCTTGCGGATCACCTCGACATAGTTCGGCGATCCCTCGTGTCCGCCGTCGAGGGACCAGGCGGGGAATTTGGAGCGCGTGTAGCCGACCGTCAGGAAGCCGTTGTCCGCCCGCACCCGGTAATCCATGACAATGCCGTGGCCTCCGGCATATTTGCCCTCGCCTCCAGGCTCGGTGTTGAGGGTCATCCGATCGACGAACAGGCCATTGCGGGCCTCGTTGATCTCGGCCGGGCAATTGTAGGTCTCGCCGTGGAAGCCGCAGAAAATGGCGCTGTTGCCGTCGCGTCCGCGGCTGGCGCCCCATCCACCCAGTTGCGGCTCGATAATGGTGTATTGCCGGCCGGTATCAGGATGAATGCCGCCGATGAAGGTCCCGCAAACACTGGCGAAATGTCCTGCCGCGAGGCGCTCCGGCATGTGTGCGGCCAGACACCGCCACATGATGTCGTAAACCCTCAGCTCGATCTCATAGTAAAAGCCGATAGGTGCCGGTTCCTTGGCGTGGAAGACCGAGCCCTCGCGGGTCAGCAGCCTGATCGGACGGAACGAGCCTTCATTGGCGGGCGAATAGGGATCGGTCAGCGATTTGAAGATCATCTGCGCGGCGACCATGACGCCGTCGCGGCTGGTGTTGACCGGATTGGCGAGCTGGTCGGGATTGTCGCGCAGATCGACGGTGAAATTCTCGTCGTCGATGGTGATCTTGACGTTGAAGGTGCGTCCGTCGTCCTGTTCCTCGGACAATTCGAACGTGCCCTTGGGCAGGTTGGAGAGTTCGCTCAGCGACACCTTTTCGCCAAAATCCATAAAGGCGGCCATGGCCTTTTCAAACGTCATCGAACCGTATTTCTCGGCCAGTTCGGCAAGCCGTTTCGCGCCGATGCGGACGGAAGCGATCGCGGCCCACACATCGCCCTCGAGGACGTCGGGCATGCGGGAATTGACCTTGATGATGTCGAGGACGGGCCGAATGGGCTCGCCGCGCGAGATCAGCTTGACGGCCGGGAGCCGCAGGCCCTCCTGGAATATCTCGGTCGCCTCCCCGGTCAGAGAGCCGGGCGCCATTCCGCCCACGTCCGAATTGTGGGCGATATTGGCCGTCCAGGCGATGATCTTGTCCCCGGAGAAGACCGGCATGGCGACGACGATGTCGTTGAGGTGGGTGACGCCGCCATAATAGGGATCGTTGGTGACGAAGACATCGCCCGGCTCGATCTCGCCGGCTTCGCCGAACTTCTTGACCATCACCTTGACGGCCTTGTCGAGCACACCGATGAAGGCGGGAATACCGGCGCCCGAAGAGGCAAGCTGTCCCTGGGCGTCGGTGATGCCGGTGCCCATGTCGAGCACCTCATAGATAATCGAACTCATCGCCGTCTTCTTCATGACGGCAAACATTTCGTCTGCGGTTGCCTGCAGGGAATTCTGGATGATCTCGAGGGTGATCGGATCGTTGGGATTATAGGTCATGATGTTTCCCCTCAGTCCGCCAGAGCGATGTGAATATTGCCATATCCGTCGACCGACACCTGATCGCCCGGATGAACAACGATGGTCGTGCCGGGATCCTCGATGATTGCGGGCCCCGAAAAGCTCATGCCCGGCTCCAGCTTGTCGCCGTCATAAATGACGGCCTCGTGGACGCCTTCGAGGGCATAGTCGACCTTGCGCCGGCCTTTCTCGGCCTTCGTCGGCGGGGCGTCGGTCGCCGGCTTTTCAACCGGGGTGAGCTTGCCGACTTCGGCGGAGGCGATGACGTGGATGCCGACCATCTCCACCGGCGCATCGAGCCGATAGGTATATTCGCGCTCATAGGTCTCGTGGAACGCGGCTTCGATGGCCGATAGCCGGGCGTCGGTCACATCCCCTTCGTCGAGAAGCACTTCCGTGGTGTGCTCCTGGTTCTGGTAGCGGAACTTGCCGTATCTCAAGATCTTCACCTTGTCCCCCGGCACGCCCTCTGCGGCGAATTGTGCCCGCGCGCGGTCTTCGGTCTCCTTGAACACCTGCTCGATGCCCTCGGCCGCGCCCGGTTTGAGATCGGCGAGGCGCGTGACGAAATAGTCGCGCCGCAGGTCGGACATCATCATGCCCCAAGCCGAGAAGACGGCGGCGCCCGCCGGCACGACGACCTTTTTCACGCCAAGTTCGGCCGCCAGCGCCACGGCATGCATGGCACCGCCACCACCAAAAGCCACCAGCGTGAAATCGCGGGGGTCGTGGCCGCGATTGAGGGAAACGAGCTTGAGGGCGTTGACCATGTTGTTGTTGGCGATGCGGATGATGCCGCGCGCGGCTTCGTCGGCGTCGACGCCGAGCTTTTTCCCAACAGCGGCAATGGCCTGTTCCGCAGCGCTCATGTCGGCTTCAAGGTCGCCGCCGCAGAAATAGTCGCGGTTGATGCGTCCGAGCCAGAGATTGGCGTCGGTCGTCGTGGCCTCGGTTCCGCCGCGCCCATAGGCTGCCGGCCCGGGCATGGCGCCCGCCGATTGCGGTCCGACATGCAGCTTGCCGAAATCGTCCACCCAGGCGATGGAGCCGCCGCCATTGCCGATTTCGACGAGGTCGACCACCGGCACCATGATCGGATAGCCCGCCGAGGTACGGTCCCGCTCGATCCAGTAGTCGGTCATGATCTTGACCTGCCCGTCCTCGATCAGCGCGCATTTGGCCGTCGTCCCCCCGATATCGAGCGCGAGAACGTTGGGCTCGCCAATCAGCTTGCCCAGCTCTGCCGCTCCCCAGAACCCCGAAGCAGGACCGGATTCCACCATGGTGATCGGCACCTTGGAAACGGCTTCGAGAGAATCGACGCCGCAATTGGACTGCATGATGTAGGGGCTTCTGCCGAACCCCTTGGCCTTGAGCCCCTCGTCCAGCCGCTTGAGATAGCGCTCGGCGATCGGCTGCACATAGGCGGACAGGACGGCGGTGTTGGTCCGCTCGTATTCACGCCACTCGCGGGTGATCTGGTGCGAGGCGACGACGGCGACCTCCGGCCACAGCTTCCTGACCTCTTCGAGCGCTGCCCGTTCGTGGGCCGGATCGGCATAGGAATGCAGGAAGCTGATGGCGATCGCCGAAACGCCATCCGCCTTGAAATCCTCAATAATGGCGGGAAGGCCCGACAGGTCGAGCGGGACGATCTCCTCGCCCTTGTAGGTCATGCGACCGGGCAGTTCGCGGCGCAGATAGCGTGGCACGAACGGCTTCGGCTTCTCATAGTGCAGATTGAAGAAATCGGGCCGGTTGCCGCGCGCGATCTCCAGCGTGTCACGAAAGCCCTCGGTCGTGATGAGCCCCACCTTGACGCCCTTGCGTTCGGTCAGGGCATTGATGACGACCGTGGTGCCATGCGCAAGGAAATCGACCGTCGCCGGATCGACCTGCCCCTTTTCGAGCACGTTGAGCACGCCCTCTTCGAAATTGGGGGGCGTGGTGTCCGATTTGGCGGTGATGATGCGCGACTGGCCAGTCGACGTGTCGGTCTCAAAGCAGACGAGATCGGTGAAGGTCCCGCCGACATCGGTTGCGACGCGGATGGTCTTGTCGGCCATTATTCGGCTCCTTGTTCGAGATTGCGCTGATTGAGGAGGAAACAGACGGCCGCCGGCAGCTTGAGCGTCTCGGCGGCGGCAATCCTTTCGGGCGTGAAGTGGCCCGCCTCATGCAGGACGTTGACCGTGCCCACGACATTGCCGCCGATGACGACAGGCACGTTGATCACCGATTCACAGCCGAGAGACTTGATGAGCTGGTGGTCGTCGAAGACCTTGGCGATGCCCTCGATGTCGTTGGCGACGAAGATCTGCTTGTCGTGCAGAACCTTTTGCCCCCAATCGGTCGTGTTGACGGGCTTTGTGCCGGAAACCGGATAGGCATCGGGCATATTGGAGAAGAAGCGGGCCGCGACGCCTCTCTCGAAATCGAAGCTCATCAGCGTGAACAGTTTGGCGCCGACGGTGTTCAGCGCGAGCGCGAAAAGCGCATCAAATGTCGTCTGGGGCTGCCGGTCCGGCGCCGCCATCGCTTCGGCGAAAGCGGAATAGTCAATTTCCTGCATCAGGTTTCTCCATCAAGCGGTCTCTGAGCGCCTGTTCTTCGTTCGTGATCACGGGGACTGCGCCAATCAGGCGACGGGTGTAGACATCCTGCGGGGCTGCAAAGATGCTCTCAACCTTCCCCATCTCCAGCAGCCGCCCCTTTTCGAACACGGCGACGCGGTCGGCGATATTGCGAACGACGGACAGGTCGTGGGTTATGAATATGTAGGTCAGGGCGCGTTTTGTTCTCAGGTCGCTCAGAAGCTTCAGCACGCGCGCCTGCACCAGAACATCTAGCGCAGAGGTTGGCTCGTCCAGCACGACCAGTTCGGACTGACAGGCGAGCGCACGGGCGATCGCCACGCGCTGCAGCTGACCGCCGGACAGCGCGCCTGGTGCACGGCGTGCAAGATCGGGCGACAGTCCCACTTCCTCGAGCAGACCCGCCACCTGATCGCGGCGTTGCGCCTTGTCTCCAATGCGGTGGATATCAAGGGCAAGACGCAGCGACGCCCCGATCGAGCGTTTGGGATTGAGCGCGGACAAAGGGTTTTGCTGGACGAGCTGGATGGCGCGCCGATGCACCAGCTGGCGCCGGTTCGGCAAGACTTCGCCACGCAAGCGGATGCTGCCGGCCGATGGCGGATAGATGCCGAGGATCATGTTGGCGATGGTGCTCTTTCCGGAGCCCGACTCCCCGACCACAGCCAGGCACTCGCCCTGCTCGACCGTGAACGAGACGTCGCTGACGGCGCGCACCTTGTGGCCGCCGACTTCGAACACCTTGGATACGGACTCCAGCGTCAGAAGCTCGGTCATGAGGCTGCCTCCGGCTCTTCGGCCCCCTCATGTACCTCGAGCGGCGCCGAGAACGTCTCGGGGTCGTCGGCCAGTTCGGGAATTCCGCCGCCGGTGATGCGCGGAACCGCGGCCATAAGCGCCCGTGTGTAAGGGTGGCGCGGCTCCTCGAAGAGCGCCGCAGTGCGTCCCTGCTCCACGATCCGGCCCTTGTAGATGACATAGACGCGATCGGCGAATTCGCGCACAACGCCAAGATTGTGCGAGATGAACAGCACCGACGTGCCGTGCTCTTCAACCAGTTCGCGCATCAAGCGAAGCGTTTGCGCCTGCACGGTCACATCGAGTGCCGTGCCGGGTTCGTCGGCGATCAGCAGGGACGGCTCGTTGATGAGCGCCATGGCGATCATGACGCGCTGGTTCATGCCGCCGGAAAGCTGGAAGGGGTAGGATTGCAGCACCCGCTCCGGCTCGCCGATGGACACGTCGGCTAGCGCCGCGGCCGCCCGCCGGTCCGCATCAGCACGCGATATTCGCGGAGTTCCGCGCTTCAGCACTTCGTGGAACTGCTCGGAAATGCGGAAGACGGGATTGAGTGACGAGGTGGGATCCTGAAAGATCATCGACATGCGCGTGCCCCGCAGGCCGTGCCGTTCGCGCCTCGACAGCCTGCCGAGATCGCGGCCCTCGAATTCGAGACGGCCGGAAATGCGGGCGCCGCGAAGCTCCTGGAGCAACCCCAGAACGATACGGGCGGTGACGGATTTGCCCGACCCGGATTCACCGACGAGCGCGACACGTTCCCCCTTGGCAATGCTCAGGGAGATGCCATGCAGAACCTCGACAAGGCCGGAATGCGTGCGAAAGCCGAGATGCAGGTTGGAAATGCGTAAGGTCCGGTCGCTCACTGGTCGGCTCCCAGAAGTTCGCGCAGGACGTCCCCGACGAGGTTAAAGCCGAACACTGCCACAAGGATCGCCAGGCCGGGGAAGATCGTCAGCCACCAGGAATCGGGCATGTAGCTTGCGCCCTGGGCGACCATGGACCCGAGGTCAGGCGTCGGCGGCTGCACACCGAGCCCCAGGAAGGACAACGAGGACACGATCAGTATGACGAAGCCCATATCGAGCGTCATCTTGGTCACGATGGCGGGGACGCAATTGGGCAGAATCTCGCGAAAGATCGTGTGCAGCCGGGACGCGCCGAGCACCTCGGCGGCGAGCACATAGCCTTCTTCCTTTTCGGCACGGGCAAGATTGTAGACGAGCCTTGTGTACCAGGGCCACCACATGGCGGTGACCGCCAGCATGCCATTGGTCAGGGTCGGCGCCAGAACCCCCATGATCGACATGGCCAGCACCAGCGGCGGGATGGAGAGGAAGACATCGGTGATGCGCATGAGGACGAAATCGACCCAGCCGCCGAAATAACCGGCGACGAGCCCCATCGTCACGCCGATCGGCACCGCGATGGCGAGCACGACCGCCCCGAGCAGCAGCGATATCCGATAGGCGTAGATGATGCGCGAGAACAGATCACGACCGACCAGATCGGTGCCGAAAATGTGCGGCCAGGCCGGCGCCTGATTGGCGACCTCGAAATGTACCTCCGCCCCGCGATCGGCCGGAAACGGGGTCACGAAATCGGCGGTCAGCGCACTCAGGACGACCACCGCCACCAGGGCCAGACCCAGCAGCGACAACGGGTTGCGCAGGAGAATATAGAGCGCACGCCTCATGCCGGCCTCTGGGACAGGCGGATGCGCGGATTGATAAAGGCGATCAGCAGATCGACCAGGATGTTCACCACAAGGAACATGGCCGAGATGATGAGTACGGTGCCGACGATGGCGTTGAGGTCCTTTCTCAGGATCACCTGCACGCCATAGCGCGACAGGCCGGGCCAGGCAAAAACGGACTCCACAAGGAAGGCGTTGGCCAAGAGCGCGGCGAAGTCGAGGCCGATAATGGTGAGCGAGGGAATGAGCGAGGGCCGGAAGGCGAAATGGTTGGCGATGCGGCTTTCCATGAAGCCATAGGAGCGCGCCATCTCGATATAGGGCTTGTCATAGGTCTCGATCATGGACGACCGGGTCAGCCGCGCCGCCTGCCCTATGCCCGCCAACGCCAGGGCAAAGGCGGGCAGCACGATGTGCCGTGCGGCATCCGCAAAAGCGGCAAAATTGCCGCGCAAGAGCGTGTCGATGAGCAGAAAGCCGGTTATCGGCTGGATGTTGATCGTGTCACTCAGCCGCCCGGCAATCGGAAAGAGCGGCAGATAGAAGGCGAAGGCCAGCATCAGGATCACCGCCCAGACGAAGCTCGGTGCGGAG